>NZ_JAGSPM010000003.1 GCF_018139645.1 Affinundibacterium baiyunense
GAATACATTCACTACTATAATCATGAGCGAATCAAACTAAAACTAAAAGGGCTGAGTCCTGTTCAATACAGAAATCAGCCCTCCTATGCATAACTAACAAACTGTCCAACTATTTGGGGTCACTTCAAAGTCGGGCTGTTTTATAGAAAGGCAAAACTAAGAATCGATTAGAACTTCGCGCTCAAACTGATTCTGTACATTCTTTCGCCAATAAATGACCACGCTGGATAACCCATCTTTAATGGATCTTTTACCGTTGTATTCGCTGCAGCTGCACCATATTGCACGTCATCTTCTTTCAACAGATTTGTTGCTTCAAATGCCAAACGAAGATTCTTATTGATGTTCCAGCCAAAGCTAGCGTCCAAAGTACCGTAGGCATCATGCATACGATTTCCATACCAACCTGTTTCACGTACCATGTACTTGGAGCGCCAGTTGTAAGCTAAGCGCGCAGAATAGGTCTCATTTTCCCAGTAACCAACTAAATTGGCATTGTGCTTAGAAGACAATGTGAACACATTCAACTGATCCTGATAGCTTGTTGATGGTGCTTTCGCGTCAGACAAAGTGTAGTTAGCAACGACACCAAAGCCATTGTCGAATGCATGGTTAATTTGCGCTTCAATACCATTAATTTTTCCACCGCCGGCATTGATGTACTGATTCACAGTCCAACTGTCTTTACCGCTATCAGGACTCACTACACCAATTGTTTGATTAATCTTGGTTGCAGTCGTAATAAAGTTATTGATATCTTTGTGGAAGTACATCAATGAGAACAAATTACCTTTCCCATAGTAATATTCCACGCCCAAATCAAACTGCGTTGACTTCATTGGCTTCAAGCCTGCACTACCAAAACTCACTGTCTCGTTACCAGCTACCGTGTCTTGGAACCCTGATTGCGTTGCAATAAACATGTTTTCATAATTTGGACGCGTGATGGCCTGCGATGCAGTAAAACGCAAAATGGAATTACTATTCAAATCGTATGCCACGTTCAGACTTGGCAATACATCGTTATAGCTCGCTGATTCTGTCTTTTTCGTACGACCCCAACCAGCATTTTGTGCGATATCGCCAGCAGCAACCGCGGTACCATCCAGCTTATAACCTTCTGCGGTGACATCGGAACTAATGTAACGCAAACCGAAATTTCCATGCCACTGATCTTGTTCAAAATTAAACATACCGTATAGCGCAGTATTGTCTTCGTTTAACTTACCATAACCGCCGCGCTCTTCAATCCAACCAGTCACATTTTGATTTGTATTCGCCATCATCGCTGCGATATTTGGACGTGGCGATGACCATCCCAATGAACCCATTGCCATACTACCGTCGTACAAGCTGGAAGTAGCAACCTCTTTCGCCGTTGCAGCAAAAGATGCACGATCTGTCGCCTTTCTGAAAGTGTGATCAGATTTGCGGAAACCAGTTTTGAAAGACGTAATCGCACCCCAATTGACGTTCAAACTTAAGTCAGCTTGAGCGAAATTTTCTTTATCTGCGTTCGGTCCGCGTGAGGTAGCCCAAGAACCAGCTGGACCAGTTTTTGCTGGCAAATTCGCTACTGAAACGTTTTGGCTCGATGCTGGAGAAATCACAATCTGTTTACCAGTTGCGTCAATCGCTCCTGTCCATTTAGGCAAAGTGGCACCAGCTGTCCACCAACCATAAGAATAGTTGGTTGTCATTGAAGTACCGCCGTCTGCCTTGGTGGTTCCCGCCATCGCATCTAATTTGTAGCCTTCGCCTTTATAAGTTGCATTTAAGGTGAAGCTGTCAGAAGTCATCTTACCTTGACGTGCCCAAGTTTGAAGGAAAGCATCACTCGCTTTAGCGGCAGTTGTATTACTCTTCAAACAAACGCCATCTGGGTTAAAGGCAGATTTAACGCTAGTATTGCGTTGTGTGCAGTTTGGATCATGGAAAATATAGTGACTGGTGTTGGAGTTATCTGCATCCAGTTCCAACTTCATATAATTCAAACCTAAATCCAAGCCTTGCACTGGACGTGCTTGTAGGTTGATATTGAGCGCAGAGCGTTTACGTTCTTGCACAAATGTAGTTGGCGCAACGTCAGCAGACCAACGAGAATCAGATTCTACGCCACGACGAATATAATCACCTTTCTCGTGCGCGCCTGCGATTAACACACCAAAAGTATTGGCATCATTTTTCCAACTGAACATGCCCGACAAATCAGTCGATACTTTATCGCTCACACTACCTTTTCCAGCCTTAGCACCAACGTAGGCGGTGCCAGATTTCATGTCTAAAGGCTTACGTGTTTTCACGATGACGGTGCCGCCGATACCACCTTCCGTCAAATCTGCCTGGGACGATTTGTACACATCCATACCACCAATCAATTCAGAAGGTAATAATGAATAATTGAATGAGCGATCCAGCGCCTGCTGATCATACCAACCTGTCGAAGCGACTGTTTGTCCATTCAAAGTCGTGTAAGTCATTTGTGGATCAGATCCACGCACAGATACAGAAGCACCTTGGCCAAATGCACGACCAACAGTCACGCCTGGAATACGACCCAATGATTCGCCAACATCGGTATCTGGCAATTTACCGACATCTTCAGCTGACACCGCATCGACAACAGAATTCGCATTTCGCTTAATGTTCACTGCACTTTGCAGTGCCATACGAATGCCAGTCACAGTGACTTGCTGAGATTCCTCTTTCTTAGTGTCGACTTGTTGCGCTTGTGCAGACATCGCAACAGTCATCACCAACACAGAAACGGCTGATGCAATAGGCGTCAAACCAGGTTTCAAATTACTTTTCATTTATTCCCCCAAGACTTCCATAAAAACCAAAACACATTCAATGCTTAGCAGATCTCAACATCCTATGCTGCTTCGCGCGACTTACCACTTATCAAGAAAAACCAAACCACTTTAAGAGAATAATCAAAACCAGATAAACACCACTTCTCGCGATCTTGGTTTTGAATTCCTGACCAAACAAGTTCGCCATGTTGGAGCAAATTTAGCAACTCGTTGGCCAGGTTCTCAATGAAATAACTTCAAAAAAACTCCCCCCACAGGAATATTCACCTAATTAAATCGCTTATTGATGATTTAAAGTCAGCTAAACATATCAATTTTTGAAGAAACTTCACTTTAGATTTGTCAATACCAATTGTCAAGCGGTATTCATGTGGTATTATTTTTATTTGATTGGTATTACCTACTTTTGACAAATGGTATTAGCATGCAGCACCCCACACACAACTTAAGTCATTGAATAAAAAAGATTTATTTAATTTCGACGGGAGTAATTATTGAGATGGTATGTTGACTCAATCCAACATACCAATTTAAAAAATGAAGTTATTTTTAAGCCTCTAAGAAAAAACGCGGATTCAAGTTAAATTACTTGATTGATTTTCAAAATAATTACTATTCAAGAGCGCACAAATAGGAAAGCTGGTCATGGAACTTGACCAAAATACGGCAAGCGCGCGATCATGAGTTAAGTTCTAACTGAATACACTTTGCTTGGATTTGATATCGTAGTTCGATGAAATACCAAGCAAATTATTTAGCATCGATTACTCAACACCGACGACGTAAATCACTATGCCTCAGCACTATCTTGCAAAACTCACTTCTCCTAAACGCGATGCCAAAGCAAATCTGCATCTAGGTGTGACCTTGTGCTGGATTGCAGGTGCGCTGAATGCGGGAGGCTTTTTAGCGGTTGGCGAGTACACCTCGCATATGACAGGCTTGCTTTCAACCGCTGCAGATGAACTAATCCTTGGACACAGCATGGCAGCGCTCGCAGCGCTATTTATGATGTTATCGTTTATTTGTGGCGCAGCTTGCACTGCTTTAATTGTGAATTACGCGCGGCGTAATTTTCCTCGCTTTATCTATTCGCCAGTCTTATTTTTAGAAGCTGTTTTGCTACTCATCTTCGGCATGCTGGGGCAAGGAATGTTAAAGCACGAAATGATAACCGTGTCGTTTACTGCGATTTTGTTGTGCTACATGATGGGCTTACAAAACGCCTTGATCACCAAAATTTCACACGCAGAAATTCGCACTACACACGTCACCGGATTAGTCACCGATATTGGTATCGAACTGGGAAAACTACTCTACTGGAATCGCGATCATGAACATGATCAGGATTTAAAAGTGATCGTCAACAAGCAGAAACTCAAGCTTCATTGCACACTGGTTTTGTCATTCGCAATAGGCGGTGTACTTGGTGCTGCAGGCTTCAAACATTTAGGATTTATTTCTAGCGCGCCGCTGGCACTGGCATTAATCGCACTGGCGCTTGCGCCGATGTTTAGTAACGCAAGTGCCGAATAAAAATGAGCGCATTCAAGTAATTTGAAGGCGCTCATTTTATGTCGAATCAAATCAAACTTCGTTCACCATATATTCACCAATACCACTTAGCTTCAAACATCTCTACGCAAACATTGCGAGTAGTCAAATGTAAATCAAGAGGAGTCCGCTACTACACTGCAACAAACTTGCCTATCAACGGATTCTGGTACAACGATGAAGTAGTTGGTGTAATTTTCTGTTCCTTGGTGATTTATTTTTTTGCAGCCTTTATTACCGACAACAATTCTGCCCCTGAACCAAAACCGATCGGCGCTTGTGCTGCCATCCACGCAAACACGGCATACGTCGCCGCCGCTTGATTGATGCGTGCAGGTTCGATTTTATCGAATGTGTCATCGGGCGTATGGTGTAAATCAAAATAGTCATCTGCTTTTAACGCCAACCCAAAGCTTGCTGCGCCAGCCATTCGCAAATCACCCATATCCGGCCCAGGAAAAGCATTGTTATCGCCAGCTTCTATGCCCAAAGGAGCCAGAATGGTGTGCATTTGCTTTACCAAAGGCAAGGCTTCTGCGCGCACGAAGGAAGCCATTTTGGTGACTGGACCTTGTCCTAAATCTGCCTCAGCAGCTGCTTGAATTTTTGTAATTTGCGATTGATGCGCTGCTAAATACGCTTTCCCACCAAACAGACCTTGCTCTTCATTCGCAAATAAAACGACACGAATACTGCGTTTTGGTTTGAGTCCATTACGCTTAATAAATTCTGCTGCAGCCATCGTGATCGCACATCCTGCACCATCATCAATTGCGCCGGTACCCAAATCCCAAGAATCTAAATGACCTCCAATTAAGACATACTCGTTCGGCAATTCACTACCAGTCATTTCTCCAATCACGTTGTAAGACGTGTAGGTACCTGCAGCGCTCGCACTAATTTCCAATTTTAATGAAACTGGCTTGCCGCGCTTCAGCATACGAGCTACTAAATCGGCATCTGGATTTGACATTGCCGCCGCTGGAATCTGCGGCACATCAGAGTCATAAGTCATCACACCGGTATGCGGCAAGCGATGGCTATCGGTACCAACCGAACGAATCACAATCGCCACCGCCCCTTTTCGCGCTGCTTCGGATGCGCCTTTGGAGCGGCCAGGCACCACTAAGCCGTACTCATTTGAGTTTTGCATCTTATGATTAATGAAGACAATTTTGCCGCGCACTTTTTCATTCGGCGCTGCTAGCATGTCTTTCAAGGTCGCGAATTCAACTAGTTCGGCAGTTAATCCATTCTGTGGCGTCGCCACGGTATTTCCCAGCGCCGTAATCACCAAAGCTTGCGGGAAAGGCGCTGTAATTTCAGCCTTCTCGATACCACGCTTCCAACTTGGAAAAGTCACTGGCTCTTTCCATACCTTATCAAAACCAAGCTCTTTAAACTTCGCTTCTGCCCAAGCAACTGCTAGCGCATCGCCTGGGCTTCCAGCCATCCTAGGTCCAACCTCTGTCGTCAATGATTCTAGAATTTTGTAACTTAAGTTGTCTGTGCGCGCAGCATCGCGTATCCATGCGGCGGTTTGTAATTCTTTTTCACTAAAAACCGCAGGCTTTTTATCGTCATTCGCTGGACTTGCAAAAATATTCGCAGAACTAAATAAACAACTTAGCAATAAGGCCAATCCAGCACTCTTCAATGTTCGAATCTCTTTTCTATTAAACATGTTTTTCCCTTGATCGTGATTTTTCTTGTGATATAAAACAAAACTTCAGCTGATTTTGACACCCCATAAAAACAATTAAGCAGACAAGTTCAGCTCTACAAAGTTCCTCTTGCGCTTATTTCCAATGCATCAAACACAAACAAATTTTCTTTAAAACCCGCAAAACAAAAAGCATAAACCATTGATAATTAAGGATTAAATTAAATTTCACGAGATCATCCAACTTACTTTACAGCGATCGAATATCGACTATACTTAACATCGTTGCATCAAAGAAATTTTCCTGTCCCGATTTTAGTTCAAGTCTTCTATAAGATATAATACATAGGTAGGTTAAAATAGGAATCTGGTTTTGTTCAACATCTACCGTTGTTGAAGCATCAAGCCGACCAGAATTGATAGACATAGCATTGCCGTATTTGCCCTCGGATCACATGACTGATACAGCCAAACACGCTCCCAAGCCAATAAGTGAGTTCTTTATCCAAGGTCTCACCAGTGATGGCAAACAGTTCCGTCCAAGCGATTGGGCCGAACGTCTTTGTGGTGCGATGTCGTGCTTTCGTCCTGAAGGCGGTAGAAACGCGCATTTACAATATTCGCCCTACGTTCGCCCTATACTACTAAATGGCGTTCGCTCGGTGGTGGTGAATGAAGCCCTACGTGAAATTGAGCCACTCGCTTTTCACTTTGTGATGAGTTTTGCAAAAGATAATGACTTGCAAATTATCGATGCATGTTTATTGCCTGAACCAACACCGGCCAAATCCTAAGTGATTTTCACGCGCCTCATATCTAGATGATGTGATCATGCTGGATCACTAAGTAAAAAACTTCAATCGTCTAGTACCTGATCTTATTCGCGAAGCCTACGCATCAGTAATCCAATCGCAACTGAGATTAAAAAACTCAAGCCGAAAGCAAACGCACTGGCGATCATAAAAAATGAATCGAGAGATCCAGCTTCAACATACGTCAACAATTCAAACAGCAACGTCGCACTAATTGCTGACAAGGCACTTGCCAGCAAAAATCGTCGCTGCGAACGGTGCCAAACCACTGCCGAAACGATAGCAATCAGACTTAAGTACAAGATAGACATAAGCTTCCTTATCTAAGGATTTTTAGCAGAGGTCAGGATGTGTAAGCTACAATAATTAGCTCGAACAATAATAAATCAAATCTGATTGGATTGGATCTTGACGCAAGCTAGGATACAAGAAAACGCTCAATTAAATTAGGCATCAATCCAATTGCAACTACCCACTCATAAGCACACATTTGTCACTACCCGACATCGAATCGAAAAGCTCACATGCCATCCCCAACACATGTCCAATTGATAGGCGCAATTCTGTTCGTGATCGCGATCATCCATACATTCTCCACTAAGTTTTTTGAGCGTTTAGCACATGCAAAGCCATCTCACTCTGGCCTGTGGCATCTGCTAGGTGAAGTCGAGGTGGTGTTCGGTTTTTGGGCATTTGTGTTGATGCTTGCAATCTTTGGTTTAGAAGGATCGCAAGCAGCTACCACTTATATCGACTCGCGCAATTTCACAGAACCGATGTTCGTTTTTGCCATCATGGTCATCGCTGGCACCCGGCCCATCATTCAATCAAGTATGTCAGCTGTGAAATGGCTAGCAAACCTATTGCCCTTGCCGGGAAGTTTAGGTTTGTATTTGATTGTCATGATTACGGTTCCGCTATTAGGTTCGTTCATCACAGAGCCAGCGGCAATGACTTTAGCCGCACTCATGATCGCCGAATGTTTTTTCTCACGCCCTGTATCGAATCGCTTTAAGTACGCCACCTTAGGCTTACTTTTTGTGAATGTATCCATAGGCGGAACACTCACTCCATTCGCCGCACCACCTGTCCTCATGGTGGCGGGCAAATGGGGATGGGGCATGCCATTCATGCTGACAATGATAGGATGGAAAGCGGCAGCTGCGATCAGCTTTAGCACCATCTGCATGGCAGCACTATTTCATCGTGAATTAATTCAATTGCCGCAATCCAGCCCGACCAAAGAGGTACAGAGAACACCGCTTGTCTTAAGTATCGTTCACTTTGCTTTCCTGACTGCCGTGGTCGTGTTTGCGCATCACCCAGCAATCTTCATGGGCTTATTCTTGTTTTTTCTGGGCATTACACAAGCCTACCAACAACACCAAGATCGTTTGATTTTGCGCGAAGGATTGTTAGTGGCGTTTTTTCTGGCAGGTCTAGTGGTGTTGGGGGGGCAGCAGCAATGGTGGCTACAACCTGTATTGCTTAGCATGAGTAGCGATCAAGTGTTTTATGGCGCCACCATACTCACCGCAGTAACTGACAATGCAGCACTCACTTATCTAGGTTCATTGGTAGAAGGACTATCTGATAGCTTCAAATACGCTTTGGTCACTGGTGCCGTGACTGGCGGCGGTTTAACCATCATTGCGAATGCGCCCAATCCAGCTGGTTTTGCGATTCTTCGCGGTCACTTTAAAGACGAGGCAATTCATCCATTCGGACTATTCCTAGCAGCTTTGGGACCCACTATCATTGCTGCGTTGGCGTTTCGCTTGCTCTAATTATTGCGGCTATGGTTGAATGATCTAAAGTTCTTTAAAGATTGCACTTAATGCTATGATTCCCACTTTCTTGATACATCATTTGCTTGAGGATTGCCCTCACCTACTACTATGATTCTTGGTCACTTGCATCAAACTCAAACTATTCACTCAAGTGCCAGCACGGATATTGAAAATGCTCTACAGCACCTACGCGATACCGACTACACCAAAATCGCGCCCGGAAGATATCCGATCGATGGAGAACGCATGTTCGCGATCGTGCAAGACCCAATTACGCAAAGTTGGGATCTTGGTTTCCCAGAATTTCATGCGCGTCATATTGATGTTCAGTATTTACTGTGTGGACAAGAGGCATTAGGCTTTTTGCCAGCGAACAGCAATCTCCAACCGACTGATGATTTTTTGGTGGAACGCGATATCGCATTTGTCGCACAACAAGAAAATGAAACGCGTATTGTCCTCACGGCTGGCATGTATGCTGTATTCTTTCCGGGCGAGCTACACCGTCCATGTCGTGCAGTGAATCAATCAATGCAAATCAAAAAAGTAGTGATAAAAATTTTATCCAAATAACCGAAGATTTTCATCGCGCAGTTACGGTATGCTGCGCGGGTCTTGTAGTGATCTGTTGTTCACTTGTTGTGTATTCACTCAATTTCTTATTTCTAATATCTAATTTTTTAGGAGCAAATTCTATGAAACGTTTTTTGTTAATCGCTCTTCTTGCAACTAGCTTAACTGGCTGCGGCTATAACACTCTGCAACAGCAAGATGAAGCAGTGTCAGCTGCATGGTCTGATGTTTTAAATAATTACCAACGTCGTGCAGACTTAGTGCCTAACTTGGTGAATGTGGTGCAAGGCTATGCCGATCATGAAAAAGAAGTCTTACTCGGCGTGACGGAAGCACGCTCAAAAATTGGCAGCATACAAATGACACCAGAATTGGCGAAAGATGCTGAAGCTTTGAAAAAATTTCAAGAAGCACAAGCTGGCATGAGTTCAGCGTTGTCACGCCTGATGATGATTTCTGAAAACTATCCAGCCTTGAAAGCGAACGATAATTTCCGTGATCTTTCAGCGCAACTGGAAGGTACAGAAAATCGTATTACTGTTGCACGCGATCGCTATATTAAGAGCGTACAGACTTACAACGTTACGGTACGTTCCTTCCCAAGCAATCTGACTGCAAAAATGTTCGGCATGAATGTGAAGCCGAACTTTACTGTTGAAAATGAAAAAGCAATTTCAAACGCACCAAAAGTCGATTTCGGTAAGAAATAATGTTGACGGTGAAGTCTTTCACAAATTTTTGCTTGGCCTTACTGCTTCCGATATTCCTTGTATTCGGGAGTAGTAATGCCATTGCAGAGCAAATTCCGGTTCCTAAATTATCAAAGCGCGTTACCGATTTGACGCAAACCCTGACACCTGAACAAATTGAGTTGCTTGCACAAAAATTAGCAACGCTTGAAAAAACCAAAGGTAGTCAAATTGCAGTGTTGATCATTCCTAGCACAGGTGAAGAAGGTATAGAACAATTTTCTATCCGTGTTGTTGATGAATGGAAGTTGGGGCGTAAAGGCACTGCCGATGGTGTGCTGTTTTTGGTCGCAAAAAATGACAAGCGCCTAAGAATTGAGGTCGGTCGTGGTTTAGAAGGAGCGCTAACCGATGTGACCAGCGCCCGCATCATCCGAGAATTTGTGCGCCCTGCGTTCAAACAAAATGACTTCTACGGTGGTATCAATATCGGCATCGATAAAATTAGTGCTGTGATTGCTGGCGAAGAACTGCCAACACCCGCGCCCAGTCAAGGGCAAACGGCGCATTTTCAAGACAACTTCAACATTTTTGGGTTGCATCCACTTGTCTGGTTAGGTTTATTAGTTGCCGGATTCATCTTGAGTAAAATTTTTGGTCCGTGGTTAGGACGTGGTGGTTTAGGCCTAGGTAGCGCTGGCGCTGCCTTATTTGCTGGAACGCCAATCGGAATGGCGATGCTGGCCGGCTTGCTGATGATTATCATCTACAGCTTACTCAGCAGTCGTTTATTCTGGGACATCGCTGGTGCAGTTTTACAAAGTGGTGCAATCGGTGGCTTTGGCGGCGGTGGAGGTAGTGGCAGCGATAACGATGGTTTCAGCGGCGGTGGTGGTGATTTTGGCGGCGGTGGTGCCTCGGGAGATTGGTAATGACAAACAAACGAGTATGGCAAAATTTGCGCGCGCAACTAAGCCCCAATCCCTATCGTCAGTATTTTAATGATGCTAATCGCCGACGTCTCAGCCAAGAAATTGTCAAGGCTGAACAAGGTCATCGAGGTGAAATCAGATTAGTGGTTGAATCACAACTCGCTCTATCCCTTGTACGCGCTGGTACAACGGCACGTGATCGGGCGATTCATTGGTTCTCGGATCTACACGTTTGGGATACGGAAGAAAATAGCGGCATTCTTATCTACATTTTGTTAGCCGAACGAAAGATAGAAATCGTCGCTGACCGTGGCATCAACCAATTAGTCGACCAAAACGAGTGGAATACAATCTGCGAACAACTTCAATCTGAGCTTGCAGCTGCGCATGTGATCGAGGGCTTAAGCCAAGCCTTAAGCTCATGCGCGCAATTGTTGCGTCAATATTTCCCAATCGCCTCAGATGCGGAAAACCCTGACGAACTCAGTAATGAACTGATTTTTATCCCATAAATTTTCTTCAAACTATTTTCAAGCTGGCAGAGTGATTTCGCTCTGCCAGCTTTTTTATATTAAATCGTACACAGCCACTTCATACTCTCCCCCGCCATTGTGCATATTGACCACGCTTATGCTGGTTTTCGCAATCTAATAGCGCTTGATAACGCTTGATGGCGTCACAGCATGCTAAAGTGCATTTCTGTTTTATTTCTTCTTCTGACTATGCATCAATGTCTAGCGCCCATATCGTGCTATTCAATGCTTCCCGTCTTGCTTACTCATAAAGGACATTTTCTATGAAACGCATCAAAACAATTATTGCATCAAGCCTCATGCTGCTTTACGCCACTAGCGCATTTGCTGATACACAAACGACGAAGTATTTAATCTTTGTCGAAAACGGTAAACAAGCAGGCGAACAAATTGTGCAACGAGATGATCAAGGTTTAACCAAGGTGCGATTCATCTTTAAAGATAATGGTCGTGGCCCAGAACTAAATGAAGAATTTCGACTAGGTGCGGATGGCCTACCAAAAGAATATAAGGTCACCGGAAATTCTACTTTCGGTGCCGTTGTCAACGAAAGTTACCAACGCGTTGGCGATCAAGCCGAATGGAAATCCACCTCTGAACAAGGCAAACAAAGTGTTAAGGGCTCTGCCCTTTACATTCCACTCAATAGTTCATTTGCGATAGGTTCGCTATCGATCACCGCACTCGAAAAATCAGCCGACAAACACTTAGCCTTGCTACCTTCCGGCACGCTCTCGCAAAGCAAAATTGGTGAATTGGAAGTCCGCAATGGCGACAAAAAACAAACCGTGCAATTGTTAGCGCAAACTGGCATCGGCTTGTCGCCAAGTTTTGTGTGGGCAACCACTGGTGCTGATCCACGTTTATTCGCGGTTGTCATTCCAGGCTATATGAAAATGGTCGAAGAAGGTTGGCAAGCCAACGGCGAAGCGATGGCGAACTTTCAGAAAGCCGCAGAAAGCAAAGTCCTACTTGAGCGCGCCAAGACACTGCAACACCCCCTTCCCGGCTTAACTGTGATTCGTAATGCGCGCATTTTTGATAGCGACAAAGCGCAACTCAAAGCGACATCGGATGTGTATGTATTGCGCGGACGTATCACCGCAATCTTGCCGGCAGGCTCACCTGTACGCGGTGCTGTTGCCGAGATTGACGCGCAAGGAAAAATTTTATTGCCAGGCTTATTTGATATGCATGGTCATGTCGGGCGCTGGGATGGCGGTCTCAACATTGCTGCCGGAGTCACTAGTGTGCGTGACATGGGCAATGATAATGCACAGATGCAATTGCTGTTAAACGAAATTGGCAAAGGTGATTTGTTAGGCCCACAAATTGTTCCAGCCGGATTTTTAGAGGGAGAAAGTCCCTATTCAGCGAATAATGGTTTCGTCATTAAGAATTTAGCCGAGGCGAAGAATGCGATTGATTGGTATGCACAGCATGGCTATCCACAACTCAAAATCTATAACTCATTTCCAAAAGAAATTCTAAAAGAAACCGTCGCCTACGCACACACCCGTGGCTTACGCGTTTCTGGTCATATTCCAGTTGGCTTACGTGCTTTTGAAGCTCTCGACGCTGGCTATGACGAAATTCAGCATATCAACCAAGTAATGCTGAATTTTTTAGCGACGCCAAAAACCGATACACGTACCTTAGATCGATTTATCTTGCCATCTGAAAAAACGGTGGATATCGACTTTAATTCAAAACCTGTAAAAGACTTTATAGCACGCTTAAAAGCCAAGCAAATCGCCATCGATCCAACTTTGGCGACCTTCTCATTTTTACGACAAAAGGATGGTACGATCAATCAGCCCTTCGCCGCAATCGCTGACCACATGCCACCGGATGTACGTCGTGGCTTTTCAGTTGGCACAATGAAAATCGCGGATGATGCGACCCATCAACGCTACGAAAAATCGTACGCAAAAATGATCGATTTCGTTGGTCGTTTGTACAAGGCCGGCGTACCAATTGTTGCGGGCACCGACGAACTGACCGGCTTCACGCTACATTCTGAACTCGCGCTATTAGTCAAAGCAGGCTTGAGTCCAGCGCAAGCATTACAAGTGGCAACGCGCAATGGCGCAATTTATACGCGTACACAAAACGAACGTGGCTCAATCAGTGTAGGCAAACTAGCTGACTTGGTGCTGGTCGATGGTGATCCAACCAAGAACATCGAAGATATTCGTAAGATCTCTGCTGTGATCACACGCGGCTATTTAATGTATCCACGTGAAATTCATCAAAGCATGGGCATCAAACCCTTCGTCGATCAACAGCCTACATTAAAGCAACTACAAGCTGTGTCTGCTTCGAATCCGATTGGAATGAATGAGGGTGCGATGCAGCGTTTCTTCGGCGCTGCAAAACACGATTAAAGCTGAACCCGCTGGAATTTTTTTGATACACAGATTCCAGCGGGGATCATTTAAGAGAACAAAAGCTCGAGACGAGAATTCAAAAAATCGAAAGTAGATGTTGAGAAATTTTGATAAAAAATTTTGACAAATTTCATCGATCGAGATCGACTCACAATTATCAACTCGCAAGCTCCAATTATTCGTGCGCTTAACTTATGTACATGCTTCAAACTTTAAGCTTGTACATTCACCGCCCGTCGATTAAGATGGCGCCCGATTTACATGATGCGATGCTAATACCGCTTTTCACTCCTTCGTTTTCGGAAAACCTCTATGCAATTTAGCGAAATTTTATCCAGTCTACCCAGCATTGATCATCTTCAAGCAATCGAACTTTA
Organism: Affinundibacterium baiyunense; assembly: GCF_018139645.1. Lineage (GTDB taxonomy): Bacteria > Pseudomonadota > Gammaproteobacteria > Burkholderiales > Burkholderiaceae_D > Undibacterium > Undibacterium baiyunense. The sequence goes on from NZ_JAGSPM010000003.1 coordinate 14,130, forward strand.
TACCAATGATCAACTCGTGGCGCGCATTGAGAACAAACCCGGCTCTGCGGGTAGTGTGCGCGTGTATCACGCGTTATTTGCGGAGTTTGGCGCAATTGATGTCGCTGCAGCAAACAAAGGTTTGGCGATGTATGCAGAACACACTGCTGATGCGCTTGCGTTTCCAGGCAAACATCCAAACATCGACCGATTATTCGACTTAGTGAATAACAAAGATACGGCATGCAATAGCTATCGCGTACAACTGATCAGCAAATAAGCAAACAAAAAGAATCGGCGCGAATGATCGATGCAGTGAGTGTCATCACTGAGTTGCTTCCATTTTGTCCAATTTCGCAATCGCTAGTTTCAAAGCTTCAAAACAACGCTCGTCGATGGCGGTATGCAAATTCTCTGCCATGATTTCCAACGTTTTCGGAATCGGTGTAGCGCCGCGATAAGGGCGCTCAGCAGTAATCGCGTCAAAAATATCCGCTGTCGTAATGATTCTGGTTTCTAGACTAATCTCCTCAGCCTTCAAGCCTCGTGGATAACCAGTGCCATCTAGTTTTTCATGATGCGCGGCCGAGACTTTGGCTAATTCAGAAAATGCCGATATACGCGATAAAATTGTTTCCGTATAACTGGCATGCAATTTCACTTCATCCCATTCCGAGATATCCAATTTCCCTGCCTTATCCAATACGCTGTTGCTAACACCGAGTTTTCCGACATCATGCAACAAGGCACCGCGCTTCAACCACCTTCTGCGTTGTGGGCTAAGTTGCAAAGCCTCAGCAATCAAGTCGGTATATAAAGCGACTCTAGCGCTGTGACCACTGGTATAAGGGCTTTTCGAGTCCACCACTTGTCCAAACGCTGCAGCAATGTCGTCGAGATAATCTTCATCTAAAGGTACTTCGTACGAATGCGGTTCAAGCGCAAGCACCCGAAGATGAATATCATCCGCACGTAAAGCGAGCCAAAAATCCTCGCTCTCAGCAACGCGTTCAAACGCATCGACCAACAATGGATCAAACCAGACACCAGAACGTTCGCGAATCTCTTTTAATGCGGCTTCAGCACCATCCGCAATTTGAAACACATCAATCACTTGGGCAAGCAAAGCGATGCGAGAAAACATCGGTATGGTGTCGGCTTTTAATCCTTCTGGGCGCCCTTGCCCATTGAAATGCTCATCAAGGCTGTAAATTCCTTGCGCCACGTCTTCTGAAAAACGCAATAGTCGCGCAATCTCTGCACCACGTTGACATCGCGTGGCGATCAACTCCTGTGCAATATTACGACCATCACGCAAGATTGTTAACACGCTACGAAAACGCTCAGCCAAGCCCGCTTTTAAACCCGTATGTTTGAGAACAAAATGTAAAACCTGCGGTAAGCTGTCGCCGACGGTTTTGAAATCGCGCTTAAATTGCAAATCATCGGTCAAATACAACTCGCAAATGCGCGCTGCATTGCTGCTACAACCGAGATCCTTCAAGAGTAAGGTGTAATACAAATTCCACAGCTGATCTTCTGGCAAATGCATCTCGCGACCGATATGCATGCCAATCCAACAGCAACGTATGCAGTGCCCTTCGGGTTGCCCCTCAGTGATATCGAGCGCATGACTTAGAGCGCTGATCAATTCAGATAACTTTAACCCAGGCACGGTCGGTGTAGCGACACTGTCCTGATTCATTATGATTTGCGACATGTGGTATCCCCTTGCGCGATCATTGACTCGATTATCGAATCTAGCAAAGCAAAGAATACATCAAAGTATAAAATTTTGCCGAGAAGAAACCCTAACCGTCTGCAAGTTCTTCTGCACTATCCTCGGCAAAATTATCAACAAGATAGAACAAGTAAATTTGCTAAATTTACTTCTATTTACCAATCGCAAACAAAATTGCATTGTTGATCGCGTACACTTTTCCATCAGCACCCACAGCGGTCGGGGTGTAAGACTCACCTAGTCCGCTCGTCAAGCGTATCTTTTCGCTCAAAGCATTGGTACTTAGATCCCAACGATACAGATAACCATCCTCGCTATTAACAATCACTGATTTGGTAAATGGATCGACAGCGGCGGTATTAATGCACCATTCAATAAAGCCACCTGGTACATTTGGATCTGGTGTAGGGGCTAGCATGGTGATCACTTCTTTCATGACTTTAACGTTAGCAAACTCATCATCCTGCGAAGTATGCGGATCAATAATTGCTATTTCATTCATCCCATTTCCAGAACCTGCGCGTTCGTAATTGTTATATTTCACCATCAACAAATAAGACGAACTTCCTTTGTAACTGGGAACCAAATTTGCCGGCACAATGGATGGCGTATCATCCCAACCAAAAGAACCAGGCAATTTCGTTTGCGACAAATCGGCATTGAAGTGCAACAGCCAACCACGTGCATTGTGTGAACCATACGTCTTTTCTAAGACACCAATATAAACATCGCCATCGGGTCCCACCAGCGGCGATGCTGTACTGTCGTCAGAGATATTGGCAGCCCCATTCTCATTGGGGTCAATTAACTGTACTTTTGACTTTAATGCCAAGCTCGATGCGTCAAGCGCTAACAAATAGCCTGTTTGACGCACCCCGGTAGCAATATTATCGTTAGCTACAACATACAAAGTTTTTTGGTCTTTTGATACTGCAAATGCACTATTGGTTGCTGGTTTCGCTACTCCAGTTCCGGGAGCTAATTGAGCGACACTGACCCAGCTAGCCTTGCCATCTGCAGCAATCCGCGCAACCCCACTGCTTAAGCCAGCCGGATTACCCGCCGTCGCAATAAAGCCAAAATAAACATTGTTTTGCGCATCGATGGTGATGGGGGTGTTAATCATTACCGCTTTATCCATCGCGGCTTTATTGGCGTTATAAACTGCCTCGCCATAAAACACTGCCACCTTCAAGGTACCGCTAATCGCATCAGCATCCTCACGGTAAAACACTTTGCCACCAGCACCCGGTGCATACACACGATTATTTGCCGCCAGACTAAGGTTGTACGCTGGCGTCCAACGATGCGGAGGCATAATGTAATCCGTATTTTCTGACCACAGTACTTTGCCATCATTTCCATTACGCGCCTCGAAGCGATACATTAAATCTGCCTCTGACTTCACGGGCAAGATCACGGTGTTTTTTGCAGTGATGACGGGTGATCCATAGTGGACCAGCAAATAGCCTTGTGTCGAATACTTGGGAGCAAGGTCAACCGGTGTCTGCCACACAATACGTGAAAAAGCTTGCGTCGCCACCGCAGACAAACCGTCGTGTTGCGCATTGCCGCCATGACTTAACCATGGCGGACCAACTGGATTAGGATTGGTCGTACCGGTTCCATTACCATTGCCGGGCACCGAAGTTACCGCATTACCGCCACCAGAGCCTCCACATGCCGCAACTATTGATGCGACCGCAAGCGTTGAAGCGAGGGTTAAGCCGACCCTTTGTTTAGACCGATACCACGCATTTTTTACAGGTGCTATTTTAGATCTTGTCATTTTCTGTCTCGTCTTTTATTCGTGTGAACCCACTTATTAACGCGTTCTTTCTGGGGTTAATTTGGGCATTAATTTACACTTCACCCGCACAACTTTGGATGATGGCGATAAAAATTTTACCGCTTTGCATATTAAGATTAATAAGATTGGCGCAGTTTGTGAAAAAACTCAAGTAAGATTTCACCAATTAGCCATCTCAACATCTCACCAACATTGAACTTATTAAATAAGTATTCAACGCAAACAAACATCAATTTTTTGTAGCGGCTTTTTACATTGATCACCTATATGCATATTTGTTCCAAAATTACGCTACTTTTGATTTCATTGTGTTACTTGAGTGCGTGCGAGAAACCGAAGGACTCTCACCTCGATACAAAATCAGATTTGGCCTTACTCAGTGAGCCAACAGTAAATCAGCGACTTGCAGTAGAAAGCAGCAAACCGATTCTATTTGTTACACAAGTGCCGGTCGATCACGACAACAATACCCGACTCTCGGCATTTGCCAATCATCGCACCAGTGTTCAAGATGTGCCGCGTGGTGGTGATTTGATGTTGCTTTATCCTGACGGTAGCTTGCGTAATCTCACCGCCGAAGCTGGATATGGTATGTCAGGTTTGCAATTGGATAGAGCAATCGCGGTGAGAGAACCATCGGTACATCCGGCTGGCAAAAAGGCGATATTTAGTATGCTTGTGGGATCTCCACCACGATCGAAAGCGCTACAAACCAAGGCAAGCTCAGGTTTCCGCTGGCAGCTTTATGAGATAAGTGGATTAGAAAAAAATCAAAAAGCGGTGATCCAAAAAGTAAAAAATCAAGATGCGCGATTCAATAATGTATCGCCGATTTATGCAGATGATGAAGAAATCATTTTTACATCAGATAGACCACGTACAGGTGATATACATTTATACCCACAGTTGGATGAATACGAAGCGACGCCTAGCATTTCTGGACTATGGAAACTTAATCCTAGCAGCGGTAAATTACGCTTATTAAGTCATACACCCAGCGGAGCATTTACACCGATTATCGACCATGCTGGGCGAGTTATATTCACACGCTGGGATCATTTACAGCAAGATCAATTGGCCGATCGAGATCGGGACGCTAGCCGTAACGGTGTTGCACTGCCATTCAAGTCATTTAATTATGCCGACGAAACAGCACAAGCAAAACAACTTGAAAGTCGAGAAGAAATATTTCCAGAATCACGAGTTGGCAGCGAAAGCCCTTATGGTACGGTTCATGCATTTCGCAGCAATTTCTTTAGCATTTGGCAGATTGATCAAGACGGCGGAAATGAAGAAACCATTAACCACGCTGGATTACATGAACTCTCTTTTGGCTATCTCACACCAAGCTTCATGCATGATAAAAATTTGAGCAAACGCACACGTGAAGAATTACATCGCAATCGTCTCGCACTAAGGCGTGAAGGCGGTATTTTTCACCTACGTGAAGACCCACTTGAACCTGGCGTATTGATTGGAATTAACGCACGCGAATCAGCATCATTTACCACCGATAGCATCATCAAAGTCAATGCCAGACCAGACATTAATCCAGAGCAAATGCAAATCCTTGCCGTAACTCGTTTCGACAAATCGGATAACTTAAAAGATGGACGTTATCGAAATCCACTCCCCCTCTCCGATGGCAAGCTAATCGCAAGTCATACAAGCAATCAATTGCCACCAGAACCAGAAACAAGCTTAAGAGACTTGCGCCTAAAATATTTAGAGATAGATACCACTTCTAGACACTACACGGCGGCAACGCCCCTAACTAAGGGCATACACAAATCACTAAGCTGGTGGGATGGCGAACAGTTACGTCATTATCAAGGAGATCTGTGGGAACTCGATCCAGTTGAATTAAAGCCACGCAGGAAAGTGCCAACACAATTGCCAAAGCTAGAGGCACCAGAAAAAAGTATTCTAGATGCGGAGAAAATTGATGAGACCGAATTGCGGCGTTGGCTTGAACGAAATCAACTGGCACTCATTATCACGCGCAATCAAACCAGCCGAGATCGTGCAGACTTGCAACAGCCGTACAATCTACAAGTTCCGGGTGGCATTAAAACACTGTCGGCAATAAATCCCGACGGCAAACTTTATTCGATCCAGCATTTCCAAATTCTTCAAGCAGAGCAAGTACGTGCTTACGCTGATCGAGCGGGACGCAGGCATCTTGCACAAACGATTAGAGACTTTCATCCGCTTAATCTCAGCACAAACTCAGAAAATTCAACGCGATCCCAACCTAAAAGCAGTGTCATCATTGCCAAAGATGGTTCCACAGCAGCCTTAGTGCCAGCAGAACGTGCACTAACTTGGCAAACAACTGACCAGCAAGGTCAGGCGATCGTCAGAGAGCGAAATTGGATCACTTTCAAAGCTGGAGAGATTCGGGTCTGTGCTTCTTGTCATGGGGTTAATCATCGTGATCAAGCAAACTTCCCCGCTCCGATCAATCAACCAGAGGCTTTACGGGAACTGATAAGACGCTGGAAATTAGCAAGGTAAATCACCATGAATCATCAATCATGCAAAGCACCCAAATAAATTGAAGTTTATCGAGACTTGACTAAATTTAGTGAATTTTAAGATCAACTTACAAGGTTTTAACACAAAAAATTACGCTACAAAACCGCATTACTTGACTTACCTGATACAAAGTCGAATCCAAATGAGGAATTTGCATCCTGCTGCATCGCAAAAACGGACAAATACAAGCTTGTTCAGAGCTAAATGCCTTTATAATCAAAGGTTTTTGTTAAGCCATTTTTTTGCCACGCAGAATCGCGGCACAAGATTGGCTTAAACATGCAATTTAACTAAGAATTCAGACCTATGAAGGTTTTCCGTGGACTTCCCAATGCTGCTTCACGCGCCCCCTGCGCTTTGGCGATTGGCAACTTTGATGGCGTACATCTTGGGCACCAGGCTTTGTTGTCCGACTTGCGCGCAGCCGCGACACGTCTGAACGTCGATGCCGCGGTAATGAGTTTTGAACCACACCCGCGCGCTTTCTTTGCACAATTGCAAGGCGACTTATCCAAAGCACCAAGTCGGATTGCGAATTTGCGTGATAATTTGTCGGCACTCGATCAAGCTGGTGTGGACCGCGTGATTGTTGAACACTTCAATGCACATTTTGCTGCACTCAGCCCAGAAGAATTCATCCAAAAGATTTTGGTCGATGGGCTGCACGTCAAGCTAGTCATGGTCGGCGACGACTTCCGCTTTGGTGCGAAACGGGCTGGTGATATCCATACATTAAAGGAAGCAGGCGAGCGTTATGGTTTTGTTGTGCAAACCATGAATACTGTCGAGCGTAATGGCGAGAGGATTTCTTCGTCTGCAGTACGTGCTGCTTTAGCTTCAGGCGATTTTGACGAAGCCAAACATTTACTTGGTCGCCCGTATCAAATTTCTGGTCACGTTGTGCACGGTCAAAAACTCGGTCGCACTTTGGGTTTTCCGACTTTGAACTTGCGCATCGCGCATCATAAACCGGCCGTGATGGGCATTTTTGTGGTGCAAGTGCATGGCTTAAGTGAACAGCCTTTGCCTGCGGTCGCCAGCATGGGTGTACGTCCGACGGTCGATGATAGTGGTCGGGTATTACTCGAAACCCACATTCTCGATCAACATGTCGACGCTTATGGCAAGATCATCCACGTCGAGTTTTTACAAAAGCTGCGCGACGAAGAAAAATATGTCGACTTACCGACCTTAACGGCCGCGATCAACCGCGACGCCGATCAAGCGCGTAGCTATTTCAAGCAACGCAACGGCTCCGCCACAGACCGAATTTGAAGGACGCCTTGCGTCCTCTCCCATTCAACATTTTTATACCGATTTTAGATTTCAAATTGAAGCGAAACGACTATGTCTAACGATAAGCAAGCAAAAAAAGAATCCGCAAAACCAGCTAAAGATCAGGCAAATAAGTACCCTGTCAACATGACGGAAACGCCATTTCCTATGCGCGGCGATCTCGCTAAGCGTGAACCACAATGGGTAAAAAACTGGCAAGAAAAGAAAATTTACGAACGCGTACGCAAAGCGGCCAAAGGTCGTCCAAAATTCATTTTGCACGATGGTCCTCCGTATGCGAATGGTGACATCCACATCGGTCATGCCGTTAACAAAATCTTGAAAGACATGATCATCAAAGCGCGCACCTTGGGTGGCTTTGATGCGCCTTACGTACCAGGCTGGGATTGCCACGGTATGCCGATCGAAATCCAAATCGAAAAACTGCATGGTAAAAACCTACCTGTCGCCGAAGTGCAAGCCAAGGCACGTGCGTATGCAGAAGAACAAATCGAACGTCAAAAAGCTGACTTCATCCGTTTGGGTGTGTTGGGCGAATGGGATAATCCATACAAGACCATGGCTTTCGGTAACGAAGCGGACGAAATCCGTGCGCTCGGCCAATTATTCGACAAAGGCTATGTGTATCGTGGTTTGAAACCAGTGAACTGGTGTTTTGATTGCGGCTCTGCTTTGGCCGAAGCCGAAGTCGAATACGAAAACAAACGCGATCCATCCATCGACGTTGGTTTTCCGTTTGTGGGCGGCGAAGAAAACGCCAAAATTGCCAAAGCTTTCGGCTTAGACAAACTACCACTCGACAAAGGTTATTGCGTGATCTGGACCACGACACCGTGGACCATCCCATCTAACCAAGCCTTGAACATGCATCCAGAAATCACTTACGCCTTGGTGAAAACCGAGCGTGATGGTGAACCCTGCTTGATCTTGATGGCGAAAGATTTGGTTGAAGCCGCTTTCACGAATTGGAATTTGCAGCCAGAAATCATCGCAACCTGCTTGGGTGAAGCTTTATCACTGGTGCAATTCAAACATCCTTTAGCATCCACGCATGAAGGCTATGATCGTACGTCTCCGGTGTACTTGGGCGATTACGTTAGCACCGAAACCGGTACTGGCGTCGTTCACTCGGCACCGTCTTACGGTATCGAAGACTTTTTGTCTTGCAAAGCGCATGGCATGAAAGATGACGCCATGCTCAACCCAGTCATGGGTGATGGCCGCTATGCGTCTTGGTTGCCGTTCTTCGCAGGCATGACGATCTGGGAAGCATCCAAGCCGATCTGCGATAAATTGCGTGAAGCAGGTACTTTGTTCTCACTCAAAATGTTTGACCACAGCTACATGCACTGCTGGCGCCATAAAACGCCGATCATCTATCGTGCTACCTCACAATGGTTTGCGAGTATGGATAACGCGCCTAAAGCAGGCGGTGCTAGTTTGCGCGAAACTGCCTTGGCAGCGATCGAGCAAACCGCCTTCTACCCATCTTGGGGTAAAGCCCGTTTGCACGGCATGATTGCGAATCGCCCTGACTGGACTTTGTCGCGCCAACGTCAATGGGGCGTGCCTATGGCTTTCCTCTTGCACAAAGAAACTGGACAAATCCATCCACGTACACCAGAGCTCTTAGAAGTGATTGCGAAGCGTGTCGAAAAAGAAGGTATCGAAGCCTGGCAAAACATCACGGTTGAAGAATTGATCGGTGATGAAGCACCAATGTATGAAAAAAATCGCGACACCTTAGACGTGTGGTTCGATTCCGGTGCAACGCATTTCACGGTCTTGCGCGGTTCACACAAAGAACAATCCGCCTACCCTGCTGATCTCTACCTCGAAGGTTCCGATCAACATCGCGGTTGGTTCCACTCTTCTTTGTTGACCGCATCGATGCTCGACGGCCACGCGCCCTACAAAGCGTTGCTCACGCACGGTTTCGTAGTCGATGGCGAAGGCAAAAAAATGTCTAAGTCCAAAGGCAATGTAATCGCACCACAAAAAGTGTTCGACACTTTGGGTGCTGACATCTTGCGTTTGTGGGTAGCTTCGACTGACTACTCCGGCGAACTCTCGATCTCCGATGAAATCTTGAAACGCGTAACTGAAGCCTATCGTCGTATCCGTAACACCTTGCGTTTCTTATTGGCGAACACTTCAGACTTCGACTTCAGCAAAGACGCTGTGGCCACTAGTGATTTGCTCGAGATCGATCAATACGCGATCGCCCATACTGCCGCATTGCAGAAAGAAATTTTGGCGCACTACGACGCCTTCGAATTCCACCCTGTGATCAGCAAATTGCAATCCTTCTGCTCTGAAGATTTGGGTGGTTTCTACCTAGACATTTTGAAAGATCGTTTGTACACCAGCGGCACAACTTCTTTCGCACGTCGTTCAGCACAAACTGCCATCTGGCACATCACACAAAGCTTGTTGCGTTTAATGGCACCAACCTTGTCGTTCACTGCAGAAGAAGCATGGCAAAGTTTTGCGAGCGCAGAAGCGTTCAAAGGCAGCGACGAAACTATCTTCACACAAACTTACTACGAGCTGCCAGCCATCGCCAACAGCGAAGCCTTGGAAGCGAAATACGCAAGTTTGCGTGCCGTGCGTGCTGATGTGACTAAGCAGTTAGAAGAAGTGCGCGTCTCTGGCGCGATTGGCTCTTCGTTGCAGGCAGAAGTCTTGATCAAAGCGAGTGGCGATAAATTCAATGTCTTGAGTAGCCTTGAAGATGATTTGAAATTTACACTGATCACTTCCGCTGCTAGCGTAGAACAAGTGGCAAGTGAAGCTGAAGAAACGGTAGTAGTCAACGCATCCAAGTACCAAAAATGCGAGCGCTGCTGGCACTATCGTGCAGATGTGGGTGTCAATGCTGAACATCCAACTTTGTGCGGCCGTTGCAATAGCAATTTGTTTGGTGCGGGTGAAAATCGTAAGTTTGCTTAAAACGATGTCAATCCCGCGCAGGCGGGAATCCAGCGTCTTTTAAAGCACCGCGAACGCCACTGGACTCCTGCCTGCGCAGGAGTGACAACAAAAAAATAGGGTAGGTGCAACTCGCGCCGCCAAGCCATCGAGCACCTGAGCAGCACGGCTTGCACCCGCCCTACGAACGAACAAGCCCCTTCTCCCGCAAGCGAGAGAGGGGGGAGTTAAAAAATGAAATCGAAAAAATATGGCGACTAAAAAAACCAATACCTTCTCAAGCAAACCTAAATCTTCTGGCAGTTTATTCGGTGTTTGGATGGGCTTAGCTGCCATTGTGATTTTGCTCGACCAAGTCACCAAGATCACGATAGAGAAAGCCTTTCATTACGCCGAGCTATATCCAGTAACATCCTTTTTCAATCTCACTTTGGTATACAACAAGGGCGCGGCATTTAGTTTTCTCGCTAATGAAGGCGGCTGGCAGCGTTATTTATTTACAGCGATTGGCGTAATCGCTTCCATCGTCATCACCGCGCTACTCAAAAAACACGCGACGCAAAAACTATTTTGCTGGTCACTCGCGCTCATCATGGGCGGCGCCATCGGTAATGTGATTGATCGTTTACTGTATGGTCATGTGATTGATTTCTTGGATTTCCATTACAAAGACACTTACCATTTCGCTGCGTTCAACTTAGCCGATAGCGCAATCTGTTTGGGCGCGGCTTTGTTTATTCTCGATGAATTACGCCGCGTAAAAAAATAAGGAAACAATCATGGCTTCCCGACTCGCTGGTAAAAAAATCGTCCTTGGCTTAACGGGTGGCGTAGCCTGTTATAAGGTTGCGGACCTTTGCCGCTCGCTAGGCAAACTCGGTGCAACGGTGCAAGTCGTCATGACGCAGAGTGCCACACAGTTCATCACGCCCGTGACCATGCAAGCCTTGTCGGGCAATACGGTGTACACCGATCAATGGGATGCGCGCATTGCCAACAACATGCCGCACATTGATCTGACACGCGATGCCGATGCCATTTTGATCGCGCCTTGCAGCACCAATTTTATCTACAAATTAGCGCATGGTGCCTGCGACGATTTATTGTCCACACTCTGCATCGCCCGCCCTGCTCACTTACCCTTATTCATCGCGCCTGCAATGAACGTAGAAATGTGGAGCAACCCAGCGACGCAACGCAATGTGGCACAAGTCAAACAAGACGACATACAAGTCTTCGGCCCCGCTACTGGTGAACAAGCCTGTGGTGAAGTCGGTATGGGCCGCATGTTAGAACCAGCGCAAATCTTGGCAGAGCTTGAAGCCGCGTTCCAAAGCAAAACGCTGGCGGGCAAACGCGTCTTAATCACCGCTGGCCCAACCTTTGAACCTATCGACCCCGTACGCGGCATCACCAATTTATCTTCCGGAAAAATGGGTTACGCCATCGCCCAAGCAGCATGGGAAGCGGGTGCGCACGTCACACTGGTCTCTGGCCCCACTGCCTTAGATGCCCCTTACGGCGTACAACGCCAACAAGTCCAAACCGCCCAGCAAATGCACGATGCGGTGATGGCGCAAGTCAACACGCAAGATATTTTCATCGCCGTAGCAGCGGTAGCCGATTGGCGCGTAGCGAATGCCAGCGATCAAAAAATCAAGAAGACCAGCGATAGCGACACGCCACAACTACAGTTCGTGCAAAACCCAGACATCCTCGCCAGCGTCGCCGCACTACCCAAAGCGCCCTACTGCGTTGGCTTTGCAGCAGAATCAGAAAACCTGCTCGAATACGGCGCCGCCAAACGTATCAAGAAAAATATTCCCCTCTTAGTCGGCAACATTGGTCATCACACTTTTGGTAAAGATGAGAATGAGTTGGTGTTGTTTGATGCGAAGGGCCATCAGGCTTTGGCTAAGGCGGATAAGCAGAGCTTGGCGAAGCAGTTGGTGAATGAGATTGCGAAACGGAGCAAATGCTAAATGCAGGGAGTATTCACGATACCAGATGCATGGAGTGGAGGTAGCATCGAGCTTTTGATTCTGATTCATGACTCATCAAAAAATATTAGGGTCAAGATTAGTAATGCACTATGGCAATTTCCGTTCATTGACGGGCCATACACAAGCAATCACATCGAACCAGAACTTCAAGTAAAGAAATCTGCGAATGACACAGAGGCGAGGTTCGGCATTGCTGAACTGAACGATGGAAAGAAATTTGCCTTCGGTACTTCAGTTATTGAGGACGAAGATGGCGTTTGGCTATATGCGGGAATACCAATGGGCTCGCTCGCACAATTCTTTCCAGTCGGCGGGTATCCTTTTGAGAGTTCAGATCACCAAACCTGGCAACCGCAAGTACATGAGTGGTTCGTATCACTAGCAAAACACTTGCACGAATCACTTCCATATGAACGAGGCGTTATTGGGTGGTTAACTTCTTCTGAGGTCGATGAGATAGATGATCAGATTATCCCCGATGAACGGTACAGCACATACCTCCTTTGGGGCAAGAACGGTTTAGAAATATTCGAAGTAAATACCAACAACTCACCCATGAAAATAAATTAAGCACTTGTTCTCTTATTTTCAGAACCAATTTCGACATCAATAAAAATTTCAAAATAATGAAAAACATAGACCTAAAAATCCTAGACCCACGCATGAAAGACCAACTCCCTGCCTACGGGACACCAGGTAGCGCTGGCCTTGATTTACGTGCATGTATAGACGAAGCGATCACTATCCAGCCTGGCGAAACGGTGTTAATTCCAACTGGCTTAGCGATCCATATCGGCGATCCAGCTTACGCCGCCATGATCTTGCCACGCAGCGGCATGGGTCACAAAAACGGCATCGTACTTGGCAACTTAGTGGGCTTAATTGATTCTGATTACCAAGGCCAGTTGATGATCTCCACATGGAACCGCGGACAAAACGCTTTCACGCTCAACCCCATGGAACGCCTAGCACAACTGATCATCGTGCCGGTGCTGCAGGTAGGTTTTAACATCGTAGAAGAGTTCGGCGAAAGTGAACGTGGCGAAGGTGGATTTGGTAGTACGGGTAAGCATTAATGAACTAAAGCCCTTCTCCCGCAAGCGGGAGAAGGGTTGGGATGAGGGTAGTTCAGCAAGCAGACATTTTGGTGGGCGGTAAGAAATGAGAGACAAGCCAAACAATCATTGCAGATTACAGAATCGCCCTCACCCCAACCCTCTCCCGCTTACGGGAGAGGGAGCTAAAACTGGTAGCTATGACTTCGTTACACCCGCCCTACGAGCTGCTTTACCGTCGCTCCCGCGAAGGAGGGAGTCCAGTGTCTCTCGTTAATCAAGCAAAGCCACTGGATTCCCGCTAAGAGCATGTGGGAATGACAGACATTACAGCAAACTGAATTTTCTTAAGTGCGCCAAACAATAAAGAAAATAAATTGAAGCAATAAGTTTTGGAAGTAAGTAACAATCAAAGCAACACCCAAGCCTCACTTAACAAAAACTGAGGCAAACCATCAACCAACAAAATTGGTTTTAACGGCGCAAACGGCTATCATATGCGCCACAAGAGATTTCTAAGGTGTTGACCAAACAGGTCAATTCCCAAATCTCGCTTAGAAATGGAGAAAACAAACATGGCAACTTTCAGCGTCAAAGACGTCCTCAACGGCAAAGCCCCAAGTGACACTAGCGTCACCGTTCAAGGTTGGGTACGTACCCGCCGCGATTCCAAAGCGGGCGTGTCTTTCTTGGCACTCACCGATGGCTCTTGCTTCGGCACTTTACAAATCGTGGTACCGAATACTTTGTCTAACTACGATGCCGAAGTCTTGCACTTAACTGCAGGCGCATCCTTTGCTGCAACAGGCAATATCGTGCCATCGCAAGGTGGCGGTCAAAGTTTTGAGATGCAGGCAGAAAGCGTGCAGGTATTTGGCTTGGTCGAAGACCCAGACACCTACCCTATTCAACCAAAACCGCACAGCATGGAATTCTTGCGCGAGAACGCTCACTTGCGCGCGCGTACTAACATCATGGGCGCAGTGGCACGTACACGTCACTCGATTGCACAAGCGATTCACCGCTTCTTCCATGAGCAAGACTTTTACTGGGTCAACACACCGATCTTGACCGCATCTGACTGCGAAGGCGCAGGCGAAATGTTCCGCGTATCCACCTTGGATATGATGAACTTCCCAAAAACACCAGAAGGCAAACCAGATTTCAGCAAAGACTTCTTCGGCAAAGAAACTTTCTTGACAGTCTCAGGTCAGTTGAACGTAGAAACCTATTGCATGGCATTGTCTAAGGTCTACACCTTCGGCCCAACCTTCCGCGCAGAAAACTCCAACACCAGCCGTCACTTGGCTGAGTTCTGGATGATAGAACCTGAAGTCGCTTTCGCAGACTTGGCACAAAATGCCGACCTCGCTGAAGCGATGTTGAAATATGTGTTCACCGCAGTATTGAACGAACGTGCAGACGATATGGCCTTCTTCGAAGAGCGCGTAGAAAAAGGCGTGATCGCGAAACTGCAAAACATCATCGCCAAACCATTCGTTCGCATGGACTACACCGAAGCAGTCAATATCTTGCAAAACTGTGGTCAAAAATTCGAATACCCAGTGTCATGGGGCACCGATCTGCAATCTGAACACGAACGCTACCTCGCTGAAAAACACGTCAACGGCCCAGTGGTTCTGCAAAACTATCCAAAAGACATCAAGTCTTTCTACATGCGCATGAACGACGACGGAAAAACAGTAGCAGCGATGGACATCTTAGCCCCAGGCATAGGCGAAATCATCGGCGGCTCACAACGTGAAGAACGCTTAGACGTATTAGACGCGCGCATGGAAGAAGTCGGCTTGGTAAAAGAACCGTACTACTGGTACCGCGACCTGCGCCGCTACGGCACAGTACCACACGCAGGTTTTGGTTTAGGTTTTGAACGTGCGGTGTCTTACATCACTGGTGTGGGTAATGTGCGGGATGTGATTCCGTTTCCGCGTACGCCGGGGAATGTGCGGTTCTAATTTTTGGGTTTGAGTTTGAATGAAAAAGGGCGACTTTTGGGTCGCCCTTTTTTGTTATTGGTGATCATTCGAATCAAGTGCCACTCAGGCTTGATGAAACTTCAAACAAATTGATCTTTTAAATAATCCGCGTTACAGTTCATTTTTGCAAATTAATGAACGCTAGGTTCATGTCATGAACAAAATCCCCGCGGAGGAACTTGATCTACTAACTTTCTTCGAATGTGAGCCTAAGCTCCGCGATGAAGACGTTCCTTGGGTATATAACGATGCAGCATACGAGTTTTCTCTCAACGAAATTTCCCTGTCCTGAGCCATCGCCCCTTCATACAAAGACGTTCGCCTGACTCTCAGGGAAAAGACTACCGTGCTCTATGAGCTAAATGCGATGAGTGTCGCGGATATCCGATACCATAAAGAAGGAAACACTGAAATTCTTGAAATTGAACTCAACAAGAAAGATAGACTATGGGTTCGTCTCAAGCCTGCTATCACCATCAAACAAGAGGCGAAAGAATGAACCTGACAAATCCAATATTCAGTCGCCCCAAAGCTCGCCGCATTGTTCCCCTCCGTGCTGCACGCTTCGGCGTCGATAATGCCCAAGGTTACGAATCATGACCGATCCGCGTCTATTGGAAATATGGGACATCGCTGAATCATGTACGGTGGGCACGGGTTTTGTGCCCACGTGGCGATGAAGCTGTGCCCACCCTACGCCCTATCCGATGAATTCGCAATAATTCCTCTAGACCTACACACCCGAAATCAAAAAAACCAAAAACTGATAAGGTGCAATCTTTTCGTAAGTCCTCATGTGAAATATCATGGAGACAAACCGTCAGAGGCACGGAAAAGTGCATGACTATTTTGCTATAGCCATTCCAATAAACTTACCTGCTCACGCAACAATAATTACCAATAACAAACTATTCAATAGCTGCGGGCTCATCCCTAACAATTCTGACAAATGACTACCATGCGTTCTCAAATAGACTTACTTGGACAAAGAATTGCCATCTTGATCGAGCGCCTGCGCAATATGGGCTACGTATTCGAAGACCCCACACAAGTATTTCCAGGGCCTGAAATTGAAACCGAAACTATCATCGAAAAGATTGAGCGTGAGGTTGGCGAAATTCCAGAAGCATTGAAACTTTTTTGGCGGCAGGTAGGAAGCGTCAATTTGACTGGTCACCATCCCTCTTGGACTGAGACTGAATTTTGCCCTGACCCACTGATCGTCTATCCAGCTTCCTATGCGCTCTACTACTTTGAAGACGAGCACGGAAACCATCTTGAGTATGACAAGCCGTTTCAAATCATTATTGCGCCAGACGAGCTGCACAAGGCCAATGTTAGCGGAGGAGCGCCATACTCGATAAGTATTCCTGCCGTGGCAAATGATCCTCCTCTCAACGCATCGCCTGTAACAGAGACGTTTTTGGAACACATTGATCGTTCGTTAAAGAGTGGCGGGTTTCCCGGCATAGAGGGCGATCAAAACCACAATTGGCCCATCGCTAAGCTACGTTGCTGATTACCTGCTTCATTTATCGTCAACAACCGTATCACGCAGGGACGGCAATTGATTGTCCCTTCAAGACATATGTTTTATCCGCCATTAGACATTTCACTAAGCTAAACTCCAAATTGGTTGAAGAGCATTATTGTTCACCGCCTAAGCTAAACAAGCACACTTTTGCCTCAACACTTGAATTAAGACGACAACTTACAATAAGCTAATGTTTACTCCTCATTTCCAACTTATGCAGTTGCAGTAGATAAGCATCATTTCAAAGAGGTTCTCAATGTTAAGAAACAATTTTTTTCTGCTGCTAGTATTCTTTGCCACTCCAACTTTCGCTCAAACCGATGAGCCTTTTAGCAAGTGGGTTCCTAATAATTGGAAACTCATCGACAGTGAGAAAGGAGACCTGAACCGCGACGGAATTGAGGACGTGGTACTTGTGATTGAAGAGAAAAATCCTGACAACTTCAAAGCAAATAGCGGATCTGGGCCATCGATACTGAATCTTAATCCGCGTCGTCTAATTGTTCTATTGGGATCGCAGAATGGGTTCAAAGAACTTATACGCCGAGACGCATTGCTACCAAGCGAGCATGTTGAAGATATGGGATGTTTGGGAGATCCCTTAGCGAACGGAGGTATCGCAATTGAGCGAGGTAATCTCACCATTAATTTGCAAGACTGGCGAAGCTGCGGTAGCTATGGCGTGGTCGATGAAAAATTCACTTTTCGCCTGCAGGGAACGCGATTTCAATTGATAGGCTATGATCGTTCCGAGTCTTCTCGAAGCACTGGCGAAAGATCCGAATACAGCACCAATTATCTGAATGGAAAAATCAAAATAAGCACCGGGTTAAATGACTTTAGCAATGTCAAGGCCAAGGTAACTTGGAAAAAACGTCAATCCAGCCGAGCTTTCTTCTTAGATGACATCACTCTCCAGTGCGACACGGCTGATCCCGCACAAAAAAATAATTGGTGCCAATGAGGCCAATTTGGGGCAGCCATTTAAGTTCACTACACTTTTTGTACTTATGCTGATTGCTTGCGCACACCGAATTAAACCTTGTCTTGCTTTTTTATTTTTTCAATCTTTTTCAACCGTCATGCGTGGGCACGATGAAGCTGTGTCCACACTACGAATCACTCAATGGAGTCGCCACAATTTCACTAACACGGCAATCTATGTTGGGGAACGAAATTAGGGGAAGTTCACTTCAATAAAGGCTGCGAAAACATGTTTACGCGTGCTTCGTCAAAATACCTATCCACCTACATTTCGGTCCGCCATAAGATCTTCATTGAGAAAGATTAAAAGTGATATCTGAAATATTTCCTGCCAAATCTTGAACACCAATGACCGTGATTTTTTCTGCATAAAAGAAATTATCACTTGCACCCGACCTTAATGTGAGTTCATTTCCTGCGGCATTCCAACTCAACAAGCTACTGTCAACTTTGAACACATCTTTATTCAATTCTATATTATTTGAATTAATAAAAGATAATTGAGTTAGTTTGTTTATCGATTCAGAAAATTTGAACACCACTTCTCGATTAAATGGATTCGTGGATGTTGGGACATACCGAGATTTAATCGATATCTCTTTTGCAGTTGGTGGCGTGATATCTCCCATTAAACTACTAGCCGAATCGTTAAATATCATAAGTGACTGAAGATTCTTTGAGACCGAATTTCCCGCAGCGTCAAAAAGCGTGACTTCTGCTTTGCCTTGACCTATTGCGACTGCTAATTTGTCAGCATTGGCTTTAGTTAAATTAAAATCGAGAAGCCCGTCGGAACTACTAATGTAATTGTCTTGAGCCAACAACTGATTATCGATAGAAAGAATTGCCTTACCGCCGGTGCTCTGCATTGCAGTTATTTGCAGCTCAACATTTTTTGTACCATTAGCACCGTCAGAAATAAAAAGCTTCCTAGGGGCATCTGGTGCCTTAAAATCTTGCTTAATAGTGTATTGAGTATGAACGCCATTCAACTCACCTTTGGCGTTATATACCCAAACACTAAATTTGGAATCTTTATTGAGAATAGAATTCAGATTGGCAGAACTGAGTGAAAAATTAACACTAGTATCTGAACTAGCAATTTGATCATCTACTGCGATAGCTTTGGAGTCGAAATTAAAATGCAATTCGGCTCGCCCACCTGCATAATCACTGCCACTAATTTTTGCGCTTGCAACAAGGCCAGTATTACTTGCATTAAATGTCTGATATACGACATTTCCACCAACAGCTTGAACTTGAATATCGGTGATAGCAGAAGGACCGACATAGGTAGAACCATAACTACTTTTTGACCAAACATTTCGCAAATCTCCAGTTGTTTGTAAAGTATTGCCATTGCTATCTATATACGCAACTTTAAAACCATTCATACCAAATGCATCTCGCATCTGAAGATCGAAATTGAATTCGACGGTATTACTTTTTCCCTCAACTAGATAGCCGTCTGCCAGATAATTCGACCCCAATAACAACTTAATTTTTGACGTATTGCTAGGAATATTGGACGTAGCAACTTGAATTTTAAAAATCTCTCTATCCGGCTGCTGATAACTAAAAGTGAGACTAGACGGTGTGATTTTCCCAAAAAGCTCCAAGTAATTTACTGTTGCCAAGTTAATCTCATTTTTGGTATTGACCATAACAAATGGTCGAACAGCAGTATCCACCATTTGATTATTCGCGTTATAAAGTTTAACGCTCAAAAAGTCACTCTTAGGAAAATACTCAGAAAGCTTTATGCCATCATTTCCCAATATAGAATCAACAGAGTAGTCACCTTTTTTAATTTCACTATCCGTGGCAATTAACTTACCTCCAAAGTAAAACTCGGCACGCCCCCCCACTGCAACATTGGTAGAAATGCCTGCACTTAGCGTTGCCAGTAAATCCCGGGTATCGATTAATTGAGATTGAGATTGTCCACTGAAACTACCTTTCACATAAACGACAATTATGTCGCTGGCTACAAGTCCTGTTCCTGTTCCTGTTCCTGTTCCTGTGCCTGTGCCTGTTCCTGTGCCTGTTCCTGTTCCTGTTCCTGTGCCTGTTCCTGTGCCTGTGCCTGTTCCTGTTCCTGTTCCTGTTCCTGTTCCTGTGCCTGTGCCTGTGCCTGTTCCTGTGCCTGTTCCTGTGCCTGTTCCTGTGCCTGTGCCTGTTCCTGTTCCTGTTCCTGTTCCTGTTCCTGTTCCTGTGCCTGTGCCTGTGCCTGTGCCTGTTCCTGTGCCTGTTCCTGTGCCTGTTCCTGTGCCTGTGCCTGTTCCTGTTCCTGTTCCTGTTCCTGTTCCTGTTCCTGTGCCTGTGCCTGTTCCTGTGCCTGTTCCTGTGCCTGTTCCTGTTCCGTTAGGGGCACTGTCTTTAACAACCAAATTAATTGTAGATTCCCCTGCAATTGCGTTTTGATTCAAATCATTAACGCTCACACTCAAAGTCCCACCTTGAGACACAACTTGTTTAAGCTCGTTAAAACTCGACTTTTGAACTAGAAAATCCACTGTCTGATCAGTAGACAAAATAATCTCATCACTCGCAATCACATTGCCATTTAATTTTAAAAATGCCTTGCCGTTGAAATAGTCTAAAGCATCAATCTTCGCACTGACTCTAAAACCAGTATTGCTTGAGTTAAGGGTATTATTTTCTACACTTCCCCCAATTGCGGTAAATTGTAAATTAGTGGCTGGTTTACCCTGCGGGTAATTAAAATTGAGTATTCCTAAATCATTAATGCCTTTATGAGAAACCTTATTGCCAGCTTGATCATAAAGCGCAATTTCTATGTTAAAACTCTCCAAGTAAAATGCCTGATAAAACTCTTTTCCTTCTTTATAACCCATATTAAATTCAATCAAGTCATCATTCGATAAAATGATCGAATCTCGTGCTAGCTCTTTTCCATGGACAACAATCACAGCATACCCACCTGAACTCTCAAAAGGTTTAATACCTACTTTTAATTTTGACGTGTAGTAATCTAGACCTACGGGTGACGCAGTCGTCCAGCTCGTAGTTAAACTAAAGTCGCGTGGTTTTGTTGGCGGTGTAGTATCTAAGTTAAAAGAGAGCGTGGGGGAGGTGTCACGGACAATTCCATTAGCACTAGTTACTTTTATCGAGATGATTTGATTGCCATCCACACCCCAATTCAAATTAGGTGGAACCAAAATAGTTAATTTACCGAGTGCGATATCTGCAGCACTAATAACATGAACGTTAATACCCGAAATTGGTGCCGAATTTCTCAGTAATTGAAGAGAGTCCCCTAGTTTGGCACCATCTGCTAAAGAAACCTCAATTGGAAAGCCTTGTTTCACCTCATCAGAGTTAATTCCGGAGGCCGCTGCAAGAATCTTTATCGCTTGTATTGCAGCTCCTGCGCTGGAACCTGGAGTAGTCGATCCACCTCCAGTCAATGATGGAATAAATTGAAAAATTGAACTTGGATCCGCATTTACGTTCGACAACACTTGCCTGACTATCGCAAAAGCTTCAGCATTTTTATAGTTATCCGCGAAAGAATTAAGCACCAAGTTATTAGTGAAGTTCTCAGAAAATTTTAACTTGTTAGAGATAATTTTAAAATCATCGGTACCCTGCAGTGCACCATTTAGTATGGATAATGCAGCACCACCCAAATCAACTTTTCTCTTCTCAATTTGTCCAACCCAATAATTAAGACCGTCAGAATCAGGTGACCTATTAAACAAGTTTTTATATAATGTGCTAACGACATCTGTTAGTGACTTATCTTTATACTCTTTCTTATACTCAGCTTGCTCACTAAAACTTTGCGCTATTTGCGCAAAAGTTAACGCCCCACTTTCCAATTGTCCAATCCAATACTTCAGCCCCGCTACATCAGCTGGCCGATTAAAATAAGCGATATAGATTTTTTGCAAAATTTCAGAAGACAAGCTCATGCGCTACCTTTACATTCAAGTATGAATTATTTTCACAAATATAAATATTAAAAATAAAAATGTATTTCTATGACTTTGTCATTATACCGTTATCACTTAAAAAATATGAAAGCTTGAATGAAAAGAGGGCTAAGGACAACTGATGAAATTAAACAATTTTATTTTTTCACTTAGTCTGATCCAGGCCAATTTTCCTGATAAGACGTTTTAAGTCTTTGATTAACAATCCGATATAAACTTGATACGGACAAATTAAATCAACAGCGCAAAAAAATAACAAACGAACCTGAATAGAGCAATCACTTCCAACCAACTCTCACGATGCAAACAATCTATCAAGCCAGCAATATTATCGAAGCCCACATGGTAAAAAATATGCTGGAGCAACATGAAATAAACGCTTTTATTGAAGGCGAATTTTTACAAGGTGGCGTTGGAGACTTGCCCGCTCATAATCTCGTAAGAATACTTGTAGCTGAATCCGACTTCGCCAATGCGAAACATATCATTGATGAGTGGAATCAATCCCAAGAAACCTATGTGTCATCAAATCTCATCCCAACTCGAACTCGAAAGAGCTCGCTTGGTTTGATTTTTTTGGGTCTACTACTAGGCTTAGTATTGGCATACGCATTCTCAAGGACACCATATGATAGAAGTGGCTATGACTATAACTATGATGGCCGCTTAGACGATCAATGGACATACAGTCCCAGCGGAGTAGCGCTCCTCAATGAAGTTGATCGAAATCTCGATGGAAAATTAGATCTTGTCTTTCATTTCGACAAAAATGGACTGATTGAAAGGGCGGAGTTCGATGACAACTTTGACGGAACATTTGAGTCAACTGCGAGCTACGAAAATGGCAATATCACTCAAATGAAAACCGATACCGATGGAGATCACTTCAGTGATTTCATCACTAATTTCAAATTCGGCGTTGCTACTTCCATTGAATACATCAATGTCTATTCAGGCTACGCCAAAAAAATCTGTTCAATTCATCTCGGGAAAGTCAAGGTATGTGAAATCGATACAAATCTCGATAGAGTTATGGATAAAAAAGAGACCTATGACGAAAACGGTGAAATCAACCTACGTTAAATCAATGTAGCCAAATCAAGTGGGGAAAACACAATCTTTGCGAACTGACGAACCGCTTGAGATAAAGACTAAAACTTCACACTCATTTTATCTTTTTCACCGTTTCCAACCGACACACGTAAGCCCAATAAAGCTGCGTTCAACCTACGAAATATCAGAAGAATTCGCAATAATTTTGCTAACACGGCAATCTATGTTTGGAAATACAATTTTACGCATATCAATTACGCATACAAAATTTTGCTAAACTTTATCCACGTTAGATAGATTGAAATGACCAAGAGAGATATCAATGAGTTTTGAAGCTATGTTAGTACAAGCCGAGCAATCTTCGCTCGTGCAGATGGAACCAGGTTGGGGGCAAGGTCGCGCTATTTTTGGTGGCATTTTGGCGGCTCTCGCTGTCGCGCATATGCAAGCGCGCTTGACGGGCGAAGCCAAGTTGCGCGCACTGACGATTTCGTTTGTTGCGCCTGTTGAAGTGGGTGAAGTGGAATTTAAAGCTGAGATACTGCGCGCTGGAAAATCGGTCACGCAAATGCAATGCCATTTACTGCAACAAGGTAAAGTCGTCTTAAGCGCGCTCGCTAGTTTTGGTGTGGCACGTAGTTCGCAAGTGGTCGTCACGAGTGAGACTGCGCCCGATTTTGGTGACATCAAAGATGGCTTATCCTTTCCTTATCTCGAAGGAGTCATCCCCGAATTTACCCGCAAGATTGACTTTCGGTATACCGATTGTGATTTGCCGTTTAGTGCGTCATCCAAGTCACATATCAATGGCTGGATGCGCTGGAACGATAGCGCTGAGGTGAGTGCTAACCGTGCGCCACTGTTGAGTTTAATTGCACTGATCGACGCTTGGCCACCAGCGATTCTACAAATGCTAGACCGCCCAAATCCTGCCAGTAGCTTGACTTGGACTTTAGAGTTTCCGAACATAGACAAGGCGACCTTGTCGCAACAAGCAAATCCATGGTGGCAATATCGTGCACACACAGATGCCGCGCGCAATGGCTATGGCCACATCGCAGCTGAAGTCTGGAATGAGTATGGTCAACTCGTAGCAATTAGCCGCCAGACAGTGACTGTGTTTGCTTGAGGTATTTTCTTTATGTGTTGACTTGAAGCGATGCTAGTAAACACGGTAAGACGTAATTAATCCCTCATTTGTCTGTAAACTGCGAGACGTAATCTTGCCTTAGGATGCAAATCTCCAAAACAACATCGCGTCATCCAGTGTTCGCTCGTGGCGAACAATTCTTTTCTTTGCTTATTTGTTGCAGAAATTAAGTTGGGTTTCTGTTTTTGCAGAGGATGACCGAATGGCGTCATTCCCCTGCGAGCTATTGCTCCCCCCTTCATACTATTAATCACAATCATTGATCATACTCATCCATTTTGGCCAAGTTCAAAGCTACTCTTGCTGAGCGATGATTTGCATAAATTAAAATTTATTCTGATAAAATTACTCCACTAAAAAGCGAGCAATTGGTATGGGTAAAAATACAAATTCGATGTATCTTTCAAATCGCCCTATTCAATTTTTTCAAATCAAGTGATTGGAGTAATCCATGTTCAAGAAATTAGTTTTCATTATTTCACTGGCACTCAGTTTTCCTTCGTTGGCGCAGCAGGAGAGCGCCACTATGAGCCAAGCGAAACGTCTGTTAAATCAAAAATCGTATGCCGAAGCAGTCAAGGTTTTTGAAGCGATATTTGCAAAGAAAGATGCAAATCGTGGCGAATACTATGATGCAGCCTGCGCTGCGGCACTTGCAGGTCAACATGATCTCGCATTCACTTGGCTGAATAAATCGATCGATAAAAATTGGTGGAATATCGACCACTTGAAGGCAGATACCGATCTGCAATCTTTACATGATCGTCCTGAGTGGCCAATCATGCTTGATAAGCTACAAGCCAAGCTAGCTGCACGTGAGAAAAATTATGATCACGCGCTCAAAAAAGAGCTAGAAGACATCTTTATCGCAGATCAAAAACTGCGAACTGGCATAGACGCAATCATCAAACAATATGGTGAGAAATCTGAGCAAGTCAAAGCAACTTGGGACGAAATCGAGCGACTTGATGCGGCCAACTTGAAACGTGTCACCCAGATTTTAGATAGCAAGGGCTGGCTAGGCCCCGAACAAGTAGGCGAAAGAGCCAGCTCTACTTTATTCTTAGTCGTTCAACACGCGAATAAAGCAGTATGGGAAAAGTATCTTCCTATGATGCGTAAAGCAGTCCAAGAGAAAAAGGCCAGCGCATCCAGTTTAGCTTTGCTCGAAGATCGTTATCTTGCCTTCGGTTTAGGCAAGAAGCAGCTATATGGCAGCCAATTACAAACAGTCGACGGCGTAACCAAGTTGATGCCAGTTGAAGACCCCGATCGACTCGATGAGCGTCGCGCCTCAGTTGGACTTGGACCCATCGCTGACTATCTGCAGAATTGGAACCTCACTTGGGATCTAGAAAGTTACAAAAAATCACTAGCTGAAGACGAGGCTCGCAAGGCAGCAAAAAAATGAACTTGCTAGACAAATAGAATTAGCCGAAGACTTATCATGCCGTATGACATGTGCCCATGATGAGCAATTATTTTTTGCGTCGTTTGATCACAAAAGAAACTCTTGTTGATCAAACGACTATCGAACAGCGTAATACACAGGTAGCTGATGTGCTAATGAATAGACATCAGAAATTTCACAGCAACGCAAATCTAGATTCTTGTATGAGTTTATTCAGAACGCACATTCCAGCTCTGCTCTTTTTCTAGGCTTAGTTTAGATTGCTCTGATTAGTTTTCGTCCAAGTGCAATTTGTCGAAATCAACTTAAATTTACATTTTGAATCCACTTGCGCAGATAATGTAAATTCTATTAATCAGCCACGCGCGTCGTATGCACACTACCAATCACGACATTGTTTCGACCATTGACCAAGTTTATCGGCAATCGTCGCGGCAGATTTTTGCAAGCTTGGTGCGCTTACTCGGTGATTTTGATTTGGCGGAAGAAGCACTACATGAGGCGTTTAGAGTGGCTGTCGAGAAATGGCCAATACAGGGTATTCCTTCCAACCCACACGCATGGTTGATCTCTGCGGGACGCTTCAAGGCGATTGACGGTATTCGGCGCAATCAACGTTTTACCGCATGGGATGACGCACTAGAGCAAGCGGAAAGCATTGCGGACGAGACACCCTCTTGGGATGAGTTACAAGAACAAATCATGCTTGAAGACGATAGGCTACGTTTAGTATTTACTTGTTGTCATCCTAGTCTGGCATTTGATGCGCAAGTCGCACTGACACTACGTGAAGTTTGCGGCTTGACTACCGAAGAAATTGCCAGTGCGTTCTTGCTACCCACACCAACTTTGGCACAACGTATTGTGCGTGCCAAGAGCAAAATTCGCGATGCGCGCATTCCCTACCAAGTACCAGATGCAACGGAACTCCCTGCGCGACTAGCTAGTGTCTTGCGTGTAATTTATTTGGTTTTTAACGAGGGCTACTCTGCCTCAAGTGGAGATACGCTAACCCGCTATGACCTGTCGAACGAAGCGATTCGCTTAGCGCGTTTGCTACGTCAATTACTGCCTGAGCAAGCAGAAATTATGGGGCTATTGGCACTCATGTTGTTACATGAATCACGCCGCGTGGCGCGTATCAATATGCAAGATGATTTAGTTCCGCTCGATGAACAAGATCGTAGTTTATGGGACGCCGCATTGATTACAGAAGGATGTGCCTTGGCTGAACAAGCACTACGCACAAAGAAATTCGGCGCTTACAGCTTACAAGCCGCAATCTCTGCTGTGCACGCGGAAGCACCAACAAGTGCTGACACCGATTGGGCTCAAATCGTCGGTTTGTACGACGCTCTATTTCGCCTGGAGCCCAGTTCTATCGTTGCACTCAATCGCGCAGTGGCTGTTGCAATGCACGATAGTCCGGCGAGCGGTCTAGCTTTAGTGAACCAACTTTTAGAAGAAGAATCTCTGCAAAAATATCACTTAGCCTACGCCGCGCAGGCAGACTTGTATCGCCGTTTGGCTCGCTACCAAGAAGCAAAATGCGCTTACGAACATGCGCTCGCCTTAACTAAGCAAGGTGCTGAGCAGCGTTTTTTACAGAAACGCATCGCCGAAATGAATCGCTTAATAAGCGAAATTTCGGGCTAGCCTAGAGTCAAAGAAAGGAAATCAATAAGTTTTGCTAGCCAGTGCGCAAATAATTCAAAATATTTTTGAGCTAGTGTCGATTTGAAGTTTTGCCGTTCGACTAGTAGTAGATTGGGAACAAATTAAACTACAAAGTATTGCTTTCACATCACGAGCTTTGCTTTTTTCCCAAGCAAATTAACATCAATAATCAACAATTCAACAAAAAGGAGATATCTCGATGACAACTGGTACTGTTCAACTTCACCGCGTTCTCAAAGCAAACCCTGACAAGGTTTATCGTGCGTTTTTAGATCAAGCCGCTATGGCAAAATGGGTTGCTCCATATGGCTTCACTTGCACTGTCCATCACATGGATGCCAAGGTGGGTGGCACTTTCCGCATGTCGTTCGAAAATTTTTCAACCGGCCATTCACATGCGTTCGGTGGTGAATATCTAGAATTAATCCCAGGGAAATTACTGCGTTATACCGACAAATTTGAAGACCCGAATCTGCCAGGAGAATTACTCGTGGAGGTATCGCTCAAAGCGGTCGCTTGCGGCACCGAATTAAATATCACTCAGAGCGGCATTCCCGAAATGATTCCCGTAGAGATGTGTTACTTGGGGTGGCAAGAATCATTAGAACAATTGGCGAAGTTGGTAGAGCCAGAAATCGCTGGATAAATAATTTCAATTCATTTGTTACTCAAAAAAGGACTTACTATGCCAAAAATGATTTTTGTGAATTTGCCAGTGACTGAGCTTGCCAATTCCATTCGCTTTTATACCGCAATCGGCGCCAGCCAAAATCCACAGTTTTCGGACGACACAGCAGCGTGCATGGTGCTGTCAGAGACTATCCACGTTATGTTGCTAACCCACGATAAATACAGCTCTTTTACCAGTAGGCCAATTGCAGACGCACGTGCCACAAGTGCTAGTCTATTAGCACTAACGTTCGATAGTCGAGATGAAGTCAACGCCATTTTGGAACGTGCCGCTGCGGCAGGTGGACTAGCAGATCCCAATCCACAACAAGATCTCGGCTTTATGTTTAGTCGTTCGGTTCAAGATCCTGATGGTAATGTTTGGGAGATTTTTTGGATGGACCCAGCTGCCGTCGGCAATGCCTAAGTAGTCGATTTGAACAAGGAAACCCATCTATGAAATATCTCTGTCTCGTCTATCTGTCCGAAGAGAACTGGAACGCCTGTCCTGACACGACTTGTTTTGCTTTTGCCCGTCAATTAGCACAAAGTGGTCACATGATCGCTGCCGAGCCACTACACCCAACACAAACAGCCACTACGGTACGTGTGCGCAATGGGCAAATGTCGATGACTGATGGTCCATTCGCCGAAACGAAAGAACAGTTGGCAGGTTTTTACTTGATTGACGCCAAAGACCTCAATGAAGCAATTAACTGGGCGGCAAAAATCCCACCAGCCAAGTTCGGCAGTATCGAAGTGCGACCAGTGCGTGAATTAGAATTAAGTATGGCCACAATATAAAGGACGCAGCACAGGCAATTCATACACAGATAAACCACCCTGCATGCCCAGGCAACATAAGTAGAAAAGGAAAATCATGGCTAAGACCATTACCATCAGTCTACCCGTCAAAGATCTCGATGCGTCTAAGGCGTTCTATACAGAGCTCGGCTTCAAATTTAATCCACAATGTGGTGACGACAGTGCCGTCTTAATGGATTGGAGTGAAACCATCAGCGTGATGTTGTTAACGCATGAAAAATGGAGCAGCTTCACCACCCGTCCAATTCCTCCAAGCACTTCAAGCGAAGTTGCTTTGAATATTTCTTGCGAATCACGCGACGAGGTTGATGCAATGAACCGAATCGCGATGCACATGGGAGGTATTGCGGATGTCAATCCGGTACAAGATCATGGCTTTATGTATGGACGTGACTTCGCCGACCCTGATGGTCATATCTGGGGCGCGGTTTGGATGGATATGTCGGCATTTCCATCACCGCAATAGTTTCAAACTCAAACTCACTTGCGAGCCTTCGCTTTTTTAGAAAAACCTGAGGAAAACATCACTGCTAAACGTGGAACTCGGTGTGCAGCAAATGTGTCCAATCCTCAAACATCTAACGCCAATCTTACTTTTGCAGTAGATGTAGGGCATGTGGAAGCTAGCATCGTTTAAAACATCCACGCTGTATATTCACTATTGAAGGAGTCTTATCATGCAAATCCCAGAACCACAAACAGAACATCTTTGGCTACAGCAACTCGTCGGTGAGTGGACTTTTGAATCAGAATGCCTCATGGGGCCAGACCAGCCCCCTATGAAAACGGCAGGAAGTGAAGTGGTTAAATCATTGGGAAAATTGTGGACTATCGGCGAGGGAGCGAGTGACTCACCAGACGGTGGACCATGGAATTCGATGATGACACTTGGGTATGATCCGCAAGCGCAGCACTTTGTCGGCACCTTCATCGCATCGGTGATGACACATTTGTGGCCATACAAAGGCACGCTCGATGCATCTGCAAAAATTCTGACA
Organism: Affinundibacterium baiyunense; assembly: GCF_018139645.1. Lineage (GTDB taxonomy): Bacteria > Pseudomonadota > Gammaproteobacteria > Burkholderiales > Burkholderiaceae_D > Undibacterium > Undibacterium baiyunense. The sequence continues at coordinate 43,743 of NZ_JAGSPM010000003.1, forward strand.
CTAGACTCAGAAGGCCCGAGCTTCGCCGATAACGGTGCCATGGCAAAGTATCAAGACATCATCGAATTTATCACGCCAGATCACCGCACACTGACCTCGCGCATGCAAAGTGAGGATGGTACTTGGCATCAGTTTATGTGCGCGCATTATCATCGCAAGTCATAGGCAGAACGCAAAATTTTGTGATCTTTTTTTACCCTCCATCACCGTGACGCTACGCAAATGAACACAATACAACTTCAATTCAATTGGTATTTATCTACGAGGGCACTGTGTTTACGCCAACTGCAAATAGTCATCGCGGTGATCTCGTTTTTGTTCGCTCCGTTTGCTCTCGCAGACGAACTCATCACACTCAAGACTCGACCGAATGCCTCCCAATCTCTACTACTTTGGGAACCTCATGCTTCCAATCCAGAAACGGTCATCCTCTTGATTCCCGGTGGTTCAGGAAACTTAGGGCTGAGCCTAAAAGATGGACAAGCAAAAGCCGAAAGACCGCATCTATTTTTAGGACAGCGGGAAGTTCTCTTACAAAAAAAGATGGCAGTGATGGTGATGAACGCTCCCTCTGACCAAGAAGACTTAACGCAGGAAATCCGCATGTCATCTAATCACGTGGCTGACATGCAAATAGCCGTAAAGGAAATTCAACGTCGTTTTCCAAAATCACGCCTGGTGATTGTGGCGCATAGCCGAGGTACTATTTCTGCCGCTTATCTGGCACAGAGTTTAGGTAACCAAGTCAGCGGCTTGGTACTTCTCTCCGGCTTATATCAAGCCTACCTCCCCGGACCCAATATGCCATCAAGTGGCCCGGGCTTATCGAAGTTAGATTTGTCAGCGCTGAAAATGCCGATGCTGCTGGTCCATAACGCGAAAGACGCTTGTCCAGTGTCACCTGTATCCGACTTCTCGCCCATAGCTATGCCTAAAATTTTAGTAAGTGGCATAGAAATCACCGACAAAGTTCATCCATGTGGACCTGGTTCCAACCACTGGTTCGCGGGTAAGGAAAACGCCGTTTGGCAAGAAATCATCAATTGGATTTCTGGAAATCCTTGGAAAACCAGTTTGCCTTGATTAGAGCTGGCAACGATGTTGGGGAGGTCTTTCTGCGTGACTCAAAGCCCCCCCCCTTTTTACTACCAACTATAAGACTATAAAATAGTTTCAATCTTGCACGACAATTCGCTCGTAACAGAACCCTCCTTTAACACTGTCACAGTGCACACTCGGATTTACTCTGCTTCAATTCACGTTCTAAAAATTGTTCGATAAGATCAAAATGTTTAAGTGACGCACTATGATTGCCATCAATGGCAATGTGCTGCACTGGATAGGCAAAGTGTTTGGCTTTGAGGCGCTGTGCGATCTTGTCAGACATTTCTGTCGACGGCCACATTTCATCTTTTTTAGCAGATAAGAGCATCACCGGACCGTTGATGTTTTCTACTGCGATCGACGCCTTATCCATTGCGAGCTGATCTTCCATCATGATAGAGAATGCCGCACGCAGATCGCGACGCATCAAAGCTGGATAGGTCGCTTCAGTCACAGGCACAAACGGAAGCAGCTTGCCATGATGACTCCACCCAGGTGTATCCATAGTCATCGTCAACGCTGGAAATACCGAGCTACCAGCGACAATGCCGATCACCGCATCATATTCTTTATATAGACTTGCAAGGAGCAAAGCAAGTTCGCCACCACGAGAACCACCCATAACGATAATACACTCCGCGTTGATGTCTGGTGCCTGAGCCGCTTGCATAATCGCGGCATGAATTCCCTCGATGGCAATACGATCTAGTTTAGCGGGGCTTTCTTTGGTACCAAAATATCCTAAAGCCAATACAGCGTAACCTCGCTCTAAAAAACGATCACGTTGTGCCTTCCAAAATTGACTCGCCCAAGGATTGCCGCCCTCAGATCCACCTAGACCAACAATCAAGGGCTGCTTTTTGTTCGTGCCTGTAAACAACTGTTGGCTAACTTGTCCATGTCGTTCTGGAAACACGACCTGCTGTTCTTGCGCCATGATCAAATTTTGCGCGCTTACAAAGAACAACATAAGGATTAACTTAGTGGTCAACTTAAGCTGGATGATTACTTGTTTCATTTTTTATCTCTTCCCATACGTTTATCTAACTGTCGCTTTTCCCAACTTGCCCCAAAAAATGCCTTGGTATCAAATAAGTCGATTGCCTGGTAGGCCAGCCAAAAGCCCCAACCAACAGCCAAACCTAAGCCATTACGAATTTCACCGTTATGAACATAAGAGGCAAAGCAAATCAAAGGGACAATAATCAAGTAAGCAATTAATTCGACAATAAAGTGGCGAATTTTTCGAATATTCTCCAACTCTTGCTTTTCTTCTTCGGTCAATTGAGTTTCGTCTAAGACTTCGGTTAGCCCTAATTCCTTGAGTGGTACCTCAAACACCGCTGCTAAGCATTTTGCCGTCTCTGCTGTTGCTGGCTGCCCCTTTTCAATTCGCTGAATGGTACGTTGACTAACACCACTAAAATCAGCCAACTGTGCTTGGGTCCAACCTCTTTCAATCCGTAGATTTTTTATCGACATAGTCCTTCCCTGCATAATCAAACGAAGCCCTAGTTTAGGAGAAGAAGAACAATTTAGAAACAAATCTAGGCGACAACGAGACGCCATCAACACGCCACAAGCTGACAAAGGTGCGGTACTCGATACTTTTTTTACGCAAGCCGAATTTAAGTAGCATCATCTCCATAGTTTTATTTTTTCAGAAATGACATTGTTTAGAAGAATAAAACCTTTTTCCGCACACATTCCATGTCCTCCTTCAGAAAGAACACTTAGAAAAATACGTATTAACCCTATAATTTCTCGTGATTTTTTGGCGGTGGTCAGTTCAATACCTAGTCAGCTTGCCTGAGCAATCCGATGATTTCCTCCAGCCAGAAATGCTGTCGATATGGCAAAATGATGACTATCCAAGATAATCAACACGGCAGTTAAACTCAACTACCCAACACTCCAGCAACTGAGTTGATACCAAGCTGATCCTGAGTTAATCCTCAGTTTTTCATTAATTTTTATTATTACCCCATCAAAAAAACAGAACGCACGACGCGCGCTCTAACCCACCTTTACTTCACTCATGCCCTCGATAGCTTCTTTCGTCAGATCTGGATTTTCTCGCTCGGTATTGTCAAGGACACTTCGGTCTACGCCATCCGCCTTATTTTTACGAAAAAGTCAGATCGGCCATTCAACCTTAACGAGGAGTAAATATCTATGAACGCCCAAATTCCAGTAGAAAGCAAACGTGAGCGCTTATTTCATCTAGGTTATTTATTGTTCGGTATTAACTTACCAGAGCATGACCAAGCAAACGCATCAAAGGCTTCCAATTCAGCGAGCATGTTGAAGAGAAGTCTGCTACGCATATTCTTGGCCTTGATGTTCGCACTGGCTTGCGTTTATGTGATTTCAAGTTTTGGAGACTTTGTTAGCGGTTTTATTGCAGGCTGGAACTCCGCTGGCAATGCGGACGATTTGAAATTCGAAACATGGCGCATGTCGCAGCAATTATTGCTGAGCTTACTCGCAGTCATGTGGTTCTTAACGCATAACTTCTTATTGAAACGTGCAATCGCACAGACCATCGCTCGTCATGATGCAGAGCGTGAACGCGCCAATCAATTAGAAATCAGCAGCACACTGAAATTACTAAAAGCGCAAATTGAGCCGCACTTCTTGTTCAACACTTTAGGTCTGGTGCAACACTTAGCAGAACCCACCGCACCGCAAGCCGCGGCGTTGACCGCAGATTTGATTCAATTTCTGCGCGCCACACTTGAGAGTTTAAGGTCAGATACGATCTCCCTGGAGGATGATTGCAAAACTTGCGATGCCTATCTCAAAATCATGCAAACCCGCTTACCGCGCCGTTTGAGTTATGAAATCCGTTACGAGCCGCAACTACAGCAATTCCGATTGCCGTCGGCCTTGCTACTCACTTTAGTCGAGAACGCAATCAAACATGGAATAGAACCCGCTGTTAATGGTGGCCATATCAGCATCGTCGCACATCAAATCGATCAGCAAATTCATATTACCGTGATCGATACCGGACTTGGCTTTGGTGAAGAAATCGGACATGGCCTAGGTCTTGACCATATCCGCAATCGATTAACACTTAGCTATGGCGAAAAGGCAAAGCTAGTACTAGAAGAAAATGAACCACGTGGCGTAATTGCTCGCTTAGTATTACCTGCATGATATTAGCTACATCAATTCACACTATTCAACGACTATGACATCCATGAACGATTTAACCCAACCCGCGTTTACAGTGCTAATTGCCGAAGACGAAGATATGATGCGCGAACGTCTTATCTCACAATTGAAACAGTGCTACCCACAAGCACAAATTGTCGCGGTCGCAGAGAACGGCAATGATGCTTGGGACTTATGGCTAGAGCACGAACCTGATGTAGTGTTCCTCGATATTCAAATGCCGGGATTAAGCGGACTCGCCGTCGCAGAGAGGATTCGTGCACGCTCACATATCGTCTTTGTCACTGCTTATGATCAACATGCCTTGCAAGCATTTGAACACGCGGCGCTCGATTATCTACTCAAACCAGTCACGCTGGAACGCTTAGAACAAACCATCAAACGACTAATTGAACGAATTCAAAATACCAGCAAATCGGCATCACAAACAGCAGAAAATAGCGTATCTAAGTCACACGCAGAAGCACTAAATAGCATTGCTAATGCGAACCAAACAAGTGAAAAAAAGACCAAACCAAAATGGCTCAGAGCCAGTGTTGGCAAACAAATTCGCTTAATTCATCTAAATGATATTTTATTCTTGCAATCAGATACCAAATACACACGCGTCGTAACCAAAGATGGCGAAGCCTATATTCGTACCGCACTCAAAGACTTAATCGAGATGCTTGATCCAGAAATTTTTTGGCAAATTCATCGCGGCACCGTGGTAAATGCTCACGCAATCGAATCAGCAGAACGCATCGATAGTGAACGCTTAGAAGTAATTCTTAGAAATTGCGCTGAGCGTTTAACCGTGAGCAGAAGTTTTGGCTATCTATTCAGAGAATCCAATTAACTTCCACATTAATATGCAAATTGGTGAACAAATTAAAAATCAACTAAGCTAGGCACCAGCAACACTTGCTCTCGACTTCAATTCTACTGACACCATTTTATGCAAGAACTAAACCATCAAATTCACTTCATTCTAGAACTCGATAAACTCAAAGCGGTTTATCGTAAAGCATTGATCCGTGCGGATAAAAATCGCTATGAAAATAGTGCAGAACATAGTTGGCATATTGCACTAACTGCGCATGTCTTAGCGCCGTATGCAAATGCGGCCGTCGATATCCATCGTGTATGCTTAATGTTGCTGATTCACGATATTGTAGAGATCGATGCAGGAGATACTTTTGCGTTTGATCATCACACGATCTTGGGCGAGCAAGCAGAAAAAGAAGCCGCAGCGGCCGAGCGTATTTTTGGATTGTTACCCTCACCGCAGCGAGAGACCATGATCGCCCTATGGCACGAATTCGAGCAAGCAGAAACTGCTGATGCGCAATTTGCCAAAGCAATGGATCGCATACTGCCACTCATCCAAAATATGCAAAATGAAGGCGGCAGTTGGGTACAGAATAAAGTATTCAAACACCAAGTAATAAAACGTAATCAATACCTAGAGACAGCTGCGCCAAAATTATGGCGTTACGTGCTGGAGCAAATTGATATCGCTGAAGATCGAGGTTGGTTGGTTAGTTAGTTAGCATTTAAATTACAGCCTACTTTTTTAAAAATTTTCGAAAACCTAGCTGATCAATTGCTAGGTTTCTCGTAGCCATCCACACGCATATCAAAATGAAAATCAATCTAACTAGCAATGTGCATAATATTGGCATGATGCATCTTTCAATGCGTATGTAATCCACAACCAACAAATTGCCAAGATAGGAACATTATTTGACCCAAATGACCGCTTGAATTACTCTGAGCGCCGAATTCCTTGAGCGATTAAATTAATTCCTCAAAAGAAGAACTACTAAAAAGCGATCCCGACACAAACCATTAGCAATCAGAAACTAGAAATTAGCGCCGTTAACATGATAAAAATAAAGCACTTGAACGGTAAATTTTCTTGGATGTGTTCCTTGATTCTGTTGGCGTTTTGCAGCTCAAGCAGCGCACAAACTAACTCACCTACGATTTATCTCACCACCGAATATCTATATCCGCTCAATATCGTAGACCAAGGTGGTAGCCATATCTACGGGCAGTCGGCAGATAAGCTTCATGAATTATTTAAGCGTAGCCAGTTGCCGTACCAGATGAATATCATGAGCTGGAGCCGCGCATTTAAGCTAGCGCGTCGCAACCCAAATACCTGTGTTTTTTCAACCGCACGGACCACAGAAAGAGAATCTTGGTTTAATTGGATAGGACCAATTTCGTCTGGAAACTGGGCAGTTTTTGGCAGCCCCGACAAGCTCGGTAAAATCACTCGACTAGAAGAGATTAAACACGCGAGCATCGGTACCGAAGAAGGCAATGTATCTGTTTCGTATTTATCGCAAAGAGGCTTCAATATCGTAACCTCAATAGAATCAGCGACCACCTTTAAAAACGTTGCATTGGGACGAATTGATTACGCCACCGCTGGCGATACCCACGGTAAAAAAATCATCGCTGAAAACAAGCTTGAAGACAAAGTCGTTTTTCTATTCAATTATCAAAGTTCAGATTACTACCTTGCCTGTCATCCCAAGATGCGCGCAGAAACCATCGCCCTCTTAAACGCCAAATTGCGTGAAATGAAGACGGATGGCACGTATAAAAATATCGATCTCAAATACTAGTCACCACGATGCTTTTCCAAGCAGCACAACTCAAATCTTTTTGCGCATAATAAAAGAGCGATCAATGATTGATCGCTCTTTAACATTTTTCGATTTAAGAAACTAGCTTAGCTTATAGCTGGAAATTCATAGCTAGCACCGATTCCTAACGGTATACCAAGCATCCAAAAGCACATTAAGAACGCAGTCCACAACGCCAACAAAGTTACCGAGAATGGCAACATCAGGGCAATCAAAGTACCAATGCCAGTTGATTTTACGTACTTCTGACAGAACACCACAATCAACGGAAAATACGGCATCAAGGGTGTGATGATGTTGGTCGATGAATCACCGACACGATAAGCAGCTTGGGTTAAGTCTGGTGATACTCCCAACTCCATTAGCATAGGTACCATCACCGCACCAATCAATGCCCACTTAGCAGAAGCCGAGCCGACTAACAAATTGACTAAGCTAGTCAAAATAACGATACCAACCAGCGTAACGCCCATCGGTAGAGCAAGTTCTTTTAACGCTCCCGCACCTTTGATTGCAAGCAGCGCGCCAAGATTAGATTGGCCAAATGCATAAATGAATTGTGCGCAGAAAAATGCCATCACGATGTAGTAACCCATCCCACTCATGGCTTTGCTCATGCCTTGAATCACATCGCGGTGATTCTTTACAGTTCCAGCAGCATAGCCGTACACCACGCCTGGGATCAAGAATAAAACCAGAATCAAAGACACAATCGACTGCATTAAAGGTGCTGAAGAATGGGTCAAGCTTGCATCAGTTCCACGCCACGCCGAGCTCGCTGGTAGCGCGGAAATAAACAACAAGCCAATACTCAACAACATCGCTAGCACCGCAAAACGCAAACCGCGTCGCTCCGCTGGTGTCAATGGATCTAACTTGGGCAGGTTAGCTGGATCACCATCAATCGCAGTATTTTTTAAACGCGGCTCAATCACTTTATCTGTCAAAAACCAACCGATAAACACAATCAAAATCGCTGATGCGGAAGTGAAATAATAATTATTGAGTGGATTAATAATTAAATCAGCCGCAGCCGGATTTGAAGAAAGACGCGCAGAGGCCTGGGTTAATCCTGCGAGCAAAGGATCTAAGCTACTTGGAATAAACAAAGAAGCAGAAAACCCACCCGATACGCCCGCAAAAGCAGCCGCGATACCAGCTAAGGGATGTCGCCCAGCCGCATAGAAAATCACTGCACCTAAAGGAATCACCAAAACATAACCGGCATCAACCGCCACGTGGCTCAAAATACCTACGGCAACTAATACAGGCGTCAAGAGCATCTTGGGGGTAACCGCTAAAATCGAACGCAAACCTGCGTTAATAAAACCCGTATGCTCTGCTACACCTAGCCCCAGCATGGCGACCAAAACCACACCTAGCGGCGGAAAACTGACAAAGGTATTGACTAACTTTGCCATGAACGTCGTGAACGCTGCGCCATCTAATAAATTGTTAATTTGAATCGGTTTACCATTGCGCGGATCAATTTCATTGAAGCTAATCCCCGACATCGCCCAAGAAATAATCCAAACTGCCAACATAAACAAGGCGAATAAAATTGCCGGATCGGGTAATTTGTTACCGACGCGCTCGATCGTATTCAAGCTACGATTGAGCCAGCCCTGAGGTGCTGGTGCGCTAGTAGTTGCATTGACTTCAGCCATAATTTTCCTTTATCAAAAAGCTTCTGATTATTTGATCAATTGAAATAAATCATGAATATTCTGCGGTAGCAGATGCAATACACAATGTGCTGCGATTTTCAGGTTCGCGGTAATAATTTAACAGATTTCTCTGATAAGATTTTTTGCAGCGCATTTCACTCAATGTGCAAAGAAAGGCGAATAAGCATTAATTAAATTTGCTAGTCCATGAATCAATTCAAGCTTGATTTCAAGCACTGGTTCTGGCAGCGGTGCGCACATCAACTTAGAAGCACTTCAAAAATAATTCGGTAGAACCCATGAGAAAAATAATTGCACTAGAATTTATCACCCTCGATGGGGTGATCCAAGCTGGCGGAGGCCCTACCGAAGATACGAGTGGCGGCTTTGTCTATGGAGGCTGGCAAGTACCGCACTCTGATCCTGTATTAGGTAAAGTCATGCGTGAACAAATGCGCGAACCGTTCGAACTCTTACTTGGGCGTAAGACATTTGATATTTGGGCGCAGTATTGGCCCGAGCACAATGACTTTTGGCCAGCAGTCAACAAGGTCACTAAATACGTGGCATCAAATACGCTGACTGAACATGATTGGCAACCTAGCGTGTTTTTGAATGGCGATATCGTCGAAAAAATTCAAAGACTCAAACAAGAAATCGGCCCGAATCTCCATTTGTACGGAAGCGCCAATTTGATGCAAACCTTAATGAAACACGATTTAGTCGATGAGCTATGGCTGAAAATTTATCCGATTACCTTAGGTAGTGGAAAACGCCTTTTTACCGAAGGCACCATCCCAGCGGCATTTAAGCTAAACGCCTGCCAAGTGACTTCAACTGGCGTGATTGTTGCGAACTACGCGCGTGCAGGAGAGGTTCAGACCGGAAGTTATCCCGACTAAATTACACAAGCTCATCGCTGGCAAAAGCTTTCGCCTCGCTTTTCAACCAGGTTTCAAATGCCAGTAGCGCTGCACTTTTTTGCAGGTCTTTCGGTGTTACTAAATAATAGCTGTAATCAGAAGGAGCTATGACGTCGAATAAGCGCACTAAATTTCCCGCTGCAATTTCGCCTGCAACTAAACTATGACGAGCAACTGCAATGCCCTGCCCTGCTTTGGCAGCAGTCAACATTAAATTACTATCACTATGATGCGTCTCGTGCTGAAAACTAGCGATATCGACACCAGCATACTGGCTCCAATTGAGCCATTCGCGACCATTTTCTACACATAAAATCCGAAAGCGATGTAATTGTTTCGGACTACTTGGAAATCGTCCCGCATTAAAATCGGGGCTACAAACGGGATAGAGCTGATCGTCAAGCAATTTCTCGGCATCATAGTCTTCCCATTTTCCTAGCCCGAAACGTATCGCGATATCGGTTTGTGTTTTGTCGAGATTCACCAAACCAATCGCTGCCTGAATATGAATCACCAAATCAGGATGGGTCGCTTGAAATTGTCCCAAACGCGGTAACAACCAAAATGTGGCAAACGACTGCAAAGTTGCCACTCGAATTGCCGGCATACGTTTTTCTGTTTTGACTTGTGCTAACGCACGTGTGATTTGACGCAATGCAGGTTGAATTTGCTTGTGTAGCTGCAGACCTTCGGCAGTCAACTGCATCTGCCGACCTTTGCGCTCAAACAAAGAAACGCCCAAAGACTTTTCCAGCAAACGCATTTGTTGGCTAATCGCGCTATGGGTAATGTGCAGCTCAGCCGCCGCCAAAGAATAACTTTTATGGCGCGCAGCTGCCTCGAATGTAAGAAGCGAATTTAGGGAAGTAGGAAACATCCCGTATTGTTAGATTTTCTAACAGAAGATGTCAATAAGTATCGTTCGCCTTTTTAACGAACCACAGTTAGCATGTTGCTCTGAACTTCGCTGCTTTGCTTACCTTTGCCAATCTCTACTTTATATTTACATTCGAAAAAGAACCCACATGTCCACATCGAATTTAACTCGACTCGTATTACTAGCATTAATTTGGGGCACTAGCTTTATGCTGATGCGTATCGCCTCCCCCGTATTCGGCCCGATACTAACGACGTTTGGGCGAGCTAGTTTAGGCGCATTTGCGATCTACCTGTTTGCCCGCCAGCGTGGTGTCGAATTCCATTGGAAGAAAAATGCAAAGACCTACTTGGTAATCGGTTTGGGCAACACGGCGATTCCATTTAGTTTATTCGCTTGGTCGGCACTGCATATCCCATCTGCGTACATGGCAACCATGAATTCACTGGCGCCAATTTTTACTGCGGTGTTTGGCTTCATTATGCTGGGCGAGCGTTTAAGTTGGTTACGCATTAGTGCATTCGTCTTAGGCTTATTTGGCGTTGCAGTTTTAGTTGGAATCGGCCCTGTCAGCGTCACGCCTTTAGTCATTGCTGGCGTGTTAGCGGGCATGGGAGCATCGATTAATTACGGCTTTGCAGCAACCTACACACGCATGTATGCCAAAGAAATTCCATCACTAGCCACCGCTGCGGGTAGCCAATTCGCTGCCGCGCTCGCATTACTGCCATTTGCGCTGCCATCGGTACCGCATGCGATCGAATATGGCACTAGCAGCGCACTGGTTTCTGTTGTGATTCTGGGGATCGTTTGTACAGGGATTGCCTATGCTTTGTTCTTTCATCTGATCTCAACTGAAGGTGCTAGCAAAGCAGTGACAGTCACTTTCTTAATCCCTGCGACGGCATCCATTTGGGCATGGTTGCTGCTCGATGAACCGATCACACCCGGGATTATCGCTGGTATCTTGATCGTCTTACTCGCTACCGCAATGTCATTGGGATTACTAAAAAAACTTCCCTTCTTAAAGCGCTGGTCACAGTAATCTTGCATGTAATAATATGCAAACCAAAAATAGCTAAGGACTCAATCACAAAGCACTGACGAGGCAAATTTAACGACCGCCACATCGCTTGTACTTAAGTCCTAGTTTTAATGAAAATTTAACGGAGACAACATTATGAACATCACAGTCGAAACCATCATCGCCGCCCCCATCGCCAAAGTATGGACACTCTACAATGCGCCAGAACATATCAAAAATTGGAATGCTGCATCCGATGATTGGCACACTACCGCCTCGACTGTCGACTTGCGCGAAGGCGGTCAGTTCTCGTCTCGTATGGAAGCAAAAGACGGCAGCATGGGATTTGATTTTGCAGGTACCTTCACCAAAATCGTCGAGCATAAGTTGATTGAATATACATTCGGTGACCGCAAAGCGACGATTCAATTTGCAGACTCCGAAGATGGCGTCAAACTCGATATTACGTTTGAAGCGGAAACCACTTACTCGCCAGAACAGCAACAGCAAGGCTGGCAAGCGATTTTGAATAATTTCAAGCGCTATGTGGAATCCTTGAACTAATTCGTTGAACCAATCCTTAACCTTTATGGACGAGAAACTTCATGCTTGAACTTAGACCAAGCTGTGAGCACTGCAACAAATTATTACCACCCGAGTCACTTGAGGCGCGCATCTGTACTTATGAATGCACGTTCTGCGCCACGTGTGTCGACACAATCTTAATCAATGTCTGTCCTAATTGTGGTGGAGGTTTTGTGCACAGGCCAATCAGACCATCGAAAAATTGGAAAGGCGACAATTATCTTGGCAAGTACCCAGCGAGCACCGTGGTCAAACACCGGCCTATCGATCTTGAAACCCATGCACGATTTGCAGCCGATATCAAATCAATACCGCCAGAGAAGCGCTAATGAAACTGCAACAACAAGTCTGGCAGACCATTTTGAATTGCTTCAAACCTTATGTGGAAACAGCGGATTAAAACAATCCGCTTTTCACCTCACTCAGCCGATTGCAAATCTGGTTTGGCATCAAAGGCGGCCACTGAACTTAACACTTCTAAACAAGTCACATCGACCATATTGACGCTATAAAGCGCAGTTGGATTTTTTAGTCGAACATCACGAAATACCGCTGGGCATTGCTGCTGTAATACTTTGAGTGCTTCGCTAAACTGTACTTTCGTAAATTTCATACCAAATCGTTCTTCGATATCGGCAAAGATTGCTGGAATATCTGTACAAGCTAAATTAGAAAAACTCAGAGTAATAGGCTGTTCAGGTTGTCGCAATTGAATTTGCTTTGTACTGCCAGGACATGCTTGTTCCGCCTGCTTTAGCACGCTGTTGATCGGCAAATTCTTTACACTTAGATTGAAGGTGCCACGCTTATCTAATTGCATCCAAGCAAAGGCGGCGGTACTCATGCCCATACTGAAAAGCACGATCATGCTCATCAATTTCTTCGCATTACTCGTATGTGTTTTTGGACTCGGAAATAATCTTTGTATTCTGTGCTTCAACATGTTTTTTCTCCCGATAAGAGATGTGGTGGTGGATAAGAAATGCGTATGCATTTCTGCGTAGTGATGCAAAGTTTGTGCATACAACAAAGGGTTTTGACAAACACGGACTGCCAAATCATCACAAGCATTTTCGCGCTCTTGATCTAACTTCATATTCATCCACAACATACATGGATTGAAAAAATAAGCCGCTTTAGTAAGACTCTGCAAGTACGCCGCCAGCACATCGTGACGGCGAATGTGCGCGAGTTCATGCAATACAATCACTTCAATTTGTTGCGGACTCATCCCCAACATTAAGCTCGCGGGCAATAAAATGACTGGTTTCATGTAGCCAATTACACATGGCACATGAATCTTGCTTGAAAGCAGAAAAGTGAGTTTTTTATGAATACCGAGTTGCCGAGCTAAAGCATAGAATTTCTCCTCCCACTCTTTGCTGAATGCATCGGTTCCTTGCTTGGCCAGATTTCTACCTAGTGCCCAAGCATAAATCGCGAAACCACTAATCGCCGCAAATCCAAGACACCAACTCAAAACTAACAGTGATAAATGTTGATTCACCACTAGACTAACATTCGCAAAAAAGTCGGACTCGCCATTGAGCGGAATGATGGATGTCACGCCACCTTGCTCACTAAAACGCACCATCAATACACTTTTTTGAAAATACGAAAAAAAGGTGGTGATACTCCATCCCCACCCTAGCCCCATGCCAAGCGTGATGATGTTATGGCGTAATGCGGCTTGATTGCTACGAGTAAACGCGATGCAGATCATGACGCCAATGGCGAGCAAAGCGGCTTGCCAAAGTGAATGCACTAAAGTCCATGCGAGTGCATGCAAGACATCAATGCCGAAGATATCTACCAGTTCAACTAGCTTCATTTATCAGCTTCCATCTTTTTTAGAAATGCTTTGATTTCTGCTAGTTCTTCCTTGGTCGCTTTTTTATCTTCAAACAAACGCATAACCATGCTCGATTTAGATCCACCAAACGCAGTTTGTAATAAACGATCGACCAGCGTAATTTGCGTCTCATGCTGTTGCTCTAAGGGGAAGTAGATATGACTCTTGCCATCTTTTTTACGCCCTAACAAACCTTTCTGCTCCATGATTTGCATGGTTTTTAGCGTCGTGGTGTAACCGACTGGTCGCAATTTACATAGCTCATCATTGACTGCCTGAATCTTGCTTTCACCCAGTCGCCACAAGATCGCCAAAATTTCTAATTCAGATGCAGTCGGAGTTGCCATCGTTTATTTCCTATATTTTTTTGAAAGCGAACTTGTTGAGCCTAATTTCGAATCCAACTAAGTTCGCTCAAGCTGGTAAGCGACATAATGCCTTACAAATACCTAATCTACGAAATAATTCGTAGGTTTTCATCACTATATACGAAGAGTTTCGTAGATTTAAATAAGAATGTTGTTTTTTGCATTAATTATTCATCTCAAATCAAGATCAATGAAAAACCCAAACCAAGTCAAAAGCCGAATTGATAGAGAAACACCTCGCAACTCTGCCCTTCGCTTCTTTCAAGAAACCAGATAATTCTGTCATTGGCGAACACTTTTAGCGCCAACTGGCATTCACTACTGCGGGTTCTGATGTATCGGCAGTGCGATCTCAATCTTTTGATGGAAGGAAGACCATGTTAGTCGAACGCGAAGCAGAGAGTTGCTATCTCGGGCAGTTTATTCCCCTGCAATATCATCACAATATGTTGATGGATGCGAATCGTATGGATAATTTTAAGGCAGCGATTCAGCGCCATGTGTTTGAAGGTGCGCGCGTGCTCGAACTCGGTGGCGGTACCGGGGTCTTGTCGTGGTTTGCCGCGCAATCTGCGTCCAAGGTGTATTGCGTCGAGTTTAATCCAGATATGGTTGTTGAAGCGCGTCGATTATTGTCGATGAATCAGCATGGTGATCGTGTTGAAGTCATTCACGCTGATGCGTTTGAATACTTGCCGCCAGAGCCGGTTGATTTTGTTATCTGCGAAATGATCCACGTCGCGATGCTGCGGGAAAAACAAGTCGAAGTAATCGAAAATTTTAAACGTCGCTATGCCGATAAATTCCCTGGTATCAAAATGCCGGTATTTATTCCAGAAGCGATCTTAATGGCGGTGCAGCCGCTACAACAACGCTATGATTTCTCAGGCTTTCAAGCGCCAATTATTCAATTCCAATTGGGTGGCGTATTCACCGCCGATACGTTAGAGTTAGGTCAACCTGCTCTATATAAAATCATCGACTTTTGCGAAACCAATGATTTATGGGTGCGTTGGGAAGGAGACATCTTAATTGAGCAAAGTGGCAAACTCAGTGCTTTGCGATTCATTACCAAGAACGTACTGGCTGTCGTCATGGAAACCAATTCAACCATCGACTGGCTCAATCACTACATGGCACTGCCTTTAGCCAATCCTATCGATGTGGTAGCTGGCGATGTGATCCGCGTAAGTTTTCAATATCGCACCGGCGGTTCTATCGATTCCTTGCAAAACAATATTAAAGTGAGTGTGCTGTCGAAACTGCAGCAAGAGCAAGTACAAACACAAGCGCAAGTTAGCTTGGTTGAAGCGTAAGCCGCAGGCTTAGTTGAACCAAATAGCATTTTAGCCAGATCAGATACATCCTTCTCGCCATTCGCGCGGAGGGATGTAATTCCCCCCGCACACGCTACAAGCTTATTAAACACCCGATCTCGCAAACAAAATCGTCAGTTTTTTGCACCCAAATACAGCATAAAAATACAGTTTTATCTATTTAAAAAATTGCACAAAAATACGCTGTGCAGTGTTGTGTCGTTTCAGTATAATCATCGGCTTGTGTTTCGTAATTGACTTACCAAATACGTATTCAACATCAGCTAATATTTTTAAATAAATTTCTAAAATGATAAAACTACTTCAACTCGTTTTTTTCTCTTTGTTGATTGTTAGCAGCTTGTCCGCACAGGCACAAATGCGCAAATGCGTTACGGCAGATGGCAAGTCTATCTATACAGATGCGCCATGTGCCAGCAAAGTCGATGGCAAATCAACCGAGATCAAAGAAACCGAAGCGATCAAGCGAGCTTCTAATTTGAACGGTCAATTGAGCTTAGAAAAAAGTTGCTGGGTTTTATCACACCGTAATTCTCAATGCTATCGCGCTGCCAACTTAGAGCTAGAAACGGTTTTCAAAGAAAACTGCACTTTACCGATCAACGAATTTGAACGCACCCAAGAGCAAATCGAAGACAAAAAAAGAAACACTGGACGCTACTATGATCGCTACGGTCGCTATGAAAAAAACACCAAGCAAACAGAAGCAGATGATCTTGAATATGCCAATCGACATGTGAGAAAAAGTCGTGCAGTTTTGCAATGTGAGTCGATAGAAAAAGACATGTGGGATTTTTTAAAGCGTCACTTTAGCCATAAAATTTCTCCGCAAGACACCAAAACAATTAATCATAAGTTAAAAATATTGCCTACGCGTGAAGAAAAATCTTGGCGAGAGTATTGAAGCTAAAATACGCTCAACATAATCTGATGAGCACAAAAAAATAGTTTGCAAGAAGTTAGTAAAATTATCGTGCGCCAGCTGAGTCTGGCGCATTGTTTTAAGTAGACCACCACATCAACTCTGCACGGAATAAGCACCATGACACGCATTATCATCATTCTTCTATGTGCCCTCGGCATCGCCTATTACACAGTGCAAATCTACACATTAAAAGACAATATTTCGCTGACAGGTTCTGCCCCCAAATCTACGGCAACGAATACAGCAGAGGCAACTAAACCAGCGACAGCGCCATCTAAGCCATCAGCAAACGAACCAGCTCAAGCAACTGAGCAAGCAAAAAAAATGCAATTTGAATTTGTGATGGATTCGACTGATATCAAATTAATCGAAGGCTGCCGCCAACTTTTTTTAGATAACGACAAACTTCAATTACAAATCGATCCTAAGCAAAGTAATAAAGCCATCTTAAGAGCGCAACGAGATTTTGATAGTAAAGACTTGGAAGACACATTGGCATTTAGAAGAAAGCTACGCGACACCGGCTGTTTGCAAAAAGATTCTGATGTGTTTGCGATCAAGGTTATTCAATAAGTACATTCCAAAAACCCACGCAGCCTAAATGCAAATCGCCTTAGTGTTAATCCACTAAGGCGATTTTCTTTCATCTTATTTAAAGTTGATACTTCAGCTGATATTTCAGTTAGTACTAAAGCTGATACAAGTAATTTAATTTGATAAACGCACGCCGCCCTGTGCGTAATGAGAGATCAGCGGTGCGCTGCAAATAAGCTGGATTACCAATCAATGCCAAGTTCTCTTGTCGATTTCCATAGCCCGCGATCAAGCTTGTTCCTGGTGATAGCAGATAACTCAGCTGCAAATCGGTATTGAGTTGTTTGCCAGATTCTAAGCTACTCAAACGCGGATTTGCAGCAAGCTGATGATAGTCTGCAATCAAACGTACACCCAAAAAGCGATTATGTTGATAGCTAAGCTTAGTCCTCCACATCAAATTGCGATACACCGAAGTTGCTTCATTTGATTGGCTTGACTGTCCAGATTGACTATTGCGCAAATCATTCCACAAGAGTTTTTCTTCAATACGCCATTGCGGATGCGGTTTGAAAGTCAACGTCAAATCAATGCTACGCCCCTTACCAAGTAAATTCGTCACGCCAGCAGCAGGCGTGTAATTGATACTATCGATTGCTCCAAATTCGGTCATCACGCTGAGCCAGCTAAGCCAGCTTGTGCCGGTGTTCACCAACCAACCTTGTTTGCGATAATCTTGGCCTGCATATTTTTCGTAGCCATGGCGTGAGAATATTTCTAACCAAGAATCACGACTCCCCTCGGCCAACACACCAAGGTCCGCCGACCAATCTTGCATTTGATTTGTTTGGTCGCGCGACAATGTGCTATTTCCAATAAATCCAATACGCTGTAAATCTGTGTAAGCGTCTAAATGCCAAAGGTACATTGCTTCTTGTTGCAATTGCTTGAGATCAGTGCGCGGCAAGAACGCCAAACTGCTGGCAAAGTTCTGACTGATATCTGAGTATTTCGCCAAATATTCGAGATGCTTGCCTTGATGTTTGGCCTCCAGATAACCCAAATGGCCTTGCAGTTTTTTGCCATCAAGATCAGTTTGGCTACGTGCGAATTGTGCTTGAAGAATCCAATTATCATCTAACTGAAATCGTCCATCGATGCCAGCAACGGTATCGCGTTGACGAACATGATCTTGATTCAAGCGGCGATCGGTGAAGAGACCGCCCAATGCAAGATCATGGCTCAAATCATTTTGCACCCTCGCCATCGCAATCTTTGCTTTTGCATTTTCGCTCGCATCTTCGCCTGCCGCATGATCATCGATCAACAAGCCACCATAGGCCCAAGAATCCTGACGTCCAGTAATACGCAAACCCGCCTGTGGTTGCGCAATTCGACGCGAGAAAAACAAAGGCGTTGGTGTATGAAAAAAACCTGCGTTCTCAAGAAAGAATGGGCGCTTCTCGGGGAACAAAACTTCATAACGTTTACCAACCACAATCTGCGGCTCGTCTGACTCCACTTCACTAAAATCTGGTTTAATCGTTAAATCAATCGCACTCGCATCACCAATCACCCACTTGGCATCTAAACCAGCTTGCACCTTATTATCTTGCAGCCAAACAGGTGATGTCGGCACATCGGCATTCAAGATACGTGAGTTACCCAAATACACAAATGGATTCACTTGCGCGTTACGACCAGCGCTCAGTCTTTCAGGAATTTGCATCGTTGCGGCTTGGGGCACAAAGCCCGCAACTTGTTTAGAAATATGCGGCCAAAACGATTCTTCACTCAAACGTGCAATCACTCGCCCAAGTGTCACGCCCCAAGTTTGCACATCAGCGTTTTTGAAGCGCAAGCTCTTCAATGGAATCGCGATACGCACCACATAACCATCGTCTGTTAATTGCCCATCCGACTGCCATTGCGTATCAAAATTTTTATCTAACTCAAGGCCTTCGATACGTTTTGAATCCATTTGTACGCCATAAGGATTCACAAAAAAAGAAAATGCACGGCGTTTATCGTGAAAGGTATCGAGCTCTAAAATCACAAAATCATCACCGTCAAAATCTTCACGCTTGGCAATTCGCGCGCGTACATTTTTAGGATCATCCTTTGCAACAAATACAGCATAAAAATGCGTCTCATCAAACGACAAATAGGCAGTCGTCGCCAATGAGGCAGGATTACCATCGCCAGGAGTGCGCTGCCTAAAATCACGCACCACAAAGCCAGCCTCAGCAGGTACGCGTCCGACATAATCTTGCAATTGTGGTGGCGTTTTAGCACGCGGCACGATCAGATCAGTCTGTGCATACGCAGCAGAGATCATCAACGATAAACAAGTTGCGAGCAGCGTTTGCGTCGCAGCTTTTTTCAACATACGTCTGAACATACAATTTTAAAAAAAGAATCCAACTACAAGAATAGGATTGAAGGCGAAGCTAATTCAGAGTGCTTATTTAGAATAATTTTCTAGCGCGCAAACGAGTGCAACTCAACAAATTCAAATTAACACGCCCTTCTCCCGCAAGCGGGAGAAGGGCCGGGGATGAGGGAAGTTCAGAAACAGCGAAAAAAAATTCCGCAAGACATCTGTGACAAAGCCAAACCAACACTGGCAAAGCAAAACACCAAGTCAATATGAACCTAACAAAACAGAAAAGTTCCAGACTATTCAGACTATACACACACCAAAATTGCAAATAGCTTATACCGATTTACTTATTTACTTATCATCTTGATGCGCTTCGTGATACTTCAGTACCTCTGACAAGGTATTCGCACCTGGCGCTGAATTCTGCAATACCCAGCCAGAGCCACTAATCACCACAGCTGTGATTAAGAAAGGCCAAATTGTCTTTTTGATCGCTGTCCCTAGCCACGCTGTTTCAGGAATCTTTTTTAAGCGACGATAGAGACCAGTCGCCAATAAAAAATCAACGCTCAATTCCGCCAACAACATCGGTGCAGAATACACCACATACAAAGTTGATAGCAGCAAAGCCAACACAAACGCAGCAACCGCCAATGGAATTACCAATTCATCCGCATCACCTGCACCAGATAAAGCATTACCGATTCCACTACTTCCACTACTGCCGCCGCCACTACCACCAGTGCTTACTGAACTCGCCGTATTGCCGGCCTCACTCAAATCGATCAAACCTTCAGAAGGCGAACTGGCACTATCAAACGATGCACTCGTGCCACCACCACCAAAATCACCACCCTGCCCGCTAAATTGACTCCCTGTGCCTGAGCTAGGGCGCGAAGCGTGATAAGCGATATCCAACACAGCCTCTGTCACATCCGCCACTTGCTCGCGCTGCGTCACCAGCCAGACCCGCAGTAGGCCAATAAAACCGACGTAAGCAATCCCAAACGCACACAAATAACGCAGCCACATTGTTTGCATACCAGAGTGCAACAAAATGAAAGAGCTTAAAAACCCAATCAATCCCGTCATCATCACCATCAACATCATTTGCAGGCGCGGATAACCGTCTTTCTCGATTCTTGATTTCAAACGCGATACCAAATGAGAGCGACTTAATTTGTTCGATGCAGCTAGATTTTTCTTGTTGGTCATAATGGAAAGCGTCTTAAAAAAAGTGGCAGAAAAGCTAGTAAGAATTGAGCAATTACATTTAGTTGTTGCAAAGTGGGCTGTATTATATTGAATCATATAAAAATTGGAATCAGTCATTTAGACTAAGCTGTTCAAATTTGTATGCGCTTTTACTTGCTAACAACATGCTTGTTGTAAAAATTACCGGGCAAAACAGACGAGCGGCTAACTATCCGCATCGTAGTTAGTTCTAACAAAGCTGTAACTTCGGTCTAAGCTCACCCTAAAATACGCATAACAAACGACAACGCAAGCCCAAAACCGCCTAAATATGCTGCCCTGCGGTAAAATGTTTGCCAATCAAGTATCTACCACATTTTTTTGCAAAGATTTTCATAATGAGTAACAAGCCAGATAACAAATCAGATCGCAAGCCAGAAAGCAAACCAGATAGCAAACCAACAGACGCGCCGGTTATTTCTAACTTCTTACGCGGCATCATCGACCGCGATCTCGCCGACGGCAAATACACACGCGACGGCTTGCCGAATGTGATCACGCGTTTCCCGCCTGAACCGAATGGCTATTTGCACATTGGTCATGCCAAATCGATTTGCTTGAACTTTGGTTTAGCGCGTGACTACCAAGGTCGCTGCCACTTGCGTTTCGACGACACCAATCCAGAAAAAGAAGATCAAGAATACGTCGACACCATCATGGACAGCGTCAAATGGTTGGGCTTCGATTGGAACTACGGCGACAAGAACGGTGAGAGCTACACTGGCGGCAGCCACCTCTACTACGCCAGCAACTACTTCGACACTTTCTACGCGATTGCCGAATACTTGATCGAATCAGGCCACGCCTATGTCGATAGCCAAAGCGCTGAAGACATGGCTGCCAATCGTGGTGACTTCTCCAAGCCCGGTGTGAACTCGCCTTTCCGCGATCGTCCAGCAGCTGAATCTTTAGATTTATTCCGCCGCATGAAGGCTGGTGAATTTGCCGATGGTGCCCACATTTTGCGCGCTAAAATCGACATGGCCTCACCAAACATGAACATGCGCGACCCAGCGATCTATCGTATTCGTCACGCGCACCACCACAACACCGGCGACAAATGGTGCATCTACCCGATGTACGATTACGCGCATCCACTCGAAGACGCAATTGAAAACATCACGCACTCGATCTGTACTTTGGAATTCCAAGATCACCGCCCGTTCTACGACTGGATCATCGCCCGTGCCGCCGAAGGTGGATTCTTCAAACAACCCGTGCCACAACAATACGAATTCGCGCGTTTGAATTTGACCTATGTCGTCACCTCCAAACGTAAGCTGCGCCAACTCGTCGAACAAAACATTGTCAGCGGTTGGGACGACCCACGCATGCCGACCATCGTCGGTATCCGTCGTCGCGGCTACACACCCGAAGCGATTCAACTCTTCTGCGACCGCATCGGTGTTTCTAAGTCCGATGGCTGGATCGACTACAGCACCTTAGAAGGCGCATTGCGTGACGACCTCGACCCGAAAGCACCACGCGCCACCGCCGTCTTGCGTCCACTCAAACTGATCATCGACAACTTCCCTGAAGGTGAAGCAGTCGCGTGTACCGCACCTATCCATCCACACCACCCAGAGCTCGGCAACCGTGAATTCACAATCAGCAAAGAACTGTGGATAGAACAAGAAGACTTCATGGAAGAACCAACAAAAGGCTACTTCCGCCTCTTCCCAGGCAACAAAGTGCGCTTGCGTTACGGCTACGTCGTCGAATGCACAGGCTGCGACAAAGACGAGAACGGCAACGTCATCGCCGTCCATTGCAACTACTTCCCCGACAGTAAATCCGGCACAGAAGGCAGTGCCAATTACAAAGTCAAAGGCAACATCCACTGGGTCAGCGTGTCGGATTCCTTAGAAGTCGAAGTCCGCTTGTACGACCGCTTATTCACCGACGCGAATCCAGATGCAGGTGGCAAAGACTTCATGGCTTTGTTGAATCCATCGTCGTTAGAAACAATTCGTGCTTATGTGGAACCAGGCATGGTCAACGTCGAACCAGATACGCGTTTGCAGTTTGAACGCCATGGTTACTTTGTGGCGGATCGTGTGGATTCTGTGAAGGCGAAACCTGTGTTTAATCGGGTTACTACTTTGAAGGATTCGTGGGGGAAGTAATTTGCAAAATTCTATAGCGTTGAACGATTTTCGTGAAAACCTAAATCGATGGCTCGTTGGTCTATCAGGAATCAATTATCAATTCGTTTTGATTCGCGTAAATGAAGAATGGAAATGTGTTAAGGCACATTTCCAGTTAACCTCATGGACGTATCCCGAACCCGTTCATTCAGAAATTTCGACGCCAGATTTACGAGTTGGGAGTATTCAAAAAAATGTCTCACCCGAAGAAATTGAAACTTTTATTTCCGACCTACTAATCGGGAATGTACCTATTTACTCAGAGATTGTTAGTTTGCTTCGTAACGAATCGAACGACAAACCGAGCTACAGTGGACCATCTCCTTTTTTTGAACCAAGCGATTTTATTCCCAAATTAGAAATCGTCGGGGGGCAATCACACTACTTGCCTTTCATAGCTAACTTAAAAAAAATAAATGATGATTTACGTTGCCTAGATACTCCGTTTGATGGATTGGCTGACGTTTTGAGTTTTTTTGGATTTGAAAACTCAAATCAGCTACCCCAAGTTCAAAGTATCATCATTTCGATTCACCCCCCTGTCACACTTGATCCAAGCAAGTGCAGCCTAGAAGACGGCGAATTGAATGTTTCACTCGCGAAGAACACAAAATTTCCCGTTGAAGATATTAACCTCGGAATCAGAATTTTTCCAAACCCACGACTTGATCGTCGATGTCAAATCGGAGATCAAGTCGATTGGAAAACCCAGGAGCAAATCGATATCGGCCAATGCAAACTGACATTAGAAAATGCGTCTAGTGTTGAATTATTACTTTCAGCGGGAAAAACGACCGTCTCTCGCTATTTTGTTTTCGACCAAACTAGAAGTTTAAACCCGCGTCTTCAGACTTACATCCAATACGACAAAGATCTCAGGGTCCTAAAGGATTCACTCTTTTCCACATCGAAAGAATCACGATACCTCGAATCGGGGATCGCTACGCTGGCATATCTATTGGGCGTTACGCCTTTAAATCCCCCTCTTCTTCTGACAGATGCCCCAGATCTAATTCTCGATATTTCCCAACAATATTTCGTTATCATTGAATGCACTACAAAGATTTCAGATCTACGAGCTAAAGCAGGGAAATTGGTCGATCGTAAATTCCCAATTTTGACTAATTCGTTCGGACAAGGTATCAACAATGAGAACTTACTTCTTGTATTAGTAGTAAACTTACCTAAAGCACAAATAATCGACGAAGCTGCATTTTTGCTAAAAAATGAAGTTTTACTCATTACCAAAGAAGACATTGAGCTTGCGCTTAACAATCTCCAATTTCCTAGCCAACCAAGTGAAATATTCAAACAGGCTAAAGAAAAGCTTCAAACGAATCTATCGTTGGCTCAATACAGGACCACGAGCTAAAGCCATTGAGGACGTTTGCACACACTTTGGCTCCCACTATCAAACGAAGAGTTAGTTCAAGTCTTCGAATGCGACATCAACCCAATAAACAGCAAATTCAAGACCTGCGCCCAAAGACTTTGCTTGCCAGAGCCTAAAAAGATAAACCATTACATTTGGAAACACTTCATGGCAAACAAGAACTTTAGAGACACTATTCGCTCAAATAAAATTAAGACTCCATCTCAACGCGGTTTTGAACTTGATCGATGGAATAAAGCTTTTGAAGATTGCAAATCCTCTGATCCCAATGACGTTAAACTTTACGAGGCTAGTCTTGCTTTTCACGCTACTTTTTCTGAGTTGCGTACAGAACTTGAACTTCTATACCAGAAAAGCACACCAAATATAACGAATTCTGAGCTGCTAAAGCATTATTGTGCGATTTCGAATCGAGATCGCGCAGTGATCGAAAAATATGGGAAGTCGTCAGAAAATGTAAAGCAACGAAATATTTCAAGTGTCACCATCGATGCTAATTTGATGAGAAATGAATTGACGCTATCGGAAGTTGCAGATGGTTGTGTAGATATGTTTCAGAAAGCAATCAGTTCTTGCGTCGAAAGATTTTCTCAAAATAAACCACTACGAATGGGTTCGGATCCGATGGATGTAATGGAATTCATCCATCATGAAACCCAAATTTCGCAGTTGTATTCAATGTACGAATACTTTTGGAATGCTTTGTTGTGGGAAGAATATGAATTTAGTTGGCTAAACAAGGCAGAACAAATTGCTCAAATTTCTCAACCGGATAATCAAAACCAAGTCGCGTTTGAAGTAAGTAAGCTACGGAAGGCAAGATTAAGCACGGGACCAATAGCTCATATAGACGCTTTTACACATTATTTTGCGGATGACAATTTTTTGGAGATAAAAGGCGCTGGAAAAAAACGGGAATTAAAAATATGCAAGATAGAAAATTCGACAAGACAATTAGCGTACACCAATGCACTTTTTCGAATTCATTCAATGGAAGCAATAGAACACTTTCCAGAATCCTTTGTAAATGTTAAATCTTCGGCAGCGCCTTTTTCGATCATAGAAGTATTAGATGTATTTCGCATTCTCATGCTTCTCGCGAACGAATTTTCTGAACGGTTTCCTAAAGATGATAGCGCTCATTCCTCAAAAAAACTTCTTCAATTTTGCCCTGTTATAAGTC
This sequence comes from Affinundibacterium baiyunense, assembly GCF_018139645.1. Classification (GTDB taxonomy): domain Bacteria; phylum Pseudomonadota; class Gammaproteobacteria; order Burkholderiales; family Burkholderiaceae_D; genus Undibacterium; species Undibacterium baiyunense. Next base: position 69,118 of record NZ_JAGSPM010000003.1, read on the forward strand.
TAAACGAGTTAAGTTTAAAGATATGTAAAGCGCTAAATCAAGACTTCGCATTAGTCTTGAAAATTCTTAATTTTTTAACCCATAAGAAATCAAAGGATGATCTTTGGTGTCACCCATTATTAAGAACTGGCGATGGAAAAGTATGTCTTATGGTTAGTGCGCTTTTAACGCCAAATATTTTACGTGTGATCGAACACTGGTTAGTTTCACTTAATATTGCATTAGACGGCAAGGGGTATCATTATGAAGGAAATCTAATTTCAAAAATCAATGAGATCGCAAAGTCAAATCGTTTTCTTACCGACTACAACGAAGGAACGTCAAGACGGTTCAAATTAGCGACTGGTGAAGAGGAAATCGATTTCTTGATGCGAATCGGAAATACTGTAATTTTAGGTGAAGCGAAATCTATCGTTACATCCGATTCACCGATCTCTCGTCATAATACCCTTCAAACCTTAGAGCACGCAGCAAATCAAGCGCGCCGTAAAAAGGCATTTGTAGATTCAAATATAGATCAAATAATCGAGATCTTGAAATGGAAATGCGACTCCAAATTGGAAATCATTCCGATAATTATCAATAGCAATAAGATTTATTCAGGATTTTCTATTTTTGATGTTCCGGTATGTGATGAGGCAATTCTTACTGCATATTTTGAAAAGTCTGAATTTCCCATTTTTTCTGTCTCCGAGAAAGGAATAGTGAGGCACTTAGTATGGGATGAAGTTTACAAAGATTTGTCTGAACTTCAATTAAATCTAGGTAAATACCTTGCGACACCGCCACAAATACGAGAAAACCGAAATACGCTTGAATTCAAAAGTATTCGGATCCCAGGGATAAATGCGTCATCTTTGAAAGTGGTTTTTAGTAGATTGGTTCCCAAGGACATTTCGCCGATTGATAGGTTAAAAATGGGAAATAGTTTTAGGATGAGGACTGTTGACGATCTAGAAGAGATCTTAAAAACAATTGATGTAGTATTCTAGTATGCGGGATGAAATCAATCGACATCCATCCCGATCAAGTGCAGAAACACGGGGTCAAAAAAATGGGGTCAAGTCTTGACATAACACATTTCTGCAAAATATGGGGTCAAGTCTTGACATAACACATTTCTGAACTAGACTAAACCCCATGTCCAGACCACTACGCCTAAACTTCCCCGGAGCCGTTTATCACATCACCTCGCGTGGCAATGCGCGGGCGGCGGTTTATCTTGGTGATGAGGATAAGCAGTATTTCCTCGATCTATTGGTCCATTGTGTGGAGAAATTCAATTGGATTTGTCACGCCTACTGCTTGATGGACAATCATTACCATCTGTTGATTGAAACGCCCGATGCGAATTTGCAGATAGGGATGCGGCAACTAAACGGCGTGTACACGCAGCAGTTCAATCGCAGGCATGCTCGCGTTGGGCATGTGTTTCAAGGGCGTTACAAAGCCATCTTGGTCGATAAAGATAGCTACTTGCTTGAATTATGTCGCTATGTCGTGCTGAACCCTGTACGCGCCAAAATGGTCGACTTGCCCGAGCAATACGGCTGGTCTAGTTATGCTGCCATGATGGGGGCGCGAAGTGAAATGCCTTGGCTCAGCACAGAGTGGATTTTGAGCCAATTCTCCAGCAGAAAATCCAATGCTAGAAAACGCTATCGACAGTTTGTACTAGAAGGTATCGACCAAGCATCGCCATGGGGTCAGCTCAAGGGGCAAGTACTATTGGGTGGCGAGGATTTTGTAGAAGCTTTGCGCCCCTACATTCAAGACTCCGAAAAAATGGACGAGGTACCACGAGCGCAACGCCTTCTCAATCGCCCTGCTTTAACGGAGTTGTTTGAAGATAGAGAAAAACTCATTAAAACCCAGCGAGACGAAAAAATCAAAGAAGCGCATCTTTATCACGGATATAAATTGACAGAGATCGGTCGCTTCTTGGGGCTACATTATTCGAGTGTTAGCCGTATTGTTTCTGGGGATCGATGATTTTGCAGAAACCCAAAGGCGAAAGTATTGGCATGCAAGATTTCTAGAATATACTGTCAGTTCAACTCGGAAACGGGGTCAGTTTTAACATCACGACATACTCCCAAAAAAATCGACTTATACTATTACCAAAAAAAACCTTCTATAATCAAGAAGCACAGTGACAATTTAGGTGGGAAAAATGAGCGCTTTACTTGATGAAATCAAACAACTCGATATTGCGGAACGGATTCAGTTGGTAGAAGATTTGTGGGATAGCGTTGCCACTCGTAGTTCTGACTTTCCAATTACCGAAGCACAAAAAACGGAGCTTGATCGTCGCTTAGCTAAGCGCGCATCTGCCAAGCCTGCAGGAATCGGTCTCGATCAAATAGCCCAAAAACTTGGCGTTAGCATATGAGTTTTGTGGTCGTTTTTGCAAGCATGGAGTCAGGCATTACATTTGACATTTCAAGTCCACAATGTCGAAACCAATCAGCTAACCCAAAATCCCCGATAGCCAAGTAATCGAACTAAATGCTCAAGAATAAAACACCTGCACGGTTTGGTAACACAAACCTAAGCCCCATAAAACGCCCCACTCGCAGCAAACTCTTCTCGCCAAAGTGTTCGAGCTTGCTCTAACGCTTCTTGTAAATTCCAGCTTGGATCAACTTTCTTGCATATGCGTTCGAGAATGTCGAATTGCAGTGCTTTCCCTGCTGAGACTTTGAAATCGGCTTGCAGCGCATGGCGTCGGTGGCTGCCGAGTTTGAGTTCGAACTGCATGCGATTTATTGCGCCTTGCACGTCGGCACTGCTATCGATCCACTGCATGCCAGTTTCTATGTTGTGCACGCGATAGATTCCAGCACGATCATCTTGCTGCTTGTAATCTTCTCGTCCTTTTTTATTCTTGTGCTTATGATTTTGCTGACCGCTACTCTGATCGTCTTGCTTCTTGTCTTGCGTGCTGTCTTGCTTGTTATCTTGCATATTATCTTGCTGATTTTTTAGCATATCTTGTTTCATGTTTTCTTCTCTCCAAAAGAATCTTTATCGTATCAATTTGGTCAGCACTAAGTGGCTATTCAGCCGCTACTATGCTGTCACTAAGCCAGCCAGTCGTATCAAATAATTTTTGTAATCGACAGGCCAAGCCTCAATCATTTGCAAAAACTTTGCTTGATCTAGTGCAAACAAGGCGCGCAGTGCGTCCTCATAATTGGGCAGATGGGCTGCGATGTGCGACATGGCTTTATAAGTGCGCTCTTGCATTGCACGCATCTGATCTTCGCTACCACTTTGCTTACGTGCCTCGTCAATCAACTTACGCAGCGCCACCGATGCACCACCTGGTTGCAATGCCAACCATTCCCAATGACGCGGCAACAAAGTGACTTCTTTTGAGACCACGCCCAATTTAGGACGCCCACGCGAGCGACTCTCTGGCTGCTTCTCCTCGTTTGTAGGTTCGACTGGTTTCTCATAGTTTGTATAGCGCTCTTTCACCGTCAATTTACTTCCGCTTAAATCAAGATCAATCGCATCACCCAAATGATCGTCAATCACTTGAAATTGGCCTTGAAACAGTTGTTGCGCATCGGTCTGGCCCTTTAGGTACAAAGCTACTTCTTCCAACGCCCCTGCTTTGAGGACGCGATCTTCACAAAACACTGTGTAATTTTTCATACTTCATCCTTGATATGCTTCGCTTGCCAAGACCTTGTTTATCTTGCGTTTAGGGGTAACTTAGATGGCAACTAACTTAATAGCTAAGCTGATGTCCAAGAACAAATAATACCCGGGTAAATATGCAAAGTCAATTTTACCCGTATAAAATTAGAAAAGAATGATCAATGATATTTTTTGCTGATATCTGGCCTTCGCGCCGCGATTTGCAGATATTTATATATATGGCCTCGAAATTGACAAAACATCGATATCTATTTTGAGGCCAATCATTCCGCAGATGACATTTTTATCTTCAACAATTAAAATGCGAAAAAAGTTAGCCTCTTCTTTATTTGACCGGAGTTAATATGAAATTGTTTCGCCAACTTGCTGTTATTTCGTTTGTGTTAAGCACCGCCAATCCTGTATGGGCAGCCGATAAACCCAGTGACATTGTTGGCATCAAGTTGGGAATGACTGCCGATCAAGTACGAGCGGCTCTAAAAGCACACGACGCAAATATGAAAATTGTAGATTATGCGAGTTGGAAAGCAGCGCCAGGAGTGCCTGCTTCATTGGCCAAGATTCGTGGCTGCGGCACACCGATGCCTGGAGGCGTCGGCCCATATGACGTTTGCAAAGACACGATCGACGTCAGCTTTGGTCATATATCCAAAAAAGCGCTTTTTATAACACGCCAGCTTCGCTTTGATCGCAATACCATGCTGGTAAAAAATGTAGTCGATAGCTTAGCTGAAAAATTTGGCGCGCCAACCTTTATCCGAGACACCACACAGATATGGGCCTACGGTGCGGATGGTGCGGCCATCAAAAACCTCGATTGCGCAATTTCGGATATGAATCTTCCGTTCGCAGAACATCGAGCTCATTGTGCAAATGTCTACAGTGCCTACATCAGACAAGCCGCTGGTAACTTTGCTACGGAAATGTTCGTTAATATCTACCAAAGTAAGTTGTTCTTTGAAGAACAAGCGGCATTCAATAATGCAGTTAACGCTGACCGAGCCGACAAAGAGAAAGCAGCGAAGGAAAATAAGGTTAAGCTCTAAACTCAGACTTGAAGAAGTTACTAATGAGAGGGAAAAACACCCTCTCTACACAGATTTCATCGAGAAATTCACACAGAGTTGAACGAGTTTCATCGCGTCAGTCTATTGCACCACAATTTCAACGCGTCGATTCATTGCACGCCCATCTTCTGTCTTATTGGTCGCAATCGGGGCGAAGTTGGCAACACCTTTAGCAATGAGACGGCGCTTATTGATACCCGCTTGTATCAGCGCTTGCACAATGGCTTGAGCCCGCGCTTGGCTTAGACTTAGATTACTGTCTATGCTACCGATATTATCGGTATGTCCGACGACAATGATGTTTAAATTACTCTGTGCTTTGAGCGCGTTGGCCAACTCGCTTAGCTGAGTTTGACTCTCTGCCTTCAATTCAGTTTTACCTGTATCAAACATCAATCCGTATAAGGATACATGGCCGGTATTGTCTAAACTTTGTTTTAAAGCATCCGCATTCACACTGACTTGCCCCGTTGGCTGGGCTTTTTCTTCGATAATTTGGATAAAAGTAGACACCATAGGATCGACTTTTTTTCCACCACCAAATGCTAGCGAGTTATACACAAGCACGTGGGTCTTGGGCACTCTGCCATTGGCCGGAAAACTACCGACAATCAACCGCCCTTCTTGATTATCGATCGCGTCATAATGACTAAATCCATTGTGATGTCCGTTATCCCATTTAAACTGACGCTCAAATGGCTTTGCTTGATCGCGCCACACACGATATAGGTCATCACATTTTTGATCACAACTGACATTGATTTGCATACCTGCTTTTAACAAAGCATCGCGATAATTACGATGCACTTCTAATGTGGTCTTGCCCACTGGCGAAAGATAATGCAGACGTGTTTCCTTGCCCTCAATTAGTTTCCACTCCGCCGTCTTAGCGCCATCCAACTTAGTCACTTTAGCTTGAGGAATTGCCGCCTCGGTCCATTCAGTCTGTAAATAGCCAGTCATACGCGAAGCTTGAAAGCGCTGTATCAAGGGATGATCTTGCCCTTTAGGAATATCACTACTCTGCGCAAAACTAAGAGAACTTACCGAGCTAAGAGAGACAAGCGTCACCACCAATAAACCGGTACGCAGGGCAGTCATCATTTTCTTTTTCATAATCAAATAAAGAATTAATAAAGTGTGCTTATTTTAACAAATCAGATATCAAAGTCCTTACTTATACCTAGCTAGTTGCTAAAAAAACCGACGCATTCTTCATCCCTAAGTTGAACACTTGTTTTTGAGTACTTGTTTTTGAGTACTTGTTTGCGAAAAACGCTCAACAGAGCTGCTTACTTCATCAAAAATTCACTCCTACTCCAACACCCGCTTGAGTTGTCGTGCAAACTCTTCAAAGAACAGCCCTACGTGCAAGCCATCAACAAACACATGATTGACGCGCATATTGAATGGCAGCATGGTTTGCTCGCCATTCTTGACATATCGCCCCCATGAGACGCGTGGGATTGCGTCGTCTCGGTCTAAGCTTAAGGTGTGATCTAAGCCAGTGAACGATATCCACGGTAAAGAAGACATAAACACCAAGTCATCGCGCCCTGCTGCTTTACTGAAATTGAAATAGCACGTCGATTCTTCAACCGCTTGTTTTAAATCGCGATCAAATTGCAGTAAGTCATTGCCACAATCCATGGTGATGATTCTGAATAAATCCTCCCCTTTTTTAAGATGAGTAAACGATGGGTGTACTGCATCGTGAAGAAACACGGCGTCATCACGAATACGGTAGCGGAAATTCTCGATTTGATTCATTGATTGAATCGTCAAATAAATTAGTGTGCTGTTTAATGAGATGGATTTTGCTTTAACGCATTCAGATAATCCGGTGATATCGACTGGCGTGTTCACGTTATAAAAAGGCAAATCCACTTTTCTAAAAAACGCAAAGTGTTCTCGTCGATTCCAGGTGTTGATATCAATTTTTTTCATGCTGATTTGGTGTGGATGTAGATATCAAAAAATATCTTGATATTTAGGTTGCAGGCTTGAGCTAGATCACCCAATTGTTTTTTGGGGCTATCAAGATGGATATCGACATGATACCGAAAAGAATCTCAACTGCGCTGGACAAAGAGATCACCCATGCTTACACAAAGGCTGCCAATTGGCTTTCTGAATGTGAATCTATGAAGATGAATCTAGGAATGTGGATTCATCACTACTGTTGTCAACGCCGCTACGTAAGTGAAGTTTCATCAGACGAACAAATCACCGATTCGTCAACAATTACTCTTATTCACGAGACAGTTACTCTGCCTCAGTCAATACCCACGCAGAGATTAACAAAGAAGCGCCGAAAAAAACAGCAAATAACACCATTACCGTGACAGAAAACTGAGCTTGCGCAAGATCGTGCCAAGCTTTCTCAAACAAGGAGCTGGATAGCACTTGCCACATCAATGCCAACAGACCAACAACAAATGCGATGAACAAGTAAGAATGATGTGTCTTTCTTTGTGCAGGAATTTTTTGCATGACACGAACAGTAAAGCCATCATCCGCTACGGGCCCGTCATAAACATCCCGCAATAGTGCATCAATATTGGGTTCGATTGGATGATTCACGTGTTTGTCCCTTTCATTTTGTTTTTCCATGCGTCTAACCACGTTTGTAATTTTGCTTTGCCACGCGTCGCATTCGACTTTACGGTACCTAAAGACATTCCTAAGATTTGTGCGACTTCTTCATGACTTAAGTCCAATTGAACGCAATGTAATAAGACCAGTTGCTCGTTCCGATTTAAACGTTGCAGCGCACGTTCAAAATCAATTTTTAAATCTATGTGCTGCGAAGTTGTTTGTACATTCAAAGCTAAGTTTTCATCATAATCTGATCGATCTTCAACGGCAGCTAACTCATCATGTGTACGCTGAAATTGATCGGCGTATTTCAAGAAATGTGTATACGCGATGCGATAGAGCCAAGTCGAAAATCGCGCATCACCACGAAATTGATCTAGCTTGCGCCAAGCAATTAGAAAGGTCTCTTGAGCTAAATCATCAGCCGCCGCATGATCACCTTTGGTCAAACGACGTAACAAGGCGCGCACCATCCCTTGATGGCGGCGCACCAACATTTCAAAAGCACGATGATCGTTGTTCAGGCGCGCCCGAACAACCAAGGCTTGATCAATTCGCGCTTCTGCAGCCTTATCTTGCGAGCTCTGCATCACGACGATTGAGCCACCAACTCAATAAATAACCACAACCTGAGATCAAAGGTAAAATACCAAAACCCCATAGTTCACCAATCTGATGGCCAGAGTCGAATTCAATCGGTAATACTAAGAACATCAAAATGATGCCCACGCCGATGCTAACTAAAGTAATACCACGACGACGTTCACAAAACACGACTTGCGGTTCAGTCATAAGTTGCGCGGGCAAATCCATCCCTTTATCCGCTAAATAAATCAAGGTTTGATAACGTGCCTTTGTTTGCTTATGGCGATACACGAGTACTGCGCACACCGCTAAAAGCGGCGCTAAACACAAAATTAAGGGAAGAATGAATTCGATTCTCATGGTGAGTTTCCTTTCTGTTTGCGAAGCATCGTTGTCTGACTTGGCTTAGCTTGCACATATAGTGGCATGCGATTGGCGTAATATTGCACCAATCCATCTGCCGCTGGTGGATCATAATTGGATAAAGCGACAACGATATCACCGGTTGCTGGATAGATGCGCAAGGCACCATTCATTCCTTCGGCACCACCTTCATGCCCGAAATAGCTAGCATTTTTCGATCCGCCTAATTGAAATCCATAACCATAGAGTTGACTAGGTACCTGTGCCTGACTTGCTTTAGCGAGCCACTCTGCGGATAACAAACGACCTTTCAGTAAGGCATCAGCAAATCGGACTAAATCACGCACCGTCGAGTAACCGCCTCCCGCTGCGGTACCACGCCATGGCAAAGTCTCGTGTGCGTCGATCAAGCCAGTTTCTGCATTGGTGTAAGCGATCGCGATTTTTTGTTTGACCTTCTCTTCTGGCTCTGTACCCGTATCCGTCATACCCGCGGGCTGCAAGATCGCTTGTTGTATATGTCGATCATACGGCTTACCTGTCACCGTTTCGATGATAGCGCCTAGCAATACATATCCATAATTGGAATAGGCTTCTTGGCTACCTGGCACGAACGCGGTACTGCGTTCCCCAAATAGACGCAAATAATCTGCGTGCTCACGAATTGAAGTGCGTTGCTTCGCATATTCGTCGGTAAAGATGTCGCCGGTTCCGCCAGTATGGGTTAGCAAATGTTGTATCGTTACTTGATTCGCTAACGACTTATTTGGAAAGTTAGGCAAGTAAGATGCAATGGGTGCATCTATGGTGATACGTCCCTGTTCGACTAATTGCAAAATCGCGACGGCTGTCAACATCTTGTACATAGAACCGACGCGAAAACGTGTTTGATTGGTATTCTTTAATTGCCGAGCTTGATCTGCATAGCCCCAACTTTGTTGTTGCAGGATTTTTCCATGCCGCGCCACCGCAAACACACCAGAAAAACTTCCCTCGGCGACCAACTTGTCTGCTTTACGCTGTAGCTTTTGCCAAGCTTCTTGCGCAGCTAATCGCTGCGGCATTAAATCTTCTGGTGTCACTGGCATTGGTGTGAGACCAAAACTCTTCACCTGATCTGGTTTGTTCTCATGAACCTCTAAGTTCATCGTACCAACCCGATCTCCATCTTTTTCACGCAAGATAATCGATACACGATGTGGTCCATTCGGCGTAATACGCAGAACTTCTAACTCGCCTATCATTTTTTTCAAACCCAGTTCGTTCTCAACCGACAAATTCGAATCATGCGCATCTTTAAATGCTTTCAACAACGCAGCATCTCCGGCATTGAAGGCTTTAAGACGTTGTGCGGCTAGCTGCGCTGCTGGTGTGTTTGGAAAAGAGATGACGCTTGCGATGGCAGACGATGCCAGCCAAACGCTTGCTGCCGCGCCCACAAATCCACAGAATTTCTTGATTAATTTCATTTTGCATCCTTTCTAAGTTGGGTGATGACCTACCAACTTAGATACTGGAATCAATCAATTTGGATTCATGAATTTGAAATTAATCTTAAATAATTCTGAAAATAATTTGAAGTTTTTCATTCTATTCCCAGAATATCGCTGTTCATCGCTTTTCTCTCATTTACGACCTCTCTGTTCTATAAAGTACAAACATCGCCAAACAGGAGAAGATCAAATGAAACTCGCGACAAAAACACAAAACATTTTTCGTTCAGTACAGCTTGCAACATTGACTGCAGCATTGGTCACAATCTCATGTGGGATGACGGTAACGAATGCTAAAGAATTGAAAAATCTTTCTTCCTCATCACCTTCTGCTGGCACGGCAATATCATTAAGTTCCAAGCTAGTAATAGAACATACAAATAATCAATCTGATGTAGCGCCAGTAAAGATCGATCAAATTTACACACCCAATATCGGTGGCATTCAACAAGCAATTGAAATCAAAACCGATGACGCCAAGCGCCCTATCTTGCTTTTTTTATCCGGTGGCCCCGGTAGTTCCATGATGCCAAACGCCAAGGTATTTACCAACGCCTTAAAGGATAGATTCACCGTCGTGCAATGGGATCAAAGAGATGCGGGCAAAACTTTACAATTGAATCCCTCGCCGATGACGCCATCGGTGAGTTTGATGGGAAAAGATACCTATGAAGTAATACGCTTTCTGCAAAAGGAGTTACATCAAGAGAAAATTTATCTTCTAGGTAGCTCTTGGGGAAATGCTCTCGGTTTTTACATAGTCAGAAATCACCCTGAACTATTACATGCCTACTTTGCAGTGAATCCAGTCGTGAGCCAATTAGAAAGCGAGAAGCAATTACTTGAGATCCTAAAAGAGTCGTTAAAAGAGAACGCGACGGCTAGTCAAGAACTGGCTCAGGTTAATATTCCCTTTAAAGTCGATGAAGACTTATTCTATTTAAGAAAATGGCTGTTCTTCAGAGAAGGAAAATCCTTCGCCATAAGTGCGGAGTTCAAAAACGGTTTTATACAGTGGTCAAAAACATGGTCACCAGCTTGGAATGAGGTGATGGCGATCGACCTTCCAAAAACGTTAAAGACCGTCAAGTGCCCTATTTATTTTATGGTAGGGAAAAATGATATCCAAACATCGACGCCAATCACGGTCAATTATTTTGAAAATGTTGTAGCTTCGAAAAAAGGCTTATTTATGTTCTCTAACTCTGGCCATCAAATTCACAAAGATGAATCTGCTGAGTTTCAACAAAAAATCATCGAAGTATTGGATACGATGCAAATGAAACGCGATTAGCATACTTAACAAACATGTAGTCTAATCTGATCGAACAAAGATGGTGATCGAAAAATCGTATCAATTGACTACAATCATTCATTATCCGTGCAGCATTTTTCTTCAGCGAGAGATGCTGCACAATGCACCTCTGCCTCACAAATTCGATAACAATCCAGAGTAATCTGTGTGATATTGACTTGTAACTGTATTTCTCAATACAGAGCTGGCACGGATAGTACGGCTGTACCCGAAAACAATTCCACGCAAAATCAATTTGAACATCGCGACAACTTGGTTACAATTGAGTAAATTCTCTACGCCTAGCATTAAACACCACACATGGTATCTAAGATGCAAAATCAATTTACTCGCAAGATCCTAGTACTAAGTCTCATCACTAGTATAAGCAGCATCAGCAACACGACACATGGGCAGGTCGATACTTTGTCTAAGCAATTAAGTGGTGTCGAGATTATGGAAGCTGCTCAATATCATGGAGGCGAAATTCCACTGTCGTATGGGATTGCTCGCAATTGGTTCGCATTGGAAGAACAAGGCAAGCAAAGCGTACTCAGAAAGAGTATGCCGAAAGTGAGTAAAGTCTATGACGCAATCGCTGACGAAAAGTCAAACAAAGCGAGTTACACGGGTAAATTGGTCAGCGAGGGGAAAACGACTCCGCTATTGTTCATTAAAGCGAGCTGGCTGCAAGATGGTGTAGTTCAAAAAGCGGTAAAAGCAGAAAGCGCGGAGATCTATCAATTCGGCAGTGAACAATTACGAGTCGAACACCAATGTGCGAAATCCAAATCAAAAACCGAGCCCCTCAAATGCAAAATCTATTTGAGCAATGCCAAGCTCAAACAATTCATCACTGAAATCATCGAGCCAAACGAAGAGCCAAGCGATGTTGAGACAGAATCAATTAATGTGATCTGGAGCGGCGACCTAGATAGGGATGGCAAACTCGATTTCATTTTACGCAATACCTTCTACAACGGTGAACGTACCGAGCTGTATTTGTCCTCCAAAGCAGGAAAGAATGAACACGCAAAATTAGTCGCTAGCATCCAGCGCCTAGGTTGTTAATCGTTGAAGCCATGAATTGTTCCTCTCGTCCGTCGCGTTTTCAGATTTTTCCATACACCAAGCTACCTCACCATTTTTTTACCCTATTCATCTATGAACTGTAAAAATTGCACGCACAAGATTCACGGAAATTTTTGTTCGCATTGTGGGCAGGCAGTTAAACTCAAGCGCATCGATGGACATTTTATTGTGCACGAGATTGAGCACGTTTTGCATTTCGAAAAAGGGTTTCTCTTTACGATGAGAGAGCTACTACTGCGTCCAGGGGCGTCGGTAAAAGAATATATAACTGAAAATCGCTCACGGCTTGTAAAGCCAATTATTTTCATTATCGTTACTTCTTTAATTTATACACTGATAGCGCACCTGTTTCACATAGAGAAAGTCGCAAACAATATAGGCACAAATATCAGTTCAACCGAACTGGCTATTTCGAATTGGATTCATTCTCACTATGGCTACGCCAACATTATCATGGGATTTTTTATCGCCTGTTGGCTAAGAATTTTCTTCAGAAAACATGACGTGAATTTCTTTGAGATTTTGATCCTACTTTGCTTCGTCATGGGCGTAGGAATGCTATTCATCGCCGTTCCAGTTCTCATCTTTGGATTGACAGGCTTTAATCTAAACACCGTATTCGGCGTGATTATTTTTATCTACTTGGCATGGGCTATCGGCCAATTCTTCGATCAAAAAAGTAAGCTCAGCTACGTCAAGGCGGGGGCGGCTTATATTTTAGGATTCTCAACGTTTTCTATGTGCGCGTGGCTATTGGGTCTGGGTTACGATGGGTTTATTAAGTATCTGAATTAGTTCAATTAAACACGCTGGCAGCAACAGTTAGGTCAGGTGCAAGCCTGCCCGACAAAGTTCGAATAACAGAGTACATGACGGTTTGCCGTGCAATATGAGGAGATTGATAGTGAGAAAATTATTGTTATACGTCGCAAATCGTATTCAAGTTATCTTGATTCTGTATGTGCTCAGTATTTTGGGAGCCGCTTTTCTATTCTCGCATTTAGAGAGCAAAACATTTGTTGATGGCCTATGGTGGGCATGTGTCACCTCTTTAACGATTGGCTATGGAGATCTATCGCCAATGACGATCGAAGGTCGCCTGATGGCAATCGTCTTTGCGCATTTCTGGATTTTTTGCATTATCCCCATGATCATCGCCAGCATCATCACAAATATTCTCGTCGACAAGAGCGCGTTCACACATGACGAACAGGAGTGGCAAGAGAAAAGTCTGCAAAAAATTGCAGATAAATTAGGAATTACGCTTGATCCACCACCTCGGGATTTCTGATTGATTTTCCTAAGCTAGATATTTGAACAAGCGGACTTATTTTCATTCTTGTAGCAGTGAATTAATTCACTCAATTTATTCCTTATTTCGATGCTACATTCACTCGAACATTTTTCGAAGTTGGATCGGACTCATGAATCGCTAACAAATTAATTCCCAAACCAAAAATCACATAACCTTTCGCCTTCAAAAACTCCGTCAATTGTTTCTCATTAGATTTAATCTTTTCTATCAGCATTTGCGGTTTGCAACGAGTGATGGATTCACTTGCGCCTTGTAGCGCCTCCATTTCCATACCTTCGATATCAATTTTAATGAAGTCGATTCTCGGCAAAGCTAAATCGTCAATTGCGAACAATCTGGTTTCTATCGTTTTCTGTGCCGAATAATCGATCGTCTGACCAATAAATTCAGTGCGTTCAGTTTTTCGAATTTCTAAACTTCCAAAACTGGATGGCACGAAGTGATTCGCTGCAGGTACTTGTATCGTTCCACTATTAGCGCCCACCGCTGCCCACATCGCACGTGCATTGAAACAATTGTTCATCGCGATATTGCCTGCAAGTGCATAAAAAATTCTTTCTTGCGCTTCTACACTAATAACTTCTCCCCAGCCATGCATATGCTTGGCCCACTCTATAGTGTGAACCCCAATGTTCGCACCACAATCGATCGCAACGACTCCCGAACCGCCTAATTCCTTGCGGGTATTGAGAAGTTGCAATACAAAATCGACTTCGCTTGGGTCAAAAGCAGAATTGTTTAATAGCTGGTATCCCACGCCATATCCGCCCCCCTCTACTAAACGATAGTCGTGGCGGTTAACTAACATACTTCCGTGATTCGTCGCTGCGATTACGAAAGCAATGGGGCGTAAATTAGCAATAGGCATTATTTGACTTTAAAAATGTTCAATTGAAGAGTAGCGTCCACGTTTTTTCAGTTCTTCTGAAGTCAGTTTTCGCATAACAAACTCGATACCGCATTCTGCCACAGGCGTCAGCGTTTGATCAAAGCGATTTAATTGATAACGATAGGTTGCATCTAGCAACTCTAATTTGAGTGTCTGAGCTTGTAATGAAAACTCCGACAACAATTGCATTAAGTTAATTGACCGAGATGACCACGAAGTTGATTTATGAATCGTAAAGGTCCACTTGTGATCGTCGTTATATGTCGAAGGAAATCTTCCCTGCTCATAAAGATCTTCATCAGGAACCATCACAATTAAATGCCCCCCTGGCTTCAACACTCGAAGCCAATTCATTAACGCCATATGGGGATCGACCATATGTTCTAAGCTATGGCTAGAATGCGCAAATTCCAAACTTGCATCTGGAACAGTAGCAAGGTACTGTGCATCGCCATCCGGAAGATCCCAACTCTTGACACTCGTAATCAGAGGAAACTGTTCATGGTACTGCGCAATCGGATCGGAGCCGCAACCGATATCAATACCATTACCGACAAAATAGCGTGTTGCAAACCGTTGATCATGAACCCGTCGCATAAGTGCTTTGCTAGTGCCCGTCATTACTCTTTCCTTTTTAAACTTAAATAGGTGAAGGGAAAATCTAGATTAGTCAACTAAGAAAGTTATACTTTAGGAGCAAAAAACTCAACTCTTTGATGTAGGCGATTTATAGCTAAGGATGAATGATCGCTGTTACACGTCGTCTAGTCCGTTCACGCATGGAACAATCGCGTAAGGTATCGGCAAGTGCTTCTAAATTTTTGATGCCGTACAAATGCAACTCGGAATAGCTAGTATCTGACGACCTAAGTTGCAATATGCAGTAACCCATCAAACGCATGCCAAATGGTGAATTTAAATCGAAATGTTCTATCGTGAAAAGCTCGACGTTGTCTTTTACTTTGGAAAATATACCGCGTTCCAACTTTACCCTTTGGGTAGTAATTTCATAGTGTAAGCCGCGCGCTTTGAACCAATAATAAAGGTAGCCAATACCGAGCGTCGGCACCACAACAAACCATTGCCATACGCTATAAATAGTCGCTGGATGACCTTCAAATAATACGCGTTCGGACTCATGCTCTACTTGTGCAGCGTAGGCTTGTAAATCGGTATTACAGAAGCGACACTTAATCGCGACTGCTTTGATGGTCTCGCCACAAACTGGACAATCTTTGGTATCTGATTTTTCAATCGTCTGATTAGCTAACATCGTATCTCTATCTCTTTGTGATTGTTACACCAAGCACGTAGTCTGCCACAAAGTTGATTGATTCGCTAACACGTATTTGCGTTCTTGTATCGTGCTCTGCTGCTCGACTACATCCGATTTCTTACTTCATTTCATCACATTAATGATGCTGCGAGCAAAACCTCTCCGTAAAGTCCGATATCAAAAACTAATTTTGACCAACTATTTAAAATACTTCACACTCCGATACCAATCGATGTATTAGCACCGCAGAGTCAGTAGCCTAAAACAGCCACAGGTATCGTCTTCGGTGATGTCATCCCAGAAAATATCAAGCGAAACCAAAGATAAAGCACAATATTTGGGTAATTAAAAGGATCACTCATGAAAAGAAATGTCAGCTTGTTTTTAATTTTTCATGCCAGCATCGTGTCGGTTTATGCCCTAGTCTATTTCATGAAATTGGATAGCTTCACTTTTTCTTGGGCACTGAATTTTCTATTGATGATGTGGGTTTCTGTTTTTATAGAATTCCAAAAGAGCGCATTGCAATCGTCTTACTTTAATCAGCAAGCATGGGAGCGCCGAGGAAAAATTTACACCTATTTCGGCGTAGATGCTTTCAGAAAAATATTGGTCTTAATCGGTTGGGAAAAGCTCATACGAAAATCTAATCCTATAGAGAAAAATACGCAGGCACTGATTAACTTACATCATCAAACAAAAAAATCTGAATTAGGTCACTTACTCATCTTCTTGATTGTATTGGCTTTCAATATCTATGTTGCTATACGATATGGAGCGCTCAAATCTGTATGGCTATTTGTCTTAAATATCCTATTGAACTTCTATCCAGTTATCTTGCAACGCTACAATCGCCCTCGTATAGAAAGAGCGATTGAGTTAAGCAAAAGAACGTTCTCTTAGCTACCTCATTCATCCTTCTCTAGGCATCATATCCTGGCGATTGCAACAATTCAGCGAACTATTTTGCAAACCCTACTTGCTGCAGCTGATTCTATACTTAGATCGAACTGATGCACGTTCATGGCAAAGCTTTAACGAATTCGACACAACGAATCCTCAACAAAGATACAAAATCTAGCTGAGTTTGTACAATTTAATACAATTTATCTGTCAGTTACTTTTATATAATGCAAACAAAAATAGCATTCCCGCTTAAAACCATCTTACTTACACGTTTGATTCATCTGCCGAAATAATTCGTGGTTAGGCTGCAATTTGAATGCAATCGTGGCATTCCTATAGATTGGATAAAAAATGATCGCACGCAAAGTCAACCTTTTTGTCACCAATACGCCTTATTCGGCCTCTTCATTGCCCACCTATAAGCTGAACCAGTGCAGCGATTCCATTTTGAATATATCTTCAATTTGGAGATCATTAACAAGCTCGCTTTGCTTGCTTGTCCTATCTATCCTATTACTAATGATTAGTGGAGCTAAGGCTTATGCGCAAGAATCCGACGGAAAAATTATTACGCGCTCTGCGCTCGGTGCCTGGCATCTTCGCTATAACGAATCAACGCCGGGATTAAATTGTGGTATTCGTTTTATCTCAGGCAAACGCAATGTCGATAGCTTTGCCATATTCGGTCCGACATCGACCGCAAAGCATTCCACCTTATTGTTTTCTGGCACACAAATTCCGGTAACGCATGCGGCACAAGAAACCGATTTAATCTTACGAATGAAGGGTTTGCCTGAGTCGAATTTAAAGGGAGTGATATTGCCAAAACAGGCGAACTCAAGCACCAATAACTTGATGGTTGTTGCCGGTGATATTCGTACATTATTACAATCGATGCGAGATAGCGAAAAAGACCTAGGCTTATGGATGCCCGAAAGCGTAATTCCTAAATTGCTTGTCGAATTAAATTACGATGGACTTGATAAAGCACGTACTGCCATGCTTGATTGCGTTGCTGGGCGCAAAATCGGTGGTCAAACCATGGATGCAGCGCTAGCAGAAATCCGTCCAGTAGGAAAATCGTCAATCAGTGGACGGGCCTATTTCAAAGGTGGATTGCTCGCTTCCAAACAATATCCGCCCAAAGGCAGTACCGCGGTTTCACTGATTTGGCTGAGTGATGAATTTAATGCTTGGTTCGCCGAAGTAAAGGCAAATAAAAAGCTTCCAGATCAGATTCCAGAACGGATCGCCAAACATTTTATCAGTACAAAAATTCTCGATGATGAAGGTAAATTTTCCTTTCCTCGCTTACCTGCTGGCGAGTACACCTTGCTCGCTAATTTTAATTACGATAAAGAGATTAATGTTCCAGAAGTGGTCGGGCAAACGCATACATTTAATGTCGCTGGCGTGCATCTTGGTACGCAAGATAAAATTGTCAATTGGTCTTACATCATCAAACAACCAACCACCTTCCAAAAGCAAGTAACAATTAAAAACGATGGGGATAATGTAGAAATCACGCTAGACAAGTCGCAAACCATTTGTTTCTTTGTTTGCTTTTAGTGTGTTTTCGGCGGGCGTTCTGTTTGCCCAGCTTAGCCTACCAATTCATCAAAATTACATGCGATTACTAGAAAGATAGTCGCGAAACTTAAGTGGGTGCGTGCGTCGCATTTTTCGCACAAGCAATCAACAGGAGATTTTCCATGCTTTCGATCAAATCTTTAGGTTGTATGACATTACTCTTAACGTTAATGAGTAATGCAGGTGCTAACTGGGTACTATTTCACCAACAAGGGAAAGTTGGTCAAAGGGAAGCATGGTACGCACAAATTACCCGTGTTACCGATCGTAGCGAAGTGGAAGATATGCTCGGCAAAGGCAATGACATCATGGCTAGAACCAGTATCAAAGAACTGCCTATCATTATTGTCTATGAGTCCGTCACCGCGCCAGAATGGGATGAACTAAAACTACAATTTGAATGCCTTAATAAATATCGTGTCCTAAGCTATAGCGAAGCAGAAAAAGCAGCGAAGAAAGCACGGCAAGAAGGCAAACAATATAGTTCATCCGTCATCGTCGATGGCTGGAATGATCCGCAACGATGGAATGATCCGGTCAAGTTGCGTATCGCACCGCGCAGCTACACCGTACCGAGAGTTGATTTATCCAATCGACCCATTCCGCAAACCCAATGGGAACTAAGTAACAATGCGGCGATGATCAAAGCGCAGAAATTTGCATGCCAAGATGAAGATGTGCGCCTTACTTTGCAAGAAGCCACTGCCAACGGTCAATGGAATGCCGAAACCTTCAACTCGGGCTTACAAAAAATAGGTTTACAGGAAGCTGTGCATCCACTTGAATCAAAAACAGTCATTGATCTGCTTAACTTAAGCTGGAATGTACTTTGGAAAGGCAGCAAACGTGCTGACCCTTCAGGGCTTTGGGTGAAAAAGCTGAGTCCAGAAGAAAAAGCCCGCTACGATCTTCAGTACGCAGCCATAGAAAAGCAAATGAAAAAGCAAGTTGAGGCCGCGCAAAACTTCGGCCAACCCATCATAGAACAACATCAAGCCGAATTAGAATTTTTAGAAATCGTAAGAAAGGTTCGAGGTGATCGACAAGTCGGTCAAGAAGAAAGAACCTTACTTTCAGTATGGCAAGGCAGGCCAGAGGAACAAGTCGGCGCAAGTATGGGTTCACCACAAGTTAGCGAAGCAGGTGGACTAAGATTTTTAAACTACCAATCGTCATTTGATAACCGCTCAGCATTAGTAAGTGCAGCATCTGGTCGAGTGCTGTCAACCCAAGGAGCGAGCGGCAGTTGCCGTATCAGTTTCATCACCGCGATGGATCAAAAAAAGAAATGGCGCGTGGCAGATATTCGCATTGATTCACAAGGGGAAGTCGGTGGCGGCGTTTGCCGAGATCTATGGCGCACACCGGCAAATCTTGCACTGCCATCAAAAAAATAGGATGAAGTAGAATACCGTGGTACAAAGAGACAAGGCATCTTTGTTCTCGATGCTTGATGCTTGGTGTCGATATCGAATTACGTGCACGGAAAATAAAATCGTTTTTTGAATAATAAACTTGTCAAGAAGCGTCCAGTCTTGCCTTGCGAAACTGTGCTCGTTTCAGCATGATTTTTATATCGACCTCTGCACCAACACCACTATTACCTATCTCCAAAAAATTATCATGACAACCGAAGCTACTCCTTCTGATCACAGCACAAACAACGCATTTCTCGATGAAATCGAAGTACGAGTATTAGGCGCACTTGCTGAGAAAGAAGCAAACACGCCAGATAACTATCCACTATCGTTAAACGCTTTAGTCAACGCATGTAATCAATTAACCAGCCGTGATCCTGTGATGTCACTAACAGAATCACAAGTGAGCGAAGCACTTGATCGACTCGCCATCAAAAAATTAATCGGTGTGACGCATCAAGCAGGTGCCAGAGTTGCCAAGTATGAACATCGCATGCGTTTGAAATGGATGTTGGAACAAGACAAACTTGCCGTGTTAGCGGTATTAATGCTACGTGGATGGCAAACCGCTGGAGAAATTCGGAATCGGGTTGGTCGCTTGCATGAATTCGCCAGCGTTGCGGATGTTGAAAAATCCTTAGATTTTTTAATGAATAAATATCCCGCACTGGTAAGCCGTTTAGCTTTAGCTCCTGGCACAAAAGAACCTCGCTACGCCCATCTACTCAGTTGCGATGAAGCTTCGATAGAACAACAGCAATCGACAAATTTTGCGACACCTTCAACAAACCAAAAAGATCGCATCGCGCATTTGGAAGAAGAAGTTGCGCAGTTACGTCTTAGCGTATCGGAACTCACTGCTCAGTTTGCTGAGTTCAAAAAACAATTCGAGTAATAACTAGAATAACGGCAACATTAACTAGCCATTATCGACCATAATTATTCATTCTAATCTCGACCGAAGTTCAGATACATTCAAGCTCAATAAGCTGTATCTGAACTTTCTAAATTGAGGTGTGTTCTGCAAATCGCTACATCAATAGGCAAATTATTAGTTTCAACGTGCCAAAAATCCACCCATCGTTGCATACACGATCGCGTCAACAATTTGCTCATGGCTCAACTTATTATCGCGAATCAAAAAATCGACAGTTGGATCGCAGGCGCGCGAATACAATGTAAAGACCAACACATCATCCGGCACTTCTGGCGTCAAGGCGCCATCACTGCGCGCCTTCGCCACTAATCCATGAAATCGCTTATTCACACGAAGAGCAACCGTCATATAGTCTAAATTCAGCATCAAACTACGTTGCAAACTGACGCTGGTTGACGGCAAATGGGGTACCCCACCTTGCAATCTTAATCTGAGCGACCAAGCCAAAATATGTTTAAGTTGCTCAACCGCTGGCATTTCAGCAGGAAGTTGATCTAACTCTTCTAAAGTTGCCTTTAACAAGCGCGTCAGGGCAGCAGCAGCCAGCTTTTCTTTGGAAGAAAAGTGTTTATACAAACTCCCTTTGGCAATCCCGACACGATCTGCTACATCATCCATTGTCATTAAATCAAATCCTTTTTCTGACAAAAGATGATTTACAGCATCAATGATCGCCTCTTCTCGCGCATCAAATTGCTGTTTTTTAAATGAAATTCCCATTTTTTCTAAATTTTTCTGGACAAGATAAAACTAATTGGTTTATTTTATGACCAATCAGTCATAAAATGATTTTAAAGTCATTATTTTTCTCGACTGGTAACTTTGATTTCGATCTAAGCGCGACACTTTTTCAGAAATCTTTCATCTTTGTTTAATTCCTTAAAGGAGCAATACCATGGTTTTACAACAATCGATTAAACAATTTTTGCTACGTGGTTTCACAGCACTTGCTATTGTAACTGGCGTCACAGCATGTGGGGGAAGTGATGACGATGCAGTTCATGGACCAGAAACCATTTTAAAAGAGGCGCAGAAAAAGGGATTTACTGCACTCGCTGCAGCGGCAGATAAAGCTGGTTTGAGCGGCACCTTAAGTAATACAAGTGCGCAATTAACAGTATTTGCACCAACCGATCAAGCTTTCAACGATTTGGCAAGCAAGCTCGGACTTGCAAATGGCACAGCTCTTGTGAATGCCTTAACTGCACAGCAATTGCAATCGATCTTGACCTATCATGTACTGGCCAGCAAGAAAACTGCTGCCGATTTGATTGCAGGTGGTGCAACACAGGCTACGCAATACAGCTACAACAATGCCAATGCGACGATCAAACTAAACACGAGCAGCGGTGTCAAAATCACCGATGCGATATTGACCGATGCAACGGTCACATCGCCCGACGTACCCGCTTCAAATGGTGTGATTCATGTTGTCGATAAAGTTTTGGTGCCACCAGGTGTGTTAAACATAGTCCAAACCGCACAAGCGAATCCTATATTTAGCTCATTGGTCGGAGCGGTGGTTGCAACTAACTTACAAGGCACTTTAAGTGGTGCTGGTCCATTCACAGTTTTTGCACCAACCAACACAGCCTTCGCAGCTGCACCAACGGGATTGACAACTGCGCAATTAACAACCGTATTAACCTACCACGTGCTCTCAGGACAAGTGCTCTCAACCGGCATTCCGTTTGGCACGAGAGTAAATACAGTAGCGAGTGGTAAAACTATTACGATCAATAACACAAATCCACCATCAATTACGGACTCAACCACAAGCGCAGCAAAAATCGTTGCAGTCGACGTTCGTGCAAGTAATGGTGTAATTCATGTTATCGATAAAGTGTTGATTCCAACATTACCGTAAGCTGAAAAACTCTAATTAGCTAACACAACAAATGAACTAGCTAAATAGACTAGCTAAGTAAGCTGTTAGGTATCCATTCATGGATACTTAACAGTTCGAAGATAACAAATAGTGAATTGCTTCGATAAGATTACTTCACTGAGTTTTCAATTCAAATATTCTTCTTATTTTATCCCCTATTTTTTCTTTGCCGGTATTGCTATAACAGCCCTCTCCGCATCATTTATCTGCTTACATCAAGATGGCAATCCAGATTTCATTTCGACGAAAAAATGGCAAAGAAAATGGTGCGTTGTAGCGCGAGAAAATAGGCTCTCCATCAATCTTCAATCCAGCCTCGCTGATCGATTTTTTAAGCAAGCTAAGTTTTTCTTCATAGAGGGTTTGCGACCATGATCCAGAATACTGTATCACTGCGTAGGTTTGCGCCGGCATCTCGCGTAACTTTACTTTTGGATTGGTCGGTTCAGGCAAAGTATCCATCGTGAATTCTCTTGGCATCGCAAATTGAACCAAGTAGCCACCCTCTGTTGCACTCTGCGAAACTGGCGCTGTCATCGCGATTTTTGTCGGCACAGGTGTTTGAGAAACTGGTGCAGTCATCTCTATTTTTTTGCTGCCCTTATTCTTACCAAAAATATAGCCACCTAGATATTCAAATGCGGTATTCCCAGCCTTTTCTGCAGGACCTGGCACAACCACCTCTGCAACCAGATAAGCCTGATACTTCCGTACTTCAAACTGAGAAAATCGCTTAATAACTTCAAAAGTAGGCTCTTCAATTGCAAGCGCATTCATCGCACTACTCCACAATACGATCAAACAAATCAGTAATTTTTTCATGACAATTCTCCTCCTGTTGTCTCACTGATCAAATAGTACTCGATCGCGCACCTCTATGTTTTTAAAGACGCAAAAGCCTCAAATTTTTTCAATGAAAGAACAAAGGCTTTCCACAGAATCGTTGTTGCAGAATTATAGATATGATAAGGTCATTAACTTCAACTGATACCAGCTTGCTTTTCAATAAATTGAAATTAATGAGAAAAATTATTTACCAACTACTCATCGCTCTATTTTGTATATCGCTTGCAGGATGCGATCAAGATACGATACTTCAAAGTTTTGCACCGAAAGAAGACCAAGCCCTTGCGAGCAAGTATTTTTCACTTCTCAAAAATCGCCAATTATCGGAAAACTTATCCCATGCCGATAAAACAGAACAAAAATAAATAGCATTTTTTCGGAGATGCCGAATGCAAGACTGGCCAATTTTTAAGAATTTTTGGGAACGCCATCGCGATCCAAACTATCGTCCTGACGCAGGTTCCGATTATTCATGGCGTCGCCTAGTGCAAGCCTTGTATGCGTATCATATTCCGCATCCAATCGCATTGAAATATGTTTTAGAAGAGCGTCCTAGCCTAGAAGAATTTCGCGCTTGGCTAGTGCGGTCGAATTCAGAATATGTGATCCTCGATCAAACTGATGATGTGATACAAAACGAATCTGACTATCAATTAAGTGCCGAGCAAATTGCGTTTTGGGAAGAAAATGCTTACCTCGTTTTGCCGCAGGCCATTGATGCGCAAGCCTGCGCAGAAAGTCGACAAGCAATTCTTGATTTCTTGCAAGCTGATTTAAATGACCCAAGCACATGGTATCGCTCGCAATCACAAAGACAGGGATTAATGCTCCCGCTGTATAACCACCCTCGCCTCAATACCAATCGTGCATCAAGGCGCATTCGCGCGGCTTACGAACAACTTTATGGAACTAAAGCGATTTACAAAACGATAGATCACGTCAGTTTTAATCCACCGGAAACGACGCACTATTCGTTTCGTGGCAATGGATTGCATTGGGATGTGAGTCTCGCACAGCCTATCCAAAATCGATTTCAAGGCTTATTATATTTAAGCGATTGTAATGAGAACGACGGTGCATTTCATTGTGTGCCAGGCTTTCACCGGCAAATACCAAGCTGGTTGGACGGATTAGACCCAGATGAAAATCCTCGCCGTATCGCCGAGCAAACGCTAATCAGCAAACCCATCACCGGTAAAGCGGGGGATTTCATCATTTGGCATCAAGCATTACCGCACTGCGCGACTCCCAATCTCGGCACAACACCACGAATGGTGCAATATCTGAGCTATATACCGAACGGTGACGAGGAACATCCGATTTGGATTTAAAGGCTCAATCTGGTGTTATCAATCAGCCCGAAGATGTCTGTTCGCGCTACACAACTGAATACTGCGCAACACTGTTTGAGCACGCTACAATTTTTGCAAAGATTATATGACAAAAAATCGCCATAACGACTTTGTGCCGCAAACCAATTCATTGCCAATTTACATTGAAGCAAAGTGTGATTTAAAGACTTATGCAAACCTCAGATTTTCAAAGTAAAAACGAAACGGCTTTGCTTCGGCGCCAGAACCACCGCCTGTCATCACGATATCTGCACTTTGAATCCCGAGCAGACTCAACTCTGTATTCACTTCGGAAATAATCGCAGAATTGATAATTTGACCTTGTTCTACTTGCGACACAACACCGATCCAAATGCTTGGTTTAAACTGAAACACCGCTTCTTGTTGTGGTGCCAAACCAGTTCTTGTGGCAAACAATCTTCCTGATTTATAGATGTTGGAACTGATTGCGCCTTGCTGTAAGTTATTCAGAACCTGAATTTCTCGCGGGCTGTTTGCGGCACCCGCCGAACGCAATTGATCTCCTGATGGACTCAAGACCATCTCAAATCGCTCTCCCTCTGAAGCAGAAAGTTGCGGCGTAAAATTGCCCCAGCTATCACCCGCACTCACCGAATTATTGAATGAGTAAACGAAGGGATGATTACATCCTTGCCCGCAATTTTTAATGACGGTCCAAGCAACGTGCAACTCATCAATGGCGCTTGCTTCGTTCTTTGCAAAGATCAACACTTCTGAACGATTTTGATCGTTTGATTGGTTAATGAAATTTAATTGAATATCCACGGTCTTACTCCTATCTTCAATTTAGTTAGTCGGCTGCACAATGCAACAAACTTGGTATGCAATTTATATAACAGCCAAATTGCTGCGCAGCTTAATAGAAGTCGAAGATGACCACGCAAGGTACAAGCAATTTCTGAATGAAAATAAGCGTACCGACTTTACACGTCAATTTTTATGTAAATCTGCGACCGAATTACGATGTCAAATAGCTTTCAAGATGGAATTTGAAAATAATGAACTCCAGCATGAACAAGCA
Source organism: Affinundibacterium baiyunense (assembly GCF_018139645.1). GTDB lineage: Bacteria > Pseudomonadota > Gammaproteobacteria > Burkholderiales > Burkholderiaceae_D > Undibacterium > Undibacterium baiyunense. The sequence continues at coordinate 94,738 of NZ_JAGSPM010000003.1, forward strand.
GGAGTAAAATCGCAGTGGCTATTGAAAATCTATTTTAAGCGGCATCTGAAATCCATTAATCTGCGCCGGGTATCAATGCGGCGTAACAATTGATCGGTGCGTCTTGAAATAGGTTTTTATATTAAAGGGCGCAATATGAATACTGTGCAAAACGAAGCACTGCATCAAATCGTCATTGTTGGTGGTGGTGCGGGTGGACTGGAATTGGCTGTACGTTTAGGAAAACGTCTTGGTAAGAAAAAGAAAGCAAGGATTATTTTAGTCGATGCCAGCCGTACCCATTTATGGAAGCCACTATTACATCAAGTCGCCGCTGGCACCTTAGACAGTCATGCAGATGAACGTGAATACTTTGCGCTAGCTCGTAGTAAACATTTCGAATTTCGACTCGGTCGCATGCATGGTTTATCGAGAGAGAAAAAAGAAATTTATTTAGAGCCAACTTTTGACGAAGAAGGTATCGAGTTACTGCCACAGCAAGCCATCCACTACGACCAACTGGTGATCGCGCTCGGCAGTCAAACGAATGACTTTGGGACCAAGGGCGCAAAAGAAAACTGCATCATGCTTGACTCTTTACAAGCAGCAGAACGTTTTCATCACAAATTAGTGAACTGTTGTCTGCGTGCGCAATCACAAAAACAAAATGCTGGCGAAGGTCGCTTCACCGTCACCATTATCGGCGGCGGAGCTACTGGGGTAGAGCTCGCAGCAGAATTGCACATGACCACTAAGATTTTATCAAGCTATGGCTTAGTCAATTTTCATCCTGAAAAAGACTTAAAAATTGTGATCGTCGATGCATCACCTCGCTTATTACAAATGTTGCCCGAACGTCTGTCTGATGCAGTGGCAAAAGAGTTGCGTAGCATCGCTATCGAAATTCATACCAATGAAAAAGTCGTTGAAGTAAGCAAAGAAGGTGTTGCCATGGCTAGTGGCAAATTTATACCCAGCGGTATCGTGGTGTGGGCCGCAGGTATCAAAGCGCCTGATTTCTTACGCAACTTAGATGGACTGGAAACGAACCGTTTAAATCAATTAGTAGTACACCGCAACTTACAAACAAGCACTGATGCTTCGATCTTTGCGATAGGTGATTGTTGTGCTTGCCCACAAGGAGAAGGACAAGCGAATGTGCCGCCACGCGCGCAATCAGCGCACCAACAAGCATCTTGTTTAGCGGATTCTTTATGTCGCTCACTGGATGGAAAACCACTCAAAGAATTCACTTACAAAGATCATGGTTCTTTGGTTTCGCTAGGCAATTACAGTACCGTTGGTAGCCTGATGGGAGCAATCGCTAGCGGTTCTGTTTTTATTGAAGGCACGCTTGCGAAATGGATGTATTGGTCGCTACATAAGCATCATCAAGTCGCAGTGAATGGTTGGTTCCATACTTGGTTATCGACTTGGGCCGAGACCATTGATCGGGTCAGGAATCCTAGGATTAAATTACATTAATTCACTTTGCTTGGATTGAATGTATTAAAGCTGTGCTCCATGCATCAATGACCAGCATGATAATTCGCGATAAGTAACTACGGATTGCTTATCGCGAATTCTCTATCTCTTATCCGTTCTCTGCGAGCTCAGTTATTCGGAGGTCGATGTAAGATGTTTGCGCCCTCACCTTCACGTCCTTGAAAGAAGCTAGCAGATGCTTGCTCAGAGCAATACATGCGAAGAATTTGCATGGCGATGCGTGTTTGCTGACTCCGTGTTTGCTGATTCTCTTGCAGTTGTACAATCATTCTCACCTCTGCAAATACAGGCACACCATTACTCGAACTCATGACAGGATAAGGACGATAACGCGGTTGCACTAGCCATTGATCGCCTTGCCCAGCACGCGATAAGTCTTCTAGTTCTTGCACAGATGGACCAATTCGCAAATCTTTCCCGCCACAAGAATAGATATTTTTCACAACGATTTCTTGTGCTGGTAAATTTAGCTCATGCCATTGATTGAGTTTGACATTTTTGGGCTCAAAAGGGATTGTTAGTTCTGCAGACAAGCCCTTGTGTACCAAAAAATACCATGCAGGATGACTGTGCCAATTCAATTGCGACTTTTTAAGTTGTCGTAAAAATTGCGCATCATCCTCTAACTCGCTTAAGATCAAGCGATTGAGAATATGGTCATGCTGTTGGCGTACACCATGTTGCGTCGAAAAGAGTCTACCATTGGCATCCACTTCAATCAGATGTGGCTCGATGATCGGCATATTCCATAGCAATGAACATGCATGCAAATCGAATAGCGTACCACGTTGCCAAGCTTGGTATTCTAAGAGCGCAGGATTATCACCACCCGCCAACCATGCGCGACTCGCTTGCATCCAAGACTGTTCAGTCTTTTTTCCTTGCCATGGTGGGCAATCGGCTAATTGCGGCCACAACTGGCTATGAACTTGATGCAGGCGATAACCCATCGTCAACAAAGAGGTAAACGCCTGAAATTCAACCAAGCGAATATCCCAGCTATCGCCATCGCAAATGATCGCGTAATCAATCGTTAATACATCCGCTGCTGTGCCTTGCTGCCAACCATGTTGCTGAATCGCTTGTGCTTGTAAATGGGGCTGCAAAACCTGACAGAGTGCTTCTGTCCTTTGCGTCAATTTGTCTTGTAAGCGTTGCGAGGCAATTAGCGGCCATTCAGAAAATAGCACGGCTTGCGGAGGCAGATGTGACGTCCCTGCTGCTTGTGCCCATAAATCATGGATGCGCTGTTTGGATTGTGGCGTAGCTTGTTGCAGCTCAAAACTGAGCGGATGAAACGGATGATCAGCAGGCACCGCTGAATTACTGTCTATATTGTACGGGTGCAAATTGCGCTTCCTCAGTTTCGTAAATCAAATGCTGAACTAGCGTTTGATAATTTTCAGAACGTTTGAATATACCGCGTTGAATATCTGCAGATACGCCTTGAATAAACAAAGCTTGGATCTTTTCGCGCATCCGCTCAAATAAGCTCAATTCTTGAGCAACTGGCGTTAAACGCACAAGCCATTGGTCAAAATAGTCATGCAAACTGACTGGGGTCTCGCTATTCCAATCAATCAACGCAGCAGCTAATCCATGACGACGTACCCGCCATTTATTCTCTTCCAAACAAGCGCGTGACAACGGCTTAGTTAATCGACCACGCTGATAATCTTGCACCAGCGTTGCTGCTTCACATTGCAGCAAGGCGGTGATTAACCAGATGTGTTCTAACGATGGCGTGGCATCACAAATTCTCACTTCCAGCGTGTGATAACGATGATGCAGACGTAAGTCTTCCCACATGCCATGCTGTTCTTCCAGAGTACCAACTTTGCGCAACAATTCTATGTGTTTGAAATACTCTTCCTCTGAGCGCCAAATATCAGGTGTTCCCATCCGTGGCAAGCGATCTAACATCGAATGACGCCAACTTTGCATTCCTGTGTCACGGCCCTCATAAAACGGTGAGCTCAATGAAATCGCCAATACAGGAGCCAGACTATTGCGCAAAGAATTGAACACAGCCATAGCCGGAATTCCTTTTGGCAAACCCAAATGGACATGAAATCCGTATGACACCAAGCTACGCATAATGTCTGCGTATTCATCCACTAAACGAATATAGTGCTGGTGCTTATGCAGATCTTTATTGATCTCTTGTTCCTTCCAATTGGAGAATGGATGCACCCCCGCGGATAGAATTCGTTGGCCTTGTGCATGCGCTCTTAATCGAATGATTTCACGCATAGAAGAAACACTGGCGACGATCTGATCTGGAGTATGGCAAATAGGCGTCTGTAATTCGACCACTGCCTTATGCAGCTCGCAGGATGAGCTACCATTGCAATCAGGATATTCAAGCTGACCACGATCGAAATCATGCGCCGCCAACTCCAAACTATCTTGATCAACGATTTGTAACTCTTCTTCCGCACCCAAAGTAATCACATTACGCATGCATCCCCTCACTCATCGTGGTTATCACTGCCGAATTTATTCAGAACAATCCGGTCAGCGAAAGCAACCCGCAGCCGACTCAGATATGAGAAAGAGTGTAGCGGCAGGAATGCTAAGTCAATTGCAATAGTAAAGGGCAATAAGTAGAGCTATTTGTGAATTTAACTTATCTAGATCAAAGTCAATTACCACTCCTTCTTCCTAATTCGTACACCAAAGATCAAGAAAACACTTAATAGCAATACAATCTCACTTACTTTAACAACAGTTTGCATTCTTTAAAAATCATGTCACCAATCCTTAGTATATTAAGGAGTACAATGCGATTTGATTAAGAAATTTTAAAGATAGACTCGTATCTTTAAAAGTTTGGGGTAATTTATGATCAATTGGCGTTTCACTTTAGCCATCATTCTTCTCTGCATACACTTCCCTGCTTCAGCAGAGGTTGTCATTCGCACAGCCGCTCAAGAATCATCAGAACCCAAATACATTGCAATTCACCATGATGGTAAAGCAGCAATCGGCGGCATTTGCGTTGACATCTTCCGTGCTATTGAAAAACGCTACCCTGAAATTCAATTTCGCGGTGACCAAACTTGGATGCCACGCCTACGCATCGATGCGAATTTTCTTGAAAATCGCATTGATGCTATCTGCGGCGTACAAAATATAGATCGAAACACTGCTCAATATAAATTACTAAGCACTCCACTTTTCACAGTTGATTATCTACTAGCGATGAGGGCGGATGACCCCATTCAAATTAATAGCTGGGATGATATTCGGGCCTTAGGTGATGAAGGAACGATTTTAGTGATCAGAGGATTTGGTATCACCGACATCTTGCAAAAAATGGGCGGTTTAAAAATCGACTATGGCGCCACTTCATCCATCTCGAATTTAAGAAAACTACTCGCAGGTCGTGGTCGCTTCTATTGCCATCGATCCCCTGGAATTAAAACGTCGATTAAACATTCAGGATTTTCGAAAGAAGTACGCCTATTAGATAGTCCCAAATTGTCGGAAAAGTTCTATATGGGATTAAGAAAAGATCTGCCTGACCGCCATGTAAAAATGATAGAAGAAGCGCTTATCAGCTTACAAAAATCGGGCGAGTTAAAACGTATCTTTGAGCGCTATCGTGAGTAAGCTAAAACTACGAATTTCCTACAAATTTGCTCAGTACTAAAGTAGATCAAAGAATGAAGTTTAGTCAAACAGATTTCGTTTTTTGCAGTTTCAAAGTCCACCATTTCCTCTAGCCAAACAAATGAATCGCCCAGCACAATTTTCTGATTTTCACTTCATTTACCACTTATACATGCACCCAGAGATTAATCCATTTCTGCTCTATGAACCTATGGAAAAATCAGCATTCGAGCCGATTTTTCAGCAATTATTGGATGATAAGGTGTTGTATGTGTTTGAGGATAATCATATCCCGATCGGCATGTTCAAGCTCATTCCTTTAAAGCATAGGACTGCGCATATTGCTTATCTTGGTGGTGTCGCGATTGATCCTCGTTTTGCCGGTCAAGGGTTCGCGCGAAAGATGTTTGCGGAGATTCTTGCCTTAGGTAGAACAAGAAACCTCAAGCGCATAGAATTAAGTGTCAGCGTAGAAAATGCGCGCGCGATTGCATTGTATGAAAAGTGCGGTTTTCAACAAGAAGGTGTATTGCGTCAATACACCCACCTGCAGAGCGAAAACCGCTATCTCGACGAAGCCTTAATGGCTTATCTGTATTAATTTTAAAAAATCAATACTTCGGTTGCGTCAAAGTTGGTGTGCCGCCGATGTAGCGTTGCAACCAATTTTGCACTTCCCAATACCAATAAACCGAATTTTGCGGTGACAAAATCCAATGGTTTTCGTTGGGGAAAATGACTAATCGTGAAGGCACTTTCATCCCTTGTAAAACGCCATACAAAGCCGTGCTATTCACATACGGTACGCGATAATCAAGCTCACCGTGGGTCAACAGCATCGGTGTCTTAAAGTTCTTGGCATACGACATAGGATTATTTTTCTGCATTACCTCAGTATCACTCCAAGGGTTACCTCCCAGAGTTTTTTCAAACGAATAATTGGTTGAATCAGAACCATACTGGGTAACCAAATCATTGACTCCCGCATGGTCAATAATCGTTACGAAACGATCAGTATGCCCCGCTAACCAAGCTGCTAAATAACCGCCATAACTCGCGCCAGCAGCCGCGATACGTTTGCTATCAATATTTCCCAACTTTTGAATCAGATAGTCATTCGAACGCAAAATATCTTGTGTTGGTTTTACTCCCCATTCTGCATTAATGCTGCGAGCAAATTGCTCGCCAAAGCCTGTAGAACCGTGACGATTCACCCAGCTAACAATATACCCTGGTGCCGCCATCACATGCGCGTTCCAGCGAAAGTTAAATGCGTTACCAACCATGGTATGTGGCCCGCCATGCATCAGTTGTAGCAATGGATAAGATTTATTTTTGTCGTAATCAGGTGGCAAGATCAGCCAGCCTTGCACTAACTGATCATTCGCACCTTTAAATTGATAGGACTCGACTTTACCGAGCTTCAAATTTGCCATCAATTCATCATTAAAATGAGTCAACTGACGCAGCGTCTTAGTTGCAAGGTCCATACTATAAATCTCATTCGGACGATCAAAGCTGCTGCGTAAAAACACCAATTGATTGCCTAGCAATTTAAGTTTGGAAATACCGGCATCACGTATCACGCGTTCAAACTGATTGCCATCATTTTTACTACTGAAGATACTGGTTTCACCTTGATCTTCAGCGACCATCCACAACTTGCTAAGATCTTTGCTCGCTTGAAATTCGGCAATGGCGTAATCACGTGCCTCGGTTACTGGACTATGTTTGGCGCTGCTGACCTCATAGCGCCATAACTTCGCTGAGCTACCATCATACAAAGGCGTATTAGTGCGTGTGTAATAAATGCTTTTGCCATCCGCAGAAAAATTCGGTGAAGAATCTGGGCCACGATTTTCACTGGTGATATTTTTTGTTTTTCCAATTTCATCCAATTTCAATAAAATCAGATCGGTATTATCTGCGTCGTGATGTGGTGCAGGAATCGTGTTTGCGCTATACACCAATGTCTTACCATCTGGCGAAATCGCAAAATCAAAATTGCTGGAAGAACTAAACAGTTCTGTCGATTGCGGCGTTAAATCGATCAAGGATTTATTGCGTAAATCAAACTGCAAAAAATGTGCAGACAACTCATCTGTGAGCCAATGATCAAAAAAACGATACACACGATCTTCGGTCACCTTCGCCGTCATCTTGCTATCACGGCGACGCTTCATTTCTTTTTTCATCGCTAGCATGTCATCCGCACGCCAGCTTCCTTTAAGTGCTGGAATCGCTTTGGTACCAACGATCAAACTATCTCCACTTGGATGCCATTTTGGATTGATCACACCAAAAGGTAACTCCAAAACTTTTTCTGCTTCACCACCATCTAAGCGCAAAATATAAAGTGCTGGTGCTTCATCATCGCTGCGACGCGAGGTGAAGGCAATACGGCTACCATCTGGGCTCCATACCGGTGCGCTATCGCTCGCATCGGCAGTGGTTAAACGACGTTGATTGCGCCCTTGGCTATCCATTAACCAAATTTGATTCTGCGCACGATTTCTTTCCAGCGACCATGTTTGTACAGTAAAAGCAATGTGTTTCTGATCTGGAGAAACCACTGGATTATCGACGCGCTTTACCGCCCACAAATCTTGCGGCGTGATCGGTCTCGACGCAGTATTGACCGCGTTGGTATTTGTGTTGGCATTTGCGTTGGCGGCGACAACACTAAGACCGCTACTCAGAAAGACAAATAGTGCGACTCTCTGCAACGCATGTTTAGCGTAGGCATATTTTATTTTCATTTTCTTATCCTTACTTTTCTCAGTTTGAGGGCTTACGTAAAAATTCACTTACAACATCGAGCGTCAGCGAGAATACACCAAGACGGTACAAGTTTGAAGAAAGCTAGTTCACCCGCCAATATCGTTTAAAATCCCATCTGTCGGCAACTTGCTTGCCCTTCTCCACTTTGCGACTATGTCTTTCTCTCAACTCGGTCTGTCCAACACCTTACTCAATGCGATTCAAACGCGCGGCTATACGCAAGCGACTGCGATTCAACAAGATGTCATTCCCGTGATGTTGACAGGGCGCGATGTGCTAGCAACCGCACAGACTGGTTCTGGAAAAACTGCGGCTTATTGCCTACCTTTGCTTGAACGCTATTTACAATCTACGCATAGCCAAGCACGCACAGTACAGAGTCTTGTTTTAGTCCCCACCCGAGAATTAGCGGTACAAGTTGGAGATACCTTGCGTAGTCTTAGTTTGGGTGCTGCGCGCCCACCGAAGTTAGCGGTTTTATTTGGCGGCATTTCGATCAATCCGCAAATGCTGCATTTACGCGGCGGTGCTGATATCGTGGTTGCTACGCCAGGACGACTACTCGACTTGCACAGCAAAAATGCAATCAAATTGGATCAAGTCGCTTGTCTCGTTTTAGACGAAGCAGATCGTATGTTGGCATTGGGATTTGCCGACGAATTAAAACAAGTCTTAGCGCTAATCGCCACACAAAGACAGAATTGCTTTTTCTCAGCGACGTTCGCACCGAATGTGGCTGAGTTAGCGCAAACATTATTAAACGAGCCTGTGCGCGTCAATATCCCCGATACCGATGAGAGCAAACCGGACATCACACAACGCGCGATCATGGTTGAAGCAACACAGAGAACGCAATTGCTCAAGCATTTATATCAAACTGAAAAATGGTCACGCGTATTAGTCTTTGTCGCCACCAAATATGCTGCCGATTTATTATCTACCAAATTGCGTCGCGCGCATATCAGTGCCGAAGCTTTTCACGGTGAACAAACCCAAGGCAAACGCAGCCAAGTCATCAGCGATTTCAAAGCATCTCGCGTCAAAATCTTAGTCGCCACCGATGTCGCCGCGCGCGGTATCGACATTTACCAATTACCAGTTGTCGTCAATTTTGATTTACCCCGTTCTAGCGATGACTACACCCACCGCATCGGCCGTACCGGTCGCGCTGGTGAAGCCGGCTTAGCAATCAGCTTTATCTGCGCCGATCCCGCCAACGAAGCCCATTTCCGCTTAATCGAGAAACGTCACAACATCAAAATCGCACGTGAACAGATTGAAGGATTTATTCCTAGTGAAGACAAATTGGCGTTAGCGCAAACTGCTAGAGCAAGCGATCCCAATGGCGGGATTAAGGGAAAACGTCCGAATAAGAAAGATAAATTGCGGGCGCAAATGCTGACTAAAGAGACATAGCACTCAAAAGGATTTTAAGAAAAATTTGCTAACAAAATATACATAAGTCACAGCCTTGCTTAGATATGATTCAGTGGTCGTAGAAATCGCGATAAAAGCGTAAAAATCAGAAATGTTTCGCTCCAAAAATTAGCTACGCTTCCTTCATTGCTGATTAAAAAATTTGTCGAAAAAAATACAAATCGAGTATCGTCTCAGTTGTCAAAATTTGTGTCTTATGACTAAAATTAGATCCCTCTTTTTTTAGGAAAAAAGCATGACAACAAAAGACCAAAACGACACAACTGAATGGACGGAACAGAGCTTATCAGCTCAATTGCGTGAGCTCAGTGTGCCAGAGAAAGCGACAAGTTCTGAAATGCTTGTTGTGCTTGCTCAGGTCAATCAACTTTTATGGAAAACTCTGTGGAGCGACGATAAAAAAGGAGACGATGAATTAGACGTCAACGATCTCATTGCTCGCACTGACGAATTTAACCAATTCATTTTCGCTCCATGGCTAGTCAACAGCATTCAGCAAAAATTGCGCAGCTTTTCTGAGTTAGACGATGCAGACTGCATCCATCAAGCAAATGTCTTAGTCAGTGCGGTTAATGGAATTACCCACATGATATTTGACGCGAATAGCTATGATACAGAACCAGGTGAAGCGATTCCTAAAAAGGAATCTGATTTCGCGGACTGGTGGGAAACGGTTATTGATATGACCAGCGACAAAGTTGGTGGATTCGGCGACGAAGAAGAGAATGAGGACGAAGACGAAGAAGACCTTGATTTAGGTCCTGAACACCAAGCGTTTGCCGAAGCAGATAACGAAGAGAAATTTGCAATTTTACGAAAAATGTTGGAATCGAATGGCGTTAAAGTAGCCAATCTGAGCGATGACGACCAAAGCGAAATTGCTGACCCAGACTATTATTTCAGCCCTTCTGAGGCCTTTGGAAAGCTGCTACCGGGTCGCTACTGCGAAATGGATTTTGAGCCATTTGGCTGCGCTTCCGAAGATGAAGTAAAAGATTTTTATCCAGACTTATGGCGTGCAGCGGCGCGCGCCACGCTAGGCGAATTGAAATTAACCGACTTACGCTCTGAGGGCGATAGTAGCGATGATTTCAGCGAGATCACCGTTCGCTTCCATGCTTTCGGCAAGGAGCATGTTTTCAATTATGAGAATTCTGGATCATGGTCCGACGGTCAATTTTTAGATGACCTCAAAGCTTTTACCAAACGTTATTTACAAGGTCGGTTCGTCTTTGATCCCATTAATAATGATGGTTTCGTAGGATATGTCTACTTACCAATCGAAGCGGCAAATGAGTTAAAGTCCTACTTAGCAGCAATAGAGGCAGACTTCGACGAATAATCGCGACGTACGCTTTTTCTTCAGGATCATCTTACGGTTTTGCAAGATGATCCTGAAGCTCAAAAATGCAGTTAAGTATCAATATTCGACTTCTTACCATAAATATATTATGGGTTAGCACGCATTCAAGAACGACTAAACTTAAGTCAATTCGCGCAATTACTGAGAAACCTGCTCTCTTCGCTATGAAAAAAACAGATACCCGCATCGATACTTATATCGAAAATTGCGCTGATTTCGCGCAGCCGATATTGCGGCATATTCGTGCTATGGTGCATCAGCATTGTCCGGATGTCAGTGAAACGATTAAGTGGAGCATGCCGCATTTTGAATACAAGGGCAGTATCTTTTGCCACTTTGCTGCATTCAAGAAGCATTGTGCCTTAGGTTTTTGGTATGGCGAATTATTACAGATCGATAGCAAGCTAGAAAAAGCCATGGGCCAATTTGGGCGTATTACCAGCTTATCCGAATTACCTGATGATGCTGCCTTTATCCAATTGCTCAAGCAGGCAATGCAGTTACACGACTCAGGCGCCAAGCTGCCATCGCGTAATAAAGATAAAAACGAACAGAAAGATCTTGAAATTCCACCGGATTTTTTAAGCGAGTTACAGAAAAATGCGGCGGCGATGGCGACTTTCGATGCCTTCCCTTATTCGCAGAAAAAAGAGTATGTGGCTTGGTATACCGAGGCAAAAACTGATGCTACTCGTGCGAAACGATTACAACAAGCGATAGACTGGATGGCGGAAGGTAAACGTCGCAATTGGAAATACGAAAAGTGTTAATCCGTATGATGTTCAGGCCGAAAATATAAATCATTTTTCTGCGTAAATCTCTATCATTTTCATCGAACGTCCGTAGTGAAATTGCATTTGTTGATCAGTATAACGATGCTCGCTCGCGACCGGACATGCGCGTCTAGCCAAGCAAGTATTTTTACATGCTGAATCTTCCTGCAACCGATAGTCTAAGCAGGCTTTTAAATTAAATTTACCTTCATCTAAAGCACGTGGCGGGCAAGCATGAATGCATGGCGAGTCTTCACAACTGTCGCAGGGTGATGCGTTCGGGATCGGTGCGGTGATCGGCAGATTGGTATTGGCTAACACCAGTGCACGATAAGCAAACCACGAGCCAAAATGCGTATTCACACCAACCATGAACGGTGATGAGTGATGCCACCCAACGAGCTTACCGAGATCCTGCAAATTCACGGTATAAGCGCCTGGATACAGAATTTCACAAGATACGGATGGATGCTCTATTTGTAAAAACTGCTGCACGGTCGCTATGGTAAAGGTGTCGATTGGATGCGCCTGAGTCGCAACATCAGTCACATGCTGATTCAATGATTGCCAAAATTGCGTACCTGCGTGACCAATCAAAATTAACTGTTGATAATTCTTCGCTTGCGGGCATCGTTCAAACAAGATTGTTTTAACTTCCTCGGACAAATCCGCAATGGCAAACACGGCATGGCAATTTAAGCCAACATCGTTCAAGATGGGGGAGTTTAAGGTCTGGTAAGGATTCATGCCGATTCGCAAGCTTAAAAAATGAAAGATAGTCGTTAATAGTTGTATTAGTCGTTATTATTGTAACGAGCAAACTAGTATGCTCTGCTAGACTGATAAAAAATAATCTCGCAATTCGCTATGACACAGCTACTCGATAATATCTTTTGGCACAGTTTATCTGGTGCACAAGCGCATTTTGCTGAAGGTGAAGCGAGTGCGCGACGCTATGCAAAAGGCTTCTCCCCTATCCTGGGCTTTGCAGATGCGCAGCACCCTGATTTTCAAGCCATTACACCCTATTGCGAACTTGGCGAACAATTTTATTGCGCTGGATGGAGCGGCACCATCCCTACTGGCTGGCAGCTTGTCGCTGAAAGCACCATGTATCGCATGGTGTGGGACGGTGTAATACCGCCAGACGAGCCGGATTTTCAAGCACGTCTTTTAGATCCATTCAATCAGCAAGATGCCGAACAAGCCATGACGTTAGCGCAATTGACCAATCCCGGGCCATTCGGACTACGAACAATTGAGCTTGGTGAGTATCTTGCTTATTTTGATAACACCAAGCTAGTTGCAATGGCAGGAGAACGTAGTTTTGCCCCGCCCTATCGCGAGGTAAGTGGTGTTTGCACGCATCCGAATTACCAAGGACAAGGATGGGCTAAACGCTTAATGCATAAAATTATTCGCCGTCAATTATTGGCGAATGAAATCCCCTTCCTGCATGTGATGCGCAGCAATGACACGGCACATGCCTTGTATTTGCGCATGGGTTTTCGTGACTATTGTGAAACAGCGGTGCGCGTGATTCGTCGTTGTGAATAGTTATATTGCCTTGGCATGCAAGCGGCATGACTAGTTAACTAATCGAGTAACGAACTATGCGATCTACCAGCTTCTAGCGATAAACTTACTAGATTTTCATCAAGCAGTCCGCTCACATCGGTATGGTAAACTCTCGACTCTTGCATTTTACGCCGCACGGCGCTTACCGCAATTCCCAGATATCGAGATACCGAGATGACAACGCCCACTACACAATCTGAACTCAGTCAATTATTCCCTCAGCCACTCTGGCAATGGTTTGAACAAATCTGTGCCATTCCGCATCCTTCCAAGCACGAAGCAGCATTAAGCGCACATATCCAAGCGTGGGCAAAAGAACGTGGCCTGCCTGTAATTGTCGATCAAGTCGGTAACTTAATTATCCGCAAACCAGCAACAGCGGGGATGGAAGATAGAAAAACTGTCGTGATCCAAGCGCATCTCGACATGGTGCCGCAAAAGAATGCCGATAAAGTCCATGACTTTTTGACTGACCCAATTGAAGCTTGGGTTGATGGTGAATGGGTCAAAGCACGTGGCACCACGCTAGGTTCAGATAACGGAATCGGCATGTCGTCGGCCTTAGCCATTTTAGGTGCATCCGACATCAAACATGGCCCACTTGAAGTCTTGCTGACGGTGGATGAAGAGGCTGGTATGTCTGGTGCATTTGGTTTGCAAGCCGGCATCTTAGAAGCCGAAATTTTAATCAATACCGATTCTGAACAAGAAGGCGAAATCTATATGGGTTGCGCTGGTGGTGTCGATGCAAAAATCCAATTACCTGTGCAATGGGAAGACGCTGATCCAGCACACTTAGCCTACACCCTGAGTATCGCCGGCTTAAAAGGTGGTCATTCTGGCGTCAATATTCATCTAGGACGCGGCAATGCAAATAAATTATTGGCGCGTTTTTTTGCTAGACATGCGGTTGAATTGGGTATCGCGATTAGTCAAGCGCAAGGTGGATCATTACGTAATGCGATTCCACGTGAGGCACAATTTAGCTTTACTTTGCCAGTTGAAAAACTCGATTTATTGCAACAACGTGTCGCGCAATATCAAGCAATCTTGCAAGCAGAATTGGCAGCGACGGAACCGAATCTACGATTAACTATCAACGACTGCACAGCACCAGAAAAAGTATTGCGCAGCACTTCGCAACAACAGTTAATTCATTTGATCAATGCATGTCCAAATGGCGTGATGCGCATGAGTGATGAAGTGGCTGGCGTAGTAGAAAGCTCGCTCAATGTCGGTGTAGTAAGTACCGCAGCAGATCACATTAGCGTGGTGTGCATGGTGCGTTCTTTAATTGATAGTGGCCGTACATATATCGAAAGCCAATTGCAATCATTATGCGATCTGGCTGGTGCTAGCGTGCAATTTGAAGGTCGCTACCCAGGCTGGAAGCCAGACAATAATTCTCCTGTGATGGCGATTGTCAAAGACACCTATGAAAGCATTTATCAACGCGAGCCAGAAATTATGGTGATTCATGCGGGATTGGAGTGTGGTTTATTCAAAAAGCCCTATCCACATTTGGACATGGTTTCTATCGGCCCAACCATACGCTTTCCACATGGCCCCGATGAAATGGTGAATATCAAAACAGTGGGCCAATATTGGACTTTGCTGTTGGCGGTTTTAGAGCGCATTCCAGCTAAATAAATGTGCTAACAAAAGTCACGACTAACTGCAACAAAATCACCAAGTAAGTGACTCATATCGACCAAGCGTTTGGCAACCAGATGGTGTACTTTTCCATCGGTTTGCCAAATGCCATAGACACCCAACAACTTGGCATTCAATACTTCATGCCGAAATTGGTCTACCAAAGCTGGCCAGACAATCACATTCACCGGACCAGTTTCATCTTCTATCGTTATAAACAAAACGCCCTTGGCAGTACCAGGTCGCTGCCTGACTGTCACTAGGCCACAACCACGTGCGAACTGTTTATTTTGAAACTTATGCAATACATCTGATGGGAGAAAGCGCTGTTTTAAAAGTCGCGATCTGAGTAAAGCAATTGGATGTCGTTGTAAAGTTAACCCTGTGCTGTGATAGTCGCGCAAAATTTCTTGTGCCTCGCTAGGTGTACTCAGCTGCGCTGGTGATTCCGCAAGCGTTGTAGGGCGCAGTAAATCTTTGTCAGGAACGGCCGCAACTGCTTGCCATAGTGCTTGATGACGATTACCAGTCAATGCAGCTAAAGCATTTCCATCAGCCAAAGCTTCGAGGTCAGCACGATTTAATTGCGCACGACGTGCTAAATCTTGAATGTCGTGAAAGACCGCTTGCTGACGCGCTTGACTGATCCGCTCTGCCGCCGCTTGCGACATACCACGCAATAAAGACATCCCTAAGCGTACTGCAGCTTGTTGTTCGCTATGGCTTTGTAAGGGTAAGTCTTCCAACTTCGCATCCCAATCGCTATACATCACATCAATCGGTCGTATTCTAATTTGGTGACGTTTAGCATCTTGCACTAACTGCGATGGCGAATAAAATCCCATCGGTTGCGAGTTCAATAACGCACATAAAAATACCGCAGGTTGATGACACTTAATCCAACAACTGGCATAGGTTAATAAAGCAAAACTTGCTGCATGGCTTTCGGGGAATCCATATTCACCAAAGCCTAGCATTTGATCAAATACCGCTTGCGCAAATTCTTTTTCATAACCATTTTTCACCATGGTGTCGACGATACGGCTTTGATAATGGGCGAGCCCACCTTTACGCTTCCATGCTGCCATCGCACGCCGCAATTCATCGGCTTCACCTGGCGTAAAATCAGCAGCGACCATCGCAATTTGCATCACTTGTTCTTGAAAAATCGGCACACCTAAAGTGCGCGATAAAACTTTTTCTATCGCTGGTGTGGGATAAACGACTGGTTCCAATCCTTGTCGGCGTTTAAGATAAGGATGCACCATCCCACCTTGAATTGGCCCAGGGCGCACAATCGCAACCTGCACTACCAAATCATAAAAACAACGGGGTCGCAAGCGTGGCAACATACCCATTTGAGCGCGTGATTCAATTTGAAAAACACCGATCGTATCGGCTCGACAAATCATGTCGTAAGTAACGGCATCTTCCGCAGGAATATCTTGCATCCGTTGTGGGCAACCGGGGATTTGTCGCATCAATTTAAAAGCGCGTTGTAAGGCAGAGAGCATGCCCAATGCCAACACATCGACCTTGAGTAAGCCCAATGCCTCCAAATCATCCTTATCCCATTGAATAATGCTGCGCCCTTCCATACTCGCTTTTTCAACAGGAACCAAACGCGTTAATTTATCGCGCGCAATCACGAAGCCGCCACTGTGCTGGGATAAGTGTCTTGGAAATTTTAAAAGTTGATTCACCAAATCAGCCCATTGTTGCGCGATCATCGATTGCGGATCTAAACCGCTTTCACTAAAACGTTCTAACAAAGCTTCTTTGCTATCAAACCAATGCTGAGATTTGGCGAGTTTGTCGATTAAATGTGCGTCCACACCAAGTGCTTTACCAACCTCACGCAAAGCACCACGCGGCCGATAGGTATGTACCGCAGCCGCTAACGCGGTACGATGTCGACCATATTTTTTATACAAATATTGAATAACCTCTTCTCGTCGTTGATGTTCAAAATCAACATCAATATCGGGTGGTTCGCCACGTTCTTTCGATAAAAATCGTTCAAATAATAAGATGCCATTTTCTGGGCTGACTTCAGTAATGTGCAAGCAATAACAGACCACTGAATTAGCAGCAGAGCCACGCCCTTGGCACAAAATATCTTGCGAACGAGCAAAGCGCACAATGTCATACACCGTTAAAAAATAAGCTTCATAGGCAAGATCATTAATTAAATGCAGTTCATATTCAATTTTATTTCTCGTCGCTGCACTAATGCCATTCGGGTAGCGTAGTTGCGCCCCGGCATAGACCTCTTGGCGTAAAAATGAAGCGGGGGTTTGTCCTTGTGGTACCAGTTCATCTGGATATTCATAGCGCAACTCGCTCAATGAAAATTGGCATAAATCGGCGATGCGTAAAGTTTCTTGTATTGCAGATGCAGGATAAATATTTCCCAATCGTAAACGTGAGCGCAGATGCTGCTCCGCATTTGGCGCTAAATCATAACCACAATCCGCGATTGCTTTGCCTAAGCGTATCGCTGTCAAGGTATCTTGTAGTGGTTTGCGTGAACGTACATGCATGCATACATTGCCGATAGCAACAACGGCCAAACCGAATTCATGTCCTATGATTTGCAATTGTTGCTGTTGCCAGTCATCCATCGCTTGCGTTAACAAATGCAAACCTAACCAAGTACGTTGCGGGAAATGACGAGCCATCCATGCGGTCTGCGCTCGCACTACTTCTGGTTGAAGTGGATAAGCTGGCACTAAAATTAATAAGCAATCAGGTAGACCCGCGATGTGCTGTAAATCTTGAGGTGGATCACTAAAGTCTTCAGGAGTAAGCAGATAGCTACCTTTAACAACATTCGCACGCATTCTAGCTAGGCTAATCAATTCGCAAAGGTTACCGTAACCATCCCGATTTTGTACTAACACGATGATCCGCATCTGCGCTAACTGGGGTTCTAGCAAGCTTGCTTCTAATTGAAAAACGCTCCCGATAATCAAAGGAAAATTATGCTTTAGCGCTTCTTCATGCGCGCGCACCACGCCAGCTAGCGAACACTCATCAGTGATGGCGAGTGCTTGATAATTGAGTTTGACTGCACGCGCGATAAGTTCTTCTGCATGTGACGCACCATGTAGAAAACTAAAATTGGTTTGACAGTAAAGTTCGGCGTAATGAGGAAGCATAATGACTTGCTACTGCTTTTATTGATTCTTCTACGTTTAATGGTTCTATGTTTATTAGCTTTACGTTTATTGATTCGGTATTTATGAATACCCATACTGCGTTTATTCATTCGGCTTAAATGTGCCCAACATTTGCAAATACAAAAAATGTTTATCCAAACACGCCATGTAAAAACCAAGCTTCATCTTCTTGCATGAGTTTTTCTTGCCCTATGCGTTCGCGATAAATCCAATAACGATAGTAGTTACTGCATTCAGCAATGAAATAATCGCGGGTCACCAGTTTCCCATTCCACCAACCTGCTTCTATCCGTTCTGCTGCAGACAATAGTTTTAAACGCGATCCATAGTAAGGGCTGTGTTGCCTGACATTGAGTGCAAGAGGAACTTTCAGCAGCCAACTCGGACGCGGATTATTAAATGCTGATATCTGCGCTTTACCAGCGGACTTTTCCAATACCGAAACCCAACGATTCGCAACTTCAGGGCGATGATCCGCACACGGCGCGGCTTGCAGCACTTGCTCTGCACCTAAACGAGCGATCAAGAGTTCTAATAAACGACTTTCACTTTCGCTTTGGCTAGTTTGATCAGGAAATAAAGAAGTATTGAAAGCTTGTCGTGCTTCTATCTGATGAACTTCTAAACGTATTGCAATCGCTGGGCTACCAAGTTGCCACTGGGCGAGTTTTTCTTTTAATAAACGTGTAATGTGTTCTTCTTGCCAGCAAGCTTGCGCTAATGAAATCGGCAATAAGCTCGGTGCGAGCGCTTGACGACCACGCTCATGTTCAATGATCAAACTAAATTCCTTCATAGCTTTCTGTTGTTGATTCAGCCAACCACATAATTGCAAAACCAAACCGCGTGTGAAATGAAAAATGATGTCGGTTTTATCGATGCGGTCAGGTAACTCACAACGCGCATGAAAACGATCAGGAACCGTAATCCATTGGTGTAAGGCGACTTGCTCGCCATACGCAATATCCAAAGCATTCAACAAGGCTTTGCCACAACGCCTTTGCAAACCAGCGCGGGGCAAATGGCGTAATGTCCCCAAATCAGTACACGCGATGCCTTGTAACCAATCAAGATAAGTCTGTGCGCTTGGAAGTAAATAACAAGGTAAAACATCCAAATGTCGCGCTAAGTGTCGATTGCTTAAACAAATTTGCAACTGGCGCGATCGCACTTGCTTGCTGGCTGACTTTGCTGATGTTTTTGTCGATGTTTTTTGTGCGCTTGAATGTGCGGGTATTTGTGTATTCTTTTGCGCCAATAAACTAGCAGCGCTGGCGTTACGTGCGATCCCAATTTGCGCACTAAGTCCCATATCACACAAGTCTTGTTGAATACGGCGATACAGTCGTCGTACACCACCAAATAAACGCAAACTAGCAGCGACTTCAATCTGAATAATATCGGCATGCTGTTCGCAAAAACACACTTGTGGCGAATACTGTAAAAGACTCATCGCCACTTGCTGACGCAATGCTTTTTCTAATTCAAGATCACGTTGTTTGATCACAGCTTGTTCGCACAATAAGCCTATGCTGTTTTGCCGCATGCCAGGCAATAAACCATACACGCGAAGCGCATCACTCAAAGCATAAATACGCTGTTGCTCACAAACGACCAGCAGATGTTCGGCTTGCAAAGGTGATTGATCGCGCTGCGGATCAGCTTGAGCTTCACTAAAACCATTACCCCACCAATGCGGATGAAACACCTCCAGCGCGAGCTGCGGTAGGTAAATGGCTATCCACAATGGAGGAATCAAGCTTGGCATGATGTTGACTATGAAGCTGGCGCTGGAATTGACTATAAAGTTGACTATCAGGTTGGCTATCAGACTGACTCGTTGGTAATAAACATTGCGGAACAAAATCCTTGATTGGTAAAACAATGGGCTTGATCTGCTGCGCCCCTCGTCGCTTAAACACCTCAATTTGTAAACCCGTATGTTGGCGTGATAGTTTTAGTCTTAAGGGTGCAGGCGAAGGGCTGAACTGACTTTCCCACGGACGTATCAGGCAAAACAAACACCGCCCCGCTTGGGCTGCCAAATGCAAGCGACGTAAAGCATCAGCGGTAAATCGATGACCCGTCGATTGCCACAGCAATAAGGCACTGCAAGCTTGATTCTTTACAATCTGCTCTGCTGCCCACAAAGCATCTTGTGGTTTGCTACACGGTAGCCATAACACCCGCGATAAATCTAGACGCAAAGCAGAAAGTGCCAGAATCTGCGGTTGATAAGGTGTATTCAAAAAAATGATCCTGCCCTCTTTTAATTGCGCTAATGCCGGGCTCAGTAATTGCAATTCCGCGCTGCCAGCTTGCTGTACTAATAATTCAGTTAAATTCGCTAAAGGCCAACCTGCTCCAGGTAATTCCTTAGCCAACGAGGGATATGCACAGTCCAAATAATCGCCAAAGCTACGCCCCAACTGCGATGCGCGCCACAAAGACGGGTGCAGATTTTCCAAATTGACATGAGGACGTGGTGATGTAGCGGAAAACATAATAAGCAAAAATACTGAATGGATATACAGTATATTCCTTGTTTAAGGCTTTTTCAAAGCTTTGCTTAAATATTTTTTTGCCTGCTTTTTACAGAGGTGACCAATAGTTTTTACCTAGCAAATCAAGCAATGCATCATGCATGCGGAAACACAATTTCGCTAGGTTATTAACAACATGCTCACCTGAGCAATTTTACGGAGTTACCAAAATGAAAAAGATGGCATTACCAATAAATTGCATAAATCGAATCTGCCTACAAACAAGGTCGCAATGAATCGAATAACGATAAAGAGACATAAGACGAGCTGCAGCTACCTCACTACCAAACTGGCATCAAGCAAACTAAGACAGCAACCGATGAGATGCCTCAAGAAAACAGTTTCTCTTTTTTGCGCTTTTGTCGATTTTCTGGCGCTGATGCCCGCCCACTTGTTTCTTCCTTTCCCTCTATAATTATTTTTGGTTTTTTAAAGCAAGCAGTACAAGATATTTTTTGACCTCGCGAGCATGCAATCGCTAGCTCCAAAAAAATAGAATTGTGCGACTTCATATTGCGATTTTTTTGTGATGATTTTCTCTTACGAAGATCCGCAATTTATCCACAAGTCGATATACAACATCGCTTACTTTAGTGCACTTTAAAAATCATTCTGTCGACAATTTTTTGAGGAAAAACGATGCACATCGCATGGGAACAATTTACGCCGTTTACTGCAATCAGTGGCGGTTTATTAATCGGTTTAGCATCAGTTTTATTGATGGCAGGAATTGGCCGAATTGCAGGTGTGACAGGTATTCTTGCGGGCATTTTTACTGGCCTATTTCAACCCAATAAATCCGAATGGTCATGGCGCCTTGCATTTATTCTCGGCCTCGCTGTTAGCCCCTTTTTGTACAGTCTATTTGCTGAACTGCCTGCCATCGATATGCAACTAGATTGGTCTGCAATTTTGTTTGCTGGTCTCATCGTTGGCTTCGGCACCCGACTCGGTTCTGGTTGTACAAGTGGGCATGGCGTTTGCGGTATTTCACGCTTATCACCGCGCTCTATCATCGCCACCATCGTGTTTATGGCTGCGGGTTTCGCGACAGTTGCACTAATTCGCCACATCCTTTAATTGAGATTAATTTTTTATGTTGATTAACGTTTTCATCGCTGCAATCAGTGGCATTATTTTTGGCTTAGGCTTGATCATTGCTGGCATGGCAAACCCAACTAAAGTGTTGGCGTTTCTAGATTTGTTTGGTGCTTGGGATCCATCTTTGGCATTAGTCATGGCAGGTGCAATCGGCATCGCTATTTTGCCGTTCACTATCCTAAAAAAGAAGACCTTAGCGTGGTCCGGCCAGCCACTGCGTTTTCCTAAAAAAACGGATATTGATGGTCGTTTAATTGTTGGCAGTTTGTTGTTTGGAATAGGCTGGGGAATCGCTGGAATTTGTCCTGGCCCAAGCATTATTTTACTCGGCGCAGGGATTGCTAAAGGCGCTGGATTTGTACTGACGATGTGCTTAGGAATGTGGCTTGCTGATCGCTTCAACCAAATAACAGCGCGTCGCAATCCTAGCCAAATCAATGACTATAACGACGACTAATTTTTCTTCAAAAAATTCAGATATTCGTAAAAATAAGTAAGAACAAGGACATCACAAACTGTCGTATAAATAAAAAATGCCTCGTCCGATTTTCTAAGCAGAAAATCCAAACGGGGCATTTTTATATCTAAAGAAGCAACTTATTCGAATATATCAATAGACTTTCTCGTAATTTGTAAATTCCCCACTAGCATAAGCTTATGTTAACATCGTGTTTTTCGACATCGCTTCTTCATCAAGAGAAACATCGCAATGGATAACGTAGCAACTTCGGCTTCTTCGGCACCCGTCATTAGCGCTAGCGCACTTGAACAACACTTCGCGCCATTTAGAGAACAAATCATCGGTATCAATCAACAATTTGAGTCACCTTACGGCACAAAAAATATTGTTTATACCGATTGGACAGCTAGCGGACGCCTATATCGCCCGATCGAAGAAAAATTAATCAACGTATTTGGTCCATTTGTTGCCAACACCCATACCGAGACAACCATCTCCGGTACTGCGATGACCTTGGCGTATCACGAAGCCAAACACATTATTAAGAAGCATGTGAATGCCGATGACAACGATGTGTTGATCAATGACGGTACGGGCATGACGGGTGTGGTGAATAAGTTTCAACGGATTCTTGGTTTCAAAGTACCAGAATCCTTAAAAGACTATTTCTCACTACCTAAAGATAAACGTCCCATCGTTTTTATCTCACACATGGAGCACCACTCTAACCAAACTTCTTGGTTGGAGACGATTGCCGATGTTGAAGTGATTCCAGCTGATGAACAAGGCTTATTTTGTATTGATAACTTAAAAGCTTTACTGCACAAGTATCAAGATAGAGCAATGAAGATCGCGTCCATTACTTCTTGCTCGAATGTCACTGGGATTAAGACTCCCTATTACGAAGTCGCTAAGTTAATGCATCAAAACAATGGCTTGTGCTTTGTGGATTTTGCTTGCTCCGGCCCCTATGTTGAAATCAATATGCATCCAGCTGATCCGGAATGCTATTTAGATGCGATCTTTTTTTCACCGCACAAATTTTTAGGTGGCCCTGGCACTTCCGGCGTGTTGGTATTCAATAAAAAACTCTATCGCAATATGGTGCCCGATTGCCCGGGCGGTGGCACAGTGACTTGGACTAATCCTTGGGGTGAACATCAATACATCGATAATATTGAAAGCCGTGAAGATGGCGGTACGCCCGGCTTTTTACAGGTCATCAAAACTGCATTAGCCATACAGCTTAAAGAGCAAATGGGCGTTGCCAATATTTTGGCTCGCGAAAAAGAAATCACCGATTTTGTATTTGCTGAACTCGGAAAAATCCCCAACTTAGCTATACTCGCCCCTCAACATCAAAATCGTCTTGGTGTGATCTCTTTCTTCATCCAAGATTTACATTTTAATCTTGGCGTTAAACTGCTAAATGATCGTTTCGGCATTCAAACCCGCGGCGGCTGTAGCTGTGCAGGTACTTATGGTCATTACTTACTCAACGTTGATCAAGAAACTTCACATAAACTCACTGACCAAATTAGCTCTGGTGATTTAACGAGCAAACCTGGTTGGATACGCATGTCAATTCATCCGACAACGACCAATGCCGAAATCGCTTATGTTTGCGCCAGCATTAAACAATTAGCAGAGCAACATCAAGAATGGGCAACTGCATATCGTTACGACTGTGCGACTAACGAGTTCCTACACAAAGAAGCAAAACCAGTCGAAGCAACTATGGTGGCTAACTGGTTCGCAGTTTAATTCGTCAATGATGCAGTATCGCTTACCCAAATCACTAAATCACTAAACCACCAACGGGTAAGCGATCAGTGAATCAAACAGATTCATTTAGCAAACGTCTTGAGAAATCAAGAAATCACCAATTTCACGTATACTACATTTTCTTCTGTCGCGCAGACTACTAAGCACGTCCTGTTCTTATCACCTCCAAGCTCTCAGAATCATCGCAATTAAATGCCAACTCGATACAGTCTTCTACTGCATCGAGATTTATCTCATTTTTAAGGAATTTCATGTCACAAGTTCAATCCTGGTCTGCTATCAACGATAGTGCTATTTCAGAAATCAACGTACGTCAGCAACATCGCCCAAGCGAAAATTTCAAGTTCTATAGCAATACCTATGAAGCCAATCAAAGTATCACCATCAAGGCTTCACATAGCTTTCATTTGTATGTACTCAAAGGCAGTTGTTCTTTGATGGTGAATAGCCAAACTGTCGATCTGGATGCAGAACAATTTATACAATTAAAACATGGTATTTATACTTGCAAGACAGGCAGTGAAGGTCTGAGTATCGTTAAAGTGTTTAGCAAAACATCCAACAAATAAATAAGCAAATAAGAGATCACATGTCTGAAACAATAACATCCGATGAAGGCACTTTGATTCAAGAATCACGCGTTTGGCAAGCGAAAGGCTGGACCGCGCGCGTGATAAAAAATGAAGAGGATGATGGCTGGGCAGTTGCGATGTACAAAGATGGTGAAGCGGAAGCAGCGCTAATTGGCCCATGGACAATGGGACGCGACAAGAAAAATCCTAAGCCATTAGATCACAACGCATTCAATACTTTAGTCAAAACCGCAAGTGAGTTTGTACGTCGTCATGAACAGCAACTGCATGCGAGTCTGAACAAAAGTTTAATGCTCAATGCGGATGACACTGATTACAAAATTTGTTTGCAAATCATTCCGGATGAAGATGACCCACACGCTTATCTAAGTGCATTCAATAACAATGGCGAACAGATTGCGAAAATTAAAGTCCGCCCCGATTTCAAATTGAATCCATCTTCCGCAGCCAAGTGGTTAGAGCAAGGTTTTCAACGCCTCGACTAGGCAGCTCAATAGCTCAAAAAAAACGCGCAATCAAGGTCAATTGATTGCGCGTTCGTACTACTATGATGTTGCGATTAAATACGTAATTTCCGGTAAGATCTATTTCAAAAACAGCTAACAACTACGCCAAATTAAAACGTGTATTGCACACCAACTGAGAAATTATTAACTGTATTTTTCTCGTCACCGATTTTTACACGGCGTGATTCGAACTCACCACGCAATGCGATTTCTTTGCTGACTTTATAAGTCAAACCTAAACCAGCGACAGGCTGTGTTGATTTCGTATCTTCAGAGAATGAAAACGCCGATGGAACGTTCGCTTTCGTATCAACGGAAACACGCGCAACGCCCAATTTCGCGAAGCCACCAAATTGCTCAGTAAAGTCATGCTTGAGCACACCTGCCAATTCAAAGCCTGTACCCTTCGCTTCTGCTGATGCATTAACTGCACCAATCGCGGCATTTGCTTTTACTTTACCTAAGGAGAAGTAACTTGCTTCTACCGCAAAGTTTTTATCGATGTTATAACCACCGATCACTTTGTATGAATTCGTTGTCTTATCGCAGCTCACACCTGATTGATTGCAATCGACATTCCATTTAGATTGTCCAACTGTACCGCCAACATACACTTGTGCAGAAGCGGAAGCGCCGATACCCAAACCAGCGACCAACAACAGGGACACAAACAAATTTTTCTTCAACATATGAACCTCTATTAAAAGTAATCAAAACCAGCTGCTTCAATGTATGCACTGCTTTTGATCGCTGTGCACAACATGGAAGCGAGTCTAATGTTGGGGTCAAAGAAATCGAAATTTGTTTTACTAAGTCGTCTTATATAAACTAAGTAGTATTGAAATACAGTACCTTTAGTCAAAAAGTACGCATCAACTTTCGTACGAAGGCATCGCTAGCAGACCTCAAATAAACAAAACTGGCTACATAAAATTTCAATGCGATTCTATGTAACCAAATCAACTCCACAATTAAGTTTTACTTCGCTGAACAAATAAACGGGTACTCACGATTATCGATAATTGGCTCGATACCGAAGAAATCATTCAGCACTGACTCTGCCGTGCAGTAAGCGCCCTCCACCCATGCTTGATCATTTGAATACGCTTCACCAACAATAAAAATATTCACATCGGTTTTTTCCATCAATTGCGAAGGCTTACGAATCTTCTGCTGTACGTCACCGATATTAAAATGCGACGCCCATGCGTGGTAGCCAGCATTAAAAGGTGGCAATGACCAATCCATATAAGCAGCTTCAACAGGTGCTGGCACCATGCTGTAATCTGAATTAGGACCAAAATGAATTTCAGCTAATTGTTTACGCAGCATTTTGACCATGCGTGTTGGAACCTTTTTCGGGCCTTGCAAGGTCTGTACATTTTCATTCGTAGGAATGTGTTGCTCTTGATTTGGTTCTAGTTCCATCTCTTTCCAAAACGTCGTATAGACTTCATCGTCATAGCTGGCTAGCAAGCCATAGATAGGTTTGGCTTTGGTATCACTGGCGTTATTACCAAAATACACGACTTGACGAATTGGCGTGTCAGTCACGCTAGGGCCTATCGTGTTATTCAAAGTCACTTGTAGTAAAGCGTTTTCGTGTTTAAGACTTAAACGCTCTTCCGTGATCGCTTCCACTGCACCGATCAAATCTGCAGAACTCGCATAAGGAATGCCAACTAAACTACTTAATGCTTTTAAAGTTGTCTTCGATAAACCCATAGCCTTTAATTGCACTACTGCGCGTTGGGTCACTTCGTAGCCTGTTAATTGCGGCATATAAGTCGGTGGATTTTCTGCGTCCGCAGTCCACCATGGCGTATCAAAGAACATTCCAACTTTGTAAGATGGTTGCATGATGGCGGCCTCTAAATACAATTGCACTTTACGGTGATTGAGAACATCAGTCACGCCCGCATCAGCATCAAAGCGAGAACCTTGTGCCACCTGCTCAATCGCATGGCGCGGCATCGCTAACCACGCAGCATCGGTCGTTTTGGTGCCAGCTTTTTTCCATGGATTTTCACGTGTTGCATAGCTGTAGTGAATGACTTTATCTTTGGCAACGATAGATTGCAGGCGCGTATTCGGTTGATAGTTGAAGATCACGCCCTGCGCTTTAGCGAGCTTGACGATTTGCTCGAACAAGGCGTTAAACATGCCTGAGTAGCCGATATTAATCGTCTTATATTGATTGCCCGGGGTGAATTCATTATTCGCTTGAAACGCGTAAGCAGAGTTCCAATTGATCACATTGGAGCTATAGCCATTGCCATCCGCTGCATAGTTATAGCCTTCACTGCCTAATTGGTCGTACATCAAATTCCAGTAACCGATATCTTTTAATTTATCGCCTTTTTGATAAACAGAGGCATCGCCCGTTTCCACCTTAATCACGCCGTCACGATAAAAAGTATCCCATTGACGACGGGTCAGATTTTTGTTCACTGATAATTTTTCTAAGGTCGAGAATCCATTATCTGGCGCGCCATCTGCGCCATAATGATCAACGTGATAAGGCGCAGGATTTTGCGAAGTAATTTGGTTTAAAAAAAAGTTCTTACTGCGCAAATAGTAAAGAGGGTTCGTCGATTCATTAAATGGCACAGAATATTTGTCGAGCCCTAATTGCTTGATGACCGTCGTGACGACTCGATGGCCGGGTGCAGTGCCGTTGTTCGCATCTTTTGCATTCATATCCCAATCGGAATAACGCATACCGCCGAGTTCTAGGTAGGACTGTGATTGATCATTTTTGTAGTGCCAAGTGCAGATACGCGCACCCGCAGCGCGAGTACCGGGAAAGGCTTTAGAAAAGTCGTAACGTCCCCAATCGTAGAGCTCTAGGGTGTCGCCTTTTGAGAGCTTTTTACTTTTATCTTTACTGTTTTTGACCTCACCATTGAGTAAGCGCCATGCGGTGTATAAACCGGCAGCACCAGCACCAAAGATAGAATATGTCTTCGCATTTGAATTTGCTTTTGCCATGAAAGTCTCCTACTAAATAATTAGAATGATTGGAACAATTAAAATAATTGATTACTTGTTGATGACTAAATACGTGCTTACACAGGTAAAGTTTCGTTTCCCAGACGTGCCATCTGTTGTGGTAAATCTTTTTCTGGAATACAAACTTCCACCAAGACTGGCTGTGATTTGATTCTTTTAATCAGTGGTAAAACACGCTTCAACTCCTCTACTGTCTCGACTTTAAATCCCTTAGCGCCAAAGGCTTGCGCCAGCGCCATGTAATCCCATTTGGGCAAGATGTCGAAGCGATCAAATTTGTGCTGAGGACCTGCCTGAAAGGCGGTGATATCAACGTACACTTGTTCAATCGCATACACACCATTACTCATAACAAAGATCACTGAGTTCAAATTATTGCGAGCCAAGGTAGATAAAGATTGGCAGACCATCATAAAACCACCATCACCTGCTATCGTTAACGCGCGTTTACCGCTACCTAGTTGCGCGCCAGAGGCGGCTCCAGTTTCGAATCCTATGCATTGCCAAGCTGCGGAGCTGATATAGCTGCCTTGTTTCATACCGATTGCATTGCTGGCGACATACATCGCACTACTCACGCCATACACCATGACGATGTCGTCTAGCATTTTCTGATCCTGCAAGAATTTCATGGTGTGTTGGAAGAAGCGGTTGTAAGTGATGACTTCTGGCTTATCTTTCCAACGCACATCCGAGTTTGATATCCACGGCTCGGGATAAACTGGTTTGGCTGAAGCGTGTACTTTTAGCGGGTATGACTTTGATTTCTGAAAACGCTTCAAGAGGGCTTCCATAAAATCTTGCATGAACACATTTTCGTATTGGAAGTAACCAACCCGCATTTGTCCGATGGAACTTTGTATCATTTGAGGGTATTTATTTTCCATCAGCCACAAATAGTCATCAGTCAAAATCGTGCCCAGTGAAATGATGCAGTCGGCTTGTTCAACCGTTGTGATCACACTGGAAATAGAAGCTTGATCAGCATACGTTCCAATAAATTGCTCGCCCACTTCATCGACCACGGTTTTTCCCAAAGTGCTCGTTGTATAGAGCATGCCACTGGCGTCGATGATCTTTTGTAGTAACTTGCTGAGACCAAAACGCAGCACTTCCACGCCAGCAAAGATCAATGGCTTTTTCGCCGCAGTGATTTGCGACCATGCCAATTCCACGGCGTTTTCTAAAGCGAGTTTTTCACTTGTTAGTCGCGCGGCTTTCAACGGTGTTGGCGATGGTCGAGGACAAGCCTCGCCCCAAACTTCTTTATAACAAGCGATATACACAGGGCGACGATGCGTCAATGCGGCGATTAATAAGGCATCAATTTTCTCGGCAGCCCCCACAGAGGTGCTCAAAGTTTCTGCTGCAACGGTGACATTCTTGAACACATTCTGATCAGCATCTAAATTACCAGTGGAATGGTGAAAAATCATGCCGTACATATTAGTCTGATTGCGCATATCTGCGCCCGGACAAGCACTGATCACGACAATAGGACTGCGTTCAACATAGGCACCAGCAACCGCATTTAAGGCACTAAAGGTACTGACACCATATTGCAGGGAAACCGCAGCAAGACCGCGCGTACGCGCATAGGCATCAGCTGCATAAGTCGCGTCTAATTCATTGATCGCACCTATCGTGTTAATGCCATCAAAATTTTCTAAAGCTTGGGTGAAATGTTTAACGTAATCACCAGGAATTTGAAACACATCGGTGACATTCAGCTGCAATAAGCGAGTTAGCAGATAATCCGCTACGGTAAATGGTTGGGAACGCATGAGATATCTTCCTTGTCATTAATTAACCGGGCGACCTCAACCTCACAAATTGTGATCAATAACGATCAGCACAAACATGTTGACAATCGCAAGTCCGATAACAGCAAATTACATGCCAGTTAATAAATTAACTTTGAAAATATCAAATTTAAATAGCGGAACGTAGCATTGATCTATAGGAGAATACGAATTACGCGGCAAGTGATTCTCGATCAGCTATTCCAACTATTCAGCGTGTTGCCAATGAATAAAGGCTCATCAATTTGACGTGTTAATGATTCGCTTACACGCTAATGCATACCGATACAGGCTAAAATAAAAAGGCACAGACAGAGTTTCCTCTGTCTGTGCCTTTAAACCTGAACACCCGAGTTTAGTTAAAGTCCCTACTTGAAGACCTTATGACTACGGCTAACTCATCCTTCTAAATGATAACGTGTAATCAAATCCACTTCATTTTTTGAGCCTAAGAACACTGGCACACGTTGATGCAATGCGCTTGGTTGAATATCTAACATACGTTGCTTACCATCGGTTGATGCGCCGCCTGCTTGTTCGACGATCATCGACATTGGATTGGCTTCATACATCAAACGCAGTTTACCAGCCTTATCCGGTTCACGCTTATCAGCTGGATACATAAAAATGCCACCGCGATGCAAGATACGATGCACGTCTGCCACCATCGAAGCGATCCAGCGCATATTGTAATTTTTATTCAGTGGGCCAGTTTTACCTGCCAGCATTTCGTCCACATAACGTGTGACTGGCGGATACCAGTGACGCACGTTGGACATATTGATTGCAAATTCTTGCGTATCCACCGGAATTTGAATATTACGTTCAGTCAGTACCCAAGCACCCATTTCACGATCTAAGGTAAAGCAATTGACGCCATTACCAGTCGTGAAAATCAACATCGTTTGTGGGCCATAAATTGCGTAACCTGCGGCAACTTGTTGAGACCCTTTTTGCAAGAAATCTTGTTCTGTTGGCGCGCCCATACCCTCTGGCGCTTTTAAAACCGAGAAGATAGTACCAATCGACACATTCACATCGATATTGCTAGAACCATCAAGTGGATCGAACAAGAGCATGTATTCGCCTTGTGGATAGCGGTTCGGAATTGGGTGGATGGTTTCCATTTCTTCCGACGCCATCGCCGCCAAATGACCGCCCCACTCGTTCGCTTCTAACAAAATTTCATTGGATAAAATATCGAGTTTCTTTTGCACTTCGCCTTGTACATTCTCTGAATGCGCTGTACCCAAGACTTCGCCCAATGCACCTTTACCAACCGCATGACTAATAGTTTTGCAAGCACGTGCAACAACCTCGATTAACAGGCGCAATTCTGCGGGGATATTATTATTGAGCCTTTGCTCTTCGACCAAAAAACGGGTCAGACTAATGCGTTTCATATTGTTCCTTCTTTAAAATAAATCTGGTGATTGTTCTGTTGGCGATCCTTACGCCGCCAAAGCCTTCGTTACCACTTCTAATACATCCTTAGATAGTTTCTTCGTCGCTGCTACTTTTTGCAAAGCCGCTTTCATTAATGCTTGATTAGCTTTGGGATACTTGGTCCATCTATCCATGCTACGAGACAAGCGCGCTGCGACTTGCGGATTGAGTTTATTCAAGGCAATCACGCACTCAGACCATAAAGCATAACCACTACCGTCAGCCGCGTGGAAGCGTGCTGGATTGGCGTTACAGAAGGCGAAAATCAAACTCCGTGCACGATTCGGATTACTCATGCTAAACGCCTTGTGCTGCATCAAAGCGCGTACTTGCTCCACATCCGTTGTCGGCGCCGTCGCTTGCAGTGTGAACCATTTGTCGATCACCAAAGCTTCGCTTTCAAACTCTTTGTAGAAGTGTGCTAACACTTGTTTGCGTGTCTTGCTATGCGCTTTATCCAAAGCTGAAGAACAATGCAACATCGCGCTCAAAGCCGCGATACGGTCAGTCATGTTTTCTGCTTCTTGATACTGGGTATGCGCTAAAGCATAGGTGGCTGCGTCTGGCCACTCGACTAAATACGCTAAAGCGCAATTTTTCAATGCACGCTTGCCCGCAGATTGTGCATCAGGGCTGTATTTGCCTGGCGTCAAATTGTCTTGATAGGCTTGCAGCAAATCTGCCTTCAAATGCTGCGCCAGAGTCGTGCGCACAAATTGACGTGCAGTATGGATACTATGCGGATCAGCGATTGCCATTTCCTCCGCAATCATCACTTCAGACGGTAAGGTCAGCACCAATTCACGGAAGGCAGGATCGAGATGTTGATCGTTTAAAGTCTTACGCAATGCTTGTATGAACAAATCATCTAAGCTCAATGCTTCACCCTTTTGTACCGCACTTACCAAGTTTAACGAACGGCGCATCGCCAATCGTTGTCCAGCTTCCCAACGACAGAACGGATCGCTATCGTGTGCTAACAAATGCGCTAATTGCTCGTCGCTATAATCGTATTCCAAAATCACTGGTGCAGAAAAATTACGCAAGATTGATGGCGTGACTTCACGATCAATATTGATGAACACAAAGCTTTGCTGCGCTTCTTTTAATTCCAAAATCTTGGTCGTAGCAATCGCAGATTCACCTTGCAATTGCAGAGGAATATCGTTTCCTTCTGCATCAATCAAACCGACGGCGACAGGAATATGGAAAGGTAATTTCTTTGCTTGCCCAGCAGTCTTAGGACACGATTGACTCAAGTTCAAGGTATACGTTTTTGCATTGGCGTCGTAGCTAGCATGCGCCTTCACATGTGGGGTACCGGCTTGGCTGTACCAACGTTCAAACTGCTTGAGATCGCGGCCATTCGCATCCGCCATCGCCGTACGGAAATCATCGCAAGTCACCGCATGTCCGTCATGACGCTGAAAGTATAAATCCATCCCTTTGCGGAAGCCTTCGTGGCCCAGCAAGGTGTAATACATGCGCACTACTTCGGAACCTTTTTCATACACAGTCACGGTGTAGAAATTATTGATCTCGACGAACGAGTCAGGACGCACAGGATGCGCCATCGGACCTGCATCTTCAGGGAATTGCAATTGGCGTAGCACGCGTACATCTTCGATGCGTTTGACCGCGCGCCCAGTCTCGTTGCCAACCAGATCACCAGAAAATTCTTGATCGCGGAAGACGGTCAATCCTTCTTTCAAAGACAATTGAAACCAGTCGCGACACGTGACGCGATTTCCCGTCCAGTTGTGAAAATATTCGTGACCAACTACCGATTCAATCCCTGCATAATCGGTATCGGTCGCCACGCGAGAATTCGCTAGCACGTACTTGGTATTAAAAATATTCAAGCCCTTGTTTTCCATCGCGCCCATATTGAAATCGCTGGTGGCGACGATCATGAAACGATCAAGATCCAACTCTAAACCAAAACGCTCTTCATCCCAGCGTATGCTGTTTTTCAATGAATCCATCGCGTGTTGGGTTTTATCGAGATTGCCCTCTTCTACCCACACTTGCAGCAAAACTTGACGGCCGGATTTGAGCTTATATTTTTCTTCTTGGCACACCAACTTACCAGCGACTAAGGCAAATAAATAAGACGGCTTTTTGAATGGGTCTTCCCACTTCGCATAATGTCGACCATCATCAAGATCACCTTGCTCTATCAAATTCCCGTTAGAAAGAAGCACTGGGTACAATTTTTTATCACCGCGTAACATAACGGTGTAACTCGCCATCACATCAGGGCGATCAGGGAAATACGTGATCTTGCGGAAACCTTCCGCCTCACATTGGGTAAAGAAATTACCATTAGAAACGTATAAACCCGACATCGTAGTGTTTTTGTCGGCGGCAATCGCCGTTTCAATTTCCAACGTCACCTGATCAGGTGCATTGCTGATCACTAGACGTTCTTTATTCAAGCTGTAAGCGGACTTTTTCAGATTGACACCATTCATGCGCAATTGCAGCAGCTTGATATCTTCACCAAACAAGACCAAATCTTTTTCCGCGCTATCATGATTGCGCCGCATCGTGATACGGGTAGCAACATGGGTACGTTGCGGGTGTAAGTCGAACCCCATCTCTACGGTATCGACCCAAAATCCGGGAGCAACGTAGTCTTTACGATAAATCGTGACGGGAGTAGCAATATTCATGTCCTGCTCTGGTTTTCGCATAAATTTCACCCAAATGAATAAAAACAACTGTCGAAAGTGGTGTTATTCGGCAGAAAAAATTGGAAGCGCATATTTTACCAAGCACAGACACTGGAAGGCTGCAAATCTCAACAATTGCAGTGAGATAATCGTCACAAGGTAATCAAAGCAAGCTGAGATGGGGGGGAAATCAAGAAATTAGATAAAAATCCACCACAAGCAGAAAAATATTGTTACCAAACTCGGATCGTTCACGTTTATTCCTTATTCATTCCTTACTCATTCCTTATTCGATACTAATGGAGTTCGAAGTGAGATTTTTTAAAGTGGTATGCAAACCGTTTCAAGCACATCGAGAATTTCGACGTTGATCTATGACAGCGACTTTCGTGACTTTGTGGATCATGTTAGAGTCACAACAATCGATGCAATTCACTTGGTTCTATGTAGTTCTAGTATCATCGAGCAATACCGGAGGCAAACATCATGAAAAAATTTACAGCTAGCTTACTCATATTCAGTGCTTTTTTACTTACAGGATGCGCGAGCACTTTCACCAGCAATATCAAGACGGTTAATCAACTACCGGAGGTATTACCGCAAAAATCCTACACCTTTGTTGAACATGCCGAACAAGCTAAAGAACCAGAATATTTACATGCGACCGAAGACCTTAAAGCACGTTTGCAAGAATTAGGTTTTAGCGAGGCTGCAGCTGAAAACGCAGCGCTAAAAGTTGGCTTACAACTGATCTCGATTCCCGGCAATGTTCACGTCTCTTCACTATACGGGCCAGTCAGTTACATCGTTACCCCATCTGGTCTGGTGATTCCTATGGGAGGCTTTAATTCCTTCCCTATGTATTCTGGCTTTTTGCGCTACCCCTACTACCCTATGCGAGTACGCTCCGTGTTCTATCCACGTTATATCCGACCAATTTATTCACCTTGGGCATTTGGTCGTTTAAATGATCCATTTTATGGAGCTCAGTTAGAGGCTCGCCAATACTTTGATCATGGCATTGAAATCAGTATTAATGATGCAAAAACAGGAAAATTATTGTATTCAGTCACCGCAAAAACAACTCAGGCTGATGAGAATATTGATCCTTATATCGCCTTACTAGTAGAAAGCGCTTTGCGTGAATTTCCAAACAAGACCGGTGAAAGCAAAGTAGAAATCGAGTTAGAAAAATAAGCTTGTTTCATAAAAATCTATTAGCACCATCAAAAAATGCCCCGATACAACAAAGCATCGGGGCATTTTTATTGGGGGTATTTTTATAGGCGGTATTTTTTGCCTAACTTGCTGGTCCACAAAAGCAAAAAGTCAGCTTATTTTTTACACTGCTAAATCTCGCAAGGCATGGCTGAGAGCACGATCTACCAAAGAATTGGCCAAAATAGTGCTGACTGTTCCGGCTCGATATTTGGCTTCCAAATCCGTGTTTGTAATAGAAAATGCCTGATCTCCTTGGCGATTTGCAAAAATAAAGCTACCGCGTTTCGGGCTAATCCACGCTAACTTATAGCGGGTCACTTGTTCTGCATCTTCGCTAAAAGCCAGCCACATTCCTCGCTCTAAAGCAGCGACCTCTTTACTTGCCTCGTCTTCTTCTTGGACATTTTTGTCATGCACAAATCGCTCTAATCGACGGTTACTAGCACGCTGTGCGATATTGACGGCGATTTCCAATTGACGACGAGGCGACAATTCCAACGGAGCTCGGGCCATCGCCGCATGACGTTCAGCTAGCTTGGAGAAAAATAAAACACGGTCTGGTTCATCCCACCGAATCGCATTCAACCACGCATTGAGTAAAGTCAGCATTGCAGGTAACTTTGCAATCAACTCTTTACGCTCTTCTGGGCTATTCTTGGGTTTAAGACTCCAGATCAAATCATCCATCGTCTTTAAGGCATTTTCCAACGCATGCGGTTTTTCTTCTTTAACGCTATGCGCAATAGTCAAAATGCGTATCCACTGCTCTTCTAAGAACACTTCTAAGAAACCCGCTACCTCGCCAGTTTCGACCCGGATTGCCACATCATGTTCGGCAAATTCCCTTGCGATTCGCATCTTTTCTGCACTTAATGCGGTTTGTACGGGTTGGCTAATCGCCATCTGCGCTTTCGATTCTTCTTCCTTCAAATACGATTCTAAATCTGAGACGACATCGGAAAACAAATCGATATGCTCATCAAACTCGGATTGCACGCGCTCTATTACATCGCCAATCACGCCTAGTAATGGGTCTGGATTGCTAGACTCTTGATCTAACAAAATACCAGAGCTACCGAGCATATCGAGTAAGGTGCGCGCTGGATGTGATTCTCTAAAAAAGAAATCACGATCAAATAAAACGACTCGCACAATCGGAATTTGTAATTGCGCAATCATGTTTTTCATATCGCTGCCCAAGCTTGGATCAGCAAAAATATAATCAAACATTCGAGCAAGTAATTCAATTGTGTTCCGCTCGAGCAAACTGAGTTTTTGTGCTGACGGCGAATGCAACACTTTGTGCAAACGCGATCTTAACTGCGTCGTATTACTCTCAGTTTCTGCATAGCGGATTTGCATCTCACGCAAATCTTCAAAAAACTGTTGGTCGATACTCGCTTTGTCAGCATGATCTTCTTCCGCATCATGATCTAGTTGATTGGTCAAGGTGTCGCTAACCATCGCTAGGCTACTCAAGCCGTGATCAGGATCGGTGTACGGTAACTCAATTTGTCCGGAAAATACGCGCTTCAATTTATCTTGAAGATACGGATCCATATTGAACGATTTTTGCACAGGCAAATAAACTGAATTCCCGGTTGAAGCATCCGCCAAATCGTCACCATCTGGACGAATACCACGCGCCATTAAGGCTTGGTTGATTTCATCTAATATAGGATGCAATTGCAAAAACACCGCTGGCTGCAATAATCGCAAAATTAATAAATGCGAAGCGGGATTGGGATCTAATTCCATCCACGCCTGATGCACCGCTTTTACAAAGATTTCAGGCCGAAAAGGATTTTGCGAAACATCAATTGGCATGCGGTTTAATATGCGTCCTATCAAAGTGTTAAGCATCACTAAAGGTTCCGCATTCAACACTTCTAGCGCATGACTCGCATTGCGTAGCAAAATCTTGCCTTCCATTTCCTCATAGGTTTGCGCCGTGTTGTCTAAATACTGCTGATCTTTCTTGACGCGTTTTCTTGTATTAAAAACACTTACCTCGCGACTTAAAGCAGCATTAATCTGGCTCGCGACCAGACGATAAAAGTTTGTACTATTTCGCTTTATGAGTTGATGGGCATCTAGACTAATACGCGCCTCTTCTGGTCGCACTGCTTGATCAGAAAGTTTAAATAATTGTTCTGCCAAACGATTGGACAGTGCCTCTAGCTGAGAGGAGACCAAATTCGTAGCCAACGGCACCATACTTTGTAAAATCAATAAACGCGAAGCACTCGAAGACTCCAAGACTTTATTTTCACGCAAGTGCCCAGTCGCGGGCTTGCCTACGCTGGTAGCATCTTTCGCTGCATTTGCAACAGTTGGAGAAATTGGCGTGGAATCCATAGCTTACTCAGAATAATGATTCAAATCGGCAACAACCATTTTGCACTAAGGCGTATGATAAGCCTCGGTCGCGAATGTGATTAGCACAATCAATGCAACTGCAGCTAACAAAATAAGAAGAAGTCGCCCGAACTTGGGGCTGCCATCATCCTCAGTAGAATGCTCTTTGGTTTCTGGGGAATTCTCTGATGCCATAAAGATTTGTTGCTTTCCCAAATTAAAATTTAAGGACAAACGGAATGCTTGAGTATAAGTTGTTTTCCATTAATTCGACTAGTCGTTCTCAAGCCGAGGAAAAGAAAAATAAGCATTCTCTAAGATTGAACGAGAAAAATTATTCTTTTAATTATTCTTTTATAGCACCAAGCGCATTATTTACGACTCAACAAATACATCCCGACAATAACTAAACTGGAACCAATTAACTGCCAAACGGTAATCGCTTCATTCAAAAAAATATAAGCGAATATCAAGGTTGATACGGGACCTATCATGCCAGCCTGAGACGCCTTTGGAGCACCTATCTTCTGAATGGCAAACATCGTTAGAAATACCGGAAACACAGTACAGGCGATCGCATTTACAACAGATAAAGAAACCACTTGCCAAGACTGAATCAAATGATCGATCGGTTTCAATAACAAAAACTGCAAAATACATGCCACACTCGAGACGCACATAGCGTATGAAACCAAACGTAATGAACCAATTCTTGCAACCATTTCGCCAGACTGAATCAAATACGCGGCATACGCCAACGCAGATCCCAACACCAAACCCGCGCCAAGGATAACCTGATTCCCATTAAAAGAAAGATCATGCATGAAAACCAGTACGATCCCGAGATAGGCTATCCCAAGTGAGAGGTATTCAATTGGACGAATTGAGCGTTTGAACCACCACACATGGATCAGCAATACAAAGGAAGGCGTTAAAAACAAGATCAAACGCTCAAGGCCAGCCGAAATATATTGAAGTCCTAAAAAGTCTAAAAAACTCGACAAATAATAACCAACGAATCCTAAACCTACTAAGCGCCAACGATCTGTCGAGGCGAGTGGCGCTTGTTGACGGCTTTGCCACCACGCGATTGCGCCAAAGACTGGCAAAGAAAAAAGCATGCGGAAGGCGATTACCGTGACCGCATCAAGCTGATATTGATACAACAGCTTAGCGACTATCGCTTTTGCTGAAAACAAAATTGCCCCAGCAATTGCCAAACTAAGACCTATCAGTTGCTTACGACGATCAAATTGTGTGGACTGCAAGAATTACTCCCCATAGTAGAAAATCGTAGATCACGCCCAGCAAGACTATTCGTCACTGTTAGAGACAAAATTAAATCGGCAAACGAATATCAAAGCGCGCACCACCAATTTCCGATTTAAGAACCGACACACTGCCGCCATGCAACAAGACAATCTGCTTCACGATCGACAAACCCAAACCAAACCCGCCAGTAGCACGATCGCGACTACGATCTAGACGATAAAAAGGTTCAAAAATCTTTTCCATATCGTTATCGGGAATACCTGCGCCATCATCTTCTACGGTAATCAAGCATTGATCGCTGTCTTGCCGCACTGAAAAAATAATCCGCTGCTCGGCATACTTGAATGCATTCTTCAATAAGTTTTGAATTGCGCGAACAATCAGACGTTGATCGACTTGAAGCAACAAATCGTTCTCCGCTAAAACTGTCTGCAGTTGCAAATGTGCGGGCATTGGCGGTAAATGTTGCAAACATTCTTCGACCAAGACTTTAGCATCCAGTTGTACCTTACTTAGCTGCCCTTGCGCTTCCAACTTAGCCATATTGAGTAACTCAGATACTAGCGTATTCAACTCGCTCAAATCTGCTTGCATCGCCTGAATTCTTTGCTTACGTTTTTCTTGCTCAGCACTCGCCTGCTTATCCTCCACTTCACTGTCAGCGCTATCCTGCAAAATTTCTAGCGCAAATTCTAAACGTGCGATTGGCGTTCTAATTTCATGCGAGACTGAATGTAAAAGATTTTTTTGCGCACGAATCAGCTGTTCAATCCTGCCCGCCATCAAGTTAATTTGTTGCGCTAAGGGATAAATACTTGCCTTGCTCGAAGTTGTCGCACGTGCAGATAATTCCCCCTCGCCAATCGCAGTTGTCACGCGGGACAGAGCTTGAATATCTCGCCAGTGCGCTCTCGACCAAAAGGCAATCGGAATCAAGAGGACAAAGGCGACAATGACAAAACGAACGATCTCAAGTCGGATATTAAACCAATAATCAATCGGTAAATTTTGTGCATACAAGACATCTTCGTCACTACCGATATAGCGTTCACCATCAAGGTCAACACGACGAAACAATGCACGATTCGCAGCATCTATGACGATTTTACCGTTTTGCAATTTCTTTACTTGAGCACGATCGATTTTCTCTAGCGCTTGCGCGAGCGGGATCAATTCAAATTGAACTTGTGAAACTTCTCGCACCTTATTTAAGCGCGCTAGCCACTCATCCGTCGCTGCCTTATCAATATATTGCTCAATCAAAAAAATTTGCGGCGCTGCCTGACGCTCTGCATTCTTTTCAATTGGATCACCGAATAACCCAGTAATCACGGCATACACCAGCACCGTGGCGAACGCGATAGACAGTAATACGGGGATTAAAAAACGTAGAAAGAGGCGATTCACGAGTACCCTCGGTCGCCATGTATGACTGCTAGATTATTGCAAAAACACCACATTAAGATTCTCCTCGCCAGCTATTTTATAAGAATGTCTATGCCAAACACGAGATTTTTAAGCGTTTTCGTAGGCTTTGCGCACATTTTGAAACTTTGTACAAATTGACGACAAATTCCGTTTAATTCGAGGAAGACTTGAATTTGAATCAATTTTAAGATGTGAACACTGCATGCAACACTGTTGATAGCAGAGCGCATTCACACTAACACACTGACTTAATCCATTTAGACAATTTAGCCAATCGACTAGCCCCAATTCGTGCAAAGGAATTTCGAATGTCAGCTTTTAATTTTCGTCTCAAAGCAATTTCTCTGGCCACCACACTAACCCTCACATTAAGTGGCTGTGGCGGTGATGGCGGTGTTAAGCAACAAGACCCCGCAAAAATCGCACCACCGATCGCTAGTAATGAATTTTTGAACTTGGTAAAAGATGCCAGTTGTGCGAACTTTAGAAATCGCCTGTTCATCGTCGATCAAAAATATGTCTTGTGGGATAAAGCAGGCAACTGCGCGGATGCGTCCTATGCACAAAATTTGTATGGCAATAATGTGCAAAGTTTGCTTTGTACTCATGCAGATTCAATCGCTGGGCCACGCACAAGTTGCACCGACACGACAGCAGAAAGTTTATTTAAAACGATGATTCAAAACCTAGACAAAGCTGACCTCGGCTTGGGATCTGGACATCAAGTACAAAGTTTAAATATCCCTGCACCAGCGAGCAATGTGATTGCGATCAAGGGATTGTCTGCACCGTTTTACCGTGGCAACAACCCGCAAAATACCGTCATTAAAGACCAAGCTAGTTGGAACACGTTTTGGACACTCGCCAATATTAAACAAGACGCTGGCTTGTTGATACCGGATTTCAATTCAAAAATGGTTCTAGTGAATTTCTTTAAAACAGCGAATAACTGCAGCATTACACGCTTCTTACGACTCAATTCAGACGGTCAAAAACTAAGCGCGCATTACTTCCAAGAAGAAAGAATCGCGATTGCGAGCTGTGATCCCGAAAGCCCGACCGCAAGCACACCTATGCACATGGTCGAGACACCGAAGATAGGCTTACCAGTAGAGTTCACCGATGTCAGTAAATCCTTAGTGACGCAAAAAACGATCACGAGTGGATTTAATTCTGGCATCCAAGATACACGTAACTTAGTCATTAAAGATCAAGCCACTTGGAATAGCATTTGGCAAGCGCACAACAAAGAAAGTAATGCGTCGCAAGCGCAAATTGATTTCTCAAAGAAAATGCTGATCGCCGTATTTCTTGGATCTCGCGGATCAGGCTGCAACAATATTAGCGATTTACGTATATGGCGTAACAATGGCAAATTGGCAGTAAGCTACTACGAGACTGAACCTGCACCACATAATGTATGCACAGCGGTGATTACAACACCTTATTACATCGCTGAGATTGATCAAAGTAATGAGCCGGTGGAATTTAACTCTGTGAAGGTTCCAGTGAATTAAACCAATTTATTTCTGTAGATCGAAGGCATTTCAATCCCACATTTATATGAATCAAAATTGAAATACAACCCTGAAATTATTTCTCAATTGTAAAATGCTGAAGGGTACCCATCTTTTTTTGCAATTTTGAGAATTTACAATGAAGAAAATAACCAGCTTTTTGATCGCTGCCTGTGCTTTGAGCCAGGCAGCAAATGCGCAAAGCCCAGCACAGAACCTGATGCCCGATGGGAGTCATGATATGTACTTAGGCTTAGGTGTTCTATCGCGCCCTTTATATGAAGGCGCTGCGAATACAAAACGCGTTGCCGTCCCTGTCTTACAAATGCAATGGAGTAATGGATTATTTGTAGCAGGAATGAGTGCTGGCTTGCACATGTCAAATCAGTATGGTCATGAGTTTGGTCCCATCATAATGCTAGAACCAAGTCGCACACCCGATGGAACATCGAACGCAATCCAATCACCTGCTTATGGTCATTCGAGCGCAGTTGGTCCAGGTTTGGACGAAAAAAGCCTCAACAAAAATAACCGATTGGTGGGCATGGATAATATTCATACTCGCGTGCTGGCAGGCGGCTTCTACAATTTCCATGTCAGCGAGAACTTATGCAACACCAATACCCTAGTGTTTGGCGCAGGTAACAACCGCCAAGGAATCCGCTTAAGTTCTGACCTTCGATATCACTTCAAAGATATTGCACGTCACCACCAATTAATCGTCGGCGTTGGTGTCAACCTTGTCAACAAAGCCTATTCCAATAGCTATTTTGGGGTCACCGAAGTTGAAGCGGGACGCAGCATTAATCCACAGTTTGAGTCCAGCGCAGGAATAAAAAACATTCATGCAGAAGCTTTTTGGAATTGGAATTTAAACGCCTCATGGTTAGTAACCTCCAAACTCAGCTTAAGCCAATTAGTTGGAAACGCCAGTAAAAGTCCATTAGTTGAACGCAAAACGAATGTCTATGTATCAACCGCACTTGCTTATCGTTTCTGAATGAATCAAAGCTCTTTTATCTCAACCACTTATAAGTAAGTTAGCTCACCGTGAAACTCTGTAACGCATTATTCGCCCTAATCACACTGACTATTGCACCGCATGCATTAGCGCAGTCTGCTGGCGAACCAATACGTGCGAAAGACGCTGAATGGATGAGTTACCGCGATGCGTATAAATCAATGCTTTGGTTTGAGAAATATGGAAAAGCAAAAAATCTGATTCAGCTCCAACTACAAATTATTCCAACAGATAAATCACTTCCAATTGATCAACTGAAATTACGTATTTTAGGAAAATCCACCCATCTGGATTTACCTCTTGATTCACTGGGGCGTACCTCATTGCCCTTATTAAAGGCAGCCTACGATGACAATGCAGAACTAGTCCTTAATCAAAAAGAAGGACAAGCCGCATTTCGCTTTAGAACGAGTATTAATCTCAGAGCCGATGGAATTTATGAATTGGCTGACCTCCGTGCCGCTTGCGAACAAACACTTGCTTACCAATCCTATATTGAACCATCTAAATTTCGTGATAAACGATGTGTTGGCGTGCGCTTTGCGTTTGCAAAGAAAGATACTAGCGCGAACGTCGAATTCAAATACTTAACGCAAAGTACAACGCTAGCGCTTAGTGAAAATACTGGTTTGTGGCCTGACAGCCCGCCCCAATTTAAAACAAGCAATGTGATTTTTGGCGCGCCCGGAAATGTTGCGAACTACACGCAAGCCAACCTCAAAATAGAAAAAGGGCAGATACATACACGTACCAGCCCTGTAGCAATCATCGCCCTGATCGAATAAACG
The DNA here is from genome assembly GCF_018139645.1 of Affinundibacterium baiyunense. Taxonomy (GTDB): domain Bacteria; phylum Pseudomonadota; class Gammaproteobacteria; order Burkholderiales; family Burkholderiaceae_D; genus Undibacterium; species Undibacterium baiyunense. The sequence continues at coordinate 138,133 of NZ_JAGSPM010000003.1, forward strand.
ATCAGGACAGAATTCAAATTTATTCCCAAGCAGAAGGTGAGAACAAATAACCTTCGCCCCACACCGTTTTGATCTTTTCTGAATTTTGATCATCGAAACGACGACGCAAGCGTGAAATCAAGTTATCAATACTCCGATCAAGCCCATCGAATTCAATACCACGCATTTTCTTCAAAATATCGTCGCGTGATAAGACTTTTCCAGGTGACTCAACTAGCACCATCAACAACTTAAATTCTGTATTCGACAAATCGACGATTTGTTGACGCCAATGCACCACTCGATCGCTACGAGAAATACTCAAGGCACCAAACTGTAACCCATCATTGTCGACGGCATTGCTAGAGCTGGTTGCACCCTGAATTCGTCTTACCAAAGCACGCAAACGCGCCAACAATATCCGCGGCTGCACGGGTTTACTGACAAAATCATCGGCACCTTGCTCTAATGCAGAGACTTCGTCGTAGGAATCTTCACGGGCGGTTAAGATCAAGATCGGCGCACGACTAATTTCGCGAATCTGGCGGCACACCACCATGCCGTCCAAGCCAGGCAACATTAAATCTAATACCACCATATCCGGCGACGTCGCTTGAAAGTGTGCCAATGCCAAATCACCTCGTGGCACTAAGTCAACAGCAAACTCATAGGCCTGCAGATATTCGATAATTAAACTGGCGAGGCGCTCATCATCCTCCACTAACATCACACGAAACATAGGCATTCTCCTTTGCTCCATTGTATAAGGACTACATTACAACAGCAATCCTCCAAACATAAAGAAAAGAGCTAAGACACTGATATTTAATGCGGAGATGAAATACGATCAGCGGCTAGCTGTGGCCGGAGGCGATTTACAATCAGACCACACCGATAAGTTAAGTAAAGATTAAACCAAGCGTTTTAACTAGGCAAAACAACGGCACGCTGTGGAAATTGTACACAGAATTTACTGCCGACATTGACAGTCGATTCAATCAACAATTGTGCATCATGACGAATTAATACATGCTTGACGATTGCTAAGCCCAAGCCTGTTCCTTGGGTTTCACGCGAGCGACTTTTATCAACCCGATAAAATCGTTCGGTTAAGCGTGATATGTGCTCTTGACTGATACCAATGCCATTGTCCTGAACCACACACTTTGGACCTTGTGGTGTGTTCTTCCAAATGACCTTTATTTCGCCGTGTTCTGGCGTATAGCGCACCGCATTGGTTACCAAATTACTGATCGCACTACGAATTTCGTCGCTACTACCGTGAATATCTGGTCCATCAAAATCTAAACTAATTTGATGTTTACCCGCTGATAAGGCCTGCGCCTCTTGGCAAATATGGCGCAACATCAAATGCATATCAATGTGTTCTGCGCGTACTTTAAATTCAGTTGATTCTAAGCGACTCAAGGTCAGCATATCCTCAACCAATCGTTGCATACGCTCGCCCTGCTCTATCATCAACTTCACGTGCGAAGAACGAATCGATACTTCCATATCCGGCTGCATCGCAGCGATCTCTAAAAAGCCATTGATTACGGTTAATGGAGTACGTAACTCATGTGATGCATTGGCGATGAAATCACGGCGCATCATATCGATACGTTCTGATTCGGTAATATCATGGGTAACCAGAATTTGACGTCGATTTTCAAACGGAATCACGTGCACGATTAATTTGCGATCACGTAAAGATAAGGTCAATGGCGTATCGTAACGACCAAGAATAATGTAATCAATAAACTCCGGTGCGCGTACGAGGTTGGTGACGCGCATACCCTTGTCACGCGACAAATCCAAACCCAAATGATGTTCTGCAATTGGATTACACCACTCCAGAAACATCACGTCGTCCATGATCACCAAACCATCCGGCAATAAGGTCATCGCTTGTCGAAAGCGAGCTAACCATTCTGCCAATTCAGATTGATTTTTTTCGTCGCCACGACGCAATTTGTAGAGCCGCGAAAAAATTTCAGTCCATGCACCCCAACCATCAGGAAGTCGCGCGCTATTGGGATTATCCAACCAATCAGACAAGTTCAATAAATATTGCAATTGCACCACAATCAACACGATCATGCTAATCAGTGCAAGTGCTAAACCTGTCACCACACCAAAAAAGTACGCAGCTACCGCCGACATTGCCAGAATGATCGTCATACGGACGGCCGCTGAAATCCAAAAAACGAGATGTGGGCGCATTATTGAGTGATTCAAATTAAAGACTGAGAAAGAATATCTCCGTCATGATAAGACAAAACTATCGATTAAAATTTTTTACTTTTCCGACAGCATATAACCAACGCTTCGAATTGTTTTAATCAATCCTTCCGCATTCTTTAAAACTTTGCGCAAACGTAGCACATGCACGTCAACGGTACGTTCTTCGATCACAACATGATCGCCCCATACTTTGTCTAATAGCTGGCTGCGAGAAAACACACGTTCTGGGTGAGCCATGAAGAACTTTAATAATTTATATTCTGCGTGACCAATCTCGATTTTCTTGTCGTCTATCTTGACTGTGCAACTAACAGGATCTAAATGCACATTGGCAATCACTAAACTCGTTTGCGCATGCTCTGGACTCTTACGACGCAACATGGCCTTGATGCGTGCAGTTAATTCACGCGGAGAAAATGGTTTGGTGATGTAATCATCTGCGCCATGATCGAGTCCAGAAATCTTGTCCTCTTCCATGCTTTTTGCAGTCAACATAATGACCGGCATTTCATTGAAGTTGCGATCGGAACGGATTCTGGATAACAATCGCAATCCGCTTTGGTCTGGCAGCATCCAATCTAACAAAATTAATTGTGGCGTGCGATGTTGCAAGAATTCCCAAGCCTCTGCAGTATTGCCAACGGCAACTGTGTTCCAACCTGCCGCACGTAAAGTAAAACTAATCAACTCACTAATCGCAGGTTCATCTTCTACGATCAAAATCGTGGTTTTATCAACTGACATAGGATTATATTTTTTAGGATTATATTTTTAATTGTTTACACAGAATAAGTAATAGCGGTGCGATCGATTTCATTCACACCGCTACTTCCCAACTTATACTTGTGGTGTCGCTTTATCTTGTTTGCTAGCGACGTAATCGGAATGGCGAATATCGCGACCTTCAACGATATAAATCGTATGCTCAGCAATATTCTTCGCATGATCGCCAATTCGTTCTATCGCTTTGGCTACCCACAAAGCGTCGAGAGCGAAAGAAATCGTGCTCGGGTCTTCCATCATAAACGTAATCAAATTACGCATGATCGAACGAAAGTCACTGTCGATAATTTCATCAAATGCGATTAACTGCACTGCTTTTGCATCATCATGGCGTGCAAATGCGTCCAACGATTGATGCAACATCTGACCAACGCTATTGGCCAAAACACGTACCGTTTCATATCCGCTAAACATCGCGTTGCTACGATTTTTATGCATCATTTCTTGTGCGATACGCGCGATCTTGGTTGATTCATCACCGATACGCTCTAAGTCGGTAATTACTTTACCAGTCGCCATCACGGTACGTAAATCATTCGCAGCTGGTTGACGTTTAACGATCAAGTGACTACACATATCATCAAGCATGACTTCTAGGCGATTCACTTCTTCGTCTGACTTCACCACCGCTGCTGCATGTTCACTGTTACCGGTGCGATAGCAAGACATCGCATCCTGAAAATGGTTTTCTACTAAACCGCCCATTAACAACACTTGGGAACGGATTGCTTCTAAATCGTGATTGTACTGACTCGATGAATGTTCGCCTGTCATGTTAGCTCCTGAATTCTGATTGATCGTCTACGGTGTTTGCAATGTACTCGCCAAAACTAGCCAAAACGGCCAGTAATATAATCTTGGGTCTCTTTGCGTACGGGATTCATAAAGATATTATCGGTCTCACCAAACTCGACTAATTCGCCCAAATACATATAGGCGGTGTAATCGGAACAACGCGCAGCTTGTTGCATATTGTGCGTCACGATCGCGATCGTATAATCTTCTTTCAACTCGTTAATCAACTCTTCAATTTTTACTGTAGAAATTGGGTCTAGCGCCGAAGTCGGTTCATCTAACAGCAAGACCTCTGGCTTCACCGCAACGCCGCGCGCAATACACAAACGCTGCTGTTGACCACCAGACAAGCTTAATCCACTACTGCTCAATTTATCCTTAACCTCGTTCCACAAGGCCGCTTTCTTCAATGACCATTCAACACGTTCATCCATCTCACCTTTAGAGAGGTTTTCGTATAAGCGAACACCAAAGGCAATATTGTCATACACCGACATCGGGAACGGAGTTGGCTTTTGAAATACCATACCCACTTTTGCACGCAACATATTGATATCTTGGCCAGGCAACAAAATATTTTGGCCATTGTAAATAATTTCACCAACAGCTTTTTGACCTGGATACAAGTCATACATGCGGTTAAAAGTGCGCAACAAAGTCGATTTACCGCAACCAGAAGGACCGATGAAAGCAGTCACTTTCTTGTCATAGACCTTCAAATTCACGTCATGCAAACTGCGGTTATTCCCATAATAGAAATTCAAATTCTTCGTTTCGATGCAAGCTTTTTGCTCTACAACTGGTTTTGTATTTGGAATCATGATGTTCAGCTCTAAATTATTTATGCACTTTTTGTGCGAATACAGTACGTGACAGAATATTCAATGCCAATACGCTAAAGGTCACTAACAATGCACCGGTCCAAGCCAGACCACGCCAATTGTCATAAGGACTCATCGCGAATTGATAAATAACGACTGGCAAATTCGCCATCGGTTTATTCATGTCGGTATTAATAAATTGGTTGTTCAATGCGGTGAAAAGCAAAGGCGCCGTCTCACCGGAGATGCGTGCAACCGCCAACAAGACACCGGTCAAAATACCTGCCTTAACCGCTTTCACACGAATAAATAATGCTACTTTCCAACGCGGAGCACCTAACGCAAATGCAGCTTCTCGCAAGCTTGTTGGAACCAACGCCAACATATTATCGGTAGTGCGCACAACAACAGGAATCGCGATCAGAGAAATTGCTAAAGTACCCGCCCAACCAGAGAAGTGTTTAATGTGTGCCACGTAAATCGCGTACACAAATAGGCCAATCACCACTGATGGTGCAGACAACATAATGTCTGTCACAAAGCGCGTCAAATCGCTAAACCAATTTTTCTCGCCATACTCTGCCAAGTAGATCCCTGCCAATATGCCGATTGGTGTACTGATCAAAGTCGCAAAACCAACCATCATCAAGCTACCTAATAATGCATTGGCTAAACCACCGCCTTCTTCACCTGGAGCTGGCGTCGCAGTGGTAATGACTTCCCAGCTTAATGAGCCCAAACCTTTGCTGACCAAAGTCAACAAAATCCACATTAAGAAAAACACGCCTAAAGCCATCGCCGCGGTAGAAAAGAAAATACCAATCTTATGCTTGCGCAAACGCGACTTATATACAGAATTCACAGCAGCTTGGGTCATTTCACACCTTCTTTTCTTTTCATACCTAACAGCAGCAATTTTGCCGAAGCCAAGACCACGAACGTAATTACAAACAAGATTAAACCAAGTAAGAATAAGGAAGCGACATGCAATTCAGATTCTGCTTCGGCAAATTCGTTCGCGAGACTAGAAGCGATACTATTTCCACCTGCAAATAAAGACCAATGTAATTTATGCGCGTTACCGATCACAAAGGTAATTGCCATAGTCTCACCGAGTGCGCGCCCTAACCCCAACATCACACCACCAATCACACCGGCTTTAGTGTATGGCAACACAACTTTACGCACCACTTCCCAACGTGTACAACCTAAGCCGTAGGCAGATTCTTTCAATACTGGCGGCACAATTTCAAACACGTCGCGCATTACGGATGCAATAAACGGGATAATCATGATGCCCAGAATGATGCCAGCTGTTAGTACGCCAATCCCAATCATCGAACCTGAGAATAAAACGCCAACGACAGGCAACTTACCTAAAGTGCTTGCCAAAAATGGCTGTCCATAAGTGCTGAAAAATGGGGCGAATACGAATAAACCCCACATGCCGTAAATAATACTAGGCACACCTGCCAACAATTCAACCGCGGTACCGAGTGGACGTTTTAGCCAAACTGGGCAGATCTCTGTTAAAAATAAAGCGATACCAAAACTAATTGGAAACGCGATCAGCAAGGCGATACCTGAAGTCACTAAGGTACCAACGATCGCAATCATGCCGCCGTATTGATCATTGATTGGATCCCACTCAACGGTGGTGATAAAGGCAAATCCAAATTCTTTCATTGCCGGTAAAGCGCCATAAAATAGCGACACGACGATACCGACTAAAACGAGTAAGACTATTAGCGCAAAGCTAAAAGTCAATTTATGAAACAGAAAATCCTGCAATTTCTGTTTCCGCATAGTTGAGCTATGTATCATGGTTTGTGTGGTTTGAGTACTTGTCATCACTTGACTATCTTCCTGTATTTCATCCCGAATCGATGCAGATGAAGAGTTCAAAGCTGGAGTAGATATTTTTACTTTTTATGTGCAAACATCCCAACGTGTGGTCGGGATGTTTGTGTCTTACTTACTTCACAATAATCAAATCAATCTAACGATTTAAAAGATTTAGAAGTTAATATAATGCTTTACCAGATGCATCTTTCAAGTTCGCTTTCCAGCTAGCTTGGATCAATTTCACGACATCTGCTGGCAATGGAACGTATTCCAATTCAGTCGCCATGGCGGAGCCGTTTGCAAAAGCCCAGTCGAAGAATTTCACAACTTCTTGTGTATTCGCTGCATTCGCAGGTACTTTATGTAACAAGATGAAAGTTGCACCACTGATAGGCCATGTTGCTTTGCCTGGTTGGTTCGTCAAAATCACGCCCATACCTGGTGTTTTTGCCCAATCTGCACCAGAAGCAGCTGCTTTAAAGTTAGCGTCATCTGGTTGTACAAATTGACCATCCAAGTTTTTCACTTGTGTGTGTGTCATTTTGTTGCGTTTCACGTAAGCATATTCAACGTAACCGATAGAACCTTTGATACGTTGCACGTTTGCAGCAACACCTTCGTTACCTTTACCACCCAAGCCAACTGGCCATTTCACTGCAGTACCAGAGCTCACAGTAGATTTGAATTCTGGGCTTACCTTAGACAAATAATCTGTCCAGATAAATGTTGTACCAGAACCGTCAGAACGATGTACTACAGTGATATCTTCCGCTGGCAATTTCACACCTGGATTGATTGCAGCGATTTCAGCCGCATTCCACTTAGTAACTGTACCCATGTAAATCTTTGCCAATACTTCACCAGTCATTTTCAATTGGCCTGGTGCAATCCCTTCCAAGTTCACGACAGGTACAACACCACCGATCACTGCTGGGAATTGCATCATTCCATCAGAGTTCAAATCTTCGATTTTCAATGGCATATCAGTTGCACCAAAATCAACTGTTTTTGCTTTAATTTGTTTAATACCACCACCAGAACCGATGGATTGGTAATTGATAGTATTTCCCGTTGCTTTTTTGTAAGCATCAGCCCATTTTGCGTAGATTGGATAGGGGAAAGTCGCGCCTGCACCAGTGACTTCAGCAGCATGCACAGACGAAAAAGCCAACGCAGCACCAGCTGCCATGACTAAAGACTTAACAATACGATTAAATTGCATATTGACCTCGTGTAATTGGGAAAACGATTCTTCAAGCTTAATAAAAATCTTTATAAAACCTGTATGTGACTTCATGAATTAAGCAATTTGCTTGTGCACTGAAATAACATGGATCGAACTGTACTAGCCCAATATGACAAGAATATGACAGACTTTAATGATCTATGAAATATTTGAACTGCGGAAATATTTCTGTCACAAACTTGTCATAATTAATAATTACAATCTTTGCAGGACTTGGCTACTTTGCTTGCCAAGCAGCGTGTTTATTTAGTTCAAAATCGTTTAAAACGAAAAATTGCAATGATCAATCCGGATGTCATAAACAATGTCATTGACACGACAGAAGCAATAGAGGTTAATGCAAATTCCTCTTCTTCAACAGGCGCTAGCATGAGCCACAAAGCGACAAACGATAGCGAATCGGCATTAATGACAAGCCTAGGCTTGCCGCGATCAGCAATCTATTTAGATAGAGAACGATCACAAATCGCATTTAACTGGCGCGTGTTGGCACAGGCGGAAGACAAAAGCATTCCTTTATTAGAGCGCTTGAAATATTTATGTATCGTTGGCAGTAATCTAGACGAGTTCTTTGAAGTACGCGTAGCTAGTTTATTGGCGCAAAATACCATCGATGGGCAACTGGCCCAACACGCCGCCTTCACTAGCATGATGGAACGTATCGATAAAGAGTGTCACGCGTTAGAGACACGTCAATACGAAGTATTAAACCAAGATATCTTGCCAGCCTTATCGCGCAAAGGCATCCATTTATTACGTCATACCGAAAGAACCGAAGCCCAGCGCGCTTGGGTGAAATCCTACTTCGATCGTGAGGTCCGTCCCTTATTAACACCGATAGGTTTAGACCCAGCGCACCCCTTCCCCCAAGTTGTTAACAAAAGTCTCAACTTTATTGTCTCGCTGGCGGGTAAAGATGCGTTTGGACGAGGCACCGCAATCGCCATTGTCAAAGCACCGCGCGTTTTACCGCGTGTCATCAAAATTCCCGACGAGTTAACAGAAAAAGGACAAGCTTTCTGTCTGTTGTCTTCGGTCATACATGCGCATATTGGTGATTTATTTAATGATCGAGAAGTTCTCGCTTACTCGCAATTTCGCGTGACTCGTGACAGTGATTTATGGGTGGATGAAGATGAAGTAAAAAATCTACGTCAAGCTTTGCAAGGAGAATTGCAAGGTCGTCAATTTGGTATGGCGGTTCGCCTAGAAGTTGCCAAAAATTGCCCTGAATCTTTGTCACAATTTTTGCTGGAACAATTTTCTCTGAGCAAAGACCGTCTCTATGCGGTCGATGGCCCAGTCAATATGGTGCGATTATCTGAGTTAATCGACCATGTGAATCAAGCAAACCTGCGCTTCCCAGCCTTTTCAGCCAAATCGGACTCCAAGCTTGCACAAAAAAATATTTTTGATGTTTTAAACAAACAAGATATTTTATTGCATCACCCATTTCAGCCGTTCCAAACGGTAATTGATTTCATCCGAACGGCATCGCTTGATCCCAACGTCTTGGCAATCAAGCAAACTATTTATCGTACCGGCATGAATTCCGATTTAATGGAATCGCTGATCACCGCTGCACGCATGGGCAAGGAAGTCACGGTGGTAGTCGAATTAATGGCGCGCTTTGATGAAGAGGCGAATATCAATTGGGCAGATCGCTTACAAAGAGCTGGCGCTCAAGTTGTGTATGGCGTGGTCGGTTTAAAGACGCATGCAAAACTAGCCTTAGTGATTCGCCGTGAAGAAGGCGGGGGCTTGCGTCATTATGCGCATTTAGGGACTGGCAATTACCACCCTTCCACCACCCGTTTTTACACAGATTTTGGTTTACTCACGGCTCACCCCAAAAAAGCAGCTGAAGTCAACGAAGTGTTTATTCACTTAACAGGTTTAACCAAGCCGAAAAAATTAGAACACCTGTGGCTCGCACCTTTCTTCTTACAACCCAAAATCATCAAGGCAATTCGGAATGAAGCACGTATCGCACGTGAAGGTCGTCCCGGCCGCATCATCGCAAAAATGAATGCATTGGTCGATGAATCGGTGATCCGTGCTTTATATGCTGCCTCAGCAGATGGCGTCAAAATCGACCTGATCGTTCGTGGTGCCTGTACTTTACGACCTGGTGTTCCTGGTTTGTCTGAAAACATTACGGTGCGCTCTATCATTGGACGCTTCTTAGAACATTCACGTATCTATTATTTCCGCAATGATTTGCAGCACGATGTTTATCTGGCGAGTGCAGATTGGATGAGCCGAAATTTATTCCGTCGTATTGAAGTTGCCTTTCCAGTCTTAGAAAAGAGCCTGAAAAAACGCATTATCTCCGAAGGTTTAGACCCCTACTTAAAAGATAACCAAAATGCTTGGGTGCTTGACTCTGACGGTAGTTATGAACGCAAAAAAGTTCGTGGCAAACAGAAGCCATTTAGCGCACAACAATATTTGATGCAGACTTTAGGTTCGCCTGAATCAGAAGATAACTAATCATATTGAGGAAATGTCGATGGATCTGATTCTCTGGCGCCATGCGGAAGCCGAACCCGGAAATGAAGAACTCGCCGATGCGCTACGCCGCCTGACGCCTAAAGGTCACAAACAAGCGCAAAAAATGGCGTATTGGTTAGACAGCGTGTTGCCGGACAATTGCCGGATTCTGGTCAGCCCAGCAATTCGCGCCCGCGAAACCATGATGCCACTTGCCAAGTTGAATCGAAAATTCAAGATTGCCGCAGAGATTAATCCTGAAGCGAGTGCCGACGATTTACTCAAAGCGGCCAATTGGCCAGACTCAAGAGAAACTGTGATGCTAGTTGGGCACCAACCCAGTCTAGGTGATGTGGCAGCACGCTTAATTACACCCAAACAAAATGAGTGTGCTGTGCGCAAAGCAAACGTCTGGTGGATTACACAAAAGGAACGCGATGGTGAAGGCTTGCGTACCTATTTAAAAGCAATTATGTCGCCTGATTTGGTCATCAAATAAGATCAAAACCGCCCTTGCTCTACTTGATCACTTATTTATCGATAGCGGCGATTGATATCAAAATTTTATCACTAACAGTCATATTAACCGATTCAACTTAGCTGACTTGAAGCTACCCAATTCAGCCAATTCTATCGAAGCAGCAATAACTTATACCGGCACGGCAATATGCTGTGGCTCAACTGCCTGCGCATATGGCACTACATCGTGCCAAGTAATCAGCCGTAATTCGCCATCCGCTTCCTCAATTAAGGCCGACAAACTTTCTACCCAATCACCATCGTTGCAGTAAATAATACCGTCAATATCCCGGATTTCTGGTTTGTGAATGTGCCCACAGATCACGCCGTCTAAACCACGTTTGCGAGCTTCGTCGGCTAAGGCATCTTCAAACTTGGTAATATAACTCACCGCGTTCTTGACCTTCAGCTTGAGGTACTGCGATAAAGACCAATAAGGTAGTCCGGCACGCGCGCGCCATTGATTAAAGACTTGATTAATTTTCAGAATCACCGTGTACATACTATCGCCTAGATAAGCCAACCACTTTGCACAAGCAATGACGCCATCAAATCGATCTCCATGCAAGACCAACATGCGCTTACCATTTGCGGTGGTATGAATTAATTCATCGCGCACTTGAATGCCACCGAAATCCAGTTCAATAAATTGACGAGCAGCTTCATCGTGATTTCCCGGAACGAAAATCACATTGGTTCCCTTTTTTGCTTTCTTCAGCACGGTTTGCACGATGTTGTTATGAGTTTGATCCCAATACCAACGCCGTTTCAATTGCCAACCATCGATGATGTCGCCGACCAAATACAAAGTTTCTGATTCGGTCGATTTTAAAAATTCTAGCAAGCGTTTAGCTTGGCAGCCGGGCGTGCCAAGATGCAGATCAGATATCCAGATAGTTCGAAAATGTTTGATGTCTTTCTTCGGCGTTTTAGATGGCTTTAAAAGCTTTTGCATTTTCTTATCGAGAAACTGATCTGCTGGCATCATTTTGCAATATCCTCGGTCCCGTAGTGTTTAGCGTAACGAGTATCTAAATTCGCGATCGGCAACATCACAAATAAATCCGCACTATGAAAATCCGGGTCCCAAGCAGGCTCGCCACCTATCCATGCACCAGCGCGCAAATAGCCTTTTAAAAGTGGAGGAATACGCGCCTCATAGCCCTCATCCATATTTTCAAGAGGAAATGGCAAATGTGGTGTAACACGATATTCAAGGGGAGCAAATTCTTGATCTTTGAAATTGCGGTAGATCGCTGCAGCATTGTGTCCGCCGTCGGCCAAGCTAATGCTGGCGCAACCAATCAGGAATTCACAACGCTCACGACGCATATATGCAGCCAAACCGGCCCACAACAACATAATCACGGCACCGCTACGATAATCCGGATGTATGCATGCTCGACCAGCTTCGGCGATACTGCCACGTATGTTTTGCAAGCGAGATAAGTCGAACTCACCTTCGGAATAGTAACGTCCAATCTGACGTGCCGCATTTGGGCTCAAAATCCGATAGGTACCGACAACTTTCAAGGATTTGGTATCACGTACAATTAAGTGATCGCAGTATTCGTCAAATTCATCTTTATCTAGACAATCATCATTTGCCAAAGCAGTCAGCCCCATTGCTTCGATAAAGACTTTGTAGCGCAGGCGCTGCACTTCTTTCACTTCTTTTTTTGTACTCGCAAGACTGAGACTTAATTTGGAAAAACTAGGATTAGCATCCCCGGGTATCGTCAACACTCGCATGCGCTGGTCTCCTTTATTCAAATCAGCATTTAGGCTGCAGAATAAAGAGCGAATACTTCAAGACTGTGACAGTTGCATGTCCGTTTTATGACAATGTAAAACTACAACAAATAATGAGTGTGGCGTCGTAGCGATAGACATCTTAGTGACATTCCATGAAAACCCCCAACAAGTAAAAGAAATATTGCATAATCACAATTATTCTAAAATCAAGGAGGCAAAATGAGCATCGCACTAACCGTTTTTGTAAAAGCGCTCATTGTGGTACCAGTCACCCTGCTACCGATTCTCAACCCTATCGCCGTTGCGCCAATTTTTTTATCAATGACTGGTCCTATGGATCAAGTGATGGCAAATCGGCTTGCCAAGCGAATCGCGATTAATTGCTTCTTTCTATTGATGGGAGCCGTTTTTATTGGATCTTATGTGCTCGACTTCTTTGGTATCTCATTACCGATTGTGCGCGTCGCCGGTGGTATCGTAGTCGGCATGGCAGGTTGGAAATTACTGAACGATCAAGGTCAAGATAAATTGCGCAACTCAGTCGCGGCATCTGCTGGCAATTGGACCAAAGAAGAATTACGTCGCCATAGTTTTTACCCGTTTAGTTTCCCTCTGACAGTTGGGCCTGGTGCGATTGCTGCATCAATTACTTTAGGTGCGCAATTACCAAACAAACCGGTCGATTGGCTGATCACAGGTTTGGCTGCGACGATAGGCGTGTTTCTGACCACGATTGCGATTTTCTTGTCATATCGCTTTGCGCGCAATTTAGAAAGTTTCTTGGGTGATGTTGGCGCAACTGTATTGATGCGTTTGTCCGCATTTATCTTGCTGTGTATCGGTATTGAAATTGGCTGGTCTGGCTTCTCTGAATTATTAGAAGATCTGAAAATGCGCCGTTAATGAAATATAAGTTAGCAATTCTCTTGTGAGTTAGAACTGCTCTAGCGTATTTTGAAATAAAAAAATGGCTTGTTGATGAATGTGATTTATCACACCAATCAACAAGCCATTTTCTTATTTAGCTTGCCACATAATTCTGGTTTGTTCTTCCGAGCCAAATTCATACATGCATTGCTTAAGTCACCTAAGCGTTTTCCACATCATTCGTGCTTGCATCTTGCAACATCAAAGCATGCTCAACTTGCGTTGATTCGTCACCAACACGGCTTTTCCAAGCTTTCAAAAAATAAATTCGCTCAAGTTCAGTCGGTGCTTGATGCCACAATACCATCAAGGTTCCTTTGTGATCATGCAGCTTAGCGAGTTTGATAATGCATTCATGATTGCCATCTGCATCGGCTAAAGCGATCGCATATCCATACACACGATTCAAACGTTCTATCCGATCTGGTTCGGTTTCACTATGCGTGGCTGAGATTTTTGCGTGATCTAGAAACATAGACTTCTCCTAACATCCTTAGAATATGAAGAACTTCATTCTAGCCCATCCCCTCACCAATCGGCACAATTTGTGCGTGAATTTGATCGCATAGACTTGATAATCACCGTAGCCATACAACGATTCAAACAACAATTGCATGATTGGCTCGAATCAGGTGCGTATTGCTTCGGATAGATGATCAAATATGATCGGATTAATTGAAATACCTGAATCACACGATCAAAGCAGCAAGGCTCTCCTTAGTTAATATCTTACTCATAGACATCGAATCGGCCTCGGATTGCAAAAAGCGATCAATAGCTATGCTTTATAATGCGGGATAATTTTCCACATCATCGCATTTTCTTAAAATTTCATCATGATCGTTCTTGGTATCGAATCTTCTTGTGACGAGACTGGCATCGCTTTATACGATACCCATCGCGGATTGTTGGCGCATGCCTTGCACTCTCAAATCGCCATGCATCAAGAATACGGCGGCGTGGTGCCAGAACTCGCATCACGCGATCATGTCAAACGTGCACTTCCTTTGCTTCGTGAAACTTTAACGAAAGCCCAAGTACAAGCGGCAAACATCGATGCCATCGCCTACACCCAAGGTCCGGGTTTAGCAGGCGCGCTTTTAGTAGGGGCGTCCGTGGCCTGTGGATTAGGTTTAGCATTAGACAAACCACTAATTGGCATCCATCATTTAGAAGGCCACTTACTATCGCCACTACTCGCCAGCCAGCCGCCTGAATTTCCTTTTATTGCTTTACTCGTTTCTGGTGGGCACACACAATTGATGCGCGTCGATGGCGTCGGGCAATACAGCTTATTAGGTGAGACGCTGGACGATGCTGCAGGTGAAGCATTTGATAAATCAGCCAAATTGCTCGGACTCGATTATCCGGGTGGCCCCGCCATTTCTAAATTAGCACAGAGCGGCGATCCATTGGTACATCAATTTCCACGGCCGATGCTACATTCGAAAGACTTGAATTTCAGTTTTTCTGGACTCAAAACTGCTGTTCTTACCGCAGTAAAAAAATATCCAGAGGCATTGACTGACAATGACAAAGCCAATGTCGCACGCGGTTTTGTCGATGCGATTATTGATGTTCTAGTAGCTAAGTGCCAAACTGCGATGAAACAAACTGGATTAAAACGCTTAGTTATCGCAGGTGGCGTAGGTGCCAACCAACAATTGCGTGCGGCACTCAATGCAGCAGCCAATGCATCGAATCCGAAAAAACGATTTCAAGTCTATTATCCAGAACTAGAGTTTTGCACCGACAATGGCGCCATGATTGCTTTTGCGGGAGCTATGCGCTTGCAAGCCTACCCCGAACTAGCAACAAAAAATTATAGCTTCAACGTGCGCCCGCGTTGGCCATTACACGAATTGGTTTCTGCATAAAAAATCCCTCGTACCCGATGAACTGAAGCCCAGTAGGTCGAGGGATTTTTTCTATTCAATGTGAATTGCAGAGCCTGCGATAAAGAACGCTTCTAGTTCAGTAAAGTCAAAGATCTTATTTTTTCTTACTACCAATACGACTCTCTTTACCGCTCATTAAATTCGCAATGTTTTGTGCATGACGGTAAATCAGTAAAGCGCTCATCACGGCGACAGCTAGCAAAGTGAAGTTTGCGCCGAATAGCAAACCGTAATAGAACGGAGCAAACAAAGAAGCGATGAGCGCCGCCAACGATGAATAGCGAAATGCATACGCAACGATTAGCCATGTCGCGAAAGTGGCTAATCCTAACCAAACATTAATCGCTAACAAAACACCCAAAGCAGTCGCAACACCCTTACCGCCAACAAATTTAAAGAAGACGGGCCATAAATGACCAACGAAGACCGCCAATCCTACGAGCGCAACCGTGGTATCCGACAAATTAAATTGATCTTGATAAACCATCGCTAACCAAACCGCAAGCCAACCTTTAAAGCCATCACCGACCAGCGTCAATGCCGCAGCAGCTTTATTCCCAGAACGCAAAACATTGGTAGCGCCTGGGTTTTTAGAGCCATAAGTGCGCGGATCGGACAATCCAAACAAACGACTGACTACCACCGCAAAGGAAATCGATCCGATTAAATATGCCACCACTATGGCAATCGCTGCGTTCATCTACTTCTCCATCCTATTATTTTAGATTTCATTCAACTATTTTTCGGCCGGATTTACTCATAAGCGAATATCCAGACGAGCGCGACATTCTTACACATCGAGATATGAAACTCTAGTGTTTAACCAAGCGCAACAATGCTACAAAGCACAGTTGACTGGCTTGGCAGATAATAAGTCGACCAATAATTGTGGCGCAATGCCGATCAAATACCCTCGACGCCCCCCATTCAAATAGATTTTTTCTAGGTCCAAGATAGATGCTTCCACATAAACCGGCATTGTCTTTTTGGTGCCGAAAGGAGAAGTGCCGCCAATCATGTAACCCGAATGACGCTGTGCCACTTCTGGTTTGCAGGGTTCTACTGACTTACAGGCAATCTGACGTGCCAAATTTTTGGTAGAAACGGTTTTATCGCCATGCATTAAAACGATCAGGGGTTTAGCCTGTTCATCTTGCATCACCAAAGTTTTTACTACGACATGCTCTTCTACCCCTAGCTCGCGTGAAGAAACTGCAGTGCCGCCATGGTCTTCATACGCATACGGATGTTCCGTAAAAACGGCGCCACGTTTTCGCAATAATTGGGTTGCCGGTGTTTCTGATACGTGTTCTTTTTTTGCCAAGATAGTTCTCTCAAGCTCTACAAAATTGCATTATTTTAACCGCGTGGGTGGTGCTGTGCATGCAGTTGTTTTAAACGTTCACGTGCGACATGCGTGTAAATCTGCGTTGTGGAGATATCTGCATGCCCCAGTAATAATTGCACCACGCGTAAATCGGCACCATGATTGAGTAAATGTGTCGCAAACGCATGACGCAATGTGTGAGGCGACAGAGGCGCGGTAATTCCGGCTAGCGCCGCGCATTTCTTAATCACCACCCAAAACATTTGCCGTGTCATCGCACCACCGCGTGCAGTAACAAATAAGGCATCATCAATCTGTCCGTTTAAGATTGCTGGCCTGCCTTCACTCAAATAGCGTTGCAGCCACATCCGCGCTACTTCACCAAAAGGTACCAAACGCGTCTTACTACCTTTCCCCGTCACACGCAAAACACCATCATTTAAACTAACTTCAAAGGCCTTCAACGATACCAATTCTGTCACCCGCAGACCACAGGCATAGAGCAGTTCAAGCATGGTGCGGTCGCGCAATCCCAGCGGGGTCTGGTCATCTGGCGCTTGTAATAGCGATTCAACTTGCGCTTCACTTAAGGTCTTAGGCAAACGATCTGGCTGCTTGGCTGATTTAAGTTTGGTACAAGGATTAACTGCAATTTGATGTTGGCGAAATGCTTGCTGGTAGTAACGCTTTAACACCGACATACGGCGATTCACCGAGGTCGCTTTAGAACTCTGATGTTTGGCAGCAACATAAGAAAAAATATCGACTTCGCTTACTTGTAATAAATGCTTTTGATGGGTTTGATGTAACCATTCGGCAAACAAACGCAAATCACGACGATAGGCATCCAAAGAGTTTTTTGCCAAACCATCTTCCAACCATAAGCTATCGCAAAACTGATCAATTTGCGCTTGTACTATAGCTGGCAACTCTACCGATACAGGCTTTTCAGCGGGTTTTACCACATCGACTCCTGATGTTGCGTTGATTCTGGCTGACTATACTCTGGCACGCCTTCCAAGCGCAGTAGGTAACGTTTAACGCCTAAATGAAATCCCGTCACATCATCATGATGTGCGAAGCCTCCGAGTCCACCTGATGCCGTCACGCGGTGACAAGGAATGATCAATGGAAACCAATTCGCACCACACGCCTGTCCTACTGCGCGCGGTGCCGATCCGATCAGATGTGCGATTTGACCATAGGTGCGCACTTGGCCACGCGGAACACTAGAAATAGCCTGCCATACTTTGTGCTGAAACGCCGTTCCTACAGACTTTAACGGCAAATCAAATTGGAAATCAGGATCAGCGAAATAGCGTGTAATTTGTTCAGCAGCGCTTTGCGCGATAGCGTCGCTCGGCGCTTTCTCTTGGAAGCGCTGAGGTAAATAGACTAGCTCACTTAATTCTGCGTTTTCAGTGCGCACACCGATGTAACCAAACGGTGCGGGAACGATTGCCGAAAAAATAGCCGCTTCAATGATTGATTCGGGAGTTGCCATCACATTTCCATTCTTAAGAATAACGTGATTGTCCTACAGAAATGCGCAAGAAAAAAGGCGCATCCACTGGATGCGCCTTCTAAAATTTTTCACGTTTGTGCTGTTTAGTCTCTTCGAACAAGGACTCAGCTTATCTTGAAACGCGAATCTCCCCCCCTTTTGACTGCGCCCTATTGGGCACTATTATTGCACTTCCATAACCTGTATCAGGAGCGAATATGGCTTTGTTTTTTCTCCTGCCTTAAAAGAATTCGCGATCACTTGATCCAGCGAATTATTAAAGTTTGCGAAATATAGCATGGCAAATCAAAAAAATAGACAAGGCTTTTGATTAAAAAAAGCTTTGTTGCATTTGTGCTTCTGCAGCAGAGAAAGATCGCAAATTACAAAAAAAATGTGCTAAATCAAAAATGATTTATTTAATTTACCATAGGGAAATATTGGTAATTCCGTAGAGAAATTTTTGGATGTGAACGATATGCTTAAAATATGCTTGCCAATGTAAAACGCGATATTCGAGCCTCAATATGAGTCAAGAATTTTGTGTCACATATGTATTAAAACGAAGCAAGCAAGCAAATTCGACACGCCAGGATACATATGCGTCCGAAATTAGAAGGAAATAAGCTCACTGGCTCACCGACAAAGACCACAACATGTAATCTGGTAATTGGATAAAATCTTTTGCTGATTCACATTGACTAGAACAAGCGAGAGCAACCAATTTTTACTAAGATACAAAGAAGAAACCTTATTTCAAACCTAGCGCTTGCGCCTCTTTGTGCACACTTTGAATCAGTTCTTTTCCGATTCGCGCCTCCATGGACTGCTGCACCGGCAGTAAGACGCGTACCCATTCTGCACGTTCTTTTTCGGTTGGAACATAGATCATTGTCTTACCAGATTTTTTCACGGCGTCTAAGGCATTATCGTTTTCAATCTGAGCAATCGTATTTGCATATTGTGTTGCAGATTGCATGGCCTTATTTAATTCGGCACGGATATCGGACGGCAATCCATACCAAAACTTTTTGTTCACAATCACCGCGTAACCAAGATAACCGTGATTAGTGATCGTGACGTGCTTCTGAACTTCGTGCATCTTTTGCGTGTACAAATTAGATGGGGGATTTTCCGTACCATCGACCACGCCTGCCTGCAATGCTTGATAAACTTCTGAAAAAGCCATCGCATGAGGAATAGCGCCGAGAGAACGCATCTGAGCATCGAGCACTTTGGAAGACTGTATGCGTAGTCTTTTGCCTTTCAAATCACTAGGCCCACGCATCGGTACATTCGACGACATAACTTTGAAACCATTATCCCAAAAGCCTAATCCAGTAATACCTTTTTGTTCCAACTTAGCCAATAAGCTTGCACCCACTGAACCTTGTGTAACTCGATGTAAAACCTCGCGATTTTGAAAAATATAAGGCAAATCAAATACTTCAAACTCCTTAATGCCAAGTGGACCAAACTTTGCCAAAGATGGCGCTAACATTTGCACCGCACCGAGTTGCAATGCCTCTAATTCTTCTTTGTCTCTATACAGCGTACTATTGGGATAAAGTTCAACCTTAACTCGTCCCTTAGTTGCTTTCTCTGCTATCTCTTTAAATCGTTGTGCGGCTTTACCTTTCGGTGTATCACTGGCAACAACATGACTAAATTTGATCACAATCGGAGTTTGCGCGAATGCAATTGAACTCGCGCCTAAGCCAATAGCACTTAACAAGCATGTACTAGTCGTCACAAGTAAGCGCTGTAGAGTCTGTCGCTTACACGAGCGAAATTCTTGCTGAAGCATGAGTATCCCCGAGTCTATTTTTTATGGAGTCATTATTAGCCGTTCCGGCGCCAATTTACAACTGTGGTTAACCACAATGTCGCCAGATGGTGACAAAAGCCTGTCAAAGTGTGCATTCAACAGTAGTTCAGCTACACTTTTAATATGAAAATCAAGACCTTATCCAGCCAACGATTCCCAACCACGCTACCGTGGATGTTACCTATCGTGCTGGTTTTATTGTTTGTTGCGGTTTTAATCTGGCTACCGTGGCAAGCGCAAAGGATGGAAACCAATGAGCGCCAAGAGCAACTCATCGCTGATACGCTGTGGGTAGAACAAGCATTGCAATTTCAACTCAATCGACATCAAGAAAGTTTGTCGAATATCGCAGAAGATTTCGCTAGCGGCAAAGTCAGCGTCGAAGTACTCAAAGCACGCTTAAATTTATACGCAACGAATAATCATGAAATTGGCGAGCTCGCATTGTGGGATGTGCGTGACAAGCTAGTTGCCAGCAATATTGAATCGGGTACAAAATCTCCACCTAACTCCTTGATCGAAGCTCTCCAGTCGAACGCCAATTTCACTCAGAAATTACACAAAGCCTCGTGCGTTAAAAGCCAACAACAAGTCGCTACCCTGTACTGCCGCTTTCCTTTATTCCGCGATACCACGTATCTCACCAGCGTGACGGTTAGTTATCGCTTGCAAACCTTATTGGATGAAACCGTACCATGGTGGTTTGCACAAGAAAACGAAATTTCGCTGTTGGATCAAGACGAAAAAATACTAGCAAAACGCGCTGCTGCTGGGGCTGGAAAAAATGTCTATACCCACAATCGAGCGCTTGATTTTCCGCAATTAAGTTTGAGTCTACATACCAATAGCACCAAGGCTGAACCAAAATTACTGTCTAACTTATTGGTGGTCTCAGTAGTACTACTCTCCCTAGGATTAGTTTGGAGCCTGATCGCGCTGTGGCGAGATATCAATCGACGCTTGCAGGCAGAAGGAGCGCTGCGCAAAGAAGCGATGTTTCGGGCGGCAATGGAGAACTCTTTAATTACCGGCTTGCGAGCCCGTGACATGGAAGGTCGACTCACTTATGTCAATCCATCCTTCTGCAAAATGCTTGGCTTCCCAGCAGAGGAATTAATAGGAAAACTGCCTCCTATGCCTTATTGGGCGCCGGAAGAAATTACCGAATACGAAAATCGCTTCGCACAAATACTAACTGGCACGGTACAACCTGAAGGTTTTGAAACCATCTACCAACGTGCCAATGGCGAACGATTTCCAGTGTTAATTTATGAGTCGCCGTTGGTGGATGAAAATGGCAAGCAAACTGGTTGGATGAGTTCGATTTTGGACGTATCCGAACTCAAACGCGCGCAAGAACTAAGTCGCCAACAAGAAGAAAAATTACATCAAAACGCACGTTTAGCGACGATGGGAGAAATGGCATCAATGCTGGCGCACGAGCTCAATCAACCACTCGCAGCGATCTCTAGTTATGCAACCGGTGCGCTAAATATTTTGAAACAAAGCGATCAGGTCAACACACTATCTCTGACCGATGCCCTAGAGAAAACGACGCAACAAGCCCAACGTGCAGCGCAAGTCATACGCAGTGTCCATCAATTCGTCAAAAAGCGCGAAGCTAGTCGTGCTTTGTTTCATATCCAAACCTTACTACAAAGTGTGATGCCCTTGATCGCACTACAAGCGCAAAGTGCGCATATCCACGTGCAATATCAAATCGATCCTGATTTGCCAGAAGTCTTTGGCGATCAAGTTCTGATTGAGCAAGTGATATTAAATCTGACCCGAAATGCCATCGAAGCCATGCACGATGTCGCCTATGCAAAAAGACAAATGCAAATACATGCACACCTGATTGCTGACCCACATTTACCGCACAGTCGCTCGCTGCTGGTGCAAGTCATCGATCAAGGACACGGGATTGCGCCAGAAGTCGCCGAACAATTATTCTCGCCATTCTTTTCCACCAAAGCGGCTGGTATGGGCATGGGTTTGAATATCTGTAGAACTGCGATAGAGTTTCATGGTGGCAGCTTAAAGTATCGCGCCAATCCCGCAGGTGGTACGGTATTTGAATTTACGCTTCCCTGCGACGCTCATAAAGATGATCTGCATAAGGAGTAAGGCTAAGCATGTTACATATTGTTGACGATGAAGAAGTTGTGCGCGATGCCTTATTATGGTTGGCTAGCTCACGCCAGATCGAGGCAAAAACCTATGTCAATGGCGAGACATTTCTGGCTGCCATCGATGCGGCAGCGGTATCCGATGCAGGGTTTTGTGCATCAAAACACGGTGATTGCCTATTGCTCGATGTGCGGATGGCAGAACTCAGCGGCACTGCCTTATTCGACATTCTCAGCGCGCGTCAATTAACCCAACGATTGCCCGTCATCTTTTTAACTGGTCATGGTGATGTACCAATGGCAGTCGATAGTCTCAAACGCGGCGCCTTTGATTTTTTTGAAAAACCATTTAATGACAATGCCTTAATGGATAGAGTAGAACAGGCATTGCAGCAATCGCTGAAAGCGGGCGAAGCGCACCAAGTTCAACTGCGCTTACAAAGCTTATCGCAACGCGAACACGAAGTTTTAGAATTGATCTTACAAGGCAAAATGAATAAGAATATTGCCGACGAACTTGGTATCAGCATGCGTACTGTTGAAGTCCATCGCGCGCATATTTTTGACAAAATGCAGATCAAGTCCGCAGTTGAGTTAGCTGGTTTGTTGAAATAATTTCAGTCCAGATGTTGTGCTAATGCCCATGTAATATGCTCACGCACCATCTCAGAACTATCATCAAGCCGCGCTTGTAAAGCCTTGACGATATCGGCACGTCCTTTGAACTCACTAGCCGCATTTCCCAAACCGACCGCCAGATTACGCAACCATCGTTCGTAACCGATACGACGAATCGGACTTCCTTCCATTCTGCGTAAAAAATCGGCTTCACTCCACGCGAACAATTCCAACATCGTACGCTGATCCAAGCCGTGTCGGACATCAAAGTCATTCAAGGTCGCAGGCTGTGCAAATTTGTTCCAAGGACAGTAAAGCTGACAATCATCACAACCATAGACACGATTACCAATCAAAGAACGGAATTCAAGCGGTATCGCGCCGTGCAGCTCTATCGTTAAATAAGAAATACAACGTCGCGCATCTAATTGATAAGGAGCGACAATCGCTTGCGTCGGGCAAACGGTAATACAAGACTGACATTGACCACAATGATTACTAGTGGGCGGATCCACTGGCAAAGGAATATCAACAAGAATCTCGCCCAAGAAAAACAAAGATCCGGCTTCACGCGTCAATAACAAAGTGTGCTTACCGCGCCAACCGAGGCCAGCCTGCTCCGCTAAGGCCACCTCCATCACGGGTGCAGAATCGGTAAATACCCGATAACCAAAATCTCCAAGCTTTAAGGCAATCGCATCAGCCAATTGCTGTAAGCGTTGCCGCAAGACTTTGTGGTAGTCGCGTCCACGCGCATAAATCGAAATCACCGCTTGATCGGCCGCCCGCGTTTTCTCAACATCGCGCCAATCCTTAGTTGTATCGCTCGGGAGATAATCCATTCTCGCGGTAATTACCCGCACTGTTCCGGGTACCAATTCATCGGGCCGATAACGCTTGCTGCCATGGCTTTCCATATACGTCATATCACCATGAAACCCAGCGGCAATCCAAGCTTGGTACCGTTCAACTACATGCGACAAATCCACATCACTAATACGTATATCGGCAAAGCCCGCTTGCTTGCCAAGTTCTTTGATTTCTTGCGCAAGTTGGACGTAATCAGTCATGTTATGGTATGTTTTGAGCCTTCTAAGGCAGCAAAAGAATTCAGAATGCAACATTATAAAACAAGCTTGGCAGATGAAGCAGCGACCCAAGCACTGGGCAAAAGTTTGGCACAATGCTTGCTGGCTGGCATCGTGATTCATTTACACGGTGATCTTGGTGCAGGTAAAACTGCGCTCACCAGAGCCATTTTGCACGCAGCGGGTCATCAAGGCACCGTCAAAAGCCCGACTTATACCTTAGCAGAACCATATGAAATTCTCGTCAAAGGCGAAGTGACCAAGTTAATGCATTTCGACTTGTATCGTATGCGTAGCGCAGACGAATTTATTGAAGCTGGCTTTCGTGATGAGATGAATGAAAAAACCATCTGTATTATTGAATGGCCAGAAAAAGGAGATGGCATTTTGCCTTTACCTGATTTAGCAATACATTTTACTATTGCAGAAATCGGACGCGAGGTAGAATTACGCGCTTTATCAGACAAGGGTAATATCTGTCTAAGTCAATTGCACTTTGCACCAAATCTTTAAGTTGACCTTCATCATGTCTAGTCGCACTCCTGCTCATCGTCGTACCTTCCTCAAAGCAGGTTCTACCCTTTTGCTATCGGTCATCGCACCAATGACTGCCAACGCCATGCAAATTTTAGCAGTGCGGGTTTGGCCGGCAGCGGACTATACGCGCGTCACCCTAGAAAATGATGCTGAACTCAAAGCGAGCCATTTTTTAGTCAAAGATCCGAATCGCATGGTGGTGGATATCGAAGGTTTGACTTTGAACGCAACCTTAAAAGATCTGGTCGCAAAAATACAAACTAATGATCCCTATATCAAACAAGTCAGAGTAGGACAAAATCGCCCGAATGTGGTGCGGCTAGTGTTTGATTTAAAAGAAGAAATTAACCCACAAGTTTTTAGCCTAAAACCAATTGGTGACTATCAACATCGCTTGGTATTTGATTTATATCCAGCCAATCCAGTTGATCCTATCACCGCCTTAATTGAAAAAGGTGAGTGGCACAAAGATGATGCCTTGACGGCTGCCATGTCAGGCAATAACAAAAACGAAAATGCCGCAAATAACAACAATAAGCACGACAACAAGAGCGACAATAAAGCAGAACAAAAAACCGATAAACCAGTAACGAATCAACAAATTCGCATGATCACCATTGCCCTTGATCCTGGTCACGGTGGCGAAGATCCGGGCGCAATTGGTCGAGCAGGCAGTCGCGAAAAAGATGTAGTGTTGGCAATCGCCAAACGCCTTAAACATCAATTAGAACAAGAAGACAATATGCGCGTGATGTTAACGCGCGATGGCGATTATTTCGTACCGCTACAAACTCGCGTCAAAAAAGCGCGTGGTGTACAAGCAGATTTATTTGTATCAATTCACGCTGATGCGTTTATCGAACCCAGAGCACGTGGCTCTTCTGTATTCGTGCTCTCAGAAAAAGGGGCAAGCTCAACCGCAGCACGCTGGCTGGCAAAAAAAGAAAATGATGCAGATTTAATCGGTGGCATCAATCTTAAAGATCAAGATAAACAATTAGCAGGCGTTTTACTCGATCTCTCAACCACAGCGCAGATCAACGACAGTATGAAAGTCGGCAAGGTCGTGTTAAAAGAAATTTCGGGCGTCAATCGTTTGCACAAACCTGCAGTAGAACAAGCAGGATTCGCGGTCCTAAAAGCGCCCGACATCCCTAGCATTTTGATTGAGTCAGCCTTCATCTCCAATCCTGAAGAAGAAGCCCGTTTGACCGATGAAGCCTATCAAAATGAATTAGCAGAAGCGATCGTTCGTGGAATTAAGAAATACTTTGCCAAGAATCCACCTTTAAACCGTGGCAAGATTGCTTAAACCGATACTGTTTTACTTGCTTAGGGAAGATACAGAGAGGGTGAAATCCGCACCGCGAGTCTCTTCAATACTTATGCAATCTATCAACACTATTCTCTAGGATAGATTCTTCTCAGTGTAGTGTCGCTTAACTCTCCCTTCTCTCGCTAGCGGGAGAAGGGCTGGGGATGAGGGACGTTCAGATTCAAATTAGATTTTGCACTCACACATAGTAGTTCTTTCTATGTATCTTCATTCAGCTTTTTTCGTGTGCTGAACTACCCTCACCCCTGCCCCTCTCCCGCTTGCGGGAGAGGGGTAATCTAGATCGATCCTAGTTCGAATCCAGATCGAATACACATACCCGTTCCAACTCTATCTCTGCGATTCATTTTTTAACTAAAACGCAGGGACAACCGCTCCCTTGTAACGTTCTTGAATAAACTTCTTCACCTCGGGCGAATTTAAAGCTGCTGCCAATTTCTTAAACGCTGGACTGTTCTTATTATCTTCACGTGCGACCAACAAATTGGCATATGGTGAATTCGCATCTTCGATAAATAAGGAATCTTTTAAGGGATTTAATTTTGCTTCAATCGCGTAATTGGTGTTGATCAATGCCAGATCGACTTGTCCTAAGATACGTGGCAAAGTCGCCGCTTCCAACTCTTTGAATTTAAGACTCTTCGAATTTTCAACGATATCTTTTTTGGTCGCGGAAATATTGTTCATATCCTTTAATTTCAATAGTCCTTGCTTTGCCAACAAAATCAAAGCACGGCCAGAATTAGCTGGATCATTCGGAATTGCAATCGTCGCACCGTTTGGCAAATCACTGAGTTTTTTGTATTTGCTGGAGTAGCCCGCAAATGGTTCTACATGTACTTTCACTAGCGGCACTTGCAAATCATTTTTATGACTTTTCTTAAATTCGTTTAAGTAAGGCTGAGTCAAATAATAATTACCATCAAGACGCTTTTCGTTAACCTGCACGCCAGGTTGGATGTAGTCAGTGAACACTTTGATTTTTAGCGTTACACCTTGCTTTGCTAACTGAGGTTTTACGAACTCTAAAATCTCGGCGTGTGGAACGGGATTAGCTGCAATCGTCAATGTTTCTTGTGCTTGCGCCACATTCGCGCATAGCAATAGACTCAATCCAGCAAGGGTAAAAACGCGACGACTTTGTTGATATAAAACGGACATAAAAGCTCTCTGTATTTTGTTAAATTCTTTGTGGAAATTTTTTCTCGTCTGTACGGCAAGCTGATTAAAACTCCTTCCCCTTCGAGGTGCAGTAGTTAGAGCCAGCGATTATTTGCGTGTAAATTTAGCGACCAACAGATCGCCCCACCATTGGAACAACTGAACCAAAATCACTAAGATCGCCACAGTTACGATCATGACCTCGGTTTGAAAACGTTGATAACCATAACGCAAAGCTAGATCACCCAAACCGCCGCCACCGATCACGCCCGACATCGCGGAATAAGATACCAAGGCAATCGTCGTCACCGTAGCTGCTGCTAGCAAGCCAGGCAAGGCTTCTGGCAGCAAGGCCTGCAAAATAATTTGATGCGTTTTAGCACCCATTGCCTGACATGCTTCGATGATGCCCTTATCCACTTCACGCAAGACATTTTCGACCAAGCGCGCAAAGAAAGGTGTCGTTCCTATCACCAAAGGTGGAATCGTTCCTGCTACACCTAGAGACGTCCCGACCAAAATCAAGGTTAAGGGAATCAAAACAATCAGCAAAATAATAAATGGCACCGAGCGCAGCATATTCACGACAAACGATAACAATGCATAAATCCCGCGCTGTTCTAGCAACTGCTTTTTACCTGTCAAAAACAGCAGCACGCCCAAAGGTAGGCCCAACAAGATAGTGAAAACCAAAGACACACCAGTCATAGTCAATGTATCCAAGGTCGCTTGCAGAATATCTTCCCAATCAATCACTGAAAAATCCATCTTAGTTCTCCTGTGTTTGATCTGGCGTGGAATTAATCGAACTCTGCACCAAATGATTCAAGACATCTACGCGAATATTCGCTTGCCCCAGCAGCTTTAAGACTTTATCGATTTCAACTTCTGAACCAAGCACTTCCACAATTAATTGGCCATAGGGAGTATTTTTAATGCGAGCGATCACGCCCTGTAAAATGGTGATCTCGGCACTGGTCTGCGCGGTAATACGACTTAATATCGGTTCATGCGTCGCATTTCCTACATACGTTAGACGTAATAAATAACTGTGCTCGGCGACATTTCCACGCTGTGCCAATTCTTGCAACAAACTCAGATCTAGCGCTTGATTCTCTGCTACCAAACTTTGCGTAACAGCGTGTCGCGGATGCAAAAACACTTCGACCACATTGCCAGTTTCGACAATCTCGCCGCTATCAATAACCGCAACCCGATCACAAATGCTGCGGATGACTTGCATCTCATGCGTAATCAATACAATCGTTAAGCCCAACTTTTGATTGATATCGAGCAGCAAGCGTAAAATCTGTTGCGTCGTTTCGGGATCAAGTGCCGAGGTTGCTTCATCACATAATAGTAAATGCGGATAATTGGCCAATGCGCGCGCAATCCCAACTCGTTGTTTTTGACCACCAGATAATTGCGCTGGATATTTATTCGCATGCTCTTGCAAGCCTACCAAATCAATCAACTCGGCAACCCGTTTTGTACGTTCTTCAGTTGTATATTTTCCAGTCAATTTAAGTGGAAATTCAATGTTTTGCGCGACGGTTTTCGCACTCAACAAATTGAAATGTTGGAATACCATACCAATCCGTTGACGCAGACTTTGTAACTGCGATGCATCAAATTGCGTGATATCTTCGCCCTCGAATACGACCTTGCCACGCGTAGGTCGCTCTAATAAATTTAAAGCACGCAACAAAGTGCTTTTACCAGCACCGGATCGACCAATGATGCCAAACACTTCGCCTTGCGCGATGTGCAAATTGATATTACGTAGCGCAGAAACCTGTCGTCCCTGCACCAAATAATCTTTTTCTAATTGCGCGATTTCTATCACGGAGGAATTCCCTTTTGGTTGTTCGCAATTGAGCAAAAATTGAGCAAAGCCGGATAAAGCTAAGTCAAGATAAGGAACATTCTATCGAAGTCGCTTATCTCTATCCAATCTTTTAAAAAGCTTAGCTTATAAGCTCAAAGCATTTAGTGACTTATACACTAGAATCACATGCAACATCGGCCGCAATAGAGCGTCGAACCCAACGACGAAACATGGGTTCTAAAAATACAGGAAGAGAATTGAGATAGTATGCGGGCCGCAACAGCATGCCGCATCGATATTGCCTAGACTCGGCATGCCATTCTAGCGCACGGCAAGCGCCGCGCCATTGCCACAAGAAGAGTCGGGAAACGGGACAAGGACTAGCTAAACAACAAACACCACAGCCATTACAAGCTTGTCCCACTATTGGTTTTGTTGGTGCCTCGGGCTGACACCATATCACTTGATGATCATGCCCCGAGGATTTCATCGCTGATCAAACTAGCTTAAGAGGACTTCTTAACAAATAATTTACGACCGAACTTCCAAGCCAAGCCAAGAATAATTGGAACGATCGCCGCGCCTACACCAACCATCACAATAATCGACAGATTATTTTTAATCAGTGGAATATGCCCAAAATAGTAACCAGCCAAAACCAAGGAAACGATCCATAGGATCGCGCCGAGTACATTGTAGAACTGGAAATTACGATGACTCATTTCGGAGAAGCCGGCAACGAACGGAGCAAAAGTACGCACGATAGGCGTAAAGCGCGCTAACACGATGGTTTTACCACCATGTTTCTCATAAAAAGCATGTGTCTTTTCCAACGCAGCTTTATCAATCCAACGTGAGTTACTTGCCATCACCTTATGGCCGACTGTACTACCTATCCAATAATTAATCGAATTACCGGAGATCGATGCGAATAAGAGAATTGCAATCAAAAACCAAGGGTCCATTGCACCTGCGGCACAAAAAGTCCCTGCAATAAATAACAAAGAATCACCTGGCAAGAATGGAAAAATAACAAAAGCGGTTTCACAAAACACAATCGCAAACAGCACGACATAAATCAGCGTGCCATATTGTTCGATTAGTTGCCCCATCTTATCGACATGCAACACCATATCTAAAAACTGCATAAAATCCATAATGCTCAACTTTCTTTGTGGGCAAGTTCTACTGATTATATTGAGTAAAAAGTCACGCGAGATCGCCTCGCGGCGACATCATACACTAAGCGAACACAGTTATAATGACAGCATGACGACAACATTAACTCCCCGCCCAATTCAGGCACTGCCTGATCACTTAATTTCTCAAATCGCCGCTGGCGAAGTAGTGGAACGCCCCTCTGCCGTAGTAAAAGAATTACTCGAAAATGCATTGGATGCTGGCGCCTCAAGTATTACGGTGCGGCTTGAAGAAGGTGGCGTCAAACGGATTGCAATCATTGATAATGGACGCGGCATTCCAGCAGATCAGTTACCGCTTGCCGTTCAACGCCACGCCACTTCAAAAATCAGCTCGCTAGAAGAATTAGAAAATGTTGCGACACTTGGCTTTCGCGGTGAAGCATTAGCATCGATCTCTTCGGTTGCTATTCTCACTTTGACGACACGTACCGCCGATGCGCCACATGCTTGGCAAATTGAAAATGGCAAAATCACTCCTTCCTCGGGCGCACAAGGCACCACCGTCGATGTCCAAGATTTGTATTACAACACACCTGCAAGACGCAAATTTTTAAAATCCGAACAAACTGAATTTGGTCATTGCGCTGAGGTGGTACGCCGGATTGCACTAGCACGACCCGACGTATCATTTTCTCTGTCGCACAACGGCAAAACCGTCGATCATTGGAATGTCAGCGCTATCGATAAACGCAGTGCCACCATTTTGGGCGAAGGTTTTGCGAATGCGCGCTTGCCTATCGACGAATGTGCAGGTCCATTGCGCTTACATGGTTTTATTGGTTTACCAACCGCATCAAAAGGTCGCGCAGATGCACAGTATTTTTATGTAAATGGCCGCTTTGTTCGCGACAAATTATTAACACATGCAGTGCGCGCAGCGTATCAAGATGTTTTGCATGGTGATCGCTATCCATCTTATGTCATCGCGCTCGATCTCGATCCCGCCTTGGTAGATGTGAATGTCCATCCGTCCAAGATTGAAGTACGTTTTCGCGATAGCCGTGCCGTGCACCAATTTGTTTTCCATGCGGTGAATCGCGCGTTAGCGCAAACCTCTGCAACCTCTTTTGGTACCGTACCCGCGCCCGCTACGGCTGGAATCGGCGAAGTGCAAAACAATAGCGGACGACTGCCATGGATAGGCGGCGAACAAACCAGCTTTTCAGCGCAATTTGCATCACCAGCTTTTGCTATCAAAGATAGTGACTTGAACCAAAGCGGTGGCTTCAGCAGCAATAGCGGCGGCACTGGTTACGATTACAGTTTCATGCAACAACGTGCGCAAGGCGCAGGAGTCGCTCAGTCCGCAGAAAGCTATGGTGCTTTTTTTGGCGACAAATCAGCAAAAGGGCCGGAATCACATTTACCCAACGTCGATCATCCACTTGGCTTCGCTCTGGCGCAACTACACGGCATTTATGTTCTGGCACAAAACAGCAAAGGTTTAGTGTTAGTCGATATGCACGCTGCACACGAACGCATCTTGTACGAACAACTCAAAAATGCTTTAGATGAAAACGCAATGCCTGTGCAGTCGTTGTTGATTCCAATGACTTTTCACGCCGACGGCGTTGAAGTGGGCACCGCTGAAGAGAATCAAGATATTTTAAAATCCTTAGGTTTTGATATTGCTGCCATCTCACCGACCACATTGGCAGTGCGCGCGGTTCCTGCACTATTGAAGAACGCTGACGCCCAATCTTTAGCGCGCGATGTATTACGCGAAGTTCGAGAATATGGCGGTTCTCGCGTGTTAATCGATAGACGCAATGAGTTGCTCGGCACCCTCGCCTGCCACACCGCAGTACGTGCCAATCGCAGTTTAACCATCGTCGAAATGAATGCCTTACTACGTCAAATGGAACAAACCGAACGCGCCGATCAGTGCAATCATGGACGTCCGACTTGGGTGCAATTGGGATTAAATGACTTAGATAGAATGTTTATGCGTGGGCAGTAATGTCATCAAACGCCTTGTTCGGGCGCATCGCATTGTTGCACTTAATTGCAATGCCGACGTAACGCTCCGTCGTGCGCCTAGCACTGCATCCCGACTCAACTATTTTCTGACACTACTAAATCTCCAGAATTTTTTCTAAAAATATGCAACAACAAAAAATCATCGCCATCATGGGACCGACCGCTTCCGGCAAAACCGCAGCGGCATTGGCGATTGCGCGTGAAGTTCCTGCTGAAATTATCTCGGTTGATTCGGCATTAGTGTATCGCGATATGAACATAGGCACGGCAAAACCCAATGCCGAAGAACTCGCCGCTGCTCGGCACCATCTGATCGACATTATTGACCCGAGCGAAGCGTATTCGGTTGCCCAATTCTTAAGCGACAGCGCCAGACTGGTCAAAGAAATACAAGAGCGCGGCAAGCTTCCTATCTTGGTTGGCGGCACCATGATGTATTACAAAGCACTCATCAACGGCATCGACGATCTGCCACCGGCTGATCCAGCCATCCGCGCGCAACTTGATGCCGATATGGCAGAGATTGGCGCACCGGGCTTACATGCACGACTAGCGCAAGTTGACTCCATCACTGCCGCACGTCTACAGCCCAACGATAGCCAACGGATACAACGCGCGCTAGAAATCTATCAGCTCACGGGTCAAGCAATGTCCGCACTGATCGCGCAACAGCCTAGAGCCGCCGCTCCTTTCGACTTGTTGCCGATTTCTTTAGAACCAAGTGAGCGTAGCTTCCTGCACGATCGCATCGCCAAACGCTTCGATCTGATGCTTGAACAGGGTTTTATTGACGAAGTACGTGCGCTCAAATCAAGACCCGAACTCAACGCTGATCTGCCATCAATACGTTGCGTAGGCTATCGCCAAGCTTGGGATTATTTAGGCGGCAGCATCAACTACCAAGAAATGCGCGAACGCGGCATCATCGCCACCCGCCAACTCGCCAAACGTCAACTCACTTGGTGCAGATCGATTCCAGATCGACACATAGTTGACTGCACAAAAGATAATATTAATCAGCAAGTTCTACAATGCGCGTTCGCCAACAGATAATTCAAACTGTAGAGATAAAAGAAATTAAGCGATCTTAAGCAATTTTAATAAATTCACAGCAGCATTTCAGATTAATTCTTGACGCATTAAACTTCCACTGGCATAATCTTGGGCTTCTTGGTGATATAGCTCAGTTGGTTAGAGCACAGCACTCATAATGCTGGGGTCGGTGGTTCAAATCCACCTATCACCACCAGAACACAAAGCCCTGTTAGCATTAACAGGGCTTTTTTGTTTCTTCACTACACCCTTGTTTTTTGCTTTGCAAAATACACATTTCTTCGACCACAGCACAACTGACGCAACAAACAAAATAGTCTCATTGTCGAGCATTCATTAAAACTGTGCGAAATTCCTCAAGTCAAGCGTAAGATTTATTTTTTTCAGCAATCTCTAATAAGGTGAACTTTGCCATCCGATTTAAAACCACGGGCTCTTTTTGAAGAGTTGCTTACGCGAAAAAAATACCTCTCTCAGAAGCACTCACATTCTTTCTGAAAAAAAAATGGCACACCTTACACTAGTCTGCGTCTCAATTTATCCTTGAAATTCATGGGGGAGATGCGCTCTGCTTAGTTGAACAGAATGAGCATGAGTTAACGTTTTCGGAGTCTCGCTTTCAAAATACTGAGCAGTACATGCTTACAATTAAAGACATGGCCGCATTAGACTCTCACGTTCAAAGCGGCTATCTGGTCTTTTCTGATTTAGGTTTTCAAGTTGAAGAAATTCCGCCAGATAGCTACTGCGCGTTGCAATTCGCTTCAACCTTTCGCATCGTGGGAGACAAGCTTGGTGCAGAATCATTAGTTGAACGAGTCAGAGCCTTCACACATTTTTTCACTCATCAACTCGCCATAAAATGTCTCGCGGACGTTGCAAAACTCTTCTCCTCAACTATCGCTGAATTGAACAACGAAGCTCGTCTCTCAGAAAAAAATAACCAAACTTGAAGCCATTTACGGTGAGCTATCTTTTTTTGACCGGGTATCGGTACACACCGTTTACCATAGCAAAGGTCGCGATAAAAAAATTATTTAGAGAGGTGAATTTACCCAAAGAAGTGCACCGCGATCTTCGCCGTAATGAGTCCGATTTTTTCTAGTCGGAATTCGCACCCCCAGTGGCAGCATGATTCACGCCGTCCGAATTTCACTCGGCATTATTGAAGAGAATGACCTGCTAAAAATCGCCAGCATCGCTTAGCATAAAGAATAAATTTGAATCGAAGTCATCGCTAAAGATTCAGACTTCGTGAAACAACATCAATTATTGCAACAGATGGCTTGTGATTATGGGCAAGGTTACTGGTACTCAAAACCCTTGCCCGAGGCTACTTTTATGGATTTCTTAGATGCCAAATCGAAAACCTAAAGCCTAATTCGAACATCCCAGATCAAACATCAACGAATCACAAAATGGTTAACAACTTCACGCAGGTGCCCCGCTTGTTCTAACAGACTCTCTGATGCTGCGGTGGCTTGTTCGACTAGAGCCGCATTCTGCTGTGTCATGCTATCGATATCGTTCACTGCTGCATTGATTTGCCGTATTCCAGCATTTTGCACTTCACTCGCTGCGGCGATTTCCGCCATGATGTCGGCGACATGCTTAACGCTATTAACAATCGCCTCCATGGTTTGACCAGCTTCATCAACCAAGCGACTTCCCTGATCCACTTTTTGTGTGGAATTGCCAATCAGTTCTTTGATCTCTTTTGCCGCACTTGCACTACGTTGCGCCAAGCTACGCACCTCAGATGCGACCACCGCAAAACCACGCCCCTGTTCACCCGCACGTGCTGCTTCGACCGCCGCATTCAATGCCAAAATATTGGTCTGAAATGCGATGCCATCAATCACACCGATAATATCTACGATCTGTTTGGAACTGTCTTTGATCGAGCCCATAGTTTGCACGACCTCACTGACCACTTCACCACCTTTACGCGCAATGTCAGAAGCCGCCAGCACCAATTTATTGGCTTGAATCGCGTGCTCAGTATTTTGCTGCACTGTTACCGTCAATTTATCCATGGTGGCAGAAGTTTGATCGAGTGAATTTGCTTGAGCTTCAGTTCTATTCGATAAATCAGCATTGCCATCAGCCATTTCACGTGATGCACTGATAATCGCGTCGACACCATTTTTAACTTCACTGACGGACTTGTGCAGCATCTCAATCACGTAGACCAATGCCTTACCAGAATCACTAGCGGGATGCATTTCATGATCACGCAAATTAATCACCCCATTTTGTCCATCTAACTCAGAGGTATAGTTCATCAACTCAATTTCTTGCACGCGATCGCGATTAATCTGCACGGCAATGTAGGACAGCACTGCTGCTTCTACAATCACATAAGCGGCATGCATCAGAAAAATAGCAAAGCTTGGCTTGGTAAAACAAATCACACCAAAACCTAATTCTTGCAGATAACCAAAACTAGCGTGATGCACCGCGATGGTTAATGCCGCGACCAAGATCACGCGCCAATCAGCATAGATCAATAAGAACGCTAAAAATGCGAAGATGCCAAAATGCAGCTCGGTCATGCCTAATGCCTGTTGTATGTGCAAAGCACAAAAAGACATCAGGGCAAATGCATTGACTAAGCGTGTGACTAACTGCCCCGGAAAAACATACATCAAATAGGCCGGCACTAATAACAAAGGCAAACCAACGAAGAATGCCATCTTCCAGGTGTCATGCCAACTTGCTAAAGCAAGCGCAAATAATTGCATACCAATTAAGATCACAAAAATCAGCGTATCTGATTTTGCATAGGTAGCGTCCAATTTGGACAGCAGTTGGTTTGACATAGAGAACTCCAGAAAAGCAAAACACCGAGGATCGATGTTAAAAAATATGAGCTTTCCTCAGTTTACTCTAATCGACTTTGATCCACATCAAGTTTGACAAGAAAGGCGTTGAAGTCGCCCACTAGAACATAGGTAGTCTTGTTAAGACTTATTGAATGATTCTAAGCTTTTTATTAAAGAGGAATTTTACAAAGATTACGAAGTGCGATTGATGCGCTATCGTCACAATTCAATCATGTGGCCGACAGGATATTGCAACCTGTTCGACTTTAAAATCGCATGTTTGAAAATACGTTGACATGATGTATCTTCACCATGACTGCGGGTGAATTGCGCGTAATTACCAACCTCACACAAGGCGTTTCACCCGATGACTAACAGTAGGAACCTTGCTCACTAAGGACTTGCTGAACACTCACTTAGGTGCGCAAGCTTTGGTGAAACTTTGTACTGTTTTACTACTATAACTGATCAAAATATGATCTAAGACTTACCTAAGCATTACTTAATTAAATACGTCAATTGAACAACGCGACAATCAAAACATCTGTATCTGCTAAACCAATATTGACTCTAGATACAAACTACATTACGTCTATAAGACGACACAAATTCATTCCGCAGCCATTTTAGCTTTTTCAGCAGCAGTCAAACGTTTCGCACGAATTTCTACCACTTGACTTACAGTCATTTGTGCCAACTCTAAATCGTAAGCAAGTTTATCTTCAGCGCTCATACGTTTTGCGCTGACTGTCACGGTCTGAATCGGTGCAACTGATGCCTCAACTTCTGTTGTGGTCGCAACGTTGACGATACCAACAAAAATGAGTGATGTTAAGCAAGCGGACGCGGCAGAAACGATCGCAGTTGCAGTAAATGTTTTCATGATTATTCTCCAAAGTTAGATTCAAAAATAGTGCGAAATGTCATTTGATTTCGCTGCTTATTTAATCGATTTGCACTTCGTTTTGCATTTCGATGTGTGTACTATATCCAAGCAAAAAATCAAGTTCTAGGGCAATGCGACGAACTGCAAAATTGCGCGACCGAAATACGGAAATGCGGGAATTAAAGTAAGCAATCCATGCACGAATGTAGTTCACCTCTTAGGTAAAAAGCGCCTTATGAAATTGCGGAGATATTCAAAGAAATAATGTACTTTTGTGCCGACGATACACTCCGATTTCAAATCAACTTGAAAGCGAATTGATAGCAGCTTGAAGATAAATGGGAAATGACTAGAATAGGAAAAAAATTGCAATGAAGGTGTATGCAAAATAATTTGAAAATGCTTTGAAAATAATTCTCTCTGTAGTGCTAACGCACCACCTATACACGTACAAAGAATATGCACAAAAACAAACTGTCGGCATCAGCCACAATCAGCTGTATTGAGAAGTTTTTGATCGATCTGTGGGTAAGTAAAGGCGGGAAAACAAATGAGTGCCTGAGGAGATGTGCTACTACTTAAATCTCTTCATCGCCGCTCTGAGGATAGACAACGGCGGATTTACTTTAACTACGCAAGAGCTGGCACTCGAACTCTTGTTTGTGACTTTAACTTTGACGTCAACTCTGATTTCATTCATGACTATATTCAGAACTTTTTCATGATGAAATTGACGCTTATTTTGCCACCTTATTTTTCTAAATTATCTAGCGCGATTTAATGACGTTTAAACCAGCTACATCACATCAAAAAATTTAACGCGATACGACAATTTAGCAATGTCATTCAACTATCTGCAGGACTGAATTACTCTGAAACCATCGCTGCTTTTTGTTCTGGCGTTAAACGCTTAGCGCTAATCACCACGGTTTGCATCATTGATGTTTCTTGATCATAAGCGAGTTTTTCTGCTTCTGTCATACGAGCATGACGCACTGTCACTGTTTGTATCGGTGCTGGTGAAGCTTCTACTTGGGTGGTCGTTGCCACATTGACGATACCAACAAAAATCAACGATGTTACGCAAGCAGAAGCTGCAGAAACGATCGCGGTAGCGGTAAGTGTTTTCATGATATTTCTCCTAAAGATGTCGTTTAATAAGATTTAAGTTTTACTGTTTTCTTGCATCGAATCGTGATTCGATGGGTGTACTGTAATCAAGCTTTAAGTCAAGTGCTATCGACATGCGACGAAATGCAAAAAGCACGGGATTAAGCTACAAAATCGGCACTTAAACGACAAATGGGAGAGCGACACAGGTAAGCGAATACCTACCTGAAGTCTCAGCTAGCTTACATTCGCTTACTTCATGCTACATAAGGAAATGAAATCTACCTGAGACCCGCGTAGTGATGGCAGCTAGTTGATTTAACGACTATGTGAAGTCAAAGTCGCGAGAGGGGTGGCGAGGCTAACGCCTGGAGCTTGCGTGCGTGCAGCGGGCTTTTTGGAAACGGGCATGGCTTCATCTAGACGCTCATCAGCCTCACCCGACATTAAGCCTGCAGCGCCTGGATTGCGCCCCATTGCTACACCGACCGCTAACATATCAATCACCAGCAAATGCAAAATACGGCTTACCATAGGCAAGTGCGTAGTGACATCTTCAACATGATCAACAATCAAGGCGATATCTGCTTTACGAATTAAGGGGGAATGACTGGCGGCAATCGCGATAATTTTGGCGCCACGTTCGCGCACCTTCTCAGCCACTTCAATTAATTCTGGCAAGCGACCGCTGCTACTACTGATAACCACCACATCGTTTTCACCTAAAACACTTGCAGACAACAGCTGTAAACGTGAATCAGTATGCGCGATACTAGGAATACCTAAACGTAAGAATTTAAATTGCGCATCTTGCGCGACCACACCATAGTGACCAATCGCGTAAAACTCTAATTTGTTCGCCCTACTGATGCATTGAATCGCGCGCTCTATCATGTCGCGGTTTAATTGATTACGCACTTGCAAAATCGATGAGGCGGTATTTCCCAACACCTTGGCACCTAACTCCAGTGCAGAATCATCGTCCGTGACTTGAATATGTGTGACTGGCACCGTGCCAGTTAGACCAGAAGCCAATCGTAATTTGAAGTCAGATAAGCCTTCGCACCCCAAGGAACGGCAGAAGCGAATCACAGTTGGCTGACTGACATCGGCAGCACGTGCAATCTCGGCGATCGGATCATTCACCACCGCTCTCGCATGTGCCAACACATGATCTGCAACGCGCAGTTCAGCTGGTGACAAATCTGCTCGAATCCGACGAATTTGCCCCAAGATTGCCGAGCCCGGTTCGGTCTGCAAGGTACGCAATTGGGCGTCTAAGATGGCGGCAGCCCCCATAAAAGTTGCATGCTCAGCTGTGATCACAAATGTTGGAATGGCGGCGACATAGCGACTAAACCGCCCTTTCTCCTCAAATCGAGCGCGGAAACTCGAAGCGGCAAAATACTCGCCCAAACGTGGCACGATACCGCCGCCAATATAAATCCCCCCCATCGCCCCCAGAGTGACCGCGAGATTGGCCGCTGCGGTTCCTAGTAATGCGCAAAATACATCCAGCGCTTCAACACATTGCAGATCAGTTCGATCAAGCGCACGTTGGGTGATTTCTGGCGCGGTCAACTCCTGTGCTTGCGTTTGCACATAGTCGGACAAAGCTTGATAAATCAACTCTAAGCCTGGGCCTGAGACCAAGCGTTCAAATGAGACATGGGAAAAATGTTTCCATACATAACGCAAAATCGCAATTTCTCGCTCATCACGCGGTGCGAAGCTGGTGTGACCACCTTCCGAACCCAAAGAAATCCAACCATCGCCCGCTGGAATCAAACCCGAGGTACCTAAACCACTACCCGGCCCCAATAAGCCGATCACACTTTGCTTGCGCGCTTCGCCACCACCAATTTGCTGCACATCGTTCGGTCCAAGTCTAGGCAATGCCATCGCTAGCGCGGTGAAATCATTGACGATCAACAATGTATCCAAGCCCAACTTCTGCCGCATTTCTTCAATCGAAAACTGCCAATGGTAGTTGGTCATACTGACTTGATCACCATCGACAGGATTGGCGATGGCGACTGCAGCATGTTCAATATGAAGATCTGGCAAGCTTTGTAAATATGCCTTCACGGCTGAATAGAAATCGGCGTAATCAGCACACAGCAAAGAGTGCGTATATTGAAAATCGCCCCGCCCCATTTCCAAAGTAAAGCGTGCATAAGTACCGCCAATATCTGCCAATAAATGGGGTGTCTGATATTGCGCAATTTGCGCGGTTGAAGTGCGAGCAACTGGATGGGCTTGCATAGATTTCCAAAATCGAAGTTTTACGGATCAAATCTGAACAAAGCGAATACGCTCAAAACACGCGCAACTCACTCATGGTTAGTGCCTACCTCGCTCTTGTCTTGCATCAAGCAGCACTGAAATGCAAATAAAGATGCAAGTAAAAAAGCAAGAGATTGCATTGTAGTCTGACTAAACTAATTTTGGATATATCAGTCAACCAGGTATTTTTTGTAAATATTTGATTGACTATTCGGCACATTTTTGTAACTAGACTACAGAATCATCATGTAATCACAAGCTTTGCAACATAAGAAAAATTGATAACAATCAAGTTTTTACGGATGATTAAGCATCTAAAATGACATCAATAAACGATCAAAATCAAATAGTTAGCATTAAGTTTGATTAGATCTATAGAGCGAGCTACCGTTTTATCTGACTACAATCGCATTCTCGCAAAATCTTTCATTCGAGGAAAACCACACTTTCCACGAAATTCGGAATTTCAATACGAAAATAATTGCCACTTTTATGTAGTTTTGCTACATTCATTCCAATTATCTCGGTATAAGTTGAATTATCTTGGCTCGCCTAATCGCAGAAATATCAACTTAAACAGAATACGATTCACGCTATAGGAATAACCCGCAATGACAACCGCATCGAATTTGCCGTCTACACCAACTGCCCCCTACCCTTGGCTGATTGCCGATATTGGCGGTAGCAATGCGCGTTTTGGCTGGGTCACTGCTGCTGGCGCTGAAATTACGCAAGTCAAAACCTTAGCCGTCGCCGACTTTGCGACACCAATTGCGGCTAGCGAAATTTATCTACAGCAATTGCAGCAAGAATTAGGTAAACAATATCAAGCCCCCCGATGCGCCGCCTTTGCGGTTGCAACAGCGGTGGGACAAGAACAAATTCAGTTCACCAATAGCCATTGGAAATTTACGCGAACAGAAGTCAAAGCGGCATTGCAACTAGACCGCTTTATTGCGCTGAACGACTTTGAAGCGCTGGCATTATCTTTACCACGCTTAAAGGCGGAACAAATACGCGCTCACGGCGCCCTACCAGAACATTCAGGAACACTTGCCGTAGTCGGGCCGGGCACTGGCTTGGGCGTCGGATCGGTGATTGAGACGCGACATGGTTGGATTGCGATTCCTGGTGAAGGTGGTCATGCGACACTTGCAGCAACGGATGATTTTGAAGCTAGTGTCTTGAATCACGCGCGGCTAGAGTTTCATCATATTTCTGCAGAGCGCTTGCTATCAGGCATAGGTTTACCAGTTCTATATCGCGCAGTAGCACGAAGCTTACAACTACAATCCGAAGAGCTCAGCACAGAACAAATCGTTGAACGTGGATTACAAGCTCAAGATGCCGTTTGCGCCAAAACTTTAGACTGTTTCTGCGCACTACTAGGTAGTTTCTGCGGCAATATCGCATTGACGGTAGGCGCACGTAGTGGACTCTATATTGGCGGTGGCATCGTACCGCGTCTGGGCGATTACTTTTTCACATCGCGCTTCCGTAGCAAGTTTGAAGCAAAAGGTCGCTTCCAATCCTATCTGCAACAAATCCCAACTGCACTCATCACGGACACGTTGGCGGCACTGAGTGGCGCAGCGTTTGCAATCGAACAAAGTGAAGAGTGAACCCTATGCAGCGCTGCGCATTTTTTTCTAAATTCTCGTTATTCTCCCAAGAGACCTTACTATCCCCACATAGTAAGGCGTGTAGCAGCGCTGCTTTTTTTCTATCAAGTTACTTAATTACGCAGCTTTCGCAATTAGTACAGGCAAAAAAAGCACGATCACTCATGCGCTCCTCAATAACGATCAGAAGTGCATGCCAGCGATTTTTTGATGTCACGCTATTTTCAGCACAACTCAGAATACTATTAACAACGCTAATCGCCAGTGTAGTCACAATGCCGACGGTAAATGCGCAGCAATCACAATATCAAATCAATCGTGTAGAACCTGCTTCTTGGTGGATAGGGATGAAAAACCCAGAAGTGCAATTGATGGTGCACGGAATAAATATCGCTGAACTTAGTCCGAAAATTTCTTATCCTGGTATCAGCATCACACACGTACATCGCAGCGACAATCCTAACTATTTATTCATCGATCTAAAGATCGCAGATCAAGCCAAACCTGGTGCGCTCACCATCCAATTTTTACAAGCATCAAATAAAACAAAAAACTCTACTGCAAAAGTTGCAAGCAGCATCAAGTTTGAATTACAAACTAGACGCGCAGGCTCTGCACAACGCAAAGGATTCACTCCTAGTGACGCGATTTATTTATTGATGCCAGATCGTTTTGCGAATGGCGACACAGGCAACGACAATCAACACAACTACAGCGACAAACTTGCACGTGATGTCCCAGGTGGTCGACACGGAGGTGATCTACAAGGCATGCGGCAACATCTCAACTACATTGCAAAAATGGGATTTACGATGGTATGGCCGACTCCATTGGTCGAAAATGCGCAAGAGATTAATTCTTACCACGGCTACGCGGCAACCGACTTCTATCGCATCGATCCACGCTTTGGTAGCAATCGCGATTATCAGCAATTCGTACAAGAAGCAAAAGCAAAAAACATCGGCGTGATCCAAGACGTTGTACTGAATCATATTGGCTCGAATCATTGGTGGATGAAGGATTTACCGAGCAAGGATTGGCTCAATTTTCCGAAGCAATATACGGAAACCAACCATATTCGCAGTACCTTGCAAGACACGCACGCCGCGCAAATTGATAAACAAAAATTTGCAGATGGTTGGTTTGTTAAAACCATGCCGGATTTGAATCAGCGCAATCCCTTTCTAACCAAGTATTTAATCCAAAACAGTTTATGGTGGATCGAGTTC
This sequence comes from Affinundibacterium baiyunense, assembly GCF_018139645.1. GTDB lineage: Bacteria > Pseudomonadota > Gammaproteobacteria > Burkholderiales > Burkholderiaceae_D > Undibacterium > Undibacterium baiyunense. The sequence continues at coordinate 180,987 of NZ_JAGSPM010000003.1, forward strand.
GCAGATCTATCCGGCCTACGCACGGATACCTATTCCTACTCGGATAAAACGTTTCTAGCGAGTTGGTCGCAACGCGTGATGGAAGAATACCCACAGTTCAATATCGTCGGTGAAGAATGGAGTATGAATCCAAACATCGTCGCCTACTGGCAGCGCGGCAAACAAAACCATGACGGATATCGCTCTTCAGTTCCCAGCTTGATGGATTTCGCTACCTATCAAGCCTTGCACGCGAGCTTAGTCGGTGGCTATGGCAAAGACGTCGACATGATGAGCATGTACGAGACGATTGCCAATGATTTCATTTACGCTGACCCAGACAATTTAACCATTTTTGAAAGCAATCACGACACCCCACGCATATTTTCAGCACTGAATGAAGATGTCGATTTAAACAAACTTGCATTCACCATGCTCGCAACACTACGTGGTATTCCACAAATGTTTTATGGCGCAGAAGTCTTGATGACCAGCCCCAAACAGCGCGATGATGGCAAAGTCCGGGGTGATTTTCCAGGCGGTTGGGAAGGTGACGAAGTCAATGCATTTACCGGAAAAAATTTAAGCGCCGCGCAACAAGACATGCAAAATTTTGTAACGCGTTTATTCAATTGGCGTAAAACCGCTAGCGCAATTCATCACGGAAAACTGCTTCACTTTATTCCTGAAAATAATTGCTATGTGTACTTCCGCAGCGACGCCAAACAGAAAGTAATGGTCATTATTAATCGCAACGAAAAAGCACTCCAACTCGACTTATCTCGCTTTAATGAAGCACTTCAAGGAAGTCAGCGTGCGATTGAGATTTTGAATAATCGTGCTTTGGTTTTAGACAAAACACTCCACGTCAACGCCAAGTCAGCAATGATTTTGGAGTTGCACTAACTCTGTAGCAAAGCAAACCATCCCCCCCCAACGAGGTCACATCATGAAAAATTTACTGTTCTCACTCTTACTTAGTATCGGCGCTCTGAGCGCCATGCCAGCGACTGCACAAACACGTAGCGAAGTAGTGCATCCAGCATGGACAAAAAATGCCACCATTTATGAAGCGAATATTCGCCAACATTCTAAAGAAGGTAGTTTTCAAAAATTTGAAGAATATTTGCCCGAGCTCAAAAAAATGGGCGTCAAAGTCATTTGGCTAATGCCAATTAATCCTATCGGTGAAAAGAATCGCAAAGGCACCTTAGGTAGCTACTACGCAGTGCGCGATTACAAAGCTGTCAATCCTGAATTTGGCACACCAGCCGACTTCAAAAAACTCGTAAAAGCCATCCATGCGCAAGGTATGTATGTGATTATTGATTGGGTACCAAATCACACTGCATGGGATCATCCATGGACTGAAAAGCATCCAGAATTCTATAAGAAAGACAAGGACGGTAAGTTCGTACCACCGGTACCAGATTGGGCTGACGTGATTGCGCTCGACTATAGCAATCAACAGTTGCGTAAAGAAATGGTCGATGCAATGCGCTTCTGGCTCACTGAATACAATATCGATGGCTTCCGTTGCGACGTTGCCGCGATGGTACCGACTGATTTCTGGAATGACACGCGCAAAGAACTCGATAAAACGAAAAAAGTCTTTATGTTAGCCGAAGCACATGAGTTTGAATTGCACGAGAAAGCATTCGATATGACTTATGGCTGGCAATACAAGGATTTATTTAATGAAATCGCCCAAGGCAAAAAATCAGTAAAAGATTTAGATGCTTACTTAAATGGGGAAGAAAAAAATTACCATGCCGACGCCTATCGTATGTTGCATATCACCAATCATGATTTGAATAGTTGGGAAGGCACAGAATTTGTACGTCTTGGCGATGCAGTAGAAACTTTCTTGGTCTTATCAAACATCATGAAAGGCATGCCTTTGATGTATAGCGGTCAAGAAGCAGGGAATAACAAGGCATTGAACTTCTTTGAACGCGATCCTATCGAATGGAAAGCGCATCCATTCAAACAGCTCTATACCAAACTGTTTCAATTAAAGAAAACCAACAAGGCTTTGTGGAATGGCGTGGCGGGTGGCGAAATGCAACGTATCCACACTGGTGCAGATGACAAGGTATTTGCATTTACCCGTGAAAAAGATGGTAACAAAATTGTGGCGATTTTTAACTTATCGAATCAGGCACAAACTGCCGATGTTCAATCCGCGCTAGCAAAAGGCAAACTACGTGATATTCATAGTGGCGCAAAAGCACCACTTGGCTCCAACGTCAAATTTAATCTCAAGCCCTGGGAATACAAAGTGTTTGCGCAATAGGAAAAATACAGTATTATGCTTGCCACATAAATGCTAAATGAATGCTCAATTCTTAGCGCAAAGCAGTAATACCAGTTTGTAGCAGAGGTAGTAGGAAGAGACGAAGTAGCACCAAGAAAATCAAACTATAAAAAAACACCAGCGTGTGATTTAAACGCTGGTGTTTTTTATTATGCGCTTACTTTATTAACTTGCTTTTTGCTCTATAGACAGCAGTAAATAAAATGACCTAGCCTCAACAATCAAATCGAAATGCACTCAAAACAGCGAAAAAACAAATCCATCAGATTTTTTATCCAGCTGACAGCTAATTTGATCTAGCTCAAGACGCATGCTGCAGTGCGCAACTACACTGTTTCCATCGGGTTTAGGAAACAAATCACTAAACCAAAAGAATCAAAATTTGTATTAATAACCAAGGAAAATGAAAATGAAAAAGCTCGTTCTCGCACTCTCTTTAGCATCAGTTGGTTTCATCAGCGCAGAAGCAATTGCACAAGATAGCCCATGGTTGGTTCGTGCTCGTGTTGTTAATATCGACACAGCAAACAAATCTGATCAAGTTGGAGGCGTTGGCGCGGAAGACCGTATCACAGTCGGCAAAAAGACAATTCCAGAAATCGATATTTCTTATTTCTTCTCACCAAACGTATCTGCTGAATTGATTTTGACTTACCCACAAAAACACGACGTGTATTTGGATGGTAACAATATTGGTACATTCAAACATTTGCCACCAACATTGTCTGCTCAATATCACTTTGCTCCAAACTCCAACATCAACCCATACCTCGGCGTTGGTGTGAACTACACAAACATCTCTAAAGTGAATTTGTTGGGTGGCAAAGGCAGTTTGGAAAGCAGCAGCTTTGGCCTGTCTGTACAGGCTGGTGTTGATTTCGCAATCGACAAAAACTGGTCTTTAAACTTAGACGTGAAAAAAGTACAAATTCGTAGCGACGTAAAAATCGCTGGCGCGAAAGCAAGTGCGGTTAAAGTTGATCCATTGTTGATCGGTGTTGGTGTAGGCTACCGTTTCTAATCTAAGTTTCAATTAGAGACTAAAAGCAATAAAGTCGCCGTGCTGGTAGCGCGGCGACTTTTTTCTTTATCGAACCAAGTTCGATACTTAGGATACTTTTGCCTTCTTCGCTTTGGCTGCGTTTATTAATTTCTTTTTGCTTTGTTTTTTCTTTGCTAGATTGGTCTTCGGATCTAGTGCCACAGTTGTCTTATCGTTGACAGCATGTGACGCATTTTCAGAATGGCTTGTTGAACTTTGCGCAGGCAGTACAACTGTCTCAGCGTTCTCTGCCACTAAGATAGGTGCAAGCGACTCTTTGGTCGTGGTAAGCAATTTATCCATCGCCTGATCGAGTACTTCTACCCAATGCAAGACGGGAATTTTTGTCGCTACCTGTAAATGCTGCTGACACGCCATATTCGCACTGATGATGATATCTGGCTGAGTTTGCTCTAATGCAGCGATTTTATTGTCACGTAACTGTCTCGCCAAAGTCGGCTGCAATATCGAATACGTACCAGCAGAGCCACAACACAAATGGCTATTCTCGCAGCTACGCACATCAACACCAAGACTAGCTAGTATTTTCTCTAACTTACCTCGTACTTGCTGCCCATGCTGCAAACTACATGGCGCATGCCAGGTCAGTTTTTGTAGAATATCGCCACCGACTAAGGCGATTAATTCTGGTAAGAAGTTCATTAGGTATTCACTCAAATCCACAGTCAGCGAACTAATGCGTTTTGCCTTTTCTGCATACGCTGCATCATGCGCTAACAAAGTGGCGTAATCTTTGACCGTAACACCGCATCCCGACGCTGTCATCACAATCGCTATCTCCGCTTGCGCTGACTCTGTAGCCTGATTGATGATCGACCACCACGTATCGATATTTTGTCTTGCCGCTGCTTGAGCGCCAGAGACATCACTCAAATGTAATCGCACAGCGCCACAACACTCCGCCTCTGTCGCCACTATCGATTCGACCTGCAAACGCTGCAATACCCGCTTGGTTGCTGCATTAATATTCGGCGCTAAACTGCCTTGTACACAGCCCTCAAGCAAAATGACCTGACGCTGATGTTGAGCAGTGTTTGTCGAAATTGAAGTTGAGGTAAGTGCTGTTATGGCTGGAATTTTTTCTTGTAATTGCTGCGGCAATACAGGCTTCAAGCGGCGTCCCCACCTTAGGGCATGTTGAAACAAGCGAGGATTACTCAAACCATTCTTCAATGCTGAGCGGAACATTTTTTGTGACCAAGAACGAGCAACTTGCAGCTCGACGATACCTCGTCCAATTTCTAGTAATCGTCCATATTGAACACCAGAAGGACAAGTCGTCTCGCAACTACGGCAAGTCAAGCAGCGATCCAAATGCGTCTGTGTTTTTTGCGTCGCTTGTTTGCCTTCTAGCACTTGTTTAATCAGATAAATCCGTCCGCGTGGCCCGTCGAGTTCGTCACCCAATAATTGATAAGTCGGGCAAGTCGCATTACACATTCCGCAATGGACACACTGGCGCAAAATCTGTTCAGCCTCTTGCCCCTCCGTTGTGTGCTTATATGTTTCGCTGATGTTGGTTTGCATACTTGGAGACCACTAAGTTGAATAATTCAAATTAAACCGAAAAACCACTCAAGAAAACAATTGACCGCGATTAAAGACCGATGCGGGATCAAAACTTTTCTTGAGCTGCTGATGAATATTTAAAAGCGGTGCACTCAGTGGCGTAAAAATAGCTTGTGTTGGATCTGCATAGCGAAACTGCGTCAAGTGCCCACCCATTGCTTGCACCTGTTCACGCAAAGTAGGAATCGGCTCGTGTGTCCATAACCATCGTTGCGCACCACCCCATTCAATCAATGACTTTGCTTTTATTTTTAAAGCTGGCGCAGTCGATGGTAACGATACGCGTAGCAAAGCTAAGCCATCTTCAGGAATAAAAAAGTGATGTTGATGCTCACGTAAACTCTGCCAAAACAATTCCATCTGCGGCAACTCCAGTCCACCTAATTTTTGTTTTGCCAAACGTAATGCAGATTCAGAACCCGACAAGCGAACTAGCAAACGCCCTGCATGATAAGAACTCGCCGATATCGGCAAAGCTTGACCCGCCCAAAGGTTCAAGACATGCAAGGCATCCTGTTCGGACATCGCAAATGTCAGACTGGTTTCGCATGCTGGGCGCGGCATTACCTTCAGAGTGATATCCAACAGCAAGCCTAAACTACCGAGCGAACCAGCCATTAATCGCGACACATCGTAGCCCGCGACATTCTTCATGACTTGTCCACCAAAGCGCAGAAACTCGCCTTTACCGTTCATCATCGATACACCAAGTACGAAGTCGCGTAGTGCTCCATGTGTTGCTCGTCGCGGGCCCGATAAACCAGCAGCGACCATACCGCCAATGGTTGCATTCGCGCCAAAATGCGGTGGTTCAAACGCCAGCATTTGGCCATGTTGTGCCAGCAAATCTTCGATCTCGCACAATGGGGTGCCAGCGCGCGCGGTGATGTATAACTCCGTCGGTTCATAGCTGATGACACCTCGGTATGGATGTGTATCCAATATATCGCCCGCTTCAGGATTGCCATACCAAGACTTGCTAGCACCACCTTGTATGCGAAGCGATGAACCAGCCTCGCCCGCAGTCAAAATCTGTAGTCGAAACTGCTGTAACAATTCATTGTAGGTATCACTCATCGTCAAGTTCAGTTCTCTTTCAGATTAAAAGCGTGATAGATCAGGAAATCCAATTTTTCCCTGGCTGACTTGCATACGCCCAAATTCGGCGCAGCGATTTAAGCTGGGAATAGCTTTACTCGGATTAAGTAGATTCAAAGGATCAAAGGCATGTTTGACACCAAAGAAACTCAGCAATTCCTCGGCATTAAATTGCACGCACATCGCATTGAGTTTCTCTATCCCTACGCCATGTTCGCCAGTGATACTGCCACCGAGTTGAACGCAGAGTTCCAAAATATCATTGCCGAATGCCTCTGCTTTTTCTAAAGCTCCCGGCTGATTAGCATCAAATAAAATCAAAGGATGTAAATTCCCATCACCGGCATGAAACACATTTGCGCACACCATCTGATAACGAAGTTCCATTTGGCGAATCGCGTTTAATACTTGTGCCAAATGTTTGCGAGGAATGGTGCCGTCCACACAATAATAATCCGGTGATATTCTGCCTGCAGCGGGAAACGCGTTTTTACGCCCCGACCATAATTGTTGGCGCTGCTCCTCACTAAACGACACCGTCAAATTGCTAGCGCCTGCGGCTTTTAAAACGGCGCTCATACGCGCAATTTCTTCAGCAACTTCTTCTGCATTGCCGTCCGATTCGCATAAAAGAATTGCCGCTGCGTCGGTGTTGTAACCAGCGTGAACAAACGGTTCCACCATTCTGATCGAGGTTTGATCCATCATCTCTAATCCAGCGGGAATAATCCCTTCTGCAATGATTTGTGCCACAGCATGTCCGGCTTGTTCTAGTTCAGAGAATGAAGCAATAATCACTTGTGCAGTTTGCGCCTTCGGAATTAACTTGACAGTCACTTCGGTGACAATGCCGAGCATACCTTCTGAACCAATAAAAACCGCGAGCAAATCCAAGCCGGGAGCGTCCAAAGCTTGGCTACCCAATTCTAAAACCTCACCATCGATCGTGACGATGCGCAGGCTTAAGACATTATGTATGGTCAGCCCGTATTTTAGACAATGCACGCCACCAGCATTTTCGGCAACATTGCCGCCGATCGTACACGCCAGTTGCGATGAGGGATCGGGCGCGTAATACAAACCAGCATGCGCGGCTGCATCTGAAATCGCTAAGTTACGCACACCAGGTTGCACTTTTGCAGTTCGCGCATAAGGATTCACTTCCAAAATTTTGTTCAATTTTGCAGTAGACAAAACGACGCCATCTTGAATAGGCGTTGCCCCGCCCGATAATCCAGTGCCTGCACCACGTGGCACGACAGGTACCTCAAAATTACGACAAACCTGAAGTATCGCAACAATCTGCGCTTCATTTTCTGGTAATACCACGAGCAAAGGCAACTGCTTGTGAGTGCTCAACGCATCACATTCATAAGGACGCGTATCTTCTGCATCAGACAAAATACAATGTGCCGGCAGGTGCTTGCGTAAAGCTGCAAGCATAGCCGCTCGAGTCTGTACACTATCCATTACTTACCTCATAGTTTCACTGAATTTAGTGATCACAATCAGTGTAGCGTGTAGTGAATAATTTGTGAGTAGGAAATAATTTTTGGATAAAAAAAAGACGCCGCAGCGTCTTTTTTTGTTTGCATCTGGAAAACAGCTTATGCAGAAAATGAGGATCCACAACCGCAAGTTGATTGTGCATTTGGATTTTTAATCACAAATTGTGCACCTTCTAAGTCGTCTTTGTAGTCGATTTCAGCACCAACCAAATACTGGTAGCTCATGGCATCAACCAACAATTGCACACCATTTTTATCCATGATGGTGTCGTCTTCGTTCGTCACTTCGTCAAATGTGAATCCGTATTGAAAACCAGAGCATCCGCCACCTTGCACGAATACACGTAATTTCAAATCTGGATTACCTTCTTCTTCAATCAATTGTGCAACTTTCGCAGCTGCACTATCAGTGAAAATAATTGGGCTTGGCATATCGGTAACAGCGTTCATAATCGGCTCCTGCTAGTTGGCACAAAGTGGCTCAAATTGGTTCAAATCAGGTTGCTATTATAGACCTTATTTCACAAGCTAGTTGGAAGCAGCTAACTTCAAGACTGGCTCTGCATTTTGATCGTGCGCAAGCTTTCCTGAAACTAATGCACCATTCATCATTTCCAGCGCTTTGTAGTGCACATCGCCTGAGATTTTTGCTTTGCTTTGCAATTCAATTAACTCTGTGGAGATCACAGGGCCATTAATGACGCCATTTACCACCACGTGGCCAGCCCGCACTTCGCCATCAATCACGGCTTGCTCCGAAATAATCAAAATACTTGTCGTGCCTGATTCAGCAATGACATTTCCCTTCACTCGCCCATCAATGCGTAAACCACCTTTAAAGTGGATATCGCCTTCGATACTGGTACTAGAACCGATCAGGCTATCTATCGTGCTTTTGTTTTTACGATTAAACATGCAAACTCCTCAGTTTTTAGAATATTGACAGTGTTTAATAAAAAGATGATTTTTATAACACTTAGCGCTACGCGACAAACTTACAAACTAAGCGCTTGCTTAGCTCGCAATTCACCTTTTTCGAGAACTGTCATCTGTGCTGATTTTACGGTTACACCTTCTGGCAAAGTAATCTGCCCCTCTAATCTTTGGTAATGCTTAAATGAGAGTTTTAACTTTGCGGCCTCTCCTAATTTAGAATCGGGAAATTCCATCATAACAGGTTTACCATCTTGAATTAGTGTCAAGCTGACATGCATTTCGCCACTAAATTCTCGAACCGTTTTGCCTCCCTGCATAACCAAGGCGCGATAACGCAACAAATTCGGACCTGCCAACTCTATCTTCGCCTTCTGCAAAGTAATCCCCTGTGGGCGATTAGCTGAGGGCATCAAGCTCTCAAAAAAAGCTAAATCATCTTTAATCCGATTATTTTCAGCAGTTAAAGTGTTGATCTGGTCCGTCAATTGTTTTTGTATCGACTTTTCAATGTTTTGCTGACTTTCAATGGTGGCAGCAAGTGCTTGTAATTTATCTCGCTCCGCAGTTAAGCTAGCAACTTTGTCTTGCAAGGCAGTCATTTGCTCAGGCGAAAATTTGGGACCAAACGCAAAACTACGTCCCATATCATAAGTCCACATCGCAATTGCACCACCTAAGCCAATCACCACCGCAAACAAGGCAAACTTGATTGGCCATGGCAAATGCTGATTGATCGTCATCTTTGACACCGCCATGCGGCGGCGAAAAAATTTGGAGATTGGCATAATCAATGATGAGTGATCGATTTATGGATTAACAGGTACATGCTGCAAACCTGTGTCTTCATCTAAACCAAACATAATATTCATACATTGCACGGCTTGACCAGAAGCGCCCTTGACCAGATTATCCTGCACCACCAGAATCACCACATGCTTGCCATTGCCTGGGCGATGCAAAGCTATGCGCAACATATTGGAGGCGCGCGTTGAACGAGTCTCAGGATGCGAACCAAAAGGCATCACGTCAACAAAAGCTTCATCTTTGTATGCAGTTTCGAACAGCGCTTGCAAGGCTTCATTACTAATTTCTTGTGTTAATTGCGCATATAAAGTGGAATGCATGCCGCGAATCATTGGTACAAGGTGAGGCGTAAATAACAACTCTACTTTATCCTTAGTCAAACGCTGTAATTGCTCAACCGTTTCAGGTGTATGACGATGACCAGCCACACCATAAGCCTTAAAGCTATCGCTCGTCTCTGAAAACAAAATACCAATTTCTGCTTTGCGACCTGCGCCAGACACACCAGACTTACAATCCGCGATCAAATTACTCGCATCAATCACACCTGCCTTTAACAATGGCGCAAAACCCAATTGCATCGTGGTTGGATAGCAACCGGGATTACCGATCAAACGAGCGTCTTTAATTTGCGCGCGATTCAGCTCCGGCAAGCCATAGACAGCTTCTGGCAATAAATCTTTACAGCTATGTTCCATGCCATACCATTTTTCGAATTGCGCGACATCTTGCATGCGGAAGTCGGCCGCCAGATCAATCACCTTTACGCCATTGGCCAATAATTCAGGCGCCTGTGCCATCGCCACACCATGCGGCGTCGCAAAGAACACTACATCACACTCATTCAAATTCGCTTTATCAGGAGAAGAAAACGCTAAATCAACACGACCGCGCAAGGATGGGTACATCTGCGCTACAGGCACGCCGTCTTCTTTACGTGAGGTAATGGCGGTCAACTGTGCATGTGGATGGGTTGCGAGAATTCGCAATAATTCAACGCCTGTGTAACCTGTTCCACCTACGATACCGATTTTGATCATGTTGATTGTCCTAAACTAAAACTGGTGCCATTAAGAAATTGTGCGTGCATTCTAGCAGTCGAAACCTGATTTCCCAATAGACGATTGTTTCTGTTTCCCTTATCAAAAGGCATTTAAAGCTTTTTGCCGTAGAGGTGCGGAGGACGCAGAGGTTTTCTGGTGCGAGTCATTAGTTCATGGCTTGTCATTCCCGCGTAGGCGGGAATCTAGTGACTCTAGCTGAACAAGTAAATTTGCCTCATCGAAATCAAAGCAAAAACTCTGAGTCCTCAGCGCATCTGCATCGAAAAAATCCTGACCTACCAGAATTAAGGCGAAAAAAAACCGCCAACAAGTGGCGGTTTTTTCTTTGTTCCAGCAAAAATCTGCAAAAAGCAAATTAACGCTTGGAGAATTGTTTTGCACGACGTGCTTTGCGCAAACCAACTTTTTTACGTTCAACTTCACGAGCATCACGAGTAACGAAGCCAGCTTTGGACAATTCAGATTTCAAAGTTGCATCGTAGTCGATCAAAGCACGTGTGATACCGTGACGAACCGCGCCGTATTGGCCAGATTCACCACCACCGTGTACATTGATCATGATGTCGAATGTTTCGAGATGATTTGTTAACTCGAGTGGTTGACGGATAACCATCAAGCCAGTTTTACGAGAGAAATATTGGTCAGCTGGTTTACCGTTGACCACAATCTTGCCGCTACCTGTTTTCAGGAATACACGAGCGATTGCGCTCTTGCGACGGCCAGTTCCGTAGTTGTAATTACCGATCATGGCTATTCCTTAGATGTCGAGTACTTGTGGTTGCTGAGCTGCATGCGGATGCGTTGCATCTGCGTACACTTTCAACTTCTTGATCATTGCGTAACCGAGTGGGCCTTTTGGCAACATGCCTTTAACAGCCTTCTCTAATGCGCGACCTGGGAAGCGAGCTTGCATTTTTTGGAAGTTCGTTTCGTAGATACCACCTGGGTATCCAGTATGACGATAGTAAACTTTGTTCAGAGCTTTAGTGCCAGTCACGCGCAGTTTAGCTGCATTCACTACGACGATGAAATCGCCCGTGTCAACGTGTGGAGTAAATTCTGGTTTATGCTTGCCGCGTAAACGGAGTGCCACTTCGCTGGCAACACGTCCGAGAACTTTGTCTGTCGCGTCAATCACGAACCAGTCGCGCTGAACCTCATGGCCCTTAGCGGAAAAGGTTTTCATGTTGAATCCTAAATAAAAAATATAAAAAACACCCTGATTTCGGTGGTTCTACCAACAACTTCTGGCAGACGCTCCCTTGTTAAATTCTCTCCTGGGCGAACAGAGAGTCGGAAATTATAGTATTTTCAAAGACTTAGCGCAAGCACTCTTTACGTACTGTTTAAGTTTTAGGCAGTCTTAAATGGATTATCAGTTTCTTTTTTGTTGAAACATGCCAAAAAAACCTTAAAGCGCGATTTCACAGGGCAAAAAAAACCCGAAGGTGAGCTTCGGGATAAGTCACTTGGTGTGACGGAGGAGATGCGTGCAGAGATCAATGACAAACTCACACGAAATCTAAGGAATCATCTTAGGCGAATCAACTCTTCTATACTAGGAAAACTTAATGCCATCTAGAAAGTATCGAAATTCGCTACTCGAAGTAGCATATTTCGTGACATTTGCTATGAAGAAGGCGCAGATTACTCTTCAATTTCTCGTCAAATGCGCCGTTTTGCATGAAAACAAGACTTTGTATGACTCAGTTACAATAGACCAGTTTGTATACATACCCACACGGAGGAAAGAAAAATGGAAGTCAACGTAGCCTGGACCGGAACTTCCGGCATGAGTTTTTTAGCAAAAACCGGATCTGGTCATGCGGTCGTAATGGATGGCGCTGTCGAAGGTGGCGGTCATAATCTTGCACCACGCCCAATGGAAATGGTCTTGCTTGGAACTGGCGGTTGTTCAGCTTATGACGTAGTTTTGATTTTGCGTAAAGGCAAACAAGATGTGCGCGGTTGCGAAGTTAAATTAAGTGCGGAACGTGCTGAAACCGAACCGAAAGTGTTCACAAAAATTCATTTTCACTTTGTGGTAACTGGCCGTAATCTGAAAGCAAACTTGGTTGAGCGCGCAATCGCACTCTCCCATGAGAAATACTGCTCTGCTTCGATTATGCTCAGTAAAACTGCACAAATGTCACACAGCTATGAAATTATCGAAGACTTAACTCTGACATCAGAACACGATAAAACAGAAGTGAATGAATAAGTGAGAAAAATTTCAATGTAAAAAAATGCCGGATGATCTCCGGCATTTTTACTATAAAAGAGCAAAAACGAAAAAGAGAAGAATCTAAGAATCCGAAAATCAAACAAGTTGATCACGGCTAAACACAGCCGTATAACTAAAATAAAAAGTGCAGTACATCACCAAAGAAATCGTCAACATCACTGGCAGCATAAGAACGCCAAGCACACCACCACTCAGCGCAACTAGCAAAGCCACGAAACTTAAAATACCGCACCAAGCCAATAAATAGACCATGAATGCACGACGCGCACGCCAGACTGCAAAAAAGCTATAGAAAATCGCCTTCGCCACGCCCATCCCATGCCACATGATCAAAGGCGCACCAAACCAAAAACCCATCGCTGCGGGTGTATAAACAACGAAGAAGGTCAACATGCCCCATCCGATATTCGATTTCACCAAGGCTTTTTGATCCGCTTTAGAAGGATCGGTTAAATAATTCCAAAGCGCGCCATCATCAACGGGTATCGAACAAGCTAAGGAACCGACCAAAGCCATCGTGTACAAGCAGCCCAAAACCAATAAGGGTTTGAACGCTGGTGAACGAAACACGATCAATAAAGAACCGGTTGCAATTGGCTTAGCCTGATCAATATCTCGACAAGCATGCATGATTCCCATACCTAACACGGGACCAAAAACAAAAGGTAAGAAACTACCAAGATAAGGTATTAAGCTCAGGCCAAGATTAAAAAAGATCAAACCAAAAAACATAAACAGCAATTCAAATGGATGCTTTTTGAATGTCTGAAAACCTTGCTGTATCCATTGCAAACCCGCTTTGGGCATCGGTGTATTCATTTGTCTTTTCTATCGTTACTTTAACAACGCGCTTTATCGGCTTTATATCTACACTAAACTACGCTAATTCAATTCTATGTTTGAATTTCCAGAATCAAGACTCAAGCTTGTGGCAAGGCTGGCACTGGCTGCGAAATGCGCAAACGTAAAATACGTTCAAAATGTGTAGGATCATGTGGTGTCAACATTTCTGCATCGCGCGGCTGATAAAAATCATATACACGCGATAGCCAAAACCGGAAAGCAGCAGCGCGCAACATCGCTTGCCACGCTTGCGATTCTTCGACGGTAAATGGTCGAACTGCATGATAAGCGTTTAACATCGCTTGCACGCGTGCCATATCTAACTCGCCGCTCGCTAAATCAATACACCAATCATTAATCGTCACCGCCACATCAAACAACCAAGTATCACAACCAGCAAAATAAAAATCGAAGAATCCGGTTAATTTCTCACCATCAAACATCACATTATTGCGAAACAAATCAGCATGTACTGGCCCAGTTGCCAATGCCTTGTATGTTGGAGTCAATGCAAATGCAGATTGAAATGCAATCTCATCCTGCATCAATTGTCGATTCTCTGCGGATAAAAATTCCAACACTTTGGGTACAGTTATCTGCCACCAATCAAGTGAGCGCAAATTAGCTTGATGAATCGTAAAATCACGCCCCGCCAAATGCATACGCGCCAGCATCGTACCAACTTCAGCACAGTGCACAGGCTGCGGCTCCATTTGCGAGCTGCCATTAAGTTTACTCACAATCGCTGCAGGCTTACCATGCAATGCAACGCATAACTCACCATCCGCATTCGCAATTGGTGCTGGTACCAACACACCACGGTCTGCTAAATGACGCATTAATTTCAAGTAAAACGGCAATTGCTCGAAATTTAAATTTTCGAAAATAGTCAGAACATATTCGCCCTGCTCTGTATCGATAAAAAAATTACTGTTTTCAATGCCTGAAGCAATACCACGTATATTCAACGCCTTACCAAGCGGGAATTGCGTCATCCAAGGCGCAAGATCTTCTAATGTTACCGATGTAAATACAGCCATGTCTATCCACTATCAATGATGGGATCTCTAACAACGCCAATTCTTCCTTAGCAAAGACACGAACGCGATACAGCCCTCACAAGTCATGCCATGCATTCATTGTGAAAGATCATTGATCGTTGCCAAGCATCACAAGGACATTTCGAAAAGTAGAGTTACCCTTATTTTTTCTCTGCCGGCATCGAAACCGACGCTGCGCTCGCTGCATTTGCAGAAGCGGGAGTCGATGCAGCTTTCGCTGCTGGAGGCGCTACTGATTTGGTAGAACCAGTCTTTGAAGTAGAGTAAGGGCCTGGTGATAACACAGGTAAAGATTCGACTTCTTTAGTCTCTTTCTTGCCGCCGAATTCCATTACTTTCCATTGCGCTGCGCGATTAGCATCACCTTCTGGGGTGCCTTTCGGCGCATTGTTTGGTTTCACCGTGTAGGTGCTTTTGCCAGTACGAACCTGGACTTCAGTTACTTTACCGTTGTCTTTACGCTCAACGGTTTTTAACTTATTACTTTCTTGCTTAATCAATTTAATATCAGAATCTGGACCCTCTTCCAATTTTTCTAATTTTGGTGGCGGTGGTGCCGTCTTTTCTTGCGCCAACACAGTTGCTGGTGCCGAAATAGCAAAACAGGCCATCACAAAAGTCGTAATAAGACTGGAAAGGCTGGAAACAGAGGTCGATGAGCTTTTCATGATTTTCACTTTAGATTCAATAGAAATGCGAACAATTGCCCAGCATTGTAACAAAGCCCGGGCGTCCTTAGCAGGAAAGTCGTGCGATGATGTGTTACCGACGATTACCATCGCACACTTTTTATAGAAACACGCCAACAAATAAACCATGTTGGTGAAAAGTTTGTGTGCAATGTCTCACTAGTGCTCACGCTGACTATAGTCTCGCACATGGAGCGAATTTTCAAATATCTTACAGATACAACATGCGTTGGCGTTCTTCGTCCGATGGTTCAATATTATGCGCTTCATAAAACGCAAAAATCGCATCAACAATATTTGCTGGCTCATCGATCACTTGTACCAAATTCAAATCCTTATCTTCAATCAAACCCATATCAGCCATTTGTGAACGAATCCAATCTAAAAATCCCTGCCAAAAACCAGTACCTACCAAAATCACGGGTATGCGCTTACTTTTTCCAGTTTGCATCAAGGTTAGCACTTCCATCAATTCATCCATGGTGCCGAAACCACCAGGAAAAATAATGTACGCATCGGCATACTTGACGAACGACACTTTACGCGCAAAAAAATGCCGAAAATTTAAGGAAATATTTTGCCAAGGATTAGTTTTTTGCTCGTGTGGTAATTCAATATTCAAACCAACCGATGCAGAAGCTCCTTCAAAAGCACCGCGATTGGCAGCTTCCATGATGCCGGGACCGCCACCAGAAATCACCGCAAAACCTTCATCGGATAATCGTTTCGCGACATCGACGCATTGTTGATAATACGGATTTTCAGGCTTAATTCGGGCAGAACCGAAGATAGTTACAGCGGGGCCAAGTGCCGACAGACGTTCGGTAGATTCGATAAACTCTGCCATAATCGTGAACATATGCCATGACTCACGTGCCTTCAAGGCGGTTGCCTTGTCTTTGTCCGTGATCTGGCGCAATTTTAAAATTCTTTTTCCGCTGTCATTCATACCCAAATCCTTATGCAAAAAACTCTGTTATTAGTCGACGGCTCTAGCTATTTATACCGCGCATTCCACGCCCTACCTGATTTGCGCAATATGCGCGGCGAACCGACTGGCGCGATACATGGCATGGTCAATATGATGCGCAAGCTGCGCCAAGATTATCCCGCAGCTTACATGGCTTGTGTGTTTGATGCCAAGGGCAAGACTTTCCGCGACGATCTGTATCCTGAATATAAAGCACAGCGCGCACCAATGCCAGACGATTTGCGCTTACAAATCGAACCAATTCATCAAGCCGTGGCAGCCATGGGTTGGCCTATTTTGATGGTAGAAGGCGTCGAAGCCGACGACGTAATCGGCACGCTCGCGGTCGAAGCCACCGCGCGCGGCATGAATACCATCATCTCCACCGGCGATAAAGATTTGGCGCAATTGGTGAATACCAACGTCACCTTGATCAACACCATGAGCAATGAAAAACTCGATGAAGCAGGCGTGCTCGCCAAATTCGGCGTACCACCGAATCGCATCATCGACTATTTAACCCTAATCGGCGACACCGTTGATAACGTCCCTGGCGTGACCAAATGCGGCCCAAAAACAGCGGTGAAATGGCTGACCGAATACGATAGCTTAGATGGCGTAATCGCCAATGCCGACAAGATCAAAGGCGTGGTCGGTGACAATCTGCGTGCGGCCTTAGATTGGTTGCCACAAGGTCGTGTCTTAATTACGGTGAAAACCGATTGCGACTTAGCAGGACATCACATTTCCATCGATGAGTCGCTCAAGGCCAAAGAGGAAAATCGCGAAGAAATGATCGCGTTCTTGCAGCATCAAGGCTTCAAGAGTTTATTACGCGAATTTGGCGTTGATCCAGTAGCCGGTTCTGCACCAGCCAAAGCAGCATCTGCGCAAGGTGGATTATTTGGCGAGGATGCTGCTAACGATTCCGCGGTAAGCAAAGCAGCTATCACGATTCCTGCAGCACCTGCGGTTACGCAATATGAAACGGTCTTGACCGAAGCTCAGCTCGATGTGTGGTTAGATAAAATCAATCAAGCCGCCCTCACCTCAGTTGATACCGAAACCACCTCATTAGAACCGATGAACGCACAAATGGTCGGCATTTCTTTGTGCTGCGAAGCGGGCATCGCTGCGTATATTCCACTCGCACACAATTATCCGGGCGCACCAGAGCAATTAAGTCGCGAATTCGTTTTAGGTAAAATGAAGGCATGGTTAGAAGATGCCAGCAAAGCCAAAGTCGGACAAAACCTCAAATACGACACGCACATTTTCGCTAATCACGGCGTGCATTTACGCGGCATTCTGCACGACACTTTGCTGCAATCTTATGTATTTGAATCCCACAAATCGCACGACATGGATAGCCTCGCGCTACGCCACTTAGAACGCAAAACGATTAGTTTTGAAGAAGTCTGCGGCAAAGGTGCATCACAAATCGGTTTTGATCAAGTGGACATCGAACGCGCCACCGCCTACGCTGCGGAAGATGCCGACATCACTTTGCAATTGCATCAAGCGATGTGGCCACAAGTTGAACCTTACGACAAGCTACGCTTCATCTACGACAAGATCGAATTACCGACATCAATCGTTTTGCAAAAAATAGAACGCAATGGCGTCTTGATCAATCGCGATTTACTCGCCACCCAATCACATGAAATCGGCAATCGCTTATTAGAGCTGGAACAAAAAGCCTACGAGCTAGCGGAACAACCGTTTAACTTAAATTCGCCCAAACAACTCGGTGAAATTTTCTTCGGCAAACTCGGCCTGCCTGTCGTCAAAAAAACACCATCAGGCGCACCATCGACCGATGAAGAAGTCTTACAAAAACTGGCTGAGGATTACCCATTACCCAAAGTGCTGTTGGAATACCGCGGCCTCGCCAAACTCAAATCGACCTACACCGACAAGCTACCAAAAATGGTCAACAGCGAAACCGGTCGCGTCCACACCAACTACGCGCAAGCAGTGGCGGTCACAGGTCGCTTGGCATCGAACGATCCTAACTTACAAAACATTCCCGTTCGCACCGCCGAAGGCCGCCGCATTCGCGAGGCCTTTGTCGCCGCACCGGGCAATAGCATCGTCTCCGCCGACTATTCCCAAATCGAATTACGCATCATGGCGCACATCTCAGGCGACGCAAGTTTGCTCAAAGCTTTTGCCGATGGCGAAGATGTACATAGAGCCACCGCATCGGAGATTTTTGGTGTGCCATTAGCCGAAGTGACTAGCGAACAACGACGCTACGCCAAAGTAATTAACTTCGGACTGATCTACGGCATGAGTGCCTTTGGCTTGGCCGGCAACTTAGGTATAGAACGCAGCGCCGCCCAAAGCTACATCGATAAGTATTTCCAACGTTACCCAGGCGTCGCCCAATACATGGCCGACACTCGACTACAAGCCAAAGCCCACGGCTACGTCGAAACCGTGTTCGGCCGCCGACTCTGGCTACCAGAAATCAACAGCCCCAACGGCCCACGCCGCCAAGGCGCAGAACGCGCTGCGATCAACGCCCCTATGCAAGGCACGGCGGCAGACTTGATTAAGCTAGCGATGATTGCGGTGCAGACTTGGTTAGAAACGGATGGTTTGCAATCGAAAATGATTATGCAAGTGCATGATGAATTGGTGTTGGAAGTGGTGGCAGAGGAATTGGAATTGGTGAAGCGCAAGTTGCCGGAGTTGATGGCTGGGGTAGCTGAGTTGAAGGTGCCTTTGCTTGCTGAGGTGGGAGTTGGGTTGAATTGGGAAGAGGCGCATTAGTCATCCTCAGCAATCCAATTTTCGGGCACTGCGCGTTGTTGCTTGTCCTCGCAATACAAATGTATTGCTCCGGGAAGCGCCTAGCGCAGCATCCCGAGAATTGAATTGTTGAGGCGCCTGTTTGAGAAATTGTTTTGATTTTGAAGCGTATCAAGAGCCGACGCACATTGCACCGTCCGACAGTCACTTGATAAACGC
Organism: Affinundibacterium baiyunense; assembly: GCF_018139645.1. Taxonomy (GTDB): domain Bacteria; phylum Pseudomonadota; class Gammaproteobacteria; order Burkholderiales; family Burkholderiaceae_D; genus Undibacterium; species Undibacterium baiyunense. The sequence continues at coordinate 200,109 of NZ_JAGSPM010000003.1, forward strand.
GCTTGATAAACAAAGAGATAGCTTAATTATTTGATCTATTGATTCTCATAAATGCTTAATTTTATTTGGAGTTGAAAAATTGAAGTTATTTAGTTCAAGGAAAAAACAAGCCCAGAAATTTCACGAACTAGGGCAGGCACAAAGTGATGAAGGTAACGATTTAGAAGCAATAACTTCATATATGAAAGCTATCGAACTAGATCCGCAAAAATCCGAAAGTTTTTATAATCTTGGATTAATTTACAAATACAAAGGCGAGTGGGAAAAGTCACTTGAATTCAATGCAGAAGCTAACAGGCTAGATCCTGATGATGAAGCAGCACGATGGAACTTGGCAATAGCAGCGACCGCATTAAGAAATTGGCCAATTGCTCGAAAGGCTTGGGCAGACAATGGAATTGCACTCGAAGGAGAATCTGGGGCTATAGACATGAATTTTGGAATTGCACCAGTTCGTTTAAATCCAGATGAAGACGGTGAAGTAGTTTGGGCAACTAGAATCGATCCCGTTCGCGCACGAATTGATAACATTCCCTTTAAAGAATCAGGATTTAAACACGGCGATATTGTGTTGCACGACGGCGCGCCAGTTGGTAGCAGAAAAATTGGCGAAAGAGAATATTCTGTATTTAATGTATTAGAGTTATTCGAGGAGTCGGATTACACAACAACTGAAGCAATCGTTTTAATTGAAAGCAATGAAGACCTCGAAATATTGGAAAAACTCTTTTCGTCGACACCACACTATTTCGAGGACTGGTCATCAAATATTCGAATCCTTTGTAAACAATGCAGTGAGGGCGAGCCGCACGAGCAACATGATGTTGAATTAAAAGAAGTGTGGAATCCAAAAAGAAATCTTGGCATCGCGGTACTAAAAAATGAATCAGTATCAGAGATATTCGATGTTTGGCAAAAAGAGTGCGGTGGCCGATTATTAGAAATAATCGAGACAGTTCAAGATTCTGTATAGATACCACGGAGTTCACCAATCCCGTAAGCCTTGTAGAGTGGGCACGCTTTTTGTGCCCACGCGGAATGCTTGGTTTCTCAACAAAATTTGTTCGCTGTACCTTATTCTTATCACCTTTTCCCGTCATAACGCGCGGGAACGATGATGCCGTGCCCACCCTACGAATTTAATCAACCCAAAACGGTCTAACAAAAACCCAATGAACTTTCAAATCCGCCCTCTCTTACTGATCACTAGCATCACCATTCTCAGCCTAACCCAAACCGCAAACGCCAACAGAATCGGCATCAAAATGCCAAGCGAACCAAAGCTAATATCTGCACCAACCGCTTGCAAATCGCTAGACGATTGGAACGAGCCAACCCATGCGCGTAGGATTTATGGCAATACTTGGTATGTCGGTACTTGCGGGATCAGCGTCGTGTTAATCGCAACACCGAACGGTCATGTCTTGATTGATAGCGCACCGCAAAAAGCGTCGGAAGCGGTGCGGCAAAACATTCTATCTTTGGGTGTCAAACTGAGTGACATCAAAACGATTTTGATCACACATGAACATCATGATCACATGGGTGGTTTGGCTAGTATGCAAGCCGCAACTGAGGCGAAGGTATTGAGTCGCAGTAATATCGTCGATGTTCTGAAATCGGGAAAAAATGATCGTCGTGATCCGCAGTTTGATGAGTTATCTGGCTTTGATCCAGTTGCGAATGTGCATGCGTTTGAGGATGCAGGTACGATCGCCATCGGTGATAAAAAGATTCAACACTTGCCCATGGCGGGTCATGCACCTGGCGGTTCGGGTTGGACTTGGCAAGAGTGCGAGAAATCTGTTTGCAAGAATCTCGTATTTGCCGATAGTTTAGGATCGATTTCTGATGCGACTTATCGCTATTCCGCACCCGATTCTTTGGCAAATGCACTGCGCGAAAGTAGTCAGCGTGTAGCGAAAACTGCCTGCGATATTCTGATCACCGGTCATGGCACCGCGAGTGATCTGCTGGCTCGTTTGGATGGTGCAAAACCCTTAGCCGACACACAAGCCTGTGTAAATTATGCGCAAACGGGAATGCTGCGGTTGGAAGAACGTTTAAAAAAAGAGATGGTTAAGTAAAAAGGTATCGCTGAAAACAAAAGCAAGAAAGCAAACACGTGATGAGCATAATCAGTATATGCCCATCAACATCACAACAAGCTTCGGAACATGCTAGCAGATCGAATTAGAGATGCTTTAATTGTAGCGACTGCCCGATATCACCATCGTGTACATCGACAACTATTTTATCAAAGCCTGATACAAATTAAACACGCTGACCAAGCTGATTAAGCTACCGACCAAGATCAACAAAGTCTTTGGTTTTAAGTGCTTGGTAACAAATGCGGCAAACGGCGCAGCCACTAAGCCACCCAAGGCTAAACCCGCGACTAAGATCCATACTGTGTGATCCAAGATAGAAAAGAACGATGCCGCGACCACGATGGTTAAAAAGAACTCGGCAAAATTGACCGTACCAATCGTGGTACGTGGGTCTTGTCCTGAACCAACCAATGAGGTTGTCACGATTGGTCCCCAACCACCACCGCCTGTGGTATCCATTAATCCGCCAAAGAATGCGAGTGGAACGACCTTTTTTGTATTGATATCCGACTTGGCTTTGATTTGACGAAAGGCTTTACTAATAACGTAAACGCCCATCAATAGAAGATACAAACTGATATAGGGCTTGAGCGCTTTACCATCAATACTACTCAAAATATAAGTACCAACCAGCGCGCCGATGATGCCCGGCACGAGTAAGCCAAAGAATAATTTCTTATTCACGTTACCCATTTTTAAATGCGCTACACCCGACACGCCTGTCGTGAAGACCTCGGCCAAGTGCGTTGCGCCGCTCGCTAACGCCGGTGGCGCACCTGCCGCGAGCAAAAAGCTACTTGAAGTAATACCGTAAGCCATACCCAATGCGCCATCAATCACTTGTGCTAAGAACCCAACACCAACGGCACTCCAAAACAAAGGATCGTATAAGGTTTGCGTTATCAGCGCCATGCCGGTTTGTTGATTACCGCCGAAGAACAAGCGAAACACCAAATACACAACTAAGCCGAGCAAGATCGCTACCACTGCATAACTCAATATCCGCAAAATCGGATGCTCATGCGCATGCGTCACTTCGTATTCGATAGGAGGCAATGCCAGTGCTTCGTGCTCTGGATTGATGCTTCTATCATCAAGATCGATATGACGGATTTTCATATTGGCTTAGGGGCTGGATTTCATTCAGAAGCGGCGATGATAACTAAATCAACTCAAATTCAAAACAATAGAATAACTATTTGCTTATGCAAAAGTTCTGTATCGCTGCAATTAAATAGAACCGTAGCGCTTTGTCTACCACTAAAAATATTGCAGAGTGATTCGGATGGGTTTTACACTGGTTGTGTCGAATTTTCGGCCAACTTTCAGCGAACTTTCAATGAAATCACTAATCAAAGTCTAGCGATCAGCATCCACTTTCGCCAAAAACAGAAAATAACAATCACACAAGCCAAACATAGGAGACTTTCATGCACTTTCCGCAAAAATTAATCTGCTCTACCTTGGTTAGTGCTTTATGCGGCGCTAGTTCGATCGGCTTTGCACAAGCACAATCGCTGGAGATTTTGCAAGGCAGCCCGCTCAAACAAGATGATTTTGTAGTGACGATGGTGCGGCAATTGGAATTAGAAAAATACAAGGCAACGATCAAATCATTAACCGAATTTGGTGATCGTCGTCAGGGCACAGAACGCAATCGTCGTGCTTTGGATTGGATAGAAGCCCAACTCAAATCCTATGGCTGCACTAACACCGAGCGCATGCAATTTGACTATACACAAGCACCACCCGCTACACCGGGCGCTACTCCTGCACCTCGCCGCAATGTGATTCCTAGCGGTGGCTTGGGCGGCGCACCAGGACAAGGTGGTAGCACCCTGTTTGGCAAACGTGCAAAAACTGGGGTCAATACTGACCCGCTACTGCAGCCAAATGAAAAATTACGTGCCTTAAATGCAGAACAAACTCCGATCGGTACTTCGCAACGTGAGAATGTGTACTGCACCAAAATAGGCAAAACCAATCCTGACGAAATGTATATCGTCGGCGCGCACTTTGATGGCATCGGCTTCGGCGAAGCTGCCAATGACAATGGATCTGGAACCGCCTTGGTGATGGAGCTCGCTCGAATATTCAGTGCACCGGGAATTGAAACCGACAAATCAATACGCTTTGTTTTTTGGAATAATGAAGAAAGTGGCTTAAATGGTGCTTATGCCTATGTCGCGCAACGTAAAGATTTGCAAGGTATTGAATCACCAAAAGGCTCGGGTAAATATCCCGAGCCAAAATGGCTGGGCATGATACAGCACGATATGATGCTGTGGGATCATGGTATGCCAATCGAAAAATTAGATGAACATGGTAAGCCAGTATTGGGCGCAGATGGCAAACCAATCTACGTTTCGCCAAAAGAGCAAAGAGCGGAAGCAGACGTCAATATCGAATTTCAATCGACGGCAAAACAAGCAGAAGGCGCAGCGAAATTGGCATGGTTCTTCCGCGCCGCGAATGATAAATATGCGACCAACTATCCAGCGGCTGTTGGCTTTCATATGACCAACACCGATTCGGTGCCGTTTATGGATTTAGTCCCTGCGATCTCTTTGCGTGAAAATGAGCGCGGTATGCATATCGGCGCAGGCTGGAATCCGAACTGGCACCAACCCAGCGATGTGTACTCAACATATTCAGACAAAGACTTTTTGTTAGGCTTAAATGCCGCACAGACAACTTTGTCGGCTGTGGCAATCTTGTCTGGTGCCAAAGCTGTCGCAAAATCGAGCAGCGACAAAAAGTAATCGGCTTATTTGAACCAGTAAACGTCGACGATTTAACCAAATTTATCTTTTGACGAAGGGGGGATTCAAACTTTTGGACTTACAATTCTAGTATTTACAATAAAACACTAATCATCGCGCTGGGTCACTTAGAACCAGCGCTTAGGATTTGCATGAATGCTATTTTTCGCCCGCACGGTAAGTTTCGAGTTTGGATCGAAGGGCAACTTCTCATCACAGAATTGACTGGGCCTTGGAATCGCGAGCTTATCGAGTACTGGGCCGCGCAAGCCTTGCCGCTCGCTAGTCAATTTTCTGCTGAACATCCATACATAGCCATCACCATAGTGCATGAATCCATCTTGTGTCCTGCCGACGCAATTGATCGCATCGCACGCGCGATACAATATAGCCGTAGTCAACTGCACTGCATAGAAAACGTCATCGTCGCAGCTGATAATGTCGATGGCAAAGATTTACTTAAAACGACTTATCATCGGATTGGCTTGCAGCATTTCTTTAACGATTTTGACAGTGCCAAACATTGGGCGGAACAAGCCATCATTCAGCATGGCAAATCTTCTGTCTAAATTCTGTATCAGCCTACTTTCTCGCTCCGGCCTAAGCTAAACCTGAGCTAAGCCAACACTAGCCCAATACTAAGCCAATAAGAGCCACCCCAAGCCGCACAGAAGTATTTCCAGTTTTGCCCTAAGCTCGGCTATGATGTTTACCATCATTAATGGAGGCAACATGGCATTATTTGATCATCTCTTGGTTATCTTGCTACTGGTAGCGATCAGTGGCTTTTTCTCTATGTCAGAAATCGCGCTCGCCGCAGCGCGTAAAGTCAAACTACAAATTTTAGAAGCCGATGGCGATTTGCGCGCCAGCAAAGTATTAGCGCTGCAGCAAGAACCCGGACATTTTTTTACAGTAGTACAAATCGCGCTAAATGCGATTGCGATTTTGGGTGGTATTTTAGGCGAACAATCCTTAACGCCCTACTTCGCTAAACTATTTCAATCTCTGTTTGGCGATGCGAGCTGGATTGATACTTTGAGTTTTTTGAGTTCATTCATCTTCGTTACTTCAGTCTTTATTTTGCTTGCCGATCTGATGCCGAAAAAGCTGGCGATGGTTGCGCCCGAAAGCGTAGCGATGTTTGTTGTCGCACCTATGATGTTGTGCGTTAAATTATTCAAACCTTTGGTGTGGATATTCAATGGCTTATCGAATTTGATTTTTACAAGCTTTAATTTACCGACCGAACGTGATGATCAAATCACCTCTGACGAGATCCATGCAGTCGTCAATGCAGGCGCCGAGGCTGGCATTTTACAAACCCGCGAACACGATATGATAGGTAATGTGTTTGAACTTGAGAGTCGCACTGTTCCCTCTGCAATGTCTCAACGCGATAGCATCGTCTATTTGAGCTTGCAAGATAATGAAGAAAGCATACGACAAAAAATCGCCGAACATCCTCACACCAAGTTCCTAGTCTGTGACGGGCAAATTGATAAAGTCGTTGGCTATGTCGAATCTAAAGACATCCTCAAACGCATCTTGACCAATCAAGCCTTCTCTAAGGTGCAGGAGTTGTCGCTGCGCACCGCTTTAGTGGTACCCGATTCACTGACTTTATCGGAAATGTTGGAGCAATTCAAAGCTACACGAGAAGACTTTGCGGTGATCTTAAATGAATATGCGCTAGTAGTCGGCATCATTACCTTAAACGATGTTTTAAGCACTTTAATGGATGGCATGGTGCATCCTTATTTAGAAGATCAAATCGTACGTCGCGATGATCAATCTTGGTTAATCGATGGCGCAACCACGATAGAAGATGTATGCCGCGCCCTCGATATAGACGACTTACCGGAGAGTGGCAATTACGAAACCATCGCCGGCTTCATGATGACTATGCTGAGAAAAATTCCTAAGCGCACCGACTTTGTCATGGTTGGGGATTATAAATTTGAAGTAGTCGATATTGATCAATTCCGGATTGATCAATTATTGGTCGTAAAAAAACCTCCTAACGAAGCAAGTCAAAATAAATCCTAAGCGGCTTTTACCGCTTAGAAATCTAGTTACTCCATCTGCGATCCAATCTATAAAAATTCCCTGTCCCATGGACGCCCAAAACGGAACAGGGGATTTTCAAACATCAATACGACGCTTATTTAATTTTCTTGGCAGGAATCGCGCGACCACCTTGATTCAAAATTAATTGCGTCACTTTGCCATCCGCATCTTTTTCAAATTTCAATTGCGCACCAACTTCTGCCGCGCTAAACGTATCAGCGCCGATGGCGACAATACCGACTGGACCTTGCCCTGTTGCTTGTGTAATGAAGCGATTTCCTTCACGTCGCACATTCAAAATAAAGTTAGCTTGTATCTGATAATCACCTTCAAATACCGCAAACTGCTCAGCCGTCATCTCGACCACTTTGGGCGCCTGCGGCAGTACCTCTTTTAATTTGGGATGCGCTACTGAACCGCCGTTTTGATAAACCACTGCTTCATTCACTTCGCCATTCGCTTGACGATTAAATTCAACGCGCAGTAATGAGTTTTGATCTTTAAAGAAAGCATTCTGTGTATAAGCTTGCAATTCAGTACGCGGACCATCAGTGCGGGTCATCACCAATTTATTGCCTTCACGCGTAACGAAGCGACGATTTTTATCATCAATCTTATACACACCGACGTATTGATCTAAGATTTTTTCATCGACACTGATCGCCTTAAATTCTGGAATCGGCTTGCCAATCGCAGCGGACGCCATGCGTGTCGCAATCATTTCTGGTTGCGGCAATCCACGATCGGCATTATGTAACACGGCGACGAACACTTTGTCTTTCGGTAAACGCAAAGCATAAGTCGAAAACCCGGGTATACCGCCTCCATGCGAGAGCATAGTTTGGCCTTCAAATTGCCCTACGCCCCAACCATAAGCATAGTTGGTGTCTTGTCCGTTCTTCAATTTATAAGAAGTAAATGCGCGTTGCCAGCTATCCGCTTTTAATAATTTTCCCGCTGTAATTGCCGCATCCCATTTCGCCAAATCATCCACCGTAGAAGCGATAGAGCCAGCAGCATATGGCTGCGTCATGCTGATCTTCATACTTGAATCAAATACATCGCCAAGCTGAGAATAGCCTTGCGCACGCGCTTGCTGACTACGTTCATGACCTTCGTGTGCGGTGTTATTCATGCCCAGAGGCGTAAAAATATGCTTAGCAACATAATTCGCATAAGTTTCACCACTGACTTTTTCTATGATGGCACCAAGTAAGAAGTAGCCGGAATTATTGTATTTGTAGGCAGTTCCGGGTTCAAATTCCAATGCATCATTTTTAAAGCTATCGACCATCTCGCTGACGCTAATGTCGGTCATCGATTTCGCCATAAATCCAGGCTTGCCGGTGTAACTTGGAATGCCGGAGGTATGGGTCAACAAATGCTCGATCGTGACCAGTTTTCCGCTGGCAGGATAATCAGGAAAAAATTTGCTTACTGGGTCATTCAAAGCTATTTTTCCCGCTTCGATTAACTGCAAAATCGCGACGGCGGTAAATTGTTTGGTAATCGACCCCAAGCGCATCACATGATCCGCTTGCAAGGCCTCCTTAGTACTCAGATTAGCTAAACCATAGGCTTTACGCAGCAAAATTTTGCCGTCTTTGATGACGATTACCGTCGCTCCTGGTTGATCCGCTTTGTAGTAGCCTTTTGCGATTTGATCGAGTTGCTGCATGCTTGGCGCTGTGCCAGCCTCAGACTGGCTCAGCCTATTAAGATTCTGCGCCTGACTGATTGGCGCTTGTAGCAGTAAAAAACTAGCAAATGCAATCGGCGTTAAAGCCAAGATAGTGGTTCTCGACATGATGTTTACCTTTACGTAATTACTCATTCTAAAAATAGCTTATGAAATATATTCTAGTGGTTTAACACAAGATCTTCATCTTAAACAGCTTCGATTTTATTTTCTCAAGCATTACGACAAAACGCAAAAATTCCGGCATCAATCGCCTTCTCTGAGTAGTCAACAAAAATTACCAATCAAAGTTAGTAATTGGATTAGAATAAAAAAGCGAATTTCTCTTGAATGCAATGAGCTTTTCTATATCACCGTGGTTACCCCACCACTTTTACCAATATCTGATTCCCTTTGAAACCACTCAAGCTATTAATCGTTGAAGATAATCCACATATCGCCAAGCAACTAGGTGATTTTCTATCTGGCTTGCAGTGGCAGGTAGATTTTGCGAGTGAAGGCAAGCTCGCTGTACAACTCGCCAGCAAAGAACATTTCGATGTTGTGTTACTCGATCTGAATTTGCCAGATATTGATGGTTTTCAAGTGTGCCAACAAATAAAAGCGCAAGCACCTAGCAATGTCCCCATATTAATGTTGACCGCACGTGATGCATTTGAAGATAAGGCGCGTGGTTTTTCAATGGGTGCCGATGATTACTTAAGCAAGCCATTTGATTTTCGGGAAGTGGCTTTACGTTGTGAAGCATTAAGTCGTCGTCAGCAATTACATCTAAAACAGGAAATTCAGATTGGCAGCTTACGATTATTGGTACGCGACATGCACGCAGATTATGCAGGTCAAAGCCTTGCACTAACTCAAGTTGGTTTTAAGATTCTGCTACTACTAGCGCAAAAATATCCAGATGCAGTCAGTCGCTCGCACATCTTGCATGAAATCTGGGGCGACGATCCACCTCAAAGTGACGCCTTGAAATCCCATATCTACAGCTTACGCAAGCAACTCGAAAGTGCTGCTGGACACGATCTGGTACGCACTGTACATAATCTTGGCTATCAATTGATTACGCCAATTTAATCAAGCCAACAGATCAACAAAGCACCGAATGATATTCGCAAAACTCAACACTAGTATCAAACGACAATTGTTCGTCGCCCTCGCTAGCTTTACACTTTTTTTGTGTGTGAGTTATACCGGCGTCGCGGTCTTGATTGCTTATGTCACGGAAGATACTGTACTTGAAAGCATCTTGAATCACGAAGCGAAGCATCTACAAGAACACTACACAAATACCGCAACTTGGAAACAGCCGAGTATCGCCTTTATGCGCTTGGTTCCCTCGCTAGAGCAATTAGCTGAACCATTAAAATCCGAAGTACAAGAAGCGAATCAACGCAATAAAATGCGAGCAGAAGTCTTTACGCATGAACAAACGCACTTTCACATGATGCGTTTAAGTAAAGATAGCCAAGGTCCCTACCTTGTTGCGGAAGTAAGCCCGTTTTTGGTGGTCGGCAATTTATCAAAAAACTTGGCTGATTTCATGATATTTGTTGCGATTTTCATGCTGGCTGGTGCTTTGCTATTGGCATATCGTTTGGCAAAACATATCGCGGCACCGCTTGTACAATTGAATGAAGAAATCAAAGATGGCATCAATAATCAACATCAAGGCAAATTTACCGCATTGCAGCGCGTCGATGAAATTGGATTTTTAGCGCAAACCCTAAGCCAAAATTTGCAGTCATTACAAGCCGCCTTGCAACGAGAAAGTTTGTTCACTCGCGATGTCAGCCACGAGCTAAGAACGCCGGTTACCATCATTAAAAACTTATTACAAACTGATAGCAAGGCAAACTGGAGCCAGGATGATCGCCAATTACTTAGCGCATCCATGGCCGAAATCGATCAGACTTTGACGATATTATTAGCACTGGCGCGCGCAGAAAATCTTGCATTGGAACAAACTAACTTACAAGCGCATTTAGAACATGCGATTTTGAATCTAGAAAAAACTGCACAAGCCCATCAACGACAGTTCAGCCTCGAATTTGATGATGCGATGTTTGAGAAAAATATCTTCGTCATGGCAAACCCAACACTACTTACATTGTTATTCAACAACCTGCTCAACAATGCCTTATTTCATGGTGGTCAACAGGTTTTGATTCGTATTCACATCGATGCAGATCAGTTAGTGATTGCCAATACAATTCACTCTTCTTCGCCCACGCAGACCAGTGGCTTTACTCACGGCAAAAATTTACTGACACGTATTGCACAAGCACTTGAGTGGTCTATCGAGTTCCAACAAAGTACAAACTACTTCGAGGCGCGCGTTGGTTTTAACTCAATCAGCTAAAAAATTAGCTCGATAATTTCACCTAAATTTCACTCGCATTTCCCTACACTTAGTTGACTATGTATGGCAATAATCGGCTGCAAAAACCTATGAGCAGCTGAATTTTGCGCTATGCATTAACTTACTCAATCTAGGTAAAGGAAATGTATGAAATCACTTCAACTAATGTTACGTGCAATACTAACTATCAGTTTAATCACAGGTTTATCGCTCGCATCGACTGCTGTCAGTGCGCAGGAAAAAGGATTAACACACAAAGAGGAGAAACGACGTTACATCGTCTATACACCAGTGTCGTATGCCAATAATCCTGATAAAAAATACCCATTAGTTTTAAATTTTCATGGTGGCGGCATGACCATGCGCGAACAAATGCTCTACACACAAATGAATAAAACCGCTGAGCAGTTTGATTTCATCGTGGTATATCCGCAAGGATTAGGGAATGTCGGCAAACAAGATTGGAATGTGGGCTTTGACACTTCATACCACGAAGGGACTGACGATGTAGGTTTTACCGATAGTTTATTGAATCAGTTAGAGAAGAATCTGCGAATTGATACTTCGAGAATCTATGCCACAGGCTTATCGCGTGGTGGTTTCTTCGCGCAACGTTTAGCGGCCGAACTCTCACATCGAATCGCGGCAATTGCCTCTGTTGGCGCTAGCTTGCCGATACCTGTCGAGAAAAATCAAACGCCGCGAGGTGAGAAAAAACCGGTCGGCATCTTGATCGCAATGGGAACAGCAGATCAAGTAGTCGCCTATACAGGCAAAGCAGAAGGCTATCTATCTGCAATCGCCAGCTATGAATATTGGATACAACAAAATACTGGCAAAGCACGAGACACATCAATAGAGACCAAGCAATACATCAACCGTGATCCGAATGATGGAACCGAAGTCGACATCTTAGAAAGCAAGGCTGGAACTTTTCAAACTAGTTTAGTCAGTATTCATCAAGGCGGCCATACATGGGCGGGAGCAGATCCTTTCAACATCGGCCTACCTATCGGTAAGACTTCCAATGACATCAACTTAAACGAAGTCATCTGGCAATTCTTTCAGAAGCACAGACGCTAGCGGTTATGCACAGTTTCAAGCGCTGATTCAAAAGCTGATCAAAAATCGGTTTTAGCCGCGCCTGCAAAAATACTGGATGGGATTATGCGAAAATATGAGCGCTTAGCGTTTTTGCCAACAACTTAGGATTCATATCCAGAAAGATGATTACATGATTCAGCTCTATTATTCCCCTGGTACAGCATGCCTCGCCCCGCATTTTTTATTAGAAGAATTAGGATTGGCTTATGAATTAATCCTAGTTGATACAGCAAAACAACAGCATCAAGAAGCGGCCTACTTGCAGCTTAATCCTAAAGGCAAAATTCCTTTTATGGTTGATGGCAACCTTCATCTCAGCGAAAGTGCAGCGATTTGTTTGTACCTGATTGAAAAATATGCAGATGCTCAGCAAGCTGCGCATTTTAATCCTGCCCCTGGTACAGCGGAACGAGCACAGCTTTATCAATGGATGCTGTATTTATCCAATACCTTGCAGGCTGAATTACTGAGTTATTTCTATCCTGAGCGTTTAAGCGACGATGCAGCAGGCGCGGCGCAAGTGAAGGCGCATGCCGAACAACGCGTCGCTTCCATGCTGAGTTATATCGACACCCAATTGAGTAATACAGCGGGCAATTATCTGCTGGGTCATGAACTCAGTTGCGCGGATCTATTTTTATTCATGCTATGTCGATGGACGCGTGGCATGAACAAACCAGCACGCGAATATCCACACTTGAAGCCTTATTTACAAAACATGTTCGAACGCCGCTCTATTCAAGATAGCTTGGCACAAGAAGGTATTAGCGCACCTTACTATTAATTATTTAGAAGAGTGGAAAGCTGCTTTTTTCCACTCTTCTTTGCCTACTCAACTCTAAGTTTGCAGCGATTATTTCAGCGGCATCACTGACTCGATTTGTTCTAAATTTCCAACACTTTCAAGACCTGCAATTCGTTTAGAGAGAAATCTCTAATTGAGACTAATCATCAAGCTCTCATAGCTAAGCTAGTCATTTTCCATTCTATTGTTGCTGTTTTCGGCGTGCTTTTTTGTTGCATCGCAAATTGACCCTGCATGCGGTGATTTTGATAATCCGCAGCAGACCACTTGCATTCAAATCGACGCGGCGCTGATCGCATCACCACAATATCAAGCGGTCATCTTGTCACTAGGCGATAAAACAAAGCATACGCCTAGTGTTCTCGTTTTTCATTCAGGTTGGTCTCAATGGGAGTCGCATGATGAAGTTTAAACGTTTACTTATTTCTTTATTTTTACTCGGCAGTACTTTACTAGCCAATATCGCCAGCGCAGAAAATTACACACTATGGGTCAATGGTCGTGGCGGTGGTGGCGTGATTGGTAATTACGCTAGCTTCACTTATTGGGGACCAGCTTCAACCGCCGCTGGTGTTAATAAAAAGGCTGTCAATTGGGATGGTTATAACAGCATCGCATCACAGAATGGAAAAATCCGCGATGCCTTGGATTGCTTTTGCACGGGAAACAATTGGTGTTACATCGCCACCCATAGCGCGGGCGACTTAATGATGGGTTATACGCTGGCAAACTATGGCAGCTCATCCCGTATGAAGAAAAATGCAGTCGCTAATTCTAGCGGTCAATGCAGCAATTCAGACGGTACCGCACAAACTGGTTGGAATATCAAATGGGTGCGTGCCGCATCTGGTGCTGGCGGCGGCTCCGAGTTATCCGATGCGGGTTCATGGGCACTAAGCGAACCTTTGGTCAAAGACTTAAAGACGACGACAGCACGTGCGATGTATAACCACAATAGCACTGCGAATGTGTGGTTCTATATGTATGCAGGAGCGAAAGGCACCGTTTATTCTGGCATCTTACCTGGCCAAGATGATGAAGCCGTCTCCTATCACAGTACAGGTGGTGTGGCAGGTAGTGCAGGACGCTCGTTGTGTAATCCTAGTGATTGGTTATGCAATGATTTGACCATGGGTACCGCCGCAAATGAAGGCGGCTCAACTAAATGGGCTTATCACTCAGTTGTGTTCCGCGACGATAACGAAACATACAACCACTATGCGAGCGGCAACTGGCTAGGAATTATCTCCGTCGTGCGAACGGCGGTTGTGAATAGTGCGCTGTAGCTAGTTCAGCGATTTCAGTTACAACATCAACAGGATGCGTGCCTACTCAAGCTGGCATCCTGTTTTAAAGCTATACGCCGTCATTTAGTCGGCAATTCGTACGCAATTCAAGTTCAACACACCAATTAGACCCGTCCAGTCCAAGTGAAACCAACGCAATCGAAATCAGGCCACAAGAAAAAAGATGCACCTGCTGTCCAAGCTAACTCTCCAGCTTGGTACAACTCAAAGCTAGTACTGAGCTTGATCAGTGCATTCGCTGTACTGCTGACCTACTTAATTTGGAATAATTTCTTTCGCGTTGAGCAAACACAAGCCGCTAACAATTTGCCCACAAAAAAAGCAGTCAAAACCGCACAAGTTGCCGCAACATCCATAAACACATTGCCAATCGCCATCGCGGATCGCGAAGAACTCAGAAAAAAATTAGTCAGCCAACTTGAAGAGGTCGACCATACTTTGTGTAGTTATCGCGAGGCCAGTAAGTATCCATTAGGTTCACGGCCTATCGACGAACATCCTGATCAGATTTATCCAAATCAAGCGATCACAGAACAACACCCTATGCGGAAACGCGATGGGAAAACCGATGCGACAATTCAAGTTAGTTCTAGTCAATCGCGTGTGTATCTTGCGGCTAATGAGAGCGTTAGTTTTAGCGTACAAGCCAAGGATGCGAATCAACAAAGCTTACCGATATTTGTTACCCGTGCTTTTTCGACTGGACTAAACTTCAATTCTGATCGTCCAAGCAGCCAGCTGCCATTGGCCTTCGCTGACAATGGTCGTGATGGTGACGCGCAAGCGAATGATGGCATTGCCAGCGCTCTATTACATCCTGCCAACACCAGTCTGGCAGGCTTTCACGGCACCATACGCACCGAAATTGAATACACAGTCAACGGTCAAACCGGACGCCTCTTTTTCGACGTCATCTATTCGCCAGAACTTCCCGCAACTTGGGCAGGAAAAATCCGTGATGGTATCGAAAATGGACAATTAGTATTTTATTTGCCTATTGAAGTCAGACAAGCTGGTCGCTACATCGTCAACGCGAGGTTGGATGATGCAAAAGGCCAAGCATTCGCACTGCTGAATTTTAATGATTTGCTGCCACAAGGTCGGACAGAAATCCGTCTAAGCGCAGCTGGAAATTTATTGCGCGATAAAGAAGCCAACTTCCCAATGAGTCTGCGCGACATCGATGGCTATCTACTTAAAGAAAACGTCGATCCTGATCGCTCTCTAATTCCAAGAATTGAGGCTGTAGCGCATAAAACAAAAAATTACTCTCTAAAAGGCTTTTCCGATGCGGAACCGGATACCGAAGAAAGACGACGACATTTGAAGGAATTTAGTAAAGATGTTGAGTTAGCCAAAGCGGCCTTAATTGCATTCGACCCTGAACAAGCACGGCGCGCATTTCCGCAGAGTGCTTGCAGCTTAAAACGTCAGGCGTCAACCATGGGATCTACTACGAAATAAGTCGCTAGTAAAAGCGCAGCACCAGCAGAACTAGCTCAAAACTAACTCAGAACTAGCACAAAAGTAGTTCTGCCCAACCGCGATGAAATCAGCACACAGGTGCAATCATCAAAGATCAACCATCAAGGTTGATACGTTGAATTAACTGTGCAAGAACCGCTTCTGCCTGATCATTTTCAACTTGGCAAGTGCCTGCATTTTCATGACCACCACCGCCATATTCCAACATTAAAGCACCAATATTGGTCTTTGAAGTTCGGTTCAAAATCGACTTACCTGTCGCAAAAACCGTATTCTGCTGTTTCAAACCCCACAGCACATGAATCGAGATATTAATCTCTGGATACATCGCATAAATGACAAAGCGATTACCTGCAAAAATGGTTTCTTCATTGCGCAAATCTAAGACCACCAAATTGCCGAAGACCTTTGCACAACGACTAATTTGTTCTTTGCACTTTGCCGCATGCTCTTGATAAATTTCTACCCGCTCTTTGACGTCAGGTAGTTCCATAATTTGCTCAATGCGATGGTTTCGACAATAGTCGATCAAGTCCATCATCAAGTTGTAATTTGAAATCCGAAATTCACGGAAACGCCCAAGCCCAGTGCGCGCATCCATCAAGAAGTTTAACAAATCCCAATTCGCTGGATTTAAGACTTCTTCGCGATTAAATTGCGCAGCATCCCCTTTATCAACCGCCGCCATCATATCGTCCCATTCGGCTGGAAAAACCTGACGCCCACCATAATGATCATAAACCACCCGTGCCGCCGACGGCGCGTCAGGATGAATCACATGATTGCTACGTTCACCGGGATTACGCAATGTTTCAGATAAATGATGATCAAACGCAAGGTGTACGCCGGGTACGAAAGGTAGGTTGGTTGTGATATCTCTATCACTCACCTCTACTTTGCCATCTTGCATGTCTTTAGGATGCACGAATTTGATATCATCAATTAGCTGTAAATGCTTGAGTAACACAGCACAAACCAAGCCATCAAAGTCACTGCGCGTGATCAAACGATACTTTGGGGACGTTGCAGACATGAACCACCTCTCGATAAAAAGGAAATTCTAGTCTACTCCAAAGTTTTGGTGATTTCGAGAAATATTAAGAGGAAAATCCAAGCTGTTGCGTTTCGATTCAAAGGATTTAATTTACTCTAAAAAAACGCTTTCCATAAAAAAAACTCCATCGCAATGATGGAGTTTTTTTCAGACGGCTACGCGCTTAATTTTAGCTTTAAGTTCAACTTCAAATTCAGCTGTAGTTTCCGTTTTAGTAACGCACTTGCGCACGATAAACCAATTTGCTCGTGCCTTCGGCTGGAACTGTGATTTTCCAAACCGCGGTATTGCTACTTGCCTTGGTGTGTGGATGATTGCTACTTAAGACTTGCCAATCACCTGGCATCGGTTCTTGAACTGTGACGGTGACCGCTTCTTTTTTGGCATTTTTTAAAACCACTTCATAGCCGCTCTCGAATACATAATTGTATTTAGATGTGCCAGCAATTTTCTTGAAATCCGTTTGCTTTTTATCTGCAGTTACATCAAATGCATCACCCAATTTCAAACGTACTTTTTCATTCTTCGGTGTGTGATCTACCCTATCTTCTCCGATGAACTGTGCATTGCCATTACTATCTTTTTTATACACACGAATCACACCTTTTGGCAAAGGCATTCCAAGTTGTGCGCTCTCTTTGTTATCGAACTCGATGAAGGCACCAATCTTCATCTTTTGTCCTAAGTCACCGTAGGCAGATTGGTAGTAATAATCACTGCCTTGTAACAAAAACTCTTTACGCGCAGGAACCCCAGAAGCACCTAGTAATGCAACTTGCTTAGTTTGATTTTCGGCGATGGTGGTCGGACGATTCAAGGTGTATAGATGGTATTCGAACAGCGATTCTTCCTGCATATCCGCCACTTTAGCGACCGGTACAGCAGCCATTGGCATCGCTCTACTACCTGACACCGTGACTCGTTCTCGAACTTGATTGACATCGCCAGCCACCAATTGCAACTTGGCATTCCGATAGCTCGCACCACTCGTATTCGTCAAGGTTACCCAGCCAGAAATATCTAGCTTGTCTTCATTGGAATTGAGTTCAACCACGTAATCAGCTTTCCAAGCTAAGCCGCCCGTCAAATAACTTAACTCAACATCTTGCGTTGCGTTACTCGTATTATTGAGCGACATCACCAGCGTTGGGCGGTCGCGTAGATTCGCAGGTACACCATCGTAGACGATACGACCAGGCATACCCGTCTCAATCCGATTACCGATCTTCATTACCACACCCTCATTGGCCGCTAGCACTTGCGCGACTTCCGTTGATTCAATGCCGGTGGTTGGATGGGTCCGCACAATCGTAACCGTTTGGCCTACATATTTTTCCAATAATTTTCTTGGTGTCAGCAAATCAAAATCAAAGTTTTGCTCGATCACCGAGAGACTACCTGGTGCAGAAATACTGCGCAATAAAGCTGTTTCGGCGCGCATTTTGGCGCTGACATCACGAAAGGCCAAGGCTGTTTGCCCCCGCTTTAAATTGATCTTTCGCTGATCTTTTACCAATGCAAGGTTTTCGTTATAAATCGTCACAGCGACTTCACGCTGATCATTTAACGTACTACGTTGCTCGGTATCCTGCGCGTAGACATTCGCAGAGCATGCTAATAACAGTGAAACGCAACTGAGTGGATAACGCATTTTCATTCCTTCCATCAAGTGAACAAACTGAATCAAACCGTGATCCAGCGCCCTAACTAACTAGGATTACATAACGTAAAAATAGAGCTTTGGGATGACGGACATTAACACGCGGCTAAGTATTTGCAAAACAATTAATGCAACTAAGACAGAAAAATCGATGCCACCCATCGCTGGTAAAACACGACGAATTGGTCGTAGCAAAGGCTCATTCAAAGCGCGAATGATCGGTGCCAGCGGTGCATAAGGATTGACGAAACTTAAGATCGCTTCTAACACGAGCAAGGCCATTAAGCCATATAGTATCCATTGAACCAAGCGTAATAAAGAAGCCAACAACAATACAGCAATATTCAACTGGCCGCCAAATAATAACTCCAGGAGAATAGAAACCATTGCGACTAAAAAAGCGGCAATCAAACTTGCCCAATCTAATCCACCAAAGCCTGGTACTAATCTTCGTATCGGCTTAACCAACCAATCGGTCAATTGATAAATCGCCTGTCCCAAAGAACTAGGTGGCCGCAATCGTAAAGCTTGCATCCAAAATCGTAATAACAAAAAACCGGCGAAAATACCTGCAAGGATTTCGATCACAAATCCAAACAATTCATAAAACATGGATGCTTCCTCAAAAAAAAACCCACTGGGTGATTAACACACAGTGGGTATTGTGCCTGAATAAAACCAGGCGTCCAAGTAAGAAAATTACGCTGGACGTGTACCAGTTGGGAAAGGCCACGCTGCCGTTGGGCTGACAACTGTCTTTGCTTCTGCTGGTGCTGCCGCTGCTGCAGCTGGCTTTGCAGCCGCTGGTTTAGCTGCTTTCTTTGCTGCTGGTTTCGCTGCTGGTTTCGCTGCGGCCTTTTTTGCGGCTGGCTTAGCCGCCGCTTTTTTTGCTGCTGGCTTAGCTGCTGGTTTCGCTGCCGCTTTTTTCGCTGCTGGCTTAGCTGCTGGTTTCGCTGCCGCTTTTTTCGCTGCTGGCTTAGCTGCTGGTTTCGCTGCTACTTTTTTCGCTGCTGGCTTAGCTGCCGCTTTTTTCGCTGCTGGCTTAGCTGCTGGTTTTGCTGCCGCTTTTTTCGCTGCTGGCTTAGCTGCTGGTTTTGCTGCCGCTTTTTTCGCTGCTGGCTTAGCTGCTGGTTTTGCTACTGCTTTTTTTGCTGCTGGCTTAGCTGCTGGTTTTGCCGCTACTTTTTTCGCTGCTGGCTTAGCTGCTGGTTTCGCTGCCGCTTTTTTCGCTGCTGGTTTCGCTGCTACTTTTTTCGCTGCTGGCTTAGCTGCTGGTTTCGCTGCCGCTTTTTTCGCTGCTGGCTTAGCTGCTGGTTTCGCTGCCGCTTTTTTCGCTGCTGGCTTAGCTGCTGGTTTTGCCGCCGCTTTCGCTGCTGGCTTAGCTGCTGGTTTTGCCGCCGCTTTCGCTGCTGGCTTAGCTGCTGGTTTCGCTGCTACTTTTTTCGCAGCTGGTTTTGCTGCAGGTTTCGCTGCTGCTTTCTTTGCCGCCGGTTTTGCCGCAGGCTTAGCTGCTGCTTTCTTGGCTTCGGGTGCTGTTGCCATTTTGTTTCTCCTTCACGTTAGTCGGAAAAAATCAGATTAAAGTTAAAATCCGCTCTCTTTCTAGTAAGCGGATTATTCATCGGCACAAACATGACATCTGGTTGCGCTAATGAATTCGGCACCGACTATCTTATTCACTCCCGCTTCAGAATAAGACGGTCATATGGCTTTGTCGTTTGCCCTTTTTTATTCTTCGCTACAGGCAGACCTTAACACTTGATGACAACAGCCAAAACGCTATTTATAAAAAACTAGCGTTGGAATTCTTTATTTCAAATTGCTTTTAAATCCGCTCTCAGCTCACAAACAGTTTGCCAATTGCATTTCGGATTTTCCAAACACAAAAGCGCAACACCCAGTCTCGCTGGGGTCGCGCTATCTAAACTTACCACATCGAATGAGTCTAAAAAGTTCATTCAGTTTTGTGAAGCCTTTCTTGTTCAATTACTTTGGTCGCATTTTACTGTCTTTACGATTTTTTGTCTTGAACACTTTCGACTACAAAAATTGATTCTAATGATTTATTCCCAATTGAGTGCGCCACCTGTTTGATATTCGATGACACGGGTCTCAAAGAAGTTCCGCTCTTTTTTCAAGTCGATCATTTCGCTCATCCACGGGAAAGGATTTTCTTCTTGTGGGAACAAAACATCCAGACCGATTTGTTGTGCGCGACGATTTGCGATGAACCGTAAATAGCCTTTAAACATAGGCGCATTCAAGCCGAGTACTCCTCGCGGCATTGTATCCTCTGCGTAACGATATTCCAACTCAACCGCACGTAAAAACAACGATTTAATTTCGTCGCGAAATGCAGCAGTCCACAAATGTGGATTTTCCATTTTGATCGTGTTGATCAAATCGATTCCGAAATTGCAGTGCATCGATTCATCACGCAGGATGTACTGGTATTGTTCCGCAGCACCCATCATTTTATTCTGACGACCGAGCGCCAGAATTTGTGTGAAGCCAACATAGAAGAAAAGCCCTTCCATCAAGCACGCAAAAACGATCAACGAGCGCAATAGCGTTTGGTCCGCTTCCGTAGTGCCTGTCTTGAATTCCGGGTTCGTCAACACATCGATGAATGGAATCAAGAATTGATCTTTGTCGCGAATCGATTCAACTTCGTTGTATGCATTGAAGATCTCGGCCTCATCTAAACCAAGTGATTCAACGATGTACTGGTATGCATGCGTATGAATCGCTTCTTCAAATGCTTGACGCAATAAATATTGGCGACATTCTGGCGCAGTGATGTGGCGGTAGGTGCCGAGCACAATATTATTCGCAGCTAAAGAGTCGGCGGTGACAAAAAATCCGAGATTACGTTTAACCAAGCGACGTTCATCTTCAGTCAAGCCATTTGGGTTTTTCCACAGCTCGATATCGCGCTGCATATTGATCTCTTGTGGCATCCAATGGTTAGCACAACCCGCCAAATATTTATCCCAAGCCCATTTATATTTAAACGGAACCAACTGGTTCACATCAGTCTGTCCATTGATAATCCGCTTGTCCGCAGCATTGACACGACGACCAATATCTTCCGCGCTCACGACGACAGGCTTGGTTACCAAGGCTGGATTCAAAGCGACGTCTTGCGTTTGCATACGCGTTTGATATTGATCAAATTGATTCGCAACGCCTGCTGGTGCTGGTGGTTGCATGGCCGGACGTGGCGCCGGTGCCGCTGGTGCGACTTCATCATCCCATGAAAGCATGTGACATTCCTTATTTGTTAAATTTTGCTAAGTTCGGTTCAGTGCAAGTTTATTCAGCGAAGTTGATCATCGCAGTACATGATGCAGTGATCAACTAGCGTGATCACTGCATGCTTGCAGCGCTTATTCGCAGCTTATTGGCACGCTTCGCATTCTTCAAAGCCTGGATCACCTGGGCGCAAGTAACATGCAGCTCCCTCGGCTTCAACTGCTGGCAATGCGCTAACTTCTGCACTCGCCGCATAGCTGCCATGACCGCCATCAACCGCCACTGCATTCAAAGCACCTGTCTTACTGGTGGATTTTTCAGTATGGGTCGCACCGATCGTACGCAAGTAATAGGTGGTTTTTAAACCGCGCAACCAAGCCAGCTTATAAGTTTCATCCAACTTCTTACCTGAAGCACCAGCCATGTAGATATTCAAAGACTGCGCTTGATCGATCCATTTTTGACGGCGTGATGCCGCTTCTACCAACCATGTTGGACTGATTTCAAATGCCGTCGCATATAACTCACGCAGATCTTCTGGAATACGATCGATCTTTGCCAAGCTACCGTCAAAGTATTTGAGATCAGAAATCATCACGTCATCCCACAAGCCACGTTCTTTCAAATCACGTACCAAGTGTTCATTGATTTCAGTGAATTCACCTGACAAGTTTGATTTCACGTACAAGTTTTGATAAGTAGGCTCAATACAGGCTGAGACACCGATAATATTGGAGATCGTCGCGGTCGGTGCAATTGCTACGCAATTGGAGTTACGCATACCGTATTGTTTGATACGATCACGCACAATCGACCAGTCCATTGTTTCTGAGCTATCGACTTCTAAATAACCGCCGCGTTCTTGAGCCAATAACTTCACAGAATCCTGCGGCAAAATACCGCGATCCCACAAAGAGCCTGTGTAAGAACTATAACGACCGCGCTCTTGCGCTAATTCTGTCGACGCCAAATACGCGTAGTAGCACACTGCTTCCATCGATGTATCAGCAAACTGCACCGCATCCATCGATGCGTAAGGAATGCGCATCATATGTAAGCAGTCTTGGAAACCCATGATACCCAAACCAACTGGACGATGACGCAAGTTAGAATCACGCGCCTTCTTCACTGCATAGTAATTAATATCAATCACGTTATCCAACATGCGCATCGCTGTTGTGATAGTACGTTTGAGTTTTTCGTGATCCAACTTGCCATCTTTCATATGGGCTGGCATGTTGACGGAACCCAAGTTACAGACCGCGATTTCACTATCATTGGTGTTCAGTGTAATTTCTGTACACAAGTTCGAACTATGCACAACGCCGACATGCTGTTGTGGTGAACGGATATTGCAAGGATCTTTGAACGTGATCCAAGGATGACCTGTCTCAAACAACATCGACAACATCTTGCGCCACAGATCTAAAGCTGGAACTTTTTTCGATAACTTAATTTCACCAGCAGCTGCTTTTGCTTCGTATGCTGTGTACGCTTCTTCGAATGCCTTACCAAACTTATCATGCAGATCAGGTACGTCAGACGGTGAGAACAAGGTCCACTCGCCTTTTTCCATCACACGTTTCATGAACAAATCTGGAATCCAGTTGGAAGTATTCATGTCATGCGTACGACGACGATCATCACCGGTGTTTTTACGTAATTCCAAAAATTCTTCAACGTCCATATGCCAAGTTTCGAGATAAGCGCAAACTGCGCCTTTACGCTTACCACCTTGGTTGACCGCGACAGCGGTATCGTTCACCACTTTCAAGAATGGCACCACGCCTTGTGATTTGCCATTCGTCCCTTTGATATGCGCACCTAAAGAGCGTACTGGGGTCCAGTCATTGCCCAAGCCACCTGCATATTTCGCCAACAAGGCATTTTCTTTGATCGCTTCATAGATGCCATCGAGATCATCGGCAACTGTAGTCAAATAGCAAGACGACAATTGTGAGCGTTGCGTACCACTATTAAATAGTGTTGGTGTCGAACTCATGAAGTCGAAGGTCGACAACAAGTTATAGAATTCAATCGCACGAGCTTCGCGATCGATCTCATTTAAAGCCAAGCCCATTGCTACACGCATATAAAACGCTTGCGGCATTTCAATACGGATATCGCGCACATGCAAGAAATAACGATCGTATAAAGTCTGCAAGCCGATATAACCAAATTGCAAATCACGGTCAGCGACCAAGGCTTTTGCCAAACGTTTCAAATCAAATTGCGCTAATTTGGTATCCAGTAAACCAGCTTCGATCCCTTTTTTGATAAATTTCGGGAAGTATTCTACGTATTCATCCGCGGCATCTTTTTGCGCCACTTCGCGTTTAAACACTTCTTTACGAACTGTATGCAACAACAGACGTGCAGTAACTTGGCTGTATGCTGGTTCTTTTTCCATCATCGCACGTGCCGCCAAAATCGCCGATTTATGCAATTCTTCTACAGGGACGCCGTCATACAAATTCTTTAAAGTTTCGATCAGAATGGCTTCTGCATCCACCAAAGACTCTAGGCCAACACAAGCGGCGGAAATCAAAGCGCGCACTTGCGCTACTTCTAGCACCTGCGGACGACCATCAACGATGACGTGGATTTGCGGTGCCGCTGCATCGGACTTGCCCGCTGCTTGCGCTTCTAATTGTTGACGACGCTCTTCCATCCGTTTGGCGCGATATAACACATAGGCGCGCGCTACATCATGTTCACCAGAGCGCATCAAGGCCAATTCAACTTGATCTTGGATATCTTCAATATGGAAAGTGCCACCATTTGGCTGACGGCGCATCAAAGCATTGACGACATTAGAAGTTAACTGCTCAACCAACTCACGAATTCTTGCCGATGCAGCACCTTGACCGCCATTCACAGCCAAAAATGCCTTCGTTACTGCAATCGCGATTTTAGACGGCTCAAAACCAACGACGGCGCCGTTGCGACGAATGATTCGATAGTCGCTAAAACTCGCGGTTGGAACAGTTGAACGCATTTCCAAACTTGCTTGTGCCGCTGCTGCATCAAATGCTTGGGATGGTGATATTTCTAATGAAGAGTGCATTTCGCCTCCAGGTTTAGGGTCTTATTAAATGTCAAAATTGAGCGTCGAACTTTAGTTATCGATTGACACATCGGAGTGATTCGTCAAACTAAAGTGAATATCTGCTCGGGTGCTGCGGAATTTACTCAAACTACCGTACTGCCTGAGGTCAAACGATCATCAACCTCAATTTCAACTTCGGCTCATGCTTATTTGAATTCAGATAAACGACAAATTCGGAATTGAGTTATTCCACTCAATCCATCAAGATTTGCGTCACTTACTTAGGTTCAAAACAAGCGAAAAAATAATTTTGGGAAACTTTCCAAAAAACACTATATCTAGTGTGATTATTTTCATTTGCACTAATTCTAGTGTCCAGCTCTGCAGAGTGCAACCGCTTTTTTTCACAATTGGCGGATATATTTGAGCTAAAACGATCGCTTCTATTTGACATTAGTCAAGCCACAAAACTATGCGGATTAGAGCGTGAGTAGGCACTAACATCGAGTGCTAATTTCTTGTGCAGTGTAGTGAAAAAGAAGAAGGCGAAAACAAAAAAAACATCACTACACTGTATTACCGTGACAACAAAAAAGTGTAAGAAACCACTAGCTGTAGTTTTTTTCCGCACTAATAAGCTCTATCTAGTAGCAAAGATCAAACGCATTTTCGCGTCAGATACGCCAATTGTTTAATCAAACTAGTGCTATTAGAGCAGTCGCGGTTGCTTAAAACGCGAATTGTTTGGAGATTGACTGCTGAAAACGTGACCATTCAAAAAAAGGACCAGGGTCGGTTTTACGTCTAGGAGCAATTTCGTTATGTCCAACAATGTGCTGGATAGGAAAATGCTGAAGCAGACTCATGGTTAATAGACTCAAGCTAGCATACTGTGCATCAGTGAAAGGGCAGGTATCGCATCCCTCTAGCTCAATTCCAATCGAATAATCATTGCACTTTTCGCGTCCTTGAAAACTCGACAAACCCGCGTGCCATGCTCGCGCCAAACAAGAAACAAACTGAAATAACTGTCCATCACGACGGATCACAAAATGACTTGATACCTCTAGCCCTCGCAAATCAGCAAAACTGGGATGTGCATCGCAATCAAGTTGATTCTGAAACAAATCAAGTATGTAATCACCACTAAAATCGGCCTCAGGCAAACTCATATTATGAATCACCAATAAATCGACTTGGGTATCAGCAGGACGTTCAGTAAAGTTTGGCGATAGTAAAATCTGCGCTTGCTTGCACCAGCCTTGCGCATCAATCTCCAAATTCGCTACTGAAGTGAACGTAGAATTAATCCGCTTCAACATCGTGAATTTTTAATTTCTGAATTGAATAACGTAATTGCCGAAAACTGACGCCTAATAATTCGGCCGCCTGTGTGCGGTTATTGCGGGTTTTCGCTAAGGCGGCACGTATTACTTCGCGTTCAATTTGTTCTAAATATTCCGGTAATACACACGGTAATTCTGGCATGACGAATAAATTGCTGGCTTGCCCAGGCGCTGATTCGCTGATTGACTGTGATTCTTGCATGCCAACTACAGCAGAACTAGACTCTCGTTCAATTTGCGGTACCGATCGCAAGCTGGAACGTAATCCAAGATCGATTACATCAATACAACCATCATTTGCGAACGCGGCTGCGCGTTCAAGAATATTTTCTAATTCTCGTACATTTCCGGGAAAATCATAAGTGTGTAGCGCGTTCAACGCCGCCGCGTTCAAACTAATCGGATAGCCAGGTGTGGCTAACTTTAATAAGATGCCTGAGGCTAACTCGCTTACATCGTTCAAACGTTGACGTAAGGGTGGCAGCACGAGTTCGATCACATTCAAGCGGTAATATAAGTCTTGACGAAATTTTCCGGCGGTAACGCAGGCTTCCAGATTTTGATGGGTTGCGCTCAGAATACGTACATCAACCGCTTCTTCAACGGTAGCGCCAACTTTACGAACCCGCCGCTCCTGAATTGCACGTAGCAACTTTACTTGCATTGCTAAAGGCAAATCAGCCACTTCATCTAACATTAAAGTACCGCCATTTGCTGCCTGAAAAAAACCATCCCGATCTTCATTCGCACCAGTAAAAGCGCCTTTGCGATAACCAAAAAACTCGGCTTCCATCAAAGCCTCAGGAATCGCGCCACAGTTAACGGCGATAAATGGCTTATCTGCACGTGCACTATTACGGTGGATTTCTCGTGCCGCTAATTCCTTGCCGCTGCCAGACTCACCAGTAATAATTACTGGAGCCATACTACGCGCAAGTCGGCTGATCTGCGAACGTACATGTTGAATCTCTTCCGATTGCCCGATTAAAAACGACGGGCTAGAAGGCTTAGCGGCAACAATCGTGACTTCCTCAGTTGGCTTTACTTCTTGCATTTGCAACGCAGAACGAACTAACTTACGTAGCTGATCCAATGCGACTGGCTTAGACACATAATCAAATGCGCCCGCCTTTAAAGCAACGACGGCATTATCTGCACTACCAAAAGCAGTAATCACAGCAATTGGCGTCGACTTATATTTGCTACTGACTTCCTCGACCATCTCTAAGCCGCTACCGTCGGGCAAACGCATATCGGTGAGCACAAGGGAATAATGCTGCTTCGTCAAAAACTCGCGTGCTACTGCCAAGGTTTCTGCCGTATCTACATCTAAACCCATTTTGATCAAGGTAATTTCTAATAGCTCGCGCAGATGAGCTTCATCATCAATCACTAGGATGCGTGCCGCAGCAGTTAGCTCATTTGGATTCATGATTTTCATTAGAGAAATTGATAACGAAACGACCACCCGGCTCTATGCCATGGGTATAGGTATCGTCGTTCCTATATTCGTAATCAAGAACAGCATGATTATTCAAACATAATTCCCTTGCCATATACAAGCCTAAGCCTGTGCCTTTACTCGATGTGGTGTAGAAAGGTTCGAATAAATGCGACCGAACCATAGCCGAAATTCCGGGCCCGTCATCTTGTATATGTAACTCGCGCCGATTACCCGAAGAGATTTTGATAATTAAACGAATACAACCAGGCTCACCGCTGGCGTAACGCACAGCATTCGATAGCAAATTGGTGATGACTTCATGCAAATGACCCGGATCAAAGACGATATGCAATCGCGCTGTATCGATCAATTGGATCGTATCTGCAGAAATGCCACGAGTTTCTACAAACTCTTGCACGATATTTTTTAATTCATCTGCCAACAAAACCGGAGCAAGATTCATTTGCGCTTTGCGCGACAATTTTAAGATATCTTCAATTAGCTGATTTAAGCGAGCAACATTGTCTTCAACGATTTTTAATAAACGACGCGCCTGTACTTCATTATGCACATCTTCACCCAGCAAGGATGCGGCATAAGAAATCGACGATAAAGGATTACGTACCTCATGCGCGATACTGGCAGTCAATCGCCCCATTGACGCGAGTTTTAATTGCTGCGCTTGATTTTCTAGTTCCGATACATTTTGCATAAAAATGATGGTACAAGGTGTCAAATGCAAGCCCAAATGATTGAAATCATCTTCATCAATTCGAATAAAGCGTAATTTCAAGTGGGTGACCGCTTCATGCGGCGCTTCTGCTGAAGAAAAATTCGTATTTTGATTACGCGTATCTACAAAGTGACGAATCGTTACAAAGGATGCACCTTCATTTCTCAACCAAGTCGTGGTATGAGGTCTTTGCCCTTCGCTCCATTTTTCCAGTGCTTCTGCA
Source organism: Affinundibacterium baiyunense (assembly GCF_018139645.1). GTDB lineage: Bacteria > Pseudomonadota > Gammaproteobacteria > Burkholderiales > Burkholderiaceae_D > Undibacterium > Undibacterium baiyunense. The sequence goes on from NZ_JAGSPM010000003.1 coordinate 228,578, forward strand.
ATTGGCTCTAAGCTATTGATTTGTTTTAGTCGAACTTTATGTTCGACCGAGTAGGGAAAGGTAGAAATCCCCAACATCCGTTCAGCTGCTGGATTGGATTCGAATAAATAGCCATCCTGATCAATCACCAATACGCCGTCTTCCATATCCGCAATCACGGTGCGATTAATCGCTTGTTGCAGAGCCAACTCAAAACCGCGTTGATTCGCTAGCTCCTCTTGCCCAAGCAAATTTTTCGCTAAGCGATTTAATACATAGACCACCGCAAAATAAGCCGCACCATACAAGCCCGCTTGCGAAATAATATTGCTATCTTCGTTCTGTAACACTTGATAGGTGTTGACTAACAGCAGAAAAAGCGAAACAGCCGAGACAAAAGACAGGGCTAATAGCATAGGCGCTAATATGCCCAAGCCTGCTAATGGGAAGAGATACAAAATGACTAGCCCACTCTTACTACCACCTGCGCCAACATACAACAAAGAGATGACAATTAAATCGATCGCGACCTGCGTCACCAACTGCAACATAAACCCTTGTTGGCATTTCCACTTCAGTATCACAAAACCAAGCGCTACGACTAAATAGGAGGCAGCCACCACACGTAAAGTATTGGGCTCGAACAACCAATAATCAGTGAACACTTTAAAGACTAGCGATATCAATAAGGCGAGCGCAACCAAGACACGCGAAAAATTCAGCGTTTGCAAAGAACGCCATAAAGTCGCACTAACTACTTGTTGCCTGATATCGTGTTTGATCATGACGCTAAGGTCTTATCACGAAGTTTTGCTGGCAATATCCGCGTGTTCGGCACAGCAATAGTGAAGATTGCCTCGTTGTACCGATTCGGATGCGGGAAAATAGACTTGGCAATGCGCACAGCTAAGCATGGACTCAACTTGTTTAGCACTAGGATTTTGTACAAACTGATCCTCTCGCCAATCTTCTTGGGAGGTATTTGCACTATCTTGATTACGGTTTGAAGGCGGCATATTGGCACGAAAACTCTTGCGCAAGGCCAGATACACGAGGACTGCTAAGCACAACCACAAAAATAATTTCACAGTACACTCCTGTGTAGCACGACTTCCATCACAAAACGACTACCAACGTAGGCCAACAAGAGGCTGAGAAAACCAAATAAAGTAATTCTCAATACTGCTTTGCCGCGCCAACCACGCCATTGACGACCAGCCAACAGCACGGCAAACAAGCCCCACGATAACAGAGACAATACCGTTTTGTGATCCCACTTGAATGCAACACCCAAGAACTGTTCTGAGAAAATTACGCCAGAAAGTACAGTCAAACTCAGCAAAATAAAACCCAAGCTAACCAGCATAAACAAAATATGCTCCATCTTTAACAGTGCAGGTAAACGATCCAAGGCTTTTTCCAACCATGATTGCACCGGCTTGCCACGCATGCGATGCAAATGTAAGTCTTGCACATACATAATCAAGGCGTGAAATGCAGCTATGGTTAAAGTGCTATAAGCCAACATAGCAACGCCGACATGCCATGGAAACATCGATGGTTTGTTATACAGCGGCACCAAATTACCAGGAAAAACTAAAGGCAATAAAGCTGTTACCGCGGCTTGAGGCAAAATCAATATACGTAGTCCATCAAGCGAGAAATTACGATTTTCCACCAAATACACCAAAATGGAGACCCAAATCGCAGCCGACCACATGACTGCAAACCCAATTCTTAGAGCATGTTCCGCATAGACGCTTAGGCCTAGCACAAGTCCGTGCACACACCATGCAATCGCGGCGGTGCTTAGTGAAAGCACTTTACGATGATTGGGAATAAATGGGCAAATCGCATATAAGAGCGCAGCCGCAATTGATAAATAAATTAGCATGGTTTAAGTTTACACTATGTTGGACATATTTTTTTCCTGATTGAAATTCTTGATCCAACAAATATATGGTTGATTTGGCGAATCAAAGCAAGCGTTTGAGTTTCGCGCAATTGACAAATTCGACTTTGCGTCAACGCAAAGAGTTCAGCGAAAGTGCTTTTTCCGATCGTCTATATCAGACGTCAATCAAGCTTCAGTATCGATTCCCAATCAACAGTTCCAATCAACGCCAATATAATCCTCTACGGAAACTTTATAAGCTGCAATTACAACATGCCTAAATATATGTGTAAAAAGCTTGCTCGATTCACTTGACTAAGGATGGTCGCTTCTAGATACTGCCAAGCACTCAAGAACAGGGTCGAACAATTGTTCAGTCATGTGCCAGATGAGTAGTTTAAAAACAAGTAGTCTTTTTTGCAGGAATTAAAATGAAAAAATCACTTTTCGCTTTAGCCGCACTCACTCTCACCGGCGGCTTTGCACAAGCCGATGAAGGTATGTGGATGCCGCAACAGTTACCACAAATAGCTAAGCAACTCAAAGCAGCGGGTTTAAAACTAGATCCAAAATCTTTAACAAAGTTGACCGAGTTCCCGATGGGTGCGATCGTCAGCTTGGGCGGTTGCTCTGCATCTTTTGTTTCTCCTCAAGGTTTGGTTGCAACCAACCATCACTGCGTTTATGACAGTGTGGCGCGCAACTCGACACCAGAACGTAACTTGCTGGCTGATGGCTTCCTCGCAAAAACTTTGGCAGAAGAATTACCTGCTGGCCCAGGCTCACGCATTTTCGTTACAACCGAAGTTACCAATGTCAGCGACAAAGTAATTACTGCGGATGTAGCAAAATTAACTGGTAAAGCACGCGTCGATGCGATCGAAAAAAATCAAAAAACCATGATCGCAGCATGTGAAAAAGAAGCCGGATATCGTTGCAGCATTCCGACTTTCTACGGCGGTTTAGAGTTCTATTTGATTAAACAGATGGAAATCAAAGACGTCCGTTTGGTGCATGCACCAGCCGAAGGCGTTGGTAAATTTGGTGGCGACACCGATAACTGGATGTGGCCACGCCATACAGGCGACTATGGTTTCTATCGTGCTTACGTAAGCAAAGATGGCAAACCAGCTGAATACAGCAAAGACAACGTGCCATACGTACCTAAGCATGTCCTGAAGTTGGCTAAAGATGGTTTAAAAGAAGGTGATTTCGTGATGGTATTGGGCTATCCAGGCCGTACTAACCGTCATCGTTTGCCATCTGAAATTTCTTACACTTTCGATTTCGAATACCCGAATTTCGTCAAAAACTCTGCGGAAACTTTGGCGATCATCGCTGCTGAAACCAAAGACAACAAAGACGCTAGTTTGAAATATGCGGGTATGGTTGCTGGCATCAACAACTATTACAAAAACCGTCAAGGTATGTTGGATAGTTATGCAGGCAGCGATATCTTGGAACGCAAAACCAAAGAACACGCAGACTTAAAAGCATGGGTCAACTCCAATCCTAAGACCAAAGCAGAATACGCTGCAGACATCGAAAAAATTGAAGAAATCTATGCAAAACGTGATGCGACCGCGAAGAAAGAATCTTATTTAGCATCTTCTTCTCCACGTTTCTTATCAACTGCACGTACTTTGTACCGCTTGGCACATGAAAAAACCAAACCAGATGCAGAACGTCGTGCTGGTTTCCAAAATCGTGATTTGCCACGCTTCAAAGCAACAGTTGATGGCGTAGAACGTAGCTATGATGAGAAAGTAGATAAAGCTTTAGTCTTAAATAGCTTGGTCAAATACGCCGCAGCGCCAGCCGCTGAACGCAATGCGAACTTTGACAATGCCATGGGTATTAAAGATGGCATGACAAAAGATCAGTTGAAAGCCTTGCTGGATCAAATGTATGCCGGTAGCCAATTTGGTGACAAAGCATTCCGTACTTCATGGTTGAATAAGTCCGTGGACGAATTCAAAGCAAGTAACGATAGCTTTATCAAAGCTGCAGTTGCGATGTTTGACGAAAGCATGAAGCGTGAAGCAGCTGATTTGGAATCTGCAGGCAATTCACAAAAAGCTTATGCCAGCTACATGAAAGCAAAAATCGCTTACATGAATAGTAAAGGCCAAGCGGTTTATCCAGATGCAAATAGCACTTTGCGTGTGACCTTCGGTAAAGTTGCGAGTCGTCCATTCGGTGCCGATGGTACAACTTGGACTGCATTCACTACCGTAAAAGGTATCACGGCAAAAGCAACTGGCACTGGTGAATTCAATGCGCCAGCGAATCAATTGGCTGCGATCAAAGCGAAAGACTTTGGTAAATATGTTGACCCAGTATTGAAAACTGTTCCCGTCAATTACTTGGCAACTTTGGATATCACTGGCGGCAATTCAGGCTCTGCAGCTTTGAATTCTAAAGGCGAATTCATCGGCTTAGCATTTGACGGCACTCTGGATTCCATCATCGCTGATTGGGATTACAACAAAGCATCTAGCCGTTCTATCCAAGTAGATTTGCGCTACATGTTGTGGCAAATGAAACACGTTGATAAAGCGGATAACTTATTGAAAGAAATGGGCGCAGAGTAAGCTGCTCAGTTGTAAATTACATTCTAAGTTAGCAAATGAAGCCACGTTGAGGTAATTCAACGTGGCTTTTTTATTTATACAAACAGCATGAAAGCAGGCGATCATGCGACAAAACCGATGATACCTCGAAGGAAACACCCTCATTTCGAGTAAAATACCGAGCCTTAAGCTGATATCAAGCCTTATTCAAAACTGATATCGCAATGCCGTATTTATACCAATTTGAAACAGAAAGTTTACTATGCTCGACAATCTGACCCAGCGCCTCGCCAAAGTCGTCAAGACTATGCGTGGCGAAGCGCGTTTAACTGAATCCAATACCGCTGACATGCTGCGTGAAGTGCGTATGGCCTTATTAGAGGCAGACGTTGCATTGCCTGCGGTACGTGAATTGATTGCGCGCGTCAAAGAAAAGGCCATGGGCGAAGATGTAATCGGCTCATTGACACCCGGTCAGGCACTCGTTGGCGTCGTACAAAAAGAACTCGCATCGGTGATTGGTGCGGATTTAGGTGAAAACGCATCAGAACTAAACTTTGCGACCCAACCGCCTGCCATCATTTTAATGGCGGGTCTACAAGGTGCAGGTAAAACCACCACAGTTGGTAAACTCGCCTTATTCTTACGCGAAAAGAAAAAGAAAAAAGTCTTAACCGTATCCGCCGACGTCTACCGTCCAGCGGCGATTGGACAGCTAGAAACAGTTACCGCACAAGCAGGTGCCGATTTCTTCCCCACCACCATCAATGACAAACCGGTTGATATCGCCTTAGCTGCTTTGGATTGGGCAAAGAAACATCATCACGAAGTATTAATCATCGATACCGCTGGTCGTCTCGGTATCGACGAAGCGATGATGCAAGAAATCGCTGCCGTACATGCGGCAGTGAATCCAATCGAAACCTTGTTTGTGGTCGACGCCATGTTGGGGCAAGATGCGGTCAACACCGCTAAAGCCTTTAACGATGCATTACCTTTGACCGGTGTAGTGCTGACCAAACTTGACGGTGACTCACGCGGCGGTGCTGCATTATCAGTACGCCATGTCACTGGCAAGCCAATTAAGTTCGCTGGTGTTTCAGAAAAACTCGATGGCCTCGAAGCCTTTGACGCAACGCGCATGGCGAACCGTATTCTCGGCATGGGCGACATTCTTGCTTTGGTCGAATCCGCGCAAAAAGGTATGGACGTCGAAGCGGCAAAAGGCTTGGCAGAAAAGATCAAAGTCGGCGGCAAGTTTGATATGAATGATTTCAAAATGCAGTTGGCGCAAATGAAGAATATGGGCAGCTTATCCAGCTTGATGGATAAACTACCAGCACAATTCCAACAAGCTGCCAGTGGCGCAAATATGGATAATGCCGAAAAACAAATGCGTCGCATGGAAGGCATCATCAATTCGATGACGCCGCTAGAACGTGCAAAACCCGATTTAATCAAAGCTTCACGCAAACGTCGCATTGCAGCTGGCGCCGGTGTACAAATTCAAGAAGTCAATCGCATGTTAGCTCAGTTCGATCAAATGCAAAGCATGATGAAAAAACTCAAGGGCGGTGGCATGATGAAAATGATGCGGGGTCTGAAAGGCATGATGCGTTGATTTACCTGCATAAATCCAATTCTAGGGCGCTGTGCGTTGTTGCCAATGCTCGCTATAACTGAGTATTGCTGTGCTTGGCGCCTAGCGCAGCATCCCTATAATTGAATTTCTGTAGGCAAATCGTTTTGCCGTTTTCTTGAATGAAACTAAACTAGCTTCGCTACGTTTTCCAGAATCGTAGGGCGGGTGTAACCCGCGCTTCCAACATTTCATTAACAAAGCTAGTTATGACATGCCCCAACAAAAATAGAAGCAACACTCTTTAATTAACACATTGTACTGTCCCAACAAAACTACATCGCCATCATTAAATTTCTAAAGCCCTTATTTATTCATCTTACTATTTCCCCGCAACTCATCCTCGCAATACCGAAGCATTACTGTGCTTGGCGCTAAACAAAGTGAAGCACAACATCGCTTAAACATGTGATGCACTTCACTCTCTAAAGTCCGGTCAAAACCCGAATTCATCTAGACATACAAGTCCTCTATTTTGCATCTCCACCCCTAAGTCTTCGTGTCGAGAGGTCTAGATTTTGCGTTTTTCAAATCCCGATTTCATCCACAACAAACCCATCATTTCTCTCACTCTGCAGAGGAAAAACGACATTTTTCCCTCTGAAAACCACGTCTCTCATGATTTCTCACACTTTTTTCGCAAAAAGCAAAAAAAAACACTTGCATCACTCTGTAATCGGCACCACTATAAGCACTGCGTGAAATGGCGCATTTTCCAAGACAATTGTGAAGGAGCCTCAATATGGCAACAGCACCAAAAAAAGCAGCAGCAAAACCAGCAGCGAAGCCTGCCGCAAAAGCAGCAGCTAAACCTGCAGCAGCAAAAAAACCAGTAGCAAAAGCGGCAGCGAAACCTGCGGCGAAGGCAGCAGCTAAACCTGCAAAAGCAGCAGCAAAGCCAGCAGCTAAAAAACCAGCAGCAGCGCGTAAGCCAAATGCAGCTTTCATGAAGCCTATGACTTTGTCTCCAGTGTTGGCAGCAGTAATTGGCGCAGCACCAATGCCACGTACTGAAGTCACCAAGAAAATCTGGGAATACATCAAAAAGCACAAGCTGCAAGACGAAGCAAACAAACGCAATATCAATGCGGATGACAAATTGAAAGCCGTTTTCGGTGGCAAGAAACAAGTCTCCATGTTTGAAATGACAAAACTCATTTCTGGTCATCTGTCCTAATTAGATTTCTAATTGGATTTGATTTCCATATTGCTTTGGGCAATGCTTGGGTCGTAAATTTTACTACCCAAATCCCAAACAAAAACGCCCGCATCGCGCGGGCGTTTTTGTTTCTAATACGAGCCATCAACATCTCTACAAACAATACAAATAAAGTGGCTTGTTCGAATTTAGGACGCCAGTCACATCTTCAATGCTAGCCACCAGATTTGATCAAAGTCGAATCTAATCGCTGGCGCTTTCATAATCTCAATCAGTGATGTTGACTTGCTGACTCACTGCACTTTATTCGCAGCAAATAAACTGGGCAACCAAGCCGCTGTTTGCGATTTAATCCAATCGATATCTTCATCTGAGTTAAGTCGCGCATAGGCAAAGAAATACAGGATCTTGCCTTTGACCATGGTATTGGTTAAGCCCATCACCATAGGGATTTGCTTTAGTTCGCCGTTCACGTTTGCTTGCACCAAGGTTTTCGCAATCAATGAGACATAACTGTCATCACCTATTACATCCAGCACTTTCATCTCACCTAATTTTAAGCTGAGCTCTTTGGCCTGCGGTGACTTGCTATCTTTCTTCAAACGATCAACTGCCATGTCGATTTCGGTTTGCATACGTGCTGCGTTTTCGTCGAATAATTTCTTGTATTGATTCTTCAATTGGTCGCGCACCATGCCATATTCACGTTCAGACATGTTGACGCCTTCGGCTGCACGTAAAGTCTGTACCATGAAATAACGATGTAATTGTGGCGCGCTCTGTGCGAGCAAGGCTCTGACATCGTCATCACTCATGAAAAAACTAAGTAAGCGATTGGTTGAGGCTGTCATGTTTTCGCCAAACTGCCGGATGGCAGGCATCATGCTTGAAGGGTCTGAATAATTTTTTGGTTCAGGAATCAAGATACGTGTACCTGAAATATTCACTTCAATAGGCTTAGCAACCTGCTTTACTGCAGACTGATCAAGCGCGTAAGTATTGCCAACAGAAAGTGCTAGCGCTAGTACAGCGATCAAACGTGCTAAGTAGGTTTTCATAAAGTATCCAGAATTAAAATCATCATTATAAATTTATTACAAAAGAACTTGCGACCAATTTCAAATAAGTTGAAGTTTGATTTCTAATCAGTCTATGATCGGTTGCAGTTCAATTGTTGGTCGCTGATTGATCAACTCACGCAACTCCACCCATTCACAACAATCAACACTCACTCAACCAAACCAACAGGCAATGCCCCTGAGAAATTTGTGGATATCGATAAATCTCGACAAGCTTTGATCAGCCTCAAAGCTTGTATCGAAACAGTCAATATCGATGTCGCAATTCTGTTGCCATCTTTCCAAAATTGACTGCAGTCAAGGAAAGCGAACCCTTAGCCACTTACTATCAGTGACGTGGGGAAATAACATCCACAACATCAAATAGTGCTGTGCAGTCATCACGATCAATCAGCGCTTTTTATGATTTACTTTAGGACTTACGCAAAATTGCGCCAGCTTTTGTTTTGTGTATGTCCTAGCATTCACTAGGGGTTAACTCGACATGAGCTCATCGTTCACCAAGTCAACCGCCAGAAATATTTTTTATGGCGGCTCTGTATTTTTCTTCCTGTTATTTCTCGGACTCACATTCGATACGATGAATACGCTTCCTAAGCGTGATAACAGCGCCAACCTGACTGAATCTGCCATTCGTGGTAAGAAAATTTGGGAAACCCGTAACTGTATCGGTTGCCATACTTTACTTGGTGAAGGTGCTTATTTTGCTCCTGAGCTAGGCAATGTCTACAAGCGCCGTGGTCCAGAATTTATTAAGGCATGGATGGCTGCACAGCCGACTGGCGCACCGGGTCGTCGTCAAATGCCACAGTTCAATTTGAATGAAAAAGAAATGAACGATTTGGTCGAGTTTCTGAAATATAGCTCAGAGATCAACACCAATAACTGGCCGCCAAATATCGAAGGCTAAGAGCGCGACACCTTTCAACGATTCGTGGAGAATTTTATGCAATACAAATCACAGGCCGTCGCGAAGCCCTACTTCATCGCGGCAATTGCCCTGTTCGTTGGCCAAATTCTGTTTGGTCTGATCATGGGCTTGCAATATCTGATAGGCGACTTTTTGTTTCCGCTGATTCCTTTTAACGTAGCAAGGATGGTGCATACCAACTTGCTCATCGTATGGCTGCTGTTTGGCTTTATGGGCGCTGCCTACTACTTGATTCCAGAAGAATCAGAACGCGAACTACATAGCCCGAAATTAGCGATGCTGATGTTTTGGGTATTTTTGGTTGCGGGTGCGTTAACCATCGTTGGCTATCTTGCAGTGCCTTACGCATCATTAGCGCATTTAACGGGTAATGATCTACTCGAAACCATGGGACGTGAATTCCTTGAGCAACCTTTACCAACCAAAGTCGGTATTGTGATTGTTGCTTTGGTGTTCCTCTTTAATATTTCGATGACGGTCTTAAAAGGTCGCAAGACAAGTATTAGCTTGGTCATGCTAGCTGGCTTGTGGGGCTTGGCGATTTTCTTCTTATTCTCTTTCTACAATCCTAGCAATCTCGTTAAAGATAAATTCTACTGGTGGTGGGTAGTCCATCTTTGGGTAGAAGGTGTGTGGGAATTGATCCTCGGTGCGATGTTGGCTTTTGTGTTGATTAAAGTCACAGGAGTTGACCGTGAAGTAATCGAAAAATGGTTGTACTCAATTATCGCGATGTCTTTAATCACAGGCATTATCGGTACAGGTCACCATTATTTCTGGATCGGCGCACCTGAATACTGGCAATGGTGGGGTAGCGTATTCTCTGCCTTAGAACCAATTCCATTTTTCATGATGACGGTGTTTGCATTCAATATGGTGAATCGTCGTCGCCGTGATCATCCAAATCGTGCTGCGGTATTGTGGGCATTGGGTACAGGTGTAATGGCATTCTTGGGCGCTGGTGTGTGGGGCTTCTTACACACTTTGTCACCAGTGAATTACTACACACATGGTACGCAAATTACCGCAGCCCACGGTCACATGGCTTTCTATGGTGCATATGCGATGGTGGTGATGACGATAATCAGTTACACCATGCCTTTAATGCACGGTCGTCAAGCGAATAGCAATCGTGCACAAGTCGTTGAAATGTGGTCATTCTGGATGATGACAGTTTCTATGGTATTCATCACCTTATTCTTGACTGCGGCTGGCGTGTTGCAAGTGTGGCTGCAACGTGTGGCGACCTCGCCATTAAGTTTTATGGCAACGCAAGATCAGATCGCCATATTCTATTGGCTACGTCTCGCATCAGGCGTGGTCTTTACCCTAGGATTGGGCTTATATATCTTTAGCTTCTTTGTAGGTGGAGACAAAGCCGAGAGTGCATCTCAGGCTTAATCAGCAGAGCAACGCCCGACAAAACATCGTCGGGCGTTTTTAGTTTTATGTATCAGCGTAGTCAGTAAGAACTGAAGCAAAATTAGATGGATGAAGTAGTACACAGATAAATTAGATTACGCGTGTCGCGTCTGCGTAAAGCAAAGCACACCAACAATTATTTTGACTAAGTTTGATAAGAAAGTTTTTCATGAATGATTTGAGTCATCAAGTGTTTCTCTCTAATGCTGCCGAAAACGCTGCAGAAAATGCTACGCCAACAGCCTCAAGCACAGTAGAGATTCCTTACTATCAACCAGTCGCTAATGAATGTGCATTATTCGAGCTTGCGTATCAACGCCAATTACCCTTGTTAATTAAAGGACCGACTGGCTGTGGTAAAACTCGCTTTGTCGCTCATATGGCGGCAAAATTAGCACGCCCATTGATCACCGTTGCATGTCACGATGACTTGAGCGCAGCGGATCTAGTTGGTCGTCATTTAATAGGCGATGGTGAAACTCTATGGTCAGACGGCCCACTAACCCGCGCAGTACGCCAAGGTGGCATATGCTATTTGGATGAAATCGTTGAAGCACGTAAAGATACCACCGTTGTCTTGCATCCACTCACCGATGACAGACGCATACTGCCTATCGAACGAACCGGTGAAGAATTAACAGCACCGAATGAATTTATGCTGGTGGTGTCGTATAACCCCGGCTATCAAAATCTATTAAAAAATCTAAAACCTTCGACGCGCCAACGCTTTTTGGCGATACAGTTTGATTATCCAAATGCCGAATTAGAACAAAGTATTTTGATCAAAGAAGCGGGCATCGATTTGGCGTTAGCGACGCGCTTAGTCGATATCGCGCGACGCTTCCGTCAACTGAAACAACATGATTTAGATGAAGCTGCCTCCACCCGCTTACTGGTCTATGCCGCCAATTTAATTGCGGCTGGCTGCCCGCCAGTCGAAGCTTGTGCCGCCGCACTGGTAGAACCCTTAAGCGATGATCTCGACACCATCGCTGCCTTGATGGAAGTGATTAAACTCCACTTTGGTAGCGGCAAAGTATCCACTAAAACGTCATGAAAATTCTGGAACCGACCAAGCAGGAAATTCAAATTGCTAGTACAGCAGCGACACTGTATTTGCTCAACATTTTGATTTTGCCTTTCCTCGCATTTGTTTTATTGCTGGTGCTGTACCAACGTCATCGTGATCACGTCTCGACTTTGGTGCAATGTCACTTAATACAAGCGATGCGGGCAAGTGTTTGCGCAGGAATTATGCTGGTCTTGGTCAGCGCAGGAATTTTATTATTTGGTGACTGGCATCATGTTGGCACATGGATGTTTTTAATTCTCTATGTGCTGTGCTTGCATTCTGTGTTTATTTTATTTGGGGTATTTGCCCTTACCAAAGCGCTGTCTGGCAAATTGTATTTCTATCCGCTGATAGGAAAATCTGCTGGCCAACACCACGATTAAAGCGAAATTCCCCATGCAGGTGAAAACACATATCGGTTTATGGGGCGTGCCCGTACAACAATGGCGACGCATGACGCAGATCGGCTTTTTTTTACTATTCGTGTTTGCACCCATCTTTGATATCTTTCGATTGGATTTACATCTCAAGCATTTCATCATTTTTGGGATGGATTGGACTCTTGGCCTGAACGATTTCGTCGCAGGGAAAGATACCGCGACACAAGCTGCCAAAGCCATATTTCTGCATGCAATCTTGCCCCTCATTTTGGTGGCAGCAGCGGTGATTTATGTCGCTTGGAAATGGGGACGAATTTATTGCGGTTGGTTATGTCCGCATTTTTCCATTGTCGAAACCATCAATCAAACCTTACGACGTGCCATCGGCAAACAAAGCTTATGGGAAAAAGAAAGCCAGCCCACACGCAATCCAGACGGTAGTGAAACAAAACCCGACGCAATCTGGTGGTTCGGTGTGATACCACTGGTGATCATTTGCGCGATCACTTGGGCGACAGTTTTACTCACTTATCTACTACCACCTGCAGAAATTTACGGGAATATCTGGCATGGCACACTTACCCGCAATCAAAGCATCTTTCTGATCGCTGGCAGCATTGCCTTCTTCGTCGAATTCATGTTCGCACGTCATCTATTTTGCCGCTATGCCTGTGCGCTTGGCTTATTTCAAAGTCTAGCTTGGATGGGCAATGACAAAGCAATGGTGATCGGCTTTAAGCGCGAAAGAGCCAAAGATTGTTCAACTTGTTACTCCGCTTGCGATCACGCTTGCCCTATGCGCCTCAATCCGCGCAATGTTAAACGCATGATGTTCGCCTGTGTACAGTGCGGACAATGCACCGACGCCTGCACGCAAACCCAAAGCGACAACCCAAAAGGCAATTTACTCGAATGGGTGAATCAAGCTTATGCTGAATCAGAAGCCGCGTTGAATGGCAGTACCGCACGTGTCATTCAAATTAAGCTGGAAAATAAGCTGGAAAAAAACAATCTCGTCACTGGCGAAAATTCTCAGCAGATCGTCGCTAAAACTAGCCAACATTGAACCTTAGAAAAACACAGTCATGGAAGAATACATAGGCGGTCTATGGGATAAACTGATCACCCGCGTTGCCTATCAAGGCTATCCCGAAGCAAGGGTAGAATTAGCCCAGATGAAAAACATCGCAGCAACGTTTTTCCGCGCACTTGGTGGTGATCCTGGCTTAAATCTGCAATCAGGCTCCGCTAGTACGCACGGCGCTCGTCGCCGTTGGCTAGAACGTATCGCAGGAATTGGTGAAAAAGTAGAACTAACATGGGCAGATGACAGCACGCTACATCTACCCCCGTATATCGACTATTTTCCAGAACGCGAACTGAATCGTGAACTATATCTATGGTTGTTGGCGCTGGTTGCCCACGATGTCCAACCCGCGGCACCCTATTTACAACGCAATCAAGCTGCGACGCTGGCATTATTAAACGCCTTCCCTTCTTTGCAAGAACGCTATGCACGCTTGGTACAAGCAAGCCTGTTACGGCGCACAGATCCAAGCCAATTAAAAAAGCATGAAGCACAGAATGAGTTACTGATACGTCAAGCATTACAAAATCCTGGTAGTGTTCACGCAGAGTTAATCAAAACTTCGCCTAAAGAATTTGCTTTCACCCCTGTCATTCTTTGGCTGCAATCGGCTAACAAGAGCAATGCGGTCAGCAATAAAGCAGCCAGTAAAACGACACCAGAACAGGCACAAGGCAGCGCTGCGCAAAACGATACCGAACAGCGCAAACGCATGGCGGAACGCACCGACATGCCGGATAACCCTAGCCCCTTCATGCTGTTGTTCCGCGCCGAAAGTCTGTTTTCTTGGGCGGAGTATGTCAAAGTCAATCGACCTCTAGATGAGGACGATAATCCTGATGCACAACGCGCTGCCAATGATTTTGATGCGCTGAGTGTTGCCAATGATGGCAAAAGCACAGCCAGCCGGGTGCGTTTTGATCTTGATCTTCCAGCGGAAGCCGATGATGATTTACTGCTTGCCGATGGCATTCTGTACCCAGAATGGCATTACAAAAAACAGCAGCTCATCGACAAACATGCTTGCATACAAATGCTATTAGCACGTGATGCAGAACCTCAAAGTTTGCCAGCACATCTACGCCCCACCGCCAAACGTTTACGTCGGCAATTCCAAAGCCTCGCTCCAGAACGGCAGCGACTGCGCAGCCAAATGAGTGGCGACGATATTGATATCGATGCTTGTGTACGTTTTAATGCAGAACGCTGCGGCGCAAATAGTGCTACTAATCACCATCGACTAGCAGTAGCTAGCCCAGGCCTGTATCTAGATAATCGCCAACAAAGCCGAGACATGGCTTGTCTTTTACTCGCGGACTTATCAATGTCCACTGATACTTGGGTCAACAATCAAGCGCGTGTGATTGACGTGATACGCGATAGTTTGTATTTGCTATGCGAAGCTTTAGCAGCGACGCGCGATCGCTTCGCTTTATATGGTTTCTCTTCGGTACGGCGCGACAATGTGCGCTTTCATTTGCTAAAAGGCTTTGATGAGCCGTATGGCGATCAAATACGTGGGCGCCTAGCAGAGATCAAGCCTGGCTTTTATACCCGTATGGGTGCAGCGATACGGCATGCCTCTGCCATTTTGCAACAACAAAAGAATGCACGACGATTGCTGTTTATTCTAACCGACGGCAAACCGAATGATCTCGACCAATATGAAGGCCGCTATGGTATCGAAGACACACGCGTGGCCATACACGCAGCACGTCAAATGGGTTTAATTCCGTTTTGTGTCACGATCGATGAGAAGGCAGAAGACTACTTACCACATCTATTCGGTGCAAAAGGCTATATCGTGGTCAAAGATGCGACGGAATTACCACAACTATTACCGCCCTTATATGCACAGTTAACAAACGAGCACTAGGTGCAATTTTCCAACCAGCCTAAATTGCTAATCCGCAATTAGTGCGGTCACTAAATTATCGACAATCATCTTCAATTACAGAATCGGCCAATATACATAAATGTAGGAATGTCATTGCTGTCTGAACAAAGATAGCGTGTCATTGTTCTTTTGAGCCGCCAGACTTCACCTCCGCGAGAACGACAACATGCAAAGTAAGGATGAAATGAATGACTGCATAGTATGGGTTCTGAAACTCGTTGTATTTACCTCTCGTTTTATCTGAAAAATCTCGCAAACTTTGTCCCAAGTTTGATCTATCGCAGACTTTCCTTGATTCAGATTCTTTCTTGACCACCGTCAATGATTTACCAAAAGCAGGGGCGTAGCCTGACATTGTCCGCACTGCACAAATGTACTAGACACTTAGCAAGAAAATTGAATAGGCATCACTAGTACTTGGCTACGGCAGCTATTCCATCACGAATCAATGCAGCAGAAAACTCAGAAAATTTTTTACCGAAATACAGTCGTAATTTCATCAAAAAAAAGAGGACCTAAAATGAAGTCAACCAATATCAATACGATCAGAACCCCGATGCTGCGCCCTCTCGTCGCTGCACTCGCTTGCTTGCCACTCACCTTTGGCTTTGCTTATGCACAAGAGAAGAAAGATGAAAAGACACACGCGGCAGCAGAATTGAAATACCAAGCTGGCGGCTCCCCTTTAGCGAGCGAAGCCATGCATCAAAATATCAATCCAAAAGCGCCAGCAATGACGCAAGCGGAATTTGAGATTGGTAAACAAATCTACTTCCAACGTTGCGCAGGCTGCCACGGCGTATTGCGTAAAGGTGCGACAGGTAAAGCGCTGACACCGGATATCACTTTAGAAAAAGGGACTGACTACCTCAAAGTATTCATCGCTTATGGCTCACCAGCAGGTATGCCAAACTGGGGGACTTCTGGCGACTTGAGCGAAAAAGAAGTCGATTTGATGGCACGCTATATTCAACAAGAGCCACCTACTCCACCAGAATTTGGCATGAAAGAAATGCTGGCGACCTGGAAGGACATCATTCCACCTTCCAAACGTCCAACTAAGAAGATGAATAAGTACAACATCGCCAATATCTTCTCAACGACTTTGCGTGATTCTGGCGAAGTCGCTTTGATCGATGGCGATACCAAGAAAATCATCAACATCGTTAAAACTGGCTACGCTGTACATATTTCACGTATCTCCGCTTCTGGTCGTTACCTCTACGTGATCGGTCGTGATGCACGTTTGAACTTGATTGACTTGTGGATGGAGAAACCAGATAACGTCGCTGAAATCAAAGTCGGTTTGGAAGCACGTTCTGTAGAAACATCCAAGTTCAAAGGCTATGAAGACAAATTTGCGGTCGCGGGTTCTTACTGGCCACCACAATACGTGTTGATGGAAGGTGACTCTTTGAAACCTTTGAAGATCGTTTCTACACGCGGCATGACAGTGGACAATGAATACCATCCAGAACCACGTGTTGCCTCTATCGTGGCGTCCCACTACCATCCAGAATTCGTGATCAATGCCAAAGAAACGGGCAAGATCATGATGGTGAATTACTCAGATCTGAACAACCTCAAAGTAACGACTTTGGATGCAGCGAAGTTCTTGCATGATGGTGGTTTCGATTCAACTGGTCGCTACTTCTTAGTCGCTGCAAATGCATCGAACAAGATCGCGGTAGTTGATACCAAAGAAGACAAGATGGCGGCGATTGTAGAAGTAGGTAAAACACCGCATCCAGGCCGGGGCGCAAACTTTGTACATCCTAAGTTTGGTCCAGTATGGGCAACTAGCCACTTAGGTGATGAGACCATCTCCATGATTGGTACTGATCCAGTGAAACACAAAGGACAAGCATGGAAAGTAGTTGATACGATTAAAGGACAAGGTGGTGGTTCTTTGTTTATCAAAACCCATCCAAAATCCAAAAATCTGTGGGTTGATACACCATTGCATCCTGATGCGAAAATCAGTCAATCTGTCGCCGTGTTTGACATCAATAACTTCGGTAAGGGCTTTGAAGTTTTGCCTATCGGTGAATGGTCTGGTTTAGGTGACGGAGCGAAACGTATCGTACAACCTGAATACAACGTGGCTGGCGATGAAGTTTGGTTCTCTGTCTGGAGTGCAAAAGACAAAGAATCTGCAATTGTGATCGTTGATGACAAAACACGTAAGTTGAAAAAAGTGATTCGCGATCCAAAACTGATCACACCAACTGGCAAATTCAACGTCAACAATACACAGCATGACGTGTATTAAGGAGAATCGAATGAAAAGCTCAATTTCAAGCATCTTAGTAGCGTGTGCGATTGCACTAGTCAGTTTGCCAGCAATGGCTGACACGGGTGCTGACCTCGCAAAGAAAAATAACTGCATGAGTTGTCATGGCGTCGATAAAAAAATTATCGGCCCAGCATTCAAAGACGTTGCGAAGAAATACAAAGGCAATGCCGATGCAGTTGCCCTGCTATCCAAAAAAGTGAAAGATGGTGGCAGCGGTGTTTGGGGTCCGATTCCTATGTCCCCGAATAAAACCATCAGCGATGCTGACATCAAGGTGATGGTGGAGTATGTACTTTCTTTAAATTAAGCTTTTAGCTTTAATTTAGGATTGTGTTAAGGTCGAATAAACCCGCATGATTTGGAGTGCTATGCAGCACGGTGCTCCAAATCTGTATGAATTAATCGTCCTCTCCATTAGCTAGCTTTAGCAGTCTTTAGCATTTCAAAAGCGTACAGAAAAACAATCTGTACGCTTTTTTGTTATTTATTATTCTTCATTTTTGCGCATATTCACTGATAGACTTTAACAGCCGAGACGCTCTATCATATATGACAATATCGAACCAAGCTTTCCGTCTTGAAAGGCTTCGCCCACAAGCGACGCAGATTATCGAGAATATGAACGATGACTCTCAACCAACAATCTATGAATCTCAGCTTGATCGACTGTCGTCAAGCCACACCAGAACAATATCCACAGCTTGGCGGTAAAGGAGCACAACTTGCGCGATTGCTGCGTTACGGCTTGCCAACACCAGTAAGCTTTGTCATACCCGCAGCGTATTGCCGCACACTGATTCCTGAGCACATCTGGACACAAGCGATAACAGCATGCGAACAATACCAAGATCAGCCCGAGCAAGCAGAACTTGCTTTAAATGCAGTTCGTCAAGCAATTACACAGTTAGCTAGCTTAGACCAAAGCGACACCCAACTTCGACGCACATTAACGGACTTGCTAACGGCACAGAACTGGCAACAACAAGCTCTAGCAGTTCGCTCTTCTGCGATTGGTGAAGATGGACAACAGCATTCCTTCGCCGGCATTCATCACAGCGAACTAAATGTAGTAGGGCTAGCAGCACTAGAGCGCGCCATTCTAGAAGTCATTGCTTCTTTATGGACGCCACAAGCCTGCGCCTATCGCGACAAAATTCAATTCTCTCATCACGATGCGAATATGGCAGTGGTGATCATGCCGATGTTAGAGAGTCACGCGGCTGGCGTGATCTTCACTTGCGATCCGCGTGATGGTCGTGAAGACCGATTATTGATTAGCGGTGTATTCGGTCTGGCAGATGAGCTAGTTGCAGGCAAAGTCAATGGCGAAGACATCATCGTGCAACATGACTGGTCGCATCAGGATTGGCACATCGTTGGTCGTCGTTGCGCGCATAGTAATGCCATACAGATATCGGAGGAACCAAGTTCTCCACAATCTACACAGTCCAAAACAAATTCAATCTCAAATTCGCCTACAAATGCGCCCACAAATACAGTCAATCAAACATCAATCATCTTAACGGATGAGCAAGCCATCACACTCGCCAAATTAGCTTGTGAGACAGCAAAGGCGATGGATTATTCTCAGCCTTATTTTGATATTGAATGGGTGTTCGATGGGCAAGAGTTCCAACTTGTGCAAGCCCGCCCTATCAGTGCGCGTGGGTTGTACACCTATCCGTATCTACAACAACAAGCGACGATGTGGACCAATGGAAATGCCAAAGAAATTTTGCCGTTTGCAATCAGGATCTGTGAACGTGATCCGATGATATGTGCGGTCAACGAAATGCTGACACTCGCACAGCAAATCGTCGGCATTCAAGTTCCTGCTGGGATACAGCGCATAACCCAATTTGATGGACACGTTTATTTAAACGCGTCAGTAATTCAATGGGAGACATTCCAGCACTTCAATCTACAACCGGATGAAGTCAATTTCATTTTTGGTGGGCATCAAGCCAATATACCTATCCCCAAACGACATTGGTCTGAGTATCTCAAGATTGCTGGCAATTTTTTCAAAGCCTTAACCCGTTTCCCGGCTTATCGACGGCGCGGTATGCAAGAGGCAAAAACAATACAAGCGAATAGTCTGCTGTGGCGCAAACAAGATTTATCCAGCTTGAGCAATGCAGCCCTTCTGCAAGAAATTCGCGATCGATCACGCTATACCTACCTGCAACATCGCGGCCTATGCTTAATGCAAGGTGCCAGTGGCACGCTGATGCAATTACAAAAATTTTTAGACAAAGCCTGTCTGCAAGATGCCAAAGCACTCATCGCCGCATTAATGAGTGAAGGCGAAATGAGCGTGAGCGCACAGCAAGCCTTTGATTTGCTCGGCCTCGCAAAAATCGCAGCCAAAGATAAAATCGCACTCGATTTTCTAAAAGGAAATCTGCCAAGTGAGAGCGGCATACAAACTTGTAGCGAAACATTTCAACATGCCTACACCGAGTTTTTGACCCATTACGGTCATCGCGGCAATTACGAATCTTATATTTCAAGACCGAGTTGGCGTGAACAATCCAACACCCTGCATCTAGCCATACTCAACTTGGCAGAAGTCGATATAGACGCTTTACAAAAACGGCAGCAAGAACAAATCGCTTGGGCGTGGAAAACAATCAAAGAACAATGTCACCTCGGACAAATTGGCACCATCAAATTCATGCAAAAGCAAGCCAAAATGGAATGCAATCAACGTGAATTTGCACGTAGTCATTTTGGCTTAATACTCGAGCGTTCGCGTTCTTTAATGTTAGAAGTTGGTCGACGCTTACAAAACGCAGGCATTATTCTTGAAATTAGCGACGTGTTTGATTTAGATTATGCTGAGATTGACTGTGCGCTATCGGATATCGAAGCAGGCAAACATTTGGCACAGGCATATCAACATCGCATCGGCGATCGACAACAACAAATCGCACACTGGAACGCGATGCCGATACGCGATGTAGTACTTCAAACAGCACAGGGCATCATTGCGAGCCCATCTACCAACGAATTCGCACAAGAGTTAACGCAAGAGCACGCTCCCAACGAAGCTACACAAGAATGGCAAGGTATCGCCGTCAGTATGGCAAGTTACCGTGGCAAAGTCTGCTTGATCGAATCCCCCGCACAGATCGCCAAGCTAAAGCAAGGCGACATTGCAATTGCACTCAGCACAGATCCCAGTTGGCTACCGATCTTTTTGAAAGCGGGTGGCATGATCGTTGAAACTGGTGGCTATCTCTCGCATAGCGCCATCGTTGCACGTGAGCTAGGTATTCCAACAATCGTCAATTTACCCAGCATTACATCGCAACTACAAGATGGCGATGAAGTCTTGATTGATGGACCAGCTGGTCGCCTCTATCGCTTAACATCGAGCAAAATAAATCAGTAAAATCATGTCACTTCAATTCACATTGCGCCTACTTTTCACAACTTGCTTGGGTATTTTTAATACTCAAATACTAGCGCAATCGAGCCATCTGGAAAGCACATCGCCGCGTCTACAAACCCAGCAGTATCAGTTAGTCGAAGATGTAGAAAAATACCAAGTTCGCATCCTTGATCGCACTACACAAAAAACGTTGCGTACACTGCGCTTGCAAAACAAACAGGAAAAAGTTTCTCGTCTCAGTGCCGTCTTGCATCATGAACAGCGACAAAGTTTTATTCTGGTCCTGCCCGATATCGCGGAGTTATGGGAACTGAGTTATGACCCCAAAGCCGAACCTGTCTATCAAGGCTGGGTACATGATTATCAAATGGGAGAGGGCATCGCTGATACGCAATTGTTTGCGCCACGTAGAACTTTATTGAGCACCACGCTAGATTGCTTCATACTCGATCCACTACGCCCTTACATAGCAGGTGCTGATCAGCATGGCAAATTTCAAATTATCAATCTCGATATCCGCCGCCAGATTATCGAACACCAGTTTGCGCATCCAGTTTATCCCTGTCATAGCAAATTAGAAAATACTGGGGCCACTTCGGTGCTGCATTTGGAAATGAAATCTTCTGGGTCGAATCTTAGCGAAACGACTAGTTCAATCATCTTGATTGATATGAAAACAGGGAAGAAGTTGACGCGCTAATTTTTTCAACTTTGCTTGGTTTGTTTGGTTTGTTTGGTTTGTTTGGTTTGTTTGGTTGGTTGGTTTGTTTGGTTGGTTGGTTGGTTTGTTTGGTTGGTTGGTTGGTTTGTTTGGTTGGTTTGTTTGGTTGGTTTGTTTGGTTGGTTTGTTTGGTTGGTTTGTTTGGTTTACTTGGTTTGCTTACTGAACCGCCCTCACCCTAGCCCTCTCCCGCTTGCGGGAGAGGGAACTTTGAGTATCGGTTGGAATAAGCAATCCTCGTCATTTTTGATTACCAAATTTAAGAAATAATCAGCTCCAATCAATCTCGCTAGCAATCCCCTCTCCCGCAAGCGGGAGAGGGTTAGGGTGACGGTCGTTCAGCAACAACGAAATCTTGCAAAAACAAACAAACTCAACGCAACAACAATCTAAAATCCCACCACCAAAGAAGCATGATAGTAACGACCAGGCTGCGTATAAGCATCAACCACCACAGAGTTCGCGGCTAATCCTTGTACATCACTCCAATTCCAATATTTCTTATTGGTCAGATTATCGACACCCACATTCAAGCGCCAGTTCTTCTGCATGTTCCATTGCAATTGCATATCCATCGTCGTCACACTAGGCACTATAAATTGACGCACACGTGGCGGCACTGCTGGTTTAGGCAAGTATGGGCTACTCAAATCCGCTTCGTCTTTGCCTGCTTGATGGCGTGCGCTCAACTGCCAATCGACCGTATCATTGGTGTAGCGCAAACCCGCAAAGAACTTGCTTGGATTAATCGCACTCAAAGGCGTATGTGCAACTTGATCGGTACCGCGTGTTTTGCCATAAGAAAATGGCGAACTCCATTTGCCACCCGCAAACTCTGCCCATTGAACTTGCCCACGGATTTCAAAGCCATCAATTTTAGCCTTGTCCACATTGACCGTTTGAAATATTGCTGGATCACCAGCAACGCCTTTACCGCCCAGTGGTTTTTTATCGTAAATTAAATCGGTATAGCGGCCACTAAACACGGCGAAATCGAGATTGAACTTCTCAAACAAAGCACGTACGCCGAACTCGACATTCTGACTCTTCTCTGGCTTTAGCTCAGGATTCGCTAACAACACCGCGGGCACCGTCGAACTCTCAAAAACACCATTGATTTGCTGCGCATTTGGCGCGCGGAATCCATGTGCAAAACTTGCATAAGCATTCCAATCGCTATTCACTTTGTACAGCATACCTAACTTGGGTACCACTGCCGATCCTGATAGAGATTTTCCCGGTGTTTTAGATGGTGGTGCAAAGCCCTGTTGGGTTTTCACGTTTAAATCAAAATGGTCATAGCGCAGACCGGGTGTGATGATCCAAGAACCCGCAAAAATTTCATCTTGCACAAACACAGCACGACTCGAATCGCGTGTATCAGGGAAATATTTGCGCGGCGTAAAATCTGCATTGCCGGGATCGACACCATCAAAGAAATTGCTGACATCAATGCGTGAATAATCAAATCCAAGACTGACGCGCTGCGCAAAATTGGCATTCGATTTAATCAACTTGTCTGCTAACAAACTCCATTGCCAAGCTTGCTCCCCATACGACACCTTACGCACCCTATCAGCCAAGGTGTTGCGATGCGTTATGCCATCATCTTGCGCTTGACTATCTTGATAGCTGAGATGACTTTGTACATGGTCAACCCACGCATGATTGAGCGTGTAACGATCAATTAAACTCAGTCGATCGCGCGTAAAATCTTTGTCAACCGTTTCGCCTTTTACCGCCGCTGCCGTTGTCATCGGCAATTTGGCACGACTGGATAACAATTCAAAATCCGAAGTTTTATCGACATGCTCATAAGTCAAACTATGCTTTTGCGTCGCACTAGCTTGATACACCAGTTTAGCTAACACAGATTGCGATTGGTCTTGCTGCGGATTTGGCGTGGTTCTGTCTATATTAGGAACATCATTCGTGCCCCTATTTTCTAAGCCTCTTGCCTTGCTGGTATTGGCACTAATCAACCAACTCCATTGTTGATCAAAACGCCCAGCCAAACTCGCCCCAATGCTGCGACTATGATCATCACCACTCCAGCTAGCAAACACTTTTCCACCGATGTTCTTCGGTGCCGCTCGCTTCTCTTGTAAAAAATCTTGTGGGTCTACCGTCATAAAATTGACTAGCCCAGCCAAGCCATCCGAACCATACAACACCGATGATGGGCCACGGACGATTTCAACTTGACGAATTAAATTCATCGCAATCGAATCACGTCCAAACGCATTGCTACCATTGATATAACTACGTGGCAAACGCATGCCATCGACCAACATCAAGACTCGATTACCATCTTGTCCGCGTATGCTAAAGCCCGCATTACCATCACGACCAGTCGCATTGCCGACGCCCGTAACGGTGAAACGCGCTGGTGCGCGCTTAACTTCGATATTCGACAAATTCTTCGCTAAATCACGGATATCTAAAATGCCTAAACGCTCTAATTCTTTTTGCTCAATCACATCAATCGACAAGGGCAGGTTTTCTATGAATTGCTCGTAGCGGGTACCGCTAATCACGACGATCTGTGGTGCTTTATCAACCAGCAATACACTACTGGTTTGCGTCTGTGCATAAGCGGGTGTCATCGCAAGCGAATAAAGACTGGCCAAACCTAGGGCAATTGCTGACTTACGTAAAGGCCTACAAGCCAAGATTTCTTTATGCGGACAAGCAAAGGTTTTCATACTAGCTCCAGAGAATAAATTCATTTCCATAGTCTAGATACCGCAGGATTACGGTCAATCAGCTATTTGATTAATTACCTAGTTATAAAGAACTAGTTTTGCCGAAAAATGCTCATTAAATGCAGGAAAAAGACATGTAATTTGCGTTAAAACAAACCACGTAAAGGCCGCAAAAACAACTAAAAAATTAATTTGAAAGCATCCGCTACGAGATGCACTTGGCTTCACCCAAGAAGCCTCATTTAGCCTCGAGCAAAAACAAGCAAGTTAGTCCTTTTAAAAATAGCCTAAGCAAACCCAAAACAATATTTAATTATCGAAAAACGATAATTAAATATTGCATTTCATGTTTTTAATTCATACAATGCATCCAATATCAAACCTAGACAGGAGCGGAGTATGAACTTAGAACGTAACAAACGGATTGCTGCATTTCGCAAAGTGAGTGGGTATTTGCTTTGGGTTTCTATGCCACTACTTATCCTGTGTGGACTTGGCGGCACAATCGGACTATTTTTATTTCTATTTTTCCCATTAGGCGACATTGGTTTAAGTGCCTTGGCTATCGAAATCGCAAACAACTCAGATGTTGTTGATTGGGCGCTCCAAACAAAGATGACACTGTTCACTCGACTCGTATGCTTCATCCTTGGTGCAAGCGTACTGTCTATGGTGATCTATATTCTTCTTCACTTTCAAAAGTTAATCGAATGCTTTAATGCAGGTGAAATTTTCAATAGGCTCGCCGTTTCCAACGCGCGCAAAGCTTTCAAGATGAATCTCTACGTCAATTTCTTGATACTAGGAACGCAGTTGCTGTGCGTCATTTTGGTTTGGTCTCAAATAGATAAGGAAAATTTAAACCGACTAGGACACTTAATGGCAAACTCCTTCTCATTTCTCTTTAGCTTAGCTTTTTATAGCCTCATCCTATGGGCCTTAGAAATCGGCACCGACCTAAACGAAGAAGCTGAACTCACCATTTAAGGAAACCGCATGCCTATCATTGTGAACTTAGATGTGGTGCTAGCACAGCGCAAGATGCGCCTGAATACTTTGGCGGAATTAGTCGATATCACACCGCAAAATTTATCTGTCCTCAAATCTGGTCGAGCGAAGGCGATACGCTTCGACACCTTAGAAAAAATTTGCCATGTATTGCAATGTCAGCCTGGAGATATTTTGGCGTTCGATGGTGAAGTATCGGCAAATTCGGCGGATGATGCGAGCTAAAAAATAAACGGCTCATGCTGTTCTAACGACCACTCACGACTTCATAGTTAGCTTCGTCACATTGTGCTGACAGCCGCATTCATGCCATCTAGGATGAAGCCCCTGACTACATAACTTTGCATCATGACTAAAATTATTTTGAATTTTCTTTGGCGCGAACTACGGGTTAGTGCTCCCTTGATATTCATCGCATCGATTTTCTTAAGCTTCTTGTTCAAGGAAAAAGTTTGGATGATGGCAGTACATGCGCTATGCGTAGGGCTATGTATACAAACACTCATTGAAATGGGGCGACACGGAGCGACCTACTTTCTGCGCAAGTACACCAAACTAGTGTTGCAACAAGACTTCGCCTGGCCTGGCTGGCCCTTCATGTTTGTCTGGATCCCCATTTCTTGTCTAGGCGGATATCTGATCGGCGGCAATATCGCTCTGATACTTACCGGTGATACGCGAAAATTACAAATTCATGGCTATGGCCTGATTATTATTTTAGGGGTGTGCTTGATCGCAGCCCTGATGAGCACCATCTACCTATATAGCCGCAATTACATTGCTAGCATGGAGGCGCGCAATGCGGCGATTCAACACAGTGCTACTGAAAGCCATTTACGTCTGCTGCAATCGCAGTTAGAACCACACATGCTATTCAACACGCTGGCGAATTTACGTGTTTTGATTGAAGTCGATACGCGTGCCGCGCAAAGCATGTTAGATCACCTCAACGACTTCCTACGCGCCAGCCTCAATGGATCTCGCGCACAAAATCACAGCTTGGAAGAAGAGTTTCGACGCATTCAAGGCTATCTCGCCTTAATGCAAATTCGCATGCGCGATCGTCTACAAATTCAACTCAAGTTGCCCCCCGAACTTGCCCACATTCCTATACCGGCCATGATACTCCAACCCCTAGTTGAGAATGCCATCAAACATGGACTGGAACCAACCGAACATGGCGGCACCATTAGCATTCAAGCGGAACGTGTGCATCAACATCTACACATACAAGTAGCAGACAACGGCTGCGGCACAAGGTTTGATCATCCACAGCCGAATAAGCAGATGGGCTATGGCTTGCAGCATGTACGAGAACGTTTGCAACATATGTACGGCGCTAACGCTGCACTCGATATCAACACACCTGCTAACGGTGGCTACAGCGTCACTCTGCAATTCCCGATTACTCAAGGAACCACAAAATCATGAGCATTACTGCCCTTATTGCTGAAGATGAACCTTTGCTCGCAGAACACCTAGAGCGCGAGCTACAAAAGCTGTGGCCACAATTAACAATTGTTGCCAACCTAAGAAATGGCGTCGCTGCGCTGGAAACCGGGCTGAAAGAGCAAGTCGATATTTTGTTTCTCGACATTAGCATGCCGCTACTCAATGGCTTAGAAGTAGTGGAAGCACTAGCAGAAGAATGGCCACTTGAAAGCAAAGCTTTTCCGATGATCGTCTTTGTTACCGCTTTCGATCAATATGCGGTGCAAGCATTTGAAAAGGCAGCGTTGGACTACCTCATCAAGCCACTGAAAAGCGAACGGCTGATGCAAACCTGCCAGCGCCTGCAACAAGCCTTGGCACAAAAGACACAAGTACCGACCACCACCACGCTAGAGCAACTTGCTGGATTATTCAAAGCTGCGCCATCAGACCATCAAAGTTACCTGAAAAATCTACAAGCAAGCAGCGGCAATTCTGTGTACTTTGTTGCGATAGCCGATGTTCTGTATATCGAAGCGGTCGACAAATATCTGAAAGTTGTCACGGCTGAACGAGAATATTTTATACGCGCAACCCTGAGAGAATTAAAAGCGCAACTCGATCCTGAACAATTCTGGCAAATCCATCGATCCACTTTAGTGCAAGTCAACGCGATAGAACGCGCCACTCGCCAAGAATCCGGCACCTTGATTATCCATCTGCGACAACACGCCGATCAACTCAAGGTCAGCAGACTTTATGCACATCTTTTTTCAGGAAGATAATTGTGCGCATAAATAATCAATTATTCACTAAACAGTTGCTTGGCAGGTACTTCAATTAGGAGAAAACATGTTGAACAATCTTCAAAAAATCGCAGGTGTCGCAGCCATATGCGAGGCGCTCATTTACATCACTCTATTTGCCTTGTACGGGACAGTCTTAGCCATGCCAGCAGGACTCGATTCCGCACAAAAGCTAGGCTTTTTAGATAGTCATCACAACTTACTCTTTTTCAGTAATCTTCTTGGCTATGTGGTCTTTGGCGTACTGCTAGCAGTCTTGGTCCTAGCACTACATGAACGACTAAAAAATAAGGCGAACACGCTTTCGCAACTCGCAGCAATCTTCGGTGTATTGTGGGTTGGCCTTGTGATCACAAGTGGGATGTTGGCAAACATCGGTTTAAATGCCGTGCTCAAACTCAGTCTCACCGAGCCCGAACAAACGCGCGCGCTGTGGCTAAGCGTGACGACGATGACAGAAGCTTTGGGTGGTGGGAATGAGATTGTTGGTGGTTTGTGGGTTTTATTGATTAGCTGCGCAGGGCTCAAAGCGAAAGTGCTAGCCGAAAAACTTCATTATTTTGGTATTGCAGTTGGCGTTACCGGCATCGCAACTTGCTATCCAGCGGCAGGACTCACCGAGCTATTCGGTATCAGTCAAATTATCTGGTTTGGATTTCTTGGTGTGACGATGCTGAGACAGCATCAAGACTGATTTACTATGTTCTAAGCAGATTGCTAAGCACCAGCCCGATCATACTATGCGGCCAAGACCTAGACACAAAATTTGCAAAGGTCTGGCGCAGTACCAATGCAAAAATTAAGATTCAGCGTAAGGATTTGCCAATCCCAAACTCGCTAAGATTTCGATTTCTAAGGCTTCCATTTCTTCCGCCTCTTCATCGCTTTCGTGATCGTAACCTTGCGCATGCAAAACACCGTGTACGACTAAATGCTGAGCATGTTCGAGCACTGTTTTCTTTTGTTCCTTGGCTTCTTTTTCCAACACGTCGGTACACAAAATAATATCGGCTTGCGTCACTTCTGCATCGCTGTCTTCGGTGTAGGCAAAAGTTAATACATTGGTCGCGTAATCTTTGCCGCGATAATCACGATTAAGAATTTGCCCTTCTTCAGCATCAACGATGCGTAGTGTCAGTTCTGCGGGGAAGAACAAAGCAGCTTGTATTGTTTTTCGCAGCAAAGGGCGCGTCAATACGTCCTTCAAACGCTCATCAGCGTATTGCACGGACAGATTTAATTTGTGTTTAGGAGTATTTGCCATCGTTTTCTACACTATCTATTTTATCGACGTCGAGGTTTCGTCATTGCGGTAGCTTGTTTCAAGCTGACAATTTCAGCATCTTGCTGATCTTGATGTTGGGTCGCTTCTTCATAAGCATCAACGATGCGACCAACCAAAGGATGGCGCACCACGTCCACACTGGTAAATTGATTAAAAGCGATGCCACGCACATTACGCAAAACCTGACAAGCATCCACCAAGCCGCTCTTTTGATGGCGCTGCAAATCAATCTGGGTCACGTCACCAGTAACGACGGCTTTACTACCAAATCCTATGCGGGTCAAAAACATTTTCATTTGTTCTGGCGTGGTGTTTTGTGCTTCGTCCAAAATAATGAAAGAATGATTCAAGGTACGACCACGCATATAAGCTAGTGGTGCAATCTCAATAACCTGTTTTTCAAACATTTTTTGGGTGCGATCAAAGCCAAGTAAATCGTACAAAGCATCATACAAAGGGCGCAGATACGGGTCGACTTTTTGCGCCAAATCACCGGGCAAGAAACCAAGACGCTCGCCTGCTTCTACCGCTGGACGTGTCAACACAATACGTTTAACCGCATCACGTTCTAAAGCATCAACCGCGCAAGCCACTGCCAAATAGGTCTTACCTGTACCAGCTGGGCCAACACCAAAAGTAATATCGTGTTCGAGTATCGCTTTGAGATAGGTATTTTGATGTGGCGTACGACCGCGCAAATCACTGCGACGGGTTTTAAGTATTGGACTTTCTAAAGCCTCTTCCACTGCTAGTGGTGCGACTTCTTTCACCACATCTTTTGAAGTAGCGCTAGTCTTTGCTGTGGTTTTTGTCGTGGCTTTTGTGCTACGACGTTTTGCAGGCGCAGATTCATCATCTTCTGTACTAGTCGCAAAACCTGATTCAGTCGCTTTTTGCAAACTACTTGCCGCGCGTTGCTCGACTAAAGCTAATTGCACTTCATCAATCGTGATGATTTTTTTTGCTTGAGCGTAAAACTTTTCCAGTAACTCCAAACCCTTTTCCGCATTGTGCCCGCTCACGATAAACTTCTCGCCACGACGGAAAATACTCAAATCTAAGGCAGCAGAAATTTGACGCAGATTTTCATCCAAAGGACCGCACAAATGCGCGAGCCGTAAGTTATCTAGCGGCTGTGGAACAAAATACAAAACGGGAACGGGTGTATTCGTTTTCAAAATGTTTAATTTTCTAAAATAAAATCAGTATCGTAGGACGGGTGCAACCCGCACCGCACATAGGTCGATCTCGCGTGCACGAAGTTTCGGCGGCGCGGGTTGCACCCGCCCTACATTTTTAGTCAACCAACTCACCACGCAATGAATAATTATAGGATTCGGTTACGCGTGTATTCACCAAGGTACCGATCAATTCTTTGCCGCCAGCAAAATTCACCACGCGATTATTTTCAGTACGGCCTTGTAATTCGTTCGGATCTTTCACCGAAGGGCCTTCGACCAAAATACGTTGTATCGTACCTATCATTGCATTGCTGTACTTCTTGGTATTCGCGTCAATCACCGACTGCAAAAATTGTAAACGCTTAAGCTTTAAAGGTGCTGGCGTGGTGTCTTCCAAACTAGCTGCTGGCGTACCTGGACGCGCGCTAAAAATAAAGCTGAAACTATTATCAAAATCGACGTCTTTAATTAACTTCATCAGCGCATCAAAATCTTCATCCGTTTCACCTGGAAAGCCGACGATAAAATCAGAAGAAATATGCATGTTTGGGCGCACTGCCTTCAACTTGCGAATCACTGACTTGTATTCGAGTGAGGTATAGCCACGCTTCATCGCGGCTAAGATACGATCCGAGCCATGCTGTGCTGGCAAATAGACGTGATCCACCAATTTAGGAATTTTGGCGTAAGCATCGATCAAACGTTGATTGAATTCTTTTGGGTGACTGGTCACAAAACGAATACGTTCGATTTGTGGGAATTCAGCGATGTATTCCAATAACAAAGCGAAATCTGCGATCTCGCCATCATCCATCACACCACGATAGGCATTGACGTTTTGTCCTAACAAACTGATTTCTTTAATGCCTTGTTCCGCTAATCCAGCGACTTCGACTAACACGTCATTGAATGGACGCGAGACTTCTTCACCACGTGTATAAGGCACCACGCAATAACTACAATATTTTGAGCAACCTTCCATGATCGACACGAAGGCAGTCGAACCTTCCACTTTAGCCGGTGGCAAGTGATCAAATTTTTCGATTTCTGGAAAACTAATATCGACTTGTGAACGACCTGAATCGCGTCTGTCTTTGATCAACTGTGGCAATCGATGCAGAGTCTGCGGTCCAAACACCACGTCCACATAAGGTGCACGACGGACGATCGCCTCACCTTCTTGCGATGCAACACAACCACCAACACCAATTAATAAATCAGGATTCGATTTCTTCAGTTCACGCAGACGGCCGAGATCCGAAAAGACTTTTTCCGACGCCTTCTCACGCACGCTACAGGTGTTGAGCAAAATCACATCGGCTTCTTCCGGTTTATCGGTTTTGATCATGCCATCAGTTGCCGCCAACACGTCTTGCATCTTGTCCGAGTCATACTCGTTCATTTGGCAACCAAAGGTTTTGATAAATACTTTCTTCTGCATGGAACTAAGGTCTTCCTACTATCGATAAATTACAATTAAGTACAAATACTGAAAAGCGCACGCAAAATGCGCGGCAATCTAATTCTTTTTGGGTAAAGCTTGACGCGCCTCTTCTGCGGTCAATACCCATATTTTTTGAATCTCACCAAATTCGTTTTCTACGTAGTTGATCACAATATTACGCACATCGACACTGGCGAGCGTCAAGGTCAAATTGTCTTCACTATAAATACGTAACGCTGGTGTGTGTTGACGTAATTTGCCATCAATTACCAATTCCGCTAATGCCGTAGTGCTGAGTTTTCCGCGCTTTACATCGATAGGAAACTGACGTTCCATCTGCATCGCATTCGCGTTTATCATCATGCCAAAAAACGCAATGACCGTACTGAGCACAATCAGTCGTAGAGATTTATTATTTAACATGCTGACACCCAATTAGTATCCGATCAATGATATTAAAACTTGCACACAATTGCATCGACTTGTGCCCGTCTTCACATGCTTAGATTGCGGGGGAAAAGGCAAAACATCAACAATGCACGGCGAGACCTACTCTATACCGTTCATATCTTTTTTCGTAATTCCTAATATTCTTAAAAATCAATTAGTTACGAAGACAATCCACAGCAACAAGGGCGACAGTTTAACACAGAGCGTTGTTTTCTTCGCGCTTTAGGCTTCGCTGAGCACTGAACCGTTTTGCTAGATGATGCGTTCTAGAAAAATCTGGGATAATGGCGAAAAATGTTTTTGGATAACCAATGCTAACGCCGACCAGCACCGCACTCCCGCCAGATTTTGATAGTCGCCATTTTCGCCATGCTTTATCGCAATTTGCGACTGGCATCACTGTCATTACAACACGTCTCAACGAGCAAAAATTTCTAGGTCTAACTGCTAGTTCTTTTAATTCTGTCTCACTTGATCCACCGTTGGTGATTTGGAGTTTAGGCGACCGCGCCCAAAGCATGCCGATTTTTACGCAAAATACCCATTACGTCATTAATGTGCTGGCAGCGGATCAACGTCATCTGGCGGAACAATTTGCCAGCCGCATAGAAGATCGCTTTGCGGGGGTGGAATACAGTCTTTCACGCACAGGATTACCCATACTTAAAGGTGCTTCTGCTTGGTTTGAATGCTTTAATCGCAGCCGTTATCCTGAAGGCGACCACGTCATTTTTGTCGGCGAAGTCGAACAATGCGCATTTAAAAACCAAGCTCCGCTTGTCTATCATCACGGTCAATTCTTGACCAGTAAAGCTTTATGAATTCTATCGATATTATCGGCTACGTCGCTGCATTTTTAACGACCAGCGCGTTCATCCCACAAGCATGGCTGACGTGGCGTCGCAAACGGGCTGAAGGTGTTTCGCTCGGCATGTATTGCATTATGGTTGCCGGCACCGTTGGTTGGCTGATCTACGGCATCATGCTTGGCGCTTGGCCTATCATCGTGGCGAATGTGATTTCACTCTCGCTATCTGCGTTTATCTTGATAATGAAGTTGATTTATAAGTAGTCGGCTTTATCAAGATCTTTGTACACGAATTGGGACTATCGATATCACCAACCTCAATTCAAATCCGCTAATTAATTGATCAGTAGACGCTCCAACACACCCTGCGAATCAAATGCCGCGCGGCGTAGCCTGTCAGCGACACCTTGCCATTCGCGTCCGACTGGCAAAGCTTCTACCAAAATAATATCGGCACCGACGTGATCAAGCTCACGCAAATCTGCGTACAGATCATGTGCATAAGAAATCGGATCGGGATTTAATTGACGCCAGCCTTGTAACTGCGCATTCGCACTATGCGGCTGATAAGCCATCACGGCGACACGTTTGCCCACAATCAGTAATTGATTGACCGTCGATTCCAAGTCTTCAACAGCGACCATCGCCACCGGTGTACTCGGTGCGTAGTGCGCTTCTAAAGTACCAGAGGCGCGCGGCGCAGCTTGATCTGGCGCATTCACCGCCATGCCTAATACTTGTTCCAATTGCAGCGCAGTGATATGGCCCGGGCGTAACAGCACAGGACCATGCGTTGCTAAGCGACTCATATCGACAATCGTTGATTCTATGCCGACATCGCTTTGCCCACCGTCGAGAACAGCAGCGATCATGCCATTCGCAATTTCAGCAGGAAACTCTTCAATGACGTGCTCAGCCTTGGTTGGGCTAACATGCCCAAATTTATTCGCGGATGGCGCCGCGACGCCGCCCTTGCCATCTTTAAACGCTCGCAATAAAGCTTGCGCTACCGGATGTGAAGGGCAACGAATACCTATCGAATCTTGACCACCAGATACTGCATCTGGAATATGCTCGGCACGTTTCAAAATCAAGGTTAAAGGACCAGGCCAAAACGCATCGATCAATGCTTGCGCTGGTGCTGGAATCTCTTGCACCCAGTAACTGATATCTGCTTCTGGAGCGACGTGCACAATCACAGGATGATTCGATGGACGGCCTTTGGCTTGGTAGATATTCGCGACGGCATTAATGTTTTCTGCGTCGGCACCAAGTCCGTACACCGTCTCTGTCGGGAAACCAACTAAAGCGCCTTGTTCTAAAGCGCGCGCAGCTGCAAGAATTTGCTCAGTAGAATTCAATCTCAACCTCAGTCTTGATCAAGCAGCGATACCGAGGATCGCACACGCTTGACGCATCTCGTCTTGTGCTTGCTCCAATGTTGGCGCGATAAATGTGATGTGCCCCATCTTGCGCGCACGACGTGCTTCTGCCTTGCCGTATAAATGCAAGTGCGCCGAAGGCAATGCTAAAACTTTATCCCACGCTGGCTGACGTACAACATCGCCATCGAACCAAATATCACCAAGAATATTCAACATCACGCAAGGTGAATGCTGACGCACATCACCCAAGGGCAATCGCGCCATTGCGCGTACTTGTTGCGCGAATTGACTAGTCACACAAGCATCAATCGTATAGTGACCGCTATTGTGTGGACGTGGTGCCATTTCATTGACGATGACAGTGCCATCTTGCAGCACAAAAAATTCTATACAAAGCACGCCAACATAATCAATATCAGCGATCAATTTCAATGCGGCGTTTTGCGTTTTTAACGCAGCGTCGGCTGAAACGTGCGGACTAGGTACTGTGGTCGTGAACAATATCCCATCACGATGCACATTTTCTGCAATCGGATACACGACGGCTTGACCATCCGCGCCACGTGCTACCAACACCGAAATTTCATACGCGAGTGGCAGCATTTTTTCTAGCACACAAACGACACCCTTGAGATTGGCAAACGCTGTGCGTAGTTCTTCCATTGACTTGACGCGCACTTGGCCTTTACCGTCATAACCCATGCGTGCTGTTTTCAAAATCCCTGGGAATAAATCGGCACTCACTTTTTCCAAATCCTCCGCAGTGCACAAAATCGCGTGCGGTGCTGGCAAGATACCGGTTTGTGGTGCGCAACGCGTGAAGAATGCTTTCTCTTCGATACGGTCTTGAGCAATCGATACACAAGCCGCACTTGGAGCGACAAAGCCTGTTTCCGCTAATTTCGCCAAACTGCTTGCTGGCACATTTTCAAATTCTGTGGTGAAGGAAGCACATGCCTCCGCTAACTTTTGCAAAGCCGCCGCATCGTCGTAGGCAGCTTGGATATGCGCATCCGCTGCATGCGCTGCAGGACTGCCTGCTTCTGGTTCTAATACCATCACTTTAAAACCCAGCGCCTGCGCTTCGTGCACAAACATACGTCCTAATTGTCCGCCACCGACCATGCCTAACATGCTGGATTGGGTGTTGGGAAATTGTGGATTGGTGTTGATAGACGTGGACATCGTTGGTTTTTCCATGCTGATACGATACAAATTAAATGCGACTTGAAACGTGGTTTGATGCAAGTACAAAACTAAAAAATCTAGAGCATTTATTACTCAATGTCATTCCCGCGAAGGCGGGAATCCAGCGACGTAAAAGCCTAAAGACACTGGATCCCTGCCTATGCGGAGATGACGCCTGAATGGTCTGAGGCAAGGATAATGATACTGCGACCTATGTGCTTCTGCGGCAATGAAAAATCCTTCCTTCGCCAATACTGCCGTATTACAAAGGCAAATGCATATCCCGCGCAACTTGCGTTTGTTTTGCGCGGAAGGCTTCTAACTTCGCTGCCATCGCCTCATCGGTCGTCGCCAGCATTGCAATCGCAGCCAAGGCCGCATTACCCGCGCCTGCTTCACCAATCGCAAAAGTATTCACAGGAACGCCCTTTGGCATTTGCACGATAGACAACAAAGAGTCTTCACCACGCAAATACTTGGATGGTACAGGCACACCAAATACCGGCACGATGGTTTTCGCGGCGATCATGCCAGGCAAATGCGCAGCACCACCAGCACCAGCGATGATGCCGCGAATACCGCGACTACGTGCTGTTTCGGCATAAGTGAACATTTCATCTGGCATGCGATGTGCTGACACCACTTGCGCCTCGAAAGGAATGCCAAATTCCTTCAGCATAGTCACGGCGTGTTGCATCACATCCCAATCGGATGAAGAGCCCATCACGACACCGATGATAGGCGCTAAGTTTACTGTTGCGTCGCTCATATTAGGCCTTCAAACTTTCACCAGTTAAACGCTCCAGCGCTTCACGGTATTTCGCTGCGGTTTTTTGAACCACTTCATCTGGCAAAGTTGGCGCAGGTGCGGTCTTATTCCAGCTTGTGATGGTTTCTAGGTAATCGCGTACGAATTGCTTATCAAATGATGGAGGCGAAATACCTGTTGCGTAAGAATCCGCTGGCCAGAAGCGTGATGAGTCCGCCGTCAATACTTCATCCATCAAATGCAATACACCATTGTCATCGAGACCGAATTCAAACTTCGTATCGGCAATGATGATGCCGCGTGTTGCTGCGTAGTTTGCGGCTTCTGTATAAAGTTGAATACTAATGTCGCGCATCTTGGCAGCGAGTTCTGCACCGATGCGTTTTTCCATTTCGGCAAAGCTGATGTTCTCATCGTGCTCGCCCATTTCCGCTTTTGCGGCTGGCGTGAAAATTGGGGCGTCTAATTTGGCCGCTTGTGGCAAACCCGCTGGCAATTGAATGCCGCAAATTGCGCCTGTTTCTTGATAGTCTTTCCAACCAGAACCGATGATATAACCGCGCACGACGGCTTCTACCATGATAGGTTTTAAGCGTTTTGCCACCACCGCACGACCACGCACTTGTTCCACTTCATCTGCTGCAACGACAGTCTCTGGGGCGATACCTGTCAAATGATTAGGAACCACATGCGCTAATTTATCGAACCAGAAATTAGCCATTTGATTCAAGACACGACCTTTGTCAGGAATCGGCTCGTTCATAATCACGTCGAATGCGGACAAACGATCACTGGTAACGATCAACAACTTATCTTCGCCAACAGCGTAGTTATCACGGACTTTGCCACGACCTAACAGTGGTAGCGAATGTAAAGTAGAGTTAATTTGCGTAGTCATAATGTGGTCTCAAAAAAAATACTGAAGGGAGATTCAAGCAATGTGATATTGAATGATCTTCATATCCATTGTTGAAGCTCCCTAATGGGTCTAACGACCCGAGTTCCGTACTAGTAGAATCGAAAACGATCGAAACAACAGCACGTAATTATTTTACGAGCTGTGCCAAAGCGCCAGACTTGTATTGTTCTGCTATTTTTTCCAAAGTAATTGGCTTGATTTTCGCCGCTTGACCTTCGCAACCAAATGCGAGGAAACGTGCTTTACAAACTTGCTTTGCTGCTTCACGTGCAGGTTTCAAGTAATCACGTGGATCAAACTTACTTGGATTCTCAAACATAAAACGACGAATCGCTGCTGTCATTGCCAAACGGATGTCGGTATCGATATTAATTTTGCGCACGCCGTTTTGAATACCAATGACGATTTCTTCCACTGGTACACCATAAGTTTCTTTCATATCACCGCCGAATTGACGGATTTCTTCGAGCAATTCTTGTGGCACAGAAGAAGAACCGTGCATGACCAAATGGGTATTCGGAATACGTGTGTGGATTTCTTTGATACGATCAATCGCAAGAATATCGCCGGTTGGCTTACGAGAGAATTTGTACGCACCGTGCGAAGTACCAATCGCAATTGCCAACGCGTCACATTGTGTTTGGCTGACGAAATCAGCCGCTTGCGCGACGTCAGTCAACAACTGCTCACGTGTCATCTTGCCGTCTGCTCCGTGGCCGTCTTCCTTGTCACCCATCATGGTTTCCAAGGAACCAAGTACGCCCAATTCTGCTTCTACCGTCACACCAATCGCGTGCGAAAACTTCACCACTTCTTTAGAAACAGCCACGTTGTATTCGTAGCTTGCAACCGATTTGCCGTCTTCCATCAAGGAACCATCCATCATCACGGATGTGAAACCGGACTTGATCGCTGCCATACAAACTGCTGGCGATTGACCATGATCTTGATGCATTACCACAGGAATATGTGGATAAGCTTCGACCGCAGCAGAGATCAAATGACGCAAGAAAGCTTCACCAGCGTACTTACGCGCACCAGCAGAAGCTTGCATAATCACTGGCGCACCAACTTCATTCGCCGCTTCCATAATCGCAGTAACTTGTTCTAAATTATTGACATTAAACGCTGGAATACCATAGCCATTTTCAGCTGCATGATCCAGCAATTGACGCATTGATACGAGAGACATAGTTTTTAACTCCAAATAAAAAAATCTTCTTTTGAGGTGCTGATTAAGCTACTGCGCGGGCAGATTTTGAATCTGCGATGCTCGCTGTACTCGAGTACAGCTGCGCTTCTTAATTCAAACTTTACCCGCTCGCTACGCTTACTCAGCGCCTCAACAAGCTTGTGGCCTTTGTGACTTCATCGATTCGAATCTTGTTCAAATCTGTTTCTATATTTTGCAGCTCGTAGGGCGGGTGAAACCCGCGCTGCTCAGCTGCTCAAAGGTCTGGCGGCGCGGGTTTCACCCGCCCTACAATTCGATTTACCTCGGTACTTTACTCCCCGATTTTGACAATCCGCATCGCATTCGTCCCACCAACTTTACCCATTTGCTCACCCCACGTTGCGACGATCAAATCGCCCGCTTTCACTGCGCCTTTTTCCAACAACACACTTTCAGCTTGTTGCAAAACGAAATCACGGTCTGGGTTGTAAGGCAATTTAAAAGTTTGCACATTGCGGTACAAAGCCGCTTTACGCATGGTCGCGACACTCGGTGTCAAGGCAAACAAAGGCACATCAATACTTTGACGACTCATCCACAAGGCTGTCGAGCCAGATTCGGTCAAAGCGGCAATCGCTTGCACGCGCAAATGATGCGCCGTGAACAAGGCGCCGTAAGCAATCGATTGATCGATACGCGTAAATTGCAAATTCAAGAAATCGGCATCGAGTTTGCACTCTTGATGTTTCTCGGCTTCAAAACAAATTGCTGCCATCGCTTCCACTGTTGCGACTGGATATTTACCTGACGCTGTTTCCGCCGACAACATCACCGCATCTGTACCATCCAATACTGCGTTCGCGACGTCGGAAACTTCAGCACGAGTTGGCACGGCATTGACGATCATCGATTCCATCATTTGTGTCGCCGTGATCGTCAACTTATTCGACTCACGCGCCATCTTGATCATGCGTTTTTGCAGAGCGGGAACAGCAGCATTACCAACCTCTACCGCCAAATCACCACGTGCCACCATAATGCCGTCCGAAGCATCCAAAATTTCTTGCAACACAGGAATCGCTTCTGCACGTTCAATTTTTGCGATCATCATTGGCTTGTGGCCGTAAGGTTCGCCTGCGATATTCGCCAATTGGCGCGCCATTTCCATATCGGTCGCGTTTTTGGGGAAAGAGATCGCCAAATAATCTGCTTGGAAAGACATCGCTGTTTTGATGTCTTCCATATCTTTTGCCGTCAATGCGGGTGCAGTTAAACCGCCACCTTGGCGATTAATGCCTTTGTTATTAGAGAGTTCGCCACCAATTTTTACTGTCGTGTGAATCTCATTTCCCACGACTTTATCGACGATCAACACGATCAAGCCGTCGTTAAGGAGCAATACGTCGTTTGCTTTAACGTCGCGCGGTAAGGCTTTGTAATCGAGTCCTACACGCTCTTGATTACCTAAAGCACAATCTGCATCGAGAATGAATTTATCGCCGTTCTCTATTTGAATTTTGCTATTTTCAAATTTACCTATACGAATTTTCGGAC
This sequence comes from Affinundibacterium baiyunense, assembly GCF_018139645.1. GTDB lineage: Bacteria > Pseudomonadota > Gammaproteobacteria > Burkholderiales > Burkholderiaceae_D > Undibacterium > Undibacterium baiyunense. The sequence goes on from NZ_JAGSPM010000003.1 coordinate 268,211, forward strand.
CTTGCATGTCTGCCATAATCGCGATCTCAATGCCACAGACTTCTGCCGCTTTACGTACCAACGCAGCGCGATCAATATGGTCCTGTGCCTTGCCGTGTGAGAAGTTCAAACGAACCACATTCACGCCAGCTTTTAACATGCTAACTAAAGTATCCAGATCACTGGATGCCGGGCCTACTGTCGCTACAATTTTGGTTCCGCGTAACATTGAATCTCCTGATGGATAATTTTTACAAGGTCGGGCTTAAACTTCAAAACTATTTTTTTGCCGCTGAGGCGCGAAGTACGCAGAGAAATTCAGCAATAAAACTCTGCGCTCTCAGCGCCTCTGCGCCGAATACTTTTCGGCAGTTTTCTGAACAGATTACTGCGCAGCTCTTTGCAACAAAATCTCTACGGCTGGCAAAGTTTTGCCTTCCAAAAATTCCAAGAATGCGCCGCCACCAGTGGAGATGTAGCCAATTTTTTCTGTGATGTTGTACTTAGCAATCGCAGCTAAAGTATCGCCACCGCCAGCAATCGAGAAGCCACTCGAATCAGCGATCGCTTCAGCCAAAACTTTAGTTCCATTGCCAAATTGATCGAACTCGAACACGCCGACTGGGCCGTTCCACACGATCGTACCTGCTTGACGAATTTGTGCGGCTAAGGCATTCGCTGTTTCTGGACCAATATCCAAAATCATGTCATCGTCTTGCACGTCCGCGACCGCTTTTACTGTCGCAACAGCTGTAGCAGAAAATTCTTTTGCGCACACCACATCAGTTGGAATCGGCACAATCGCGCCACGCGCTGCCATCATGTCCATAATCGCTTTGGCTTCGCCTACCAAGTCAGCTTCAACTAAAGACTTACCAATCTTCAAACCCGCTGCCAGCATGAAAGTATTCGCGATACCACCGCCGACGATCAATTGATCTACTTTTTCGGCGAGGGATTTTAAGATGGTCAATTTACTAGAGACTTTGGAACCAGCCACAATCGCTGACAATGGACGTGCGGGTTGACCGAGCGCTTTACCCAAGGCATCTAACTCAGCTGACAACAGCGGGCCAGCGCAAACGATAGGCGCATATTTTGCGATACCGTGGGTCGTCGCTTCTGCGCGATGTGCGGTACCGAATGCATCGTTCACATAGATGTCGCAAAGCTTCGCCATTTTTTGCGCGAGCGCGTCATCGTTCTTTTTCTCGCCTTTATTGACGCGGCAGTTTTCTAACAATACAACCTGACCCGCAGCCACTTCAACGCCATCCACCCAGTTTTGTTTGAGTTCTACCGTCACGCCTAACAACTCTGACAAGCGCTTGGCAACAGGTGCCAAAGAATCTTCCGCTTTGAATTCACCTTCAGTCGGGCGGCCCAAATGGGATGTCACCATCACGGCAGCACCTGCTTTTAAGGCTTGTTGAATCGCTGGCACAGAAGCGCGGATACGCGTATCTTCTGTAATATTGCCAGCATCGTCTTGCGGAACATTCAAATCTGCACGAATAAATACACGTTGACCTTTGAGTTTATTAGCAGCGATGAGATCGCTCAGACGATTAAATTGCATAGCAGGACCAGTTAAGATGAGAAGGAATTAAATCGAGATGTGCATCCCCAATCCCTCATTGCCTCTTTAGCTCGCGTCAATGAAGATAATAATGACACTGACAATTACAATAAGCAGCTATTCGAATCGGCAAATCAGGAAAATTCGGGATTATTTAAATTAATCGCGTATTTTACCAAATCAACAGCCCAAATCACGTTTTTTCTCGCCACTCTCGCACTTTATGCAATTTATAAGCGGATCGCTCAGATTAAAAATAAAGTCGGATCAGCGTAAATACACTCATACCAAAAATAATAGTTAAGAGCATATCTTTTTTCCAAAGATAGAAAAAAGAGGCAGCAACACCAGCGATGAGCTTGGGATTATGCCAACTAGTAACAATTTGATTATCGTTGATAAAAAAATCAGGCACGACAATCGCTGCCAACGCGCAACTGGGCGCGTAGCGTAAAGCCTCTTGTACCCGTTTGGGTAAATTGATGTGATGGCCAACCACCCAAAATGCACTGCGGTCAATCACCGTTGCAACAGTTAACAAGATAATCACCATCCAGATTTCTAAATCACTCATCGCGCTTCTCCTGTTCACTGGTCACTGAAGCACTGGCTTCCGGCGCTGCGGCAAGCTCCATATGCTCTTCTATCCACATAGAAACCGCCATACCAATCAACACCGCCAACAACAAACCCAATTTATACGGCAAATCATGCGCAGCGACAGCCACCGCACCAGCCACGACTACACCAATAAAACCAGGACGATTGCGCATTAATGGCAGCAAAATACACAAAATCGCTAAAGTGCCCGCAAACCCTAAGCCCCAATGCGTCGGCACTTGACTACCCGCCAAGATTCCTAGAATGGAACCGATCTGCCAGACTATCCAATTAGGAACCACTAAACCATGTAGATAAAACACTTGATCGCGCTCTTCTGCGGGGGTTTGCCACATTGTTGGAAACCGCTGCATGAACAAAGCAACCGTTAAATCACCGGTCAAGAATCCCAACAAAGTACGACGCAACCACGGCAGATGTGCAAAGCGCGGCGCAATCAATGCCGACATAATCAAGAAGCGCAAATTAACAATTAAAGCCGTCGCGAAAATAACCCAAATCGGCGCATTGGCAACGATCAAAGGCAAAGCTGCCAATTGCGCAGAACCAGCAAAAACAAGCAAAGTCATGCCAAGCGCTTGCGGCAAACTCAAGCCGGCCTTAATCATCGCCACTCCAACCACCATGCCCCAAGCGCCCATCCCAAACAAGGATGGTGCGCAAGCCCTAAAACCTTCACGGTAAATAGGTGAATTCCAATCTTTTAACATAATGAGAAACGCAAATGCGGCTGAAGAAAAACGGTGATGGCGAATAGTTGCAGGCAAATGCTGCGAGGTCGCTATTGTAACGCGATGGGTAAATGCTTGCTCAAACTCAATACAAATCAAGCAGCGAGCGGCAATCGCTCAACGCAAACGCGACGAAATCCTTTAAAATCATGGCCTAGAAAAATTCATCCAAATTCACTCAAATTCACTGAAACTCACTCACTGAGGAGCAAAACATGTCTAATAAGCCATCAATACCTGCGGTTGAATTGCAAGCAAGCGACTTACCAGCGCACTGCCCGAATCCTGCAATGCCATTATGGTCTTCACACCCACGTGTATATTTAGATTTATCGCATGGCGATTCCGCAACTTGCTCATACTGCGGCACCGTGTATAAATTAGCACCAGGTACAGTATTAAAAGCGCATTAATTCACAATTTGATGCAACTGAGTGAATTGCATGCAAACACAAACGCCCCGATAGAAAGTCCCCATGCCCGCTAAGAAGCAACTCAATGGCAGCGCCGACGAAGTTGAAATCGCCTTCTACGATGCAATCGCACGTGGCGACTTAGATGGCATGATGGCGCTATGGGCAGAAGATGAAGAGATCATTTGCGTACACCCCAATTCACCGCGCTTGATTGGTCACGCAGATATTCGCACCTCTTGGGAAGCCATTTTTGAAAATGGCACGATGCACATTCACACGCGGCAATTACATGCCATACACAATGGTCTAACCGCCGTGCATAATTTGATCGAAGAATTCCATCCACGCGATCAAATCGCCCAAGACGTTCACATTATCGCCACCAATGTCTATGTCAAGACACCACGCGGCTGGCGCATCACCATGCATCACGCTTCAGTTGCTGCCGGTCCCGCGCCTGTCGATCTATCCAAAGCCGACGTTTTACACTAATGCATTATTCTTCTCCTTGGTGGCTAACTGGCGGTCACCTTCAAACGATTTATCCAGCAACCTTGATGCGAAAGCCTGAAGTAGCACTCCGGCGTGAACGTTGGGTCACACCCGATCAAGATTTTATCGATGTCGATTTTTTGGATGGTGAAGCGGGCAAACCTTTTCTTGTTTTATTTCATGGTTTAGAAGGTTCCAGCAATAGTCACTACGCCCGCACCTTGATGCATAAATTAAAAAGCTTAGGTTGGTCGGGCGCAGTGCCGCATTTTCGTGGCTGTTCTGGCGAGCCAAATCAAGCACCGCGTTTTTATCACTCAGGCGATGCGCAAGAAATCAACTGGATCATCCGTCGTCTGCATAGCCAATTTACAGCAACCCATCCGCATGCGAAGTTTTATGCCAGCGGCGTCTCACTTGGCGCCAATGCCTTATTGCGTTGGCTGGGCGAATCGCAATCGAGTGCCAGTATCGTCGATGCCGCCTGCGCTGTCTCGGCACCACTAGATTTAACCAATAGCGGTGCGACTTTATCGCGTGGCTTTAATCGTGTTTATACGAAAAATTTTCTGCAAACATTAAAACCAAAATGCCTGCACAAGCTCACGCAATTTCCCAAACTATTTGATCGTGAACGCATGCTTAGCGCCAAGAACCTATACGAGTTCGACAATGTCGTCACCGCACCTTTGCATGGTTATCGCGATGTTGATGACTATTGGCATCGTGCTAGTGCTTGCTTGGTATTAAATGAGATTCAAGTGCCAACCTTGGTGCTCAATGCGCAGAATGACCCGTTTATGCCCGCGCAATTTTTACCCAAATCGGCATCGACTTATGTCACACTCGACTATCCACAACATGGCGGTCATGTGGGATTTGCGCAGGGAGTCTTCCCCGGCAAACTAGATTGGCTACCCGAAAAAATCATCTCCCATCTACAAGCACATGGATGACATCGTTCTCGCCGCGATGGCCAAATGGCCGAATATTCCGCATTGCTACGGCTGGCTATCCCTTGATGCACGCGGCAACTGGCGCATGCGCGACGAACGCGCACAAGCTTTGAACTTGCCAGGTGATGTGATTCGCAATCCAACGCTACAGAACTTTATCAATCGTAATTATCTATGTGATGACGATGGTAATTGGTACTTTCAAAATGGCCCGCAAAAAGTCTATGTTAACTTAGCAGCAACACCGTATATCGCGCAAATCTTGCCAGATCAAACCTGGCGTTTGCATACCGGACAAATCATGCCACCCGCGACACGTGTTTGGATGTTGGATGATGGGAATATTGCGTGTCAGGCTGATCAATTCCTATGTCAACTTGACGACCGTGACATTGGCTTGTTTCTCGAAACACTGACAGAGAATCAGCAGACTTTAGCTGAAGAGCGATTGCTAGAGTTGATGGAGGCATCAGCGGAAACCGCTTTAGAATTCACCATTACTGCGCGAGTAGCAGATCGAGAAGTTAAATTGGAAAAAAGTGATTTGATTAGCTTGATGAGAGATGCTGCATATTGCCGACAGCCGGGACTAACATCATTTCGCCATTCATTGGCTTAAGGTTTTCTGTAACGCATTCGTGGTTACGTGAATTGTTTTGATTATCAGTTTTTCTGCGAATCAGTTTTACACAATCATTTCTTAGTGCAGCGCTGAACGACCGAACGCTCACAACATTAATCGATATCAAGCCACTTTACAGCCCGTTCAATCAACCGTCCTGTACTAGCTCACGTTGCAGACCTTATATCTTGAAAAGGTCAATAAATACGATATTATGGTATTTATTGGTACTTTTGGAGACATTCCATGGCAAAGAACACAAGTATTACTCTAGGCGATCACTTTGACAACTTCATTTCTTCACAACTTGAGTCAGGCCGTTATGGCTCAGCGAGTGAAGTTGTAAGGGCTGGATTACGTCTACTTGAAGACTCGGAAAGCAAACTACAAACACTACGTCAAATGCTCATTCATGGCGAAGAAAGTGGCGTTGCCAATTACAATTACAAAGACTTTTTAGCTGAACTGGATGAAAAGAAGGACTAATGGAACTATTTCATTTAAGCAAAGAAGCCAAAAACGATTTGCATTCAATTGCTCTCTTCACAGAAAACCGTTGGGGTAGAACACAAAGAAATTTATACATCAAGCAATTGGACGATGCATTTTTTATGCTCGCACAAAATCCAAATTTGGGAATCTCATGCGACTACATTCGCGATGGATACCGGAAATTCCCACAAGGCAGCCATCTGATTTTCTACAAGCAGAGCCTTAAATCCACTATTTTGATCGTACGTATTTTGCATGAAAGTATGGATTACGAATCGGAGCTCTGACGGTATAACGTGAAAGCGGTCCGCTCGAATGACTGGTTCAGCCTCATCGCGATACCCCTGAAGCCACGATACTGACGACCCGCTCCATCATCTCCTTTGTGTCTTCGCCCCACATTGGGAACCAAATTACAAGCCGACCACTCCGGACCGGCCGAACAAGGTTGGGGCTACTCGCAATGGCATGACGATGAGCCTCCGCCGCCGCCTCAGTCGGGCAAGCTGAGACCGATACCGGGAGAGGAAAATTCTTGAGTTGATAGGCACCGTGTGCCGAAACTTCGCTGTGACGAAATCCATGCCGAACCGAGTAGAACCGATCTAGCAAGCCATCCTGCTTGAGGCGTTCGCCAAGTGCGAGCATTTCGGGAGTGGCAGGGTCAATTGGGCGCAAAAATGACCGATACGTCCACTCGCCTGCGACGAGAAGTAAGGCCACCAGAACGATTACCAGCGCGTACCGCATAGGCTCCTATGAGGCGAACGCCAAAATGACGAGATCGCCACAACGGTCATAAATTCAAGTGAAATAGTCATTAGCGATTCTCCGTCGATCGACATGTTAAGGCTGCCATAGAACTTCGATCTCTCCATCTACAAAACCTATGCCGACACCCTGTTTGAACTTCTCAGTGCCGGAATGGGACTTAATATACGATTGCAATAGAGATTTAACGTTAATTAAACATTCTTCCCAATCATCTCCAGAAAACAGCTTTGGAATAGGCGTCTGCCGAACCTCTGGCCCCCAAACTTCGTCGCAAGCCCAATCAGAATCATCTTCGTCGAATGATGCAGTACCCACCATTTCAATTCCGAATTTCACGTCATTTGTCTCAGCAACCTCAAATAAGTTAAACGAGAACGCAACCACAGAATTTGGAATGGTTTGCTGAAAGCAACTATCAATCCATTGCTTAAACTCTTCTTCGTAAGTCATATAAGGCCTCAACTAGATATAGGCGACACAATGTCGCCTAATAATTTAAGATGACGCATAACATTTTTCATTCATCGTCTCCAAAGGCTTGTAAACATTGGGTTTTCGGCACAGCGCTGCGCATTTGATCAGTATTAAAATTTCTGTGCAATACGTCATCATGTTTTTGCATTTTACCAAACACCTCGTCGAACCAAACCACACTTCTTACTTACCCTTCTTCTCCTCTTCCATTTCCTCTTTGCGCTTTTCTTTCCATTCACGCTCACGCGCGTCTATCACAGACAAATCGTAATATTTCACATCGGGATCAAGGCGGGCGATTTCTAATTGGGCTAGGGCTGCTGGTAGTGCACCTTCTAAGGCATAGGCCTCGGCTAAGGCGATATGTTGCAGTGCTTGTTTGCCTTCTGCGGCATAGGCTTTGGCGAGCAAGTGCTGTAACTTGGCTTCGCGGCGATATAGGCTGATTTGGTCACGCAGAAAAGCTTCGGCTTCTTTGTAGTTTTTTGCTTCGATCAATACTTCGGCATACTGATGCGCCAGACCGCGTGCTAATGGCAAGTCACGCAAGGCGACTTTAGCTTTGGCGACGGCTAAATCTGGGCGTTTTTTACCCATTTCAATATCGATCGCCAAACTCGCAAAAGCGCTGGTTTCTTTTAACCATTTTTTTTGATTTGGCAATTGCGCGATTTGCGCGGTTAATGCATCTAAGAGTTTTTCGGCTTTCAGAAAATCATTTTTTTTGTAGGCAACAAATGCCAAGCCGTAGTGTCCACTGAGCCGACTTTCTTCATTTCCATTTTTAATTTGATTTTCAAACGCGACCGCGGCATCGATCAAGCCTTGCGCTTTACTGTCTTGCAAAACACGTACGCGTGCTTGCGTCAAATAAAAATCTAAGCCATCAACGCGTTGGCGATAGCGTTCACCAAATAAGCGCCCTTGGATATCTGCCATCCGTTCACTGGTGAGTGGATGACTACGCAAATAAGACAAACCATTGTCAGTGTAGTTGCGCGACGCATGCTGCATACGTCCAAAAAACGCTAGCATACCCGCCGTATCGTAGCCGCCATCTTTGAGAATTTGAAAACCAATACGATCTGCCTCGCGCTCTGCATCACGACTAAAACTCAGTTGCCTTTGCATTGCTAAGCCTTGCCCGCCCATCACCATCGCCATGGCGGCGTCTGGGCTAGAGCGCGCAGCCAAAGCCGCCAAAATAATTGCGGCAATCGGAATTAAGAAATCATTTTTCTGATTGCCCAACATACGAGCGATATGCCGTTGTGACACATGCCCAATTTCATGTCCCATGACGGATGCTAGTTCAGATTCAGACTGCGCTGCCAAAATCAAGCCAGAATGGAAGCCTAAGAAACCACCTGGGAAGGCGAACGCATTTAAGACGGGATCGCGTACCGCAAAAAACTCAAACTCATAAGATTCTTCACCACGCGCATCGGGACGTTTATCCAATAAAGAATTGCCGAGCTTGGTCAAGTATTCAATCACCGGGCCATCTTCAAGGAAATCTGGATCACGCCTCACGCTACTCATAATTTGCTCACCAATCTTGCGCTCCATCATCGGCGACAAATCACCGCGCGCGGCATCTCCCAAGGTGGGTAAGCTTTGGTTCTTAGACGTACTCTGCGTACTGGTTGACGCTGACGACGGAACGGTAGAAATCGTGCCGGTTTGCGCATAGCCCACGGGAGACAAGATAAATGCACAGCCCAAACTCATCGAGAGCGTGAGCTGGATCAACTTAAAACGAAATTGCGGGAATTCTTTTTTCACGATGATATGATCACGAATTAGATTAAAAATGCGTTACAACAAACTTGCAGAGCTCACTTTTGTCTCATCATAACGAACCAAGTTTATCGCTTTTTAATGACAGCGTATCTTAACTTACAATCAATTCGAGTGTTTAATTATGACTAACAAAAATTCTACAAGTTCCTCGATTGAGGTAAATGGTGGCTTGACCCACTTTGATCAAGGTGGACAAGCGCATATGGTGGATGTTGGCGACAAAGATAGTACCCACAGAATCGCCCGCGCAGCTGGAAAAATTCGCATGCAAGCAGCGACCTTTGCCTTAATACAAAATGGTCATGCAAAAAAAGGCGATGTGATTGGCATCGCAAGAATTGCGGCGATTATGGCAGCCAAACGTACCAGCGATTTAATTCCTTTATGCCACCCATTAGCCTTGACCCGCGTCACGGTTGACTTTGAACTCGATGCAGCGAACCATGCCGTACTATGCCAAGCACAAGTCGAGACCTATGGCAAAACTGGTGTTGAAATGGAGGCCTTAACTTCGGTACAAATTGGTTTGCTCACGATTTATGACATGTGCAAAGCAGTTGATCGGGGTATGGTGATGAGTGATATTCGGGTGTTAGAAAAACATGGTGGTAAATCGGGGGATTGGACTGCGGTGATTGATTGAAGTGTTGTAAGTGGCCAATGTATCTTGTGTACCCCCTTCCCCTTGTAAGCATCGGTATCTAGACAAATCTGAGTTCTAATAACACTCCCTCTCCCGCAAGCGGGAGAGGGTTGGGGTGAGGGACGCTGACAAGCGAGAAAACATATCGACTGCATGTATTCTCAATACAGAACGCAGTAATTAAATCCATTTCTTCATTCTGGACTGCCCTCATCCCTGCCTTCTCCCGCTTGCGGGAGAAGGCGTTTCTAACCAAATCTGAACTTGTGTAGATAGCCATACCATGTAAGAGAGGGAATTCGTTCAAATTCACATTTGGATTTTGGATTGAAATCAACAAAACTCATCGATTCAACCAAACTTTGAAACAACTTCAAAGTTTAGGCAGCATCTGCCCTTCCCGCTCATAACGACTATGCCACGACAAGGCTTCGTCGAGAATGTGTGGTGTATGCATGCCACCTTGTCCTGCTTGTGCGTTATGTTGCGCACGCTGAACATAATCAAGCAAAGCAGGACGATAATCTGGATGGGCGCAGCGTTGAATAATTAATTCGGCGCGATGACGCGGAGCTACACCGCGTAAATCGGCTAAGCCCTGTTCGGTCACGATGATCTGTACATCGTGTTCGGTGTGATCAACATGACTGACCATTGGCACAATACAAGAGATCGCCCCGCCCTTGGCGGTCGATGGTGTCATAAACATCGACACATAGGCATTGCGAGCAAAATCACCTGAACCGCCAATGCCGTTCATGATGCGCGTTCCCATCACATGAGTGGAATTCACATTGCCATAAATGTCTGCTTCGAGCATGCCATTCATAGAGATGACACCAAGACGACGAATCAATTCGGGATGATTCGAAATTTCCTGTGGGCGCAAAATAATTTTGTCCCGATAGAAATCTAAGTTTTGCAAGAACTCTTGATTGGCGGTCGGGCTCAAAGATAAGGCAGTGGCTGAAGCCATCGTCATCTTGCCCGATTTAATCATCGCTAACATGCCGTCTTGCAGTACTTCGGTGAAGCCTGTTAAGTTTTCAAAGGAGCCACGATTCAAGCCCGCCAACACGGCATTCGCAATATTGCCTACACCTGATTGTAGAGGCAACAAAGCTGGCGGCATCCGCCCCATTTTTACCTCTTCTTCAAAAAACGCTAGGATATGAGACGCAATTTTTTCTGAGGTTTGATCTGGTGCATTAAATTCTGTATTTCGATCTGGTAAATCTGTTTCTACTACCGCGACGACTTTATTTAAATCGACTCGCAAATATGGTTCGCCGATTCGATCGCCAGTGTGCTCCATTGGAATTGGCTTACGGTGCGGTGGGCGTTCGGTACCATAATAAATATCGTGCATACCTTCAAGTGCGGCACTTTGATGTGCATTCACTTCTAAAATCACTTTATCCGCCTGATCAAGCCAAGTCTTATTATTGCCGACTGACGAAGATGGAATCAAACGTCCATCCGGCAGCACGCCAGCAACCTCAATCACGGCGACATTTAACTTACCCAAGAACCCAAACCAAACAATTTGCGCCACGTGAGATAGATGCAAATCGACATAATCCATTTGACCCGCATTAATCCGCGCACGACAAGTTGGATCAGATTGATAAGGCAAACGCATATTGATGCCACCAACTTTGGCTAGCGCCCCATCCAACTCAGGTGCGGTTGAAGCCCCAGTCCAAACACCAATACTAAACTTCTGGTCACCTTGATTGGCAAGTTCAATACGTCGCGCTAAAGCCTGTGGCAGCAATTTAGGATAACCCGCTCCCGTAAAACCACTCATGCCGACATGGTCACCGTTTTCTATCAACAACGCCGCACTCTCTGCGCTCATGATTTTTTGTTTTAATAAAGGATGTTGAATACGGGAAGAAAGCGTCATCTTTGTTTTCCTACATGGGTTGAATCAATCGAACGACTTTGGATTTAACGATCGCCTTAAGGTGCATTTCGCGCGGGCATCGTTGCAAATACAGTGGCGTAGCGCTCATCTGTTTTCGCTAAGGATTGCCAATAGTCGTAATACTCTGGATAGACAATCGGGTGCAGGCGCTGCAAACTCTGCATGACACGCTTGGCGGCATCAACTTGATCATTCAAAACATAGACTTGCGCTAATTTATCTAAAATATGCACATAGCCAAACCGATGGCTACAAGTAATAACAAACTGAATTTCTTCAGATGACATGCCACTGCGGGGCGTTACAAGCAAGAGTCTGAAATAATCAAAATAATCTGGCATCAAGGTCCAGCGCGGTGCTTGAATTTTTTCTTTAGGAATTAAGGCATAGTCTTTAGTTTGTCGAAAGGCGACAAAGCCATTTACAACACGATGATAATCAACCCAAGCAAAAGCCAAAATCGCAAAGCAAATCGCTGAGATAGCTTGCACCCATCCGCGAGAAATCTGCCAAGCCGCTTGTGGTTGCTGCAATTGATGTGCAGCTCCCAACATTACTCCGACCGGTAATAAAACATAGGCATACCAGAGCGGAAATTCAACCATACTATGCACCCCGACCGCTAACAACATCATGAGAATGAATGTTTTAGACTTGTCTCGATGTGCCTCGCGGCGCGCAAAATGCTTCCAAAACCACACAAATAAAATACCAAAAAATAAAATCGTAAAAGGCAAACCTAACTCGGCAGCAAAGTTCAAGACGATGTTATGTGAATGCTCTGCATAAATCGTCGAACTAAAGTCAGCAGCGACCGCGACTTGTTGCGCACCAAAACCAAACCATCCCGCGCCTAACCAAGGATGTGCACTAGCAATCGCCCATGCTTGCTGGAGTAACACAGAGCGTTCCGATCGTCCACCAAGACGCTCGCCCAAAGTACCGACTACAAAACCTAAATACTTCGCTATTGTCGGTAAAGTAATCACCAAACTCGCATAGATCACCAACAAACTCAGCATACCAAGCAAAGTTAATCTTGCATTGGTCTTGCGTAGATACACGATTAACACGAATAAACTAGGCAGAATAATCCACCCAATGCGCGACTGTGTTAGCGCCAATCCCCACAACAAAAACACCGCGACACACCAAGCAAGCTTGCCAGGCAAACGCGTACTTTCTAACAACCACCACAAAGCGGCAAAGCCAAAACAAATCAACAAAGCCAACTGATTTGGTTGCGCTACATTGGCAAATGCGCGGATAGGATTGACGCCATCATTACTCATATACATCACAATCGGACGCCAATCCATGCCCATAATTTGCACCTGCTGCATCAGAACAGATAACACAGCGGCGAGCAAATAAACTACCGCAAACATTTGACATAGATCATCCGCATTGCCATTCAGTTTGACCCAACTAGCGCCTAATGACATTGCCAAGGCTGTGCAAAATAAAAGAAATAAGGGGTAATAAATTGTCGTCAGCAAAGTCAATCCGAGCAAACTTTGCAAGCCCAAGAAAGAAAACAACAGCACTGCACCTCCAGCAATTGCTGGGACAATCAATTTCGCTTGAGAAAAAACAAACAGTGGGATCAAAGCCAAGAAAACCCCCACCACCACAGCAAACTCATGATAGAAGCTTCGATAAGGATGAATATGACCAGAATAGAGTTGCGCGAACAATAAACAAAGTCCGAACAAAATGATGGAAAGCTTCGTAGTATTTTTAAGAAACATCTTTTCTAGATATAATTTTGAAAGGCAGTTATTCGACAGCGTGGATTCACTAGATTGAATAAGTCGACAGAGTCGATCACTTCAATGATTAAGGCTCGCTATTGAAAACTGAATTGAATGCACCTATTTTAAACGATGATTTTTTGCTGGTCGCGTCAGATTGACTGAGCACCAGCACTATTTTCAGCCAGTTTTCATTTTCTAGCAGTAAGAACGCCAATTCACTCAAGCTTATTTTCGAGAATATTTATGTTGACACATCGTCTTTCAAGTTTAAGCCGACTCCAAGCATTTGGTTTTCATTTTCTAGCAAGTGCGTCGGTAATCGCCGTAATTTTTGGTTTGGTTAAACTCGTTTGGTATCCAAACCAATTATTTGAAGCAGCGAATGGTTTTGAACTACTAAAAATTCTAGTCTTAGTCGATCTGGTTTTAGGTCCACTAATTATGCTGATCATCTTTAATCCTAAAAAGAAATCACTAAAGTTTGACGTCAGCGCAGTTCTGATCTGTCAATTGATGTTCTTGGCCTATGGCGTATGGTCATTGTATGCGGTACGTCCCGTTTATATCGCCTATGTAGAAAACCAATTTTTTCTCGTAAAAGCGAATGAAATCGAAGACGGCGATCTAGACAAGGTAGAACACGCGCAATTCAAAAAATTGCCCCTATTTGGTCCGGTGTTTGTCGGCACCAAAGCGCCAGAATCAGATAAAAAACGGGAAGAAATTATGTTTGCAAAATTGGGGGGGATGGGCATACAAAATCTCCCTCAGTTTTATGCTCCGATTGAAGATGTTCAAGCGCAAGTTCGCGCGAATGGCAAACTGCCATCCCAGTTAAATACAAATAATGAAGATAAAGAACAATTGGAGAATATGCTCGAAAAAGCAGAGAAGCAGGGACAAAAAATCCTATTCTCTCCTTTGCAAACAAAAGGGCGACAATTATTTGTTGCCATCGATGGCACGAGTGGGCAGCCTTTACGCGTGAACTAGGCGAAACTACGGCAAAACTAAGTAGGCGTTCCTAAGCCTAAATAAAAAAACGAGACCAATTTGTTGGTCTCGTTTTTTTGAACTTAATTAACTTAACTGAGCTGAACTGAGTTTAATCTAGCTGGAACTCCATTTTTGTTCCAGATAAATCAATTTCATCTCCGTGCGCTAATACGCGAGGACGCGCATCGGTTGCTTCACCATTAATTTTTGGGAAAACTTTTCCTTCTACAAAATTAATTTTAAAACGATTGCCATCACGTGCGATCGAAACGACCAAAATCCCTGGGCTACCCAAGGTTGTCACCGGTTTCGACAAAATCATTTCTTTGCCAGCATTTGAACCATTGAGCACTTTGATCTTTCCTACTTTTAAAGTCTCGTCTGGCGACACCTGATAGTTATCCACCTCAACAATAAATTTAAGCTGATACTTCCCCAATTCAATCACATCATCGTTCTGTAACTGATGCTTTTTAATTGGTTGTCCATTCACCGAAGTACCGTTGGTGCTACCTAAATCGAGAATAAAAGTGCCTTCTGAAGTTGTATCAATAGCAGCGTGGCGCCCACTCACGGCAAGATGGTCTAACACTAAATCATTTCCTGGACGACGCCCGATATTGATACGAGCGCGGTCAATACTGATCTCTTTTTGCACTTGACCATTAAAATTCACCACAACTTTTGCCATAATCTATCCGCTAGATACAAAATAAAATGAAATAAAAATAACGCGTTACTTGTTTTTTAACTAGCAAAAATATACTCCATAAACCCACGTTCATGCAATTCTTTGACGCGTATTAAAACAACGGAAATATTGTCAAATCCACCTTGACGATTAGCCAAATACACTAAAGTCTTGCAACAGGTATCCAAATCCTCAGATTGCTCTCTCAAGACAGTTTGTATATGAATCTGATCGAGCATATCACTCAAACCATCAGAACACAGTACGAAAATATCACCAACACGCATTGCATGCTCGTGCACTTCAACTTCAATCTCATCATTTGAACCGACCGCACGTGTAATTAAGTTCTTGATTGGAGAGAGGTGTGCATCTGCCTGCGAAATCAAGCCCGCATCAATTTGAGCCTGTAATACAGAATGATCGCGGGTAATTTGCTCTAAATAATTTTCACGAAATAGATAAGCACGAGAATCGCCAACATGACCAATCACCAACTTATCGTAGTGACAAAGTGCAGCAACGATGGTGGTACCCATGCCAAAGTTATCTGGATTCTTATTCGCCTGCTCTATTACCTTTTGATTAGCGTAGACGATAGCGTCTTGTACCCACTTTTCAGAGATGGAAGATTGCCAAGGTAAGCGTGGCATCCAAGTCGCATCAAGGCTATTTCGAATCTGCTCACGAACCAAGTCAACACTCATTTGACTGGCGACCTCGCCCGCATTATAGCCACCCATGCCGTCAGCCAAAATGGCAAGGCCAAGCTCAGGAGAAATAACAATTGCATCCTCATTATGACTGCGGACAAGTCCGGTGTCTGAATGACTAGCAAATTCCAGAACTGTTTGTGCGGGCATGAAGGAAAATAATTAAGGCAACATTAAAATAAAGAAATCTCGTGTACTCAGATTGTTAAACTTAACGAGCTTACCATTAAGCTAAAGCATTATGAACTTAGTTTGCAAATTTTAATGTTTCAATAGCGCAACTACAACATTTTTCGACGTGTTTTTTATTTCCGCACAAAAAAATAAGGGAGCGATTGCTCCCTTATTTTTTTAGATCAATTTATGAGAATCAAGCATATTGATTAATTCTCATTATGACGCAAACAGACATTATCAAATTACAGCATTGCTTTCAGCAAACGCGCCATTTCAGATGGGTTCTTAGTTGCTTTGATACCGCATTCTTCCATGATGTCTAATTTTGCTTGCGCAGTGTCAGCACCACCAGAAATCAAGGCACCTGCGTGACCCATACGTTTGCCTGGAGGCGCAGTCACACCAGCGATGAAACCAACGACTGGCTTCTTCATGTTGTCACGTACCCAGTAAGACGCATTCGCTTCATCTGGACCACCGATTTCACCGATCATGATCACAGCGTCTGTATCTGGATCGTCGTTGAACATCTTCATGACGTCGATGTGTTTCAAACCATTGATTGGATCGCCACCGATACCAACCGCAGAAGATTGACCCAAGCCGAGCGCGGTCAATTGACCGACCGCCTCGTATGTCAATGTACCAGAGCGGGAAACCACGCCGATACGACCTTTACGGTGGATGTGACCTGGCATAATGCCGATCTTGATTTCGTCTGGTGTGATCAAACCTGGGCAGTTAGGGCCGAGCAATTTTGTTTTGCTACCCGCTTTAGCCATGCGGTCTTTCAACATCATCATGTCACGAACAGGAATACCTTCAGTGATACAGATCGCCAAATCGAGTTCCGCTTCAACGGCTTCCCAGATCGCAGCTGCTGCGCCTGCTGGTGGAACGTAGATGACGGAAACTGTTGCGCCTGTCGCAGCTTTCGCTTCAGAGACATTCGCGTAAATTGGAATGCCTTCGAAATCTTCGCCAGCTTTCTTAGGATTCACGCCTGCAACGAAGCAGTTTTTGCCGTTCGCGTAATCGCGGCACATACGTGTATGGAACTGGCCTGTTTTACCAGTGATACCTTGTGTAATGACTTTAGTGTCTTTATTAATCAGGATACTCATATATTCCTCTATCTCGTCATTCCCGCAAAAGCGGGAATCCATGTTAATTTAGTAGCTCTGGATACAGGTCTCGCCACTCAGAATTGGTTTTCTCGACTAACTCGATCTTCCAAACACGATTCCATTTCTTAAGCTGTTTTTCGCGCTTTATGGCTTCGCTTATATCTTCATGAACTTCAAACCATACCAATTTTTTCAAACCATACTTTGCACTAAACCCATCAACAAACGATTCTTTATGTTGCCAAATTCGTTTAATCAAATCTGAAGTCACACCGATATAAAGTGTTCCTCGCGGCTTATCAGAAAGTATGTAGGTATAACTCAACATCTGTAAATGGATTCCCGCTTTCGCGGGAATGACGCATTTATGTTATTTATGACTAGCAGCAGCGGCAACAACCTTCTGCGCGGCTTCTTCCATCGTGTCTGCAGAGATGATAGGCAAACCAGAGTCAGCCAACATTTTCTTACCGATATCTTCGTTTGTACCTTTCATACGTACCACCAAAGGCACTTGCAAGGACACTGCTTTAGACGCAGTGATCACGCCTTCTGCAATCACGTCACAACGCATAATGCCACCGAAGATGTTGACCAAGATCGCTTTCAAGCCTGGGTTTTTCAACATGATCTTAAATGCTTCAGTCACTTTTTCTGCAGTTGCTCCACCACCTACGTCGAGGAAGTTAGCTGGCTCGCCGCCGAACAATTTGATGGTATCCATGGTTGCCATCGCTAAACCTGCACCGTTCACTAAGCAGCCAATGTTGCCGTCGAGCGAAATGTAAGCAAGGTCAAATTTAGATGCTTCGATTTCAGCTGGATCTTCTTCATCCAAATCGCGGTAAGCGACGATTTCTGGTTGACGGAACAAGGAGTTCGCGTCGAAGTTAAATTTCGCATCAAGAGCGATCACTTTGCCTGAACCAGTCAAAATCAATGGATTGATTTCAGCTAAAGAACAATCTGTTTCCATGAAAGCTTTGTACAAGCCTTTCAATTGAACACGAGCGTCTTCGATAGAACCTTCTGGCACACCGATTTTACGGGAGATGTCATCTGCTTGCGCATCTTGCAAACCAGCCGTTGGATCGATCGCGATAGAGTGGATCAATTCCGGATGTTTTTCCGCCACTTCTTCGATGTCCATACCGCCTTCGGAGGATGCCATCAACACCACGCGTTGGCTGATACGGTCAGTTACCATACTGACGTACAGTTCTTTCTTAATATCCGCGCCTTCTTCGATCAACAAACGACGCACTTTTTGACCTTCTGGGCCAGTTTGGTGTGTCACCAATTGCATACCCATGATCGCGTCTGCGTATTCGCGTACTTGCTCCATGGATTTAGCAACTTTAACGCCACCACCTTTACCACGGCCACCGGCGTGAATTTGTGCTTTGACTACCCATACTGGACCGCCTAAAGTTTCAGCAGCCTTGACTGCTTCTTCAACGGACATGCATGGGATACCGCGCGGTACGGTCACTCCGAATTTACGGAGGATTTCTTTACCCTGATACTCATGGATTTTCATACGACTTCCCTTCAGACACTGAGGTATTAGTTAAAAAGTAAAACAAAATAATTTGGATCAATTACTGCCAACAAACAAAACCATGCTGCAACATCTTCATGAATTCGATGAACTAAAAATTTATATTCCTTAGCTCATCTACACAATTCTCAAGCCCATACAAAAAAACGCGACGACCATCCTTGGTGTCACGTTTTATCAATCAGTTGGGAATCAAAACTTTGCTTAATTCATTTGCGCCAGTTTCACAGGTATCAACATGAACTCTATGGTCGTACGCCTGCACACCGCACATTTTTGCGAGAGCGCGAAAGACCGAATTGGACTTCATCGAGTAAGCCCAAATTGTAGTGAATGTTGTTGAGGACATCATGCCTGCTGGCGGCAATTCAAATATAAAAAGCCACAATTGCGTGCGTTATCGTAGCTTCTACCATAACAGCCGCTCTTGCGGCGTTGCAAAAAACCTGTGGATTTTAGCACAGCTAAAGCATGAATTCTATTTTTTGGTTAGACCACTTTTCAGGAAAACCCGCTTAAAAATATGAAACATCCTGCGTTTTCGCAAAAAATTGCATTTTCTCAAATAACTCAAATGAAAATTTACTTAAGTCCGTAAAACATAAACTGGTATTCACTCATCGAAGCTCTCACGTGGCTGCTTTAATGCAAAGTTAATTGCGCGACTTGAGAAGCCACGTTGTGCCAAAAATTGCATTTGCTTGGCTTTCTCTCGGTGATCGGCAGGCGGTGCGCTAAATTTTCTCCACAAAACATCAACGGCTCTTTGTGACTCAGTTGCCTCTAGATCATCTTTAATTTCTTCTAAATCTTCCTTGTTTAGTTGATGGCTCTGCAATTCCGCTAATATTTTCTGGTTACCAAATCGCCCTTGACGCTTATGTACCAAAGCTTCTGAGAAACGTTGATCTGAAAGAAATTTTGATTCTTCTAGCCAGTTCAATAATCCATTCAATTCGTCGTCATCTTGCGCATACGCAGAAAGTTTGCGTGCCAGCTCAATGCGGCTATATTCACGCATAGACAGATAACGTAAGGCGCGGCCTTTTAAACTAAGTTTAGGTTTCAGCATATTTGTTTTTAGACATCTGACTTGTACATCAACTAGGTCACGCGTGTTTTAAGCATCTTTCACGCGTCTAGTTCAAAGAAGGTACTCACATCGCTACACATAAAAAAAGTCGACCACTTGTTTCCAAGTAAGTCGACTTAAGACTAACGTGATCTTTCCTATTCACCGAGCTTATGTCTGCATAAGCTCTAATTAACTATTCTTCAACCAGTGCCGGCAACAAAGGTACGCCTAACTGCTCACGCACTTTGTTTTCAATTTCATGCGCTAATGCTGGTCGTTCGATCAGGAAGTTTCTTGCATTATCTTTGCCTTGACCAATTTTTTCGCCGTTATAGCTATACCAAGAGCCAGATTTCTCAACAATCTTACAATCCGCGCCCAAATCCAAAATCTCACCCTCGCGTGAAGTACCTGCACCATACAAGATATCAAAATGCGCTTCTTTAAATGGTGGCGCTACTTTATTCTTGACCACTTTCACTTTGGTCTCATTACCAACTACTTCGTCACCTGCTTTAATTGATCCAGTACGACGAATATCCAAACGAACTGAAGCATAGAATTTCAAAGCATTACCACCAGTTGTAGTCTCTGGGCTACCAAACATCACACCAATTTTCATACGAATCTGGTTAATAAAGATCACCAAAGTATTGGTACGATTGATGCTACCAGTTAATTTACGCAAAGCTTGCGACATCAAACGTGCTTGCAAACCAGGCAAAGAATCACCCATATCACCTTCGATCTCGGCCTTTGGTGTTAATGCAGCGACGGAATCGACTACCACTAAATCGACACTACCAGATCGCACCAATGCGTCTGTAATTTCTAGCGCTTGCTCACCAGTATCTGGCTGAGAAATCAACAAATCGTTTAAATTCACACCAAGCTTTTGCGCGTAGCCAACGTCTAAGGCATGCTCCGCATCGATAAACGCGCAAGTGCCGCCCAACTTCTGCATTTCAGCAATGACTTGCAACGTCAGCGTCGTTTTACCAGAAGATTCAGGGCCGTAAATTTCTACAACACGTCCGCGTGGCAGGCCACCAACACCTAAAGCAATGTCCAAGCCCAAGGAGCCAGTAGAGACAACTTGAATCTCTTCAACTGGTGCGCCATCCGCTAAACGCATGATAGAGCCTTTACCAAATTGCTTTTCAATTTGCGCTAAGGCCGCAGCTAAGGCTTTACTTTTGTCGGCGCTATTATCAGTTTTTCTGTCGTCCATGATTTCTTCCTGGTTAGTACAAAGATGTATGTCAAATAATGTCGTGATACTTGCGAACTTGTTCTATCGTAAATAAAGTCGCTAAAAACTGCTTAAACCACTGAATGTCGACACTGTATAAAAAATCAGTAGTTTGTGCAAGCTTCTTTTAAAATATTTTTTTATCGTTGGATTTCGGTTATTTTTGTCGAAATTCTTTTAATTCTGAATTTTGTTCACTTAATTCTGAACTCAATAAGTGAAATGAACCTATATAATTCAGATACTTAAATTCAATGGAAATGGATGGCAAAAATACATCCGAGTTAAGTAGAAACCAGTCCCTTAATGGGATCATCCCCATCGTATGTCGCTCTAGCTATAACATCAATAGACTCTGCTTTTCCTGATACAAGCAACTTGTTTTGTTCTTTTGCATAATTTAAGAACTGCCCTTCCCAAGTAGTATCAATATATTGATAAAGCCCTTTAGGCTGACTCTTACCGGACGCATTTCCTAACTCATTTACATCAAATCCGGATTCAATATTCGCCTGAATGACAGCCTCATTGATTACACGAGCAGAGTAGCCACTAGCTTTGCCCAAAGCCACAATACGTTCTATGAACAATCTATGTACTTGCGCGATATTCTTTAAATTCTCTAATTTGTGACCCATTACAATCACCTCAAATTTATTCAAATAGTTGTTGTTTTCAGTTAATCCAACTTTAAAAAAAATAGGCTCAACGCCCAAGATTTTTTGCATGGTTCCTAATTTTCCAAAAGTAGACTTGGAAAAACCTTTAACAATCCCTCCCTGCCAAGAGCCGCCCAATATAAAGCGATGTCGTTTGGCGTAATATCTCGTTTTGCTCTATCAGGAATTTGCCCCCAAGCATTCAATATTCGCTGAGGTTCATTGACTGCTGAAAAAGTGCCCATAAAATTGCAAATCCAAATCACCCGAAACTCCCACGATTTGTTTTCTAATTCTTGAATTCGATTATTTTCGCCCCCTAGCCATTCCAATGCATCTCGATTCTTTTCTTCCAACAAATAAGACCCTAAATGCGCCTTAAGATTTTCATAAAATTTACCCTCTACACCCAATTCGACCCTATATACAACAGAAGACTTATTTCCCAATGGACTACTGCCAGGAATACAAGGTCTTATTCCACAAAATTTCTTTCCCAAACTACTTTGCAGAAACACCTTGAGCGCTTGTACTTGTCTCAGCGTAGGGAGCTCTTGAGCTTCCTTTGGTAATACCTCCATCGTATGACTTTCAACATAAACCGATCTGGTCGCACTATCATAATTTAAAGCACTATTTCCAAATTTTGCATGCACTTCTAAAGTGGAGCCAAGTAAGCCAGTCTTAGGATCAAAACTGTAGTACCGTGCATTCAAATCCTCACTATGAATTGTGGAAAAAAGAATGACTTCTTGACCTCGACTCTTTGCCAACAAAAAGCTCGGGCAAATACGATAATGATTTGAACGAACATTCATATTTTTTCGAATATTTGAACGTTTGCATTGCTGCTCCCACTCGATGTCTTTTGTCTGATAAAAACCTGGCTCATCGGCAAGCAAATCTCTTTCTTGTGGAAATTCAAAGGTCTCTATGCCATCAAAATATTGGCTAAATACAAGCGCTCCCTTCCTCCGCGTCATCAACAATTTATGAGGTGCCCCAGAAAAATAATGCGGATCACCCTTGGAATACCCCTTACTTTCTTCTATGTCCTCTAACCAATGAAAAATAGCAAAGTCGACGTCTCCAACCACGATTTTTTGAATGGCAAATCGTTCATATTTGCGCGTATCAATCTCAGGTTTCAGTACACGCAATTGAGCAGAAGCCAATTTCCAATCCACATCGAAAGATTGCTCACCGCCCAAAAAAATGTCGCTCATTTTCAGTCTCCACTCTGGAGACATTCTCATTTGGCTTTTATCTATATAATCATCACTTCGATTCGATTTCTCAGCACCCTCGTTCGGCATTGAAGGCGCGGTTTTTTGTGCGAAAACACTAGGACTCAAGGTCATTGCAATCAACCAAACTACTCCTACTACAAGCCAAAGAAAATGTATGCAATCCTTCAATTTCGATCTTGATTCTTTTTGATTCATTGATGTGCCTCCACTAAAAACGAGAGAAAATACTTCCTCATTGCTAATTTACTAGGTGAAACAAATACAAAATAAGACTCATTTTTTACCATCCGTCATTTTCGCATCGATCACTCTCCGCAACTCGGAAGCAACAAAAACATCTCCCGACGTAAAGATTCACAAACCAACTAAATCATAAGTAGCAAGTTGATCCGCCGTTTCTGGTAACTTTCTTTCCGCTGCAGGTGGATTAAAAAACTGCACAGTACATTTTGCGATCTTGCTAGTTCCTGCGTGATATTCATTCATGGCCAATAATTTGAAACTATAGAAACTGGACTTCCGCCCACTTTGTAGACAACTTTTAAACTCTAAATTGAAATCATTCAAAAACCCGGGATGACTCATCTGATTAAGATTTCTCACTCGCGGCATACGATTGAAGAAAATTCCGATGTATTAGCAAATACAAGTGGTAGACAGATTCCGAGTGGGCTCAAAAATCAAATCGGTGACCTCAACAGTCACATCGAATAAATTGCACCAAAATCCGATGTCAATTAATTGCAAATAGAAAAATAGTCAAAAGAAATATAAAAACACTACTATAGAATTTGCTCCACCGAAGAATTCAAAATCAAGCGAACAAAATCCTTAGTAATTCAGAATTAGATGATTTTCTTGTTCAAAATTAACTCAAACGCTAAAACGTAACTGTTTGATTCCACTAGAATCGGAGTTCAAAATTAATAGAACATCGACACTAAGAAAATTCAATCTTCCGCCACAACCCCACAAAACCTACAATAGCTAAAATTTTATCTTACAAATACTTTATCGAGCTCAACAGCCTATGTCCAAACCTAATAATTTCGCCAATGAACACCGCTCCTATCTTCAAGCTCAATTGATCGATGCGAATCAACTTGATACTCTCAAAAACTGGTATCCGATCAGCATCGATGAAAAAACTGGGGAGCTAATTTGGCGGGATATGCGGGATCAACGATTTAGTGCGTCATTTTTCCAAGACTCCTTACATGATCAAGCGCATGACCAACGTCGTGTCTGCAAGACTAAACTTGATGCCTTAGACAAATTCGATGATTTTATTCAACCAAGCGCGTTTATTTTTCATGTGTCACGTTGCGGATCGACTTTGATGACGCAAATGTTGAGCACTTTATCGCACTGCATCGTTCTATCTGAACCGCCAGTCATTGATATGTTTTTTAATACGATGAAAGAATCGAAAGAAACCAATATCGCGACATTTCGAAAACTAATTCATGCGCTAGGCCAGAGGCGTTTTGCCAATGAAAAAAATGTGATCATCAAATTAGATAGTTGGCATTTAGGGCAAATTCGTTTTATCCGTGAAGCCTTTCCTAACACGCCTATGCTATTTCTCTATCGGGAGCCGACACAAGTTTTAGCATCGCACCAGCGTCAACGCGGTCCACAAATGATTCCCGATTTTGTTAACTTTGGCGACTTACAAGTTGAGTACAGCACACTATCGCCTGGCGATTTAGACGCATTCTGTCTTGCAGTGCTTGATCAATTCTATTCAGCGGCGATTCAGCATCACGCGATGAGTGGACTACAACTGATTAATTACAGTGAGTTACCAGCGATCATTTGGGAGAAATTGCTAAGTCAATTGGCGATTGACTGCAATCCTGAAGAATTAGCGCAGATGAAAGCACGCTCACAATTTCATTCGAAGCATCCTCAAAACTCCTTCGAAGGAGATCCAACATCACAACAAGCGCATCCGCACTTATCTATTACGCAAGAGCGCTATCAACAGTTGGAAAACTTGCGACTAAAGACAGTGGGAGCAGTGGCATAAAACCGAACATGCCAAATCAATATGACGATAGGCCTTGCGATCAGCAGACTACAAAGATCGATTAAGCCGCAATCAGTCTCCGTGCCATCCCATGTGAAGTCCACAACTGATTATCGCGGTCAACAATCAAAGCGTCGACTCCGGCAAGTTGCTGTATTTTGATGCGGCCAGCTTGTGCACCACTCACCATAATTGCGGTACCCAAGCCATTAATTTTTTCCAGATTCTCGCTGACCAAAGTCACGCCTCGTGGTCCATGCGTTGGATAACCTGTTTTTGGATCAAGAATGTGATGCAAGCGCTTGCCATCTTGGATCAAAAAGCGCTCATAGTCACCTGATGAGGCGACGAAGCCTTTATTCAAAGAAATCGTACCAAGTAGTTTTTCAGGATGACGTGGATCGCGAAAGCCGATGCGCCAATCGCGACCATTGAGCTGACCCTGTACTAAGACGTCTCCACCACCATTGATCATAGCGTTGCTAACACCAAGCTCTAATAGCTTCTTCATGCCCGCTTGCAGAATCGGTAGTTTCGCAATGCCGCCTAAATCAAGTCGCATTCCACGTTTTGTCAAATAAGCGGTGCTACGACGTTCATCAAGCACGAGACCTTGAGAACCGATCAGCGGTAGTTGCTCCGCAATTTGTTGCGGCGTGGCGATGGAAGGATGAGCTGCATCAAAACTCCAATTCTTGAATGCACCCACTGTGCTATCAAAAGCACCTTGACTACTCAATGCAACTGCCTTTGCCATCTTTAACACCTGCATTAGCTCGCCAGGAATATTCACTGGCTGCACTCCAGCAGCAAGGTTGATCGCATTGAGCACACTATCGCTACGATATCGACTCATCATGTCAGTGAGCCGATTCATTTCAGCAAACGCTGCGTTTGCAGCGAAGCTCATTAATTGACTATCCGCATTTTGCAAAGTAAGTTCGAGCTTCGTCCCCATCAATATCTTTGATGATTGATGAATATCTGTCTTTGCAAGCACAGGTGGGATCACCAATCCACAAGCGAGCAATGGAATGCTACGTACTAAACGACGACGACTCAGTGATACGGGAGATTTATTTAACATAGCAATTGACAGACATGATACTCGACGAAACTGCGCTGACGCGAAACGAGCGATGACGCTTAAAAAGTTTAAGAGTTACTATAAGAAGAAAGCTCAAAGACAAATCAAGCAAACATGCAGATTCCAAGTTTCGCGTGCATTTTCTCGGAAAAATTAGCGCGACTGATCGACCATAAAATCGACTGTCGCTTTAATTTCATCATCGCTTAAATTAGGTGCACCACCACGTGCGGGCATTTGCCCTTTGGCACCGGTAAAACCTTCCAACGCATGCTTATACAAAACGTCCATCCCCTGTGCAATACGTGGTCCCCAGTCAGCTTTATCACCTGGCTTAGGTGCACCAGCAACATTCGCTGCATGGCACATCGAGCAAGTCTGTCCATACACTTTTTTGCCCACAGTATTTTCTGCAGCAACTGGCGCAGCTGCTGCTGGTGCTGAAGCTGCTGCAACAGCGACCGTGCTTGCAGAACCCGCACTCGCTGGCTCCGCGGCTTTATTATTACAAGCACTGATACTGAGCAGACCTGCTAAACCAATGAGTTTGAAGAGTAAGGTAGTTGATTTCATTTTCTTCCTTTAAGACACTTTAAGAATCCTGAAGACTCTTTGAGATTGATAGATTAACGCAGACACATACAAAAATAATCGACTTTATTAGTGTCGCATACCAAAGCTTGCGCAAACGCAAATCGTCCGCATAAAGCATTCCAATTTTTTTCTTTCTTGACTCGCGTCAATTTATTTTTTTTATCGATGACGCACTATCGCTGCCAGTTGTTATGTTTATTAACCATGGCCATCGAATCTGAATTGTTGATTCGGATTAAACCAGCCAATAAGGACCACATCATGAGTCAAGACAAAACCAAAGAAGTCGCAACACCTGCTTTAGGACGCCGCAAATTTCTCAATACCGCTGCGATTGCTAGCTTAGGTACGCTGGTTGCATGTAATGAAAAACCAGGTAGTGCAGCCGCCAGCGCCTCCTCTGCTAGCGCAGCTGGACATGCAGCGAGTAGTGCATCGCATTTGAAACCTGGTGAGCTTGATACTTATTATGGTTTGTGGAGCGGTGGTCATACTGGCGACATGCGTGTCTTAGGTTTACCTTCTGGCCGCGAAATTCATCGCATTCCTTGCTTTGTTCCCGATGCCTTAGTCGGCTGGGGTGTGACCAATGAATCTAAGAAAATCATGGGCACCAAAGCGGATGGCAGTTTGAAATATACAGTTGCAGATTCGCACCATACCCATGCTTCCTACAAAGACGGTAACTACGATGGTCGTTACGCTTGGATCAACGATAAGATCAATAGCCGTATCGCACGTATTCGTCTTGATTACTTCGTTTGCGACAAGATCACCCAACTGCCTAACGTACAAGGCTTTCACGGCATCTTCCCTGATAAACGCGATCCAGTTGATGAAAAAATCAATTACACAACACGCGTATTCTGTGGCGGTGAATTTGCAATCCCTATGCCAAATACGGGTAGCGAAGATAGTAGTAAATATCGTTCCATGTTTAGTTGCGTTGACGCAGAAACCATGGAAGTTCGCTGGCAAGTGCTGATCGATGGTAATTGCGATTTGGTAGCTACCTCTTACGACGGAAAATTAGCTGCGACGAATCAATACAACACCGAAATGGGCGCGCATTATGAAGACATGATGTCCGCCGAACGTGATGCCTGCTTGTTCTACAACGTGGCACGTATCGAAGCTGCTGTAAAAGCGGGCAAATTCAAAACCATCGGTGATTCAAAAGTGCCTGTCGTTGACGGTACACGCGAAGCGAATAAAGATCCAAAAACCGCACTCACTGCGTATGTCTCTGTGCCAAAGAATCCGCATGGCGTTAACGCAAGTCCCGACGGCAAATATTTCATTTGCGCTGGCAAACTGTCACCTACTGGTACCGTAATTGACTTGTCTAAAGTATTGGATTGGTTCGATGGCAAATCAGAAAAATTAGACGCCGCAATCGTCGCTGAAGTTGAACTCGGCTTAGGCCCATTGCACACCGCGTTTGATGGTCGCGGCAATGCTTACACAACACTCTTCCTCGACAGCCAAGTGGTGAAATGGAATGTGGAAGCCGCAATTAAATTCCATGCCGGTGATAAGAATGCAAAATATGTGGTTGATCGCCTCGATGTGCAATATCAACCTGGTCACTTGAATGCATCACAATCTGAAACCAAAGCTGCTGATGGTAAGTATTTGGCGGTTGGTTGTAAATTCTCGAAAGATCGCTTCTTGCCTGTCGGTCCTTTGCATCCAGAAAATGAACAAATGATTGACATTTCTGGCGACAAAATGGTCTTGATGGCAGATCATCCTGTACGCGGTGAGCCACATGATTTCATTATTTTCAAACGTGATTTGGTTCGTCCAAAACAAGTCTATGATTTGAATGATTTCCCGAACGCGATCAAAGATCCAAAAGAATCTGGCGTGGTACGTAATGGCAAAAAAGTGACCGTGAAAATGACTTCTCAAGCGCCGGCATTTAGTCTGCGTGAATTCACTGTTAAGAAAGGTGATGAAGTCACTTTGATTTTGACTAATCTAGACAAGATTGAAGACTTAACCCACGGCTTTGCGATTCCTAATCACAACGTCAACTTTATCGTCAATCCACAAGAAACTGCCTCTGTCACCTTCATCGCCGGCAATCCAGGCGTGTACTGGTGTTATTGCACTCACTTCTGCCACGCTCTGCATTTAGAAATGCGCACTCGCATGATCGTGGAAGCCTAACCCGGTAGTTGTAGCTCCGGTGGCGTCTGGGAATTTTCTGGGCGCCACCATTCAAGTTAAACATCGCAAGCTGTTTAACTCAAGTAGGAATAAAAATGTCTTTGATGCGTAAAAACTTGGCGGCCAGTGTAGTTCTCTACCTGGTCGCATTTTTTCTGATACTACTTAACTTCGCCTCCCCTCGCGCAGATGCGCGCACGAGCGCGTATGAAGCCGCATTACCAGCTGAACTTAAAACAGCAAAGAACATGTGCGCCTTAGTCGCTTGCACCGAGGTATTTCCGGGGGCTAAAAGTTTCTCAGATCGACTAGGTAACCCACCCTATGTTGAAGCTTATGGTGACCCGATTGCAGGCAAAAAGAATCTGCTTGGCTACGTCATGCTATCGACTGATATTACCGACATCCCCGCTTATTCTGGCAAACCCGTTGTGACCTTAATGGGGATGGACTTAAAAGGACGTTTCGTCGGTATCAAAGTTTTGAAACATTCTGAACCGATTCTGTTACTCGGCATTCCTGAATCTGCCTTACTCAATTTCAACAAACAATATCTCGGCAAATTTGCCACCGATAAAATAGAAGTGGGTCAATCACGCCCTGATGAAGGCGTGCTTGGTGTGGATGCTATTTCTGGTGCCACGGTGACGGTCATTGTACAAAACCAAGTAATGATGACATCGGCAATGGCCGTAGCCAAGCAAACCGGCATTGTTGCACCAACAGTGCGCGCGCCGGCACAATTTGCAATCACTGGCAAACGCATGTCTTGGACGGACTTAGTAAAACAAGGCAGTGTGCAACGTCTATTAGTGAAACCAGAACAAGTAGGATTAGAAAAAAATACTGTCCCTTTTATTGAACTCTGGTTCGGTGATCTAAATCATCCCGATGTAGGTATCAGTTTATTAGGTGAAAATAGTTTTAAAAACTTACGCTCACAACTCCAAGCTAATGAGCACGCCATCTTTATTATTCGTACTGACGGCATAGAATCGTTTAAAGGCTCAGGCTTTGTGCGCGGCGGTATGTATGACCGAATTCAAGTCAAACAAGATAGCGACTCTTACACTTTTCGTGACCTCGACTATCTCAATCTGTATGGCATCGTTGCAGATGGTGCGCCGAGCTATAACGAATCTGCTATTTTCATTATTCGTTCACAAGCTTTTTCAAGCGCCTATCCGTGGAAACTGAGCTTTCTCGGTAATCGCGTCGATCGCGCCACTGGTACTCGCAGCTTCACTAGTTTCGATGCCAAATACTGGCTAGCAAGCGAACTCTTGCAAGGTGGTCGACCCGTAGTTGAAGAGGCGGCTGCTCCACACGTACGCATTTGGAAATCACGCGCTGTCGAGATTACGTTGTTTGGCTTGTTACTGATCATGGTGACGATTGCATACGCATTCCGCGAAAAACTCACTCGCATGTCGAATCACAAAAATAAATGGCCAGTCAATATCTTCAAATACAGTGCATGGCTATTGAGTATTAGCTTTGTTGGATTTGGCGTGATGGCACAGCCTTCGATCACGCAAGTGCTGACCTGGTTCCATTCCTTATTATTCCAATGGACTTGGTCACTGTTTTTGACTGATCCATTTATCTTTGTATTTTGGATCTTTATCATTGTCACGGTATTTTTATTTGGTCGCGGTTTATTCTGCGGCTGGATGTGCCCATTTGGTTCGCTGTCAGAAGCCATCTACAAAGTCGGTGAAAAAATCGGGCTGAAACGCTTCCAAACGCATCTACCGCAAGCCTTGCATGACAAACTTAAGTGGATCAAATATGTCATTTTCTTCTGTCTGTTAACGGTATCAATGTTTTCAATGGGTTTGGCTGAAAAATTGGCTGAGATTGAGCCTTTCAAAACCACCTTCTTAGTTGGAATCAGTAATCGAGCTTGGCCCTATGGCTTGTTCGTGTGCGTCATACTTGGCATCTCTTTAATTATCGAAAGACCATATTGCAAATACATTTGTCCATTGGGCGCTGCTTTAGCGATGCCAAGTACATTTAGATGGTTTGGTTTAAAGCGCAAGCAAGATTGCAATAGCTGCAAAGCTTGTGCTGTTGGTTGTGGTTCCTTAGCGATTGACAAAGCAGGTCGCATTGATCACCGCGAATGTTTGCACTGCCTTGACTGTATGGTTCTTTATACCGATGCAAAAGCTTGCCCACCTTTATCAAAAGAACGCAAGCGACGTGAACGTGAAGGCTTAGAAATTAAAGCAATTGGTAAAGATGGTTACTTCATCCCGATTTATCCAATACCTGCAACAGCCGCTTCAGAAGCTGTCAAAACTGGCCTAGATCCACGCATGCCATCCGACCCAGTTCAGTTAGCACACAAAATAAAGGCGACTGGATTACGCTGGATTATTTTAGAAATCATTGATCATTTATGGCCATGGAGTGCGAGCGCTTGGTCATCGCAACGCGGTTTGCAAATTACAGGTATCGGCTTGGCGATTGCTGCCAGTGTTGCATGGGTATTAACCGCCTTTGGTCAACTTTCATCAGCAGCGATCATCGCGTGGTGGTTTGGCTGGAGTGTGTATGAAGTATTGATTCGCCTGTCAGGAAAACGCTATGTCAAAGATGGACCATGGTGGCGCGACCAATATCGCTACGCTAGTGTGATGGACATGATCAGTTATGTTAGTTTTAAAAACTTACTCATCGGTGCTGCATTATTCTTATCGCTAAAAACCTTGGGGCTCTTAGTTGCATAATCTAAATCGCATAATGAATGAGATAAAACGTCTATTGATATTGTGGACAATCGCGCTACCCATGCTGGCTGGCGCGGCTACGGTATCCGTCAAACCAGGCGAATCCATACAGCAAGCGATTGTAAAAGCGCAAGCCGGCGACACGATAGAAATCACGCGCGGTCAATATCAAGAAAATTTGATTATCGATAAAAAATTGACGCTCAAAGGCATACATCGTCCCACCATTCGCGGCGGCAATCATGGCGATACGATTCGAATCGTCTCTCCAGACGTAGTGATCGATGGCTTAATCGTGCGTGATTCTGGCGATAGTTTAAAAGACCAAAATGCTGGCATCTATATCTACCCAGGATCACATCGCAGCATCGTAAAAAACTGCGATATTACCTACAATCTTTTTGGCCTTTGGATAGAAAAAGCAAATGACGTGCTGATTGAAAACAATCTGATCACCGGCAAGCGTGAATACAATTCATCACAACGCGGCAATGGCATCCAACTCTACAATACCAAAGGCGCGCGCATCATCGGTAACAACATTAGTTTTGTGCGCGATGCCTTGTACGTTGATGTGTCCCATCACGCGATTTTTCGCGGTAACAAATTGCACCATAGTCGCTACGGCAGTCATTATATGAATTCGTATTACAACCTATGGGAAGACAACGATAGCTACTTCAATCGCGGCGGCCTCGCCTTGATGGAAGTACGCGATCAAATTGTGCGTAATAACCGAACATGGGGAAACTCTGATCACGGCATCATGTTACGTACCATGCAAGATTCTCTGATTGAAAACAATGTTATCGCTGGGAATAGCCGTGGATTTTTTATTTACGATGTGGAATACGTCAATATTAAAAATAATCTGGTGGTAGATAATCGTGTCGGCGTCCATCTTTCTGCAGGCTCTACGCGTAATCAAGTTGAGGGCAACGACTTCATAAGTAACCGTGAACAAATTCGTTACGTCGGCGCGAAGAATGAAACTTGGGGCGCTGAAAGCGGTAATTACTGGAGTAATTACTTAGGCTGGGATAGAAATGCCGACGGCGTTGGCGACCTTGCCTATGAGGCAAACGATATGGTCGATCGTTTAAGTTGGCGCTATCCAAGCACTCAGCTATTGCTAGCAAGTCCAGCGGTGCAAGCATTACGTTTGGTTTCACAACAATTTCCCGTGCTGCGTGTCCCTAGCGTGATCGACCCTAAGCCACGTATGCACCCTAGCAACAAACAATGGAGACGATGGAATGGCAAGCACTATCCCGGCCAATAAATTGGCTCACATCAAAAATCATGCGATAGAAGTGCTAGGTGTTAGCAAGCACTATGGCGCTTTACATGCTGTCGATGGGGTTGATTTGGCGGTGGAACACGGTGAGATATTTGGCTTGATCGGCCACAACGGTGCTGGAAAAAGTACCTTGTTCAAAATGATGTTAGGACTAGTAGAACCCAGTGCCGGTAACATCTTAATTAATGGCAGTGCGGTCACTGGTGCGGCGTTTCGTCAAACTCGACGCAAACTGGGTTACTTACCTGAAAACGTGGTTCTTTACGATAATTTAAGTGGGATCGAAACCTTAAAGTTTTTTGCCAAACTAAAAGGTGCAGACTTGGCTGAATGTGCGCCTATTTTAGAAAAAGTCGGTTTAACCCATGCCCATCATCGCCCACTAAGAGAATATTCAAAAGGGATGCGCCAACGTCTAGGATTTGCGCAAGCCTTACTCGGTCAGCCCAATGTACTTTTTTTAGATGAGCCAACCAATGGTCTAGACCCACAAGCGATTCGTGATTTCTATTCGATACTACGCAGCCTGCGCGATGACGGCGTAACGATCATTATCACCTCTCATATTTTGGCGGAGTTACAAGAGCGAGTGGATCGATTGGCGATTATGTCTGCTGGCAAAATTCAAGCGGTCGGAAGCGTCTCGCAATTACGTCAACAAATGCATATGCCGCTGACGATCACATTGCAATTGGCTGCTCAAGACCTAGCTGCAGCACAGGCTGCACTGCTCCACCTAACAGAAGTAAGCCACACTGTCACCAACGAAGGCTTAGTCCTGCGCTGCAGCCGTCATCACAAGATGGAAGTACTAACTGCACTTCACTCGCTCGGTAAAAAACTGATCGATATTCAAGTGCAAGAGCCATCTTTAGAAGACGTATTTTTTGGTTTTTCTGATTAATTCGAATGGACTTAGTGTTATGGAACTAAACCAAATTTTGCATCTTGCGACAAAAGAGTTTCGTGATCGCATCCGCAATCGTTGGGTGTTAGCGGTGGCCTTAGTGTTCACCGTATTTTCACTCGTCATTACTTATCTTGGCGGTGCGCAGCAGGGGCAAATAGGATTAAAGTCGATTGAGGTAACGATTACGAGTTTGGTTAGCTTAGTGATTTACCTGATTCCCCTAATCGCCTTATTACTTGGCTTTGATGCCGTTGTGGGTGAGCGCGAGCGTGGTTCACTTGACTTATTACTGTCATATCCAATCACGCGTATGGAACTCTTGCTCGGCAAATATCTAGGCTTAGCGGCAGCATTAAGCTTATCTACCGTCGCTGGTTTTTCACTGGTTGCGGTGCTGCTGTATCAACAATTTAATTGGGCGGGTTTATTTCACTATCTTGGTTTTATCTTGAGTTCTATTTTGCTCGGTCTCGCTTTCTTAAGCTTAGCGATATTGATGTCGGTGATTGCGCGTGAACGTACCCGCGCATCTGGACTAGCAATTGCGCTCTGGTTCTTTTTTGTTTTGATTTTCGATCTTCTATTACTCGGCGCCTTAGTCGGAACCGGTGGTAACTATGGCGGTGACATTTTCGCTTATCTCTTGTTACTCAATCCGACGGATGTATTCCGCATCTTAAATGTATTTTCAATGGACGATGTGCGTACGCTATATGGCTTAAGCAGCATCGTTCCACCCGCCCTCGCCAAACCTTGGCTGATGGGTTCCGTTATGTTTGCTTGGATACTTGTGCCACTGGTACTGGCACGTTGGAGATTTCGCTCATGAATCAGCATCGTAGAAGTTTCATCGTTCGCTCTTTTTTATTTTCTATGATGGGTGGCAGCTTAATTGCTTGCAAACCATCTACGAGCAATACATCGATTGTTCCCGTAGAAATCGATCCACGTACCACCTGTGATCTTGATGGAATGCTGTTGGCCGACTATCCCGGCCCTAAAGCGCAAGTGTTCTACGTGGGGAATCCAACACCGCGATTCTTTTGCGATACGGTTGAGTTATTGAACACCTTACTTTCACCTGAACAAGTCCAAGCAGTGGCAGCAGCCTTTGTGCAAGACATGGGAAAAGCCGATTGGGATCAACCACGAGGCAATTGGATTCCCGTCAACACCGCTTACTACGTGTTGGGTAGCAAACGGCATGGCTCGATGGGACCGACGATTGCGAGTTTTTCTCTAGAAGCGGACGCGCAAAAATTTATAGCGCAATGGAATGGAAAACTGATGCGCTACGCAGATATCAAACCTGAGATGGTCGATCTCAGTGGCGGCGCGCTGCACGATACAAAAATGTAAACCATGCGAGCCCACGTGTCTTCTAAAAAAATTGCGACCTGGCTGATTAGTGCAAGCCTCATCAGTGCCTTATTTTTATTTTCTATTTCAGCAAATAAAGCAGCGCAAAGCGATACGCAAATCCTCAACACAGACGATATTTGCATTGTTGCACCAGCAACTTCGTTTGACCCCAATTGGGGGATCGAACTTTATGCTCCGCGTAAAGTGCCCGCCGACGCACGTTGTCCAGTGTGCGGCATGTATCCATCTAAGAGTCTTGATTGGGCTGGTCAAGTTATTTTCAAAAATGGCGACACGCATTTTTTTGATTCGCCATTAAGCTTATTCATTTATCTGCAAGCGCCTGAGAAATACAATGCGGCGCGACATGTCAGCGATATCGCCGTTAGCTTCGTCACCGACTCAAGTTCAGGACGATGGATCAAAATAGAAGACGCCATCTTCGTATCTGGATCAAATGCCAAAGGCCCTATGCGTGCAGGTAACTTTGTGGCGTTCGCTGATAAAGAAATCGCAAAAAAATTCATCCAAACGCGCGGCGGAACCCTATTACGCGCTCAACAAATTGAACCTCAATTGCTTTTAAGCTTAAGTAACTCGCGTCGACATCAGCACACGCAGTCAACATCAAGTCATTCGCCTTAAGCTGTGTCATTCGGTGTGCACTGAGAATCTAGTCTTGCTCTTGGTGATGACTTTATCTAGCTACCAACTAATTCAATAAATTAATATATAAGCACCTAGATATGCACCATGGGTCGCGTCACCGTTAGGTAATTCAGTTTGCTTAACACTTAGGTATAGATTTCGTCTTTGGAAATAAAAAAAGCCGCTAAGTTTTTCAACTTAGCGGCTTTATCTGGCGTCCCCAGGGGGATTCGAACCCCCGTACCCACCGTGAAAGGGTGGTGTCCTAGGCCTCTAGACGATGGGGACAGAAATCTGTCCTTGATACTGACCTAATACTGCTTTTACTTTTATCGTTTCGCTGTTTGCGTTTGCGATCAAGTAAGACCAAGATTATATACGTCGTTTCTTTATTTTGGCAAGCTATTTTCTAAAAAATCTGAAATTATTTTGCCGAATAAAAATTACTTATCTGATCGTGGTGGAGGTAAGCGGAATCGAACCGCTGACCTCTTGCATGCCATGCAAGCGCTCTACCAACTGAGCTATACCCCCGCACAAAACAGAAGCGCGAGTATAGCAAGTTTTAAGTTTGCTTGTAAAGCGCAAAGCTCGGCGGGACAATGTCGCGAGCGCGCTTTGAACCGATGTATTTAAACTTTCTTATTTATGCTTTCGCCAAACGCGTCAACACAACATCACGACCAAATAATTCAATCACCGCGTCAATCGATGGTGTTTGTAATTGCCCTGTCAAAAGCAAACGCAATGGCATCGCCAGTTGTGGCATCTTCAAGCTATGCTTCGCTAACACCTCTTTCATCAATGCTGAAATGGCTGCCTTGGTCCATTCTACCGTTGCGCATGCTTGCGCAAATTCTTGCAGCGCTGACTTAATCGCATCCGTAATATGTTGTGTGACTAGTGCTGGATCGGGCATTGGTTGACGATAAAACAGCATTGCGGCTTGCGCCAATTCTACTGTGGTGTTGGTACGCTCTTTTAATAAAGCAATCACCGATGCCAACGCTGGTGCACCGTCAAATTGTGCGTCCAATTTTTCCATATCAGCACGGATCAAGTCTGCTAAACGTTGATTATCAGCAGCTTTAATATAATGATTATTCAACCATGCCAACTTCTCTGGATTGAATTGCGCAGCGGAACTAGACAAGTGCGTTAAATCAAACCAACTAATCATTTGTTCCATACTAAAGACTTCGTCATCACCATGACTCCATCCTAGACGTGCAAGATAATTCAACAAAGCTTCTGGCAAGAATCCCTTATCCAGATAATCCATCACACTCACAGCATCACGACGCTTCGAGAGTTTTTGACCATCGGTTCCTAGAATCATAGGCACGTGACCATAAAATGGTAGTGGTGCTCCCAATGCATTCAAAATATTAATTTGACGCGGCGTATTATTTACATGATCGTCGCCACGAATCACATGCGTGATCTGCATATCGCTATCATCAACAGCGACACAGAAATTATAAGTCGGTGTCCCATCAGGGCGGGCGATCACCAAATCATCCAACTCGCGGTTAGCAATAGTAATCGTGCCTTTAACCACATCATTCCAACTCACTTCGCCATCCAAAGGATTTTTGAAACGAATAACAGGTTTACGATCAGCAGGAATCGCTGGCAAAGTTTTGCCTGGCTCTGGACGCCAAGTTCCATCGTATCGAGGCTTTTCACCGACAGCACGTTGACGCTCACGCATTGCTTCAACTTCGTCGGTGGAGCAATAACAATAGTACGCCGTTCCTTCAGATAACATTTTTGCCAAGACTTCACGATAACGATCCATACGCTTCATTTGATAGTACGGACCTTCGTCGTGCTGCAAATTCAACCAATTCATACCATCTAAAATCGCTTGCACCGCCTCTGGCGTCGAGCGTTCTAAATCAGTATCTTCAATCCGCAACACAAAAGTGCCGCCGAAGTGACGTGCAAATGCCCAGCTAAATAAAGCAGTGCGAGCACCGCCAACATGCAGATAACCGGTAGGGCTTGGCGCAAAGCGCGTACGCACTGGCGCGAAAGGAGTAGGTAAATGAGAAGCTGTCATCGATGCAAAGCGAATTTTAAATTAAATAATTGCACGATTAAATTATGCAATTTAATCACTACTATTCAACCAAAGGGTCGCGTAAAAAAGTAAAAGACGTATTTTACCGTCTTAGCGTCTTAGAAGATACTCAAGGAGCCGAGATTACGAACCCGCAGAGCGTTGCGAGTAAGCTTGAAATGGTAGTATCCGTGTTTTTTGTTGTCTGTTATTTTTAATTTTTCAAATTGACCGTGCGCGGAATTACTCCATCATCCCCAGCCCCACTACCAACGAAAAATGGTATCAGTTCAAGCTACATTTGGCTTCCCGAAGGCCAATGGCAAAATGCCTTGGCTTTTCTTACTCAGCAATTCCCCGCTGTTAGTGCCGATGTTTGGCGCAGTCGGATGGCAAAACTGGAAGTTTGTGATGCAAACGGAAATTACCTCCATCCGCACAGCCCTGTTCAACGTGGCATGTGTATCTTTTATTATCGCGAAGTCGAGAATGAACCGACCATTCCATTTCAAGAAACGATCTTATTTGAAGATGCACATTTATTAGTCGTCGATAAGCCACATTTTTTGGCTGTTATACCCGGCGGACAATATCTGCGAGAAACCTTGTTAGTTCGCCTAAAACAACGAACTAATATTGATCATTTAACGCCTTTACATCGACTGGATAGAGAAACTGCGGGAGTCATCTTATTTTCAAAACAGATTGAAAGTCGTGGTACCTATCAAAGCCTATTTCAAACGCGGCAAATTGCGAAAACATATCACGCACTTGCGCCACACTTACCACAACTGACTTTTCCTTACCTCAAACAAAGTCGCATCGAAGAAAGCGATCACTTCTTCAAAATGCATGAAGTAAATGGCGTAGTAAATAGCGAAACCTTAATAAACGTACTAGAACATCGAGACGACATTGATCTATACGAGCTACAACCTTACACCGGAAAAAGGCATCAGCTACGCCTACACATGGCTAGTTTAGGCGCACCTATCCTGAATGACTTATTCTATCCAAAAGCACTGCCAATCGGTAGCGACGACTATACAAAACCATTAAAGCTACTAGCAAAATCGATTGCTTTTATCGACCCCTTAGATAAATCAAAAAGAGAATTTCATAGTAGGCAAAGTCTGTAATCGAGCAGATTGACGATGGGCGCATAGACAAAACAACCCGAATCGGAGGCGCGCAAAAACACCTAAAAAGCA
The DNA here is from genome assembly GCF_018139645.1 of Affinundibacterium baiyunense. GTDB lineage: Bacteria > Pseudomonadota > Gammaproteobacteria > Burkholderiales > Burkholderiaceae_D > Undibacterium > Undibacterium baiyunense. Next base: position 307,103 of record NZ_JAGSPM010000003.1, read on the forward strand.
TGCTTGCCATCGCTTAAATTATTAACTTATTCAAGCACAAGCAAATAAGCATCACCGCAGTTTTGCCTAAGTCACATCGATTTTGATATTGATCAAAATACTAGCAAGGCGGTTGACAAGATTTGCTGCCCGCAGTATTATCTCGCTTCTCGGAGTGTAGCGCAGCCCGGTAGCGCACCTGGTTTGGGACCAGGGGGTCCAAGGTTCGAATCCTTGTACTCCGACCAAATTTAAAGGATCGTTGAGAAATCGACGATCCTTTTTAGTTTCACCAAATTTAGTTATTTAAGCTACTTAAATAACGCACAGTTTTCGGAGTGTAGCGCAGCCCGGTAGCGCACCTGGTTTGGGACCAGGGGGTCCAAGGTTCGAATCCTTGTACTCCGACCAAAATGAAGCCTAATTGAGCAATCAATTAGGCTTTTTTGTTTCTATACGATTACTAGCTCTTAATCTTTTTAGTCGCAGCGCTTTAAATCAACTTGCATATTCATTTGCTTTAATAGTGCCGAATTGAATAGTTATTGAATTGCAGAGCGAAAATTTCGCGAGATAAACTCACAAAAAAACTTCAAATTATTCAAACTATTCAAATTAAATTAAAGCCGCGCCAAGATTCGAATTGCTTCGCCAACTTGAGTCACTTGATGTATGCGCAATGATCGCACCTCATCCAAGCTTTGCAGTTCTGGCAGAGCAAACATGCTTGCCCCCTGCCCCATCAACTTGGGCGCCATGTACAACAATAACTCATCGACACATCCAGCCTGAATCAAAGCACCACTTAATTTCGCACCGGCTTCGACATGCAATTCATTCACTTGTTCGCTTCCTAGTGCAGTAATTAATGCGGTCAAATCGACCTGCACCTTTTTATCTGAACGAGTATCCGAAGTATTTTCTAGCTTGTTTTCTGGCATGCAATGCAATTGCGCACCAACTGCTTTTAACGCAGCCTCTCGCGCCTCGTCGCTGACAGCGTGATAAATTGTTGTACTACCCGTTCGAAAAATCTTAGCCGCAACAGGCGTGCGAAGTTGCGAATCGACGATGACTTTACGTGGTTGATGTGACTGCACAGAGTCAACCTCTGGCAATCGAATACTCAATTGCGGATCATCAGCCAATACCGTACCAATACCAGTTAATATCGCATCAGCCCGCGCTCGCCATCGATGTCCGTCTTCTCGCGCAGCACCATCTGTGATCCATTGACTTTGCCCATTAGGCAGTGCAGTGAATCCGTCCAAGCTTGCTGCCATCTTCAAACGCACCCATGGTCGACCTGTTTCCATGCGCTTGAAGAAACCAATATTCATCTCACGTGCTTCTAACGCAAACAAGCCATGTTCGACGCTAATCCCAGCATCTCGCAACATCGCAAATCCACGCCCAGCAACTTGCGGATTCGCATCTTCAATTGCCGCAACCACGCGCACCAATCCCGCATCAATTAGCGCATTCGCACATGGTGGCGTACGACCAAAGTGACTACATGGCTCCAAAGTTACATAAGCCGTTGCGCCAAATACCTTATGTCCCTGCGCGGCGGCATCGCGCAACGCCATCACCTCAGCATGCGCTTGCCCGACCGGCTGCGTCCACCCCTGACCCAGAATCACCCCGTCTTTCACCAACACACAACCCACTTTTGGATTGGGTGAAGTCGCCATCGTGGCACGCGAGGCTAGCTCAAGTGCCAAGCGCATATATGCGTGATCTTGTGCTGAAAATTGCATTAGTTGTTCTGTACTGTAATAGTGGGGAATTTACTGCTCATATCTTTCGCCTTATCGGCCACTCTCACGGCGACTTTGCGAGCGATTTCTTTATAAATTGCTGCGATTTTTCCGTCTGGGTCGGCTACTACTGTCGGCTTTCCAGAATCCGCCTGCTCACGAATCGCCATGGTTAAAGGCAATCCACCCAAAAATTCCACGCCGTACTCACCACACATTTTTTCACCACCACCAGCACCGAAGATCGCTTCAGCATGCCCGCAATTTGAGCAAACGTGGGTACTCATATTTTCCACAATACCAAGAATAGGAATACCGACCTTTTCAAACATCTTCAATCCCTTGCGCGCATCTAACAATGCGATATCTTGCGGTGTCGTTACAATCACTGCGCCAGTCACCGGCACTTTTTGCGACAAGGTTAATTGAATATCACCAGTTCCTGGAGGCATATCGACGATCAAATAATCCAGATCACGCCAATTCGTTAATTCTAATAATTGCTGCAAAGCTTGCGTCACCATAGGGCCGCGCCAAACCATAGGGGAATCCGGATCGATCATGAAACCTATTGACGATACTTGCACACCATAGTTTTCCAATGGTTCCATCGTCTTACCGTCCGCAGACTCCGGCCGCCCAGCAATTCCCATCATCATCGGTTGTGATGGGCCATAAATATCGGCATCCAATAAACCTACCGCAGCACCTTCTGCCGCTAACGCTAACGCCAAATTCACCGCCGTAGTTGATTTACCAACACCGCCTTTACCCGATGCGACCGCAATAATATTTTTTACATTCGGCATCAACTTAATACCACGCTGCACTGTATGCGCAACTATCTTGCTAGTCACTTTCACATCAACACGTTCAACACCCGATACCCCAGCAAGCGCCTTCTCGATTAAATTTGAAATCAAAGCAAATTGACTCTTAGCAGGATAAGCAAGCTCCACATCCAAACTTACAATACCTGTCTGTATCTGTATATTTTTAATCGATTTGCTTGAAATAAAATCTTTATTAGTATTGGGATCAATTACTGACGATAAGAGCGTTTTAATTTGCTCAACTTGTTGATTTTTTGGATCTTGATTTATTGCAGACATACGTTTCTCCGTTCAATTTCCGCAAGTCTAACGTAAATCAGTCACGGACCTTTAGATAACCATGTCACGAAGTCGTGTTTTGAGCACCATAAAATTACGTTGAAACTGACAATTTTTTGTCGCATAAGATTCGAAACTGACAAAATTCGTCAATTGAAACCGAAAAAATTATTGAAAATTTATTTAATCGAGCTCAAAACTGCGTTTTACAACTTGGCACAGCATTTGCATAAGAAAGGTCGTAGCAAGCGGTAACACCAAATTTTTTTATTTTTAATTGAGGGAGTAATGAATATGAAGTCCACACGCGTACAACAAGGTTTTACATTGATCGAATTGATGATCGTTGTTGCAATTATCGGTATCTTGGCAGCAGTTGCATTGCCAGCGTATCAAAACTATACAAAGAAGGCGAAATTCTCTGAAGTTGTTTTGGCAACAAATGGTGCTAAGATCGCTGTTGAAATTTGTGGTCAAGATCAAACTACTGCAAATGGTGCCTTGGCCGCTGCTTGTGTAGCAGGCGCTCATGGCATTCCAGCAAATATCGCTGCTGCGTCTGGTTTCTTAGCTTCATTGACTACTGCTGCTAGTGGTATTATCACAGCGACAGCTGTTGCTACAAACGGCTTGTCTGGCGAGACCTACATCTTGACCCCTACCATCACTGACGGTAAAGTTTCTTGGGTCGCAACAGGTACATGCAAAACTGTTTCACCATCAATTTGCTGATATTAGGTTAGCGAACATTGCAAAGCCCACTTCGGTGGGCTTTTTTATTTTGATTTTTAATTAATATCACCCATCACAAGTATGGCAATCGCCTCTAACAATAAAATACGATTGGTTTTCTTTATAACTTCTCTCATGCCAATGCTAGTTTGGGCGATGAACGACTACGTCATTACAAAACCAATACCTATTTTATTTTGGAGCATTATCTGCGCAACTCTCGCGGCCAGCATGCCATCTAAATTATTGCGTCCGTCACTGCTCTTGATTTTTTTAAGTGCTCCATTCACTACAGCTTGGATTGGGAGCGTAGCACTAACTGGGTATGGTCCATCAAATGCAGCTTTCGAAGCAGCACATAATGGCCCATTTGAAGAATTGCAAAGCGCTATCGGTTTGGCACTGTCTAATTGGACATTCGTTTTCGTTTCTCTACTTACCGTTGCTTTCACTTTTCTGTCTAGCTACTTCATTCTCTTCCGCTGCCCAAAAGAATCACCAAAATGGAATTTTGTCTTTTTAATTGCGCTTTTACCATTTTTGATAGCCAACATGGATGGCTTAGGCTACGAACTACCAATGAGATTAGCGCCACCAGAAGTAAAGATTTCCATACCATGGCTTAGTCAAATTGAATTGGGCAAGTCTATCGTTACTTCTGCAATCGATAATGCTGGAAGAATTAGTAAAAACAATCCAGACGTTAGAGACGCAAAGAATGCAAATAAATTCTTTGACATGAACAATGGCGTTGCAATTTTTGCGGTTGGCGACTCAAGTCGAGCTGACACATTTATTCAGATAAATCGTGGGCCATGGTCAGCTAAGCTACAACAACGACTTGACGATGGACTTGGCGTACGTCTCAACAACGCATGTTCTGGTGGTAGCTCCACCGCTGATGCGATTCCTAGACTACTTACTGGGGCGGATATCGATGATGTTAGTGGGATAAATCGACATCCTACGATATTGGCTATAGCGAAAGCGGCAGGCGCGAGAACCGCCTACATCAGTAACCATGAAATGTGGGTACTGCCAGAATCGGGACACAACCTCATACAGCGCACCACGAGCATGGGAAAACCTGCTTTTGATGAAATTCCTGTAGGAGTACTAGGTGACTTTTTAAAGAGAAATCCACATGGGCCGAGAGCATCGATTATTCATTTATATGGGCAACACTTTAATTATGAAGAGCGCTATCCAAATCATGGCTTTGACTCAACACCAAGTAATTTATCTGAATCGAATTTACTCGAATGGCATTATGGGCAAGCGGTCGAGTATGGTAACAAAGTTCTCATTGAACTAGCACAATTAATCGATGACATAAACGACCCCGCATTTGTTTTTTTCACCAGCGACCACGCTGAAAATCTGCCTTCAGATAAGACCGGAAAGAAATTTCATGCTTTACCAAGTAGCGGGAAATTTGACACTACAGTTCCCGCATTAGTTTTATGGAACAAAGCCTTCAAGGAGAGTGGTAAGCAGAAACTTTTAGTTAATTTGCATAGAGGTGATGATTTGATAGCACACCAAGATCTTGCTCAAGCATGGTTAATTTTAATTGGGATGCCTGGCACAATAAAAAAAACAATTAAGCCTCGAACCTGGGGAGCTAGAAATCCTGGTGAACATTATCGAGGCATTCTCTGCTCAGAATTACTCCCGTAACGAATAAGATAAATGAATCAAATTATTTGTTCAACTTCATTCAAAAACATAGCGCCCTCCAAACAACATATCTGCAGAATCAATCATGCATTCGAATACAATGTTAATAGAATTTATCTAAATTAAATGGAATCACCAATGGTTACAAAGCGACTAATTACATACTTGCCATTTCTCGCCGGAGCTATATATGGCTTGCTCTATATCATCGGCGACTCATCGAATTTAAAAGATGCGTTTGATCCACAACGTAGTCAGGTCAATGAAGGACTAGCTCTATTAATTTTTCTTCCATTTGCACTACGTTTATGGCAACAATTTGTTCACGAAAAAATTATCGCGAAGCTACTATCCGACACAGAGCAATCGCATTTTCTTAAACTAGAACTATTGAGTTGGTTAATTCTTCTGGTTCCCAATCAATTTCTGACGAATTGGCGCCCAAGCTGGGCATTAACACTTCTCACCATAACCGTACTTATTGCGACGCAGAGTGGGATATTCCTCAACTCTATGGGGGCAGAGAAACGCAAAGAATTACTTGGTTCCGAGCGTTATATTGCAATCTTATTTTTGATATCTGGCTTTTCAGCACTGATTTATCAAGTAGTTTGGCAACGCGTCCTTTTTGCGACGTTTGGCATTAACACAGAATCAGTCACAGTTATTGTGTCGGTTTTTATGTTTGGCCTTGGTGTCGGTGCACTGGTTGGCGGCTTCCTGCAGAGAAAATTCTCTAATCATTTACTAATAATTTTTATCGGACTCGAAGTTTTCATTGGACTATTTGGCTTAATTAGTTTGCCGCTTATTGAATTTATAGGAGCCCAAGTCGTAGGAAGTTCGACGATACATTTGATCGGTTGGACTTACCTAATATTAGCAATCCCTACTTTGTTGATGGGAGCAACGCTACCTATATTAGTCGCATTCCTTCAAGGATACTTTAATAACTTAGGAAAAACTGTCGGTCTTTTATATGCCTTCAATACCATAGGATCTGCAATTGCTGCTTACTTCACAGTTGAGGTTTTATTTGTTTTTTTAGGACAAGCAAGTACTATCTTGATTGCCGCTGTGTGTAATTTAACCACTGCTGCTTTAATTCTACACGCCAGTAAATTCCTGCGCCCGGCACCTATCTCTAAAAACACCACGAATGATTACAAAAATTTAGTAAACACACCAGCACGAGAACTACCTTACTTTTTTGTCTTTCTTAGTCTCATTTTCATAGGCTATATTTCATTAAGCCAAGAAATTCTGTGGTATCGACTAATAGGATTCTCCTCAGCTGGACGTCCGCAGGTTTTTGGTATGCTGTTGACAGCCTTTCTAATTGGAATTGCGCTGGGGTCCCTGAAAACAAAGAAAATATGCGAATCTAACGAAGACCCTTATGAATGGATGGTTCGGGGGCTAATATTTGCGAGCTTAGCTTTTTATTTAGCAACACCAAGTGTGGCAGCGATTAGTGCGTTAATAAGTAAAACTACTGGCCCCCTACTGGCTTATATACTAACAGCGATTACAGCATACTATTTAGGAGGAATGTTACCGATGTTGATCCACATCGGGGTCAATGAACAGAAAAAGACATCCTCAATGGCGATGTCGTGGCTATACTTTGCGAACATTATTGGAGCCACCTTCGGTCCATTGATAACGGGATTTATTTTATTAGAGTACTTAGATTTCGAGAGTAACGTTTTGTTATTATCAGCTCTCACTTTCACATTTTTACTTGTTCTACTTTATTTCATCCCCAAAGAAAAAACTTACAAGCTTAAAGTGGCAGGTTTAAGCTTAGGCGTGATTGGTATCTTTAGTGTGCTACACAGCTCTTTATATCAAGGTCACTTGGAGCGCATCCAATTTGGGGAGTGGAGCAATGAACCATTCAAATATACATTACAAAACAGAGCTGGAATTATCACAGTAAAAGAAGCAAAAACTGACATTATTTATGGTGGAGGCATCTACGATGGTGGCTTCAATACCGACCTCTCGACAAATGAAAACAATATAGATCGTGCGTATTTGATCCCGACACTCCACCGTTCCCCGAAAAAAGTATTGGAAATAGGGCTTAGCTCTGGCTCTTGGGCCAAAGTTCTCACTCAGTATGATTTATTAGAAAGTTTGAGTATCGTCGAGATCAACAAAGGGTATCCACAAGTGGTGGCTAAATATCCACAGATTGGCGATGTCTTGACAAACTCAAAGGTGAAACTTTACTTTGACGATGGGCGTCGTTGGCTACGTAACAATCCAGATGAGAAATTCGATTTTATTCTTATGAACACCACGTTTCATTGGAGAAGTAATGGAACAAATCTCTTATCTAAAGAATTTCTGGAGATTTGCAAACGACATCTCAAGCCCGGCGGTGTTGTTTATTACAATACAACAGGTTCAAAAGATGTAGTTTTGACAGCGGCTCATGTCTTCAAATATGTGACAACATATGCAAATTTTGTTGCCGCTAGCGATACGCCATTTAATATGTCTGTCTCTGAAAAATTAGAGAATCTAAAACGTTTTAAGGATTCAACGAACATATCTTTTTTTGATTCGAATCCAATGTACAAAGATGTCTTTATTAAATTGGCGAATACAAAATTACCAGACGTGCAGCAGACTATAAAACTGGACAAAAAACTACAATTAATAACGGATGACAATATGGCGGTGGAGTTTAAGTTGTACTAGACTAGTTCTAAGTTTTCATCACTTAAGTCGCTCAATATAGTTTGCAACTTGAGTGATGAAACATAAGGTCGAATGTGGTATTCATCCGCACATATCTATCGGCTTGCAATATCTGTTTTCCCGCTTCCGCAATAGCACTATGCGTTTAATGACACTGTCTCTGCATCGCTAAAGACCGCATTCACTGTTAAAATAGCTGCTTTATTCCTCAAATAAAGCAAAAACCCATCATGACTCGCAAGCTGTTCGTCACCACTGCCCTTCCCTACGCTAACGCCCCTTTCCACCTCGGTCACATCATGGAGTATATCCAGGCTGATATTTGGGTTCGTCATCAGCGAATGTCTGGGCATGAAGTGAACTTCGTTTGTGCTGACGATGCGCATGGTGCGCCGATTATGATTGCTGCTGAAAAAGCGGGCATCACGCCTCAAGAATTTGTGGGTCAAATTGCTGCTGGTCGTAAACAGTACCTTGATGGCTTTCATATCGCATTCGATAACTGGCACTCAACTGATGGTGCGGAAAATCATGCATTGTCGCAAGACATCTATCGTAAGCTAAAAGCTGCAGGTTTTATCACTAGCAAAACCATTGAACAGTTTTATGACCCAGTCAAAAACATGTTCTTACCAGATCGCTATATCAAAGGTGAATGTCCCAAATGCGGCGCAAAAGATCAGTATGGCGATTCGTGTGAAGTGTGTTCGGCTGTCTATGCGCCAACTGAATTAAAGAACCCGTATTCTGTGTTGACTGGTGCGACGCCAGTAATGAAATCCTCCGAGCATTTCTTCTTCAAATTATCTGATGAAAAATGCGTCGAGTTTTTACGCGGTTGGGCTTTGCAAGATAATCGCTTGCAATCTGAAGTTGCGAATAAATGTAAAGAATGGTTGGAAGGTGAAGGCGGTTTGGGCGACTGGGACATCAGTCGTGACGCGCCGTATTTTGGGATTGAAATCCCTGATCAACCAGGTAAATATTTCTATGTTTGGCTCGATGCACCGGTTGGCTATTTAGCTTCATTAAAAAATTACTTCAACAAAACTGGCCGCGATTTTGATGCCTTCATGGCTGACCCAAGCACGGAGCAAATTCATTTTATTGGTAAGGACATTACCTATTTCCATACTTTGTTCTGGCCTGCGATGTTGAAATTCTCTGGCTACAAAACACCAGATAATGTGTATGCACATGGCTTTGTCACTGTCTCTGGCGAAAAGATGTCCAAATCTCGTGGCACAGGCATTTCGCCATTGCGCTATCTCGATATCGGCATGAATCCAGAATGGCTGCGTTACTACTTTGCTGCCAAACTCAATTCCAAGGTCGAAGATTTGGATATGAATCCAGATGATTTCGTTGCGCGTGTGAATTCTGATTTGATTGGCAAGTACATCAACATCGCAAGTCGTGCTGCTGGTTTCATTACTAAGCGTTTTAACGGCGTCGTTAACACCGCGTGGGCGACTTCTGATGACGCTTTCGTCCAAAATTTACGCAATGTATCTGGCGACATCCAAGCATTGTATGAAGCGCGTGAATTTGGCAAAGCCTTACGTGCGGTGATGGAACAAGCCGATATTATTAACGCCTATGTTGATGCGAACAAGCCATGGGAATTGGCGAAGCTGCCTGAGAACGATGCTAAATTACAAGAAGTATGCAGCCGCTTGTTAGAAGCTTTCCGCATACTGACGATATTCTTAAAACCTGTATTGCCACACTTAGCAAGTCAAGTCGAAGCGCAATTAAATATAGCTCCACTGAATTGGGCAAGTGTAAACACGCCATTGCCAGATCAACATACGATCAATCCTTATGTGCATTTAATGCAGCGTGTTGATATCAAGATTTTTGATCAGTTGTTTGATGCGCCAATGGCAACTAGTACTGTCTCAACTGAAGAAACAGGCGAATCAAACACAAGCATTGAACCCTTGGCTGAGGAGATCAAAATCGATGATTTCTCTAAAGTGGATTTACGTATTGCAAAGATCGTCAACTGTGAACATGTAGAAGGCTCTGACAAACTCCTACGTCTGACTTTAGATGTGGGGGAAGGTAAAACAAGGAATGTATTCTCAGGAATTAAGTCTGCTTACCAACCTGAACAGTTAATCGGCAAGTTCACCGTCATGGTGGCCAATTTGGCACCACGTAAAATGAAATTTGGTATGTCAGAAGGCATGGTTTTAGCGGCATCTGCGGCGGATGAAAAAGCCAATCCTGGTCTGTACATCTTGGAGGCATGGCCTGGTGCGCAACCGGGTATGCGTGTCCGTTAATTCTTCAAACGCACAATGGACATCGTTATACGCGAAGCCAATACCGAAGATGCGCCGTTGTTGGCGCATCTGACCCGAGCGTGCTGGGCGGGTAAAGTTGCTGCTACCTCATCTGGTCATACCGAAAGCAGCGAAAGAGTCGCTGAAGAACTCAGCTTAGGTGGCGGCTTTATTTTATTAGTGGATGAAGAACCAGCAGGTTCTGTGCGTTGGTTACCCGTCGATGGTGAAACTAATACTTGGGAAATGCGCCGTATGGGCATACTCCCAGCCTTCCGGGGTGAAGCACTCTCTCAACATTTGCTCGAAGCGGTCATTCATCAAGCACAAACCTCTGGCGTAGAAGAATTGCGTTTAGGTGTACGTACCGACCAACCGCGGCTGGTTGATTTATATACCGCTTACGAATTTGAGTTAGCTCCCGAACTCGAATATGCGCACGCCAATCCCAATGAACCAATGCCGCATGTCATGCGCCGTTTTCTGCGCTAGCAATCGATTAGCCGCATATATCCCAGTTTGATCGGCGCTCGTGTTTGTGCCCGTGTCTTTGTTTGTGTTTGTCTTTTTCAATTGGAATAATTATGAGTATCTCTATCCCAGAACGCCTGAGCGAACTCCGCGCAGCAATGGCCAAATTCGACGTTGATGCATGCTTGATTCCATCCGCCGACCCACATTTATCCGAATATTTACCAGCACGCTGGCAAGCTCGCGAAATTTTTTCTGGTTTTACAGGTTCAGTTGCGACTCTCATCGTAACGCAAGATTTTGCTGGTTTATGGGTTGATAGCCGCTACTGGTCACAAGCAGAAATTGAGTTAGCGGGCTCTGGTATCCAGATGATGAAGATTCAATCAGCTGCAGCGACTGCGCATATCGATTGGCTTGCACAGCATTTGCAAGCTGGGCAAACACTCGCGGTTGACGGCAATGTGTTGGGACTAGCAAGTGCTCGATCATTACAAACCGCCTTAGAGGCAAAACAGATTAAGATCAACACGCAACTCGATCTTTTAAATGAAGTCTGGCATGACCGCCCCGCTCTACCAGATGCAGCGATCTATGAGCACTTAGCACCATTTGCGGTCGTCAGCCGCGCTGACAAACTCGCTACAATTCGGGCGCAAATGCAAGCTAAGGGGGCGAACTGGCATTTTGTCTCGACAGTGGATGACATTGCGTGGATTTTCAATTTGCGTGGTGCTGACGTTAACTACAATCCTGTGTTTGTCTCGCATGCCTTAATTGGCTTAGATAGCGCGACCTTGTTCACACCTTTAAACAAAGTCTCGCAACAAATCGCTGACAACTTAGCGCAAGACGGCGTTGTCTGTCAGCCCTATGAAAACGCGGCAAGTGCCTTGCGAAATCTGAATGCTAGCTCAACGCTATTGATCGATCCGCGTCGTATTACTTATGGTTTTCAACAAGCGATTCCAAAACACGTCAAGGTCGTCGAAGCACTCAATCCATCGGTCTACAACAAATCACGCAAACATCCGGCGGAAGCGCAATTCGTTCGCGAAGCGATGGAACAAGATGGTGCTGCATTATGTGAATTTTTTGCTTGGTTCGAACAGACGCTGGGTAAGCAGCGCATTACAGAAATCACGATTGATGAGCAAATCTGCGCAGCACGCGCACGTCAGCCACACTTCGTTTCACCAAGTTTTGGCACCATCGCAGGCTTTAACGGTAATGGCGCGATGCCGCACTACCGCGCAACAGCGAATTCGCATGCGGTGATCGAAGGTAATGGTTTGCTATTAATTGATTCGGGTGGCCAGTATCTAAACGGCACCACCGACATCACGCGCGTGGTTCCAGTTGGCACGGTGTCAGCAGAACAAAAGCGCGACTTCACGCTGGTATTAAAAGGCATGATCGCGCTCTCGCGTATGCAATTCCCGTACGGTACTTATTCCACCGTGCTCGACACCGTCGCACGCGCACCGATGTGGGCAGAGGGAATTAATTATGGTCATGGTACTGGTCACGGCGTCGGTTACTTCCTCAACGTGCATGAAGGCCCGCAATCAATTTCTGGAGCTATTCCGAATAGCGATATGGTGATGGAAATCGGCATGATCACGTCAAATGAGCCTGGCATTTATCGCCCAGGAAAATGGGGCGTACGGATCGAAAATCTCTTATTGTGCGTGCCAGCACAAACAACAGAATTCGGTGACTACTTGAAGTTTGAAAGCTTAACCTTATGCCCGATTGATACGCGCTGCATTGACCTCGATTTAATGCAGCAAGAAGAAATCGATTGGTTAAATGCCTATCATCAAGAAGTGCTACAGCTCCTATCCCCTCGCGTACAAGGCGATGCTTTAAATTGGCTAAAACAACGCACTTTAGCGATCAGCAAATAGAAAGTTCGAGATGAGCGATTCCAAAACGTATATCGTCACGCCAGCCAGCAAACAAGATTTTGCTGGCATTAAAGCACTCTACCAAAACGTGGCAAGACAAGGTGGCGGAATCGCCCGTACCGAAGAAGAAATCACCGACGATTACATACACCATAACTTAGAAAACGCGCTGGCTCGCGGCATCAGCTACCTTGCAAAATCAGGTGAGCAAATCGTCGGTGAGATTCATGCGTATCGCCCAGTACCCGCGCTATTCGCCCATGTGTTATCGGATCTGACGATTGCAGTCCATCCCGATTTTCAAGGATGCGGTGTTGGGCGCGCGATCTTTAGCGCTTTACTCGACGAAGTAAAAACCAAACATTCACACATCCTACGAGTCGAGCTTTTCGTCCGTGAATCGAATCTCAAAGCGCAGGAGTTTTACCAGAGCCTAGGCTTTCACATCGAAGGGCACTTTCAACAACGTGTGCGTCGGCTCGATGGCGAACTCGAAGCCGATATTCCTATGGCGTGGGTACGCCAGAACTAATACAACTTATGCTTATTTCGTTTCAGGCTCAGGCTTAAATACTGTCCGAAACGCGACTAAAGCCGCTGGATGATAAATCGTTGCGTGGGTTTCTTTGGCGAAATGTTCATAAGTCCAAACCAAACCTTCTGGCTTACTCGTGGTCAGCATCTGCGCAAATCGTTGAATTGCGGACGCCATCCCGACTTGACCACTGCTAGCAAAAAATAAGTTCTTCGCCAATCTTGGCTGCGATTGCAACTTCTTCGCAAAGTCTGCAATCAGCTTTTCATCATTCCACCACAAACTAGGATCAATCGCGATAAAAGTTTGAAATACGTCGGGAGTGTGAAATAAAGTCTCAATCGTAAATAATCCAGCTAATGATTCACCAACCAAGGCGCGCTCTTGCGTGGTGCGATAGCGTTGTTCGATTTCAGGAATGAGCTCTTTAATCAAGAAGCGACGATACATCTCCGCTCCACCCAAATTCGGTATCGCTTTTTTATCTAAATCGCTTTCGCTAGACCCGGTCAAATCGCGCCGTCGCACGGTATTTTCTATGCCGACTAAGATAAATGGGCGCATGCTTCCATTTGCGATAGAGACTTGCATGAGGCCAGCGATGTGCAAGAAATCTTCCGCGAGCCCACCGTCGGGCATGTAAATCACAGGATAGGATTTGCTCGGATTTAACTTGTAATCATCCGGCAAAACCACATTGATGCGTCTGGTTTCTTGCATGGTTTTAGATGCGAGTTCTAAAGATTCGCCGATGATTAATGGTTTGACTGTGACTTGTGCTTGGGTCGTCGATGTGAATGCCAGACTGATAGCTAGCAAAGTCGTGGCGATAAAGTGATGGAAATGCATTGTGATCTCTCAAATTATGGCGATGCTAATTCTTGCCGCGCTCCAAACCAGTCTATGGGAATGTTGGCGCAAAGCCTTGATAATGCAATTTTGACTAATTAATCAATTACTGTCTAGTTAATCGTGCTACATCGTAATCTGAAATGACTTTTTGCTGAGCTTAATTTGAACCCACGGCCTTAACAATCTTGTAGCGCCGATTCTGTCATTTAGCTGCTTTATATTTTCTCTCATAGCACTCAGATGCTGGTCCGCCCTCAACCCAACCCTCTCCCGCTTGAGGGAGAGGGTGTATTTAGCGGCAGGATTTACTTGACTCAAATTCTGACAAAAAAAAAAGGAGAAAGTCCCAAAAGACTTTCTCCTTTTTTTTTGCCTAAATCTACTGCAAAATTTATCGCAAAATCGACTTCGATCTCACCACAATTTTGCCGAAGAATTACTCTGCTGTCTTACGACGCGTCGTTGCTTTCTTCGCTGCCGCTTCTTTCGATGATGCAGTTGCTGTCTTCGTCGCTGCGACTTTTACACGACCGCCAGAAGGAATCTTCGGCGTCGCAGTTGCTGCACGAGGTTTACGAGCTGGCTTCTCGCCCGCCAACTCAGCAGCCACTTTACTCACGCGTGGTTTGCGTTTTGGCTTTTCGTCTTCTACAGTCGTTTGAATCGCCATCATGTCGGGCGTTACTTCAACTGGTGCTGCTTTAGAACGTGAGCGTTTTGGTTTTTCTTCATCCAAAGGACCAGCGGTCATTTTTGATGCGCGTGGGGCACGTTTTGCTGCGCCCATTTTGACTTCTTTGCCGCCCCAAATTTCTTCCAAGCGGTAATAAGCACGAATCGCAGGTTGCATAATGTGAACGACCATATCGCCCAAATCAACCAGCACCCATTCACCAGTCGCTTCACCTTCCATACCAACGATGTCTCCGCCGTTCTCTTTGACCTTGTCGCGTACTGAAGCAGCGAGTGCTTTAGTTTGACGATTAGAAGTACCTGATACCACGCAAACGCGGTCGAACAAGCTGGTAATTTCGGTGGTGTCGAAGATTTGTATGTCTTGACCTTTAACGTCTTCTAATGCGTCGAAGACCAATGTTTGCAGTTTTTTGATATCCATAATGTCCTATCTATCTTAATTTCTTTTCATCCTGATTGCTGGGTCACCACTAGCACTACTAGGTAGATACTGCATTTATTCAGCTTAATCGTTTTGCGCTAATTGTAAATGTGATGCACTTGAAGATAGTCTAACACCTTGCGTGGAATAAGCGAGGTGGTTTCCTTGGTTTGCCCTTGTTGCTGCAATTCGTCGCGAATTCGTGTTGCAGAAATATCCCAAGCCAGATCAGTTTCTAGCCAAGTTTTACCAAAAGAGCATTGCTTTAGATCTTCAATAGCGCCATTTGCTTGCTGCCAGAGCGCGGCAAATTCGCTGGGTAATGTGTCGAGTTGCAAGCTGTAGCCTGGTCTTGCGGCAACGACGATATGTGCTAATTTAAAAATTTGCTGCCAGTTTTTCCACGTTGCGAAATTGTGAAATTGGTCGGCACCAATTAGCAAAATAAGCGCGATCTCCTCATTTAACTGAGCATTACCCCATTGAGATCGCATATTAGTTAAGGTATCCACCGTGTAGCTAGGAATCTGCGTCGCTGCACGTTCTACCTCTTGTTGGTCGATGCTGTATGGCACGGATAATTGCCCATCAAATGCCAATTCCAACATCTTAATTCTTTGTTCGGCGCTCGCTTTTAAACCCGCTTTTTGCCAAGGTTGGCCCGCAGGTACTAAGCGCACTTCATCGACTTTAAGCAGCTTTGTAAAATGCTGCACCAGTGCGACATGTCCATTATGAACTGGATCAAAACTACCGCCAAAGACCAGCACCGAGCGCTGGATCCTTGTTGCTGCGGCAGATTCGGAAGGAGCGGATTTTACACCCATTCCTTATGTACCAAGAAATCAGTCGCCAATTTGGCTTCTGCACTACCCGCTTCAGGCTTCCAATCGTAGCGCCATTTCACGATCGGAGGCATCGACATCAAGATCGATTCAGTACGACCGCCTGATTGCAGACCAAATAGCGTGCCGCGATCAAATACCAAATTAAATTCCACATAACGGCCACGACGATAGGCTTGAAAATCGCGTTCAGTTTCGCCGTAAGCAAGGTCTTTGCGACGTTCGAGAATCGGGCGATAGGCTTTCAAAAAGCCATCACCTACGCTCTTGGTCATCGCAAAGCTTTGTTCGAATGATTGTTCATTAAAATCATCAAAGAAAATACCCCCTACGCCACGCGCTTCTTTGCGATGCTTGAGATAAAAATATTCATCACACCATTTCTTAAAGCGCCGATGCAAATCTGCACCGAATGGGGTCAAGGCATCTTTGCAAGTTTGATGAAAATGCTTGGCATCTTCTTCAAAACCATAATACGGCGTCAAATCCATCCCGCCGCCAAACCACCATACCGGATCTTGTCCCTCGGCATACGTGGTGAAGAAACGCACATTCATGTGAACCGTCGGCGCATAAGGGTTGCGTGGATGCAGCACCAAGGAGACGCCCATTGCTTCCCAGCGGCGGCCTGCTAATTCTGGACGACTTGCGGCGGCAGATGGTGGCAGATTTTTACCCATCACATGCGAAAAATTCACACCACCACGTTCAAATACATTGCCTTCTTCAATCACACGCGAAATACCACCGCCACCTTCTGGACGCTCCCAGCTATCAGTGATAAAGCGGCAGCCATCAACTTCTTCCATCGCAGCAACGATGGAAGCTTGTAGGCCGAGTAAATAGTCTTTAACGGAATTGGCGTCGGTCATGATAAATGAATTTTTTTAAACCTCTCAACACAGAGGCACAGAGATTAGGAGGAAAGGCAAAAGCGAGTGTCCTTAATTGCTTTTTCTCTTGCCACTCCTCTGTACCTTTGTGTCTCTGTGTTGAGTGGTTTTCAGTTCTTAATGTTTGTGATCAATGCTTACGATTCAACGCACGCCAGCCAATATCTTTACGGTATTGCGCGCCTTTGAATTGAATCTTTTCAACTACATCATAAGCATGTTTTTGCGCAGTTTTGACCGTATCGCCAAGACCGACCACGCATAACACACGGCCACCAGTCACACTCAACTTACCGCCTGCTAATGCGGTACCAGCATGGAAAGTGATGCAATCAGTAGTTTCTGCGGGAATGCCAGTAATATCCGCACCTTTTTCTGGGGCATCAGGATATCCCGCTGCTGCCATCACCACACCCATCGCGGTGCGTCTATCCCATTCGAGTTCAACCGTATCGAGTGTGCCGTTAACTGCATGTTCCATCACGCTGATGAAATCTGTTTTGAGGCGCGACATAATAGGTTGCGTTTCTGGATCGCCCATGCGGCAATTAAATTCTAAAGTCTTAGGATTGCCTGCTTCATCTATCATCAAACCGGCATACAAAAAGCCAGTGAACACGATGCCATCTTTCGCCATGCCTTGTACGGTTGGTTGAATGATTTCGCGCATTACGCGCGCATGCAATTGTGGTGTCACGATCGGTGCTGGGGAATACGCGCCCATACCACCCGTGTTCGGGCCTTGGTCATGATCGAGTAAGCGCTTGTGATCTTGGCTAGTCGCTAATGGCAAAACATTTTTACCATCCACCATCACGATAAAACTCGCTTCTTCGCCAGCCAAAAACTCTTCTATGACGACGCGCGCACCTGCATCGCCAAGCTTGTTATCCGATAACATCATATCGACCGCAGCATGTGCTTCATCGACAGTCATCGCTACCACGACGCCCTTACCTGCCGCCAAGCCATCCGCCTTAATGACGATAGGCGCACCTTTTTGGTTCAGATAGTCGTGTGCAGCTTGTAAGTCGGAGAAGGTTTGGTATTCCGCAGTGGGAATATGGTGGCGGTGCATAAAGGCTTTGGCGAAATCTTTGGAGCTTTCGAGTTGCGCTGCTTCTTTCGTTGGTCCAAAAATTTTCAGACCTTTTTCACGGAAAATATTCACGATACCCGCCGCGAGTGGCACTTCTGGCCCCACTACGGTGAGGCCAATATGCTCTTGAATCGCGAACTCCGCTAAAGCATGCGGATCGGTGATATTCACGTTCTTCAGGTTTTTATTCAATTCTGTACCGCCATTTCCTGGCGCAACAAAAATCGTTTGCGCACGTTCAGATTGCGCTAATTTCCATGCCAACGCATGTTCACGACCACCGGAGCCGACTACGAGAATTTTCATTTTTTACTCTGAATAGTTGAGTTGAATTGATGTTTGCTACGAATTGCGACTTTTTCGCTATATCAAAACGCGAACTTAAGATGCTTCAGAAATTCAATTTCAGGGATGCTGCGCTAGGCGCGCACCAGAGCAATACATCGGTATTGCGAGGATGCGCAACAACGCGAAGCGCCCTGCAATTTAATTTATAAACATCTTATTCTTCGATGATCGCATTGGTAAATACTTCCTGCACATCATCGAGATTTTCTAATGCATCAATAATTTTCTGCATCTTGATCGCATCTTCGCCTGTGAACACGGTTTCAGTTTGCGGCTTCATCACGACTTCTGCGACTTCTGATTTGAAGCCTGCTTTTTCTAAGGCATCTTTCAGTGCTGACAAATCATGTGGTGGGCAAGTGACTTCAATACCACCTTCATCATCCGTGATCACATCGTCCGCACCGGCTTCCAATGCTGCTTCCATCAAGGCATCTTCGTTTGTGCCGGGTGCAAAGAACATTTGACCACAATGCGTGAACAGGAATGCTACCGAACCTTCGGTGCCCATATTGCCGCCATGCTTATTAAATGCATGGCGCACTTCCGCTACCGTACGCACACGATTATCGGTCATACAATCAACAATTATCGCTGCGCCACCGATACCATAACCTTCATAGCGAACTTCTTCGTAATTGGCACCTTCCAAAGTTCCCGCTCCGCGTTGAATCGCGCGCGTGACGTTTTCCTTGGGCATATTTGCATCAGCAGCTTTATCCACTGCCAAACGCAATCGTGGGTTAGAAGCAATGTCTTCGCCGCCCATACGCGCTGCAACCGTAATTTCTTTAATCAAGCGTGTCCAGATCTTGCCGCGCTTTGCGTCGGTCGCTGCTTTTTTATGCTTGATGTTGGCCCATTTACTATGTCCTGCCATGATTATTCTTTCTAAAATTGACAATGCTTTGCAATGATCTGTGAAGATTTGCGGTAATTTTCGCCTTGCGCTGACCAATTTAGATGTCGCGCCGGAAACTTTGCAAAGGATTGGTTTTATAATGAAGACCGCTATTCTAACATAGAGCACTTAGGCAAAACCGCTGTGATCTGCTTAGGATAGTGTGGATCACCTAAGTTTTCGAACTAGATTTGAACAATTATCTCTTTTTATTGATCTTCAACCCAGGCAAATCATGTCAAAACCACTCTTAGTCGCCAAATCCATTGCGAAAAATCAAATTTTTGATCTTCATTTGCTGTCTGATTGGGCAAATCGTCATGGCTGTATTACGGGCGCCACCGGCACCGGAAAAACCGTGACCTTGCAAGTGTTGGCGCAATCGTTTTCGGATATCGGCGTGCCGGTATTTATGGCCGATGTCAAAGGTGACTTATCTGGCATGGCGCAAGCGGGACAACTAAGTCCGAAGATGCAACAACGTATAGAGATGTTGGGTATCGAGGCGCCAACCTGGCAAGCTTGCCCAGTTACTTTTTGGGACGTTTTTGGCAAACAAGGCCATCCGGTACGCGCAACGATTTCTGATCTAGGACCTTTGCTATTAGGTCGAATGTTGAACTTAAACGAAACCCAAGAAGGCGTTCTGCAACTCGCATTCAAAATCGCCGATGACAATGGCTTGCTATTATTGGACATCAAAGATTTACGCGCGATGTTGCAATACTTGGGTGATAACGCTTCTGAATTTCAAACCGAATACGGCAATATCTCTGCCGCCAGTATTGGTGCGATTCAACGTGCTTTGCTAGCAATCGCAGAACAAGGTGGTGAAGAATTTTTCGGCGAGCCCATGCTCAATCTTGACGACATGATGCAAACCGATACAAGTGGCAAAGGTTTCATCAATATTCTGGCAGCAGATCAACTCTTGCAAGCGCCGCGCTTGTACTCAACATTCTTGCTGTGGATGCTTTCTGAATTGTACGAAAACCTGCCGGAAGTCGGTGACGTAGCGCAACCGAAGATGGTATTTTTCTTCGACGAAGCGCATCTCTTATTTGATGAAGCACCCAAAGTTTTACTACAAAAAATCGAGCAAGTTGTGCGCTTAATTCGTTCTAAAGGCGTTGGCGTGTATTTCGTCACGCAAAACCCGCTTGATATTCCGGATACGGTGCTCGGTCAACTCGGCAATCGCGTACAACATGCGCTACGTGCTTATACACCACGTGACCAAAAGGCAGTACAAGCGGCAGCAGAAACCTTCCGTCCCAATCCTGACCTCGACACGGCAGCCGTGATTAGCGAGCTCGGTGTGGGTGAAGCATTGATTTCTTTCTTGGATGAGAAAGGTCGTCCGAATATGGTGCAACGCGGTTTTATCGTTCCGCCCGCTTCACAAATCGGTGCGATCACAGCCGAGCAAAGACAAACTATCATTGCGAACTCTATCGTCGCAGGAGTCTATGAAAAAGCGATTGATCGCGAATCTGCCTATGAAAAAATCAAAGGTCGCGTCGCGCAAAGTAACGCAAGCAATAGTCAGCCTGCTCCCACAACAAGCAATGAAAATCAAGATTGGGGGCGCTCTTCAGGCAACACGCAGCACGCGCCACAACAATCAAATTCTCAACAACCAGCACAAGAATCCGATGGTGGTGGAATTGCAGGCGCATTAGGCGGCATGTTCGGTAATTTATTCGGTGGTTCTGGCATACGACGCAAAGACAATGTGGCCGAAACCATGGTCAAATCCGCCGTACGCACGATAGGTTCACAAGTCGGGCGCGAGATTATTCGTGGCGTATTAGGATCAATCATGAAGAAACGCTAAACATGACCGGTTGGGTGGCAGGCGCGAATACATCTCTGCCGCCCACGTACAATTGGTTTGATTCCGCACCGCCTCCTTCAACACAGCAACACTTCATAATAAGCATCATGCAACTCATCATCGCCGCCGTTGGTCACAAAATGCCATCATGGATAGAAACTGGCTTTCAGGAATACGCCAAACGTATGCCGCCCGAAGCACGCATTCACCTCAAAGAGATCAAACCAATTGAGCGCTCCGGCAGTAAAACTGCCGAAACAGTGATGGCACTCGAAAAAGAAAAGATCGAAGCGGTCATCCCGAAAAATGCGCGCATCATTGCACTCGATGAACGTGGCAAAGATTTAACCTCAGTCGGTCTCGCCAAACAATTAACCGATTGGCAGCAAGATGGGCGTGATGTGGTGTTTGTAATTGGCGGCGCGGATGGTTTAGATGCCGAGTTCAAAGCAAAGGCGGATGGTTTGATCCGCATCTCGAGTTTAACTTTGCCGCATGGCATGGTACGTGTATTATTAGCAGAACAACTCTATCGCGCTTGGTCGATTACACAGAATCATCCTTATCATCGGGTCTAACCAACTCCCTTACCACGCTCGATTTCTTTTGACGATTTTCGATCGAGGATATTTACTATGCGCCTGTTTCGTTCTGTGATTTCGTTGGCGAGTATTTGGCTCGCTTTGCTTTCCTTGTCTTCTTCTGCAATGTCCGCGCAAGAAGCACCGATCAAGGAAAAACTTGATCTCAGCATGCGAGAAATGATACGGCTTGTGCATGAAAAACCCGCGCAGTTCAACGCCTTATGGACTGAACGCAAGCAACAACAAGAAGCCCTCATTTCCACCACGTTAACAGGTAGTGAGCGCGCAACCGCAATGCAAAATATTCAGTGGCAATGGGCTGCTGGTTTAATCAATTATCCCTATTTTCATCAACGTGAAACGGGACAGCCTGTCGCTATCGATTGGCAGGCTAAACGTGACGCTATCAAGTCTATTCAATTTGATGATGAAACAAATATCGAGCAAGACAATTTTCAACGATTAATTCAAGCATGGATGCACGATGCTGCAGAGCAAAGAGTGAAACAAGATCCAGCGCTATCGCGCGGCGACAATCGCTGGTTACGCGCAAACTTTAATGCACTCGAAGCGGCGAGCAACAACCGCAAAGTGAAAGCATTTTTCATGAATAGAATGCTAGCTGAACACATAGACGACAATGGTGCCAAAAACATCTTGCCGCAAATTTTTGTTGCAGAAAGTAACGGCGTCGATCCCGCACAAATTGCAAAATTTCGCGCAGCGTATGAACAAGAATTACAAGCGCCGAAAGACCACGTCGCCTACACCTATCAAATCGTAGAAGATGTCGATCTACAACTCCATGTTTTCCCTGCAAAAGACAAGGCCAAACGGGCACCCGTATTCGTGTGGTTTCATGGTGGTTCATGGAGCACGGGACATTGGAGTTACTGCCCCGTCGTATGCCGCGCCTTACAAAATCTCGGCTTCGTCGTAGTACAAGTCGAATATCGCACTTCGCAACGATTTGACGGAACACCACTCAACGCTTTGGCCGATGCAGAACGCGCTATCGATTGGATCATTGCGCATAGTGAAGAACTTCACATTCAATCCGATCAATTGATGGTCGGTGGTTTCTCTAGCGGTGGCGCATTAGCATCGCAAATGGCAGTACTGAATCACACCAAAGTCAAGGCCGCAGCTTATATTTCTGGCGGTTTTGATCCCTCGAAAGATAGCTGGTATAACAGCGTCGTTGGTCCCTTGCGCGACACTAATCAACTATCACCGCTGCGCATGATCAATCGTCATAGCCCGCCACAAATCCTATTCCATAGCAAAGACGATGAAATGTGCCCTTACCAAGATGCACAGGATTTTGCGCGCAAATTAAGCGATCTAAATATTCCCAATCGACTTATTAGCTTTGAACAAGGTGGACATTTCTTTGTCTTTAAAAATCCACTTGACCGCCAACGCATTACTTCTGAGTTAACGAGCTTTATTGAACAATTGGAATGGTAACAAACATCCTTTGTTTTCCTTTTCTGCTTGGCATGGTGCGTGTATTATTAGCAGAACAACTCTATCGCGCTTGGTCGATTACGCAAAACCACCCTTACCATCGGGTATAAAAAAGAATGCGGCCGCGCCCTGCTTCAGGATTTTAGCTATGTCGCAACACCGAAAAATTTATCTCGCCTCCAAAAGCCCACGTCGACGCGAGTTACTGCGTCAAGTTGGTATTGATTTTGAAGTTTTACTATTACGCGATGCACCACCGCGTGGACCCGAGGTAACCGAGATCGTACTGCCAGGTGAATTACCAGAAGCCTATGTCGCCCGTGTCACCCAAGAAAAAGCACAAGCGGCTTGGGATGCTGTGCTCGCAAGACGCTTATTCACGCTCCCTGTCTTAGCCGCTGATACCACAGTAGTGATCGCGCAAGAGATTTTAGGCAAACCCGCCAATCGTGACGAAGCGATCAGCATGCTCAGTAAATTGGCAGGAAATACGCATCAAGTGCTCACTAGTATCGCGATCAAATACCAACACCAACTTCTGCAATGTACGCAAAAATCCGAGGTGACATTCGCGCCATTAAGCGACTCACAAATTGCCGCCTACTGCGATAGCGCAGAACCGTATGACAAAGCGGGCGGCTATGGCATACAAGGTATGGCGGCACGATTTATCAGTCATATCAATGGCAGCTATTCAGGCATCATGGGTCTTCCTTTATACGAGACCACCGACCTGTTAGCGCGCCTAGATCCACACTAAAGTGCAGCACTAAAGAACAAGAAAAAAGCGCAGCACTGCTTACAAAATTCAAATTCAAAATTTAACGGAAACCTAGCCATGAGCGAAAGTCTATTAATCAACGTCACGCCGCAAGAAACCCGCGTGGCCCTGATTTTTCAGGGAGCGGTACAAGAGTTGCACATCGAACGCACGCTATCACGCGGCCTAGTTGGGAATATTTATTTGGGCAAAGTTGTGCGCGTTTTACCCGGCATGCAATCGGCTTTTATCGACATCGGACTCGAACGCGCTGCGTTCTTACACGTTGCCGATATCTGGGATGCGCGTCCACAAGGTCACGAAGGTAATCCAAATAATGTGCCACTCACGCCTATCGAAAAACTCTTATTTGATGGTCAGGCAATCACCGTGCAAGTCGTCAAAGACCCAATCGGCACCAAGGGCGCACGCCTCTCCACACAAATTTCGATTGCGGGTCGTATGCTGGTATTTTTGCCGCAAGACTCGCATATCGGCATTTCACAAAGGATCGAAAACGAAGAAGAACGCGAAGCCTTACGTACCAAAGTGCAAGGCTTAATGTTAGAAGATGAAAAAGGCGGTTTCATCGTACGCACGATGGCGGAAGATGCTTCGGAAGAAGATCTGCGTACCGACATCGAATACCTGCGCCGCACTTGGTCTACCATTACCAAACTCGCCAAAACCAAACCACCGTGCAGCCTCTTGCACCAAGATCTGAATCTGGCACAACGGGTTTTGCGCGATTTCGTCAACGAAGAAACCAGCAGCATACAAATTGATTCGCGCGAAAACTTTTTAATGCTGCAAGAGTTCGGTCGCACCTACACACCGTCGGTTTTGCCCAAGCTCCAGCATTACACAGGTGAGCGTCCACTATTTGATCTCTACAGCGTAGAAGAAGAAATTGAACGCGCGCTCGGCCGTCGCGTCAATCTCAAATCGGGCGGCTACCTGATCATCGATCAAACCGAAGCGATGACTACCATCGACGTCAACACCGGTAGCTTTGTCGCAGGCCGCAATTTTGACGATACGATTTTCAAAACCAATCTCGAAGCAGCCATCGCCATCGCCCGTCAACTGCGCCTGCGCAACTTAGGCGGTATCATCATCCTCGACTTAATCGACATGGAAAGTCAGGAACACAAAGATGCCGTGCTAGCAGAACTCAACAAAGCCCTATCACGCGACCGCACCAAGCTTTCAGTCTCTACTTTCTCTGCACTAGGCTTAGTCGAAGTCACCCGCAAACGCACACGCGAATCGCTAGCCCATGTGTTATGCGAACCCTGCCCCGCTTGCAGCGGCAAAGGCCAAGTCAAAACCGCCCGCACCATCTGCTACGAAATCCTGCGCGAACTGCTACGCGAAGCCAAACAATTCAACCCAAGAGAATTCCGCATCATGGCATCGCAAGTGGTGGTTGATATGTTTTTGGAAGAAGAATCGCAACATCTGGCAATGCTCGGTGATTTCATTGGTAAGCCAATTTCACTGCAGGTGGAGAATGTGTTTCATCAGGAGCAGTACGATATTATTTTGATGTAAAGAATTAAATTACTTCACAGCCTACTGTAGCTGGTGAATTGGACTGCATATGAATCTTCACTCGCAAATATTTCTTGTTATTCTCATACAGTGAGATGTATACCTATTACTTCGGACTAAATTTAAAAGCCTTTCCTTACTTTATTTTTACTTCCATGCATAAATCACTTATTGCTGTCGCGCTTTACATTTGTGCATCAGCTTTCAACTTCTCGAACG
Source organism: Affinundibacterium baiyunense (assembly GCF_018139645.1). Classification (GTDB taxonomy): domain Bacteria; phylum Pseudomonadota; class Gammaproteobacteria; order Burkholderiales; family Burkholderiaceae_D; genus Undibacterium; species Undibacterium baiyunense. Next base: position 332,764 of record NZ_JAGSPM010000003.1, read on the forward strand.
CGCAGTTTGCTGATTTCAAAACAACGGAAAAAGTATTAGGCAAGATGATCAAAAACCGTAGCAGCAATTTTGTCGTTAGCGGTGATGGGCAGCGTATTGCCTACGTCGTCGGTACAGGTCGATACGACGCGGAAATGGGGCCAAGCGAAAGTTGGGAAAAATATCACCTCGTGGTAGACGGCAAAGTGGGAAAACCATATCGTCGAATTTCAGAAGTACAATTCAGTCCAGATAGTCAACGTGTAGGCTACATTAGCACTACTGCCGTCATCATTGATGGCAAGGAAGATCAGGCATTCGGAGAGAGCGCCACTGATGCGGTCAATCAACAGATTCGTGAACTATATGGCCTACGTTTTAGCGCTGATAGTAAGTCGTACGTTTACGCCACATCTAGTATCAACACAGACGGTCCTGCTTTCATCGTTCTCAATGGGGTAAAACTAAAAAGCTATGCTCGTGTCCATAATCCTCTATTTAGCCCTGACGGCAAACACATCGCCTACTCTGCTCAAATTGCCAATCCCCGGCGCGAATTGGTTATATTAGATAATAAGGAAGGTCCGACTTTTGATCATCTCATAGAAGACGATAATCTCAAGTTTAGCCCCGACAGCTCAAAATTAACTTATCTCGCCTGGCCAAAACATAACAAGCCAGCGCAGTACATCATGGTCAACAATGGTCGTGAACATGTCGTTTTAATGGGTGGTGAAAAATGGCGAACGTTTAGCCCTGATAGCAAACATTTAGCTTACGCCTTTGAAACTGAGCACAAGAAAAAAACTATATTGGTCAATCAGAAAATCAGCCAGCTCTTTGATGCTTGGAGTTTAAGTGCTCCCATATTCAGTCCTGACAGCCAACGTATAGCATTTATCGTGACGACGCATAATCCCTCCTTACGCAAGGGACAAGTGTACACTGTACTCGATGGGAAAAGTGGTAAGGCCTACCAAGAGCTTCTACTACAGCAGCCAATATTTAGCGCCGACAGTCAACATTTCGCCTATGGCGCCTTCAATGGAACTTCTTGGATGACGGTCGTTGATGGTGTCGAGGGTACCCATTTCAATAGCGTGCGCGACTTACAATTTAATCCAACCAAGGAAGGACTTGCTTTTATCGCTCAAGTCGGCGACAAATTTTGTGTCAGTTACCGCGGCACCAAAGGAAGATTGTTCGACCAAGTTGTGGACCTACAATTTAGCGATGATGGGAATACGCTCGCCTATGCCGCACTGAACTCAAAAGACAAAAAATGGCGAGTAATTATCAACGGAAAAGAAAGCCCACCATTCGATTTTATTTTAGCTAAAGATGCTTACGATAATAAAACCTCCACGCCGCTATCACAAAGTAGCTTGCGTTTTATATCCAACAATCAACTGCAATTCCTTGCAACGCGCGGTGATCGACTTATTTCTGTCAAATTGCAAATACCGTAACTCGGCAAGGCGTGGATGGGCACGCTTTCTTGCCCACGCGGATTCAATGCTTAGTCGACCAACGCTTCTCCGTGTACTTAATACATTTTTCCTTTTTCGACCGTAACGCGTGGGCACAATAAAGCCGTGCCCACCCTACGCAGCGACAAAATAATTCTCAGCTCGCTCCAACGCAGACCGATCTTGCATCACATCGCCAGGTCGATTGCCATAGCCAATCAAACTGCCATTCCAAGGCATCTCCATATATCCAGCGCTTAGGCGTAAACTTTCTACCAAGGCTTGCGCATAACTTTGATCTTCATCGGCGGTGACTGTGATGTTCCACAGACGACGGCCGCGCATTTTTTCTTTGAAATCTAATGCGGGAATACGCATCCAGCCTGACCAGTGGTCTAAATATTGTTTCGCCGCTGCAGGCATGTTGTACCAGTATAGTGGTGTGACGAGAACCAAATCCGTCGCGTTTAAAGTGGAGTCGAGTAGTTCGCGCATTTTGCCTTGTGGTGCTGGATAGGTGCCATCGCCTTGATGCCGTTGATCGAGAAAAACGGGCATGCTGTAGTCGTGTAGATTGATCCATTTTTGCTCAAACTCCGCAGGCAAATACTGCGCTGCGTAGCGTGCTAGTTGTTCGGTATTGCCGTTGGCTCTGCTGCTCGCCAATAAGAATAGGAAGCGGCGAGGTTGAGATGCGCTATGAGGAAGTATCATGCATTGCTCCAAATGATGTTGAGTTCAATATTGCTTATTCGATCGAATGGAAAGCAGTTTAAGAGTCGCTGCCTAGACTGACAAATGATGATTTTTGTGGCTCAAATTAGTTTCACTTAGCTGAATCAGCTAAACTGAATCTACTAAACCGAATCTGCTAAACTGCAGCGATGAAAAAAGCTATCCACATCCGATCCGCTCCCCTAGGCGCCATTCGTGCTTTTGAGGCTGCTGCACGTCTTGGCAGTTTTAAATTGGCGGCGCAGGAGCTTTCTGTAACACCCGCGGCGATTAGCCATCAACTGGCAGCTTTAGAGGAATATCTTGGTGCGCCTTTATTTGTGCGTTCGAATCGTTTGGTGCAGTTGACGACGAAAGGACGGCAATTCTCGACACAAGTGACGTCGGCATTTGCACAGTTGCAAACAGCGATGCAAGAAGCGAGTGCAACTGATACTAACGAACAAGTGCTGGTCGTTAGTGCTGCACCGTCGATCGCCGCGAAGTGGTTAGTACCTCGTTTAAGTCGCTTTCATGCACAATTTCCTGACATTGATTTGCGGTTATCGTCTGAAAATCAAAGCCACGATTTAATGCATGATGCCAGTGTTGACGTGGTACTGCGTTATGGCAAAGGTGGTTACGATCAAGATTTTTCTGGCGCGAAAAAGACTGGTTTGCATGCAGAAAAACTATGGGAAGAAACGTATTTATTTCCAGTTTGTAGTCCAGCCACTTTACGCAACACACAAGTCAGTGAGAACACACAGATTAAATCTGTGCTCACTCGATCTAAAGATCTGAATCAACTTCGCCAACATACTTTGTTGCGATTACCACTCCCGCCGGATCGCGACACAGGCGAAATTGGCGAACGCTGGCAGGCTTGGCTGAGTAACACAAATGAATTTCATACACTGAATCAAAACGAACAAGCCGCCTTACTCGCACACGCAAATAAAGGTCCTTTCTATAGCCACGAACATTTAGCAATTGATACGGCCAAATCACACCACGGCATTTGCCTAGCACTGGATGTATTGGTGATTGAAGATTTATTAGAGAAAAAACTGCTACGCCCGCTCACTGTGCGCACTCGTGACCCCTATTCACATTGGCTGTTATATCGGGAAAAAGATGCGCAAAAAGCGAGTGTCCAAGCATTTTCGCAATGGATTAGAGACGAGGCGGCGCTGTCTTTAAAAACACTAGCAAGTTGCCGCTCGCAAGTTTCGCCGTAGCTGAAAAAATATCGCAGTACCGACATATCTAAGCAATGAGCATGCAATAAAAAACCATATGAAATCAATGCTCACTATCTGCCCTTATTCGGACGAATGGCCGCAACTGTTCAAGCAAGTTCGCCAAGAACTGTTCACGGTGTTTTCTCAGAACTACACGCAGATAGAGCATATAGGCAGCACCGCAGTTGTTGGACTTTGTGCGAAGCCCGTCATTGATGTACTTCTTGGGGTCAACTCTTTAAGCCAGATTGAATCGAAAATTACTTCACTAGAAAACATCGGCTTTCTCTACGTCGCAAAATATGAAAAAGAAATCCCAACACGACGCTACTTTGTCAAATCTCCCAAGGATAGTTTGCGCATTCACTTGCATGGCGTAGAAATCGGCTCGCGTATTTGGTGCGACCATCTCAAATTTCGTGACTTATTGCGATCAGATCTACAACAACGTTCTGCCTACCAACAATTGAAATTGAGCCTTGCTTTGCAATACGCAGACGACAAGGCTGCTTATACAGAGGCCAAAGCACCGTTCATCACATCTACACTGAATAATTTGGACTGAGCACTGCACACTGCCGCTACAAACAATGTCGAATAAAAAATACAAATATACGACAATTTAAGGCTGGCAACTTAGCGTAACGCATCAGAGAATTGCGACGATAATTAAAGTGTTCAGTTCAGCGTTCAGTTACAGCTCACGAACGAAGCTAGCGCATAAATTTTTGCTTACTAGGCCGCATCCACGCGTTCCATTTTTCTAGGATTTCACATGCATAGTTCCGATCATATTTCCGACGCCAGTTTTTTTGATTTAGATGGTCTGACGAAAGCATTAACATTAATGACTTCGAGCGAGACTGATGTGCGTGAACTACCAATTAGCTTACCTCAATTGGGGCTAGGTGAAAGTCAAGTACTCGATTTGCTTGCCCCGCAAGTTCTCGGTACAGCCGCACAGCTTGGCGCATCGTCTTCAATGGCACACATGGATCCGCCAACCCCGTGGATCACTTGGGCAATGCAGCTTTGGAATGCCAGCTTGAACCAAAATTTACTACATGAAGCAACCTCACCTTTTGCGACACGAGCGGAGAAGTTGGTATTGGATTGGCTAGCGCCTTTCTTCGGCATGCGCGGTGGTCACTTTTGTTCGGGTTCTACCATCGCTAATTTAACCGGTATCTGGGCAGCACGCGATGTCGCTGGAATTCGGCAAGTGGTAACGTCGCAAGCAGCGCACCTCAGCATAGAGAAAGCTTGTCATCTGCTTGGTATTAAGTTGGTAAAAATCGCAGTAGATGCACAAGGTCGCTTAGACACTACACAACTTCCTGATTTAAAAACTAGCTGTCTCGTACTGAACGCGGGTACGACTGCCACAGGCGCAATCGATTCCTTAGCACTCTGCGGCGCGGCGGCGTGGACACATATTGATGCCGCTTGGGCAGGACCTTTGCGCCTAAGCCCTGAATATGCAGAATGCTTAAATGGGATCGAAAACGCAGACTCAATTGCGGTATCTGCCCACAAGTGGCTGTTTCAACCTAAGGATTCAGCCATGATCATGTTTCGTGATTTAGAGAGCGCAAATAAAGCAATCAGTTTTGGCGGCAGTTATTTAGCCAAACCGAACATTGGTGTACAAGGTTCACGATCTGCTGCGGCGATTCCTTTGCTGGCCACACTATTAGCGTGGGGACAAAATGGACTTGCTCAACGACTTAATCATCTGATGCAGGCAGCAGATTTATTTGCGCAAAAAATTGATGAGGCGGACGAACTTGAGTTATGGAATAAGCCGCAAACCGCTGTTAACGTTTTCCGACCTCGTCACATCAGCACCACCGAATTACTCGCAGCACTCCCCGCTGGCATGCTGTCAAGCTGTGTAATCGACGGAGAAATTTGGGCTCGCTCAGTCGCAGCAAATCCTATGGCCGACGTCGAACTCATCTTTACTAAGATTATCGCTGCTTGCAGAAAGTAACTAGATTGACTCGTAGAATAAAAACTGTGTAACGAGCAGGAATTCGGCTAGCATAGGTATCACTCCCCCCTTCATAGCAACCGAACCAAACATATAAAATAAAAAGACTTGCTTCTATATTTCGATAAATATAGAATTATCGAAATTAGGAAGATCACGGATTAGTTTTAATCAGCTCTATAAAGAAAGGCAAGTCATGGAAACGAAATCTGCCATCACCGCACTAGCGGCACTAGCACAAGAATCGCGTCTCGCGATTTTTCGTTTGCTAGTAGCCGTCGGGCCTGAAGGCTTGGCGGCAAGCAAAATCGCTGAGCAACTTGCGGTCCCTTCTTCGTCATTGTCGTTTCACCTAAAAGAGTTGTCATACGCAGGTTTGATCATGGCGCGCCAAGATGGGCGTTTTATTATTTATTCGGCCAACTTTACGGTAATGAATGACTTACTAGGATTTTTAACTGAGAGCTGCTGTGGTGGAAATCCTTGCACCTCAACTGCAGCGCTCACTTGTGATGCTGCGGATTAAAACACATGTCATTTTCTAACAATCCTCCCACTTATAGCGAGTCGAATATGACTAACAAAACATTCAATGTTCTCTTTTTATGCACAGGAAACTCAGCGCGAAGCATCATGGCGGAAGCCCTGATCACGACCATGGGGCATGGTCGCTTCCAAGGATATTCAGCTGGTAGCTTTCCAGGTGGCGTGGTCAATCCATTTGCGATTGAGCAGATTCAGCAGACGAACTACCCCTTGAATAATTTACGCAGCAAGAGTTGGGATGAATATGCCGGACCAGATGCGCCTCAAATGGACTTCATTATTACCGTCTGCGATAACGCAGCGGGAGAGGTCTGTCCAATTTGGCCTGGCCATCCTTTAACTGCACACTGGGGCTTTGAAGATCCTGCAGCATTGGTCGGTAGTGACGAAGAAAAACGAGCACTGTTTCATAAAATATTCCGTCAAATTATGGCGCGTATCAATATTTTTGTAAGCTTGCCATTACACATGCTTGAGAAAAATACGATTCACCAAGAGATGAGAAAAATCGGAGAAACACAAGTATGACTGTTATTGATTCTATGTCAAAAAAACTCGTTGCCGAGTTCCTTGGCACTGCTTTTTTACTCGCAGTCGTCGTTGGCTCTGGCATCATGGCGCAGACGCTTTCTTCTGGTAATGCTGCCATCGCTTTACTCGCCAATGCACTCGCAACTGGCGCAGGTTTGATTGCCCTGATTTTGATGTTTGGAAATTTATCGGGTGCGCATTTTAATCCTGTGGTGACGCTGTCTGAAGCGTGGCAGAAAAATTTACCACGGCACTACATTTTTCCTTATGTCGTTGCACAAATACTGGGGGCCTTTGCTGGTGTCGCCGCAGCACATAGCATGTTTGATCTTCCGCTATTTTTTGCATCGACGCATGCGCGTACCGGTGTCTCACAATGGTGGAGTGAATTCATTGCGAGCTTTGGTTTAATTGCCGTCATCATCAGCACCTCACGCACGCGTCCGGCAACTACACCATTTGCGGTGGCGGCATATATCACGGCAGCGTATTGGTTCACTTCTTCAACCTCATTTGCGAATCCAGCAGTGACTTTGGCACGTGCAATGAGCGATACCTTTGCTGGTATACGTCCTAACGATGTGCCCGGTTTTATTGTGATGCAGCTGTTAGGCGCGGCATCTGCGACTGTGCTGTTTAACTGGTTATATCCATCATCTTCCCCATCTCCATCATCTGAGGTCAGCTCATCATGAACGTCTTATTTCTTTGTACAGGTAATTCTTGCCGCTCTATTTTGGGCGAGGCGACTTTTAATCACCTAGCGCCTGCTGGTTGGCGCGCGATGAGTGCGGGTAGCAAACCAACTGGCCAAGTGCATCCACGTTCACTCGCTTTATTGGTGCGCGAAGGCATCGCGACCGATGGCTATTTCAGTAAATCCTGGGATAACTTGCCAGCGACACCGGACATCGTGATCACAGTTTGCGCGAGTGCGGCGGGCGAAACTTGCCCTGCTTATTTGGGTCCTGTATTACGCACCCACTGGGGCGTCGAAGACCCCGCGCATGCCACCGGCACCGATGCAGAAATTGACGCTAGCTTTATGCAAGCCTATCGTATTTTGCGAGCCCGTATTGAAGCATTCTTCGCCTTACCACTCGCAAGCTTGCAAGACGATAAAGTGGCTTTAAAAGCAGAGATGGATAAGATCGCTAATCTCATGGCGTAAGCAAATAAAAGCGAACAAGTATGCGCCAGCGCAATGCGTTACGTGCAATAAGTGCTGTAGTGTAGTTGATAGGGACATCCCATCATAAATATCGGAAATACCATATGAAGACTCTACAAATTTTTGATCCCGCCATGTGTTGCAACACCGGTGTTTGCGGTGTCGATGCAGATCAACAACTTGTCAATTTTGCTGCCGATGTGGATTGGGCAAAAAAGCAAGGCGCGCAGATCGAACGATTTAATTTGGCACAACAACCATTGGCATTTGCCGAAAATACGGTGGTTAGAAGTTTTTTAGAGCGCTCAGGTCAAGAAGGCTTGCCCTTGATTCTGCTCAATGGCGAGATCGCGTTGACCAATCGCTATCCACGTCGCGCAGAATTGGCGCGATGGTTGGGCTTGAGTATCCTACCTGTTGCTGCCGGCACCACTAATTCTAAACCCTGCTGCGGCGAAGGTCAGACTTGCTAAAGACCAATTTGCTAGCTGCTATTTTCGCTTTATCAATTCGTTGTATCAATTCGATTTATGATGATTGGATATGCTCGTGAAATTTCTTGAACAAACTCCTAAGTTTTTATTTTTCACCGGCAAAGGTGGCGTCGGTAAAACGTCGCTAGCTTGTGCGACAGCAATTCATTTCGCGGACATTGGTCGGCGCGTGCTGTTGGTTAGTACCGATCCGGCATCAAATGTCGGACAAGTCTTTGGAATCACGATAGGTAATCACATTATCGCCGTGAGTGCGGTGCCGAATTTGTCCGCCTTAGAAATTGATCCTCAAGCAGCAGCACAAATCTACCGCGATAAAATCGTCAGTCCGGTACGTGGTGTATTACCCGATGCGGTTGTCAATAGCATAGAGGAACAATTATCCGGTGCCTGCACTACCGAGATCGCGGCGTTTGATGAATTCACTGGCTTACTCACGAATCAAGCTGTGATCGGCCAATTTGATCACATCATTTTTGATACCGCACCGACAGGTCATACCATACGCATGTTGCAATTGCCCGGTGCATGGTCTGACTTTTTAGAAGAAGGAAAAGGCGATGCGTCGTGCTTAGGTCCCTTGGCTGGTTTAGAAAAACAACGCGAGCAATATCATGCTGCGGTGGAAGCCTTGGCTGATCCGCAACGCACGCGCATGGTCTTAGTCGCTCGTGCGCAAACAGCTGCCTTGCGCGAAGCCGCGCGAACTCACGAAGAACTGGTTGCGATTGGCTTCCAACAGCAATACTTAGTCATCAACGGTGTGATGCCTGAAGCCGAAGCGGTACATGACAAATTAGCTGCCGCGATTGTGCAACGCGAGCAAAGCAGTTTGAATGCCATGCCTGCCGTGTTGAAGGAGGCACCGTGTGATCAACTTCCTTTGCTTGGTTTCAATTTAGTTGGTTTGTCGGCCCTACGTGCCTTGCTCAATCCATCGTCTGCAGTGTCGTCTTCCAAACCGATTACGGAAGCACCAACCTGCCCTGATTTATCGAGCCTAATTGATGATTTAGCTGCCGGTGGCCATGGCTTGATTATGACCATGGGCAAAGGTGGCGTTGGCAAAACTACGGTGGCGGCGGCACTCGCAGTCGAATTAGCGCGGCGCGGTCATGCAGTGCATTTAACCACCTCGGACCCCGCTGCCCACGTGTTAGCAGCGCTAGGTGGGGAGGTTGAAAACATGAGCGTCAGTCGCATCGATCCACATGCCGCAACAGAGGCATATCGTGCGCAAGTGATGGCGAGCAAAGGCAAACATTTGGATGACGCTGGGCGCGCTTTACTGGAAGAAGATTTACGCTCGCCTTGTACCGAAGAGATCGCCGTGTTCCAAGCGTTCTCGCGCGTGATCCGTGAAGCAGGTAAAAAATTCGTCGTGATGGATACCGCGCCGACTGGGCATACTCTGCTCTTACTTGACGCGACGGGGGCCTATCATCGCGAAATTGCGCGACAAATGGAAAGCACAGGCATGCGCTTCAATACGCCGATGATGCAACTACAAGATCCACAGCAAACCAAAGTCATTATCGTGACACTGGCAGAAACCACGCCGGTGTTGGAGGCCGCTGGCCTACAAAAAGATTTGCAACGCGCAGGGATAGAACCATGGGCTTGGGTCATTAACAATAGCTTGGCACTAGCGCATCCAACTTCTGCTTTATTGCAAGAACGTGCGCAGAATGAATTGGCGCAAATTCAAGCAGTGGCGGAACAACATGCTAAGCGTTGGGCGGTGATTGCTTTGCAAGAGCAAGAGCCGGTTGGGGTTGCGCGTTTGCAGGAGTTGTTGAGGAGTGAAGGAGCTCGGTAGCAAGGCTTTTCTTCAAAATGTAGATTCCCTTCCCCCTGCAAAGCATAGATATCTACACAAATTCGGATTTGGTTAAAAGACACCTTCTCCCGCAAGCGGGAGAAGGCTGGGATGAGGGTGGTTCAAGTTAGCGAAATGCTTTTTTAAATGTCGCGTTCGGTATTTAGAACACATGTAGTCGTTATATTTTCTCGCTTGTCAGCCACCCTCACCCCAACCCTCTCCCGCTTGCGGGAGAGGGAGTGTTAGTCATCGTACAACCACCACTCCTTGATCTCGATTTTATCTCTTTTGTAACATCAAAGCCCATTTCAATAGTAAGGACTTATCGGTTATCATACGAGAAACAACCGCGTTACACGTGATCGCTCTGCAGACCACAGATCACCTTCGAAAAAGAATCGACACCGTTATGAATGCCTCCACCATCAATCCTATTCCCCTCCGCAGCAAACCACGCAATCTTGCCAGCGCGGTGGTCGATCATTTGACGACGCGTATCAAGAGCGATGATTTAAAAGTGGGTGAAAAATTGCCGACCGAATCAGAAATCATGCAGGCCTATGGCGTCAGCCGCACTGTTGTGCGCGAAGCGATTTCGCAATTAAAGGCAGCGGGATTGGTCGAAACACGACACGGTATCGGCACCTTTGTACTCGCACCGTCGCATCATCTAGGCTTGCAGAATTCTTCGATCGTGACGGTACGCGACGTGCTCGCCGTTTTAGAAATTCGGATCAGTTTAGAAACCGAAGCAGCTTGGCATACTGCATCGCGTCGCACTGACGCACAGGTTGAAGAGATGCGGGCTGTGTTACAGCAGATGCGCGCCACAGTAGAGTCCGGCGCGCATTCGGTTGATGCCGATGTGCGCTTTCATTTGTTGATTGCACAAGCGACTGGTAATCCTTATTTCGTCGAATTACTTGGCCACTTGGGTCACACCTTAATTCCACGTGCGCGATTGAACACAGCTCAAATCAATCAAGACGATCCATCCGCTTACTTAGTGCGCGTGCACCATGAGCATGAAGATATTTTTAATGCGATTTTGCGGAAAGATCCTGAGGCGGCGCGAGCGGCTATGCGGACGCATTTGAGTAATAGTCGGGAGCGGTTGAGGTTGGCGCAGGAGGTGATTGAGGGTGGTGGTTGAGTTGCTTTGCTTGCCTCGAAGCTTGAAGTCACATTCATTATGACTGTGACTCTATCAAGCGGCATCAGTTCTCAATGTTCACAGGTCGGGTGTGGCCCGACAGCCACTCACTTTTCTTGCTTCGCCAAGAAAAGTAAGCAAAAGAAGGCGACCACGCTGCCACTGCCCTTCGGGTTCCCAATTGAGCAAGACAAAAATGGGAAAGCTTCGAAACTCGCTGCGCTCAAACAACGAAGCTTTCTTTATCCATTTTCTGTCTTGCACAATTGGCAGTGTCAGAAGTGGATGAAAGTCAAAAACAACGGCAACACCAAAACAAACAAAATTGGACGCCGCTCATCTTCCTTACAGCCGTTGCGATGCATTGTTTTTGACTTTGTTTTTGACTTTGTTTTTGACTTTGTTTTTGACTTTGCTTTTGACCTGTCCCCGTTTGAGACGATGTAATTTGTGCCTCACAGAAAATGGATAAGAAAGTGTTGTTGTCTGAGCGTAGCGAGTTTCAACACTTTCCCATTTTTTGGGATGCACAAATTATGCTGAAGCGAAGCGTAAGCACCCGAAGGGCGAGTCTACGGTCGCCTTTCTTTTGCTTACTTTTTCTTTGGCGAAGCAAAGAAAAGTAATTCGTTGGACTATAGTCCAACCTATCGGGCTACCCCCGACCTACAGACCGCTCTGCAACTAAAAAAAATAAATACTATCAACAAAACGATAAACAGCCGCACTACAAAAATTTTAACTTCCAGAAAATAACCCATCCCCATCCCAACCTCCCACCGCGCCGCTTGCAAGCGGCTTAGAACTTGGTGGCGCAAAGCATGCTTTGCGAAACTCCACCAATTTCCCCTTGAGGGGGAAGGAGTGACGATAGAGCATTCGTCGACCATTCCCGCACTCCCCCCAAAAGCACATTTCAATAAAACCAACAAAACCCCAAACAACAATAAAAAACCAAAAACCCTTTGCAAATTCCAATTTTAAGTTGTACGATGACGTATCACTTAAACGCAATCACATGATTTTCTCTAATTCCACCCAATTTCCTGCCTTTATCACTGGAGACACTATGCACCCGCAAGACCTCAAAAAAATCCTCTCATCTGGACTTTTATCCTTCCCTATCACCGACTTCGACGAAAACGGTGATTTCCGTGCTGATACTTATGCTGAGCGTCTAGAATGGCTGGCGCCGTATGGCGCAAGTGCTTTGTTTGCGGCTGGTGGCACGGGTGAATTCTTTTCTTTGACACCGGGTGAATACAGCGATGTGATTCGTACTGCGGTCGATACTTGCCGTGGCAAAGTGCCAATTTTGGCGGGCGTTGGTGGCCCTACTCGCACCGCGATTGCCTTAGCGCAGGATGCGCAACGTTTGGGTGCGCAAGGTTTGTTGTTGTTGCCGCATTATCTGACCGAAGCGAGTCAAGACGGTTTGATCGCGCATGTTGCCGAAGTGTGCCGTTCTGTGAGCATTGGTGTGGTGGTGTACAACCGTGCGAACTGCCGCTTAACGCCTGATTCACTCGAAAAATTGGCGGCGATGTGCCCGAACTTAATTGGTTTTAAAGACGGTGTCGGCGATATCGAACTCATGGTATCGATCTGGCGTCGCATGGGTGACCGCTTTAGTTATCTCGGTGGTTTGCCAACTGCGGAAATTTTTGCTGGTGCTTACAAAGCGATCGGCACACCAGTGTACTCTTCTGCGGTATTCAATTTCGTACCTAAATTGGCGATGGATTTTTATCACGCAACAGCTGCGGATGACTTTGCAACGACCAATCGTTTGATCGATGAATTCTTCTTACCTTACCTCGATATTCGCAACCGCAAAGCAGGTTATGCGGTCAGTATCGTCAAAGCAGGTGCGCGCCTAGTTGGTCATAGCGGTGGACCGGTACGTGCGCCATTAACTGACTTGACGGCAGAAGAAGATGAAATGTTGTTAAAGTTAATTCGCGCTCAAGGTCCACAGTAAGCATAAAAGCAAAGGTAAAAATAGGCGCAAATGATGACGATTTCCATCAAGACTGGGCGTACGCGCCCAGTTAAAATGAAATGTTCGCCTAATTAAAATTTTATCTAAGTGGGACTTACGCAAAATTGCGCTGGCTAGACGTGGAGCCGAAGACAGTACCAGCTGTACGGCGAGGCGAACACAACGACGCCAGCGTCTGTTTTACGTAAGTCCTGATTAAGAATGAAGGAGTAATGCATGCAAATCACTGGAAGCATGGTCATAGGCCAGCAAACCATTTTCGGTAGCGCGGGGACGATCAAGGCGATCAACCCAGCCACCAATAGCGAATTCGAACCCGCATTTGGTTTGGCAACCAAGGATGAAGTCGATCAAGCTTGTCTATTGGCAGCAGCCACATTCGACAGCTATCGTGAAACCACGCCAGAAAAACGAGCCAGCTTTTTAGAAAAAATCGCTGACAACATTCTGGCATTAGGCAATACCCTGATCGACCGCGCACACCAAGAAACAGGGTTGCCAGTTGCGCGTTTAGAAGGTGAACGTGGTCGCACCATGAATCAATTGCGTCTATTTGCGAAAGTCGTACGTGATGGCGCGTATCTGTCTGCTACCCTTGATTCCGCTCTGCCAGAACGCGTACCACCGCGTCCTGACTTGCGTATGCGCAAAATCGGTTTAGGTCCAGTGGCAGTGTTCGGTGCAAGTAATTTCCCTTTAGCGTTTTCTGTTGCGGGTGGTGATACTGCATCAGCTTTAGCAGCGGGTTGCCCAGTTGTGGTCAAAGCCCATAGCGCGCACCTTGGTACGTCTGAATTAGTCGGTAAAGCGATACAACAAGCAGCGAATGAATGCGGCTTGGCAGGTGTGTTCTCGATGTTGATTGGTGATGGTCGTCAAATTGGCCAAAGCTTGGTTGCTCACCCTGCGATTAAAGCCGTTGGTTTCACCGGTTCACGTCAAGGCGGTATGGCCTTGGTGCGTACCGCTGCGGCACGTGCAGAACCGATTCCTGTATATGCAGAGATGAGCAGCATCAATCCGGTTTTCTTGTTGCCAGATGCCTTAAAAACCAAAGGCGCAGCGATCGCCCAAGGCTTTGCTGATTCTTTGACCATGGGTGCGGGACAATTCTGTACCAACCCTGGCATGCTGATTGCGCTCGAAAGCCCAGAACTACAAAGCTTTATCGAAGCTGCGACAGTAGCGTTGCAAGTCAAACCTGCAGCGACAATGCTGACGCCAGGCATACATCAAGCCTACAGTTCTGGCGTAGAACGTTTGAATCAAGTGGCTGGCGTTGAAGTTGTCGCACAAGGCCTAGCAGCAAGCACACCTTGCGCGGCACAAGCGAATCTCGCAGTCTGCGTAGCCAAAGATTTCTTAAACAATAGCGCCTTGCACGATGAAGTATTTGGCCCATCTTCGCTCTTGATTCGCTGCAAAGATTTGGCAGAAATGCAGGCAATCGCAGAACACATCGAAGGTCAATTGACAGCGACCGTACACGCTACGTCTACTGATTACACGATTGCAAAATCCTTGCTGCCAAGCTTGGAACGCAAAGCCGGTCGTATCTTGTTTAACGGCTTCCCAACTGGTGTGGAAGTTTGTCATGCGATGGTGCATGGAGGTCCTTTCCCATCGACCTCAGATAGCCGCTCAACATCGGTCGGTGCTACTGCGATTGATCGCTTCTTGCGTCCCGTCTGCTATCAAGAGTTCCCTGCGGATCTGTTGCCAACCAGCTTGCAAGACGCGAATCCGTTTGCCATTCCACGTGTGATCAATGGTGAATTGACTGTGCCAGCGAAGTAAAGCTTGATGCAAAACGTCCTTCTCTCAATCATGGGAGAAAGATGGTGAAAATTGTAGGGCGGGTGCAACCCGCGCCGCCTGTCGCTAAATTGTAGCCAAATCACGCCAAAACGACGTTTTGGCGGCGCGGCTTGCACTCGCCTCAATATTCAAAATACAGATTAACAGCAGTACCAAAAACAATAAAACCGGAGACAAATATGTCAACACATGCACAAGTCCATGCTACAGGCATAGGCAAATATCGATGGACCATCTGCGCTCTATTGTTCTTTGCAACTACCATCAATTATCTTGATCGTCAGGTATTGAGTTTACTGGCACCGGATTTGAGCAAAGAATTTGGCTGGACCAATAGTGATTACGCAAATATCACCGCAGCTTTCCAATTTGTGTATGCGATCTCGATGTTATTTGCCGGTCGATTTATCGATAAGATTGGTACTAAAAAAGCGTTTATCTTGGCGATTACGGTGTGGTCGCTCGGTGCCATCATGCATGCGTATGCGATCTTCTTTGGCGAGGCGATCAACAGCATTGCCACCGCCTTAGGCTTAGCCGCAGTACCGGTTTCAATTGCCGGCTTTATGATTTCTCGCGCCGTCTTGGCCTTAGGTGAAGCCGGCAATTTCCCCGCGGCGATTAAAGCGACCGCTGAATACTTCCCTAAAAAAGAACGCTCTTTTGCGACTGGTATTTTTAACTCCGGCGCGAATATTGGCGCGGTGTTAGCACCGATCGCCGTACCACTGATCGCTGCTGCTTGGGGTTGGCAAGCGACCTTTATTATTGTTGGCGCGGTTGGTTTTATTTGGCTCGGTGCGTGGATGTTTTTTTATGATAAACCAGAACAACAAAAGCGCTTATCTGCAGAAGAACTAGCGTATATCAATTATGACCAAATTACCGATGGCGTCGTTGAACAAAGTGACGATGGTAAGAAATTCTCTTGGTTTCAATTGCTCGCCTATCGTCAGACTTGGGCCTTCGCTTTTGGTAAATTTATGACCGATGGCGTTTGGTGGTTCTTCTTATTTTGGTTACCAAAATACTTAGCAGCGCAATACGGTATGAAGACCACCGAGTTCGTCGTTCCTCTGGCGGTGTTGTACAGTATGACCATGGTTGGCAGTATTGGCGGTGGATGGTTGCCAACTTATTTTATTAATCGCGGTGATGCGCCCTATGATGGTCGTATGAAGGCAATGTTGATGATTGCGGTTTTACCTTTGGTCGTTTTGCTAGCACAACCTTTGGGTTACTTGAGTTTCTGGGTTCCGGTGATTTTGATTGGCATCGGCGCGTCGGCGCATCAAGCTTGGTCGGCGAATATCTTTACGACGGTTTCTGATATGTTCCCGAAAAAAGCAGTCGCATCGGTGGTTGGTATTGGTGGTATGGCGGGTGGCTTGGGTGGCGTCTTAATTACCAAACTCGGCGGCTGGTTATTTGACTACTATGGCAATCAAGGTCAATTGCAGACTGGCTATACCGTGATGTTTGCAATCTGTGCACTAGCCTATTTAGTCGCGTGGAGTGTGATGAAAACCTTGGTTCCAAAATACAAAGTAATTAGCGATCTCTAATATGGTAAGCACACAAACCCCAGATATCATCCGCGTTACAGCACCGCACACGACGATTCGTTGCGGTGTGGGTGAGAGCCCGATCTGGGTCGCCAAAGAAGGGGCTTGGTATTGGGTTGACATCACTGCAAAAACTATTTGGCGCTTAGACGGCTCTAGCGGTGCGGTATCACGCTGGCAAACCGCAGAAATGATAGGCTGTCTGACACCACACAGCAATGCTGGTTTTATTGCCGGAATGGAGAGTGGTATCTTCCATCTACATCTAGAAAGTAATGGTAACGTTCAAGCCAAAAAATTAGCTGCCCCCATCGCATCGGAAGTCGGCATGCGCTTCAACGATGGACGCTGTGATCGTCAAGGTCGCTTTTGGAGCGGCACCATGTTAATTGACATGCCGGAACCACGCGCCGCTGGTCATCTCTATCGTTATAGCAAAGAACATGGCATCTCAGCACCCATCATCTCCAACCTGTTTGTGCAAAATGGGCTGGCTTGGTCGCCTGACGGTCGCACCATGTACTTATCCGATTCGCACCCGAATAGCCAACTCATTTGGACATTTGATTACGACACCGATCACGGTGTCCCCCACAATCAACGCGTGTTTGTCGACATGAAAACGATGGCTGGTCGGCCTGATGGCGCCGCGATGGATGTCGATGGATGCTATTGGATTTGCGCGAATGATGCAGGCTTAGTTTTACGCTTCACCCCCGAAGGAAAGCTGGATCGGCAAATCATCGTACCAATGAAAAAGCCCACCATGTGCTGCTTTGGCGGCGACAAACTTGATACCTTGATGGTCGCTTCGATCGCCGCAGGACAGGCACCAGATGATCCATGGGCGGGTGCCACGATTCTACTTCAGCCCGGTGTACAAGGTTATGCGGAAACTGCGTTTGCTGGATAGACCTTAGCTACATTAGTACGACCAGCGACATCATTCACTGCACCAAAGAACTCTACAAAGGAAAGTCATGAACTGCTTTGATAAAGCACTCTACTGCTTATTGTCGTCCGTCTTCTTGCTTGCCCAGCCAGTGCATGCACAACACCACCAGCAAGCGGATTCCAAGCAGGTGTGGGAACCAGATCTCGGCAATGGTCGCTATCGCAATCCAATTATCCACGCAGATTATTCCGACCCCGACGTAATACGTGTTGGCAAGCACTACTACATGACAGCCTCTAGCTTCAATAGCGCACCTGGACTACCACTATTGCAATCCGAGGATATGATTCATTGGCGCATCGTCGGCCATGCCTTACCAAATCTGATACCCGCAGAAAACTTCCGCACACCACAACACGGCAAAGGTGTATGGGCACCTAGCTTGCGTTTTCATGATGGCAAATTTTGGATTTTTTATCCAGATCCTGATTTTGGTATCTATGTCATGACCGCCAAAGAATTTACTGGGCCATGGAGTACACCGCATCTCTTGGTTGCAGGCAAAGGTTTAATCGACCCGACGCCGTTATGGGATGAAGATGGAAAGGCGTGGCTATTACACGCCTGGGCGAAAAGTCGTGCCGGCTTTAATAATCAACTGACGCTACGAGCGATGGCTCCCGATGCCAGCAAGCTCTTGGACGACAAAGGCACACTTGTCGTCGATGGCAATCAACTACCTGGATACAAAACCTTAGAAGGCCCTAAATTATATAAACGCAATGCTTGGTACTACATTTTTGCACCTGCCGGCGGCGTCGAATTTGGCTGGCAATCCGTGTTTCGTGCGAAGAATATCCTTGGCCCTTATGAAGAAAAAATCGTGTTAGCACAAGGTGATAGCAAAACAAATGGACCGCATCAAGGTGCAAAGGTCACTGCAGAAGATGGCCGCGATTGGTTTTATCATTTTCAAGATAAGCGTGCGTATGGTCGCATTGTGCATTTACAACCGATGCAATGGAAAGATGATTGGCCAGTAATGGGAAAGATGCACCCAACAACTGGCATCGGCGAACCTGTCGATACTTGGGAAAAACCGGTATTGGAATCGCCCTTAACTAGCTTGGCAAATCCACCCAGCTCTGATGATTTTTCGAGTCCGACTCTAGGCTTGCAATGGCAATGGAATGCCAATTGGAACAGCGATTGGTATTCACTCACGGCAAATAAAAATCATCTACGTCTTTATCCGCAAGCACTCGCTGCGTCGACATCGACGACTTCAAGCTTAATCGATTACCCTGCCATCCTTTTACAAAAACTCCCCGCACCGGCATTCAACGCTAGCGTAAAACTTAAACTCAATACCAACATCAATGGTGATCGTGCTGGCTTGGTCTTGTACGGTTTGCATTATGCTTGGATAGGACTAGAAAAACATCAAGACCATTTTTTGCTGCAATACCGTACCTGCAGGAGTGCGAACTTAAATCTACGCTGTCAGGAAAAACTTGTGCATTCAAAAATCATAAAGCGAGCCGAAATCCATTTAAAAATTGCACTCAATTCAGCAGGCATGGCGCAGTTTTATTACAGCGAACAAGGAGAGCATTTTACCGCTTTCGATACCGAATTTAACGCATCACCAGGACGTTGGGTAGGAGCGAAAGTTGGCTTATTCCATATGAGCACTAGCGATGTAGCAAGCTCCACGCTAGTTGACAACACGAACGGCAACCAAGCAAAGTCGACAAACAGATTTGCAGACTTTGCTGATTTTCGTATGAGCCCCAGAACAAATTACTAACACTGGTTACTGATAACTCACAAAAATAGATTGCAAAGACAAATGACGAGAATAAGCTATTGCGTACGCTGATCCGATACATGGAACGGTGCATACCAACAAGCGATAAAAGAAGGAATCGTTGCTACCATCACCAGCACAAAGTAACTGACGTAGCCGAGATATTCTTGTAAATGTCCACTTAATACACCCGTCAGCAAACCACACAAGCCCATCAAGCCAGTGCCATAGGCATAATGTGTGGTGGTGTATTTTCCCGGTGCGAGTTCTTGCATCAAATAAATCATAAAGCCAACCGAGCCGAAGCCAAAAAAGAACTTCTCAATAATCACGCCAGCGCCTATCCAATACAAATTCTCTGGCAGATAAATACTCATGATCAGAAAAGTCACATTTGGAATATTCACCGCACAGCAAAGCCAGAATAAAGTTGATTTCAAACCTCGTCTTGCAACCAACCAGCCACCTAATAGTGATCCCAATAAAACAGCAGCAAGACCATAGGTACCATAAATAATGCCAAGTAATTCATTCGACAAGCCGAGGCCACCCTTGCTAGTAGGATCAACCATAAAGAAGGGGCCAATTTTCTCTAGGAAGCCAATACTTAATCGAAATAAAAATGCAAACGCAATCATGCGCCATACATCGCGTTTCTCAAAAAAGCTGCGAAATGAATCAACGATAATGCCAACCGTCGCAGAAACGCTATCAGGTGTATTACTAGCGCGCTCACCATCTGGCATCACACGCCAATGCCACACCGCCATCAATAAGGTCAGTCCAGCAACCAGTAGAAAAATAATCCGCCATGCCTCTATCCATGCTGGGCCAAAGCTGGTACTACTATGCTGAAACACATCCGTATGCAAACGTCCACTCAAATAAACCAAGCCGCCAGCAGCAACAATCGGGCCGATGTTCCAGCTCAGACTTTGAATTCCGCAATATAAAGATTGGCTGCGTGCATCAAGCGAAGTCACATACACACCATCACTGGCAATATCTTGTGTGGCGCCGACAAATGACAATATCCAAAACAGCGGGATCAATACCAACATGTAATCCGGCAAAGACATCGCAAATGCAACACCTGCAAACCCCAAGCCGATCAATACTTGCGCACACAAGACAAAGAATTTCTTGGTCTTATACATTTCAACAAACGGCGCAAACAGCGGTTTAATGGTGTAAGCCAGAATAAACATGCTGGAATACTGTGCCGCTCTGCCATTATCCATGCCCAAGTTTTTAAACATGATGGCACTTACATTGGTCAGCATCATAAAACCCAAGGCCATCGTGAAGTAGCCAGTTGGTACCCACAACAATGGTGAACGAGCGCTGTTAAATCGCTGCATAATCTTTATCCCGATTGATTGATTTTTCAAGCTGTACCAAGCTACTCTTTATTTCTGAGTGCGGTGTTGCCGAAACGATAGGCAAAGCACGACTATGCCCTTGCAAGTGCTGCGCTAGCAGTACTGATGCGCCCGTCAATGCTGGTTGCTGTGCCGTGATCACATAGGTTGGTATCTGTGCTGTGAAGTCAGAAAAACGGCCCTTCTTTTCAAAACAATGACGAAATGAAGAGCGCGCAAAAAAACCACCCAAACGCGGTACCACACCGCCACCAATATAAATCCCGCCTTGCGCAAACAAAGTCACCGCTAAGTTGGCTGCAAAGGTGCCGAGCATACCGCAAAAACAATCCAGCGTCTCTAAGCAAACTGCATCGCCATTCAAGCCATTGGCAACGATCATTTCTGTCGTTAAGGTATGATCAATGACGCGCCCTGCAGATGCCGCCAAGGCCGCATGAATTAATGCAATTCCGGGTCCCGATGCGAGACGCTCGGTTGATACGTGTTGATACTGTTCCCAACAATAACGCAACACCGCGACCTCGCGCTCATCAGCAGGAGAGAATGCCACATGTCCACCTTCGCTTTGCAGTGACTTCCAAGCACCTTGGTCTGGTACCAAAGCACCGACGCCCAAGCCAGTGCCTGCGCCTAATATTCCAATCACACTATCTTTACGCGCGTAGCCTCCGCCAATTTTGCGTAACTCATTGACCTGTAAAGTCGGAACCGCCATCGCCAATGCCGAGAAATCATTGACCATCAACAGAGTATGCAACCCCAAGGTCTGTTTGGCAGCAGCAACAGAAAATGCCCAGTGATGATTCGTCATCTTAATCGCATCTTGTCCAACCGGATTGGCAATCGCAATCACCGCATGACGCACCGTCAGGTCTGCATGCATTTGCAGATAATGAAGTGCCGCATCTTCAAACCGCGGAAAATCCAACGTTGCCAGAGTTTGGATGCGACAAATAGCGCCGGATGCCAACTCCAATGCAAAACGTGCGTTAGTACCACCAATATCCGCTAATAAGCGTGCTTCATGAATTTGTTGAGATTCTTGCATACCAAATCCTTTCACTATCAGCGCTCACGCCCTAGCACGCTTAGCTCGTTGTTGGGTGACGAAATCACGATACCAAATCGCACTGTCTTTTAATTGACGTGTTTGTGTCGCGTAATCCACATGAACGATGCCGAAGCGTTTTGAATAACCAGAGTTCCATTCAAAATTGTCGAGTAAGCTCCACAAAAAATAGCCTCTCACATCCACCCCTGCATCAATCGCTTGCGACAATGCATCCAGATGTTTGCGGACATATTCAATGCGTGCAGTATCTGCAACCTTTCCATCGACAATTTGGTCAGCAGCTGCCATACCGTTTTCGGTGATATAAATCGGTGGCAATTTGTACTCGGCCTGTAAGGCGATCAATAACTCCGTCAAACCTTGCGGATAAATCTCCCAGCCCATATCAGTCACACCTTGTAAGGCTGGAGCGGGAATAGGCGGATTCGCCGCCGAGCACCACGCGCGGAAATAGTAGTTCACACCAAGAAAATCAATCGCTTGATGAATCACTTCCATATCGCCAGCGTGAACGATCGGTGCTTTATCACCATGCGCGCGCAGGGCTAGCTCAGGATAACGTCCTTTAAAAATCGGATCCATAAACCATTGCACCGAGCGTGCATATTCCAACTCGGCCATCGCCCGATCAGCATCGCTTGCTGTTGCCGCATCGGCGGTCCACTGATTTAAGACAATGCCTAGATCAGCATTCACGTGTTCTGCACGCATCGCCGACATCGCTAAACCATGTGAGAGCAATAGATGATGTGATACTTGTATCGCACTTTTCTCATCCGCGATACCGGGAGCGAACTGTGCATTTCCATGGCCTAAATTCGCAGTGCACCATGGCTCATTGTGAGTCGCAATACTCGCTACCCGATTACCGAAGCGACGCGCTACCTCTTGCGCATAATCGGCGAAGCGATAAGTCGTATCTCGCGACAACCATCCACCAGCATCTTGCAAAGCCTGAGGCAAATCCCAGTGATACAAAGTCAAATGGGCTGCAATATTTTTCTTCGCCAAGGCATCAAGCAAGCGATCATAAAAATCAAAACCCGCCTCGTTCCAAGCGCCCTTCCCTAGCGCCTGAACGCGCGGCCATGCCATAGAAAAACGATAAGTATCCAATTTAAGCGATGCCATTAAATCGACATCCTCTTGATAACGATGATAATGATCACAAGCGATCAAGCCATTGCTCTGGTCTTTAATATTATTGGGATTCTCGCAAAAACGATCCCAAATTGATGACCCCTTACCATCTTCGTGTGCGGCCCCCTCGATTTGAAAAGCGCTGGTGGCAACACCCCATTGAAAGTCGGCGGGAAAGTGCGATGTGTGCGTCATAGTGATCCAATGAATCCAAGTACAGGCGTAAAAAATCCAGCACAGACAATGCACGGTACTTAAGAGAAGCTGTAGCCAACAATCAATTGACTAGGCCAAAGCGAACTTATCTTAAGCTGTACAAATCTGTGAACTTGATCAAATACGTCGTTAATAAAAAAGTGACGAAATAAAATGAGAAATAAAGGTGATAAAAATTCATAGTAGGCATCGACCGATTATTAAACCTGTCGATGCCCCTTGAACTGGGTGCTGCCCAATCTGAATTAATCTAAAAAGTCATCGCTCTCAACAATTTAGAAATTAAATCCAGCATTCATCCCTACTGTGCGTGGTGGCAAATACTGTGCGACCCAAATACCACCGGTGTTGCCGTTCTGTGCACTCGTCTTCACGTTGGCATTCGTTGCATTGCGAACGAAGAAGTCCATATAGAATTTATCCCCTTCATAACGCAAACCTAAGTCGGTACGTGAATAGGCTTTTTGTTTGTCTGGTGCGCCGAAGTAATCACTAAACACGCTGAGATTACTTTCTGTTTCATAGTGCACACTCACACGTGGAGTTAAGGTTCCTTGGCTCAGATGGAAGGTATGTTGATATTGAATCTGCATTTGGATTTTTGGTGTATGCGCCATCGTCACACCAGTCACATCAACACAGTTCGACACCGTTTTATCCGCTTCGCAAGTTGGGATTACATAGTCATTCGACCCTGCTAATAATTTGCCGAGTTTGGCTTTTGGAGTGTAGGCTAAAGACAATTGAATTCTGTCGTCTTTACTTAACTTAGCAGCGATTTCGGTTTCAAAGCCTGCAATTTTTGCGCCTTCAGCACTGGTGGTCGCCAATGTTCGACTTCCATCCGGATTGGTGACAGGAGCAGAAAATTGATAGTCTTTGAAATTCTCGTAAAAAATTGCATTACTAATTTTGACCGCACCATCCAACAAGGTGTGCTTGGTACCGAACTCGTAGTTGGTCAGCGTTTCTGGTGCGTAAGTACGACCACCATCTTGCAGGCCACCTGATTTATAGCCGGTCGAAATGCTGGTGTAGAGCATATTGTTCTTATCCAGATCGTAGCTAATACGCGCCAATCCAGTCAGCTTGCTACCAGAGTACTTACCATCATTCAAACCTGGGCTACCAAAACCAGAATTCGGCTCCCAAGGATTGACGTTTTGATTCACTGGAATCTGTGCCACCGTATCTGGCGTAGCTGGATAATTTGCCCAACCATAACCACGTCCACCGATATTGGCACGATCGTCTTTGGTGTAACGCGCACCCGCAGTCAAATGTAATTCATCAGAAACATTCCACGTCGCTTGACCGAAAATTGCCTTAGAAGCGACAGTTTCTTTGGGTTGAATAAAGGAACCTTGCCAACCCACGGTGCCTTGTTGCGTACCATTCATAATTGGCAGATCAAAACGGATGTTATTGTCTTCTGCGGCATAGTACAAACCAAGTAACCAATCGACTTCTTTCTTGCCTGTAGATTGGACTTCTAACTCATGACTATAGTTTGTATAGTTGGATGAATTGGTATTGTGCTGACGATGGCTACCGCCCGTAGTAAAGCTAGTCGGTACCACCACACCTGCATCACCATCAAAAGTTTGAGAACCACTAAATTTCGCGTAACCTGCGATATAGGCAAGCGACACATCATCACTCAATGCGGTTTCAAAACGACTACGAATCGCATCAGAATCGCGGTGAATATTCGGTGCGGTATCGATCAGCGCGGACCACATCTTCTGCCCTGCTCGCGGTGTTTGCATCAAGTTCATATGTGGTGCGCCACGATCCGCAAACTTCTCATAAGACAAATCCCATTTACTTGTGGACGTTGGTTTCCACAACATTGAGAGTCGCGCTGCAGTTTGATTCTGTGCACCATATTTTTTACCACCGGTGACGAACAAGGCGGTATTAATTGGCTGGAAGTCCGACAATTTTCCGCCACTGGCGAGAAAAGCTGCACGCTGACTACTCAAAGGAATCGTCGGCATTGTTTGATAATCCACATAGCCATCATGTTGCTCGTTGACGAAAGCAAAGCGTAAGGCCATCGTATCGCTAACCGGCACATTAAATGCGCCGCGCATCCCTAGCCGTTTATAACTACCAATACCCAGTTCCGCATTGCCAAATGATTTTCCTATCACTGGCTTGGTGGTTTGCATATTCACTGCACCAACGGTCGCATTACGTCCCCACAGTGTTCCTTGTGGTCCACGCAAAATCTCAATCGCTTCAAGATCAAACAACAAAGCGGTGGCACCCTCTGGTCGTGGTGAATAAATGCCATCTACAAATGAAGCAACTTCTGGATCGGCATATTCGGTTTTCGCACTATCGTTACCAACACCGCGCATGGTCATGGTCATTACACCGTGATCGCCTTGTGCTGTTGCCGAAAAACCAGGAACTAAATTGACGATGTCTTGCAGAGTCTGCACATGATTGTCTTCCAGTGCAGCAGAATTTAAAGCTGTAATCGCAACAGGAGTGCGTTGCAATGAAGTAGTTCGCTTGGTACCTGTGACCAATACTTCGATAATTTTTTCGGAATTATTTGCGGCTGCGGCAGTTTGTGCCGAGCTCGTCTTGGTGCTGTCGGCGGTAGCCGTAGTCTGTGCATGCGCAACACTTGCGCCTGCGATTAATGCCAACACAGCGAATTGTATCGGGGTGCTAGCGCGCTGCTTTGTTTTTAATACAGTGGTTTTCATCTTGTCTCCATTAGGATTTATTTGTTCACTCGGTTTTAACATCTAAACTGGTCGTGAAAACGATTTCATTTACTGTGAAAACGTTTTCATGATACATTTCGATTAAAAATGATGTCAACAAGAATTTCAAGTGGTACTAAAAATCCTGATAAAAACCAACGGAGACCCCTTATGCCAAAAAGCATGCATATCTTGATTGTGGGCGGAGGCACAGCTGGCTGGCTGAGCGCTGCTTTTCTAGCAAAAACACTGTCAACATCTGACAACAAGCAGATAAAAATCAGCCTTATCGAATCACCTGAAATTGGCATTATTGGCGTTGGTGAAGGTAGTTTCCCCTCGATTCGCGGCACCCTGGCAGCGATTGGTATCAGCGAAGCACGCTTTATCCGCGAATGTCATGCGACTTTTAAGCAAGGCATTCAATTTCGTGATTGGGTGCATACACCAACCGCACCGACCGAATCTGCAAGTTCTACGCCATCCTCGAAGAATTACTACTTTCATCCATTTAGCCAACCAAGCCAACGCGCAGGCATGCCAGAATTACTACCTTACTGGTTACATGGTCTCGCTGGAAAAGATCGCACGTTCGCAGACGCGGTAACGATGCAAACCTATTTGGCAGAATCTGGGCGAGCACCGAAACGCAGTACCGATAAAGATTTTCTCGGGCCAATGAATTACGCCTATCACTTTGATGCAGGCCGTTTCGCTAACTTGCTTGCGGAGCATGCGCGCAGCTTGGGTGTGCAGCATCTACTTGGAAATATCGATGCGGTGCAGTTAGCAGAGAGTGGCGCAATCGCCTCCTTGCATAGTCAAGAGCATGGACAAATTCAGGCGGATTTATACATCGACTGCACTGGCTTTCGGGCGCGTTTAATCGGCGAGGCTTTAGGCTCTCCTTTTCATAGTGTCAACGATGTTCTATTTGTTGATCGTGCCTTGGCGGTGCAAGTGCCCTACCCACAAGAGCAGAGTCCGATTCCATCTTTTACGATTTCTACCGCACAGCAAGCTGGATGGATCTGGGATATCGGATTGCAACAAAGACGCGGCATAGGCTATGTGTATTCAAGCCGCCATACTGACGCCGATGAAGCAGAACAAGTGCTGCGTCACTATGTCGGCGGCAGCATGGCAGATTTACAGCCACGTCAGTTGCAACTTGAACTTGGCTATCGACCTACGCAATGGATACACAACTGTGTGGCGATTGGTCTTTCGGGCGGTTTTCTGGAACCACTTGAATCATCAGGGATCGGGTTAATCGAAACTGCAGCTTATTTGTTGAGTTACCTGTTTCCTTACAATGGAGAGTATGCACCTGTCGCCAAAACTTTCAATCATCTGATGGCGCAGCGATATGAACGCATTGTAGAGTTTATTAAGCTGCACTATTGTCTGAGTCAACGAAGCGACTCTGCATTTTGGCGCGACAACACAGCTGCAGCATCGATTCCTGCGTCTCTACGCGACAAACTCAGCATGTGGCAAGGTCGTCCACCCTCACGCTTAGACTTCATTACCGATCTAGAAATGTATCCACCCTCAAGCTGGCAATATGTTTTGTATGGTATGGAATTTAAGACCCAACTCCCCGCAAACTTGATTCGCGCTGATGAGATAAAGGCTGCGCAAGAAGAGTTTCGCAATATCGAAAAGATGCGTGAGTTTGCAGCAAACGATTTACCAGATCATCGCCAGTTGATTGCACAGATTTGCGCAAGGCAATGATAGTCAAACTGCACTCTTGAAAACGATTTCAACATAGACGAAGCTAAATCAAGCAGCAAAAGCTTTGTCTTCTAAAAAACAGATAATCACGCAATGATAGATAAAATACATTTAAAATACGGCATCTTCTTTTCTTAATAATTTATGAGCTGTGCCAGATTAAGCACAAATACGAGAAGAAATCATGTTAGTTAAATAAGTTATCCATTATTCTGTGCTATTCTTCGGGAAAATTGGCTTGAAACCCTTTTCATACATAAAACAAGAAAAATGATGCTGCATCCGCCAACATGGATGCGCTGTATCGCCAACCTTATTGATGCGACCAGAAGTCGAATTTCATGAATCAACAGATTAATTCCAGTACGAACGACAGCAATGAAGCGCCCACAACTTTAATTGAGGTCGCACGTGTTGCTGGTGTATCCCCGAGTACGGTATCGCGCATTCTGAATGGGACTGCCAAAGTATCGGAAGATAAGCGGCAAGCAGTAATGGATGCCATCGCCAAAACCAACTTCGCCCCCAATCAAATGGCGCAAGGCTTAAAAAAGGGAAAGTCGATGACGATAGGTATCGTCGTGCAAGATATTTCCAGTCCGTTTTTTGACGAAACTTTGCATGGTGTTGACGATGCGCTCAAAGGTACAGGCTACGCCTCTGTCATTGTCAGTGGTCACTGGAATGCAGCGGAAGAAATAGAAAGAATTCGACTACTAATTGCCAGAAAAGTAGATGGCATTATTCTTTTGTCGGGACGAATTACCGACGAATCTGTTTTAAAATTTTCACAGCATCGCCCAATCGTCTCCACCGGGCGAGCCATTCATACTGATAAAGCGCTCGGCTTTAAACTCGATAATGAACATGGTGCGTGGTTAGCAGTGCGCCATCTGATCGAACTCGGCCATCGACGCATCGCCTTCATTACCGGGCCAGCAAATAATTGTGATGCCGCTGAACGTTTAACTGGCTATACACGTGCCTTGCGCGAAGCCGATATTCCCTTCGACCAAAAATTAGTGGTCGAAGGCGATTTCCACGAAAGTAGTGGCATGCGTGCGGTAAATCATTTGTTTGAGAGCCAACAACAATTCACCGCCATCTGCGCTGCAAATGATCTCAGTGCCTATGGCGCACGCCTGAGCTTATATCGTAAAGGCATACGCGTTCCCGAAGATATTTCATTGGTCGGATTCGATGATTTGCCTGGCTCGTCTTACACCACACCGCCACTCACTACTGTCAAGCAACCTTTGTATGAAATAGGCCGCGTCGCCACCAAAGCATTACTCAGCATTATCAATGGCGAGCATTTTGATGCGAGTATTCCACCACTTGAATTAGTCGTTCGAGAAACCACAAAACGCATGCGTTAATCAGACCGCAAGAGCAAACACATCACTCTTGCGCCACTTAACTATCAATCGTTTGATCACGCACCTTGCCGTTGATCTTTACATTCTTGAGTTGCAAGCCTTTTACATTGTATAAAAACATGGCTTGGGTCTGATTTACAGTTTGGCCAAAGTCACAGTTTTCTATCTGCACATTCGATACCGGCAACACCGCTGGCATCGGTTTGGCACCATTGTAGTCTGATGCGACTGGTCCCAAGATAACGATCGCTTGGTAGCAAGAATATGATCCAGATTTTGCCAGTACATTTCCAACTTTCACATTAGATAGTTGAATATTCCGCACCTCTGGTGGACGTGTTCTCACATTGTCAGCAACGGGTGCGTAATCACAATCAAATACGACGACAGCGCCAGCAGCACTGGCTACAGTTTTTGCAGCGAACGGAGAATTGGGTAGGAAGGCATAGTAAGATGGACTCAGTTGCACACCATTTGGGATCGTCACATTGCGCACATAGAAATGACGCAAGAAACCACCACGATTCATATTGGTCTTTAAACGAATCGCGATATTCAAAGGATTCGTCGCCCAGTTCTTGTTTTCAAATAGTAGATTTTGGGCATAGATATGCTCAATCCCGCCCGCCATTTCACTACCTAAAGTAATCGCGCCATGCCCACTTTGCATCGTACAATTTTGAATCACCATGTGCTGTGAAGGGCCGTATTGAGTATCGCGATTCTTACCTGCTTTAATCGCAATGCAATCATCGCCAGAATCAAAAGTACAAGCATCGACCAACACGTTTTCACAAGCTTCAGGATCAAAACCATCACTATTCGGGCCATGACTATTCACCAGCACGTTCGCAATTTTTAAATCACGACAATTGACTGGATGATGCACCCAAAACGGTGCGTCTTTCGCCTGATACCCTTGCAATAACACTTTGTCGCAACCAATCAATTGAATCAAAGGTGGACGCAAGAAGTGGCCTTTGCCAAATACCCGTTTAGACAAAGGCACATTGGCTTCAGACAAAGCGGGCAAGTAAGCTGCATCAGCGCGCCAGCGGTCGCCTTCTCCTTGGATCAACTGTGCTTGCGCTTCATCGATCTGCGTAATCTCACGCAAAGATTTGGCATTGTTAGGATTGACGGTGTTCTCCGACATTTTTCCCGCGACGAAATTGGGCGTCGTTCCCTGCCCTATCGAATTAATCGTGCGTTGTTTACCTTTCCATGTCCACCAGCAATCACCCTCGGCATTAAATGGCACACCAGCTTGGCCATCTAAAATACTGCTATCGCCCTCGCCTGTTAAGGCAATATTGGTTTGCCCAAACGCATACAACATAGGGGAGTAATTTAAGCAATCATTGCTTTGCCAACGCGAGATCACTAATTTTCCGTTTGCGCCACAATTGACGCTGCCATATTTTGCATAATCATCTGGCTGATGACTAAAATAAATATGCGCTCCTGCTTGCAAATGCACATGCACGTTCGTAAGAAGCACAATCGGTCCGGCGCAATACCAATTTCCACTAGGGATGAGAACACGTCCTCCACCCGCTTGATGGCAAGCTTGAATTGCCGCATTAATCGCAGGATAACTATCGAAGGCATCCTTGATAGGCGTCTGCAACATCGCTTGCGATTCAAAAGAAACCCAAGCTTTCAATTGCATCAATTCACATTGCTGCGCTCCATACTGTGTGATTAAAAAATCTTGATCACGAAACTGTAAAGGCTGAGCAAATCGATCAATAATCTTTTGCGCCGCTCCCCATGGATCAGCCATCAAACCTTGATCCTGATCCTCTACCTGAGAATGTACTGGCTGTGCCTGCGCCAAGCTAGCGCTACCCAAAGCAACACCTGCAAAGGTCGTGTTGCGCAAAAAACGGCGACGACTATTCTCTTTGTCGATTGTTGGAATAACTTTGGTTTGGTTGACTTTGGTTTGGTTAATTTTGATATGCATTACTTGACCTCGCTTACTTGGTTCTTTTGCAAACTTACTGCGGCCGGTAGAACGCGATGCGTGTTATTGAATTCTGACAAAAAGATTCCTGTAGTTGCAGGTGCCAAACTCTCCATACTGTCATAGCCTAAATGTTGCACAGGATCGAGTCCGGCTTGCTGTAAATTGCGCCAGAAATCGGCAACAGAAAATTGTGCTGGGCGAAAAGCCAAGCTACCCTTTTTATTCCAATCTGCCCAAGGATGTTGCGCATGGATATGTTCACCGATGCTGGAATTCAAAATCACCGTCTTACCAACTGTCTCCAATACCTTCTTAGAAATGGTGCCAAGCGGTGCCTGATACGCATCGACGTCGGCTAATGTGCAACGATACGACGCCACATTGATAGTGGCATACGGTGTACATTTTTGTGTATGAAACCACTGACGCCCTAAGTAGAATTTGCCAGCCAAAGCATTTGCGCTGCCATCGTGCGTAAAATTGACTTCATTAAACACAAAGCCGTAAGGTGTACGCACATTGGTATTCGGTGCTGTTACGTACGACGTTGAGCGATCACCGAGCGACTTGATTTCTGAACGATAAAAATAAGCGGTGGTATCACCAAAAATGAAATCGACATTTCCTTCGACATAAGATCGATGAAAGAAACTACGTGCTGTATGGGCAATCGCACTGGATCTTAAAAACAAAGTATCTTGGAATCCCAATACACGGACATTTTCAAATTGCACTTTATCCGCGCCCTCAACCATCAGCGCGACTGCTTGATGCTGAACTACCACCACAGGCGCGGTGCCAGCGGTGGCGCCACAAACGGTGTTCGGACATTCTGCGTTGGTATCGACTTGATCTTTGTTATAAGTATTTTGAAATGTGATGTTCTTCGCTTGGAATCCATGACCACGTATCCACGCAATCGCTGACCCGCTAGTACCGATCACTGGGCGGTCTTTTAGAGAAGCATACATTTCTTGAATACTAGGATCGACTTGTGCGAACTGCGCAGCATAACGATGACTATATGCAGTCCCTAGTAAAGCAGCATGCGCACTCGCTGCTATCTTGGTTTTTTGCGCATCACTTTCATTCGAGTACAAGGTAATTGGCACTGCGGTTGCTGGCACATACATCAACTCACGATAAGTACCTGGTTTTACTAAGATATATAAACGCGCTTTTTTCGATTTCGCAGCTAGCAGTTGACGCCCATCTAATACCGCTTGATTGATCGCCGCTTGTACCGTGTTAAATTGCGTCTTGCCATCTGCAAGCGCATTCGCATCCACCACATAATCAACTGGTAACTTAGTCGCAGTCGCCAGTTCGTCTGACAAAGGATTCCACGGATCGATAAGGGGCTTATCAGCTGGCCCAGTACTACGCAACACATTCTCTATCGTATACGCTTGCGCCTGCTGGCTACTTAATTGTGGCCGAAAATCGAATGGTGTATGCACAGGAAAATCCGCAAAACGATTAGCGCACACAGAACTCGATGGATTGTCCCAAACCAGATTTTCCGCTTGTTCAGCAACTGTGATGTTCTTTTGCGCTATCTGTAAATTAGCAAACTGTATCAACTGTGGCGAATTGGCTGCGACACTACTTTGTGCGAAGGAGACATACATCGGATGCGCTTGATCATAAGCGCGCAACACGATACGTCCAGGCGTTAAACTATGTACGCGATCAAACACAATCGCCTTATATGTAGGAATCTTGTCACCAACTGCAGTTCGATCGTAGCGCGTATCTAAATCAATCGGGCGCTTGCTATTACGTATGCAAACATCTTCATAACGTACTTGCTCAACCACGCCACCGCGCGAAACATCGCTCTTGATACGCAAGCCCGATGTCGTACCATCTAAACTAAGATTCTTCACTAAAATACGTCGCACACCACTGTTGGTTTCGCTACCGATTGACATGCCATGACCACTGTAGAAGTGATTATTCAAGATAGAGACATTTTCGGTCGCGCCACCATTACCGCCTTTAATCGCGATATTGTCGTCACCAGTACGAATATAACTATGCGCTATCGTGATATTGCGTGAAGAGATAGGATCAATGCCGTCTGTATTACGTGCATCTGCTGGCGTATCAATCTTGACGCCCCACGCAGTAAAACCATCGGTTTGACTGACCGTCACATGAAAATTCGGTGAATTACGCAAACGTATGCGATAAAACGTGATGTCTTGCGATTTCTTAATTTCAATCAAGCGCGGAATATTGTGCTCATTTTTTTCACGTTGTGCACGACGCGCCATTTGCCACCAAGTTTCGCTCTTGCCTTGCACTAATTGACCACCTTGTCCGTCGATCACCCCATCGCCATAGATTCCACTACCACGTGCCTGATCGATCGTAATAAATGGAGTACAAGTACGGCCTTTCTGCGCATTCACGCCACAGGTTTTACCACCTTTATCGTATAGATCCGCATCGGTACTCGCATACAAGGTTGCATCGCGATCCACGATCAAACTAACGCCACTAGGGATCTGCAATGGACCGGAGTGAAAGCTATCTTTTTCGTTGTTCGCCGCCAGCTGCACTGCTTGCCCTGCTGGACAAGCATTTAATGCAGCCTGAATTCTTGCGGTGTCTAATTGTCGCAAACCTTCTGCATAGACTTGGCTTGCTGTTAGCACCGTGCATACGGCGGGCAAACGTGGTTCACTGACTTGTCGGGTATCTTGTGCGCGACTACTTGGCGCATTCAAAGTAGTCGTCATGGCGATCATCAGCAAGGCATGCTTAGGCTTGAATAATTCGATTTTTTTGAAGTTAGTCATGACAATTATTCTCCTGCTGCTCGTAAAAACCGACTCATTGCATCAATCTGACGGCGCAATTGGCCTTCAACCATATTCGCAAAAAAAGCAGCACCTTTCACGCCAACATGGGTGCGGTCGAAAGCCGACTTTGCCGCGCCTTGCGGTTCGATTTTATTTGGATCAACAGTAGCACCTGACTCTACTTTTGCAGCCGGTGGAGGTGGCGGCGCAACGGCCAAAGTATCTGCCTCAGCTTCTCCCATCGCTTGCACTGCTGCATGACTTTCTGCATTCAAAGGTAGCAACACCGTTTGCGTCTGTTGTGCAACCACTTCGATCGCATCCGCCCACGGCTTCAAGTTATTTTCTAATACACCATTGCGAAAACTACGTCGTGTTAATGGTGTCAACAATACCGGCACCCCACCCCATTGTTTCACTTCATTGACATAACGCGTCATATTCACTGGAAATTCGGTGACCAAATCGGTCGATCGTCCTGGCTTACCGGGTTGATCATTATGTCCGAACTGAATCAAGACATAAGTGCCGATGCCGCTAGTAGCCGATTGCGTTAATAATTCTTGTACACGATTCCATAAACCCTCGGCACGAAAACTGCCAGAACTACGACCACCACGCGCCAAGTTGACACAATCAACCTCCGGCTTAAAACGCGCGCACAAAGCATCGCCGTAGCCACTCTTAGTCGCCATAGTCGAATCACCGACAAGAATCACACGCAATTGCGGGGCACTTGATGGCAGCTGAGTTTGTGCGTGACTGCTGTGTGCCATCGATAAAGCTAAGCTGATGGAGGTGATACGCAGAAAGGTACGGAAATGATGTGAAGAAAAAAGATGTTTCATAGTCGATCCATATTCGTAATTTAGCTTTTTATCTAATCGAAGAACAAGCTAATTAGCTAACAAGCAGTATTTTTATCGAAGCAAAATCAAAAAAAACCCGGCATCTTTTGATCAATATGATCAGCTTGAATACCGGGCTTTTTCTTGTGGTCAACCTGTGATTTTCTCTAGACTTATTCAAGCTCTAGCACAAACACGCAGTTGACCATCCTTTACGACCTAATTAAAAAATGAAAGCGCTTCATTTAGAACGAGTCATTTAGAACGTATAGGTAACACGGGTATTGAAAGCACGTCCTAATGGGCTAGCCGCACTACTCAAATAACCGTTGTATCCACTATGATTAGTCACTGGTGGGTTCACATCAAACAAATTATTCACACCGAATACGATGTTAAAGTTTTTAAAGCCTTTATAACTCATCGTGAAGTTGTACACAGTGTATTGCTCGATATCACGGTGATACTGCGCAGCGACCAAATTCTGATCGTGATAGCCCGTGTTGTAGTTCTGCGTCAGCTGTGATGTCCAGTTACCGTTTGACCATGACAAGGCCAAGTTATGTTTCCAACGGAAAGTGATAATTGGCAAACTACTAGTCGTGCCATTGCTAGCCAATCCAAAGCGACCGATATTGGATGCCCATTCACCACCTTTTTCCAATTGATTGTCGAACTGCGTTAAGTAAGTACCGTTCAACTGCACTTTAAATGTGCCCAAATCAGATTTGGGGAAAGTGTAGTTGGTTGCCACGTCTATACCCGCCGCTTTTTGACCACCCAAATTCATCGTCGTATTTTTGATGTACAACAATTTGCCCGTTTCATCACGTACAAAGAAAGCCGCATACTTGCTTGGATTTAAGAAGTAAGCTTGCTCGGGCAAGTTCGCCAGCATATCGTCCATCGTGACACGCCAGTAGTCAAACGACATCGTCAAATTCTTCATTGGTTCAATCACCATACCCAAGGTGCCACCGACCGAGGTTTCTGGCACCAACTCGGCATTACTACCGGTTTGCTTAGGCAATTTCACATTACATACCGTCGCTGCAACCAGCCCAGGCAAGGGTTTACCCGTATTAGCAATCGCAGGTGTCGCACTTGGGCATTGCAAAGGATCATCCCATGCTGATGAAGTCGTTGTCGTTGCACCTGGCAGGCGATAACCGTAACGATCAAACAAAGTCGGTGCACGGAAACCCGTATTCGCTGAACCACGGAACATGATCATGGAATTTGGTTGATAACGGAAACTCGCTTTTGGATTAAGCGTATTACCGAAGTCACTAAAATGATCATCGCGCAAAGCCAAGTTAACGTTTAATGCCTTAGTAACAGGAATTTCCAATTCAGCGAACAAAGCTGCGACATTGCGCGCACCCTGACCACGAGAAGGTGTGGAGGCTGCATAGGTTGCCGCTAAGCCGACATCGGTTTTTACATCTTCGGTAGTATCGCGATGGAAATCCGCACCCAATGCCAAACCAACTGAGCCAGCTGACAAAGTCATGATTGGCTTACTCAAAGTTAATTCAACACCAGTAAATGTACTTTGCGAAACACGCAACTTTTGACCATTGAGTGAAATACTATCGAGATAAGCTTTACCAGTGGCATCTTGCAATCCAAATGGATTCAGCACGCCGGTAGAAATACCTGACAACAATTTCGGACCATCTAATGCGCCAGAATCAAGATAAGCAACGCGATCACTAATACCAATCACTAAACCAGCTTTGTAATCCCAGCCACCGATCACACCTTCATCAGAAAAATTCAAGCGCTGATTCACTTGCTCGTCTTTAGTAATGTACATGC
Organism: Affinundibacterium baiyunense; assembly: GCF_018139645.1. Taxonomy (GTDB): domain Bacteria; phylum Pseudomonadota; class Gammaproteobacteria; order Burkholderiales; family Burkholderiaceae_D; genus Undibacterium; species Undibacterium baiyunense. The sequence goes on from NZ_JAGSPM010000003.1 coordinate 369,076, forward strand.
CGGCATCCGCTACACTCCACGTAACCAATAAAGGAGCACCATTGGTACCCGCTACCGCAGGCACACCACCGCTACCGCCTGGATACCATTTACTGGTTGATGGCAATAAAGCAGTGACGCCATTCGCAGCCAAACTGGTGGTTGGAATTTTGGTGCCAAAAATTTGACCTTGGCCGCGAGAATAATCGACAGAAAAAATGTGATCGTCACTGATTTTTTTAGTCGCCTTCGCGAAGAAGGTTAATTGTTCACGACCATAAATCGCGGTGTTGTAATTGCGATTATCGATAACGCAGGTATTCTTACCGCCTTGAATCGAGTATGGCGCTAAGCAACCGCTAGAATAATAAGGATTGGCTGCTGCAAACGATTTATTGCTAGGAATCGTAAAGTTTGCAGGGCTAGCAAAGCCACCACTCGCCAATGAAGGCGCACGACCGATGCTGCTTAGCAACTCATTCGAAGTCAATTCAGCGCGATCAGATGCAGCCAAACGACTACGACGCAAACCATCTATCGTTGCGTATACGTTCCAACCATCTTTTTGCAAGTCACCCGCACCAACGGTCGCACTGATGCGTTTCTCATCGCCACCACCTTCACGTTGCGGATCAAGAATCTGACCTGTAATCGTGGCGCCTTTAAAATCACGTTTGGTAATGAAGTTAACTACGCCACCAATTGCGTCGGAACCATAAATCGAAGAAGCGCCATCGTTCAAAATTTCAACGCGAGCAATTGCGCTCATTGGGATCACATCAAGATTTGCATAGCCATCGGCAATCGCTTCATTGGCGAGACGACGACCATTTAATAAAACCAAAGTACGATTCACGCCCAGACCACGCAAATTGATATTTGTGCCAGAACCAGCGTTTGATGGTGCCAATGAGTTTGATTGCGGCAGTGCCATCATCAAGTCGGCTAAGGTGGTCATGCCACGTTTTTCAAATTCTTCACCAGATACGCTGGTGATCGGTAAAGATGCTTCACTTGCAAGGCGTTTGATCGACGAACCTGTTACCTCAACGCGCATGGGTTCTTGCGCGGAAGCTTGTTGCATCAGACCCATTACAGCAATGGTAATTGCGGACAAGGCCAATTGTTTTACTGGTGATTTCTTTGAATTTTTCATGCTAAATTGCATCACTGTCTCCTACTATTTTTAAATTGAAGCCCATCCATCGCCGAGTATTTTTTCTCTTTGCACGGTGAGACCTTATTCGGCGTACCTCGCGTACCCGTTGCCGTCGCGACGAAGGGCAGCGTGCTGCACCGAGGTCTGAGCGGTCAATTTTTACTACAAATTCTGTTCGCTATCTTGCGCCTAGCGATTGCATATCACTTACAAACAAAAACACTGCACGAAGTGCGATCAATTCATCACTAACCGCGTGAAAAAGTTCTAGTCACGCGCTCAAGATGTGCGCGCATGGCACGCCGCGCCTCGGCTGGATCATGTGCCACAATCGCTTGTAAAATTTGGCGATGATCACCTAAGGTTTGCTGACGCAATTCTTCGGTCTGAAAATGTTCCTTCAAGCGATGCCATAAACTACCGCGCTGATTCCACAAATATTCCATCGTGCCAACCAAGGCACTATTACCAGTAGCACGCGCAATCGATAAATGAAATTCACGATCCGCTTGCTCATTACTGGCTGGGTTGTGGTGATGCTTTTCCATCTCTAATACGGCTTTCCAAATCGCATCAATCGCACTATCAGTAGCAACTCGCGCCGCAATCGCCACCACTTCTGATTCAATCAAACGACGCGCTGACAATACTTCAAATGGGCCGGGCCCGACTTCAGGTATCGCTTCTTCCACCTGCTCATCGCATAAATACACACCAGAGCCACCGCGTACCTCAAGCACGCCACCTAATTCCAATGCCAGTACCGCCTCGCGTAGCGAAGCGCGACTGACTTGCAAGCGCGCCGCTAACTCACGCTCCGACGGCAAACGATCTCCCGCAACTAATCCTGCTTCCGCGATCAAAGATTGAATGCGATTTGCCACCACGCGATATAGGCGCGGCTCGTGTTCGCTTGCGGAAAACATTTTTTTACTCATTGCATCGTCTTCTTAATTACCACCTGTGCTTACTTCCACTTATCCACTTGTTAAGCTGCACTCTTGAAAGCCTATCAGCGCCAATCTAGCTGTCTCTATTTTGCCGCATTTGGTAAGACCATTCTAATGTGGTTAGACCAATTTTGCAATGTGGACTAGCCAAATATTTTTTTTGGTGGCATACTCACCACATCAAGAAAGCTCCAAAGAGAGTCGAAATCGATCGCGTACAACGCGCGTCTTTTTCCTTAAGCCATCAAGATCACAGTAGCAGTACCCAGAAATAAGCAAGAAAAACAACAGCAATGCAACACGGACGAGACTTCAACCATGTGCATTCGATTGGCATCACAACTGAATAACTAGTTAGGATTTTTGTAGTCGTGAAACGACAAATAGATTACAGAATACTGGTCAGACCAGAATCAAAAAATCCACTGGCAAATTCAACGATGTGTGACTAAGGCAAAAAAGTACGACGAATAAAAAGACTGGAAGAGAGGAAAAGATGGCTGCAGATACACCGACTCCCTTATTCATACGCATGCATGAAAAGGATAACGTCGCCATCGTCGTCAACGACGGCGGCCTGCCCGCAGGCACGCAATTTCAAAACGGCTTACGCTTAATAGAAGCAGTACCACAAGGACATAAACTTGCGTTGATCGATATCGCCAAAGATCAAGCGATTACCCGTTACAACGTGGCGATTGGCTATGCGCAAACTGATATCGCCGCAGGTAGTTGGATCCAAGAAAACATGGTGCAGTTGCCGCCAGCGCGCGAGCTTCACAATCTTCCTATCGCGAACCGTAAAGCACCTGAGTTAACGGCATTAGAAGGTTATACCTTTCAAGGCTTTCGCAATCCCGATGGCAGTGTTGGCACGCGCAATATTTTAGCTATTACCACCACAGTGCAATGTGTGGCTGGCGTGGTTGACTATGCGGTCAAACGAATTAAAGAAGAACTATTACCCAAGTATCCGAACGTCGATGATGTCGTTGGACTAGAGCATAGCTATGGCTGCGGTGTGGCGATTGATGCTCCGGATGCGATGATACCAATACGCACAGTACGCAACATTAGCCTCAATCCTAATTTTGGCGGACAGACTATGGTGGTCAGTTTAGGTTGCGAGAAATTACAACCGACTCGATTGTTTCCAAAATCAGTGATCCCGATTCAGGTACAAGCACAAGCACAAACGCAGACCGAACCCGATGTAGTGTGCTTGCAAGACGCTGGCCATATTGGTTTTCAAAGCATGATCACAAGTATTATGCAAACCGCTGAGAAACACTTAGCGACACTCAATCAACGTCAACGCGAAACCTGCCCAGCCTCTGAGTTAGTGGTGGGTGTGCAATGTGGCGGCAGTGATGCATTCTCTGGCGTTACTGCCAATCCAGCGGTAGGTTTTGCAACGGATTTATTAGTACGTGCTGGCGCGACCGTGATGTTTTCAGAGGTGACTGAAGTACGTGATGGGATTGATCAACTAACCTCACGCGCAGCAACGCCAGAAATCGCCGAGGCCATGATCCGCGAGATGGATTGGTATGATCAATACCTCAAACGTGGCGGTGTCGATCGCAGTGCCAATACGACGCCAGGCAACAAAAAAGGCGGGCTATCGAACATCGTGGAAAAAGCCATGGGCTCAATTGTGAAATCGGGCAGTGCTGCGATCACTGGCGTATTATCACCGGGTGAAAAATTGACACAAAAGGGCTTAATCTATGCAGCCACGCCGGCCAGTGATTTTATCTGTGGCACACTGCAAACTGCCGCCGGCATGAATTTGCATATTTTTACTACGGGCCGTGGAACACCTTACGGCTTAGCTGCTGTCCCGGTAATTAAAGTCGCTACCCGTAATGATTTAGCACGACGTTGGCATGATCTAATGGACATTAACGCTGGTCGTATCGCCAGCGGTGAAGCGACGATTGAAGAATTGGGCTGGGAATTGTTTCACTTCATGCTAGAAGTCGCTAGTGGTAAAAAGACCTGGGCAGAGTACTGGAAGTTACACAATGCGCTGGTGTTATTTAATCCTGCACCAATTACTTGATGACGACACCAATAATACAAAAAGATTTAACCGTGATAAATCTCTTCTCCCACATGCAGGAGAAGGAATTTAATAATACAAAATAGTTGAGAACGACCATGACGACAAATCAAAAACCATTTAAACGTATTTTATTAACCGGTGCAGCAGGTGGTCTCGGACGCATTTTGCGCGAGCGTATCAAGCCTTGGGCAGAGATCGTACGCTTAAGCGATATTAGCGATATGGGCGCCGCACAAGCCGGTGAAGAGGTGGTGCAATGTGATCTGTCTGATAAAGCAGCGGTACATGCTTTGATGAAAGATGTCGATGTTGTTTTGCACTTTGGTGGCATCTCGACTGAGAATAATTTTGAAGCCATCATGCGTGCCAATATTCAAGGTACGTACAACATCTATGAAGCTGTTCATCAAGCGGGTGTCAAGCGTGTGGTATTTGCAAGTTCGAACCATGCAGTTGGATTCTACAAAACCACCGATTACATCGACGCCAATAGCCCACGCCGCCCTGATGGCATGTACGGTATTAGCAAATGTTTTGGCGAAGATTTATCGCGCTATTACTATGATAGGTTCGGTATCGAGACAGTCTGCCTACGCATAGGCTCTTCCTTCCCAGAGCCTATCAATAAGCGGATGCTAGTCACTTACTTTAGCTATGACGATTTGGTAGAAATGCTGCGCTGCTGCCTGTTCACGCCACGCGTTGGTCATACGATTGCATTTGGTATGTCAGACAACCCCGCAAGTTGGTGGGACAACCGCTATGCAAGTCATCTTGGCTACCAAGCAAAAGACAGTTCAACACAATTCGCGCATAAATTCCCAGACAATGGAGACTATCCAGAAAAGGACGACATCACCACTATCTATCAAGGTGGCGGATTTTTACTGACGGGTCCGCAGTACATATAGCGAATCGAAAATCACGAATCAAAGGCCAACAATCGAAACGCATATCAATGCTATTCAACACCTCGGCGCAATCAACCATGCTTTGCACCGAGGTGTATATGATGCAATTTTAGTTTTGATTCTCAAATAATATCCAGCACCCCGCCTCCAGCACCAATCCCCCCCTACAACTACACCATTAGCTATTTCGAGTTTCCCATAGGAAAACCGTCTCGATTTAGAGTAAATTAATTTTTACTTGCGCACTTATATAAGTGCGCATATACTTTCCTTTATGGAAAAACTTGGAACACGATTACGTCATTTAATTGACTTACTAGACTCAGCAGTCGCCTCGACGTATACCGAGGCAGGTCTGAGGTATCGGCCACGATATACACCTATCGTAAGAGCCTTGACCGAGTCTGAACCACTTACAATCAATCAGATTGCGAAGTTAGCGGGCATTACACAACCAGCGGCAACCCAAACCATTGCCCTGATGGTGAAAGATGACATTGTGAAAGTGAATTCTGAAAGTAAAGATGGACGTCATAAATTTGTGAGATTCACAGATCATGGCCGAGCTATGTTGCCACTACTTACCGCTCATTGGGATGCAACAACCGAGGCAATAAAAGAACTTGAATCCGAACTTCCCCATTCTCTTACTGAAATAATAAAAGCAGCTACATCCCGACTCGAAGAAAAGCCGTTTGCCGCTCGGTTAAAAGAGGCGCATCAAAAAAAAATCGGACGATAAAATGAAGATTCTTATTCGTATATTGTTGTTACTTTCCGTATTTAACAATCTTGAATCACATGCACAAAAGAAATATCCCGAATTTACGGCTAACGAAAAATATGCGGTGCTGCAATCGCTAAAAACAAACTTATTAGAAAACTATATTTTTCCAGATAAGGCTCATAAAGCGGTCGACTTTCTCGATGCAAGGCAAAGAAGTGGATCATATGAAAAAATTTCAGATCCAAACAAATATGCAGAAGCCTTAACAAACGACATCATGTCCGTGATTAAAGACAAGCATTTCAACTTGTTTTTTGATCCTGAACGCACAGAAGATGAATCGCGAGCAAAGTTGAGTAAAGAGGACGAAAAATATCTTGAGCAAAAAGAACTAGATAAAGCACGACAAGATAATTTCGGTTTCAAAGAACTTCGAATTTTAGACGGCAACATCGGATACCTAAATTTGACTGGATTTTATGACCTTAAAAATGCTGCTCAAACCTTGAATAGCACAATGCGCTTCTTTGAAGGAACATCAGCAATCATTATTGATCTGCGATACAACCGAGGTGGAGCATCAGACTTAGCTCAATATTTGACTAGTTTCTTTTTCAACGATGAAGCGACACTCTTATTTGATTTTTATACACGGCAAGGTAACAAGACTGATCATAAACAATACCTTACCTTTCCTTATGTTGAAGGACGACGTAGACCAGAGCTACCAGTTTACATTCTCACTAGTCAATTCTCGTTCTCCGCATCTGAAGGTTTTTCATACTCAATGCAAAGTACAAAAAGAGCTACCGTAATAGGAGAAACCACAGGCGGTGGTGCAAATATGTGGACGGGAAAAATAATTGATAAAAGATTCTACGCGCATATTCCAAACGCAAGACCAGTCGATCCTAGAACCCAAACAAACTGGGAAGGCGTTGGTGTAGCCCCAGACTTAAAGGTAGCAGCCACGCAAGCTTTGCCAATAGCGCACGCGCTTGCTTTAGAGAAACTCATGCTGACTGATTCAGCAAATTCATCAAGCTACAAATGGCATCTTGCGACCGCAAAATCAAACCTAAAACCTATACAAATTACCGAAGAGCACTTAAAGAAATTTGTTGGAAACTACGAAGGAAAATCCATTATCTTCGAAGATGGGCAGCTTTACTTGCGTTGGAAAGGTACGAATTGCAAGCTAATTCCCATGTCTGAAAATCTTTTTCGCGTGGACGAATTCGACTACTTTCGTATCGAATTTATTCATGGCACAAATGATCAAGTCAACTTAAAGATAATTAACGACAATGGTAGTGAGTTTGTATCGATGCGGGTGACGAACTAACTTTTACTAAATTCGATCAATATCGTTTTTTTGTCGAACTTAAAAAACCGACATAAAAGTATAGAAGTTGCCATCATTTTCTGCGACTACCTGCTCTTTAGTGAACACTGATTTTGCTTACTCACAATTTGTGGCGTAGTAAAAACATAGAATCAGTTAATTGTGTTTTCTATCTTGATTCAGAATGCCATTTTAAATTTGGCGCCAATCGAATTCTGTACGCTTCGCTTTTCACCTTTTTTGCCAATCCACCAGATATGCACTGTGCTACCTAACCGATGTGGAGCCACTTCATATAAATCTGCATTATTCCTTTTCGTTTAAGTCAGCTTTTTCCTCATCCTAAATCTCGTGTAATGCCAATGCGGTGCATGGTTTCAGCCGCATACCGATAAGAAACGCTTAGTCATTTCGCTTAAGTGTTTTACTCATACAACTATTTACACTAGGAAAACAGCGATGAAATTTCCCCTAAAATCTTTAGCGATCAGCATAGCGATGTTGACGTCTATTCCAGTGCTTGCACAAGGTGCAGGTAGTGCACGCCTAAGTTTTGATGCACAAGCGGTAGCGAAAGCATCCGCCGCCAGAGAACCTGTTGGTATACGTAATGCGGCCAATCTTGGTTTACGTAATTTGATTTCTGAAATTAGCAAAGACATTAAAAATGACGAATTGCCGGATGGATTTCCATTCGATGTCAGCGATATTTCCGAATTAAAAAATGCAACATTGGGACTTGGCTTTGAAGTGTATTCTGCCCATCCACAAACTCTATTGGCTGGTGGAAGACCATTTGATCAAATGTTGATGGGCACTGGTGTATGGAATTTTGTAGTGCTGGTCGATAACAATCCGGTTGCCTTACTTGAGTTGGAAAAGATCAATGGCAAGTGGCAAGTAAATGGCGCTGGTGCTGCAAAATTGGCGCAAGACTTGCATGTCTCAACACAAAATTTCGCGGGAAAAAACGCTTTCCGTTTTATTCGCATTTATCAAGCGACTGCCGATTTCATGGAAGTGAAAGACATGGAAGGCCGCGCCCGTTTTGCTCCCCTGCTCGCAGCACGCCAATCTTTGCGCAGCACTCAAGCGGTCAATGCGGAAACGCCACTGGCTGCGAGTCAAGATGTGCTGCCGGCTTTGCAAAATGCGGTACGCAATCACTTAGAGCGCTTTGGCAAATAAACATCAGCATCATCTATTTGAAATCTATTCTCAATTAAAAAACCGTTTGATCCAACATCGCTATGCTATGTGATGATCAAGCTCATTCCGTCTCGGAGACAAGACCATGAAAAAAATAATTCATCGATTACAACTTCTTTCTATAGTGGCTGTGTTAGCAGTCAGTAGTTATGCTTCTGCACAAACAAAAAATCTCAACGTTCCTTTGCGCGTGCAAGAACATAGCCAATGGTGCTGGGCAGGCGCTAGTCAAATGGTACTCAATTTCTTCGGCAAAATGCCAAGCCAATGTGCAGAAGTCAATTACGCAATCGGTATCAACTACGCTTGTGGCAATACTACGTTTAATTGGAACAGCCCTGCCAATCAACCCAAACCAACCAATACCATCACCTATATTTTGAATGGTTGGGGTGTGAACTCCTCGGTAGTTGGTCGCCTGTCACAAGCAAACTCAACTGCAAAAATCAATGCCAATCGCCCTTATGTTTTGCTATGGCAGTGGACCGGTGGTGGCGGTCATTTTGTTGTCGTCAAAGGTTACACCAACAATGGCGCAACTTTGTACATAAATGATCCGTGGCCTGGCAATGGCGCTTATGTGAGAACCTATGCGAGCACAGCGTCTGCCTCTGATCGCTATTGGTATAACACTGCTGTGACCAACTAATGATTTGAAATCATCGCGCAATCTTTGATGTGATGAAGATGGATTGCGCGTTGTTTTTTCTTGGCTACTTGCGTCTCGGTGGTTGGAGTGATTCGATTTGTTTTCTTATAACTGATTTCTACAGGTGATGTTTAGTGCTTATTTTGATCAACTGACTTTTCAAGTGATTTTAAAAATCGGTGCAGACAAATATCTAACTGCAATGCGACATGCTCAAGCGAGCGAGTTCCAATCACCATCATGCTTTCCGCATGGCCAGAACAACGCAAAGCATGCTCAATACATACTGCAGATTTGCCGAAGAAAATAAGTTCTTTATAAGCTAAGCAAGACTGTGCTGAATGCAAATTTTCAAGACAAATCACCGCGCAAGTGCTTGGGGTATCAGCAAATTCTTCCTTCGAAAATTCGTCTGGAAAACATAATGCCAGTATTTGTTTTTTCATCGCGCTGAGCCATGCATTTCTCTCAGTCATCAAATTCGCTGGCATCGCGTTTGACAACGATGCCGTGTTCAAAACTAGAATATGCGGTGCGAATAAACCCATAGAAAAACCAGAAACGTGATCAAAGTATGATGAGAGCAAAGATGCAGGAAAGCTTAGAAAAAAAGTTAGCTCGATACTGATAGAGACCTAAATAGCGCCCAAATCAACGCGATTGTGCTTCGCTGATCAGCCATTGGTGAAAAGCCACGAATGCGGCATTCTCTTTCATGTCCGCCGCATAGATCAGGTAATAATCCAAGCGCAGCGGTGTCTCCACATGAAATGGCCGAACCAAACGCCCTGCGGCAATATCATACTCAACCAATAATGCCTGCCCTAAGGCCACACCCTGACCATCAATTGCCGCTTGCAACGCCATCAAAGCGAGTGTGAATAAGGGGCCCTTACGTACATCTTTATCATTCACACCCAGGGTTGAAAACCAAGATTGCCAACTTGGATAATCGGGATCATTCATTGCACTGACTTCGTGCAGCAAGGTTTGTTTACTTAAATCAGCAGGCTGCGCAATGTTATTTGCAATGGCAGGACTACACACTGGAAACACTTCGGTTGCGATAAATGGTTCAATCCGAAAATCAGCAAATTGTGTACGACGAAAATCAATAGAGATATCGCAATCACGATAACTACGATCGACTTCGGAGACGATTTCAACACGAATATGCGGATGACGATTTAGAAAACGATATAAGCGCGGAACCAACCATTTAGAACCAAATGAAGGTGGTACGCCAACACGAAGCAAGACATTATTATCATTGAGCAGCGTATCCGTCGCTTGTTGAAAAATCTTAAAACCCTCACGAATACGCGGCAAATAGCGCTCACCCGCCTCGGTTAATTTCAATACATTATTGCTGCGCTGGAATAAATCCAATCCCAAAAAATCTTCCAATAACTTGATTTGATGGCTCACCGCAGCATTGGTCACATGTAATTCTTCCGCCGCACGCGTGAAGTTTAATCGCCGTGCAGCGACTTCAAAAACCTTCAATGCGTTTAGTGGTGGAAGACGTTTAGACATATTACCCTCGTTGAAAACCGATACCATATCAGAACTTCATTTAATAAAATTTAATGAAAGCTTGAAATTTAATTGTTGTCCCTAAAACCTCGTTCTATCAGGAAATTTTCGAACTTAAATTAAGCAGTAATGATCATTTTATTAAAATTACAATTGCGATAAAATTAGCGCCAAATCATGGTCTCGTCTATAAATATGAGAATCTTGCCAGACTGATCAGTTAGCAAATCCAATTTCATTTAGATTTTTTTAATGACATCTCAAATATTCCTCGCTTGCTCCCTCGCCTTTGCACCGTTAAGCTGCTAAACATCTAATTAAGTTGCACTACGACACATCGGTTTCTAGTGGGATGCCATCGATTTCGGCATCACGAAGTTAAAGCTGTCGTACTGCAACACACTAATTTCATTTAGGTCTTATTCGACATGACTCATATCATTACCATCGACACCGGCACCACCAATACCCGCGTCACTTTATGGCGAGACCATCAAGTGCTGGCTCACGAGGCTTGCGAGGTTGGCGTGCGCGATACCGCGATCACTGGCAATCGAGAAAAATTACAAAATGGGGTGCGCAACACCATCAATAAAACCCTCGCCAGCGCGCAGGTCGATGCAGAACAAATCGATCTTGTGATCGGCTCTGGCATGATTAGTTCCAATGTCGGATTATTTGAATTGCCGCACGTATTGGCGCCCGCTGGTTTACAGCAACTAGCACGAGGCATGGTATCGGTGACGATTCCTGAAGTGTTTTCAAAACCGATCTGGTTTGTACCGGGCGTGCGCAATGTAGTAGAGAACATCGGCTTGCATAATTGCGAAGCAATGGACATGATGCGCGGTGAAGAAGTTGAAGTCATGAGTGTGATTGATCAACTCTGTATAACAGGTCCCGCCATGATGGTGATGCCTGGTTCACACTCCAAGTTTGTTTGCATTGACGATAAAAATCGTATCACTGGTTGCGTCACCACACTTGCTGGCGAACTGATGTATGTGATCACACACAATACTATTTTGGCGCAATCTCTCGATTCGCAATTTGCGACCTCCATCAATCAAGAGATGCTGTTGGCTGGTGCGCAATCAGCGCAGACTATCGGTTTGGGACGCACCTGCTTTAACGTGCGCACACTAGATCAATTCACGATTTATGAACGTAATGATCGCGCCAATTTCTTGTTGGGCGCAATCCTTGGTGCTGACTTATTGACGCTCAAAAATAGCACGGCAATCAAGATGATGCCCGGCACACCAGTGATCGTATGCGGCAAACCCATCATGAAAGAAGCCTTGGCGATTTTGATCAATAACGACGATTATTTCTCTGGAAAAATCACCGTCGTGTCGGATGAAACCCAAGCCCATTTAGCAGGACAGGGCGCAATTTTAGTTGCCTCCGCACGCGGCTTAATTAAGTGATGTGAAAAGCTTAGGCTATTAAGCGAAGTAAATTAGGGAATTTACCCATACGACGATCAATGACGAGAGCGCGCGAGACAAGTATGCTGTGCCCCGCCGCGCAATCACAGTAATGACTATTTTTTGATGAGTACAACATGACAAAAGAAATCACTCGCCTTGGCAATATCCCATCCGGTGCAGGTGGACAACGACTACCTTTTTCACCAGCAGTTCGTGCTGGCGATTTTGTGTTTTGTTCCGGACAAGTAGCGATGAAAGAGAATGGTGAAATCGAAACTGGCGGCATCGAATCACAAACCCGCCGCACCATGGAAAACGTTAAAAAAGTATTAGCTCTAGCAGGTTGCGAACTAAGTGATGTGGTCAAAGTCAGCGTATGGCTTGACGATACACGTGACTTCTGGACCTTTAATCGTATTTACACCGAGTATTTTGGCGAACATCCACCAGCACGTTCATGCGTGCAATCGGCCATGATGGTTGATTGCAAAGTTGAGATTGAAGTCACCGCCTATAAACCGCTTTAAGCCACTCTAAAGCACCTTCAGCCTTGCTACCGACACTCAAATTCATCACTGTTTTACCACTAATTCAAGGATGCCGACAAGATGGCCTACCGCTCTCTCTATACCTACGCTTGGGATATTGCTGATATTGGCGTTTCTCAGTTTGTTGATGAAATGCTCGGTATGGGCATCACTGATGTGACGGTAGCGACTGCTTATCATGCCGGTAAATTTATACGTCCACATGCCAAGCATCCACCACGCGTAATTTTTCCAGAAGATGGCGTGACTTATTTTGATCCAAATCTTCAAGCGTATGGCGAAATCAAACCGCAAGCGCATAGTGATCAAGCAATGCGTGCTGTACTACCGGCTTTATTGCAAGACGGCAGATTAAAAGTTCATGCTTGGACTGTACTGTTACACAACACCCGCTTGGGCACTGCATTCCCACAATACACCGTAAAAAATGCCTACGGTGATCCCTACGTTTATAGTTTGTGTCCAATGCACACGGCGGTGTTCGATTATGCGGTGAATTTGTGTAAAGATTTAAGCCATCAACATGCCTTGAACAGCATCGTGTTAGAAACTCCTGGCTGGCAACCATATGCACATGGCTATCACCATGAGTTTGCACAAGTGGCGAGCAATACGTGGTTAGATAACATGCTAGGAATGTGTTTTTGCGATGCATGTACCAGCGCAGCAAAAGAAAAAGGCATCGCAATTGATACGCTACAAACGCGAGTGCAAGCCAACATTCATAATTATCTGGCGCTACCTGCCGATGCTCAGACAGATCAAGCAGCTAGTTGGACCCAATCCGATCTATTAAGCGATCCTGAATTATTAGCGTTCATCAGTATACGACAAGATCGTGTGACGCAGCTAGTCAGTGCGATTCGTGCAGCAATTCCAAGTGAATGCGAGTTAGCCGTGATACCCACAGTACAACGCCCAACAGCCGCATGCTGGACCGAAGGTAGTGATCTAAAAGCGCTATCTGAAGTCGCTGACTATCTCGAAATTCCATTTTATGAGCCAAGCGCCAATCGTGCCATCGCCGACGCTTGGGAAAGCCTACGCCAAATTGGCAACCCAGAAAAAATACGTGCGATCTTGCGCCCTGGCTTACCCGATCTCAATCAAGGTGCAGATTTAGCACCCGCAATTAAAGGCATACAAGCTTTAGGCATTCGAGACTTTGCTTTCTACAACTACGGCTTACTACCGCAGTACCAGCTTGATCATTTAGCGAACACGCTCAAGGAACAAAATTAAATGGCCAAAAATATTCTCATCACCGGAGCCTGTGGCGGCATAGGTCGTGCACTCTGCCAAGCCTTTGTGAACGCGGGGGACCATGTGTATGCACAAGATCGCGAAGCGGCACAATTAAACGCTTTAGTTGAACAACTTGGTATAGAAAAATGCACCGCGGTACTGGCCGATATCACAAATGCAGAACAACTAAAACAAGCTTTACATCTTGCGGTAGCAAAACACGGTGAAGTACATGTCTTAGTCGCCAACGCAGGCGCCGCACAAGCATTGACTTTGCAAAGCACCACAGAAGACAGCTGGAAGCAAGACATGGATTTGAACCTGAACGGTACCTTCCACTCCGTCGAAGCAGTTCGCCCAGCAATGCAAGCAGCAGGCAAAGGGAATATCGTAATTATCGGTAGCGTGAATGGCATGACTTCGTTTGGACATCCGGCGTATAGCGTAGCGAAAGCTGGTTTGATTAGCTATACCAAAGCACTGGCGATGGAATTTGGACGCTTTGGGATACGGGCGAATATGGTGTGCCCAGGCACAGTCAAGACCCAAGCTTGGCAAGCCCGCGTCGATAAAAATCCGCAGGTTTTTGAGGATTTAAAAAAATGGTATCCCTTACGTGATTTTGCGACGCCTGAGGATATTGCAGATGCGGTCATGTTTTTGGCGTCTGATGCGGCGAGAGTAATCACGGGAGTGGTGTTGCCAGTGGATGGTGGATTGATGGCGGGGAATCAGGTATTTGCTCGGGAGTTGACGCAGGAGGAGATTTAGGGGTTGGGTTGTTTTTTTGTTTGATCGCTGGTTTTGGATTTTGGATTGCTTAGGGTCTGTTGGTCGGGGGTGGCCCAACAGCCACTCACTTTTCTTGCTTCGCCAAGAAAAGTAAGCAAAAGAAGGCGACCACGCTGCCACTGCCCTTCGGGTTCCCAATTGTGCAAGACAAAAAATGGGAAAGCTTCGAAACTCGCCTGCGGCTCAGACATCGAAGCTTTCTTTATCCATTTTCTGTCTCGCACAATTGGCAGTGTCAGAAGTGGATAAAAGCAAAGTCAAAAACAACAGCAACACAAACAGTATCAACCGCGATGTCGTTCAATAGAGCTAGAAAAATCGGGGCGTCATCCCTGCCTTCGCGGGAATGACGTTACATGCAGCGAGGGGTAGCTGAAAGAAATTGAAGTATCGACGGTATCTCATTTTTCTATTAGCCGTTGATGGTTGTTGTTTTTGACTTTGTTTTTGACTTTGTTTTTGACTTTGTTTTTGACTTTGTTTTTGACTTTGCTTTTGACTTTGCTTTTGACCTACCCCCGTTTGAGACGATGTAATTTGTGCGTCACAGAAAATGGATAAGAAAGTGTTGTTGTTTGAGCCGAAGGCGAGTTTCAACACTTTCCCATTTTTTGTGATGCACAAATTATGCTGAAGCGGAGCGTAAGCACCCCGAAGGGGCGAGTCTACGGTCGCCTTTCTTTTGCTTACTTTTTCTTTGGCGAAGCAAAGAAAAGTAAGTAGCTGTCGGGCTACCCCCGACCAGCAAACGATGAGCAACCAAAAAGATATATCAAGAAAAATAAAGATTCAGCAACCAACTTAATGCAACTTATAAAAACAATTTCAACCAAAAACGGTCAATTGCACTATCACCAGTAAAAAAACGGAACAAGATTTATAGCAACAAACAAACCAAAAGAGACACTCTCAACTCACCGAGAACCACCAACAAAAAAACGGAAAAACCATGACCATCAACGCACCAACTCAATCTAAAAAACAAGTCATAGTCGCCATGTTTTTCATCGCCCTATTGTTTTTCATTCTCGGCTTTGTGACTTGGCTCAATGGCTCACTCATTCCCTTTCTAAAAATCGTTTGCGACCTCAATGACTTCCAAGCGCTATGGGTCACCTTTGCGTTCTATATTGCCTATACCGTCATGGCGCTGCCATCTGCAGCGGTACTCAGTCGCATCGGCTACAAGAATGGCATGACCGCAAGCCTTGGTGTGATGGCAATCGGTGCGTTAATGTTCATTCCCGCTGCTAAAACCAGTTACTACGGCTTATTCCTGCTTGCCTTGTTCACGCTTGCTACTGGCATGACCTTGATGCAAACCGCGATCAATCCCTATATCGTTTGCATAGGTTCACGTGAAAGCGCGGCGATGCGTATCAGTATCATGGGTTTGTTTAACAAAGGCGCTGGCATAGTTGTACCGATGGTGTTCACCGCATTGATTTTGTCTGGGATCGATCAAAGCACAACTTCAACAGCGGCGTTAGCGGCGATGGATCATGCTGCACGTGAAGCATTGCGCGATGATCTCGCCGCACGTTTAGTTATGCCCTATATCGTGATGGCAATAGGCTTGCTTATTTTCATGGCGATCATTCATTTTTCTTCTTTACCTGATCTCGATTTACAAGATGACGAAAGTAGTAGTACCACCCGCTTTGGCGTGCTGCGATTTCCGCAGCTGGTGTTAGGTGCAGTGACTTTATTTGCGTATGTTGGTGTTGAAGTGATCGCGGGCGATACGATAGGTTTGTATGGCCAACATCTCGGAGTTGAACATTTTCTAAAATTGACCTCTTACACCATGGGTTTTATGGTGGTTGGCTATTTACTTGGCGCGGTCGCGATTCCTAAATTGTTATCACAAAAAAGCGCACTGATTTTATCTGCACTGAGCGGTATTCTTTTTACCGCGGGCGTCGCTTTAAGCTCATCGACTGACAATAGCATTGCGCAAGCTTTAGTGGGTTGGGCAGGAGTTCCGGTCGTACCCAATTCAGTGATGTTTCTGGCTCTTTTGGGTTTTTCTAATGCACTAGTCTGGCCTGCGGTTTGGCCTTTAGCGCTTGAAGGTCTAGGCAAGTACACTGCGGCGGGTTCCGCCCTGCTGATCATGGGCATTGCAGGTGGCGCGATTCTGCCTATGGTATATGGCCACTTCTCCGATCGTAGCGGTGCACAAAGTGCTTATTGGATGATGCTACCTTGCTACGCCATGATCTTGTTTTATGCGATCAAAGGGCACAAGATCACTAGCTGGAAATAATTTTTTTACTTGAATCACCATGTCAACTACACACACGCTGAATCTCGACTCATTACAACAACAAGTCCTACTGCCCGGTACCAAAGGCTTGGCACTAAAGAGCGCTTTGCAACAACAAGACATTCCAAAACAAAATTGGAATGTCTTAAACGCAGATACTAGTTTTCCAGTGGCGGTACTAAAGCAAACGGCCTTGCAACATAATCTAGCGTGGATGAAACAATTCTGCGCGCGTATGCAAGTCGTATTAGCACCGCATGGAAAAACTACCATGTCACCACAGCTATTTGATATGCAATTACAAAATGGCGCGTGGGGAATTACGCTAGCGACGGTGAATCAAACTTTGATTGCGCATCGCTTTGGTGTGAAACGCGTCTTATTAGCGAACCAGTTAATTAGTCGCAGCGACACGCAAGCCGTACTGGCATTGATGCAAGCAGATCCAAGCTTTGAATTCTTTGCGCTAACCGACTCACTTGATGGCGTCGAACGCATCGCCACACAAGTACAACAATCCGGAATCACGCGCCAGTTGCCGCTGTTGGTTGAGCTTGGTTTCGCAGGTGGGCGCACGGGTTGCCGCAGTCAAGCTGATGCTTTAGCTGTGGCGCGTGCGATTCATCAAAGCCCTTACTTGCAATTAGCCGGAATTGAAGGCTATGAAGGCCTACTAGTAGGCAAACACCGCGATCAAGACTTGCTCGCAGTCCGCACATTCATCAATGATTTGGTCGCACTCACACAGCAAGCCGACACCGAAGGCTTATTTGGCGGTGAGCACATTTTGCTATCCGCTGGAGGCTCGGCATATTTTGATTTGGTCGGACGCGGCTTTGAAACCAAGCTGCAACTTTCACGTCCTGTGACAGCGATCTTAAGAAGTGGCTGCTACATTACCCATGATCATGGTTTCTACCATCACTTGCTGCATGAGATGCAAGCGCGAGAAAGCGCTGTTGACGAAGATAATTTGCGCCCAGCCTTAGAAGTCTGGAGCATGGTGCAATCGCGCCCAGAACCTGATCTAGCGATCCTAACGATGGGCAAGCGCGATGCCTCTTATGACATCGATTTACCATTTCCAGTGCAAACGCATCGACCAGGTAAGACATCGGCTCCAATCGATTTGCCGGCGGGCTGCAAGATAGAAAAAATGAATGACCAACACGCCTATTTGCGCTTGCCAAAAGACAGCACTATCTGCGAAACACTGCAAGTCGGTGATCTAGTCGCCTGTGGCATTTCCCATCCGTGTACAACTTTTGATAAATGGCCCTTGATCTTAGTGGTCGACGATGAGTATCAAGTGCAATCGGCGATCAATACTTTCTTCTGATATGGGGAGCGGGTCACGCCCGAACGACAAAGTCATGCAAACAGTCACCTACGACATCATCATCCGCAACGCAGACGTCATCGACGGCAGTGGCACTGCGCCTTACCGTGCTGACATCGCCATCGCAGATCAAAAGATCGTCGCGATTGCTCCTGCACTGAGTTTGCACGGCTATGAAACTCTAGACGCCACCGGACTAGTCGTTGCTCCTGGTTTTATCGATGTACATACGCACGATGACCGTGAAGTAATTGATGCACCCGCCATGTTACCCAAACTCACACAAGGCGTAACGACCGTTATCACAGGCAATTGCGGCATCAGTCTATCGCCGTGGCTCGCCGACAAAATACCACCTGCACCATTAAGTTTAATCGGCACACAAAAAGACTATCGTTATGCCAGCGTTCAAGAGTATGCGAAAGCAGTAAAACAAGCGCAGCCGGCAGTCAACGTTGGCATGTTAATTGGCCATTCGACTTTGCGAGTCAATGCCGTTGCAGATTTAGCGCGTGGCGCAACTGAGGAAGAAATCAAAGTCATGCAAGACATACTCGCCGCTGGCATGCATGCGGGGGCATTAGGTTTTAGCTCAGGTTTGTTTTATCAAACCAGCAAAGCTGCAGACAATTCTGAAGTCATTGCTTTAGCCAAAATCAGTGCAGCTGCTGGCGGCGTTTATACGTCGCATATTCGCGATGAATATAATGGCGTGCTCGATGCATTGGCTGAGGCATGCGACGCAGGACAAGCCGCTAAATTACCCGTCATCCTCTCGCATCATAAGTGTGCTGGCCCCGCTAACTGGGGGCGCAGCACAGAAACATTAGCTTACGTAACCGAGCGCCGCAAGACACAAGCGATTGGACTCGATGCTTATCCATACACCGCTGGTTCCACCGTGCTTGATCCTGATTATGTCGATGGCGTGATTCGCATCATGATTAGCTTCTCGCAACCACATCCAGAAATGCAAGGACGTGATCTAGCGGACATCGCAGCCGAATGGGGCGTCGATCAAAAAACAGCAGCGCGACGCTTGCATCCAGCTGGCGCTGTGTATTTTCAAATGCGTGAAGACGATGTGGAAAGAGTATTGAGCTATCCACACACCATGATAGGGTCCGACGGTTTGCCGCACGACAGTCACCCACACCCACGCCTATGGGGCGCGTTCCCACGCGTGCTAGGTCACTATAGCCGTGACAAAAAACTGTTCACACTAGCAGAAGCAGTACGCCGCATGACCACGCTATCGGCAGACCATTTTGGACTAAAGCAACGCGGGCGTATTGCCCTCAATTGCTGGGCGGATTTAGTCGTTTTTGATCCGGCAAGCATCTCGGATCAAGCGACATTTGCATCACCGAAACAAGCAGCAACGGGCATTCATTGGGTATTAGTCAATGGCACAATAGCCTTGGCAAACGGCAAATCAAGTACGATTAGAGCAGGACGTTTTTTAGATCGACAAAGCGAACGCTTTCCAAATCAAACTTAAAGTGAAGCACACAGCAGTGTTAGTGTGCGGTTAGCCAGTAATAAGGGAACTACCAAAAAACACGAAGGCATGAGCCAGGTATCTGCAAATTGTGAGATCGCTAGATTCCTGCCGTCACAATAATTAGCTTTACACTTACTTGCTCCGCTGAACGGCATTCGCAAACCAAAAGCAAAATGCTTAAAAATTTTTCCTCATTCTCTTGTTTATGTCGTTGATTCTTTTTCGGCGCGTTTCGATAGGTAGAAGTTCGCAATACCCCAGATCACACAAAGAACACCGATTCCCAATCCACGCCAAAGCCGTCCGATAAGATCAAAATTATTTGGATTAATTTGAGCAAAAATCAAAAAAACAACGATGGGTACAATCACTGACACTGCCCAATGGCCTCGTTTAAGCAGCCAAGGTAGCAAAGACATCGCAAATAGAAAGAGCACCAAAGTTTGTATAGCTAAAAAAAGTGTTGTGCTCATAAATATTTGGTCCATAGTTGTCAAATCCAACTCAATCAACAGTATCTTAAATGAAAATTCACTGACAGCGACTGAGTTTTAATCAAGTGCATAAGCATCAAACTCTGATCAATCACGCCACCAAAGTGTCATCGTCATTTTTCGCAACATGATCATTTGCAAAAGAGTTCGTTGCGGCACGAACTTCCACCACCAGCCCATCTTTTAACATCACCACCCGCTCAGCAGCACTGATTGTTTCTGGTCGATGCGCCACCATGATGCGAGTTAAGGATAACTGCGAGAGCGCTTGATTGACGCGCTGTTCGTTGTCGATATCCAAGTGGCTAGTCGCTTCACCCAGCGCCAAAATTTTTGGTTGCTTATACAAAGCTCTGGCTAATAAGACACGCTGCTTTTGACCACCCGACAAGCTGCTTCCCATATCACCGACTAAGGTTTGATACCCCATCGGCATCGCAACAATATCTTGATGAATAGCAGCAGCCTTCGCACATTGTTCGACTTGCGGTTGATTGCTGTGACTATCAAAAAATGCGATGTTGTCGCTGATCGATCCCGCCAACAAAACATCTTCTTGCATCACGGTTCCGACTAGCTTACGGTAGGTGCTCAGCCCTAATTGCGTAATCGGAATTTGGTCGATCAAGACTTCGCCTTCCGTCGGTTTAAGCAAACCCAAAATAATTTTACACAAAGTCGTTTTGCCACAGCCAGAAGGCCCAACCAAAGCGATGCTCTGTCCAGCAGGAATCGTCAGATTCACACCATTTAACACCCAAGGTTCACCATCCGCATAACGAAACTTCACATTTTTTAGCGTAACACTCGCTTGAATCCTCGACACATCAGTCTCGACCAGTGCCTCTTTCTCCGCTTCTTCTAAAATGATATCGGCCAAACGCTCGCTGTGCATACTCAACATTTTATAGCTGACGAATAAACTGATCAAATTAGAAATCCGTCCGGTGAAGGTGCCTGCATAGCTAGAGAACGCCATCAGCATACCCACGGTTAAGGCGTTCTCCATCACCAAACCTGCACCGATGTAAAACAGCAGTAAACCTTGTATGCCAAAGATAAAGGTATTACTCACGCTGAACAGAATAGACATTTTTTGCGTTTTAATATCGCGATTCTGAACATCCATTTTCAGATTTTGCCAACGCGCTAAGCGCTCGGTCTCGCGCCCAAACAATTTCAAAGGCGTAATCGCCCGCATGGTTTCTAAAAAATGGCTGCTTTCTTTAGCCGACAAAATCAGACGCTCTTGCGAGGCTTCACGAAACGGTTGATAAAACGCCCAACGCAATAGCGCATAAATAAAGACCGCGGCTACCACCAACAAAGTCAACTTCACGCTGTACATCACCATCATGCCCAGCGCCATGATCACCATCAAACCATCTAAGGCGGTTTCTAAAAACATGCTGGTCAACGTGTTTTGAATTGCACCGATACTGCCAAATCGGGATACGACATCGCCCAAATGGCGCTTTTCAAAATAGCTAACCGGGAGACGCACCAAATGCGCCAACACCCGCGCCGACCATTGCATGCTGACATCCATACTCCAGCGCATCAAAAACCAACTACGCGCCAGACCGATCGCGGTTTGTGTCACCATTAATAATGCAAAACCAAACACCAATACAACCAATAATTCACGATCGCCACTGACGATCACATCATCAATCACAAACTGATTAAACAAGGGTGCAACGACCGCAAATATCTCCAAAGCAAAAGCCAAAGCAAGCATTTGTACTATCGCCCGACGCAAGCCAATAATCGGCCCCGTCAAATCACGCAAATTCACCTGCTTGCGTTCATCTTTCGCTTTAAATTCTGGATTAGGGCTGAGTTCCAGTGCTACACCAGTGAAGTGTTGTGATGCTTCTTCCAAAGACACTTTACGCTCACCCACTGCCGGATCAAGCAAGATCAAAGTAATGCGACCACGGAGATCTTTTTTGACTTTTTTGAGGACGACAAAATGGTTCAAATTCCAATGCAAAATGCACGGCAAAGCCAACTCGGACATTTCTTCGAGTTCCAATCGCAAAGGACGCGAATTGAGATGGATTGTAGAAGCATGACGCATCAATTGCGCTAGGGTTGCTCCCTTTAAGCTAATGGGAAATTGACTGCGTAAATCAGCAAGATCTGTGTGATAACCGAAATGGCTGGCGATCATCGCTAGGCATGCTAGGCCACATTCTGAAGATTCGGTTTGGAGAATAGCAGAGGTCATGATATATCTTGTTTTTCAAAAAAAGTTTAGTCCGTTTGACCTTTCGACAAATCTTTGAACGGGGATAGGTACAAACGACGACTTCCCATGGAAAACAAAATCCTATGTTCAAGTAAGAAATCTTTTCCAAGAATGATTTCTGGTGCCTTTTCATCGCCTCCGGCAAGATTTCCAACACTTACTTCCTTATTTCTCCAAATAACGTCCCCAATCTCGATTTGATCAATCGTTGTTTTCCACGTTTGAGATTTTCCCTCACCGACACCAACCGCAAACTGAGGACTCAAGAGGCGGCCAGATGATTCGGTAATACCAAGATTTTCTGCGACTTTGAGGCTCATGGTCGTGTACTTTGCGGCTGTGTCAACAATGGCTCGCATGAGCTTTCCATTCAAGCTAATCCTAAATTGTGGTCTATCGTCGTCTTTATCTACATCCAAAAAAGCAACTTCGTTAGTCGCCCAATCGGGCCTAGGATAAGTCGTGCAATCTTTTGCTTTATAGAGCTTCACTTGCTTAGCTTGGAAATCTACTTCCATATCTAGCGCCAACAAATAGTCAACACCAACGATTGCATCAAAGTAAGGAGTAAAACCCATGCGGTTTAATACAAACAAATAGGGTCGATTCGAACGAATAGCACCGATCTCAAAACTATCTGGACGTGTTACAGACCGACTCGCAACACCGCCAACCCCATACGCGACACTGGTGGGTTTCCCGACACGCAAATTCAGATTTTCCGCTGTAGCCGGCATGAGGTAAGTAAGGCCAGATCCGGTATCCAACAGCATCGTTGCTGCTTTTTGATTGATCTTTCCTTCTATCGTGGGCAGTAATGAGCTACCAGAGAATTGAATTGGAATGATCGAAAGATTTTTATATTCACAATTCAGTTCAGTTGCACCACAATATCGACTTAATACAACTGCCATCGTCAGAAAAAAAAACCAGTCTAACTTGGTTGATCTATAAACAAAGTTTCGACTAATCACCATTTGATTAAAATACAAGATCAATTTGTGGACCGAGTTTTCTACAAAATAATTATCATTCTTCATTTATTTTTCCGATTTCTTGGTGCGCTATATCGCGACAGTATCCATGCTGATAATGCTGATCCCGTAGAAGAAGAAACTGTAATTAAAACCATCATTTTCCACTCAATAGCAACAATGCAAAAATGAATAAGGAGCAATCCCATTATTGCCAACGCCATATTGATCACCAATAATTTCACTAGGTTTAAATCTAAATTAAATTTCATTTGCATTTTCCAATTAGTTTATAAACACTCTTCCATCGGAAGAGTGTTTTGAATAACAATAAGTATTATTGCTCTCTTACGGCATTATTTATTGCTGCTCCTACTGCAATTCCTGTGACAGTTCCTGCTAGTGTGCATGGCTTCGTCGCGACTGGGATCAGAAGTCCGTCTGACACCACTGCTGCTCCAAACATGCATCCACCCGTAACAATTGAGGCAGCAGCAAATCCTCCAAATGCGGCTAAGTAACTAATGGCACTATTTTCCTCAGGAGTTCTTCGCCGAATAATACTAGGGTATCCCAGCTCCATATCGTATGCAGCCGCTTCCTCAGCACTCATTCTATTTCCAACAATTTCTACTCTCTGAATATCATCCTCGTCGCTGCCACCCGCTACAAACATCAATTCTTCATTTGAAATCAAACGCATTTTGTGTTACTCCTATACATGGTTCAGTTGAAACCATCGATCCTATACCGATGGGTTTTACTGCCTCCGTACAAGGTGTCGAATACCTGTGTACGGTTTTTTGCGGTGAGTGGGCTATGTTCACTCACCTGCAAATCTTTTCAAGTGCGCGCACTTGCTTTTCAAAACATCGTTTCGTTGCTTGACTCATGGCGCAGCCGATCTCGTTACTGCCAACACTGGCTCTATGATCCACTCCCAAATCTTGCGTCTATCCTGCACCACATCGGCTTCTAAAGTCATGCCTGGCTTGATCGCCTGAACTTGTCCATAAGCATTGATGCTCTGTTGTTTGAGTTGGACTTTGATGCGGTACAAGGCTTCGTTACTGTTAAAGCCTAAGATGTTTTGTTGTGCATTACTAAGGATGGTACTGGCTAGGTGTTGCGGTAATTCGTTGGGAGCGAATGGGGTTTTGCTGACATCGATTACCGTACCAGCTTGCAAGCCGAATTTTTGGTATGGATAGGCGTTGTAGCGGATCAAGACTTGTTGCCCTGCGCTGACAAAACCGGCGGTTTTACTGGGTGCATACAGATGCACTTCTAGCGCTTGTTGATCTTGCTCATTATTCGCATTGCTGGTCTCCACCGTTGGGATAATAGTGGCAAGCACTTGTCCGCCATTGATGTTTTGTCCGGTTTGATTGGTAATGGCCGTGACCATACCCGCTTGTGGCGCTGTGATTTGGCTGGAGTGGCGATTATTATTTTCGGCAATCTCTTGTTGTAAGCCTGCTTTGGCGCGATTGAGCTGTGCTAGTTCAGTCGCTAAGGTATTGGCTAGCGTATTGATTTCAGATTGGACACTCACCTGTGTGGTCTGCAATTGGATCTTATTACGTTGAAGATTGCTTAGACGGGTAGACAAATCAATGTTCTCTTCTTGCTTTTGTTGGGTCTGAGCAGCGGACACGTAGCCGCTATTTTGCAGGGTTTGAAATTTATCGATACTTTGCTGGGATAAACTTAAACGACGTTTGGCTAGCATGATTTCTTGATCAATTTGATCGGATTCGATTTGAAGATTAGCCAATCGCTGCTGTAGAACGATTTTCTTATCGTTTGCAGCGCTTTCACGTAAGCGTTGTTCGCTAATCAAGGTGTCTTGACGGGCGCGCAATTGATGCGCGATCAATGCGGTGATTTCGCCTTGGCTGTTTTGTCTTTGGGTCGAGAGCGTGAATAAAACTTGCCCTGCTTGAACTACATCGCCTTCTTTCACATGGCTTTGCGTCAATATTCCAGCATTCGGCGCAGCGATACTGATATTACCCGCAGTAGGAACGGTGATGCCCGTAACGCGCGCCTTTTTGGTCATGCTACCGAAGCTAAGAAAGGCGATTAAAGCAATGGCGACTGCTAGCGCAACCCCTGCGATTAACCAAACTGAAATCGGTTGCGCGAGACGAATCGCGCCCATCCATTGACTACCTAGTGCTACCGTGACTTCTGGGCGGAAAAGTGGGCTGTTAACTGATTTAGCAATTGCTGTGCTGTTATTCATGTTCACTTGCCATTTTAATTTTTTAACAAAAATTTACTTTGACAATTAAAACACAAGCATTTTATTTAAATAATATTATTTAAATACTTTTATACACGAAAACAACGTATGTAAATTCCTACTTGTCTCCAATCTAAATTCGTGACAATAAATTTGTATTTACATTAATGCATCTTTCATTCAACTTAAATTCAGCTTAAATAAACATCGCAATTTGGCAAAAATACAGCCATCACCCCGCACAAGCCAACCAAGCCTCAACCTTAGGCCGCATCGCTCGCTCAAGTGCCGCACCTTTGGTAAAGGAACCAAGATCGCCTTGTCTAGCGAGTATTCCGACGTAGGATTTACTTCTGTCCCAAAATGGATAAGCGCCGTAAGCGCCGGGGCTAGAGATACGTGTCGCTGGTGCGCAGTTAAAACTGGTACTTTGACATTCATGCCAATAGCCAAAGCCATAATGCCAAACTTCGCCTAAGGCGGCAGCAGGCGAATAAACCAATTTTGCGGTGGCGGTGCGATCTGCCAATAATTGCGTCATCGAAGCAGCGTTCAGTAGACGACCTTTTTTGAGTGCGGAAAGAAAGTCGAGATATTCTTCACCTGTCCAATGCATGCCGCCCGCCAAGCGTGGATTACTCGACGAGGGCAAATCGTAGATTGCCGTTTTGAACAAGCCTGTTTGTTGTTTGAACTCATTAAAAATGTCTTGCCAAGAAGCGACACCACGCGCCTTCACCGCCATTAATCCCGCCACCTGCAAATGCGTACTGGAGTAGTAAAACTCGCTGCCTGGAACGATTTGATTACTCGCATTGACATTGGCAATCGTGTGCACGCAAGATTCAAAATTCATAAGGCCTGCATTTACGCATAATGGTTCGTCGGTTAAACCAGAAGTAAAACTCAGTAGATTCGCTAAGTTCATTGTCGCTAATGGTGAAGTAGGCGCAATTGGCCATGTAGCGATGCGGTCTTGCGGCTTGTCGTCTAATTTCAAATAACCTTGCTCGACCAAGCGCAAAATAATCACTGCACTAACTAATTTAGAAGTTGAAGCAGATTCGTACACCGTTTGCATACGCGAGCTGCCACGTTGATACACATAACGACGACCATCATCACGTTCAACTCCGAATGAGAAATCCGTATCCGTTACCAATTGAGCGAATTGACTATTCATCTCGGATTCTAGTTGTGTGACTGAACAACTATTACTCGGCGATGTGGATGTAGTGGGTGTGCTTGCAGTAGTTGGATTACTAGTTGCGCTTCCACCGCCGCAAGCTGTACACAGCAATAAGCTTACTAAAGCGGTGAGCTGGTGCGATTTAAATGGCTCACGAACAAATGGCACTCTCGACATACATCACCTCAATAAAAGAAACGATAGGCATAAACTTAAATGGATTATCGTCAGCTTAAATCGGGCACATCTTTGTTAAGACGCTTTTTACAAAAAATTACAGGACAAAACAGTTTCTTACCAAGATCAAGCCAAGTGTTGTCTGGCGAGCTACTTTCATGCCCGAAATACAAAAACTGCGGTATTCTCAATCTTGATCCAGCAAAATTGTTCAGCTTAAAGTTTTACACGACATGATTTGTACTAAGCATTCTGAGCAATTCAACAATTCTAAAATATTACCGCGCAAAGTCATCTGCCACTTTCACTTACAGGATATGTCATGGCATTCAAGAAACACTTGCAACTAAAATGTTTGAGCATCGCCCTACTCTCGGCCTTCGTAACAACTACACCGAATCTCAGCATCGCTGCACAAGCGCCGTCCTCAGCAACCATCACCGCAAGCAAGCTACAAACAAAGAAACAACTGGATCAATTAGCAGATGCGTTTTACGAATCGCGCGCGAAATTTGATCCGCTGTTATATGCCAGCATTAATGGTGACAACCGTTACGACAATCAATTAGCGATCAGTATCGCGCCACAAAATCGCGCAAAGCAATTTGCGCTCATGCATAAAATGCAGGCGCAACTCAAACGCATTTCAAAAGCACAACTCAATGAAAAAGATCAGCTCAATTATGATTTGCTCGCCTATGAACTAGACAGTGCATTGCACCTCGAACACTTCCCCGAACATTTGCTGCCCATCAATCAAATGGACAATGTGCCGAGCACCTTGGCTAATTTTGCTGGTGGTGATGGTTCGCAGCCCTTGAAGACAGTGCCGCAGTATTATGCCTATTTGGCGCGTTTGAATGTATTACCTGCTTGGGTAGAACAAGCCATTAAAAATATGCGCGAAGGCATACAAAAAGGCATCGTTCAACCAAAAGCCATTACCTTAGCGATGCTGCCACAGTTCAAGGCGCTGCCAAATGCCAATGCAGAAGCGAGTATTTTTTATACGCCCATCAAAAATATGCCGGCGCATTTTTCTGCTTCAGATAAGCAAAAACTGAGCAAAGCTTACAGCCAAACCATACGCACCAAACTGACGCCAGCCTTACAAAGATTGGTGCATTTTTTAGAGACTGATTATCTGGCAGCAGGACGCGACACCAGTGGCTACAGTGCTTTGCCAAATGGCGCGGCTTGGTACCAAATGCGGATTAAAAATAATACGACTACCGATTTAACACCAGATCAAATCCATGCACTTGGCTTACAAGAAGTCGCTCGTATTCAACAACAATGGGCAGAACTTGGCCCCAAACTAGGTTACACCAGCGCAGCGATTGATTTGCCGCAATGGGTTAGTGCACAAGACAAATTTAAGTCGTTTCAAACGGATACTGAAATTTTGGACGCTTATCGCGCAATCGACGCACAAGTGCAAAAGAAGTTACCGAACTTGTTTAGCTTACTTCCCAAAGGCAAAATGGAGTTGCAGTTAGAACCGGAATTGAGCCGTGCCACCGCATCGGATCACTACACACCACCGTCTGCCGATGGTTCGCATCCTGGTATCTTCTGGCCCGTGGTCAACGATCCTAAAAAATACAGTCGCGTTAGCATGGTGACTTTGTTTTTACATGAAGGCCAACCTGGACATCATTTACATGCGGCATTGTTAAAAGAAATCGATTTACCGAAGTTCCGAAAATTCAATACCGAAAATCTCAACAGTGCTGCATTCACAGAAGGTTGGGCACTGTACGCAGAAACGCTGGGTCATGAGTTAGGCTTTTATGACAATCCTGAATCGTATTTTGGTCATCTCAATGACGAACTCATGCGTGCTGTGCGCTTGGTAGTAGATACAGGACTACACGCCAAAGACTGGACACGAGAAGCCGCGATCGACTATATGCAAAAAAACCTCGGCTACACCGAAGCCAAAGCTAAAAATCAAATCGAGCGATATATGGTTCTGCCAGGACAAGCACTCAGCTATAAAATCGGTGCTCGCAAAATACTAGAATTACGCGCACGCGCGCAACAAGCGCTTGGCCCTAATTTTAGCCTGCCGAAGTTTCATGAAATTGTGATTGGTGATGGGACTTTACCGATGCCAATTCTAGAAGCACAAGTAGAAAAGTGGATAGCAAAAAACAAGCCTCAATAAAACGCCAAACCTGATTCAATTCAATTCGATTGAGCATTTTATAAATACAGTCTTGTATGTATTAAGATTTTGAATCAGGTATTCTTGCAAGACTGGTCTGAATATTCGATATGCAATAAAGTCGCAAAACATTTAGCTCACAACAGGTGTCTGCACAATACTCGCAAACTGTAGTCGCGTACTAATTGTGCAGAGGTCTCAATATGCCGCATTGCGAAAATGAAAGTGTATGAAGCAATTGCTAAAGTACCTATTATTTTTTTGTTTGCCATGCCTGCAACTTAGCGCTGCAGCGGCTGAGCTCAAGATCGCTTTTGCTACTGATAGACCTCCTTATTGCTTTCGTCAAGATAATCTTGATCAAGGTATCGAAATCGATTTACTGCGCCAGATCATGGGGCAATATGGTCACACCATTAAAGTCAGCACAATTCCCAAGGTTCGTTTGATCAAGGCAGTCAAAGAGAAAGAAGTCGATGCGGCAGCAACAGTGCAAGACGATAAAGACCCTAGCCTTTACTTCTCTGATCCTTATTTAGAATTTCAAAATATGGTGATTAGCAAAAGCAAACAGGCGATTGAACTTAAAAGTTTGCAGGATCTGTCACGCTTTAGTTTCATCATTTGGCAAGATGGTTGGAAGAATCTTGGTCCTGAGTTTGAAGCAAAGTATCGACCTGATACCAACGGCAGCTTTCCCAAAAATTACCACCAAGCTTTCAATCAACTGAGCCAAAATAAAATGTTTTGGGCGGATCGCGTGCAATTAATTATCATCGATAAAACGATCTTTCAACATCATCAACGCTTGCTGGCAAAAGAATTCAATACTTCAGAAGCACTCACCTACCACGACTTAATCAAGTCAAAAACCTCTTATGCCGTGGTATTTCAGCGAGCGGAATTGCGTCAGCAATTTAATGAAGGATTAAAAAAAATTCGCGCTAATGGGATCTATCAGAAAATTATCGATAGCTATAAGTAATGCGATGTGCTTAGTTTTTTAAGCACATCAAAACACAAGCAACTTCAACTAATTAGCAAGCAAGGTAAATTATTCCATCCCTAGAAATCGTGCTTTTAAAACAAAACTGCATTCTTTAATACCGCGTTTCCTGCACTCCAGTCGCTAAAACCTGCCGTTTATCCCAAAGTAATTGCAAAGTACCCGCAAGAATTGCAAACTTCACTTGACGCAATTGTACGGACTAGCCAAGTCAGCTTGTACATATTGTTTCAACCTCCCTTTTCAGTCATCTCGAGCCCTCTTGAGATGACTTTTTTTTGCCTATTTTTCTCTGCTTTGGTATTGAATCTCGCATCGAAACTCGCACTGAAATTCACCTTAAGATCCAATTGCTCAGGCCATGCGTCGCAATTTAACCTCGAATCAAGCTCATCAAGATCCAATTCAGACTATACTTTTCTAAAAGTACAGCGCAGTTAGCTCAACCGAGAAGTCTCTCGACTATGGCATGCAGACAAATTAATCATTTCAAACGATGGCGAACTTATCAGCAAATGATATTGCTGTGTATTGCGCTGATTGGCCCGAGCTTGATCTGGACGACACAAGCCGCACAATCGCAGAAACTGCCTTTACTCATTCGCGAACTTCGAAATGAACGCGGGGAAATCATCCCGATTAAAGACGATATTCGCCAACTCATACTTTTTTTCGAACGCGAGGCAAACCTCAATTTTCAAGTGGAATATTTTCCGATGGCGCGATTACTGAATCACGTCAACAATGGCTATGGCATAGCGTTTGGTTTATCAAAAAATAGTGAACGACTGCAAACAATGCAG
Organism: Affinundibacterium baiyunense; assembly: GCF_018139645.1. GTDB lineage: Bacteria > Pseudomonadota > Gammaproteobacteria > Burkholderiales > Burkholderiaceae_D > Undibacterium > Undibacterium baiyunense. The sequence goes on from NZ_JAGSPM010000003.1 coordinate 400,054, forward strand.
TTTTCTGAATTTATCTATGCCAATTTTGTCTGGCTAGTCACCTCCAGTAAGCAAGAATTTCAGTTCGAGAAAATTGATGACTTAAAAGGAAAAACTGTCGGTGTGATTCGTGGTGTTAGCTATGGTGATGAGTTTGATAGCAATAAGAATCGGCTATTCAAAGTCGAAGAAGACACCGCCTCACACGTAGCGCGTTTAAAAAAACTGGCAATGCAACGCATGGATGTGATGCTGTTTGGCGCTAGAGAGAGTGATCCGCGTGAAGTCGAGAGTCTATTGAGGCATATGCAGAACACCGACAAATCGCATGTATTAAATACAGAGGAAAGCAAGTTCACTGTGTTAGCAAAACCTTTGCGGGTTGACGAATTGCATTTCGCCGCAGGCTTGCACAAACACGATGCGATTATCAAACGTCTCAACGTGGCGATTATGCGCGGCAAAAAGAATGGTGAAATTTCGCGGATACTCAACAAACCCAAATAAGCAATTTGCTTTGCGTCTTCGCTAGCGCTTTTGCTTTAGGAAGCGCACCAACATATCACCAAAATCGGCGATATTCTTATTGGAGATAATTTCTAAAGTATCTTTTGGTGTATGCCACTCGGCGAGGTTGGTCCAGTCAATGATATGAAGAAATGGCAACCCCATTTGCGCAAACGGAATATGATCATCTTCAATCGCAATATTCGCCGTGCTTATTTTTGTATTCGTTTTTTGCCCAAGTAATTTTTGCGCTAACTGCGGATTAGAGCCATTCGTGATAAAAAGTTGTTGATTCTTATGGCCTATCATATCCAGAATCAATACTGCCTTGATCGGCAAATTCTGATACGTTACCCCTTCAAATTGCTTACTCAAACTCGCTGCAAACGCGCGTGAACCATGCGTATTGTCGGTAATTCCCAATAATCGGTCAGCATCACTCCATTCAGGCAAAGTCGCTTCTTCACCATCAAAGAAAGTTAAAGCAATACTGCAATCTAAGAATCGACCACTTTCTTTACTCGCTGGCTTGCTGCTTTCTTGACGACGAATTAGCTGGATTACCCGTGCCAACTCTTGCATCGCCGCGGTTGAAGAACCGCCATCATTCGCGCCAACAAATGCAAAGTCTTTATAAAACTTGGTGTCGTAATGACCACCAATCAATACCATGCATCGCTCGCTACCTTTTGAGATAGCGATGATATTTTCTCCTTCAACTTCTTTAATCGGTACCGCTTTTTTATCTTGCCCGCCTAATTGATGATGCGCCAAATTCGGAATCTTTGTTTTGAACCTTTGACTTTGTACTTGCCAGCCATGCTTACTCAAACCCGATTTAATCTCTTGCGCTAATTTTTTTTGTTCAGCACTTGCCATCGGATGCGGCGCTTTGGTGAAGCGCTTCATTGCTGCGTCGATAAAACTTACTTGAAACTCAGTACTTTGCGCGCTATCCGTCGCCCCTGACAAGGCACTATGAGTCAGGCCGAGCGCGAATACACTCAATAACAAAGTCTTCAACAATCTCGACATACCTACTCCTGTCTTCAAATAAATAGCGATGGTCTAACAGTCTATTAATTCACAATCAAGCCGCAAACTGTAATCGATACAAGTTAGCATAAGCAGCATCTTTCGCTAACAATTCCGCATGCGTTCCGACTTCAACGATCTGTCCTTCGACTAAGACCACAATTCTGCTGGCGCGTTCAATTGTCGATAGACGATGTGCGATCACGAGTGTAGTGCGGCCTTGCATCAATTCGTCTAATGCGGCTTGCACTGCACGTTCAGATTCACTATCTAACGCCGACGTTGCCTCATCTAAAATCAAAATAGGTGCATTCTTATAAATTGCGCGAGCGATCGCTAAGCGTTGACGCTGACCTCCTGACAAACGCATACCGTTATCACCTGTCATGGTTTGCAAACCTTCTGGCATTTCATTGACGACCTCTTGTAGATGCGCTGCTTGAACCGCATAGGCTATTCTTGCGGTATCGGGGTTCGCATCGCCATACGCAATATTGGCGGCAATCGTGTCATCAAACAAAATCACATTTTGACTGACCATCGCTATCTGCTGGCGCAAACTCTTCAGCGACAAATCGGATAATGCCACGCCATCAAGCAAGATCTCGCCACTATCTGGCTCATAAAAGCGCGGTACCAAGTTGACCAATGAAGTCTTACCACCGCCCGACATGCCGACCAAGGCAATCGTTTCGCCAGCTTCAACGTTCAAATTAATCTGATTCAGCGCCGGCTGTTCTTGCCCTGGATAGGTAAAGCTCAACTCTTTAAAACTGAGCTGACCAGAAGCACGTCCTTCAATTAGCTGACCGCTTTCATTCTCAGGAATTGCGTCCACCATGCTATATACCGATTCAGCCGCCGCCATACCACGTTGCAGAGGCCCATTTAAATCTGCCAAGCGTTTCAATGGTGTCAGCAACATCATCATGGCGGTAATAAATGTAACGAAATCACCGACGGTGGTGGCATCTTTACGCGCTTGTGCTAAGGCCAACATAATCACAATCGCCACCGCAACCGAAGCCAAAATTTGTGTCAAAGGCGTGGTGAACGATACGGCAACCGTGCTTTTCATTGTGAAACTGCCGAGTTTTTTGTTTTTCGCTTCAAAGCGTTGCTGCTCATACTGCTGTCCACCAAAAATACGAATCACTTGATGGGCACGCGTAGTTTCTTCAATCACTTGCGTTAGTTCGCCACTAACTTCTAAAGATTGATGATTCAATTTGCGCAGGCGCTTACTCACGCCGCGCACCAAGATCGTCATACCTGGAATCAAAATAATCGTGACTAAAGTTAATTTCCAGTTGAGCCAAATCAGATAGCCCATTAAGACGATCACGGTCAAAGAATCGCGGAACAAAGTGGTGATCGAAACTTTAACCATCTCAACAATTTGCTGTGCTTCAAACATAATGGTATTGATGATGCGACCACTCGATTCGGCATGATAGAAACCAACTGGCACATGCAACAATTTGTCGAACACCTTGGCCCGCAATTCATTGAGCAAATTGACGGAAATACGACTCATAAGATAACTCGTCGTGAATGTACAAATCCCGCGAATGACGAAGATACCGATCAATACCGCTGGCACATACCATAGTGGGAAATTCACGACTTGCGCTTTCGATGCGCTCGACACAGTCGACGCGTTATGACCAAAGCCGTGATCAAGCAATAAGCCTAATCCCCAAGGCAGCGCCAGCTCGGTGAGCGCAGTACCGCACATCGTCAAGACCGTTAAAATCAAGTAAGCGCGATATTGCGTGACCGAGCTCCACAATCTTTTCAAAATTGGTTTATTCAGTTTCGCCATAATTTGTTCGTTTTTTATTCGTTTTTTATTCGAGTTATTTTGATGTTTCTATTTCGAATTCGTACGCGATACACTAGCCATCGGTATCGCTAACAGGATCAGCATCGCGAAAGCAAATACGCCGTCACGCAAGATCGCGTTAAAACAAGCCGCAAACATCATAGATAATGTGAGCATCGACACCAACATCGCGCGCTCACTGTGTTCAGAGTTCACCATACGAAAGGCGATCCGCAATTGCGTCAACCAAATCGCAAGCAAGGCGACTAAACCGCCCAAACCCAATTCAAACCAATACAGCAAATAATCGTTATGCGGCGTCGTCATCTTTTCGCTAATTTGCCCTTGCGCTTTTTGCTGATACATCGGTAGCCAATTGCCTATGCCGTGCCCTATCCAAGGACTTGCTGTAATCATTTGCCAAGTGTTCATATAGAGCTCAAGACGCATGCCATCCTCACTCACTTGTTTAGTCTGGCCAAAATCACGAACCTGATGCACAGTACAAATGGCGCGATTCTTCATAATTTCTGCACCATGCATCTGATGCACATCGTGCATTTGTTTTGCCAAGCAAGTGACTGGTGAGGGTAAGTGTGCGATGTAGTTGATTGCAAAAATTAGTGCCGTCAATACCGCACCAGACGCAAGCACTTGCCACCATCGAAAACGAAAATTGCGACAAACAAGTACGCCACACAGCAAAATAAATAACAAACTAGCAGTGCGCGATTTTGCACATAAGACCAAGGCGAGCAGCACATAAATAAAAGCAAGTGCGCGCCAGACATGTTGATTCTTACGCAAACGCCATTCATGCAACATCCACGCCGCCGCGATCGCTAATAGCAAGCCCAACAAAATCGACTTATTGCCTTCATACACGACATAACTCTTAAACAGTTTAATCGCTGGCAAAGCGCCTAATGCATTCAAATAAAACAACGTAGCTGCGAGTATCGCGCCGAAAAAGAAGTTCTTTACGGCTTGGTTTTGCCAAGCGCCGCCGCGCAAGCTCAGCATAGGAAAAAGTAACCAGTAACTTTGATAGTGCGAGAATGCGGCTGCAAATTCGCCTTCAGGACGTGGATGAATCAAGCCAATCAAGATAGAAACTACGCTCAATGCCAACACCGGCACAAACAAAGCAGATGACCTAATTTGGCTAATTTTATTTTTCCAATCGCCAGAAAACGCCCAGCTAAGTAAAAATAAAACCAAACCCGCATACATCAAGCCAACTTGAAAAAACAAAGTCACTGGCAGCCAAGACAAGATTTGCTGTGGCAAAGTTTGTTGCCAGTCTGTTTGCGCATTGTGTACAGGAATGGTAGCGGTCATGTTTGGCTTATCCAATCACTTAAATCACTAAATTAAGCATATTCAATTTTGACATTGGATGCGTGCAACCAATCGCCAAGCTTTTTGCGTAACTGATCATCAGGATTCACTCGCCAAGCATCCGATAAATACAATTCCGCCGCCGCTGTTTGATTCGCATAATCGATCAACACCGGACAGCCTTCACTATTCAAATGTGCTTGCAGAATTTCTGCCAGCTTCTTGGTATCCGCACTGGCATCGAGCTTAATTCGCAAACCTTGCGAGAATTGCACACGGGCGCGACCAATATCCATCACTTTTTCAGCCGTAATCCGCAGGCCGCCATTAAAGCGATCTTCCGACACTTTACCCATCACCGCGAGGAATTCATCCTCTTTAAATATTCCTTTGAATTCTTCCGCTAATTCGCCATACACGGTCACTTCGACCACCGCAGTACCATCGTCCAAAGTAACGATCAATAGACGACCACGTTGCGTCATTTGTGTACGCAAACCTGCAATCACACCGCCGATCAAACGTAGATCGCGTGAAGGCTCAACTTTTGCCAAAGTCGTTTTGATAAATTGTCGTACCTCTGGCGCATACGCATCGAACAAATGTCCAGACAAATAGAAACCGAGCGCTTGTTTTTCTTCTAGCAAACGCTGGCGATCAGACCAGTGTTCCGCTTTTACGTATTCCGGTGGTGGAATCATGTCGTCATCGTCACCAAACAAGCTGACTTGATTGGCTGAGGCTTCGGCTTGTTCTGCAACTTCGAGCGCAAAATCTACCGTCGCTAACAACACGGCACGATCTTGTTTTAAACAATCCATCGCACCGGCGCGTATCAAGGATTCAATCGTGCGACGATTGACTTGACGCTTATCGACGCGCTTACAGAAATCGAATAAATCGGTAAATGGCCCACCATTTTTGCGCGCGTTAACAATACTTTCAATCGCGTTCTGTCCAGAACCTTTGACGGCGCCCAAACCATATCGGATTTGGGTCGCTTTCTTACCTGCTTCTCCCACTGGCATAAAGCGATAATCAGATAGATTAATATCCGGTGCCAACATTTTCAGCTTGCAGACATCAATTGCATCTTCAACCAAAATCTTGACCTTATCGGTATCGTCCATCGCCAGCGACATATTGGCTGCCATAAACGCGGCGGGATGATGAGCTTTCAAATACGCCGTGTGGTAAGACAAAAGCGCGTAAGCGGCAGCATGGGATTTATTAAAACCATAGCCAGCAAATTTTTCCATCAAGTCAAAAATTTCGTCGGCTTTTTCTTGTGGCAAGCCATCTTTGGCAGCACCATCACGGAAAATTTGGCGATGCTCTGCCATCTCTTCGGCTTTCTTTTTACCCATCGCACGACGCAATAAATCCGCACCACCGAGTGAGTAACCACCAACCACCTGCGCCATCTGCATAACCTGTTCCTGATACACCATAATGCCGTAGGTCTCGGACAAAATGCCTTCAGTACGCGGATCGGGGTAATCAAATTTTTCACCGTGCTTACGCTTACAGAAGTCAGGAATCAAATCCATAGGACCCGGGCGATACAAAGCCACCAACGCGATAATGTCTTCAAAGCGATCGGGACGTGCGTCTTTCAACATGCCTTGCATGCCGCGGCTTTCAAGCTGGAACACAGCGACGGTTTTTGCTTTGGTGAGAAGTTCGTAAGAAGCTCTATCGTCGAGCGGCAATTTAGATAAATCGAAATCCGCCATCGCTGGATCGAGCATTTTGATATAGCGCACTGCACGATCCAAAATCGTTAAAGTGGTCAAACCCAAAAAGTCGAACTTCACCAGACCGACGGCTTCGACGTCATCTTTATCGTATTGCGAGACTACGCCAGAATCGCCACCCTGTGTGTAGAGTGGACAAAAATCCGTGAGCTTGCCAGGTGCAATCAATACACCTCCAGCATGCATACCGATGTTACGCGTAATACCTTCGACTTGCTGCGCTAAGTCAAGCAGGGTTTTCACTTCTTCTTCGTTTTCTTGACGTTCAGCGAGTAAAGGTTCTTCGACGATGGCTTCGGCAATCGTGACTTGTTTGCCTGGTTTAAATGGGATGAGTTTCGAGACACCATCACAAAACATATAACCAAAATCGAGCACACGACCAACGTCTCGAATCGCGCCTTTAGCCGCCATTGTTCCGAAGGTGGCAATCTGTGACACAGCTTCTTTTCCGTAACGGTCTTTCACGTATTGAATGACGCGATCACGACCTTCCTGACAGAAGTCAATATCGAAGTCGGGCATAGAAACGCGTTCTGGATTCAAGAAACGTTCGAACAGCAAATTGTATTGCAGCGGATCTAGATCGGTAATCAATAGCGCATACGCGACCAAGGAACCCGCACCAGAACCACGACCAGGGCCGACGGGTACACCATTATTTTTCGCCCATTGAATAAAGTCAGCAACAATCAAGAAGTAACCGGGGAAACCCATTTTAATAATGGTGTCGGTTTCAAACTTCAGCCGAGCCTCATAGCGCTCGCGATTTTGTTCGCGCTTTTCTGGATTCGGAAATAAATTTTCTAATCGATACTCCAAACCTCGCTTGGCTTCATAAACCAAAAAATCATTAATGGTCATGCCTTCTGGCGTTGGAAAATCTGGCAACTTCGGTTTACCAAGCTCTAATTTCAAATTACAACGTTTAGCAATCTCGACGGAATTGGCTAATGCCCCAGGAATGTCGGCAAACAAAGCCAACATTTCTTCACGCGACTTAAAGCATTGCTGATCATTAAATTTGCGGGCACGTCTGCCGTTCGCCAGCATCTCGCCTTCGGCGATACAAGTACGTGCTTCATGTGCGGTGAAATCTTCTTTATTCAAAAACTGAATCGGGTGTGTCGCCACCACCGGCAAGCTCAAACGCTGTGCAAGTTTCACGGCTTGCTTGACGTGCGCCTCCATGTTCGGCTGACCCGCACGTTGAATCTCTATATAGAAATGATTCGGGAAGATACTTGCCCAACGTTGGGCGTGACGTTCTGCTAATTCAAGATTGCCATTATCGATGGCGATACCTACATCACCAAAATGCGCTCCCGATAATGCAATGAGACCTTGCTCTTGGTCTTTCTCAAACAGTTCTTGTAGCCATTCAAATTTAATTTCGGCACGACCACGGTGCTGATTTTCCAACCAAGCACGCGCCAATAGTTCACACAAGCGCAAATAACCATGACGTGATTTCACCAGTAGCAACAAGCGCGATGGTTTATCGCGGTCATTTTCGTTGGTAATCCAAACATCACATCCAGCAACAGGTTTAATTCCTTTACCGCGCGTTGCCTTATAAAATTTAACTAAACCAAACAAATTACCTAAATCGGTCAATGCTAAGGCAGCTTGTTTGTCTTTAACTGCCGCTTTCACGACATCATCAATTCTGACCAAACCGTCAACGATCGAATATTCGGAATGCATGCGCAAGTGCACAAACTGCGGAAAAGCAGATGCCGCGCCAGAGGCGGTCGATGAAGTTTCTGGGGAAGATGTTTGAGGGAGTGCGAGTTCTGTATTCATCCCGCTATTTTACCGTGTTGAGGCATGCTTGGAAGACAAACCTATGTCAGCCCCAACAAGTTTGTCTAAGTGACTTTGGCCCAAGATTGGGTTATTCCTTCTTTTCTTAGACTAGGAATATGTTTAAATTACCAAAAAATTAATTTTATGCACTTAGCACTGAACGCTGAGCGCCGGATACTTGGCAAAAAAACTCAAACCAATTCAAATCAATCGTGCTGGATATCAATCAAAATAAAGTCGTTCTGTATTGAAAAAGACGCGATCTTCTTCGTCTTCATTGGCGATTTCTATGTAGCCTGTTTCAATCAGTTCTTGCAGGCCAAGTAAGATTTTTTGCTCGGGCAAATATAAGTGCTGTTGAGAAAATTCTTGAATTAAGCATCGTACCGATTTACCCAATTCACATAACAGCCATAAATCCTGCAATTCGCTGGCCTTTAAATGGGTAGGATTTGGCGCTAATCTCTGCTCAAAAAAATGTGTGGCATGGATCGTCGCCTCTTTTGAAATAGCAATGACGGCACGACGACGCGCCCAAAAAGTGGCTAAAGGCCAACGTGTTTCGCGCTGATAGTATTGCCACTGCGTTTGCAAATACTGTTTGAAATCCTGATTAATCGCTCCTGCGTAAGTCTTCAGCAATTCACCACTGGAGAACAAACTATCCACCGCAATGAAGGCCCCGTGAATGCCACTAGCTAAAGCACGCGGCATTCCAGAGGATGAAATCGGATCATAGGATGCAACCGCGTCGCCAACTGCGACCCAATCCTTGCCACCGGCTTGTTCCAAATAGGAAGAAAAACAAGGGAAAGAACGCGGCTTTTCAGCAAATTCCACACCCGCCCTCTTAACTAACGCACCCAAGAACGGCGTTTTCTTCAATAAATCTGACCACACGTCTGGATGGCAGATCTGCATTTTGTGGGCGATATCAGGGTCGGTCATCAAACTAATAGAAACCCGCCGATCTGGCATCGGTGAAGAATGCCACCAACCATATTCACAAGCCTCGACCTGATTTTCAATCTGCGGTGAGCTATCTGCGGGCAATTGCCCAATGCGAGTAATACCGATCAAACGATCATGAACCTTCAATGCTAAATTCAAATTGGTTCGCATTACACCGCGCCGCCCAGAAGCATCAATGATGTATTTACAAACGATCATGTGCATTTGTTGGTCTTGTGACTTCACAATCACACGCCAGCCTCGATCCGACTGCGGTTCGCAAGTAATGACTTGACGATGACATTGCAAACGCCCACCGCGCTTAACGAATGCGCGCATCATCATTTGCTCAAAGTTCAAACGATCCAGATTCCAGCCCGTGCCATGTGGTGTAAACATGTAGCCAAGGCGACGTTGAAACTCACTACCCCAAGTGACCTGACAAGTAAATGGCGCCAAATTTTGTGCTTGTGCAAAATCTTGCCATAGGTCTAAATATTCTAGCGTCGAACGCACACCAGACGACAAAGACTCACCATATCGATGTTCAGTGAAATCATCACGCTCTATCATCATCACATCAATATCACCACGCTTTAACAAAGCAAGCCCAGCCGCACAGCCCGATGGCCCACCGCCAATAATCAACACATCGGCGTACTGCGTCTGCATGGATTTTTGCGATTCGTCGATTGAGCTAAAATTGTGTGCTTCCATAAATTCGTTGGTCTTGAAGTTATTAACTGCTAGTAAATCGATGCTTGGTAGCATGTCTTTTGTGACGTAAGTCGACAGTAGCAATTCACATGCCAGCCACTTAAAGCGTAAAAATTTGTCGTTTTTACAGGAAAGACATGAAATAAACTTACGATGCCGCTAGAATGCCGCTACATAATTTGTGCGATCAAGGTTAAGATTGAAAAATTCAATTACCAAATTAAAAATGAATCACGCTAAATTGACGTGTTTTTTAACTTGTTCCCAACAAAACTAAAGAAAATTAAGGCTACATGTAAAAAATTTTTTACATGTAAATTGCAAGCTAAACTTATTAATCGCGATCTTCGTTAAGCCACTATGTCTAACGCCGACTACACACTAACCTCACCCATTGCATTTGCAGCAGCCAATAGCAAACCGCTACTCAGTCTCACGATCGCTTGGCATACGGATAGCGCAAGAATTGGTGAGCAGTTTATTGGCGGCACCGAAGCAGAAGTGATTGAATTGAGTCGTTTCACCCCAGTATTTCGTCACATTACGGGTGATGCACTACCCATCGGTCACGGTGGCGTGTCACGCGATCCACTAAGAATTGTGCGAGATACCAGCGATGGCATCACGATTTGCCCGCCGAATAGTCGTATGGTGGTTGAAGTGAATGGGGAAGAAATTCGTACACCAAGCTATCTCAGTCCAGAACAAGTGGATGCTGGCGTCATCGTTGGACTAGGACGTGCAATTTATATTTGCTTACATTGGATGCGCTGCCTACCCAAATTAAATCCAGTAAATGGTTTTATCGGTGTTGGCAGCAACGCGATTTCAACCAGAGATTTAATTCGATTAGCGGCAACCAATGATAATGCTGTGTTACTGCTTGGCGAAACCGGTACAGGTAAAGAAGTCGCCGCACAAGCGATTCATCAGCTCAGCAAGCGTAGCGCCGCGAAAATGGTTTCGGTCAATATGGCCGCCTTAAATGAATCACTGGCTGCAGCAGATCTATTTGGCGCGGCAAAAGGTGCCTACACTGGCGCTCAAAATACTCGCGATGGCTATTTCAGTGAAGCACAAAATTCCAGCTTATTTTTAGACGAGATTGGCAATACACCTGCCACCGTACAACCTATGCTTTTACGCGTATTAGAAAATGGCGAATACCGACCACTCGGTGCTACACGCGATGCGCGCTCTACCGCTCGCCTAATCACGGCAACAGATCAAGACCTGTATCACACCAATTTCAACCACGCCCTAGTACGCCGATTAGAAAGCTTTATTATTCGAATTCCACCTTTACGTCAGCGACGTGAAGATATTGGCTTGTTGATCGCTCACCTCTCAAAACGCGAAGACTTCCCCTCAATCAATTTGAGTTTAATACCGCCGAGTTTGATTGGTGAAATGTTGAATTTTGATTGGCCAGGAAACATTCGCCAATTAAGCAATGTATTAAAACGCGCACTACTCTCATTGCAGTTGGGTGAATATCCGCAGTTAAGCAAGTTCATTGAAGCGCCTAAAGCAATTCCACCGGCTAGTGCCGAATTGCGTAAGGCCATCAGTGATGCGCCAATACCCGTCGTGAAGACACCAGTTGCCTCAGCGGACAATGCGCACATCGAACGTAAAAAATTACGCGACCTCACCGAGCAAGACGTGATCGACGCCATGCATAGACATGGTTGGACTATCCAATATGCTGCCGATGATTTAGGTATCTCTCGCCCGTCGATGTACAAATTAATTGAGGCTAATTCACAGATTCGTCGCGTTGAGCAAATTCCCGCCGAGGAAATTCGCGTGCATCTCGATGCAGTGAATAATCATGTTGAAGATTGTGCGGCGAGGTTGAAAACACCTAGCGAAGCATTACGTCGACATTTAAAAGGGCTTGGTTGGATTGCTTAATTCAAGTTCAAATAGATTTAAATATTTGTAGGCATCTGCGGCCGATTATTGTGTGATGATCGAGTAAGCATCATCAACAAATCAACAGCGCCGCAATCCAATTGCTCTTTTCTACTTGGTCGGCACTGGCCCAACGATCTTTGCGATCTCATCTGGCATGCAGGGTCGACCATTTTCATCAACAATCGCGGCAAATACTTTAGCCTCACAAATACGTTTATCATCTGATTGACGATGAATTGTTTGATGAAACATAAATCGCAAGCGCGATACACGCTCAAAACGCACGCTCACTGAAAATACATCACCACTCACCAATGATGCTTTGTAATCAAGTTCCGAGCGAACTACAACAAAGTTAATGCGACGTCGTGCAAATTCGGCAAAATCAATACCTAAAGTCTTTAAAAATTCGTGCCTTGCATGCTCACAATAATTGAAATAAACCGCGTTATTTACAACCCCGCCTTGATCACATTCGTAATCGCGCACTTGCATCACAATATTAAATTCTAATGAGGTCTCAGGAACGGACATCGCGAACTCAACTCCTTCTACAATAGGTTGAAATTAGATTCAGAAAGTCGCCGTAGATAAAGCGCAGCATATTTAAGCTACAGTTCAAAACTGCAAACGCAGCGATACAAGCCTCGGGGCGATGAATACTTTGAATGTGCTAGCTATGTTATCGGCTTGGCGAAGTTAGCTTAGTGAAGTTAGCTTAGTGAGTTAACTATCGCAGATACTTTGGATCACGACGTAAAGCAATTAGCTCTGGTTCAGATTCAATTAACTTAAGCGATATTCCTAGCTCTTTCGCCTTGGAGATCGCCGCTAAAGCTTGGGTACGCATATCGATCATCTCGAAACTAACCCCAGCGCGCAATTGTACCTCTGCATTCTCTGGAGCGATTGCTAAGGCTTTTTGTACGTACATTAAAGCATCAGCATTCTCACCCAGTTTCGCTGTATACAAGCCCATGCGTGACAAAAGATCTACATTGTTCGGATCATCTTTCAGTCTTGGTTGCAAAAGATTACGCGCTTTACTGTAAGCCGTCTTCGCCACATCCGATTTGCCAGGCAACCAAGACATCGTATCACCCAACTTTGCCCAAGCTAAATAATCAGCCGGATTTCCTTTATCTACACTGACCGCATTTTCATAGGCACTCGCCGCACCAACGTAGTCACCACTTGCAAAATAATGATTACCAAGTGCTTTAAATAATTCTGCACCAGGCCGATTTTTTAGTCCCGATTGCAGGACTTGCAAACTATCTTCTGCACGATTCTGCATCGTGAAGGTTTCTGATAATCCTAAGTAAGCAGCACTGCCGTCAGGCTTAATTTGCAAACTTAATCCGTACGCAACTTCTGCAGATTTAAAATCCGCTTTTTGAAAATAAATTTGTCCTAACTGATCGGCAAAGGTCCGCTCTGCTGGATAGCGCAACATCGCCGCTTTGACCATCGTCAAAGCCTCATCCAATCGGTGCGCACGTATGAACAAATCAGTCTTCACACCTAAGGCTAATGCGCTACTAGGATCTAAGGCAATTGCTCGATCAATCTCAGCTAGGGCAAGGGCAAACTTATCTTGAAGTCCCATCACCCGCGCGTTTGCAATATGACTCAAGGCAAGGAAGTCATTCGATTTCAAAGCGACTTGCGCATTACTTTCTGCTTTCGCTAACCAATATGGATTTTCTTCATCGTACAAATAGCGATAGCTATAAATCAAAGATAGGCTTGCCGCTGCAGCTGCATGTTGCGGCGTGTTTTCGAGTATGCGAGAGAAATGCTGCTCTGCTTTATCGAGCATTTCGAGGCGATCGTAATTCGTAAATGCCTCTAAACCCAATTGCATTTCGCGCGCTTCAGAATACGGTGCGATCGCCGAACGCATTTGTGACCAATATGGTTGCGAATACCAAACACCAACTAATACCGCAGAAGTTAATAGCGCGGCAAAAACAAAACGCCATTTCTGTACTAACTGACGCCAACTAAACGCAGCTTTTGTTTGTTCAGGCACATTCAATAAAGTGAGATTCAGTGCCGCTAAATTGAATGTGCCTGAATTTAAAGACGGTGCATCAATCGCTGCAATCTGCGCGCATTGATAGGCAACTTCTTGCATACTACTGATACGCTGTTCGACTTGGCGCGTTGTCATCGCCCGCACCAATAAGCGCAGCACTTGCGGCAAATGATCTGGCCAAGGCCACTGATCTGAGTTCGATTGAATCAATGCCGCTGCCAATGCTAAACCAGACAAATGTGAAAAAGGTCTAGAGCCTGTTAATAGCTCATATAAGATCACACCCAAAGCATAAATATCTGAACTGGGCTTCAAGCTCGCGCCAGTTAGCACTTCGGGCGCCATGTAGGCAATCGTGCCTTGTGGATCAGATTGCACCAAGGAAGTTGTGACATCGCGATCTGCTTGAATAGCAAGACCAAAATCTAAGATACGCACCACGCCGCTTGGCTCTTGCATCAGATTTGATGGCTTTAAATCGCCATGGATCAAACCAGCTAGGTGCGCTTCATGCATCGCTTGTGCGACTTGTAAAACAATATCGACCACATGCGAGATACTCGGTGTCTGTGTTTCCAAGACCTGACGTAAAGTGCGTCCTGGCACCAATTCCATCACAATGGCTTGGCAATCGTCGGTCTGTTCTAACGCGTGAATTTTTACGAAAGCGGCATGCTGGAGTGAAGCCGCTAAACGCGCCTCCTTCATCAAATCAACACCAGCTGCGATGTTCTTCAAATACTTAATCGCCACTTGCCGATGTAACTTGGTATCCCATGCTTGATAGACATGCCCAAACCCACCCTCACCTAGGCTCTTACCTAGTTGATAGTGTAGTAATTGTTCAGGTTGTTTGACATTGTCTTTACTTGCTGACATGAGATGCGGTGACTAAATCCAGTTGAAAAGACGGCAATCCGTATTCTAAACTAATTTCACCACAGAAAGACGCAAGCAGACACCGAGAACAACACCCTAGCGTTCAACTAAGGATGTTTTATTGTCTCGGTTAGAAGCTGGCAATGCTTATGACAGACATTTAACTTATTTGCCAACTTTGCCAACTGATAGGAGGCAGATACTGAAATCACCGATTTCACATTTGTATCAATCTTATGTATCAATCTTATGTATCAATCTGAATGATAGGCGTTTCAATCTGCGCCAATCAACAAAATTGATCGTACGGATTTCACATCATACATCCGCAAATAAAAATGACCGATCCCTGCAGTTCCTAGCATAAGCCCTGGCGATTCTCCAACGCCTGCATTTCCACAAGGCCACGGTAAGCCTTGCTTAATATAGAAATGGTGGCCGTCCTGTGCGACTTTTTCTGCCACCGTCATCAATGTTGGGCGATTTAATTCTTGCGCTGCCATGATCATTAAATCAGCATTTCCCGCCGCTCCATGGCACAAAGAATAATTCAGTTTACCTGGCAGCCAAGCTTGCATCAGTGCCGTAGCACTCGATTGCAAAGCGGCTTCAAGATCTTGTTCTATAGCGACAAGATCGCTTGTATCTACATCGCTCATTTGCATCAATAATTGTCGATTTCTAAGGCGCGACAATCCTATTCCCGGCGCACCATGACACCAAGCCATACTGCAAGTGGATTTTTTTTGATCCGATCCTGCCACATTTCCCGCTTGTGCAAATCGTCGTAAATCGGCCCAATTAGACTGATCTTGATCAAACCAATGACGCTCGTATTGCCATGCTGCGCGCACGGTATTTAAGTATTCCTTATCCTTGGTCACGCTATACAATTCCAACAAAGCAGTGGCGATTCCTGCCGTACCATGTGAATGTCCAGTCAAATTGGACTGTACCTCAGTGCCGATAGTAGACCATGAACAACCATGCTCACCATGTTCCGCAAGTTGCAATAAATGGCGTCCGTGCAATTGCGCAAACTCAGTCAGTTCTTCACGCTGATATTTTTTAGCAAGATATAGCAAAGCCGGAATTGCTCCAGCACTGCCAGAAATGACATCAATATTCTTTAGATCAAGAGGAACTTTGCGCAAATCAAGCAATAGCGAAAATCCTCGCTCAATCAACGCATCACGTTGCAGTAGTTCGCCAATCCGTATCAGCGCAAATCCGATTCCGGATATCCCGGCATAAAATCCATGCTTAGCATTAGTCGGTATGCGAGCATAAATCGAGCATGCTTGATTTACCGCTGCTTCAATCGTGCGCAGTTGTTGTCGATCATGCGTAAATTGGTAAAGCTCTGCAAGAAATAATGCGATACCGCTAGTGCCTGCATATACATCCGCACCAAAAGCCTTGTACACAGGATTCAACCGCTGCCCGTGCATCTCTTGCGCCCATCCTAACCAATTGCAACGAGCCTGATCCCACACCGCGTCCCGACACAGCAGATTGCCAAGACGATTCGCGATCTCTAGATACAAAGGATTGTTTGTTGGACTGGATTGAGTAATTTCTACCATTGTGTTTCTTTATCAAATAATTGCGCCTCAAAGAAATTTGTAGAACCGGGGTTCAAGTAAGCGAAATCTAAACTTAGTTGATTTGCTACAAACTCATCCTCGATCGCCTGCATTTTGGTTCTGCAATCTTGCAATCCCAATTGCCAAGCCTTGACGAATCCTTTTGCTAACAAATTACATCGATGCATTCCAAAGCTCACTCCAGCTTTCGGATCTTCTGCCATCCCGATACCGGGACTCAGGGTTCGGGTAAATAAGGGATTACCTTCTTTTAAACAAATAGCTCCGTCGCGCTGCATATCGATCAATAGCATTGCTACAACCGGATAATAACGTCGAGCGACGTACAAAACCGCTGCGTCTCTACGCGTGTACAACTTTGCCTGTATCAAGGCCTTAAATTTAAATGGAATCTGATAACGATTCAGATTAGCGGTGACTTGCGCCATCAAATTAGGCGCTTGTTGGGCACTCACATGAAAATAAAAACGCACAATTGCATATTCATCAAACTGATCTGACAAAGTCCGTCCAAACGCAAAGAAAAAACTAGGTTGTACATCCGTACTCCCGGCAAACATACGTACGCTAACAAAATCACCAGCGACCGGCGCGACACCCGGCCATTTGTAGGTGCTGTATTCACCCGCCAACACTGCACGGCTACGATCCCCTTTTTGCACAAATAGTCGACCATCACTACCCGTTTGATAAATTTGCCAACCGGGGTCCCAGCCATCTTTATTATCATTCGCATTATGAAATGACGCAGTTAAATTTTCGTCGGTTAAATTTTCGTCGCCTAAATTTTTGTCGATTAGTCGCTCACGAAAATCTTCACGAAATTCGTCGCTCGCAACGTATGCATCACAATCTAAAGATCGCACATAACAACGCTCATAAAGTTGTCCCGTCAATTTCTCAATCAAGCATGCAACAGAAAGGGCGGTAACATGATCTGGTGATGCGTCATCAACCGAACTTTCCGAAGGCACCGTTGTAACAAACCGCGTGCCCGCGATAGTGAAAGTATCTACGGCTTCGATCTGAACGCTTTGACAAATCTTGTCTAACTGCGTGCGCAATGGGTGTGCTGATTTTGTTACATTGTTTGACTCCGTGTTCTGACTCATCAACACTCCTCCACAAACCCAAACAGATTCCTTGCCGCTTGTTCCGGTGCATCCAGAATCTCTTGACTTAACTCCACCAAAGCTTGTGCGTGCTGACTCACCTGCGCTAAGCCGTACAGAGATTCAAATGCGGTACACAACATTCTGATAGCAGAAAATTCCAAGCACCGCAATAAAAGCGATGAACGGTCTTGTACGGCAATTTGCATTTGATCGCAATATGCTTGCCAGAAAGCTTGAATACTTGCGAACATGAATGGCATGTTATCGATGGTGTCTTGCAAAAGTTGTTCGCGTTGTTGCGACTGATCTCGATAGTGACGCATGATCCAATGCGACAGATAGGCTTGGAATACCGAACCAACATCCCAACGCCTATCACCAAATTCGACAAGTTCCCAATCAATCAATTTCAATTTTGGCTGACCAGCGTCGTGATACAGCAAACAGTTATCCCACTTTAGATCAGCGTGAATCAAGGTTTCAAAATGCCATGTTTCAAATAATCTATCCAGATGCCCAATGAGAACAGGCTTACTACGAAGAAAATCAGCAAACTGCACAGCACCTGCACTCAAGGAGCCTGGTGAAAAATACGATTTTTTGTAGTAGGTGAAGATCCAAGGTACTTTCTTTTGCAAGCCAGGAATGTCTGCATCCAATACATTCTCATCAAAAGAAAGGCGATGATAATAACTAAGCGCTTCTGCCAATAAGCAAGCAAGCGAGGTGGGGAAAATACGCTGTTGATAATAGAACTCACGCAAATTTTGACTATCGGGTATCAGCTCAAAAATGAGGCTATGTCTAGTTTGATCGTAGTCCAACAAAGATGGTACGGAGGCCGCCCAATCAGGAAATTTTTGCGCCAATCGATAAACCTGAGCCTCTTTTAATAGCGAACTTTGTGCCAACTTATCGATCGCTTGAATTTGCTTTACAAAAATCCCGCCACGGGTACCACACAAAACTTTGAAATTGCGATTGTGCTGACCCGCCTCTATCACCCTGAACTGTCCATCGACGACATCGCTGACAGAAACAAAACCTCGAGCGGTTAAATAATGAGCTAGATTGGCTGCAGTTAAAAACATAGGTTCATTAAAATAGGAATCAACACACGATAAGCACACGAAAAATAGAAAACCCGAAGCTTTAATCACTTCGGGTTTTACCAAATTTCAAGCAAGGACAGCTTAGGCCTTAAACAACAAGCTTACCAAACAGATCATCACATTTTAATTAACAGAGAAATGCTGGAGCTGATTGATACGCTTGAGGCTGATACTGTCCCTGCGGAGGTGCGACAAAGTTTTGACGCGAGGACATAAGCTTTGAACCACAAGTTTGAGTGCATGCCGAGGACTCTGGCCCAGTGTCACAAGTTTGAGTGCATGCCGACGACTCTGGCCCAGTAGCACAAGTTTGAGTACATGCCGACGACTCTGGTCCTGTATCACAGGTTTGAGTACATGCCGACGACTCTGGTCCTGTATCACAGGTTTGAGTACATGCCGACGACTCTGGCCCAGTGTCACAAGTTTGAGTGCACTCCGAAGACGTTGGTCCAGTTTCACAAGTTTGAGTGCACTCCGAAGACGTTGGTCCAGTTTCACAAGTTTGAGTGCATTCTGAAGACGTTGGTCCAGTTTCACAAGTTTGAGTGCATTCTGAAGACGTTGGTCCAAGATCGTAAATTTGAGAACCTATCATTGCTAACGATGCGCTTTGATTTTCCACTACATTCATTTCATTTTTCCTTTTAATGACCAAAAAAAAGATATATCTTCGTCGACATTACTACTTCTACCAACCCACAGCTACTACTGCTCCGCTTGTAATTGAATCAAAAGACCATAGTGCTATTTAACACTGTTGTCGATCTCTTCAGAGAACAAATCATAAGGAGTATTTCCACCATAAATTTGTATTGAGCCATAGCCACCAGCAAAATATTCGCTAAAACTTCCTACGTCTAGAATTGGCTCGGGGACATTCAAACTAATCACGTTTTCAGCGCTCAGAAATTGAAAATCCGCTGGATATTTATTCGGATCACAACCCTGCGCAGGATTCTTGACTTGTGCCAACTGTGTATGTGCACTGTACTGGGTACCATTTTGCGTCAACGTATAGTTGGTATAGACCGACTGCACCCCAGCAACATTATCGGCTTGTGGTGTGACACTGTTATCGAGAGCGCACCAGCCGTCAACATTAAAGACGAATCCATTTTTCCCTACAACCACACATTGCTGCATGATCACAGAGCCACTAGAAGGCACTAGTTGAATTTGTAGCTCGGTATTATTTGCGGGCAGATTCTCTCGATTCATGTTTTTTCTGAGCCGAGCATCATCGTGATCGAGACAAATTTCAATACCGTAGTTGATCGACGATAGAACATTATTCTGTCCAAAATTTTGATTAAAAATCGCGTAACTATCATACACGTGCTTTTTGACATCACCATCAGACAAATCAATATGTGGATAAGCCACCATTTCCTCAGTAATCACGTCTTGATTATTAGTTTCAAACAAAACGAAATCAATCGGAGATAGAAAATACTTCTCGGTGGTTAATGATTGATGTGTTTGAGATTGACCTGACAATTGCAAACCCAAGTTACTGAACACCAAGGCGCGGTCACGTACTTGAACAGCAGGATTCGCCCGCAAATCAATGATGGTATCGCTCAAAATTTGCTCGGTAACACTACGTGCATTGCCAAATTCAGCTTCTGCATTTAATGCCAAACTTTCTACCAAACGCTTGCGCATTTTTACCGCTGGTGACTGAAATACCGCATCGATATTGGCAACTTTGGCGCTGATCATCGTACCAAAAACGAAAGTCCAATTAGGATATTCCTGAGGATTGAAAGTCTTTGCCAACATTTTCAAAGCGAGCTCAGCCGGATCTTCGTCGGTATGTCGATAAACATAAGGTCCCAAAGGTCCATGAAAATAAAACTCGGGTGCCATGAAAATATTATTCACGAGTTGCGTGTCTTCACCGGCCGGCAATGCCTGCTTAGCGGTATCAACCGCATTTTTTAAGATTGCAATACGCGCGCTCAAATCTTGCACGATATCTGTCGCACCAAGATAATTGCCCACCAAATATTTCGACAAAATTAATTTATCCTGACTAGGTCCAGTTGGAATTGCATATCCAATAAAGCGACATTGCGCGTATTTGTTTGTGGTCATTACCTTTAAATTCCATGTATTACATTGTTTTAAGCAGCTCTTTCAAAACAGGCTCACTACGAATTTTTGCCTCGCTAAAGCCTAGTTGCTTCGCCTTATCGATTTCTGCTAACGCACTATTTCGCAACCCCATTAATTCGTACGCACAAGCTGCTTGAAAATGTACATCAGGATTATTTGGTGCAAGTGCTAATGCTTTATTCAGCATGGCAAGTGACTCTTTTTCCTCACCAACTCGTGCATGAATTCGTGCAATTGTGACCATCAGCCATCCGTCACTTGGACGCTGCTCTAGCTTAGCCTCCAGCAATTTCTGTGCCTTCTCGTATGCTCTTCTAGCATCCACCTTTTTATCAGGTACCTGAATCAACGCATTAGCGAGGCCAATCCAATTATCATAGTTTTGCGGATTCCCAAGGATTGCTTTTTCCATTGCATCGGCGGCTGCCGCATAGTTCCCTTGGTCAAACCTAATTTCACCCAGACGCGCATATAAAATAACATCTGGACGTAGCTGCAAACCTTGCTGCAATACCTGCAAAGCATCATCAACACGCCCCTGATATTGCAACACCATAGCTAAAAAATTATAAGAGAGCATCACATCAGGATGCTGTTCAACATTTTTTCTAAATATAGCTTCGGCCATTTGATATTTCGCTTGATTCATATAAGCGACTCCCTTCAAATTGGAAATTAACCAATCATTCGGAAATAACTTTAAAGCGGAATCTGCATGTTTTATAGTTGCATCGAATTGACGCGCGATCAAATAGGTACGTACCTCAGTTTGCCAAGCCAATAAATTATTCGGCTCTATTTTTTTCGCTTTTTGCACTGCAGCCATGGCCATATCAAATTGGCGATGTGGGTCTAACGCCAGTGCATAAGCGATTTGGGTAATAGCTAAATCAGGATTCAAATTAATCGCTTGTTGAGCACTTGCCAAAGCTCGACCGCGCCACACATCATCTCGATTATTGCTGCGTAGACGATAGCTGTAAACAATCGATAGCCCCGCCGCTGCACGCGCATTATTCGCATCTCGCTCCAGCACTGTATTAAAGTGTTTGGTCGCTTCATCTAACTTGCCTGGCCTATCGTACATCGTCAATGCTTGCATTCCACGCTCCAACTCTAGCGACTCGGAGTATGGCGTCAGCACTTTAACGACTTGCGTCCAATTAGGTTGTATTTTCCAAACCGTCACACCACCCACACACAGCAACGCGGCCACTAGCATGCCATAGCGCCAACGACGGCGACGATTGGCTGCATCGAGTTGCGCTTGTAGCGCCTGCATCTTTGATTGACTGAAACTACTGGAAGGCGACTCTTGGTCAACCAACTTTTGGCATTCCTGTTGAACTTGCGCCCATTGCAGTCGATCACTGACTTCGCGCTTAGTCATCGCCAAAATCAATTGATAAACAGCGGGAGAAATCGAGGACGGCCATGCCCATTGTTCGGAACGTGTTTGCGCTTGTGCCGCTACCAAACTCAAGCCGCGCAAATTAACAAAGGGTGTCGTGCCGTTGAGCATCTGATACAAAATCGTTCCGACCGCGAACACATCACTCGCGACGCTAGCAGCGTGTTCGGCGAAACGTTCAGGCGCGAGATAAGCGATACTGCCATAGGGATCAATCTCAGCAATATTGTTTACCGCTTGCGGGTCAAAATAGGTCGCAAAACCTAAATTTAAAATTCGAATTTTTCCGGTTGCGTCAACGATCAGATTAGCTGGTTGCAAATCGCCATGCACCAAACCAGCCTCCTGCGCTTCTTCTAAAGCAGCGGCAATTTGCTTAATATGAATTAAAGCGAGATTCTCACGACCTTGGTTCTCTGATATCCATTGAGATAGTGCTTGCCCCTGCACCATCTCCATGACGATATAAATACTACGATCAACCTCTTCTAAGGCATGAATTTTGACAAAGGCAGAGTGAGTAAGGGCGGCGACTTTTCTTGCGCGATTTAACATGGCGTCGAACTCGCCGCCAAGATCGCTCAAACGCTTAATTGCAACGACGCGATGTAACTTGGTGTCCCAAGCTTCAAACACTGGCGAAACGCTATCCTCATCTATTCTTCGACGAATTTCATAATGACGAAAGGATTCCATCGTCATCAAATCTTGCTGATACTTACTTTCGCCAATGCTGTGTACTGAATTCATTTTATCGATATGCGATTTATTGTTTTATTTATTGTTGTTATGTGTCAATTTTTAACTTTACCATCAATGCAGTGAATTGAGCTTACCGAAATAGCGTTTTTTACATGTTAAGTAAGTTTTTTACAAATTAAAAATTCATCATTGACATGTAATTGTCGCCTTAAAGCGAAAGTAGCTACGAAACTTGAGCGAACAATTCTGCACTATCGATAGCAGCAATTCGGTCAGCGACCTAAGTTGCCTAAGACGCAGACTAGGGTTTCATCATATAATGCTGCCAAATCAATGACTTACTTCAATTTTTATTTCCCTATTCATGCAATCATCTGCCACGCCCTACGTCAACATTTCTGCCTACAAATTTATTACATTCAACGATACGGCTGAAAAGCGACAAATCTTTATCGATAAATGCAAAGAACTGAATTTAAAAGGTACGGTATTGCTCACACCAGAGGGCATCAATATGTTTTTGGCAGGCCTGCGCCATGAAATTGATGCGTATATGGATTGGCTACATCAAGATCCTCGCTTTGCCGACATCGTTGCGAAAGAAAGTTTTTCCGATCGCCAACCGTTTACCAAGTTATTGGTCAAGCTGAAACCAGAAATTATCACCATGCGCATGCCACTGATCAAACCAGAGGAAGGTCGCGCACCATCGGTTGAGGCAAAGACATTAAAGCGTTGGTTAGATCAAGGTCACGACGATAACGGCAAACCGATTGTCATGGTCGATACGCGCAATGATTTTGAGGTTGATGTCGGTAGCTTCAACAACACGATCGATTACCGTATTACTAAATTTACCGAATTTCCAGCAGTGATCGAGGCTAATCGTGATGCATTAAACGACAAAACCGTAGTGACTTTTTGCACGGGTGGCATACGCTGTGAAAAAGCGGCAATTCATATGCAAAACGTCGGCTTTGAAAGCGTGTATCAACTTGAAGGCGGCATCTTGAAATATTTTGAGGAAGTCGGCGGAGATCATTATCACGGCGACTGCTTTGTGTTCGACTACCGTACAGCCTTAAATCCTAAACTCGAAGCAACCGATACCACACAATGTTATGCATGCCGTGCAGTAGTCACACCGCGTGAACAGTTATCACCTTGGTACATTGCTGGAAAATCCTGCCCGCATTGCAAAAAGCAATCTCGCGATGATCTTGATGAAGCCAACGACAACATTAGTGCTAGCGGCAGTGCTGGTATAAGTAAATAAAAGCATCAAACGCGCGATTGACTGTAAGCTTGGTGGCAGTTACCACTTTTCAGTCATCGTGCAGTGTTAATGAGAAAGAATTGAGATCAATTTTTTCTCCATGACTTCGCTGATGATTTGCATGATGTTTTAGCTGAATCAATTCGCCAAATCATCTCTGCATCAATTGAACGCAATATTCATTCATAACATGTCTCTCTATCGCGGTCGTTTTGCTCCCTCACCAACTGGCCCTCTCCATCTCGGTTCCTTGGTCGCTGCAATGGCGAGCTATCTTGATGCCAAAGCACATCATGGGTGTTGGCTGGTTCGCATTGAAGATGTTGATTTTGACCGCAATCTTGCTGGAGCAGACCACGCAATATTGCAAACCTTACGTCGCTGCGGTATGGATTGGGATGAAGAAGTTGTGTGGCAAAGCCAACGCAGCACCTACTATCAAGCCGCGCTAGAACAATTAGCTGCACATGTATTTGCTTGTAGTTGTTCACGCAAAGAAATCGCTGATTCGCGCATACGAGCTGGTTTATCGGATTCACAAATCTATCCTGGTACCTGCCGCTCGGGGATCACAAATAACAAGGTCGCACGCGCCTTTCGTTTGCGCGTACCTGACGGTGCTGCTGCCAACATCGAATTTGAAGATCGTTTGCTTGGTCGACAAAAACAAAATTTAAGCACTGCGGTTGGCGATTTTGTTTTAAAACGCGCTGACGGATTTTGGGCTTATCAACTGGCTGTCGTGGTCGATGACGCGTTACAAGGATTTACCGATATCGTACGCGGCGCGGATTTACTCGACTCTAGCGCACGGCAAATCTATCTACAACAATTGCTTGGCTATCCGACGCCACGCTATTTACACGTGCCGGTGGTCACGAATGCGCTAGGAGAGAAATTGTCCAAGCAAACAGGTGCTTTGGGATTCGATCTAGGGAATAACGATGTATTGCAGGATGCTCTCATTCCGGCAGCCGTTTTTTTGAATTTAGAATTCAGCACGCCCCCAGCAAACATCGCCGACTTTTGGTCAACAGCAACGGTCTTGTGGGCGAATAAGATGGGGATAAGATAATCACCGTTGTCGGCATCAACAGCGCAATTCAAGGGCTAAAAGCTCTCTCTAGCAAGAAATAAAAAAAGCAGAAAACACATTTGGTTTTCTGCTTTCTTTGTTTTAAATTGACTCGAATAACAGCGAGTGATGAATCACAATCAGCTAATTTATTTGCGGACTTTTCGTCTAGCAATAAACCAACTTAAAAACGAATTTATAAGCGAACTCAAAAACGAACTTATTCAGTTTGCTATGTATCGCAGCGAATTAATTTGCTTTCAAAGAACTCGCAAAACCACCTAATAAAGCAGCTCGCTTTTGCGGCTTGGCGACTTCGTTAGTAGCTTTATTCAAGACAGGCTTGGTCGATGCAGCACTGGTGCTTGGTTCATACGGCTTTAAAAACCAAGGATCGACTTTCTCGCGCGGTGCTTGATATGTTCGTACCGGACGCTCAGTTGCGCGATCAGTTGAACGTGGACTACGTTCTTGGCGATCAGAAAAACTTGATGATTTACGTTCAGAATGCAAAGAAGTAGCGATAAATCCGGCGAGTTGTAAGCGCACGATTTTTTGCTTGATCAGTTTTTCGATATCCACCAATAAACGTTCATCTTTATCGGTATGCAAAGAAATTGCATCGCCCTTTGCGCCAGCGCGACCAGTGCGACCAATTCGATGGACATAGTCTTCTGCGTTGTACGGCAAATCAAAATTAATCACGCATGGCATTTCAGAAATATCTAAGCCACGTGCGGCAACGTCGGTAGCAACCAAAATTTCTACCTCGCCACGTTTAAATGCTTCTAAGGCTGCCATCCGTTCTTGTTGCGATTTATCACCGTGAATCGCGGTCGCTTTAATGCCTTGCTTAACCAAATGTACTGCCACACGTGAAGCGCCGATCTTGGTATTTGAAAATACGATCACTTGCTTCAATCCGCGTTCGCGAATAATGAACGCAACCGCATCACGTTTTTCATCTTCCTCTACTTTGTACAACACCTGCGTCACGTTTTCTGAGGTGGCGTTACTACGCGCTACTTCGATCGTCACCGGATTATTCAAGAAGCTGGCAGATAGTTTCTTGATTTCTGGAGAGAAGGTCGCAGAAAACATCAAATTCTGACGCTGCTTTGGCAGCAAATTAATGATGCGCTGTAAGTCTGGCAGAAACCCCATATCCAACATGCGATCGGCTTCATCCATAATCAAAATCTGGGTTTGCGATAGATTCACCGATTTTTGTGCCACATGATCTAACAAGCGACCAGGTGTAGCGATGACGATCTCTACGCCATTACGCAAAATGGCGGTTTGCGGTGCCATATCCACACCACCAAATACGACTGTCGCGCGTAGAGGCGTGTGACGCGAATACGCCTTCACATTTTCTGCAACCTGATCAGCTAACTCACGTGTAGGCGTTAAAATTAATGCGCGTACTGGATGACGCGCTGGCGAGGCACTGGTATTGGCGTGTGCCATCAACAATTGAATAATCGGCAGCGAGAATCCCGCCGTTTTTCCTGTGCCTGTCTGCGCCGCACCCATCACATCACGACCCTGCAAAACTACGGGAATTGCTTGCGCTTGAATTGGCGTTGGATGCACATAACCTTGATCGTTTAGTGCGCGCAGAATTTCTGGTGCTAGCCCAAAAGAATCAAATCGAAGAGTATCAGCAGCCAATTCAGCTACTGTTGGAACAGAGGTTTCGGTCATGTTATGCATAGTGTGCCTCCCGTGGGTCTAACACTGCATCAAAGGAAGAAAATTGTGATGTTGCGTCAGCAAAGAGTAAGGCATGGAAGAAAATTTACAGCGCACATTATAACACCATGCCTGTGTAGAACTATTTTTCGATATTTTCGATAGATGCTAGCAAAAACTCCTAGCCAAAAATATCACAAAACAAATTCAAAACTTTCTACATAACAGAGTAGACCAAAGACGATAGATCGCTCCCATAAATAATCACTACATCGTCACGGCACAGTTAACGAATAGATTCCCGCTCCAAGGTATAACGTGCAACACGCTCTTCTAGTACCGTAACACCAATTCCCGGCCCTTCAGGTAACGCAATAAATCCATCGTCTGCTAACACCACAGCTTGATCAACGATGTCTTCGCTAAAGTAACGTGTGGTTTCTGATGTGTCGCCTGGCAAAGTAAATCCACTAGCGGTTTGCAATTGCAAATTGAATGCCCTACCGATACCGGTCTCATCCATGCCCCCCGACCAAACGTCAACGCCTGCGTGCTGACACAACGCTGCGGCTCGGAGCGATTCGATCATGCCGCCGACTCTACCTTGCTTAATATTGATTACACCACAGGCCTTCAAGGCAAGCGCTGAGCGTGCATCGTCGAGATCATGAATTGATTCATCCAAACATAAAGGCGTGGCTAAACTAGCTTGCAATACCGAGTGCTGAACGATATCGCTGTAAGACAGGGGCTGTTCTATCATGGTCAAATTGAATGCATCTAGCTCTCGCAGTATAGGCGCATGCTCCAATCGATAATCACCATTGGCATCCGCCATCAAGCACAAATCAGGAAAAGCCTCGCGCACAGCGCGCACCCAAGCGACATCTTTACCCTGCATGATCTTCAATTTGACACGATGATAGGGGCGACGCATTGCATCAGCTACCGCATCGAGTAAAGCCGGAATCGATTCCTGAATCCCTAGACTAATACCAGACTGAATCCGACGCGCCGATAACCCCAACAATGCATGCAATGGGCGATTCTGTTGACGTGCAATTAAATCGAGCAATGCATTTTCTACCATCGCCTTCGCCATGCCGTGACCACGCACCGGACTCCAGCTTGCTAGCAATTCCCCGATCGTAATACCCGGCTTCAATAGCGGCAATAAAAAGTCTTTAAAAATGTGGCGCACGGTTTGCGTAGTTTCACTGGCATAAAACGGATCTGGATCCGCTACACATTCTCCCCACCCCACCACGCCATCCGATTCAAGCCGTAATAACAAGGCCTCTTTCACTGCCCAAGTATGCACACTGGTGGCAAATGGCTTTACAAATGGCAAGCGCACCACAATCAAATCGATTTTATGCAAGACAGGAATACGTGCATCAACCGCGGGCGATAGTGGTACTGCGCAATGCAAAAATTGTTGGTCCATACTTCAATTCCTCAAGAATAGCCAATCGCTACCGCAATCGCGACCATCGCCATCGACATCAGCAAGATCAGCAATTGAAAGCGCCAGATAATGCCAAACCAACGTGTCCACGGCACACCAGCAACACCTAATGATGCCATTAAAATTGCACCCGTTGGCACACTCATATTTGCCATCGCATTGCCGAGCTGATAAGCCAACACGGCAGTCTGCCGCGTCACACCAACTAAGTCAGATAATCCAGACATCAAAGGCATATTGATCGCCGCTTGCGCACTACCAGAATGAATCACAAAAGTGAACATTGTTTGCACCACCAACATCCCTTGGGCCGCCATCTGTGCAGGCCAAGTTTCTAGCATTGTTCCCATGCTATGTAAAAAGGTATTCAAAACTGAAGGAGCATGTGGGTTCGCACCGCCTAATAAATACTCTATTCCTTTCGCCAACGAAATCACCAACACGGCCGACATCAATTGCTGCGCACCGGCGACAAATGATTCCGCTGCTGCATCGGCCGTGAGACGTTTACTCAATATCGCAACGATGGCTGAAAATACGCATAACGTAAAAAATTGTGTGGCAATTTCTGGAATAAAATAACCTGCGGTGACCACACCCCAAACGATCCAAACAATGGTTGCGACAATTCCCAACAAGATCACTCGATCAGCGAGCGCGAGCGGTGGTGCATCGACAGGAATCACAATCTTGCCATCTTCACCGAGATCAGCAGCGGTGCGATGGCGCTGCGCATACCAGAGCGTAAATACAATACCGGTACTCACAAAAATCAGAAACATCACAATACGCAAAGGCGCACCAGACAATAGCGGGACATTGGCAATGCCTTGTGCTAAAGCGACACCAAACGGATTCATCCACGAGGTGCCAAATCCAATTTGACTAGCCACATAGGTAATCATGACACCGACTTCAGGTGGGTAACCTAAACGCAAAATCAAAGGCAATAACAATGCAAGAAAGGCGATAGTCTCTTCGCCCATGCCAAATACCGCGCCGCCAGTAGCGAATGCAGCGAATAAAGAGCCCAACAACAAACGTGGATGATGCCCAGTGATGGCAATTAAACGCAGCAAGCCACGGTCAACCGCACCCGTCGCATTGATCACACCAAAAGCGCCACCAACCAATAAAATAAATGCAATCACACCAATTGCAGAACCACTGCGACTACCTGAGGTCATGCCTTCAAATGGCGCATTCAGAAAACCAATTTCTTTGCCTGTACCAAACACAGCAATACTGATGTTGTGCTCTGCGACGCGATAAGAATCTAGCGATATTGGCATCCCCTTTTCAAAGTAACCTGCGGGAACCCAAGGAACGATTAGCGCCAAAATCAGCGCACCGAACAGTAAGATGATGAGTGTGTTTGGAACTTTGAATGTACTTCGCTTATTACTCATGGGTTTAGCTCCTGCTAATAATTCTAATTGCTGTGATCTACTACTTTTCCCTCGTATAAAAAAGCCCCACCTGAGTGGGGCGTCAAGAACAGGAGGGTGCTACGATTTACTTGAATTTGTACTGCAAATTCACGAAGATAGAACGTCCACGTGGATCACCATAAGTCGGGTCCCAAGTCACTTGGAAATAACGTGACTGGTTGGTAAATGGTGGCGGGGTATCTAATAAATTGATGACGCCAGCACGCAATTTCAGATTTTTAGTGAACGCATAACTACCGGTTAAATCCCATAAGGAATACGCTTCGACATCACGATCATTCCAACCTGGATCAGCCAAGCCCGGAATATTTTGATCACGATAGCTTGCGAAATACGTGTGACCCAAAGTCAGATTCAGTTGTTCATATGCCCAATCAAAATTGAGCTTATGACGCCAACGTTGCACTGCCTTATCATCGCGGAACACACCGAGGCCGTTCGTCAATGGTGAACTTGGATCGGATTGGAACTTATATTCGGTCAAATAAGTTGCACCTAGATTCGCGCTGAAGCGACCAATCGAGGTGGCATCGCCGCGCCAATTGAGCGCTAAATCAAAGCCGGAAGTATTCAGCTTGCCACGGTTCTCTTTCTTAAACTGTAAATAGGAAACCGCGCCATCGGAATCACGCACAACGATATTCGGATTGTTGTAGTAGACTGGATTATCAAACACAGTCTGCTCACCAATTTCCGAAATAATGTCAGTCTTACGAATCATCCAGTAATCAATACTACCGTTCCAATTTTGGTTTGGTTCTAACACCAAACCGATCGAGAATTGTTTCGATTTTTCTGGTTTGAGTAAAGGATTCGCGTAGCGATCAAGATCAAACTGTGCAATCTCGCCTGACACCGGATCTTTGACGAAGCTTGCAATCGTGCCGGAACGAACTGGTAAGAACATTTCAGAAATCGACGGCGCACGGAAACCTGTGCCAAAAGAAGCACGACCTAACATTGCTTTACTTGGACGATAGCTCAACGCGATCTTAGGATTGGTCGTATCAAGATTAGGTGTAGTCAATGCAGATCGTGGATCTTTCACACCTTTATAACGATCATAACGTAAGGCAAATTGTCCTTCCCATTCTTTGGTGAAAGGCGCACTAACTTCTGCATAAATGCCCGCAATATCGCGTTGATTTGAGGAGTCTTCCAACAACTCGTCCGAGCTGGATCGATCACCTTGTACGTCATTCGACTTCAGTGCCGCAGTAGAAGAAAACTCTGTCTTTTCACGGCGCAATTCCGCACCAACCGCGAGCATCGCATCACCACCCGCCATAGACATCAAAGAGCGCGTCAATTTGCCATCAACGCTATCGCTAGTACCTTTAGAGATACGCGCAGCGCCAGAAATCTTGATGGAATTCATAAACTTCTTACCAGAATCATCGGTAGCTGCAACGAATGGGTTATACAATCCTTTTGCAATACCATCGAGTAATTTAGTGCGCGAGACCCAGCCATCGATATCCAAATCAGTCGCTTCATTGACACTATGGTTGTAGGCGGTATCGTAATCCCAAGCACCGATACGTCCATTGGCACCTAGGACAATACGTGAACTCTCACTGGTCACCTCGGTGGTGCGTCGACCAGCATCAGTTAAACGGAAACGGAAATTCACAGGTGTCGTGATACCCGTTTTCGTTTGCAAATCTTTTGGTAAAAAGATGCCCGTGGTAGTGCCATTAATACTGCCAGAAGTGGCAGGCGATGCTGCGTACGCAGTGACTGCTTTACTCTTCAATGCTTCGAAGAAAACTTGATGCTCATCGGATACCAAGAAAGTGGCACGACCGATAAAACTTTGTTTTTCTCCTTTAGGATAAACTTCAGAATCACCCATGTAATTAAATGAACAGCCCTCAGTACCACCTGGCCCCAAAGGACGCACGACGTTTGGACTACCATTCACGCAGGCTGCCTTACCGAAACTCACACGACGGCCTGGAGAAGGTAACCACTTACCGCCTGGACCTGAGCCAAACAAGTAAGAAGAATTATTCAAAGTCGCGAGTTGCGCCGAAGTTAAATCCACATTGGCAGGGAAGGAAGTGCTCGACAACTGCGGAGATAAGCGATCTGGCAAACTGTATTCCTGCATAAACTTGCGATCAGAACTAGCGAGTCGCTCCATACGCTGTACATCTATCGCACCAAATACATTGAATCGGTCTTTGCCTAGATCACCAAAACCTCCAGAAATAGACGCGGTTTTTTTACTACCGCCACCTTCGGCAGTATCTAAGGCATAGACGTTAACATCAGCACCTTGATAATCTTTGCGGGTAATGAAATTAATCACACCGCCCATCGCATCTGTACCATAAATAGCAGATGCACCATCTTTCAAGACCTCAACACGTTGAATCGCGCCAGCGGGAATGCTATTGAGATCCACACCAGAACTATCACCTGGGCTCGCGAAATTGGCGAGTCGGCGACCATTCAACAATACCAAGGTACTAGAAACACCAAGGCCACGAAGATTGGCACCATTAAAACCACGCTGCCCACCCATCACGTCACTAACACTGGTGCCGTCAGTCAGACCACCCACATTCGCCGATATTTTTTGCAATAATTCAGCGGCAGTCGTTACGCCGGTCTTATCAATATCTTCACGCTTAATGGTTTCAATCGCCAATGCGGTTTCACCTTCAATGCGTTTAATACTCGAACCTGTCACTTCAACGCGCTGCAAAGTTTGCGCAGTGACATTCAAACTTAAAACGCTCAGTGCAAGTAACACTGCATGGGTGCATCGGGAGCGGCGAAATAGCATCGCTGCGGGCTGGCTAGCTGGTTTCATGCGATAAGTCCTCAAAAATGGGTGTATCAATCTCAAACACAAATTTATATTCAAACTATTTTTCTAACTTCTTTTGACTTTGTTTTTAAACATATTTTTCAAACGTATTTTTCAAACGCGTCTTTCAAACGAATTCTTAATACGTATTTAAAAAGCTATTTAAAAACTTAGATTCAATCACCAGCACTGCACTTACCTACTCTTACCTACTCTTGAGTGCGTTTATATGCGTTCGTGTGCTTTGGCGTATTTTTTTGTAACGATTTGAGTGTATGCACAGTTCATCATCTTGAACCATCTCATATTAACTTGAGTCGCTCTGTGAGAAGCTGGTGTCGCATTCATGCAATGTTGTTCCCATTAAAGTGTTGCAAACTTCCGACAGTGCGACATGCATTTACGAATGTGCGCAAACTTTTAACTGACATGATCTGAACGCAACGAATCAGTGGCAACATCCGTTCCATGAGACTTTAGCGAAAGGGCTATTTTTTGAAATCCATATTCATACTGACGCTGCTTGCAGCAAATTTGGCAATCAATTTTGCACACGCTGACGGTAACGCTACAAAAACTTCATTTCAACCAATACCCGGAATCGTCGTGCCTATGGGCGGCGCGGTACGTGGTGACAACAATGAATTGCGACAACGCTTAGTTGATCTTGCTGGTGGTAAAGGAGCGAAATTTGTCGTCATTCCAACCTCTTCCGGCAATCCAGTAGCGACCGGTGAAAATGCCGCGCATGAACTCAGACGTCGTGGCGCACAAGTCGAGTTACTCAAAATCGCCCCGCAATGGCCAGGAGAAAATCTTGAATCAGCACGTCGCGCTGCAGCTGATCCAGACAATGTGGCAAAAATTCGGGCAGCGAATGCGGTGTACTTTACTGGTGGAGCGCAAGAACGTTATGCCGACGTACTCAATCCAAATGGCGTCGCCTCACCTGTGTTGCAAGCAGTCAGAGAATTGCAAGCGCGCGGTGGCGTGGTCGTCGGCACAAGCGCTGGCGCAGCGATCATGAGTCAAGTTATGTTTCGTGATGCGCTCAATCCATTATTGGTGATGAAAGGTTTGTTAAGAGACGGCAAAGAAGTCGAACGTGGATTGGGATTTGCAGGCGAAGAAATCTTCATTGATCAACACTTCCTCAAACGTGGAAGAATAGGACGTTTGCTCGCTGCCATGCTCGCAAAAGGTTACAAAATTGGTTTGGGTATCGATGAAAATACAGCTGCAATTATTCGCGGCAATGACGTAGAAATTGTCGGCGCCACAGGTGCTTTATTGATCGATCTACGCGATGCAACAGTACAAGCTGGTCCAATCAATGTGAGCAATATTCGTATCTCGTACTTGGATAATGGCGATCACTATGATTTGGCCAACGCACAAATCAAAGTTTTTCCAGCCAAATTAGCGAGAGGTGAACTGAAATTTCGACAAGCGGGATTTGTTCCTGAACTCGAAAATCCACGCCTCGATTTCCCTGATATTTTGGGAGAAAACGCGATTCAACGCGCCTTATCGCAACTCGTCGATGGCAATCGTGAACACGTGATTGGTTTCGCCTTTAGCCTGATTACAGCCAAGGATGATCCTGCTCCTGATTTAGGTTTTGAATTTGTCTTACGTCGCGATGAACGCACGCGCGCTTGGGAGAGTACAGGTATTGACGGTAAAGATTACTCCGTATTTAATGCGCGACTCGATGTGCGACCAATCCGTATGACAACGCCGCTCTATCAATCATGGAAATGACTATGTATCCATTGCGACATCTTGCGCCTATCCTGCTCTCGAGTGCACTACTTGTACCAAGTATCAACTTGCAGGCGCAGCAGCGTTCCTTCGACCATGCCAGCTTAGACGCTGCCGCTGCACGTGTCTTACCCGAGGTGATTCATTGGCGACGCGATTTACATGCGCATCCAGAACTCGCATTTCAAGAACATCGTACCGCAGCTCTTGTCGCCGCTGAACTAACACGCATGGGCTACGAGGTAAGTCGTGGCATCGCTGGTACTGGTGTGATTGGTTTACTCAAAACGGGGCGACCTGGTCCCGTCGTTGCCTTGCGTGCCGACATGGATGGATTGCCGGTCAGCGAAGAAACCGGTTTAGCGTTTGCATCGAAACAGCGTGTGAAGCAAGGCAATACCGAAGTCGCTCTCATGCATGCTTGTGGTCACGACATGCACGTCGCCATGTTGCTAGGTGCGGCTCGTGTTCTCTCTGATATACGCGGACAACTTTCTGGCACGATAAAACTGGTGTTCCAACCAGCGGAAGAAGGTGTCCCAAATGCGCCAAATGGCGCAGAGCGTATGGTAAAAGCGGGTGTCTTAGAAAACCCAAAAGTGGACGCGATGTTTGGCTTACACGTGGGTATCACACCGGAGCCAACTGGAACGCTCTCATTACGTGCACGTGGCTTGATGGCGGGCAGCGATACATTTGATATCGTAGTTAAAGGCCGTCAAACACATGGGGCGTTACCATGGAACGGTGTTGATCCAGTGGTGGTGGCGTCGCAAATTGTCTTGGGTCTGCAATCAATCGTCAGCAGACAAACTAACCTCACTGTCGCACCAGCGGTGATTACTATAGGAACGATACAAGGCGGTCAAAGAGCAAACATCGTACCTAGCGAAGTCAAAATGAGTGGCACCATTCGCACCTTTGATCCACGCATGCGAGAACAAATTCTGGCACAAGTAAAACGTACCGCAGAAAACCTCGCTCTCGCTTCTGGTGCCAGTGCCGAAGTCAGTATTGATGCTGGCTATCCGGTGACTTGGAATGATCCCGCGCTAACCGCTAAAATGCTGCCTAGTCTGCGTCGCGTGGTTGGCACCGCATTGCTATCCGATATTCCACCAACGACGACCTCAGAAGATTTTTCATTTTACGGACAACGTGTTCCCACTATGCTGTTTTTTCTAGGAGTCAATCCTCCAGAAAAAGCAGCGATAGACTGGGCCCCCAACCATTCACCTCGCTTCAATCCGGACGAAGCTGCCTTGCTGACTGGCGTGCGTACTCTCGCTAGCTTAGCTGCTGATTATTTAACTGGGAACTGAAAACGCTCATGGAACCTAACTCAATTTCTCTCCCTTCTCCCGCCGCAGGCACAAGCCGAGAGCTTTCCTACATCCGTTTCGGCAAAACAGGAACTGGCCCAAAAGCCTATATTCAAGCATCACTACATGCCGATGAATTACCTGGCATGTTGGTCGCACATCACCTAAGAAATCAATTGATCGAATTAGAGCAGCAAGGAAAATTGCTCGGCGAGGTGATCTTAGTCCCCTCTGCCAACCCGATCGGCCTCGCAAATACCTTATTAGGAACGAGTCAAGGTCGTTTTGATTTACGCACAGGACAGAATTTCAATCGTCTATTTCATAATTTATCTGAGAGTGTGCTGGCACGCGTCAAATCACAGTTAAGTGCGGATCCAATCAGCAATCAACAGCTAATCCGAGCTGCCATTCGCGCTTGTTTGAGTGAACAAAGCGCCGTAGATGAACTATCGGCACAACGCCTGGCATTGATGCGACTCGCTGCAGATGCCGATGTCGTTCTCGATTTACATTGCGATTGCGAGTCCGTATTACATGTCTACACAGGTACGCCATTATGGCCACGCGTCGCGCCACTAGCAGGCTTACTCAATGCACATGTGGCACTGCTAGAAACCAACTCTGGCGATGATCCTTTTGATGAAGCTTGCTCACGTATATGGTGGGACATCGCTGCATTGGTTGGCGACGAATTTCCGATTCCTATGGCTTGCCTTGCCGTTACTGTCGAGCTACGCGGCTTTACCGATGTCAATCACTCGCTTGCTGAACGCGATGCAACTGCGATGATCGACTACCTTCGTCTGCAAGGCATCGTAGCTGGGCCTTTAACACAGGACGTACCAACTGCCTGCGAGCCCACGCCGCTAGCTGGCTGTATGCCGATCGCGGCACCCTCAGCCGGACTTGTGGTGTATTTGCGAGAACTTGGCGAAGTTGTCAAAGCAGGCGATCCGCTGATAGATTTAATTGATCCAGTCAGTGGCAGCGTACAACAATTATTGTCCCCAGTTGATGGCGTTTATTTCGCTCGCGAAAATCGTCGCTACGTACCACCTGGTACACGACTCAGCAAAGTTGCTGGTCGTGAGGCGGTAAGGCGCGGTTCATTATTATCAGCTTAGTTCGATGCTTAGTTTTGTGCTTATAGTTGTCAACTTCATGCATCCCGATTGCGAATCATCTCGTAGTTGAATGTAGAATCAAGCGCTCTCACGAAAGCAATTATGCAGCCGCCTTTTTCTGTTTCATTGATTTTACTTCCTGGATTTTCTCTATTCGCACTCGGCGCGGTGCGTAGCCTATTCGCTGCTGCGAACGAAGTGGGCGGCGAACTACTTTATCAGGTCGAGCAATATGCGGCAGACGGCACACAAGTCATTACACAATGCGGCGTTGTGCTGTCAGCGCATCCAATTGATCAACTTCAGCGCGCTGATTTATTGATGCTAGTCGCTGATGAACGCGTTGAACCATCTATTGCTAACACCACCGGAAATTTTTTAAAACAATATTTAAGTTCGTCGCACCATGCCAGCGAATCGATTCTTGGTGGCTGTGGCACAGGCACACAGATACTCGCCGAACACGGTTTACTCGATGGTTATCGAGCTGCAATACATTGGCAAATTTTGGCAGACGCGGTCAAGCGTTATCCAAGCATCGTATTTACACCAGGCTTATTTGAAATTGATCGAAATCGGATCAGTGCTGGCGCAGGCGCAGCCGTACTGGATTTGCTTCTGCATTGGCTGGAACAGCGTCATGGCAACACCTTCGCAGCGGAAGTGGCTGCTAGCCTCGGTTTAGAACGACTACGCGGCAGCGACGAGCGACAACCAGTTCCAGCATCAGCGCAACCAGCACTAGGTTCAGCCCGCTTAAAAGAAGCTTTAGAATTGATGGCAGCGAATTTAGCGGAGCCACTGCAAGCGGAGGATATCGCGCAATTAGTTGGTGTCTCACGCAGGCAACTTGAGCGACTATTTCGGCAGCACTTAGATACTTTTCCATCGCGCTATTACTTGGAATTGCGACTCAAACACGCACGTCGTCAATTGAAACAAACAACCCAGTCGATATTACAAGTTGGTCTAGCTTGTGGCTTTACTTCTGGACCGCACTTCTCCACCACTTATCGCAATTATTTTGGTTATACTCCGCGCGAAGAACGCGCCCGCCACAGCATGCCGCAAGTCATGACTAAAAATTCCGAAGAGGACATTCAATGAATCATATGAACTACTTGTTGCGCCCAGCAACACTGGATGATCTCGATGCGATCGAGCGCTTTTCAAAAGCGAGCACCTTCGGCATCCACACACTCAAGCCAGGTCGCGCGCATCTAGCCGAACGACTTGAACGTTCGCTTAAAGCATTTGCTGGAGCCGAACCAAGTCGCGGCGATGAAATCTATCACTTTGTACTCGAAGATTTACAAGCGGGTCGTGTGGTTGGTACGAGCGGCATCGTTACGAGTGCTGGAGCAGACGGTCGATTCTATTGTTATCGCAACGAATTCTCCATACATGCAAGCGACGAATTAGGTATTAGCAATCGTGAACATACACTGCGTTTATGCGAAGACTTATCTGGTCACTCTTTACTCAGCTCGTTTTATATCGAACCAGAGTATGGCAATACGCTCGCGCCGCAACTCTTATCACGCGGACGTTTACTCTTCATTAGAAATTATCTGCACTTGTTCGCAGAGAGAATCGCTGCTGAAAATCCCGGACTATGCGACGAAGCTGGCAATAGCCCATTCTGGAACGCTCTCGGTGGGCGTTTCTTCAAAATGCCATTTCCTGAAGCGGAACAACGCACCCGTGGTCGTACAAAAAGCTTTATCGCAGAACTAATGCCACGCTCCCCGATATATGTTTCGTTATTGACGGAAGAAGCGCAGTGGGCAATGGGCCAACTCCATCCTGACGGGCAACTTCCCTTTGGCATACTAGTCGACGAAGGCTTCGACGTCGATTCATTCATCGATATTTTTGACGGCGGCCCAATCGCTGAGGCACGTGTAGCAATGTTAAATACAGTCGTTGCAGCACAAGAAGTCGAATTACGCGATACTCCCCAAGTACAAGGGGAAGCCTGCCTCATCGCCAACATGGAAAGCGCAAAATTTTATGCGACATTATCGTCTGGCGAATTTGTCGACAATGCCTTATTGGTGCCACCCAAAGCAATAGAAATGCTAGATCTCCACAACAATTCTCGCGCCTGTGCAATCCGAGTCAATATCACTTAAACAAAACAAGCTATCCATGCGAGAACGAAATGCAATGAGGCAATCTGGACTGTCCAAGTCAGATAAGCATTGATACACAAAGTAAAAACAAAAAGCCCTTACAATTTTCTTGTAAGGGCTTTTTTGCAGAACACATTAATCTTGGTGGGCCTCCCCGGAGTCGAACCGGGTACCAACGGATTATGAGTCCGCTGCTCTAACCAGCATGAGCTAGAGGCCCTATTTTACTTAGCAAACTTCGCCTCGTAAAAAGAGGGCTCATTGTATTACATACGGCATAGTCGGCACAAGGCTTAGCTTGGAGAAATGCTTGATTTGATGGTGTATTCATCCAGTATTTACAGTGTATTTATCGGCTAGGTAAATGTCATTGCCGTAAATTCAAAACAATGAAACTCAGAGCAGTGAAACTGAAAACAAAAAGCCCTACGATTTTTATTTTCGTACGGCTTTTATCCAAAATACTCAAGACTCATCTCTGAGTTGAACAGAAGTTTTAATTTCCTTCTAAGAAGCTCTTCAATTTATCAGAACGTGATGGATGACGCAGCTTACGCAGCGCTTTTGCTTCTATTTGGCGAATGCGCTCGCGTGTCACATCAAATTGTTTACCGACCTCTTCCAAGGTATGGTCTGTCGACATTTCAACACCGAAACGCATACGCAAAACTTTTGCTTCGCGCGGGGTCAATGAATCCAACACATCCTTGACTACATTACGCATCGATGCGTGTAGCGCAGCGTCGGCTGGTGCGAGCGTATGATTGTCTTCGATAAAATCGCCCAAATGAGAGTCATCGTCATCCCCGATTGGCGTTTCCATCGAAATCGGTTCTTTCGCAATCTTCATAATCTTGCGAATCTTATCTTCTGGCATTTCCATCTTGATCGCGAGCGTCGCTGGATCTGGTTCTGCACCTGTTTCTTGCAAAATCTGACGAGAGATGCGATTCATCTTATTGATGGTTTCGATCATGTGCACAGGAATACGAATTGTGCGTGCTTGATCTGCGATAGAGCGTGTAATCGCTTGGCGAATCCACCAAGTTGCATAAGTCGAGAATTTGTAGCCACGGCGATATTCAAACTTATCGACCGCCTTCATCAAACCAATATTACCCTCTTGGATCAAATCCAAGAATTGCAATCCGCGGTTCGTATATTTTTTGGCGATAGAAATTACCAAGCGCAAGTTCGCTTCAGTCATTTCGCGTTTTGCTTTACGTGCTTTCATTTCGCCAGCAGACATCTTTTTATTGATGCCACGTAAGTCGGGCAATGGCAACACAACACGAGCTTGTAAGTCGATCAATTTTTGCTGCAATTGCTGCACCGTCGGCACATTGCGTCCCAAAATTGCGCTGTAAGAATGACCAGCATTGACCTCACCATCGATCCAAGCAAGATTGGTTTCGTTACCTGGAAACACTTTAATGAAATGGGAACGCGGCATACCACAACGATTCACCACCACATCTAAAATTTGCTTCTCAACATGACGCACTTCATCGACTTGACCACGCAGGGTGTCACACAATTTTTCCACTACTTTGGCGGTAAAACGAATGCCGAGCAATTCATTCGAGATCGCTTCTTGCGCCTTAATATAATTCTTGGAGTTATAGCCTTCTTTTTCAAAGGCCTTACGCATTTTGTCGAAGTTTTCAGAGATAGTCGCAAATTTTGCCAATGAATCGCGCTTCAATTGTTCCAATTGTTCGGCTGAAATACCAGCAGCAACAGCAGCGCCTTCTTCTTCCTCTTCTTCCTCTTCGTCCTCGTCTTCTTCGTCTTCGTCGTCTTCGTCACTTTCCGCTGCAACAACTGGCGCTTTTTCTTCTTCAGTTTCTGCGTTCGGATCAACTAATCCGTCAACGATGTCATCGACTTTAATTTCATCACTGGCGATACGATCTGCTTGCGCTAGAATTTCTGCAATCGTGGTAGGACATGCGGAGATCGCCTGAATCATGTCTTTCAGACCTTCTTCGATCTTTTTCGCGATAACAATTTCACCTTCGCGCGTCAGCAACTCAACTGTTCCCATCTCACGCATATACATGCGAACTGGATCAGTGGTGCGACCAAAATCGGAATCAACCGTTGACAACGCAGCTTCGGCCGCTGCTTCTACTTCGTCATCATCACTGGCGACAGTGACGACGTTATCGGACAACAGCAATGCTTCTGCATCAGGCGCTTGCTCATAAACAGCTACGCCCATGTCATTAAAGGTACTAATAATGCCTTCGATCGCTTCTGGATCAACAACATTCTCAGGCAAGTGGTCATTGATTTCTGCGAAGGTCAAATAGCCACGATCTTTACCCATTTTGATAAGGGTTTTCAAACGCTGGCGACGACGTTCTAATTCTTCTGCAGTCGCTTCAGGATCCGCAGAAAATGCATCTTTTAAAAGTGCTTTTTCTTTGGCTTTAC
Organism: Affinundibacterium baiyunense; assembly: GCF_018139645.1. GTDB lineage: Bacteria > Pseudomonadota > Gammaproteobacteria > Burkholderiales > Burkholderiaceae_D > Undibacterium > Undibacterium baiyunense. The sequence continues at coordinate 441,453 of NZ_JAGSPM010000003.1, forward strand.
GATCTTTCGCTTTTGCCTTGTCGAGCGCTTTCATCTCAGCTCGTTCAACCGCATTGAGCGCTGCCATTTCTTCATTTTCAGGCTGATATTCTTTTGGCTTACGACCGCGACGACCCGGTACTTTCACACCAGGTAAAACATAACTGGAAGTATCGATGCTCGCCAGCAGTGCAGCATCAGTCGTTTGACTGACGGTAGGTGCAGATCCAGTCTTAATTTCTTGCACTTCTGGTGCTTTTTCAGACTTGGCTGCTTTCGCTGATTTCTTGACTGACTTAGCTTCGTCTTTTTCAACTTTGTCGGTCTTTTCAGCTTTGCTACTGGCGTTAGATGCTTTAGTAATCACAGAGGCTTTCTTTGTTGCGGCTGACGGTGTTTCAGTTTGCTTCACTTGCTTTGTTGCAGCTTTTTCGACATCTTTGCTCAACTTCGGTTCCGCTTTAGCTTGTTTTTTTGTAGCAGGTGTTTTTGACACTTCAACTTCCTTTTTACTGACCGTCGATTTTACATCTTTACTTGAAATCTTGCTCTGAACCAATTTTACTGGCTTCTGCTCTACTTTAGGCGCTTTAGCACCTTTCGCAAGGACTTTTTTGTCAGCGACTTTTGTCGTTTTCACTGATGTTAGTTGCTCTTTCGTTTTGGCTGCACTTGTCTTGCTGACTTTCGAAGGAGTTTTATCTGCTATCTTTGCTTTTGTAGCGATTGCAGCTGTTTTTTTTGTAGTGCTTTTATTAGCTGATGCGCTAGTTGCAGCAGCACTATTTCGTGGCTTAATCGCTTTTGCTGGTGTCGCTTTTGCCTTCTCTGAAGCAACAAGCTTTACAGTTTTAGCAGCTGGCTTTGCTGCCTTAGCGATTGGCTTGGTTGGGACTTTCGATGTTGCCTTAACGACTGTTTTTGCTGCGGGCTTAACGCTCGCCTTTGTTGACACACTTGCCGACTTTTTCGTGGCAGTGGTTTTGGTTGCACTCTTCGTAACTACGGATGTCAGTTTTTTCGCGGGTTTCTTCATTGCACTAGCCATTGAATCAAACCAACCGAAGCTGAAAAGCTATTTGAAATTTAAAAAATAAAGCACTGTTACCAATCAACATTACGCAACAGAACAATCATACAAAAATCAAATTCAACATTTCTTAGCATCGGCGTTTTGGGTTACTCGGAGGAGCATACGCTCACCTAAACAACACATTCTTTGACTACGTTCAGTCACAAACAAAACTGACCGCGACAAAGAATGAAAACAACCTAAGACCTTGAATCGAAAGCCTTTAACTATACCACTTGCCACTCTTTTAATCAATCTAAGCAGATCAAAACCGACTCATCCATGTCACACAAAAGTATACAATTAACAAGTATTTTATATCAGCTCAATTAGTTTCCTTACATTAACTCGCGCTGCGAAAATAACATGAATCGTGCAACAAATAATTTACTGTACGCTATTCGACGATTCCGCCTCGGCCTCACGGCGAATTGCGTCTTGCAACTGCATGATTTCTCGGTAACGCGCAACATCAGCAGCCTCTCGCAAACCTCGTTGCGCCAGTTGCTCCATTTCTAGCTTGAGCACTTGTGTCCTCATCTGCCTTAAAGCACCCGCCAACTCCAATCGGACAACCTCAATCTCAGAGTCTGTTTGCTCCGCGATTTCTGCAATCAAAGGATCAAAATCGGCACTCGTTGCACGCAAGGTTTCTGCCAGCGCTGCAAAATTGGCTTGCTCCCCCATAGGTTGAGCAAGCGACACCAATTGCTTGAGCATATCAGCACCATCTGGCGCAATTTTGGCAGCACAATCCATCATTGCCGGAGTCATCATGACAGCTAAAGAAGGATGCGCGACTAAAATCCGCATCACTTGTCGTTCCAATCCAACAGGCGCACTGCGACGACTCTTGGGCGGTGCGATTTTTACACGTGCAACTGGCTGACTTAATTCAAATAAGGCTTCAATCTCAGCCGCAGTCGACTGGGTAATTTGCGCCAAATTTCTGACTAACTGCAAACGCAAGGCTGACGGAGCCATTTGCTGCAATAAAGGCTTGGCCTCAAACTGAGTTCTTGCCCGCCCTTCAGCAGTAGCCAAATCGTTATCAGCACTCACTTCCTTGATCAGAAATTGTGACAAAGGCATGGCATTTTGCACTTCGCTCGCAAATGCATCTGCGCCATATTCACGCACGAAACTATCGGGATCATGCTCAACTGGCAAAAATAAAAACTTAATGACCTTATTGTCATTCACGTGCGCTAAACAAGCATCCAAAGCCCGGCGCGCTGCACGTCGTCCAGCGCTATCGCCATCAAAACTAAAGATCACATGGTCAGTTTGACGTAATAATTTTTGCACATGAGTCGGCGTGCATGCCGTTCCTAAAGTCGCAACCGCTTGCGGAAAACCTAATTGCGCCAAGGCCACCACATCCATGTAGCCTTCTGTTACCAAAACATAGCCTGCATCCCGAATTGCTTGACGCGCCTCGAACAAGCCATACAACTCCAAGCCTTTTTGGTATAAGGGTGTCTCAGGAGAATTCAAGTATTTGGGTTCACCTTGATCCAATATGCGTCCACCAAAACCAATCACTTGCCCCTTCGTATTACGGATTGGGAACATAATTCGGTCACGAAAGCGATCATAGCGCTTGCGATAAGCGCCCTCGTCATCACTTTTATCGATGACCATACCTGCCTCTGCCAAGGCGCTTGCGCCATAATCCGCAAATACGGCTCTTAAACTATCCCATGCATCCGGTGAATAACCCAAACCAAAACGCGCTGCGATTTCACCTGTAACACCGCGCTTCTTCAAATATTGAATTGCCCTATCAGCGCCACGTAATTGTTGACGATAAAAATCACACGCCTTCGTCATGACTTCACTTAACGCCAAACTTTTGGCGGTTACCTCGGCCCTTTGGGCTGGCAGCATACGATCATCTTCTGGCACGATCATGCCATTATTCAGCGCCAAGTCTTTAACAGCATCAACAAAACTAAGGCCCGAATACTCCATCAGAAAACCGATAGAGGTCCCATGAGCACCACAACCAAAACAGTGATAAAACTGTTTGGTCGGACTAACAGTAAAACTAGGAGATTTCTCGTTATGAAACGGGCACAAACCCATATAGTTTGCGCCACCTTTTTTCAATTGCACGTACTTACCGACTACATCAACAATGTCGACACGGGCAAGCAGATCCTGAATAAAACTTTGTGGAATCACGCCAACAATCTCATGGAATAAAAACAAATACGGCCTCGGAAAAACTGGTCCCGAAGCCGCAATCTAACAACACCAAGCAAAAAATTACTTAGCTAACGCAGCCTTCACCATTGCAGACACAACTGTCATATCCGCGCGTCCAGCTAATTTTGGCTTTAAAACTGCCATTAATTTGCCCATGTCTTGTGGACCTGTAGCACCAACTTCAGCAACCGCCTCATTTACCGCAGCTTGCATCTCTGCTTCAGTCAATCCAGCGGGCATATAGGCAGACAAAATCGCCATCTCAGCTTTTTCAATATCTGCCAAATCCTGACGACCACCCGCTTCAAATTGACTAATTGAATCTTTACGCTGTTTAATCATTTTTTCAATGATTGCTAACACCATAGTGTCATTCAACTCTACACGCTCATCGACTTCTTTTTGCTTCATCGCAGCAGTGATCAAACGAATAGCGCTTAATTTTGCAGAATCTTTAGCACGCATTGCGGCTTTCATGTCTTCGGTAATTTGATCTTTTAAGCTCATGACGTCCTCTTGAATAATGCTTTTACGCAGCAAAATCAATGCCGCATAAATGAAATGGTGAAAATAACAAAGCCCGCTGCGGTACACCGGAGCGGGCATGCAAACCTAAAGCTGAAAAATACCGTAAGACATTAAGCTGTTATGCAACCGACTCAATGCCAAACAAGATTAATACATCTTCTTAGGCAATTGCTGACTACGAATACGTTTGTAGTGACGTTTAACAGCTGCTGCCAAACGACGCTTGCGTTCTGCAGTTGGTTTTTCATAAAACTCGCGAGCGCGCAATTCGGTCAACAGACCGGTCTTTTCGATGGTGCGCTTGAAGCGACGCATGGCGACTTCGAACGGCTCGTTTTCTTTAAGGCGAATTGTGGTCATGTAAGTTCGGAACCAGTTAAAAATTTATAGGAAGACCGAGATCATAACAGGATTTTTTTAAATAGGGAAGCTAACTGATGAAAACTTATGCAAAAAAGTGTGGCAAAACGTCGAGAATTTATCATGAAAACAATGAACGCATTCGAGCCATGCATCGCTCAGGTTAAGCATCGGGTAAGGTATTAAATGGAGTACGCGCAATGCGCTTCCGCAATTGCTTTCCCAGCAGCAACCCCTGATGCCCAAGCCCACTGAAAATTAAATCCCCCTAACCAACCAGTTACATCAACCGCCTCTCCAATGAAGTAAAGGCCGGGACACTTATTTACCATCATAGTTTGCTGCGAGAGTTCACGTGTATCCACACCGCCACGGGTCACTTCTGCCTTTCGATACCCTTCAGAACCATTCGGCAATAATTCCCAGCGACTAATTTTTTCACTCAATAAGCGTAGCCGTTTGTCCTGCATATCTGCAATTTTTACGCTGCCATCAAACTCATATGCAACGAGCAAACCATCAACCAATCTTGCTGGTAAGTATGCAGCAAGAAAATTTGCTAAAGTTTTTTTACTAGTAGTTTTAGCGGCAATTAATTCATCTGCCAGCGCCACCTCTGGCAGCAAATTAATTCGAATGCTCTGCCCAGGCTGCCAATAACTAGATATTTGCAAAATTGCTGGGCCTGACAAACCACGATGCGTAAATAGTAAGTCTTCACGGAAAACAATTTTGTTTTTCTTCTCTCCAGTTTCGATATCGACTTCTAAAGAAATGCCTGCCATCGGCACAAAGGCTGCCCAACCAGGCGCATCAAAAGTCAGTGGAACCAATGCAGGCCTTGGCTCTACAATTTTCAATCCAAATTGCCGCGCTACACGATAAGAGAAATCTGTTGCACCAATTTTTGGAATAGATAAGCCACCAGTCGCGATCACGACATTGGCTGTGAGGAACCTTCCCTGAGCCGTCTGTACGATAAATCCTTGTTCAGATTTCTGTATTTCATCGACACCACAAGACATTCTCCACTGAATCCGACCAAGATCGCATTCAGCCTTTAACATCCGAATAATGTCTTCAGCAGATTCATCACAAAATAATTGTCCTTTGTGCTTTTCGTGAAAAGCAATATGGTAGCGCTTCACCAAACTAAGAAAATCTTGTGGCGTATAACGCGATAAAGCGCTCTTACAAAAATGCGGATTTTCTGACAAAAAATTAGCTGGTGTCGCATGCAAATTTGTAAAATTACAGCGACCACCTCCTGAAATACGAATTTTCTCAGCCAACTTAGCTGCATGATCGAGTACCAATACTTTTTTACCGCCCTGACCAGCGACCGCAGCGCACATCATGCCAGCAGCACCAGCGCCAATCACAATTACATCGTATGTGGAAGTAAATTCATCAGCCATCTTGGATTTCTCGATATAAGACATTCAGGACATTAAATAAGGCGCGCATTGTAAAGGAAAACTGGCGCACCGCTTTCTATTTATTTAGATGCAATTGCTTCGATAGCTGCATGCAATGCTCGACTTGCTTTGCAATATTCAATGGAACCGCTTGTTTGCCATTAAGCACTTCTTTGATCCACTTAGCAGTACTCTGCGCATCAATACTCACCGGCAGATTTTCGGGTTCAGCCAGCAATTGAGATGTCGTCTCTTGCAATAACGTATGCTCGCCTTTCCAATAACAATCAATTTGTTGGGCTCGCCCTGTACTAGCAACTGTCTCACCTTCGGTGCCTCGCATCAATAAAACTGCGCCGCGCTGATGCGGTGCCAATTCACGAAAATAACGATCCAACATCACTTGGTATTCTGGATGCGTATAAGAAGTAAGACGCAACGCTTGCGCCGCAAATGGTTGCAGGATTTTTACTAAGGTATGTGTCGAATTGCGCAAACCAAGAATTTTGCGCAATTCGAGAATTCTATGCATCGCTGGTGCCAAAACCGCAATTGGCACCAAGGCTAAACTTGTTTGTGATAAATTTTGCTGCGCTTGTGCGACGTTGGATGCAGCTTCGATACCTAATTCAGCAAAAATCTCCGCACTTGTTACTCGTCCGGGATCATGAAGCATTCCATGTACCAAGACTGGCACACCTTCACGCGCTAATAGCATGGCAAGAAGGGGCGTCAAATTTGGTCGCTTACGAGCACCGTTATAGCTGGGAATAACGATCGGTGCATACGAAGAATTTTCTGGTGTGATTAGGACTTGCAAATGGGCTTCTGCGGCATCAAGAAAACCAGCAATTTCTTCAATTGATTCACCTTTAATACGCATAGCGATCAAGATGGCACCCAACTCCAAATCGTTCACACGTTGATCGAGAATCGCTGCATAAAGTTGGCTCGCATCATCTCGTGATAGATTGCGTGCACCTTCCTTACCACGTCCAATTTCTTTGATGTAAGCAGCCGCTAAGAAAGGCTGAGCACTTAATTTATCTTGTGAATTTCTCATAAAAGTAATTTAAACAAAACACGAATTAAGCGTGTATTGTGTTTATGCTAGAGCTAAATTGGGTTGAAATCGAATTTATATACGACCGAAAATTTGTATAAATTGGCAAAACAAAACTAAACAGATCAAAACTTTGATATACACTTGAACTAGATTTCATCACAATATCCAACTCATCAGCCATCGTGTTTGCCATCATAGCAAGAGACATACAATTACGTCGCATCATCCAATTAAGCAAAGCAAGACTAAAAAATATGTATCGATGCGACGACAAGTGATGATCAATCTCTTACTCTTTAGGAAATCATTGTCGTTTCCAAATAAGTTTCGCTATACTTGTTTGCATTCAATTAAAAAGTCTCCCCAATCATGATGAGCCAAAATCCTGACGCCAATACAGCATATGGCAACCTGCATGTCCTTCTCGTTGATGACGACGAGTTTCTTTTAGAAGTAATGAAAGTCACCTTACGTGATCTGGGCGTAGCTTCTATCGTATTGGCAAAAAATGGTTTTGAAGGATTAAATAAATATCGTCAAGCGCAAGTGCGTCCCAACTTGATTATCTGCGATTTGTGTATGCCGCAGTTGGGTGGAATGGAGTTATTAAGTCATTTAGCACTTGATGGCTGCCAAGCAGATATTTTAATTATTTCTGGTCACAACTTAGTTCCTCCAGTTGACCAACATTGGGCGCTTGCAAATTACAATGGGCCTATTCTCAATTTAGCTGAAAAAATTGCACGCATTCAGGGCTTAAAAGTCCATGCAAGTTTTGAAAAACCGATCACTCGTGAAAAAATTATCGAGATGCTAGATTTGGTCGTTGCCTACAACTCCCCGGCTAAAGCAACTATACCAAGTGCCACTTAATTCAACGCCCGAACGATCTGCAAGATTCGCGCATTTGATCGTTACGGGCGTTGATGTTCAAGAATACGCTGTCATCACTTTGATCTGCTCACGTATTTTTTCGGCGAACCGCTCATAGTGTGCACCCAGCATCCCCCTTAACTCTTGATCGCTGATGTAATTAATTGACTCACGATATGCCGCCTTAAGCTCTTGCCCAGCAACCCATCGCGCTTCAACTCCAGCCAAATCACTAACACGAATACTTTGTGCACTTGGATTAGCCTTGACGTAATTAGCAATGCTTTGTTGATGTGCCACTACCAATTCTGCAACGCCAACGTTGAGGGGCAATTTATTTTGTATGATTTTCCCACCATACTCAAACGGAGAAATGCTTTGCGGTTGTGTCGTAATCATTGCACCGTCATCAAAGGTGGTAACGCACTCTATCATCTGGTGTTGCTTCCATTTTCCTGTCAAGAACATCACTAAAAATGCAATCAATCCTGGCCATTTTGGTTTCATCGTAAATGATGCTAAGCCAATTTCTCCAGACTCATCCCGAAACAAACGCAACATCACATGCTGTCCCAATACGTTGAATAATCCCATCGCTTCCGCGTCAGCGATTTTGATCATGCCAATTCTATCAGCAGCCTTTTGGATTTTCTGACAGTACTTTCGCTGATATGCAGGATAATCACCTGCATCAACCTCAAGTAATTCTGGCGGCGGTTCATGCGCGACATTTAATATTTGCCGTGCGATATTCATCGCTTGCATCGTATCGGGGTCATCGCTAATGTGTGCAGCGATAGCATCAGAAACAGAAGCACCATCTCGAATCGCTTGTGCTGCACCGAGCATAGCCTGCATCGCCATACTATCTTGTAGACTACGATCCTTTCCTCCATTGTCCAAGCCACTGAGCATCAATTGCGCCATCTGTTCCCGTTCTCCTGCGCCTTTATTCTCAGATAGCTTTCGTCTCTCGATAAAGTACTCTCGCTGTGGCGCATCTTCTGGCATCTGCGCCAAAGCACTATCATAAACATTCAACGCCTGATCATAGCACCCCAGATCATGCAATGTACTAGCTAGTTTCATCGCATGACCAGCTGACTTCCCTCGCTCCCAGCAGTATTGATAGTCCTCAACAGCAGCTTCCAAATCTGCTCGCTTATATCGCACTCCAGAAAGCGTACTAACTATTTCCGCGCTAGGCTCGGCGTCTATACTTTGATTTTCTGATACGACCAAAGCTCGACTTCGCGTAGCATCAGCACGTGCCAAACGATACTCAAGATGTTGAGGGCAAAGCAGAATCGCTTGATCGATAAGTCTATGAGCCTCAGCTAGGTTCTCTTCACTCACTTGGCCCGATTCAGAATAACCCAATGCATTTGCTAACAAGAATTGGGCTTGCGCCAACTGCGCGACAGACAAGGATGTGCTCGCATTGACGGTATCAGCAAGACCAATAATACGACGCAGATCTGAAATATTTCGCTGCTCAATCTCACGTTGAATTACGTCCCGTTTCTCCCTCGCTTTGCGCACATCAGCAGATTGTGCATCTTGCGCATAATCATCATCGGCATGTAAAGGAGCTTGTTGATCTATATAACAATCTGCATACACAACACGCTTAAGTAAAGCAGGCACATAATCTGGCATGCGCTGCTGTACAACCTCTAGAACAGCTGGAATTTCAGCAAAACGCTCTAATTTTTCTAAGCAATTAAATTGATGCCATCGCAGTGCACCCGATTGTGGAAATTTCGTGATCAATCGATCAATCAGTGTCAACGCGTGTTCGTACTGAGCTGCTCTGTAACATTGCTTAAATTCGTCAAAGTCCGGGTGTTGCATTCTCGTTCCCTCAATTGAAAATACTGCTTTTGTTGTTCTAACTAAAAATCTCCGTTCATCAAAGTAGCGCTTCAAAGCGCAATTGCACTTTATTGTTCATACAGTTCTAATGGCAATCCATCAGGATCTGAGAAGAAAAAGAAACGCTTCTTGGTGTACTCATCCACTCTAATTGGTTCTGGAAGCAATCCCTTTGCAAGCAAATCCTCCCTACTTTTTTCAATATCACTGACCACAAATGCAAGATGGCGCAAGCCTTGCGCCTCCGGATAAGACGGTCGTACCGGCGCATTGGTAAACGAGAATAATTCAATCTGACCACCGTCCGGAAGCGCCAAGTCCAATTTATAAGATTGGCGCTCTGCACGATAATGCTCGGCCACGACGCTCAAGCCTAAAGTCTCGACATAAAACCGCTTAGAACATTCATAGTTTGAACAAATAATGGCAGCGTGATGGATTTTGAGTAGCATAAGGGTGAGACACTCAACTTCTATAAAAATTCATTTACGAATTACAAATGATTCATTTTGCACATCAACGAGCAATCTAGGATGCTCACCAAATGCATAACTAAAACAAAGAACATCGCCACTTTTAAAGGAGGCATTCAAATGGAATGAACACTACCCAACTTTTCCCAACATTTCACTCAGCAAATTTACTTCTTTGAACAGACTTGAGGCAGCGCGCTCAGGTGCAGAAATTGCTTGAGCCAACTGTTCAAATATTTCGCGGTTTTGCATGAGAATGAGATATGAAAATGATGATAGATGCAGTGCATGAAATTACTATGCTTTAACCAACATAAAAGGGGCACAAGTTTATCGAACTATAGATATAAAAAAATCGAGCAAACTATGTTTGAAAAAATTGACGATACGCGAGGGAATTAAAAGTGACAAGGATATTATCTAGCGATAGAAAACACATTAAAAATCATCAATACAAAATGAAAAAGCCGCAAACTGCGGCTTTTTACATACGATGCTAGATCACTTATTTCGCACTACCCATATCGACCAAGATCTGCAGCGCAAGGGTTACAAAATCTGATTTCATTTGAATAGCCTCCTAAAAAAGTATCTACTTATGCAGTTTCAGCAGCAATCACTTGCGATGCCGCATTAATCACTGCAGCAATACGGCCAACATCACGTAATTGGGTCGTCGACATACCTTCTTTACGCAACAAGTCAAAGTGCGACTTCACGCAGAAGTGGCATTTACCAACGATAGACGCTGCCAGTGCATACATTTCAAAGCGACGCTTATCCACGCCACCATTAGTCGCATAGGCATTCATACGCAATTGCGCGCCCTGTGACTTCAAATCCTCGTCATCCGCCATTTCAACATACGGATACCACACGTTATTCATTCCCATCAACGAAGCAGCAGTCAATGCAGCTTGTACTTCTTCTGGTGCGATGTGACCCGAATTTTTAATCAGATCAATTAAAACCTTACTCTTTGCCGCGAATGCCGCAGCCAAGGCGACTCCTACAGCATCGTTACCTTCTAAACTAGAGCGTGCAATTGTGCTGTCTACATTCAAACGAATATCTTTTGCATAGTCAGGAATGCTATTTTTAATCGAAGTAAGAAATTCCATAGTTTTCACCTATTAATTAGAGCTTTTAAAACCCGCCGGAGCGGGTTGATTCTACTGCGAGCGCTAAAATTTACCGATCATTGGTAAGCATTGGCGAGCCGCAAACATCATTACAAAGTAGAGCCGCCAACTGAACGGTTGCATGGGCACAACTCATCCGTTTGCAAACCATCCAAAATACGCAAGATTTCAGTTGGATTGCGGCCTACGTTCAAGTTATTGACAGAAACGTGTTGAATCACATTGTCTGGATCAACAATGAAAGTTGCACGCAAAGCGACGCCAGCGTTGACATCACGAACACCCAACATATCTACCAAAGAACCTGTCGCATCACCGAATGCATAGTGATTCAATTTGTCCAAATCTTTGTGCTCACGGCGCCATGCCAATTTGCAGAATTCGTTATCGGTAGAACCACCCATCAATACTGCATCGCGGTCGGAGAAGTCGTTTGCCAATTTAGCAAATTCAACGATTTCAGTTGGGCAGACGAATGTAAAATCTTTTGGATAGAAATAAATAACTTTCCATTTACCTGGGAAAGACGCTTCAGTGATAGTTTCAAAAGCGGATACACCATTTTCTTCATGATGATTAAAACCTGGCTTAGCTGCTGGTACGCTGAATGCATCGAGTTTTTGTCCAACTGTTTTCATTGATTTCTCCTGATAAATTGAGATGAGTCTTACATTTATTGCCGATGCATGTTTTTTCAAGTCTTAACGATACATACATCAACGAATTTGGTTTAATTTCACAACTGGGACGAAGCTTATCACTATGAATCATTCAAATCCAATAGATTATTTCTAAATACCTCTTAGCTTATGCCTAAGTCCCAGTAATAACATAGTGCGCACATCAGATGAAATTGTGATGACATGCTAGCACAAACGTTTTGGCTATCGATACCCAAGATTGAGCTCTTGCACCACCAAATTCGCAGCGTCATTTATCCATTCCAGAAACGAAAACTTCGGTTTATTCAATATGACCCGCTATAATCGCAAATCCTTATTTAACTGACGAGTTTGCCGTGTCCGATCGTTTAGCTGTCCTCCCGCAATATTTTTTACCTAAATATTTATTAACTGCCTTCGCTGGACTGGTTGCGAATGATCGTGGTGGCAAGCGGACAACGCGATTAATCAATTGGTTTGTTAAGAAATACAATGTCAATATGCAAGAAGCGGCCAATCCTGATACCGCAAGCTATGCTAGTTTTAATGAGTTTTTTACACGCCCTTTACGTACTGATGCTCGTCCCATCTCGTCGGCAAAATATGTGTGCCCAGTAGATGGCGCCATCAGCGAATTTGGCAACATTGCCGCAGGGCAGATTTTTCAAGCAAAAGGGCATTATTTTTCTACCACCGCCCTAGTTGGCGGTGATGCCAGTCTCGCCGAAAAATATCATGACGGCCAGTTTGCCAATATTTACTTGAGTCCCCGAGATTACCACCGCATTCACATGCCATGTGACGGTCGCTTAACACGTATGATTTATGTGCCCGGCGAACTGTTTTCGGTCAATCCAACCACCGCGCGCGGCGTCCCAGGTTTATTCGCTCGTAATGAACGCGTGGTTTGTGTATTTGATTCTGCCTATGGTGAATTTGTACTGGTATTAGTTGGTGCAACCATTGTGGGTAGCATGCAAACTGCTTGGCATGGAATTGTGAATCCACCTCGCAGCAAAAATGTGCGCGAATGGCATTATGCAGATCAGCATATTCACCTAAAGAAAGGTGAAGAAATGGGACGATTTTTACTCGGCTCAACGGTCGTGATGCTGTTCGGCAAAGGTAGTATGCAATTCAATCAGGATTGGCAAGCTGCTGGCGCTGTTCGACTTGGTGAGCCTATGGGTGCTGCAATCAATAATTAAAAGAGTATCTTGATGCTGTGCGTGGTCTATTGAGATCACAGACTAGATCAAAGCTAGATCACAATCAGCATCAATGCCTCCACCGCAAGCTTCCTACAATCTAAAATCTTCCCGAGAATTTCCACCGCCACATTAAATCGAAGACACTAAGCTTTGATTTATTGAGCCAGCACAAACTTTATGATCCTGCACTGCACAAATTTCTTGCACAGGCCTCGATTTTGATACATAATCTAAATACGAATTATTCTTATTTAGATTATTAAACTTAATTTGGCAAGGCAGAGCATATGAATACGCTGCAGTCCCCACAACTTCCACGTCGTTTCGCAACGGGTAGCTTCATTGTATTATCCCACGTGTTAGTGTTTAGTTTGATTATTTTGAATCCAGTAAAACATTTCCAAAGCGCGCCAAAAGAAACGATCGTCATGATGGTACCTAGCGCACTTCCAAAACCAGTTGCGCCACCAAAGAAGATTGAAAAGGCAGTAACTCCGACAAATACAGTGCCACCTGTTGTAACGCAAATCGCTGTTCAACAAGTGACTGAAAATGCGATCACTGCGACACCAGTAACCGCCGAGACTATCGCACCAACTCCTCCAAGCCCAGCACCACAAACCAACGTCATCGCTAAATCGGAGCCAGCTGGACCTAAGCATGTGAGCGCGGTTGAGTATATTCACGCGCCACAAGCTGATTATCCGCCAATGGCAAGACGTATGGGCGAAGAAGGTCGCGTCGTCATGCAAGTACTGGTAAATGACAAAGGCCGTGCAGAAAAAGTCGAGATTGTGAAATCATCAGGCTTTGCGCGCCTAGATGAATCAGCAAAAATTGCCTTGCTACGTGCCCTGTTTAAGCCTTATCTTGAAGATGGTAAAGCGACCACGGTACTAGCGACAGCAAGTATTAACTTCTCGCTACGTGGCTAAGCCAAATATCAGATTTTGACCATAAAAAAGCATGCCTTATGACATGCTTTTTTTACGCCAAATGAATTGGCAAGATCTGTGCGTCAAAAAGTCAATTACTCTGGCAGCGTATCTTTAAATGAAGGGCGTTCAGATAATTTATCAAATAACTTGGCCAGATTAGGATATTCGTCACGCCATGCAATTGATGGAAAGCGAAAACTTAACCAACCTAAACAACAAGCGACACTAATATCTGCCAAAGTTAAATGATTGCCTACGCAAAACGCTGATTCACCTAAACCAAGTGACATTGATTTTAAGCCGGCATTTACTTTATCCATCTGCCGATTTACCCATGCCTCGCTCTGGATTTCCGGCGCGCGCATGGTGCGTTCAACGCGCACTAATACTGCGGCATCCAAAATACCATCGGCCAAGGCTTCCCAATTTTTCACTTCAGCACGTTCGCGGCCGTGAGCGGGGATAAGTTTGCCGACTGGCGTTAAGGTATCAAGATACTCAACAATCACGCGTGAATCAAACATCGCACCACCATCTTCCATCAAAAGACAAGGTACTTTGCCGAGCGGATTTGACTGCTGAATGGTCGTGTCATTTGCCCATACGTTTTCGAGTATCAACGCATAATCCAACTTCTTTTCCGCCATCACGATGCGGACTTTTCTCACGTACGGACTTGCAAGGGAGCCGATTAGTTTCATAGACTTTGAAAAGAAAAATAGATTAAGTTACATTAATTAGAATTACCGATTAGCAATGTAATTTACCATCGCTAGATGTTGACTTGGTGAAATTATAGCATTGCGCACTTCAATAGCTAGACACCAACTGTTGCCAACAGATCTTCAACAATTGTGAAATGCTGAAATAGCGATAGGCCATGTTAAAATGACGGCCTTTGATTTCGCTATTTGGTAGAGATTAAAACAAATTCAGCGCGCTTTCCTTGCATTTAATTGCGACTTCCTTATTACCCTTGATTTCAACTGGAACTATTCGCGACATAATTTGTGGCACCTCTACTGTGCGTTTGCACCTTCGCTACTAAGTTTTTTTACTTCGTTCTTACTTTTCTGGTCATTCTATGTCACTCTCCACTCTATCCGCCCTGTCTCCCCTTGATGGACGCTACGCATCAAAAGTTGATGCATTGCGTTCTACCTTATCAGAAGCTGGTTTTATGCATCACCGCGTAAAAGTGGAGATTTCTTGGTTACAAGCTTTGTCTTTGGCGGGTTTTGCTGAAATCAAACCATTCTCAGAAGCAGCAAATGCATTACTGAATCAAATCGCAAACAATTTTTCAGAAGAAGATGCGGCGCGCATTAAAGCCATCGAAGCTGTCACTAATCACGACGTTAAGGCAGTGGAATACTGGCTCAAAGAATCCGTTGGTTTAGCTTTACCTGCTAGCTACGATCACCTACCAAAGCGTGATTTACAGATTGCGCCTGAAATCACGGCGGAACTCAAGGCAGCTGCCGAATTTATTCATTTTGCATGCACCTCTGAAGATATCAACAATACCTCACACGGCATGATGCTCAAAACAGCGCGCGATAACGTCATGCTGCCAGCATTACATAAGCTGATTGATCGTTTGAAGGAAATCGCTCACGAAAATGCCAAGGTGCCCATGCTTTCGCGAACACATGGACAAACAGCAAGCCCAACGACCTTAGGTAAAGAGATGGCAAACGTGGTCGCGCGTTTGCAACGTGCGGCGCAACGTATCGCTCAAGTTGAAATATTAGGAAAAATGAATGGTGCTGTTGGTAATTACAATGCGCACTTATCTGCCTATCCTTCACATGACTGGGAAAGTTTTTCTAAAGACGTTATCGAAAATCGTCTAGGCTTAAGCTACAACCCATACACGATTCAAATTGAACCGCACGATTACATGGCAGAAATGTTTGACGCATTCGCTCGCGCAAATACAATTTTGCTCGATTTAAACCGTGATATCTGGGGTTACATTTCTGTTGGCTACTTCAAGCAAAAAACCAAAGCCGGAGAAATTGGCTCTTCAACCATGCCGCATAAAGTCAATCCTATTGATTTTGAAAACTCCGAAGGTAACCTCGGTCTCGCAAATGCGCTTCTCAAACACTTGTCCGAAAAATTGCCAATCTCACGCTGGCAGCGCGATCTGACTGATTCAACAGTCTTACGCAATATTGGCGTTGCGCTCGGTTACACTTTGTTAGCCTACGATAGCTGTGTGCGTGGTTTAAATAAATTAGAAACCAACCAAGTTCGCTTGGCAGAAGATCTGGATAACACATGGGAAGTCTTAGCTGAGCCTGTGCAAACAGTCATGCGTCGTTACGGTATCGAAAATCCATACGAACAACTGAAAGAACTCACGCGCGGCAAAGGAATCTCAAAAGAAGCCTTGCGTGAATTTATTGTCGGCTTAAACATCCCGCAAGAAGCGAAAGAGCAATTACTAGCAATGACACCAGCAAATTACACTGGTATTGCGGCAAAATTGGCGGCTGCAATCTAAGTTGAATTTGTTAGAGTTCGTTGATAAAGGCGAACTCAATGAATACAACTTAAATTAAATCAAAAAAGATAGTTGGAAACACATTAAAACTTCCAGCTATCTTCTTCCTAAACTCCCCCACCTTAAATAAGTCTCCTCTGAAATTGATCTTTTTTTGATCAAATCAAGCAAACTTTCTTTTTCTTTGCTATATTAGTCCTACTTCGAACTAATTTACATTTAGGAATTCGTATGCAACGCTACCCAACAATTAGCATTGTCATGCATTGGTTGATCGCAATATTGATCATCGCTGCATTTATTCTCGGCTCTTACATGGTTGATCTTAGGATTAGCCCCACCAAGCTCAAGCTGTATTCTTGGCATAAGTGGCTGGGAGTAACGATTTTAGGATTCGTCGCTTTACGCCTGCTGGTTCGGTTAATCAAAGGCGCTCCTAGCTATCCCGATAGCATGCAAGCATGGGAGAAACAAGCAGCGAATGCAGCGCATATTGGCTTGTACTTTTTGATGTTTGCGGTGCCTCTATCGGGCTACTTGTATTCGTATGCAGCTGGTTTTCCAGTCGTGTACTTAGGTTTGTTTGAATTGCCCGCATTAATTACACCCAATCCAGAATGGAAAGACAGCTTAAAAGAAGCACATGAAATCCTCACGAAATGTCTGTTTGCGATCGTCTTATTGCATATCGGTGCTGCACTCAAACATCAATTCATCAACAAAGATGGCGTCTTACAACGCATGTTACCAACCAAATCAAACAAGGAATCAACATGATCTCCCGCCCACTAAAAAAGATTAGCGCATCTGTTTTGGCTATCACCGCACTCTGTAGTTCTACGCTACTACTGGCCGCGAATCTCAATCTTGACGCAGGTAAAAGCACCGTTCATTTTGTGTTTAAGCAAATGGAGGTACCAGTTCAAGCACGGTTTAAAAAATTTCAGGCACAAATTGATTACAACGCAGCAAAACCTGAATTGTCTTCTGCCAAAGTAGAGATCGATTTGAATAGTGTCGACCTACCAGCCCCAGAGTACAACCAAGAAGTATTGAAGAAAGAATGGTTTAACGCCGTGCAATTTGCCAAAGCGAATTTTGTCTCAACCTCAATGAAAAATTTGGGTGCAGGCAAACTCGAAGTGAGCGGCAATTTAACTATCAAAGGTAAAACCCAAGCGGTACGTTTTCCATTGCAAGTGAAGAGTGAAGGTAAGGCGCTTAGTTTTGAAGGCAACTTACCCATCAAACGCTTGCAATTTAATATCGGCGAAGGTGAATGGAAAGACACCAGTATGGTCGCTGATGAAGTCATCATCAAATTTAAAGTAGTCACCAACCCTTAATTTATAGGAGCAATACCATGAAATTAGATCATTTCTTAGCAGTCGCTTTGTTTGCAGTTGCAGCGCCAAGTTTCGCACAGACATACAAAATCGATTCTTCCCACACTTATCCTAGCTTTGAAGCGGATCACAAAGGTATTTCTTTCTGGCGCGGTAAATTTACAAAAACAGAAGGTACGATTACTTTAGATCGTGCAGCCAAAACTGGCACCATGAACATCACGATCGATGCAAACTCAATCGATTTTGGTCATGCAAAAATGAACGAACATGCGAAAAATAAAGATATGTTCAACGTGCCACAGTTCCCAACCATCACTTATGTTGGCAAATCAATGAAATTCAATGGCGACACCTTGGTTGCTGTCGAAGGCGAGTTGACGATGTTGGGTGTTACTAAGCCAGTCAATTTGACCGTCAACAAATTCAAATGCATTCAAGATGCGATGACGAAAAAAGAAATCTGCGGTGCAGATGCGAGCGCAGAATTCAAGCGTAGCGATTTCGGCATGAACTACGCAATCAACTGGGGTTTTTCTCCAGATGTGAAGTTGGCAATTCAAGTTGAGGCTGTTAAGTCAAATTAATTCTGACTAGGCCCGACGAAGTCCAACAAACTTCTCTCTTGGAAGGCTGAATCAGCTTCACTAGCCAATCAGCCTTTCATATCTTCTCAATCATCATGGATAAACGTTACTTACGCAGCATTCGTCTCTTGGCAGAGTGCATGCAATTATTTGAGAAATCCTCAGCCAAACGCGTCAAGGCTCTAGGTCTGACCGAATCTCAATTTGATATTATCGCCACCTTAGGTAATACCAAGGGAATGACTTGCAAAGAATTAGGCGAGAAAACTCTGATCACCAAAGGAACACTGACCGGCGTACTCGATCGCTTGGAAAGCAAAGGTTTGGTTCAGCGAGAGCGTGGCGAAGACCGACGTCAATTGTTTGTCAAATTGACACCCGCTGGTGACACGGAATTCAAAAGATCTTTCCCTGAAATTGTTAATCAAGGCAGAGTGATGTTTAGCGATTACCAAAGCGCTGATTTTGATGCTTTGGAAGCGCAGTTAATCAAGCTCAAAAACACGCTTAGCTAATAGCAACACGTATTTAATCATCGCAAAAATTTCATCATCGGGCTTTTCAAGGACTGCTGACTTACGTCGTCAACACGCATCTGTAACCCCACCGAATAATCTAGCAAGATGCCAAGCCTCCTTCATTTTCAGCATACTGAGATTCAAATTCAAGAAAACAAAAAAAGACGGGAAATCCCGTCTTTTTTGTTTCACAATACAGCTAAAAAAATTCGTCTTAAACCAATTTTCCGTGGCATTGCTTATATTTCTTACCGCTGCCACATGGACAAGGATCATTGCGCCCAATCTTGAACCCATGATCAACCATCGGCACATTTTCATCTGCAGCGACAGGTGCTGGTGCTAGCATTTCTTCGGGAGAAGCATTCGCATCAAATTCAGCATGTTGGTAATGTACATTCTCGATTTGAGACTGCGCCATTTGCTGCTCAGCTGCTTCAATTTCTTCACGAGATTGAATACGAACAGTTACAACAATACGCACCACTTCGTTTTTGATCATATCCAACATTTGACCAAACAATTCAAACGCTTCGCGCTTATATTCTTGCTTAGGATTCTTTTGCGCGTAACCACGCAAGTGAATACCTTGACGCAAATGGTCCAAAGCAGCCAAATGTTCACGCCAGTGATTATCAATACTTTGCAACATCACGCTGCGCTCAAATCCAGCGAACGCGTCTTTACCAACCAATTCCAACTTAGCGTCATATTCCGCTTTTGCAGCCGCTACGACTTTTTCTAAGATATCCTCATCAGTCAAATTCTTTTCTGTTTCTAACAAGCTGACTAAATCAAGATTCAAAGACCATTCTGCCGCTAACACTGCCTGCAAGCCGGGTAAATCCCATTGCTCTTCAACTGTTTCAGCAGGAACATATTGACGTACCAAATCGTGGAACATGCCATCACGCAAGGACGCAATCATTTCTGACATATCATGCGCTTCCAGCAATTCATTACGTTGCTGGTAAATCACTTTACGTTGATCATTCGCTACATCATCGTATTCAAGCAATTGCTTACGAATATCAAAGTTACGTGCCTCAACTTTACGCTGCGCGGATTCAATTGAACGACTTACGATACCAGCTTCAATCGGTTCACCTTCGGGCATTTTCAAACGATCCATAATCGCGCGAACGCGATCACCCGCGAAAATACGCAGCAAGGCATCGTCTAAAGAAAGATAGAAACGCGAAGAACCTGGATCGCCTTGGCGTCCAGAACGGCCACGCAATTGATTATCAACACGGCGAGACTCATGGCGCTCTGTACCAACAATATGCAAACCACCAGCAGCAACCACTTGGTCATGCAATGATTGCCATTCGTCGCGCAATTTTTGGGCTTGCTTTTGCTTTTCAGCGTCGGATAAGGTGTCGGACGCTTCAATCATTTGCACTTGTTTTGCGACATTACCACCCAAAACAATATCAGTACCGCGACCTGCCATATTGGTAGCAATTGTGATTGCTTTTGGACGACCTGCTTGCGCAATAATTTCTGCTTCACGCGCGTGCTGTTTTGCATTCAATACGTTATGTGGCAATTTGGCTTTATCCAAAATACCAGACAACAATTCAGAGTTTTCAATCGAGGTGGTACCGACTAATACAGGTTGACCACGCTCATAGCAATCCTGAATATCCTTCAACATCGCGCCGTACTTTTCTTCGGCAGATTTGTAGACTTGATCTTGACGATCTTTACGCGCGGATGGGCGATTTGGTGGAATGACTACCGTTTCGAGATTATAAATTTCTTGGAATTCATAAGCTTCTGTATCCGCCGTACCAGTCATACCTGATAAACGCGCGTACATACGGAAATAATTTTGGAAGGTAATGGATGCCAAAGTTTGGTTTTCGTTTTGAATGCGAACACCCTCTTTCGCTTCGACCGCTTGATGCAAACCATCAGACCAGCGACGCCCCGTCATCATACGGCCAGTAAATTCATCAACGATCACGATCTCATCGTTCAAAACCACATAGTGTTGATCTTTGAAGTACAAAGCATGCGCACGCAGAGCTGCGTACAAGTGATGAACCAAAGAGATGTTCGACGCATCATACAAAGACGCACCTTCCGGCAACAAACCCATTTGCGTCAAAATACGCTCACACTTATCGTGGCCAGCTTCAGTCAATAAAACTTGATGTGATTTTTCATCTTTGGTGTAGTCACCAGGAACTTCTACCACGCCTTTACCATCCGGAGTTTCCTCACCGATTTGTAAAGTCAACAGCTTCGGTACTTCATTAATTTTGTAGTAAAGCTCAGTATGATTTTCTGCTTGTCCAGAGATAATCAAAGGTGTACGTGCCTCATCAATCAGAATCGAGTCAACTTCATCGACCACAGCAAAATTTAATCCGCGTTGAACTCTATCCTTAGCTTCATACACCATGTTGTCGCGCAAGTAGTCAAAGCCATACTCATTATTTGTGCCATAAGTAATATCTGAGCCGTAAGCAACTTGCTTCGCATCGTGCTCCAGCTGCGACAAATTGACCCCAGTGCTTAAACCCAACCAACCGTAGAGTTGTCCCATTTGATCCGCATCGCGTTGCGCCAAATAGTCATTGACGGTAACGACATGCACACCCTTGCCTGACAAAGCATTAAGGTAAATCGGCAAAGTCGCCATCAAGGTCTTACCTTCACCTGTGCCCATTTCAGCAATTTTGCCAAAGTGCAAGGCCATACCACCAATCAATTGCACATCAAAATGACGCATTTTCAAGACACGCTTACTTGCCTCACGACAAACAGCAAAGGCCTCTGGCAGCAATGAATCTAGCGTCGCGCCTTTTGCCAAACGCTCTTTAAATTCTGGAGTCTTCGCCTTGAGTTGATCATCTGACAAAGTTTCATACTTTGGCTCTAGTGCGTTAATTTCGCGCACAATTTTTTGGTATTGTTTCAAGAGCCTTTGATTACGGCTACCGAATATTTTGGTCAGGAATGACATGCTAGTAGTGAGTATGAAGGGTATAGGTTCTAAAACACTGCAATAAAATGCCAATGCAGCAGATATGATTAACTTTTAATTTTAACATGGCTCACCTAGCTTTCTAGAATTTCTGAGAGCAAGACAAGGAAGAACTTGTATGAGTTGGTGGCAAATCAGACAAATTCAAGACGGGATTTTGTCTTTGTGAAAAAAATGCTAGTGATTGGATAATAAAAAAGATAAGGAATATAAATGCGGAAGGTAGTTTTAGATAATTTAAACCATTTCAATTTCATGATTAATTACCAAATACCAAGTGACATGCAACGCAATTAAGGAGCGGTTGCAGCCAGCTTTGAGACATCTCCGCCATTACTACCAGCGTTGAGAAATTTATGCGGATTTTGCGGAACACCTTTAATTCTGACCTCAAAGTGCAAATGCGCACCTGTTGAACGTCCAGTTGAACCTATATTCGCGATGTGCTGTCCACGCTTTACGATATCGCCTACTTTGGCGAGCAATTTCGAAGCGTGGGCATAGCGTGTCAACATATCGCCGCCATGATCAATCTCCAGCATATTGCCAAATTCGGGATGATATTCTGCGGAAACCACGACTCCACCAGCAGCAGCTACGATAGGTGTCCCAGTCGGCGCAGAGAAATCTAAGCCCTCATGAAACGCGGTACGTCCAGAAAATGGATCCAAGCGTCGACCAAATGTTGAGGCATTGTAACCAACATTCACAGGAACGATTGTTGGCAATAATTTAGCCTGCAACTTGAAGCTCATCAACTTTGACTCAACCACATTTAAATAGTCGGAACGATAGTTGAGCTCTTTCGATAAACTATCCAGAGAAGCCTGAAAATCCTGTAAATTCAAATCAGATTTAGGCAGATCAGTAAGCACCTCCGCGCCCCCGCGTCCAGGTAACTCCTTAAAATTAAACTCTTCCGGCTTGACTCCCGCCAAACCTTGCACTCGCTCACCGAGCGCATCAAGACGAATCAGTTGTGCCTGCATCTCGCCAATTTTCACTGCCATTGCAGCTAGATTTTCTTTTACATATCGATCATTACCACCTAAAGAACCTGCGCTTGATACCAACATCGCTTGCGGTAAAATATTCTTTACCCAAGCCGACTCAGTATCCGCAAATCTGGAAAACAAGCCAATTAATGAAAAGGATGCTAGCAAGGCTAGCAATAAAAAAACCGCAAGAAAAACAAGTAGATGCGTGGATGACAAAGTAACTGACTTTGCCTGGGTCAATCGTGAATGCATGATAATGACTTGCATTAACTGTTACCTCCGTGATCAACAAGTTAAATTATGGTAATGTGCGAAATATGCAATCACCTCAACCAACTTACCGATTAAATGTCAAACGTGGCAAAAAGATGGCTCAGACCAATGAGATAGCGTCATTTCTACGACATAACGACAAACTATCCCCACTTTTACCGACAGTTAAGCGAAATATTTCGCTACAAAAAGAATGCAAGGCAGCTTTGCCTGCGATTTTCGATTGTTGCGAGGTCTTAAACCTCAATGAGGATCAGTTGGTAATGTCTACGCCAAATGCTTCTATCGCGGCGAAATTAAAGCAACAATTACCAAAACTGCAAGCCCATTTGCAACAAGCAGGGTGGCAGATTAACGCAATCAAGATTAAAGTACAAGTCAAACGCGCAATAGCCAAGCCCGAGCCAGTCAAGCAAGCCGTGTTAACACGTTCTGCATTAAGTGCTTTTGAAGAACTGAAAAATAATTTGGACGCAAGCCCACAGAATGCAGGCCTGCAAGCAGCACTAGCGCGCTTGCTTAGTCGAAATCAATGCTGACTTGGCGCAATTAATGAAGCAAATCAAGCAAAAAATAAGCAAAACGCAGGAATGAATTAGTTCATAAAAGCTAATTCAACGCCCATTCACGCTCTTCTTGATGTGCATAGGTTTTGGGCGCAGATTTCTCGTCTTCGAAGGTGACAATTTCATAAGCGTCAGGCTGCGCTAACAAAACACGTAAAAGCTGATTGTTAAGGCCGTGACCTGATTTATGCGCAGTATAGCTTGCTAAAAAAGGATGCCCAATTAGATATAAATCACCAATCGCGTCGAGAATTTTATGACGCACAAATTCATCATCAAAGCGCAAACCATCCGCGTTCAGTATCCGATACTCATCCATCACAATCGCATTTTCGAGCGATCCACCGCGAGCTAAGCCTATTCCTCGCAGCATCTCCACATCTTGCATAAATCCAAATGTACGTGCGCGCGCGACATCTTTAACGTAAGAAACTTGTTCGAAGTCCACTTCAGCAGTTTGATTGGTACCATCGACTGCGGGATGATTAAATTCGATAAAGAAATGCAATTTAAAACCATCATAAGGCTCCAAACGCGCCCACTTCTCTGATTTGCCGCTACCTTCACGAATTTCTACAGGCTTTAGCACGCGAATGAATTTCTTCGGCGCTTCTTGCTCCTGCATTCCAGCTTGCTGCAGCAAATAGACAAACGACGAGGCAGAACCATCCATAATCGGAATCTCTTCTGCGCTGACATCGATGTAAATATTATCAATACCTAGGCCAGCACAAGCGGAGAGCAAATGCTCAACAGTAGAAACCTTAGCACCATCTTTTGTTAAAGTTGATGCCATTTTCGTATCGCCAATGTTTAAAGCAGTCGCCGGAAAAACAACTGGTGGCACTAGATCCACGCGCGTAAAAATGATGCCCGTATTCACCGGAGCTGGACGAAGTGTGAGCGTCACTTTGGTTCCGGAATGCACACCGACACCAATGGTTTTCACTTCTTTTTGTATTGTTCTTTGTTTTAGCATGGTGAGATTATAAATCGCAAAACCAATTCACGCAGAAAATTGAAAATAGGTGCTGAAATTTAATTGGCATAAAAAAAATGCGCATCACATGAAGTGACCCCAAATAGTTGGACAGTTTGTTAGTTATGCATAGGAGGGCTGATTTCTGTATTGAACAGGACTCAGCCCTTTTAGTTTTAGTTTGATTCGCTCATGATTATAGTAGTGAATGTATT
>NZ_JAGSPM010000004.1 GCF_018139645.1 Affinundibacterium baiyunense
GAATACATTCACTACTATAATCATGAGCGAATCAAACTAAAACTAAAAGGGCTGAGTCCTGTTCAATACAGAAATCAGCCCTCCTATGCATAACTAACAAACTGTCCAACTATTTGGGGTCACTTCACAACAAGCTGCGCCCCAGAATTGGATTTGGTTACATGTTTTCGATCATTACATCACCAAAGCCTGAGCAAGACACTTGCGTAGCGCCTTCCATCAAACGGGCGAAGTCATAAGTCACTTTCTTCGCTGTGATCGCTTTTTCTGTAGATGAAATCAACAAGTCAGCAGCTTCGAACCAGCCCATGTGACGCAACATCATTTCTGCGGACAAAATCAATGAACCTGGGTTCACGTAATCTTTACCTGCATACTTCGGTGCTGTACCGTGAGTCGCTTCGAACATCGCGATAGAGTCAGACAAGTTTGCACCTGGAGCGATACCGATGCCACCCACTTGCGCAGCCAAAGCATCAGAGATGTAGTCGCCGTTCAAGTTCAATGTCGCGATAACGCTGTATTCTGCTGGACGCAACAAGATTTGCTGCAAGAATGCGTCAGCGATGGAATCCTTAACGATAATTTCTTTACCTGTTTTTGGATTCTTGAATTTGCACCATGGGCCGCCGTCGATCAATTCTGCGCCAAATTCTTTTTGTGCCAATGCATATGCCCAATCACGGAAGCCACCTTCGGTGTACTTCATGATGTTACCTTTGTGAACGATGGTCACGGATGGCTTGTCATTGTCGATTGCGTATTGGATTGCTTTGCGTACCAAACGCTCTGTACCTTCGATAGAAACTGGTTTTACGCCAATACCAGAAGTTTCTGGGAAGCGGATTTTCTTGACGCCCATTTCTTCTTGCAAGAATTTAATCAATTTCTTAACTTGATCTGTACCTTGCGCAAATTCAACACCTGCGTAAATGTCTTCTGAGTTTTCGCGGAAGATCACCATATCGGTTTTTTCTGGCTCACGTACTGGGGATGGCACGCCTTTAAAATAACGCACTGGGCGCAAGCAAACATACAAATCTAACTCTTGGCGCAAAGCCACGTTCAAAGAACGGATACCGCCGCCAACTGGCGTGGTCAATGGACCTTTGATGGAAACAACGTAGTCTTTCAACGCAGCCAAAGTCTCTTCTGGCAACCATACGTCTGGGCCATATACTTTTGTGGATTTTTCACCTGCAAAAATTTCCATCCAACTGATTTTACGTTTGCCGCCGTAAGCTTTTTCAACCGCTGCATCCACCACCTTGATCATGACTGGGCTAATATCAACGCCAGTACCGTCACCTTCGATGTAAGGAATAATTGGATTTTCTGGAACATTCAATGAGAAGTCAGCATTGACGGTAATTTTTTGGCCTTCTGCCGGTACTTTAATATGTTGATACATCGTTTTCTCCGTGGATACGTGCGATCAAGCGCTACACTACACTTTGCGAATATAGAATCACGCTTTGCTGTTAACATGTCTCGATGTCGTACATAAAAGATTTTTCTGGTACAAACAAGCCAAAACTTAAACTCTTATATAAGACAGAAGACCACCATTTCGTATTATGCACTACTATTTTACTTGATGCCATAATTTTGCGACACTCGCAAAGCCGCTTTTGGCGTGCATTTTTACCGTTTTACCGATTAGATCAATGAAACTTATCTTATTTAACAAACCGTTTGACGTAATGTGTCAGTTTTCTCCACACCCGACACGTGCAACTCTGGCGAACTACATCAAAACCCCAAACATCTATCCCGCTGGACGCCTCGATGCCGATAGCGAGGGGTTAGTCTTATTAACAGACGACGGCAAACTACAACATAAGATTAGCCACCCCAACTGGAAAGAGGCCAAAACCTACCTAGTTCAAGTTGAGGGCAATGCGAACTCAGAGCAACTTACTCGTCTAGCAAACCCACTCGACTTAGGCGACTTCATCACACTACCCTGCAAAGCAATAAAAATTGCTGAACCAGAATGGATTTGGCCACGCACACCTCCCATTCGTGAACGAGCTAACATTCCTACCAGCTGGCTCTGCATCGTCTTATCAGAAGGAAAAAACCGTCAAGTTAGGCGCATGACCGCTGCGGTGGGATTGCCCACTTTACGTCTAATTCGTAGTGGCATAGGCGATTACAACCTCGCCACACATCCATTGCTACCTGGCGAAGCGATGGAAATTTCGACCTGAGATTGCATCAGCGTTGCACCAGGGAACAAATAAAGTGAACGAATTTCAAAACTAATAGTCAGACTGCAAGTCATTTTTACCATGCAATCAAACTATCCATGCCCAATCACCTCTTTACCAAGTTATTGGTTTTATCTTGCTCTGCAATCTATGCACACATCGCGATCGCGACCGAACCAAGCCTAAAACGTCAGCAATTTCAAATTGGAACAAACATAATCGATGCTGAGTTGGCGCTCACTGCCGAAGAGCGTCAACGCGGCTTAATGTTTAGAGAATCACTAGGTGAAAATCAAGGAATGATGTTCCAGTTTGCGCATGCAGACCATTACTGTATGTGGATGAAAAACACTTTAATTCCACTGTCAATTGCGTTCATTGATGAGCAAGGCAAAATCATTAACATCGAGGAAATGAAGGCCCATAGCGAAGAAACCACCTGCGCAAAAAACAAAGCGCGCTATGCTTTAGAAATGAACACTGGTTGGTATCAGCAGCGACAAATCGAACCCGGGCAGCATATTCACGGCTTACCATTAGATAGCAATAAGCAGTAGCATAGAGCACAGGGATAAATACAAAAATACGTGCTTAACGCTTCAGAAAAGACAAAAACCGCAATAAAAATTGCGGTTTTTTTATTTGATAAACCAACTACTAAGTAGCTTTCCTATCTTTTGCTTTAATGCACCGACATCAGTGCAAATCAAAAACAATTAAGCCAATGCTTTCAAAGCAGAAGCTAAACGGCTCTTATGACGAGCTGCTTTGTTTTTGTGGATGATTTTTTTGTCAGCAATGCTATCGATCTTAGAAACAGAGTTCTGAAAGATCACTGCAGCAGCAGCCTTGTCACCAGCTTCAATTGCTTTACGTACAGCTTTGATCGCTGTGCGTAATGCAGAACGTTGACTAGAGTTGTGTGCATTTTGTTTAACTGCTTGACGAGCACGTTTGCGTGCTTGTGCGGTATTTGCCATGAGATTTCCTAAACGTGGTCAACGCGACGGGTTCAAGATGTGAATTTAATTACTCACATGGCCGCGCCGCAAAATTCTGTACAGCTTTGCAGTATAACGGGTTTTAAAACCATGTGCAAGTCGCTTCATGCTTTTACTGATGAAAACTGTGGCAGTGCTGCAAAATTCACAATAAAACCGATGCAATCCACCAATGATACGTGCAGCTTGAGGCATTACAATAGCCGCATCTCCTAGCCCCCCCCTATCACTTTTGGAAGCACTATGTCGACTCACAATCACCAACTGACTGGCAAATTTGTCGCACTCATGCCGCTGCAACGCGAGCATTTGAGCGAGCTCGCCGCCGCAGCCAATGATGGAAAACTTTGGGAGCTATTCTTCACCTCGGTTCCAGCGCCAGGGACGATGACGAGTTGGTTTGATAAAGCAATGGAGCAACAAGAAAAAGGCTTAGCCATTCCTTTCACGGTCTTTGATCAATCACGCAAGAACATTCTTGGCTCTACTCGCTACTGCAATATTGATCGTGCGAATAAACGTTTGGAAATCGGTTACACCTGGTATGCCCTATCCCACCAATGCAGTCCGATTAACACCGAATGTAAGCTTTTGCTACTAACCCATGCTTTTGAGGTACTCGACTGCAATGCAGTTGAATTTCGAACTGACTGGTTTAATCAGCGTTCGCAAAAGGCTATAGAACGCTTAGGAGCAAAACGCGATGGCGTACTCCGTAGCCACATGGTCTTGCCCGACGGACGTGTACGCGATACGGTGGTGTACAGCATACTGAAACACGAATGGCCCGGCGTCAAAGCTAACCTACAATTTAAACTTTCCCGAGATCCGTCAAGCTCTACCAACCTTTCCAAATCATAGGCAAACAGCGTGTTAATTGATTTTTTCTTCATTTTAAAAGACGCCAAAATCCCTGTATCGATCAAAGAATTTTTGACCTTACTGGAAGCGATGCAGCAAGGCATCGTTGGCACATCAATCGACGAATTCTATTTTTTGTCGCGCACCATGCTCGTGAAAGACGAAGCCAATTACGACAAGTTTGATCGCGCTTTTGGTTTATATTTCAAAGGCATACAGACAATATTCGAAAAGCATCCTGAAATTCCCTTGGATTGGTTAAAGAAACGACTCCAACGTGAACTCACAGATGAGCAACGCGCCGCATTAGAAAAATTTGGCTACGACAAATTAATGGACAGGCTCAAGCAATTACTCGAAGAACAAAAAGAGCGACACGAAGGCGGCAATCGCTGGATAGGCACGGGTGGCACCTCCCCTTTCGGCAATGGAGGCGATAATCCTGAAGGCATACGCATAGGCGGCAAAAGCGAACGCCGTTCCGCAGTCAAAGTCTGGGAGGCGCGCGCGTTCAAAGATTACGACACCGAGCGTGAACTTGGCACTCGCAATATCAAAGTCGCATTGCGTCGCCTGCGTAAATTCGCCAGACAAGGTGCGGAAGAAGAATTAGCCTTAGATGCAACGATCAAAGCGACCGCCAATAATGCGGGCTACCTCGATATCAAAATGCAGCCAGAACGCAAAAACAATATCAAGGTACTCATGTTATTCGACGTGGGCGGTACCATGGATGATCACATCGCACAGATTGAAGAGTTATTTTCCGCGGCAAAAACAGAATTCAAAAATATGGAGTTCTACTATTTTCATAATTGTGTGTACGACTATTTATGGAAAAACAACCATCGACGCCATTCGGAAAAATTCGCGACATGGGATGTCTTACGTAAATACACGCCAGACACAAAATTAATTTTTGTCGGCGATGCCACCATGAGTCCATATGAGATTTTGCAGGCTGGCGGCTCGGTGGAATATAACAATGAAGAAGCAGGTGCGGTTTGGATACAACGATTTACCGCCCACTTCCCCAAGTATTTGTGGCTCAATCCCGAACCAGAAGGAATTTGGCAATATCGCCAATCCATCGACATCATGCGTAAATTGCTTAGCAATCGAATGTTCCCGATTACTTTGTCAGGTTTGGAACAAGGGATGCGTCTATTGAGTTAATAACTAGCCTTTACCCTTGAGGCATTTGTCTTTTCCCACGCAATTAAAAATTTAACTGTACATAAAACCAGTATTTCCCTTTACAATAATTCGTCAAATTGGCGGTTTTCCGTGTAGGATAAAAAAAGAACAGCGTCGCTCGAGTTCGGGCAAAAGCAAATAAACAAGCCAATAAATTAATAGATTAATAAACTTTTCACCCATTTCATCGCATGGCAACTAAAAAAACCACAACTCCATCCGACTACAGCGAATCATCCATCCGCGTCCTAAAAGGACTGGAACCGGTCAAACAAAGACCTGGGATGTACACCCGCACCGAGAATCCGCTACATATTATTCAAGAAGTCATCGACAATGCCTCTGACGAAGCTTTAGGTGGACATTGCAAAAACATCCAAGTCACCCTAAACACAGATGGCAGCATCAGCGTAGAAGACGATGGACGCGGCATTCCTGTCGGTTTACATCCGGAAGAAGGCGTCCCTACCGTCGAAATCGTCTTCACCCGTTTGCATGCCGGCGGTAAATTCGACAAAGGTTCAGGCGGTGCTTATGCCTTCTCTGGCGGTTTGCACGGGGTGGGTGTCTCTGTCACCAATGCGCTGTCTAAACGCTTAGAAATTACCGTATGGCGCGAAGGTGGATTACACAATCTCGTCTTTGCAGACGGTGAAGTCATTCAGCCGTTGAGTACTCAACCACTAGGTCGTGGCGATAAGAAAAACGGTACACGCGTCTCAGTCTGGCCCGATGGAAAATATTTTGACTCACCGAATATCTCCATCCCCGAAATGCAACGTTTATTGCGTTCGAAAGCCGTGCTACTGCCAGGTGTCAAAGTTACCTTTACCAATGCAAAAACCGGAGAAAGTCAAACCTGGCAGTACGATCAAGGCTTGCGCGGTTATTTGACCGAAGCACTAACACAAGCCTCGCACGGCGAGCTCGTCATTCCCATGTTTGAAGGCGAACAATTTGCCAATGCCGAGGCCGATGGCTTTGCCGAAGGTGAAGGCGCATCATGGGTGGTTGCGTGGACAGAAGATGGTGGCGTCGTACGCGAATCCTATGTCAACTTAATTCCAACGCCAGCTGGCGGCACCCATGAATCGGGCTTACGCGAAGGTTTATTCGGCGCGGTAAAAAGCTTCGCCGAAATGCATTCTTTATTACCCAAAGGCGTCAAACTTTTACCAGAAGACGTGTTCGCGCGCGCCTCCTTTGTGCTGTCTGCAAAAGTATTAGATCCACAATTCCAAGGGCAAATTAAAGAGCGTTTAAATTCCCGTGATGCGGTTCGCTTGGTATCGAGCTTCGCCAAACCACCGTTGGAACTGTGGCTCAATTCGCACGTAGAGCTCGGCAAGAAATTGGCTGAACTAGTGATCAAACAAGCGCAATCGCGCTTACGTTCACTGCAAAAAGTCGAAAAGAAAAAATCGTCTGGCGTCGCCGTTTTACCGGGCAAATTAACTGATTGCGAATCGAACGACATCACTCGCAATGAATTGTTTTTAGTTGAAGGGGATTCCGCTGGTGGCTCAGCCAAAATGGGCCGCGATAAAGAATTTCAAGCGATTCTGCCATTGCGCGGTAAAGTGTTGAACTCGTGGGAATCGGAACGCGATCGTCTGTTCGCCAACAATGAGATTCACGATATCGCCGTCGCGATTGGTGTCGATCCACACAGCATCAATGACAATATAGATCTGAGCAATCTACGTTACGGCAAGATCTGCATACTCTCAGATGCGGATGTGGATGGTTCGCATATTCAAGTCTTATTGTTGACACTGTTCTTCAAGCACTTTCCACAGCTCATTGCACGCGGTCACATTTGCATCGCCCGCCCTCCTCTATTCCGCGTTGATGCACCGGCGCGCGGCAAAAAACCTGCGCAGAAAATTTATGCACTGGATCAAGGTGAACTCACCGCGATCGAAGATAAGTTACGCAAAGACGGCGTCAAAGATGGTGCTTGGGCGATTTCCCGCTTTAAAGGTTTGGGCGAGATGAATGCCAACCAACTCTGGGAAACAACAATGAATCCTGATACACGTCGTTTGCTGCCAGTTTCCTTAGGCGAGTTCGATCAAGAATTTTCTGAAGGCCGCTTCAATATGCTGATGGGCAAAGGAGAAGCGTCGGCACGTAAGGCTTGGCTGGAAGAGCATGGGAATGAAGTAGAGGCCGACATTTAGAGAAACACATAAATCCGATTGCGCGGCGCATTCCGGCGTTGCAAATCCTCGCAATACCGACGTATTGCTTTGGTTTGCGCCTTGTACTGCATCCGCGAAATCGAATTTCTGAGCCTCCCTACGGTTTAACTATTGTTAAAAAATTTAGTTAGCAACAAAGACAGAATAAAACGCGGGTCACACCCGACCAAAATTAGATTATAAGACTATGAGCGAACAAGCAAATTTATTTGATGAGGCCCCTGACAATAACGGTGGCAATGGTGGAGATGGTGAGACACTGACGCTAGCGACTTTCGCCGAACGCGCCTATCTCGATTATGCGATTTCTGTCGTCAAAGGTCGTGCGCTGCCGGATGTTAGCGACGGACAAAAACCGGTACAACGCCGCATCCTGTATTCAATGAATGAATTAGGATTGAACTCGACGGCGAAACCGCGTAAATCGGCAACGGTAGTCGGTGATGTACTCGGTAAGCTTCATCCGCATGGTGATCAATCGGTGTACGACGCGATGGTACGGATGGCGCAAGATTTTTCCTTGCGCTACCCATTAATCGACGGACAAGGTAACTTCGGTTCACGCGATGGTGATGGTGCGGCGGCGATGCGGTATACCGAAGCTCGTTTAACACCAATCTCCAAATTATTGCTCGACGAAATTGATCTTGGCACCGTTGATTTCCAGCCTAACTACGATGGTTCTTATGAAGAACCGACCCTGCTTCCAGGACGTTTGCCATTTGTTCTGTTGAATGGTGCTTCCGGGATTGCAGTCGGTATGGCAACAGAAATTCCTTCACACAACTTGACCGAAGTCGCCAAAGCCGCGGTTGCTTTAATTCGCAATCCGAAAACGACGCATGCCGAATTGATGGAATTGATCCCCGGTCCTGATTTTCCGGGTGGCGGTCAAATCATTACGCCGGCTGCGGCGATTAGTGAAATTTATTCGAGCGGTCGTGGCAGCGTCAAAGTACGCGCACGTTGGAAGATCGAAGAACTAGCGCGCGGTCAATGGCAAGCAGTCATCACTGAATTGCCGCCTGGTACATCTTCACAGAAAGTCTTAGAAGAAATCGAAGAGATTACCAATCCGAAAATCAAGATCGGTAAAAAATCTCTGTCGCCAGAACAAGTCAGCTTAAAGCAAGTGATGTTATCGGTACTCGACGCGGTACGCGATGAATCAGGCAAAGATGCTGCCGTACGCTTGGTCTTGGAGCCCAAATCCAAGAATCAAGATCAAGCTGAATTCATGCAAATGTTATTAGCACACACATCGCTCGAAACCTCTGCTTCGCTGAACTTGGTGATGATCGGTGGCGATGGTCGCCCACGTCAAAAATCTTTAAGTGAAATTTTGACCGAATGGATTAGCTTCCGCTTTGAGACAGTGACACGCCGCACCCAATTTAAGCTGAAAAAAGTCAATGACCGTATCCATATTTTAGAAGGCCGTGAGGCAGTTCTATTGAACATCGACAAAGTCATTAAGATCATTCGTGAATCGGATGAACCTAAGCCAGCTTTGATTGAAGCTTTCCGCTTGTCTGATCGTCAGGCGGAAGACATTTTAGAGATTCGCCTGCGTCAATTGGCGCGCTTAGAAGCGATCAAGATTCAGCAAGAATTAGCAGAATTACGCAACGAAAAAACCAATTTGCAAAACCTCTTAGATGATCCTTCGGCGATGAAGAAATGCATCATCAAAGAGATCGAAGCTGATGCAAAACAGTATGGCGATGCACGTCGTACGGTAATCGAAGAAGCACAACGCGCCTCGGTAGAACAGAAAGTCATTGATGAACCTGTCACCGTGGTGATTTCTGAAAAAGGCTGGGTCAGAGCACGTACGGGACATGACCACGATCCGGCGCAGTTTAGCTTTAAAGCGGGCGATAGTTTATATGGCACCTTTGAATGCCGCACGGTCGATCACATGCTAGTGTTCGGCTCGAATGGTCGCGTTTATTCCGTACCTGTTTCCGCACTACCGGGCGCACGTGGTGACGGCGTACCAGTCACCACCTTAATTGATTTAGCGACTGGCACACGTATCCTGCATTATTTCGCTGGCAAAGCTGAAACGGCGCTTTTATTAGCATCTACCGCCGGTTACGGCTTTACCGCCAAACTCGGTGACATGGTTGGTCGTATGAAAGCTGGTAAGGCCTTCATGACACTGGACGATGGCGACGAACCATTAGCACCAAGCGCTGTCGCTGACGACGCTAGCGCCATCGCTTGTTTATCAGAAAAAGGACGCTTACTGGTATTTGGCTTAAACGAAATCAAGCAATTATCCAGCGGTGGACGCGGAGTGATTTTGATGGAATTAGAACCCAAAGAAAAACTGCTCGCAGCGACTGCGATTAGCCAAAAAGGCGTGAAAGTCAGTGGTATTGGTCGTGCTGCAAAACCACAGGAAGTCAGCTTGAGTGCAAGTGGCCTAGCGATCCATATCGGCAAACGCGCACGCAAAGGCAAGGCCTTGGAATCGAAAATCAAAGCCACACATTTAACGAAGAACTAATACGCTTAAAAGCAGATCTAAAAGCAGATTCAAGTAGTCGCAATAAAAAAGCCCTAGCAATTTAGTTTGCTAGGGCGTTTTTTGATCGTTTCAAGTCAACTATGCAAGAACAGAAGCCAATCAAATTGACAGGCTAAATCTCTTGATCCCCTAATACGATTTTATTCTTTCCACTGTGCTTTGCGCGATATAGTGCAGCATCCGCAATCGCCAATAAGTCATCAGGGCTTGTAGTTTGTCTTGAGTCAGCAATGCCAGCTGAAAAACCAACGCAAAACTCGCCTTGCTCTGAGCTATGGTGTAAATGATTAAAAGCTAATCGTACCTTTTCCAATACGGCATAAGCGACATCTGCCGTCGTGTTCGGGAAAATAACGATGAACTCTTCGCCACCATAGCGCCCAACAACATCGCTCTTGCGCAAACGTTGTCTCAACAAATGTGACAAGGTGCGTAATACTTGGTCACCAATTTGATGCCCATAGGTGTCATTTACTTTCTTGAAATTATCAAGATCGAGCATCGCGACAGAAACACAAGTGACATTGCGACTTGCGCTCGACATCTTCGCGATTAAATCTTCTTTAATCGCAGAATGGTTATACAAGCCCGTTAAACCATCGCGCATAACTAAAGTACGTAGCGCACGATAACGCTCAGCACGTGTCGATAGCGAAGAAATTAACAATTCAGGCGAAATTGGTTTTACCAAAAAATCATCCGCACCAACCTTCACTGCAGCGAGTTGTTTTTGCAAATTATTTTCGCTAGATAGAAAAACGATAGGCACATCCAGATAAGAAAGATCCTGACGAATCACTTTGGACAATTCCACCCCATCACAGTCAGGCATATAAACGTCCATTAAAACCAATTCTGGTCTAAAAGTCGCCATTTTCTCCAAAACTAAGGCAGGATTATTGAGCACCTCGACAATCATTCCCGCACCTTGCAAAACGCGACTGTAATACTCAGCCAAATCAACATCATCATCGATAATCATGATGCGATAGTGCTTGGGGTTAATACGACTTAAGATGTCTTCGACACTTTCGGTCAATGCAAGAATATCTATAGGTTTGAGAAAAAATGCTTCGCCACCCGCACGAACCGCCCGCAAACGAGTCTCAAAACTATTTGTTTTTGAGGTGAATAACACTGGCGGCAAATTGATACCATGTGCCCTGAGACGTTTAATTTCATCGCTTCCAGCAAAATGTGAATGATGAAAATCAGCATCAATAATCAGTAATGCTGGCTGTTTATGTTGGATCGCATGTTCAAGTTCATGAACTTGATTTACGTGCTGCACTTCAAATGCAAATTGCTCCAAGACTTGAGTAATTTCTTGATTCTTCTCGTCGACATCATCTGCCCACAAGATTAATCGGACTGAATCATGAGTCGGTGCTGGCGCAATATTCGTCGTTTGACTTGTTACCTCAGCCTGAGCTTCAATAACCGATGCATGTATGCCCTTTGCTGCAGCAAGGTAATTAAGCACCTCAGCCACAAAGGTCTGAATTTTGTTGCTATCCCAAGCCTCACCACTAACATAGGCTTTCAGTTTGATCTCGAGTTGTCGTGCATTATCGCCCATCTCAGGGAAGCCAAAAGTTCCAGCAGAACCGGCCATCGTATGTAATTGACGATGTAACGAGGTATAGTTTTCACGATTGGTAGGATCGGATTCGAATCGCTGACAAGTCAGGCGCATTTCTTCCAGCTTTGCAGGAAGTTTGGCGATATACAGCTGAGCAAGTGCCTGTAAGGCATCATTCAGCTCTTGATCCCGCTCGCTCACTTATGCAACCTTATTCCAAAGCGCACGCGCTTGATCTGCCAAGGCCATAGGGTCAAATGGTTTGGCGATAACACCAATTGCTCCCAGCGTGTAATAGTAATCCTGCTCGCTGGACTGTACTTTCGCCGTCATAAAAATCACAGGAGTAGCACTGGTCGCTGGTAACTTGCGCAAATGCGACAAGGTAGTCGGGCCGTCCATATTAGGCATCATGACATCGAGCAGCAAAAGATCAGGAACAAATCCTTGTTCAATTGCCGCAATTGCTTCTGCACCGGAGCTACAAGTTTTTAAGGTAAATCCGCCAACCACCTCTAAGGCAATTTGCGCGACAGCTTGAATATCTAAGTCGTCTTCTACGTATAAAATTGTGCTTAATGACTTTGCTGTCATACCCATCCTTTAGTAAAAACGATAATGATATTGAGCTTTATGTTCAACAAGATTCATCGAGAAATTGTAACTGGCTCACGTGTGTCATCATCATAGCTCTATGACATATGTTATCAAAGCAATTTTACGTCATGAAGAAATTTTTCCAACAAGAAACATCCAATTGTTACCAAAAAGTAATTTAATCCCAGAAAAAGTGACATCGTCAATTCTTAATTATATGTTCGTGGCTCACCTGCATAGACGCTGAATCGACAGGGATTTACGCCTATCATATAAGCTAAGTCTGCAGGTCGCTCAATCTGCCATAAGGCAAAATCGGCTTGTTTTCCCAAGGCTAAACTACCAATTGTCTGCTGTAAACCAAGTGCTTTTGCCGCATTTACGGTAAGTCCTTGCAATGCTTCTAAAGGTGTCATCCGAAACAGCGTACACGCCATGTTCATCGTCAGCAAAGGTGATGTCATCGGGGATGTACCTGGATTGCAATCCGTCGCCAAGGCAATCGGCACATTCGCCGCGCGTAATGCAGCGATTGGTGGCAGTTTTGTCTCACGTAAATAATAGAAAGCACCAGGCAATAAAACAGCAACGGTGCCATGTGACTTCATAGCTGCGATCCCAGCGTCGCTTAAGTATTCAAGATGGTCTGCTGATAGACCTTGGTATTGCGCTGTCAATGACGCACCACCTTGATCTGAAAGCTGCTCTGCATGCAACTTGACTGGTAAGCCATACTTTTGTGCAACTTGAAAAACCCGCTCGGTTTGCGCGGGTGTGAAGCCTATCTTTTCGCAAAACACATCAACCGCATCTGCTAAACCTTCCGCGACAATTGCTGGCAACATGCGTTCACATACCTCATCAATATAATCATCAGCGCGACCAGCAAATTCGGGCGGCAAGGCATGTGCGCCTAAGAAAGTCGTGGTAACCGTCACAGGTAAATCGCGCTGAATCTGGCGTGCAACACGCAATATTTTCGCCTCGGTTTCGGTATCAAGTCCGTAGCCGGATTTAATTTCTAGTGTGGTGACACCCTCACGCAAACTGCTCAGTACGCGCGGCAAACTGGCTTGCATCAATTCTTGTTCCGTTGCAGCACGCGTCGCTTTAACGGTCGAGACTATGCCCCCGCCTTGCCGTGCAATTTCTTCATACGTGACGCCATTTAAGCGCGCCTCAAACTCATTGCTACGATTACCCGCGTACACCATATGCGTGTGGCAATCGATCAAACCTGGCGTTAGCCAACAGCCCTGTCCATCGTGCAGCACCTTTACCTTGTAATCTGCCGGTAAATCCTGTGCAGCACCTATCCAGGCGATCTTACCATCTTTCACGGCAATCGCAGCATCGCGAATGATGCCGTAATCAAGCGCAGCGTCCATCGTGGCCAAATGAACGTTAAGCCATAAGCTATCCCAATTAGCTGACTGCATGCATGCCTCCGTGTTGCGCTGGATAATTCAAAAAACTAATCCGCATGATATACAAAAGACTGGCTTCTTCCGCTTCAATATGACAACGTATGCCACTCGCTTCCTGCTCTTCTTCGAGCAACACCAACTCGCCCGCTTCCAAGCTGGTTTGGTTTAACAACTGCGCACGACCTTTTTCGCAGAATACCAAAATCTGCTGTGCATCCTCCGCATGGATCAAATGCTGACCCGCACTCAAGCGCTGCATATAGTGCTGACAAACATCGCGTCGCGTCATCAAATTCAAATCGACTACAGTGCCATCGATCAATTCTGCAAAAATATTATCCTCACCAGCAAAACGATGCGGCAAACTTTCTTGCGTCAGACTAATCATCTTCTCCGCTAAGCTATCCGCATCGGTTTTCAATACCAAACCAGCTCCGGTCAAAATCGCCAAGCTACGATCAATTTGTGCGAAATGAGAAAACGGTCCATCTTGCGCTACTGTCGCCGTACTTAATCGCCAAACAAAGTGATCCATTCCCGCTCCTTCTGGAAAGATCGCTAATTCAGTCGTACTGCCACCACCGTTTTTCCACGGCATCGTGCGGTAATCTCTTGTGGTCCATTTACGCATGTCTATTTTCTAAATATTGATGAAGTTTTAGATCATATTCAAAAGCAAGCCGCAGAGGCGTAAAGATCGCGGAGTTTTTTAATTTTTCTCTGCGATCTCTGCACCTCTGCGGCAAAAAAACTAATGTGAAAGATTAACTTAAGCCAGATATAAATGTGAATACAAATCGGCACATTGTGCGCTCAAAGCGCCTTCAACCACCAAAGACTTGGCAGCCTCAATATCAGGAGCAAAGAAACGATCTTTGTCATAGAACGCCACTTTAGAACGCAACAATTGATGTACCATCGTCAACTTATCTGAGGTTTTTAACGGCTGATGGAAATCCACGCCCTGTGCTGCGGCCAACAACTCAATGCCAACGATGGTTGCAGTGTTATGTGCCATCTCATGCAAACGACGACCGGCATACGTTGCCATACTCACGTGATCTTCTTGATTCGCTGAGGTTGGAATGGTATCGACGCTAGCTGGATGTGCATGCGATTTATTTTCAGATGCCAATGCGGCAGCTGTCACGTGGGCGATCATAAAGCCAGAATTCAAGCCTGAAGATGGTACCAAGAATGGTGGCAAACCAGAAATCGAAGCATCAATCAATAAAGCAATACGGCGTTCAGAAATCGAACCGATTTCTGCAATTGCCAAAGCCAAAGTATCAGCGGCAAAAGCCACTGGCTCAGCGTGGAAGTTACCGCCAGAAATCACTTCATTCGTATCAACAAACACCAAAGGATTATCCGTGACGGCGTTCGCTTCGGTCAGCAAAGTACGCGCTGCATTATTAATGATGTCCAGACATGCGCCCATTACTTGCGGCTGGCAACGTAAGCAGTATGGATCTTGCACGCGTTCGTCATTCACCAAATGGGATTGACGAATTTCACTGCCATTCAACAAAGTACGATAAATATTCGCAGTCGCAATTTGACCAGGCTGACCACGCACAGCATGAATACGTGGATCAAATGGTGCATCGCTGCCTTTCGCCGCGTCGACAGACAAAGCACCTGTAATCGTTGCCGCTTCTAATAAACGCTCAGCGAGGAATAGTCCATTCAATGCCAGGGCCGTCGACACTTGCGTACCATTAATCAGCGCCAAACCTTCTTTGGCTGCCAACACAACTGGCGTAATTCCCGCTTTCGCTAAGGCCTCTTTGGCATCAACCAATTTGCCGTCAACGCGCACTTGACCTTCGCCCATGATCGCTAAAGTCATGTGCGATAAAGGCGCTAAATCGCCGGAAGCTCCAACTGAACCTTTGACCGGAATCGCAGGCATGATGCCCGCGTTGTAAGCGGCAATCATGGTGTCAATCACAGAGGCGCGAATACCCGAGAAACCACGCGCAAGACTCGCAATCTTCATCGCAATAATCAAACGCACCACTTCATCAGCAATCAATTCACCAGAACCAACAGAGTGCGACAAGATCAAATTCTTTTGCAGTAATTCCAAGTCTTCATCTGGAATACGGGTTTTCGCCAATTTACCAAAACCGGTATTGATACCGTAAGCCGCATCACCTTTGGCGACAATGCGGTCGATGGTCGCAGAAGATTCATGGATAGCCGCATAAGCAGGCTCTGCTAAGGCTAACTTAAAAGGCTTTTGCCAGATCGCGCGCAAGTCTGCGAGTTTGAATTGGCCTGGTTGTATCGTAAATGTTGTGCTCATATTCTTGTCCTTTATCTTGTCATTTTTTTGCCGCAACGGCATAGAATTTTTTGTTTGTCACTCCTGCTTAGGCAGGAGTCCAGTGTCTTCAATTGAGCCACCGAAGTCGCTGGATTCCCGCCTACACGGGAATGACACCAACAAACAAACCTGTTTCTCTGGTTGCTCAGTGTGCTCTGTGGCTCTGCGGCGAAAAAACAAATTACTTCAATTATTTAATTATTTAATCATCGGCAATTGCATGCCATTACGCTTAGCACATGCCACGGCTTGTTCATATCCTGCATCGGCATGACGCATTACGCCAGATCCGCAATCGTTGACTAAGACGCGCGCTAAACGTTTCGCAGCTGCGTCGGTACCATCCGCCACAATCACCATGCCGGAATGCTGTGAGTAGCCCATCCCCACACCGCCACCATGATGCAAAGAGACCCAGCTTGCGCCACCTGCGGTGTTCAACAAGGCATTCAGCAAAGGCCAATCCGACACTGCATCGGTACCGTCTTTCATACTTTCAGTTTCACGATTCGGGCTGGATACAGAACCTGTATCGAGATGATCACGACCAATCACGATCGGCGCTTTCAGTTCACCGTTTTTCACCATCTCATTAAATGCTAAACCAGCGATGTGGCGCTCGCCCAAACCTAACCAGCAAATACGCGCTGGCAAACCTTGGAAGGCGATACGCTCACCCGCCATATCCAACCATTTATGCACGCCTTTATTTTCTGGAAATAATTCTTTGATCTTAGCATCGGTTTTACGAATGTCTTCAGGATCGCCCGACAACGCTACCCAACGGAATGGACCTTTGCCATCACAGAACAAAGGGCGAATATACGCAGGCACAAAACCTGGGAAGTCGAAAGCGTTTTTCACGCCCGTATCGAAGGCAACCTGACGGATATTATTGCCGTAATCCACCGTTGGAATGCCCATCTCATGAAAATCCAACATCGCTTGCACGTGGACCGCACAAGCTTGCGCCGCATCCGCTGTTAATTTCGCGTGTTGGCTGGCATCTTGTTGCGCAGCCTTCCATTGATCAACTGTCCAACCAATCGGCAAATAACCATTAATCAAATCATGGGCGGAAGTTTGGTCTGTTACCAAATCTGGCTTGATGCCGCCAGCCTTCGCGCGTTTTACCAATTCTGGCAAAATCTCCGCAGCGTTGCCCAGCAAAGCGATTGAAATCGCATCTTTACGTGCGGTGTGATATTTAATCAATTCGATAGCGTCGTCGATGTCTTTTGCTTGTTTATCGACATAGCGTGTGCGCAAACGGAAATCAATACTCGATTGCTGGCATTCAATATTCAAAGAAACTGCACCGGCAAATGTCGCTGCCAAAGGTTGCGCGCCACCCATGCCGCCCAAGCCTGCAGTCAAAATCCAACGACCGCCCCACTCGCCACCAAAATGCTGACGACCTGCTTCAGCGAAAGTCTCATAAGTACCTTGCACGATGCCTTGGGTGCCAATGTAAATCCAACTACCCGCGGTCATTTGACCATACATGAACAAGCCGTTACGGTCGAGTTCATTGAAGTGTTCCCAATTGGCCCATTTTGGCACCAGATTAGAATTAGCGATCAAGACGCGTGGTGAATCTTCCGTGGTTTTAAAAATACCGACGGGCTTACCGGATTGAATCAACAAGGTTTCGTCTTCGCCCAAGTCTTTCAAGCTCACCAAAATCTGGTCATAGCATTCCCAGTTACGTGCCGCACGACCGATGCCGCCATACACGACTAAGTGCTTAGGATTTTCTGCGACTTCTTTGTCGAGATTATTTTGAATCATGCGGTAAGCCGCTTCGGCTACCCAGGTCTTACAGACTTTTTCAGCGCCGCGTGGTGCGCGGATTTCACGACTTGCATCCCAGCGTGGATCATTGTTCATAGTTATCTCCTAAAAATAAAGACATCGAAAACTCCCAACGACACCAACTGCTGCGCATACGCATAGGATGTGGCAAGGACATAGTAGGTATTCTGCGGCACAGTTTAAGTTGTATATACAACTTATGCAAGCGATTTTTTTGTATTCTGTGCGAAAATAGATGGCATTTACTGTTAGCTAGTAAATATCAATTCACCCATCGATTACGACTATGTCCACAACGCCTGCTGCAGTTCCCGCTTTTCAAATCATTAAAGACTTCTTGTTAAAAGAAATTCAAGCTGGAACTTGGAAAGAAGGTGATGCGGTTCCGTCGGAAGCGGCATTGGCACAGCAATTTAATGTCTCGCGCATGACCGTTAATCGTGCTGTTCGCGAACTGACGAGTGAACAAATTCTGACCCGAATTCAAGGCTCAGGCACTTATGTGGCACAACAAAAATATCAAGCGACCTTAGTCGCGATTAAAAGCATTGCCGAAGAAGTTCGCGCGCGCGGGCATGAACACCGCAGCGAATTACATGAGTTAAGCGCAGTTGAGGCCAATGATGCGCTGGCTGAACAATTTCAAGTCGATGTTGGTCACAGCTTATTTCATTCAGTCATCGTGCATTTTGAAAATGAAGTTGCAATACAAGTGGAAGATCGCTGGGTCAATTCAGCACTTGCACAAGATTATCTTGCGCAAAATTTTACTAGTAAGACGCCGAACGAATACTTGATGGAAGTCGCACCTTTGCAAGGCGTGGATTACAGTATCGAAGCGGTGATGCCTCCCAAATTAATCGCCGAGATGTTACACATCTCAAGCAAAGATGCTTGCTTAGTATTGCATCGGAAAACCCGTTCACAAAATCAGATCGCAACCATTGTTACAATGTGGCATCCAGGAAATCGTTATCAATTTACTGGTAGCTTTTAAATCACGATATTAAGTTGCG
The DNA here is from genome assembly GCF_018139645.1 of Affinundibacterium baiyunense. Taxonomy (GTDB): domain Bacteria; phylum Pseudomonadota; class Gammaproteobacteria; order Burkholderiales; family Burkholderiaceae_D; genus Undibacterium; species Undibacterium baiyunense. Next base: position 18,782 of record NZ_JAGSPM010000004.1, read on the forward strand.
CTTTTAGATCACAAATAAAGCGTGTTAGTGAATTAATTCATAGCGTCGCTGTGAACGAAAAAGAGAAACAAAACTTGTGCGGTACAAACGAAGCAACGCTCCCCTCAACTATGCATTGTTATTCTAAGCAGGTAAGTATGTTATTTCATCAGCGCTTAAAAAAACTGTCAGCGACTCTTGTATTTGTTAGTGGCATGTTTGTCCTAACAAGTGCTCATGCACAAGTTAAACCACATTTAGAAGAAAACATTACATCGATAAAAGAGCGCCCAAAGGTAGCTTTGGTGTTGTCAGGTGGTGGTGCGCGTGGATTCGCCCACGTTGGTGTACTGCGTGTTTTAAAAGAGATGCGTATTCCGATTGATTTCGTGGTCGGCACTAGCATGGGAGCAGTCGTCGGTGGCGCTTATGCTGCAGGTCGCTCAGTCGAAGAAATCGAAGATATTGTGCGTAATACCTCATGGGATACGGTACTAGCTGATCGCCCAGCGCGCGATGCTTTGGATTTTAGACGTCGTGAGGAAGACGTAAACCTTCCCTCGCGTATTGAATTTGCGGTCACTAAATCAGGTATCACATTTCCACCATCAGCCGCTGGAAATTCGGCGCTAGAACAGGCGCTGACTCGCTTGTTACCGAATGGCATGAAGAGTGAACACATCAATCATTTACCGATTCCGTTTCGCTCAGTTGCCTCGGATCTCGTCACAGGTGAAATGGTCGAACTAACAGACACGCCGCTTTTTATCACCTTACGCGCGTCACTTGCAGTTCCTGGCATGTTCGCACCAGTGCACATTAATAAGCGCCTAGTGGTTGACGGTGGTTTAGTTCGCAATTTGCCGATTGATATGGCAAAAAAAATGGGCGCGGATATCGTTATTGCAGTCAACGTAGGTACGCCTTTAGCGCAAGAAAAAGAATTGGGTAGTGCGATCAGCGTAGCGCAACAAATGCTACAAATTTTGACCGAGCAAAATGTACAGCGCTCACTCAAAGAGCTACGTCCCAAAGACATTTTAATCGCGCCAAATTTAAGTGGAATCGATTTTCTGGATTTCGATGAACATCATAATGCGATGCTCGCTGGTGATATCGCTACACGCCAACTAGAAAATCGCCTACAACAATTAAGAGCGACGCCAGAAGAATATCGCCGTTATGAACAATTGCGTACCGCTGAAAGCAGCTCACCCGATAAAGCATTAAAGATTGCTAGTATCGAAATCCAGGGCACACAAAACATCAATCCCGACATTCTTCTCAAGCAGTCTGGGCTTCAGTTAAACGAAGTGACGAGCGAAGAAAAAATCCGCCAAGTCACCGGCAAGCTCTATGGCCGCGGAGATCTCGATCACGTTGAGGTGGAGATTGATGATCGCGAAGATGAACGTGATGTCGTCATCAAAACGCATGAAGCTGTATGGAGTAAAAATCGTCTACGCCTAGGTTTGGAATTGTCGAGCGATTTCAATGACACACACAAATTTTCACTCGGAGCGATGCACGTTGCCGCTTCTCAAAATAAATGGGGCGGCGAAGCGCGAATTATCGCCAAAATTGGTTCGGATCGCATTTTAGGTGCACAATTTTTTCAACCATTGGGTGTGGGCAGTGAATGGTTTATTGCTCCTTCGTTGCAAAGCAATGCCTCGTCTACCGATCTGTTTTCCGAAGGCCGCAAACTGATTCGCTATGGTTACAAAGCGAATAGCGTGATTTTGCCAATTGGTCGCCAAATCGGCAATTGGGGTGATATTCAACTAGGTGTGCGGCGCGAACGCGTTGAAGTCAAAAAATTATTGCCGGAAGAACTCGGACCAGATGTGCGTGTATTTCAAACCACCGAATTTCTACGCTATCGCGTTGATACTTTAGATTCATTAGCCTATCCAACACGCGGCAATTATTTAACGGTCGAATGGGATCGTGCGCTCGATCGAGATGGCAATAAGAAGGCAATTTTAAACTCGTCGATATTGGGAATGACTGCGTTTAAACGCGGTGAATGGGCGGGTCATATTTATGGCGAGTGGTCACGCTCACAAGGTGATATTGCACCTTTGTCTTTAGGAGGTTTCTTGCGTTTATCAGGGACGCCAGCGGAGTCACTCTCGAATAAGACAGTTGCCTTGGGTCGCGTTGTCATGGCGCATCGCATCGGCAGTATGCCAGCCGCTTTAGGTGGTGCAGTTCGTCTCGGATTTTCTGCTGAATTGGGTGGCGGCTTTAAAGAGAACGAAGCTGTTAAATTCAGCAAAATTAAACGTGCTGTTAGCAGCTTCGTTGCCTTCGATACGCGGTTTGGCCCGCTTTATTTTGGTGCGGGTGCTACGCAAGGCAGCGGTTCCAGTTTTTATCTATTCTTAGGGCCGATCTGGTGAACCACACGCCCTTTGGTGTTTGCCATGGTAGCGGGACGACGTAGTGCGGTGAACGCAGAAAATTCCCAAGATCGGAATCCCAACATCAAGGTATAACCATCACGATCTTCAGCAGGCAGACGTCGATCTTCATGCTGAAGACGTGCAATTTCCGCCGTCAATTGCTGTATCTTTTGTTGTATCTCTTGCGCGCTATTTTTGGATAGGCGCGCTGGTACGCACATCAAAGTTTCTCCAGTACCGTCAAATCGACCATTGAAGTAATCCGCAACAACCACTTCTTTGAAAAATGCTTGTATCGGACCATCTGCGCGCCAACGAAAAGCTGGTGAAACACGCAGACGATATCGGTTCATCGGCTTGAGTTCAATCAACTCATGCTTATCCAATTCAATCATACAAAGTATGCATTCGGCTTCGGTTAAAGTATAGGTCTCAACGATTTGCTCAAATGTCCAATGACCAAGGCAAGAGATCGCGACTAATAACAATTTCGGATTCTCCATCAAGGCACGCTCTTGCGATAAAGTCAGATGATCAGCTTGTGGCGTCACATCAGCGGCTTGACGCAATACATCCTCTAATGAAATCTCCGATACCTTGCAAATTTGCGCCATGCGCGACAAAGTCATATCTTTTTGCCCAAACATACGTTTGATACTCGATTCACTCATATCAATCAAACGCGCCAACTGTTTATAAGTCATGCCGACTCGACGCAATTCTTTTCGCAACACATCTAATAGCATTTCTGGGGAACTCATTTATTGCTCCTAAAATCTACCAACGAAGATTATTTTCTTCCACTAATTGCTGTCTGGTTTGGCGAGAAACCGAATTTCCTGCGCGGTTTTAGTGCCGATCACAACACGATTCAGATGGCTAGGAATGACAGCATCAAACTGATTTAAAGCCAAACGTCCGCCCATGATCTCAGCAAAGCGCTGCGGATGTAAGGGAGTCTTATCTGGTTCAGCATAACCATCTGGGAACATCGGAAAATCGGTGCTCATATCGTACTTATCCGTGGCACCCAAGGTATGAAGAAACTCGTGTGCAATCACAACATTATTTTTTTCACGCATTTCCGTACTAGCAAACACATTCACCTGACCGATCAAGCCCTCTTGCAAGGCAGTTGAATGATGTACCTGCTGTCTTTGCGGATCGAAATATTGAACAAACAAACGTACTTGGGTTCCCGGCCCCTGCACCTTCGCATTGCGATAAGCCCACCAACGAAACTGCAAACTCCACCACATCACCTCCAATACATTGGCGTTTTCTGGTGGCGCGGGAGGACGTTTTGCCAGCTTTCTTTGTAGACGAATTTGGATAGAAGCATGCTGAGTACGCCCATACTTCTCGGCTTCGGTCAGCATAAACTGTTCAATAGACGCAAATTCATCATGCGTTAAGCGAGAAATATAATCCTCTGCGATCTCGCTGCCATCTCCATTGATCGGGTACAGATTGACCATCAAAGTGTATTTCCACTCGACGGACTGTGTTTTAGCCCGATAACCAGAATAGCTAACGGCAGCTAAGATAAACAACAAAATGAAAATACGGATCGTTTTAAACATGCAAAGAATATTTTGAAATAATGCGCATGATTGTAACTGATAGGCTGATGAGCGACTATGCTAGTTTATTACCATGACGTCAGCGATCGCAGTGCCGACTTTTGGTCAAGCCCTGATCACGATGCAGACTGAAATCAAAATTAAAGGACAAAAACAAAAAAGCAGCCGAAGCTGCTTTTTTGTTTATTTTTCTGATGAAAAATTATTTTTTAGCTTTCTTACCCGCTGCTGTTGCTGGCAAATAAGCGAGTGGATCATTCAAACCACTTTCGTATGCTGTCATGACTGTTTTTGGACGCATGCAAGTTGCGCCCAACGTTGTGGAGTCAGCGGATACAGAGTTCACGCAGACTTGCAATTTCATGATCTTGCTTTGTGGAATGCCAGCTGCAGCAGCAATGGATACTACTGAGTGATGATTCGCACCGTTTGCAATCAGTTGATCAACTGTTTTTTGTAAATTACGGCTAGTAGACAAAGCAGTAAAAATACCATCTACAGAGGTATCAACTGGTTTCGCTGCTTCAATCGCGCAAGCGCTTCCTGCAACAGCCAATCCCAAACACGCGCCAATAATCATTTTCTTCATAGTAGTCTCCTAAATTCGACAAACAATTTTGCCTAACGACTTGATTCTAGTGAGTTTTTACGACACTGCAAAGAATTAATTAGAAAAATCTCGGAAAAAGATTTCGAAGTTAAAATTCAGACAAATACTCTGTTCTCGATTTACGACAAAAATCAATTATTGTGCGTTTTATGCAGCTTTCTCTGCATCAATAAATGTGTCGTTACTAACAATCATCAATTGCCCTCGATATTTTTTAGACAAAGATAAGCCTTAGGGTTTCAGCAATAGTCCAAGCTGGCTGGTTTATCTATGCAGCGGCGCTAAGCGTTGCAAAATTTTCTTCACATCAATGTGTTTTGATTGACGCACCAGAACAGCAGGAATACAGTGAATCACTAGTAATCAGAATATCTCACCAAACTCTGCGTTGAAACACAATCTTAAAGGTCGTGATCGCCATGCAATGCCTTGGATTTCAAAGAGTATTCCACACCATCTGCTGCCTAACTATTTGGCTAGCCTGCACTGGCGCAGATCAAGCCTATGCCAATTCCAAACAAACCTTGCGCTTCACCCATATTTCACAAGAACAAGGATTATCTGACGGCTCCGTCCCAAGCATTTTTCAAGATGAACAAGGATTGATGTGGTTAGGCACCTCAACTGGCTTAGTTCGCTTTGATGGTCGGCACGCACGCGAATGGAAAGCCAATCCTGAAGATGAAAATAGTTTGAGTGGTCCATTGGTGTCGGCCATCTTAAAAGGACATCAAAACTATTTATGGATAGGCACCTCTGGTGGTCTCGATAGACTTGATACAAAAACCGAAAAAATTGAACGTGTGGCAATGCCTAGCGAGCTATCTTTTCAGCAAAAACGTATTTGGTCTTTGGCTTCAAATATCAATGACAGAATTTGGATTGCGACCCAGCATCAACTATATTTATTTGATCCGCATGCGACCAATCAGCAAGGATTCACAGCCATCAAACTGACTGGAGATTCTGGTGCCCTCCTACGCTCGCTAGCGAGTGACGGCCGCGGTGGCGTTTGGGCAGCCTTGGGGTCACGAGTGTTTCATCTGAACGAGTCTGCACAACTTGATGTGCAATTTGATGCGGCAAGTGTTACACCTAACAAAGCGCGAGTCGATGCATCGATACGTTTCATGCAACTAGATAATCAGGGACGTTTGTGGTTGGGAACCCAAACAGGTTTACAAGTTTGGAATATCGCCAAGCCAGAACCGAAACTCGACATTATTGACAAGCAAATCAACTTACCGAAAGAACGTATATTTGCGATCCTCATGGATGAAGCAAAATCAATGTGGATAGGATTTGGTGGCAGCATTGGCCTCTATCGTATTCGTTCAGATCAAACCGAGCAACCAATCAAGATAGAACAGTACAAAAACTATCCAACCTTAAGCTCAAGCATCATCAACAACTCCATCGCCTCACTATTTCAAGATCGCACTGGTACTTTGTGGGTAGGCACTTGGGGTTACGGTATCAGTTTAGTCAATTTACGAAGCAAAAGCTTCACTCATTATTTCCATCTTGACGAAGAAAAAAACAGTCTAAGCAATAATAATGTGATGTCGATTGATGTGGACCGCACTGGCAAGGCTTGGGTCGCCAGTTATGGTGGAGCACTCAACTATTTAGATCTTGAGACCGGCGAGGCGCAGCATTTCACTAGCACACAAACAGGCCTGCGCTTTATGAAGGCCTTACACTTAGAAACTGAGCGTCGACTGTGGCTTGGTGGTGATGACGGCTTAACTCTATTTGATCCGCTGATCAAACGTTCACAAAAAATTCCATTGTCGCCAAGTAGTCCTAGTGCAGGATCAATCAGTTCCATCATCATCGATCGACATGGTGATACATGGGCCGGCAGTGGTAATGGTTTGTATCGAATTTCGCCTAGTCTACAAGTGACGACCTACAAAGCCAATCCAAATCAAACTGGAGCTTTGAGTCATGACACCGTCGATTGCTTATTGGAAGACAAAGAAGGAAGAATCTGGATCGGCACCAAAGGAGGCCTGCAATTATGGGACGCTGGGAAGCAACAGTTTATACAGGCGATTCGTTCCAATAGTGAACTAAAAAATCCAAACTCGCTATCAATTTACGGCTTGCACCAAGATTCAGCAGGTCGCATTTGGGTTGGCACCTCGACTGGATTATTTCAGCTAAACCAACATCAAGATCAGTGGCAATTAAAGCCTTGGAACAAGATCAAGGGCATGCCTGCCGGCTGGGTCATCAGCATACAAGAGGATGCCGTTGGAAATTTATGGTTAGGAGCAGAAAAGGGTCTAGTGAAATTATCGATCAATGCGATAAGTGCGCGTGTTTACAGCAATTTCAATGGACCTGTGACGGGTAGTTTTAATTTTGGCGCCAGCACAAAAGCAAAGGACGGCCGCTTATTCTTTGGAGCATGGGGCTTGATTGCATTTCATCCTCAAGAGTTACAGGACAATCAATCGCTAGTGCAAGTCGTGTTGTCCGACATTCTGGTGTTCAACCGCTCGCTCAAGAATTTAAGCGTAGCGGATAAACAAATTCAGCAAACCCAGCAAAACAATTATGTATCGCCAAAGCTGGTTGATACCCACCAGCATAATCTAGCAGAAATTGGTGTAAACACGCTGATACATGAAGCTAAGGAAATTAGACTCTCACCCAAGTACAGCATGATTAGTTTTGAATTCTCCGCTTTGCAATTTTATGACCACAAACAAAATCGTTATGCCTGGCAGCTAGAAGGCTTTGATAACGAATGGATTTACGGCAAACCCGGCGAGGCACTCGCGACCTATACCAATTTGGATCAAGGAAATTACACGCTCAAAGTAAAAGCAGCGAGTTCAACCGGTGATTGGAACGAAACAGCGCTGACATTAAAGATCAAAGTTTTTCCACCATTTTGGAAAAGTTGGTGGTTTATTTCGCTCTTAACTCTGAGTATCTCTGCCCTGTTTATTTGGTTCTATCGGTTTCGTGTTGGCTTCTTAAAACGTGCGCGTGACCAACTAGAGCAGCAAGTTAATTTACGCACGCAAGAAGTACAAGTGCAGAAAGAACAATTACGCAGAGAAAAGGAAATTGCCGAACAAGAACGTGAAATCGCAGATAAAGCGCGACACGACATTACGCTATTAAGTGAAATTGGTAGAGAAATTAGCGCATCCCTAGACATCGAAGCAATTCAAAAAGTGTTTTATACGCATGTCTCAAAATTAATGGACGCCGATGTTTATGGCATCGGCATGGTCGACTGGGATCAGCGTATCGTCAGCTTCGACAACGTACTAGACCGTGGCGTACCAACCAAACGCTATTACCGACACTTAGACGATGTAAATCAACCCGCAGCACAATGTATTTTGCAAGCGGAAGAATTGAACATTGGGCAGTTTGAATACAACAATACCGTCGTCAATCACACACTTCAAGATTCCGTCTACAACCAGCGCATCGACAACTCAGAAGTAACGCGTACGAATTCAGGCTTATACGTACCGATGCTGATCGACGAACAAGTCATCGGTGTAATCACAGTATTAAGTGCGCGTCCTTACGCTTATGATTCAACTCATCTCGACATGCTTCGAACCTTGGGGGCTTATGCCGCAGTGGCACTTGATAAAGCGCGTGCATACGAGCGAGTGAAATTAACCCAATCAAAACTGGTCGAACAGGAAAAACTCGCGGCCTTGGGTTCTATCGTCGCCGGTGTTGCACATGAGTTAAATACACCGATAGGCAATAGTTTACTGGTGGCGAGCGCGCTCAAAGAAAAAAATGATGAGTTTATCCAAACAATACAGAGCGGCAATTTAAAGCGCTCAGAGATGGAAAGATTCTGTCGAAACTCGACGGAAGCAGTCGATATTATCGTAAGAAATTTAGATACCTCTGCCCAATTAGTAGCAAGCTTCAAACAAATATCGGCGGATCAGACTTCAAATCAACGCCGACGATTTGATCTGGCGAAAATATGTGAAGAACTTGCGAGAACCCTCGCTGCGCGAATTCGGCGCGAGGGACATCAATTAGAAGTCAATATCGAACCCGGTATTTTGATCGATAGTTATCCCGGATCATTAGGACAAGTTTTAAGTAATCTGATCATTAATGCGATAGTGCACGGATTCGATTCAGGTGAGCCGGGGCGCATCGTCATCACCGCCGAATTGGCAAATAAATCCTTAGTTGTGATTCAGTGCCGCGACAATGGTAAGGGCATCCCACAGAAAAATCTCAAACGTATTTTTGAGCCCTTTTTCACTACACGATTAGGACAAGGTGGCAGCGGTCTAGGTTTGCATATTAGCTATAACATCGTGCATTCGATTTTAGGCGGCAACATCGCTGTGCATAGCAAAGAGCATGAAGGTGCATGCTTTGTCATAGAGCTTCCGCTAGTCGCACCGCAAATCACAAACTAAAAAATAACTGAGCACTAGCTAAGTTATTACGAAGGACTAACTAAGCGCAGGCAAACCAAGATCAATACCATCAAAGTCGATTAGAGGAATTAAATTCGTCGCATGTCCGACAAATGGTAAGCGGTCGTGCCAACCCTGTTCGCGTGCTGGCACTAACCAGTAACCATCTTCATCATGCGCAACCCAATATCTGGGTTGCTGCGTGAACTCATAAAAAACTATCGTCATCTCACTCAAGGATAGAATAAATAGGATAGCGACGCCACTCAGGTTCGTGGAAGCGCTTGCCATTGGCGAAGATAAAACTCAATACAGCTTCCTGATTATCTAATAATGAGGGATTAGCGGCTTTCCAAACCGCGAACTTCTCAGCTAACTCAGGTTCCGTCTGCAACATCTCATAGGCACTATCTTCAAATACGTAGTCAGAGAATGCTTCTTTCTTCTCTAAGACACTATTAAAGAATCCCCAACGGAAAAAACTGTCATGCGCTTGTGGCTCTAAAGTCTCGACCGCATAACGCGCATTCGGCTGATTTAGCGATAACAAATAATCTCCAGCTCTGGCATTGATTGTCTGCGTAGTCACCGACAATTCCATCGCATCATGAAACATATGTCCTTCATAAGCATTTGCACGCGATTGCACATCCACAATATGATAAGCCTGAACCTGCATACTGCGATCTTCGCTGAGCTTTTCCAACACGATACCATTCCATTGTAGACGCTCAATCACTTCACGCCATGCTTGTGAAATCAAATACGCTTTCGGTGTTTTCACCACAACATCTTCGACGAAGTGATCAAAGTACTCGATATCTTTTTCCCATGCTTGATTACGGTCATAGGATAAACGCATGTAATTCCCGATCTTACTCGGGCTATACACTGCCTGATAGCCTTTAAAACGGAAGCGTGATGGACGAGAATGATCCGCCCTCCATGTGACAGGCCACTCTTTTTTCTGCGCTGCATTTTGCTTGGCTTCTAGTCGCAAATTTTGAATCTGAGCGGCACGCGCAATAGTGAAATCTAACACCACTTCAACCAATGCCCGCATCGAATCATAGCGATCAGCATATGGTTTTAGCATATGCGTTTCTGGCATGAAACCAATAGTGTGATGTAATGCGGCAAATCCTGTGGAGAAACGCGGCACTTCTAAAAAATCTTCAATCCCATCGTCGGGAGTCACTTTCACCGGATTCACATATGGGCAAGTCGGCCAACCTCGCTGTTCCATCTGCGCGTAAATTTCTGGCAGCATGGTTTCTCTCAAAAATGGCCCTAAACCATCGCCGAGTTTATCTGCCTGAGTTTGAATCAAGGTCATTGTGTAGCTGTAGTCTGCACCATTTGAAGTGTGGGTATCAACCATCACATCGGGATCCCACACGGTAAAGAATCGATTGAACACTTGCGCAGCCAAGCTATCACACTTCACAAAATCACGGTTCAAATCAAGATTGCGGGCGTTTGCGCGGAAACCAAACATTTCCGGTCCATCTTGATTGACGCGCGAAGTATTTTGACGGTTTAAACATCCATCAACGTTATAAATAGGAATAAACAAGAATACCGTTTTCCCCAAAGCAGCGAGACGCTCAGGCTGAGTACAAAAATCACGTACCAAGGCCATGCAAGCATCGATTCCCTCAGGTTCGCCGGGATGAATGCCATTGTTATTAAAAAAGATGGGACGCCCTGCCGCTTTTAAAGTTTCGCGATCAAATACAGCATCCGCAGTGATTACGCCTGCATGCATAGGAATGCCGTTATCGGAAACGCCAATTTGCGAAAAATGTAAAACCTGTGGAAAGTCCTTGGCTAATTTCTCATAAAACGCAATACAAGCATCCCATGTGCTTGTTTGATTTTGATTCCCTAGTTCATAAGGCGTTGGATAAGATGAATTGGCAGGATGTATTGGCATATTCATGAGATTGAGTATTCGATAAAATGAGCGAGATGGGCTGCGATTGTAGCATCGACCCTCCAGAATTTTTCATGTAATCAAGACCATCCAACCAAACGAAGGCAGCCACATGTCGATCAAAAACTATGCAAACCGATGATTTAATTTCTTTAGTCACAAAAACGATGCCTTACGGTAAATTTCAAGGTCGCCTACTCGCGGACTTACCTGGCCACTATTTAGGATGGTTTGCTCGTGAAGGATTTCCGCATGGCGAAATCGGCAGGCTGTTAGAACTGATGTATGAAATTGATCACAATAATTTACGTGAATTACTGACACCACTGAGGAACAATAAATGAGAAGCCACGAATAAGGTGAATACCATTGCCGCTATTAAGCAAAATGCCAACTACGTAAAAAAGTTCAAAAATCAGGAAAAGTATTAGTTAACAATACCCTCAATCTCATCTGCCTATCCCTAATAACTATTTTTGGTTTTCTAAGGCTGAACTGAAGACACTCCCTCTCCAGTAACAAACTTTGTGCGCTTCACATGATCAAGTATGAATTCATGCCGAAGTTTGTAACTAAACACTAGGAGCAAGCAATAAAAATAAGCACGAGAAATACGCACAAGAAATAAGCACTAAAAGTAAATTACAAATTTAAGACAATTTACATAGAACTTAACGAAATGCCGACAGTCTTAGCTCAGCGAATATGTTTGAATGTGAATCTTGTTGCATAAGCTTTAAGCCGACGATTGCAACAAGTAACAAGATAGGTCGCACCCATTTTTGATAGCTCTTTGACTGATCATAAAGAACCACTGATGTACAGAGACACACACCTACCTGTGAAAAAACAAGATACTCCCCTCCGTCTTGTAATTTCGTGTGTCTCTGTACTGATGGGGTTTATTAAATAGAAATCAATAGAATTTCTAATCTGCATATCGTGGCGAGATAGTAGCGTCACAGTAGCCTTATAGCTACATCTTAGCAGCACCTTCGCCGCAACCTCACAGCTCTCTTCCAACTTATTTGCGACTTACTTCCAACTTATTTGCAATTTTTTCGCTGCAAATAATATTCGCTCAAACACCATTCTGAACGCGCTTACGGACAAATTGTATATGGCTTCGCAAGCCATATAGCTCTTCCGCATAAGCTAAAGGAATAGAAATATGATTCACTTTATTTTCGATTTCATTGAGCCTTTGTAATTGCTGTTGCGCGATTTGTTGCCTTTGCTCAGGCGATGCTTCATCTAGCGCATGTTCTACCGAGCGCAATTGCCCATACCAGCGATAGATACGCGAGCGCACACGCCATACATATAACGGAGGAATAATTTTCGATAGTGGTAACGCCAATGCTCCAAAGGCGATGAACAAGACCCACATACGCTCCAAGAAATTCGACATCCAAAAACTCAGATATCGCTGCAAAAATGGAGGTCCACTCTTATAAAATTTTTCAGCCTGCGGCTCTACTGTAATTTCGGTGTACCGATCAGATGGAAATTCGCCCTGCTTACTAAACCAATTTGCGCCACCATGAATTTTCTTGGCAGCTTGCAAAAACAAACTGATTAAAGCTGGATGCAAACTTTCATGCGCGACCAAGGTCGCGGTCGGTGAAATCAAATGATAATCGCGTGAAGGAATATCTCTTCCCATATCGACAATGCCACGTGGCAGCACCACATGCGACAAGAATGGAAATCGACGGGTATATGCTTCTGCCTGTACGAAATCAAATAACTTGACACCTGGCGTTTGTAATAGCATTTGAATCAATTGTGAATCCGATGCCGAACTCATTACCAACACATCGATCTGTTCATTTACAAATGCAACGGTCGCTGGTGTGCTCTCCAATTGATGTATCTCTAATTGATTTTCATCCAGATTATTCACCGACAATAGCTGTTGAAATAAACGTCGCACGCCAAATCCATCAGGGCCAACATTCACACGCTTAGCTTTGAACTCGGCTAAGCTCGTGACTTCTTTTTTACCTCGATAAAATATCCAGATCGGTTCATAAAATAAACTACCTAAAGAAATCAAACCTTTTTCTTGGGCATCTTTCTCTGTGGTTGAGCCACTCTGCACAAAGCCAATGTCAATCTTTGAATCTAAGTCAGCGATGTGTTGAAGATTTTCTTGCGATCCTTGCGATTTGTGAATACGCAAGGTAATTTGGTTCTGCGCTAATTCATCTGCATACTGCTTTGCAAAGCGTTCGTAAGCGCTATTTTCCTGACCCGCACTAAAGTCCAATGTTCTACCCGGTGCAGGGTCAACCACATAATATGCTGCCAGTATCACGGCAATAATCATCAGCGCAATCGGGCCAAATGCAATCAAGGCATCTTTGGTAGAAATCAGCGTAAATTTAATTTTAGGCATCGTTTATAAAAACCAAGTTGATATGATCCATTTGATCCGATTGATCCAAGCGATTTCACGACCCTAGTTTTTGGTACTCTGATTGAAATTGATCTAAACCTTGCAACATGTCTGCAAATGCTAATTGCACTTGCGTTGGATCGCCTTTAACGCCTAACTCAATATGTCGTCGCATTGTGTCAGTTCCAACACTGGGCAAACTAAACACTTTGATTAATGGATAACGCGATTCAAGTTCTTCCATCATCGGCGTTAATAAGGATTCTGCAACTTCGAATACTAATACCGCTTTTTCATCAGAGGCCTGTTGATGAAATAGATGTGCGTAGTGTGTATCCAACACCCAAGCTATCATCGGCCACGCCATTACTGGAAACCCTGGCACAAAATAGTGCTGCTGTATGGCAAAGCCAGGAATTTTATTGAATGGATTAGGGATAATATCGGCACCTTCAGGAAACTCGCCCATTTTCAATCGATGCAAATTGTCGGGGCTACTGAGATCAAGCGCATGTTCAGATCCTACATGCATTTCGGTAATGCGCTCTTGAATAAGTTTCTTTGCTTCTGGATGCAAGACTATCGGCAATCCCAAAGCTGCTGCCGCACACTGGCGAGTATGATCGTCAGGCGTCGCACCAATCCCACCGGTACTAAAAACAATATCACCGCTGGCGAAGCTACGCTTGAGTAGATTGGTGATTCGAACGCGATCATCGCCAACATATTCAGCCCAATCCAAGCTCAAGCCACGTTCCTTCAGAATCTCAATCACTTTAGGTAAATGTTGATCTATCCTTTTGCCAGAAAGAATTTCATCGCCAATAATAATTAAACCAATTCCCATCACATACTCCTAAACCTGTGAATTATTTTGTGCATTAATACCAACCGCTAGCCTCATATCTGGTGCAGATGCTTGACGTAAGTCTTGTAGTGCACGCAAACAAAAATGTTGGTACCACAAGCCAGTAAAAATAAAAATCAAGAGATAAACCCAAATAGCCATGCTGGCGATGATAGGGAAGAAAAATAAATGCGCCACAGAAATCGCACTTCCCAGCCATAGCATGGATGGCAAAGAACTAAACCACCCGGCAATCAAACCAATTAATAAAAGCGAACCGCGATGTTTCGACACAATTTGTTGACGTTCTTCTGGCTCGGCAAACATCGCCAATGCATCATAGCTCATGACACGGTAGGTTAACCATCCCCACAGTAAGGGCTGCACAAAGACATAAATTGGTGGGATAAAAATCAGTGGCAAAGTGATTACCCAGCCCAACACAAATAGAAAAACCGAGCCCAATGAAAAGCCAAAGCTGCGTAAAAATGAAGCACCATATCGTTTTTCTAATGAGGGAAAATCTCTTTCTCCTACGTGTTTAGAAATGACTGGCATAATCAAGACGCCGATAAACAGTAAATTGCTAATGATCACTACAGGTAGCAGCACCCACATCGCCAATAAGGGAATCACCACGGTTTTTAATGCCAATAAACCCAGTGAATTCAACACCTGTGCTGCACTCGAATAGGCCTCGTTTGCCGCAAAATAGGATTGAAAAAAGTCAATCACCGCTTGCAAACGCCAAGCCATTAATCCCCCCCACAGCAATAGAGAAATAATCAATGGAATTATGCTCAACAAGATTATTTTGAAGCGAAACTGCGTCGCAAAAGCTTGCGCCCAAGATCGCATCAGTGCGGATAAATTCATGCAATTACCTTTATAAACAGAGGACAACACAGACAGGTATTCTACCTTGCATTAACAATATAGACACATGCACAAAGATACAAAGACCTAGGCTTTTGATCTACAATTGCGCCACCTATTTTTCATTACTCTTATTCAAGGATCAATTATGTCTTCTATAACTACTGTCAGCGGTCTGCAATACGAAGATAAAGTCGAAGGTAGCGGCGCGGAAGCCACTGCTGGTAAAAACGTCGAAGTACATTACACAGGCTGGTTGCAAAACCCAGACGGTAGCGCCGGCAAAAAATTTGATTCAAGCAAAGACCGCGGCCAGCCATTTGAATTTGCACTTGGCGCTGGTCAAGTAATTAAAGGTTGGGATGAAGGCGTACAAGGAATGAAAGTTGGCGGGACTCGCTTACTAACGATTCCATCCGCCCTAGGCTACGGACCACGCGGTGCAGGCGGCGTGATTCCACCAAACGCAACTTTAATTTTTGAAGTTGAATTACTGGGCGTATAAACTCTCGCTCACTAACATAAAAAATGGCTGCTTCTTTTACGAGAAGCAGCCATTTTTACTTAAAGATTACAGATTCAATCATGTGCAACTTAGAGAAGATGCCTAAACATCGCTAAATTTGATGAGCAATCGCGCTGATTATTTAAACGGACTACTACTATTTAAAGGCGTTCCTTTTTTGGCGCATGTTGGTGGATTCGTCATGCCAAAACTCAGCAAATTACCACCATTGATCACGCAATTATATTCACCGCCATTTGCTTTAACTGCGACATAAGTATTGGTGCCATCGACGTGTTTATTCACTACCACGACATCATTTGGCTGCACGCCTAAGGCACCTGCAGTCTTCGTCTTTACATCGTCATCTGAGAGCATATTTGTTTTTGTCGCAATCGTATTACATGCTGACAATGACAGCACCAAAGCTGTCATCAGTACACTGGTTTTTACGCGCTTGCTAGTCATTGATTCCTCCTAAAAAATAACAAAAAAGAATCATCACTATACATATCAAATTATTCTTAAATTAAACAAATACTTCTCAAAGCGTATAGAAAGTGTATCTATTTAATAAAAGTAAAATGCATTTAATGAATAGCAATTTATGATTAGCAATTAGCGCTCAGCACAAACTTTCCTTAACTTAATACAATGACAACCAGGCTACGGCGAATGCAACGGCACCAACAAACGATCAAGACGCGATCGACTACTCCTTGATAAAGTGCTCGCGATAGTATTTCAATTCCTCAATGGATTCGATGATGTCAGCTAAGGCAGTATGTTTTTGATGTTTTTTAAAGCCACTTGCTAAGGCTGGCTTCCAGCGACGACACAATTCTTTCAAGGTCGACACATCGAGATTTCGATAATGGAAAAACTCCTCCAACTTTGGCATACCGCGGAACATAAAGCGACGATCTTGGCAAATTGTGTTACCGCACATCGGTGATTTTCCTGCTGGAACATACGCTTTCAAAAAGCTAATCAAGGCCTTTTCAGCGTCTGCTTCGGTAATCGTCGATGCTTTAACTCGATCAATCAGTCCCGAGCGACCATGCGTACCTTTGTTCCAAGCATCCATTTTATTCAAAACTTCATCTGATTGATGAATCGCAAATACGGGGCCTTCAGCCAATACGTTTAACTGCATATCGGTCACAACCACCGCAATTTCGATAATTTTATCGTTGTCGGGATCTAAGCCAGTCATTTCCATATCGACCCAAATTAGATTCATCTCGTTTGGCTTAGCTGGTTTCACCGCGCTTGCTGTTGTGGTTTCATTTACTTCGATATTGCTCTCTTGTGACATAATTCTTCCTAGACGCTAATTTGCTTAATTTCTCAAAATAAACAAAAGCTTAATTTTGAGATAACTAACTTCACTATTTTTCTGATAAAGCAGCATTTTCCCATGAATTCATACACGTTTTCGGTTTTATTCATTGTTTTTCTTGGCATCACGGTTAGCCTGCAATTCTGGTTGTCGTCTCGCCAGCTGCGTCATGTCAGCAAACATCGCGCAGAAGTTCCTGCAGAATTTAAAGAAAAGATTGCACTAGATGCACATCAAAAGGCTGCCGACTATACGATCGCAAAAACCAAGTTTGGCCTTCTATCTTTATTTTTTAGTGTCATCGTGCTGTTAGGCTTTACCCTGTTCGGCGGACTGCAACTAATGTCATTGAGTCTTTATCGCTGGCTAGGCGATGGCATGACTTATCAACTGGGCTTAATCGCCGCCTTTGCACTGATCAGTGGCGCATTAGATTTGCCATTTGACCTGTATCGCCAATTTGTGTTGGAAGAAAAATTTGGCTTCAATAAAATGAATTTAAAATTATTCATCAGTGACTTAATCAAAGGCAGTTTAATCGGCGCTGCGATTGGTCTGCCTTTAGTCTGGGTAGTGATCACCCTTATGGATAAATCGGGCGATTTGTGGTGGTTATATGCTTGGTTAGTGTGGACTGGTTTTCAACTCTTAATGATGCTAATTTTCCCGACCTGGATCGCGCCTTTGTTCAATAAATTTACACCTTTGGCGGATGACAGTTTACGTCAACGTATAGAAGGCTTGATGCAACGTGTTGGCTTTGCCTCTAGCGGTTTATTTGTGATGGATGGTTCTAAACGTAGCGCGCACGGCAATGCTTACTTTTCAGGCTTTGGCAAAACCAAGCGCATCGTTTTCTTCGATACACTCATTGCAAGATTAGCGCCACAAGAAGTCGAAGCAGTACTAGCACATGAGCTTGGGCATTTCAAACTCAAACATATTATTAAAAGAATGATAGTGATGTTCCTTGTTTCACTTGGATTCTTAGCTCTGCTGGGATACTTAAAACAACAAGTTTGGTTCTTTACAGGTTTAGGCGTTGATCCAATTTTGTTCTCGTCCTCCAACAATGCCATGGCATTAATTTTGTTTATGCTGACCTTGCCGGTGTTCACATTTGTACTGTCGCCATTAACATCGATTAGTTCACGTAAACATGAGTTTGAAGCAGACGCTTTTGCAGTGAAACACACTAATGCAGGCGATTTAGTTTCAGCGCTTGTCAAATTGTATGAAGACAATGCGTCAACACTGACTCCTGATCCAATACACTCCGCTTTCTATGACTCGCATCCACCCGCGTCTATTAGAATCGCGCACTTGCACCAGCAAGCGAAACTAGCATAATTTACTAACTGCAATTAGCGTGAAACAAACTATTTTCCGAACGACTTAATCAAAACTCGCATATGAAAACTTCTGATCTCTTAGCAAAAAAATCAGCGCACACTGAAATCGGCTTACAAGAACAAGAACTGCCGACTTACTTTGCAGCGACACCAGGTTGGACACAAGATGGTCCGCGCATTGTCAAAACCTATAACTTCAAAAATTATTACGAAACACTCGCTTTCGTCAACGCGATTGCTTACACCATTCATGAAGAAGACCATCATCCTGAATTAGTCGTCACCTATAATCGCTGTGTCGTCAAATTTGATACGCATACTGTC
The DNA here is from genome assembly GCF_018139645.1 of Affinundibacterium baiyunense. GTDB lineage: Bacteria > Pseudomonadota > Gammaproteobacteria > Burkholderiales > Burkholderiaceae_D > Undibacterium > Undibacterium baiyunense. The sequence continues at coordinate 37,375 of NZ_JAGSPM010000004.1, forward strand.
AATGGTGGAAAAGGTGGCATCTCTGAAAATGACTTCATTTGTGCAGCAAAAATCGATGTAATTTTTACGCAGACCTTCGGTTGATTCACCGCATGTCAAAAAAAATCGCCGCACAAAAAAAATCAGGTCCAACCGAGCAAGCGACGGTAATTGCCGCTCACGGGCGGCATTATCTAGTTCAAGCCAAGGGTATCAAATTACATTGCGTAACACGTGGTAAAAAGAGTGATGTTGCCGTTGGTGACATCGTTGAATACCAACTCACCTCTGCCAACCAAGGCGTGATTGAAACGATCGTGCCGCGCAGTACTTTGCTTTATCGCTCGGATCAATATAAGTCGAAAATGCTTGCGGCGAACTTAACGCAATTGATCATTGTCGTCGCTACCGAACCTAGCTTTTCCGATGATCTAATTTCACGAGCCTTAGTCGCCTCTGAATCGTCTGGCATCAAAGCCCATATTGTTCTGAACAAAATCGACGTGGCTACAAGCTTACCAAAAGCGAGAGAACGTATCGCTCTATATGCATCACTTGGCTATCCGGTACACGAAGTATCTGTCACCGCACAAGCCGAAGCAACACGCGAAAAAATGCTGTCGCTCATACAAGGGCAACGTACCATTTTGATTGGACAATCGGGTATGGGGAAATCGTCGCTCATCAATCTCTTAATCCCCGACGCTGAAATTGCGACACGCGAAATTTCCGCTGCATTAGATACCGGAAAACACACCACCACCTTCACTCGCCTATTTCAAATGGCGGAGTATCAAGATCAAGCAACGTATGTGATTGACTCACCAGGTTTTCAAGAATTCGGTTTACATCATTTAAGCGAAGGTATGCTTGAACGCGCTTTTCCAGAATTTCAGCCACATCTAGGCCACTGCAAATTCTATAACTGCCACCATCATACCGAGCCAGGTTGTACCGTTCTCGAAGCGCTTAAGCGTGGTGAAATTAGTCAAATGCGCCATGATTTGTTCAAACAACTCGTCCATGAAGCGGCACAGACGATAGGCTATTGATGTGCAACTAGGCTAAGTAAATCAGTGGATTAAATTTAGGGCATTTAGAAAATATAGAAGTGATTTAAATTTTTATTTAAGTCATTTCTAGTTTGAAATAGACAAGCTAGAAAACACCAAATTAAGGAACGGGCTTGCTCCATTTCTGCTCCAATTTCGCGTAGATTCCATTCTTTTTAATCCTACGCAAACCGCGATCTAATAACTCAGCATATTTAGTCGAATCCGCTCTCTGACGTGAAAAACTCACGTATAAAGAATTTTGTCCGATACTACCGACCTGCTTAATCTTTCCACTAAATTCTTCAGGATAACGATTCACCAAATAGTCGACCACGCGTGTGTAAATCAAGGAATACTCAGAACGTTGGCGCACTAATTTTCTAAGATTAGACAAGTCGGTTGGTGCAACCTCACGACTGATACTTTGATCAGTATCGACTTCATCCGTATAGGTATATCCATGTGTCACACCGACTTGCTTTCCGCGCAAATGTGTCACTTGTAAATTGCTCGCGGTAGAGCTCTGCAAAGCATAAATTCCGATCTCTGCTTTAAAAATAGGTTCAGTATGAAACAGCAAGACCTTACTTAGTTTGCTGTCTTTTAAGCTATCAAAGCAACCTAACTCTTGCCCAGTTTCAGCCAGCATCAAACATCTGGCATAAGGAGCCGATTTGAAATTCACCTTCACGTCAACGGCAGCAAAGGCAGCTTCTATGATATCCACTGCCCAGCCTTGCAATTTACCGTCTTTATAGGCGGCGTAGGGATACCATTCATCCTCGCCGACCAAGCTGATGCTCTGCGTTTGCTCTTCCGCGTAAACAGCTTGGAGATTCGCCATATAAATGACGAAACCAATAGCGATTAGGATGATCTTTTTTAAGCCACTTAAATAAGCGCTGTCGTGCATAAAATGCTCTCAATATTTACTACAAGCATTTAAACATAAAACTTTATTTGTACAAAAAAATAAGATCAGTTTTGTCTTAAATAACCAAATAGTTACTGATTTAACGCAATCTGTGCAGAACTAAATAACATTCTCGCTGTCTGTAAAAATCAACGATATGATCTCGTGATGTCGAGTTCTTTGACCAAATCTTGGCTCCAGTGACTTAGCGCGAGCCTTTTTATTTCAACCTTTGGATAAGAAAAATTATGAAACTCCAGCCATTATTTCTTAGTCTCTCCCTCGCAGGAATGATCTCTTCCGCTTATGCGGTGGATAACCAAGCGTATGCACGATTTCCGACAATTCGCGCGGACACGGTTGTGTTCACGGCGGAAGGAGATTTATGGAAAACAAGTACAAATGGCGGCGCAGCGCAACGCTTAACAACGCACCTAGGTGCAGAAACGCATGCTGCAATATCACAAGACGGTCAATGGTTGGCTTTTTCGGCTACTTATGAAGGCGCGCAAGAAGCTTATGTGATGCCAATTCAAGGCGGCGTACCGAAACGGATTAGTTTCGACAATACCGTTGTCACGGTATTAGGTTGGAGCGCGCAAGGTGAAGTATTGGTTACCAGTCAAAACCAAGTGGGTCCGACTTCACAAACTGTGATCTCGGCGATCAACCCTAAAAATTTACAACGTCAGATTTTCCCGGTAACTGATGCAAATGAAGCCGCAGTAGATGACGCAGGCAAAACTTTATTTTTTACCCGACTTGGTTTGCATACACGCAATGACAATGCAAAATTGTATCGTGGCGGCGCGGTCGCACAATTGTGGAAGTTTGATCTGCAAGCAAAGAGCGAAGCCGTCAATTTATTCGCGACTGAAAAATCCAATAACCGCCGCCCTATGCTGTGGAAAAATCGCTTATATTTTTTGAGTGATCGAGATGGTGCCTACAATATTTACGCAGCCAATCTCGATGGTAGCGACGCTAAAGCCATAACCAAGCATCGCGATTGGGAAGTGAGAAATCCACAATTAGGCGATGGCAAAATCGCGTATCAATTGGGAGCCAATTTACACGTACTCGATCTCAATAAACAAGACGATAAATCATTAAACCTCGCCTTGGTTTCCGACTTTGACCAATCTCGCCAACGTCATATTAAAAACCCACTCGACTTTTTGACGAATACACAGATTGCCGCAAAAGACGATAAATTGGTGTTCACGGCGCGCGGTCAAATCACCGTCGCCACTACCGGTAATCAACGTCGTGTCGACATCGTTTTACCGGAAGGTGCGAGAGCACGCGAAGCTGTATTCTCGCACGACGATCGTTATATCTATGCTTTTGCTGACAGTAGTGGCGAAAATGAAATTTGGCGTTTTCCCGCCAATGGCAATGGCAAACCAGAGCAATTAACCAAAGACGGCGAAACCCATCGTCTCACATTAGCGCCCTCGCCTGATGGCAAGTTTATTGCACATACCGACAAGCGTGGCAGACTGTGGTTACTTGAACTCGCAACCAAAACAAACACGATCATCGATGACGCTTCGAAAGAAGGTCACGGCACCCACGATGAAATTGTCTGGTCGCCTGATAGTAAAACCTTAGCGATGGTACGTGGCAATAGCAGTCAAGGACGCAATCAAATCGGTTTGTACGATTTAGACAGCAAACAAACGCATTTTGTAACAACCGATCGTTATGAGTCAGAGTCACCAACTTTTTCTGGCGATGGAAAATGGCTCTATTTTTTATCGAATCGCAATTTCCAACCTGGTGTCGGTGCGCCATGGGGCGATCGTAACATGGGCACTTATTTTGACAAACGTGCTGGCATTTTCGCATTAGCCTTACAACCAGGAAATCGTTTTCCGTTTAAGCCGGATGACGAGTTGAGTAAAACTGGCGATAAAGCCAACGATAAAGCAAACGATAAGCCTACTGAAAAATCTAGTGACAAAACGGATGCGAACGAAGCCAATAAAGAATCTAAAAAAGTAGAGAATACGACGGCAAAAAGATCAAACAGTATTGTCTATCAAGGACTAGCTGAGCGTTTATATGAGGTTCCCATCGCGGCTGGCAATTATCGTCGCTTAGTCACTGACGATAAACGCTTGTATTTCCTTGAGCGTGATCCAGTTGATCGTAGTCGTAGTCATGTAAAAACACTGGCAATCGCGAAAACTGCACCACAAGCGGAAGTGTTCGCGCCTGGCGTACGTAATTTTGACTTATCTTTAGACAAGAAACGTGTATTCCTGCACAGCGGTAGCGGCACTGGTGATTTCTTCGTTGTCGATGCTGGAGCAAAAGCACCACCCGACATGAGCAAAGCCAAGCTCAAAGTCGACGATTGGACTTTTAGCTCCAATCCACGGCAAGAATGGAAACAAATGTTCACCGATGCTTGGCGTATGCATCGTGACTTCTTATACGATACGAATATGCGTGGTGTTGATTGGGTCAAAGTGCGTGAGAAGTACGCGCCTTTGGTTGAGCGTATCACAGATCGCGCGGAGCTAAATGATCTGCTCGGATTAATGGTCAGTGAAGTTAGTTCATTGCACTCACAAGTGCGCCCTGGCGATATCCGTCGCGCTGCTCCAGATGGTGTAGCGGCTGGACTTGGTGCTGTGCTGAGCAAGACTAATGAAGGCTATCGTATAGATCACATCTATCGCAGCGAGCCCGATTTACCATCGCAACGCGCCCCGCTCGACAATCCAGATCTTGACGTGAAAGTGGGTGACTTGATCACTGCAATCAATGGCAAAGATGTGAACACGGTGCGCGACATTTCTGATCTGCTATTAAATCAAGCCGACAAACAAGTATTACTGCAGGTGAAACGTGGTACCAACAGCAAATCAATGTTGGTGTCGCCGATCAATATGATGAAGCAAGCGAACCTGCGCTATAGCGACTGGGAGCAAAGTTTGTCTAGCAAAGTGGATCGCGCATCAAATGGCAAAATTGGCTATCTGCATCTGAGAGCAATGACCCCTGCTGATGTCTCCAGTTTTGCACGCGATTTCTATGCTAACTATGATCGCGATGGATTAATCATCGATGTGCGTCGCAATAACGGTGGCAATATCGATAGCTGGATCATCGAAAAACTCTTGCGTAAAGCGTGGGCATTTTGGGCGCCGCCAGGGCAACAGGCTTACGCCAACATGCAACAAACTTTCCGTGGTCATTTGGTCGTACTGATTGATGAGCTGACGTATTCAGATGGTGAAACTTTTGCTGCTGGCGTCAAAGCACTTAACCTTGGCCCACTAGTCGGTAAACGAACCGCTGGCGCTGGAGTTTGGTTATCAGACAGAAATACGCTAGCGGACAATGGGATGGTACGCGCGGCAGAGAATGCGCAATTTGATGCGAGAGACGGCCGCTGGATGGTGGAAGGTGTTGGCGTTGCACCTGATATTGAAGTCGACAATCCACCGAATGCTAGCTTCAAAGGCGAAGACAAACAGTTAGAAGCAGCGATTAATTATCTGCAGAAGAAACTGAAAGAACAGCCGATTAAGCCACTACGACCACAAGCGATTCCACCATTGAAGTAATCGGAATAGCATAAAAAATGGCGCAGAGATGATTAGATCTGCGCCATTTTTATTTTGATTTCTATCGAGAAAGATGCAACTTGTATTTTAGTTTTAGCTTATGCAAACCCGATATTTTTTCAAGAGCGCTGATCCGCTGGGCCAACCACCTCTCGATATGCATGCCAAGTGGCATGCCCAATAATCGGCATCGCAATAATAAATCCCAGATTCCACGTCATAAATCCTACTACGACAAAACCGACAATCGTTAAGCCCCAAATCATCGTTAGAGGTACGTTCACAAATAATGCGACGATACTGATGATCATCGCAGTAATCGCATCAGTATCTCGGTCTAACATCAAAGGAATCGATACCCAACTAATCGCAAATACAATGCTCGCAAAAATAAAACCAATACAGGCATACACCACCAAAAATTCAAGATTCTCTAAGGAGAATAATTTCGCCAAGAATCCTTCCATCGTTGGCATGCCCTTGTTGTAGAACAAGGCAAAAATAACTAAGGACGCACGTGCCCACACCATCATAATCACGGCTAGCACCACGGCAAAAGTACCAATATTGCTCCAACGACCGCGCATAGAAAATGCGCTGCCCAACATGCCAGAGCGCAAATTCTCAATCCGACGGCTAACATCATACAAACCTAAGGCCAACAGCGGACCTACCAATAAAAAACCACAAGTTAATGCCGACAAATACTGCGGCGCATTGGCTAAAGTGAGTTTTAAAATACCGCCCATGACGGCAAAGCAAACACCATAAAAGAGGCCCGCCATCGGTTCTGCACGAAAATCTTGCCAGCCTAAATAAAGCCAATGAAATGCGCGAAAAGCACCCAAACGCGCAACAGGCGGGAACGCACTCTTCTGATCAATTACCATACGAATATCGGGCGCTGCGCTGTCACCATCGCGCCCGCTTGTTGAATCACTCATAATGTCTCCAGATTTTTTAATTTTTTTGATGTGGTTTGCTAGGGCCTGTTAACATTTAAATTGGGAGTGCGAATGTGGAAAAACGTGCACAGGGCTAGGCGTCAAGGCGCGCGGCAGTGCGAGCACTGTAAGCGACTTGCAACAACGCCATGTGCCCGTTTTTCCCATTCCCGAAGGGTTCAAGCCAAAACGCGCGATGGACAGCGTTGTAGCTCTTGCCGAGGCACCTGCCTCGGCGGCGAACTACGCCTTGCCATCCCACCTTTTGGCTTGAACGCATCTCCCGATTTAAACGTTAACAGGCCCTAGTCCTTGACCAAAATCAAATCACTAGCTGTCATGCTAAGCGAGTTTATATTCATGTCGCAAGCGCCACAGTCGGTTAACATTCGAAATGAACAACACTTTGTAGAAAATTTTGGTGAAATTTCACCCAAACTAGTAGTCCAAAGTTATTTACGGCAAATTTCATGCGGTTCGCGTTATAAAGTAACACTTACGTCGCAGAAATTTTCGAATTGTCGGCAGCTCATCTACACTTCTCGATATCGAGCGAATTCTAATTTTTAACAAGACGCTACTGCACAATTCAACTTTGTTTCTCTCAAATGAAAAATCTCTTGTCTTTATCTACTATTCGTCATTTTCTCAACGAACACAAACGCTCGCTGATTTGGCTAAGCTGCTTTAACACCGGTGTCGCGCTATTCATTACCTTGGTATTACCGACCAAGCAAAGCTTTGCAGTGAATTGGGTGTTCTCGATGTTAATTGGCTATAGCATCAACATCGTCATCGTATTAACACGGTGGATCATTTGGCGTGACAAAAAGCCACATCGCATCGCCTTTTTATTGATGTGTATGGCGGCAGCACCGATCGGTTATTTCATTGGTGGATCGATCGGTATGGTCTTTTATGGTCTGAAAATGCCGAGCTTTGTAACCGTGATGAAAAATGGTGAAGGCATCTTAGTCATTATGAGTATCTTCATCAGCTTATTCGGTGGCGTATTTTTTTGGAACCAATCAAAACTGGCAGAACTAGAAGCAGAACAAGAAAAAGAAAAAGCGCGCATAGCAGCAATCGAACGTCAAGCGATGCAAGCGCAATTGCAGCTACTGCAAGCACAAATCGAACCCCACATGTTATTCAACACGCTCGCCAACTTACAAGGTTTGATCGCCATCGATACACAACGCGCACAACACATGTTGGAGCAGCTGATTCGTTATTTACGCGCGAGTTTAAATTCGTCAAGAATCGAACAAACAACGCTACAACATGAGTTTGATTTACTCGAAGCATATTTAGAATTGCTGGCGATACGTATGGGAAAGCGCTTGCAATATCAAACCAATTTACCAGAGCAGCTAAGGAGACAAGCGATCGCGCCCATGCTATTACAGCCAATCGTTGAGAACGCGATTAAGCACGGCGTAGAGCCTAAAATGGAAGGTGGCAGCATCCATGTTTCTGCCGAGACTGACAGCGAATTCCTGCACATTTATGTGATTGATACAGGTATGGGACTACCTGTAGATTATGATGAAAATAAACCAGCACCACAATCGCAACATCCAAATCAAAGCCATGTCGGTAACGCGAATGTGCGTGAACGTCTGCTAGCGCTGTATGGCCCGCGAGCGTCGTTGACGCTCAGTGCGAATCAACCACAAGGCGTAATCGCTCATTTATGCATTCCCTTATCGACGCAAGTGCATTAACGACACTCCATCAATAAAGACACAGCATTAACAACATTCTTGTTTCATCAAAATCGAATTAATTATCATGACTCAACTACGCGCACTCATCGCTGAAGACGAAAATATTCTAGCCTTAACTTTACAAAAAACACTAGAACGCTTATGGCCTGAACTGGAGATTTGCGGCATCGCAGAAAACGGCGTTGAAGCGGTGAATTTAGCGTTTAAGCATTTTCCTGAAATCGTCTTTCTAGATATAAAAATGCCCGGCAAAACTGGGCTCGAAGTTGCCGAAGAATTGACGGAAGAATGGCCGAGTGACAGGCCTTTCCCGATGATCGTTTTCGTCACGGCGTATGATGAATTTGCGCTGCAGGCATTCGAGCACGAAGCCTGCGACTACGTGTTAAAGCCCATCAGTGACGTTCGCTTTGCAAAGACAGTACAGCGACTACAAAATAAAATCTCGGATCGCTCTGCGCCATCCAATGAGTTAGAAAAAATGATCGCACAGCTAAGCAAATTAAGTCCTGCACTTTTAGGAAATCCGCAAGCATCTGCATCGAATGAACGACTCAGCATGATACGTGCGGCGGTTGGCAATCAAATTCGCATGATCCCAATTGAGGACGTGCTGTTTTTTGAGGCGACCGACAAATACATCAATGTTGTGACAGCGGAACAAGGAAGTCTAATTCGGATGAGCTTACGCGAATTACTGCCGCAACTTGATCCGCAATTATTCTGGCAAATTCACCGCGGCTACATCATCAATACGCGCTACTTACAATATGCGACGCGCGATGAAACTGGAAAGCTGACAGTGCAACTCAAAGGTAGTCAACAAAAACTACAAGTAAGTCGCGTCTATGCGCACTTATTTAAGCAAATGTAGAATAACAATTTTTAGGTAATCACAATGCAAAACATCCGCTGGCAATGCTGCCGCTTTCACGATCTAACAGTCGACCAACTTTATGCGATTTTGCGTGCGCGCTCAGCGGTATTTGTGGTGGAACAAAATTGTCCCTATCTCGATATGGATGATGCTGATCAGAGTTCATTACACTTAATTGCATGGAGCGACGATCAAAAAGTTGCAGCCTATCTGCGCGTTGTTCCACCCGCTGTCAAATATGCAGAAGCTTCACTAGGTCGCGTCATCACGAGCGATTTTGCACGCGGAACAGGTATCGGTAAATCTTTACTAATTCGTGGCATCGCTGCATGCAAAGAAGCGCATCCTGCACATGCGATTCGTATCGGTGCGCAACAATATCTAGAAAAATTTTATCAATCTTTCGGATTTGTGACGGTCTCCGACATGTATCTAGAAGACGATATCCCGCATATCGAAATGCTGCTGATACACGCTTAAGTAATACATGCTTAAGTAAGAGACGTTTAAGTAAAACTCACTTCACGACATAAAAAAAGCTGGTTCTTATTACTAAGAAACCAGCTTCAGTTCGATAAGCTAATAAGCAAGAGTTGCCTTGAGACGAACGCAGCAGACAGGCTAACTCAGCTTAAAATTTGCTACATGCGCTATATGCGCTGTAGACATTAATTATTCAGCAAATTCAGTATCCATCGGCGAATACCAAGCATCTTTTAATACGCCAACTTGCACATCTTTAAATTCAGGACGTGCTGTCATCCATGCTTTTAATGCCTCGCGATCTTCATCGGTAGCGGAACCTGGACCAAAACTGCAAACGAAACCTGAAGTCAGCCAGCCACTCAATGCCAAGTCACGTGGCTCGATCACTTCTTCCAAGAATGTATGAATCAATTGCGCTTCTTCATCGGAAGACAATTCTTTAGTCAAATCAGCTTTGTACTCAAAACCAAATTCTTGAAATTCACCAACGTGCAATTTTTTACGTTGACGAGCATTACGGGATTTTTTTGATGGAATCATAATTTTCTTTTATTGAATTAACATCCCTCACAACATGCGAGGAATCAACAGCTGCGCATTGTAAAGACTATGCCGAAACTACACAAACGCAAATTACCTTTCAATTATCTATAAGACCACGTTCTAGCTTTAAACTGCAGCAACTTATAAAAAAGTAAGGGAGTTTTATAAAAATTTTCCATGCAACTTAAATTGCTCGGTGGCGCGCACCAGTTCCTTTGCAATTCCCGGCTCCATTGCCGCATGGCCAGCGTCATTAATCATGTGCAATTGCGATCCAGGCCAAGCTTGATGCAAACGATAAGCTGACAATGGTGGACAAATCACATCGTAACGCCCCTGTACGATTACCGCAGGTAAATGTCGAATTGTATGAATATTTTTAACCAATTGGTCTTCATCCATAAACGCTGCATTTAACATATAGTGTGCTTCCAAGCGGCCGATTCCTAGACTAACTTCGTCAGATTCAAAGTCTTGTATCGCTTGCGCCTGCGGCTCTAAAAACAAACAAGATCCTTCATAGCGACTCCAATTGCGTGCCGCTTCTTTGTATATCGAAGGTTCTTCATCAAACAAACGCTTCACATAGGCTTGCAATAAATTGCCACGTTCAGAATGCGGCACCGCTTCAGCAAAGCGCTGATGCACTTCTGGATAGAAATGATTCATTCCATTAATGAACCAATCCACTTCCGCCTTAGTACACAAGAAGATGCCGCGCAAAACAAAGCCAAGACAGCGTGCTGGATGCTCTTCACCATAAGCAAGCGCAAGCGTCGAGCCCCATGATCCGCCAAACACCAACCACTGTTCGATACCCAACATCGCGCGAATCTTTTCAATGTCTTCAATTAACAGTGCGGTTGTGTTGTTTCGATACTCACCTAATGGGATCGATTTTCCAGCACCGCGTTGATCGAACAATACAATACGATAATGTGCGGGATCGAAAAATCGTCGATGCATCGGCGAAGTGCCGCCGCCAGGACCACCGTGTAAGAATAAAACCGGCTGTCCAGCTGGATTACCACACTCTTCCCAATACAAAGTATGTATCGCATCCACTTCCAGCATCCCTTGACGATAAGGTTCAATCGGTGGATACATTAAGGTATTTTCTGACATAATTTTTTCAATTTCAAATAAAGAAAACAGGTTTAAACCGATTGAAACAAGCGCCAACTAGCATAGCCTGCAAAGCAACAGAGTATAGAGCCAAGTAAATGCAAAGCACTATGCCCGAAAGCCCATAGCCATTCTCCTTTTTGCAGAAGTTCCATCGCCTCGGCAGAAAAACTAGAAAAGGTGGTTAAGCCACCTAAAAATCCTGTGACGACAAACAGACGCCATTCAGGCGATAGTTGCGGATTGGCAGAAAAAAAACCAACACAAATACCAATCACATAAGCACCACCTAAATTAGCAAGCAAGGTACCCAATGGTAAATTTACCTGCACAGAATTCAGAGTCAGACTCAGTACCCAACGCAAACATGCGCCAATCGCAGCGCCAGCACTAACCGCAATAACCGACAATCCATTCATTGCTCTGATGCTCCCGGTTTATTTTTGCAATTCAGATGAGGACGCATTCCATTTGTGCTTAGCGACACTATCGGACTCGCGTGCATCGACCCATCGTTCGCCTTCTGGAGTTGTTTCTTTCTTCCAAAACGGCGCCTCAGTTTTTAAGTAATCCATCATGAACTCACAAGCAGCAAAAGCTTCACCTCGATGCGCGCTAGCAGCTGCTACCATCACAATTTGATCTTTGGGTTGCAACACACCGACACGATGAATAATCAATACATCAAGCAGATTCCATCGTTGTTGTGCTTGCTCAGCGATTGCCTGCAAGGATTTTTCTGTCATACCTGGATAATGCTCTAACTCCATCGCACTAACAGTTTGTCCATCATTACGATCACGAACAAGTCCAACAAAATTGACCACCGCACCAATCGCTGGATTACTGGATCGCATGATCGCTAACTCATTGCTGACATCAAAGTCACTGGTCTGAACAGAAATTTTCATCAAAGTCAGCCTCCAGTAACAGGCGGGAAAAATGCTAATTCTGCGCCATCTTGCAGCGTGACGTCGCCATTCAGCATTTGTTGATTGCACGCCATTCTCAAGGCCTTGTTCGGCGCTAAGACCTCTGCCCAAACCCCACCGCGTGATATTAGTAAATCACGAACCTGATGCGCACTGACGCTATTGACATCAAGTTCTAATACTTCGCTTCCGCATCCTAATTTTTCTCGCACACTGGCAAAAAACTTCAACTGTATTTTCATTTTATTTTTCTGTTCTAATTTGATGTTTGATTCTCTATTTGATTCTATGTTTAATTTCAGTTTTTCTTTTCAATAACCTGAATGTGTCTCAATAGAGCAATCCATTAAATGGAATAAATTTCACCATGTCGCCATGCGCCACCGTTTGCCCTGCAGCTAAATCAATTAAGCCATCGCCCCACACTGTCGATGTTAGTACACCAGAACTCTGATTTGAAAAAAGTGTTAGGCCACCTTCAGCGTTCATCTTCGCACGTAAAAACTCATTTCGCTTATCTGCTTTTTTCCATTCAAAATCAGCACGCATTAGGTAACTAATCGGCGTAATGTTTTGTATCCCTTGCATACGTAAAATGAATGGACGCACAAAGAGTAAAAACGTCACGAAACTAGACACTGGATTGCCAGGCAATCCGAGGAAAAAAGCTGTGTTTGCCACTTGATTCATTTCTATTGGATTTACTTGTTCAACTTGATCAAGCTGAGCAACACGACGCACCTCGCCAAACGCGAGAGGTTTACCGGGTTTCACTGCAATCTGCCACATATTGATATTGCCTTCAGCCTCGACAGCAGGTCGAATATGATCTTCCTCACCGACCGACACACCGCCCGAAGTAATAATCAAATCATGTTGTTGTGCGGCCTCGCGCAAAGTCGCACGGGTAGCCGCCAAGTTGTCTGGAACGATACCGTAATCAGTTATTTGACAGCCTAAGTTTTGCAATAAGCCAGTGAGTAAAAATCGATTGGAGTTATAAATTGAACCCGGTTTTAAAGGCTCACCCGGCATCGTCAGCTCATCACCAGTAAAAAAAACCGCTACGCGTAAAGCGCGTAACACAGGCAATGTTGCTAAGCCTACCGATGCCGCCAAGCCAAGTTCCTGCGGCCGCAAACGCGTACCGGCTGGCAGAATTTCTGCCCCCTGCTGAATATCTTCACCTTGCCTGCGTATCCACTCGCCTGGTTTTACTTGGTGACGAATAGTCACAAAAGTCTGCTGATCTTGCCCATCGTTGAAGTTTTCAACTTCACATTGTTCTTGCATCACCACCGCATCAGCGCCAGCAGGAATGAAAGCGCCAGTAAAAATACGCGCTGCTGTTCCAGGTTCCAAAGTCTGGCCGACCACACCCGCAGGTATACGTTGCGACACTCTTAAACGCGCGCAGCCACTTTCACAATCTGCCGCGCGCACTGCGTAGCCGTCCATTTGTGTATTGTCCATCGGTGGCGCATACAAGGACGAACGCTGCGCTTGCGCCAGCACGCGACCATTCGCTGCTAATGTTGAAACCTGCTCGATTTCTTGAATTGGACGCACTGCTTGCAATAAAGTTTGCAGCGCTTGTGCGACACTTAACATCGGTTTCTTTTCCATTCTTATTTTTTCTTTATCATGAATTAGTTACTGTCTAGTTTAACACTCTAGATTGCTGCCCTATTGAAGTGTACAAGCATATATCAAACACACTTGATACAAGTCTAATCACGGATACCCGATAACAAAATTGCCTCAGTACTGCAATTTGCATCATAACAGAGCAAGTTTTGCATTTAATTAAACCAAACCTAGGCCAAATAGGGAATAATGAATCGTCGAAAAAATCAGCAATCGTTTTCGAGAGTTTATTCACATTCGAATGCCAAACATAAATTGGAAAAAATGCATAGGCTAGACCTTGAACTGCGTCACTCCCCCATTTTTGGCTCCAGAGCGTCTCTCAATTTCTCATTGAATAAGCTGAAAGTTATTTACGCAATACCACATCAACCCAAGGACAATTTAATCATGGCAAAGAAAAACGAAGAATTAGATGAAGAGACGCTGGCGGTAATTCAATGGTGCATAGAAGTCGAAGGCTATCTTGTAAAGGGCGGCGCTACTCAAGCTCAAGCGCAAGAATTTATCGAAGAAGAAATTGAATTTTTAACCGATCAATTCTATGACGGATTAACTCCCGAAGAAGCTGCAAAAATTGCCCTAAGCGATGAATAAGGACATTGACTAAATGGAACTTGGCGATAAACAAGCGGTCACAAGATCGTCGTTAAAACTACGAAATACTTGGGAGAGCGTATGAAAAAAACACTAATTGCCTGTGCGTTTGCAGGTATCTTCAGTTTGTGGCAATGCATACCAGCACAAGCGCAAATTTTGTCTATACGTGAACAAGCGCGCGTGATTGATGAAAACTTAGCCGACCGCTTTGAAAACTTATTACCAGGTATGATGCAAGAAACTGGCATCGATATGTGGATCGTAATCTCGCGCGAATATAACGAAGATCCCGTCCTCAAGACCATGCTGCCTGCGGAATGGCTAAACGCAAGGCGCCGTACAATTTTAGTGTTTTACCATAACCCACAAACGCGGACAGTGGAGCGTCTTGCAGTTGCGCGCTATGACTTCGGAAAAAATATTAAAGCGGCATGGGACACACAAAAACATCCTGACCAATGGGACGCCTTAGTTAACATTATCAAGCAAAGAAATCCACAAAAGATCGGCATTAATACCTCAATGCATTTTGGCCATGCTGATGGCTTAGATTACACCGAGCACCAAGAGTTGATGCAAAAACTACCAACTGAGTTTAAGTCGCGTACTGTGTCAGCGGAGCCCTTAGCGATTCGTTGGTTAGAAACACGCACTGCACGTGAGATGCAATTCTATCCACAACTGATTAACGCCACCCACAAAATTATTGAAGAAGGCTTCTCTGAAAAAGTCATCACACCGGGTATCACAACAAGCGAAGATGTAGTCTGGTGGTTCCGTCAAAAAATTCGAGATTTAGGATACGATACTTGGTTCCATCCCACCGTAGATATCCAACGAGTTGATCCTAAAACCGAAGGTGCTGAACGTAGCTTTGCAATCAAACCAAAAGCGGATGTGATTTTGCCAGGTGATTTAATCCACGTTGATATCGGCATCACCTATTTACGTCTGCACACCGATATACAACAACATGCCTACATTTTAAAACCAGGCGAGACAGAAATACCGACTTCCATCCAACAAGCGTTTAGCAAAGCGAATCGTCTACAAGATATTTTGACGACGCAATTCAAACTGGGAAAGACAGGTAATCAAATTTTAGCTGGGGCGCTCGCACAAGCGAAGAAAGAGGATATCGCTGCAAGTATTTATTCGCATCCAATTGGCTACCACGGCCATGCCGCAGGACCCGCCATTGGTATGTGGGATAACCAAGGAAATGTCGTTGGCACTGGCGATCAAGCGCTCCGAAAAAATACAGCCTACTCAATTGAACTAAATGCGAGCAGCATGATTCCAGAATGGAAGAAAACGATCCGCATTATGCTAGAAGAAAATGCGTTTTTTGATGGCGAAACAGTGCGGTATATTAATGGACGACAAAAGAAAATTTATCCGATTCCTAGACCATCTTCCTACAATCAATAAAGTAAATCGCCTGCGGGGATAGATCAAAACATACATTGAGATCGCCGAAGCAGTTAACAAACGAAACGCCACTCATATAAATGCAGTGACGTTTTTTTGTTTAGTTAGGAGCATCGCACTGATGCCTAGGAAGTGCAGACTTAGCGATCTTCACGACGATAAGTGATGTGCTCAACGCGAACCAATTGTGCGTCTTCCGCCTCTTTATACGACCATTGTCTAGGCTTAAATTCTGAAGCTGTTTGCTGACGGCTACGATTACTCGAGGTGACCACGATCAAAAACAGTTTCACCAGCATAAAGATCACGAACAAACTCAAAATTAACGGTATCAAGGTGATCAGTAGCGCTAAGCCTATGCACAATACTAAGATTCGTGGCAATGGTGTACGCAGTAATGCTTGTCCAGCTTTATTGCCGACTGTGCGTAGCTCTTGCCACGCTTGGCGTAAAACTGAGTACATGTACTGTTTATTTGAATTTTTCATTTTTCATCCTTGAATTAAACAATCTGAAAGCACCGTCACTGTAAAACAAAGTATCAATTCTTGTTCCAGCTTTCCGACCAAATTGCATTTTTGAGGAATGAATGGCTGAGTGCTTGGGGTAGATGGATTATCAAGGCCAGTCATAGAAAAGCCTACGGTAAAAAAATTCAAAAATCGCCATACGACTAAATCACCACCAATCTTCAAGGTCAGCAAAGACAAACTCAGTCTTAATACCGGTGTTTCGGTACTTGAGCTAGCATTTTTCGCATTTCATCGCATAGCGATGGCAACCAGATGTAAGGACATTTAAAGTTTCATCATCTTCAATAACACACCTATTTTAGGAGCCAATATGCTTCACTCACAAAAAGCCCGCATCTTCTTTAGTACATTAATCCTAACGACTCTTGCATCAGGCAATTGCCTCGCTCAACAATTAGTCAGTACGCAGACACAAACCGTCACCATTCAAGCGAAACGTCTTAGCGCACAAGAAAAAACAACATATGACCAACAGCAGATGAACCTGCAAGCACAACAAGTCATTGTCACCGCAAAACGCTTGAGTGCCGCAGAAAAGCTTGCTTATGACAAAAATCAAGCTCAACAATAGCAATTAAAAATTTTCAAAAATATAAATAACTGATACAAATCTATTACAAATTGTTTGACGCTTAAAGCAAAAATTGATTTACACTTCCCGCTTCACTGCCATTGAATTGGAGTTTGACTATCATGAATACACAACAATTTTCACTCGGTATTGCTCTCATCGCATTCGTCGGGATCGCACAAAGCCAAGAATTCGTGGTGGTACCAACTCAGTCAAATCCGCCGCCAACTTGTCAGGAAAATTGCCCGCCAGAGCAAGCAATGCAGATTGATCGCGGTGGCATGGACAAAGCATCTGTGCATTTGCAAATTCTGCAACAGACTTCACAAAAGTTCATTGAACCTTCCGCGTCAAAGAAAAACAATAACGACGATAAAAAGACACCGAATAAGTCTCAAGACTAATTGTTGCGGTGGATTGAATCCACGCTTTATGTAGCGTCAAGAAGGCCTGTGTTAGCACAGGTCTTTTTTATTTTCCAACGCTAAATTCCTGAATCTAGATCGAAGAGCGATCAATCCGCTTACTTAGGATAATCGAAGTCGAAGTTTGTCTTACTCCCTCCAAACTACCGATCTGGTCTAACAATTTATCAAGCACTTCTGTACTTGCGCAACGCAAAGTCAACATGTAGTCAATTGCGCCACTCACAGCACTTAGGCTTTCAACTTCAGGCAATTGCTGCAAAAATTTAATTAAGGAATTGGCAAATTTAGCGTCAATTGACAATCCTACATAAGCCCGCACAGCAGGCTGATACATAGAAGCATTAAGTTTCAAACCATATCCCGCAATCACTTGACGCTTCTCTAGTGCAGCGATTCTTGCAATCACCGTAGTACGCGCAATTCCCACCAATTTAGCGATCGTCGTGACGGGCAAACGTGCATCGTCCATCAACAAAGCTAAGATCTTATTATCAATTTCATCAAGCACTGGTTTCATTATTTACCTTTGGCTATCCATGCATTTCGACATAAAGAAAATCTTTATCGTCAATTTGTATTATTAATTGGCATTATGACGATAATTTAGTCGCTATTATCTGACATTTCTTGCCTCTATACTATTTCTATTGCAAACAAAGATAAGCAAACGCGTTTTATCTTTCATTTTATCTGGAGACGATTATGGCAACGAAACTGATCTTATTGGGCGCAGGAAAAATTGGCGACGCGATTTTAAATTTGCTTTCTCATACCAATGACTATGTCATCACCGTGGCAGATAAAGATGCGAATCGACTGGACTATGTCAATAAAGAAAACTTCCCAAACGTCACTACCGTATGCGCTGATCTCAATGACCGAGCTGCAGTAGAAAATTTAATTCAAGGACATCAAGTTACCTTATCCGCTTGCCCTTATTTCTTAACACCAATGATCGCCAAGGCAGCGAAAATGGCGCAGTCACATTATTTCGATCTGACAGAAGACGTTGAGAGCACACGCATCGTTAAGCAATTAGCAGTGAATTCGGATAGCGCCTTTGTACCGCAATGTGGTTTAGCACCTGGATTCATTTCTATCGTTGCCAATCACGTCGCACAAAAATTTGATTCGCTACGCGACGTCAGCATGCGTGTTGGGGCACTACCGACTTTTCCAAACAACGCCTTGAAATACAATCTGACTTGGAGCACCGATGGACTGATCAACGAATACTGCAATCCTTGCGAGGCGATTGTCGATGGTCAGTTGCGCGAGACTTCTGCGTTAGAAGAAATTGAACATTTTTCGCTCGATGGAATTGACTACGAAGCCTTTAATACCTCGGGTGGACTCGGCACCTTATGCGAATCACTTGCTGGCAAAGTCGAGAATCTGAACTATAAAACGGTTCGTTACCCTGGACATCGCGATATCGTAAAAATGTTAATTCGTGATTTGGAGTTGGGCAAAATCGGGCGACGTCCAATTTTAAAAGACGTGTTAGAGACATCAATCCCGATGACAAAACAAGATGTCGTATTGGTTTTCGTCAGCGTGGTCGGGATGCGTGCAGGTCGTCTAGAACAAGAATCGTATGCAAAGAAAATCTATGCACAAGAAGTGAATGGGCGCTTGCTATCGGCAATTCAATTAACTACTGCATCAGGGATTTGCGCGATGCTTGATTTGTTAATCGCAAAGAAATTGCCGCAGCGCGGTTTTGTTCGTCAAGAACAAGCGTGTTTTAATGATTTTATGTCGAATCGCTTTGGTCGGTATTACGCTAACTAGCGCGCATGGCAAAGCACGCTAGCGAGATTTAATCGGAACAAATCAAAATATAACTCCTATAAAAAAACTGAAGCTGATGCACAAACATCAGCTTCAGTTTTCGTCATCGCATTCTTTGCTTCATCTAGCGATGAGAAAAGCCATACTTTCAGTAGTTCCCCCACCTTATTCGCTGTCTTTATCAAGTTGTCGTAGATAGGCGAGTTTTTCGGCAATTTTAATTTCCATGCCACGAGGCACAGGCTGGTAAAAACTTACATCCTCTAAACCATCTGGCATATACGTTTCGCCCGCAGCGTAGGCATGTGGTTCATCATGTGCATAGCGATAAAGTTTTCCGTAACCTAATTCTTTCATCAACTTAGTTGGGGCATTACGCAAATGCTCAGGTACGACGCGCGACTTGTCCTTGGCAACCAAAGCGCGTGCTTGTTTGTACGCTAGGTAGATCGCGTTAGATTTAGCCGCGCAAGCCAAGTAAACCACGGCTTCTGCCAACGCAAGCTCTCCTTCTGGAGAACCTAAGCGCTCATATACCTCGGCTGCATCAAGACTAATACGCAAAGCACGTGGGTCCGCCAGACCAATATCCTCACTTGCCATACGAATGATACGCCGTGCTAAATAGCGCGGATCTGTGCCGCCATCCAACATTCTGACCAGCCAATACAAAGCGGCATCAGGATTGGAGCCGCGTACCGATTTATGCAAGGCAGAAATCTGATCATAGAACGCGTCGCCACCTTTATCGAATCGCCGTAACGCATCGCCTAAACATTCTGCGAGTAATTGACTATCAACTTCTAACGATTTTTTTGCCTGCGCAGCGCGGGCTGTTATATCGAGATTATTCAATAGCTTGCGACCATCACCATCAGCGCTGGCGATCAAGCTTTGTTTCGCATCTACTGTGAAGGTCAGGCCATCTAACTCTTGCACGCAGGCCTTCTCCAACATCAAAGCCAAATCATCTTCGGATAAAGACTTTAAGACGTACACCGCAGCACGTGAGAGCAATGCGCTATTAACTTCAAATGAGGGATTCTCGGTAGTGGCGCCGATAAAAGTGAATAAACCACCTTCTACATGCGGCAAGAACGCATCTTGCTGGCTTTTGTTAAATCGATGAACTTCATCAACAAACAAAATGGTCCGACGCTGTGAACTAGCGCGAATAAACTCGGCTCGCTCAACTGCATCACGAATATCTTTCACCCCTGATAACACCGCAGAGAGTGCAATAAATTCCGCGTTGAAGGCTTGCGCCATCAATCGCGCTAAACTAGTTTTACCAACTCCGGGCGGTCCCCACAACAACATCGAATGTGGTTCACCTGATTCGAACGCGACGCGTAAAGGCTTGCCTTCACCCAACAAATGCTGCTGACCAATAACTTCAATCAGACTTTTCGGTCGCAAACGCTCTGCCAGTGGTTGATGTAGCTTTGCCTGCGCTTCTTGCCCTAGGATCATGGACGTAAAACTTCCGCGCCCTGAGGTACCAGGAACTTGAATTGGTCAGCCCCAAAGCTAGGATTCTTCTCAAAATTTTTCAGTGTAACGACAGACAGTTGACCAAAACTATCACGCAACTCCATTCCAACCGGAACCCCGTCTTTCATACCGATACCGATGGTTTCAAACTGACTATCTTTGGTCTTAGGTATTGCCTCCAACCATTCGACGCCCTGCTTCACGCCGACGTCTTTCATCACGAAATTTTTGTCTAAATCAACGCTACCAAATAGAATCGCTGCGGGGCTAGATGCAATTGCATTACCCAAGGATTTGATCGTTACTTGATTGAGATCTTTATCGTAAAGATAAAGCTTGTCGCCATCTGCTTGAAGCACTTGATCGTAGGGCTTCACGTAGGTCCAAATAAACTTGCCAGGACGAGCGAATTTAAATGTTCCTGACGACGTTTTACCCATCTTGGATACACCGTTAACCGTCTTCATCTGTACCTGAACAAACTCACCCTTAGCGGTCTTTGTATTCACCACAAATGCTTTGAACTGTTCAACGCCAGAAGCCTGCGCAATGCTCATTCCAAGTGACAATAAACCGCCAACAATCGCGCCGTAGCACACACTTTTTTTAATGATATTCAAAATAAATCCAATTCTTTATGAAACAGGCTAGAACAATATTTGTCGATTCAACTCGACAATGCACTAACTCCAATATGTAATCTAACGCGGTAACAGCCAAGAAGGCTTACTCAGCGTTACCAACCGGCACCAAAATTTCGCGATTACCGTTCGATTGCATGGTGGATACCACACCGCTCGCTTCCATTTGTTCTAATAAACGTGCTGCGCGGTTATATCCAATTCGCAAATGCCGCTGCACCAAAGAAATCGAAGCACGTCGATTTTTCAAGACGATCGCGACCGCCTGATCATACAAAGCATCCGCCTCACCGCCACCCTCACCAGGAGCAAGTGCATCACCACCTTCTTCGAGCACACCACCTTCAAGAATTCCCTCAATGTAGTTGGGTTCACCTTGTTCTTTCAAATGCTTAACGACACGATGCACTTCTTCGTCAGATACAAATGCGCCATGCACCCGCATCGGCAAACCCGTACCGGGCGGCATGTACAACATATCACCCATACCGAGCAAAGACTCTGCGCCCATTTGATCTAAGATCGTCCGTGAATCGATTTTACTACTCACTTGAAATGCGATACGGGTGGGAATATTCGCCTTAATCAAGCCCGTAATAACATCCACCGAAGGGCGTTGCGTCGCCAAAATCAAATGCAATCCAGCAGCGCGCGCTTTTTGCGCAATACGAGCGATCAATTCCTCAACTTTTTTCCCGACCACCATCATCAAATCAGCTAATTCATCAATGATAATGACGATCGTTGGCAGTTTTTCTAAAGGCTCAGGCGCATCGGGTGTTAGGCTAAATGGATTGGGAATATGCTCTTCGCGTTTCGCTGCCTCAGCAATCTTGGCGTTATAACCAGCCAAGTTACGCACACCCAGTTTCGACATCAACTTGTAGCGTCGTTCCATCTCATTGACCGCCCAATTTAAGGCATGTCCAGCTTGACGCATATCGGTCACCACGGGAGCTAATAAATGCGGAATCCCCTCATACACGGACATTTCCAACATTTTTGGATCAATTAAAATCATACGCACATCATTCGGGTCCGACTTATACAGCAAAGACAAGATGGTCGCATTGATCCCGACTGATTTACCTGAACCCGTTGTACCAGCAACCAACAAATGCGGCATCTTAGCGAGATCAGCAACGACTGGGTGACCAGCAATATCCTTTCCCAAGGCAACCGTCAAATTTGATGCGCTATCGTTATACACTTTAGAACTTAAGATTTCGGTCAAACGAACAATTTGACGTTTAGGATTCGGCAATTCCAATCCCATGTAATTTTTACCGGGGATTGTTTCGACGACACGTATCGATGTCAATGCGAACGAACGCGCTAAGTCGCGGGCTAGACCAACAATCTGACTACCTTTAACGCCGGTTGCAGGTTCGATTTCATAGCGTGTAATCACTGGACCTGGATAAGCCGCAATCACTTTGACTTCAACCCCAAAGTCAGAGAGCTTTTTCTCAATCAAACGGCTGGTGAACTCTAAAGTTTCGACACTCACCGTTTCTTGTGACAACGGTGGTTCATCCAATAAGGACAACGGTGGCAAATTCGTATCAGGCATGTCATTGAAGAGCGACACCTGACGTTCTTTTTCAATTCGCTCAGACTTTTGTACGGCGACAACTTGTGGCTCGATTCGTATTGGTGGCGCTTCAACAATTTTTGCACGTTCTTGAACTACCGAGGTTTCGCGTTTCACCGCGGCGGTTTCACCTAGTTTACGATCTTCGTGATCGGTATATTTTTTTCGTACGAACTCAAAACTTGTTTCAATCAAGGTGCCAGTATTTTCAGCGATTTGCCACCAAGACAAATGAAAATACAGGCTCAAACCTAAAGCAATAATCAATAACAATAATAAGGTAGCACCAGTGAAGCCAAACGCGCTTGCGCTTAAATGTCCAATCAACTCACCTAATACACCACCGTGCACACCTGGCAAGGCAACTTTCATTGAATACAAACGCAATGATTCCAAACCCATGCTACCGATCAAGATAAATACGAAGCCTGCAATTTGAATAATTTTGTCAAAGAAATGTGCATCTTCTTGTGCTGGATGGGATTCGTGATTCAAACGACGATAGCTGCGCCACACTAAACGCAATAAGGCAAATGAGAACCACCAAGCAGAGAATCCAAAAATAAACAAAGCTAAATCGGAAATCCGTGCACCCACGTAGCCGCCTAAATTATGAAATCGATCGACTGTCACCGAACGCGACCAGCCAGGATCAAGTGGCGAGTATGTCGCCATCACCAATATAAAATAGACGGTGAACGCAGCGAACAACATCCAGCGCACTTCGCGTAACAACACAAGTAATCGATTTGGCAGTGGAGTCGCGACGGCCGAGTTTCGATTACGTTGATAAACTTCGTTGGAATTAGACATAGATTTCAAAGTGAACAAGCAGACATGATTGTAGGGCAAAAGTCGGCAATTTAGCTACCTAAGAGCAAAGTCGTTTTGACGAGGATATCGGCATGACACCGATCTATGAGTGCCTATACTTTTGTAACAACTTAGCCACATCCAAGCATAAATAGCTGATACAGCTAACTATGGATAAATGACACACCTTCTCCGACACTTTAATTATTAATTAATCATCACACAATACTGTGGCTATTTCACGGTAGCCATTGCACTAGATCAATCAACAACAAACGCTGAACCACTGCATTCCTTGACCTGAATAAAGTCAAGTCGTCGCAAATCTGGGATAATTCTGTTTTTGATTTTTGCTTTCCTAGCTAAATTGGCGAAAGCAAGCCTTTCGATTCTTTTTACCACTTTCATCGGAACCACTATGTCTACACCAAAATCAACCAAACACGCCCATGTATTGATTCTCGGCTCTGGTCCAGCTGGTTATTCCGCAGCCGTTTATGCTGCGCGCGCTAACTTAAAGCCCGTCTTGATTACAGGTGTCGAACAAGGCGGTCAATTAATGACGACAACCGATGTGGAAAATTGGCCGGCAGATCCAAATGGCGTACAAGGTCCAGAATTAATGCAACGCTTTCTGCAACATGCTGAACGCTTCAATACAGAAATTATTTTTGATTATATCCACACCGCAAAACTGACAGAGAAGCCGATTCGACTAATCGGCGATCAAGGTGAATACACTTGTGATTCCTTGATTATTGCTACAGGTGCATCGGCACAATACCTAGGATTACCATCCGAAGAAGCTTTCATGGGTAAGGGTGTTTCTGCATGCGCAACTTGCGACGGTTTCTTCTATCGCGGTAAAGAAGTCGCGGTCGTTGGTGGCGGCAATACAGCTGTTGAAGAAGCGCTATATTTATCGAATATTGCAAGCAAAGTTACGGTGATTCACCGTCGCGACAAATTCCGTGCAGAAGCAATCTTGATCGACCGCTTAATGGCAAAAGTTGCCGAAGGCAAGGTTGAAGTGAAGTGGAACCATACCTTAGATGAAGTGACTGGTGATGCCTCTGGTGTGACCGGAATCAATATCAAATCGGCTGATGGTGTCGTTACTTCGGTCGCTTTACATGGTGTCTTTATCGCGATTGGTCACAAGCCGAATACAAGTATTTTCGAAGGCCAACTCGACATGAAGAATGGCTACATCATCACCAAAATGGGTAACGAGGGTATGGCTACAGCAACCAACATCCCTGGTGTATTTGCCGCTGGTGACGTGCAAGATCATATCTACCGTCAGGCTATTACAAGCGCGGGCACTGGTTGTATGGCCGCTTTAGATGCGCAACGCTTCTTAGAAGAATAATCTTAGAAGTGAAATAAGGGCGCAATCAAAACAGTGCAGAGAATATTGAGTCACATCCCAATCATCTCTGCGCTTGTTTACTTTGCACTACTCTTCTCGGTATTCAACAAAAATCATATCAGCAAACCACATCATGGCATCATCAATGAAATCATTTGCTGAACTTCAAGACGTTGCAAAGCAACTCAAAGTACAGCAAGAATTACGTGCAAAGGCAGAAGCTGAACGAATTGCACGTGAAAAACAAGCTGCCATCGAAGCCAATATTTTTCGTAGTACAGTCGGCGAAGTTCAAGCCTTAAAGACCGCGGAAAAATTTCACCCTACACCAAAAAAACCACCACCACTTCCGTTCAAACATTTCGAAGATGAACAGAAGGCTTTGCAGGAATCTCTGTCAGACGAATTTGATGCGGGGACATTGCTAGAATCGGATGAGAACTTAAGTTACACTCGACCAGGTGTTGGTATCGATGTCGCAAAAAAATTGCGCCAAGGTGCATGGGTCATACAAGCACAGCTCGATTTACATGGTATGCGACGCGATCAAGCACGCGATAATCTCGGCGAGTTTTTGCGCAAATGCATACGTAGCGGGTTACGCTGCGTACGCATCATTCATGGCAAAGGCTTGGGCTCGGTGAACAAAGAACCGATTCTGAAGAACAAGGTGAGAAACTGGCTAATTCAGAAGGATGAAGTAATTGCTTTTAGCCAGGCAACTGCGGCTGATGGCGGCTCTGGTGCCTTAATTGTTTTATTACGTGCTTCCTAGACTAACACGATGAATACGGCGCCCGCTTCATCAAACAAAGACGCCGTAATATTTTTATAAGGACAAATCCGCCAGTTACACTGCTTCCGCGCCGGTTTCACCAGTACGAATACGAATCACTTGTTCGACATTTTGCACAAAGATTTTTCCATCACCAATTTTTCCGGTGTGTGCTGCTTTGATAATCGCGTCAACTACATCATCGCAAACCTTATCGTCGACAACCACTTCTACTTTTATTTTTGGCAAAAAATCGACCACGTACTCAGCGCCACGGTATAACTCTGTATGCCCTTTCTGACGTCCAAACCCTTTAACTTCCGTTACAGTTAATCCAGTCACACCGACTTCCGCCAGACCCTCACGAACCTCGTCTAACTTAAATGGTTTAATGATCGCAGTAATTTGTTTCATGCTTTCCTCACAGATTGACTCATATTTTAATCACGGAACTTCGAAGTAATGGGATAACGCCAATCGCGACCAAAAGCGCGATGTGTAATCCGAATTCCTACTGGTGCCTGACGTCGTTTATATTCATTAATTTTAATCAAACGCGTGATGCGTTCAACATCGGCTTCGCTGTACCCCGCCGCCACAATCTCAGCTCGTGACTGATTTTCTTCCATATAAGCTTGCATAATACCGTCAAGAATATCGTAAGGCGGTAAAGAATCCTGATCCTTTTGATCTGGCCTTAATTCAGCGGATGGTGGTCGCGTGATGATTCTCTCGGGAATAATATCGCCAATCGAATTTCTATAGGCACAGAGTCGATAAACCATGGTTTTGGCAACATCTTTAATCACTGCAAAACCGCCCGCCATATCACCATACAAAGTGCAATAACCGACCGCCATTTCGCTCTTATTGCCAGTAGTCAACACAATAGAACCGTATTTATTCGACATCGCCATCAAGATGGTGCCACGAATTCTCGCTTGAATATTTTCTTCGGTGGTGTCTTCTTTCAGACCCGCAAACTCTTTGCTCAGTGTATTGTTAAATGCAGCAAAACACTCGTTAATAGAAATTTCATCGTAACGCACACCAATCCGCTTAACCATATCACGTGAATCCAACCACGAAATGTCTGCAGTGTATGGCGAAGGCATCATCACGGCACGAACCTTGTCGGCACCCAAAGCATCTACCGCAATTGCCAAGGTTAATGCAGAATCGACACCGCCGGAAAACCCTATCAGCACACTAGGAAATCCATTTTTTGTTACGTAATCATGTACCCCCAATACCAAAGCATAATAAATCTGCGCTTCGACTGGTAAGTTCTCTAGCACCTGCCCCATCTGCGGCACACCATTTACAAAATCAAGGATTTGCAAATCAGCTTCGCAATGTTTTAACTGTGAACAAAGCTCGCCCTGCTGATTTAGCACGAAAGAATTACCATCAAAGATCAACTCATCTTGGCCACCGACCAAGTTTGCGTAAACCAAACTCATGCCAAGTGAACTAATATTTTTACGCATCACTTCGACACGATATTCGCTCTTATTCACGTGAAATGGCGATGCATTCGGTGCCAGCAAGACCTGAGCGCCAGCAGCGCGCGCCAACTGCGGCGCATCACCACTCCAAACATCTTCGCAAATATTGATACCAAAACGGGTTCCTTTTACCTCGAATACCAGCGCTTCATCGCCTGTCGCGAAATAGCGCTTTTCATCAAATACCGCATCATTCGGCAACGCGTGTTTTAGGTAAGTATGGATCACCGCACCATTCAGCAAAACGGAAATCGCGTTATAGTGATACGCATCTCGCTCTAATGGATGGCCAACCAATACGTAAATATTGTGAAATTGCTGTAAGTCTTGTGCTAACTTTTGTAAAGCAACTTGCGTTTGCTGATAAAACGCTGATCGCAGCAATAAATCCTCTGGCGGGTAACCAACTAAGGAAAGTTCCGGTGTTACCACGATATCAGCAGACTGAGCAGCAGCACGGCTTACATAATCACATATTTGCCGAGCATTGCCGGCAAGATCGCCAACAATGCTATTCATTTGAGCAATCGCAACTTTTACTGTATTTGCTGTCATAAGATTTAAGGCAATAAACAATGAATTCTGAAGTATCACATTATCGCATGCGCTTGCACGATTCTCTATCGGAGATTGGGCAGGTCAATTGGGACGAATTATTAAAACGCCAAGCAAAGCCGAATCCGTTTTTATCCTATGCCTTTTTGCACGCACTACACGAATCGGGTTCCGCTTCCAACCAAACCGGATGGACGCCGCGCTTCATCGGTCTGTGGGACAATCAAAAACTCGTAGCGGCAATGCCTTTGTATGAGAAAACGCATTCGTATGGCGAGTATGTGTTTGACTGGGCTTGGGCAAATGCCTATCACCAACACGGTGTCGCCTACTACCCCAAACTTTTATCAGCAATTCCTTTTACACCAATCGAAGGAAGCCGTTTATTCGCTAGCGACGAAAAAGCACAAACGGTACTCATAAAAAATTTACAAGCATTAGCACAAAGTGGTCTGTATTCCTCTTGCCATTTGCTGTTCACAACAGAAGCAGAAATCGATGTGCTACAACAAGCAGGCTTCATGACACGACAAGGTGTGCAGTTTCATTGGGAAAATCAAAATTATCGAGATTTTGATGATTTCCTAATGCATCTTGATGCAAAAAAACGTAAAAATATTCGCGCGGAACGTCGCAAAGTACAGGAAGCAAATATACAGTTTGAACACCGATGTGGCCCAGATATCTCACACCAAGATTGGGAATTCTTCAAACAATGCTATGACAAAACCTATGCAGAGCATCATTCTTCCCCATATTTAAACTTGGATTTTTTCCTGCGTATTGGGCAAACCATGCCTGAACACCTGTACTTGATAATTGCCACAAAAGACAATCAAAGAATCGCCGCAGCACTATTTATCTATGACAGTCACACAATTTATGGACGCTATTGGGGCTGCCTGGAATATCATCCCTGTCTCCATTTCGAAACCGCTTATTACCAAGCCTTAGATTTCTGCATCGCCGAAAAGATCCAAACCTTCGAAGGCGGTGCACAAGGCGAGCACAAATTAGCGCGCGGCTTTCTGCCACGTAAGACATTTTCTGCACACTACCTAAATGAACCGGCGTTTGCCAATGCAGTTGCCAACTTTTTGCAACGAGAGCAAGGTGGCATTGAGAACTACGTTGATGAATTAAACGAACACTCGCCATTTAAGTAGTAATAATCACGCTTCAAAGTGGTATCAAAACCTCTTTTTTATAACACAACTATTTTTGCAACATTTTTTGACAAATATGGATTTCATTTACATGTAAAGCAATCAAATCCTTTAGAATGTACAGGCTTAAAAAATCATCTAACAAGATGATTAAAACGATTTAATTCAAGGTTTTCGTCCGTATGATTCAACATATCCATGCCAGTAACCCAGCCACTCCAGGCAAATCACCGATGCGCAGAATCGGGCGCTTCACTGTAACTGATAAGCTTGGCAGTGGTTCAAACGGCAATGTTTTGCTGGGTCATGATCCGATCATCGATCGTGCAGTTGCAATCAAAATCTTAAACAATCCAGTTGGCGCAACCGACAAGAAGCAACGAGAACAACAATTTATCAACGAAGCGCGCGCGGCTGGTCGTTTGTCTCACCCAAATATCGTCACTATTTATGACGCATCGACAGAAGGCGGCACAACTTTTATCGCGATGGAGTTTTTACAAGGGAAAGACTTAAGAGAATTAATGGCAAGTGGAAAGCGCTTTGATGTGCTTGAAGTAGCCAGCATTGCCTACAAAATCGCTGGGGCATTGGCGTTTGCACATAATCAAGGCGTGATTCATCGGGACATCAAGCCAGCCAATATTTTTATTGTTGAAAATAACCAACCCAAAGTTGTCGATTTCGGTATCGCTCGCGTCCCAAATCGGGTATTGGATGACAATGGTCAGCCACAAACTTTGTTCAAAGGCACCATCATGGGAACGCCTAACTATATGTCCCCAGAACAAGCATTAAGCCAGCCAGTCACGGCATTAACCGATGTCTATTCGCTCGGTGCAGTCATGTACGAAATGCTTACTGGCCAAAAGCCTTTCTCAGCTTCAGACTTTGATAAATTGCTCTACAACATCACACACAAGTCACCAAAATCGCCGGATCTACTCAATCCCGATGTACCAGAAAAACTGGCACACATCGTCATGAAAGCGATGCAAAAGAAGACCCATCGTCGTTACAAAAGTGCAGCGGAAATGGCGCTTGCACTGAATAAATTCCTATCCAGCGAAAAACGTGCGCGTCGCCAGTCTTCTTCTGGCAAAGAAGACAACTCGGCGTCAACATCAGGATTATTCTCCGGTAAAAGTAATTTATTCTGGCTAGGCTGGGGAAGCTTTATTATTGCTGCGATCTTGGCTGCACTGGCCTTCAAGTCGCGCTGATCTGCTTGCCAAGTCAGGATGTCTTTGTGCGTTGGATTCTGACGAAAATCATCGCATAGAACAAAATTATCCATAATAAAAAAGGTAGCCGTAGCTACCTTTTTTATTGCTTCATTCCATTAAGCCTGAGACTTATTGTAGTTTTCTACGCCACTCAAGATCTCAGCACGGGCATCGTCTGTACCGCCCCAACCATCAATTTTGACCCATTTACCTGGCTCTAAATCTTTGTAATGCTCAAAGAAATGCTGAATTTGATTCAAACGCAAGACGTTTAAGTCTTCTGGCTTTTGCCAGTGTTGATAGATCGGCAAAATTTTATCGATAGGTACTGCTAAAACTTTACCGTCCGCGCCTGCTTCGTCATGCATATTCAAAATACCGATAGGACGGCAACGCACGACAACGCCTGGGATCAATGGAAATGGAGTGATTACCAACACATCAACTGGATCGCCATCGCCAGAAATTGTGTTTGGAACGTAACCGTAGTTACATGGATAATGCATTGAAGTACCCATAAAGCGATCTACAAAAATCGCGCCGCTTTCTTTGTCTACTTCATACTTGATCGGATCGGCATTCATAGGAATTTCAATAATGACGTTGAAGTCATTCGGCAAATCTCGACCGGCAGATACTTTATTTAAACTCATAAGACACTTTCAGGTTAAATCCAACACTATCACTAAACAATAACGGAATTATAGCGATATTTAAGCGCACTTGGTGCATCGCAGCAGAATTTCTACATGCGGCAAGTGATCGCGTTTGGCAAATAATTTTGACTAAGAAATTAGCGCAAGCAGTTCATCAGAAACCGAAGCACCAATTAACAAAAATAACTTACAAACTAGTCGCCAACGCACATTGGCGATAATGCTTAGTCGCCTCGGCGGTCTGCCCTAATTTTTCGTGCAATTGTGCCAAACTCAAGTTTGCTTCGCGCACAATGCGCGCTTCTTGCGCATGGCTTAACGCGTCTTCCATATGAATTTGGGCTTTACCCCATAATTTTTGATGGAAGCACAATACGCCCAAAGTTAATTCTAATTCCGCATTCTTTGTTTGTTTCTTCAGCCAATCCTCACAGTACTCAATTTGCGAGCGCAAAGCAACAGAGCCTTCTGGACCAGCAGCTTCGCGATAACTGCGTAGCAAACGATTGTCCCATTCTTCAGCCAATGCGCGCTCAACAATATTTCTCGCTTCTTCAAGCAATTGACACTTCGTAAATGCCGCTGCAGCAATCACCGCAATGTATCGATTTTTACGCTCTGCCGTTGGTACTTCACTCCAGATACGACGCAATGATTCAGCATCATGTCCATTTTCTTTCAACAAAGCTTCATAAGACATCTCGCGCAAACGGCCTGCCAAAGCGGGATGAATTGCATGATTCTTTTCCAAAGTGCGAACTAACTTCACCACTTCAGCCCAATTCTTCGCTTGTTGATTCGCTTTTAAAGCCCAGCGCAATACTTGAATATGACGTTTACCACGCGCATTCAATTCTTTCACGGCTTCTAAAGCTTGTTCCGCTTTATGCTCATCGACATATAACTCGGTCATGGTGACTAAGCGCGCTGTTTTATAGGCAGCATCATCTTCAATCCCAGCAAACCAAGCGTTACGGCGCTCAAACTGACTCATGTGATGCGCTGCTTTGGCGCCAACCAAACTCGCGAGTGCTTTGTTTTCAGGTAATTCGAGCGCCTTTACTGCTGATTTTTCGGCATGACCAAAACGACCTTCGAATAATGCTTTCAGAGCATCACGTAGTGCACGATTACTTTCGCGTTCACGTTTGCTTTGACGATATTCAGCCACTTTCGCAGGCATCTCTGTCGTGACAATGATGGTACGCACGATCAAATACACTACAAAAAACACTGCCGCCAAAATCAGCAAGAAGAAGTTGAGAGAAACATCAATTCTTGTTGGTGGATAAAACAACACGACGTTACCAGCATTAAAACGTCCGCCAATCGCAATACCGACAGCCAAGGCAAATAGAATGAGAATACGAATAAAGATACGCATGGGCTTATGGTCAGATTAAGGTTTTACCTTGAAATTGCGAACAGAATTCAGGCTCTCTGTTAATGCCGGCATTTCTATCGATAAATTATTACTTTGAATCTGCTTCAACAAAGCTTGCGCAGTTTGTGCTTGCTTTGAACGCACATCAAAATATTTAGAAATCAAATCTTGCGCAGAGATCATGTCGCTACGAAATGCTCCCTCATTACGAGATAACAAAGCTAAACGGGCATTCAGCAAACGTAACTTTAAATTCTCTTTGGCAAAATAGGCTTGCGAAGGATTGAGCAAAAGCGCATCTGGTGATTCAACATTACGCACGCGAATCAACTGCTTCATCTCACTCCACATTTCACTTGAAAAACTCTGCCAACGATCCTGCAATTGTGCAGTGAATGTCAATTCAGTAGCAGTTTCGGCTTTGTCATTTTTGGACTTGACCGACTTCGGCAGCACCCGCAATGGCGCTTTCGGCGGTGTCGATACCACCGGCGGTTTTTCATCTGACCACAGAGGGATATTATCAACTTGCGCGATCACGCTATCCAAACGCAACACCAAACCGGTCATATCTAGCTGTGGTAGCGCTTTAAGCATTTCTATGTCTTTAGCGATCGCTCTACGCACGGCGATAAATTGGGTTTTTTCCGCCTTCGCCAAACGCGCATCGGAATTTTGCAACGCAATCAATGCACCTTGCACGTTTCCGGCTAATTGCAGTTGCTGACTCGCGGTTGCTAACACTTGCTCGATTTCTGCCAGTGCCCATTCATCGCGACTCTTCGATAAATCTTGGTATAACTGTTCAAGCGCAAGCTGTTGACCTTGCGCCTCAGTTTGCTTGGCTTCTAGCACACTGACTTTAGCTTGCATATCGCGCGACGATTCCTGCACGCTTTTTGCAATTCCTTTAATCTCACTATTATTGATATCAGCCGTTTGTAGACGCCGCGCCACTTCTTCTCGCAAAGTGGTCATTTGATTCTGAGCGCTGTACCATTGTGCCGCTAATAACAGTGCTAACACACCCGACAAAATATAAGGGATGTTATTGGCATTGCCGGCGTTGGTATTTCCTGCAGCTGCATACGTGCTCGTACCCACAGCTGCCTGTGAATTATCCACAGAAGCATTTACTGTGGCAGTCGTAGCTGCCGCATTGACTTCAGTCGCATTATTGGTCGTTGACATGGCGTCGTTAGAAGATGTTTGTTCAGTCATAATGGTGATTGTAACGCGAGTAAGAGCTTTTCGTCGCCTGAAGCGGTTAGACGTACGTGTTTAAATCCTAATTCGCTTGCACGCTCTGCAATACGAAAATGAGGTACAAACAAATGTTGTTGTTGCATTTTGGCGACTGCATCTGCTTGATCTAACTGAGCACACCAATTGAGCAAAGTGCTGAGCACTGCAGAACTAGTAATAACCCAATCACATCCTGCATTTAAGTAAATCTGTAATTCCTGCTGCTTGGTTGCATCAAATTGAGGCGTCACACGTCGATACGCCGTAATTGCCTGCACTTCAACTTGGGCTTGACGCAAACTATCCGCTAGAAAATCTCGTCCCGAATCTGCACGAACAATGAATACTTTTTTTGACTTTAATGCTGGCAGATCAAGCTCAGGCAATAAGGTTTCAGAATCAGTGCGCTCCGTATTACTCGGGCTAAAAATACGCACAGACTGATCATCGACACCATGTTTATATAAAGCTTGTCTGCTAGCAGCGCCCACCACTGCAATTGCCACTTCAGTCGGCCAACGCCAATCGGAGGCTTGACGCATAAAAAAAGCATCGACCGCATTTGGACTAACAAACACGACCATGGCATAACTGGCTAAGTTCAGTAATGCCTGATCAAGCACAGGATTATGCGCAATCGGCGCAATCTCAAACAATGGAAATACAGCCACCGAGCGCCCCGCTGTCTCTAGCAAAACTTGCAAATTCTGCGCTTGGTGTGCTGGACGCGTAATGATTACCTTCGGCGCTGACATCGCTATCGTTAGGTTTCTATGCTTCAACCGAGAATCTCAAGCGTGCTCAGATTCGCGACAGACAGCCAAAATCGCATCGGCATTTTGCGCACGCAAGCTAGCGACTACTTGCAGTCCCAATTCATTGAAATCTTCTGCCTTGCCATGCACTTCCGCTTGACATGACTGACTACCGTCAGGCGTCGCCACCATCGCGCGCAAGTACATTTGGTCATCATTGATCTGCGCAAATGCAGCTAAAGGAATCTGACAACTGCCGCCAAAAGCTTTGGATACCGTGCGTTCCGCCGAAACGGCTTGCGAACTAGTCAAGTCATTCAAAGGTGCTAATGCATCAAATAGATCTTGTCGTGCCGATAAAATTTCAATTGCCATCGCACCCTGTCCCGCTGCGGGCAGACTTTCGGTTGGCTCCAAGAATGTCTTAATTCGCTCTGGCAAGCCCAATCGTTTCAAACCAGCCGCAGCCAAAATAATCGCAGCATATTCACCATCATCTAACTTGCGCAAACGCGTGTCCAAATTGCCACGCAATGGTTTAATAATCAAATGAGGAAAGCGAGCTGAGATTAAGGCTTGGCGACGCAAACTACTAGTACCAACAATCGCACCAGCAGGCAATTCTGCCAAAGATCCATACTGATTAGACACAAAAGCATCACGCGGATCTTCTCTTTGCAAGATCGCCGCCAATGAGAAGCCCTCCGGCAATTCCATTGGAACATCTTTAAGCGAGTGCACCGCCAAATCAGCACGCCCTTCTTCCATTGCCACTTCTAATTCTTTCACGAACAAACCCTTGCCACCTACTTTTGACAATGCGCGGTCTAAAATTTGATCGCCTCGTGTCGTCATGCCCAAAATTTGCACATCACAGCTAGGATACAGTGCACGCAAACGATCACGTACATTTTCTGCCTGCCACATAGCAAGACGGCTTTCGCGAGAAGCGATAATAAGTTTGGTCGGTGCAGAATTCACTTCAAAAGCTTTCTAATCTATTATTCAAAAAGACAAAATGTTGGCAAGCAATAGTTTGTGTCATCACGGATCTAAGCGCGCGATTTTACCATGAGCAGATAGACAAATCTTGACAAAAAACAGTGAAAAACGGCATTATGACCGCATGAAATGCAGATTCAAACTCATCAGTAAGATTAGTAACTATTGGCGAATCACCTTTAAATAAGGGTGGCACCCAATTTCGACCATAGCAAATACAGGATTTCTGATGCCGCCCTTCTGAGTAAGCGCGGCATTTTTATTTTCGACCACCTATTTTTCATTCCCAACATTTTTTGGATTACCCATGAGCGAGCAAGCAGCAAATTCCACTGAAGTCGGCGCAGCATCTCAAGCTTCACATCAACCATCGGCAAATAAACAGCACTTGATTTTGACTGGTGACCGTCCAACTGGTCCATTGCATCTTGGTCATTTTGTTGGCAGCTTGCGCAACCGCGTTGCATACCAAAATCAATACAAGCAATACATCATGATTGCTGACGCTCAGGCCTTAACCGACAACATGGATGATCCAGCCAAAGTCCATAACAATGTGATCGAAGTAGCACTCGATTATTTGGCGGTAGGGATTGATCCAAGCAAATCGACGATTTTCATTCAATCACAAATCCCAGAACTGACTGAGCTCACGTTTTACTACATGAATTTGGTTACGATCTCACGCTTAGAACGTAATCCAACAATTAAGCAAGAAATCATTTTACGTAATTTCGAACGCGATATTCCGGCAGGATTCTTCACCTATCCAGTCAGTCAAGCCGCCGACATTACCGCCTTCAAAGCTAGCTTAGTGCCAGTGGGTGAGGACCAGATCCCAATGATCGAACAAACCAATGAAATCGTACGTCGTTTTAACCGCTTGGCAAAGAAGGACATTTTGGTTGAGTGCGAAGCACTTGTGCCTGAAATTGGTCGCTTGCCGGGTATCGATGGCAAAGCGAAAATGAGTAAGTCGCTCGGCAACGTGATTAATCTCGGTGCCAGCGAAGCAGAAATCAAACAAGCAGTTCGCAATGTCTACACCGATCCTTTACACCTAAAAGTGGAAGATCCTGGTCACCTAGAAGGCAATGTGGCCTTCACTTATCTTGATGCGTTTGATACAGACAAAGAAGCGCTGCAAGCGATGAAAGATCACTATGTACGCGGCGGTCTTGGAGATAGCAAAGTCAAAGCACGTCTTGAAGGTATTTTGCAAGACATGTTGCGTCCGATTCGTGAACGTCGCCAAGAATATGAGAAAGACCGTGGGCATGTTCTACAGTTACTCAAAGAGGGCACTTATCGTGCACGTGAAGTCGCCGCAAAAACCAATGATGAAGTCAAAGCAGCAATAGGCTTAAAGCATTTCTAATTCTGCAAAGATAGAGAAAAACCTTGCCCCCTAACGGAGCAGACAGCTTGAATTTTCACAAAGCAGTGCGTCTGGCTAATCGAAATTCACCAATATCTGCACACACGCTGCAACTCTACGGTTATGCTTGATGCTTTACTTCCACTTATGTAAGAAGAAGTCATGCAACTGAGCATAACCGCCGCTAGGCACATTCATCTCGCCGCACAAGGTTTATTACACCCACGAAAGCAGCGTGCGGATAAAGAAGCGGTTTTAAAAACAATCCAAAACATGGGTGTGCTACAAATTGACACCATTAGCGTGGTCGCACGTAGTCCTTATTTAGTGCTTTGGAGTAGGCTTGGTGACTACCAAACAGAATGGTTAGAACAACATTTGGATGAAGGCCAACTATTCGAATATTGGTCGCACGAAGCCTGCTTTTTACCGATAGAAAGCTTTGCTCGCTATCGCCATCAAATGCTCAACCCCGAGTCTATGGGCTGGAAGTTCAATCAAGCTTGGTTGAAAGAAAATGGCAGTCAGGTTCAACAAGTTCTCAAGCACATCAAAGAGTTCGGCGCTTGTCGCTCTGCGGATTTTGAACGCAAGGATGGTAAGTCAAGTGGCTGGTGGGAATGGAAGCCAGAAAAGCGTGCGCTCGAATTATTATTCACTACTGGCAAAGTCATGGTAGCAAGACGTCAGAAATTTCAGCGTGTCTATGACTTAACTGAACGCGTCCATCCAACATGGAATGACAAACGTGATCTAGGCAATTTAGTCGATGCACAACGCCTGCAAGTATTGGATGCAGTCAAAGCTTTAGGCATCTGCAAGGCAAACTGGATTGCTGATTACTTCCGCATGAAAAAACTCGCACCCGCATTACAAGCAGAAAATTTGTATGAGCAAGGCTTACTCAGAAAAATTGCAGTCCAAGGGTGGGACGAGATTGCTTACTTCCATCCAGATCACCAAGACTTGATTGAGGAAGCATTAGCAGGTCAGTTACGTGCAAGCCACACCTGCTTACTTTCACCCTTCGACCCCGTAGTATGGGATAGAAAGCGTGCAGCAGAATTGTTTGGATTTGATTACCGACTTGAATGCTATACCCCCGAGCCGAAACGCCAATTTGGTTACTTTACTTTACCAATCTTAAGACGCGGAAAATTGATTGGTCGCGTCGATGCAAAAGCACATCGAAAAGAATGCGTATTAGAAATTAAAGCACTGCATCTGGAAGAAAAAGTTTTAGTTAGCGAGGCACTCGCTAAAGACTTGGCAAAAACGCTGCGGGCATTTGCTAGCTGGCATAACACACCACAAATAGCACTAAAACGCTGTGACAATCTCGATTTAAAAGCGCTGCTTCAACAAAATTTGCAATGAATTTAGTAGCGTCCAAACGCTAGCAAAAGAACAGCCATAATAAGCTCTAAATGAACTGAACTTTGCTAGTATTTTTAGTTGGGGCACCAAGGTGTTACCTGACCACATTAGTCCGGCACACATTTATTGTGTTCTTGTGCTTGTTAGTTGGCTTTATTTAAGCCTTTAGGGAGAGGAAAGGTCACATTTTCTTCCTCGCCATCTAAAGTGCGCACACTTTTTACCCCAAATTCCTTCAGTTGATCGATTACCTGATTCACCAAAATCTCTGGAGCAGAAGCACCCGCGGTAACACCGACCCGAACACAGTCGACTAACCACTGCGGATTAATATCTTCAGCTTTATCCACCATGTAAGCAGTCGTTCCCATTTTCTCGGCGACTTCGCGCAAACGATTGGAATTTGAGCTATTTTTGCTACCAACTACAAGCACCAAATCAACTTGCGGCGCCATAAATTTGACTGCAGCTTGACGATTAGTCGTGGCATAACAGATGTCACCTTTCTTCGGCTCCGCGATCAAAGGGAACTTGGCTTTGAGTGCGGCAATAATATCGGCGGTATCATCGACCGACAAAGTAGTCTGCGACACATAGGCC
The DNA here is from genome assembly GCF_018139645.1 of Affinundibacterium baiyunense. Taxonomy (GTDB): domain Bacteria; phylum Pseudomonadota; class Gammaproteobacteria; order Burkholderiales; family Burkholderiaceae_D; genus Undibacterium; species Undibacterium baiyunense. The sequence goes on from NZ_JAGSPM010000004.1 coordinate 76,085, forward strand.
AACAATGCAGGATCAGTCACGTTCAGCTTAGCGACATCCTCAACTGTCTCGACAAGGTACATTCCACCTTCGCTTTGCCCCATCGTTCCCTCGACTTCTGGATGTCCCTGATGACCGATCATAATGATTTCACGGCCTTCCTTGCGCATTTTAGAAACCTCAATATGCACTTTGGTCACCAACGGGCAAGTCGCATCAAAAATCTTTAAACCGCGTCGCTCTGCATCCTCGCGTATCGCTTGTGAAACACCATGAGCCGAAAAAATCAGCGTATTTCCGGCAGGAACATCGTCCAATTCTTCGATAAAAATAGCCCCTTTTTGGCGCAAGTCATTGACGACATAAGCATTATGCACAATCTCATGTCGCACATAAATTGGCGCACCAAACTGCGCTAAAGCAAGTTCAACAATATCAATTGCACGATCAACGCCAGCACAAAAACCACGTGGCTGAGCCAATAAAATTTCTTGATTAATTTCACTCATGGCAGCACTCACAAAATACCAATAATTTTGGTTTCAAACAGTACGCGCTGTCCTGCCAGCGGATGATTAAAATCAAATAGAGCAGATTCCTCATCCAACTCTTGGATTACCCCAGCAAATTTACCGCCGGACGGTGCTGAGAAATCAATCAAATCACCAACTTTAAATTCTTCGCCAAAAGCAGAATTTTCACGCAACGTTTTTAAAGACACGCGTTGAATCAAATCTGGATTGCGCAAACCAAAAGCTTGCTCAGGTGCTAGTTCTTGCGTTGTGTGCGAGCCCTCTTCCAAGCCCAACAAAGCTTGTTCTAAGCTAGGCGCCAATTGCCCTTGCCCTAACAATAAAGTAGCAGGACTCTCATGAAAGGTCGAAATGATATCTTCTCCATCAAGAGTTGCGAGCCGGTAGTGCAACGTTAAATAAGCACCATTGTTAACGACAAGTATAGACTTTTCAGACATAATATATTTTTAACTTAGTTCAACTGAGTTTTATTGAATACAAAGCGCTATTGTAAGGCAGTCCAGATGGAAATGCTTTGCCCGCGACCAAGGAAAGCTGAGAAATACCATGGGAATTAATCATTGGCCCGAAGATCAACGACCACGCGAACGTTTGATCAAGTATGGCGCGGCGGCATTATCTGATGCGGAATTACTTTCTGTCTTTCTACGCGTCGGCGTTAAAGGGAAAAGCGCTGTCGACCTTGGACGCGACATGCTTTCACAATTTGGCTCGTTACGAGCGCTATTTAGCGCGAATCTAAATGAGTTCGCCAAAGTACATGGACTTGGCAGTGCCAAGTATGCGCAACTACAAGCGGTGCTAGAGCTGGCGAAACGCTCAATTTCTGAAGAGCTAGAAAGCAAATCATCGCTATCATCACCGCAAGCGGTCAAACAATATTTGCAGCTACAAATTGGCAACAAACATTACGAGTCATTTACCGTCTTGTTTCTCGATGTTAAAAACCGCTTATTGGTTACACAAGAGCTTTCTCGCGGCAGCTTAAGTCACGCTAGCGTTTATCCACGCGAAGTAATCAAGAGCGCGCTAGCACACAACGCAGCCAGCATCATTTTGGCGCATAACCATCCATCTGGCTCTGCCGACCCCAGTCAAGCTGATCTCAGCCTTACGCAAACACTAAAATCTGCATTATCTTTGGTCGACATTCGCGTCTTAGATCATTTTATCGTCGCTAACAACACCGTTTATTCGTTCGCAGAAAATGGTCAAATCTAAGTTCCTCATAGGGAAAAATCAAATTGTTAAATTTTAAAATCAAACAAAGACACAATTATTTTTCACAAGTCGTTGATATTTCAAAGTTTTTTGGATATACTTTCGTTTTTTCCAATTTCGGAAATCATTAAGGAGCTAAACATGGCGCGTGTATGCCAAGTTACTGGGAAAGGGCCAATGGTTGGCAACAACGTTTCCCATGCGAACAACAAAACTAAACGTCGTTTTTTGCCTAACCTGCAAAATCGCCGCTTTTTCGTAGAATCAGAAAATCGCTGGGTTTCCTTGCGTTTGTCTAACGCAGGTTTGCGTGTAGTTGACAAAATCGGCATCGATGCTGTTTTAGTTGACTTACGTGCTCGCGGCGAAAAAGTTTAAGCAGATTCTGCTTAGTACAGAACTCATTGTTAGGAAAATATCATGGCTAAAACTGGTCGCGACAAAATCAAATTAGAATCGACTGCAGGCACGGGTCACTTCTACACGACATCAAAAAACAAACGTACGATGCCTGAAAAAATGGAAATCATGAAGTTTGATCCAAAAGCACGTAAGCACGTTATCTACAAAGAAACAAAAATCAAGTAATTATTATTTGATATTGTTTTGTAGAAAGTCTAAAAAACCTGCGAATTTCGCAGGTTTTTTTTCGCCTAGCGAAAAATGAAAGTTTAGATCTAGATTCTTGTAATGAATATGGCGTCGCCACAAAACACTTCCATCGCTCAAATATTGAATCCGAAAGTAGCCGTTCTCTAAAAAAATCAAGTCATCATTCGATTCAACTCACAATTCATTAGACGAAAAAAATGGCGCTCATCGCGCCATTTTTAAATTCCCAAATTCTTAAGCGTAACTTCTCAAACGCAAAGAAAACTCTTGTAAGGTCTTGATTCCAGATGCTTCAGCACGCTGGCACCAGTCTTGCAGTTGAGCGACCAATTGCTCGCGGGTAGCGCTTGATCGCTCCCAAATTGCATTCAATTCGACACGCATGTCATGCATCGTTTTCAAAGCAGCACTATGTGCAAATAATTCTAATAACTGTTCTCTTTGTGGCGCTTCGAGCTTTGCTGGTTCACGTTGCAAACTCTTCTTCGCTGCCTTCAAGAAACTCTTTTCGAATTGTGCTTTATCTCGCAACTGCTGCAATTCTGCACGCCAAGTTTTCTTCAGAGACTTCGCATATTTAGCCATCACATCGTAACGATTCGTAATCACCGCCTGCAAAGTTTCAACGTCAACAACCATTTTCGCAGCATCAAATTTTGGCTGCGGCGCTACTTTTTTGACTTTCGCTAAACCGATAATCTCTAGTGTACGAATATAACCCCAACCAATATCAAACTCATACCATTTTGATGACAACTTCGCAGAGGTACCAAATGTGTGGTGATTATTATGTAACTCTTCCCCACCAATCAAAATACCCCAAGGCATGATATTCGTTGCCGCATCGGAACATTCATAATTGCGATAGCCCCAATAGTGACCAATACCATTAATAATTCCAGCAGCAGTAATAGGAATCCACATCATTTGTACTGCCCAAACGGTAATGCCGATCACACCAAACAACATGAAATCAATGATCAACATCAAAGCCACGCCTTGCCAACTAAAACGGGTGTAGACATTTCTCTCCATCCAATCGTCTGGTGTTCCATGACCGTATTTATTGATGGTTTCTAGATTCTTTGATTCGATCCGGTACAGTTCTGCACCTTCTAACAAAACCTTCTTAATACCTCGTGTTACTGGGCTATGTGGATCTTCTTCAGTTTCACATTTTGCGTGATGCTTACGATGAACCGCTGCCCATTCCTTTGTTACCTGACCTGTAGTCAACCACAGCCAAAAACGGAAAAAGTGACTCGGGATCGCATGTAATTCCAACGCGCGATGCGCCTGGCAACGATGTAAAAAGATCGTCACACTAGCAATCGTAATATGCGTCACTACCATCGTAAAAATAAACACCTGCCAACCAGAAGCGCGCGTAAAACCATTGCTTAAAAAATCAACAGCCAAATCAATAAAATTACTCAAGATATAACAACTCCTAATGCATTATGCAGTCAAACCCAGCGAAATCACTTTATAAGATTTGACTACGAAAAATTTCCCAACAACATCATTATTCTACGCTGATTCCAACTCAAGCTTTCGCTTGTGCCTGAAATACTGTGATTTCGCGTTGCGGGAAAGGCAATTCAATACCACGTTCACGGATCAACACCAAAATAGCCCGATTCACATCAGAGATCACATTGGTTCGACCATTTTCTGGGTCTTCGATCCAAAAGCTCACGCGTAGTTCAAATCCATCTGCGCCAAATCGCAGTAAGTACGCAGATGGCGGATTATTTGCAGAAACCCGAGGAACCTGCGACACCAATTCAACCAAAGCTGGGAACAAGCTATCTAAATCCGTGTCGTATGCCACCGTAAAATCGGTCACTAGCACCACCGATCTATCTGTCAATGAGAGGTTCTGCACTGGATTTGAGACAAACATCTCATTTGGAATAATAGATTCAATCCCATCCGAACCTTTTAACACGGTGTACCGCGTGTTAATTTGCGTTACCGAGCCACTGAATTTATCGACAGTCACTAAGTCACCGATGGAAAGACTACGATCAAACAAAATAATGAAACCAGAAACATAACTACTCGTAATACGCTGCAAACCCAAGCCCAAGCCAACGCCCAATGCGCCACCAAATACAGACAATACGGTTAAATCAATCCCTACTAAAGACAAACTGATCAGAATCGCCAACAGAATAAAAATAGCACGCCCCAAACGCGAAAGCACAACTCTGAGTGAAGAGTGCATATTGGGAATCAGCAGCAATCGCGCTTCCAGCAAAGCGCTAATCCACAATGCCAAGACAACGGTCAATGCGACCGATGCGATCCCCTGCAATACCGCCAGCAGTGAAACCTTACTTTTTCCTATCGGCAAAATAATTTCTTCAAGCGCCTGAAAAATACTTTCCCACATTCCGGTAAAGTGCAGCACTAACGCTAACCATACCAAGGTTGCGAATACTTTTTCAAACAAAAGCAGCGCATTACCGACCGTACCATCGCGTACAAAGGCACGACGAAACACATAGAAGCTAAAGCGAATTAAAGCGAACGAGCTGAGAATCGGGAAAAAAAGCTTGAGTAATCCGGTATGCTGAAATTTGCCAAGAATCAATTTAGCAAAAAACAAAAATACTAGGGCTAATAATGGCCACAAGACGCGTGAAAAACTCTCAACACCAATTTTCAATACGCCCGAGCTTTGGTCTACGGTTGCAAAATAGCGCTGTATTGAACGTGATAAAAGCCAAGCCAAGAGAAAACAACTCATTAAGGCAAATACCTGAATGAGCAAACTTGGATTACCCAAGTCTGCGGAAATCTCAGCAATTAATCGCGACAATGAATGTGTTTCCATCATAGATAGAGAGGAGACTGCAATTAAATCTTTAACCAAAACGCAAACCCAAATTCAATAATTTTATTATCTACAACTTATTCTGCAGACTGATCTGCATTCGCTTCATCTTTTACAGCAGCTTTCGCGACACTTTTATTGCGTTGAAACACTGCGGCAAAGAAGCCGTCTGTGTTATGTTTGTGTGGGTAAAGTTTTAAGTAATCGCCCATCTCAAGCTGAATTTTTTGCTCTTCTAAAACTTGCGATGCGGGCAGCAAACTAAAATCAGGATGCGTCGCTAAGAATTGCGCAACAATGCCCTCATTTTCTTCATCTAAAATACTGCATGTCGCATACACTAAACGACCACCAGCTTTCACCAATCGTGCAGCACTATCCAAAATTGACGCCTGCTTTACATTGAGCTCGGCAACACCTGCTTGGGTCTGACGCCATTTCACATCTGGATTACGACGTAAAGTTCCTAAGCCACTACATGGCGCATCAACTAAAACGCGATCGAGTTTTCCTGCCAGACGTTTGATCTTGGCATCACGTTCATGCGCAATGACGACCGGATGTACATTCGACAAACCACTACGCGCTAAGCGTGGTTTCAGTTTAGCTAATCGTTTTTCAGAAATATCAAACGCATACAAACGGCCTGTATTGCGCATCGTGGCACCCAGCGCCAAGGTCTTGCCACCAGCACCTGCACAAAAATCAGCGACCATCTCACCGCGTTTGGCACCCAACAACTGCGCTAAAATTTGACTACCTTCATCTTGCACTTCAATCGTGCCGTCCTTAAAGAGTGGCAGATTTTGAATCGATGGCTTCTTGATCACACGCAAGCCGAATGGAGAATATGGCGTCGGTTCAGCTAAGATAGGTGCCTGGGCCAACGAAGCGATGACATCCTCACGATTGGATTTTAAAGCGTTCACGCGCAAGTCCAAAGACGCTGGCGTGTTCAAGGCACTTGCCAATTTCATCGCTTCATCTTCACCAAATTTGCTCGCCAACTTTTGCCACAACCAATCTGGCATATTCGATTTCAAAGCTAAGGGCAAGTGCGCACGATCGATATCCATGACGCGACGCAACCAAGCATCTTCCTCTTCGGTCAAACCACCCAGTGCATCAATGCCAACTGCATCAGCTAATCCGAGCAAAGTGATACGACGCATCACTGAACCAGAGCCAGATTCGGAAAAACTGGTATACACACTCTTATTGCGCAACAAACCGTAAATCGCTTCTGCAATCACTCCACGCTCACGACCGCCTAGACGCGGATTCTCTCTAAAATAGCGTGACAAAGTGCCATCGGCGGGACCAGTAAAGCGCAAAACCTCACGCAATACGGCTTCAGTGTGGCCTATCATGGCTGGTGGTAATCTCATGTTCTTCCTCTGTAAATACGATTAGATCGCGCAGGTGTCTGCGTCAGATCCATTAACAATCACGCGATTGCCTTCGACCACTAATTTGCCTTCAACGAATAAACGCACGGCACGTGGATAAATTTGATGTTCTTTGACAAGTAATTTTTGCGCTAGCGTATCTTCAGTGTCGCCCTGTTCAATCCGCACACAAGCCTGATCAATAATCGGGCCGTGATCTAGTTCTGCTGTCACAAAATGCACAGTCGCGCCGTGAAATTTGACACCCGCATCCAAAGCTTGCTGATGAGTATGTAAACCAATAAAACTCGGCAGCAAAGATGGATGAATATTCATGATACGGTTTTCATAATGCTGCACAAACTGCGGCGTTAAGATACGCATAAATCCGGCCAATACCACCAAATCCGCTTGAAAACCATCAATCGCCTGCATCAACGCTGCATCAAAACTTTCTCGATTAGGAAAAGCCTTGCTTTCGACGACGGAAGTAGGAATCCCTTGCGCAGCCGCGTAAGCCAATCCTGCAGCGTCAGGTTTGTTACTGATTACCGCAGCGATTTGCGCTGGCCATTGTTGGGATTGTGAAGCTTGGACGATCGCTTGCATATTGCTACCGCGTCCAGAAATAAGGATGACGATTTTTTTCATTGCGGCATTGTACCTCTGTCGCGGTCTAAGCCCAAGTAAAAAGCCTGAATTCCACGAAATTCAGGCTTTTTTAATATCACTAGATTAACTATTAATTAAGCATCTATGAACTACTCGAAGGAATAAAAAACTCGAAATGCGACTTTCTTTTTCATCCAATAATCTGAGGCATCTCTAAACACGTCGAGCAAAGTTTCTCGCTGTTCTTTGTCAAAATCTTCTGTATTCGGCAAATGTTCTACCACAATAACAAACCCGTTCTGCTGTCCTGCCTTGTGAACCAAATCGGTCAAACAATCATACAAAGCATCAAAATTATGTCCAAAGTGCTGCGGAAAACCAAAAGCATCAGCGATACAAGCAAGTACCTCCAACTTATTCTTTGTGTCGCCACAATTAGCATATAAGAAATGCTGCCCGGTCGCAGTTGCTTCAGCCTGTAAATCTAGGCTTCTGAAAGCTCTGATCGATTGAACCGCATTCGGACTAACCGTACTTAACAAACTCATTTCATCCTCATTACAAATTTAGAATTCTTGTTTGCATTCTCAATAAAGCATTACTCTTTAATGCGTTTAAAGCTGGCATAGTGATCTGCGGTGTAATAGAACTCACGAAAATACGGTGGATCGCCACCCGTAACAATGCGCCTAGCTCCACGATTTCTGGCATACGGTGTCTTCACAGTGTATTCGCGATAATATCCGCGCTGCTTCTTTGGGAGTATCTTTTCGAAATTACCAAAAGTAGAGCCATCTTTTTCATAAGGAAAAGGACCGCCGCGCTTGATTAATACCAGCGTCTGTTGCGCTTCTTTTGGTAAATCATGAACTGAGATATCTGCAATACCGTTGGCAAAAGCATTGACACTCAAGCCTAGCCATAAAGCTAAAAGAACTGCGAATTGTTTCAAATAGGTTTTCATCAAAATTTGCACATCCAAAGCGAATTGTTTTGATTCAAAGAAGCGATAGCATAATCGTATGTTAGATGCATAGCAAATTTCTTGAAGCCGACCGCTCCGCTTCATCTACTCATTCTAATCCAACAGTTTCCTCAACTAACTTATGATCATGATGTTGCGCCGCGGATTGCACTTGAAAAAATTGGATAACTTCTTCGCGCATTGCCATAGTGTCTTTCACGCCTAATGCGATTAACTCTTGCGTATAACTGGCCTCAAACAATAAATACGACGCCAAAGCGGAACCGCGCACATCGGTCGCACCTATCCCACCAAGCATCGTTCTAACTGGTAATGGCAAACTTTGCGTGTGACGGCTCGCAATTTCATCCAAACGCTCTGATGGCGCGATCACCAACAAATCAACTGGCTTTAACGGTGTCTTCTGCAATAAATCCGGAGGCAACATCGACAAGGTTTTATTGATTCTAGTTAAGCGCTCAATATCCACCGCTAAGCTGTCCAAGAAAATGCTCGACATGGCATGCCCAGCAATCTGTGCCAAACTTGGATAAGTTGCAGCTTCAAAATTCTGTCTCGGCGGTTCGGTCAGTCGTCCGGCTCCGACGATCAACACTTTGCTAGCACCAAGGTGAATTGCTGGAGAAATCGGCGCTAACTGGCGCATAGATCCATCTCCACAATACTCAAGATGACCACCCCAATTTAAAGGAATCGATGGAAAAATAAAGGGAATCGCCGAAGAAGCCAGTAAATGTTGCACACCAATAAAGTCGCGCTGAGACAGTCGCTGACTACGCACCCAAGGCGCAATGTCTTTTAAAGTCTGATAAAAAGTTAAATGATGACCAGTTGTATAGGACGATGCGGTGACAGCAAGAGCCTGCAGATCATCGGTTTCAAACGCACGATCAAGGCGTTCCATATCCAACATTCTGTGCAGCAAACCTGCCAATGGGGAATTATCGAGCAATGAGGTCGGCGGCGATTTACGCCATTTATTCAGCAGCCAACCAAAGGACATGATGGACAACCAACGTGCCCCAGACCGAATCACACCTAACGAATCGGCACGATAGACCTGTGCAGCCTCAAAGTGACTCCATACATGATGGAGACTATTTACCGACTCTTGAAAATGGTCGGCTCGAGAAGCCAAAGCGGTCGCATTGATGGCACCGGCAGAGGTTCCACAAATAATTCCGAAGGGATTTTTTTTTGCGCTCCATCCTTGCGTTAACAAGATATCGGAGATCGCTTTTAACACCCCAACCTGGTAGGCGGCACGTGCGCCGCCTCCGGTCAGGATCAAGCCAGTTGTGGCATTACTATTCATTCCTATCCAACTCCAAAAGCTACTTTTTCCATGCATCTAGTGTATTCGTGTACAACATAAATGTCTGCAAGAAATCAAAAAAGTGTCATTTTGAAGCGAATATCCGGAATTTATTTTGGTTGCATACGGATCGCACCATCGAGACGAATCGTTTCGCCATTCAACATCATGTTTTCAATGATGGATTTTGCTAATTGTGCATATTCGTTTGGCTTACCCAAGCGAGATGGGAACGGTACCATTTTACCCAAAGCGTCTTGTACTTCTTGTGGCATGCCCAACAGCATTGGTGTTTCGAAGATACCTGGCGCAATCGTCATCACGCGAATGCCATTACGCGATAAATCACGTGCCATTGGCAAAGTCAAACCAACCACCGCAGCTTTAGAAGAAGCATAAGCAGCTTGACCGATTTGACCATCGTATGCTGCGACAGAGGCTGTGTTGATAATAATGCCGCGCTCTTCTTGAATCGCATCGGTTTTACTCATAGCTTCTGCTGCTAAACGCGCCATATTGAAGGTACCAACCAAATTGATGTTAACAACACGTTGGAATAATTCCAATGGATGCGCGCCGTCTTTACCAACTGTTTTAACCGCTGGCGCCACGCCTGCGCAGTTAATCAAGCCACGTAAAGTGCCTGCCGCTGTCGCAGCCGCTACAACCGCCTGACCATCTGCCTCTTGAGTCACATCACATTTAACGAAAGTTGCATTCAACTCTGTAGCCAATTTCTGACCCGCTTCTACTTGCACATCCGCAATCACAACCTTACCGCCATTTGCGGTAATCATGCGCGCAGTTGCCTCACCCAAACCAGATGCGCCGCCAGTGATAATGAATACATTGTCTTGAATTTGCATACTTTCCTCTGCTATCAATTAGAAAAATTTAGAATAAATTCGGATAAATAAGATTCGCCCAGCACATTCGTTGAATTTAATTTTCATCAAATTCAATCAACTAGAATGCCATGACGTTAACGTAAACGTCAATTATCTCGCTTTTCTCACTTTGTAGAAAGAGAAAAAATACACAAGCAATAAAAAAAGCAGTGATTGCATCACAATCACTGCTCTCCGCTACCAACCTACAATAAATGCTACTAATTTGTTTGTAACTAAATCATTGAACCCAATAAGCCCAACTTTATTTAGAAGCAGCCTCACTCGCCGATGCCGCATTCACTTTCACGACATCCAAACCAACTGGAGCTTCAATCTGCGGCAATACATCAGCTTTATGAGACACCACTGGCGCTGCCTGCACAGGAGTCTTCAACCAAGGGACCAAAGGTAACAAAGGAACCAACAACAAAGCCACAATATTGATAATCTTGATCAAAGGATTTACCGCTGGACCTGCGGTATCTTTGTAAGGATCACCAACTGTATCACCTGTCACCGCTGCCTTATGCGCCTCTGAACCCTTACCACCAAAATGTCCATCTTCGATGTACTTCTTCGCGTTATCCCAAGCGCCACCGCCTGTCGTCATCGAAATCGCGACGAACAAACCAGTGATAATTGTTCCCATCAACATCCCACCTAAAGCGGCAGGACCTAAAGTTAATCCAACTAAAATAGGAACAACAACTGGCAACAAAGAAGGCAAAATCATTTCTTTGATTGCTGAAGCTGTTAGCATATCAACTGCTTTGTCATACTCTGGCTTACCACTCCCATCCATAATTCCTTTGATATCACGGAACTGACGACGCACTTCAACTACCACAGCTCCCGCCGCTCGCCCAACTGCCTCCATCGCCATCGCACCAAACAAATATGGAATTAAGCCACCGATAAACAAGCCAACAATCACTTGTGGATCAGATAAATCAAATTTCACATCGAGGCCGACTGAGCTCAAAGCGTGTGTGTAATCAGCAAACAATACCAGCGCTGCCAAACCTGCAGAGCCAATCGCGTAACCTTTGGTCACCGCCTTGGTCGTGTTACCCACCGCATCTAATGGATCTGTGATTGCCCGCACCGACTCGTCCATACCAGACATTTCGGCTATACCTCCCGCATTATCCGTGATAGGACCGTATGCATCCAAAGCGACAATGATGCCAGCCATTGACAGCATCGAGGTCGCAGCTACCGCGATACCATACAAACCGCCACCGAATTTGTAAGAGATGAGAATTGCCACACAAACTGCCAATACTGGATATGCTGTCGATTTCATGGAAACACCAAGTCCAGCAATGATATTGGTGCCATGTCCGGTCGTAGAAGCTTCAGCGATATGACGTACAGGCTTGAAATCGGTACCAGTGTAGTACTCGGTGATGTAGACCATCAAACCAGTCAACACGATGCCAACAACAGCAGAAATCAACATCTGATGACGCATCGCATCGTCTTTGAACAACATATAGGTCACGACGGCGAAGCCAATTAATGATAATCCTGCCGCCCACCACAGGCCTTTGTAGAGCGCAGACATGATTTTTTGACCAGGCGTATGTTTTACAAACGCGCAACCAATAATCGATGCTGGAATCGAGACGGCACCCAGCATCAAAGGATAGACAATTGCTTCTGTTACTGCGTTCGTTACCATCAATGCGCCGAGTAACATGGTCGCAATCAAAGTGACCACATAGGTTTCGAATAAATCAGCTGCCATACCGGCACAATCGCCAACATTATCACCAACATTATCAGCAATTACAGCTGGATTACGTGGATCATCTTCTGGAATACCTGCTTCTACTTTACCAACCAAGTCTGCGCCCACATCGGCACCTTTGGTAAATATGCCGCCACCTAAACGCGCAAAAATAGAAATCAGCGATGCGCCGAATGCCAAACCAATTAGTGGTTTAATCAAATCGTGCTGCGACACGCCAGTCGCAGTCCGACTGGTGAGATACATATAAAACAGTGCCACACCCAACAAACCCAAACCGGCTACTAACATACCAGTGATTGCACCACCCTTAAATGCAACATCTAAAGCTTGGTTCATGCCTTTGGTAGCGGCTTGCGCAGTACGAACATTCGCCCTTACAGAGACATTCATACCAATAAAACCACAAGCGCCAGATAACACCGCGCCAATCAAAAAGCCGACCGCAGTGGTCATTCCTAAACCAGGCAAAATCGCGATCGCAATAAATAACACAACACCGACAATTGCAATTGTCTTGTACTGACGCGCCAAATAGGCAGCAGCACCCTCTTGTATCGCAGTCGCAATTTCTTGCATACGGGCATTTCCCGCATCCTGTTTCAAAATCCAACTTCTTGTAATCAAACCGTAGAGCACTGCTAGCACTCCACACGCTACAACAATCCACAGACTTAATACCATGTTGACGCCTCCAATTTTTGTTGATGTTGAACGTGTTTAGCTTTTGACTTCACACTGATCACACCGTTTATAGAAATAAGCGAAATAGAACAACAGACATTTAATGTGTTTTAAAACTGAATCTACTTGAAACAAAATAACTAGGGAAATAAATTGCGCGATGCCTCCATCAAAAAAAAATAAAGGTAGTGGAACAAAAAAAAGCGGACATGAAGTCCGCTTTTTTTACTCTGACAAGGCCGCAAAAGCCGCGTCACGTATTGCTTCGACCGCCCCGACACCAGCAATCTTGCGGTACTTCGGCGCACCAGGATTACCTGATTTTGCCCAATCACCATAATAACCAACCAATACTTCGGTTTGATTGTGATAGACCGCTAATCGTTTTTGAACAGTCTCTTCTTTATCGTCGTCACGTTGTACCAGATCTTCACCAGTTTCATCATCCTTACCTTCAGTCTTAGGAGGATTAAACTTTACATGATATGTACGACCTGAAGCTGGATGTACGCGACGACCACTCATGCGTTCGATAATTGCGCTATCGGGTACGTCGATTTCCAGCACGTAGTCAATCGCCACTCCCGCATCCTTCATGGCATCCGCTTGGGGAATAGTTCTAGGAAAACCATCAAACAAATATCCATTGGCGCAATCATCTTGCTTCAGACGTTCTTTAACCAAACCAATGATGATGTCATCCGAAACCAAGCCACCAGCATCCATGACTTTTTTCGCTTCCACGCCCAACGGTGTTCCTGCCTTCACCGCTGCACGCAACATGTCTCCAGTAGAGATTTGTGGAATACCAAATTTTTCCTTAATGTAATTGGCTTGCGTGCCCTTGCCTGCTCCGGGTGCTCCCAACAAAATAAGACGCATTTTTATTTCCTAGACGAGTTTAATATTCTGTCAGTCCTGCAAATCGCAATTTGCAAAACTTAATAATTTTTTGAATCAAGCTTGATATTTATTTTTAGCGGTGAGGAGAACTCACCGTCATTTATTTTGTTCTTTACGAAATTTACCACAGTTTTTTCCGCTTGAAACGCTTTCGCACCACTAGCACATGGTTTTTTATAACAAGCTCAAAAAAAAGTTCTGATGCGTTGTAAATCCTCAAGCGTATCTACTCCAGCCACCGGACTGTGCTCAGTCACATGCACCGCAATTGCAATGCCATTCCAGAGCACGCGCAATTGCTCTAAAGCTTCAATCTGCTCCAGAGGGGACATCGATAACGTAGGATAGGTTTGTAAAAATTGATTTTGATAAGCATACAAACCAATATGTCTCAAGGCTTGATATTCAGATGGGATAACTTGTTGATTCTGCGCAAATGCATCGCGCGCCCACGGCATCGTTGCACGAGAAAAATACAATGCGCGAGAGAATTTATCTAACACAACCTTCACAACATTCGGATTAAATAAATCTTGCGCAGTATGAATGGCGTGCGCAGCAGTTGCCATCGGCGTCTGCGCATTCACCAAAGCAGCAGTTGCAGCAATCAGTGCTGGATCGATCAAAGGCTCATCGCCTTGCACGTTCACCACCACCGCATCTGCTGCCAGACCCAAGGCAGCTGCTACTTCGGCAATTCTATCTGTGCCCGAAGGATGGTCAGCACGTGTCATTTGAACCTCGACACCATGCTCACGACAGGCGGCGGCAATGTCAGCATGATCGGTAGCAACCACCACTTGAGTAGCGCCAGATAACAACGCTCTTTCAGCGGTACGCACAACCATAGGCTTACCAGCGATATCAGCTAGCGGCTTATTTGGCAAACGTGTAGATGCCAAACGCGCTGGCACAATGGCGATAAAACTCATGATCTGATTATGGATGTTCTACAGGAATTACACGTGCCTGATCTTCCCACATGATAGGAATACCATCACGGATTGGAAACGCTAAGCGATCTGCTTTACAAATTAATTCTTGTACAGCTTTATCGTAAACTAAAGGACCTTTACATAAAGGACAAACTAGAACTTCAAGCAGACGTGCGTCCATACTTTTTCTCCGAAATCAAGTTCAGCAGTTGGTGTTCAAATTCCACATCAAGCTCAGCAGTCACTGGCACCAACCATATACGCGGATCTTCTCGTAACTCCGCAATTTGCCGACATTTTACTGCATCCTTCTCTGTGATAAGGATGATTTCCGCATCTTCATTCCGAAATAGTTCTGGGGTGAACGCAAAATGATCAGCCAGAGGCATCGACTGAAACGTGATGCCTTGCGCATTCAAGCTATCAAAAAAACGTTGAGGATTTCCTATCCCTGCGGCGGCAAGTATTTTTTTTCCGCGAATTGTGGACAAAGACTGGCGCATTTCGGCTCGCTGTAATTGAATGAGCTCACCAATTTGTAAGCGCATCGAAGTGACCGGATCACCGATGCCTAAAACGGGCTCAGTGCCAGCATAATTCAAAACCGTAAAATCACGAGATCTTTGCGCTGGCTCACGTAGTGGACCGGCAGGCAACAGCCATCCATTGCCAATACCGCGTTGATCAAACATCGCGATTTCAATGTCACGTGCCAAGGAATAATGTTGTAAACCATCATCCGAAATAATGATATCGACCTCAGGATATTTATCCAGCAAACGCTGCGCACTTGCAACTCTTTGTCGTCCTACCATCATAGGACAAGCTGTCCGCTGTACGATCAACAAGGGTTCGTCGCCGACTACAGCAGCGGAAGAGTCTGCGAGCACCTCTTGAATTTGTTCGACGTTCACGCCATAGCCGCGCGAAATCACTCCAGGTGTCCAACCAGCTCGGCGTAAAGCATTCACCAACCAAATCACCATTGGCGTTTTACCAGTTCCGCCGATAAAAATATTCCCTACCACGATCACTGGCACCGACAACTTTGTTGATGAAACCAATCCAAGTGAACGCAAGCAAAATCGGCAATATAAAATGATTCCGAACAACGCAGAGATAGGCCAAAGTAACACTGCGACAATGCCGCGTTTCATCCACGTCTTCATCAGAAACGACTCTAGTTGGGCGCGCAAGCGACTTCTCCTTACTTAAAGTGTGCAGATCAATGAAAAAGAGAGAGTGAATCACTCTCTCTACTTGAAACATCTTATGTAACTTACAGCAACTGGCTTATTTTGCGTTTGCTGTTGCTTGCGCGGCGAAAGTAACTTTCGATAATCCGGCAATTCGCGCTGCTTCTAAAACATCAATCACTGATTGGTGACTGCTTGCACGATCCGCGTTAATAATAACAACGGGATCAATCGGATTGGCTTTTCCCGCATTTAAACTATCTGCAGCCTTTTTTAAATCATTTGCCAGCGTTGCCGCATCTAAAAAGCTAACAACTTCGCTATTAATTTTATAGCGACCTTGCGCGTCAATCCCAATTTCAATTTGACTTGGTTTATCTTCTGCTTTTTCTGCATCGGCTGTCGGCAATGTGATTTGCAATTCGGTAAAACGACTATACGTGGTCGTCACCATCAAAAAAATCAAAATCACCAACAAAACGTCGATAAAGGGAATCAAATTAATTTCTGGATCTTCTTTGCCCCGTCCTTTACGAAAATTCATACGACTACTTTCTCGTGCTGTGGACGATATCAACAAACTTCACTGCTTGCTGCTCCATTTCAATCACAAATCCATCAATCAATGCACGGAAATGGCGATAAAAGAGTAAGGCTGGCATCGCGATAAAAATACCAAAGCCCGTGTTGTATAAAGCGACGGAGATACCGTGTGCTAATTGAGCAGGATTCGCACCAGTAGCGTTTTGCGAACCAAAAATTTCGATCATACCAACAACTGTGCCGAACAAACCCATCAATGGTGCTAGTGAGGCAATGGTACCTAGTGTAGTTAAGAACTTCTCAAGATCGTGCGCTACTGCGCTACCCGCTTCTTCAATCGATTCCTTCATGACTTCGCGCGGCGCATGCACATTACGCAAACCAGCGGCTAACACACGACCAAGTGGCGAATTGATCGCAAGCTGATCAATCACTTCTTGTTTGATTTTTCCACTTTGATAAACCCTAATTACTTCCTCTAGCAGTGTCTTAGGCAAAATCCTTTGTCTTCTTAAAGACAAGCTACGCTCAATAATCAAAGCTAATGCGACAATCGATGCCACTAATAAAAAATAGATCGGCCAACCAGCCGCCTGAATGATTGCGAACAAATGAAACTCCTTGCGAGAAAATCTAATTAAGTCTTGGTAATGACGAAGAAATACTTAGCCCGCAATGTATCGTGTTGTTCGACGCTGGGCAAGTAGATGCACAGGATTATTTTTTGTTACATTCAACTTGTGCGCATCTCATAATTTAATCACTAATCAAATAATTAAGCTCAAGCTTATTCACAGAAACTGTGCGCAAGATTGTGGATATCCTTTGGGCTAAATACTAAGCTATTGATTCAAAAAGAATTTAATTAGGCGCTTCTAAATTGAGCAGTAGCGATAAATCAGCAATTCGCTGCTAAATCGTTGAACAAATAAAAGTTCTTAACAAGGATCGAAGTTCTGCACACAAACTGTGGAAAACTTTGTGAACAAGCACTTCACATCAAGCTAAATCATTGATTTATATGAATTAAATATCTCTGCAAAAATTTTGAGCAAACAGTATTCAAAAGAAACTATCCGCAATTTGATGATATTTTTAGCTATTTATTTTGAATATTTAGCCCAAATTTAGTGGATAAAGCAAAAGTTCTACACACAAAATGTGGATATCTTTGTGAACAAGCCGGGCACATGATAGTAAGTCACTGATTTTATAGAATTTTATTACCCTGCTGCAAAAAAAGGCAATAAGACATATTGTTGCCACATGGAACTCTTTTCAAAAGACAAGAATTTTCCTGTGGATAAATTTGTGCATAAGCACAAAAAATTTTCTTATACGAATCAAAACTTCTTAATAAATTCTAGAAATAAAACATTTGAAGCTTAAAGTTAAAGTAATTAATCATTTTAAATTCAAAGACTTACAAGCGTCATCTAAAATTTTTTTGACAGTAAAGATCGCACATGACATGCTTGCGCCTTCTTTTTCAAATCTGTGGACAGCTTTCTCAGCATAAGGCTTATGGCATCAACATTTTCATCGCAAAACCCACAAAAATCCGAGTCTGTTATTACAGTTTCGGCCTTAAACCAAGCAGTAGCGCAACTATTGGAGCGAAACTTCGCATTGACGTGGGTTTCCGGCGAAATTTCTAACTTTACCCGCGCTGCTTCTGGTCATTGGTATTTCACATTGAAAGACAGTGCGGCGCAAGTACGCGCGGTGATGTTTCGTGGCAGAGCGCAATATGCCAATTTCATGCCACGTGAAGGCGATAAAGTAGAAGTCAGAGCCTTGGCTGGTCTATACGCGCCGCGCGGTGACTATCAAATTAACGTCGAAGCCATCAGGCGTGCTGGCGTTGGTAATTTATACGAGGCATTTTTACAACTCAAAGCGAAGTTGGCTGCCGAAGGTTTATTCGACCAAGAGCGAAAAAAGGCAATCCCCAATTTTGTGCGTCGGATCGGCATCGTTACCAGCCCCAATGCTGCGGCATTACGCGATGTGCTGACCGCCCTGCAAAGGCGAGTTTCTCATATTGAAGTCGTTATTTATCCTTGCCCGGTACAAGGTGAAGGTGCAGCTGCAAAAATTGCCCAAATGATTGCGCTAGCTGAAGCCGAGAACCGATGCGAGCTTTTAATAGTATGTCGCGGTGGAGGTAGTATTGAAGATTTATGGGCCTTCAACGAAGAGATTTTGGCACGCACCATCGCCCATTGCACACTGCCTATCATTTGTGGCGTTGGTCATGAAACCGACTTTACCATCGCTGATTTTGTCGCCGATTTACGCGCTCCAACGCCAACTGCGGCGGCGGAAATGGCAGCACGACCGCGTGCCGATTGGCTAGCGATCTTGGCGCAATCGCAATCAAGCATGCAGCGACAAATGCGTCGTCAACTTGATTATCATGCGCAAAATCTAGACTGGTTGAGTCAACGCTTACAAAACCCAAATGCGACATTGACATCAAAACGTCAACAAATTCAGCATTGTGCGCAAAGTTTGCGGTTTGCCGTGTTCAAGCCTATTCAAACGGCTCAAAATCGATTATTACACTTGGAAAAAAGGCTGGCACAACAACGCCCAAATACACAAGCGTTTCAGAACAGATTGACGTATCAACAAATGCAAATGCGCACCACGATGCGGCACCGACTACAAAGACAGCAGGCTCAATTGAGCAACCTACAAGACAAACTAGAAATGCTCAATCCGCAGCGCACCTTGGAACGTGGTTATGTCATTTTGCAGCAAGCCGATGGTCAAGTCATTCGTAGTGCTCAGCAAATTCAAGCTGGCGATTTCTTAAGCTTACACACCGCAGCAGATAGCAGCGAACTTCAAATTGCTGCTATCAATACAAAAAAGAAACTCGCAATAAAAAAACCGAAATCAAACGAGTAGCTGCAAGCAATCAGACAAAAGCTTACAATGCTGCTTTTGGAGCTTGCTGCTTTTAGAATAAAAAGCAGACCTTGCACTAATTTTTCACATCATTTTTTTGCATCATTTCGACTAACCAAAAAGGAACTGCCATGGAACATACTTTGCCAGCTTTACCATACGCCATCGACGCTTTGGCTCCACACATTTCTCAAGAAACTCTGGAATACCATTATGGTAAGCACCATCAAACTTATGTGACCAATTTGAACAACCTGATCAAAGGTACCGAGTTTGAAAATTCCACATTAGAAGAAATCGTACAAAAGTCTTCTGGCGGTGTATTCAATAACGCAGCGCAAATTTGGAACCATACTTTCTATTGGAATGGTTTAAAACCAAACGGCGGTGGTGCTCCAAGTGGCGCATTAGCAGATGCAATCAACGCGAAATGGGGTTCATTTGATGCGTTTAAAGAAGCCTTCACAAAATCTTGCGTTGGTAACTTTGGTTCTAGCTGGACTTGGTTGGTCAAGAAAGCGGACGGCACTTTGGATATCGTCAACACATCCAATGCAGCAACGCCATTAACAACTACCGACAAGCCTTTGATTACTTGCGATTTGTGGGAACATGCTTACTACATCGATTACCGCAATGCACGTCCAAAATATTTGGAAGCATTCTGGGCATTAGCAAACTGGGATTTTGCGGCAGCAAATTTCGCCTAATTGTTTTAGATTGTGGATTGAATCAAGCCTGCGAGTTGAACAAGCTCGCAGGCTTTTTCTATGGGTCAGGAACTTAAATACACTTTGTCTGACTAAGTTATTTTTATACATTCATTCTAGTTATGCATACATTTTCATCTGTTCGCGTTGCCCTTAGTCTGATCGCCCTGCTAGGTAGCAATGCCAGCTTGGCACAATCAAAACAATCTCAAGTCATGCAAGATGTGCAGTATCTCGCAAGTGAGGCGATGCAAGGACGAGAAATCGGTAGCACTGGCAATGCCTTGGCGCGCGAATACATACTTAAACGCATCTCTGAACTAGGGTTAAAACCTTGCGGCGAAACTTATGTACATGAATTCAAAGTGAGCGGTTTAAAGCAAGCATCACAAGGACACAATATCTTGGCGTGCCAGCATGCAAAAGAGAATCCTGCTGCCAAATATCTGGTGGTATCCGCCCACTATGACCATATTGGTGTCAACAATAACAAAATCTACTTCGGTGCAGATGACAATGCCTCGGGCGTTGCAGGCGTGTTAGCCGTTGCTGAAAGCTTGAAAGACAGCGCGACCCGACATCATATTGTCTATGCGTTTTTTGATGGTGAAGAACGCGGCTTATTGGGTGCGCATGCCTTCGTCAAGCAAGGACCAATTCCGCGCCAAAACATTGCGGCCAATCTTAACTTCGACATGATTGCGCGTGGTGATAAGAAGGAATTATTTATCAGTGGCACTTACCACAATCCAAACTTCAAACCACTATTAGAAAATCTAAATACTAGCAGCGACATCAAGGTACTGTTTGATCACGATCGCCCTGAGCAAGGCAGCAATGACTGGACCTCACAATCTGATCATTACGCGTTTTTTAAAGCAGGTATTCCGCATCTCTACTTCGGTGTTGAAGATCATGCGGATTACCATAAACCTACCGACACTTTCGAGAAAATAAATCCACAATTTTTTCATGCATGCATCGCTTTTTTACAAAATGCAGTGAAACGAATTGATCAAGAATTTTTGCGCAAAGACAAAGCTTAATTAATAAAATTTGTCACAAACAATTCAAAAAAAATGGCTGCAGTTCAATCTGCAGCCATTTTTTTATCCAGCATAAGGCAATATTTTTTTTAATGCATCATGCTAATGGTGTTTCACCGGAAACAAGAAAGTCTCCAACAATTGCTTCCAACTCGGTTCTTTTCCGTACATGCGAATACCCAAGGTAAACACGCGCGTCGCAGCCGACTTAAACCACCACAAACAAGCAAGCAACAAAGCAACTGATAAACCCCACTGCCACATTGGAACATCCGTATGTGCCATACGCAAAGGCATCGCCGCAAATGAAGTCAATGGAAAGACACTCAACACTTGCATCATCATTCCTTCTGCATTATCGATACCGCTATATGCTAAACCAACTGGCAAAGCGGGTAAGAACATCATAATGCTTCGACTTGAGTGATTTGGATCATCAATCGTCGCAGCAAATGCAGCCATAAAACTGTTCACCAATAACAAGCCCAAAATCACAAACAAGAGCGTACTAAACAACTGAAACGCAGTTACAGGAAGGCTGATATCCGGCTTACCTGCTATCACGGCAGCACCTTGAATAAAGGCGAAGAAAATCAAGCCATAAGTGAGCATCGTTTTTAGACAAAACAAAGAGATGCCAAGAATTTTTCCTTGTATCCATTGCGATGGCGTGATCAAAGTCAGTAACTGTTCGGTAACGCGATTTTGTTTCTCGCTGGTGATTCCTGTGAATAAATAACCAAAGCCAGAAAAAATTCCCATCATCAAAAGGAATAATACGGCACCACTTAAAACCGTACGTCCTTTCTCATCTTTATCATCCTTCTCTGGTTTCAACATCACCGTTTTTATCTCTGGCAACTGAGTAATTTGTTGTCGCTGTTCTGCACTTAAAGGCAATTGTGCAATTTGTCGTTCTTGCTGCCAGCTTTGTAAATTCGATTTCAACTTCGCTTGCCAACTCGCCTTTTCTTTTAAAGTTAATTTGACTTGCGCATCTTCAATCTCAATCACCGCATGCCAAGTTTCACCAACATTCTTTAACACTTCTTCACGGGTAGTCGGACTAACTTCACTAAATTGAAAGCCTTCAAGTTTCGGCAAAGGACTGACACCAATCACCGCAACTTGATAATCTTTATCCAATAAACCTTTGACATGCGGCCAGACAAAAGAAAAGCCCATGCCGACTAACAATAAGGCGATAGAAATAATTTCTTGCTTCCATTTGAAATAGCGTTTGAATTCAAACACCGCAATATTCCAAGTATTCATATTGTAGTTTCCTCATTCATCGTCGCTGATGCCACTTGTTGTCCATTATGATTTTGCACTGCAGTTAAATACAGATCATGCAGGCTAGGTTGAATACGACCAAAATCAACTAACTCACCAAGCGCCATCACCTGTTGTAGTAACTGATTCACACTCGCACCTTCATGCAATTGCACCACGAATTGTGTCGCTGATTTGACTTCGACTTTCTTCACAGCTGGGCATGCCTCAATCGCATCGCTGGCGACTGCCGATGCAAAACTCAGTTGATAAAATTTTTCTGGGCTTAGCTGTGCAATTACTTCACTCAAGCTACCCAAGGCAACCTGCTGCCCCTTATTTAATAACAGCATCGCGTCAGCTAAGCGCTCCACCAAAGCCATTTGATGTGCACTTAACAAAATCGTCGTTCCGCTTTGCTTAAGTTCATTTAGGATACTTAGAACATGTTCTTGATTAATTGGATCTAAACCAGAAAATGGTTCATCCAAAATCAATAATTGTGGACGATGGATCAAGCAGCTAATCAACTGTACCTTCTGCTGATTACCCTTAGATAATTTACTCAGGTTATCTTTTACCTTATCCATTAAGTCGAAACGCGGTAACCAGATCGCCAATTGTTCTTGAATCTGTTCTTTACTTAATCCGCGTAATTTGCCGATGTAGCTTAAATTTTCCGTTACCGTTTTATCGGGATATAAGCCACGATCTTCTGGTAGGTAACCGAAACTGGTTTCTGGGATTTTCGGGATTTGTTGGCCACTCGAAAAAATTCGAATCTCGCCCGCGTCAGCCATCGTTAGACCGACCAGCATCCGGATTAAGGAAGATTTACCTGCGCCATTTGGACCGAGTAAAGCAAATATTTGTCCAGGCTCTACTTTAAAGCTCAAAGAATGCACGGCTTTGACTGTGCTATAAGTTTTCTCTACCTGATTCAGCTCGATACCTATCATTTTATCTCCTGTTAAAACGTCGGGTTAGGTGTCTTCATTCGAAAATTCACAATAAACGTACTGTATTTGATTTAACTACCAATACAAACGCACATGCGACAAACGACGATAAACATTTAATGAAATACGATTATCCCGCAATAAAAAAGGCGGTAGGTGCCAACACCCTCCGCCTTCTGAGTTATTTCTAAGCGTATTAGGTTTTCTTTTTGAATACGCGTTGAAAACCTGTGACACCCAACAACACAAATGCACCTGCAATCATACCAAACACGGCATCAATCAAACTCGGCACAATGGCTTGCAATACAGCGCCAACCCAAGCAATCGTGCCAGCACTTTGTGCAACTTGCGTAGAGAACTCACTCACAGCATGCACACCATGTGAGAGAATACCGCCACCAACCAAAAACATCGCTGCTGTACCAATCACGGTTAATGCCTTCATTAAGCGTGGCGCGAAAGCGACCAAGCCATTACCAAGTTGACGCTGAACGCGGCGCAACCAAGATGGATCTTGATTGCGTTGCAGGTAAAATCCCATGTCGTCCAATTTGACAATCAAAGCAACAAAGCCATATACACCAACAGTCATAATTAAACTAACGCCAACCAAGACAGCAACGCGTGTGGTAAATAAAGAAGCGGCGACGGTGCCCAAGGTAATGATAATAATCTCACCGCTGAGAACAAAATCAGTCCGAATCGCGCCTTTGATCTTATCTTTTTCAAACTTCACCATATCTACTTCTTCATGGCTAATTGCATCGATCAATTCACGATGATGAGCTTCATCTTCCGCCTCATTGTGTAGAAATTTATGCGCTAATTTCTCGACACCTTCAAAGCATAAATAGGCACCACCAATCATTAGCAAGGGTGTGATCGACCACGGGGCTAATGCGCTTAACAGCAAAGCGAGTGGAACCAGAATCACCTTATTCATCAATGATCCCTTTGCCACCGCCCACACCACCGGCAACTCGCGATCTGCGCGTACGCCACTGACCTGCTCTGCATTGAGCGCAAGGTCATCACCGAGTACGCCTGCGGTTTTCTTCGCTGCAACTTTGGTCATCAATGCGACGTCATCTAGAACGGTCGCGATATCGTCGAGTAAGGTTAAAAGGCTAGCACCTGGCATAAACGCTTTCTGTAATTAAGATAGTAAAAACCACGTTTGACCGTTGATAATTCAAACATCAAGGTCGTTCGCAAAATGAAGTCAAAATTCTACTGTACGCAGCAATAATGTTCTAGCAATTCTGTTTGGTGAAATGAATTTAGAATAACCACAAAAAATTCTTGACCATTTCCGCCACACGCCAATTAACTGTTCAGGATTAAGCTATCTGTCCCACATCCACAGAGAGATTGATTGGAACTTACTCCTTCAAATAAAGTCTATTGATTCTAAAGTTGATGCATTTTGTCCGTGGCAGAATGCGTGAGCTAATCAATATCAAAACAACACAACAAAAATTTCACACCTAAGAGAGGATTCTATGAAGAAAAAAGTGATCGCGCTCAGCCTAAGTCTCATTTATAGCAGCTTGATAAGCCTAAGCACGCCGATGATTGCCCACGCGGATACCAAAGTTGCAGACGCAAAAATCACCAAAGTCAAAGCGTCTGAACTCAGTTTAGAACAACTGTATCGCAGCAAGTCTTACATGGGAAAAACAGCGAATCAATTGAAATTCAGCGATGATGCACGATTTCTTGCTTATGTCTGGAATCCCTATGGTGAAGAAGGTTCTGATTTGTATTTGCACGATGCAAGCACGGGCAAGACAACGCGAATCACCTCTCCTTCCGTCATGAAAAATTATGACGCGCCTGAAGATTGGGATCGCTTTGAGAAAAAATTGCTACAAAAAGAAAAAGAAATAAATGAGCGGCAAGCAAAAGCTGAAGCACAAGCCGCTTATTTGCGCGGCGAGAAAGTCGATTTATTGCAATGGGAGCGCGCTGCCATCGAAGAAATAAAACGTGAGTTAGCAGACAAAAAAGCGCGCGACGCAGCTAAGAAAGCAGAAAAAGACGCCGAAGCAGCGAAAGAAAAACTCGCAATGGCGGCAATGAAAGCCAACAAAGCTAGCGATGTTAGTTCGGATAAGAAAGAGTCGAACGAAGTGAAGCAAGACAATAAGCAGGAAAATAAGACTGCAAAACTCGACGAAGCAAAAAAAACCGAAGTCGATAAAGAACTATGGGAATTACGTGATGAGTTAAAGAAAAAGCTTGCAAAAGAAAAGCTTAAAAATACCGATCTATATCCGGGTGTAGAAAACTTAATCTGGGCCAACAAAGCGCAGGAACTCATTTTTCAATATCGCGGCGACCTATTCCGTTTGCAAGCACAGTCAGGCCAAATAGAGCGCCTCACCAAGACAGATAAAGTAGAACGCATCGTTGCCTATACCGCAGATGACAGTGGTTACTTGTACATGGATGAACGACGCATCTATGAAGCGCACTTCAATCAGGGCAAACTGCGTCAGCTCAATCCTGAATTAATTCACGCCGATGACGCTGAAAAGAAATACAGCCTCAACAGCACAATTTTAAGTGAAGACAAACAGTGGATGGCGATCATGGCAAATGCTTCGATCGGCGAACCGGGTAGAACACCACCTAGCCGTCAGGTTGAAATCATGAATTACAACGATCGATTCGCAACTGCAAAAAAAGTGAATCGCGAAGTATCCGACGACAAGCGCAACGTACCAGCGAGCGCGCTCTACATTCGTAAGGTCAGCGATGAGTCGATGCGTCAACCCAGCCCCGTATTCACAAACGATGGTGGTGATGTTTGGTTTGAAATGAGCCGTGTCGCATTTTCAAAAGACGGCAGTCAATACACCTTTTCAACTTGGGAAAGAGAAAAAGAATTATTACGCATCTATCATGGCAACACCGCAGACAATTCAAAACCCAAAGTCGTATTCGAACGCCGTGGCAATGTTGGTCATGAAGTTGTTGATGTCGTGTCTCCGCAATTTACGCCAGATGGTAAGCAATTGATTGCCGTGTTGGATGAGCTTGGCTTCCGTCAACCGTATGTGATTGACACCAATAACGGTAGCGCCACACCCATTTTAAAAGGTAATTTTGAAGCACATAGAATCTTAAGTTTTACTGCCGATAGCAAAGAAATGTTTGTGCTGGCGAACCGCGACGATTTCGCAGCAATGAATGTGTTCAGAGTCAGTTTGGCGACGGGTGAAATGACGGCACTTGGTGAGCAAGGTGATTTTCACCGTACCACAACTGTGGCAGAAAATGCGCAACGTCTCGCCAGCGTTGCTGGTCAATGGTCTAAACGTCCAGAGTTAAAATTGTTTGATCTGACGAGCAACAAGGCAAGCATTAAAACCTTAACCGACAGCCATGATCCGCAGTGGAATGCCGTACATCTACTACAACCTGAGCGCTTCAACTTTACCAATCGTCACGGTGACAAAATAGAAGCCTACGTATTCAAACCGCAAAATTGGAGTATTAGCGACAACCGTCCAGCTATCGTCTACACCTATGGCGGACCACTCGGTGATCGTCACATCATTGAAACAGATAGCTTCCAACCCACGGCCTATTTATTTGGCATGTACATGGCAGCAAAACATGGTTATGTCACGGTCGCGGTTGATCCACGTGGCCACTCCAACTATGGTCGTCGATTTAGTGGTGCGAATTGGGAACAAGTCGGCAAACCGCAAACCGAAGACCTCGAAGATTTGGCGAAATACATGCAAAAGAAATTGGGCGTTGATGGCAAACGTATAGGCTTAAACGGCTGGAGTTTTGGTGGCTTTCAAACTCAATACACGATGTACACTAGCCCAGATGTTTTCGCAGCTGGCATCGCAGGCGCGGGGCCAACCGAGTGGGAAAACTACAATAGTTGGTACAGTGGTCGCACCATCGGTAAAGTTGATCGTAGCAAACCCAACTTGCGTCGCTACTCTTTATTGCCACTCACCGTCGGCTTGAAAAAACCGTTGATGCTGGTACATGGCATGCTAGATCCAAATGTCTTATATCAAGACACAGTCAATGTTTATCGTGCGCTACTGGAAAATGGTAAAGAGAGTCTAGTTGATTTGTTCCTCGATCCAGATGGCGAACACGGCATGGGCGGCGCCGTCAAACCGAAAGCATGGCATAAGAAGTATGAGAGCTTCTTCCTACAACATTTAGGTAAAGCCAAATAATTACTCAGAGCGACATGCGTTGAATCAGCATTCAATGCTCTCATCACAAAAAAGGGACGCAAAATTTGCGTCCCTTTTTTTCTTGAATACTCGGATCAAATGCTACGTTGTAGTTGATCCAAACGTTCCTCATGGCGGAAACGCCAAGATTCTAAGTCATCTAAACTACGATTAAGGTCGCGAATCGAACGTCGAATATCGTGACGTTCTTGGTCTCTCCGCTTTTCACGATTACTTGCTTCTTTCACCACATTTTGATCTTTACTATTTTTAATGATGTCTTGGTCTTTGCGAGAATCTTTATCAAGCTGACGAATTCGATAATCAGCATCATTACGTCGATCAAGTGCGTAACGAATATCGCGCTCTACGCGCTCTTTTTCACGCCAAGTGATTTCATATTTTTGTCCATTCCCATAGGCGTGCTTGACTCTGGCCTGTAGCGTCATATGACAAACACTTACTTCGAAATACTGTGATTGGCGACCAAAAGAAAACGCATTCTCAGGACTACAATAACGCATATTTTCAACGTTCCATGCCTGCAGATAAAGATCCCTGCTCTGTTCAATCACAAACACTTTGTCTTTACGAGCATTGGCGATACGTTCGTCAATTCTTTGTGGTTTGCCGAAACCGTCATCCTTGCCAGCGTCACGCCAATACGCTTGCAAACGACTTTCCCACATCGCTTGGTAGGCCTCCTCGACAAATTTAATATCCCGCCTTTTTGCATCAACACGACGCATATATCGATCCCAAGCATTAGTTGCATCTTCCCATGCGGTGCGCTTCCAATACTCAACAATTTCAGTATCCCAAGCAAGTTGGTATGCATCGCGGCGGATCAATACTAGCCGCTCTTCTGCCGCTTTTGCATGCTGTTGCAGCATCTTATCGCTCACGCCTTGGCGTGCATCTTCATAGCCTAAGCGCGTCCAATAAGCTTGATTGCCACGTGCCCATCCGCTCTGAAATGCGGTGGAGTTAAATGGAATATCACCTGCATTTGCTAGTCGTTGCGCTTCGATTGATGCTGGCAAACCCGCAACCCCATCTTGATCACCAAGAGCACTCCAGTAATCGGCATTTCCTTGGCGCCACCCCATATGATAAGCATCTGGGTTCAGTGGAGTTTTATTTTCTGTCACAGGCTCAGACTGAATTTGCGTTTGATAATACGTCGCTGGTCTAGGAAAACGCCCATCAGCTTCCCCCAATTTTTGCCAAAATTGTGTGTTACCACTCACCCAACCTGCTTGATAAAAACTGGCTGACTCCGCCTTAATTTTGTCGCCATCAACGCCTGCACAAAACGAACGACGTTCTTCGAAATTTGCAGGTAGTCCTTTTAGACCGTCTTTATTGCCAATCAAGTTCCAGTCACCTTGCTTACAATCCTTAATTTGTCGCATAGTCGATTGACAAGCACTCAAACTAAGACCTAGCAAGACGATAATGAAAATATTTTTCAGGTGCGAATTCAGGTGTGAAATTTGGGAAATGAACGACATGATGTGTAGAAATGTAATGAAAGTAAAACCAATAACGCCGCAACTGCATCTATGTTGACAACAATGTTAAGAATTGTAAAACGATCGTTTCACGCATTATTTAAAAAGCTGCCACAATATGCGGATATCCCCGAAAGCAACGATCATGTCAACTCCCTTACCTAGTACAAGTTCAGATTCAAGCAAAAAGAGCAGCATCGCCACACTGCGTGGCTTATTGCCTTTTCTTCGCCCTTATCGGCAACAATTCATACTAGCTGCAATCGCGCTAGTAATTGCGGCGGGGGCGACACTCGCAATTCCTTATGCTTTCCGTCAAATGATCGACTTGGGCTTTAGCAAAATAGGCGATGGTGGTACACAAGGCATTGAACATGTCAACCTGACTTTTTTGGCGCTATTCGGTGTTGCCGTAATATTAGGGATTGCGACAGCAGCCCGGTTTTATATGGTGTCATGGATAGGCGAACGCGTGACCGCCGATATTCGTAATGCTGTTTATGCCCATGTCGTCACACAAAGTCCAGAGTTTTTTGAGACTACACAAACTGGCGAGGTCTTATCTCGCTTAACAACCGACACCACTTTGATTCAAGCGGTAGTAGGAACAAGTATCAGCCTAGCGCTGCGTAATCTTTTACTTTTTGTTGGCGGTTTGGTGATGCTATTCATCACCAGCCCAATGCTGTCATCGATCATCATCGTGATGTTGATCTTAGTGATTGCACCTATTATCTTATTTGGGCGGCGGGTTCGACAACTATCGCGAGACTCACAAGACCGTATAGCTGATGCCTCTGCCGTGGCTGGTGAAATTCTAAATGCGATGCCAACGGTGCAAGCCTATACACATGAGCGTATTGAGGCGCAACGTTTTGCGGATTCAGTTGAACACGCATTTACCACAGCAATGCGACGTATTCGGGCTCGCTCCTTACTCACGATGATCGCCATCTTATTGATCTTTGGCGCGATCGTATTCGTTCTTTGGCTAGGTGCGCACTCGGTCATGCAAGGTGAAATGAGCGGTGGCAAATTAGGTCAATTTATTTTGTATGCATCCATAGTTGCGGGCGCCATTGGTGCTTTATCTGAAGTGATGGGAGAAGCCCAACGCGCCGCAGGTGCAACAGAACGACTAATCGAATTAATGTCGGTGCAATCACCGATTACCAATCCATCACTACCACTTCGGTTACCAAGTGCAGCAAAATCACAAGTACATCATGGTGCTGCAGTCGAATTTGAACAAGTCACTTTTCATTACCCATCTCGGCAAGACACTGCAGCCCTGGCAAACATTCATTTATCTATCAAAGCGGGTGAAACTATCGCTCTGGTTGGTGCATCAGGCGCGGGGAAAACCACGCTGTTTCAACTTTTGTTACGCTTCTACGATCCACAACAAGGACGCATCTGTATCGATGGCGTCAATATTAAGGACTTAGATTTACATCAGTTACGCGATGCGATTGGTATCGTGCCGCAAGACACTGTGATTTTCTCAGCAAATGCCTTGGAGAATATACGCTATGGACGCGTCAATGCCAGTGACGAAGAAGTAATGCAAGCTGCAAAAATGGCGGCGGCCCACGAATTTATTGAACGCCTACCAGAAGGCTATCAATCGTTCTTAGGTGAGCGTGGGGTACGTTTATCTGGCGGTCAAAAACAGCGCATTGCGATCGCTCGAGCCATCTTAAAAAATCCTCGACTCATGCTATTGGATGAGGCTACCAGCGCGCTCGATGCAGAATCTGAACGACTAGTTCAACAAGCCTTAGAAACCGCGATGCTAGGGCGAACCACCTTAATCATTGCACATCGCTTAGCGACCGTAAAACGTGCCGATAAGATCATCGTGTTAGAGCATGGTCAAATCGTCGAAACTGGAAATCATGCGGAGTTGATCGCACATGGTGGCGTCTATGCACACCTTGCTTCGCTTCAATTTCACTTAAATTGAACTCATCTTTTCTGAACAAATAAGTCTAAGCTAGAACAAGCCACGTGCGCACCATGGGTAATCAATCAATGAGCGACTATCGATCTATTCATTCACTGCGCATAAAAAACGCACTGCAAAAAAAATCTCTGCAGTGCGTTTTCAATCAAGAATTCAGCCGTACTTATTTTGCATAGACTTGCTTACCTGCCTGCCAAGTTTGTAGCACGACAGTCTTGTAAATGTCTTTGCTTGGAATAGTAAAAATATCTTGGTCGATCACAATAAAATCAGCCCACTTCCCTTTTTCCAAACTACCGAGTGTTTTTTCTTGATGTCCAGCATAAGCCGCATCAAGCGTAAAGCAACGGAAAGCCTCTTGTACCGTCATCGCTTGTTCTGCATACCAACCATTAACCGGCATTTGCTGATGATCTTGGCGTGTCACTGCGGCATAAATTCCCCAAAACGGATTAGGACTTTCGATAGGAAAATCAGAGCCACAAGGAATTTTCGAACCTTGTTTCAAGAAAGTGCGCCATGCATACGCACCTTTGATTCTATCTTTACCAACGCGGTCTTCAGCCATATTCATATCCGATGTGGCATGAGTTGGTTGCATCGATGGGATCAATTTTGCTTTTGCTACGCGAGGGATGTCGCTAGGCTCTAATACTTGGGCATGTTCGATGCGATGTCGCAAAGTCTCTGCTCCATACTGTTTAGGAAGTGTAGCCAAGGCATCAATCACTTGGCGGTTACCTGCATCGCCGATCGCATGTACATTCACTTGATAACCTTTCTCGGCGGCCTTACGCACCATGGCTTGCATTTGCTGATCCTGCACAAATAAAAGTCCTTTGGTATGTGGAGCATCGCTGTATGGCGCCAACAAAGCCGCGCCACGACTACCCAATGCACCATCCGAATACAACTTCACTGCACGCAATGCATAACGATCATCTGCCAAACTTCTTACTGGACCAGCGGCAGAAACAGTATCAAAAAATTGATCGACGCCACCAATCATGCCGTACACACGCGTCGTCAACTTTCCTTGTGTAGCGTACTCGCGAAATAGCTTATCCGACTGCGCATCAACACCCGCATCATGCACCGTCGTTAGCCCAACGCTACGCAATTGCTTTAAAGCGGCATCCAAGGCAATTCTTAACTCGGTATCATTTTGCGGAGGAATCACTTTCTCAAGAATATCCATTGCTGAATCAACTAAAATTCCAGAAGCATCTCCATTCGCATCCCGCTCAATTTTTCCGCCAGCTGGATCAGGCGTCGCTTTGGTAATACCTGCTAATGCAAGCGCCTTTGAGTTTGCCCAACCGGCGTGGCCATCAACTCGACGCAACCACACTGGTCTATCGGCCACAACTGAATCAAGTTCTTTGGCGGTTGGGAAACGATCAAGTTTCCAAATGGCTTGATTCCACTCACCACCTAAAATCCATTGTTGCTGCGTTGCGCGTTTCGCATATTGCGCAATCGCGCTTAATGCTTCAGTTAAATTATTTGTGGCACGTAGACTCAATTGGCTTTCAGCGACGCCTAAATTAAACACATGTCCATGTGCATCAATTAAACCAGGTAATACAGTCTTGCCAGCCAGATCAACTAGCTTTGCCTTAGGCATTTTCTTTTGCAAATTCGACTGCGTACCTGTAGCAACAACCTTACCTGCATCATCCACTAACATCGCCTCAAATCTTTGCAATTGCTGCTTGTGGTTCAAGGTGTAGCCATTCGCTTTTACGAATAAGGTATCTGCATGCACGTTCAAGCTACAAGCGCCAAGAGCCAGTATGGTCATGAAATCCATTTTTAAATTATTTGTTCTCTTCATTTTTCTCTCTCAAATGTTATTCATCGTTGTTGATACAGGATTATCCGCGGATACAAAGCAATATACAGAGCAATAAAATGACGACAAGTTCCGTATTGATAAAATCAGCCGATCAGTGAACTTGAATTTTCCTAACAGAAACAACTTAATTGTCTGCCATTGAATCTATCAGAAAATCAAGGATTCTCTGCGATTTCTCAGCACTTTTCCGCAATTTCGCTTGACCGTCAATTGCAGCGTTGCGTACACTTCGCTGTTACTCATCTCACAGTCGATTGTATCGATTCTCGTCTTTATGAAACGATTTATTTACTGTCTTTACTGCTCCAGCTTTGCATTACTGTGCCAATTTCCAACATCATCTGCAGCAAGTACAGATGGCTTACTCAAACTCTCTAAAAAATTAACAGAACAAAAAGTTGAGTCACCAGTTGATGCCGACAATAGCAATGATGAAGAAAAATCGAATGGCAATGAAATCCTGAATTTTACCGAATCAGATTTATGGAACCGGATTCGGCATGGTTACGCGATTCCCAATCTAGATAATCACTTGGTAACCTACCAAACCAATTGGTACAGTTCACGCATCGATTATTTATTACGAATCATTCAACGTGGCTCGCGCTATTTATATCATGTGGTTGACGCCTTAGATAAGCGCGGCATGCCGACCGATTTAGCGCTACTCCCGTTCATTGAATCGGCATTCAATCCGAATGCGATCTCAACAGCCAAGGCCTCGGGCATGTGGCAATTTATGCCAGCAACCGGACGCGACTTTAATTTGCGCCAAAATATTTTTAAAGATGACCGTCGCGGCGTTTTAGATTCGACCGAGGCTGCACTCGATTATTTACAGCGTCTATACAATATGTTTGGCGATTGGCAGTTAGCCTTAGCAGCTTACAACTGGGGCGAGGGTTCAGTACAACGAGCAATCAAACGTCAACAGGCAATGGGCCTACCGATCGATTTCGATAGCCTATCGGCTTTAATGCCGAACGAGACAAAAAACTATGTACCCAAACTGCAGGCTGTAAAAAACATTATCGGACATCCAGAACAATTCAATGTCGTTCTTCCTAGACTAGATAATGAACCGTATTTTACTAGCGTAAAAAACGAAAAAGATATCGACGTTCACTTGGCTGCAAAATTAGCCGAGCTACCATTAAGTGAATTCAAAGCCTTAAACCCGCAATTTAATCGACCGGTTATCACAGGTGGTGGCAACACCAGCATTCTTCTTCCGATTGAAAATGCCAGTGTGTATGAAAGTAACTTTATGTCTTGGAAAGGCGCGTACTCTTCTTGGACCACGCTCAGCGTGAACAAATCTGAACGCGTAGAATCACTTGCAAACCGTTTTGGTTACAAGCCTGATGTGGTGAGAGAGGTCAATGCGATTCCCGCAAAGATGGTTGTGAAAGCAGGCTCAACGATTCTAGTCCCAAAAACTGCGAAATCACCTGAAACCGATATTCCACAAGAGATTGCAGAGGATGCACAACTTCGGATAGAACGTGTAGTTCCCAACACACGCAAGTTGGTGATCAAAGCAGGAAAAAAAGATAGCTTGGCAAGTATCGCGAAACGACACAAACTCAGCATCGCTGATATTAAGGCGTGGAACGACCTGAGTCGAGATCAAATCAAACCTGGACAAAAACTTGTATTACATTTAGCTAGTCAAAGTTCCAAACAAGCTTCTAAACAACGCACCAATAAACTCAACGCAAAGTCAGACACAAAACTAGCTAACAACAAAATTAAGGTTCAGAATAAGCGATCCAAAATAAAAAAATCTGGTGTAACAACAAGCTCTAACAAGACTGTTCTTGCTGCAAACAAAAAAGCAAAGAAGCAAAGTTAATTCTTATTGCTTCCAACTTCATTGTTATAAATTGAGGTCAATTGACACCAACAAAACTCTGTAAGAAATAAAAAAGGCAGCTCGAAAGCTGCCTTTTTTCGTATCAAGCAAAATCAATTATTTTGATTGGCTCGCATAAATAACCCAGAAACGTGCCAACTCAGCAGTACCATCTTTGCCCTTAACATTTTTCAAGGTCTTAACACCTGCAGACTTTTTGCCGGCCAGCAATTGAGCAACACCCAAATGTAACTCGGCATCGTCAACATACTTCAAATTGCCTTTTTTAATGCCCTGTTCCATCAAGCTAATACCTTTATCGTACTCGCCTGCTGTCGCCAATGAGAAACCTAAATTCACCAAAGCAGTGCCATCAGCACTCTTCTCCGCTGCGGATTCTGCAGCAGCTAAACCTGCTTTAGCTTCCGCCACACGCTTCGCCGCCAAATCTTTCAAACGGCCATGACGCGCTGCTTCTGTGCCAGTGCCCAAAGCACCTGCTTTGTAGCCCTGATCAATAATTTTTTGCGCTTCACCAGCATTGCCGTCTTGAATCGCCATTTGCGCCATTTCCATGTAATCACTTGTTTTGGAAATCTGGCCAACAGCTAATTTCAAACGATACAAATCCATAGACAAACGTGAAGAGAACTCTGGCTTACGTTCTACACTATTGAGCAAATTAACCCAGTACTCTTTTTTGCCGTAGTGCATGACCAATTTTTCTAAAGTGGCCAAGTATGCAGCTTTGTCAGATTTTTGCACGGCGTACGCATATGCTTCTAAAGTCGATTGGCTTGGAACACGACCCGCTTTTTCAGCAGCTTGAATCTCAGCGCGCGTATCTTTCAATGCACCTGCATTATCACCACTCATAGACTTGGATTGAATCAAATATTGACGAGCCGAGCTATCTGTCCCACCTTCGCTAAAATAACGCTCATACATCTTAGCTGCTTTGGCAAAGCTATTTGCTTTAAAATAAGCGTTCGCTAAGACTTGAATCAATTGGAGTTGTTCTTTTGCTGGCAACTTATTCGCAGCCACAATGACCTCTGCCGAACGAATTACGGCATCGTTATCACCTGCTGCAGAAGCAACTGATAAGCGCATACGCTCAATCGTAAAATTCTCGTTAACAGTTTTATTTCCGACGCGATCAGCTTCTTGCAACTTACCTAAAGCATCGCGATATTTTTTTGCTTTGTACAATTCATTCGCTTGCTGAACAATTTTACCGACTTCTGCGCGCATCGCTTCTTGAGCATAAGCAGTATTGCCAGCAATACCAGTTAATTCAGGAACAGTCGCACAGCCCATAGCGGCGATCAAAATAGCTAGTTGTGATAAGCGTAGGTGCTTCATATTTGATCTCTCAATCAATAAAATTAATAAATTTCAAACCTAGTTAAACGCTTCATACGACAAGTGAATCACGATGAAGGCTTATTCAACTCTGAATGATCAAAACTCAGGATAAGCATAACTCAGAATACAAAAAAAGGCAGGGAAATCCCTGCCCTCTTTCATGTAACAATCGTGTGAACCGAAAAAACCAATTCAATACAATAGTTAATTTTTCAAGAACTGCTCGTTACCAATCATACCCAATTTCGTGATGCCACGAGTTTGAGC
Source organism: Affinundibacterium baiyunense (assembly GCF_018139645.1). GTDB lineage: Bacteria > Pseudomonadota > Gammaproteobacteria > Burkholderiales > Burkholderiaceae_D > Undibacterium > Undibacterium baiyunense. The sequence continues at coordinate 112,430 of NZ_JAGSPM010000004.1, forward strand.
TGCCGCCATAACTGCCGCGACAGACTTGTATGATACTAAACGATTTGGTTGCAAATGAACTTCTGGTTGAGGATTCATCGCAGCAGCTTCAGACAACTTTGCTTCTAACTGAGTACGATTCACAACCTCACCATTCCAAGTCATTGTTCCATCGAAATCCACGTCAATCTTCATTACCACCGGAGGTACCGGGGGTGGTGCAGTCGGCGTGTTATTTGGCATATTCAAATTCACCGCGTGATTTGCAATTGGAAGCGTCGTAATAAACATAATGATTAACACCAACATAACGTCAATCATTGGTGTCATATTCATTTCCATCATCGGTTCTGGATCACCACCAGAACCAGAGCTAATATTCATGCCCATGTGATTCTCCTGTTAGCCTTTTGGTGGTGGTTCGAGAACGAAACCAACTTTTGAAATACCCGCACGTTGAACTGTCAAAATCGTCTTACCGATTGACTCGTAGCGCGCATTTTGATCGCCACGAATATGTACTTCAGGTTGCGGAACTTTCACTGATTCTTTTGACATCAGTTCAAACAGAGCTTCATCAGAGGCTACTGGAGTACGAACACCACCCCAGTAAATGTCACCATCTTTACTCACTGTAATAATGACGTTTTTCGCATCAGGATGATAATCTTCGTTCTTTTCAGCCGGCAATTGAACTTTTGTCAAGTCTAAAACTACTGGTGAGGTAATGATAAAAATAATCAACAATACCAGCATAATATCCACGAGTGGTGTGGTATTAATGGTGCTGTTGACTTGGTCTTCACCGCCGCCACCGCCGATTTGCATTCCCATAATATTTTCTCTTTAGTGAATTCAGTTCGCTGACTTCGAATAAATTCTGTTCTGAATTTATTCGAAGCGAAAGAATTATCGTAATAAAAAACTACTTACTTCTTTATTACTCAGATTATTTATTTGAGTTAGCTTTGCTCATTGCACCAGACAAAACTACAGAGTGCAAGTCAGCGCCGAATGCATTGATGTCTTCCATCGCTGCTTTGTTACGACGCAACAAGTAGTTGTAACCCAATACCGCTGGAACCGCAACACCCAAACCAATCGCAGTCATGATCAAAGCTGAACCAACTGGACCCGCAACTTTATCGATAGAAGAGTTACCTGTAGAACCGATCGCTACCAAAGCGTGGTAAATACCCATAACTGTACCGAACAAACCGATAAATGGTGCTGTAGAACCGACAGTAGCCAAGAATGTCAAACCTTCACCCAAACGGCTTTGTACTTTTTCAACAGAGCGTTGAATAGACATAGTTACCCAAGAATTCAAATCGATTTGTTCTAACAAAGCACCTTCGTGGTGTTCGCTAGCGCTGATACCAGATTCAGCGATAAAGCGGTATGGACTACCTTCTTTCAAAGTAGACAAACCAGCAGCAACGTTTGCTGCTTTCCAGAACTTACGAGCTTCTTTAGCTTGTGTGTTCAATTTCGCCAAATCGATAATTTTTGTGATCAAAATGTACCAAGTGAACATGGACATGATCAACATGATTGCCAATGTAGCCTGATCAACCAAAGTACCTTCTTTGATCAAATGAGACAAGCTGTATTGATCAACAACTTCTGGTTTTGGCTCTGCAGCTGGAACAGATGCATCTGCCGCTGGCGCTTCAGCCGCTGCTGGAGCTGCTTCTGCGGAAGCCGCAGTTGCTTCAGTTGCGGATGCAGCAGAAGCAGTAGTTTCTTGTGCAAATGCTGGTGCGGTTGTCATTGTTGCTGTCAATGCGAACAAAATTGCCGCCAGGAATGTGCTTACTTTAGCGCGGGTTTTCATGTAGATACTTCCTTTAAAAAAAATTTAATACTTACGTTGGTTGTGAGTAAAACGATACTTTTTTATGACTCTTGTTACATGTTGGCTCTGTTTTAATCAAGCTTCCAAACGTATTCAACTTGAGTCGTGGTAGCCTGCGGCTTGCCGTCCACTGTTCCAGGTTTATTTTTGCACGACCCAGACAACAATTGGGCACGCACTGCATTATCTAGCCCCCTGAATCCACTAGATTTTGCGATTACTACATCAGTGACTAAACCATCTGCACCAATAGTAACTGTCAAGCGTGTAACACCTGTTTCCTCATTACGCAATGATGCGCGAGGATATTCAGGTGTACAACCAGCTTGTTGGAAGTCAACACGACCAGGAATAATCACTGGACCGGCTGGTGCTTTTGGCGCTTCCGCTACAGGAGCAGGCGCTTTAGTCAATACGTTACTGTCAGGCTTTACGTTCGATACCGTAGAAATCGCATTTGGCGATGGTGCCTGCTGTGCAACCTGAACCTCTGGAGGAGGAATAAATGGTGGCGGTGGCGTCGTCAATTTTGGCGGCGGTGGCGGTGGCGTATCTGGCGGTGGTGGTGGTGGCGGCGGTGTTTCTTTCACCACAGCTTCCATTGGCTTCTGAATAAACGCAGCTACCTTACTACCTAAGCCGTTCATCAATGCCCAGCCTAATATAATGTGAAAAACAATTACCAAACCTAAACCAAAAAATTTCTTTCCCGGTTCCTGTTGGCGTCCTGAAAAATCCATACCTACTCCTCCAATACCACAACAATTTCAATTAGGTTCAAACGCGCGAAACTTTAGTTTTAAATTAATTTAACCGAGAATCTTGAAATTCAAGAATTAACATCAATCTACTCAACAATCAGCAATTCGCTCGTCAATTAACAACATTGACTCACCGTTTGCGCCCCCATACTTATTTATATGTGTCAATTAAGCACTTTTTAACACATATAAGCAAGTATTACTATTTACTTACAAATCGTTTAGTCACCTTCAGACGACTGCACTAGCCTAGCAATCATCAAATTCAAATCGTATCTCTCGATACACTGAAAATTGAAGCGGTTGCTTTGTTTCATTTATCGACAAGAAGTTCCCCCGATAACATTCAACAAAACATTGTTTTTTTTAAATCTTTGCGAAAAACAGCCCTTATTTTGACACAACTAAAGCAATCAATGGAAGTTGCTTCTATGCTGCTTTGCAACATTAAATTAACTTCAAATCAATCTCTTCTGTCTATGACAACATCTATTTAAACACAATCAGAAATCATATTCACTAAAAAGTGAATTCATTCTTATTTACAAAAATCCGCCAATATATTTACCATCTTTTCTTGCGGCAACGATTCTAAAGGGAAATTACCGAAAAGTGTCAAGTAAAACTAAAAAGCAATTAAAACTAAAGCAGTTCTACAACAAATTGCGTTGATGCAAAAAAATGCTTGACCTATTACAAGATTACCCTATTAGCTACTTTAACGTCTGACGATGCGTAAGGCATCAATATCAGTTATTCAACCAATCAAGTTAATATTTGCGGTATCAGTCCCGAACAACTACAATTCCGTCCTGTTTATATTTTTTGCGCCTGGATTGAGTCAATTTTTTTCTCCGTTAGAGTCGTCGATTTGTAGCATCCTACCTCTCAACTGAATTTGTTCGTCAATTTGACACTGAACAGCTCGTAGAACCAGATTCGTCATCACCCACGCAAGAATTTCGTCTAAAACCTTAGCGCAAGCATATGTAGTCTCCCGTCATTCAATATGAAGAAACTACTATCTTACGGTAACACCTGGAGTTGATATGGCATTTTTGCAAGGCAAAAAAATCCTCATTACTGGTTTATTATCAAACCGCTCAATTGCTTATGGCATTGCCCAAGCTTGTCACCGCGAAGGTGCGGAACTTGCCTTTACCTATGTTGGTGAGAGATTTAAAGATCGCATCACCGAATTTGCAAAAGAGTTTAATAGCGAATTGGTGTTCGACTGCGACGTAAGTAGCGATGAACAAATTGCCGCGGTGTTTGCCGATCTGAACAAATCATGGGAAAAATTAGATGGCGTGGTACATGCAATTGGATTCGCGCCTCGTGAGGCAATTGCTGGAGATTTTTTAGATGGTTTCTCACGCGAAGCCTTCCGCATTGCTCATGACATCTCTGCTTATAGCTTCCCTGCTTTAGCGAAAGCGGCATTACCAATGATGAACGAAAATTCATCCTTGCTGACGCTTTCTTACTTAGGCGCGATCCGTGCAATTCCTTATTACAACACGATGGGTTTAGCAAAAGCCTCCCTCGAAGCAAGCGTGCGTTACTTGGCTGAAAACTTAGGAAAAAAAGGCATACGTGTAAATGGTATCTCTGCTGGTCCAATCAAAACTTTGGCGGCAAGTGGCATTAAAGACTTCAGCACACTACTCGGGTTTGTTGCTGAACACGCACCATTGCGTCGTAATGTTACCATCGAAGAAGTCGGCAACACTGCCGCCTTCTTATTATCTCCATTAGCGAGTGGTATTACAGGTGAGATCACTTATGTTGACGGCGGCTTCTCGCACGTAATGGGTTTAACACCTGATTAATTTCGATTTTTATTGGGCTAAAATTTGCCCAATATTTGCTGAAATCTTATTAGCTGAAAGTTTGGTAGCAATGTAATTGCCTCACCTACTTTCAGCTTTTTATTTATGTGCTTTTGCTTTCGAAACAAAATGCTTTTTACTCGTCACCTAATACTCCACACTTAACAAAAGCGCGCTTCCTCTTTCTAATAGATTCCCCTTTGTTGCAAACATAAAAGGCAACTAAAAATCTGTATTAGAAACACACTTATCACAGCCAACAAAATAACCCTTTTGATCCTATAAAAATCAAGTTGTACTTCTTAATGACTCTAAAAAATACTGCTGTGCGTTCAGCAGACGGTGAGCCATGAATATACTATCTGCGTCTCTAAGCCTTTTGAACTAAATCAAGTTTTAGATGCGTTAATTCTGATTATGCTGTATAGTCTCGTTTTTTTGCAGTGCAATATTAATTTTGCGTTGCGACTAAAGTAACAGGTAGCATCGTAGCCCTTGCGTATCGTGATTGAGTGATACTGCAATGTAAAGCCCTCCCGCCCTGTATGTCTGGTTTCACACATAGACATCGTCCCGGCGCAAAGCTTTTGTGCCGAAATTTCATCGCATTCCCTATTTGTACCGTTTTCGGTATCGGTTTTCTTTGTTCATTTCGATTGGTTGACGCTGCTTTTTTGCGCGCTTGGCAAATGCCATGCGCAGATTAATAACGGAAGAAGAACACAATGACTTTTGAAACACTAGGCCTCCACACGTCCATCCTGCGCGCTATTGCTGATACAGGCTACACTACGCCAACAGCAGTACAACAACAAGCAGTGCCTGCTGCAATCGCAGGTCGTGACTTATTGGTATCCTCACAAACTGGCTCTGGCAAAACTGCCGCCTTCATGCTGCCAGCATTACACAAATTTGCAGCAGCATCAGAGAATCTAAATGTTGTTAACGGCAAAACACCAAACCAAGAACGTCAATCCGCACGTTCACGTGGTGAGCGCCCACGTTTTCAAGCAGCAAAACCAAAAATGTTGGTACTGACACCAACGCGCGAATTAGCTTTACAAGTAACCACAGCGACAGATAAATACAGTGCATATTCTCGTCGCGTAAAAGCGGTGTCAATTTTGGGTGGCATGCCATATCCTAAGCAGATGCAATTATTGTCCCGCAATCCGGAAATCTTAGTTGCTACTCCAGGTCGCTTAATTGACCACATGGAATCGGGCAAAATTAATTTTTCAGAATTAGAAATATTGGTTTTAGATGAAGCTGATCGTATGCTCGATATGGGCTTTATCGAAGACATCGAAAAGATTGTCGCAGCGACGCCTGAGAGTCGTCAAACAATGTTGTTCTCTGCGACATTAGATGGCGTGGTTGGCAGCATGGCTCGTCGTATTACTAAAGATCCATTAATTATTCAAATTGCTGGCTCTGCAACTAAGCACGAAAACATTCAACAAAAAGTTCACTTCGTTGATGATTTATCACATAAAAACCGTTTGTTAGACCATTTATTGCGCGATCAATCTTTGGATCAGGCTGTCGTATTTACTGCTACTAAACGCGATGCAGATACGATTGCAGATCGTTTGAATATTGCAGGCTTCGCAGCAGCAGCTTTGCATGGCGATATGCATCAAGGTGCACGCAACCGCACTTTAGATTCTCTGCGTCGTGGTCAGGTACGCGTATTGGTAGCAACGGATGTTGCTGCACGTGGCATCGACGTACCAGGCATCACCCACGTATTTAATTACGATTTACCAAAGTTCCCAGAAGATTATGTTCACCGTATCGGTCGTACAGGTCGTGCTGGACGTAAGGGTCTCGCAGTTTCCTTGGTAAACCATGCGGAAAGCATCAACGTAAAACGTATCGAGCGTTTTACTAAGCAATTAATTCCTGTTGATGTGATCGAAGGTTTTGAGCCGAAGAAAAGCGCAATGGCAGCACGTTCACCTGCGCGCAAGCCAAGTGGCTGGAAACCAGGCGACAAGCGCTCCACTGGCAATAACTTTGGTAATAGTAAGCCAGGTCAACGCAGCTTCTCCAAGCCAAATGCAGCCCCGCGTGGTGAAGGTGGTGGATTTGGTGGCGGTGCTAAATCACGATTTGGCGACGCTAGCCGTCGTTCATTCAGCGACCGATAATCGAGCTTAAGCAACAAAGCAAATAGCGCACAGCAAAAGAATGAGGCGATCCACAATTGGATCGCCTTTTTTATTTGCAGAATCGAATTGGTCAACCAATATAAAAATGAAAGAATCCCAACCTAAACTTTCACCAATGCGACATGCGATTTTTCGCGCGATAGCGATACAGTATTCTATAATCGTCCATCCATAATTTCATTTCACGAAAAGTTCCAGAAACATGACAGATCCCAAGGAATCCAGTAATAGCCCCATACGACTAACATCGTTTTCGCATGGAGGTGGATGTGGATGCAAGATTGCTCCAGGTGTTTTGGCTGATATTCTCAAGAAATCAACTGGTTTCCCTGTGCCACAAGCGCTCATGGTAGGTATAGAAACTTCTGACGATGCTGCGGTCTACCGTCTGAATGATGAACAAGCATTGATCGCGACGACCGATTTTTTTATGCCGATTGTTGATGATCCTTATGATTTTGGTCGTATCGCAGCGACAAATGCGATCTCTGATGTCTATGCAATGGGCGGTACACCTATCATGGCCTTAGCTCTAGTAGGAATGCCAATTAATCAAATCCCGCTAGATGTAATCGGCCAAATCATTGAAGGTGGCGAAAGCATTTGTCGCGAGGCCGGCATTCCAATCGCGGGCGGACATAGTATTGATTCAGTTGAACCAATTTATGGTTTAGTGGTAATGGGGCTCATCCATCCATCAAAAGTCAAACGTAATTCTGGCGCACAAATTGGTGATCAATTAATTCTGAGCAAGCCTTTAGGTGTCGGCATACTCTCAGCGGCCTTAAAAAAACAACGTTTGGATGCCACAGGATATGCCAGCATGATTGCCAACACAACAAAGCTCAATAAGCCAGGTCAATTATTGGCGCAACTGGACGGCGTGCATGCGATGACCGATGTGACTGGTTTTGGATTACTCGGCCATTTGTTAGAAGTCTGTCGAGGCGCACAAATCTCTGCCACAATCAACGCATCCAACATCCCTGTATTGCCGCAAGTCCAAACACTCGCAGCTGCGGGTTGCGTCACCGGTGCTTCTGCTAGAAATTTCGCCGCGTACGGACATGATGTCATACTCAACTCCACCGACAGCATCACCCAAGCTTTGCTCACTGACCCGCAAACATCTGGTGGACTGCTGATCGCTTGCGACAAGGAATTGGTCGACGAAGTTTTGGCGCTATTACATACAAATCATTTTACTGAAGCCGCCGTGATTGGTGAAATGATTGAAGGACCCGCGCAAATCCATGTTCAATAAACCAGCAGTACAGCTTTCGATCGCCAATTAAATTCATTTCAAACTTTTTACATACTCATCATGAATCAACTCGAACAACTCAAAAAATTCACTACCGTAGTCGCAGATACGGGTGACTTCCAGTCGATGCAAGCTTACACACCGCGTGATGCGACAACTAACCCTTCCTTGATTTTAAAAGCTGTTCAAAAACCAGAATATCAGCCTCTATTGGCAGATGCTGTTGCACGTAACGCAGACAAATCGACGGATCAAATTATCGATCAATTATTAATTAGCTTTGGTTTAAAGATTCTAGAAATTGTCCCTGGCCGCGTATCGACAGAAACCGATGCACGACTATCATTTGATACTGAAGCGACAGTTGCCAAAGGGCGTCAATTGATCGCGCTGTACGAGGCTGCTGGCATTCCACGCGAACGTGTATTGATCAAGATTGCCTCCACCTGGGAAGGCATACGCGCAGCAGAAATTCTTGAAAAAGAAGGCATACGTTGCAACATGACTTTATTGTTTTGCTTAGCGCAAGCAGCGGCCTGTGCAGAGGCAGGAGCACAATTAATTTCACCTTTTGTTGGACGCATTTATGATTGGTTCAAAAAGCAAACTGGCCAAGAAATTTACGGCGCTGATGATCCTGGCGTTTTGTCCGTTAAACGTATCTACAATTACTATCGCAAGTTCGGCTACAAAACAGAAATTATGGGCGCGAGTTTCAGAAACACGTCGCAGATTTTAGAATTAGCAGGTTGTGATTTACTCACCATTAGTCCCGATTTATTGCAAAAACTGAGTGACTCGGAATCAAGCGTTTTATTAAAATTGAATTCAGAAACAGCATCTGCATCCAACCTAGAAAAAATTGAACTCAACGAAAAAACCTTCCGCTTCATGTTGAATGAAGATGCAATGGCGAGCGAGAAACTATCAGAAGGCATACGCCTGTTCTGCGCCGATACAGTTAAACTCGAAGCATTAATCGCTAGTATGCGCTAATCATTCGCGTACGTTAAGTGGCTTGCTTTGCGACCTTGCTGAATTTTGCTAAACGCGTGACTCTGTTTAGTAAAATTCAGTCGATTAACTGCAAAACTTACTTTCCAGCTCATCACACTTGAACTAAAGTCGATTGTCTATGGGAAAAATTCACGGCGAGTGGGAAATCAGTGTTATTCGACAAGTCATTATACGCAGTAGCGCGGGGGTGTTTAATGCGGAAGGCACACTCGCAGCGTTCAAAGAGTATCGTGACAAGGCCCCAATATCTGCACCTTGGGCGGGATTGACCAATGCAGTCAACTGGGAAATGTCGAATGCGACTAGCTTGCAACGTATCGCAAAAATGCGCGAGTGGGCTTTCTCGAATAATTGCAAAGCATTAGCGATCGTCATGCCTAGCAAGTTAAAGAAGCAGATCTACCGTACACAAACCGACGACTTCGACGATGAAAGAATTGCCTATTTCTCCGATCTTGAACAAGCTTGTGCATGGCTTACAGCACAAGGATTTGAGATCTCGCCGGAGGAATATCCACATCACGATTTTATCGCTAGGACCCAACTAATTTAAGCGCAGACCGCAAGCTTATGCGTCCTCATGTAGGCCCCTTCTCTACCGCATCGCTTAATTCAATTTGATTCAGTTTGATTCAGTTTGATTCAAAGTGTTTTAGCATCTTATTCAAAAAATTCTGCGCCTCAGAATCTCCTTCCTTTGGTGCCCACGAGCCACGTTCGGAATCTGTAATGGCAACATATGGACCAGCCTTCGCTTCAAAGAAAACCGACCCAGTCGTAAGTGCAACCATGCTGTGAAATACTCCTGTAGGAATATGAATTCCAAAATTTTCTGTTGCTGCTGCTAACACGACGCTGTGCTTTACATTTCCATCCGTATCAAACAACAGCACACCAATACGCCCCGCGACCACCACAAGTGTTTCATCTTTTTCTGGAGATAAATGGCAATGCGGCTGCACATAGGTACCCGGCTCTAGCGCATTGAGCAATCGATGACAACTAGATTCATTGCTCGCATGGAAATTGAAGTTTTTACGTAGTCGTGTATTTTGCTTTGCATGCTCGGATAAGTCTCGCAAAGACTGTTGATTTAAGATGTGTACTTGGTTCATATTGAAGCTCGATAGCTAAGGTGTATTAGGTAGGTTTATCGCTGAGGCCTACTTTAAGTTGGTATATTTTTGTGCGTTTCCACGCGCCAATGGCACGGGATACTTTTGCGCATTCAATTGTATTTTTTCATGTGCAGCATCGAGCAAATTAATGTCCAGCCTATCGGCCAACATAACAAGATAATTCAGGACATCTGCCATCTCATGTTGGATCGCGGTACGCGTTTGGGCATCGAGTTCTTCTGGTTCGCCCGACTTCAACCATTGAAAGGGTTCTAACAATTCTGCCGCTTCTACAATCAAAGCACTCGCTAGATTTTTGGGTGTATGAAACTGTTGCCACTCACGCTCAGCAACAAAATTGCGCAATTGATCACGTAGCTGATTTAAATTTTGATTCTTTTCCAACATCATTTTGGTCCTTTATCCTGCATTTACTCGCAAGTTTGCGCACATTTTACGTTGCTTTCGATTCGATCATCATGCAACTTGCGCATCGTCAAATATTCGATGATTGAATTTAGTCCGCTCAGCAAAAACTCGCCCGATAATGCAGGCAGAGCGATCTAAATGACTAAAGCCCAGATCCATCGCACTTGTTTGTGGCATTCGATATGCAAGTAACACTCGCTATTTGAAGGATGAACTACTACAATCAGTCAAATGCTGCAACGCGGCATAAATTAAACGGATTCGATTTTATCTCGTCAATGAAACCACTTTCTTTGCTCAATCTATCACAAAGGAGAAATGATGATTTTCGTATCAAATAAGCTGACCAGTAAGCAAGTTCCCGATTTGGATCAGCAATTAGCCGCATACAACAATCTAACGCAATCCTTGAGCGAAGAATTTGATCGCGCCAGCGAATTACAAGCGCAGATGCTACATACTAACTGGGAAAGTTGGCATGAATTCTTATCCGACATGGGAGAATTAAAAGATCCTCAAGAATTATTTCTGCGAGTATCTGCGCAAGCCCATGCGGTGTCAGGACAAAGTCAAATGTACTTGCATGAGCTTGTTAATTTGGGACAAAGAATTCAAGAGAAATTTCTTGCTCTTGGCCAAACAATTACGCCTTTTTCCTTAGATAGCGTCGTCGCCGTTTCTCCACCAGCTACCTCATCCATGTCGGCAAAATCAGAGACAAGCGACGCAACGCAAAGAGATAGTGTCGAAATTAAAGATATCAATCCCATCGAGAAAACTGGTTCTAGTTATCCGCGCGTCAAAAAAGTAAAGCCGACAAGTACAATCGACGTGGACACCATCATCGTCGCGGATAATACAAATGTCGGCAGCAGTACCACTCCCAAGAAAACACCAACACCAATAGTCAGAAATATGAAAGCATCAAGCAAGGCTGCAAGCACTGCGATTGAACAAAACAATATCCCTACAACGCCAGTGAAAAAGTCAGCAGTCGTCGGACTGCCATCCAAATCAGCACCAAAAACAGGTTTTGCTGGCGCTGCAGGGCAACCCGAATTTAAACCTAAAAGTAGTAAAGCCACGGGTGCGAAAAAACGCGTACGTCAATAAAACAAAATTGATCTCGCCATAAAAAATCCGACCTAGCTCAAACTATGTCGGATTTTTTACTTTGTCATTACGCCGTTAATTACGGCGCAAACATCTATGACCAGCGCAAATCATTGCGAGACAAAGGCAATTGTCGAACACGCTTACCAGTCGCCGCAAAAATCGCGTTACAGACTGCTGGAGCCAACGGTGGGAATGCGGGTTCCCCTAATCCTGTGACGGGGAAATTGCTCTTCAAGAAATGCACATCAATCTTGGTCGGAGAATCTGGCATGCGTAATAAACCATACTCACCAAAATTACCCTGCACAATACGACCACGCTGAATATCAAGTTCAGGGAACATCAGGGTGCTGATACCGTCAATGACAGAGCCTTGTACTTGATTTTCAGCGCCACTCATATTCACAATTTGTGACCCGATATCCGTAACAACGACGACGCGATCTACCTTTAATTGCCCCTCTTTCGAGACCGTCACCTCAGCGACTTCGGCGATATAACCACGATGGCTAAAATGGAATGCAATCCCCTGCCCCTGACCACGCGGGAACTGACGTTTTCCCCATCCAGATTTCTCGGCCACCATCTTCAAAACATTGCGCATACGGTTCACATTGTATGGTTGCCCACGTTCACCCGTGCCTTGCATCACATCTTTATCACCCAGTATTTCAAGACGGAATTCCAATGGATCACGATTAGCGGCATGTGCTAATTCATCGATAAAGCTATGGAATACCCAAGCAAACACATTGCTGCCTGGCGCCCGCCACGGTCCCATCGGCACACCAGTTTCCATTGGTGTTTGTTCCAACAAACAGTTTTCCACCCATCGACCAGGAAACTCATCACCAGATAAACTTGCGCCGCTACCAGGTTGCAAAATACTCTTACCATCGCGCGTGACACGATTCGCAAATGTAAGGAAATGATTGTGCCAAGCAGTTAGCTTACCTTTCGCATCAACACCACCACGCAAGAAATGGAAACCACCAGCGCGATAGTGATCATGTCGCATATCATCTTCACGTGACCAAGTTAGCTTGACTGGCGCTTTCACTTTCATCGCAATTGCCGCTGCTTCAATCACGTAATCGGCACTCAAACGACGACCGAAACCACCACCACTACGTGTCATGTGTAAAGTGATTTTTTCTTTTGGAATCTTCAGGATATTGGTGACAATTGCCTGACCCGCGGCTGGATTTTGAGTTGGCACCCACATTTCCAAACTACCGTCTTCTGGCTTATACCAAGCAGTACAGTTCTGTGGTTCGATACTTGCGTGTGAGATAAACGGATAACTGTAGCTCGCTTCAACGGTTTTGGCTGCACTCGCCAACGCGGCATTGACATCACCGTCTTTTCGCAGGTTAATCGCGCCGGTTTGCTTTGATGCTGCCATCGCTTTTGCGCTGAAGTCATCCCAACTTTCATTGACAACCTTACCCTCGTCCCACACCACTTTTAATTGCTTACGCGCGCTAAAACTAGCCCAAGTTGATTCTGCAATAATCGCAACACCGGGCATCAAGCCATTTAAATTATTAGTACCTTCGATGATGAAAGCATCGCGCACACCGGGCAAGGCCTTAATCGCTTCTAAATTTGCACTGACGACTTTACCGCCAAAGGCGGGGCATTTTTCGTACACGGCATACAACATACCTGGCAATTTCACATCAATCCCAAACAAGGGCTTGCCAGTGACGATGTCAGCATTATCCACACCACCGATTCGGCTACCAATTAAACTGTACTTAGCAGGATCTTTCAGCTTAACTGTCTTCACATCTGGCACTGGCAAACTAGCTGCTTTACTCACCAAACTAGCATAACTTGCTTGGCGCTTACTTGCCTTATGAAATACTTTGCTCTTTTCTGCATAACATTCTGTTGCGGCGACTTTCCAACTTTGTGCAGCAGCTTCGATTAACATGGTGCGCGCTAATGCGCCCAGCTTTAAAAACTCATCGTAATTCAAGGGTGTGGATAGAGAGCCGCCTGCAAATTGGCTACCATAGGCGGGGTTCAAATCCCCCTGCACAATCTTTACGTCTTTCCAATTCACCTCTAGTTCTTCGGCAATCACCATAGGCAGCGAAGTTTTAATCCCTTGCCCGATCTCTGGCTGTTTTGAAATTAAGGTCACACTACCGTCGGTATCAATTTTGATTAACGCGCTTGGCGTAAAGGCGGCACCCGCAGTTGGTTTGCTAACCGATTGCTGGGCATTGGCATCTGCCCCCCAAAAACTTGCCAGCACCAAAGCACCAGCACCCGCACTCGTTTGCTGTAAAAAATCACGACGAGAAGAATTGGCTAATTCTAAATCTACTGTTTTCATTTTTTACCTTTCTGTGTACGAGCGATTTCAGCAGCACGGTGTATGCCTGCGCGGATACGCAAGTAGGTCGCACAACGGCATAAGTTGCCGCCCATCGCAGCATCGATATCAGCATCGCTAGGATTCGGATTATCTTTCAATAGAGCAGCAGCACTCATAATCTGTCCCGCTTGACAGTAGCCACATTGCGGCACGTCCAGCTCTTGCCAAGCTTGCTGCAATGGATGCGCTGCTTTCGGATCAATGCCTTCTATCGTTGTCACTTTTTGACGACCAACACTGGATACCGGCGTCATACAGGAGCGTGTCGGCACGCCATTAATCTGCACCATACAAGCACCACACTGGCCGACACCGCAACCGTACTTGGTACCACTTAAATCCAATGAATCTCGCAATGCCCAAAGTAAAGGCGTATCTGGCACAACATCAAGCGACTTGGTCGCGCCATTCACATTCAAAGTATATTTCGTCATAAAAGCTCCTCGTTTTCAAACACGAAAACATGCGTGCTTGTTTGGTCTGTATTAGGTAAGTGTTGTATCAGTGTTGCGTCGGTGCTGCGATAGTCAGCAACATAGGCAAATACTCATTGCGCACAAGTGGCGGCAATTTCTTTATCTAACTCTCTTTTTTGTTGATTCAACATTTGCATCGTTTGAGCATCTGCACCAGTACGCAAATTCGCCTTAATAATTTCCATTTGATTTTTTAAGTTTGGACATGGCAATCGTTTTTTTGCTGCCATGACCGATGCGTCTGGCGAGATTTGCTCGCTATTCACTTCTTTCACAACTTTATCGTTAGCTTGAGATGTCTGTGCGGCTCTTTGCGCTTGTTTTTGTTGTAGTTGTCGCAAAGCCTGCATATCAGCCTCAGTTGCCTCAGCTAGCGCGAATTGTCTATTTCTATCTTTCTCTTCCATACAATTCTTCTCTATGCTCGCTCGAATATCATTGATATTTCCACGCACGGCATAGACATCGGCAATCAATCGTCTATTTTCTGCATCTGATGATTTCGCGAGCAAATCACTTTGCTGTGCGCCCGCTTCACGCATCCAAATGATTTTCTTCGCCTCTTCACTACGTCGCTTGCATGCTGGATCAACACGAACCGCAGAATTCAGCTCGTTTATATCTACTTTTTTTGCACTGCCAATCACAACACCCGCTTGCCCCGTGCATGGTTTATCTTGATAACTACTGCCACATCGATACATGGTCTGCGCATGCGTGTCGACAGCCACTAATACGCATGCAATCGCAAACAAGTAACGCAAAGGCAAGAACAAATTAATGGTCATAGAATGTCAGATTAAACGTATTAGGTAGTCATGCAACACAATAAAAAAGCCCAAATAACACATCGGTCATCGGGCTTTTCTGTGGATTGACGAAGCAATTATGGCTTCACAAACTTGAGCGTCATACGATCACTCTCACCAATCGCTAGATATTTTTCTTTATCCGTCTCTTTATTCGTAAGGACTGGTGGTAATGCCCATACGCCGCCAGGATGATTTGCCGTATCTTTCGAATTTGCATTGATCTCTGACTTCGCCGCCAATTTAAATCCCACGCTTTCTGCCAGCTTAATCACAAAAGCTTCGTGCACATAACCGCTACTCGCCTTCGCATCTTGCGTTGCGCTAGCAGGCAAACGATGTTCAACCACGCCAAACACACCGCCTGGTTTTAACGTATCAAATGCACTTTGAAACACCTCTTTCGCAGCTGTGTCACTGGCGCTAATCCAATTGTGCACATTGCGGAAGGTCAACACGACGTCAACGCTATTTTTGGGTGCGTAGTCTATTTTCTTGCCCGGCGCAAATTCACCGTAAGCGACTTTATCGTATACCGCTGGCGTTCCATCAAGACGTGTTTTCAATCGTGGACTCGCGCCCGCCAAGATCAATTTGCCATCTTTACGCACATAAGGTGCCAAAATTTCTGTATACCATCCGGCACCGGGAGCAAGCTCTACCACGGTCGATTTTGCCGCCACACCAAAAAATTGCAGAGTTTCGTATGGATGACGCGCTGCATCACGCGTGACGTTCGCCGGAGTCCGTTGTTCACCTGCGATCGCTGTTTTCAACGCATCATTCGCATACGCAGCCTGTGCGCTGATTGCGGTCAATGCGAAAGCCATTAATAATTTTTTCATCGTTTCTCCAATTTATTATCGTTAAAACTGCTAATTTTTGCTTGGTTATGGTCGCCATAATTGAGACAACTCTGATAATCACTATTCTTGTAACTGCATGCCTCGACAAATCTTACTACCGTTCGAAAGACCATGCAGAATCGAGAATGCAAACTAATTGCAGCGATTAGAACCAAACTCCATAGATTAGTTCACTAATTAGTTCACTCATGACCCGATATTTTTTGACAATATCTCGCGTGCTTAGGCAATCACTCGCAAGATTTGCGCCATTTCTTGCCGTGTTTCGGTCATCAAACGAATTGCTGATTCTTCATTTAAGCCGAGATTTTTTAAAGCACCCGGTACGTTAGTCCAATCAATATCTTGCAAAGATTGCTTCACAAAGCCGGCATCTAAGAAATCGGCTGCTGCCACCACATCGGTTAAAGTTGGCCGCGTGTGCAGAGGCAAATCGGTGCGTTTTCTATCCATCACAGCTTCTCGAATATCGTCAGAAACTTCCCAACTCTCAAGAATTGCAGCACCAATATCGGCGTGCCATTGATCGATTAATTCCCACAAGGCCTGATCAGATGTGAACAAACCCTGATATTGATGTGCGCGACTTAAAATATAAAATTTTCCAATGTCATGTAATAGCCCAGCGACCATTGCCTTATCCGCGCTAAGTTTCGTTCGGTTTCTGGCGATCACATACGATAGTGCCGCAACGCGCATACTACGCGTCCACAGCCCTTCCATTTGTTCTGACTTCGAGGTGTTGTCCTGTTGGTCTTTTAATTGCTTCATGCCGACGGAAATCGCTACATTTCTAACGACACTAAACCCCAACAAAGTAACCGCGACACGTAGCTCTTCGATTTTCTTAGTACTTCTATTAAACATCGCCGAGTTAGACAGCATCAGTACTTGTGCCGATAACACTGGCTCGGTGCTAATAATTCTCGCGACTTGCTCGGTGGGCATATCTGGATCATCCAGCGCTTGACGAATTTTCATCGTTGCTTTCAATGACGTAGGAAAAACTAAGTTGCGAGATGAAAGCTCGGCACTTAATCCCTTAATAAACTCAAATTCAGATTCTCGTTGATTCATTGCTAAAAATAGATAAGTTCGTTGACGAAGATAATCATAACTTGCCATAGTAAAACAAATGCAGGATGCGGTCTCGATTTATCGAGAGAAGTGAAGCATTTTGTGGAAAAATTAGAAATCGCCTCGTGCTAGCCACATGTGAGATGCAATTCTTGCTAAAAACCACAGTTTCCGTTGGGACAGAAGTCACTTTCTGGTAATCTAACTAACAATACTTAAATACGGAAGAGAGCGTCACGCATGTTTACCGAAGACGATTTTTTTGCCATCAGTAAGTTTCTTAAATTAGGGGTAAAAATTACTGTTAAAAATCCTATGGGCCAACGTCCGTTATTTGCTTGTAATTTTCCCAATCCTAAAGGCGGCGTCGTCAACATTGAGGTTAGCAGTCTGTATGATGTCGAAAGAAAATTACGCGCACTACTGGCAAGCGATATCCCCGTAAAAACGAAACTCACACCGTTCACCTATTTGGGTACCAATTTCGAAGGTGTTTTGTATTGCGTCAAAGGAACTAATGATTTTGTCGTGCAAGAGACACGCAATTTATTTGGTATGGAATCGAAAGCAGTCATACGCAGCGCAGAACACTTTATTCAATTATTACAATAAGAAATTGCCTCGACATCGCATTCGCAAAGTAGTGGCAATCGAATTACATAGCAAAGGAAGTTCATGGCGGTTTCACTCAGCAATGAACAAATCGAGGAACGATATTTTTTACTTGGCCAAGTAGAAATCCTCAGTGTTTTAAACGACCTCGCGCATCGACGTGAACCGGTATCGGTTTATTTTAATGGCGGACAGAATTTTATATTGAGTCTAATTCTGTCTGCTCGCCCAGATGGCTTGGTGTTTGATCTTGGTGGTGATCCCAAAGCAAATGCCCTATTAGAAAAAGCACCGCAATGTGTATTCATGGCATTTCCTGATGGTATACGTGTGCAGTTTACTGGCGTCAACCCACAACGATTTAGTTGGGGTGAACAGGACGCATTTTGGGTTCCGATCCCAAGTCGCATTATTCGCCTACAGCGCAGAGAAAGTTACCGAAACCAGCTACCAATTGCCAATCCCTTTCGCGCTAAATTGAGTGACCTTGATGGTGATTTAATCGCAAACTGGCCGATTCACGATCTCAGCGTCGGCGGTTTCGGTGTAACGATTGATGGTGAACCCAAATTCAAGGTTGGCGATACCATACACCGCGTCTGGATCACATTATCACCAAAGTCGAATTTACATTGCCCAGTGGTAGTACGACACATTACACCGATTGATCAACACAAAGGAATTCGCTATCAGATCGGTTTTAGTTTTGTCGACTTACCACGAGCTATGGATATCGCGATACAACGCACTATTATCAATATCGAGTATGAACGGCATCGCTTAATCGGAAAGAAATAAACTATGCAGTCTTCCTTGTTCGATGTTGAGCAAACGGGTGAGCGAATTTTACTGAAAGATGCACAGCTAGATTACCACCCTAATTTCTATACACAGATCGCAGCAGATCAATTGTTTGATCAACTCGTGCAGGGAATAGCTTGGCGTCAAGATGCAATTACCATCGCTGGGATTCAACGACTACAACCACGATTAAGTGCTTGGTATGGCGACGCCAACGCCGAATATACCTACTCCGGTTTGCGTTTAACTCCTATCATCTGGAACCGAGAACTACTGACCATCAAACAAGCGATTGAAGCGCATAGCGGCTATCGCTTCAACAGCGTGTTACTCAATTATTACCGCGACCAACATGACAGCATGGGCTGGCATAGTGACGATGAGCCTGAGCTGGGAAGGCAACCGGTAATCGCCTCGTTAAGTTTAGGTGGGATTCGAGAATTTATCCTGAAACATAAATTCGACAAACAATTACGCTATAAAATTCCACTAACGCACGGCAGTCTGTTGATTATGTCCGGTAATACACAAAGTCATTGGCAACATGCGATTGCCAAAGAAAAGCATCCCTGTGCAGCGCGCATCAACTTAACTTTTCGGCAGATTATTCCAAAGTCGCCCTGACTACCGTCTCGTACACCGATTCGCCTCCGCGAACCATACATTTACCTACTGTTCGCCGTCTTTTTCGCTATTCACCGACCGATTACTGTCATTCACCGAATACCGCATGACTTCTCAAAAGCACTGTTTTATCTTATCGATGTGGCGCAAACATGAGCGCGTTCAAACAATCAAATTCAAGATCATTGCAACATCGAAAGGAAATATCATGTCAGAGCAAACTATCAGCAAAACGCACAAAAGCAAAGACAGCTTCAGTTTCGGCATCATTTTGATTTTACTAGGCGGATTCTTTTTATTTGACCGTTTAGATTACATTGATGCACGTGATTACTTCAAATACTGGCCAGCATTAATTGCGATCTCTGGAATTATATGTGCAGTGCGCGCAGAGCGTATCTCAGAAGTGCTTGATGGCCTGATGCAAATTGGTATCGCAGCTTGGTTGTACGCGGTAACGCAAAAATTATACGGATTAACATTCAGCAATAGCTGGCCACTGTTTATCATCGCCGCTGGCTTGAGTATGGTCATTAAATATTTTGCGGATAAACCAAAGTCATAAACACACATCAAGAACTTACATCTCATACTCGAATTAGCCATTTAAAAAACAGGATACCAACATGAAAAACGTCAATCCACAACAGCGCCTTGTTTTAGGTGCATTCATCATCGCGTTCGGCGCGCTGGCTCTACTAGATAACTTACACATCTTTAACACACGTGATTTAATCCAATTTTGGCCAGCGGTCTTTATTGTCATCGGTGCCATCAAACTATCACAGGCGAATACGCGTTCTGGTTACATTATTGGTGGCGGCTTCATCACCGCAGGCGTCATCATCACACTCAATCGCATTGGCATTATCAACTTCCGCATGCGTGATTGGTGGCCAGTATTGATGATTGCTGGTGGCCTCTTGATCATCTTTAAAGATAAGGCAAATCAAGTTTTCAAAGGATTTGGGGAAGAAGCATTCAAAAACAACGCGACGAACTCCAGTGATAACCATCTTGACGTCGTTGCGGTAATGAGTGGGCACCAAGGTAATATTGCTTCTAGTGATTTTCGTGGTGGCGCGGTGACTGCAATTATGGGCGGCGCTGAACTTGATTTGCGTAATGCCGTTATTCAAACCGAAGCAGTACTGAATGTCACCGCGTTTTGGGGCGGTATCACACTGAAAATCCCAAGTGATTGGACTGTCGTCAATAACGGTTTTGCGTTTTTAGGTGGCATTGATGATTCCAGTATTCCATCAATGAATGCAAACAAACGTTTGATCATCACTGGCACCGCAGTGATGGGTGGCGTTGAAATAAAAAATTAATCCTTGTGTAAAACGAAATTGCATACACTGGTCAATCAGTAATGCTCATACAGATGCGAACACAAATAGACGGGTGCTAATCAAAAAAACCAAGGGTAATTACAATGATTAGCACTCCAATCCATTTGTATCTAATTTTATATACAAGGCATTTCCTGATTTCCTAAAAATAGTACTTAGACTACATCCTAATTTCTTACTCACGAAGTTAAGCTAACGATGAATCCTATCTTATCTAATCTGCGTAACATCACACTAACCTACGCAATTTGGCTGATGATAGGCTGTTTGCTAGCCGCCTTACTGGTTTTAACGAATCTGAGCGCATGGGCCAACGCCTTACTATTTGCGGTGCCGGCCACCTTACTGTTTGGCGGTCTCGCCGCATCAGCCTATTATGTCGCCCGCGCACTTCCTATGAAGAAACGCAACTTCTTTATCGTGTCGGGGGTGTTCGGCGGTGCTGCCTTAATTTATGGTGTGATCTGGGCGGTACTATGTTTTTATTGGAACAAAGTTACTTTACAGTTTGACGAAACCTGGGCTGGGATCGAACTTAATCAGCATTTGGCTAGCCTGTTATTCATTTGCGGCACACTCCTCTACCTATTATCCATATTAGTCTACGACGTCTTACTCGCGCTTGAAAATATCCGCCAAGCTGAACGACGTGAAGCAGCTTCTGAAGTCTTAGCGCGTGATGCGGAACTTCAAGTTTTGCGTACGCAAATCAATCCCCACTTTTTATTTAACAGTCTTAATTCCATCAGTGCGCTAACGGCAATAGACCCAGCAGGTGCACGCAATATGACGATCGAACTAGCGCAGTTCTTCCGCCAAACTTTGGCACTTTCAGAAAAACAAAAAATTCCCCTGACAGACGAAATTGCGCTATGCAATCACTTTCTCGCGATTGAAAAAATTCGTTTTGGTAAAAAACTGCAAGTACAAATGCAGATTGATCCTGATTCGGGAGAATGCTTACTGCCACCAATGTTGTTACAGCCTTTATTAGAAAACGCGATCAAACATGGTATTCGTGATCTAGTTGATGGCGGCACAATTACGCTGAGCAGTCGAGCCCGCACACCTTGGCTGTTTGTGGCGATTGATAATCCTATTGATGCACAACCAACCGAGGCACAAGGCACCGGCACAGGTCTAAAAAACTTGCAAGCGCGGCTACGCAGTTTATACGCTGATAAAGCACGAGTTGAATGGCAAGTGATCGATCAAGTTTTTAGAATTGAAATTGCCCTCCCTTTAGAAAAATAAAACAAAACAACTATTTCTTCTTACCGACAAAAACGACGTTATGAATACCAAATTACGTGCACTAATCATCGACGACGAAGAACTCGCTCGTCGCCTGACCACAGAATATTTGCGCAGTCACAGTGATATAGAGATCATTGGCGAATGTGAAAATGGAATTGAAGCAGTTGATGCGATCACGACGCTGCAACCTGATTTAATTTTTTTAGATATCCAAATGCCCAAACTGAATGGCTTTGAAGTGTTAGCCGCAAGCGAACGCCAAGACGGGGTGATTTTTACCACTGCTTATGATCAATATGCACTCAAGGCATTTGATCAACATGCAATCGACTATCTACTCAAACCTTACTCACAACAACGATTTGACGAAGCGCTGACGAAGGCACGTAAATTGTTAGGTCAAAGCAATCCCGCTGTGCAGGCATTGGTATCACAAACCAATGCCATCGCCGAACGTCTAACCGTTAGAGATCGTGGGCAAACCTTTGTGATTCCGGTGGATCAAATTGACTATATTGAAGCGCAAGACGATTACGTACAAATTCACTACGCTGGGAAATCGCTCCTTAAAACGCAAAGCCTCTCCGAATTAGAGAAACAACTCAATCCAGAATTTTTCGTGCGCATCCATCGCTCCACCATCATCCGCCTTCAATCACTCAAATGTCTTGAACGTGCGACAAAAGATAGCTATCAAGCTGTTTTACATAACGGCGCTGTGTTACCTATCAGCCGTTCTGGTTATGACCGCATCAAAGGAATGCTGTAAAGTATTGGTCTTTAAAAAAATCCCATACAACTTGGTCATGGCACAGCGCATACACTGTTTCTTATGACCAATTCAGCATTATGAATATCATCATCAATCAAGCCTTACGTGATTACATCGACCCACTGACTACACAAGAATATTTAGCCTTAGAACGCAGCCTACTAAAAGAAGGATGCCGAGATGCTTTGGTGCTGTGGGGCGAAACACTGATCGACGGACATAATCGATATGCGATCTGTCAAAAGCACAATATTCCTTTTCAGACTAAACAGAATGACCATTTTCAAAGTATCGAAGATGTCATGCTTTGGATGATAGATAATCATCTCGCTCGTCGCAGCGTTTCCAGCTTCCAACGCGGGGTTTTAGCATTACGCAAAAAAGAAATTATTACCACGCGCCGTAAAGAGAAATCGAGTAAAGAAAAAGCCGCAGAAGCAGAGCTAGCAGCAAAAGAACCGGATCCAGTTTCGGTTGAAACAAGAGAAGAAATTGCCAAGGTTGCTGGGCTCAGCAAACCCGCGGTCGCGCAAATTGAAAAAATTCGTAAAGCAGCGACACCAGAACTGATAGAAGCAGTTCGTGCTGGTACAGTATCAATCAACACTGCAGCAACCATCGCCTCGCTACCATCTGAACAGCAAGTGGCCGCCGTTGCTGGAGGCAAAAAAGAGTTACAACAAGCCGCTCGTCAGTTAAGGCAACCGCGAACTCCCAAAGTGAGTACGGAACCAGAAACGGCCAAGGCAACAAACCAAGAAATATCGGCAGAACATGCAGTAAATGCACCGATTTCTGAATTAGAACGCTTGCGCGCAGAAAATCAGGCGCTCAAAGCGCAAATTGTTGAACTCAATGCAAAATTAGCCGCAGCACAAACGCTTTCCACCTAAGAATTCCAGCGCAAACGCTCAAAATATCGATAAAATCGCAGAAAACTGGCTTGAAAATGCCTATTTTGCCCACAATTAGCCTCAGTCTTTAACATTTACTTTCGCTTTGGCTTTGATTCCATTGCTGCAATCAAGCTAAGCATTTATTTACACTTTTATTTGGGAACATTATGACTATTCGCGTCAACGGCACTGAAATTAATGAAACAGCGATCAATGCTGAAATGAACCGTGCCCGCTCCGCAGGCCATCCAGAAGGCGAGCAATTACGCGATAGCGCAATTCAAGAGCTGATCTTACGCAATTTGATGATCGCTGAAGCTGCAAAATTAGATATCAACGCAGGCAATGAAGAAGAAATTATCGGTACTTTATTGCAGCAAGAAGTCGCCTTCGACGAAGTAGATGAAGCAACATGCCGTACGTTTTACGAAGAAAATAGCGCAAGTTTCAAGCAAGGTGAAATGGCAGCAGCAAGTCACATTTTGTTCACACCAGGCGATGGCCTCGCTGCCAGTTTAGTTAAAGCAAAAGCAGAAGGCATTTTGGCTGATCTGCAAAAAAATCCTAGTGCATTTGCAGCAATGGCAAGAGAACACTCCGCTTGCCCTTCTGGCAAAGAAGGTGGTGCTTTGGGTCAATTTGGTCGCGGTCAAATGGTTCCAGAATTTGAGCAAGCGGTTTTCAATACAGAACCAGGCAATATCACGCCAGAATTAATTGAAACCCAATTCGGCTATCACATCATTCAAGTGACTGAACGCAAAGGTGGTGACATTGTCAGTTTTGACGAAGTAAAAGAACGTCTGCAAGCCTATCTGACGGATATGGAAGGACGTAAAGCAACGCACGCTTACCTCGCCAAATTAGTCAGCGAGGCGACAATTGAAGGCTACGAGTTACCAGCATTTGCTTAATAAATTCGTCGTGATATTAAGTTGATTGTTCAGTTAAATAAAGATTGCACGCTTGTATAGTCGAAGTGGGAACGCATTTCCAAACCTACTTTGCAACTAACTTCACTGATTTCAGTGACGATCTTGATTAACGATTTTGATTCACGATCTAAGCACGCAATCAACACCAAATAAAACGCACAAAGCACATCTCCTGTATGCTTTGTGCGTTTTTTATATTCACCTGCTATTTTACCTCTGCTATTTCATCTTAAAGGCATACTATGAGCATCACGATGTATTCAACTTCTGTCCCCGTCTTCCAGCAAATGCTTGGCAGCTTGCAAGTGATTTTGCAAAAAGCACAGGCGCACGCCACTGAAAAAAAGATCGAAGATCAAGTCTTTTTACAGGCACGTCTCGCACCGGATATGTTTAATTTGATTCGTCAGGTACAGATTGCTACTGATTTTGCAAAAGGTATTTCAGCTAGATTGGCTGGCGTTGATGTGCCGGATTTCCAAGACACTGAAAATAGTTTTGAAGAATTGCAAGCGCGTTTACATAAAACGATTGATTTCATGCGCCAGCTAACGCCGACTCAATTTGAAGAAGCAGAAGAACGTGAAATCGTCTTGCGTCCAGGCACACCAAAAGAAAAGAAATTATCAGGTGAAGCCTACTTACTTTCGTATGGATTACCGCAATTTTTCTTCCATGTCACGACCACTTACGCCATTTTGCGCCACCACGGAATTGAATTAGGTAAGCGCGATTACATGGGCACTTATTAAGAAGTTTTCTTCAGGCAATAGAGCCGCTTAAAATGAAGCGGCTCAATCGAAACAAATCGATATAAATCGAGATAAACACTGCCGCTTATCAGAAATTCGCGACCATTCACCTTATTTTGTCAGACTTTAGCTTGCTTTATCTCATATTGAAAGTATATTTTCATATGTGATAAGTGTGTCGTATACCGTGTGTCGTATACAAAGTTAATTTTTATCAACAAATTAGGTGAAACGATGTTTTCTCATTTTCTCGATAAAGATTCAAAAGCGCTCCCGCAATGCGAAGCACGCAAATTCTTTGACGCAGACGAAGAAATTTTCTTCAAACGCATACAGAAAGCCTTGCCTAACTGCTTGATTTTCCCGCATGTACAACTCGCGTCAATTTTAGACGCCCATGTCGGTAACGAGAAAAAACGCCAACTAATGCGCCAAAAACTGCAAGAGCGGCATCTTGATTTTGGTATCTTTAATCAAGCATTGGAGCTACTGTGCGTGGTAGAACTTGAACGCGATCCAGTAGAGGATGCGGAAGAAGAATATCCAACCAGAAAATTACTCAAAAGCGCGGGAATTAAATGCATACGCTGGAGTCGTGCAGCTTTACCAACCGCGGAACAAATTCTACGAACCTTAGCCCCCTACTCGAATCTAGAAGCACCAAAACTTGAAACGAGTATGCAGACAATCGGAAAATTATTTTTAGATGAAGATTTGAAAGACCCTGCAAAACTCCAAAGCAAGGCATTTACGTATATTGAACACGGTAATCCCAATGCGCTCTCGTTAGCTGCGATTAATCGAATTACACCAGATAGCTTTATCAAAAATGAATACCCGCATATCTGGCAAAAAATCTGCCTATTTGCAGGTGACCCCGGCTATTTAAAAAATTACTTAGAGTCTTTGTTCATCCAAAATCGTCCCATCAAACGACGCGGACTTCCCAAGCATGTTGCCAACGAGGTGATTGCGATTCAAAGTGAAAATGCGCGCTATGTCATTCCAAAAACACCTGATCCTGTCTGGGATCCAACGTTTTTACACCGCTAGTGTCGAATGTCTTCATGTTGCCTAGATCATGCGCCGAACCAATCACGAGCGCCATCAAAAACCGCAGCAACAGATGGCAACTTAATCAAAGTTAGTACTACCAAGCTCGCTTCTTATAACTCAGGAATAAGCATGTGACCAAGCTTGGTCGCTTTGGTGTCGAGGTATCGTTCGTTATAGGGATTTCGCGGAACAATCAAAGGCACTTGCTCTTGCACTTTCACTTGCAAGCCTTCTAGCGCCGAAATTTTACGCGGATTATTCGTCATCAATTTCACGCTAGAAATACCCAAATGCTTCAGCATTGGATCGCATAAAGAATAGTTACGCAAATCTGCGGCAAAGCCTAGCTTCTGGTTCGCCTCAACTGTATCGGCGCCTTGGTCTTGTAGATGATACGCTTGGACCTTTGCCAATAATCCAATTCCGCGACCTTCTTGACGCAAATATAAAATCGCGCCACGCCCTTCAGCCGCGATTTTTTGCATCGCCAGCTCCAACTGTGGGCCGCAATCACAACGCTTGCTAAACAAGGCATCACCAGTTAAACACTCGGAATGTATACGTGCTAAAACAGGTTCACCATTCGCGACATCACCTAATGTCAAGGCAATGTGCTCTTTGCCTGTTGTTGGCTCTCTAAACGCGTGCATCGTGAAATTCGCCCAAGTGGTCGGCAATGCGCACGAATCAACATACTCTAATGCCTGTTCTTGCAAATTTTCAGGCAACTCTTTACTTAACATAGTGTTCTCTCGGTCCATCTCTGCGATGTGCAGAGACCACAATCTTGCGAGCCTTGTATTCCCGTCGCCTAATTATGCTGACGTGATATTTACAAGGCATAAAAAAGTAAGAGTATAAACGAGTCGCCGTATCTGAGTCGCTGCCGAACCAATTTAAGCTTTGAGCTGGCTCACTAATTTACTGACATTTTCCGACAACAGCGGACTATACCAATGTGTAAATCATTAATAGATCTGTAAATTTATCATCAAGTCAACTTACGCAAGCGCTAGACCTTGCAAGATCAAGCAAAACCGCTCATTACATATTTATGGGCTGACTTTATAAAAATACAATAAAAACACACTTTCTTAAAAAACCGGTTGACATACTGTGCAACACACAGTACAGTGCGCCACATGGCTACTACAGATAATTTCGGAAAATTAGAACTCGAACTGCGACGCGGTGTGGTGGTGCTTGCCACGCTCTCGCAATTGCGCAAACCGCGCTACGGGTATGAACTGCGTCAAGCTTTGTCCGAACAAGGCATGGCAATTGAGGAAGGCACTTTGTATCCTCTGCTGCGCAGATTAGAAACACAGGGCTTACTACAAAGTGAGTGGAAAATTGAAGATGGGCCGCCTCGGCGCTACTACTCACTGAATGAGGATGGCAAAAAATTGCTCGAAAAACTTACCGAATCATGGCAAAACATGAATCAGGTGATGGGACAACTTTTGAAGGAGGAATAGCATGAAACCCAATGATGTCATTGAATCGTATATCACCGATGTCGCATTGCAGTTACCACGCAAGCAGCGCAACGATGTAGCGTTTGAATTGCGGGCTCTATTGCAAGAAGAGCTGCATGCAAAAGCCGAGGACATGGGGCGTGCTGCCGATGCGGCAATGATCATGGAGTTACTCCAAGACTTTGGTCATCCGAACGACGTGGCCGCGCGCTATCGACCCACATTAACGATCATTGATCCCAGTGATGGCGGCAAATTTTTGCGTCTTACTCTCATCGGACTGATCGTCATCTGGAGCATAGGCTTACTCATCAACCTCAATCAGCAGATCAACTCTAGCGTAGATTTTTTACGTGTTCTTAGTAAATGGTGGGGTGGCACGGTGATTCCATCGTTTTGGTGGCCAGGTGTTTTGGTCGTCCACTATGGTCTAGTTAGCTGGGCGCGCCAACGTCGTCCCCATGCTGTCAAATGGAAACCGTACGATCAAGACCAAATAGGTGGAGGTCGTATCGGCATTGCTTTTGGTTTAACTGGCATGTTGTGCGGCATCTATCTGCTGATAGAGCCGAGATGGATTTTAGATGTAATCTGGAACGGTAAAGCGGCGCCCGCTGCGTATATGGCCTTGACTTATACCGACACATTTTTGCAGGGCTTAGCCCCCTACCTTTTGACGCTCGTCATCTTGAACATACCCTTCTACTTTGCGCTAATGTTACAAGGCCGCTGGACAAAGTTCATGCGACGTATCGAAACCGGATTTAGTCTACTCAGTTGCGCAGTCATGCTCATGGTAGTGGCAAATGGTCCAATTTTCATGAGCTCAGCAAGCGATCAAACGGCGAAATTTATTTTGGGATTACTGGTCGCATTTATCCTTGTGACCATGCTAGTGCAAACGATACGACGCGTAAAACCTCAGCCAAAATTTGTTGAGTAATTCAGATCAAATCTAAACCTCGAAGGACATAGGCACATAAGCACAGAGAAACACTAAGAGAAAATCAAAATATTACGATTTTCTTCATTTTTAGTTTTCCTCTGTGCTATCTCTGTATTTAGTAAATTTAGAAATTTACAAAGCGCCTATCGAGTGAAACCCACGCCGCCATCGTATTGAGTATTGAGCATCGAAGGCCGCCAATCACCCCAGTTTAACTACCGACGCAATTGCGTAATATCGCGTACGGCACCACGATCAGCCGAAGTGGCCAATGCCGCGTAGGCTTGCAAAGCCTGTGAAACGTAACGATCACGATTCATAGGCTGCCACGCTAAAGCACCTTTGGCTTCCATCGCGGCACGACGTGCTGCTAAAGTCTCGTCGCTAATGTCCAAACGTATGCTGCGATTCGGAATGTCGATCAAAATTTGATCGCCCTCTTCAACCAAACCAATCGCTCCACCTTCTGCCGCTTCTGGCGACGCATGACCAATCACCAAACCAGATGAACCACCAGAGAATCGACCATCGGTGAATAAGGCGCAAGCTTTGCCTAAGCCCTTCGATTTAATATACGAAGTTGGGTACAACATCTCTTGCATACCAGGCCCGCCTTTTGGACCTTCGTAGCGAATAATCACTACATCACCTTCATGCACGGTATCACCCAAAATCGCTGCGACTGCATCATCTTGACTTTCGAACACGCGCGCTTTGCCACTGAATGTCAAAATACTTTCATCGACACCTGCGGTCTTCACGATGCAACCTTTTTCTGCCAAGTTACCATACAAAACGGCAAGACCACCATCTTTTGAATAGGCATGTGCATAGTCACGAATACAGCCATTTGCACGATCCGTATCCAAACTATCAAAGCGTTTTTCTTGTGAGAACGCAGTTTGAGTAGGTACGCCACCGGGTGCTGCCATAAATAGTTTTTTAACCGCTGCGTCTTCACTAACCGCAATATCATTATGTGCGATTGCTTCCGCAAAAGTCGATGCATGGATGGTTGGGCGTGTCGTATCAAACAAATTCGCACGCGCCAATTCGCCCAAAATAGCGATAATACCGCCAGCACGATGCACGTCTTCGATATGGTATTTATCGGTCATTGGCGCGACCTTGCACAGGCATGGAACCTTACGAGAGATGCGATCAATATCCGCCATTTTAAAATCAACGCCAGCCTCATTTGCCGCCGCGAGTAAATGCAGAACCGTATTGGTCGAGCCACCCATCGACACATCGAGCGCCATCGCGTTTTCAAAAGTCGCTTTGTTTGCAATTGAACGCGGCAAGATGGAATAATCATCATGTTCATAATAGCGCTTGGCCAACTCGACAATCAAGCGGCCAGCTCGTAAAAATAAGTCTTTACGATCCGCATGCGTTGCCAAAATGGTGCCATTACCCGGTAAAGCGAAACCCAATGCTTCCATCAAACAGTTCATCGAATTTGCAGTAAACATCCCCGAGCAAGAACCGCAAGTGGGGCAAGCTGAACGCTCGATGCGACCGATTTCTTCATCGCTGACTTTGCTATCACCGGCCTTAATCATGGCATCGACCAAATCGATTTTCATAATTTTTTGCTCGCCAATTTGTCCTGCCTGTTTAGGATGCAGGGTCTCCAAAACTTTACCCGCCTCCATCGGACCACCGGAGACAAACACCACGGGAATATTCAAACGCATGGCCGCCATCAACATACCCGGCGTGATTTTGTCGCAATTCGAAATACACACCATCGCATCGGCGCAATGCGCATTCACCATGTATTCCACTGAATCAGCGATCAATTCGCGCGACGGTAATGAATACAACATGCCCCCATGTCCCATCGCAATGCCATCATCGACGGCAATCGTATTAAATTCTTTTGCAACACCACCAGCCGCTTCAATTTCGCGCGCAACCATTTGCCCTAGATCTTTCAAATGCACATGACCAGGCACAAACTGCGTGAAGGAATTAACTACCGCAATAATCGGCTTCTCAAAATCCCCGTCTTTCATCCCCGTCGCCCGCCATAGAGCGCGAGCACCTGCCATGTTGCGGCCATGGGTGGTAGTTCTGGAGCGATATGCTGGCATATGATTTTCCTTAAAACAAAATTAAAAATGAAAGTGGGAACACAGGCTATTAGATTGCCTTAGTGATTTTAATACGTCAAATATTTAAAAAGTGCAAAATTAAGACTAATTTAATATAAATATAATTTCTGATTATGTCCGCTCACACTAATCACGACAAACTTATTTTCAGCAGATAATACGAAAATCGATTTCGATAAACCTTCTATGCGCTCTCCCCTCTCCATAAGTACAATTGCCCTTTTGACTATTCCTCCTGTACTTTGGGCAGGCAACGCCATCTTGGGGAGAATGATTTATCAATCGATTCCTCCAACGACATTAAATCTCCTACGCTGGACATTAGCATTTTTCCTCCTACTCCCTTTCGCCTATCCAATTTTTAAATCCGGCAGCAGCCTGTGGCGCGATGCGAAGTATTATTTGATGCTCGGTCTACTAGGCATCGGTTTGTACAACGCTTTGCAATATTTAGCGTTACAAAGTTCAACACCGATCAATGTGACTTTGGTGGCCTCTGGCATGCCAATTTGGATGCTACTGGTCGGTGCCACATTTTTTGGTACAAGCATTAATAAAAAACAAGTTACGGGTGCATTGCTGTCAATTCTCGGTGTCGTGCTTGTACTCAGTCGAGGCAGCTTACAGCAGCTACTAGCATTTCAATTAGTTCCAGGTGATTTATTGATGATCGCTGCCACGATTGCTTGGTCTTTTTATAGCTGGCTGTTAAATGACAAAACACGCGATAACGACATACGCAAAGATTAGTCACATTTCTTATTGGCGCAAATTAGTTATGGCCTTATTTGGTCTGCCTTGTTTGCAGGTACCGAGTGGGCATTGATTGATTATCACATTAACTGGAGCTGGAACTTAATCGCTGCAATTTGCTTCGTCGCAATAGGCCCAGCCATCATCGCGTTTCGTTGTTGGGGCGCGGGTGTGCAACGTGCGGGTCCCAATGTGGCTAGTTTCTTTGTCAATTTAACACCCTTATTTACTGCGCT
This sequence comes from Affinundibacterium baiyunense, assembly GCF_018139645.1. Classification (GTDB taxonomy): domain Bacteria; phylum Pseudomonadota; class Gammaproteobacteria; order Burkholderiales; family Burkholderiaceae_D; genus Undibacterium; species Undibacterium baiyunense. Next base: position 144,188 of record NZ_JAGSPM010000004.1, read on the forward strand.
ATTGTCTTCTGTGATTTTGGGCGAGTTACCACATTGGTATCACTTAGTAGCATTTGGCTTTATTGTTACTGGCATCATGATCTCGTCACACCAACAAAATAAAAGCTCGCTACAATAGATCAGCCAATACGACTAGCTTGTATTAGCCCTCACCCTTCTAGAAGGAATCACGATGTCTATTCAACTCAATTCCAAAGCAAACACTAAACTCGCGCAAGAAGTCCACATCAAGACCCATACATTGACGACTGACATCGCAGTTGCCGAAGGTGGTGAAGATCTCGGCCCAAGTCCGCATGATTTATATGATGCGGCGCTTGCTTCTTGCAAAGCACTAACCTTAATGTGGTACGCGAAGAAGAAAAATATTAATATCACTCACATCGACACCCGCATCGAACGTGATGATTCACAAGAACGACGAGGTATTTATAAGCTAGCAGCGACTCTGTTGGTGCAAGGTGAATTTAGCGAGGAAGAATTCGCACAAATTAGTGCGGTTGCCGAAAAATGTCCGGTACACAAATTGATGGCTAGTGTCACGACTGAAATCACGACCAAAGTGGAGCGTGCGTAATGGATACCAACAAAATGGAACCCAACAAACTGCTTAGACCACACAATAAAGATTTAGGTGGTGGCTTTGTAGTGCGTCGCTTATTACCAAGTGCGACAAGACAAGCAGTCGGACCATTTATCTTCTTTGATCATTTTGGACCTGTCACAATCACGCCAAACGACAATCATGATGTGCGCCCACATCCACATATCGGACTCGCCACACTCACCTATTTGTTCGAGGGAGTGATCATGCACCGAGATAATCTAGGCTATACACAAAGAATAGAACCAGGTGCTATCAACTTCATGATTGCCGGTAAAGGCATCGTACACTCAGAGCGCAAACCAGAAGAACACAAAAATGATACCTACACCAATCATGGTCTGCAACTATGGTTAGCGATCCCCGAAGATCAAGAAAAAATTCCCGCCTCATTTAGCCATACACCAGCTACAGCGATACCAATTGCCCACAATCATGAGGCAACCGGACGCGTATTAGTCGGCAGTGCATTTGGCCTCAGCTCGCCCGTACCAGCTTTGTCACCAACGCTCTACCTTGATATTCAATTACCAGCAAACAGTCAATGGCAACTTCCTATGCTAGCGGATGAGCAGGCGATCTACTCCATAGAAAATCAAATTAGTATTGCAGGCAACACATTAGAAATGCACACGATGCTGGTGTTGGATCAAGAACAAGCAATCACCACAGGCGCACACCCAGCACGCTTCGTCATCATCGGTGGAAAAGCACTCGGGCACCGGTTTATGTGGTGGAATTTTGTCGCTAGCAAAAAAGAAGACATCGATAACGCAGCAATAGCGTGGGAAGCCGGCGATAACGCACTAGGAATGGGACAAGTACCGGGCGAGACTGAAAGGATTCCTTTACCGAAAAGCCTCTCTAAGTAAATCTGCAATTGCAAATGAGTGCCTGAGATCCAACCTAAACGTCCAAATTACAGCACAGAATCCACACCCATATTTGCTAACTGATCAGCACGCTCATTTCCAGCATCACCTGTGTGACCACGCACCCATATCCAATCAATTTTATGGACTTGGCGTGCTTGGTCTAACTGTTGCCAGAGATCGACGTTTTTTACTGGTGCTTTTGCGGCAGTTTTCCACCCTTTCGCTTTCCAGCCGTCGATCCATTCGGTAATGCCTTTTAAGACATACTGACTATCCGTGTACAAGGCAATCTCGCATGGTCGCTTTAATGCCTGCAAGGCCTGAATCACCGCCATTAATTCCATACGATTATTGGTGGTTTCACGCTCGCCACCGAACAATTCTTTTTCGCGAGTTCCAGCAATAAGAATCGCGCCCCAACCACCTACACCCGGATTACCTTTGCAAGCACCATCTGTATAAATCTTAATTTTATCCATGTTCTTTTATTTTATTTGCGACTGGCACCGCACTAGTCTGCCGCACACGTTTTTGTTTTAATGCTGGGCCGACTAAATGCATACCTCGTACACGTTTAACCGCCTCAATCATATAAACCGCACCTAATCTTGGCCACCAACGTTGACCTAAACTTTCCATCATCCCTGAGTTTTGCAACCATTGTTCATTATTCACTGCAAGTGCATAGCAACCAAAGCGGGTTTGACCTACTTCCATGCTCAACAACTTGAGCCAATCTCGCAGACGATGTGGACTAATGAACTCACCCTCTTCGGGTAAAAAATGCCGATTGATCAAGCGCCCAAAGAATTGCCGACCTCCCCACAAACTGACACGATTCATTCCTGTGATAATCACGCGTCCTTCGGGTATGAGAATTCTATCCACCTCGCGTAAAATTTGGTGCGGTTCTTTGGCAAATTCCAGCACATGCGGCAAGACAATCAAGTCGATACTTTGCGAATCAAATGGGAGTTCTGCAAAGTCGTGAACCAAGACCACTGCTTGACACGCCTTCGTGTTTTGGTTTGGAAATGAACTAGCAGTTTGCCATTGATGTGGCATACGGCTAGCTGCCAACGCTGGCAATTGCGGCAAACCAATTTGCAATGCATGGAATCCAAAGATATCCGCAGTTAATAGATCAAACTGTGCTTGCTCCCACGCGCAGATATAATCACCGGCTGGCTGCATCAACCAATCACCTAAGTCTATAATGGTGGACTGCGTAGAATTGGATACGTTCACTTCACTCACTTAAAAAATCAGGAAAATCCGAATATGAATAATCAGATAGATGACCAAACGCTTAGTATATTGACTGTACCCGCTTTTGACGACAATTATCTGTGGCTAATTCATAATCAGCGCGAGGCAATTGTCGTCGATCCAGGCGATGCGACACCTATCCTTGCTGCGCTAGAAAAACACCAATTGCAATTGCGAGCCATTTTACTAACACATCACCACGCGGATCACATCGGTGGTGTAAATCTGTTGGTAGAACAGTTTCAAATCCCTGTTTACGGCCCTGCGCATGATGGAATTGATGCGGTAACAATTCCACTTGATGACGATGATGAAATTCATATAGATACGCTCAACTTGCGTTTAAAAGTAATCGCTGTTCCAGGGCACACATTTGGACATATCGCCTACTATTCTATGCAATTACAAAGTCTGTTTTGCGGTGATACTTTGTTCGCTGGTGGTTGCGGTAGATTATTTGAAGGAACGCCAGCTCAAATGCTGGATTCACTCGATACACTTGCACGTTTGCCAGATGCCACTGCAGTTTACTGCGCGCACGAATACACCCTCTCCAATCTGAAGTTTGCACTTGCTGTTGAGCCAAATAATCAAGAGCTACAACAACGTATGGTGGAAGCACAAGAAAAACGCAATGCTGGCGTGCCCACAGTTCCTAGCAATATTGGGCTGGAAAAACGTACAAATCCATTTCTGAGAAGCAGAATTTCCGCGGTAATAGACACACTTAAAACAAATGACAAAATCACCGATACGCAAGATGAAGTTGCATGTTTTACTGCGCTACGCGAGTGGAAAAATATTTATCGTTAAGTAAAACGAATCTCCTCCATCATCGATCTTGCATACACAATCTGAACCCATGAATCTGGCACTTTTTTGTAAAGTCGTTGATAACTTTGGCGACATCGGCATTTGCTGGCGGCTCGTACGCCAGCTCCGCAATGAGCATGCAATTGAGGTAACACTTTGGGTAGATGATCTAGCAAGCTTCAAAAAAATCTGCCCCGAAGTTTGTATAGAAAGCGAACACCAAACCGTACAACATATTCAGATACAACATTGGCAGCGACAAGATCAGCAATTTGAAGTCGCCGACATCGCTGATATCGTGATTGAGTTTTTTGGTTGCGATATTCCGCCCAATTACATTGCGACCATGGCGAAATGTCAGCCCCAACCAATTTGGATAAACTTAGAGGGCTTAACTGCAGAAGATTGGGTTGAAGGTTGTCACACCTTACCTTCTTCGCATCCGCAATATCCATTGACGAAATATTTTTTCTTCCCAGGTTTTAATAAAAAAACTGGCGGACTCATACTAGAAAAAGATTTACTTGAACAAGCACAACAGTTCAACTTAGAAAAACAAGAAAAAAATGCGTTTCTGCACAATTTAGGACTCAGTGACCAAGACGTAAAATCCTTTAAAATTTCCATGTTCTGCTACCCGCACGCACCCTTAATGGATTTACTGAAAACATGGGAACATTCAATCGAAAAGATTAGCTGCCTCATTCCCACGGGGGTAGCGCAAGACAAGATTGCTGGCTTCTTGCAATGCGAACCGCTGTCAGGGTCAAAGTATCAAAAAGGGAATTTGTCTCTGCATATCATTCCCTTTTTGCCACAAGCCGAGTACGACAAATTATTGTGGAGCTGTGATCTCAATTTCGTTCGAGGTGAGGACTCATTTGTTCGAGCGCAATGGGCAGGCAAGGCCTTTATCTGGCATATTTATCCGCAGGATGAGAATCTTCACCACAAAAAACTAAAAGCATTTTTAAATGTACATGATGCAGAAAGCCAAGCAAGCAAACTTTTCTCACTCGCATGGAATGGCGTTTCGCAAGCACCAAACTGGCCTGAACTGTGGTCAAACTTTAGAGCAGATCTCAACAGCATCCAACAGCTAAGCCTTGATTGGCAGCAGCAGATGCGAAATCTAGGCGATATGAGCTCAAATTTATTGAGCTTCATCAAAGCAAAACAGGAATTGGACAAAAAAATAGGTTAAAATACGCGGTTAATTTTTAATGTATTTTCCGATTCAATCTAAGCTGAGCTTGCAGGGCAATATTTTCAATATTCCAGTAGGCAACAGATGATTTTTAAGCAACCTACTTTTTACATAAATTACTATGAAACCTGCAAAAGAAATTCGCGTTGGCAACATCATTATGGTCGACAGCAAACCAATGATCGTATTGCGCTCAGACGTTAACGGCTCTAGCCGCACTGGCTTCACTTACAAGTGGAAAATGAAAAACTTGTTGACTAACAGCCCATTGGAAAACGTATTCCGTGGCGATGACAAGTTTGATGTTGTTGTTCTCGACAAAAAACCAGTAACTTACTCTTACTTCGCAGATCCATTGTTCGTATTCATGGATGCTGAATACAATCAATATGAGATCGAAGAAGAAAACTTGGGCGATGCATTGCATTACCTCAAAGACGGCATGGAATGCGAAGCAGTTTTCTATGATGGCAAAGCGATTTCTGTAGAATTGCCAACAACGATCGCTCGTCAAGTCATCTACTCTGAACCAGCTGTAAAAGGCAACACTTCTGGTAACGTATTGAAAGAAGCGAAAATCGAAAATGCGATTGAAGCACACTGCCATATCGTACAAGTACCATTATTCGTTAGCCAAGACGACATTATCGAAATCGATACTCGCACAAACGAATACAAGCGCGTAGTACGCAATTAAGTTCGCGTTATAGATTCACAAAAAAACGCTGTTCAATTGAACAGCGTTTTTTTTACTATTATTTCGCTCTGCGCTCTACAGACACAGGACGACTTAAAACCGCCCAATAAAAAACCCGCCAATTAAAGGCGGGTTTCTATTTTTACTTAAAGCAGTCACTACAACCAAACTGCAAAAGATAGCAACAACAACAATAACATCCACAATAAAAGTGCTCGCCAAACCAAACCTACCGCACTTTGCAGTGAGCGTGGATTTGCCTCCATGCCTGGCTGACTTTCCAACTCCAAACTATCAACGTCGACCGCACTAGCGTCTGCGTTCAACACCACCAAAGCCTTGGTCTCTGGCTCCCCCAAACGGACGCCAATTGCACCACCACCCGCCGACAGAATAATCCCAAGCAATTCATCACTCCAACGGCTCGCATAATTACGCCATGAATAAATCGCATCTTCAAAATTTCCTACTACAGCAAAAGCAACCGCAGTCAATCTGGCCGGCACCCAATCTATCCAATAAAACACTTTTTTCGCAAACTGGCCAAACTCCTCATTTTGCATGTGTTCAGGTTCACACCACTCTCTCGACAAAAATTCCGACATTCGATACATCACCGCACAAGCAGGTCCAACCGGCATCAAAAACCAAAAAAATACACCAAATACATTTCGATGCGAAGCAATCAAAGAACGCTCAACCGCACCACGCGCCACGTCAGACGCACTCATCGACGAACAATCCTTATTAATCCAATCGGACAAATATTTACGCGCAGCATCGTCATCACCAGCATTCAACGCAACTTGTATCGAAGTAAAGTAATGACTGTAACGACGAAACCCTAAAGTAAGATAGACAATAAGAACATTCCAAATAAAGGCAGCAAATGGATTCAAGTGAAGACACAACCAATAGACCAAAGCCGTTGGGATTGTGAGCGCGCCAACCACAATAAACCAACCAGTTCTTCCATGATGTGCTTTGCCTGCGTTACACCAAGCTTCGACCTTTACGGCAAAAAACTGTACTTGCGTATATACCGGATTATCCACTCTCAGTGGCTTGAGTTGCTCAATCAAGAGCGCGAAGAGTATGGAGAGAAATGTCATAGTGAGTCTGCAAACTTCCCTTTGAGGGATGACTTAGAAAAGATCTCCAGTGTAAACTGATTTGACCCGTTTATGAAGTAGATCACCTACTCAATCAGGTAGATCTGCACGTAAAAAATGGAATAAGTTACGCAGCATGCCAGCGGTTGCTCCCCAAATAAAATATTCTTGATATGGAATCGCGTAGAAACTACGCCGACCTCGGCCATCCGGAAAATCAAATTGACGACGTTGGTGATGTTGAGGGTTCATTAAAAAACTCAAAGGCACCTCAAAAATAGAAGCAACTTCAAATGGATCAGAACGAAAATTATAAGGCGGATGCACCAATGCAACCACAGGAGTAACCAAAAATCCTGTGCCAGTAAGGTATTCTGGCAAACACCCTAACACTTCAATCTGAGACTCCAGCAATCCCACCTCTTCTTGCGCCTCGCGCAAGGCAGTATGCTCAACGGAAGTGTCGCTTGCATCTACTCGCCCACCAGGAAAACTGATCTGCCCTCCATGATGATGTAGATGTGCCGCTCTTTGCGTCAATAACACTTGCAAACCTTGTTCACGTACAAGCAATGGCAACAACACAGATGCGGGCTTGAAGTCCATTCCTCGATACAAGCTTGATTCACCTGTATTTTCAGGCGACCAAGAAAGCTCCAACTGAAAACGTTGACGTAAAAATTCCAGAGACATTTTACTGCTTGGCAGCGCAGTTTCATCTGCGTACGAATGTATCTCTAAAGATTGGGGATCAAAGTTGAGTATCGCCATCATTACCGCGATCATGAAAAAAGTTCACAAACAAAAAAGGGATGCCATCGGCACCCCTCTTTCTAGAATCACAAAACAAACATTGTGTAGATTACACAGCTGCTGCTTTACGATTTGGCAATTTCTCTTTAATACGAGCAGATTTACCAGAACGGTCACGCAAGTAGTACAACTTAGCGCGACGTACGTCACCACGGCGTTTCACTTCGATAGAAGCGATCAATGGTGAGTACAATTGGAATGTACGCTCAACGCCTTCACCAGAAGAGATTTTACGAACGATGAAGTTCGAATTCAAACCACGGTTACGACGAGCGATAACAACGCCTTCGTACGCCTGAGCACGCTTACGTGTGCCTTCAACAACGTTAACGTTAACAACCACTGTATCGCCAGGTGCAAATTCAGGGATGTTTTTACCTAAGCGAGCAATTTCTTCTTGCTCTAATGTTTGGATCAAATCCATTTTTTCACTCCAATTACCATCTTGCTGACGCCTATATTCGCTTACGCTATTTTGCTCAGTAGAGGATGGGATTAAACATGTGAACTGATAACTGCTTCAGCTCACGCTAAACACATGCACTCATTTTGCATGTTTGACTCGCACATAAAGTCGCGAATTTCTTACATCGGTTTGAGCGATTTTAAAAATTGCTCATCCGCTTTACTAAGCAAACCCGCCTTGCGCGCTTGCTCGATTAATTCTGGGCGCTTTTGCCCGCTCACCAATAAAGATTGCTGACGTCGCCATTTTGCAATCTCTGCGTGATTACCACCTAACAAGACGGTTGGCACGCTTTGCTCTTCAAACACTTCTGGCCTAGTGTAATGCGGACAATCCAACAAGCCATTCACAAAACTATCTTCAACTGCCGACGCCTCATCATGCAATACACCTGGCAATTGACGAATTACCGCATCCATTAATGCCATTGCGGGCAATTCACCACCAGACAAAACAAAGTCACCTAAGCTAATTTCTTCATCGACTTCACGATCTAACAATCGTTGATCAACCGCCTCATAACGACCACACAACAAAACCAAACCATCTTGTGCCGCCCACTCCATCACGCGTGCGTGATTGATAGGTTTACCTTGTGGTGACAAATAAAGAACTTTAGGCTTTGTCAGACCTAGATTTTGCTGCCTTGCTTTCGCGGCATGCAGCGCCATCTGCAAAGGCTTGGCCATCATCACCATGCCGGGACCACCACCATACGGCCTATCATCAACGGTTCTATGTCTATCTGTTGTGAAATCGCGTGGATTCCAAAACTGCAATGCGCATTTATCTTGCTCAAATGCGCGACGCGTTACACCAGATTGCGTAATCGCAGCAAACATTTCTGGAAACAGCGTAATGACATCAAATTGCATTCATCACGCTCCAATAGACGAACATCGATCGATTCCAACAAATTTTGCTTTAATAATCGATGCCCCAGTCAACGACGATCTTCTTCTCTTCGCGATTAACCTCTTTAATGAAGTGATCCACGAAAGGAATTAAACGTTCATGCTTGATCAATTCTGCTTCGGGCACATCACTGCCAGCGACACGTAAAATTGATTGAGCACCGTTGTCCATCATAGCTCGAACAACACCAAGATTCTCACCTTGTAAATTCTGAACAGACAAGCCAATCAAATCGACCCAATAAAACTCATCTTGCTCTAACGCAGGAAAAGCTTGGCGCGACACTTTGACGACACATCCTTTCAAAGCTTCCGCAGCAGTCCGATCTGGAACTTCGTCCAATCTTGCCACCACATCTTCACCATGCACTTTTGAGCTTAATCGTTTATATTCACTTAAGCTTGGGGCACCAGCAGCTTGCGCGCTAGATTCTAACCAGAACGACGGCGCATCTAACAAAGCATCTGCAGTCGTCGAGTAAGGACGAATTTTCACCCACCCTTGAAGACCAAATGCCCCTGAGACATAGCCAACAATGACCAGATCATCAGGAGCAGATTGATTTGCAGATACTTGCACTGCCTGTCTTACTTCAATTACTGCAGACAATTAAGCTGCTTTTTTTGCTACTTGAGCAGCCAAACGTGCAACAGCTGGGGACATTTGTGCACCAACACCTTGCCAGTAAGCCAAACGATCAGCAGCAATGCGAACTTCTTCTGCATTGCCAGTTGCTACTGGGTTGTAGAAACCAATACGCTCGATGAAACGACCATCACGACGATTACGTGAATCAGCTGCAACGATATTGTAGAAAGGGCGCTTTTTTGCACCACCACGAGCTAAACGAATAACGACCATAATATTTCCAAAAAATTGTCAAAGGACGGAAAAAGCCGCAAATTATAGCCCGCAAAGCAGTATCTCTGCAAGAACTATTGAATCGTGGCTTCGTAAAACCTAACATTTTACCTGATTTTTGCCTTCGCTTTCTACGCTATTCCAAAGAAATTTACTACGCCGAATGAATTCGCCTCGATTCATCATGAATGCAGATCAAAAACAACAAATCCGATAAAATGGTTATTTACTCAAAAGCATTAAAAATTCCACTATGACAATCAGCAAACACAAAAACAAAACCCTTACTGTGTTGATTTGCCTCCTCTTTGGCAGTTTGGGAGCGCATCGCCTTTACCTATATGGAAAACGCGACAATTTTGCATGGCTGCATTTCATGAGCTTGCCAATTTCTTTTTTAATTTCAAAACTCTATTTCAATTTGAACTTTTTTATCACTTTCGGACCATGGATGCTATCGTTCTTAATCAGCATCCTAATGTGCTTAGTACTTGGATTAAAATCGGATGAGCATTGGGATGCGCAGTTCAACCCACACTCAGGGACAAAGAGTGCGTCCTCATGGCCCTTAGCGATTCTGCTTGTATTTAGCGTAGGCCTCGGTGCGATTTCCTTACTGTTTGTAATGGCACGTGGATTTGATCTACTTTACACAGGTGGCGCTTACGGCTAACAGCTAACAATCAAAAAAACAAATGGCGCCAAGTTTTTTTAACTTTGCGCCATTTTTTAACCCTGTCGAATTAAAAATTTAAAACTGATCGTTACTCAACGCCATCACGCCAGCACTTCCATCCACAATCGACACACTCAAACCAAACGCGGTCGTCAAGATATGATCGGCAAAGAACCGTGCTGTCGCCAGTTTTGCCTGATTAAAGCTAGCATCACCATCACCCGCTTGCAATTTAGCGTGCGCAATTTGCGCAGCACGCGCTAACTGCCAACCACCGAAGACGACCCCAGCTAATTTCAAATACGGAACGCTGCCTGAGAATACCGCTTTGATGTCAGATTTAAAATTAGCGACCACGAAGTTGACGACCTCTTCCAAAGCCGTTGCACCAACTGCCAATTGCTTAGCAATCGCTTGTAAATCAGCATTGCTGCTCGCTGCCAATTCAGCTTGAGTAGCACCAATTTGGGCAATAAAATGTTTTGCTACCGCACCCGCATCACGTGCTGTTTTGCGACCAACTAAGTCGTTCGCCTGAATTGCTGTAGTCCCCTCATAGATCGTCAGAATCTGTGCGTCGCGATAGTATTGGGCCGCGCCTGTTTCTTCGATAAAGCCCATACCACCATGCACTTGCACGCCAGTGGATGTGACATTCAAAGACATCTCAGTCGACCAACCTTTTACGATAGGCACTAAGTATTCGTAGGCTGCTTGATTTTGTTTACGTACTGCCTCGTCGCTTGCATGGTGCGCTTTGTCGCTCATTGCTGCAGCGACGTAAGCCAAGGCACGTGCGCCTTCGATTTGCGCGCGCATCGACATCAACATGCGGCGCACATCTGGATGATTAATAATCGCCACAGGACCTGGGGATCCAGCCAAATCACGTGATTGCACACGATCTTTAGCATAAGACACTGCCTTTTGATAAGCACGTTCTGCAACTGCAATGCCTTGCATGCCAACGCCAAAGCGTGCGGCGTTCATCATAATGAACATGTATTCGAGGCCACGGTTTTCTTCACCAACTAAAGTACCAATTGCGCCGCCATTATCGCCAAATTGCAGTACGCATGTTGGGCTAGCTTTAATACCAAGTTTATGTTCGATAGAAACACAATGCGCATCATTACGTGCACCTAAGCTTCCATCAGCATTCACCAAGAATTTCGGCACGATAAACAGTGAGATACCTTTCACGCCTTCTGGTGCATCTGGTGTGCGAGCCAAGACCAAGTGCACGATATTTTCCGCCATATCGTGTTCACCATAAGTGATGAAAATCTTCGTACCGAAAACTTTATAAGTGCCATCACCTTGTGGTACTGCACGTGTACGCACCATCGCCAAATCCGAACCAGCTTGCGGCTCAGTCAAGTTCATGGTACCTGTCCACTTACCAGATACCAAATTTTCGAGGTAAGTCGCTTTGTCGGCATCACTACCAGCAGTCAACAAGGCTTCAATCGCGCCATCGCTGAGCAATGGGCACAAAGCAAACGACAAGTTCGCTGCGTGCAACATTTCCATACAAGGCGTTGCTACCAATTTTGGCAAACCCTGACCGCCAAATTCAGTAGGATGTTGCATGCCCTGCCAGCCTCCTTCAGCAAACATCTTGAAAGCTTCTTTAAAGCCCTTAGTAGTGAAAACTTGACCGTCTTTCCAATAGCTAGGCTCTTGGTCGCCAGCCCAATTCAAGGGTGCAATGACTTCGCTGGTGAACTTCGCACTCTCTTCCAATACTGCCTCCACCGTTTCAGGCGTCGCATCTTCACAGCCAGGTAAGGCATTCACATCAGCAAGACCCGCCAATTCATTCATGACAAACAAAATGTCTTTTAATGGGGCAACGTAGCTCATACAATCTCCGAATAATAAAATTAATTTTTTTGCCGCGGAAGCATAAAGGGCGCAGAGATCACCCAAGTTTTCTCTGCGCCCTCTTCGGCTTACGAATTCTTTGCGTCAATGTCACCGTGATTTTTCAACATTTTCACGCATCTTGAACCGTCATTCCCGCAAAAGCGGGAATCCAAATTTAACACACTGACTTGAGCAAACATGGATTCCCGCTTTCGCGGGAATGACGTGTTCGCATGTTTTTAAACTTATCCCAATTCCGTTACCAATTGCGGCACGATTTCGAATAAGTCACCAACAATACCGTAGTCCGCTACAGAGAAAATCGGTGCTTCTGGATCTTTGTTGATTGCCACGATGGTTTTGGAATCTTTCATACCAGCCAAATGTTGGATTGCGCCAGAGATACCGACCGCGATATACAAAGTTGGCGCAACGATCTTACCTGTTTGACCCACTTGCCAATCGTTTGGCACATAACCCGCATCAACCGCTGCACGAGATGCGCCCATTGCTGCGCCGAGTTTGTCAGCTAATGGCTCTAAAACTTTAAATGCATCTGCAGAACCCAATCCACGACCACCAGAAACGATCACTTTCGCAGCCGTCAATTCTGGACGATCCGATTTCGCCACTTCGCGTGATACGAAAGCAGACTTGCCGCTATCAGCCACTGCGGCAACTGTTTCAACCGCTGCAGAACCACCTGTTGCCGCTGCATCAAAACCTGTTGTACGAACCGTGATCACTTTGATCGCGTCGCTCGATTGCACTGTCGCGATCGCATTACCTGCGTAAATTGGACGTTCGAATGTATCAGCAGATTCCACTTTCGTGATTTCTGAAATTTGTGCAACGTCGAGTTTAGCTGCAACGCGCGGCAAAATGTTTTTGCCGTAAGCGGTTGCTGGTGCCAAGACATGTGTATAGCCAGAAGCAATCGTCAAGACTTGCTCGGCGACGTTTTCTGCCAAGCCTTCAGCGAAGTAAGCAGCGTCTGCGTGTAAGACTTTGCTGACGCCAGCAATTTGTGCAGCGGCTTGCGCGACAGTGCCAGCATTGTGACCAGCAACCAATACGTGTACGTCACCACCGCATTTAGCAGCGGCAGTAACAGTGTTCAATGTACTTCCCTTCAAGGAAGCATTATCGTGTTCAGCGATGACGAGTGTAGTCATGATGTTTTCCACTTGTTTCCGCAAATTCACAAATGAATTTGCTTAAAAATTTGATTGAAATGAATAAGGAAAAATGTTCTCAAATAAAAAATTTAGCCGATCACTTTGGCTTCGTTTTTCAATTTGCTGACTAATGTCGCAACATCAGGAACAATAATGCCGGCTGAGCGCTTAGCTGGCTCTGCGACTTTCAAAGTCTTGATACGAGAAGTCACGTCCACACCCAAATCGGCTGGTTTGACGTTATCCAAAGTCTTCTTTTTCGCTTTCATGATGTTTGGCAAAGTCACATAGCGAGGCTCATTCAAACGCAAGTCGGTTGTCACGATTGCTGGCAAGGTCAAACTCAAAGTTTCCAAGCCGCCATCGACTTCACGCGTCACTGTCGCCTTACCATCTGCAACCACAACCTTAGAAGCAAAAGTCGCTTGTGGCCAACCCAACAATGCTGCCAACATTTGACCTGTCTGATTGCAATCATCATCAATCGCTTGCTTACCCAAAATGATCAATTGAGGTTGCTCTTTGTCTGCCAAAGCTTTCAACAATTTTGCGACTGCCAAAGGTTGTAGTTCTTCGTCCGTCTCAACCAAAATACCGCGATCAGCGCCGATCGCCATTGCTGTACGCAAGGTTTCTTGGCATTGCGCAACACCGCAAGAAACAGCGACTACTTCCGTTACTACACCAGCTTCTTTTAAACGGGTCGCTTCTTCCACAGCGATTTCATCGAATGGATTCATAGACATCTTGACGTTAGCAACATCAACGCCAGAGCCATCGGATTTGACGCGGACTTTAACGTTATAGTCAACCACGCGCTTAACTGGTACTAAGACTTTCATAGTTTTGCCTTTACTGTGCTTACTAAGATAATTGAGATAAAAAACGAAGAATAAAGCTAAAAAATTCGATTGCTAGTCTACGCACGCAGAAAATCAAAAATCAAATTTGCTGACACTAATTGACGTAAACGTAAAGCAGATGATTATAGATGTTAACAGGAAACGCGTCTGCATTTTTAGAACGTTCGTTCTTTTTTATGAAAACTGATGAATTCCTCTATGAAATCACTTCGTTTCGATAAAAAAAAACCACAAAATAATTTGTGGTTTTTACACTTTTCCGAGATCTCTCGCTTCAAACTGTCTCAAAATTTCTCAAATAATCAATCTTAATCAAGATTGTGTATGGAGCAAAATTGACTTGTAGCAAGCGACTCTTGTCTATTTGCGCTTCAAAAAATATTCGAATTCATTGCTTGCTTCTAAATGCGACAATAATTCATTACCGGTTTGCTTGGAAAACGCTTTGAAATCGCGTACCGAACCTGGATCAGTCGCTATCACCCGTAAAACCTCACCAGTTACCATTTCAGATAAGGCTTTTTTTGCTTTTAAGATTGGAAGCGGGCAATTGAGGCCGCGGGCGTCCAGTTCTCTATTGAATTGCATGGTTTTTCCTGAAGCTAGAAAATAAACTTAAACCGATTTATCCAGCAAGCAAAGTCAAATCTGAATGCTGAAACATTGTGCAGGTGATTTTACCGTAAATTCCTAAATATTGTGCGTCGCAACAAGAAAAATCACTTTTTCTTTCGAAGTTTAGCAATTCAAAAAAACAAATGTAATAAAAAGTTGCGATTTTTTTATAAAGATAAAGGGTTAAGCATAGTAATAACCCTTTATCAGTTCACATCACCACCAACAAGTAATTACAGCTTAGCAGTCAACCAGGCTGGAACCGCCGCCAAAGCTGCAGGCAAACTATCTGGATTGGTACCACCAGCCTGCGCCATATCTGGGCGCCCACCACCTTTGCCACCCACTTGCTGCGCAACAAAATTGACTAAATCACCCGCTTTCACTTTCGCAGTGCAATCAGCGCTCACACCAGCGGTCAAACTCACCTTACCATCAATTACCGACGCCAATACAACCACCGCAGTTTTCAGCTGATCTTTTAAGCGCGTAACGGAATCACGCAAGGCATTTGCATCAGCACCGTCTAAAGTTGCCACTAATACTTTGACGCCATTGATCTCCGTCGCTTGGGACAACATCGCATCTGCTTGGTTAGCCGCTAATTTTGACTTCAATGCGGCAACTTCTTTTTCCAACGACTTCATTTGCTCTTGCCATTGATTCAAACGAGCACCGATGTCTTCTGGCTGCACTTTCATTGTTGCAGCTACTTGGCTGATACGCGCAGTCATATCTTGCACCAGATTAAACGCAACTTCACCCGTCACCGCTTCAACACGACGAATACCTGCAGCAATACCGCCCTCAGCTACGATCTTGAACAAACCAATATCGCCAGTGCGATGAACGTGTACACCACCGCACAGTTCGCGTGAAGTACCAATGTCTAAAACACGCACTTCGTCTCCGTATTTTTCACCAAACAAAGCCATCGCACCGTGTTTTACCGCATCGTCAAACGACATCAGTTGCGCTTGCGTCGCGACGTTCGCCAAAATTTCACGATTCACGATCACTTCAACTTGACGAATCTCATCAGCGGTCATTGGTGCATTGTGGCTAAAGTCAAATCGCGTTTTTTCTGCGTCCACCAAAGAACCTTTTTGCGCCACATGGGAACCCAATACTTCGCGCAAGGCTTTGTGCATTAAATGGGTAGCAGAATGATTGCGAATCGTATGCGCGCGTAATACTTTATCGACTTGCGCACTCACCGCATCACCGACTGCTAAGCCACCAGCACTTAAAGTACCATGATGACCAAATACATCGGCTTGAATTTTCTGGGTGTCCGCAACCACAAAGCCAACACCGTTAGCAGCTTGCAACACACCCGCATCGCCACATTGACCGCCTGATTCCGCATAGAAAGGTGTAACATCTAAGACCACGATCGCGGCTTGGCCAGCTTCAATTTTTTGTACCGCAGCACCATCGACGTACAGCGCAATCACTTTACTGTCGTAGCTCAATTGTTCGTAACCGACAAATTTCGATTTCTCACCGTTGTACTCGATCGCCGCGCTCATTTTGAATTTACCAGCAGCACGTGCCATCTGCTTTTGGTTTTCCATCGCGGCATCGAAACCAGCTTCATCCAATACCACGCCACGTTCGCGGCAAATATCGGCCGTCAAATCTAATGGGAAGCCATAAGTGTCATATAGGGTAAATGCGGTATTGCCGTCGAGATTTTTGCTGTCTTTAGCAAGCGCCGCTTCCAAAATCTTCATGCCATGTTCCAGTGTTTCGCCGAAACGTTCTTCTTCTTGTTTCAACACTTGCGCAACACGCTCGCTAGCTTCCGCCAACTCTGGATACGCAGCGCCCATTTCTTTTACTAAATCTGCAACTAATTTATAGAAAAATGGTTTAGTTTGGCCTAGCTTGTGACCGTGGCGTAATGCACGACGCGTAATACGACGCAATACATAACCGCGGCCTTCATTGCCAGGAATAATGCCATCAACAATCAAAAAGCCCGCGCAACGAATATGGTCAGCGATGACTTTTAACGAGTTGTTGTTCAAATCAGTACAGCCAGTTTCACGCGCGGCTGCTTTGATCAAAGCTTGGAAAGTGTCAATCTCGTAATTGGAATGAACATGCTGCAAAACCGCAGCAATGCGCTCCAAGCCCATGCCCGTATCTACGCATGGTTTTGGTAGTGGATGTAAAACACCTTGTTCATCTTTATTGAACTGCATGAAAACCAAGTTCCATACTTCGATAAAGCGATCACCGTTTTCGTCAGGAGAACCTGGAGGACCGCCCCAAATTTCTGGACCATGATCATAGAAAATCTCACTGCACGGACCGCAAGGGCCTGTATCCGCCATTTGCCAGAAGTTGTCAGAAGCGTAGCGCGCACCTTTGTTATCGCCGATACGAATGATCCGTTCAGCTGGCACACCAATTTCATTTTTCCAAATATCGTAGGCTTCGTCGTCTTCTTGATAGACGGTGACAGTTAACTTCTCTTTTGGCAAGCCATAAGTGACAGTCAATAATTCCCAAGCATAGTTAATCGCATCACGTTTGAAATAATCACCAAACGAAAAATTACCCAACATTTCAAAGAAAGTGTGATGGCGCGCAGTGTAACCAACGTTTTCTAAATCATTATGCTTACCACCTGCACGTACACTACGTTGTGCTGTCGTTGCACGCGAATAGCTACGTTTATCTTGACCTAAAAATACATCTTTGAATTGGACCATGCCCGAGTTGGTAAACAACAAAGTCGGATCATTACCTGGAACCAAGCTTGAAGAGCGGACAATGCTATGTCCTTTGGATTCGAAGAATTTGAGGAATTTTTCGCGAATTTCTGACGAGTTCATAGTGTATTTAAAGGCAAAGGCCATGCAAAAAGTAAATTTAACCTTTGATTATACGTGAAGAAGCAAGCATTTTTCTTCTCGAAATAAAAAAGCCACTTAGTGCACACACTCGAACTCTTACCAAGAATTTTACAAAACAAATGAATCAGTTTGCTTCTCAGCTTAATTTACACTCAATCACAACGCTTTTTTATCCGCTGCGCAGGAGGCCAACTCCATATCTAGTAGCTCTTCAATAACTTACTTAGAGAGCCATCTTTACTACCGCGTTCGATTGCTTTGTCGATTCTTTCAATCACATCCTGAAATTGCTGTTTACTGCTAGCAAAATGAATGGTATCGACAAAAATAGGATTCAAAGAAACGTTAAACCTACGCCCATTAAGCTCCGGATCGTTAAAACTTGCGATGATTTTTTCATGCAGTGCTTGATCAATTTGATCGCGACTAATAAGACGATTAAACGGAATCAAAATCACGTCGCAGCGTTTAATAAGTAATTTCTTAAATCGCTCTTGATAAGACAAATAATCTTCTTGAACGGTAAACAGCACATTGCGTGCGCGTTCATACTCGATACCGTGAGAGATTCCAACACTCGCCACGACGACTTTGTCCTTCAAATCCTTGAGATCGGCGATCTGCGCATTTTCTTCGCCATAAGAGATCGCCCACAATGGAAAGCTTAACACCGGTGCCGAGTAATGATATTGCGCTAATCGTTCAGTGGATTTTGAAAACCCGTAGATAATTCCCTCGCCTCTTAGCACTTCACGTTGCGCACGCTTCCAAGGCAAAGTCACGATAGAAAATTTTAAGTTAGCTTGACGCTCAAAATAATCAAAAACCCGCAAGACTTCTGGAGTGATGGGAATGTGCTTACCTTTTCCGTCGATATTTTCCGGGTAATACAACTTAACCTGACGAAGCGTTTCCGCTTCAGACTGCCCATTGACGAGATAAAGGCAGGAGACAAGTAACAGGTGCAAAAGGAAATGACGCATAAATAGGATGAATATGATGAAAAATTCAGCACTAACGGGATGCGTCGAGTATCAACGATTTTTATCTTTTACCCAAGAAAATATTTCCACACTACATCAAAATTACCACAACACTTTCTAATTTTTTCAATGCAAATTGATCTCAATTAAGCTTAGTTAGTCGAGATCAAGCTTTGTTCACTTCGCACATGAAGGTTCATGAAGTGAATCAAATAGATACCATTTGAACTTTACCTCATCTCAACACTTCAGATTTCAGCTAATTATTAAGGTGAAGTTGTAAAGCCGAGATTCCTTAGTTAATCCGCGCAATTGTGACATTCACTGCACATCACGATCGTTGTGCTTCTTGCGATAGATTTTTCGGCTAGTCCGATTTTCTTGTGCATGTAGTTTAGCGCGCTCTGCATCTGTGACTACACCGTCTGCTTTGGCTGCACGTTTATCAGCTTGAATTTTCGCTTCACGCAATTCTAAATTCGCGGTCTCTTTCGCAGTTAGCTCGCCAGAACGAACACCGTCAGCAATCCGCTTTTGCTGTTGGATTTGCCGTTTCGTGATGTTTGGTGTCGCGGTTTCTTGCGCGAACGTGTTTAATGGAATCAAAGCAATCAAACCAGTTGCGAGCAATCCAGAAATAATTTGTGCTGTTTTCATCATATATCCTTTACATATTGTGAATTCAAATAAGCTGTTATTCAGGCATTCAATTTGTCGTTCATTCGATAAGCCTCTTATCAAGCTATGCAAATCAAATTGCATGGAACTATAACGTTGGCCGAATCGTTTTGACGACGACATTTTTGTAAAGGAAGTAAGCGTTTGTAACAATGCGGTTTTGCTGTTAAATCTTGCTAGTGAAATTTGCTGGAATTAAATCAATTCTATCGGTGCAAAAACCATCCACACCCCATGACAAAACTTGCCTCGCTCGCTCGACTGAATTTACCGTGTAACAAAAAAGACCATACCCAGCTTGCTTAATTTGCTTCGCCCAATCCGGCGTTAAGTTTTCATGATTAGTATGTAGCGCTACCGCTTCCAAAGTAATTAATGACTGCTGCCAAGTTGGCTCAAAACTGTCCATCAAAAAGCCACGTGCAATTTCTGGTGCTTGTTGCTGAGCACTGCGCAAAGCTTCATAAGAAAACGACGAAAACAATGGTGGAATCGCCTGCGCTCCACATTCGCGCATGAGTTCTTGGGTCAGAGCTGCAACAACCTTACCCGTTACCCCCTCAAATCCTGGAGTTGGTTTAATTTCTACATTCATCCAAATTTGATGTTTCTGGCAAAATCGAAAAACTTCTTCATAACCTGGTACTCGCACATCAGAAAATGCAGAGTTAAACCAAGATCCCGCATCCATTTTTAATAGCTCTTCGGCTGAAGTTGTTGCGACTTCACCACTCGCTTGAATTGTGCGTCCAAATTCAGAATCATGCATAAGCACCGGAATTTCGTCCTTGGATAGCATCACATCAAATTCAACCGCGCGATATCCATGACTAAATCCGCAAGCCATTGCGGCCAAAGTATTTTCGGGAGCGAGACTTCCACCACCTCGGTGCGCTACAATTTTGGGATATGGCCACATTAGCTACTCTCCATCAATAGAATAAGAAAACTACAAAAATCCATCTTCAACACGACATGCAAAACTCTACACCATCACCATCGCGTAAGTCAGCACTTGGGCACATTCGCGTTTTAGATCTCAGTCGCGTCTTGGCAGGACCGTGGTGCTCACAAAATTTAGCGGATCTTGGTGCTGATGTCATTAAAATTGAACGTCCAAACGCTGGAGACGACACACGTCAATGGGGACCGCCTTACCTCCGTGACGCAGACGGTAATAATACGAGTGAAGCAGCATACTACCTATGCGCAAATCGAGGAAAACGCGCAATTACGGTTGATATTTCTACGCCACAAGGACAAGAGATTATCCGAGAATTGGCAAAACAATCTGATGTCGTCATTGAAAACTACAAAGTTGATCAGCTGAAAAAATACGGCTTAGATTATGCATCATTAAAGCAAGTAAAAACTGATCTCATTTACTGCTCCATAACGGGCTTTGGGCAAACTGGGCCTTATGCGCATCGCGCTGGTTATGACTTCATCATCCAAGGTATGGGCGGCCTGATGTCACTCACAGGTGAGCGTGATGAATTGGCGGGAGGAGGTCCACAAAAAGCCGGTGTGGCGATTACAGATTTAATGACAGGCATGTACGCCACGGTCGCCATCTTGGCGGCACTTAGCCATCGAGACCGATGCGGTGAAGGGCAATACATTGATATGGCTTTATTGGATGTTCAAGTAGCGATGCTGGCCAACATAGGATCAAATTACCTCACTAGTGGCAACGCACCAAAACGTTGGGGCAATGCACATCCGAATATCGTTCCGTATCAAAGCTTTGCTACTTCAGACAGCCACATCATCGTCGCCGCTGGCAATGATACGCAGTATCAAAAATTTGTACAAATTGGCGGCATGCCAGAATTAGCCGATGACGATCGCTTTATCAGTAATCCACTACGCGTAAAACATCGCGATCTTTTGGTACCGATATTAGCAGAAATGGTCCGACGAAAATCCAAGCAAGAGTGGATCGATGCTTTAGAATCGGCTGGCGTCCCTTGCGGGCCAATTAATAATTTAGAGGAAGTCTTTCAAGATCCGCAAGTAATAGCTCGCCAATTGCAGCGTGAACTGCCACATCCAACTGCAGGCTCAGTTCCCTTGGTTGCGAATCCAATTCGCATGTCTGCAACCCCAATTGAATGCCAAAATCCGCCGCCCTTGCTCAGCGAACATACCACCTCGTGTTTGCGTGATTTACTTCATTTCGATGATGAAAAAATCGCAAAATTGAAACGCGATGGGATTATTTAACTCTCCCCAAAGTATCGATCAGTAATACCGAGCAAAATCAACTGCGGATATGCCCTAAACACAGGTCAACTAAGCATCTTGTCACGGCGTTAGATCATCAATTGTTTCAGACTTACCTGAGTTACTGGCCTATCTGAACATTGACTTAGCCAAGATTCCAATCAATTTAATGGAAATATCATGCGAAAAATTGCTCTTATTGCCGCTGTACTGATACTCACTCAACTAACTGGATGCGTCGTGCATCGATATCGATCCGAGCCAGTACGAGATTACAACGCAAATTACTCCAGCTACAACACACAATATCCTAGAGCTTATCAAGAACAATACACAACTAGATACTCAAACCAGTACGGCGAACAATATTCGTCGACCTACCAAGAAGAAGTAGCGCAAATTGTTGATATTCGCAATATCAGCGAAGTGCGCGAAAGTAGCGGTGGCGGTGCAGTAGTCGGTGCAATTTTAGGCGGTATTATTGGTAATCAAATTGGTAGAAGTGACGACCACTCCTCGTACCGTGGTCGCGGTTACAGCCGCCATCGTAGCCGTGGTCATGACAATGATGGGGCACGTGCTGTTGCGACGGTAGGGGGTGCGATTATCGGTGGTGTCATCGGTAATGAACTGGATCGCGGCACGAGTGAACAACGCGTTGTCACCGAAATTACCATACGTCTGAATAATGGACAAACTCAGATCGTACAAATGAATAATCCTGGTCAATTTCGTATTGGCGATCGAGTCAGAGTCAGTTATCGCAGTGGACGTTGGATCATTATGTAAGGTATCAACATTGCTATCCAATTAGCGACGGAGATAAGACACAAACTCGCAGATTCGTATTGAGAATGAAAAAGCGCCATGTGAAAATTTTTACATGGCGCTTTTTTTGTAGCTCTAAACAAGTTGAAACGGATAAAACAAACTCAATTCAGCCCAAAAAATAAAAGCGAACAGCGTAGTTTCAGCCAATTTTCAATCTTGTGCTCAAGCAGCACTTACTTAGCTGCAGCTTTTTTCGCGGCACCAGCAAAGTCACCCGCGTAGTAGTGTCCAATACGTTCTGGCGTAATGAATTTACGGATTGCTGCATTCACCTGATCCAAAGTCAAAGCAGCGATTTTCGCATCTAAGTCTGCATCAAACGCCATGCTACGTCCTAAGAACAATTGACTACGCAAAGCACCTGCCAAAGCTGGATCTTGCGCACGACGCAAAGCATAGGTTTGTGCCAAAGCTTGTTTCGCATCTGCCAACTCGGTCGCGGTGATACCGTCTTTCACAAATAAGTTCAGCTCTTCCTTGATCGCATTTTGCAAACGCTCTAAGTTCTGCGGTGCAAACATCGCATACAAAGTTAAACCAGCTGTTTTGTCTAAAGCAGGAACTGAAACAGCGCTACCTACACCGTAGCTGATTCCCTCTTTCTGACGGATACGACCAAATAAACGCGACTTAATACCACCGCCCAAAACGTTATCAGCAACTAACAACGCTGGATACTCAGGTGCTTGATCATTCAATTCAAATGGCAAATCGCCCAAGTAAAATGCATTTGCTTTATCTGGCGTTTCCAACTTAATTGAAGCACTTTCCGCAGCTACAGGCAAACTTGGCGCACGTGTGAATTTCGCAGGGCTATTCCAGTCACCGATCACTTTTGTCAACTGCGCTTTTACTGCTGGCGCATCAAAGTCACCGACCAAAGTGAATTCAGCAGCGCTGGCACCGTAGAAGTTTTTATAAAAATCTTTTACCGCATCCAACTTAATCGCGCTGTATTCTGCGATACCGTCATCAATCGATGCTGCATAACGCACATCGCCTTTTTTGTACGGTACGTTTTTCTTCACCTTCATTGCCTCTGATGCGGCAGTTTGTGGCTCGCTACGAGAGCTTTCGAGCGCAGACAAGTTCTCCTTCACCAACAATTCAAACTCAGATTGCGGGAATGTTGGCGCACGCAAAACTTCACGTATGATATCCAATAGGGCAGGCAAATTTGCACGCACAGTTTCGAAAGAAATCGCCACGTTTTGTCCCCCCCCAGAAATATTCAACTTCGCTTTTAATTCACCAAGCTTCGTATCTAATTCGGCACGAGTAAATTTGCTAGAGCCACGCATCAACATATCGGCGGCGATATTCGAAGCAACGACTTTACCAAATAAGGAAGTCTCGTCACCAAAATGTATATTCAAACGTCCACTCACCGTTTCGCCACGTGTTTTCTTACTCAAGAGCGCTACTTTGGCACCATTTGGTAAACTCAATTTCTCAGTACGTTTGTCAATGTTTGCAGGTGTTGCATCGAAAGTTTCACCAGCGGCGACCTTTGCACGGCCTTTATAACCATCGACTAACTTTGCAACATCTGGTGTATCTGGGATTTCTGCTCGATCCGGTGCGGCTACTGGAATAAATTGTCCGAAGCTACGGTTATCTTGTTTGAAGTAATTCTTCGCAACACGCTGTACGTCGGCCAATGTCAAAGCTTCGATACGATCGCGCTGAATAAAGAACAAACGCCAATCACCCATCGCAATCGATTCCGACATACTTACGCACAAACGTTGCGGATCATTGATCGTCTTTTCTAAGTCATTCAATAAAGTTGTCTTCGCACGTTTCAACTCTGCTTCTGTGACGGGATTTTTTTCCAAACCTTCAACAGTATCAATTAAGACTTTTTTCGCTGCATCAACACTTTGGTCTTTACTCAGCATCGTCAAATACATGGAGTAACCTGGCTCAGCCAATTGGAAAACAATATTGCCAACGCCAACCGCTTGCTTTGACTCTACCAATTGTTTATGCAAACGACCATTCGGTGCTGATCCTAAGATATCGCCCAAGGCTGCCAAGGCCGCTGCATCCGCATGGCTACCTGGAGCAGTTGGGTAAAGTACTGCGGCCATTTGTTGATCGGTGACGCGACGCACTGTCACTTCACGCACACCATCACGCGCTTGTTCACGTGTCCAAGTTTTTTCTAATTGACGGCTAGGTTTCGCAATTCCACCGAAAGTTTTTTCTATCAACGCTAAAGTTTTAGCGGTGTCAAATTTACCTGCAACCATCAACACGGCATTATCTGGCTGATAAAATTTACGGTAGAACCCTTGCAAATTCTCAATCTTTACGCCTTCGACGTCGGCACGTGCGCCAATCGTGTTATTGCCGTAGTTATGCCAATCAAAAGTCACCGCTGCCAATTGTTTCCATAAAACGCGGAATGGATTGTTTTCACCAATTTCCATCTCATTGCGCACAACAGAAAACTCGGTATCTAAATCACTTCGGGCGATTTTGGAATTGATCATACGATCGGCTTCCATATTCAATGCCCATTGCAAATTATCTTCGCTCGCGGGGAAAGTTTCGTAGTAGTTAGTACGGTCATAGAAAGTCGTACCATTAAATTGCATACCACGCTTGCTTAACTGATCCATCAAATTGCCACTTGTTTTGGTGCCTTTAAACAGCAAATGCTCCAACAAATGCGCCATACCAGTTTCACCATAACTTTCATGACGTGATCCAACCATGTAAGTCACATTGACTGTCGTAGTTGGTTTAGACGCATCCGGTGCGAGCAAGACGCGTAAGCCGTTGGCTAAACGATATTCTGTAATTCCTTCAACCGAAGTGTATGCGACAGCAGCTGGCGACGCCTTTGTGGATTTTGCGGTTTTCGCCGCAGGCGCTTTTGCTTCTTGCGCAAACACAGGTAAGACAACCGAAGCAGAACTAAAAGCGAACGCAAAGGCGAGACAGATTGGTTTCAGTTTCATAGTATTCCCATTTGAAAGAAATAGTGAAGCAACAAAAAAGAGTTCTTGAATTATTTTTATTGCGCCAAATCAAGTACTAACGATTCTTATCGTTAATTTAACAAAACGATGCTCTCAGCATATCAAATATGACATGCCATTAGGTGATTTCTGATCAAAATAGTTTAAACGCGGATGAAATACATAAAATGTGTGATGAGTTTGGATCCCAAATAACCAAGATGCATAAGAAAACTTTCCTCGAGGAAATTGCACCAACAAAAGAATTAAATATGGTGGCCGAATAACAGCACTTTGATTCAATTTACTAAGTATTCGACTCGTTAAATTGGCGCAAACGAACAGCAACGATTAACATCAGAATTCCGGCAACAACCCCGATCCAAAGTGACGTGCTCTGCATAGCTAACCATGCTTGGTGGGTGATATTGTGCAAACTAAAATAATGTTCCGGCAAGCCAATATTTCTCTGTTCAAGCAACCAACTTGCTGGGAAAACACCCGATACGAGACGCGCGATCACATGTAATGCGTACCAGCGCACATCCCATTCTAATTTAAAGATTTGATTTATAAAGGTAAGAAACAATACAGACAAAATAGGTACTCCAATCGCCCATGGAAACACGCGTGATTTTGCCCAAGCGGATATCATTAAATACCAAGCTACACTGGGTAATGCCCAAAGTACATAGACTGGAAATAGCGCCAAAATTTTAAGTGGCGTTAAATACATTTCACGATTAAGTAACAGGGGCTCAACCATATTGACAGAGGTAAAAACTGAGATAAATGCATACAAGGATATGAAAATAAAAAATGATGCCGTTGCAATTAGCCACAGCATGGCAGGCAATATCAGCAAAGGAAAACTGCATTTCGAGAAAATGGTCTGCCAATCGGAGATAGGTAAAGATTTCCAGAACAAAATACTTCGATCCACTCGCTCTGAGTAAAGTGAACTCATTAGGTACAAAATCGAAATTACAGCACCGATACCTAAAATAAAGAAAATCACTAATTGAAATCGTATCGGCATCGCTTCTGCGGTTGATGCGATAAATATTGAACTAAATTCTTTAGCCGCGAAAGGCTCTTTCTGCATCAACTCAATGTCATTCATCAAGCTATCATGTATGCGCCAGGGACTTGCCAGCAGATTGACCGAGAAATATGCCAAGCAAATACTCAAAGTAATCACCAGTGGTCCCCAAAAAAACCAAGATTTATTTTCCCAATACTCGCGTTTTACCAACCAACCTAATGTTTGAAGGTAAGGCCTCAACTTAAAAGCGCGCGCATCATGGGTATTGCTATTTAGCGATTGAGCTTCTGTGTCTACGTTCATATTAGTAAACTCCCTTCATCATTGTGACAAACAAATCCGTAACAGCTGGTGTCCGCATCTCCCCCAACTGTTGAAGCTGAATTCGTGACACACCATCAAATAGCATTAACGATTTACCCAATACCAAGCGTTGATCGATTGGATGCAACGCTTGTGCGGCATCAAGCTTTGCCATATCAACGCTTAATTCAGCAAAACGATTTTCGATCTCATCCATTGAAGCTTGCAGCACAACCTTTCCATCTCGTATAAAAATCACGTCACTCAACATGTGCTCAATTTCCTCCACTTGATGCGTCGTAATGATGATGGTTTTGTTCTCATCAAAATAATCTTCCAACAATTGTTGATAGAATTTTTTCCGATACATGATGTCGAGTCCCAACGTGGGTTCATCTAAGATCAACAACTTGGCATCAATCGCCATGATTAAGGCAAGATGCAATTGCACCACCATGCCTTTTGACATCGCCTTCACTTTCATAGTCGGATTCAATTTAGTCGTCGCCAAATAGCGTTCCGCTTTTTCACGATTAAATTTGGGATGGACGCCCTCCACAAAATCGATGGCATCACAAACGCGCATCCAGCGCGGCAAAATAGCAACATCCGAAATAAAGCAAACTTCATTCATAAGAGCATCGCGTTGCTTGCGCGGATCAAAACCTAATACGGATAACTCTCCATCAAATGGAGTTAGTCCAAGAATAGCTTTCAAGGTCGTCGTTTTACCTGATCCATTCGGACCAATTAAGCCAACAATACGACCTGGATAAATTTCAAAATGGATCTGATTAAGCGCCTGTTGTTTACCGAATTTTTTACTCAACGACTTGGCGGAAATTAATACTTCATTCATATAGTCTCCTGTCCGTTAGTCTCTTTTTGAGTTAACACCAGTTCACTAAGGTCTAAGCCTAAACGTTGGATTCGCAGCAAAGTCGCTGGCCACTCTTCACGCAAAAAACGCAAACGCTCACTTTCAAGCAATTTTTCTTTAGCGCCGTCTAATACAAACATACCTAGCCCCCTTTTGGTCTCCACAATTTTTTCGTCCACTAACTCTTGATAAGCGCGCGATACGGTAATGGGGTTTAATTGAAAATCGGCAGCGATTTGACGTACCGATGGCAGCGCATCTCCCGCCTGCAAGCGTTCATCTAAGATCATCGCCACCACCTGTTCCTTTAATTGCCGATAGATCGGCGCTTTGTCATTCCAAATCACGGCCATAGGCACTCCTAAACGCGATTGTTTATTTGAATAAACAATCGCAACTACATCGCCACAAAATTACTGTTGTAGTTAACTATAACACCAACATTCTATATTGAAAATATTTTTTGATTCATTATCGATATTATTTACATGAGATCAATTTCAAGCGGTCAGCTTGCGGCTAAAATGCACAGTCTCGTAATGGCGCATGAGATGAACCAGTAAGAACACCCACAGGAGAAATAATGAAAATTAAAAAATTTGTTTTAAGTGCTGCAGTCGTAGCCCTAACCAGTATCGGCATGAGCTCATACGCGATAGCCGATGGACGTGGCTTTACGGTTGAAGATCTGGTCAAAATGGAACGTATTGTGAGTCCTGTTGTTTCACCAGATGGGAAACACGTGGTCTACGCACAGCGTACGACAGATTTAGAAAAAAACCGTGGTCGTTGGGATTTATGGTTAATTAATTTGACTGAAGCGAAACCAACTCCTAAAAAACTGACCAATGTTACGAATAATAACGAAGGCAATAACTCTGGCCCACAATGGTCGGCGAAAGGTGATGCGATTTATTTCGTTTCTAGCCGTTCTGGTAGCGGTCAAGTTTGGCGCTTAGCCATTGCTGGTGGCGAAGCTCAGAAAGTCACCGATTTACCGCTGGATATTGAGAGCTTCAAAGTCTCACCGACAGAGAATCAAATTGCGATGGCAATTGAAGTGTTCCGTGATTGTCCAGATTTGACATGCACCAAGGATCGTCTAGAAGCCAAAGCAAAGAATAAAGCAAGCGGCAAGATTCACGACAAACTATTTATTCGTCATTGGGATACATGGGCTGATGGACGCCGCAATGTGTTGTTCTCTGCATCGTTAGACAATCAACATATCGCCAGCAAAACACCTGTCAATCTATCTGGCACTTTAGAAGCTGATGTCCATTCAAAACCAGATGGCGATCATGAAGACTACGCATTTACACCAGACGGAAAATACCTCGTTTTCTCTGCACGTATCGCCGGAAAAACCGAAGCTTGGTCAACCAACTTTGATTTATTCAAAGTATCTGCAGCAGGCGGCACAGCTCCCCAAAACCTAACCGCTGATAATCCAGCATGGGATGCCAAGCCAACCTTCTCTCCCGATGGTAATACACTGGCCTATCTGGCAATGAAGCGTCCAGGCTTTGAAGCAGATCGTTTTCAAATCATGTTAATGGATGTGAAGACAGGTCAAAAACGCGCACTCGCAGCAAACTGGGATCGTTCCGCAAGCAATTTAACATGGTCTGCTGACAGCAAGAATTTATACACCAGCGCATTTGATCTCGGCCAGTTACGCTTATTTTCGATCGATGCCAATAGCGGCAAAGTGACGGCATTAACAGATCAAGGCTCGGTCGCTGGTTACGATGTACAAGGCAATACAGCGGTGGTTGCTAAAGCAGACTTAGCATCGGGCGTGCAACTTTACAAATCCGCACTGACGCCAAGTTCATGGACGCAAATCACCGAAGTCAATAAACAAGCCTTAGCGGATGTACGTTTCGGTAAATACGAGCAATTTAGTTACGCGGGTGCTAAAGGCGAAAAAGTCTATGGTTATGTAATGAAACCATGGAACGCAAAAGCAGGGCAAAAATATCCGGTCGCGTTCATCGTCCATGGCGGCCCACAAAGTAGTTTTGCCAATAACTGGAGCTATCGCTGGAATCCACAAACTTATGCAGGTGCGGGCTATGCAGTGGTGTTTATCGACTTCCACGGCTCGCTTGGCTATGGTCAAAAATTTACCGACTCTATTAGTCAAGATTGGGGCGGTAAACCACTAGTTGATCTCAAGCTGGGTATGGCGGCAGCAGCCAAGAAATTCCCTTGGTTAGATAGCAGTAAAGCCTGTGCATTAGGTGCATCATATGGTGGTTTTATGATGAATTGGATCGCTGGCAATTGGAATGATGGTTTTAAATGTATCGTCAATCATGCTGGTATCTTCGATAGCCGTTCTATGTATTACACCACAGAAGAATTGTGGTTCACCGAATGGGAAAACGGCGGCACTTACTATGACGTACCTGCCAAACACGAAAAATTCAATCCATCAGCGCATGTTCTCAAATGGAAAACGCCGATGTTAGTAACACAAGGTGAATTGGATTTCCGTGTTCCAAGCGCACAATCTTTTGCGGCATTTACTGCCTTACAACGTCGTGGAATTGATAGTCAATTACTGACCTTCCCTGATGAAAATCATCATATTTTAAAACCAGCCAATTCAATTTTGTGGCATCAAACCGTTTTGAACTGGATGGAAAAATATCTAAAGTAAAAAATAGCCTTGCAATTAAAAAGCCCTTCAATCAGCTTGCGATTGAAGGGCTTTTTCTTATGCACCGATAAGCACGAAACCGCACTAATCTCTATCTTGCAAATAGAACTTAGTGCTGTGTTCGATCAATTGAAGCCAAACGCGCTAATTCGTCAGCACGCAAATTTTTCGCACGCGAA
Organism: Affinundibacterium baiyunense; assembly: GCF_018139645.1. Classification (GTDB taxonomy): domain Bacteria; phylum Pseudomonadota; class Gammaproteobacteria; order Burkholderiales; family Burkholderiaceae_D; genus Undibacterium; species Undibacterium baiyunense. The sequence goes on from NZ_JAGSPM010000004.1 coordinate 174,650, forward strand.
ATCCACTTTAACTGCACGGCTGGAATTTGCTTCATCAAATTCTCCACTTGCGAACGTAGCTCAAGTAATGTGGGAATTTGCTTTGTTTTTGCGGATTGCAGGTCCGTAATGACGACTTGGCTATCACCATAAACAATAAGTGAATCGGCAGCATGTTGCACTGCCAATTCCAATAGCGCGAGTAATGCACGATATTCAGCATAACTGCTATCGCCGTAACCGATTGAACAGCTAATTTCCCAAACTTGTCCGCTTGGCGCTTTCAGCACAACCCCGATGTAACAATCTCCAGGATTTGGTTGTGCTGAGCCGTCGAACCACCCGCACCAACTATGATCAGAGACCATGTTACGTGCTTGTTTAATGGCATACTTGGTTTCGGCGACACGTTTCTTCTGTAATTTGATTTCCGCTTGTTTAGCGATATCTTGCTGGCGTTGCTGTAGCAACACAGACAATCCCGATCCTGCCGCTACCCTCGTCAAAACCTGTTCTAAAGCGAGATGAAAATCGGTTCCTTGGTTTCGTGCCAATCGCCGACTCTCGACTAGCTCACGACGAAACGCCAATCTTTGTAGGGTTTCGAAATCGATAGGCATAATCCGGTTTTCATCCATATCCAATTTAATTAATCGCTTGCAGAAGCGACGGCCAGTTGGGGTCGCATTACCACATTCCCTCTTGTGCACAGAAATTTAATCACACTTGTTGTAAGCAAGAGGCAATTTAATCTATCTAAATAACGTCAACACAGTTCCTATGATAATCTTCGAACACAATTGATGCACGGCATCTTCTTGGTAAAAATGCGCTTGCCAAGTCTAACTATAAAAAAATGCTAAATGTTTTCCATGAATTACCTCTCCTCGATCAAGGACTTCGTCCTGAATATCAAAAACACGAAGGATCCGCATGAGGCTACCTATTACACCATGCTAGCTTGATCGTCGCAAATATGTTTCTCGACCCACTTCAACAATTTCAAACTATCCGTCGTTGGACAAACTCGCTATGGTCGCATCCGCAACGTCCGATTTGGTCTTGGTTGGTACTGGCATGCTTCATGATTGGTATTGAAGTTTTTGGTCACGATCAAATTAAAACAGCACAAATGCTGGTCTTGGCTTTGCCATTCTTACTGATTTTATTCATCCCACTAGCTCGCCCGCGACATCAACGACTCCGCGTTATTTTTGTATGCGTTGCGCTGATCGCATTCGTACTCGATAGTGTACTGAGACGTTTCATCAGCGATGCTTATCAAGCTGCGCCAGATAGCTCGATGGTACTAAGTGCCGTTGCCAATACCAGCTTATTAGAGTCTCGCGAGTTTATTGCCAGCTATGCGCTACCTATCATCCAATTAGTGATACTAAGTATTTTTTCTATCGGCTTTTTGGTTTTTCTCGTATTTTCTGCCAGCGCAAGTAGCGCAAACGTAAAACAATTTCGCATCCAGTCATTGTGGTTAAAAATCCTTCTCGGCTTGGCGATTATTTTGTGCATCGCTGGCTATGCGAGTAAGCCTTGGCGCAAGCTACATCCTTTGTACTTTTGGCCCAGAATTTCGCTCGTTACGATAGAACTTAGATCAAATTGGCATGATCTGAAAGCACAACGTGAAAAGCAACTGAACTTCGCCAAATCACTACAAGCAGTAGCTGAAGGAAATACTCCATCGACCTTGGTACTGATCTTGTCCGACAGCCTTAATCGCGACAATATGTCAACTCATGGCTATTCGCGTACAACTACGCCACAACTTGAAAACCTCAGCAAACGTATGCCAGAGCAAGTAATCAATTTTCGCTATGCGTGGTCAGTTGAGGCAGCAACAATTGCTTCTCTAAAAAGCTTGTTTTATCTAGATACACCGAACGAAAAACCAGTTCATTTATTAGCACTGGCAAAAGCGGCTGGCTACCATATCACTTGGATCAGCAACCATGATGGGCAAGCAATCGAACAAGAGCATGCACGATTTGCTGATCATTTAGAAATGCTGAATAACATACCTGGACGGGACAGCAGCTCCTCCGATAGCAGCACCCATCAACCATTGATCGCAGCACTAGCACGCCCTGTACAGCGCAAATTGATTGTTGTACACATGCTCGGTGCCCATCCGCAATACAAGATGCGTTATCCAGAGAATGCCAATCTATATATTGATGCCAAGGACAAAGTCTATCGTGACTTAGAGCGACAAGGACGTTCTAGTTGGTTGATCGAAAAGCGCAATGAATATGATGCAGCAATACGAAATCATGATGCGCAAGTTGTAAAAACGCTGGAAATTACCCAACAGGCGCTCGATAAAGATCAACGTGGCGCTTGGATTTTTGTCTCTGACCATGGGCAGGAAGTTGCACACACACGTAATCATGCAGGACATAGTGCAAGCACAGCGGCGGGCTTTCGGATTCCTGCATTTATTTGGAATAATCAATCATCAACAATTCAAGCGAATCAAGCACTAGCGCAAAGACCATTTCGATTGGATTGGCTAGGATGGACCATGCTAACGCTGATGGACATCCGATGGACTGGACAACAAGAAAACAAAAACATACTGAGCCCAAGTTATCAGTTTAAAAATCCTGAATTAGGTATTCCAATCTCGACGTTTCGTAACTGATCTAAGCAACTAAGCCAAACTTGCTTGGTCTGTAGATGTCTTGGTACGGATCAAGCGCTTGATTCCTTCATACGAATCATAATTACCACAGAGCAGCGTCTTTAATTCAAGCCCACTAATCGCAGAAATCACATTTCTATATAGTCAAACTGCATATAAGCAAATAAATACTAAGTAGTTGGTTATAAAGTAAGCTGCACTTATCATGCAGGCTACTTTGTATGAGGCTATATGACACTCACCTATATCATCTCTGGATTCGCAGTTGGCACCTTGGTCGGATTGACCGGTGTCGGCGGTGGCTCATTGATGACGCCACTGCTCACACTCTTGTTCGGTGTATCACCTGCAGTAGCGGTAGGAACGGATTTAGCATTTGCTTCAATTACCAAAGCGACCGGTACTCTAACACATCGTCTGCGCGGTTCAGTCGAATGGCATGTGGTTCGCCTACTCTGCATCGGTGCCTTGCCTGCAGCGCTTGTTGCAACTTTAGCCCTGAAATATTTTGGTGGTTTAAGCCAAGAGTTAGGGCAAATCATTCGTTACTCGATTGCAGTATCGGTATTATTAACCGTGATTGCCATTTTGTATCGCAGTAAATTAATCGCATGGATCAATGCCCATCCAGAACGCCAGCTTGAAGGTAAAAAACTCGCGGGTGCGACGATTATTGCAGGTGCGATTTTAGGAATTTTAGTCACCATTTCCTCGATCGGCGCGGGCGCGATTGGTGCCACAATTTTGGTTTTGCTTTATCCCAAAATGCCAGCAGCACACGTTGCAGGCACCGATATCGCTTATGCAGTACCACTCACCGCGATTGCGGCAATTGGTCACTGGTGGTTAGGTTCTATCAACTGGGAATTGCTAGGTTCATTATTGCTTGGTTCCGTACCCGGAATCACACTTGGATCACTGGCAGCCAAAGCGGTACCCGAAAAATTTTTGCGCGGAATTTTAGCGACAACACTCACTTTAGTAGCCTGTAAATTAGTCTTGTAATTGGCGACAGTATTAATAACAGAACCAATCACAAAGTTCATCAGAAAATCAGTTTACTAAACAAGTTATTTATCCCATCAGCACGTTGATAATGTCGATACCACTTTTTGGTAAGACGTTTTGAATAGGAAGTTTGAAGATGTATCGTTATGACCAACATGATCATTTAATCGTTCAAGAGCGCGTTGCGCAATTTCGCGATCAAGTAAGCCGTCGCATCGCCAATGAACTGACGGAAGATGAATTTCGTATTTTGCGTTTGCAAAACGGTTTGTACATGCAGCGTCATGCATATATGTTGCGGGTTGCCGTGCCATATGGTCTGCTGTCTTCAACACAATTGCGAAAATTCGCTTTTATCGCGCGTAAATACGATCGTGGTTATGGTCACTTCACGACACGCCAAAACATCCAATACAACTGGATCAATTTAGAAGATACACCCGACATCTTGGCTGAATTAGCCAGTGTGGAAATGCACGCAATTCAAACTTCGGGCAATTGCATGCGCAATATCACTTCAGACGAATTTGCTGGCGTCGCTGCAGATGAAATTATTGATCCACGTCCGTATGCTGAAATTTTGCGTCAATGGACCACGTTTCACCCTGAATTCGCTTATTTACCACGCAAATTCAAAATCGCCATCAACGGTGCGAAGGAAGATCGTGCAGCAATCGCTGTGCACGATATCGGTTTAACCGTTGTTCACAATGATGCTGGCGAAGTTGGCTTTAAAGTGATGGTCGGTGGCGGCATGGGACGTACGCCGATTTTGGGCAGTGTGATTCGTGAATTCTTGCCGTGGCAACACGTGATGACTTATTTAGAAGCGATTTTGCGTATCTATAACCAATTTGGTCGTCGCGATAATATTTACAAAGCGCGTATCAAGATTTTGGTAAAAGCAATCGGCGCTGAAGAATTTGCCCGTCAAGTAGAAGAAGAATGGCAAGACATTAAAAACGGCCCAGGAACATTAACGGAAGCGGAATTAAAGCGTGTTGCTGCTTACTTCACGGCACCTGCTTATGCCAACTTGCCCGCAGTTGACAATACTTTTGTGCAATTACAACAAGAAAATAAGGCATTTTCGAATTGGGTGAAGCGGAATGTAAAACCACATAAACAAGCAGGTTACAATGCCGTTTTGCTATCACTGAAGAAACCTGGCGTACCACCAGGTGACGCCAGTGCGGATCAGATGGATTTTGTTGCCGACTTAGCAGATCGCTATAGTTTTGGCGAAATCCGCGTCACCCATGAACAAAACTTGGTATTAGCCGATGTCGAACAAAGTCGCTTATTTGAATTGTGGAAAGAAGCCAAAGCACACGGTTTAGCAACGCCGAATATCGGCTTATTGACCGATATGATTTGCTGCCCAGGCGGTGATTTCTGTTCATTGGCGAACGCCAAATCAATTCCGATCGCACTCGACATTACTGACCGCTTCAACGATCTGGATTATCTGCACGACATTGGCGAATTGGAATTGAATATGTCAGGCTGTATCAATGCCTGCGGCCATCACCATGTCGGCAATATCGGTATTTTGGGTGTCGATAAGGATGGTAGTGAGTGGTACCAAGTGTCTATCGGTGGCGCGCAAGGTAATCAAGCAGCGATAGGCAAGATTATCGGCCCTTCTTTTTCAGCGGGACAAATGCCGGAAGTGATCGACCGTATCGTACAAGTGTATCTGCGCGAACGTGCTGAAGGAGAACGCTTCATCGATACCGCACAGCGCTTGGGCATTGCGCCATTCAAAGAATATGTTTATGCAACACCAATAAAAACGATCGAGCATCACGGAGAAGATGCCGGCTCTGCAGTAGTGTACTAGGGGGAGAAATTCATGACGAAAATTATTAAAGATCGCGCGGTAGTAGAAGACAATTGGGAAATCTTACAATTGTCTGAAGACGATACCGCCGACGCAATCGAAGTACCCGAAGGAAAAGTGATCGTGCCACTCAAAGTGTGGCAATTTCAACGCGACAAATTACTCCAACGCGCGAAAGAGCGTCAAGATATCGCTGTCTGGTTTAGCAGTAATGAGCAAGCCAAAGAATTACAGCAAGACTTGCATTTATTCAACTTGTTAGCAGTCGATTTTCCTAAATTTGCCGATGGCCGTGGTTACTCTATTGCTTACAACTTACGCACACGCTTCAACTATACGGGTGAGCTACGTGCAACCGGTGACGTGCTACGTGACCAACTATTTTACATGCAGCGCGTAGGTTTCAACGCCTTCGCGGTACGCGCTGACAAAAACATTCATGACGCCATCAAAGGTTTGACCGACTTTAGTGAAAAATACCAGAGTTCAGTCGATGAAAAAAATCCCTTATTCCGTCGTGCGGCAAGAACAGGTAGTTAAAGCCATGAACGAAACAAGCGAATACGAGATCCGATTAGCCAACACCGTCGCGATCTTAGAAAAAATTGCGAGTGAATTTACACCCGCAGTTTTTGCCTCTAGCCTCGCGGCAGAAGACATGGTGCTAACGGATTTAATTTTGCGCCGCCAACTTAATATTGGTATTTTTTCTTTGGAAACTGGTCGTCTGCACAAAGAAACCTTGGCAATGCTAGACAAAATTCGCGCTACTTATGCTGTCGACATTCAATTGTTTAAACCGAATCTCGATGCAGTTGAAGATTACGTCAGACAGCATGGCGTCAACGCTTTTTACGACAGCGTCAACATGCGTAAAGAATGCTGCAGAATTCGTAAAGTAGAGCCACTTAATCGCGCGCTCAAAGATAAAAAAGCGTGGATCACAGGCCAAAGACGCGCCCAATCTGCGACACGTACTGAGCTAGCTGTGCAAGAGGACGATGTCGCGCATGCTATGCAAAAATTTAATCCTTTGGCAGATTGGTCAGAAGATGATGTTTGGCACTATATTCGTAGCAATAATGTGCCTTACAATGCCTTACATGACAAAGGCTACCCATCGATAGGCTGCGAACCTTGCACTCGCGCCATCCAACCTGGCGAAGATGTTCGCGCAGGACGCTGGTGGTGGGAAAACCCCGAGTCCAAAGAATGTGGCTTGCACGTGGTGGACGGGAAATTAGTCCGCATTAAAGCAATTTGAACGAAATTATTTGAAAACCGAATACTGAATTAAAAGGCTTAGCATGAACACCGTAGTAGAAAATCACTTCATTGATGCCGCGAGTAATCGCCATCTCGATTGGCTGGAATCCGAAGCCATCCACATCATGCGTGAAGTGGCTGCTGAATGTACTAACCCTGCCCTGCTGTTTTCCGGTGGTAAAGATTCTGTGGTGTTATTGCGTATCGCTGAAAAAGCATTTCGTCCCGGCAAATTCCCTTTCCCTTTAGTACACGTCGATACCGGCCACAACTTTCCAGAAGTAATCACTTTCCGTGACAAACGCGTGGCGGAATTGGGCGAACGCCTAATCGTCGGTTCTGTCGAAGACTCAATCAATCGCGGCACCGTGCGCCTGCGTAATCCAAAAACCGATTCACGCAATGCGGCGCAAGCTGTGACTTTGTTAGAAACCATCGCGGAACATCAATTCGATGCCTGCATAGGCGGTGCGCGTCGCGATGAAGAAAAAGCCCGTGCCAAGGAACGTATTTTTTCTTTCCGCGATGAATTCGGTCAATGGAATCCAAAAGCGCAACGCCCTGAATTATGGGACTTGTATAACACTCGCGTTCACCCTGGTGAAAACATGCGCGTGTTTCCTATCTCGAATTGGACCGAGCTCGACGTTTGGCAATACATCGCCCGTGAAAAACTTGAGCTGCCACCGATTTATTTCGCACATGAACGCGAAGTGATTCCACGCAATGGCTTGTTGGTTCCAGTCACTGAATTAACGCCACCACGTGCTGGCGAAACCGTAGAAAAACAAATTGTGCGCTTCCGTACCGTTGGTGATATTTCTTGTACTTGCCCGGTCTCTTCCGATGCCGCGACTGTTGAAGCGATTATCGAAGAAACCGCAGTTACCCAAATCACCGAACGCGGCGCCACACGCATGGATGATCAAACCTCTGAATCCTCCATGGAAAAACGTAAAAAAGAAGGATATTTCTAATGAGCATCCAGGTACAACAATCCGCCACGGCCAACGACCTCACACGTGAACGCGGCCTATTACGCTTCATCACGGCTGGCTCCGTGGACGATGGAAAAAGTACGCTGATTGGTCGTTTGCTATTCGATAGTAAAGGCATCTTCGCGGATCAGCTCAATGCGATTTCCAAAGCCAAACATAAGCGTACTGTCGGCGACACCATTGATTTGTCATTACTAACGGATGGCTTAGAAGCCGAGCGTGAACAAGGCATTACCATCGACGTCGCTTACCGTTATTTCGCCACGCCAAAACGTAAATTCATCATCGCCGACACACCGGGTCATGAGCAATACACACGCAATATGGTAACGGGTGCATCGACTGCGGATGCGGTGATTATTTTGATCGACGTCTCCAAAGTAAAATTCAGTGAAGATGGCAGCGTCGAATTACTGACACAAACCAAGCGTCATTCCACCATCGCCCATTTACTGCAAATCGAACACGTAATCGTGGCCGTTAACAAAATGGATTTGGTGAATTACGATCAAACTGTGTACGACCGTATTGTCGCTGCTTACCAAAGCTTCGCAGCGCAATTAGGCTTACGCGACGTACATCCAATTCCACTATCCGCACTCGCTGGCGACAACGTGGTTACCAATAGCGAAAATTTGGCTTGGTACCAAGGCCCGACTTTAATCGAGTTATTGGAATCTTTAAACGTGTATGACGACTGTCACGACGAACCTTTCCGTTTCCCAGTGCAATTAGTCGCACGTCACAATGGTCACGAAGCGAATGATTTCCGTGGCTACATGGGACGCATAGAAGCAGGCAAGATCAGTGTTGGCGACAGCATCGTGGTTCAGCCTTCCGGACAAAGCGCGACTGTCAAAGATATCCAAACTTTAGATGGCTCATTACAAACTGCAGTAGTTGGTCAGTCCGTCACCATTTTGCTCAACGAATATGTCGATATCTCACGTGGCGATATGTTGGCGGCGGCAGATCGTCCAGCAACCGTACTCAAATCTGTGAGTGCTGATGTATGTTGGTTGTCTGAAGAATCCTTGGATTCGCGTCGCAAATATTGGTTGAAACATACGACACGTCAGGTCGCTGCACGTGTTGCGTCGATCGACACTTTATTGGATATCAATACCCAAGAACGCCGCCCAACTGATACACTTAAATTGAATGACATCGCTCGCGTCAATATCAATGTACAGCAAGCCTTAGCAGCTGATGCTTATGACATCACTCGTGCTACTGGTGCATTTATTTTGATCGACGAAGTCACCCATCAAACAGTTGCAGCGGGAATGATACGTCTTGGCTAATTCATCAACATCAACTTCGTCCTCGATCCAACAGGAAACAGGTATCGTCTATTTAGTCGGTGCTGGTCCGGGGGCAGTTGATTTGATTACAGTGCGTGGTGCCAAACTGTTAGCACAAGCGAATATTGTTTTACACGACGCATTGGTCACGCCCGAAATGCTAGAACTGTGCCCCCAAGCGATCAAGGTATCGGTAGGAAAACGCAGTGGACAACGCTCTGCTGCGCAAGAGCACATCAATCAGCAATTAGTCGAAGCAGCCCAACAACACGCCATCGTAGTGCGTCTAAAAGGTGGCGACCCGATGTTGTTTGGTCGTGCTGATGAAGAAATGACGGCACTGGAACATGCTAGAATACGTTTCGAAATTGTACCCGGCATCACTACCGCAATGGCAGCCGCAGCCAGTGTACAACTTCCATTAACCAAACGCGGCGTAGCGCGCAGTGTCGCGCTTTTTACCTCCAGTACCGCACCCGGTGAGGCCGCGGAAACACGCATTCCAGATTGCGACACCTTAGTTCAATACATGGGTGGCAAAGAGGCGATACTCACTGCGCAACGCATGTTAGCGAAAGGTTTTTCACCTGATCTACCGATTGTGATCGTGCAAAGTTGCAGCCGTCCAGAGGAGCAGCACCTGCATCTGAAACTATGTGATTTAGCACATGGCTTGCCTGCCTGTGATGGCCCAGTGCTGGTGATGATGGGCGAAGCGATGCGTCAGCGCAGCTAAGTTTGCATAGCTGAATACGATTGATTATCTAAAATCAATAGCCTTTATTCAATTCTCGATGAAATATTCGCCTTAAGTTTCAAACATTTTGTTAAAACCATGTGAATACATGATTTCCCTAAAAAACTTGCGCTAGAATAAGTTTCATTCTCGCAATGGCTCGTAAAATTGCCGTTCTGAAACTTTCGACTCTCAAAAGTCATTAGGCGTCACATGGAATATTTTGAATGGAATGATAGCTTGAGTGTTCACGACAGCATGATCGATGAGGATCACAAAACCCTCATTGGTATGGTCAATGAATTACATGACGCAGCTGACCTCGGTCAAGACTACATAACACTCTCGAATATTTTACATAGGCTTGCCACCTATACGCAGGAGCATTTTCAGAGAGAAGAAGATCTCATGAAGTCCATCGCCTATCCTCGATTCAAGGCGCATAAAGAACAACATAAAAAACTATTGGAGCGCGTCACTGACTTACAGAAGGAGTTAAATCGGGCGCGTGAACTAGTTGCAATAGAAACTGCAGAGCTCCTACGTTTCTGGCTTACTTCACACATTTTACTCAGTGACAAACACTTGGCTGAAACCCTACACGGTACTTTAGTGATGTCGAAGACAGAGCAATTGCCGACTACGGATTAACCGCAACCGCACGCAAGCAATAATCACGTATTGCTTGCAAAACGCCGGCATCTTCACCAGCAGCGGCAACCTGTTGAATTTGCAAAGCAGGATATTGCTGGCGTATCTCTTCCACCATCAAAGGTAAGTCACGTAACAAGTGCCCCCCCTGCCCTAAAAAAATCGGTGCAATCGTAACCGACTCATAGGACAGATCAACTAATTTTTTCACTACTTCTGGTAATTGCGGCTGCATCAATTCCAAGAACGCCAATTCAACTCTGAGTTCTGGTTCACTCTCTTGAGTTAATTTTTGCAGTCGTAAAAATGGCTCGGCCCAGCTCGCTGCGCGTGCACCATGTGCAAACAAAATTAATGCTTGTTTCTTCATAAAAACCTTAAAAATTGAGCTTTGCGTAAGGCACTGAAATTAACAAATTCGATTATTAATGTCGTTCAACATAACGCAAACCTGCGTAGGCAAGCAGAGAAAAAATCAAACTTGGAAACAGCGCCGTCATCAAAGCCGGCCAGGTATTAATTTGCCCTAAATACGCAAACAAACTATTCACCAAATAGAACACCATTCCCAACATAATTCCACTAAAAATGCGCAAACTAATTCCACCGTCACGCGCATGCAGATAAGCGAAAGGCAATGCTAAAGCCATCATCACAAGAATCGATATTGGGTAGGTGAGTTTTTTCCAAAATGCGATTTTATAACGCTCAGTCGATTGCTTGTTCTCAGTCAAATGCCTGGTGTAGGAAGCCAACTCAAATGCCGACATACGATCTACTTCTGTAAACAACACCGACAAAATATCTGGTGTGATTTCCGAATTTAATTCCTTAGTCGCTAGTTTATGCGTGTCTGACTCAATCATAGTCTGCGTCGCTAAATTTTGCGGGAAGCTCGTCTCCACCACATCACTTAACTCCCAAGTATGCGATCGCACATAGACGGCTTGTTTCGCATTGATCTCGCGCAGCAATTGAAAATTGGTATCGAACTCGTAGATCTTCACACCAAGTAGTACGCGCTCAGGTGACACTTCACGCACGTTCAAAAAGCGCGTACCTATCACAGCAGCATTGCTATCATTACTGCGGATTAAGTCTTTGGTCCACAAGCCACTACGAAAACCTTGGGTGAGCGGTGCGGATGCTGCTTGCATACTAATTTGCTTAGAAAGCTTGGTCGACATCGGCGCGACGACTTCACCTAGAAAGTAAGTAAACAAAATAAATACGATAGCGATTTTCCCTAGCATTTTTGCCGCGGTCCAAGACGACATACTTGCCGCGCGCATAATCGTAAATTCAGAATTACTCGCAAATTGTGCCAATACGTAGATCGTGCCAATCAATACCGCGATCGGCAAAAAATCATAGGCATTGCCAGGAATATTCAACAAAACAGTGAAAATCGCATGCTTTAACAAATAGCCATTCTTATTAACCGAACCCAATTCTTTCATCAAATCAAAGAAAGACGTGAGAACCAATAAGGCAAAAAGCACAAAAAATACTGAGCGAATGATTTCACTACCAAAATAGCGTTGCAGTACTTTCATTAGTTACCCACCAACTGATCGTGATCGACACATTGCTGTTTGGTTTTACGATAAATTTGGCACTTAATACGTCCCCAAACGCTCATTGGATGGCAGCTGCTATTCACTTTTAAACGCCACATAAAAAATAAGGTAATTAAAATCGCCACCACAAAATGCATAGGCCACGATGCTTGCCAAAAACTCATACGTCCCTGCACCACAGATAGTTGCAGCATATTCAAAATATTTAAATTCACTGCAACTAAAATTAACGCAACGATCATATTCGCCGATCGGCCAACCCGTGGATTGACATAACCTAGGGGAATCGCCAATAACATCAATAACAATCCCATAAATGGTAATGAAACCCGCCACAACAATTCACCATCTCGCACGGGGCTAGGCTCTTCAATCAGGGTTTTTGAGGGCAAGGCTTTTGCTGACTTATTATTCGCCTCAACACTGCTTTGGGTTGACAATAGAACCGCATATTTTTCAAATTGCATCATTTGAAAATCGCCTTCAGTCGGCAAACCATCGTAACGCCGCCCTTGGCTCATGACTAAGAATCGATCACCATGCTCATCGATTTCGACTCTGCCCTCTTTCGCCACAATCACGCTAGAACGGCCATCGTTAATCATGCTTGTGAATATATTTTGTACCTTGCTTAAATCACCTGATACTTCTTCCACAAATGAAACACGACCTCCGCCGCGCGATTCTTGAAATTTACCGGGCGCAACTTTAGCAATATCTTCTCGCTTTTCGTAACGATTGCGCACTTCCTGCATTTGTTCATTCGCCCATGGTGACACTAATATGCTGAGCGTAGCAACGACCAAAGTTAAGGGAATGGCGACACTCAAAATCGGTCGAATCCAACGCGTCAAACTCAAACCTGATGCGAACCAAACTACCATTTCTGAATCTTGGTAGGCACGTGTAACCACCAGCAAAACCGAAATAAAACCGGTGAGTATCAATAAAATGGGGAAGTAATCGAGCGAGTAAAAGCCAATTAAAATCAATACATCACTAGAGGCAATTTTGCCGCCCGCAGCGTCACGCAGAATACGAATCAGCATAAAGGTAACGGTGATGGTAAATAGTGTCGTAAACACAGCGCTGGCAGCACTAAATAATTCTCGTCTGAGCGCACGTTGAAAAATCATAATCGAGTAGATCTTATTAGTAGTTATGGAGACTAAGCAAGGGAGTTATAATAGTCGTTTTACGTATTTAAGCGAAATTCAAAAGATTACCGCTGATCGACAATAAGGAGCAAGACGTGGACTTTAGCATAAAAACACTAGCAGCCAAAAGCACAGCAGCAGACAATGCCAGCACCATCAAGACCGCTTGTATCGTCGTTGGCGTGTTCGAAAATAAAAAATTATCAACAGCTGCAACGCAACTCAACAAAAAAGGCGTCATCGACGCCGCATTGAAATCAGGCGATATTTCTGGCAAATCTGGTTCTACGCTAATGCTGCGCAATCTGGCTGATGTCAGCGCTGAGCGCGTCTTATTGGTTGGTCTCGGTGAAGATCCCAACAAAGTATCTGAAAAAGCTTACATCGCAGCTGTACAAAATGCGGCGCGTGGCTTGAATAATCTTGGTGGGACCGACGTTAGCTTGATGTTGCCAGCAGTCGATGGGCGCGATTTAACTTGGGCGATTCGTCAAACCGTAATTGCATTCAGAGAAGCGATTTTCCGTACCGACGCACACAAGAGCAAAAAAGACACGGTTGCGGCCAATGTCAAAAAAGTCGCGATCTATGTAGCAGCAAACGAAGCGGCCGCAGCAAAAGTCGCCCTAGCGCAAAGTATCGCTTTGGTGAATGGTATGGAATTGACCAAAGAATTAGGCAATATGCCTGCCAACTTCTGCACACCTACTCACTTGGCGAACACCGCGAAAAAAATCGCAGCTGATTTCAACATGGGTGTGGAAGTATTGGAGCGTAAGCAAATTCAAGCGTTGAAGATGAATAGCTTCTTGTCTGTGTCTGCTGGTACCGATGAACCACCTAAGTTTATCGTCTTAAAGCATATGGGCGGCAAAGCCAAAGACGCACCGGTAGTATTGGTTGGTAAAGGCATTACGTTTGACTCCGGTGGTATCTCTTTGAAACCAGGCGCAGGCATGGATGAAATGAAATACGACATGGGCGGCGCAGGTTCTGTACTCGGAACTATGCGTGCGATCGGCGAAATGAAATTAAAATTGAATGTCATCGCCGTCATTCCAACTTGCGAAAACATGCCATCTGGCAGCGCGACTCGTCCTGGTGATATCGTCACTTCGATGTCTGGCCAAACGATAGAAATCTTAAATACTGATGCAGAAGGTCGTTTAATTTTGTGTGATGCGTTAACTTATGTTGAGCGCTTCAAACCAGCAGCGGTCATTGACGTTGCAACTTTAACTGGCGCAATCATTACTTCACTTGGTCATCACACGACTGGATTATTCACACGTCATGATGATACGCATGACAAGTTGGCTGAAGAACTTCTGAGCGCTGGTAAGCAAGCGAATGACGTTGCATGGCGCTTGCCAATTGGCGAGCTGTATAACGAACAATTAAAATCTAATTTTGCTGATATCGCGAATATTGGTGGTCCAGCAGCAGGTTCGATCACCGCAGCTTGTTTCCTCGAGCGCTTCACCAAGAAATACACTTGGGTACATTTAGATATCGCTGGCGTTTCTTGGAAATCTGGCGCAGCAAAAGGCTCGACCGGTCGCCCAGTGCCTATGCTGACGACCTTCTTGATGAATCGCGCAGGCTAAACTTCGGTATCTAATTACAAGACGCGCTCAATGCCCGCATCGAGCGCGTTTTTTCTTGTTCGCGCATCTATCGCCATCACCTGAGATTACTTATGAAACTAGTCACCTGGAATGTTAATTCTTTAAAAGTCCGCCTGCCGCAAGTCTTGCAATGGCTGGAAATGAATCCTGTTGATGTCTTGTGCATACAAGAAACCAAATTAACTGATGATAAGTTCCCACAAGCGGAAATTGAAGCTGCCGGATATCAGGTTGTCTTCACCGGTCAAAAAACATATAACGGGGTTGCGATCATCTCCCGCCACCCAATTGAAGCTGTACAAAAAAACAATCCACTATTCGAAGACGAACAGCAACGCATCATCGCTGCGACTATCGCAGGCATGCGGATTATTTGTGCTTACGTGCCAAATGGGCAAGCATTAGACTCTGAAAAATATCCTTACAAACTTAGTTGGCTGGCAGCCTTACGTGATTGGGTCAAAGCGGAAATAGAACAGCATCCACAACTTGCGCTGCTAGGTGACTACAATATTGCACCCGATGACCGCGATGTGCATGATCCTGCTGCGTGGGAAGGCATGAATCTGGTCTCACCAGCTGAACGTGCTGCGTTTCAAGCGCTACTCGATCTCGGCTTAAGTGATAGCTTCCGCCAGTTTGAACAGCCGGAGAAAACTTTCAGTTGGTGGGACTATCGCCAACTTGGATTCCGCCTAAACAAAGGCGTGCGGATTGATCATGTATTACTTTCGAAACCGCTCGCAGATCGCTGTACTTCGTGCGTGGTTGATCGAGTTCCACGCAAATGGGAACAACCATCCGATCATGCTCCCGTCATTGCAACTTTGGATTAACTTAGGCTGGCAAAAATTTAAGCTAGCAACCAAAGCCTCAAAAGCCGATTAGAAAAACTAGTCGGCTTTTTTATTGATCTGTCACAAAATGATGAAGATTTGGCGTGTATATTCTTTTAGGAAGCACTAAAAACAGCGATGTGATCGTTTTTCATGAAACTATGTAATAAGTAAATCAAACAGATCTATTCCTTCATTCCTAGCCAATACGAACCCCATGTCGAATCCAGTTAATTTTCAAGGTCTAAGCGAACAGGAAGCGCAAGCACAATTTTTGATTGATGGTCCAAATGAACTGGCAACGGCAAAAGCGCAAAATGTTTGGCAAATCGCTTGGCATGTCATCTCTGAGCCAATGATTCTCTTGTTAATCTCATGTGGATCGATTTATCTCATTTTAGGCGACTGGCATGATGCAGTCGTTCTTTCTGGCTTTGTGATGGGCATGGTCATAATTAGCTTTTACCAAGAGCGTAAGACCGAACGTGCGCTTGAAGCCTTACGCGATCTATCTGATCCACGTGCAATCGTGATTCGCGCAGGACAACGTATTAGTATTCCAAGCAAGCAAGTCGTGACCGGTGATTATCTTGTGTTATCAGAAGGCGATCGTGTCGCAGCCGATGGTATTTTAATTTCGTCTCTCAACTTAACTGTCGATGAATCCTTACTCACAGGTGAATCCTTAGCTGTCGCCAAAGTGGCTTTCAACGAGCTAGCAACAGATCAAAAGCATGAGACGCATGATCGTGTTACTCAACTCCCTTCATCAGAAGTACAACACCATCAAGACAAGTCTTTTCAACAGGTCACTGTGGGCGCCGCTGGCGGTGACAACACACCCTTTGTATTTTCTGGCAGTCTCGTTGTACAAGGTCAGGGTATTGCTATTGTTCGAAGTACTGGGACACGCACAGCCATAGGCAAAATTGGCAACGCCTTAGCGGAAATTCAAGAAGAACCAACCCGCGTCCAAAAAGAAACCAAACAGATAGTCAAATACGTCGCACTGGCTAGCTTGAGCTTAGCAATTTTATTAGCGGTCTGGTATGGCTGGAGTCGCACAGATTGGACCCGTGGCATCTTGGTTGGATTAACGTTTGCAATGGCGATGATTCCCGAAGAATTACCAGTCGTACTGACGATTTTCTTGGGTATCGGTGCATGGCGGATTGGTCAAAAGAATGTATTAACACGTCGCATTCCTGCCATCGAAACACTGGGATCAGCCAATGTCTTATGTGTCGATAAAACCGGGACCTTAACGCAAAACAAAATGGCCTTGGTACAACTTGTAAAAGGTGAGCATCAATTCAATTGCGCTCATCAGAAAACTTTGCCAGAAGATTTACATGAGGTACTCGAATTCGCTGTGCTGGCAAGTCAAAGCCAAGGCAGCGAACCAATGGACCAAGCCCTGCAGCAAGCTGGACAGGAATTACTCGGCGATAGCGAACATTTACACAAGAATTGGCAGCTGCTACAAGAATATCCGCTGACCAAACAATTACTTGCCATATCGCGCGCTTGGAAAAACACCGATCAAAATACTGATCAAAACTCAGATCAAAATACAGATCGCATCGTCATAGCCAGCAAAGGCGCACCCGAAGCAATCGCGGAACTTTGCCATTTGAGCTCAGATGAATCTGCCGCGCTGATGCGACAAGTCAATACGATGGCGGAGCAAGGTTTACGCGTTCTTGCGGTGGCAAAAGCGGAGTTAACCTCAGTATCCAATGGCGCGGATTTACCTAGCCAACATCATGATTTCAACTTTAAATTACTAGGCTTGCTTGCCTTTGCTGACCCTATTCGCGATGGCGTTCCAGCCGCGATTCAAGAATGTCGCGATGCTGGCATACGTGTCATGATGATCACCGGAGATTATCCAGCTACGGCATTAAACATTGCCAATCAATGCGGTATCGATACGAGTGCGGGCGCCTTATCTGGCACACAAATGCAAACCATGTCAGATGCGCAATTGCAGCAGCAACTACAGCATGTGCATGTGTTTTGTCGCGTCATGCCAGAGCAAAAATTACGCATCGTTAGACTGCTCAAACAAAGCAATGCAGTGGTGGCGATGACAGGCGATGGCGTGAATGATGCTCCTGCTCTGAAAGCCGCGCATATCGGGATTGCGATGGGCAAACGTGGAACCGATGTAGCGCGTGAATCGGCTGATCTTGTTTTGCTAGATGATAAGTTTTCATCGATCGTTGCGGCCGTGCGTTTAGGCCGACGCATCTTTGACAATTTACAAAAAACACTGAGCTTTATCATTGCTGCGCATGTACCTATCGTCGCGCTATCATTTTTACCTGTGATGTTTGGCTGGCCCGTATTACTGATGCCAGTTCATATCCTAATCCTGGAATTAATTATCGACCCAAGTTGCTCATTGGTATTCGAAGCCGAGCAAGAAGAACAAAACATCATGCAACGCCCACCGCGTTCCATGCATTCAAGCATTTTCCAAGCCAAAGTTTTATGGCGTGGTTTTTGGCAAGGCAGCAGCATTTTCTTGATGGTGTTAGCAGTCTATTGGTTCACGATGCTACAAGGTATTGCCAACGATGAAGCACGCGCCATCACGTTCACCGCGATCGTTGTTGGCAATCTCGGATTTATCTTCCTTAATCGTTCGCTGAGTGGCAATTTACAACAGACACTGAAAGCATCGAATCCGATATATTGGTGGGTCAATGGTGGAACACTGATTGCCATGATTTTGATCCTAAGCATCGCCAATCTTCGACAGCTATTTTATTTTGGCAATCCAGATGCGTTGCACTTATTATTCAGTGCAATGTTTGCTGCCTGCGTAGTGTGCGCAATCGCGATCATGCAAAGTGTCTTTCTAAACACAAGAAATGTCAGCACGAAGCCCTCCAAAATTGCCATTTAAGATATGAAATATTCTTAAGAAATCTTGTCTTTAAATACAACAGTTTAAATAAAATTTCCAAGAGGCAAGCTTATCTGCTACATTGTGATTTGACGAAATGCATAATCAAGCACAGAATTTGGATGAATCACTTAGCTGCAAATAAGTGCGGATCGCTCAGTAAGATACGCTGAGCAAATCAATGCAAGATGAAGTGCGTTTTTCTCTATGTGGAGCGACACTGTGTCATGAATAAACCCGAAGCCCTAGCTTTACTTGTGGAACAAGCGCGTCAAGGAGAATTAATTTTTTCCGCGAGCGTTGCCACCTCCCTCAAAGTGCAGGAAGCAATTGACGTTGCAGATTGCAGCCTTGATACAGCAACCAAGATTATTTTGAACGAACCACTACTCGCGGCAAAAGTCGTCGCAGTCGCGAACAGTGCCGCCTACTCACGCGGCTCTGAAGTTAGCAATGTGCGTTCGGCAATTGCGCGTTTAGGCTTTAACACCTTGCGCGGCTTAGTCGCTTCCGTGGTCATGAGACAAATTGCTGGAGCCAGCAAAAATCCGGTGATTCGCGCAAAAATCAATCAATTGTGGGAACACTCTGCACAGGTCGCTGCGCTATCTCAAGTGATTGCCAGACGCGTAACAAAACTAAATCCAGATACAGCCATGTTCGCTGGTATCGTGCACGAAGTTGGGGGTTTCTACCTACTCTCACGCGCCGAAGAATTTCCCTGCTTGCTTGAACCAGATGATTTATCCGGTTCCAACGATGATGCAAATTTTGATGAATTTAGCGAAGCAGCAGCAAAAGAAGAATCGCAAGATGCCATCATCGGTCGCGCCGTGTTAAAAAACCTGAACCTGCCAGCCGAGGTAAATGAAGCGGTAGAAGCAATGTGGTATGGACTACATGCAATGCCACCAGAAACCTTAGGCGACACCTTACTACTCGCTAACGATCTTGCAAAAACTGTCTCTCCACTAGATACCAGAACAGACTCCGAAACCAACCGCTGCGAATCAGAAATCGACTTTGTCGTAGGTGAAGGTAGTTTGCTTAGTATTCTTGAAGAGTCAGAGGATGAAGTAATTACTTTGTCTGCGGCATTAATTATATAAGCCGACAAAAGTCCTCAAAAATCTTTGGTTAGTAAAAAAGGGTTTCGACTGTGATGTCGAAACCCTTTTTTAATTGGGATAATAAATCAATCTAAATCAACTATGCTTGCAAGGCATTTTTGATCTGCTGCAAAGATTGTGGATCTTCTATCGTCGTCAAATCACCCGCATCACGCCCTTCACACACCGCTTGAATCGAGCGGCGTAGTAACTTACCCGAACGTGTCTTCGGCAACATCGGCACAAAATAAACACGTGCAGGACGAGCGACCGCACCCAGCTGTTGATCGACCACGGCCATCACTTCGGCTTCCAAAGCTTTTGCTAACTCAGATGTTGCCGCACGTTCTGGATTTTTGATAATTGCAAACGCAACTGCGGCTTGCCCTTTCAATTTATCTTCGACGCCGACTACTGCCACTTCAGAAATTTGTGGATGGCTAGAAATACTTTCTTCGATTTCACGTGTACCTAAACGATGCCCTGCTACGTTAATCACGTCATCGGTGCGTCCCAAAATAAAGTAGTAACCATCTTCATCGCGAATACCCCAATCGAAAGTGGAATACAGTTGATCATGCGCGAAGTTCGACCAATAGGTTTGCACGAACCGTTGATCATCGCCGTACACGGTTTGCATCACGCCTGGAGGCAAAGGTCCTTTAATCGCCACCACACCTTTCTCATTCGGGCCACAGACCGCGCCAGTGCTTTCATTGATGATGGTCACGTTATAACCATACATGGCGATACCAGGACTACCAAGGCGTGTATCTTTATGTTCGACGCCACGTGCCACCGACAAAATCGGCCAGCCCGTTTCGGTTTGCCAGTAGTTGTCGATAATTGGCACACCCAATTCTGTCGCGATCCAATTCGACGTGGTTTCATCGAGTGGTTCACCCGCCAAGTACAAAGCTTTAAGCGAAGAAATATCGTATTTCTTCATCAGCTCAACCGGATGTTTCTTCAAGACCCGCACTGCCGTCGGTGCTGAGAACATGCGCGTGACTTTATATTTCTCAACGATGCTCCACCATACACCCGCATCAGGGCGAATTGGTGTGCCTTCGTACATAATGGTCGCCATACCTGCAATCAAGGGGCCATACACGATGTAGGAATGACCAACGACCCAGCCAATATCTGAAGTCGCGAAATAAGTTTCACCTGCATTGCCGCAGAAAATATGCTTCATCGATGAGGCTAATGCCACCGCATAACCGCCGACGTCCCGCTGCACGCCTTTGGGTTTACCGGTAGTGCCCGAGGTGTACAACACGTAGGACATTTCATTGGACTCTAACCAAGTGACCGGTACTTCTGCGTTCATATGTTGTTCACGCAATGCCGCATAGTCGACATCACGCCCTGCGACCAAATTCATCGCATCGAGACCACGATTGACTAACAACACTTTCGCTGGCTTATGCTCCGCCAGTGCGATCGCTTCATCCAGTAAAGGCTTGTACGGCACCGCCTTACCACCGCGCATCCCGGCGTCGGCAGACACCACCACCACGGGTTTAGCATCGTCAATACGCGTTGCCAAACTCTTGGAGGCGAAGCCACCGAACACCACGGAGTGCACTGCACCGATGCGAGCACAGGCCAACATGGCAAATGCTGCTTCGGCAATCATGGGCATATAGATTAAAACTCTATCGCCCTTCTTGACTCCGAGATCCAATAACATGGCTGACATGCGCTGCACTTCGACATGCAGTTCAGCAAAACTATAGGTTTTCTCGGAATTGGTTTCAGTCGAAATAGCGATCAACGCCGCTTTATCCGACTGTGTCTCCAACCAACGATCAATCGCGTTATAACAAAGATTGGTTTCACCACCAAGGAACCATTTGGTGAATGGGGGTTTGCTGTAATCGAGTACTTGAGTGTAGGGTTTGTGCCAACTGATGAGTTGGGCTTCTTTGTCCCAGAAGCTGGCTGGGTCTTGAATTGAGGCTTGATAAAAATCTTGGTAGTTCATGGTGTCTCCAGTTTTTATAGCGTTTTGGTTTGAATTCTGTTGAGCTTTCTCTGCACTACTTCTCTATTTGTTATTCTTTTGTTTTCTGATTAACGCAAACGATCTACGAAATTCCGTCATTCCCGCGAAAGCGGGAATCCATGTTTGAGTGACGCTAAGACTCTATCCTGAAATGGATTCCCGCTTTCGCGGGAATGACGCCGTTCGGGCCTTGCTCCCAAGATCTCATAAAACTTATCGCTACGTTTTCCTTAATGGTTTGCGCTTGGTTTACATCAAACTATTTTCTTTGTTTGCTTACTTCACCTTCTCTGGCCGGGGGTGGCCCGGCGGCCACTCACTTTTCTTGCTTCGCCAAGAAAAGTAAGCAAAAGAAGGCGACGCAGGTATCGCTGCCCTTCGGGTACCCAATTGCGCAGGGCAAAAATGGGGAGAGTCAGAAACTCGCTACGCTCAAACATCTGACTCTCTTTTTTCCCATTTCTGCCCAGCACAATTGGCAGCGCTACATGCGGGAACATCAAAACCTACAATCACAACGGTCTTTGGTAGTGCAAAAAACTTTTGAGGCTGATTGTTTGGGGGTTGCTTTTGACCTTCATCCACTTCTGACACTGCCAATTGTGCAAGACAGAAAATGGATAAAGAAAGCTTCGTTGTTTGAGCGAAGCGAGTTTTGAAGCTTTCCCATTTTTTGTCTTGCTCAATTGGGAACCCGAAGGGCAGTGGCAGCGTGGTCGCCTTTTTTGGGTTACCTTTTTTGGCGAGACAAAAAAGGTAACTGGCTGTCGGGCCACCCCCGACCTACAGACCTCAACTCAACCGAACAAGTCAATCAATAACAATCCCCAGGCACTCTCACAAACCCTTCCATCAACACACGAGCACTACGACTCATGCTTGCCTTCTTCACGACCCATTCACCATCGACCAATTGCGCCTCAGCACCAACCCGCAAAGTCCCAGAAGGATGACCGAAGCGCACTGCCGAACGTGCGCCGCCACCGGCGGCTAAATTCACTAAGGTGCCAGGAATTGCCGCTGCGGTGCCAATCGCCACCGCTGCTGTTCCCATCATCGCGTGATGCAACTTACCCATCGACAGTGCGCGTACACACAAATCGATCTCACTGGCACTCACTTGTTTTCCGCTCGAGGACACATAATCCAATGGTTTGGATACGAAGGCGACTTTCGGTGTGTGCTGACGTTTTGCCGCTTCATCGATGTGCTTGATCAAACCCATGCGCACTGCGCCGTGGGCACGAATTGTTTCAAACTTTGCTAAGGCGGCGGCATCACCATTGATGGCGTCTTGCAGTTCGGTGCCAGTGTAGCCAATCTCTTCCGCATTCACAAAAATCGTTGGGATGCCCGCATTGATCATGGTCGCTTTGAGTGTGCCTATGCCTGGCACTTCTAAATCATCAACAAGGTTCCCGGTTGGGAACATAGAACCGCCAGCGCCCTCTTCTTCGGCGGCTGGGTCCATAAATTCGAGTTGAACTTCGGCGGCAGGAAATGTGACGCCATCGAGTTCGAAGTCACCTGTTTCTTGTACTTCACCGTTCGTCATCGGCACATGCGCGATGATGGTTTTGCCGATATTCGCCTGCCAAATGCGTACAACCGCGATACCATTGTTTGGCACATTGTCGACCAAGCCCATGCTGATCGCGCATGAGCCGACTGCCGCGGAAAGATTGCCGCAATTGCCGCTCCAATCGACGAAGGCTTTATCGATCGCGACCTGACCGAATAAATAATCCACATCGTGATCTGCTTTAGCACACTTCGCTAACAGCACAGTCTTCGAGGTGCTCGAAGTGGCGCCGCCCATACCGTCGATTTGTTTGCCATAAGGATCGGGACTACCGATCACGCGCAGCAGCAAAGCATCACGTGCAGCGCCAGCTTGTTGGGCTGCGGCTGGCAAATCTCGCACGCGGAAAAATACACCTTTACTAGTGCCACCACGCATGTAGACGGCGGGGATTTTGATTTGGGCTGGGTGGGACATGGTTTTCCTTACTATCTCAATTTCTTGTACGTTTCAGCTACACGGCTGAGTGTGTTAGTCGTCGCTCCTGCGAAGGCAGGAGCCCAGCGTCTTTCGTCGACTGATCAAGCTCACTCATCAACGTCACTGGATTCCTGCGTTCGCAGGAATGATAGTCCTTATTTACTCAAGCTTCGTAGGGCGGGTGCAACCCGCGCTGCTCTTTCCATCACCTTTGTTACTCAAAGTTCTGGCGGCGCGGGTTGCCCCCGCCCTACATTTCTAAGTTCCCTCTCCCGTCCACGGGAGAAGGGCTTTTGTCACTACTCACACAGATTTCGAAGACTCCAAAAAGTCTTGCGCAAAACGCTGCAAGACACCGCCTGCTTCGTAAATCGACACTTCTTCCGCAGTATCCAAACGGCAAGTCACGGCGACTTCGACGCGCTCACCGTTCTTACGATGAATGACCAGCGTTAAATCCGCACGTGGTGTACGCGCTCCGATCACGTCATAGGTTTCTGTACCATCGATCCCTAAAGTCAAACGATTCACGCCAGATTTGAATTCGAGCGGCAAGACGCCCATACCAATCAAATTGGTGCGGTGAATGCGTTCAAAGCCTTCGGCAACGATGACTTCAACGCCGGCCAAACGAACACCTTTGGCCGCCCAATCGCGTGAAGAACCTTGGCCATAATCCGCGCCAGCGATAATGATCAAAGGCTGCTTACGCTCCATATAGGTTTCGATCGCTTCCCACATGCGCGTGACTTTGCCTTCTGGCTCAATGCGCGCTAAGGATCCGGCTTTGATTTTGCCTTCCGCATCCCGCACCATTTCGTTCTTCAAGGTTGGATTCGCGAAGGTGGCGCGTTGCGCGGTTAAATGATCACCGCGATGCGTTGCATAGGAATTAAAATCCTCTTCCGGCAAACCCATTTTCGCCAAGTACTCACCAGCCGCGCTGTCGAGCATAATCGCGTTCGATGGTGACAAGTGATCGGTCGTGATGTTATCGCCCAAGACTGCCAAAGGACGCATGCCTTTCATCTTGCGCTCGCCTGCCAATGCACCTTCCCAATATGGTGGACGGCGGATGTAGGTCGATGGCGCACGCCAATCGTAGAGCGGCGGCACACTCGCTGCTTGCTCTGTCGAGATCGCAAACATCGGCTCGTACACTTTGCGGAACATATCTGGCTTGACGCTCGACTTCACAATCGCGTCGATTTCTTCATCGCTAGGCCAGATATCTTTCAAGCGGATTTCTTTGCCATCAACCACGGTCAACACGTCTTTTTCGATATCGAAACGAATCGTGCCAGCGATCGCATAAGCAACCACCAATGGAGGCGAAGCCAAGAAAGCTTGCTTCGCATATGGATGAATACGGCCATCGAAATTGCGGTTGCCAGACAAGACTGCCGTCGCATACAAATCACGGTCAATAATCTCTTGTTGGATTACTGGATCTAAGGCACCGGACATACCATTGCACGAGGTACATGCATACGCCACTACGCCAAAACCCAGCGCTTCCAAATCTTGCATCAAGCCGGCTTCTTCCAAGTACAAAGTGACTGCTTTGGAGCCAGGCGCTAAGGAAGATTTGACCCAAGGTTTGCGCGTTAAACCGAGACGATTAGCATTACGTGCCAACAAGCCCGCAGCAATCACGTTACGTGGATTTGAAGTATTGGTGCAGCTGGTAATTGCGGCGATAATCACGGCGCCATCAGGCATTTGACCTGGCACATTGTCCCATGCTGCGGCGATGCCTTTTGCTGCTAAATCCGTCGTCGCAACTCGGGCATGCGGATTTGATGGGCCTGCCATATTACGCACCACGCTAGACAGGTCAAACTGCAATACGCGTTCGTATTCAGCGTGAACTAAGGAATCAGACCACAAACCCGCGACCTTGGCATAGGTTTCGACCAAAGCAACCTGCGCATCTTCACGGCCGGTTAATTTCAAGTAATCGATGGTTTGTTGATCGATACTGAACATCGCTGCGGTCGCACCATATTCCGGTGCCATATTGGAAATCGTCGCGCGATCACCGAGTGTCAAGGCTGCTGCACCGCTGCCGTAGAATTCGAGATACGCACCAACCACTTTGGACTTGCGCAAGAATTCTGTGAGCGCTAAGACGATATCGGTTGCTGTGATACTAGGCTGCGGTTTGCCCGTCAATTCAACGCCAATGATTTCCGGCAAACGCATCCACGAAGCACGACCGAGCATGACGTTTTCCGCTTCAAGACCGCCGACACCAATTGCGATCACACCAAGTGCATCGACGTGTGGCGTATGACTATCTGTACCGACCAAAGTATCTGGAAATGCTACACCATTTTGGCTATGCACCACTGGCGACATACGCTCCAAGTTAATCTGATGCATGATGCCGTTACCTGGCGGGATCACGTCGACGTTTTTGAACGCCAATTTTGTCCAATTGATGAAATGGAAGCGATCTTCGTTGCGACGATCTTCAATCGCACGATTCTTCTCAAACGCTTGCGGATCAAAACCGCCGCATTCGACCGCTAAGGAGTGATCAACGATGAGCTGCACTGGCACGACCGGATTCACTTGCGCTGGATCGCCACCTTGATCGGCAATTGCATCACGCAAACCCGCCAAATCAACTAGCGCCGTTTGACCTAAAATATCGTGACACACCACGCGCGCAGGGAACCACGGAAAATCGAGTTCACGCTTACGCTCAATTAACTGCTTCAAGGAGTTCGTCAAAGTCGCAGGATCGCAACGACGCACCAAGTTCTCAGCCAAGACACGCGAGGTGTAAGGCAGCTTGGCGTAAGCACCAGCCTCGATTGCTTCCACCGCTTCACGTGCATCGAAATAGTCGAGGGTTGTACCGGGGAGATTTTTGCGGAATTGTGTGTTCATTCATTGTTCCTTTTTTGTTATTACTAGCTCGGCAGAGCCTAGATCATGACTGCTCTGCTGGAACGGATCGTTTAGAAAATCCGTAGTCGGGATGCAGCGCTAGGCGGCAATACTCGCAAATTTGGCATATTGCTGCGCTTGCCGCCTAGCGATGCGTCCGAATACGGGTTTTAAAAATGATCCCAAACTTATTTTCTATCTTTCAAAGGCACAAACGCCAAATCTTCTGGTCCCACATAATTCGCACTCGGACGAATAATCTTGTTATCGATACGTTGTTCGATGATGTGTGCCGACCAGCCAGATGTACGTGCGATCACGAACAAAGGAGTGAACATCGCTGTTGGTACGCCCATCACGTGGTAAGACACGGCAGAGAACCAATCCAAGTTCGGGAACATTTTCTTGATGTCCCACATCACTGTTTCCAAACGCTCGGCGATGTCGTACATCTTGGTCGAGCCCGCTCCCACAGACAAAGTACGTGCCACTTCTTTGATGACTTTATTGCGTGGGTCGGACACGGTGTACACAGGGTGACCAAAACCAATCACCACTTCTTTGTTTTCCACACGACGTTTGATATCGGCTTCTGCTTCGTCTGGATTGTCATAACGTTTTTGAATTTCAAATGCAACTTCGTTGGCACCGCCATGTTTTGGACCACGCAAAGCACCGATCGCACCCGTGATGGCGGAATGAATATCAGAACCTGTACCAGCGATCACGCGGCTGGTAAATGTCGACGCATTGAATTCATGTTCTGCGTACAGAATCAAGGAAGTGTGCATTGCACGTACCCAGGATGCTTTTGGTTTTTCGCCATGCAAGAGATGGAGGAAATGGCCGCCGATAGAATCATCATCCGTTTCCACATCGATACGTTTGCCGTTGTGGCTGAAGTGGTACCAGTACAAGAGCATAGAACCGAAAGACGCCATCAAGCGATCAGCGATATCACGTGCGCCTGGCACATTGTGGTCATCTTTCTCTGGCAAAGTACAGCCCAAGACCGAGACGCCAGTACGCATCACGTCCATAGGATGGGAAGACGCTGGCAAAGCTTCTAAAGCCGCTTTCAAATTCGCGGGCAAGCCGCGCAAGGCTTTCAATTTTGCTTTATAGGCGGCGAGTTCCGCCACGTTTGGCAATTTACCATGCACTAACAAATGCGCGATTTCTTCAAATTCGCAATTATCTGCCACGTCCAAAATATCGTAGCCACGGTAGTGCAAGTCGTTACCGGTTTTACCGACGCTGCACAGCGCTGTATTACCAGCAGCAACGCCCGACAAAGCCACGGATTTTTTTGGTTTGAATGTTGGGTTTTCTTGTGTGGTCATTTTGATTCTCCAAAATATTTTCAGTTTATTTCCAAAATCCCTCAACGCTGAGACGCAGAGGCGCAGAAGAGCGCAGAGAAGAGCTTCCTCTCATTTCGTTTTTCTCAGCGTCTCGGCGCCTCGGCGTTGAAGGGTTTTGATTTTCAATCCAATTTACTTATTCTTTTGCTGCGCAAACAAAGCATCTAACTTCTGTTCAAAATCGTGGTAGTTGATGCGCTCGTAGAGTTCCATACGCGTTTGCATGGTGTCGACCACATTCTTCTGTGTGCCATCGCGACGAATCGCGGTGTAGACATTTTCTGCGGCTTTATTCATGGCGCGGAAAGCACTCAATGGGTAGAGCACTAAACCGACATCGGCTGAGGCCAACTCTTCTACCGTGTACAAAGGTGTAGAACCAAATTCGGTGATGTTGGCGAGGATAGGTACTTTCACCGCGTTGGCGAATTGTTTGTACATATCGAGTTGCGTAATCGCTTCTGGGAAGATCATGTCCGCACCGGCTTCAACGCACGCCAAAGCGCGATCAATTGCGGCTTCCAAACCTTCGACAGCAAGCGCATCGGTACGTGCCATGATCACGAAATTTTCATCGGTACGCGCATCAACTGCCGCTTTCACGCGATCGACCATTTCTTGTTTGCTGACGATTTCTTTACCTGGGCGATGGCCGCAACGCTTGGCACCGACTTGATCTTCAATGTGCATCGCTGCTGCGCCAAACTTGATCATCGATTTGACCGTGCGCGCCACATTAAATGCCGATGAACCAAAACCGGTATCGACGTCGACCAACAAAGGCAGATCGCAGACATCGGTAATACGGCGCACATCGGTTAACACGTCGTCCAAATTGGAGATACCCAAATCTGGCAAACCGAGCGAGCCAGCGGCAACACCGCCACCCGACAAATAAATCGCCTTAAATCCAGCGCGTTTCGCTAACAAAGCGTGATTCGCGTTGATCGCACCCACAACTTGTAGTGGAGACTCTTCTTGCATCGCCTTACGGAAGGCTGCACCAGCGGAATATTGAGACATGTTCTGTTCCTTTTTAGTTGGATGCAGCTGCTATTGCAAAGCGCGTGCCAGCGTCAAGACTGTTCCGAGCTGAATCATCGAGACACATTAAAAATCAACGACTTAAGTGATGAAACATGGATACAATCCCGACTAAATCACTTGGTAATAGTGAGAAAATACGTTGCAGCCGCAACGCATTTGAAACATAATTGAAACGCTTCTTGAAACACGAATTGAAACTCACCCTGAAACATTGCTTGAAACACTATTAGAAACACCACCTAAAACTCACCATGAGCCGTCGCCCTCCCATTCCGCGTGATCCACAAGATAAGCCGATTATCTGGACAGTCTCGATTTCACGCCTGTTCGATTTATTTCGCGACATCATGGTGGAGTACGATGCCAGTGCCGACATCGAACCCATTCACCTTGGCTTTGAAGAGGCAGCACAAGTTTTACGTGAACGTCTACAGACAGAGCGTTGCGATGCGGTGGTTGCCGCTGGCTCAAATGGTGCCTATCTTAAAAGTCGCTTGCCGATCCCGGTTGTTATTGCCAAAGCCAGTGGTTTCGATGTGATGCAAGCCTTAGCACGCGCACGCAAGGTTTCGCGGCAAATTGCGATTGTCACCTATCAAGAAACCATGCCGGAATTAGCTGAGTTTAAAGCGACCTTTGGCTTTCAAGTGGAACAGAGAACTTACGTGACGGAAGAAGATGCCAAAAGTCAAATCAGTGAATTAAAAGCGATGGGAATACAAGCCATCGTCGGTGCGGGCTTAATCACAGATTTAGCCGAAGAAGCTGGAATGACGGGAATCTTCATGTACTCCGCAGCCTCTATTCGCCAAACCTTTGACGATGCAATCGAGATTTCGCGCTTAACCCGCTTAGAGGCGTCTAAAGGACGGCAACAACCGATAGGAGAATTACGCGCACGCCACAGCATCAATGATTTACGTGGTGAGTCTATACAGATGCAAGAGGTTAGGCAATCCATCATGTTATATGCGCGCTCTCCAGCCACCGTGTTATTACAAGGTGAAACCGGCACCGGCAAAGAATTGGCTGCGCAGGCAATCCACAAAGAAAGTGCGCGTGCACGGCAAGCATTTGTGGCGGTGAATTGCGGCGCCATCGCCGAGTCCTTGTTGGAATCCGAATTATTTGGCTATGAAGAAGGCGCCTTCACTGGCTCGCGTCGAGGCGGACACGCCGGCCTGTTTGAAGCAGCACATCGAGGCAGTTTATTTTTAGATGAAATTGGTGAAATGCCTTTGAATCTGCAAACGCGCTTACTACGCGTGTTAGAAGAAAGAGAAGTTGTTCGTGTCGGTGGCATACGCCCGATACCAGTAGATGTGCGTATTATTAGCGCAACCCATTGCGACCTTGAACAAAAAGTACGTGACGGACGATTTCGCGCCGATTTATTTTACCGCCTAGCTGTGCTACGTTTGCACTTACCTTCTTTACGTGAGCGCCCTGATGATCTAGTCTCACTCGCACAATGGAGTTTGAAGCAAGCTTGTGCAGCGATAGGCACACGCGCACATCCAAATGCACAAAATGAGTTGGCGCATTGTCACTTTATTTTGAAACAATATGCATGGCCGGGAAATGTGCGCGAACTGCGCAATGTGATCGAGCGACTAGCTCTACATCTGTCAGCGGCACCACTACAAGCCATCACACCAAGCTTTCTAATAAAATTATTACCAGAACTAAATTCGGCCTCTACTACAAATCTGGATAAATTAGACACAACTTCTAGCGCTGAGTCATCAATTAAAACTAATAAATCAAATGGCGATTCAGGTCGCACTTTAGATCGTGATTTAGATTCCGATCTAGATTACCTGATAAAAAAATTCAATAATAATCGAGAGGATATCGCGCGCCATTTAGGAATTAGTCGAACCACCTTGTGGCGTCGCCTCAATAAAAAAAATCTTTGACCGAAAAGAAACAATAAGTAACAAATCAAACAAAAAATATGCGGTATAAATCAGTCTATTTTTTCAAATAGAGACGCTTCGGTTAAAATTCAACTTTCCGACCCCACGCCAAAACAGGATATCTTCATGACAAGCAATGCGACAATAAAAAAATTACTGATTGTTGATGACAGCAAAGTCTCTCGCATGATCATTCGTGCTCGCGTGTTGGCAGTTTATCCAGATTGGGAAATTCTAGAAGCCAGTACAGGTGCGGAAGGCATCACGCAAGTGAGAGAACATCAGCCCGACTTCTGTACCATGGATATCAACATGCCAGGCATGTTAGGTACCGAAGCCGCCGAAATTATTTTAAAAGACTTTCCGCATATTCGCGTGGTGATTTTTTCAGCCAATATACAAGAAAGTTTTCAAGATAGAGCGAACGCCATGGGAGCCACCTTTGTGGCAAAGCCAATTACCGAAAAATCAATCGCAGAAGCATTACATTATTTTTTAGGATAACTGTGGATAGTCTAAGCGAACTCCATCTCGATGCACTGGCAGAAGTCTTTAATGTTGGCGCTGGCCGTGCTGCCGCCAGCTTAAGTGAAATTGTTGGTGACGAGGTCAAACTATCGGTACCCTCGGTCGAAATCAAAAAGAGCTCCGAAGTGGACTCGACGGTAATTGATTTCAACAATGCCAAGTTTGGCGTTGTTAGCCAACATTTCTCAGGGCCTTTCGACGCCCAAGCATTATTGCTCTTTACCGAGAGTCATGCTTTAGAAATCGTGCGCGACATGATGGGCTCACAAATGAGTATCGAAGAACTTGCTGAGTTTGAACAAGAAGCGATGTGCGAGTTGGGCAATATTATTCTCAATGCCTGCTTATCTGCGATGGCAGATATGTTGCACATCTCGCTAAATAGCTCGCTACCTGATTATCGTATCGCCTCAACGGAAGACATTTTTAAAAGTCTGCAGAATTCAGATGATCAACCGTATATC
Source organism: Affinundibacterium baiyunense (assembly GCF_018139645.1). Classification (GTDB taxonomy): domain Bacteria; phylum Pseudomonadota; class Gammaproteobacteria; order Burkholderiales; family Burkholderiaceae_D; genus Undibacterium; species Undibacterium baiyunense. Next base: position 206,551 of record NZ_JAGSPM010000004.1, read on the forward strand.
CTCGTATTACATATTGACCTCTCTATCGAGAAGCGTCACTCAGAAGGACATTTAATTTTCTTATTAAGTTCGATGTCACTTCGCAGTTTAGTGCAGCAACTAGAGCTGTTTTTAGGAAAAATTGAATGAATTTTGTAGATCAATACCAGAGTAAAATTTTTGATAGTTTGAACCTCGGCCTTATCGTTGTCGATGCAAACGAAAAAATTTTATTGTGGAACACTTGGTTAGAAAAACACTCTGGCATTACCAGTGAGAATGCGATCGGACAGACGATCACCAACGTATTTTCGGATGCACCAAGTTCAGCGTTTCTCTCTGCACTACGCAATACGATTAATTATGGATTACCTGCAGTGCTTTCAAATGCCTTACATCGTTCGCCGTTACCTTTGTTCTCGTTTGATGAAAGCTTCAAAAAGCAAATGGCGATTCATCAATCCATCACCATTTCCCCTTTGGTTGCTGAAGAAGTTGGACACTGCTGCTTAATTCAAGTGAGCGATTCCAGCACATCGATACGCCGCGAGAAAATGTTGCGCTCGCATTCTGAAGTATTGAAAAAAGATGCGACCACGGATAGCTTAACTGGACTTTACAATCGACGCTTCTTCGACGAACACTACAAAATCTCTTTAGGACAAGCGATTCGACAGAAACATCCTTTATCGATTTTCATGGTCGATATCGATTACTTCAAGCAATATAACGACTACTACGGTCATCCGGCTGGGGACAAAGTGTTGATGCAAGTTGCGACGACGTTAAAAGCGCAACTTTCACGTTCTTCAGACATGCTTGCACGATATGGCGGTGAGGAATTTGTTTTGATCTTGCCCAATATGAGTAACGATCATGGCATGCAATTCGCGCAGAAATTGATTAGCGCAGTCAATCAACTGGCGATCCCTCACCTGAAATCCAAAGCAAACAAAACTATTACGATTAGCATTGGCTTTAGCACCTACGATCCGAATCAACATCGTGAAGTGTCAACGCTCATTGATGCGGCCGACACCGCGCTGTACAAGGCAAAGCAGCAAGGTCGGAATCAGGCTTGTTTTATGCCTTTGGATACACTGCTATCGCATCGCTTACAAATTCAAGCAGATTAATTATTAGCAAATATCCTCTACGTCGACAGTCTACTAAGGTATGTGAGGATGAAGCTAAAGTTCCCCACCTACTTTACTCTTTAATGATATCCACGTAAGACTTGCGCCAAACTGCCATTTTTCTTGCCGCGTAGGATAGCGGCATCAATTTTCGCTATTACCTCAAGGTAACGCCCTTTTGCGCTGGCAAAGTGCGTCGTGTCGAAAAACAGTGGTTGATCACTTACATCAAAATATCTCCCTTCTAATTCAGGGTCATTCGATTCTTGTACGATAATACGATTGATGTATTGCTCCACTTCTTTTTGCGTTTCCATTCCACGCACAGGCCACACCATCACATCACTGCGTTTTGCCATCAATTTTTTAAATCGCGCGTGTGTCGAAGCAGAATCTTCTTGCACCGTAAAAATGACATCGCGTGCCAAGTCAAATTCCAAGCCATGACTAAAGCCGCGCCCGGTACTGACCACTTTACCGCGTAAATCTTCAACTGTACGGTACTTCGGCTTTGGCTTGCCATAGGTAATCCCCCAAATTCGCTCGACTACCACAGGCTCGGAAAAATGGTAAACAGTAATTCGTTCTCTCGAACGAGAAAAACCATAAATCACACCGTTGCCATTTAAAGTTTCTACTTGCGCACGCTTCCACGGCAAGATGACCGGTTCAAACTTCAAGCCAGTTTGCTTCTCAAAGTATTTCAAAATCTCGATTAACTTTGGATCCGTCGGTAATTGTTTGCCTTGCTGGTCTAGGCTTTCTTGTAGAAATAAGCGAACACGATTTTGATCTGCAGCGAGTGCGATATTTGGTAGCAGCCAAACTAGCAAATAAGCAAATAATCTAAAACAAAAAACACGCATAAGTAGGCAAAATATTTGAATAGCGCCCAGTATCGCAGTCATGATGCTTTTGAGCAAGAAACTGTTTATCTTCAACCGATGCCAGTATAAATCAGTACAAATAAAGCTTTCAAAAAAGTAAGTAAATAAATTCATATGCTCGCATCAACAACACTTGCCTTGATGAGGAACATTTCTTCATGGATACTGTCACATCACATCGCGTCGAGCAAACTGATCGCAAGCGTTTGTATCACCATTCATTTCAACACAGGAGCACTCTGAATGGAATCACCCCAAATTCCTCAGAATGAAGAGTCCAGACTACAAGCACTGCGCGAGTATCACATCCTCGACACGCTCCCTGAGGAACGCTTTGATCGCCTTACTCGACTAGCTCAACAGATTTTTAATGTTGATATTGCACTAGTCTCTTTGATCGACGCTGATCGCCAATGGTTTAAATCAAAACAAGGACTTGATGCTTGCGAAACGGACCGCGAAATTTCTTTTTGTGGTCATGCCATTTTAGAACGTGAAATTTTTCATATTCCAAACGCCTTAAATGATCCACGTTTTGCCGATAATCCACTCGTCACGGGAGCACCGAATATTCGCTTTTATGCAGGCGCACCACTACGCCCAGACGGTGAAAATAGCGTAGGTACCCTATGCATTATCGATAGTAAAGCCCGTATGCTCAGCATCAAAGAGCAACGTATCTTGCGGGATTTGGCGGATGGCGTTGAGCGTGAAATCGCTCAACTACAACAAAACTATCAGCACCAAGCCTTACTCGCATTAACCCAAATCTCATCGCTACTTGATCCTGACTATGCGCAATTACTGAGCAAGGGATTAAGCATCGCGCAAGAGTTTTTAGGAATGCCACAGGCGTTGATCAATCGCATGCGAGATCAACAACTAGAAACCTTGATTTGCACAGGCACACCGTGCGGCAAGCCTCAGTCACCTAAATCACGTTCACAATTATTTGATCCGAGCTGGCAAAGCTTACGTCCGTTCTATATTGAGAACGATCAGCTTAGTTTAATTCCTGATCTAAAAAAATCGCCGTATGCGGATATCGAGAATCAATCTCCGCTAAAAATTGGATCTTATATTGGCGTGCCTATCAAATTTCGTGGTGAATCTTATGGCAACTTAGTTTTTATGTCGCAAGAAGCACGTGTCCCAAATTACTTTAGTAAGGTAGAGATAGAATTCATTCGATTATTTAGTGAATGGGTACATAGCAAGATTCACGAATGGGAACTGGATCAATCACTCAAACTACAACAAAATCTGGCAAAAGCGATTTCACGTGCGCAAGAACGCTTTATTCATGGACAAGATCAAAGCAAAGGATTTCAAGGATTGCTGCATGACATACTCGCTTTGGGTGAATGTCAGTTCGGTTTTATCGGCGAGATTTTAGAAGACAAATCTGGTGATCCCTTTGTAAAAACATTCGCAATCGAAACCATACAATCTGAAGCCACTGTCGATATTCCTGCACCTAAGGTCGACGAGCTTGGGCAAAAAACTGAACGATTGAATGAAGATAAGTTCGCACAAAGAATCGAACAAAAAATCGAACAAAGAATTGAAGTCCGGCCACAAAATGATATTTTCACAGCGGCGATCGGTTCCAATTCTGTCGTGATCGATAATGCCGTCAGCGACGGCAAAGCATTTGCCAACTTTGTTCCACATGACTTAGAAATCCACAACTTTCTCGCTATACCAATTCACTATAACGAACAACAGATCGCCATGATTGGATTGGCGAATCGGCCTTTTGGTTTTCAGGAGTCGTTTATCCAATTTCTCGACCCGATCTTACTGACGATAGGCCAACTGGTTCAAGCGAATCGGGTACAAGTACAGCATACGGAAAGCGAAAGACGCTTAGCAGATATTATCAAGGGCACCAATATTGGCACCTGGGAATGGAATGTACAAACCGGTGAATCTTCGTTTAATCAGCGTTGGGCAGAAATTATTGGTTACAGCATTGAGGAGCTTTCGCCTACGGATATTTCTACTTGGACTAGATTTGCCCATCCTGATGATTTAAAAAAATCGAGTGAATTATTACAGAAGCATTTTGAAGGCGAGCTCGATTATTACGAAGCCATCAATCGTATGCGTCACAAAGATGGGCACTGGGTTTGGATTTTAGATCGTGGCTGTCTAGTTAGTCGCACCGCGGATGGCAAGCCTTTGATGATGTCCGGCAGTCACGCTGACATTTCAAAACAAAAAGAGGCAGATGCAAAACTTGCCAACGCATACGATCTGTTAGAGCAATCCAATACCATTGCGCGAATAGGAACATGGGAAATTGATTTGCAAAGCTCGACGCTGCAATGGAGCAAAGTCACCAAAGAGATTTATGAAGTTCCTGACGACTTTGTCTGTGCAATCCATCAAACAGCGCAGTTCTATCCCAATGAAAAAGATCAACATACGATCCAACAACTGATCCAACGAGCAATCAACCAAGGTATTTCCTTCGATACTGAATTATCTATTCTCACGTATCAGAAGAAAGAGCGCTGGGTCAGAATTGTCGGCATGAGTAAATTTCATGATGACGTTTGCGAGCGTGTCTATGGCACTATTCAAGACATCAGCGAGCGCAAACGCGTGGAGCGGATGAAAGATGAATTTATTTCCACTGTCAGTCACGAATTAAGAACGCCATTGACTTCGATTTCTGGCTCTTTAGGATTGATGGTGAATGGCGTGATGGGCGCGATTCCCGACAAAATTTCTAGCATGCTGCAAATCGCTTACAAGAACAGCCAAAGACTAAGTTTTCTGATCAATGATTTACTCGACATGGAAAAAATCTTGGCAGGGAAATTAAGCTTTGCGATGGAAACACAAGCGCTGGCTCCACTGTTACAAAATGCCGTTGAAAGCAATCTTGGTGCTGGCATCGAGCGCATGATTTCAATTGCGATTGATAATCCGCATCAAGAGATTCGAATCTATATTGATACACAGCGATTACAACAAGTCTTATCGAATTTAATCTCGAATGCGATTAAATATTCACCGAATCATGGACATATTCAAATTACCGTATCACGACAAGAAAAACAGGTACGCATCGCCGTACGTGACCAAGGCCCTGGCATTCCCCTTGCCTTTCAATCACAGATATTTAAAAAATTTGCGCAAGCAGATTCATCGGACACAAGACAACGAGGAGGAACTGGGCTTGGCCTAGCGATCAGCAAAGAATTAATTGAAGCTATGCATGGCAAGCTCAGTTTCAGCTCAGCATACGGCGAAGGGGCTAGTTTCTATGTTGATCTGCCGATACAAGAAGCTTAAATGAAAAACTGAAATAAAAAACTAAAATAAGGACTCAAAACTTAATAAGTACCCTGTTCAATATGAGTAGCAAATCAAACTAGCAGTAGCATTTATTAACCCAGCATCATAATAACGATAGAGACTGTAATATGAATAAACTGAAATCCATGAGCCTAGCCATCGTCTGCGCGTTGGCGACACCAGCATTCGCTGCAAGCACCGTCGTCAATTGCGGCAAACTTCTAGACGTAAAAAATGGTGTATGGCGCGATAAAGTTAGTGTGACAATCGAGAACAATCAAATCGTTTCGATTACACCGATGAAGACGGATGCGGCAAGCATCGATCTTAGCGGCTATTCTTGCTTGCCAGGCTTAATTGATATGCACGTACACTTATCACATGATCCCAAACCACAAGTAGAACAACTACGCGCACGCCTCACTTCGGATCCTGCAGATTATGCATATGCGTCGATTAAGTTGGCTGAACGCACCTTGTTATCCGGCTTTACTACCGTGCGCGACCTCGGTGCTGGCGATGGCTTAAATGTGTCGATGAAGCGCGCCATTGAAGCTGGCAGTATTATTGGGCCACGCTTATTCACCGCAGGCAAATCAATTGCGACCACTGGCGGTCATGCCGACCCTAGCAATGGCTTGTCAATGGCGATGCGTAATGCAGTTGGCAAACCAGGCCCAGAGCAAGGTGTGATCAATGGTGTTGATAGTGCGCGCGAAGCGGTGCGTAGTCGTTATCAAGAAGGCGCTGATTTAATTAAGATTACGGCGACTGCTGGTGTCTTGAGTCAAGCCAGCAGTGGTGAAAATACCCAATTTACCGATGAAGAATTAAAAGCAATTATTCAAACAGCCAAGGATTATGGATTCCGCGTTGCAGCGCATGCTCACGGCAATGAGGGCATCAAGCGTGCGCTGCGTGCCGGTATTGATTCGATAGAACACGGCACGTACATGGATGACGAGGCCATCGCCTTATTCAAAAAAAATGGCGCATGGTATGTTCCGACCATTTCAGCAGGTAAATTTGTTGCCGACAAAGCGAAAGTACCAAACTACTTCTCACCATTGGTGCAACCTAAAGCCGCTGCGATTGGCCCTTTGATTCAATCGACTTTTGCACGCGCATACAAAGCCGGTGTAAAAATCGCCTTCGGTACCGATGCTGGCGTATTCCCGAATGGTGACAACGCAAAAGAGTTTCGTTACATGGTAGAAGCAGGCATGCCAGAACTTGCCGCTATTCGTAGCGCAACTTTGAGTGCGGCGGAATTACTCAATCAAAGCAAACGACTAGGCTCAATCGAACCCAACTTTGCCGCTGACATCATTGCGGTCAAAGGCGATCCTTTAAAGGACATCAGCGTATTAGAAAAAGTCGACTTTGTAATGAAGGATGGTGTTGTATATAAAAGACCAGATGCAAAATAAATCGCATCTATTGTCGCTTAAATGAAGCATAAATGATGCAACATTGATGTACAAATGCAAAGATAAAGACTCGCTCTGATATCATTTAAATCGGATTCAAGAGAGCTTCAAAAGCACAAATCCTATTCGCAGCTTGCACAACAGCAATTCTGCGAATAGCTCTTTGTTTGTACTTGAAATCGAAAAACATCTGAGCGTTCCTTATTTTTGCATAACCACCTCTATTCGCCTCGCCTTGTCATGCGCCCTTTGCCAATTCCTTACACGCCACTTCCACCTGTTCCAGCTACTGCACCCAAACTTGCTTACGAAGCCTTAGAACAAGGCAAGAATTATTGGATTGTGGATGATGTTTTAGATAATGCAGAAGAAATCGCAGAACGCTGCTTCAATCAAACGCAATGGGAATACGGTGCGCCCTATCAACCAGAAAGTTGGCCGGGCATGCGTTTTCATGGCGCTTTATTGCCTGCAGAACTGGCGCAGATCGAGGCAAAAGTGAAGGCTCTGACGGGCAAAGATCGCTTATGGACAGAACAACCTCCAAATGGATTACGACTCGATTGCAATGTCGCTCAACTCGTCGGCGAAAAAGAAAGCACACCGCATCCACATACTGATAGCCGCAATTTATGTCGTTATGCCTGCGTCATTTATCTTAGCCCCAATCCACCGCCAGATTCCGGTACAAGCTTTTGTCGATTGCGCTACCCGAATGGCGCGATTGGCGGCAATATTGTGCTGAGCCCGCACAATAACTTGGTCGATGCATTGCAAGTAAAGGCTTTGCCAATACAAGCTTGGTATGAAGATTTACGCGTGCAAAATGTATTCAATCGCATGATTTTATACAAAGCCAATTTGGTACACTGCGCCAGTGCTTATTTTGGAAATGAGTTACGAGAAAAGCGTCTAACCACAGTGTTTTTTTGGATGACAGACGATTAATCGAGATCAACGATCGACAATAGTGATCGCTTATTTTGCTCAATTGCCTCAATAAGCGACAGAAAACCCGCCTAATCTGGCGATCAGCTTGCCAAAATATCGCTACACTTTCAACATTCACTCATTTAGCCACGGTGTACCGCAGTTGATTCACACGACCTCTGCACTGGACTTAACTCGAATTCAAAATGACTATGCGACAGCTTGCTCACTCTCGACCATTCACGACTATCATCAAACTGGCCTGTCTATGCATAGGTATCAGCCTCGGTGGCTGTGGCGGCGGTAGCAAAGATGCTGCGACCACGACCACCACAACTACTACACCGAGCTTGGTGTCGATTAGCGTCTCACCAGCGAATTCGACGATCTCGGTCGGCTTAAATCAACAATTTACTGCGACCGGTACTTATTCTGACGGCAGTAGCGCGGTCATTAGCAAAGATATTAGCTGGAGCACTGGCGGAACAATTTCAACGATCGTGCAAACTAGCGGCCTCGCCACTGGCAAATTGGTTGGAGTTGAAACTGTTACTGCCACTGTTGGCAAGATCGTCGGCACCACTAAGCTCACGGTGCAAGCACCGTATGTTGGGGTTTCTGCAGGCGGATATCACTCTATCGTGTTGAAATCAAACGGTACTTTGATAAGTAGTGGTTTGAATCGCACTGGGCAACTCGGTAATGGCACTACCAGTGATCTAGCGACATTCGCCAATCTTGGCGCGGTGAATACCTGGACACAAGTATCTTCTGGCGAATTTCACTCCATTGCAATTCGTAGCGATGGTTCAATTTGGGGCTGGGGATTTAATCAAAATGGCCAATTAGGAGATGGTAGTTTTTTTGATAAAGCTGAGCCGGCAAAAATTGGCAGCGCGACCTGGATGGCCATCGCCGCAGGCAAATCCCATACCGTCGCAGTAAAAAAAGATGGCACGTTGTGGGCTTGGGGCAGAAATTTTTTCGGACAACTTGGTGACGGTACGGTGATAGATCGAGCACTGCCAGTACAAATTGGAACGGCAAAGAACTGGACCACGGTTTCTGCTGGTACCAACCATACCATCGCTCGTCGCGATGACGGTAGTATCTGGAGCTGGGGCGATAACAGCGCCGGACAGCTTGGGATTGGCACCGTCGTCAAGGCCACTGCCCCAACACAAATTGGTACGGCGACTTGGGTGGCGATTAGTGCCGGCGAAAGCCATAGCCTTGCGATTCGCGCCGATGGTGCTTTATTCGCTTGGGGAAATAATACAAAAGGTCAAATTGGTATTCCAAGTCTCTTTTTTACACTCACCCCAGCGCAAGTTGGCACGCAAACGACATGGGCATCGGTCGCTGCAGGAGCAAATCATAATTTAGCAATTAAGAGCGACGGTAGCCTTTGGTCATGGGGAGCAAATGATGAAGGCCAACTTGGTCTCGGCAACAATCAAACGCAAACTACCCCTTTACAGCTTGGTGATGTCAAAACTTGGAGAGCGATCAGCGCTGGACAAGCGCATAGCTTGGCAACTCGTTCCGATGGCAGCTTATGGGTCTGGGGTAGAAACCTCGAAGGTCAATTAGGCGATAGCAAACGTACAAATAGCAACGTACCAAGCCAGATTCCTTAAGCATAATCGAGCAAACTACTGTCTTTCAGCGCCAACAAGGACTAAAATTCGCGTTATAACTCAATAAAATATTTGACTTAGTTTCGCTTAAAGTTTCGCCTAAAAATAGCGTCAGCTAGACGCTACACGCTGCTCTCGGAAAATCATCTTGCTTATTTTGCTGCAAAAACTATTCATTGGCGCAATACTCTGCTCCTTGCCGATTCTCGGCACGGCTGCACCAACTCCATCAAAACAACATAGTCGCCCCACGGTGGCGGTTTTGATGGCAGAACAAAAAGGCGATCGTGAGCAAACGCTTCCGCTAACGCGCAATGTCTTACAACTGTTTACTTATCTCGAAGACGCCGCCCAGATCAAAATCGACATCCGCCGTTATCCTTGGCGCAGAGTTTTACATAATGGTGAAAATGGCGAAGGCTTAATTTTTGGTATTTATAAAACGCCAGAAAGATTAAAACTATTTCACTTTTCAGAACCCGTCTATTCCGACAAAGTTTGGTTGCTTAGTCGCTGCGAAGACAATTTCCAATTCAATTCGATTGAAGACTTAAAAGGGAAAAAAATAGGGATCGTACAAGGATCAAGTGCCGGCAGTGACTTTGACAGTCAAGTCAATATCCTCTTTAAGGCAGAATACAACACTAGTAGTCTGGCGGGACGTTTTTTAAAGCTGTACCAAAAACGTATGGACGCCTTCTTACTGTATGAACCGCGCACCAATCTTAAAGAAGTCCAAAAAGAATTAAATCAATTGTACGCAGCGGAATTAGACGAGTACAAAAGAAAGAAAACAGACGTTTTCTGCATCCTCCCTCGCCCAGTTTCCGTGATTGATGCCTACTTTGCGTTAAGCCTCAAATCAGATCGCAGCGCACTTGATCGTATCGATAAAGTACTGATTCAAGCAAAAAAATCGGGCGAACTTGAGCGCATTTTTGCCAAGTAGTGGCAGCCGTTTTACGCGTTTATCTATCGCAAGTTGCTTTGGATTCTTCAAATTTTTTCTAATATCTCAATAGCTCAATCGATGACCATGTCTGATTTTCAAACAGAAATTCTCGCGCCTATCTCGACTCATGCAATATATTTGCATTGCTGCCGTCAACCGCAAGCATTGACCGAAGAAATCAAGCAAACCCTAATCCGATTGCAAGAAACACTCGCAAGCACACCAGCGGTAATTGGCTTCGGCGCTTCTTTACTCGATTTCTTAAAACTCGACATTCCAAATATGCGCAGCTTTCCGCACTTGCCAACATCGCACATCGATATGCACGCATTTGATATCGATCTTTGGATATGGCTAAAAGGAGATGATCGAGGAGACTTATTTCATCGTGCTAGAGAAATACAAACTTTACTCGCGCCCTGCTTCGCAGTTCAACAGACTGTGAATGGCTTCAAATACAAATCGGGTCATGACCTCACTGGCTACGAAGACGGTACTGAAAATCCACAAGATCAAGCAGCCATAGCATGCGCTTTTGTCGAAAGTGACAATCCCGCTCTGCATGGAAGTAGCTTTCTTGCAGTTCAACGCTGGCAACATAATTTCTCCGCTTTTGATGCGATGAGCGATGCTCAGCAAGACGCCATGATAGGACGACGTCGTAGCGACAATGAAGAGCTCGATGACGCACCGGAGAGCGCGCATGTAAAACGAACAGCACAAGAAAGCTTCACTCCTGAAGCATTTGTGCTGCGCCGCTCCATGCCGTGGTCAGAACAAGACAATGCAGGATTATATTTCACCGCATTTGCACATTCATTTGATGCCTTCGAGGCACAATTGCAACGTATGTTGGGTTTGGATGATGGGATTGTCGATGCACTATTTCAAATATCTACACCGATTATTAGCTCTTACTTTTGGTGTCCGCCTATGCAAAAAGGGCGCCTCAATTTAAGCGCCCTTCTATCTACATAAAACCTCAACATTAGACTTGAGCATTGAACTTTTACATAAACCCTTCTCGCTAAAAGTGCAGTCAAACATTTACAAAACTAAAACGAGAGAAGTTGATGGCTAGCACAGCACTAGCCATCGCTACGCAAAGCGGCAATCGGGTCTAAACGCGATGCTTGTTTTGCTGGGAAAACACCAAACGCCAAGCCAACCGCAATACACATAGAAACCGCAATCAGCAAACTAATCGGTGACCAAGCAACAGACCATCCGGCTAGGGTCGCAATGCTATACGCAGCGATCGCACCAAGCACGACACCCATCAAAGCCCCCGACACTGCAATCACAAGTGCTTCTGCCAAAAACTGCTCAACGACATCTCGACGACGTGCCCCCAGCGCACGTTTCAAGCCGATTTCACGACGGCGCTCTAACACGTTCGCCAACATAATATTCATGATGCCAATGCCGCCCACCAGCAAAGATACGGCGGCAATCGAACTCATCACGATCGTGAAGATTCTTTGTGTTTGTTGGTTTTGTCGATACAAACCCATAGGCACAATTAAATTGGTGTCATCGGCATTCGCATGACGTTGCGCGATCACTGTTTGCAACACACGAGCAGCGGTATCCGGTGCGACCTTGCCATCTAATCGTAGGCTAATACCATCCACTTCATCTTCAATTAAGGTAAATAAAAAGCGTGCACGCCCGCTTTCCCAAGGTACGAATAAGCGCTCATCATCAAGCCCGAGTTTGATGCCCTCGAATTCTGATTTTCCCGCCGAACGATCCGCCAATACGCCAACCACTTCTAGCCAAGTATGATTTAACTTGACCCGCTCACCAATCGGATTTTGCTCACCAAATAAACTCTTGGCCAAGCGGGCACCAATCACACAGACTGGTGCCAAGGTCTCGCTATCTTCAGTTTGTAGCCAACGCCCCTGCGCAATTTGCAAACCGCCATGCTCAGCATAACTATGCGAGACTGCAAAGGCACGTCCCGCAATAATACTGGTGCCGTACACCAATTGATCAACTTTGATTTCTTTTCGTAAGGCCACTGATTGCGCGCCGGGCACGACTGACATAGCGGCACTCGCATCGGCGGCTGACAAGCCTAAGGAACGCGTGCGAATATCCTTTAACTTATCGGTAGCAATGTTTTTTGACTCTAACAAAATATTGTTTAAGCCAAGCTCAGCCACTAAACGTAAAGCTTCACGTTTACTACCTTCACCCACTGCCAGCATCGCTACGATCGCGGCGACGCCAAACACCATACCCAACAAAGTTAAACCAGTTCTCAGCTTACGCCGTTTCAACTCAACGATTGCCTCAAGGATTAGCGCGCGATTCATGATTTATCTTCTTTCTTTTCGGGTACTAACACCAATTTCGCACCAACACGTAGACCCGCTTTCACTTCACTACGTATTTGCCCGCGCAATCCTAATTCGACTTTTTGCTTGAGCTTGCTAGATTTTTCTTTGAGATAAACAAAGTAATCTGTGCCCTCTTGCACTAAAGCGATATTCGGTACCGTCAACACCTTGTTCGCATCAAACAGAACTACACGTCCGGTAATGGCCTGTCCAGGTGTTAATGCATGTTTGCGTACTAGATCTTGTCCAATATTTGCTTCGAAATCAGAGTATTTGACTGGCGATTCTTTTGACTTAGTACTGGCAGTTTTCCCCAGTTTCGTCAATTTCAAATTGAGCTCGGTTCCGGTACCTGACAAACGCACTTTGACGGTTTGCCCCTCTTTCAATCCAAAGGCTGCACCTTCGGCAATACTGAATTTGGCGACTTGTTGTTCAAGATCTGGCAAAGAACCAAATTCCTCCCCCGCCCACAATTTGCTACCGACCTGCGGAAAGGAGCCATCCCAACGCGGCTTTAACAGAAACACGCCCTCATGTGGCGCTTTCAATTCCAATGCAGATAAACTCTTACGTTGCTGTGCTATCGTCAAATTCACACTTTCTTTTTGCGACTCAACGACAGCCTGATCAGCGCGGCTACGTGAATCAATTTGATTATTCTTCCATTTTAAATAATTTTGCTTTTGATTCAGAAAGCCAATGTCGACTAGCGTATCGAGAATTTTATTTTGTGCAAAAATTTGTAGATTGGCATTCGCATAGCGTTGACTCAAATTCAAGTCGCCACTCACTTTCGCACTGTCAGAACTTAACTCGGCGCGACCTAGCTCTGCAGTTGACTGTATGCCTAACTCCAATAACTCTTTACGCAATAAATCTGTCTCAGCTTGCGACAATTTAGTTCTCGACTGCACCGAATCAAAGATCGCAATGGTTTGGCCTTTACCGACCATGCTTCCGTTCGCCACCATTGAGACTAGATTCCGCTCATCCCAACCTGTTCCAGGAACATTCAATTGGGTACTCGCCGCCGCTTTAATCTCACCGTCCGCAACAATTTCCTCTTGCCACTGACGTGCTTCTATGATTTCTACTGGTTCACTATCACTATTTGAATCACTGCATGCAGCTAAACTAAATACTACAATCAGCATTATCGAATTAAGCGCACGTCTCATTTTTTCGCTCCCGCTGGTGCAGTCACATTTGTAGCGGCTTGCTGTGGTGCCGGCTTGTTGCTCGTTGAGGTAGATTGAGCACTTTGACCTGTATTTGTTTGATTCATTAGTTTCACCTGTACCGCGGTTCCTGGTTTCACATTTTTGGGCAAGCTATCAAATTCAATTTCCACATCACGCACAATGCTAGGCTGATTCGCAGACTTGCCATGAAAGACCGCACCAAATCCCACTACCCTTGCGATGAGTTCTGTATTGGTTCCCGGTGTCGTCACCGATACTAGCTGTCCTTGCTTGACCAGAGAAACCTGCGCTTCAGGTAATTTTGCTGCGACATAGATTTTCTCTGGATCAGCTAAATTAGCCACTGAAGTTCCCATAAACACTTGGCTACCAACGGAAATTTTTTCATCGTCATAGCCAACGTTATGAACCACCATGCCTGCACGTGGCGCAAGAACAGTTAAGCCTTTCAATCCTTTTTCCAATATCGAAATCTTCTGCTGCAATTGCGCCATTTCTGATTTCAAGCTGCGTAACTCTGCAGTTCTGGCGCGTAATTGCGCTTGACGTTGACGCTCAGATAACTGAGCGAGCTGTTGAAATAAATCACGTTCGATGACTAACTTGTCATACTCAATTCGCTTAACCAATTCTTTGGGCAGAGAAGCTTTACGCAGAGCTTTCTCTGCATTGCTTTTGGCCTCAACCACAGCAAGATCGGCCGCCTTCGCAGCCTCGGCATGATCTAATGCAGTCTTTTCTGCCAATCGGTTTTTTTCATTCAAGGAACTACGATGCGTATCAAGTCGCGTTTTCACATCGTTAGCCTCAAAGATTGCAACCGGTTCTCCGGCCTTCAGATAACTGCCCTCTGGCGCCAGCATCACTAAGTTGTAGTTCCAGACTTGACGAATATTCGGCGGACCAACATTCAACGACTGACGCGACAATACTTCCCCTTCTAAGATGACATCTTTGGCTTTCTGATTTTCTGCTGAAGTTTTTGATGCACTTTCACTAGCACTTGGATTCTTCCGAGGCTCGCTTTTTGCGAGCACTTTATTCGGCACCATCGTTTCGATAGACGCACTCATTCCTTGTTGCAATTCATAGGGCAAATTATCAGGCAGACGAATTTCGGTTTTGAAATAGCGCCCCTTGCCCCAAATCGCACGCGCTTCAGGCGCACTGGCAATCCGCTCAATCACCGCCTTGGTATAAGAACCTGGAATGGCATCGAAACGCACCTGCATTTCTTGCCCTTGCTGTAAAAACGGACGATCAGCTTCCAGTACCCAAGCAATCACTTTTAGCTTGCCGCCACCCAAAATCTGTCCAGCAACCGAGCCAATTTGTGCACGCCCACCTTCGTCTAAACGTTTCCCACTCCAATTATCATAGCCATGAATCAGCACACCATCCCGCTGCGCTTTCACTTCACTTTGCGCGACCTGCAATTTGGCAAAAGCTATTTGAATTTGCAAACGCTTAATCGCTAATTCACTGTCTTCTAATTTACGTTTCACTGCATCAGTGGCGTTGCCTAGTGCTTTTTGTTTCACCACAAGATCGCGCGTCGCCCTATCCAATTCACCTTGATACTTGTCGTAATCTAGCGCGGATATCTGTGATTTTGGCAGAGCTGCATCAATTTTGGCTTTGGCTAAGGCTGCTTGTGCAGTAATCAAAGCCCGTTCAGCTTCTATGGTTTTCACCTCCAAATCAGCTGCTTCGCGCAAACCTTTCTCGCGATTTTGCGAGATCTCAAGCTCGATTCTTTCGATGTCAGAATCGCCCATAGAATCCACTCGCAAAACGACATCACCTGCTTTGACCTTGCTTCCCTCTGGCACAAAATAACGCAAAGTAACGGGTGAGACGATCGCGCTTGGCACAATAATCGGAATTGAATCGGCTGCCTGCAACTCACCCGTTAACAACACTGGTCTTTGGTACTTAGGTGTTGCTGGCTTGTCGGCAAAGATGGGAAAACTAAAAGCGGAGACTAGGCACATTAGTGCCAATCTACTACCGAAATTTAATTTGCAGCGTGTTGAGAATCTCATGCGACCACCTCAGCCACTTTGCCATCTTTCAAATGAATAGTGCGCTGCGCTTTCGCGGCGATATTCGGATCATGCGTCACCAACACCATGGTTTGCCCATTGGCGTGTAGCTCGGCCAGCAGAGCTAACACATCCGTCGCGCTTTTTGAATCGAGGTTACCAGTGGGCTCATCGGCTAACAATAAAGCAGGCTGATTGAGTAATGCGCGCGCAATCGCGGCTCGCTGTAATTGCCCGCCAGATAATTCCCCAGGCAAATGCCCCATACGCTGGCCTAATCCAATTCGTTCTAGTAACACACGCGCACGATTTTCTGCTTCAGGATCTGGCTGTTCAGCATAACGCTGCGGTAGCAATACATTTTCCAACACCGTCAATCGTGGCAATAAGTGGAAAGATTGAAACACAAAGCCAATCCGACGATTACGTAAATCCGACGAGGCATCATCATCCATACTACCGATCTCATCTTGCTCTAAATGGTAAGTGCCACTATCTGGTTTATCCAAAGCGCCAAGCACATTCAGTAAGGTCGATTTACCCGAACCAGACGGTCCCATAATCGCCACAAACTCACCACGCGCTATCGACAAATCAACGCCATCTAAGGCACGGATTTCGTTACCACCCTGTTTATAAGTCTTACGAATATTTCTTAGCGCAATCATCGAAGCATCCTGTCTGCACAATTTGCGTTGGTAAAAAATTGAAATCATATTAAGTGGCAGAAAGTATCCTTACTCAAATAACAATTGTCAATTATCAATTGTGCTAAAGAATGATTTTATTTTTTATTTTCGCATTCACAATGCAATGTCACGTCAAGCACACAGCCAAACACATCACTAAATACACAGCCATATACAAAAGTAGAAACAAAAAAACCCGCAATCACTTGCGGGTTTCTGTGGTCGAACTAAGCTACCAATTAGCAAGGCATCTCAGCATTTTTACGTGAGTAGAACCACCAAGTAATCACCATGCAACTGATATAGAAAGCGATGAAAGTGTACAAAGCCATATCAGGGGCGCCTGTAATTTTGATGGAAGTACCAAAGCCCTGAGGAATAAAGAATCCACCATAAGCACCAATCGCACCTGAGAAACCTAAAACAGCAGCAGATTCTTTTGCTGCATCCAAACGCGCTTGTCTAATCGCAGCTTCACCTTTGCCTGCACTAGCACGTTCTCTTTCTGTTTGAAAAATAATCGGGATCATGCAAAACGTTGAGCCGTTTCCTAAGCCAGTCAAAATAAACATACCAATAAATGAGACTAAGAACACAGTAAATTGGTGTGCGTGCAAAGCGGGCAAGATACCGAAAGCAATCACTGCTGCCATTGCCGCGAAGACCCAGAATGTCAAACGTGCACCGCCCAATTTATCGGACAAGATACCACCGACCGGACGTGCTAATGCACCAGCTAAAGGGCCGAGGAAAGCAAACTTTGCGACATCGACTTCAGGAAACTGGGCTTTGATCAACATCGCAAATGCTGCCGAGAATCCGATGAAAGAACCAAAGGTACCGATGTATAACCAGCACATTAACCAGTTATGTTTGCGTTTAAAAATGATTGCTTGATCAGAGAAAGACGCTTTGGCAGAGGCAATATCATTCATGCCAAACCATGCTGCAAGCGTCGCTACCAAAATGAACGGTACCCAGATAAAGCCCGCATTCGCTAACCAAAACATTTTGTCAGTATTGGTTTTAACATTGTGATACAAGAAGCCATCACCAGAAATCGCCGCACCAAATACTGCAGATGAAATCACTAGTGGTGCGACAAACTGTACAACTGAGACCCCAAGATTACCAATCCCAGCATTCATACCAGTTGCATAACCTTTGCGTGATTTTGGGAAAAAGAAGCTGATGTTCGCCATACTCGAGCTAAAATTACCACCGCCGAGGCCACACAATAAAGCGAGTATCAATAAGGTGGAATAACTGGTTGTTGGATCTTGTAAAGCGAAGCCCATGCCAATCGCTGGAATCAACAAACTCGCAGTAGATATCGCGGTGAAACGACGACCACCAAAAACAGGAACTAAAAAAGAATAAAAAATTCTCAGCGTTGCACCCGACAGTGCCGGCAAAGCAGTCAAGAAAAATAGCTGATCTTTGGTGAATTTAAATCCAGCCTTATCCAAGTTAGCAGCCACCACACTCCACAGCATCCATACCGAAAACGCCAACATCAAGCATGGTATTGAAATCCACAAATTTCGATTTGCAATGCCGTTACCTTCTTTTTGCCAAAATCCACTATCCTCCGGCTCCCAACGACTTAATACATGTCCCATCTCGTACTCCTTCACTGAATTAATCTCACATTTAATCTCAAATTATTTTTGATGTTAGAGACTCTTTATGCCTGCCGATTTGTACTTACCAATGACAGTTCGACTGCACAAAGAAAAACGCACCATCCTGAATGTCATATTAAGGATGGTGCGTCTATTTGAGAATTCTACGTATGGGGATAGAGCGATCCGCAAAAGTAGGAGTTGATCAGCCAAAAGAACTAGTCCGAACTCCCTGCTCTACATGTAATTCCGGCGTGATACGTCGTGTTAAGGGGCGCACATTACTTTTAGCAGTTGGTGTTTCTTGTACTGCACTAGTGCTTGCGTACGCCTTCAATGCCGTCATGCAGTGAATATAAATTCGCGATGCACTAACACGGATTAAGTTTAATTCACTTAAGTGATGCAACATTCGAGAAAAAGTCTCGGGCGTCAGATTGAGTAAAGATGCCACCACATTTTTCTTTAACTCAAGGCGGATGTCATTGCTATCTTGGGTAATAGCAACCTGTACCAAATAATCGACTACCCTTTGCATGGCATTATGTGATGATTGTCGTTCTACGCTGCGGATAAATCCAAGCAAACGATACGACAAACCCGTCATCATTTGACGTGCAATTGTTGGCGATTGGTCGAGCAATTTAAACAGCGCATTGCGCGGCAAACGCAGTAACAATGAAGGCTCTAAAGACTCTGCATAAAATGGATATGGCTCATCTAAGAACAGCATAGCTTCACCAAAACATTGACCTGGTCGAATTAACTCAACGATCTTGTCACTGCCATTGGACGATGGAATCGCCAACTTCACCAAGCCGTAGACCAAAATAAAACAGGCATCCGCTGTATCGCCTTTTTGAAACAGACTTAGACCTTTGTCTAACTCCATTTTCACGACTTCCTTTTTTAAGCTTTCTAACTCAAACGGCGAAATATGGCGAAATAAAGCCTGATTCGATAAAAGTCCATCAAGATTAATCTTACTCATAGCGAGTCCCCCATCTTTTAAATGTGTGTAACACAGTGTAATCGGGGAAGATTAGGGTCGACTATACGTCGTTAGGAGTAGTTCGGCGTTGCAGATGGCTAGTCATTATTTATCGAGTTGACAATCTTATGCGTAATTACTTGTCCATCCCATGCTCAACCGCATAGACCGCAATTTGCACACGGCTAGTTAGGTTAAGCTTCTTCAGAATGTTTTGAACATGAATTTTGACTGTGCTCTCAGCAACATCAAGATTGCGCGCAATTTCTTTATTGCTTTCACCACGGGCTAGGCACACCATCGTCTCGCGTTCACGTGGCGTCAGTTTTTCACGTTCTGGTGCAGTTGATACGTTATTCCCTGATCGAAATTGCATGACCAACTTGGCTGTCATCGATTCCGCAATCACAGGCTCCCCAGCAGCCGCACGTTTAATCGCTTGCGTTAGATAATCCGCTTCAATATTCTTCAACAAATAGCCACGAGCGCCACTCTTTAAAGCGGTTGTCAAGTCTTCTGCTTCTTCTGAGACTGTTAGCATCAACACTGCCGTATCGGGCAAATCTTCAACGATCAATTGCATTGCTTCCAACCCAGATAAGCCTGGCATGTTTAAATCCATTAACACGACATCAGGCTTTAATTGTTTTGCGCGTTTGATACCTTCCAAACCATCAGAGGCCTCGCCAACAATTTCGAATTCGGGATTGCGTTGCAAAAGCAAACGTATGCCACTACGAAACAAGCTGTGATCATCGACTAATAAAATTTTTATGCTCATGTCTCTACAATTTCTTCGCTAAATTGTTTACTAAGTTTAAGCCACCAAAACTAAGCCACTAAGCGTTCAGCACGTTTCAAGTGCAATGCAATGGTCGTGCCTTGGTCAACCGAACTCTCAATCGAAAACTGTGCAGCAAGACGCTCGGCACGTTCGTGCATAATGCGTAAGCCAACGTGACTATCACCTTTTTGCGCAACCTTACTCATATCAAAGCCAGCACCATCATCATGGACAGTCATCACAAAATCACGATCGTTTGCAACCTTGACTTTGACCTCGCTCGCTTGCGCATGTTTACGCACATTTGATAAGGCTTCCTGCAAGATAAACAGCACTTGCAATTGCTGCTCAGGCGCCAATTGTGCGCCATCACCACTAATTTCTATCGTCGCATGTACGCCAGTTTGACGCTGAAATTTAGACACCACGTTACGCATTTCAGATTCTAAATTACTGTCTTGCAAACGGGTACGGAAATTTAACAAAAGCTCTCGCACATCCTCGTAACTTTCTTGGATTCCTGCACGTAACAGTGGCGTGATATCGTGAATTTCTTCGACATCATTGCGCTTCAAGGAATCTTCCAACATCTGCACCTGCAAGTTCAAGAAGTTAAGCCCTTGTGCAATGCTGTCATGCAAGCCTTGCGCTAACAAATTGCGCTCTTGCGACACTGCGAATTCTTTTTCTCTGGCAATTAATCGCTGATTTTCAATCGATGAACCTAAGTTTTTACCCAAAATTTCTAGCAAGCGACGTTCCTCGCCTTTCACTACACGTTCTTGGGAAAAATGCAGAGAGAAACTACCGATCACTTGATCACGCGCTTGAATTTGAAACACTGCCAAAGAGATATATCCTTCCTCTTGGCAACGATAACGCTTTTGTTGATCTAGCAGACGAAAATCACGCACTAAAATAATTCCTTTCGAAGTAGCTGCTCCACACAAGCAATCATCTTTTTTAATGCAATGCTCTTCCTCGATCATTTTCTCAGAAATACCTTCGTGTACCGTGATATGGACATTACCTTTATCACTATCAAGAATACGAACCGTGCCACCGTCGGCATTCATTCTCTGCATAATTCTATGTAAAAATCCACGGCACAATTCTTCAATCGCATGAGGACCAGACAGAAATGCCGCGATCTCATACATCGTACTAATTTCGTGATTCTGCGCTTGTAGCTTCGCGGTCTTTTCTGAAACACGATCTTCTAGAGTTCTATGCACAGTTTGCACATGATCGGCCATTTGATTAAAGGCTTGCGCTAAGACACCAAATTCATCTTCGGTTTCTATCGGAAGTCGCACGCTTAAATCATCTTTACTCATACGCGCGATACCCGCTTGCATGCGCGTCACTGGTCCAACTATCCACAAATACAAAAGATAAAGTAAGGCGATACTGGCGGCGAGCGACATAAAAATCAAGGCGGTCTGACACAGCCTTAACCACGTCGTTTTTTCTTCTAATTCGACCTCAACTAGCGAGACCAGCTGATTAATGTTTTTGACGAATCCCGGCAATTGCGCAGCGTAATCTTCTAGGGCAATTTGCTTTAATTGTGGATCGGTTTGCGCCACAACTTTCTGCGCGTTGACTTGAATATGTTGATGCCAATCTTGCTGCACCTTTTTCATTTGCTCACGTATCGATGTCGTTTGTGGCAAGAACAAGGGGCGCTTGGCATCACCATGTTCAAGATCAGATAAGGTACGATTAAATTCTTGCAACTCTTGTATAACGCTATTACCTTTCTGCGGATGTTCTAACACCATCGCCAAGCGATAAGAGCGCATACGTAAACTACCTGCCTCATTAATTGCTGCACCACCACCTTCTAACTGCCAAGACAATAATAAGGTGTAACCAATCGCAGCTAAAGTCAAAGCCAAACCAACTACCGTCGTCATCAAAATACGAAAAGTCAGGCGTTTGCCTATCGGTAATTGCTTGGAGGAATCCATATGACTCTTTTCTAACTCGCTGTGTTTTTCACTTTGATTGATCTGCTATTGATCGACCCTTGATCAATTACTCAATCAACCAATTCTGCATTTTTGCTGACTTCTTCTGTCGTTTCAAGAGATTCAACTGTATCGACACTGCTTGCGTGCGGCACACCAAGTGGACAAACCATAGGCAGAAAGCTATCGGTACGGTCAGAGTATGCCAGCAATGCGCCGTTAGTCATATCGAAATACCAACCATGTAGCGCAATTTCGCCACTTTGTTCACGTTCTGCGACCCAAGGGAAGCTACGCAAATTATTGAGTGACAAGATAATCGCTCCAAGTTCGCAGGCGTGAACTTGTACTTCTTTGCTGCAGTGACTTAATTGGCTTAACACTTGCTGTTTAACCGGTTCAACAATACGCATCCAACGACCAATAAAATCAATCTTACGGCTCGGTTGATAGCCCTGCATTAATGCCCGTATGCCACCACATTTTTCGTGCCCCATGACGATAATACGCTTCACATTTAAAGCTTCTACCGCAAACTGTATCGCTGCACTAACCCCTTGTTGATTGCCAGATTCATTACATGGTGGCACTAAATTCGCCACGTTCCGAATCACGAAAATATCACCTGGATCACAATCAAGTAGTAAAGCCGGGTCAACCCGCGAATCACAACAGCCAATTAACAAGGTAGTCGGATTCTGACCATTATTCAACTTATTATAAAGCGGCTTCTCACCAGCAAAATATTTGGACTGAAAGCGTTGAAACCCTTCAATAAATTGGTGAATATTACGCACTTCCATCTTCAACCTCACTCTATTTTACTCAGTAGACTATCCACCGGTTTGTGACATAAACCGGATAATTTTATGTCTTTGTGTCGCGAACTCGTGGCGCTCTGGCTTGAGTTCTATCGCTTCTCGTATCGCTTGTTCAAGTTCTGCATCGCTGATGCCCGCACGCAATAAAGGACGCAAGGCAAATTGCTCATCTTGACCCAAACACATATACAGCGTGCCATCGACCGCCAAACGCACCCGATTGCAGCTGGCACAAAAATGTTGGCTAATCGGTGAAATAAAACCGATCGTTCCTTGCCCATCTCGACGTGTCCAATAGCGAGCCGGACCGCCACCCAATTCTTCAGCCGCTGGAATCAAATCGAACTGACGCACCAATTGGTCTCGAATCGGACCAATGTCGCGGTATTGACTATTTTGTCCTGTGCTACCCATCGGCATCGCCTCAATTAGGCGCAAAATGAATCCTTCGTTAAAACAAAATTCCGCCATACGGGGAATTTCATGCTCGTTGACACCGTCCATCACCACCATGTTGAGTTTGATAGGCTTAAATCCTGCCTGCTTGCCAGCTTGTAATCCCGCCATGATGCTGGCGAAGCTATCGCGCCCCGTGATATTTTCCATACAAGCTTTATCTAGACTATCCAGACTGACATTGATGCGGCTCACACCAGCCTGATACAAAGCCTGTGCATGCTTATGCAATTGCGTCGCATTTGTCGATAAAGAAATGTCTCGAATCTCTGCATGGCTAGCCAACCGCTCCACCAACTGCGGCAAATTGCGTCGCAATAATGGCTCACCACCAGTCAAACGCACGCGCGCTACGCCCAAGCGACCAAAGGCAGCAACCACTCTTTCAATTTCCGCAAATGTGAGCCAATTCTCCGGCTCCTCAAAGCCGTTAAACCCTTTAGGCATGCAATAACTGCAGCGCAAATCACATTTATCGGTGACAGAGACACGCAGATAAGTTAATTGCCTCCCAAAGCGATCAATCAATTGCGCTCCAGAAGCCGATGCAGGGGATATAGAGAGATTTTTCATGCTGTCATTTTGTGCCGATTAAAGCCACAGCACAATTCGCCGCCAAGCTAGATCATCTAGTTCTTTTGGGGGATAAATCTTGTCCCAGATCAAATTTTGTCGGTGTTTGCAAATATCAAAAGTAATTGGAATAGACATGCTTGAAAGTTTGCGCACTTACATCATCAAAGAATAACGAAAGCACAACGGCAATTGCAAAATTGTGCGACAAACAAGAAAATCCATTGATCAACTATCAAAAAATTGCTAGCCTGATTCATAGACGCTATGACAATGCATAAGCAAAGTTGTGCACATTTATATCTCTATCGCAAGAGAACATTTTTCATACGATATTGTGGTCATGCATAAAGTAATCAAACTGCTTTTAGTTGTATTGTGTTGGCAACTCTTTGATTGCTCGATCGGCCGCGCTACAGCCAAAGTATTGGCTCTACAAAGTAGCACTAGCGCCGTCAATTTAAAATCGCATTGGCAGGTTCTAGAAGATAAATCAGGCGCCCTCACGATTGATGACATCTTACGACTAGACCAAGCAGATTCAAGCCAGACTGAGCGCATTCCAAAAAATGTAAACGGATTTAAATTATTGAATGGCAATCTAAGCGCCTCTTATACACGTTCGGTCTTTTGGTTGAAATTAGATTTACAACGGCAAGATCCGGCTGCATCAACAGAGTGGTGGATGGAAGTAACGCCGAATATGCTCGATGATGTGCGTGCATATCATGTAAAGAATCAAAACATCATTAGTACACATCGGTCTGGTGATCATACCCGCTTCGTCGATGGTGAAACGCGTCATCGACTAGCGGTGTATCGCCTAGCAATAGCAGATACTGAAAAACACAGCATTTATATACGCATACAAACCAGCAGTGCATTGTATTTCAGTGCGCACTTGTATACGCCGCAAGCTTTTGCCGAGACAAGTAATTTTCAATCGAGCTTGATGGGCGTTTTTTACGGCATCATGTTGGCAATGATTGCCTACAATCTCATTTTGATGTTCGGTTATCGCGATAATGCCAATGGTTTTTATTTGCTCTTATCTGCACTCACATTGTTAGTTGGTTTCAATAATAATGGTCATCTAGCTCTATATTTTGAACCCGATAATATCTGGGTAGTTGAGTTAATTCAAAGCCTCGCGGTACCCAGCCTATTGCTGTTTTATTCGCTGTTCATATCCAGCTTCTTACAGTTACCCAAAATCATGCCGAATATCGCCAAAGGATTTCGGATACTACAAATATTTGCGGTACTAATCATGATTGCAGTACTAGCGGGATATAACAGCTACGTTGCCGCCACAGCGCAAATTCTCGCTTTTATTCAGATGATTGTAGTGATTCCTATCGGCATGCTGATAGGCTGGCGCGGCTATCGTCCGGGCTATATTGTGGTAGCAGCGACAACCGCATGGGTTGCTGGCGGTTTATTAGTCATCTTACGAAATCTCGGTGTGATTGAAAGCTCATGGTTAAGTGAATATGGCTTCCAGATTGGCGCTGCTATTGAAATCATCTTACTCGCCTTAGCGCAAGCAGATCGTATCAACATCATTAAGAATGAAAATGCGCTAGCACAAGCGCAACTGCTTTCTATTTCGCAAAAAGCCGAACAAGAATTAGAAAGCAAAATCCAGCAACGTACAAAAGAAATGGCAGAATTAATTGAACGCTTGGAAAAACTCGATAAACAAAAAAATGAATTCTTGGGAATTGCCGCCCATGATTTGAAAAATCCGCTAACCGGCATCATTGGTCTCAGCGATTTAATGCGCAAACTCGAACCAAGCATCACACCCGAACAGCGCTATAGTTATCTAGAAAGAATCAGTCGCAGTGGCAATCGCATGATGCATATCATCACCAATTTGCTCGACGTCAATGCGATGGAATCGGGCAATACCAAACTCGAAAAAAATGCGATCAATATTGTTGAACTTTGCCATCAAGTCTTAATTCAATACGAACATAATTTACGCGCAAAAGAATTACAGTATCAACTAAATTTTTCTGACACAGAGTATGCAAGCAATCCACCTAGCCTGATGGTGTCGGTCGACCAAAATGCGTGCTTTCAAGTGTTAGATAATTTAATTTCAAACGCGATCAAGTATTCACCTATCGGCAAACTGATCACCGTTCAATTATCGCGACATGAAGAGTTCGCGCAAATTTGCATTCAAGATCAAGGACAAGGATTAACCGCAGAGGACCAGCAACGTTTGTTCGAACGGTTTAGCAAACTATCGAGTGTGCCAACTGCAGGTGAACATTCGACTGGTTTGGGACTGTCTATCGTCAAGAAACTCACCGAAGCGATGGGTGGTACCGTCAGCTGCGAGAGTGAGTTTGGCAATGGTTGCTGCTTTATCGTCGAATTGCCGCTAGCTCAAACGAGGGACAGCAAAGACTAACTCATAGCCGCCAATATTAGCTGTGATGAAGACTAATTGAATAGCGCGAACAATTCAAACCGGATTTACAGCTCATCCAAAAAATAGTTAGTATCAATTTTGATCTACCTGATTAACACGATCAGGTGCAACAAGTGGCAACACCATAATGAAGCGACTACCTTGTTCAAGCTCACTTTGCACTTGAATACTTCCGCCCAAAATAGAATGAATAATGTTGTAGCAAATATGTAGTCCCAAACCACTACCGCCAGTACCAAGTCGCGTGGTAAAGAAGGGCTCAAAAATTCGTTCCCTATTTTCTTGTGCGATGCCGACACCGTTATCTTCGACAATTAATTCCACCCGCGCTGCATCTAAAGCGCGACCCCGAATCAAGATGAGCCCATTTTTGCGTTCATTAAAACCGTGTACCATGGCATTGATAATCAAATTATTTAGAACCTGTCCTAAAGAACCGGGATAACTATCCAGAACCAAGTCTCCTGCAATTTCTACGCGAATCTCATGGCCTTCTCGCTTGCTACGATTAAACAAGGTTAAGGCAACTTCCTGACAGAAATGGTTCAAATCAAAACTACGACGTTGGTCAGAAGTCTGATCAACCGCAATTTGCTTAAAGCTACTCACTAAATTGGCGGCACTGGTTAAACTACGCACCATTAAATCCGAGGAACTAATGGCGCTAAGCGTGTAGTTCTCTAAATCAGAACGACGTAGTTGATTTTCCTTTACTTTTTGCAAGAACTCCTCGGTCATTTCTTGCATCGTACTCGCCATCAATAAGCTATTGCCGATCGGTGTATTCAGTTCGTGTGCGACACCCGCCACCAACGATCCTAGCGCCGCAAGTTTTTCTTGCTCGACCAACTTTGATTGCGTGATTTTTAAACGACGATAGGCTTCAGCATTGTCATACGCAACGCCGGTGTAAGAAGCTAAGGTACGCAAGATGTTTAAATCGTTTAAACTAAATGCATTCGCCTCTTTACTTAATGCTCCCACCACACCCATGACGCGGCCACCTAAAATAATCGGTACATATACGCCAGAACGCGAATCTTCTGTCGGAGTTCCATCTTCCAAACGCACATAAACTTCACCTGTGCGCTTCGCCATAATCGGATCCATCTCTCGACTATCGTGGACGATTTCGTTCACAATCAACTCTTGTCCGCTCAATACACAACGAGTAGCTGGTTGTTCCTCTGCATCCAAACTACGCTCGTAAGGCAAAATTAACTGATCTCCTTGCACCGTGTATTCAAAGCTAATAACGCGTCTATCCCAGTCAACAATACCAACGCCAAATGTACTAGCTCGCACCATGCTGCGAATATTTTGATACAGGGTATTAAGAATCTCTCGTTTATCCAGCGAGGAAGTAATTTGCAAACCGATTTCACTTAATCGCCCGATATCATTACGCGCACGTTCAGCGATTTCTCTTTGTGCTTCGGCTAATTTTTTTTGCGCTAATACCTCTTGCGTTTGCGCCTTTACCTGCTGCTCTAGATACAGTTGATTCTCACGAATGGCTTTTAAGCGCACATGATAGGCAAATCGTAGTGCGCTCAAGCCGATCACGATCCACATCCCATACCACCACCAAGTTCGCCAAAACGGTGGGGTCACAACGACAGTTAAAATTTCGGTACTTTCCCCCCACACACCGTCAGGATTAGCGGCTTTTGCCATTAATCGGTAAGTACGGGCATCCAGATTGGTGTACGTGGCGACGCTACGATCTCCTTGTCCATAAATCCAATCTTGGTCATAGCCTTCCAACTTCCACGCGTAACGATTTTGCGTACGATTATAGAAATGTAAGGCGGCCAATTCAAAGCTGACCATGGTTTGCGTGTGATCTAGCTTGATTTGTTTGCTCGCACTTAAAGGGCCGTCTATGCCTAAACTTTTTAAATCTGCTAGGCCGCTCTTTGCAGTGGTTTCGGCATCACCAACTTTACTCGTATTTTGATTGGTGTTTGCCGCGCTATCTGTTTGATTGTCTGCCATCGTAAGTGACTTATTAAACAGCAAAATATCACTCAAAACGACGCGTGGCGCCACTCTATTTTCCCAAATATTTTGTGGATGAAAATAAGTCAAACCGACCCCACCAAACAGCATACCGCCATCCGGCATTCTAGTCGCAGCAGCAAAATTGAAAGCGCCATCAAAACGTCCAAAAGAAGGAAAGTTATGCCCCTCTCTCGTTTCTGGACGCACGCGCATTAAACCGCGTTCACTACTCATCCAGATCTCGCCGTTTTCGGCGTCTTGCATGGCTTCGATTACATCTTTAGGAATTTGCGGGATATCCGCCCAAGAGACGAGTTCCCACGCATTAGCGCCAACCGCCCCTGCTACCGGCTTCACTTCCAATAAGCCACCTAAAATCGTCGCCGCCCAAATACGACCACGCCTATCTTGTCGTAAGGCGGTCACACCTAATTTCTGTGGAGTTGGTAACCACGCAGACGCTTTACCGATCGCTAAAAATTTTTCCGCTTGTGAATCGAAAATAAATAAGCCGCCTTTACTGCCTACCCACAAACGTTGTTGTTGATCAATCAAAAGACTATCAATTGCATCATCGTTTATCCAATCCGGGCGATTCAGTTCCGCTTTATAGATTCGAAAACTGCCGTCCGGCTTGATCCGATAGAGACCAACACTGGTACCGGCCCATACTTCTCCATGCTGATCTTGCACCAATGAAGTAAAGCGCGCACCGATAGGAAAACTTTTGTCAAATTCAATCTCACGACTAGATTGCGTTATCGGATTAAAAATCTGCAAGCGCTCGCCACCTACCCACAATTGCTTTTTACTATCCAACATCAAGGCACGTATATATTCCACCCCCATTTGTTGTTGCGTGAAGCGCTGTGATTCACCGCTAGCAAGATGCAAACGATTTAAACCACCTCCCAAGGTGCCAAGCCAAGCATGCTCATTTCCATCTGGTAAAACAGCAGTAACTAAACGATGTGATAGGCTGCGTTCATCCCCTGGAATATTCAGATAGCTGGTAAAACTACGCCCCTTCAAATCCACTAAATTTGCGCCATAATCACTGGTACCTACCCATAAGCCACCGCTCGCATCTTGCATCAACGAGGTAATCGAATCGCCACTTAAACTACTATTGACCGATGGCCGATTACGGAATTTTTCCAGCATCTGTTGGTCGTCGCGCCAACGTAGTAGTCCTTGATCATCTCCCATACCTAACCACATAGCATGTTCATGATCTTGCAATATCGCAGTGATGCTTGCATTCGGTAGTTTTAAATTGGACGGTAAAGTCAGCGATTTGAGCTGATTCTGCTGCAAAGTCCATATTTGCAAGCCATCGGTCAATCCAACCCAAAGTTGCCCATGACGATCGAATGCTAGACTACGTACTTGTGCAGATGATTGTGCCAACGCCTTGGCTTTTGCTTGCGCTGCACTGATGTTGACACGATGCGTCAATTTCCCTTGATGATCAATACGCGCGATGGTTTGGCCCTGTCCTATCCAAATCCCGCCTACCTTATTACCAGTATTATTGAGTTGATTATCGCTAATCAATGCGCGCACTTCACCAACAAACTCGCCAGATGCGGCACCTTCAGCTCGCCAGCGAGTAAATTGCTGACTAGTTGGATCAAACAACATTAATCCAGCCGCAGTTGCAATCCACAAACCACCGCGATCTGCTTGCGTGATGCCATACACCACTTGCTGCTTCAAATCCATATCGGTAGGCATCGCGATACGCTGTATCGACTCTTTGCGCAAATCCAATACATTTAAACCGCGTCGCGTTCCTATCCACAAGCGTTGTTGATCATCTTCAAATAAACTGAAAATACGATCATGGCTAATGCTGTTCTCGTTTGCTGGTGCATGTGAAAATAAACGAATATGTCTGCCGTCGTAACGAACCAAACCATTTGCTGTTCCCATCCACACAAATCCATTGCGTGTTTGATACACGGTCATGATGCCAGTACTAGGCAAGCCTTGATCGATACTAAAATGATCAAAGCGCAAACGATGCAAGGAACCCGCATTCGCAAGACTGCAAAAAGCCATTTCGGCTAGCAATAATACAAAGCCAA
Source organism: Affinundibacterium baiyunense (assembly GCF_018139645.1). GTDB lineage: Bacteria > Pseudomonadota > Gammaproteobacteria > Burkholderiales > Burkholderiaceae_D > Undibacterium > Undibacterium baiyunense. The sequence goes on from NZ_JAGSPM010000004.1 coordinate 236,864, forward strand.
GCAGACAATTTGCGAGAAGCAGACGCAAAGATGGGACAAAAAGAAGTTGCAAGTGTTAACCCCTTATTGAGACCTGTATGACGAACCTGAACGACGAACCTAAATGGTGAGAGCACAGTTAGGGAATCGCTAAGCTGAATTGCTAAGGTGTTCGATAGCAACTATAACAGACAAAAAGTACAGAAGAAAAATACTTCTGAATAGTCTAAGGTTTATTGATGCAACTTCTACAAGAAGTTAATTCATTATTGGACGATGTACTTTATTTAACCTAAGTCGAGGTTTTTGATGGAAACAAAACACGTCGCAACTCACGACGATAACGCGCTAGGCTCATCAACAACATCACTGCCAACATCGCTTGAGAAAACGCAAAAACGATGCCGCCGATGAATTTCCAATGAATAGGAGCGATTGGTAGGCATAAGAGACAAAGCAAAGCCAGCACAGCGCTACACGCCTGCCAACGTAAACGCGTCGGTGGCAAAATCACTTGCATACTTGGAACCCGTTGTCCCATAGGAGTTTGACGACGCAAATGTAAGAAAATCAAAAACGGAATGATTTTCCCTAGCATCGCATTGACTGGCATCACTGCACCACCAACCAAGCACAATACGCCTATCCACCAAGGTAAAACACTCTGCCATTCACTTGATAGATAAGATGTCAGATGAAGGAGTATCAAAAGCAGACCCGCTGCACTAGCCCAACTCATGGCACAAACCAGCCACAATACCCATGCAGGATCAAAACGACGCTTTGCACCAAGTAAGGCGCGCATCGACACCAACGCCAAAGCCATCACAAACAAAGCCAGTGCCGATAAAAAACCATCCAACAAGCGCTCAGAGAGCGGCACAAACAACAACAGCAAACCTAACCAAAGATCCCAAGGTAAGCGTCGATGCCAAGTCAAACTAGGACGATTAGTTTGCCAAAACATGGGCACCACAGTTGACGCTACACCAAGTACCAGACAGGCAATCCAGCCGACTAAACCCCAGGCAACATGCAAGCGTAAAAAGTAGGCTATATCGACTTGCCACCATGCCGCAAATGCCCCCGCCAACACCACCCCGAGTCCAATTACCATGCTCAAGGGGAGGACAATTCCACGTAAAGTCTTGAGGCTAGCATCGGGCTGCGATGGCAACACAATCCGCCAAGCTGCTGGCGCTAATGCCAGCACGATGGCGCCATATAAAAATACGGCGAGCCAAGCAGCCACAGAAAAACCTTGGCGATCACCTGCTAAAAATCCCACGCTTAAGCCAGCGGCAATCGCAGTCGAGCCAAGCGCAACAAACGGTGCAATCCATTTCGCAGATCGTACCACCTGCCCTGCCACCACTGGAAACAATTGAAATAAAGCTCCAACCATAATCGGCGCGAGCATTCCCAACACCAATACATGGGTGACGGCTAACACTAAAGGTGAAAAACGATTGGGTAATCCTGCTTCGGGACCAAAGGCGAGTAGCAAGCCTGCCGCTACACCTAACCACGGCGCGGGCAACAGACATCCAAAAATCGTTGCTGGCGAAGGTGCTAGTTCATAGTTGAGAATTTTTGGGGCTGACATCGCTTCGCCTCTGCGATTGGAACATCTGCTTGCTGTCGGGCGGTTTTGCGCATCGCACGCAGTATATAACGTACTAACTAACATACTAACTAACGTACTTTTTATGTGAACTTCAGCCTGAGTTTAAGGCATTCGCTTTTCAAATTGCTCCGCCTAAGCAAGCTATGCTAGCTTAGGCGGAGCAAAGAAGCTTGCTAAATCGAGATGATAATTAAGCTGCACAAGAACAAGCACCACCACAACCGCCCATACCAAGTACCGACATCAAATTCGGCACACTACCACCGCACATAGGGTAGAGAATATTTTCTTCTTTCACATTATGCTGTTGAATCAAAACATTCAGTGTATCGATGGTTGCCAAGGCCGATTCAATTTGTCCTTGTTCAATTTCATCCATGGCTTGATCACGCAATTGACGGATCTCTGCATGTTCACCACGCATCACCACGGTAGGGCCATTCGTCATGCCCGTGGCTTTTTCAAACGCCGGAAATAAGCGCTCTTCTTCCAAGCGAAAATGATGCTCTAACTGCTCATCAAACAAACGGAAATTTCTACCAGCCGAGGACAGATCGGCTTTATGCAAAGCGGCTTCGACACGATTTAATTGATCGTCACATTCTTGGTGTTGCTTTACTAAACTCATCATTGCTTGAGACATGATTGACTCCTACCTAAATTGAAAATCTTTGCCGCAGAGGCGCAGAGGACGCCGAGAATTTCTATTTACCTCGTCAACACTTAAATCTTATAAAACTTAACAAACTTAAGCATGATTTAAAGAAGGCTCAATCTCGATAAAAATACCTCTGCGTACTCTGCGTACTCTGCGCCTCTGCGGCGAAAAAACTACTGCACCAAAGGCGTGTCCGCCCCTGCCAGCTCGATACCACTGATCTTGGCTTGTCCGACCATTAATTGCAAATACTGGCGCATCGCATGATCGTGGCTCGCTCTTTGCATCGCGTCAGCGATCTTGCTTTCAACTTGCTCGAATGGCAGTAATTTTCCTGCCAATTTACGACCTAGTTGCACGATGTGCAGACCGAATCTGGTTTCTACCAAACGTGGCACGATCTTGTGTTCTTCTGCAGAGAAAATCACTTTTTCAAATTCAGGAACGGTGTCGCCACGCGTTAATTGGCCGAGATTGCCACCGACTTCGCTTGATGGACAGTTTGAATTTGCTTTTGCCATCGCGGCAAAATTGGCTGGATTGTCCAACAAATCTTGCAAGACTACTTCGGCATGACGTCGCAAATTACCTAGATCGAGCGCAGGAGTCACTTGGAATAAAATGTGATTTGCTTCGACCAATTCACCCACAGTAAAACGCTGTGGATGCGCTTGATAGTGACGCAGACATTCTTCTGAACTTGGCTTAGGTACGACGACTTCACGTACTAACAAAGCTTCGATTTTGTCTTCATCTTCACCTGACAAACCGAGTTCATTAGCTTTATCTAATAAGACGCGACGCAAAACCAAAGCCGTCATCGCACTCTTCATTGGATCTGCCGTGCCTTGATGTTCAGGCAGTTCTTTCTCCATCTCAGCATCGCTGAGTTCGTAACCATTGACTATGACGGGCATGATTGCCTCCTAAAATTTTTTGCTGGCAATTTGATTCATTGTCGCTCCTGCGTAGGCAGGAACGACAAGCTAGAAGTTTCGATCAGCGTGGACGTACCAACTGCCATGCACGGCTCAAATAACCGACAGAAGCAAAACCACTCCATACGTGGACTAAACGAGTGAACGGGAAAATCACAAACAAAGTCAAGCCCATAAACAAGTGCGCCTTAAACAAGAACGGTGCAGTGACGATATAACTAGCAGCATCACCTTTGAAGGTAACGATGTGCTGCGCCCATGTCATCAACAAGACCATCATGTGCCCATCGCGATGGTGTAAAGATTCGAAGATGGTAGACAAGCCCAAGCCCAAGGTGATGAAAATCCACAATAACAAAACTTTGTCACCAGTTTTGGTCACGGCAGAGATACGTGCATCGGTAAAACGACGGTGCATCAAAATCAACAAGCCAACCATACACAAAGTACCAAACACGCCACCCATCACAATCGCAATCATTTGTTTGAAGCCGTGTGATACACCCAAGGTATCCCACACGATTACTGGTGTCAGCAAACCGACCATGTGACCGAAGAACAAACCGAGCACGCCGATGTGGAACAAGATATTGCCAACACGCAGATTGCCAGCATGCAGCATCTGAGAAGAATCACTCTTCCATGTGTATTGCTCACGTTCGAAACGCGCCAAGCTACCGAACAAGAAAATCGCTAAAGCGATGTAGGGATAAATCCCGTAGATAAATTGATGTAAGTAGTCCATCACTGACTCCCAAAAAGTTTAATTTGCAGCTGCTTGATTCGCAGCCTTGGGTTGACGTGGATAAAAATTCACAGCCTGCGCGCCTCCTGATGCAGCACCCGATGAGCACGACAATCCCGGTTTCAACAAAGGCTCAACACCATCCACACCTGGTCCAAAAGTTTCCATTGCATCGTCCATATCGCGCACTGGTGGCTCACCTTGTTCTTGCGGAACAACATCAGTAAATGCGGTCAACAATAAGAATGCGTTCGCGTACGGGCTGTCTTTGCGTTGCAAACGAATACCGATAGCAGCCAATACATGAATCGCTTCTCCGAGTAATTTCTCAGCGGTTTCTGCATCGACCAAGCTTAAAAATTCCAAGAACAGTGGCACGTAATCCGGCAATTCGCTCGCTTCTGGTTCAAAACCATAACGACGATATTCCGAAATTAAATCGACCATTGCTTGACCACGATCGCGGCTCTCACCGTGAATGTGCTCGAACAAGTGCAGTGCAACTGAAGGAGTACGATCGAAGGTTCCCACGTAGTTCTCTTGCACACTGATCAAATCACTCTCTTGCAAGTAATTCAGCAAGGGCTGGAGAGCATCAGCTGCCTCTTGATCAGCTGCTAATTCAGTACGAATCTCTGGCAGAGCAGCGATCAGATCTGGCTGCGGGTAACTCAGTAGCGCGGATAAAATGCGATAAATTTGCATACGATTTCCTTTATTCTTTGTGGCGTTGTTGGCGTCGTTTTATGCTTTAACATTCCCTCTCCCGCAAGCGGGAGAGGGTTAGGGTGAGGGGCGTTCAGAAATCCGAATAATTTGACGTTGCCAAATAAAATCTGTTTAACTTTATCAACCGCCCTCATCCCCTACCCTTCTCCCGCTTGCGGGAGAAGGGAGTTACTCAGTCGTTGAAAGTTTCTTCCGCGACTTCGGCATATCCACAAAAATCACACTACCCTGCGGCTTCTTACCAAACAAAGCACCATCAGAAGTACCGCCTGAGCAACCATTACCAAAGGTAAACCCACAACTACCTTTTTCGTTGAAACTATCTTCCACCATTTCTTTATGGGAGGATGGAATCACGAAACGGTCTTCGTAGTTCGCAATCGCCATGGTTTGATACATGTCTTCGACTTGTGCTGCAGTCAAACCGACTTGTTTCAAGACATCATGATCGAGTTCACCATGCACGACTTCTGAACGCTTATAAGCACGCATCGCCAACATTTTTTCCAGCGCTTCCAAGACTGGCTCTTCTTTGCCTGCTGTTAGCAAGTTCGCTAAATAGCGCACAGGAATACGCAAGGATTTCACATCAGGAATAATGCCGTTCATACCCATGTGACCTGCTTCTGCCGCCTTTTGGATTGGTGATAAAGGTGGTACATACCAAACCATAGGCAAAGTGCGATACTCAGGATGCAATGGGAAAGCAATCTTCCATTCCATCGCCATTTTGTACACAGGCGATTTTTGCGCTGAAGTAATCCAGCTTTCTGGAATACCATGCTTGCGTGCTTCAGCGATCACTTCTGGATCATGCGGATCCAAGAAGCAATCCAACTGCGCTTGATACAAATCTTGCTCATTGGGTGTGGAGGCAGCTGCTTCAATCTTGTCGGCGTCGTACAACAACACGCCCAAGTAGCGAATACGGCCTACGCATGTTTCAGAACAAACGGTAGGTTGGCCTGCTTCGATACGTGGATAGCAGAAGGTACATTTTTCCGCTTTGCCTGAACTCCAGTTGTAATAAATCTTTTTGTAAGGGCAACCAGAGATACACATACGCCAGCCGCGGCACTTGTCTTGATCGACCAACACGATGCCGTCGTCTTCACGTTTGTAGATCGAACCAGATGGGCATGACGCCACACATGCTGGGTTCAAACAGTGCTCACACAAACGTGGCAAGTACATCATGAAAGTCGATTCAAAGGTACTGTACATTTCTTTTTGTACGCCTTCGAATAACTGATCACGACTACGTGAACTAAATTCACCGCCTAAGTCATCTTCCCAGTTCGGGCCCCAAACAATCTTGTCCATTTTCTTGCCAGTGATCACAGAGATAGGACGTGCTGTTGGCGGTGTTTGCGACAATGGCGCGTTTTGCAGACGCTCATAATCATAGGTGAATGGCTCGTAGTAATCGTCTATCTGTGGCAAGTTAGGATTGGCAAAAATATTGGCCAAGATGCGCAATTTGCCACCTTGTTTTGGCTCTAATTTGCCAGCCTCGTTTCTATGCCAACCGCCTTTCCATTTAGCTTGATTTTCCCATTCTTTAGGATAACCAATGCCAGGCTTGGTTTCGACGTTATTGAACCAGGCGTACTCAACGCCATCACGACTGGTCCATACGTTTTTACAGGTCACGGAACAGGTGTGGCAACCAATACATTTATCAAGGTTCAACACCATGCCTACTTGTGCGCGAATTTTCATGACGCTGCTCCTTCAGATTCTTCTAACTTGCCTTCTAACCAATCCACTTTTTTCATCTTACGCAAGACCACAAACTCGTCGCGATTGGAACCAACTGTGCCGTAATAGTTAAAGCCATACGCCTGTTGGGCATAGCCACCAATCATATGGGTTGGCTTCAACACCGCACGCGTCACCGAATTATGGATACCGCCACGCATACCGGAGAGTTCCGCACCAGGTGTATTCACAATCTTCTCTTGAGCGTGATACATCAGGCACATACCTTTTGGCACACGCTGACTGACCACCACACGCGCTGTCAAAGTACCGTTACTGTTAAACACTTCGACCCAATCGTTATCCACCAAACCGGCTTCTTTCGCTTCGATCTCAGAAACCCAGACGTGTGGGCCGCCGCGACTCAAGGTCAACATACGCAAGTTGTCAGAGTAAGTAGAGTGGATACCCCATTTTTGATGCGGTGTAATCCAGTTCAACACGATCTCTTTTTCACCATTCGGTGATTTGTTCATCATTGGTGCCACAGTCTTGGTGTCAATCGCTGGTTTGTACACGCACAAACCTTCACCAAAATCGAGCATCCAACGGTGATCTTGGTAGAACTGCTGACGACCAGTGAGCGTGCGCCATGGGATCAATTCATGTACGTTGGTGTAACCAGCGTTGTAGCTGACTTCTTCCGATTCCAAACCTGACCAAGTCGGTGCAGAAATAATCTTGCGTGGTTGCGCTTGTACATCGCGGAAACGGATCTTGTCATGTTCACGACCCACGGCCAGATGCGTATGATCGCGACCAGTGATTTTTGATAAAGCTTCCCATGCTTTGACGGAGACATGACCATTGGTTTCTGGTGCAAAGGTCAAAATCATTTCGCAGGCATCGATCGCTGTTTCCAAACGTGGGCGGCCTTTTGATACGCCCTCTTCTGTGACTACTTTGGTGATGCCACCGATTTCATGCACTTCGTGTTCGGTATTCCAATTAATACCTTTACCGCCATTGCCGAGTTTGTCTAACAAAGGTCCGATTGAGGTGAACTTTTTGTAGATCTCTTTGTAATTACGTTCCACTACGACAAAGTTTGGCGCTGTCTTACCAGGAATCAAATCACACTCGCCTTTTTTCCAATCTTTTGGTTCAAAGGCTTGACCCAATTCGCCCGGTGTATCGTGCATCAATGGTTGCAAGACGATGTCTTTGCGTGTGCCGAGATAGTCGCCACCGATTTCGGTAAATTTCTTGGCGATACCTTTGTAGATTTCCCAGTCGGTTTTACTTTCCCACAAAGGCTGCACTGCTTCACTCAATGGGTGAATGAATGGGTGCATGTCGGAGGTATTTAAATCATCTTTTTCATACCAAGTCGCGGTTGGCAACACGATGTCGCCATACAAGCAAGTCGTGCTCATACGGAAATCCAAGACCGTCAACAAGTCCAATTTACCTTCCGCTGCTTCTTCACGGAATTTGACTTCAGAAGGTTTCACCGCTTCATCTGGATCATCAAACAAGGCATTTTGTGTGCCGAGCAAATACTTCAAGAAATACTCATGGCCTTTGCCAGAACTACCGAGAATATTCGAACGCCATACGAACATATTGCGTGGGAAGTTCTTAGGATTATCTGGGTCATCGCAACTCATATTCACTGCGCCAGACTTCAAGCTTTGCTTCAAGTATTCTTGTGGCTCCATGCCCGCTGCTGCCGCTGCATCACACACATCTAATGGATTAGTTTCCAACTGCGGTGCAGATGGCAACCAACCGAGACGCTCAGATTTGGCATTCATATCGATCATGCTCATGTGGCTGACTTTGGATTTATCTGCTGTCGGCGCGAGGATTTCATCGATGTGCAATTTTTCATGGCGCCATTGACTCGTGTGCGCATAAAAGAAGCTAGTACCGTTCATTTGGCGTGGTGGACGTGTCCAGTCAGACGCGAACGCTAATGGTACCCAACCGAATTGTGGACGGAGTTTTTCTTGGCCCACGTAATGCGCCCAACCACCACCAGATTGACCCACGCAGCCGCACATCATCAGCATATTGATGATGCCGCGATAAATCATATCGTTGTGGTACCAGTGGTTCAATGCCGCGCCGACGATGACCATACTCTTACCATGCGTGTCGTGCGCATTTTGCGCGAACTCACGCGCTACTTGAATCACTAATTCACGTTTAACGCTAGTATGTTTCTCTTGCCATGCAGGTGTGTATGGCACGTCGTCATCGTAGGATGAAGCAACCGCACCGCCCAAACCTTGATCCACACCGTAGTTCGCCATCGACAAGTCATACACAGTCGCTACTAAAATTTCAGAGCCATCTGCCAATTGCACTTTGCGTGCAGGCACATTGCGCAATACCATATCATTCGCATCTGCACCGCCGAAGTAGTTAAAGCCTACGCTAACAACTTCATCATGCTTAGCAACCAAACTCAATTGCGGATCGATCTCACGACCTGAACCACCATCTTTAGTTTCCAAGTTCCAACGACCGACTTTTTCGCCGTCGTTAACTTTGCCTTCACCCCAGCGATAACCGATCGAACCATTGGGTGCCACGATTTCATTGGTGTTCGCATCAATTGCGAGTGTCTTCCAATCACCGTTATTTGCCTCATTCAAGCCACCTGGCAATTGCGAAGCACGTAACATTTGATCTGGCACAAAACTACCATTGCGCTCAACCAAGCGAACCAACATAGGCATGTCTGTATATTGTTTCACATAGCTGCGGAAATAATCAGACTTGCCACCAAGGTGGAATTCTTTCAAGATCACATGGCCCATCGCCATCGCCAAGGCCGCATCCGTACCTTGTTTTGGTGCCATCCAGATGTCACCAAATTTCACCATCTCACCGAAGTCAGAAGACACCGCAACGGTTTTCGTACCTTTGTAACGAACTTCTGTGTAGAAGTGGGCATCAGGTGTACGTGTTTGCGGCACATTCGAACCCCACACCATCAGGTAAGTAGAGTTATACCAATCGGCAGATTCTGGCACGTCGGTTTGCTCACCCCAAATTTGTGGACTCGCTGGTGGCAAATCACAATACCAATCGTAGAAAGACAAACAAGCGCCACCGATCAAAGACAGGTAACGTGCACCGGCTGCATACGACACCATCGACATCGCTGGAATTGGTGAGAAGCCAATCACGCGGTCTGGGCCGAATTTCTTCACGGTGAAAGCATTCGCTGCTGCGATAATTTCTTGCGCGGTATCCCAATCGGCACGCACAAAACCGCCGAGGCCGCGCACAGATTTGTAGCGTTTAGCTTTTTCTGGATTTTGACTAATCGACTCCCACGCTTGAATTGGGCCCATAGTCTTACGCGCTTCTTGCCACATCTCCATCAAGCGGCCACGAATCATCGGATATTTTACGCGCTGTGCAGAATACACATACCAGCTATACGAAGCACCACGAGGGCAACCGCGTGGTTCATGGTTAGGCAAATCAGGGCGTGTGCGTGGATAGTCGGTTTGTTGGGTTTCCCACGTAATCAAACCGTTCTTGACATACACTTTCCAAGAGCAAGAACCAGTACAGTTCACGCCGTGCGTAGAACGCACAATCTTGTCATGCTGCCAGCGACTGCGGTAAGCGTTCTCCCACTGTCTATCCTCATCCACCACCGCACCATGTCCGTCAGAATAGGTGGATTTCACCTTAGACATGAACTTCAATCTATCCAGAAAATGACTCATCTCAAGCTCCTTGTTGTTTGAGATAGAGCGAACCTAATATTCACTCTACTTTGACATGATCAAAGTTTAGAGAGTTGAGCCGCCTACGCCCATTCTTCGGAGCGGTGTCTGAGGCTAAGCATTGGCACTAGGGTGGGATAGTTCTTTGGAACTAGGTTATAAAAAACCAACAAAGATAAATCAGGTTTAGCTCTAAAACTCCTGGCTAACACAAAGTTTAGAGATCTAAGACCATGCTATGCCTTTCCCAAAGATAGATATGTTGAGATGAATAAATGTTTTTTTATTATGTTGTTTATATTGCGACTTAACATTCATCGAAACACAAATAGTAAGAAAAGAACATCTTGATTAACAATATTTAAAACATTGCCGCTTGCAAACAATCACCCACCCACTAGTATGAAACTAGAAGCATGCAGACAAAGTGATGCGCATCAATACGTGAATTAAATTTCGAGCATTACATACTGCGGCCCTAAGGAGAGGATGATGGATGCGCAAATGGAATACTTCGATCTGGCACTCGCCGCAGAATTCACTGAGCTCCAAAACCTGCAAGCAAATCCTCACGCATCGGTGAGATTGACATCGCATGAGCGGTTAAGGTATTTGATTGAGAACACACCTGCAATTATTTACAGTAGCGTTCCAACCGGCGATTTCAAAATGACTTTTGTGAGCAGTAATGCTCGCCGGATTCTTGGCTATGATCCTGATTTAATGGTTTCCGACCCAAACTTCTGGTTTGAACACATACATCCTGACGATAAGCCAAATATATTTTCTAGCTTATCGATGTTATTTGTTGAAGGTGAACGAACCTATGAATATCGATTTCGAGATATCCAAGGGAACTATGTCTGGATGCGCGATATGCTACGACTAATTCGCGATGAATCAGGTAATCCCATAGAAGTAATCGGATCCCTGACTGATGTTAGTGAACGTAAAGCAATGGAAGAATCACTACACAGAAAAGGTGAAGAGCAAAAGTTACTCATTCAACGCTTACAAGAGGCGCAAGATCAACTCTTACAATCTGAAAAAATGGCTTCAATTGGACAGTTAGCCGCTGGAATTGCGCACGAGATAAATAATCCGATCGGATTTGTGAATTCTAATCTTGTATCTCTCCACAGCTACATAGAAGATATGTTTGATGCAATTGATCAGCTACAGTCAGTAGCTCACGAAACTAACGCTTTAAAATGTAAAGAAATCAGAGAGAAAGCAGATTTGGATTTTCTTGAGACAGACATTGCAGAACTTTTCAACGAATCACTTGATGGACTAAAACGAGTTAAAGATATCGTTCAATCGCTCAAAGACTTCTCACATGTTGGAGAGACCGAATGGCAAGAGGCCGATCTCATCCAGGGAATTGAGAGCACATTGAACATCGTCTACAACGAGATCAAATACAAAGCAAAAATTCAAAAGAAATATCAGCCGCTGCCACCTGTTCGCTGCGTGATATCACAAATAAACCAAGTTGTTATGAATCTCTTAGTGAACGCTTCCCATGCAATTCATGACAAGGGTGATATTTCAATCAGTACAGGGCACGCAAATGATCAGGTTTGGATCTCAATATCTGATACCGGTAGCGGCATTCCTCAAGACTTAATCAATCGAATTTTTGAACCCTTTTTTACGACCAAACCAATTGGCACTGGTACAGGTCTTGGTCTTTCACTATCCTACGGAATTGTTAAGAAACATCGAGGAAAAATTGAAGTAAAAAGTGAAATTGGCAAAGGAAGTGAATTTGTGATTCGATTACCACTGGATCCTGATCGAACACAAATTAACTAATTTTCTCAAAATGCTCTGAAGTTGCAAGTGGGGGCAATGATGCTACAAACGACACTGTGTTTTTCAGAAAATCATCGTAGATGGCTAAATGTTGAATCCAACCTACTAAATAGTAGGCTTAGTAAGCTCGTGCTATCAAACGAAGAAATCAACTTATTACGACAACTACGTCCCGTATTGCCCGAATTAGAAACACGATTTAAATATGCATTTGAAATTGGAATCAAAACAGAGATTCTGAGACACTTCAGTTACTCTCGCTCGTTAAAAATTAATATCGAATCTAAACGACGAGATTTATTTGAATCTTTCAATTCACCTCTAAGCCAGTATTCACATGCTTTCTCGAGCGGGATTCTACAAATTCAAGACCAAATTAATTTACCTTCCAGTTGGTATTTTTCAAAAGCGGAGACATATTTAAATTCCAGTTCAAGTCTAGTGCAAAATTACGACGGAATTGATCAATCAAACCAATCGAATCTACTCGATTTATTGCTAAATTTAAGTCTGTTCGAAATTGGTCTTGCATTTAACACGATCTTTGAATCATTAAAGTCAAAAAATGATCAAGTATCGACAAGTCCAGCAAAAAAACCAACTTCCTCCGTTTTCGAACCTATTCCTATAGAAGAAACTTGTACTATCACACCAAAGATGTTTGAAGTGTCGCAGCAAATTATCCACAATCTAGTGCCGTCCGACACATTTAGTGAGGAAGATAAAGTACAACTCTCTAATGCAATTAAACTGCGCGAAATCGAATTATATTATCAACCAAAGTATGATCTACGCAGTGGCACACTTGCAGGTTTTGAAGCGCTAGTTCGTTGGATACATCCAGTTCGTGGAGTTATATTACCCTCTGACTTTATTCCATTGGCCGAGCAATCCGGTCTAATATCTGAGTTAGGGCAACTCATATTTATTTTGGCATGCGAAACAAAAAAACAATGCAATGAAATAGGCCTAACAATTCCCCCAATTGCTATTAATGTTTCTCCAAAACAGCTGGCAAATCCAAAGTTTATTGATTTTCTACACGACACACTCGCACGATATCAATTATCTGCGGATGAATTCGATATCGAATTAACGGAAACTGCAGTTAGCACAGACTGTGAAAAATTAAAGCGTGACTTGCTGTCATTAAAAGCACAAGGATTTCGACTAGCAATAGACGATTTTGGCACCGGTTACTCTGCACTTATTTATTTACGAGATTTACCATTTGACTACGTAAAAATTGATCGAAGCTTTGTAAGTGAATTACCAAATAATACTGATGATGTAGCGATTGCAAAAGCTGTGATTGCAATGTCGCACAATCTTGGTATCAGTGTTATTGCCGAAGGTGTTGAAAACGAACAACAACTCAATTTTTTAAATTCAATCCAATGCGATCAAATTCAGGGTTTTTTCTACGCAAAACCAATGCCAATCGCGACACTCAAATCTTGGCTTGAAGAGCAACCAGATTTTTCCAAGTATCAAGATAAACCGAACACAACAAAGCGGCTTTTATTAGTGGACGATGAAAAAAACATCCTTTCCGCGCTAAAGCGACTCCTAAGACTGGACGGATATGAAATATTCATTAGTCAAAGCGGATCGGAAGGATTAAACATACTAAGTCAACATAAAATCGATGTAATTATTTCGGATCAACGCATGCCTGAAATGACAGGAGTTGAATTTTTACGAGAAGCTAAACGACTATATCCTGACACCGTACGCATCATACTTTCAGGGTACTCAGAGATACGCTATGTTACCGATGCGGTCAATGAAGGCGCGATTTACAAGTTTTTGAGCAAACCTTGGGACGATGAAATGCTTCGCCAAAATATTGCCGATGCATTTCAATTCAAAACAATTATTGATGAAAACCGCCGATTAAATGAGGTGCTCCAGCATAGAAACCATGAGCTTGCGAAGATCAATCGACAACTTGCTGATCAATCAAAATTACAATCCCATCAATTAGAAATAGATAGGGTTAATATCCAAGTAATCGACGAGATCTTACATCAACTGCCGATTCCCATTCTTGGTTTGAGTAATGATCAACACATTGCTTTTTGCAATGAAGTTGCGATCCACAAGCTATGGAATGGATCTGACATGTACGAGAAATCGATAGAAGAACTTGATGTAAATCTTGCGATTCAGCTAAAAGCCTTCCCAAACAACGCCTACTTTGACCTCAATCTGAATGGCGTCAACTATCGAGCTTTTTGGAAACTGATGGGGAAACTCTCGCCGTCATCTGGCGTAATTATGATGTTTCTACCAAGAGAAAAATAGGGAGTTCAACATGAACACCGCATCCCATTTACACACATTTTCGCAATTAGAGCGACTTCCTGTTCTTCCTGAAGCAGCAACGAAATTACTTCAAACTCTTGAAGATGAAAACGTTAATCAACAAGATATCATATTAGACCTGTCTCGTGATTTCAGTCTGACTTGCAAATTGCTACGAATCGCGAACTCTTCATTCTACGGTCTGACCTACCACGTAGCTAGCATCCACGATGCATTGATGATTTTGGGTTCAAGAACAGTCCATTCTCTCGCTATCGCCAGCTTACTCACAGCCCATTTATACAAGTGGGTTGACTCGATTGATGGAATTAAACAGTTTTTCAATACCGCATTGGAGAATGCCATTTACAGTCAATTGCTAGCTCGTCATATCTCATTTCAAAGTGATGTGGCGTTCACAGCAGGTTTACTACACGACATTGGAAAACTGGCAATCGCTATTGAATTTCCAGCTTATAGCAAATCAATTCTTGCCCAAAACCAAAGCAGTCGAAGTATTACAACCGAAATTAACGGCAAAACCCGACACTTTCTCTATTCTGATGTCAGTCGAAACATTCTCAATTATTGGCACATCCCGTCCGAAATTCAAGACGCTGTACAACATCATTGCGAAACGCTGAGGAAAGATACTGACATCCTAACTTTACTTGTAGCAGCTGCTGCTCTTTTAAGCAATCGTGCCGATGGAATAAATCAACGAATAGAGATGTTGCAAACTCAAACTGTTCTTTGGGATCGACTTGAATTAAGCAAAGATATATTAGAAGAACTGGAAAAAAAGGCGCAAGAGTCTTTGATCGAAATTCTAGATATTGTAAAGAGCTTTCCTGAAACAAAAGGCACTATATGATCTCCAATAATCAGGCTGCACGTATTTTGTGCGTTGATGACGAGCCTAATATTTTGTCGTCTCTTAAAAGATTGTTGCGCCCGCTCGGCTACGAACTAATCATGGCTACTAGTGGAAAAGAAGGATTAGAAGTACTCAACAAAACTGAAATAGATCTAGTTATTTCAGATATGCGCATGCCTGAGATGAATGGGGCGGAATTTCTTCAACATGTTAGGGAACTTTGGCCAGACACAACCAGACTTCTATTAACTGGCTACTCAGATATCAACTCCATTATTGATGCGATCAACCAGGGTCAAATATACCGCTATATAACTAAACCCTGGGATGAAAATGAAATTTTACTTATTGTCAGCCAGGCCATAGAACGCCAACAGTTAAAGCGCGACAAAATTAGACTAGAAGCACTTACACAAAAACAAAATGAAGAACTAAGACAACTTAATTCTAACTTGGAAATAAAAGTTCAAGAGAGAACAACAGATTTACAAAGAACGCATGAACAACTACTCAATGCAAATGAACAATTAAAAAATAACTTTTTAACTTCAATTAAGGTATTTGCGAGCGTCGTTGAACTACGCGGCGGTCAACTTGCGGGACGAAGTCGCCGGGTGGCTGACCTATCTCGGAGAATTGCTCGTCAGTTAAAACTTGATGGACGATTAATACAAGAAATTTTCATTGCGGCACTACTCGCGGACATTGGAAAGCTAAGTTTAAGCGACGATTTACTGCGTATTCCGCGACAACTAATGAATGCACAGCAACTTGGTGAATTCGCTCGCCATATTGCAAAAGCAGAACAAATCTTGATGCCGCTTGTGGATCTACAAGATGCAGTCAAAATGATTCGCAGTCAGCACGAACGATACGACGGGCGAGGATTTCCTCATAAACTAATAGCGCAAGAAATTCCAATAGGCGCCCGCATAATAAGCTTGGCTGGAGATTTTGATGGCTTACAACATGGCGCTATTCAGCAAAAAAATTTAGCAACAGAAGAGGCAATTTTCCGAATCAAACAGAGCGCTGGGGGAGCGTATGATCCAGAAGTTGTAGCAGCGTTTGAAATCGTAATTAGTGGCAAAGCAGAAGAATTTATCACTCAAGAAATTGATTTCAGATCGCTTCAAGCGGGCATGGTTCTAGCACAAGACCTAGTCACACGAGATGGTTTGCTAATTTTGCCAGCCGATTTCGTTATTGAAGAGAAAATCGTTGAGAGATTGCGAGTATTTGGCCTATCACAAAAATCTCCATTAATTGCAAAGATCAGGAGAAAATCATGAGAAACATTATGCTTGTCGACGATGATCAAGGAATTCTCAATGCGATACAGAGGAATTTTCGACAATTGCGTCATCGAGATCAATACCATATTGAGTGTTACATCAATCCGTTAGACGCGCTAAAACGAATCAGCGAACATCAATTTGACTTAGTTATAGCAGATTTCAATATGCCAGATATGGATGGAGCTACCTTTTTATCCTTTGTAAAACAATTTCAGCCGAATACTGTGCGCTTGATGCTAAGCGCGTCACTCGATCCACAAACTTTACTAGCCGCGATCAATCAGGCGGAAGCAATACGCTATCTTCCAAAACCTTGGCAAGTGTCCGATCTGCAAGCGGCTTATGACTTAGCTTGTGAACGTTATGACAAAAATTTAGAAGAACATCGACTAGCAGATGAACGTAGGTTAGAAACGGGTGAATTAAATGCAAAAGATCTAGCGTTACGACGACTAGAGGAAATCGAGCCTGGAATTACAAAGGTAAACTGGGGAGCAGATGGATCAGTTATCATAGATTAAAATAAATCATTGATTAGCTTTCTCTGTGAGCAAACACTTCCTTAAAATCCAATATTGCAAGAACAATTAAGCTCAAATTTCATCTAGTTTATATAAGTTATTCAACCACCTTTAATCTAGAAATCGATGACCCATTTAAGATAAACCGCTAATCACCCCCTGATCGTCAATATCTATATGCAAAGCTGCTGGCACCGCAGGCAATCCCGGCAAGCGCATAATCGCGCCGGTGATCGGCACTAAAAAGCCAGCACCGGCTGCAATTTCAAATTCGCGCACTGTGAGTTCAAAGCCACTTGGTCTTCCGATTAAGGCTTCATTATCCGAGAAAGACTTTTGCGTTTTCGCGATGCAAATAGGCAGATGACCCAAACCTAGACCTTCGATGTGCTTAATATCCGCCAAAGCTTTAGCTTGGAAAACTACAGAACCGGCACCGTAGATTTTTTTGGCGACAGTTTCGACCTTGGTTTTGATATCGCTATTCCAATCATAAATTGGCGTATAGCGTCCTTTGAAGTTTTCTGCGGTTTCAACTACCGCGCGGGCTAAGTCGGTTGTTCCTTCACCGCCTTTTGCCCAGCCTTCAGAGAGCGCCACTTTGGCTCCACGTGATTCACACGCTTGTTTTAAGAAAGCGAGTTCTTCGTCGCTGTCGCTGCTGAAGCGATTAATCGACACAACCGCTGGCAAGCCAAATTGGGCGATGTTTTCTAAGTGTTTTTCAAGATTTGCAAATCCTGCTTTAAGCGCATCCAAATTCGGTGTTGTTAAGGTTTTTAGATCTTGTCCGCCGTGGTATTTAAGCGCGCGTACCGTCGCCACAATCACGACTGCGGACGGACTCAAACCCGAATAGCCGCACTTAATATCGAGGAATTTTTCTGCGCCTAAATCGGCACCAAAGCCTGCTTCGGTCACGACGTAATCTGATAAAGACAGACCGAGTTTAGTTGCTAATACGGAGTTGGTACCTTGTGCAATATTCGCGAATGGACCGCCATGAATAATCGCTGGATTGCCTTCTAAAGTTTGTACCAAATTGGGTTTGATCGCATCTTTCAACAATGCCGCCATCGCGCCTTGTGCTTTCAGATCGCGGCAATAAATCGGCGTATTGTCGTAGGTATCACCAACATAAATATTACCAAGCTTAGTTTTTAAATCTTGGAAGGATTCTGCAAGGCACAAGATCGCCATGATCTCGGACGCTGCCGTAATATTGAAACCCGCTTCACGGGGATTGCCGCCGGGACGACCGCCAAGACCAGTAATAATGCTACGTAGTGAACGATCATTCATGTCCATCACGCGCTTCCATTTGACGGTACGTGGATCGATACCCAAGCTTTCTTTTTGGAAGTAGATATTATTGTCGATCAAAGCGGCTAATAAATTATTCGCTTTTTCAATCGCAGAAAAATCGCCCGTGAAATGTAAATTAATATCTTCCATCGGCACGACTTGAGAGTAGCCGCCACCCGCCGCACCGCCTTTAATACCAAACACCGGGCCTAGCGACGGTTCGCGCAAGACTACAGTAGTCTTTTTACCGATGCGATTCAAGCCTTCAGTGAGACCAATTGAAGTGGTGGTTTTACCTTCGCCTGGCGGGGTTGGTGTGATGGCGGTGACCAAGATCAATTTGTTCTTTTTGATTTTTTCTGGATCAATCAAGTGCAGTGGCAATTTGGCTTTGTACTTGCCATAGTGCTCAAGCTCATCGATATCCACGCCCAATACTTTGGCAATCTCATCGACATGTTTAAGTTGTGCGCTTTGTGCGATTTCTAAATCACTTTTGACTTCTTGGTTTGCCATATTAATTTCTCTCATGAATAAACAAAGGCGTGAAAAAATAAATTCCATCTCTTTTGAATAGGAATTTTGTGCAAGCACAATATACATAACTTCGTGCAAAAACTCTTATGATTTCGCAGAAATTATCTGTAAAAGTCAATTAAACCAGAGTAAAGTATTGCGAGACGTTCTATAAAAATTCCAAATGTTCATGGAGGCCATATGCGCAATATCTTTTTTTCGCTATGTGTACTTGGATTAAGTGCCTGCGCAACATCAGAGCAAACGCAAATGCCATCAAGTGCGAAAGAAGCAGTTGCTGCAGCGCCCAACAAAGTCATTTGGCATGACGATTATTTTGATGAAGTACCCGCGATTCCCATCATCTCAAGAGCAGAAGTTTTTGAACTATCTGATCAGTTAAAGCAGCGAATAAATCAAACTGAAGTTCAAAAACTGGGCAATATTTCGAAAACCCGTTTTTTACTCGACTTGGTTTACACCGAAGATTCTGCAGAGTTCTCTTATAACAATAATGAAACGACGACTGCTAAAAAGACCTGGGAAAGCAAGCGTGGCAATTGTATTTCCTTAACGATCTTGGCTTATTCGATCGGCCGCGCTTTGAATTTGCCAATCGTGATGCAAGAAGTGGAGATACCGGTTCAATTCGATCGCCGTGGCAACTTAGATTTTTTAAGTTCGCACGTCAATACAATGGTGATGCAAAAAGATTTTTGGTTTGAACGCGAAGGTGAGAACCGAGGCTATTTGATTATCGATTTTGAGCCACAGACTATGGTGTTACATAAAGGTCGAGCCTTAAATGAAGATGAGATTTTATCGCGCTTCTATAACAATCTTGGTGCCGAGCACCTTGTAAAAAATCAGAAAAATGCAGCCTACGCATATTTCAAAGCTGCGATCCTCGCCGCACCGAATAATTCACTGGCTTATAGCAATCTAGCAGAGCTGTATCTGCAAACAGGTTGGCATGAAGAGGCTGAACAAACCTTGGCACACGCTTTACGAATTAACGAAAATGATGTTATCGCTATGCGCAATATGCAGAAAATTATGCAGATGCAAAATCGTGATGCCGAAGTTTTGATGCTTGCGAAAAAAATTGAGGCTAGCAATGCCGAAAATCCTCACTATTGGATAGGCTTGGGAATTCAGGCGATAAAGAATAAGGAATATCTCAGTGCAGTAAAGCACTTAGAGAAGGCGAAAAAAATGGCGCATGGCTACGCCGAAATTCATAGAAATTTAGCAGAAGCTTATTTACATACAGGGAATATGGCAGGCGCACAGCACGAAATTAGTCAATTGATCGACTTAGTGCCAGACCATCCTAAGTCGATCATATTACGTAATAAATTTGCGATGCGCTAAAGAGTCATCAAGCTGCGTCAGACCTACTCACTATAATCTGACGCAGCCATATTACATCGTGCAGATGAATGAAAAACCGCGGCCGCCTAATTGGGGATGATCTTCCCGTCTTTCATCACCAACTTAACTTGTCGCACGCGTCGAATATCTTGACTTGGATCGCTCTCAACTGCGATTAAATCTGCCAACATACCGCTGCGAATGCTACCAATTTTGTCGGCATAGCCAAATGCTTTCGCATTCAAGGAAGTTGCCGAGCACAACACCTCGATCGCACTCATGCCATAGTCAACCATCAATTCCATTTCACGCGCGTTATCACCGTGCGTATAAACACCAACATCGCCGCCCATACAAATATCCACACCTGATTGCAAAGCCAACTTAAAACTTTGGCGCTTAGCTAATAGACGAGCAGGCTCGGGATCGACGCCTTCTTTCCAGCCACGATATTGTTCAATCGCGTCACCCGCTGCCAAGGTTGGGCACAAGGTGACATTCTTTTCTTTCATGCGTTTAAAAACTTCCGCTGTACCGCTGTCGCCATGTTCTATGGTCGAAGCACCTGCTTCAATTGCGCGTAACATGCCGTCTGGGGTCGATGCATGCGCAACCAATTGCCGCTTACCGCTATTGGCAATACTCGCCATGACCGCCATCTCTGCCACAGAAAAAATCGGTACGGCTTCACCATCTCGTCC
The DNA here is from genome assembly GCF_018139645.1 of Affinundibacterium baiyunense. Taxonomy (GTDB): domain Bacteria; phylum Pseudomonadota; class Gammaproteobacteria; order Burkholderiales; family Burkholderiaceae_D; genus Undibacterium; species Undibacterium baiyunense. Next base: position 257,710 of record NZ_JAGSPM010000004.1, read on the forward strand.
GGCACGATAATCGGCATACACTTTAATCACATCAGCGCCCTTACCAATTTGGCTGCGCACTTCATGCGAAATCTGTTCGATACCCGATACCTCAGCAGCACCTTGCGGCAAATCGATATCAGGATTTTGACTTTTAGGTCCATAAGCACCCTTGGCGACTAGCGCCTTGGTGGCGATGATCATGCGCGGGCCAAGGATTACTCCTTTTTCTATCGCCTTTTTTAAACCAACGTCATCGTATTCCGCGCCTTCAGTTCCAAGATCACGCACAGTCGTAAAACCAGCAGCCAATGTGGCTTTGGCATGATTCACCGCGCGTACCACACGTTCTGCGCGGCTTTCTTTTAATACTTGGTCATCCCAACTAACTTCGTTATAAGGGTGCAGCAGTAAATGCGAATGCCCTTCAATTAAGCCGGGCAATAAACTTTGTCCTTTCAACTCAATCACACGCGTATCTGCGGGCAGCTTAAAGCGCATAGGACCAGCTTCGACGATCTTATTATTTTTCACCAGCACGACCCAATCTTGCTGCATTTTCTGCCCATCAAATACGCGATCAGGCTTTAATAAAATCATCGTATCTGCGGCTTGAGCACAGACCGGAATGCAGGCAAAGATACTGCCCAGTAAGCTCATTTTCCATATCGTTTTTTTCATGCCTTTTTCCTTTATTGAAGCCTTTATTTTGAATCTAATAGCAAGCACCGAAGCTGCCATCTTGACGCCAGTGAACGGTAACAAATCAATGCTGTATACAACTTATGCCGACGAACAATAGCAGGATTTATTGCCGTCAAGCACGCTTATTTCCCTGCTTCAACAGAAGTCAAAGCGATAGTGTGGGATTTATACAAACATCGGCAAATAAACGAGGAATATTCATTGTTGATCGAATTTATCAAACAATCTAACTTAAAATTCATGTCAATTATTTTAAGAATGGGTGGATTATGGAGACGACTCAATTATCTTCACGCAAACGAGGATTTTGCTTCGCCAAGATGTTTCTAAGCTTACTGTTTTCTTTATGTTTGTGCTCGCCCCTGATCAGCGCGGCATCCGTACAAGAAGCTAAACCCACCACGGCAACTCAAGCGACAGAATTAAGTGATGCAGATAAAGCACAGCAAATTCAATTGCAACAAGAACTGACCAAGCTGTTGGCGGAAAATTCCCGAATCAATAAAGAAAAAATAGAATATCTTGAAGCGCAATCGCAAAAGGTTTTTTGGACGCAATGCTTGATTGGTTTCTTGGTTGTGATGATGTTGGTCTCTTTATTCTCATTCTGGCGCTTGCATGTACAGCATAAATTTCAGGATGGTATCGATGCACTGACTACCTCGATCCGAAGCTTTCAAGACTCCCTATTCTCGCTATCTTTCATTGACACCTCACAACTCAGCACGGTTGGTAGAATGTCGTCTTTTCATACCACTGGAACAGATGCAGAGAATACGACACAAGGCGGTAATAGTCGTTTTAAAAAGACCTTAAATCCCAACACCGGCGATGAGTTTTCTGATATTCGTGGTTTTTTTGATGCTTGGCTCAATGTATATAAACCGGGTGATCCACGCTATGAAGAAGCCTTAGCTGCCGCGACCAAACCAAATTCTCCCAAACCTTGGCTACAAAAATTAGATAGTTCACGCCAAAACAAAGATCAATCGGCATTTGAATCTGTCAGTAAAGAGCTAAAAAAGTTTTTCAATATCCGCTTATTGCCGTGGCAAACACCTGCCACGCCGATGCAGAAACAATTGAGCGACTATCCACATGTGATCAATAAAATCATCGAATTGTGGCCGAAAGATGAAGTCGTCATTTATCTTGAACGTTTATTAAACAATTCAAGAATGAGTCCACGTGAGGGGTTTGATTTAAATATCTTTCTACAATTAGAAAGCTTATTGGAACTGGCGCAGCATGAAGACCGCCCGCGTCAGATCAATCAATTACGAGAACTAGGTGTCGCCGAATTTTTATTCCTTACACCACCGTCTACGAATGTATCTGCCACACTCGCGCCACAAGCAAACTTAGCACCAGATTCTATCAGCCGCCCAAAAAAAACACTTGAGGCAGCACTTGAGGCAGCACCTGAAACCAGCATAGCTAAGCTTGAAGAGCTTGCTGCACCAAAGACGATAAACCTAGAAAAAATAACCCCGACCATCATCGATGATAACAACATAGCATCGCGCATAACACCGACCAAGAATGATCCAGCTCAAACCGCAAACGCGCATGAAGTGCGTTTGCAGTTAGCGCAAGCCTATCTAGAAATGGCCGACTCTGAAGGAGCATGTTTGTTATTAGAGGAGATCATTCGCGATGCGACTCCTGCGCAACAAGCGCATGCTAGACGTTTATTGGCTGACATTGAAAAGAAGCGTGCGGATTTAGATGCGAACAGACGCCATACTTACTTCCACTAAATGGACTAAATCCACATCAATCTAAATAAATCTACAAGCTAAACACTCGCTCATTTAGTCGCTTTATTTTCTGCGAGCTGCGCACTAACCGCAGCAAAAAATGCTTGATCATCTACCACAGCGCCACCAGTCGGCTTGACTTGCGCACCCCAAACGACAATCACGATGTTATTGCGTGGATTCAGATAGAGATACTGGCCGTGTATCCCTATCGCCATATACGCGCCATCTTGGAACCCTTGTTCGCTATTCACAGGCCACCACAAATAACCATAGGGAATAAAATCGCCTTGGCGCAGACGCTTCGGCGTTCCAGCTTCATAAGTCCATGCGGTGGGCAAAATTAATTCTTTCGCCGCCAAGCCACCACCCAACATGAACAAACCAAAGCGTCCATAATCACGCAAGGTCGCACTAAAGCCACTGCCGCCAATCTCGACACCATTCGGCGCGTCTAACCACCATGTCGCATCGGCTTCCATGCCGTACTTTGACCATATCCGTTCCTGCAAATAAGCAGATAAAGGCATGTCTATCGCATTGCGTAAGAGTTGCGCGGCAACTTGGGTTTCACCTGTGCTGTAATTAAATCGACTGCCCGGCGCAAATGCCTGCGGCAAACCAGCCATCACTCGCATACTGGAACCGGCTTGCTGCGCGATCTGTGCCTCCAATAACTTACGACGATCAGATCGAGGATCTGAGTAAGCCTCGTTCCAACGCACACCTGAACTCATCATCAATACGTCTCTGACAGTCGCCTGTTGATAGGCGCTATCTTTTAGCTCAGGGATATACTTGATCACCAGATCATCGAGTCGCTGAATCTTGCCCTGCTTGATTGCTGCACCAATCAAGGTCGAGGTAATCGACTTCGCAATCGACATTGACATCCAACGCGTCTGTGCTGAATTTCCATAACGATATTTCTCTAGGTGGATTTGGCCATCTTTTAGTATCAATAATCCGGCAACCTTATTCCATTCAAGATACTGTTCAAGCGAAACGCGCCGCCCACGATCGATAAAGTAAAATTCACTAATTGATTTTGCAGCGACCGGTAAGGCTTTTGGCTTTGCCGATTTAAGGATGCGATGAGACGGAAATAAACGATCAATATTACGGAAGGTATTAACTGCGATGGCAGGCGACAATGTGCCATCATAAATTTCGCGCACTTTGCCAATTGATTCTTTCGCATGCGGATAAGCATTCTTTGCTTGCGCCGATGGCGTGGTAGTTGTGGAGGCCTGCGCTACTGGCTGTGCCGATGCGAGCGGTGATGTAAGCAGCGCAATTGCGCTTATAAGGAGCGCAATTAACAGAGGTCGAATCGGCGTCATAAGCCCTCATTTAGAAAATAGTCAGCGTAAAAATATCGAAACAGTATTCTTGGTGTTGTTAAGTTTTACTTCATTTTGCCTCTTTGTTTTCATCAAGCTCTCATTGTATCGTTGATCTTTCCTACAAAAATACGAATCCAATCAAGAAAAAACTATCTAGATTGCATTTCTATCCTCGCAAGAGCGACACGATCATTTTTGGCTTAACTCGACAACACCAGAATATTATCCCTCTTTTTACGCTGCTTATTTATATCGCTCATTTATACCGCGTATTGGATCTCTAGCTTTGTGTACATCCTAGAATACGGAGTTGGACAGCTTTGATACTGTCCCGACAGGCTATTTCTTTTGCACCTGACTGAGACTCAAATCAAGCGTCACTACTTCCTTAGTTTTGTTCGACCACATCCAGCAATAATCCTGGCTTTGAGCAGCTTCAAATTGCTCAGCCACAGAATCACGTGCTTGATATTTGACGGGTAAGCTCACTTTTTTACCTTCGTGAAAATGGATATTAAAGTCCAAAGGCTTCGCACTTTGATATTGCCAATCGATTTTTGTGCCGAGCATGAGTTTGCCGCAGACTTCGAGTATACCTCCGGCTTTAATCTCGCCTCGATGTTGAAAACGCCCTTGCTCATCCCATTTTAATTCGACCAAGCTTGCATTTGCCGAAGCCGACAAACCCAAGCTTGCAGCGATCACCACACAGACGGTGGCGAAACGGAGGGCGTTGATTTTAGAGTTTGAGAATGTAAAGTTCATCATCTTAGTGCTTATGCTCATGCGCATGTTCAGCTTCCTTATGATTTCCCTTGTCTGCTGCTTTTGTATTGACTTTTTTCGCCTTAGCAAATGGCGTAAAACGCGCTTGTTCAGCAGGCTTACCCGCCATCGTCACAGTCAATGCACCCTTCAAATTCGCGGTTGAAGCATACGTCGCTTTACCGACAAAACGATTTTCCCCTTCTGGTACTAAATCAACCGTGGTCTTTTTGGTTCCCTGCACTAAAGTCAGACTGGCACTCGCTCCTTTAGTAGAAATACCTTTATTTGCGTGATCAGTTACATACACCGTGACTGGATTTTCTTTGGCGGTTTTGCTGTCTTGTGCCAACACCAATTCAAAGTGATATACACCCGCCATGCGAGTTTGACCGCCATTGGGTGACTTGATCGAATCAAAATATTTGTCATCATGAGCGTATGCGCTAGTAAGGCTGGCTGCACTAATTGCTACACTGGCTAAAGCTGTAAAAACGAATTTAGAGAGTTTCATATTATTTCCTTTTCTAAAAGATGATCACTTTACTTCAAATTAAAATACTTCTTGCTGTTCTTTATTTTTTGTCGCGGCTAATAAATTCAACAAAGGTTTCTCACCCCAGCGCCAGAACATCAATGGGGTTAACACGGTATCGAGCAAAGTAGAACTAATCAAACCACCAAAGATGACCACCGCCACAGGATGCAAAATCTCTTTACCCGGTGCGTCGGCAGAAACCAACAAAGGCAGCAAGGCAAACGCCGCGACCAAAGCCGTCATCAAGACCGGCGTTAAACGTTCTAGTGAGCCACGAATAATCATCTGTTTGCCAAATTGCTCGCCTTCAAACGCACACAAATTAATATAGTGACTAATTTTCAAAATGCCATTGCGCGTCGAGATACCAGCCAGAGTAATAAAGCCAACCAAAGCAGCCACAGACAAAGTTTGTCCTGCCAACCATAGCGCTATTACAGCACCAACCAAAGCCAGCGGAATATTCCCCATAATCATCATCGTTAGAGCAATCGAACGATAACGGCTATACAGCACCAAGAACATCAAAGACAAAGACACCAGCGACAACAAGGCAATCAAATTCGAGGCTTTTTCTTGTGCTTGAAATTGCCCCTCTAACGATGTCGAATAACCAACTGGCAAATCCTTTGCCGCCAATTCTTCGCGTATATCTTTGATTACTTCAGTCATATCACGACCATCAGTATTTGCCGACAAGACGATGCGACGACGTGAATTTTCGCGATTAATTTGATTAGGGCCATCGCTCTCCTCCACCTTGGCGAGTTGCGATAGCGGAACATGACCGCGCGGCGTTTCTATCAATAATTGCTGCAAGGCTTGTAGATCGCGACCATTTTCTGGCAAACGCAAAAGCATATCAAAGCGTCGATTTCCCTCAATGATCTGCGTGATTTTTTCACCTTCAATTTGTTGCTGCAAGCTACGCAATAGCGCACCGGGCGCAATACCGTAACGCGCCGCTTGATCATAATCGACATGAATTTTAATCTGCGGAATTAAGACCTGTTTCTCAATTTGCAAATCGGTAATCCCAGGAACGCGGCTCAAACGTTCACGTAAATCATGGGCGATATTACGCAGTGTGTCGAGATCATCACCAGCCACTTTCAAAGCAATCTGCGCACGCACACCAGACAACAAATGATCTAGACGATGCGAGATCGGCTGACCGACATTACTATTGGCAGGCAAGACTTTGAGACGTTCGCGAATATCCTGAATAATCTCATCACGACTACGTTTGGATTTCTTTAAATCGACGTCCATCTCGCTATAGTGTACGCCTTCTGCATGTTCGTCCAACTCAGCACGACCGGTTCGGCGCCCGACTTGTGTCACTTCTGGAACTGCTAACATCAATTGCTCAGCCAGACTACCGAGGCGGTTCGATTCTTCCAATGAAGTTCCGGGATTCAATACCAAATTGACTGTCAAGGTGCCTTCATTAAACGCGGGCAAAAACGCACGAGGAAAAAATGGCACGCTGATCGCCGCCAAAACAACAGCGACAATTGCCACTGCAAACAAGCTACGTACATGTTGAAAAGACCAATTCAACAGTCGGGTGTCCCACTTTTTCAACCAGACCACGAGCGCACTATCACCATGACCTAGCTGCTTCATCTTTGGCAACAAGAAGTAGCACAATACTGGCGTCACCGTCATCGCCACTGCCATACTGGCCAGAATCGATACGACATAAGCGATCCCGAGTGGAGTAAATAAACTGCCTTCAATCCCCGGCAAAGCAAACAAGGGCACGAACACCAGTACCACAATCACAGTCGCATACACAATCCCACTGCGCACTTCACCAGACGCACTTGCGATCACCTGCAAGCTAGGTAAAGGTTGTGCCAGCAAACTATTTTCTTTCAGTCGCCGCAACACGTTTTCCACATCGACCACGGCATCATCGACCAATTCACCAATCGCAATCGCTAATCCGCCCAGCGTCATGGTATTGATGGATAAATCCAAATAGCGGAACACTAAGATGGTCGCCAACAAGGATAAAGGAATCGCTACTAAAGAAATGATCGTGGTACGAATATTCAACAAGAATAGGAACAATAAGATTGCCACCATGATCGCGCCATCACGTAAGGCATCATTCACGTTATCGAGCGAATTCTTAATAAAGTCAGCTTGGCGGAACAAGAATTGCGGTTGCTCTACTCCTTGTGGCAGATTCTTTCCTAATTCGGCGATTGCGCGTTCAACTTCGCGAGTCAATTTCACACTGTCTGCGGTCGGTTGTTTTTGCACCGAGAGTATCACCGCTGGCTTGCCTTTGTAACCACCATCACCACGTTTAAAAGCTGGTGCAATTGCCACATCAGCGACTTGTTTCAATAAGATCGCTTGCCCTTGCTTCACCGCTACTACGACATTTTGCAAATCTTCAATACGACTAGTGCGACCGATTTGGCGAATCAAATATTCGCGGCCATTTGCCTCAGCAAAACCGCCACTGGTATTCGCACCAAAATCTTTGAGTGCGGCTTCGACTTTATCGAGTTCGATGCCCAATGACTGCAATTGCGCGGGCTTGATCTCAACCCGATACTGACGAACTTCGCCACCAATCGGCGTGACCTGCGCTACACCTGGAATATTCAATAAACGTGGCCGCATCACCCAATCGGCATATTCACGCACTTGCATCGCGAATGTACCTGCAGCCGCATTAGTTGAATTGGTCTCAGCTCTATTGGCGTCTGCAATATGAGATTCCGCACTGACAGGCAATGCAATCAACAAGATTTCTCCCATAATCGAAGAAATCGGTCCCATTTGCGGTGTCACGCCAGCTGGCAATTGCTCACGCACCAAACTCAAACGTTCTGCGATTTGCTGACGATTGCGGTAGATGTCGGTACCCCAATCAAACTCAACATAGATAATCGATAAACCGACACCCGATACCGAACGAACACGCGTAACGCCGGGCATGCCGTTCATGGTTGATTCAAGCGGAAAACTCACCAGTTGTTCGACTTCTTCCGGTGCCATACCGCCGGCTTCCGTCATCAAAGTCACTGTAGGCTTGTTCAAATCAGGAAAAACATCGACCGGCATTTGACGCATGCTGAGCAAGCCGTAAACGATCAACAAAATTGATGCAGCGAGTACGATCAGCCGTTGGCGTAAGCTAGTGTTAATAATGAATTGGAACATGGGCAGACTTCCTTACTTCACTTGCGCTAACAAACTTGCGCCAGCGGTCACCACGCGTTCATCTTCTTTTAAGCCGGAGACGATAGCGACACGCTCAGCGTCCAGACTATGCGCCACCACTTTACGTTGTACAAAACGTTCCGCTTCCGTATGTACCCATACCGCTGATTCACCGCCTGTCAACTTCATCACAGCGGAATTCGGTACGGCAAATCCTGTCGTTAAGCGCTTGGTTTGAATAATCACTTTTATCGCCTGCCCAACGGCTACTGCGGTCGGTTTGCCTGAGACTCTGAACAGTAAAGGTATTGCTTGCTCACGCATTTGCTGACCGCCCCCGACAAAGTTCAGCGATAAACCGAGTGACGCATTTGAAGACACCGAAGTCTTTTGCTGCTGCCAAGTCGCGGTTGCATTCGCAATGTCTGCGGTCAAAATAGGATCGTAAGCCAAAGCTTCTACCATCAAACGATTCGGATCAATGATTTCAAACAGGGTTTCTTTGGCATCAAATACCTGTCCAGTGACCGCATTCGCCACACTAATGATGCCTGACACTGGCGCGATCAAGGCTTCACTTTTTGACAGACTCGCTTCAACCGCTGCTTTACGTTTTTTCAGCGCTTCATAATCAAAACGTGCCGCTTCCACCGTAGCTTTAGGCAAAGCTTCGGATAATTGTTCATAGCGTTGCACCTTACGTTCGGCAATCGATAATTGTGAATCGATATCCGCCAAAATTGATTGGCTATTACCTCGATCCAAACTACTCATCACCGGACGTAAATACGCTAAGACTTGGCCTTTACTCACACGTTGACCTAGGCTAGGTAAACCAGCCGGCCCTGCTTCTAGTCGACCTGGCTGACTAGCCTGCACACGACCACCTGCGTTTGGGTCAGCGATAATTTTGCCGTTAAGTTCTATCGTATTTGGTAATTCTGCTTGCTCGGTAAGCAGCGTGCGCAATGCCAGTTGTCTTTGCACAATCTTAGGCACAAACAAACTACCGTCAGATAGACGCTGCGCCGCTGTCGCATCTAAAAAACTTGATTTGACGCTTGCACTAGCATTAGGTTTTGCAGCAGCTTTGGTCGGCTTTTTACTATGATCTTCATCGCCATGCGCTCGTACCAAGTTAGCGTGAGTCAACAATAATAGTGCAGAAAAAAACGTCGATAATTTCATGGCGGATTTCAAAATGGATCGTGTTTGCATGACTTACGCTCCCCAAGCAGAACGGTTTTGGCGACGCTTGAACATCAAAATAGCAGTGAAAAATATCACTACTAACAGTAAACCCAGTGCAATCCACCAGCCAGTTTTCGATGTTTCTGGATGATCATGCGCTTGCTCGCTGAGATCAGGGATCTCTAAACTCGCCGTCATCACATCCCCTAATTCACCCGCCTGCACCGAAATCGACAAGGGATATTTACCCACTTTTTCCATAACGCCTTGCGCCAATTCAATCACATACACGCCCGGTGCAGTTTGCTTAGCGATCGCTTTCAATAGGTTACCGCTCTCAACTTCGATTTGTGCATCCGCAACCAAACTATTGTCGGCAAAACGATCCAAATAAATGATCAAGGAACGTGCTTGCAACACCGCAACCAACTCAAAATCTTCAGTTTGGGCAGTAGCGCGCGGCGCGACTTGCGTCGTGGGTACGGCAGGCGTTGCATGTTCGTGGTCATCATTACCGTGTGCGATCGCTGAGCTGGCGATCTGCATACTCAGAAAAAAAACAATTAAACAAAAAAAGGATTTCAAAACTCACTCCTTGATAGCGTGAAATCGTCGTCAAACTTGCGTCGAGCAAAACAAACCAAAGCAAAATGACAATCAACAACATCAACCATGTTAAAAATAGCCACTATTATCGCTTTCGCATCACGACAGTTAGCTGACTGCAAGATTACAAATCTGTAATCTGCGGGCACAAAACTGAGACTCTTAAAGTGAGCAAAGGCATTCTGGGGATTAAAGGGGAATTTATTGGAGTGAAGTGGAACTTCGCGGGTAAAATTGGCAAAACTTGGGAAAAATTTGCCAAGCTACTTCGCTCTCGCATCAAAATCACATCAAACATCAAAGTCCTACATGAAAATCCTAATCGTTGAAGATGAACAAAAAACTGGCGATTACCTTAAACAAGGCTTAAGCGAATTCGGCTTTAGCGTTGATCTCGCCCGCAATGGTTTAGACGGATTGCATTTAGCCAAATCAGGCGACTATGACTTATTGATACTCGATGTCATGCTGCCCGAACTGAATGGTTGGCAAGTGTTAGAAGCCTTGCGCCGTCAAGGCTTACAAACCCCAGTCCTGTTCTTGACCGCAAAAGACCAAGTCGAAGATCGCGTCAAAGGCTTGGAACTTGGCGCGGATGATTATTTGGTTAAACCATTTGCATTCTCTGAACTAGTCGCGCGCGTCAGAACTTTACTTAGACGCGGCAAGAATCAAATCGAATCCGCCACTTTGCGCGTAGCTGATCTTGAATTAGATCGACTCAAACATCGCGTCACAAGAAATGGACAAAGAATAGAGTTAACCGCCAAAGAATTTTTATTGCTCGAATTATTCATGCGCCGCCAAGGTGAAGTGCTGACGCGCTCGCTGATCGCCTCCCAAGTCTGGGATATGAATTTTGATAGCGATACCAATGTGATTGAAGTAGCTGTTCGCCGCTTACGTAGCAAAATCGATGACGCTTTTGAACCCAAATTAATTCACACACTACGCGGCATGGGCTATGTGATGGAAGTGAAAGAAACATAATGCAGCAACTCTCACTGACAGCGCGTTTAACGCTATTTTTCACCAGCCTATCGTGTATCGTTTTGCTCAGCTTGGGCTGGTTGATTGGTGCGTCCATCGATGCGCACTTTAAAGAGCAAGATCACCATGCCTTGAGCGGAAAATTAGAGCTTGCACAGCACATCATTGAACGTGTGAATAGCGAACAAGAAGTACGCAATTTAGCCGATCAGCTCAGCGATGCCTTGGTCGGGCATCATGATTTAGCGATCACCATTTTAGATAAACAAGGCCAAGTAATCTTGGCATCAGAGGCAGTTAAATTTCCCGCTGTATATTTACAACGAGCACGAAGCCAACCCAGCCCCACCCTATTTTCTTGGGATGCCAACGGCGATCACTATCGCGGCTTAGTCAGTGTTTTCACCACCAAAGATCCACAATATGCGCCCATCACAGTGGCGATTGCGACTGATATTGCGCACCACCAAGAATTCATGGCGAGCTTTCGTAAGACCCTGTGGCTATTTGTATTTGTAGCTGCTGCACTGACGAGCGTGTTAGCGTGGTTTGCCGCCAGCCGCGGCTTACGTCCATTGCGCATTATGCGAGAACGCGCAGCCAAAGTGACCGCCAATAAATTAGATCAACGCTTACCATTAGAATCCGTGCCGCCAGAGTTAGCCGATTTAGCACAAAGCTTAAATCAAATGCTAGCAAGACTAGAAGAAGCATTTCAACGCTTATCTGATTTTTCTTCCGATCTTGCACACGAGTTGCGTACGCCTATCAGCAATTTAATGACTCAAACCCAAGTGTCTTTGTCACAAGCGCGCGATGCACAAAGCTATCGCGAAATCTTAGAATCGAATGCTGAAGAATACAGCCGTCTGGCGCGCATGATTGCGGATATGTTATTTCTTGCCAAAGCAGAAAATGGCCTAAGTCTCGCCAATGTAGAAGCGGTCGATATCGTGCGTGAACTACGCGATTTATTTGAATTTTATGAGGCGCTAGCGGACGAAAAAACGATTCGCTTTGATCTACAAATTGAGCAATCAAATGCCGCAAGCTGGGTGATACGCGGTGATCGCTTGATGTTAAGACGAGCACTCAGCAATATCTTATCTAATGCCCTACGGTACACACCAGAAGGCAACAGTATCCAAGTGCATCTACAGCTACAATCCTCGTGTATCGAGCTAAAGATTTGCAACCCCGGCAGCACTATTCCAACCCATCATCTGAGTCGTATCTTTGAACGTTTTTACCGCGCCGACCATGCACGCCAACATGCCGATGGCGAAGGTTCTGGCTTAGGTTTAGCGATTGTAAAGGCGATTATCGATGGACATCGTGGACAAATCAGCGCAAGCTCGGAAAATCAACTAACTTGTTTTACCATTCATCTTCCGCAGCAAAATTAAGCATTGCCAAACCAAGCAGATCTAAAATAAAAAAAGCGCCATGTGTATCAATGCACAAGGCGCTTTTTTCTCAACGGTGAATTATTTTTTTAGCTTGATGAAATGAGTTTCACTGAATGAATTTCACTGACTAAGGCGTTTCGCCAAATCATATAAAAACCGTTGACCTTCATACAGCGATTTCACAGGTAAACGTTCATTCAAGCCATGCGCGTTCGAGCCTTCTGGATAATGAAAAATCCCACTCACACCATAAGTCCAAATTCCCGCATTATTTAAGAAACGACCGTCAGTGCCGCCTGGCGACATGGTCGGTACTACAGGAATACCTGGCCACATTTGTTGCGTTAAATCAGTCACGGCCTTCATCAATTCAGGGTGTAAGGGTTGTGCAGGCGATGCTGTGGCGGTACCGACTGGCGTCACTTTAATCGCACTGTCTGCCAACACCGATTGGATGCTAGCTTGAGTTTGCTCGACAGTTTCACCGGGCAAAATACGACAATTCACATTGGCTTGTGCACGCTGCGGTAATGCATTGGTCGCGTGACCCGCATTCACCATCGTCGCCACGCAGGTGGTGCGCAAACTGGCGTTATAAAACGGCGTAGTGGCACTTAAACGTGCCAAGGCTTCTGCATCGACTGGTTCACGTAAGATGGCCTTCATATCTGCGGCCAATTGCCCGCTCTCTATATTCGACATGGTTTCAAAAAAACCACGTGTGGTTGGCGTCAAGCGGAAAGGGAAATCATATTTACCCAAACGCGATAATGCATCTGATAATTGATAAATCGCATTATCTTTGCGTGGCACCGAGCTGTGTCCGCCAGTATTCGTCACCTCTAAACTAAAACTTTGAAATATCTTTTCGCCTGCTTGTATGCCATGACGCACTGGTTTGCCATTTTTATCTAAGCTACCACCACCGCCTTCATTTAAAGCAAGTTCTGCATCGATTAATTCACGATGATTCTTTAACAAATACTCGACACCATTAAATTCTGCTGGTACTAACTCTTCATCGCAGGTCAAGGCCATGATGATATCGCGCTTGGTTTTCAATTTCTCCTGTTTATAACGCATCATATTGGCAACGAAAATTGCTGCCATTGGCTTATCGTCAGACGAGCCACGCGCATAAAAGAAACCATCTTCTTCTATCAATTTGAATGGATCGCGCAACCAATCTTCACGTTTCGCTTCGACCACGTCGATATGCGCAAGCAGTAACAAAGGTTTTTGTGTTGCGCCAGCAGTTGCCTTATAACGCGCGACTAAATTGCCTTTCTTGGGTGCGCCGGGTGGCACAATGACTTGCATATCACTATCAGCAAAGCCAGCCTTTTTCAAATGTGCCGCCATCGCCTTTGAGGCCGCAGTGCAACTGCCCACTGAGTTGGTGGTATTTATCTCAACCAACTCTTGATAAATCGCGCGCAGTTGTTTTTGTTCGGGACTAAGGTTCTTTACAGCATTCTGTGCATGGGCTTGTGCACTAATTTGTGCACCAACTTGCGCACTGAAGCCAGCGGCAACGCTACTCACTGCAATAGCGATGATGGCACGGCTTATTTTGCTACGAGATATCGACATAGTGAGTTCCTAAGTTAGCCTACAAATAAGTCTCGAAAAAAAGACATGTACCGAATGATAGATGCCATGAAGATGCTACAAACAAGTATGGACTAGAGCTGCACGCCAGAGTTCCCAACTCACAAAAAAAGACGCAAATCCATCGAAGCTAGCGGTTTAAATGAGCAATCGACTATTCTCAAGCTACTTCAACCAACACATCAATTGCAAACATTAGAAAAACATTTAGAAAGAAATTTAGATACAAGTCTAAGAAGAAAACCATACTGTAACAATCAAGCCCTGCCCCGCAGCTTCCCCCAGTTCAAGTTGCGCATCATGGCTGTGAACTATACTCTTGACGATCGACAAGCCCAAGCCACTCCCTGATGCGCTCGCGCCGGGCAAACGGAAGAAACGTTCAAATACCTTTTCACGCATCTCGACTGGAATCCCTGGACCCGTATCTTGAATACGTAAGAAGGCGCGACCATCGACACTTCCACAAGATAATGCAATCTGACCACCAGCAGGTGTGTAGCGCACCGCATTATCGAATAAATTACGCACCATAATCGCCAGCGTATCGGGATTTATTAAGCAAGAAGCAGCTTGCAGCTCGCTGGTAAAAGCTAACTGTTTTTTCTCTGCGATAGCGGTAAATTCAGCGACTTGCTTAGCTAAAAATGCTTGCAAATCACCCGTCTGTAAAGCAGGATCACGCGCTGCTTGTGGGTCGAGTTTAGATAAGGTCATTAACTGCCCAACCAAGCGGGTTGCACGATCAACGCTAATCAACAGACCCGCAGCAGCTTCGTCACGTTCATGATCATTGCGAGCACGTTGGATAACCTGCAAATTTGCTTTAATCGCCGCTAGTGGCGTACGCAATTCATGCGAAGCATTTGCGGTGAATCGTTGCTCTTGCTCCATCGCATGACTAACCCGTTCAAACAACTGATTCAAAGCACTAAGTAAAGAGTGCAATTCAATCGGCGCTCCAGCCAAATCGACTTTTTCTAAATCATTGGGCGTACGTTGACTAACTTGATCAGCCGAGTGTTGTAACGCACGGAATAAGCGATTAATCATCCACCATATCGCACCGGCCATTAAGGGCAACACCAGTAACGCAAATACCAGTAATTTGTAGGCAAAACGGCCGCTAATATCTTTACGATGACTAATTGGTTCAGCGATCTGAATTTGCAAACGATGCGGCGCATTCCAAATCGAATAAGTACGCCAAGGTTGTCCATTCAATTGGGTCCAACCGAAACCACTATTGGTGTCAGTGGTCAAGGGCGTTTCTGGCGCTGCATTATTACGATATAGTAGCCGCTTTTGCGTATCCCAGATTTGCAGCAATAAATACTGGCTATGCTTTTCCACATTGGATTCGGTCAAGGTATCAGCAGTCGAAGCTAAGCGTTCCTCAGCTTCATGATCGGCAAGCGTCAACAACAAATGCGCAGTCTCGGCTAAGGATTGATCAAATAATTCTTGGCTTTCTTGATCAGCCTCGATGTACACGACGATGCCACTAAAGCCCCAAATTGATACGGTAATCGCTAATACAATTGCCAAGATCGAACGACGCAGCGACCAGCCCTCGCCTTCTTTCTTCGCCAAATTTTTCAACTCGATTTTACTTAAATTCATATCTGCTTCTCTTACTGTGCCGATTACCCTAATCGGTATCTCTCAACATTATTCTTTATCGAT
Source organism: Affinundibacterium baiyunense (assembly GCF_018139645.1). GTDB lineage: Bacteria > Pseudomonadota > Gammaproteobacteria > Burkholderiales > Burkholderiaceae_D > Undibacterium > Undibacterium baiyunense. The sequence continues at coordinate 273,482 of NZ_JAGSPM010000004.1, forward strand.
CACGTAACCAACCGCATGCAAAGTGCGTATCAATTCTTTGCCGAGTTTCTTGCGCAGATGATGAATATGTACTTGTATCGTATTACTTTCGATTTCATCACCCCAGCTATAAAGCGCTTGTTCCAGCTGATCTTTCGTGATGATTTGTCCTAAATGCTCAAACAGAATTTGTAAGATATTAAATTCTCGCGTCGTCAAATTAACCGACTCACCATGCAATTTGACCTGTCTCGCGGCGGTATCAATTTCGACACCGCGATGGGTTAGGATCTCTCGACTGCGACCAACTAAGCGCCGACGAACCGTACGGATGCGGGCAGCAAGTTCATCTATGTCATACGGTTTGACGATGAAATCATCAGCGCCGCTGTCTAAACCCATGATGCGATCGGGAATTTGATCTCTTGCGGTCAAAATCAAAATCGATTGATCAAACCCGGCTGCTCGCAATTTTTTCAATAAAGTCATGCCATCTTGACGCGGCAAACCTAGATCCAGTAACAAACATTGATACTGATGGAGTTTAATAGATATTTCTGCATCTTCTGCCGACTGTACCCAATCAACCGCATAACCTAACTGATCCAAGCCTAGCTGCGTAGCGCGTCCTAATTGCGGATCATCCTCTACCAACAAAATACGCATATCCCTCCTCAGTTTTGTTTTTACTGTGCCGATTGATTGTTCGCAAATATAAGCTTAACTTGTTAAGGAGTTCTTAAGAACCACTAACTACAATAGCTTCACTTTCCCCTTATTGACACTCTTTGAGACCAATTGAGACTATTATGCTGACTTTCATCCATCAAGAAAAACAATTTAGCAAGCTTCTCCTGCTCAGCGCCATTGGGCTAGTTAGTGTTGTGTCGCATAGCAATGCACAAACAAATTCCCAAATTCATATCAGCCAGCAGCAAATTGCGCGTTCTGGCATCAAAATTGAAGCAGCCACCGTTGCTAGCGATGGTGCATTGTCAGCCAATGCCAATCTATCAGATAAAGGCTTGCGCTTATCTGGCACCGTAGTCGCTGCCACTTCAGCAACGCAATTGCTCAGCGCCGTCGTTAGTGGCGTGATTCAAAGCATACACGTCAACCCCTTACAAGAAGTGAAAGCAGGCACCCCGATCGCGACTATCTTTAGTCAGCAGTTGATGGAAATGCAAAGAGAATACTTGCAGTTCGCGACTCAAGCACAACTCGCACAAGACAAAGTAAATCGTGACGAAAACTTGTTTAAAGAGGGAATTGTGTCGCAAAGCCGCGTACAAGAAAGCCGAGCACTAGCCATACAATCCGAAGTTGCGGCGAGTGAACGTCGGCAAAGCTTAAAGGCGGCTGGATTAAGCGATAACGCCTTGAAGCAATTACTCAAAACCAGAAGCTTAGTCGCTAACACGGCTATTTATGCCAAATCAAAAGGGACAGTATTAGATTTGCAAGCCCAGCTTGGGCAAAGAGTCGAAGCGGGAATGCCGATCGCCAAGCTCAGTGGCGATGCACCATTCTGGATAGAACTTCAAGCATCAAAAGCACAAGCCGCGCAAATACGCACTGGTGATCTCTTGCAAATAAAAGACTGTGGCAATGCCAAAGTCATGGCGATCTCGCCACAAATTGAAGCAGGCAATCAAAGCATCACAGTTCGCGCACAAGAAATTATCCAAGCTAAGCAAGCGTCATGCTTACGTTTAAACCAATTTGTCGAAGCTAGTCATATCGGTCATCAAGTCGTCAAAAATAGTTATGGCGTACCTGCAAATGCTTTAGTGCGTAATGGCAAACACCAGTACGTGTTTGTAAAAAACAATCATGGCTTTGAAGCGATTGAAGTCAACGTAGTGACAGGTTCGCCCGATAAAATTTGGGTGACAGGTAATTTTGCGAGTAATCCGCAAATCGCCACTCAAGGCTTGGTGGTTTTAAAAGGGGCCTGGATGGGCTTGGGCACAGAAGGCGAAGATGCTCCACCACCAGTCGCTACTAATGCAGCTGCTGCCAAGGCATCCGCTAAAGACACAAACAAAGAAACAAATCAAAAACCAACGACAAACAGTGAGAAGAAATAATGTTAGCTCGCCTAATCGCCTTTTCACTAGCGCAACGATTACTGGTATTAGTCATTACCATCGTATTGATTGCTGCTGGTTTTCAAGCATTTCATAACCTACCGATTGATGCGTTTCCTGACGTCTCCAGCACGCAAGTAAAACTCATCATGAAGGCCCCCGGTATGACGCCGGAAGAAGTTGAGACCCGCATCGTCGCACCGATTGAGCAAGAATTACTAGGCATTCCTCATCAAGTTATTTTGCGCTCGCAATCAAAGTATGCGCTAGCGGATATCACTCTAGATTTTGAAGATGGAACCGATGTTTATTGGGCGCGCCAACAAGTCAATGAGCGCTTAAACGGGGTTTTAAAAGATTTACCCGCTTCGGTGAGTGGCGGTCTCGCACCAATCACCACACCACTCGGTGAAATTTTTATGTTCACCATTGAAGGCCCTTTATCTTTAATGGAAAAGCGTACTTTGCTCGATTGGACGATCCGTCCCCAGCTACGTAACATCCCCGGTGTTGCCGACGTAAATACGCTCGGTGGCTTAGTTAAAAGTTTCGAAGTCATTCCTGATCCGGTTGCTTTGGCCGCGCGCAAAGTATCTCTACAACAATTGCAAGATGCACTCGAAAGCAATAATCGCAATGATGGTGCAGGCCGTTTGAATAGTGGTGAAGAATCATTATTGGTGCGCAGCGATGGTAGCATTCGCAGCATAGAAGATGTACGCGCGATTTCGATAGATCAACGAGATGGGGTCGCGATAAAAATCGGTGACGTCGCCACGGTAAAAATAGGTCAATTGACGCGCTACGGCAGTGTGACCAAAGATGGCAAAAGCGAAGCAGTTCAAGGCTTGATCTTAGGAATGCGTGGAGCAAATGCGCAAAAGGTGGTTGAACAAGTTAACCAACGTCTCAAGCTGATTGAGAAAACTCTGCCACAAGGGATTACGATCAAACCCTTCTACGATCGAGGCAACTTGGTTGAACGCGCTGTAAATACGGTTACTAAAGCCTTAGCTGAAGCGACGATTCTGGTCGTCATTTTGCTGTATTTATTCCTAGGTAATGTTCGCTCCGCTCTAGTGGTCGCTTGTATCTTACCGCTGGCGGCGCTTGGTACATTCTTATTGATGCGCCAATTTGGCTTGAGTGCCAACTTAATGTCCTTGGGCGGACTCGCGATTGCGATTGGTATGTTGGTCGATGCGGCGGTAGTAGTGGTTGAAAATATCGAAGCCCATAGCGCGGACAAGGAACGTCCTAATTTTTCTAAACTACATATTATTTATCGTGCTGTACGCGAAGTCGCGGTGCCAGTAACCGCAGGGATGGTGGTCATCATGATCGTGTTCTTGCCACTGTTATCACTACAAGGATTGGAAGGAAAATTATTCGCGCCTGTCGCCATGACGATTACCTTTGCAATCGCAGCGTCCTTAATTTTATCGCTAACAGTGATTCCGGTGTTGGCTTCTTTTATGATGGGACAAGCACATCATGAAACGCCGTGGTTAGTGCGCAAATTAGAAACTGCGTATAAAAAATTACTGACACGAGCGCTCAACAATGCCAAGAAAGTGATGCTGGTATCGGTACTGGTGCTGATCGTCACCGCAGCGCTATTTCCTTTCATCGGTAAATCCTTCATGCCTAGTTTGGATGAAGGCGACATCATTATGCAAATCGAAAAACTGCCTTCTGTCAATTTGGATGAGTCGACTAAGTTAGATATGGCAATTCAAAGACGTATCTTGGAAACCGTCCCCGATGTGCTGAATGTGATTGCACGCGTTGGCTCGGACGAACTTGGACTTGACCCTATGGGTTTAAATGAAACCGATACCTTCTTGGTGCTCAAACCACATGACGAATGGAAGAGCAAGAGTAAAGAAGCCTTAATCGATCAGTTGCGCACGGTCACAGCTGAATTCCCTGGTGTCAATTTTAGCTTCACCCAGCCTATCGAAATGCGCACCTCGGAAATGTTATCGGGTGTGCGTGGTGATCTAGCGATCAAAATCTATGGCAGCAATAATCAAACATTGGCACAACTTGCAGAAAGCATAGTCAAAACTGTCGAAGGGATTCAAGGTAGTGAAGATGTTTTGACGATCAAAAATAGTGGCGTGCAATATCTGCAAGTCGACATCAATCAAGAAGCCGCTGGCCGACTTGGTTTAAGCGTTGACCAAATTCAACAGGATCTACGTACCATGGTAGAAGGACGTCAATCTGGCATCGTGATCGAAGATGGTCGTCGCATTCCTTTATTGCTACGCGGTAGCGCTTATTTGCAGATGTCAGCGGATCTATTTCAACAAATCCGCTTACCGATCGCGGATGGTAGCTCAATCGCATTAAGCCAAATTGCTGAATTAAAGATGGTGGATGGTCCAGTCAAAATCGAACGTGAAAATTCATCGCGCATGGTGGTGGTACGTGCCAATGTGCGTGGTCGCGATCTGGTCGGTTTCGTTGATGAAGCAAAAGCCAAAGTGGCAGCACAAATCAAGCTGCCAGAAGGATATCGCTTATCTTGGGGTGGCCAATTTGAAAATCAGCAACGCGCCGCAGCACGTCTGGGCATCGTTGTACCTATCGCTTTGTCACTGATTTTCTTCTTGCTATTCGCTACGCTCGGTACGGTTCGGCAATCGGTATTGGTGTTTGTGAATATTCCGTTTGCGATGCTGGGCGGTGTGATTGCTTTAGCAATCACTGGCGAATATTTGTCCGTTCCGGCATCGGTTGGCTTTATCGCCTTGATGGGGATTGCAGTTCTGAATGGTCTGGTAATGATCACTTATTTTAATCAACTGGTTGCGCGCGGCGTGGCGATTGATGAAGTGGTCTCGGAGGGAGCCTTGCGCCGATTCCGTCCAGTGATGATGACGGCAAGCATTACCGCGTTTGGTTTAATTCCTTTGCTACTAGCAACTGGCCCAGGTTCAGAAATTCAACGACCGCTGGCGATTGTGGTGATCGGTGGCTTGTTATCGGCAACGAGTTTGACTTTGATTTTGTTACCGATTTTATTCCAACGATTTGGAGTCGCCAAAACGGAAACCGCTTCGACGCAATTAGCGACAAATACCAACCAAAACTCAAATACCGACACTGTCTCAAATTCAGGTGATCAGCATGACTAACACGACTTCACAGCACGCGATGAACAGCATATTTGACAGTATGTTGACACTGGCGATTCCGCTAGCGCTAACCGAAGAAATCTGCGATTTTCTTCTGCTTAATCCGCAATGGGCTAGCGGCTTTTCTATCGTCGATGCTCAAGGCATGGGTCAAGGCGCGGCATTACAAACCGCAATTGAGAAAGTACAAGGCCGCAGCAAACGCAAACTGATTATGGTGGTTGGCGAACAAGCGCAATTATTCGAATTAGTAGCGGCACTCGGACAGAAAATTAAGAACCCGGATGTGGCATATTGGGTCACGCCGGTTCATCGTTTCGGGAGATTTTAATGTTCAATCTTAAGCATACCAAGCGTACTAATTACACTAAACAGATAAAACGCACGCTGCTTAGCGCCTACTTAGTCGCGGCAGGACTTGTTGCGCAACCGGTCTTTGCCAATGATGATCCATTATCGATTTTGCCGCCAGAATCTTTGGTTAGAAAAAGTTTTTCCAACATTCCGCAACTACGCGCGGGCAATATGGGAATTAATCTAGCGGGTAATCAAAAATCACGCCTTGAAGCAGGTCATTATGAATGGACCGCCCGAGTAGGCTTAAGTCGTCGAACCGATTTAAACGGTGGGCGGTTTCGTGAACAAGAATTTGCACTCGAACGACCTGTGCGTTGGTTTGGTAAAGCGGATAAAGATCGTGTCATTGGTGACAAAGGCGTTGAGCTAGCGAAAGCTAGTTATGCGGATCAATGGCATGAAACCAGCCGCGCATTGCTGAAAGATTGGTTTGAAGTATTACGTGAAGGGTTCACCTTAAAACAATTACGTCAGCAACTCGAGATCACGGAGCAATTGAGCGCGATTGCAGTAAAACGCGTCAAGGCGGGAGACGCCGCCCACTTCGAACAACTCTTCGCCGAGACCGAATTACAGCGGGTACGCGCATTGCTGCAACAAGCAGAACAAAGATTGGAATTAGCAACGCAAGCATTGCAAGCAAACTATCCAAGCCTACCGCTACCAAGCGCTAGCAGTTTGCCACAACCACTGAGCATAGACACACAAGACCCGAAGGCAAGCGAGCATTGGCTAGATAAAATATTAAAGGACAACCACGAACTCGAATTAGCACAAGCAGAAGCCGACTATATGGGACTGCAAGCTGCCAGAATTGATCAAGATAAAATGCCAGATCCGACTTTGGGAATACGCTCCAGTCGCGAACGTGATGGTCAAGAGCGCGTGGTCGGTTTTAGTATTTCTATGCCCTTCCCCGGCGCAGCACGCAGCAGTGAAAGAAGTGCAGCGCTGACAAAGGCGCAGATCGCCAATGAGAAATTACAACAAGTGCAAACCAAGGTAAATCTCATGGCAAGACAAGCGATTACAGATAGCCAACGCACCTTTACCACGTGGAAGGCCTTGGACAGCTTGCGTCAACAAAGTATGCAACAAGCGAATCTAATGCAAACCGCCTACCGATTGGGTGAGGTCAGCATTACAGAAGCACTGAATACGAGAAAAATGGCACTGGATTCGGCAATCGCAGCCGACACGGCACAAATCGACGCGCTCTCAGCCTATGCGCGACTACATCTCGACGCGCATCTGATTTGGGCTTTGGATTAACTCTTTTAATTAAATGCATTGTCAGATAAAAAGCATTTTCAAATTCAATAATTCGATTTAGTTTTTATTGACTAAGCGAATAAGTCAAAACGCTCCAAGAATGTAGTTGCATTCTTGGAGCGTTTTATTTTGCAAATCTATGATGCAAAGCGACGATCAAACATCCAACAGCAAGCGATCACTTTGCAATAAAGCCATCAAGCGTATCAAGCATTTGCTGTATTTAAAGCTGTTTGTGCTGATTGCATAATCTCTTTACGGAACTGGAAGTGCATCCACACCAAAGATACGCAAACTGTGCCATACAAAAGCATGAAACAAGAGCTACGTACGCCCGTTAAATCAACCATTGCGCCAAACATGATCGGCAACACAAAACCACCAAGACCACCAGCAAGGCCAACCACACCAGACACTGCACCAATATTATGCGTGTATTCATCAGAGATAAATTTAAACACCGATGCTTTGCCAACCGCCATCGCAATCCCAACTACAAATAATAAGCTCGTAAAAATCACTGGCGTTAAGGCGATATTAAATACTTGCGGGCCAGTCACTGTTTTGATTGTAAATTCAGTCTGCGGATAAGATAACAAGAAAAACGATACCCAACATACCCACATCACCCACCAAGTCACTTTGTATGCACCATATTTATCCGACAACCATCCACCAAAAGCACGCAATACGCCACCTGGTAAAGAGAAGCACGCAGCCAACAATGCAGCGTCTTTCATATCGAAATCATACTCAGTGACATAGTATTTCACCATCCACAAACTCAAGCCTACATAGCCACCAAATACCACAGAATAGTACTGGCAATAGCGCCATACTTTAGGGTCTTTCAGCATCTTCAATTGCGCTGTAAAACTCACACTCGACTTCACATTATGACTAGGATCGGTTGCTGAAAATACCCAAAAAATTAGAGCTGCTGCCAGCATCAATACCGCATACACTTTCGGCACCATCACCCAGCCAGCCGAAGCAATAATCGCGGGTGCGATAAATTTATTCACCGCTGCACCAGAATTGCCCGCACCAAAAATCCCCATCGCCAAACCTTGACGATCCTTCTTGAACCAACGCGCAACATACGGCGTACCCACCGAGAACGAGCCACCAGCCAAACCAACAAACAAACCAAGCACCAAGAAGTGCCAATAGGCGGTAGCGTAACTAATCAAATAAATAGGGATAACGGTACTAATCATCAACATAAATAAGACAATACGACCACCAAAACGATCAGTCCAAATTCCCAGCGGAACGCGAATCAAAGAACCCGTCAAGACCGGCATCGCGGTCAACAATCCAAACTGCGTCTCGTTTAAACCCAAGGATTTTTTTATCGGAATCCCAATCACGCCGAACATCATCCAAATCGTAAAACAAATAGTAAAAGCCAAGGTACTGGCACCGAGTACCGAATTGGCTTTTCCTGAACTATTTACCTGCGTAGTCATTATTTACTCCCTTAACTTTTTTCAGTAATGCCAGCTTAGGGGAGTTTTACACTTTGATAAATTCGCCTGAAGTAGGCAAAGGACTAGGCTAATCAGGCTAGGGATACGCCAAAAGAACTAGACTCGCTTTGGGAGCATGGCTTAAGAGTGTTAAACTGTCGCCTGCGAAACATCTCATCATAAGAAAATCACAATGAATCAAAACCTCAGTATCGACGAATACAATGCGCTAGAAGAAATCACCAAGTTACCAAAAGGTGCGCGTCCTAGTGCTTGTATCTCACGCAATTCAAAGCGTTTAATCGGTATCAAATTAATTGCACATCGCCGCGATGGTAGTTTTGAACTGACCGAAAATGGTCGCCAGATTTTGTTTATCAAACAATGTATTAATGGCTTGCGCGCTATCGCAGAAAATCCAGACTTTGAGTTAAGTGCCCCAGTGGCGACTTTTTTAGGAAAGAAAGCCCACATCGAAATCGATGCAGGCAGCGGCAAACACCGTATCACTGCACGCGGCTTAGAATGTTTGGCGGATATTGAAGCGACGATACAAACAAGCGCGACAAAAGGATTAGGCAAAAAACCTTAAGAGCTCATTTTAATGACTTCTTAATCGCTTCTTAATCGCCTCTTATTTACTTATTTCTGCAAACGAGGGCGGCGTGCGCTGATAAGGTAGGCTGCCAACAATGCTAAACCAGCGAGTAAAGCCATAGTCGCATCACCAAAGCGAATGTAAGGCGTGAGTCCTTGCATTCCTTGCACCTGTCCCGCCAAACTGCCTAAAGTCAATGTCGGCAATTGTGCAATGATCTCGCCGCGCTCATTAATGATCGCAGTAGCACCCGTGTTGGTCGAACGCAGCATCGGCCTGCCCGTTTCCAAACTACGCATTTGAGAAATCTGTAAATGCTGCGGAATCGCAATCGAATCGCCATACCAAGCCAAGTTCGACACATTCAATAAAATCGATGCTGCACCTTGCGCTGTCTGTGCTTGTGCTCGCAATTGCAAAGCGATTTCATCGCCAAACAAATCCTCATAACAAATATTCGGCATCACGCGTTGATCTTTGACTCGCTGATTGGCTTGTAACACGCCTGGACTCGCGAACTCACCAAGCGGAATTTGCATCATATTCACAAACCAACGGAATCCATAGGGCACAAACTCACCAAATGGGACTAAGTGATGTTTATCGTAACGATACACTTGGGTATCATGCGCCGAATATCCCAATACACTATTGGAGTAACGATTATTTCCATCATCAGTCGCGACTCCGACAAATAAATTGCTACCTGATTCACGCGCATATGTTTGTAATTGCGGCAAATAATCTGGAGGTAACTGCGAAGTCAAAATCGGCAAAGCGGTTTCTGGCACCGCGATTAAATCTGCGGGCTTCTCAGTGATCATGCTGCGATATAAGCTCAAAGTGCTATCGATGAAATCCGCATCAAATTTAACGCCTTGATCGATATTACCTTGCGCTAAACGAACACTCAAAGGCTGTCCATGCGGACTAGTCCATGCAATATTTTGCAAACCGAAACCAAGGCCAAACACGACTGACAACAAAGCCAAACCAGCAGTACGTTTGCGTCTTGAGGCTTTCAACACAAACAAACTGACACAGCCTGCAATCAAACAAACGATCCCACTCAGACCATAAACACCCAGCACTGGCGCGAAGCCCGCTAACGGACTAGCAACTTGCGCATAGCCTAAAGACAGCCACGGAAAACCTGTCATCAAATAGCCGCGCAGGTATTCAAAGAGCGCCCACAATGCAGGAATCACCAATAATAGTAAGACCGAATTCGGGATAGACCAACGACGCCGTAAGCTACGCGCAAACAACAAAGTCAACGTCGGAAAAAGCGCCATATAACTAGCCAAAAAGGCGAGCGCAATGATTGCCAAAATCCAAGCCATGCCGCCATAGCGCGTCATCGCAATCAATAACCAACTAACACCGCTAAACATCATGCCAAAAGCGTAGCTAAAACTGACGACAAATAACTGCTTCTTATTCCACTCATGATGAAGCAGTACAATAGAGAACAGCAGTGCAAGCGTAACAAACTGCAAAGGCCAAACAAAAAAAGGCGCGAATGATAAAACATTCATGCCTCCTAATAGCAATGCCACGAGACTAGCTCGTGGCACTGAAAGTTTTTGCAACCAAGTATTAACAGCGAACATGCCGATCTATTCTTCCGAACTATAGTTAGCGCTGCGCTTTTCAACCAAAATAATTTGCACCTGACGCGCATCTGCTCGCAAGACTTCAAAATGTAATTGGCCGATACTAAACTCGTCACCTTTGTGCGGAACACGTTGTAAATGATTGGTAATAAAGCCGCCAATCGTATCCGCGTCGGCATCAGTGAACTCGGTACCGATCACTTCATTGAACTGCTCAATTTCAGTCAAGCCTTTTACGCGCCAGCGTTTACCGTTGCCTTGATTTTCCAAGACGATGATATTGTCCTCTTCCTCATCGAAATCGTACTCGTCTTCGATATCTCCGACAATTTGCTCCAACACATCTTCAATCGTAATCAAGCCCGCGACCGCGCCATACTCATCGACCACCATCGCCATATGATTACGATTAGCACGGAAATCACGCAACAAAATATTCAAACGCTTAGATTCGGGAATATACACAACTGGACGCAACATCTTGTGTACATCGAAACTCTCTTCAGCGTAATAACGCAATAAATCTTTCGCTAACAGAATGCCGACAACTTTATCGCGATCGCCATCCACTGCAGGGAAACGCGAATGTGCGGTTTCTAGCACTTCTGGCATCCATTCGGCAATGGGTTTGGAGATATCAACCACATCCATTTGCGAACGCGGCACCATGACATCACGGGCGGATAAATCGGAAACTTGGAAAACCCCTTCGATCATTGCCAAGGCATCGGCATCAATCAAATTACGTTCTTGCGCGTCGTGCAGAACTTCTAACAGCTCTTCGCGGTTTTCGGGTTCAGGAGAAATTAAGGCGGTCAATCGTTCAAACAATGACCTATGTGGTTTAAGGTCAGCTGATCTGACCTTACTAGAGTGCTCTTGCATAATGGGCTTAACGCCGTTGTTTCAATCCTACAGGATACAACATCTGCGCGGTTTTCCCAAATTTTGCGACAAGTTTATGCGCTAAATTAACTGAATTTGGCGTGCGAAGAAGACAAAATTGCCTAACTCGACACATGTGAATATAGACCGCAGATGGCCTTAAGAACTCAAATTAGGCGCAACACAAAGCCTAATAAGCCTGAACAAATCAAAGTAAATTCAACTACTTAGCCTCAGCACTTCGCCTAAAATAGATGACTCGTCTTAAACAATGAAAAGCGCAATAATGCCCAAGCGCGTTTTTATAGAGAATGCAAATCGACTAAAAAAATGATGAACACCGTTTTATATTATTCAGTCGCGAATTTGATTTGTTTTGCGCTTTTTGCCTGGGATAAGTGGGCAGCACGAACGCAACAACGTAGAATTGCCGAATTCAACTTGCATCTAAGCTGCTTACTCGGCGGTGCACTAGGAGCTTTAATCGCTCAACAATTACTCAGACACAAAACCAAAAAATTCCTATTTACACTGATCATTTACTTGAGCATCGCGCTCCATAGCATACTGATCATAGCCATCAGCAACGAGCCTAGCCTTCTTCACTACGCTCTCAGCTAATTTAAAACATTAAAAAGAACTTCTAGTAACGCAAAACGGTATAAGTCGGTGCAGCATTTTTATTTAAATGGACGACAATTAAACGATCGTACTCATCGTCGGCAACAGTCTTTGCATTTTGTATTCCCAATCCTTGCAAGATATCAAGCAAGGTATTCGAATGCCCTACTACCAAGGTATTTACCTCTGTCGAAGCTATTTGTTTTCCAAAAGCACGTGATTCCTTGGCGGCGTATTGGTTAAGGCTGAGTTGTGCGCTTTGCGCCAATGGTGCTGCGGTCATTTGAGTGCGTTGAAATTCGGTCACATAGATACGTTTGACTTCTGCATCACGCAAGATATTGGCCAGATTTAATGCCCTTTGTTTGCCCTGCGCACTCAATTCAGGATCGCGACTCTCATCGACTTTCTCGCCATGTCGCACCATAAAAATTGTTTGAAACGCCCACGCTTGCGCGCTCAACAAACTCAAAGCAAGCCACATAGCCCAATATATTTTTTTCATGCTCATGTCCTGTATCTAAAATTTCCACTCATTCAAACGCTTCAATTTGACCATGCCATTACGACTCTTATTCCTTAAACTCCCACTTCTTCCAATTTGCCAACACTGCATTTGGATATTCTGCACGCCCGCGACTACCGTTATATCGCCCTAATGCCAAAAACAAATTGCCACCTTCCATGTCGATGTACATACGAAGAATCGAACAACCATAGCGCAAATTGGTTTGCATTTGAAACAGTTTTTTAGGATCACCATCACCAATCACGCGCGACCAAAATGGCATCACTTGCATATATCCGCGAGCACCGACAATCGAAACCGCATATTTTTTAAATCCAGACTCGACTTGCATCAGACCCAACACCAAGCCGGTATCCAAACCGGCCCGCTTTGATTCGTACCACACTGTTTCTAGAAATTCGATACGCGTCTGCTTATCTGGCATACGACGTTTTAAGCGATCCGACATCTCACCCAACCAGTGCAAGTATTTAATACGGTCTTCAATTCGCTCGAATGTCGGTTTGGGCGGATTTGGGTCTGCCACCAGTTTTGCTAATGCCAATCTGACAGAATCCGCAATTGCTTCTTCTTTCTGATTTCCCGCAACGGCGACTTGGGTCAAGCCAAACAGCAGAACAAAAAAACAAACGCGAGTTTGTTTCTTGAATAAACAAACTCGCGTTCTCACTACTTTCAACAAATTCATGCGCAACTTACTTCATCTGCAGTTTAGCCGTGAGGAAATTGAACATCTCAGTCGCTGCGACATTGCTTGCCTCTGCATCGCGACGACCTTTGTATTCTAAATTGCCTTCTTTTAAACCACGATCTCCAATCACAACACGGTGCGGTACGCCGATCAATTCCCAATCCGCAAACATCGAACCCGGACGCAAATCACGGTCATCCAACAATACATCAACGCCAGCAGCTAATAAATCAGCGTAGAGTTTTTCTGCTTGCTCTTTAACTGCAGGACTCTTTTCCATTCCCATAGGGCAAATGACAACTTCGAACGGCGCAATCGCTGTTGGCCAAATGATGCCTTTGTCATCAAAATTTTGTTCAATTGCAGCACCCAAGATACGCGTGATACCAATACCGTAGCACCCCATTTGCAGCGTTTGTGGCTTGCCATTTTCATCGAGGAAAGTCGCTTTCATCGCTTCGGAATAGCTAGTCCCTAATTGGAACACGTGACCAACTTCAATACCGCGCTGGATCGCCAACACGCCTTTGCCATCTGGCGACGGATCACCGGCAACCACATTGCGTAAATCAGCGACCATAGGTTCAGGCAAATCACGCCCCCAATTTGCGCCAGTGAAGTGGAAATCTTCCTCGTTCGCGCCACAGACAAAATCGCCCATCATCGCCACGGTGCGATCCGCCACTACTTTCACTGGCAACTTGGTGTTCACTGGGCCGAGATAACCTGGCTTAGTCCCAAAGTGTTCAAGGATTTCTTCTTCGGTCGCAAAACGATAGTTCGCCAAACCCGGCACTTTGCTCGCTTTGATTTCATTCAATTCATGATCACCGCGTAACAATAACAACCAGACTTGTTTTGTAACGTTGTCTTTCTCTTCGGTTTCTACCGTCAAGACAATCGACTTGACCGTGTTTTGCAAAGGAATATTCAATAATTCGGCAACGTCTTCACACTTCGCTTTGCCTGGGGTTGTCGTTTTCGTTAAAGCTTGTGTTGCCGCTTGGCGCTCGCTGTATAACGACAAAGCTTCTGCGGCTTCCATGTTCGCTGCGTAATCGGACGTTGGGCAATACACCAAAGCATCTTCACCCGTTTCGGCAATCACGTGGAACTCATGCGAACCAGTTCCGCCAATCGCACCGTTATCAGCAGCTACTGCACGGAACTGCAAACCGAAGCGATTAAAGATGCGGATATAAGCGTCATACATGGTTTGATAAGATTTTTTCAAGCCATCCAAATCACGGTCAAAAGAATAAGCGTCTTTCATCGTGAACTCACGACCGCGCATCAAACCGAAGCGTGGGCGGCGTTCATCGCGGAATTTCGTTTGGATGTGATAGAAGTTAATCGGCAACTGGCGATATGACTTCAATTCTGAACGGACAACGTCGGTAATCACTTCTTCTGAGGTCGGTTGAATCGCAAATTCACGTCCATGACGATCTTTCACACGCAAGAGTTCAGGGCCCATCTTGTCCCAACGACCAGTCTCTTGCCACAACTCAGCTGGTTGTACCACGGGCATCAACATTTCAATCGCACCAGAACGATCCATCTCTTCTCGCACAATTTTTTCCACTTTACGAATCACGCGCAAACCCATGGGCATGTAGTTATAAATCCCGGAGCCGAGACGTTTAATCATCCCAGCGCGCATCATTAATTTGTGGCTGACGATTTCAGCATCAGCAGGAGCATCTTTTAAAGTAGAAATAAAAAACCGTGTGGCACGCATGAATTGTTTCTTTTCAATAATTGAGGTTTAGGAATAGCTTCAAACTAGGATCAAACTAAACAAAATCGTAGCGCCTTGAGCAGACTTCCGACATTGGATTTTTTGAAACAACAACGCAGGAACTTTTTTGTTGAAGTCCTAGGTTATAATCAGCTCAATTTTAAAGGATATGCTGGCTCATGCGCTCACTCTTTGCATTTTTGATGATGGTTTCGACGGCTTAATTGCATTTTTTTCGTCTGAACTGGTGTTTTGATCGGAATTTTCGGCAAATCTCCAAGTTTTCAGCTAAAAAAACTTCGCCTCTCAAAATAAAGAATGTGCCCTGACCACGTTTGGGAATACTTGATCATTTGTTTAGGGACACAAAAAATTTCGCCGATATTGACCGAAGCGGATTTTTTACAGACATAGTTTTACTATTGAATTAATCAGATAAAACGCGCTCATCCTGAACAGATATTAATTATTTCCCAAGAAATAATTGGGGTTATACCATGTTGGATCGTGAAGGCTTTAGGCCTAACGTAGGCATAATTATGCTGAACGCCAATAATGAAGTCTGGTGGGGTAAACGGGTGCGCGAGCATTCTTGGCAGTTTCCACAAGGCGGCATTAAATACGGCGAATCGCCGGAACAAGCCATGTTCCGCGAGCTTGAAGAAGAAACTGGCTTGCTTCCTGAGCATGTCAAGATCTTGGGGCGCACCCGAGACTGGCTGCGCTATGAAGTGCCAGATCACTTTATCAAACGTGAAATCCGTGGTCATTATCGCGGGCAAAAACAAATTTGGTTTTTATTGCGCATGGTTGGACGCGATTGCGATGTTAATTTGCGCGCAAGCACGCATCCTGAATTTGACGCTTGGCGTTGGCATGATTATTGGGTGCCGCTCGATACGGTGATTGAATTTAAGCGTGGCGTGTATCAAATGGCATTGCAAGAGCTATCTCGCTTCATTCATCGTCAAGATGGACAACGCAAGCCCTATCATCACAAACGCCGACATCAAGAAAACAAAGTAGATGCTAGCCAAGCGAATGTGGGCACAGTTATTCAAACGAATATCGAAATCCAAGTCGAACTGCAATTGACGAGTGGAACAGAAACACCTAAAACACCTAACACAGCGATAGACTCACCAAAAACCGAAAGCTGATTATGTACGCACGCACAAACACCACAACTTTCCAGCTTGATTTTAAGAAGCTCTTACGTTTCTGCGGTTTGTGCTTGTGCGTTTCTGTCGCTACGACTACTTATGCGCAGGATGAAGAAGATAAAGTAGTCAAACTGTGGGCGGATAGTCCTGTAATACTGCCAGCTGCGCCGCAATCAGAAAATCTCTTACGCTTCTACAGTAATGCCAATCAGGTTTTCTTCATCGATAGCGAATCGATTAGCATCGTGACCGATGGCAGTATACGATTTACGCTGGTATCCAACAGTCAAGCAGGAGCCAAGAATATCAGCTACGAGGGCTTGCGCTGTGATACCAACCAAAAACGCTTATTCGCATTTGGTCGCGCCGACGGCAGTTGGTCAAATTCTCGTCGCAACGAATGGGATAGCTTCAACAACAAAGGTGTCAACCAACATCACAGTAGTCTAGCTTGGGACTTTATATGCGAAGGCGGTAGTGTTGCAGGAAACGTCGACAAGATCATTCAACGTATTCGGCAAAATCAATCATTGCGACAGTTTCATTAAGACTATCTAACAAAAGCGCCGATACTCGCGTGAATCCTGATACTGAGCACATTTACGCAGTCTTACTCCTTAATCTATTACTCCCTAATCGCCTCAATCGCAAAACGCAGCGTCACCTCATCGCTCACAAACGGCGCATAACGACCTAAACCAAATTCGCTACGCAAGATTTTTGCGTAGCCATTTGCGCCACATGCTGTTTTAAAATAAAGCGGCATAAAACGACAGTGGAAATGCGTAAGTTCAAATCGCACTTTTTTGCGCGTTCCCTTGATAGTCAAATCGCCCTCGATGGCAATTACCTTATTGGCATCATCAAACACCAAATTCTCGGATTTGAATTGAATATTAGGGTAGACGTCCGTCTCAAAAAAGCTAGCGGAGCGCAACGCCGTATCAAACAAGCTGGTACCCGTGCTGACCGAGTTCGCATCAATAAGCAAATCGACTTTGCCGACGCGCTTTTCCTCATCCAATTCAATCGAACCCGAATTCTTATCGAAACGCCCTTGCTGCACTGATAGACCCCAGTGCATGTATTCAAATATCGAATAGGTATGCGTGCTATCAATCACATACCGGTCTGCGGCGTTCGCCAAATGACTGCCAGCACAAATGACGCAAGCGACGACAAAAGCTAGCAGGTTGCGCACAAGACTCTGGCAATTTGGTTTCATGTTTTAGCTTTCATTCTGCTTTAAAAGAATTTCAATCTAACATAAATAGGAAATACTTGAGGCAAACTCGCGCCTTTCAAATCGGGTCACAAAACCAAGTGATTACAGACTACAATCAACAACTTCGACCAATGACAACGTGAATCACCAACCATGCGCTTAGTCTATTTCTTGCCCTTCCTTGTTACGCTTTGCTCATCAGTAGTGAGCAAGGCAACGCAGACTCCGACAACCACACGTACCGAAATTCAAGTTCTTCTGAAAAGATTGCTGGACTCTGGCTGCCAATTCAACCGCAATGGCAGTTGGTATTCGGGCGCTGAGGCACAAACCCACTTGAGCAAAAAACTCGATTACCTAGAAAGAAAAAACATGCTCAAGTCGACCGAAGACTTCATCAAACTAGGCGCTTCAACCAGTAGTTATAGCGGCAAAGCTTATTTAGTGAAGTGTGGTAATACGCACGCGGTCGAGAGTAAATTATGGTTGAGCGAGCAATTAAGAATTTTGCGCGAATCTAAATAACTGACCTTAAGAGAAGAACTTTACGAAGCACAAGCATAGAAAAATAATGACATTAATCATCTGTATCAAAAATCTGATTTAAAGAAAAATGAAACGAGCGCTCTTTATTTGCACCCAAAACCGACTCCGCAGCCCGACAGCGGAACAAGTTTTCGCGTCTTGGCCAGACGTGGAAACAGACTCCGCTGGCTTAGGTAACGATGCGACGACCCCACTCTCCTCGGAACAAATTGCCTGGGCGACGATCATCTTCGTCATGGAGAAAACGCATCGCAATAAATTGTCAAAGAAGTTCAGATCGTATCTAAGCAATAAGCGGATTATTTGTTTGGATATTCCTGATGAATATGAGTATATGGATCCGGTGTTGATTACTATTTTAAAGGCTAAGGTGGGGAAGTTTTTGGTTTAAGTTGTTAGTGCTCTTATTCGCTTTTTCACTTGCTCATCATTCACAGGTCGGGAGTGGCCCGACAGCCAATTACCTTTTTTGCTTCGCCAAAAAAGGTAATCCAAAAAAGGCGACCGTAGACTCGCCCCTGCGGGGTGCTTACGCTACGCTTCAGCATAATTTGTGCTTCACAAAAAATGGGAAAGTGTTGAAACTCGCCTTCGGCTCAAACAACAACACTTTCTTATCCATTTTCTGTGAAGCACAAATTACATCGTCTCAAACGGGGGTAAGTCAAAAGAAAATTCAAAAACAACGACCATCAACTGCTAATCGAAAAAATCAAAGTCCGTTGATACTATGATCTCTCTCTGCTACGCCTCGATGCGTGAATCGTCATTCCCACGAAGGTGGGAATCCAGTGACTTAAAAGCCTAACGTCACTGGATCCCTGCCTACGCAGGGATGACGCCTCGATTTTTCTAGCCTAATTGAATCAATTTACGATCGATACTGTTTGATTTGCTGTTGTTTTTGACTTTGCTTTTGACTTTCACCCACTTCTGACACTGCCAATTGTGCAGGACAGAAAATGGAAAAAGAAAGCTTCGTTGTTTGAGCCGAAGGCGAGTTTCGAAGCTTTCCCATTTTTTGTCTTGCATAATTGGGAAGCCGAAGGCCAGTGGCAGCGTGGTCGCCTTTCTTTGCTTACTTTCTTTGGCGAAGCAAAGAAAGTGAGTGGCTGTCGGGCCACTCCCGACCTACCAACGATGAGACTGTTTGTGAGCAAATATTCTTATTAAAATTCGAGGCCTGCTCACAATTAATCGGCTCAGAGCGTGGGCAAGAAGGCCTGCCCACCCTACTAAACTGAGCTAAATTGACCAACAGTAATTGACTTGTGACGCACGTACGATTAGGCTGCGCTAATTGCATCTTATTTGCAGTGCCAATAAGAAATCTGAGTTACACATGATTCAATTAAGCTATACACTTTTTGTACTAGTTATCATTTATCAGATATTTGTATCCTTTCTTATTTATCGTGCAGAGGAATATGAGAGAGCGCAACGACTGGTTCAAATCACCTTAATTTGGTTCATCCCAATTGTGACAGCATTTGTACTCCATTCTTTTTTACGCAATCAGCGCAAAACCTCTCAGGTTAAAATCAATAATGTAAGCACGCAAGATCAAAACGTTGTTCTGGGCTATGGAGACATAAAAGATTAAGAGCGCCAGTAGCATTTAATTCAATGCGTCCAGTCACGCTGAGCTAATTGCACCTGTAACTTCACACAAAATAAATCAAATAGAAAACTTAGACTTTGTAATAAATATGAGTTCCAAAAATAAAATTGACATCATCGGCACTTGGATAGATCAACAGGAAACCTTATCTTGTATTGAATACACTATCAGCGAAACAAAAAATGGCTATTCAGTGGCAGCAATAGATTCCTATGATTCTGAAAAAGGTGATGTCCTTAAAATCAATTGGAATGCTGAAACATTAACGCTTGATTTTTGTTGCTATTGGCCATCTACGGGAAGATTCAGCATTTGTAAATTTAAGCAATTTTCTGACGATAAATTGGAATTCACATATACACACACAGATCGCGAGATATTAGTTAGAAAACCTACTTCGTAGAACACGAAATAACAAAAAGCCCGCAAAATTCAAAGATCATGCGGGCTTTTTCACAAGCAGTCAAAACATAAAAAAGCTGATTATTCGACAGCCTTCACCATATCCTCAATCACCTTCTTAGCATCTCCAAACACCATCATCGTTTTATCCATATAGAACAACTCATTATCCAAACCAGCATAACCAGAAGCCATAGAACGTTTATTGACGATGATCGTCTTCGCTTTATACGCTTCAAGAATCGGCATACCAGCAATCGGCGATTTGGGATCTTTTGCGGCAGGGTTCACAACGTCGTTCGCGCCGAGCACCAAGACCACATCAGCTTGCCCGAATTCGCTATTGATATCTTCCATCTCAAACACTTGGTCATACGGGACTTCGGCTTCCGCTAACAAGACGTTCATGTGACCAGGCATACGACCTGCCACTGGGTGAATCGCGTACTTCACTGTGATGCCTTTGTGCGTGAGTTTTTCTGTTAACTCTTTCAATGCATGTTGCGCACGTGCTACCGCTAAGCCGTAGCCTGGAACGATGATCACCGTTTCTGCATTGCCCAACAAAAATGCAACGTCATCTGGAGAGCCAGATTTAACCGTGCGTTGTGCGCCACCGCCCGCTGCTGCTTCTGCTGTTGCGCCGCCAAAACCACCCAAGATCACGTTGAAGAAAGAACGATTCATCGCTTTACACATGATGTAAGACAGAATCGCGCCAGACGAACCAACTAAGGAACCAGCAATGATTAACATCGAGTTATTGAGTGAGAAGCCAATCCCTGCTGCTGCCCAACCAGAGTAGCTGTTCAGCATCGACACCACGACTGGCATATCTGCGCCGCCAATCGGAATGATGATGAGCACACCCAACACAAACGCAATCGCTGTCATCAAGATGAATGGCGTCCATGCGGGAGCCACGTCACCATCAAAGCAAAACACTAAACCCAAACCAACCATCGCAATCGCCAACACCAAGTTCAACATGTGTTGACCAGCGAAACTAACTGGCGCGCCTTGGAACAAACGGAATTTGTATTTACCAGACAATTTACCAAAGGCGATCACCGAACCTGAGAAAGTGATTGCACCGACGAAAGTACCGATAAATAATTCGATGCGGTTACCAAATGGAATCGCCGCATCACGTGTCGTGATGTTGAAAATCCATGGTTCTGCCACAACAGCAACCGCGATACAGACCGCAGCCAAACCGATCAAGGAATGCATCGCTGCCACCAACTCTGGCATTTTGGTCATTTCTACGCGCTTCGCCAAAGTGGCACCAATACCGCCACCAACCACGATACCAAGTATCACCAAGCCATAACCCAAACCAGCGCCACCTGCTTCGTTTTTCAATTTAACGATCAGCGCCACTGTAGTGAAGGCTGCAATCGCCATCCCTATCATTCCGAAGGCATTGCCTTTACGAGCGGTTGATGGATGCGATAAACCTTTAAGCGCTTGAATAAAACAAACCGATGCAATTAGATAGAGCATCGTAACGAGATTCATACTCATTATTTGCCCTCCTTCTGTTCAGCCTGCGCTTTAGGCTCTTTTTTCTTAAACATCTCTAGCATCCGCTGGGTGACTAAGAAGCCACCGAAGACATTGACCGCGGCTAGTGCGACCGCCAGTGTTCCCATCACTTGGGCTAGCGCACCTTCGGTTAAGCCTGCTGCCAACATCGCACCAACAATGATGATCGCCGAGATCGCATTCGTCACCGCCATCAAAGGCGTGTGCAATGCGGGTGTTACGGTCCAGACCACGTGATAACCGACATAAATTGCCAGTACAAAAATGATCAAATTAGTGAGTGTATGACTTACTACATCCATGACGTTCTCTCTTTATTTACGTTAAAAGGGACTTCAGTTGCAATGCTGTTCAGATAAATTTTCTCTTCGCCGCCGTCATCCCTGCGTAGGCAGGGATCCAGCGTCGTTGAGCCTTTACGCCACTGGATTCCCGCTTTCGCGGGAATGACGCCTTGTTGTATCGAGCTTAGCTAAACCGCATTAAACTTCAGTAATTCTCTTATTTCATCGCATCTGAAAATCTCTGCAAATCAATATTCTTTCAAGCTAGTGATTTTGTTCTTCGCATCGACGAACACGACTTTCGGTTTGAAGTTTTCTGCGACTTCATCTTCCATCGGTGCGTAGGTACAAATAATCATCAAATCACCCAACTGTACGCGTCGAGCTGCCGCACCATTCAGAGAGATTTCACCACTGCCGCGTTTTCCTTTAATCGCGTAAGTAGCAAAACGCTCGCCATTATTGATGTTGTAGAGTTCGATCCGTTCATGTTCCTTAATGTCGGCTGCATCGAGCAAATCCTCGTCGATACCGCATGAACCTTCATAGTTCAAATCACATTGTGTTACAGAAACGCGATGAATCTTGGCGCGTAACATATTTCTTTGCATAATTTCCTCAAAACTTCTATTTAAAACTGATTGATAAAAAGCGAATCAAAACTTCCCTCGCACTTCTCTAGATTTTCGCGTTTGAGATGCTTCTCATCGTTTTCAAATTTATTTCTTCAACACTTCGCCACCAGAGCACATCATGGTAGCGACGACGATTTCATCTTCTTTGTTGATCGCTAAATTTGCCTCTTTGTCGATAATCAATTTCAAGAAATCGAGAATATTGCGGGCATACAATGCAGAAGCATCGGCAGCCACCAAAGTCGCTAAGTTCGGCTCACCAATAATGTGGACACCGTATTTCGTGACAGTTTTATTTAGTTCAGACAAAGGACAATTACCGCCCTGCTCGACTGCCATATCCACAATCACAGAACCCGGTTTCATCGCCTTGACCGTTTCTTCAGAGATCAAAATCGGTGCTTTGCGGCCCGGAATCAAGGCAGTGGTAATAATGATGTCGGCTTGCTTCGCACGTTCATGCACCAACGCGGCTTGACGTGCCATCCATGCGGCAGGCATAGGACGCGCATAGCCGCCTGCTCCTTTGGCGATTTCGCGTTCTTCATCAGTTTCGTAAGGCACGTCGATAAATTTTGCCCCCAAAGATTCGACTTGTTCTTTGACTGGAGGACGCACGTCGGACGCTTCGATCACCGCACCTAACCGCTTGGCAGTCGCAATCGCTTGCAAACCCGCAACACCGACTCCCATAATCAAGACACGCGCCGCTTTTACCGTACCCGCTGCTGTCATCAACATTGGCATAAAGCGTTGGTAAGTATTCGCTGCCAACATTACGGCTTTATAGCCCGCGATATTTGCCTGTGAAGACAATACGTCCAATGACTGCGCACGTGTAATCCGAGGCGCAGCTTCTAAAGAGAAAGCCGTAATGCCGTGCGCTGCCATCGCAGCGATGTTGTCTGCATCAAAGGGATTGAGCATACCAACTACCACCGCACCCGATTTGATAAACGCACGTTCTTCCACCGAAGGCGCACGCACTTTCAAAATCAACTCTGCGCCGAATGCATCAGTAGCTGTACCTATCGTCGCGCCAGCTGCTTGATAGGCTTCATCGGTAATCGAGGAGGCAATACCAGCACCAGCTTGTACGACAACTTGGTGCTTAGCACTCACATATTTCTTAATTGTTTCTGGGGTCGCCGCAACGCGCGTCTCGCCCGACCGGGTTTCGGCGGGAATGCCGATTTTCATAAAGAACTCCTTTTATTGTTGATAGCCTTAGGTTCAAGGACAAAAGTGATGACTTCAGGTACACCATGTTGCGCAGAAATTTCCTACTTGGATAAAGCAAGAAACAAAACCAAAACTGACAAGGATTTAAGCCACTTGAACTAATTACAAAGCTGTTACCAGCGACTGCGAACCGCATACAAATTTGAACTGCCGGAGGGATCTTACATTTAATATTCGACAACGATATTACACGAAAAACGCACCAATCTGGCACAAGAAAAGCACACTGAAGCGAGCTACTAAGAAATAACTTGCACCACTTCCGCGCACAGTGGTTCCCAATGCAAGACAAACAAAATCTGCGCAAACCCATACCAGGCAAGGCTTTACCGAATAAGAAGCAAAAATGGCTTGGGCCTAAGCACACTACATTTTTATTTAAAAATTACTAACGAGTCTGATGAATTTTCCTATAGATAGAATCTTTATTAGTAAATTCGAATCTTGATTTGACCTAGCTCGCGCTAAGAAAGACGCTTAAAAGGGTAAAATGTTGGCTTGATTGACTGTTTGCACCGCTTATGTCTGAAACTTGGAAACCCTCTGTCACTGTTGCCGCGATTGTGCCGCGCCAAAATGGCGAGCGCCTAGAATTCTTGATGATAGAAGAAACCACAGCCGATGGAGTACACCTGAATCAAGCGGCAGGTCATCTTGATCCGAATGAAAGCTTGGAACAAGCGGTGATCCGCGAGACTATGGAAGAAACTGCGCATGAGTTTGTACCGGAAGCGCTAGTTGGCACGTATATGTCGAAATTTATTTCACCAAATTCAGGCAAAGAAGTGACGTATTTGCGTTTTGCATTTTGTGGCAAAGTGATCGCACAGCATGATAGACCTTTAGATCACGGTATTTTGCGGGCGTTGTGGATGACCTATGAGGAAATTTTGGCATGCCAAGAGATGCATCGCAGCCCCTTAATTTTGAAGTGTTTACAGGATTATCTGGCGGGACAAAGAGCGCCTTTAAGTTTGATGTATACGCATCCTAGTGTGACGAATTCGGCAAATTAAAAGACATCAAGCGATTTTGAATTCACCTTCTCAGGCTTGTAGCTTAGATGAGAAGAAGCAAATAAATCGTAGGGCGGGTGAAACCCGCGCTGCTAAAGTAATAACTGCAGTAATAACTACAGTAACAAAAATCAGTAGGAATATTCATGAGTAAAAAACGTGTAGTCATCGGTATGTCCGGTGGAGTCGATTCTTCAGTCTCAGCTTGGCTCTTGAAAGAGCAAGGCTACGAAGTCATTGGCTTGTTTATGAAGAACTGGGAAGACGATGATAATTCTGAATATTGCTCAACGCGCGAAGATTTGATCGATGCAGTCAGCGTCGCCGACGTGGTTGGTGTTGATATTGAAACCGTCAATTTTGCGAGTGAATACAAAGACCGCGTGTTCGCAGAATTCCTGCGCGAATATCAAGCAGGTCGTACACCTAATCCCGATGTGTTGTGTAATGCAGAAATCAAATTTAAGGCTTTTTTAGATCATGCAATGAAGCTCGGTGCCGACTACATCGCAACAGGGCATTACGCACGCGTACGCGAAGTCAATGGTGAGTTTCAATTACTTAAAGCACTCGATGCCAGCAAAGACCAAAGTTATTTTCTGCATCGTTTAAATCAAGCTCAACTCAAAAATACGCTGTTCCCGCTTGGGGAAATGAACAAAACTGAAGTCCGTAAAATCGCTGAACAAATCAATTTACCGAATGCGAAAAAGAAGGACTCAACTGGCATTTGCTTTATCGGTGAACGCCCTTTCCGAGAATTTTTGAATCGCTATTTGTCGTACGCGCCGGGTGAAATCCGCACCGCAGAGGAAGAAGTGATTGGTCAACATGTAGGCTTAAGTTTTTACACTTTAGGCCAACGCAAAGGTATAGGCATAGGCGGCATTAAGTCACACCAAAATACCGATGGTAGCAGTGATGCTTGGTATGTGGCGCGCAAAGATGTGCCAAATAATCGTCTGTACACAGTACAAGGTCATGATCATCCGTGGTTACTATCTAACTCGCTAGAAGCAGCACAAGTCAGTTGGATCGCCGGACATGCGCCAGATCTAGAGAAACTGTCAGCCAAGACACGCTATCGCCAACCCGATATGGCTTGTCGTTTCAATGGCAATAACGAGCTATTTCAATTGCATTTTGAAGAAGCACAATGGGCAGTCACGCCGGGACAATCTGCAGTTTTATATGATGGCGATGTTTGTTTGGGTGGAGGGATTATTAACTCGGCCTCAGCCGAGAACAACTAAATCGTATTGCTTTGGTTCGCAGCCACTAACTTAAATAACTTGGCTAACTTCGCAAAACAAAAATAACTGATTACGAAAGCACAAAAGACAAAGGGCAGATACTCGATGTATCTGCCCTCTATTTTTTAAAAAGTCTAGCTAAGCCGATTTAATCCTCATGCGCCTCATCACCTTCAGCGCGCGCTTTTTCAAATGCTTTTCCAAAGAATAAAGCATTTTCCAACACACGACGGCTACCGAGCCAACCGCTTCTAAAGCCCAAAGCTGCACTTGCCAAAATCACGCTACCACTACCAACACGTTGCGCCGTGATTGCCGCTGACCCAGCGATACGCTTGGCGTTTTCTGGCGAAGCATATCCGCTCAACACAGGTGAACTTGTATACGCAGCGACCGTGCCATAACGATCCCCTTCTAACTTGTACACATCAGCCTGCCCACGGAATACTGGCAAGATATCGCGCGGAATGCCTGCGGCAATTGGATGACTACGATCAATTTCCGTTTCAAAGATCACGCCAGCCACCAAATCTTTGGCGGCGTTTGCATCTTGGTCTTTATAGGCTAAACGTCCTTCTTTGGCCTTCTTATCCTCTGCCTTATCTGCATCCGATTTTTTACCTGCATCGCCTTTCACTAACTTGGTTTGCAAATAAGATTGATTGCTTGCCCAATTCAAAGCACCTTCAACACCGATAATGACGCCGCCTTGCTTCACAAAGCGTTCGATGTTTTTGTTAGCCTCGTCGGACAAACGATAACTACCATCACTCATCACGATGTGTGTGTAGCGTTCTAATTGCGTTGACGCTAAACGATCTGTGCTGAGCATGGTTGCTGGCAAACGCAAATGGGTATCGATCCAATGCCACAACTCACCAACCGAAGTCGAATCCAAGCCTTGACCAGTTAGCACCGCCACGCGCGGGCGCTCTACCGTTTTCAAACTGGCGCTGCCTAAATCTATTCCCGTACTACCAGCACCCGAGCTTAATGCGAACACTTCAACACTGTGATTAGCCGTCGCTTTACGTACTATCTCTGCCACATTCGCGGCTGAAGTGCTTTGCATCGCGACTGGAATAACGATACTACCGATACCTAAATCCTTACTACCTTCGGTCGTTTGCACGCGCATTGGCTTGGTCACTGTGCGCAAGCGCAATCCAGTTTGGCTTAGTTCTGCCAGCAATGGTGCAGCATCATCATTGACCCATGAAAAAGCGTAAGCAATATTCGAATCAGCTTTTAAACTCGCTTTCGGCAAATCCTGCACCGGATCACCAATCACATCAGCCGCGCTCTTAGCACTCGCTAGGTCATACGCTTTGGTGACACTCCAAGCAGAGACATCGTAAAAAGTATTATCTTTGAATTGCGTACGCAACTCGGTGATCCCTTCTAACAAACGACTTTGGCGCTGATTCAACGGAACCGCAATCGCATTGCGCGCATCGTAACGTTGACCATTGACGGTGACGCTACCCTTCACCTGATGCACCGCGATACCGTGTTGCTTCAACAAATTCGAGAAATCACGCAATCGGGCTGGATTGCCTTCAGCCGCAAATAACATGGCGCGATTAGGATCAGCCTGCGCCATTTTTTTCGCTTCATCATAGAAATTCTTTTGATGCGAAATCAATTGATCACGAATCGCATCTGCTGCCTGTATCGTACTAAGTGAAGTCGTAATTTGATTGGCAATAGTGTGATCAAATTTTAGCAAACCATTACGCGAATCCTGAATATGACCGCGCGAACTGGCTTGCTCAAACAGGATACCAACACTGCCTTGCAAATCTGGATAGGTAGAGCCTTTTCCATAATAAAAATCATCAAAGGCTTCGCGACTAAAATACAATTCACCACGCGCATCCAATGCTTGGGCATGGAACTTCGCAATCGCTTCAGTTAAGGACTGATTATTCGCTGGCGTCAAAGGATGGGTACGCGTTGGCACGCCAGGTTGGAAGAAATAAGTTGCATCCGTGCCTTGCTCATGAAAATCACCAAACACATGCGGGCGCCACGTCTGGAAAGTAGCGACGTGCGCACGTGATTCAGGGTGTTGCAACCACAACCAATCGCGATTCAAATCAAACCAATAATGATTACCTCGACCACTAGGCCAACCCTCACGATGTTCTAGAGTGTTCGGATCGCTAACCAAAGTTTGACCGCGATTGCTATTCGCCCAATTTGCGAAACGCGCAAGACCATCTGGATTGAGCATAGGATCAATCACAATCACGGTACGCTCTAACATTTCACTGACAGATTTATCCATTGAACTTGCGAGATGCCATGCCACTGCCGGTGCAGCATTTGCGCCACTGGGTTCATTACCATGAACGCTATAACCAAGATACACAACCAATGGGGTATCGCTTTCACCACGTCCGCGTGCTGCTTCGATTTCGCTCAAACGTTGATGATTTTTTTCACTGGTGATAATCACATTCAAAATCGGACGACGCTCATGCGAATAACCAACCACACGCACTTTGACCCGCGGTGATTGCGTTGCCAATAGCTGGTAGTAGGAAGTCAATTGCTCGGGACGTGCATGCCACTCGCCCAGTTCATATCCAAGCACAGAAGCAGGCGTGCTAATTTTATCGGCGCGCGCATGCGCAGGAATAACCGATTGTGGTGTCGCCGCATAAGCAGAATAAATAGGTGCAGCGCTGACAGAAATACAAAATGCGAGACTGACCGCTTGAGCGATTTTTTTTAGTGACATGGGATTCCTTCTTATAGTGAATTACCGACTGGAGGTTGCGCTATGCGGCGATGGATTACGGCATTAGCTTAGCGCGTTTAGAGCGCTTGCTGCATATTTAGTTCAAACTTGCCAATTCGAGTTAATCAATCCACAAGCCCATTTCCACGATCAACTCATGAAAAGTTGGCGCATGCCTAGCATAAAGACAAGTACAAAAAATCCCCCGCCAATCAGAGCGCGGGGGATGTATCGTTTTATGAAATATCAAACAACTTATCTTCTACTTACCTAATACCTATTGGCTACTTATCTAAGCGTTCGATACCTAGCATTTTCAATACGTATTTTTCATACACTGGTTCCGAATTGCCGGTCTTCATTTTGCGAATGAAATATTTTTCAAACGCGATTTTGGCGTAGTGCACCCATTTGCCTTTTTTAAACCAATTCACGTTTCTTGGAGGAATCTGCGGTAAGGCAACAAAGGCCGCGCCCGTATCGCCCATATCGGCCAAACAAATCGCATTCCAACTGCCTTTCGCGGTCGCGGGTTCGCCCTTTAAGTCTGCCTCAATATTATGCACAATCGCAGTAATCATGGTTTCTATCATGTAACCAGTCTTAGGTGCACCAGTCGGAACCGGTGTCACTTCGACTGGCGGAATGGCGATACAGACACCAGCAGAATAAATGTTCGGATATTTTTTGCTACGTTGATGATCGTCTACCATCACAAAGCCACGTGGATTGCACAAACCTTCCACCGCAGCAATCGGATCAACTCCACGGAACGACGGCAACATCATGCTGTATTTGAACGGCAGTTCATGTTCTTTTTTAAGATTGCCGATCTCATCCATTTCGCTGACGAACATCTTGCCATCTTCAACCCGCGTCGTCTTCGCGTTACAAATCCATTTAATATCGTTGTTACGTAATTCGCTTTCTAACATGGATTTGGAATCACCCACGCCACCCAAGCCTAAATGTCCGATATAAGGCTCGCTAGTCACATAAGTAATTGGCACCTTATGACGTAATTTACGACGTTTCAAGTCAGTGCTAAAGATAAAAGCGAATTCATAAGCAGGACCAAAGCAAGAAGCGCTTGGCATCGCACCAATAATTGCAGGACCCGGATCATCTAAAAATTTTTGATAAGCAGCATAGGCATGCTCTGCATGATCTATCGAGCAAATTGATTGGGTATAGCCATTTAATGGACCAGCACCTGGTACTTCATCAAAAGCCAGCTTCGGCCCAGTGGTGATCACTAAATAATCATAATTCACAGTTGTGCCATCGGCCAAAGTCAAAGCGTTTTGTTCTGGCGATAAAGCAGTCACAGCTTGGGCAATAAAGTTGATCCCTTTTTTTCCAAATAAGGACGGATCTCGAAGGTGATTGCATCACGTTGACGCCAGCCGACAGCAACCCAAGGATTCGACGGCACAAATTGAAAATAATCGACAGCGTTAATCACCGTGATTTGATGCGCACTACCGAGTTTTTCACGCAACTCATATGCGGCTGGCATACCGCCAGTGCCCGCGCCGAGAACAATAATATGTGCCATGTCTACTCCTTATATGATTAATCAACATTCACCCTAATTCGATACCATTCAATACAATTCAACCTACACCATTAAAAACTTCTTTATAAATATTGCCGTGCCCAAGCCACAATTTGCGCAGCCGGTATCACACCACTTTGACGCGCCAGCTCGCGTCCACCCTTGACTAATAGCAAAGTCGGAATACTACGTATGCCATAACGCTGACTAGCAAGCGGCGCTGCATCGCTATCGACTTTCACAAAGCGAATATCCGGCGCCATCTGCGCAGCCTGTTCAAATTGCGGCGCCATCGCGCGACAAGGGCCACACCACCCTGCCCAAAAATCGATCAATACCGGTAATTCGGTATGAGATAAAAATTTTGGCAAAGCCTGTTCACTAATCGCCACTGGCTGCGCCGCCATCAAAGCATGACCACACTTGCCACAGACTGGCGCATCACCCAAACGCTCGTCTGGAATACGATTCGTTGCTATGCAACTAGGACAAACTAAATGCACGGTTTAGCTCCTTTTCATTCTGTACATATCAAATTGAACGGCTACCACTAAACAAGCGACGCCATTTTAACGACGGTGATGTTTATGTTTTGATGTTCCCCGTTTGAGATGATGTAATTTGTGCTTTACAGAAAATGGATAAGAAAGTGTTGTTGTTTGAGCGAAGCGAGTTTCAACACTTTCCCATTTTTTGTAATGCACAAATTATGCTGAAGCGTAGCGTAAGCACCCGAAGGGCGAGTCTACGGTCGCCTTTTTTGGATTACCTTTTTTGGCGAAGCAAAAAAGGTAATTGGCTGTCGGGCCACACCCGACCAACAAACCGCTCAGCATCATCAACAATCAAAGGGATACGAAAATCAAACCTAATCGCCAGCCTTGAATCCAACTTTACGCATGATTGTCTCCATCAAGCACCACTTGGTAATCCCACTCTGCAAAATATTAACGCCGACAAAAGCAGTAAATGCCAAGAACCATTGATTCATAAATATAGGGCTACCTGGAATACCCAAAGCCAAACTCAAAAGAATAAATACGCCAGCAACCACTCTCACCATTTGCCATGAAGTCATGTTATTTCTCCTTAATATAAACACGTAAAAAATTTTTGATCTTGTCTTACTACCGCCACTAAAACTACGTTTTTCAAGTGCTCTTTAAACTAAGCACTAAGCTGACTTTTAAACTACCGCCTCATACTTCTTGCGATAAGCCATGAAGTACAACAAAGGAATCACGACCAAGGTCAACAACGTCGAAACAAAAATGCCGAAGATCAAAGAGATCGCTAAGCCATTAAAAATAGGATCATCGAGAATAAAGAAAGCGCCCATCATCGCCGCTAATCCAGTTAAGGCAATTGGCTGTGCGCGTGTGATCGCAGAGTTGACTACCGCTTCTTTAAACGCAATACCATCCGCAATTTGCACATGAATAAAATCCACCAACAAGATCGAATTGCGCACGATAATGCCGGCCAAAGCGATCATGCCTATCATGCTAGTTGCCGTGTATTGCGCACCCAAAATGGCATGTCCAGGCATCACCCCGATGATGGTCAAAGGAATTGGTGCCATGATGATCAACGGTGTTAAGTAAGAACCAAACTGCGCCACCACCAAGAGATAAATCAAAATCAAACCAACCGCATAAGCAGCGCCCATATCGCGGAAAGTTTCATAGGTAACTTGCCATTCGCCGTCCCATTTCAAGCTAAAGCCACGATACGGATCTTGCGGTGCACTAATAAAGAACTCTTCTAACTTGCCACCACTAGGCGTTACCAATTTGGCGATTTCTCCACGCATACTAAACATGCCATACAGCGGACTATCAATTTTTCCAGCCATATCCGCCACCACAAAATTCACTGGCAAACCATCTTTATGAAACAAAGGCTGCTCACGTAAGGTATCGGTGACCGTGACAAGCTCACGAATCGGCACAATACTGCCTTGTGCGTTCTTGACTCCCAAGGACAACAAAGTATCCAAATTGCCTTGCTCACTAATCGGCAAGTGCAAATTCGCAGCAACTGGATATTTACTCTGGTCATGCAAATAGGCTGCGGAATCTCCGGCTAAACCAGCACGCAAAGTCGTGACGATACTGGACTGCGCAATGCCTAATTGCGCAGCCTTCTTTCTATCGACGATCAGCAATTTACGTGGTGCATGCAAGATACTGCTGTCATCAACGTCGACGATGCCTTCCGCTTTTTCAAACACAGCACGTACTTGCTTAGCAACTTGACGACGTTCCACATCGCTAGGTCCATAAATCTCAGCCACTATCGGTGCCAAAACAGGTGGACCAGGTGGCACTTCCACCACTTTGACATTCGCATCTGGGTCTAACTTTTTCGCCAATGCTTGCAAATGCGGGCGCACACGTGTCGCGATCACATGACTCTTATCAGAACGATGACTTTTATCGACGAGATTGACTTGAATATCGCCAACCTCACCACCCGCACGTAAATAGTATTGACGCACCAAGCCGTTAAAATTGATCGGCGCGGCAGTGCCGGCATACGCTTGATAATCACTAACTTCTGGCACTGTTTGTAAATAATTGCCAAGCTCACGCAAAACCGCTGCGGTCTTTTCCACTGGCGTACCGGCAGGCATATCAACAATGACTTGGAACTCTGACTTGTTATCAAACGGTAGCATTTTCAATTGCACCCAACCGACCACTGGTAATGCGACTGACAACGCAATTAATGCAGCCACGCCAAGACCGAGCTTTTTACGATTTTTGCTACCAGCACTGTCGTCTAAAAATGGCTTGAAAATCTTACGGAAAATCGGCTCTAATTTGCTCGCCAAACCATCTTGTGCATGGTGACCTTCTTTCATCCAAATCCGCGCTAACCAAGGCGTGACTACAAAGGCAATCGCCAATGACAACAGCATACCCATGCTCGCATTGATAGGAATTGGGCTCATGTAAGGGCCCATCAAACCACTAACAAAGGCCATCGGCAACAAGGCCGCGATGACGGTCAGCGTTGCTAGAATCGTTGGACCACCAACTTCATCCACCGCACCTGGAATAATTTCTGTTAATGTCTTATGAGGGAATAAGGCCTGATGACGGTGAATGTTTTCGACCACCACAATCGCATCATCCACCAAAATACCGATAGAAAAAATCAGCGCAAACAGCGAAACCCGATTCAGCGTAAAGCCCCATGCCCATGAAGCAAATAATGTGACCGTCAAAGTTAAGATCACAGCCGTACCCACAATCGCGGCCTCACGACGACCAAGTGCGATAAACACTAAGGCGACCACCGACAAAGTTGCGAACAAGAGTTTTTGTATCAGCTTTTTCGCTTTATCGTCTGCTGTCTGTCCATAGTTGCGACTGACCGAAACTTCAACATCTGCTGGAATAACCGCATTTTTTAAAGTATCAACGCGATCGATTACCGCATTTGCTACTTCAACTGCATTTTGCCCGGGCTTTTTAGTGATCGCGATGGTAATAGCGGGATATTCAGCCGCCTCTTTTCCCGCAGTGCCGTGCCACACGTAGCGACTTGCTGGTAAAGCACCGTCTTCGATCTTTGCAACATCTTGCAAGAAAATCGGACGCTTGTTTTTTACAGCGACGACCAACTCACCGACACTTTGCGCATCACGCAAAAATGGTCCCGCCTCAATCGCTACAGTTTGATTACCCGCACTTAGTTCACCGCTAGGCAAACCCAAGTTCGCTGCACGCAAAGCACCTTGCAAATCCATCACGGTTAAGTCATTAGCTGCCAATTTGGATGGATCGAGCTCAATATTAATTGCGCGTCCAGGTCCACCGATACTGACCACTTCACGCGTTCCTGGTACACGTTTGATATCTGCTTCAATACTATGAGCGACGCTCTCTAAAGCGGCAGCACCAGTTTCTGAATTTTTGCTCCACAGGGTCAGTGAGACTATAGGCACATCATCGATACCTTTAGGTTTAATCAAAGGCTCTAAGGTGCCAAGATTGGCAGGCAACCAATCACGATTGCTATGAATGGTGTTATACAAACGCACCAAGGCCTCGGTACGTGGCACGCCCACTTCAAATTGCACGGTGATGATCGCGATACCTGGACGCGCCACCGACATCACGTGTTCAACATTGGCAATTTGGCTCAAGACTTGCTCAGCAGGAATCGCCACCATTTGCTCAACATCTTTGACTGAGGCACCGGGGAACGGAATCAAGACATTCGCCATCGTCACATTAATTTGCGGCTCTTCCTC
This sequence comes from Affinundibacterium baiyunense, assembly GCF_018139645.1. Classification (GTDB taxonomy): domain Bacteria; phylum Pseudomonadota; class Gammaproteobacteria; order Burkholderiales; family Burkholderiaceae_D; genus Undibacterium; species Undibacterium baiyunense. The sequence goes on from NZ_JAGSPM010000004.1 coordinate 307,982, forward strand.
GCGTGGCGTTACCAATACCGCAAATAGTCCTAGTAGAAAAGCGACTAACGCCAGCAAAGGCGTAATTTGCGACGCTTGGAAAAATGCGGCAATCCGGCCAGATACGCCCATAGTTTTCGCTTTGATCATATCGATGTCAGACATATTCGCTCCTTATTCTTTAGGTACAAGCTTATTTAGCGACAAGTTTGCTCGCATTTGCCGCAGCTAATGGATCTACCGCGACCATCTCACCAGCAGCCACGCCACTTAATATTTCCTGTTCATTCGCCATCACAGGGCCAGGTTTGACTTGACGCAAAATTGCTTTTCCTTGGGAATTAATGACGTACACTGCGTGCAACTCAGCACGACGAATAACCGCACTGCGCGGCACATACAAACGCTGGGCACTTGCCGATTTCGTTTCGTTCGTTTCGGCTTGCAAAGCGAAATTGACGCGTGCAAACAAGCCGGGGTTGACCGCTTGTATATCTGCGGGCAGGTCGAAGCGGACTTGCACAGTATGCGTAGAGGCATCGGACAAAGGTAAGACCGTCATCTTTTTGGGCTTCACAAAACGCTGTGCAGCAGGTAAAGAAGGAAATTCAATTTGAAAATGCTGATCTGATTTCAATTGACTAACTCGTGCTTGCGGCACCGTGACGATCACACGCAATTCTTTGGGATCATAGACCGTCATGATTGGTTTACCTGGCATCACCATTCCACCGACTGCTGACGGCATTTCTGCGACGATGCCGTTATATGGCGCATTGATCGTATAGAAGCCAGACTGCGTTTGCACCGCGCCAGCTTGGGCAATTTGGGCATTCGCTTGCGCGCTGGCTGACTTAAATTGCGCTAAGGCGCGATCTAATTGCGCTTGGCTGATGTAATTTTTTTCAAACAATAGTTTTTGACGCTCGTAGTCTTTTTCTGCGACAGCGAGATTGGCTCTGGCTGCATCCACTTGCGCCTTACTTGCATAGAATTCTTGTTGGGCAGCACGTGCATCCATACGTACTAAAAGTTGGCCTGCTTTGACCACATCGCCTGCTTGCACCGGCAATTGCACAATGGCACCCGCAATTTGCGCGGAGATCACGGTGTTGCGCACAGCTTCGACCACGCCATCAGCACTCAAATTACCGTCAGCATTCACGGCTCTCACGGCAACCGATGTCAAACTCGATTTACCTGCCGGCGATGCAGGCGCTTGGGGTGACGTTGATTTTTGTGCAAAGGCTTGCGTTTGCAGCAAACTAGTAACAATCAAGGTAAATAGCACAACAGATCTACGCAGCTTCATGGTCATCAATGGTGTCATGGCGTTGACTCTCTCAAGTTTCATAAAAATCAAAGTTAAAAATAGCCAAAAAAATTTAATTGCTATCCGATACTTCGCATAATATACTTATTTGCGTACATACGCAAATAGTAAATTAAGTTTTTGCGCAAATAGACAAAAATTCATTATAGAAGGTATCATGCTGCTTTCAACACATCATTCATGCTCGGTTATGGAAGGCTTATCAGAACTTGCGCTTAATCACGTTGCTCAATACTTTTCTGCATTATCAGAACCAACGCGATTAAAGATTTTGAATAATTTGCGTGACGGCGAAAAAAACGTTGGCGACTTAGCCAGCGCGTGCGACTGTTCACAGGCGAATGTCTCTCGCCATTTATCAACACTGGCAAAACACGGCATGGTGGTACGCGAGGGACGTGGCACCGCTGTGTATTACCGCATCGCGGACGAATCGATTTATGCCTTATGTGATCTCGTCTGCGGCAATGTGGCGCGTCAATTGGAATCACAAGCTTCTTTATTGGGTGGCTTGCAAGCTAAAAAGTGATAGCCGCTGCTACGAATCTTTAGTCTGCACAAAGACGCTCTTCACGACCAACAACCATGGACAATCAACAAAGTTGAACCTGAGCTAGTTTCGAACGCGGTTGTCACACGAACTTCAGTCAGCTTCGAGTCGCCAAGTTGAAGCATCATAAATGCTTGAGTAATCAGGCACACAAAAACTGTCGACACCGACCGCCTTTAAAAAATACAACTTACCTAGATCCTGCTCATGCTGTGTATGTACATACCATGCCGCTTGTGCTCGATCAGGAAAATCTTTGTGATATTTTGCGCGTTCAATTAGCAACCAACGCAAAAAGACTTCGTTCTCGGCGAGATTCAAACCAATAATCAGTAAAGGCTTATGAAACAAAATTTGTAGCCATGTGTTCGCGCCCTCCCAGTCATTGATCGCACCACCAGCAGACAAGCGTTTACTGCCTTTGTGCAAACGCGCGCGTGCTCTCTCGACGGAGCCCATGTAATGCGTCAATCCCAATCGAATACTACGATGGTATTTCTGCATACCATTAATATGCCAAATTCCAAATCCGCCGCAAGGATGGTCAAGTTTACTGTTACTGAAATAGGTTTCCCAGGGATAAAAATCAGTGAACGCGTTTTTACTAGTGACAAAGGCGGGCGCCTGCACTGACTCACTTAGCGTATGTTCAAAATTCGTCGTCAATATGGGACAAGCAAAATGCCGTGCCCAACGTGTAATGCTTTGGTGCTGAACAGCAGGTTTCCAATCCGCCATTAATTGACAAAATTGCTGCTGCAAACTTGGTAGTTTTTTTGATGTTTGAGAATTTTTCAGTGGTCGACGCGAAGCAAGCTCGAGCACATCATAAAACTCGGTCAATGAAATTCCCTCAGGGAGTTTGCCATTCAATTCTGGCAAGCTACTTTTCGCCAAGGTGCTTAATAGCGCATCCCAAGAGTTGGTATTTGCACGACTGTTATAGCGATTGATGCCATTCCCAATCAATAGTGCCAGTTGATGTTGATGTTCTTGAATTAGATCTCTTAGCAGCATAAATTCTTCTCAATTGAAGCACTTCTAAATTCAGCAAATCGTCAAACTGCCTTCAAGAGAAAGCTCATAGCAACGCCGCTCAACATCGTAGCAAAAATCAATTGCACCGTTTTAGGATCAAGAAAATTCGCTAGTCGACGCCCCGCCAACACGCCAGCAATTGAAGCCGCAGCGAACCATAAAGAAAGCACTATAGGTAATTCGACACCATGAAGCACTGCTGAACCTACGCCTACCGCACCTACTAACGCAATTACCATCAAGGAGGTGGCAGCGGCACTCTGTATCGTCAAGTTGGTGAAATGGCGCAATAGAGGAACAATAATAAAACCACCACCGACTCCCAATAGTCCTGTCGCAAATCCAGCACAAGCACCGATAAGGCCGATGATCGCCGCAGTTGACCAACTCCAATCAAAACGTCCCGTTTGCTGGTTGACCATGGCCAGCGCTTCATTTTTTACTGCAGCACTAAGAGCTGCACGAGCATCGGCACGCACTTGCAAAATCAATCGCGTGACAACTAACATCAACACCAATGAAAATGCCAGCATCAAGCCGCGCTGTGACATTTGCTGCGCCAGCAAAACACCTAAGGCCGTGATCGGTGCGCCAGCGACTGCCATCAGTGTTGCCGCCTTATACCGAACTTGACCACGTCGCAAACCATCGATCGCACCAATCATCGCCCCGATACTGACAGCCAATAATGCAACTGGCGTTGCCTGCTGCATGGTCCAGCCTTGAGAATAGACCAATGCTGGAACGGCCAACATGCCTCCACCGGCGCCGGTCAACCCCATGATTAAACCGACCATCAAACCGATCGATAGAAGTACAAATAAGGCAAATAAACTCATGAAGAAAAAAGTGGTAATTAGAAGTGACTGCAAAAAGTCACATTACCTTAGAAAAGAAATTGCGACAAGCAAATCGCTAGCGAGCAAAGAAAATGTGTTTTTCATCCTATGTGAAAAATCAAATGAACGCCAATTGCCTGTGGTTTCACACGCAGATAACTGAATTTGTCTTGCATTCAAAAACTGGTTTGCTATGATTGTCTGCCACGATTCCCATTCAAACCAATCAACGTATTCAATCAAAGTATCCAATTAAAGTATGAGACCGCAGATACAAAATTTTTTTGACCCTAGCACTTGCACTGTCAGCTATCTTGTTTTCGACCACGTTGGTGGCCATGCTGCCATTATTGATCCTGTGCTTGATTATGATCACAAATCTGGTCGTAGCAAAACGATTTCTGCGGACAAACTCCTACACGCACTCACAGAACAGCAATTAACGCTAAGCTGGATCTTAGAAACGCACGCCCACGCTGATCACATCTCCGCAGCACATTACTTACAACAAGCGGCCGGTGGAAAAATCGCAATCGGCGCGCATATCAATCAAGTACAAACAGTTTTCAAACAGATCTTTCATCTTGAACCAGCATTCGCGGTCGATGGCTCACAATTTGATCACTTGTTTCAAGAAGATGAAATTTTCAATATCGGCGAATTAACTGCTAAGGCTTTATTTGTCCCCGGTCATACGCCCGCCGACATGGCATATCAAATTGACGATGCGATTTTTGTTGGCGATACCATGTTCATGCCCGATGTTGGGACTGCGCGCTGCGATTTTCCTGGGGGCGATGCGCAAATGCTATTTGCATCGATTAAGAAGCTCTTGTCCTATCCGGATGAAACACGACTCTTTATGTGTCATGATTATCCGCCGAATGGACGAGAAGTTAGTTTTGAAACGACCGTCTTTCAACAAAAGAAAAACAATATTCATGTACATGATGGCATCAGTGAAGCCGATTTCATTGCGATGCGCAAAGCGCGCGATGCGACACTCGATATGCCTCTCTTGATTTTACCAGCGGTGCAGATCAATATTCGAGCGGGCAATTTACCACCAGCGGAAGCAAATGGAATTAGTTACTTAAAGATTCCATTCAATAGCATCTAAAAGAGCATCAGCAAAACAGTCGCAACACATCAAATTTGTTTTCATCAATGAGCTTCACTTTTCGTTTTTTTACTTCATCAGGAGAGCGCTATGAAAGTCAACGTCGGAACTACAGATCGTCTAATTCGAATCATTGCCGGAGTCGCTTTAATCGCAGGCGCTGCGACAGGCTATATAGGCATGTGGGGCTACATCGGCATCATCCCTATCCTTACTGGTACTTTACGCATTTGCCCTGCTTATTTGCCGTTCGGTATCTCTACCTGTAAAAAAGATTAATCCACTTCGTTTGCATCTGGAGTTTGCATGAATAATAGCCCTCTTCCAACCACAACACTCAAGCCAATTCGACGAATCGCGATTAGCACCGGCGGTGGCGATGCGCCGGGCTTAAACGCAGTGATTCGAGCAGTGGTGCTCGCTGCATTACAACGTGGTTGGGAATGCTTTGGGATACGCGAGGGCTTTAATGGCATTCTGCGACCAGATCGTTTTCCGGTCGATGGCGTATTCAAAATCAGTAAAGACCAAGTGCGCGGTATTAGCCATCTCGGCGGCACCATGCTTGGCACCACAAATCACGGCAACCCCATGCGTTTTGTCATGAGAAATCCAGACGGTAGCGAATATGAAGTTGATCGCACCGACGATATTATTCAACACCTACGCCAGATGCAGGTCGATGCATTGATTTGTGTAGGTGGTGATGGAACGCTGACCATCGCCCATGCGTTGCACCAACGTGGATTGGCACAAGGCTTGCGTGTGATTGGTGTACCGAAAACGATTGATAATGATTTGGACAAAACCTACACCACCTTCGGTTTCGACACAGCAGTCGCATTTGCCACAGATTGCATTGATCGCTTGCATAGCACGGCTGAGAGCCATCGCCGAATTATGGTAGTCGAAGTGATGGGACGCTACGCAGGCTGGATCGCCTTACATGCAGGAATGGCGAGCACCGCACATGCGATCTTGATCCCAGAAATTCCCTACGACATCGAGCAAGTGGCAAAAAAAGTTCATGCCCGCACCAAAGCTGGTCGTCATTACAGCATCGTCGTAGTCGCAGAAGGCGCGCGCGCAAAAGACGGTCAACGCGTGCTAGAAGAACAAGCGCAACTAGGTGGCGTTGAACGCTTAGGAGGCATAGGTGAGCAACTCGTACGCCAACTCGAAGCGCTTACTGGAAAAGAAGCGCGTGCAGTGGTTCTTGGTCATCTACTGCGTGGCGGTAGCCCCACTTCTTTCGATCGTTTGTCAGCATTGCGTTTTGGCGCAGCGGCGGTTCGTGCATTGGACCAAGGCTTTTCTGGCATTATGATTTCGCTGGCATTCCCGAATGTTGAATACGTCAACTTAGATGAGGTCGCGGGCAGAATGAAAGCAGTTCCCTTGGATGGAGATACTTTGCAAACTGGGCGCGATATTGGTATTTGCTTCGGAGACTAACGATGCTGATTCAGCATTGTTAAACGATCTCGCATATATACGTGCACATACATGCGCATAGATAGAAGCACAACTAAATAACTTCACGCCCCTGCAAGAATTCTTGAAACTTGAGCGCATCTAATGGCTGGGCAAAAAAGTAGCCCTGCACTTCGTCACATTGATGCGCTTGTAAAAACTCAAGCTGCTCATTGGTTTCAACGCCTTCGGCAATCGTGCGCATGCCAAGACTCTTCGCCATACTGATCACCGCGCTGATGATCGCCTTATCCTCGGGATCAGTGCCGATATCTCGTACAAATGATCGATCGATTTTTAATTTAGAGACCTGAAATTTCTTGAGATAACTGAGGGATGAATAACCTGTGCCAAAATCATCAATCGCCATTCTGACTCCGCGATGATGTAGATCATTCATGGTTGCAATTGCAGCAGGTGGATCAAGCATCGCAACACTTTCCGTCAATTCTAATTCCAGGAATTGCGCATCTAAGCCAAGCTCTCGCAAAATTTGCGACACCGTTCCAGGTAAATCAGTATGTCGAAACTGAATTGCCGACAAATTCACCGCTATACTCAATTCGCGCCAACCGGCATCATGCCATTGACCTAATTGCGAAACGGCAGTGCGCAATACCCATTCTCCGATAGCCAAAATCTGCCCGGTTTCTTCCGCCACTGGAATAAATTCGGCTGGTGAGATTGAACCCATTTCAGGATGATGCCAGCGCAGTAAGGCTTCCGCACCAATCACTTTACCTGTTTGCAATTGAATTTGTGGTTGATACAAAACTTGTAGCTGATCACGCTCTAAGGCATAACGTAGCGCATTCACCAACTCGAGATGACGTCCAGATCGTGCCTGCATTTCTTGCGTAAAGAATCGGAAGTTATTGCGACCATCTTGCTTGGCTCGGTACATCGCTGTATCTGCATTACGCAGCAAGGTTTCTAGGTCTTCACCATCACCTGGATAAACCGCGATGCCAATTGATGCTGACACATTTAGATCGTATTGACCAAGTACATAAGGTTGACTCACCGTTTGCAATAATTTTTCCGCGACACGCTCAGCGCCAACTTCATCTGCGCCCGCTAACAGCAAGATGAACTCATCACCACCAAGACGCGAAATGATATCGTCTTCTCTGAGGACATCACGCAAACGACGCGATAATTCAACTAAGAGTGCATCACCAGTGCTATGCCCCAACGAGTCATTGATATTTTTAAAGTGATCCAAATCGAAAAATATCAACGCTAAATTACTACCCTTACGTTTAGCCGAATTGATCGCAAACTGCGAGCGCTCTTCCAACAATACCCGATTCGGCAAACCCGTCAATACATCATAGTGAGCCAAATACTGAATTCGTTCCTCGGTACGTTTTTTATCGGTAATATCCTCTTGCAAGGATAAGAAATGGGTCACCACACCATTGGCATCTCGCACTGGAGAAATGTGCGCTAATTCAATATGTTCTCGACCATCACGGTAACGGTTGATCAATTCACCTTGCCAACTTTCTCCCTTGCGTAAATGATCCCACATTTCTTCATAAGTAAACAAGGGCGTTTTTCCAGATTGCAGAATGCTCGGACGTTGCCCAAGCACTTGATCTAAACTCTGCCCGGTCTTGCTAACAAAGGCTTGATTCACATACTCAATTTTTGCATCAATATCCGTAATGATAATTATGTTGGGACTCTGTTCGACTGCTTGCGATAGCTTACGCAAGTTACTTTCTGTGCGATTTTTTTCTATAGCAAGCGCCAGAAAGTGAGAGGCCATTTCTAGCATACTCAAATGCCAAGCTTCAGGCTTCGCTGGCTTTGCGTGATAAATCGCGAATGCACCAAGAATCTGATTATTCGATGCACGTATCGGCTCCGACCAACAGGAAGCCAATCGCGCACGCTTTGCTAATTCTCTAAACGCAAACCAATAAGGATGATTGTCGATATCTTCAACTATCGTTCTTTGTCCGGTCGCCATTGCATGACCACAGGAACCAATACCATTTCCAATTGCCAATCCATCTATCGCTTTCGCAAAAAAATCCGGTAAACCAGGCACCGCACCAACACGCAAATGCACCCCATCACGATCTAACAAAACGATAGAGCAAATACTTTCCGGTATCAGATCTTCTAAATGCAATATCACGTCGCGAAACATGTGTGCTAGCGACTTGGCGCTATTAATCTGCTCCAACATAAAACTACGCAAAGCTTCGGTTTGCCTTGATCGTTGACGCCCCATTTCGAGTTCAAATCGATTCAGTGCAAAGCTCAAATCCATCGCCAATTCAACTAATAGTGTTTGAATCTCCTTATCAAATGCATTGACGTTTCCGGCATATACATTAATCACACCGCACACAGCCCCATTTTTAAATAGGGGAATCGCAGCGGAGGCTGCCCATCCATGTTGTTGCGCCAACATACCCCAATCGGTATCGCTATTTTCATTCGCAAAATCTTGTGACCAAGTGGCAATCGCATTACGTACCGCGGATACGCAGATATGCTGAGGATCGTCTACGTCCTTCACCAAATTCGTATCGGCGTCAACTTGACGATTCGATATCGCATCCGCTGCACGATCAAGTAAAAATTTCTTACGCTCCAGAATTTCGATTCCCGCGCCGAAAGCAGTGGTCGGCACGATCTCATTTTTCTCTGGCGCATACACGCCTATCCACGCCATTTTAATGCCGGCGTATTGCACCATATCGCTACAAATTTGCTGAAATAATTCTTGCTCGGAATGACTACGAACAATCGCTTGATTGCATTGGCTTAAGACATTATAGAACTGCGTCAATCGTTGATTACGTAACTCGGCCCTTTGCCGACGTGCCTCAATACTGGCGAGAGCGGTGCGTGCAACCGCGATTAAGCCCAACACACTGCGCTCTGATTGCTCAGGCACCGAAATAGGCTGTGAAAAATCTCCGCGCCCCAAATTATCTAAATGAGCTCGTAAGTCAGAAACTGGCGCCCCCAAAGTTCGATGTAAACTTTGGTAAGCACGCCAAAGCAAAGCCGTCATCAAAATGCCAGTACTGATCAACAAAATTCTGAGCCACATCGCCACCTGCTGCGCATTTTCAACCGCGCTACGTGTGCGTGCTTCCATTAATTGATGATACTCAGCAATCGGCCACATCACTCCTGCTTTCGCAACCCGATATGCTTGATTAGTTAGCATCCCCAAAGCAATTGCTGAACTTGGGGTGTTATTAGATTTGGAAAAATGCTCCTGCGCTAACGCCATTGCTTGGCGTTCGATCACGCTTAATCGATCAGAATTGTCTAAAGCTAATTGCAGTTTGGCGCGCTCGGTTGAATTAATCGCAGCTCCCTGCATTAACTCTTTAAACGCAATCTTTTTACCGCTTGATGGGCGCGGTCTTTGCTCATCGACTAGCACCAAATCCCAATAAACTTCATCATAATTGATGGGACGCTCTGCGCTGCCGTTCCGAATCGCCAGCACTTCCTCGTAATATTGTCGGTAGATTTGTTGGCCCGACGTGACATAAGCGCGAGACATGCGCGTTAAGTCTTCCGAAGATTGACGTAGCTCGTTACTCAATGCATGTGCAGCGAAGCGCGCTTCATTCGCCGAATCAACACGTTTTTCTGCTTGTACGTATATTGTAAAGATCAGAAAAAAAGCCAATATCATGACCAAACTGAGCCAAAAATTTCGTGTGAATCTCAGCAAATGATAGGTGATGATCATTGACTTTCTCGACAGGTCGTTACTAAAAAGTATATCTCTTCAGTAGAAGTGTTGACTAACAATCGCGGCAAATACTTAATTCAGATGACACGCAACAAAGAGCCAAATTCACTACCAATTTATCCAACAAAAAAGCAGTACATCTTGATTATTTATAACAGCTAAACGGCTCACCACCTTGATCGAAAACAAGAAAGCTGTCTAGTTTCAGTGTGCGAAAACAACAACACGAAAGTCCGCTATTTTCAAGGTTCTGAATATAAAAAAAGGATGCTGCGCAAACAGCATCCTTGCCACCATGAATTACCGCCAAACTAACGACTCGAATACGATAATTCAAGCAAGATGGTTCAGCATAAATTAATGCTCGTATTCAGAGCGCTCAAGCTTGGGATGGACGCGCACCAAAATGATTCTTGGTCCATTCATCTTTTTCACCACCACGTCAAATTGTGGAAACTCGATCTTTTGTCCTTCTTCTGGCAAATCCCCTAGCACTTGCATGATCAAACCGCCGATGGATTCAACTTCTTCATTATCAAGATCAATGCCCAGCGCAATTCCTAGTGTAAACAAAGGCAAACTACCTTTACCGATCAAAGTGCCATCATCTAATAAAGTCCAATCGTTGTCGTTTTGACGGAACTCATCACGAATCTGTCCAACCAAGGCACTTAATAAATTATCCAATGTTAGAAAACCGACCGGCTTACTATCACGATATCCCACCATTGCGAAGTGCGGTGCACCTTTACGGAAGCGGCGGAATAATTCGAGTGCAGGGGTATTTGGCGGAACGTATTCCACATGACGTAAATGCTTGGATAAGTCATCTAAAGATTTGCCACTTTGCTGCGCTAGAAATAAGTCTTTCAAATGCAACATTCCCAATACCGTTTCTCCATCACTATCGATATACGGATAGCGACTAAATCGATTACGTGCCGCCGTCGCCATATTCTCTTCTAAGCTAGCGTCTTTATACATCGCCACAACTTCATTGATCGGTCGCATCAAATCAGAAATCTCAAGATCACCAAAATCGAGCATCTGCGCCATGATGCTCCATTCGTCTGGCGTCAACTGTTTGCTAGCATGGCTACCACGCAAAATCATTTTCAATTCTTCTGGAGAATAGTGCGCATCGCTGCCATGACTAGCGTCCAGCCCCAACCAACGCAGCACAGCATTAGCGCTTTTATTCAACACCCAAATCGCTGGGAACATCATCCAATAAAACAAATATAAGGCGGGTGCCGTCCACAAAGAAACGCGTTCTGGGGTGCGAATCGCCATCGACTTCGGTGCGAGCTCACCGACCACAATGTGCAAGAAGGAAATCACAAAGAAAGCAAAAAATAAGGAGATGCTATGAATCCACTCGGCAGACTCGATGCCGAGTGCGGTCAACAAAGGCTCTAAGATTCGGGCAAACGCTGGTTCACCAACCCAACCTAGACCAAGCGAAGCCAAGGTAATACCCAGTTGGCAAGCAGACAAATAAGCATCCAGATTCTGATGCACGGCAACCAATAAGCGCCCACGCAAGCCGCCCACTTTGGCTAAACTACGTACACGCGTTGCCCGCAATTTGACTAATCCAAACTCCGCAGCAACAAAAAAACCATTCAGCAGCACCAAGAAAGTTGCTGCGACGATATACAAAATATTATCCAACGCCTTGCTTTCAAAAATAAACAAACGTTACTTTACCCTAGAAATACGACAACTCTGTGGCAAAAACCATAGAAGCACAAATCAATCCTGACTGAAAACCATCTCATAAGGCGATAAACCACTCTCAATACATCAATTGCGGTAATAATTCCCGTTCACGCCGCGATTTTGTCATTTCATGATTGTTAAATTCTGTGTCATCGCATTTCTATTGACAATCGTTAATGCAAAAGTGACACTCCTCAGCATTCAAGCACTTGATTCAATTGTCATTTTTTTAATGGAATAGCACAATGAACACAATCGTCCGCGACTCTTTATTACTCACATTACTCACTTCAATTGGCTTTAGCATCATCGCGCAACAAGCACACGCACATGAATACGAAGCCTTAATCAAAGCGAAAAAATATGCCGAGGTAGAGAAAGCCACTAGCCTCAAATTAGCAACAGAGCCGAATAATCCCGATGCACTCGTGGCAAAAACCGAATTGATTTTAATTGAAGGCAAAGAAAATCGACTTGATGAAGCGGGCAAAATCGCTGAACAATGCATTGCGCATAATCCCAAAAACTCCGAATGCCATGAAGCCTTAGGCAATGTGCTAGGAACCAAAGCGATGCGTGGCGGCGTGATGTCAGCGATCAGTTACGTTGGCAAAATTCGCGACTCTTTCCGCAAAGCGATTGAACTCGACCCCAACAATTTCAGTGCACGTAGTTCCCTAATGCAGTTCTATCTACAAGCTCCTAGTTTTGTAGGTGGCGGTAAAGATAAGGCAAAAGACTTGATCGTCGAAACCATTAAAGTTAGCCCTTCAGCAGGCGCATTGCTACAAGCCTCTTTAGACTTATATGAAGACAATTTTGATCGCGCAAGTTCAGTCGCATTAGCGGTAAATACGACGCAGTCGGAAGCCTTGGCTAAACATCAGCGTAATGTCTTATCTGGGATCGGCCATGCACTGATCACCGAAAAAAGAATGGCGCAAGCTGAGAAGATTTTTCAAGAATTATGCAATCGTTTCCCTGACTCAATTCACGGCTATTACGGTCTAGGTAAGGCACTGCAAGAACAAGGCAAAATCAAGGACGCCTTACCGCATTTAGAAAAATCATTAGCGATCGAAGCCAATGCGAATGTGCTGTACCGCTTAGGCAAAGCATGGCAAAGCTTAGGGGACAAAATCAAAGCCATTGCCGCATTTGAGAAAGCCCTAAGTTTTAAACCAGAGTTAGCGAAAAAAACCAAAGCAGATGCCGAAGAACAGTTAAAGGCTTTGAAAGGTTAACAGGATGAATTAACTTACTTGCATACTTGCACTAGCGCTGCACAACCGCTACGCTGAAAGTTGCAGGTGCTGGCGTATTCCTTGCAATACAAAACAGATCTAAACGATGCCAACAAAGTCGATCTCCACGGCAGTTTGACACGTATCAAGTAAAGCCTGAAAAGACGCCGCCAAGCGCCTTTTCGGGCGACAAGCAAATTACAATGCGCAATCTTTCCCATTTTGCTTAGTATTCGCTTGACCATGAAATCTGTAATGTCTACCCCACCACGCCCACCTGTTGCCGTCCCACATAATTTGTTTGAAGACGTATTGGCGATCTTAACCGGGACATTGTTGGTATCACTTGGCGTTGCCTTATTTAATCAAGCCGGCTTATTCACAGGCGGCACTGCAGGTTTGGCATTTCTGATTCATTACGCCAGCGATTATTCCTTCGGTTCGGTATTTTTTGTGTTGAACTTACCTTTCTATTGGCTAGCTTGGAAGCGCATGGGATGGCGTTTCACACTCAAAACATTTATCTCGGTTGGCTTGGTTTCGGTGATGTCTGGCTTACACCCAAAAATGGTACAACTTAGTCAACTCACTCCGTTTTACGTTGCCTTAATTGGCGGCTCTTTAATGGGAGTGGGCTTTATTGTCTTGTTCCGCCATCAAGCCAGTCTAGGCGGTATTAATATTCTGACTTTGTATCTGCAAGAAAAGCATGGTTTACGCGCAGGAAAAATCCAAATGGGTATTGATCTTTGCATCGTCCTCGCCTCGTTTTTAGTGGTCTCACCGATTGCCATGCTTGCATCCATACTTGGCGCGGTCGTACTCAACTTGGCGATTATGCTCAATCATCGACCTGGCAGATATTTAGCGGTTTAATATCCTTATTGGTTGGAATATTTCCTCTAAGTTTTGCCCATATTTAAAGCACTTACAAAATACCCGTGTAAAATCGGTGTGCTAAGCACCGCCTACAGAAGCGCTGCAATTCACTACGCCAACCGAGGAAACCCAGATGAATCAAGTCGTCATCAGCGGCACAGGTCTATACACGCCGACCGAATCTATCTCCAACCAAGAATTAATCGCCAGCTTCAACGCCTATGTTGAACAATTCAATCAGGATAATGCCGCAGCTATTGCGGCTAGCGAAATCACTGCGCTGGAACCATCAAGTGAAGCCTTTATTGAAAAGGCTTCTGGTATCAAATCACGCTATGTCATCAATAAATCAGGTGTGCTTGATATTGACCGCATGGTGCCGCATATCGCAGAGCGTAGCGATGATGAACCATCCATCATGTGTGAAATGGCGGTCACGGCAGCAAAACAAGCGCTGGAACGTGCAGGAAAAACTGCTGCCGATGTCGATGCAGTGATTTGCGCGGCGAGCAATATGCAACGCGCTTATCCAGCTATGGCAGTCGAAATCCAAAATGCACTCGGCATCGATGGCTACGGCTACGACATCAACGTTGCCTGTTCTTCCGCCACTTTTGGCATACAAGCAGCCATGAGCGCAATTCAAAGTGGTCAAGCACGAGCTGTGTTGGTGGTTAATCCTGAAATTACGAGCGGACACTTGAATTGGCGCGATCGCGATAGCCATTTCATTTTTGGCGATGCATGTACGGCGATCTTATTAGAACGCGCTGATCTAGCGACTTCTTCTCACCAATTTGCAATTTTGGGTATGAAGTTGAAAACCCAATTCTCCAATAATATTCGCAACAACTTTGGTTTTTTAAACCGTGCGGATGAAAGCGGCATCGGCAAAGCGGATAAATTATTCCGCCAGCAAGGGCGCAAGGTTTTTAAAGAAGTTTGCCCTATGGCTGCAGAAACTATCACCAATACAGTCCAAGCAGCAGGCTTAGATGTCAACACGGTGCAACGCTTCTGGTTACATCAAGCCAACTTGAATATGAATCTTTTGATTGCACGATTGATTTTGGGACGCGATGCAACTCCAGAGGAATCACCGACGATTTTGGATACCTATGCGAACACCTCATCCGCTGGTTCTATCATCGCTTTCCACAAACATCAAGATGACTTAGTCAAAGATGCAGTTGGCGTCATTTGTTCTTTTGGCGCAGGCTATTCAATCGGTTGTGTGGTGGTGAAGAAACTCAACTAAAAGCGACACTAGTACCAAATAAAAACGCCAGCCGGTGGAGACAAACAACTGCTCCGGCTGGCATTTTTTTATGCGTTCTTACTGGTTCGCAATTACACCGAGTCCCACTTATTTCGGCGCTGTCAATTTGTCTTTTTGTGCCTGCGCAACCAACCAATCCAATACCGGAAACAATGCTTGATTAGCTTGATCTTCACTTGGTCGACCATGTTCACTACCCGCCATGGATGGAGAGGTTTGAAAACGTCCATCGACAATCAAAGTCGGCCAAGAATTGATTTCATAATCAGACATCACGCGTGGCGCACGTGCTTGTTTAGTCTTGATCGTAAATGAGTTATAAGCACTAAAAAACGCCGCTTTATCAATCGTCGTTTTATTGATGAAATCACGTACCTGCTCATCCGTCATCAAGCGATTACGTTGCACATGGTAGGCATCAAACACTTGGTTATGTAATTCTTCAGTCTTTCCGATCGCATCGAGCGCAAAGAATAATTTTTGCTGAGTTTCAGCACCAGGGTTCAGAACATGGATACGTTTGAATGCAATTTTATCGCTGTTTTTCTTTACCCATTCCGCAAGGCTAGGTTCTAAATGGTGACAAAAGTGGCAGTAGTAAGCAAAAAATTCTATCACTTCAATTTTGCTTCCCGCATTGGCGGCTTGCGGTTGCGACAGCAATCGATATTCCTTACCAGCCTCTGGTTTAAGAATGCTGGCATTGCTTGCCAAGTTCAGCAAACCCAATCCAGTTCCTGCAATCAGTTGAGAAAACCGACGTCTGTTAATTTGAATAGGCGACATATTTTTATCCGTAGAAGCAAACAAAAACTCAGTATAAACGCAAATATAGTTTCGCGTGAGTGCTTCAGGATTCCCTGCAAGTTGTACGTAACTCTAACTTGTATTTGATCTTCGAGCTTGCAGTCAAATTCAGAGATGGCGTTTGACACCTATCCACGCGCCAAATGCGGGCAACAACAGACGGGCCTCTTCTTTTTGCCCTGCCAAGCCATGTCCAGACAATGCGATTGCATCTTGAATTAGCGGCCACTCGAAACTTTGAGGATCAGGCGATAAATTAAATA
Organism: Affinundibacterium baiyunense; assembly: GCF_018139645.1. Classification (GTDB taxonomy): domain Bacteria; phylum Pseudomonadota; class Gammaproteobacteria; order Burkholderiales; family Burkholderiaceae_D; genus Undibacterium; species Undibacterium baiyunense. The sequence goes on from NZ_JAGSPM010000004.1 coordinate 324,244, forward strand.
TCGCGACCAAAGCAGGTGCTGCATCAGATTGTCGACTCAGGGCCAATAAAGGTTCTGGCACATCGTAGAACTGAATATCGCCACGCAATAGTTGCGGAATACTTTTGCGCCAACGCATCACGCGGCGTGCAAAATTTAAGACAGATTCTGCATCCTTCTCTTGCTCAGACACAGCTAAACCCCAATGCTCCATTGGCACCGGCAACCACGGTTTGGCCTTAGAAAATCCTGCATGTGCTTGTTCACTATCCCACACCATAGGCGTGCGACAACCGTCTCGACCTTTGGATTCTGGCCAGAAAGTCAGCCCAACCGGATCTTGCAAATCCGCATAAGCTAGCTCAGCTTCGGTCAAACCTAATTCATCCCCCTGATAGATGCAAGGCGTGCCCTTCAGCGTCAATTGCAAAGTCAAAATCATCTTGGCAAATGCGGCACTGGCATTGTCACGCCCCCAACGCGTATTTACGCGAGCCACGTCATGATTCCCAACCGACCACGAGGCGCAGCCATCTTTGACACGTGCTTCAAACGCTTCAACTTGTCGCCGGATATGTGCGGCAGAAAATTCTGCTGTCAACAAATTAAAGCTATAGGCCATGTGCAAACGTTGATCGCCTTCGGTGTACTGCGCCATCACTTCGAGCGCATCGTCAGCACCAACTTCACCAATAGAAATCGCTTGGTATTCATCTAACAAAGCACGCACTCTTTCCAGAAAAATTAAATTCTCTGGGCGGGAATTATCAAATAGATGGGCTTGCATACCGTAAGGATTAGACGCCGCAACATTCACGGTATTACGCTTTTCTGCGACCGGATTATCACGTAATTGCTGATCATGAAAATGATAAATACAAGCATCCATGCGGAAGCCATCCACACCGCGATCCAACCAAAAACGCATATTTTCTAAATGTGCTTGTTGCACCTCGGGATGATGAAAATTCATATCCGGCTGGCTGCTAAGGAAGTTATGCAAATAATACTGGCAGCGACGGGTATCCCACTGCCATGCAGATCCACCAAATATCGACAACCAATTGTTCGGAGGCGTTCCATCAGGTTTTGAATCTGCCCAGACATACCAATCTGCCTTGGAATTATGTCGATTACTACGGCTTTCAACAAACCATGGATGCGTCTCCGCTGTGTGAGATAAGACTTGGTCTATCATAATTTTCAAACCTAGCGCATGCGCGCGTGCGATCAATGCGTCAAAATCAGCTAGGCTGCCGAATATGGGATCGACATCGCAATAATCGGCGACATCGTAACCAAAATCTTTCATTGGCGAAGTGAAAAAAGGAGATATCCAAACTATATCGACGCCCAAGCTTGCAATGTAATCGAGCTTTTGTGTAATGCCGCGTAGATCGCCAATACCATCATCATTACTATCCTTAAAGCTACGCGGATAAACTTGATATATGACGGCTTCACGCCACCAATTTGGATGCTGAGTAGAAATCATAAAGCGTGCAATTGAACAGATTAAAGTTCGAATTAAAATTAACGATTCGTTTTAAGCTCTATCGTTATCGTCGTTAAAACAAACATATCGTAGATAAAAAAAGCCCCTCACTTACTCTCGTAAGGAGGGAGCCGAAACTCATCATCGAGCTGATTACCCCTCCGATGTGAGCAAGAAATACCCTAATAAGGCTGTAACAATAAATACTTTATCAAATACTTGTCAAAGAGTAGCTTACACCAAACTAACGCGCCACTGTCAATAGCTGTCGCGCCGGACTGCGCATTTCTTTGCCACTGACATACAGCATTAATCCCAAGTCGGATTCATTTTCTATCATGATCGCATTACTTGCAACTGTCACCTTCAACAAACTACCGCGGAAAGTAATACGGAAAGAATAGCCCTGCCACTGCTTAGGCAAACTTGGATTCAGATGCAGTGTGCCTTGACGCACACGCACGCCACCAAAACCTTCAACCACCGACATCCAAGTGCCCGCCATCGATGTGATATGCAAACCATCGTCAGTATCGTGGTTGTAATCATCTAAATCCAAACGCGCGGTACGCAAATAGAATTTATATGCCAGATCCTCGTACCCCAATGAAGACGCCAAAATCGAATGAATACATGGCGATAACGAAGATTCATGTACGGTCAGCGGCTCATAAAAATCAAAGTTCTTTTTTATCGTCTCTTTATCGTAGTTCGCTTCAAAGGTATAAATCCCTTGCAACACATCGGCTTGCTTAATGTAGCAAGAGCGCAGAATCCTATCCCACGACCAGTGTTTATGTATCGGATATTCGCCTTTAGGAATCGCTGTCATTGGCAACAATTCTTTATCCATAAAACCATCGTGCTGAATAAACACACCAGTTGGCGCATCTACTGGCAACACTATTTTTGCCGCCACATCTGCCCAGATAGCTTCTTCGTCTTCGTGACCACCAAATTGGGTTTTGACGACAATCTCAGCATAACGCTTTGGATCACTTGCTTTTACTTGGGCAAGAGATTCACGGGTGTAATTTAAAGTCCATTGCGCCAGCAAGTTAGTGTACCAATTATTGTTGACGTTATTTTCGTATTCATTTGGCCCAGTGACGCCTAACATAATGTAGCCATTGCGACGATCTGACCATTGCACACGTTGACGCCAGAAACGAGAGATCGCGATCAACACTTCTAAACCGTATTCCGCCAAATAACCCACATCACCGGTGTGATTGATGTAATTGTAGATCGCAAAACTCATCGCACCATTACGGTGTATTTCTTCAAACGTGATTTCCCATTCGTTATGGCATTCTTCGCCATTAATGGTCACCATAGGATACAAAGCCGCGCCATGCTTAAAACCCAGCTTAGCGGCATTTTCAATCGCACGACCGAGATGCTTATAACGATACACGAGCAATTGACGCGCTACTTTCGGATCAGCAGTTTTCAGATAAAACGGTAAGCAATAAGCTTCGGTATCCCAGTAAGTCACACCGCCGTATTTTTCACCTGTGAATCCTTTCGGGCCGATGTTCAAGCGCTCATCTTCACCTGTGTAGGTTTGATTCATCTGCAAGATGTTGAAGCGTATCGCTTGTTGAGCAGCGACATCACCTTCAATTGTGATATCGCACTCTGCCCATTTTTTCGCCCAAGCTGCGCGCTGCTCGCTAAGCATCGCAGCAAAACCTTTGCTGTAAGCAGCCGCCGCAGAAGTTTCTGCATTTGCTTGTATCGTCGCCTTGTCCGCATACAAGGAAGAAATCACGGCGACATATTTAATCAGGCTAACGGATTGCCCTTGTTCTATATTGCAATTGACTGTATTGCCAACTAGCTTTTCTTGAGAAAACGGCGCGATCGTATAAGACGCGTCATCACCATCATGCTCCAGTGCTAACTTAAATGCACAAGCGACATGAAATGCGGTTTTCTTAGTTTCACCCGTGATCGCTGCGCTTCCTTGCGCTGCAGTACGTGAAATTTCGACCCAAAATTGTTCGTCGTAATTGGAATCTTGGTTGACGACATTCAAGTCAAGCAAAGGTGAAAACGTGAGTTTTCCGCTGAAGTTGAGCGCTTTCACGGTATACCGAATTACTGCGTTGTCCGTATCAACAATGCTTGTAAAACGGGTAGATTGCACTTCGACTTGCTTACCAGAAGCGAGCGTAGCGACGAAACTACGCTGCAAGATGCCCTCTTGCATATTCAGCACACGTTTAAAACCAGCAACTTGCGCAGTCGCCAAGTCTAATTCTTCACCATCAACGCTGACGTTAATGCCTATCCAATTGGTCGCATTGAGAACTTTCGCAAAATATTCTGGATAGCCATTTTTCCACCAACCTACGCGTGTTTTATCCGGATAGTAAACGCCCGCTACATAGCTACCGCGTAAGCTGCTGCCGCTATATTTTTCTTCAAAATTCGCGCGCTGGCCCATCTTGCCATTGCCTATCGAAAAAATACTTTCGGAGATACGATTCAAAGCAGGATCAAAGCCTTCTTCGATAATATTCCAAGGGTCTTTTTTGATGTAGTCTCTCATCGCTATCTCATCCGTATTGGTCTAACTAGTTTCTTTTCTGAGTTCTTTCCGAAGTCTTCTCTGTATCGAAGTTTGAATCGACACTGGCAACGACTAATTACAAGTAATTACGCGAATTTAGCGAGCACATCAGTAATACTCAATCCCGCAAAATTCGGCAATACAAAATGCGCTTGATCGAGCACATTCGCGGCACCAATTCCCACCACTTTCATACCCGCGTGACGCGCTGCTAAAACACCCGCAACTGCATCTTCAAACACAATGCAATCGCTAGCTGCCACACCTAACTCTTCTGCCGCTTTTAAAAATACTTCGGGATCTGGCTTTGCTTTACTCACTTTATTGCCATCGACAATCGCATCGAACTGATCGAGTAATTGAATGCGCTCTAATATCAGCACTGCATTCTTGCTCGCTGAACCCAAGGCTACTTTCATGCCTTGTGACCGCACTGAATGTAAAAATTCGGCTGCTCCTGGCAAGATTTCTTCTGGACCAATTTGCTGGATGTACTCCAAATACCAAGCGTTCTTACACACCAACGCAGCCTCAAACTCTTCCGCATTCAAGTGCTTATCTCCTAGGCGCAAAATCAACTTCAAGGATTCAATTCGACTCACACCCTTGAGCTGTTCATTGTCATGCTCAGTAAAATCAAACCCCAAACTGTTCGCCAAACGCTTCCACGCCAGATAGTGATATTTGGCGGTATCTACGATTACTCCATCGAGATCAAATATGCAGGCTGGTTTCATAAGCTTAAGCGTCAACAAATTTAAATAAATGGCGCTCGATTGATTTTGCTAGAGTTTTCTCAATAACAAATTCAAAGCGCTTTGGATTTATACAAAGTTTAATTCAAAGCGCTTTGAAAAGTAAAGAAAAAAAGAGCGCCTTTTGTTGTTTTCTGCAATTACAAAGAGAAGGCTCAATCACCGTCTCAATAGAATCGAGCTGAAAAGGCAGCGCATTAAAAATCTTCAGCGGTAGCTTGAATTTAAATTGTTACATTATTGCAATTTAGAGTAATATTATTTATTGTAAATCTCTAGTTTTTTAGGCAATCAGGCATCACTCTCCCGTACGATGCACTGCTACTCGGCATCATCGTAGTCGGATTGATACAAAGCATAGGAATCTATTTTTTTGTCACTCTACTGGGCAAACAACTTCACAATCGCACATAAATTGATTTGGAAAATTTCTTGTAATGTTCCATCACATTGATACGATTCAAATTATGAACAAAGCCAATAAATCAGCCCAAAAAGCCAAACTCAAAGCCTGGCGTGACGGTGAGCGCATGAAGGCGCAAAACTTGTTTCCCCTAGCTGATTCGAGATTACAAGAGTTTTTTGAGATGTTGGAAAAGCTACGAGCTAAGCACGGTTGCTTTCATGATATTCGACATGCTTTGCATGTCATTCAAGCGATGCAGTTAGCAAAAGAAGACGCCGATAGATTACTCGATTGGTGCAATCAACATGGCGGCTATTGTGATTGCGAAATTGCTGCGAATACTTTTATGCATTGGCATGAAAATCGCGTTCGGACTTAAAAACAAACTTAACAGTTTCAATTTTCTGAAGTGAACTTCACAACATGAAATTACACATACTCGCAAAGTCTTACGATACTCATGGCGCACATAGTACGCTTTCCCCCATAGGCGATTTTCTACTAACTGATGCACCGAACTTTGGCGACGCAGTTGAAGAGATCACGATCACACTTTGTTTTCATGATTCTGGTCCAGCAAAACGAAGTTTGCAGGGATTACTGGAACTACATCAGGCTTATCGCGCATCACTGCCCAAAGTCACTTACCGAAAATCAAAACGACTTTTTGAAATTGAGATCGCCAGCGAATTAATGGATGGAAGAGATTGGAGATCTTCTGAAAAAATATCTCTTCCCTTATTTCAAGCTGGAGTCGAAGAAGTCTGTCACGCCTTGCAGTTAATAAAAAAACGGATCACTGCTGCGGATCAATTTGATGTTAGTGCTTTCTTAAACCACTGCGAGATAAAAAAGAACGAAGTACCGACATCACTCAACGCCCTGCAAAAATTACTGAAAGAATTAGAGATGCGCGCACAAGCAGCACTATCCAACACCTCACTCTGGGAAACCCTAGACGTTGACTGGGATTGCTTTCATCCAGATGCAATTCACACCCTTGATTCAGCATTTTTTTGGGACGACTGTGACGATTTCTCTCCGCATGGCAATGATACTGGCGCTGACGTACTAGCTGAATATTTGGAATGGGTAGAAGCACATCCAAAATCAAACCCGCTAAAACTACTTGAACTGCTCGCAAAACAATGGGGCTACGAATCATTTGCATCGATAGAAGAGGATGTTCGCGCAGATATGGTTCTCGCTTTAACGTTTTCCGAAATCAAAGTGAAAAACAAATGCGACGAGACTTTGCGAAAAATGGCACTTTCTGCACTTGAATGGCAAGGTCAACAAGCTGAGGCAGCGAAAGATTGGGAACATCGACTCGACAGAATCAAATCAATCGAAATCATAGAGGATAAGTTACGCTCACTAAATTGACCCGACACAATCCATAACAATCCATGAACAAGCTACACATTCAGTATGAAGAGAACATAACATGAGTACTTTCGAATTTCACGCAAATTGTGTTGTTACCCAAGACCCGAATTGCGAGGGTCATTTAGTGGGCTTCGCCGATCAAGATGCAGCACAAATTTATTTGATGCTACAGCGTGCGTATGAGTACGACGAACAAGATCGCGAGCTTGGTATGGATACCTATTATGTCGAATGGTGTAATCAAGAGAATTCAGGTTATGGAGGCATTCGTCAATTCAGCTTACATCGTAACTTAGCAGAACTCGTATTCGATCCTGATGTCAGTGCAGAATTAGACGGTTTACATCAAGTATCAATCAGTTTCGAGCTTGACGAAAATCAGTTTGAATTGCTCAAGCAAGCACTGCAAAAAATCTTTGAAAATAGCGACTGTTTAAAAATATAGACGATCATTTCATCAGTTGCGCTGTGAAAAAAGCCTACAACACACACATGCAATCAAACATTCGCATGACTTTTCGATTCAGCTCAACCACAATTAGACTTTCCAACACACATTTCGGAGTAGCTATATGAAACGCGTCACTGGCATAGGCGGCATCTTTTTCAAAGCAAACGATGCTCCAACTTTACACGCTTGGTATAAACGCCATCTTGGCATCGATGTACAGTCTTGGGGTGGCACCGCATTCTCGTGGTCTGATGAAGAAGGTAGACCGACTGGTGGCTCAACAATCTGGTCAATCTCGGCGAGAGAAAGCGATATGTTTGCACCTAGCTCCGCCGCTTTTATGATTAATTATCGCGTCGAAGATTTGCATGGCTTAGTCAAATTATTGAAAGAAGAAGGCTGTCAGGTGCTCGATAAAATTGATGAGTCCGAATACGGAAAATTCGCTTGGGTAATTGACCCAGAGGGAAACAAAGTCGAACTATGGCAGCCGCCAGAAGGTCAGTGAATTTCATCACATTTCATTGCGTACAAATATCTGCTTGCGAGGTACCACTGAGCTGACCAAGGTTAACCATAGCTGCGTAAGTCTGTCTAAGGCGTACTATAATGCGAACCCATTTGATTTTCAGGAGTCTTTATCTATGATCGATGCATTAATCGCTGGACGCCTACACGGGATTGCCGAACAGAGAACAGGCCATGCTGGTTCTATTTACGTTACTTGTAAAATCAAAGCGATGACCGATGATGGTGACAATATTATTTGCAATGTCATTGCGTTTCATGACGCCGTTTGTGCCCACCTACTACAACTAGAAGATGGTGCAAGTGTCAGTTTATCAGGTGCGCTAACACCCAAGGTCTGGACTGATAAGCAAGGCAATGTGCGCCCTGCCTTGGATTTGGTTGCGCACAGCATACAAAAGCTAGCTGCACGCAAAGACAATTAAAAAACGGCGACTTTGAACTGAAGCTCAATCATGTCGCCGTTTTTTCTTAGAGGAATTCTAAAGATTTTCTACAGATTAATCGTTACGAACCAAGCGTCCACCAACAAGTTTCACGCGATCACCACTACGCCATTCAGGTTCGCTCTCTGATTTTAAAGTACGCACTTCACCGTTTTCCATCTTAACGCGAACCTCATATGTGATTCGTGTACTGCGGCTCTTTTCTATTTCATTACCCGCATAACCACCACCAACCGCACCAGCAACCGTCGCTAACTTACGGCCATTACCTCCGCCAATCTGATTGCCGATCACGCCACCGATCACCGCTCCAGCGACTGCGCCGACGCCACTTCCTTTTTCTGCTTTTTGTTCAATACTGCGTACAGACTCGACCGTGCCGCATTGAAGGCAAATCGGCTTCTCAGATTTTTCTGCATTAGAATTGGACGAATTTTTCTGCGATGCTGCTTGTGTAGAATTTTGATTCGCAACCTTGCCTTCTGTCTTGATCGAACTCTGCTTTCTATCAGGAGTAGCTGTAGGCTGAACAACTTGTGCTGTCGCGGATTTTTCAGCATTCTTTACATCAACCATCGAAGCATCAGCTACATTAGAAACTTTGCCGTTCTCGCTTACATTCGCAATCTGCTGATTAACCTCAGCCTTAGGCTCGCCATTCGAATTGGGTAACAGACCTGTCATCGCAGCAACACCCACCAAACTGAATACAATGACAGAGCCAGCGGCGACTGCAATTAAGGGATGAAGAGATTTTTTCTGTTGATCACTCATTTTGTACTCGTTTTGTAGTTAGAAGTAAGAGTTTAACGGTAATACCTGATGCCTGGTTGACTAACATAAACCTCGACCAATTGATCTCACAAGAGATATCGATGTTGAACTCTATACAAAACTCTCATAAGATGCGAGTCTCACTGTTTTATTTATAAGGATTTCTATGTCCCTACATCCATGGTCCGTATTAGGCGCCACATTCGTAATTGCATTAAGCTCTTCCGCCAATGTCAATTCTCAAACAAACGTGCCTCCAACAGTTCAAGCACCAATGACAACGATGCCTGTTCCCCCAATCGCAGCAAAATCCAATTGGTCTGAAGTGCGTCACGGCGAAACCGTGACCGATGATTATCGTTGGTTGCAAAAGAAAGAAGACCCCAAGGTCATCGACTATTTGAATGCAGAAAATGCCTACACCCAAGCAATGACATCTGGCGTGCAAGCACTTGCTGATAAGTTGTTTGCTGAGACCAAAGGCCGCATGAAAGAGACCGATTTATCGGTACCTGTACGTCGCGGAAAATACTACTACTATTCACGCACCGAAGCTGGCAAACAATATGGAATTAATTGCCGTCGCCTTGCTGACGCCAAACTCAACTATGACGAAAAGGCGGTTGAAGAAGTCTTGTTAGACCAAAATGAATTAGCAAAAGGACAGAAATTCTTCATGGTGGCGGGCACTTCCGTTAGTCCAGATGATCGTTATTTAGCATATCTGACCGATACTACTGGTTATCGTCAATTCAAATTACAAATCAAAGATTTGAAAACCGGTGAGCTACTCAAAGATACAGCCGAGCGAGTCACTAGTATGGCGTGGGCGGCAGATAACAACACTATGTTCTATGTGCAGGAAGATGCAACGACCAAACGTTCTGATCGTTTATTCCGTTTGACACTGGGCGACAAAGCGACCGAAATTTATCATGAAAAGGTTGAACAATTTAGCATTGGCGTTGGTACAAGCCGAGACCGTAAGTTCATTCAATTGCAAGCATACGCAACGGATACCAGTGAAGCGTGGTTACTACCAGCGAATCAACCGCAAGCAAATTTTAAATCGGTGTTGGGACGTGAAAAAGGACATCGTTACAACGTAGAACATCGCGATGGAAGCTTATATATCCGCACCAATAAAAATGCAAAAAATTTCCGCATTGTTACTGCACCGCTGGCAAATCCAACTGAGAAAAATTGGAAAGAAGTGGTTAAACATGATGACAATGTCTTGGTTGGCAGCTATGAAGTGTTCCGAGATTACTTAGCCGTTACCGAAAAAACACAGGCATTGAACCGTACCCGCATCTTCAATTTCAAAACCAAACAATGGAAGAGCGTACAGTTCAATGATGAAGTGTATTTAGCAAATAGCGCAGGTACACCTGAATTCACTGCACAAAAATTGCGTATGTCTTACCAATCTCCAACCACTCCACCAATGGTGATGGATGTAAATATGGCGACCGGTGAACGCACGATCTTGAAACAACAAGAAGTTGTTGGTGGATTTGATGCCAGCAAATATGAAGCACGTCGTTTGTGGGCGACGGCTAAAGATGGTGTCAAAGTGCCTTTATGGGCAGTCTACAAAAAAGGCGTTAAATTTGATGGCACCGCACCTACACTATTGTACTCATACGGTAGCTACGGCATTTCTACCGAAGCGACTTTTGCGTTGAACCGCTTAAGCTTGCTTGATCGTGGCGTGATTTATGTACAAGCACACATCCGTGGTGGTACAGACTTAGGTGAGCGCTGGCACGAAGATGGTATGTTGATGAAGAAGAAAAATACCTTTACCGACTTCATCGCCGCCGCAGAATTTTTGATTCAAGAAAAATGGACTAGCAAGGATAAATTGATTATTCAAGGTGGTAGTGCTGGTGGTTTATTGATGGGTGCGGTCGTAAATATGCGTCCTGACTTATTCAAAGCGGTCCATGCTGCGGTGCCATTCGTCGATGTCATGAACACCATGATGGATGCTAGTTTGCCATTGACCACGGGTGAATATCTAGAGTGGGGTGACCCAAACAACAAAGCGGCTTACGACTACATGCGCAGCTATTCTCCTTACGACAATATCGAGAAAAAAGCCTATCCAGCGATGTTGGTCACGACCGGTTTAAATGACAGTCAGGTGATGTATTGGGAGCCTGCAAAATACGTTGCTAAATTACGTGCGCATAAAACGGACAATAATCCGCTGCTATTGAAAACAAATATGGCTGCTGGACATGGCGGCGCGTCGGGGCGTTACGATGCAATTAAAGAAGGTGCATTTAATTTTGCTTGGATGCTGTCGCAATGGGGTATCACGGAGTAACACCGACCCAGAATCACTCTAATTTTTTCGAGATAAATTAGAGTCTGAAAATGCCAGCCTTAGTGCTGGCATTTTTTTATCTCAAATCGATTGAACAAGATCGCCACAACAGCATCGCTAGCTACTCCCAACACTGCGCACAAAGTAAAACCCAATATCGACCGCGCACTACATCCCACAAAGAGTGCTTTAGCCTCATTTAAAACAACGGCTACTCAAAAAGTATTGATAAAAATAGACATTTATTTACCCATACATTACTCTGCGACTTAAAACCGTGCCTAAAAAGCATATTTTAAAAACACAAAAATAAATCGTCAGGGAGATCACTATGGACATCGCAACAAAAATCAAAACTTGGGCCGGCAATAACCTACCTCTCATCTTCGCCATATTACGTTTCATCAAACCGAATCTTGTACTTAAAGAATTTGCTTTGATCACTCGCTTTAGCGATGTGCAAGAAGCACTATCTCGTCCGAATGCGCTCGGCGTGACTTACGCAGAGAAGATGGAGAAAATTACCGCTGGCAGTAACTTTTTTCTCGGGATGAACGACACCCCACAATACACCCGCGATGTATCCAATATGCGTTTAGTAATCCGGCGCGATGACCTAGCTCAAATCGTCGCCCCTATGGTCGAGCGATTTGCGGAACAGCTGGTGAACAAAACGGCTGGACAAATCGAGATGGTTAGTCAACTCAGTAGCATCGTTCCTTGCCAATTTAGTGCTGCATATTTGGGCGTTGCAGGGCCAAGTCAAATAGAACTATTCGACTGGACTAGCAGTATGTTCGCCTACTTGTTTTATCCCAATAATCCCGCAGAAGTTGATCAAGCTGCACTCGCCAACAGCGTAAAAACTTGTGCCTATTTGGATCAACTCATTGCGCAAAGAAAACTAGCACTAACGCAAAATACAGCATCAAATCAAATCAGCGACGATGTACTTAGTCGGTGTCTGCAATTGCAAGCAAGTGGCACGCCAGGCATGAGCGATCTGGAGATTCGTAACAACTTGATTGGCATCATTATTGGTCTAATGCCGACCACTTCTAAATGCGCGGTCTTGGTCATCGACTATTTACTTGATCATCCCGCGTTACTTGCCGAGGCACAAGCAGCAGCGCTACAAGACGATAATGAAAAACTCCGTAAGTTCGTGCTTGAGGCATTACGATTCAATAGCTTTGGCGCCGGAATTTTCCGTATCGCCAATGAAGACTACGTGATCGCCAGTGGTAGTTTGCGCGCAAAGAAAATCAAAAAAGGCACTAAGGTCTTAGTCGCATTGCAATCAGCGATGTTGGATGGACGCGCACTCGATGATCCAAAATCTTTCCGACTCGATCGCCCTGATTATCATTACATGCACTTTGGTTATGGCATGCACACCTGCTTTGGTCAATACATCAATATGGTGCAAATTCCCATGATTATCAAAGCCTTGCTTCGCAAAAAAAATCTACGCCGTGTACCTGGAGATGACGGCAAAGTTCGCTATCAAAATAGCTTCCCGACTAGTTTGCATTTGTCTTTCGATCAGGTGTCGTAAGTGACTCAATAGATGTCGGCATACTCAATGCCAATCACTAAACCCGAATATTCATTAATCCTCATCACAGATTGAGAGGTCGAGATTATGCAAACCCAGCACCAACTTTCCCAAGAAGTGATTGAGGCCGAGCTGGAAGAAATCAATCAACGTCAATTCTTAGACAATGACGGCAAGCTGTTATCACGTCATGAACAAGCCTTGATCGATTTTGATCGTATCTTGCTTGCACCTGAAAAACGCTCGGCAGTTCTGAATGAGGTGCTGGACGAAATTCACAACACCCAAGCGGCGTGGGATGCCGATCCTGATGTGGCACATCGAGGACTAGTTGGCCTAGCGTTTTCTGGTGGCGGCATACGATCAGCGACGGTCAATTTAGGCGTGATACAAGGGCTACGAAAACTAGGCTTACTGAAAGCGGTCGACTATCTGTCTACGGTATCTGGTGGTGGCTACATTGCCTCTTGCTACAGCGCAGTACACGCGGTTGAAACGCAACAACAATTGGAACATGCAAATCTCACAAAAGCACAAACTGACACCAAATCACACACTGAGGTAAGTACAAGTCAACACGCTGAACAAGTCAAACAAATACGCGCCCATGAGGCCTTATTTGGACACCAGCCAGGCGTTCGAGAAAACGCTGTTTTTCGCCATTTGCGCAATAATGCAAATTACATGGCCCCCGGCGGATTGATCGATGTATTACGTGTACCAAGCGTGTTCTTGCGCGGCATGTTTGTCAACTTCTTGATCGTTTTTCCAATATTGTTGGTGATGGCGGCAATCAGTGTTTTACTCATCTCTAACTCCTCAAACCCACGTCATCTAATTGCCTCATGGTTTGCTCATTTTCATTTACCTATCATTGAAAACTTCGCCATCACGCTTGCGCTAATTTATGCAACGATAGCGATGTATCTGCTTTCGCCGCTCGCCAATTTGCTACTTGCATCAATCAAACAAAAAAGGGAACTAACAACAGAAACTGAAAGTAAAAACGCGAATTGGCTTCGTCGCGACAAAGCAAGCAAAGTGTTAGGCTGGTGTATCGCTGCCATACTGAGCAGTTTCTTCATTGAGTTACAAGTCATCGCAATTCATCTGTACGGTACTGAAGTTGAAGGCCGATTTAGCTTTCAAACTTTAATTCTGTTCGGAAGCTTCTCTGCTTTCGGATTGAGTTATTTGGCGTCCAAGCTCTTGCCTAGCATCGCAAGTCTCGCATCACGACTAACCATCTATCTCTTGGGCTTGATTGGGTTTACGGTGTTCTGGCTATTCTATCTGCATCTATGCAATGACTTACTGCATATAGCGCCCTCCCCGCTAGCTGAATTTGCATGGAAGAGTCCAATCGGATTTTTCACTATTGCTTTGATTTTGTTCTTATTTAATCATTACACGGCGAACGTCAACTTTACTAGTTTTAGTTGCTTCTACCGAGATCGCTTAAGCAAAGCCTATATCTTTGGCTTAAACCGACAAGCAATGGTGCAACAAGCAGATGAACTAAAACTATCGGAATTAGATTCGACATTCGCTCCCTATCACTTGCTCAATTGCACCTTAAATCTGAATCGCACTAGTCAAGCCTACTGCGATGACCGACGTGGTGACTTTTTCTTCTTCAGTAAGCGCTACGTGGGTAGCGTCAGCACCTCTTACTGCCGCACCGAAGAATTAGAGAAACAAAATTCTGACCTCAACTTAGCCACCGCAATGGCCATATCGGCAGCGGCAGTCGCGCCAAATCTTGGAAAGAGCACTATTAAGCCATTAGTATTCATCTTGGGCATGCTCAATATTCGCTACGACTATTGGTTGGCAAATCCCACTTGGATTAAGCACAAACGAGTAGTCAAAAACCGTCCAGGTCCAAATTACTTTCTGCGCGAACTAACTAGTAACTTAACTGCCGACTCCCCGTATATCAATTTGTCCGATGGTGGTCATATCGAAAATTTAGGGATCTATGAATTAATAAGGCGAGAATGTAGGCTGATCATCGCTGCCGATAGTGAGGAAGATTTAGGCCTGACTTTTTCTAGTCTTGCAGATGTCATTCGTTTGGTGCAAATCGATTTCGGTGTAATCATCGTGATGCAAGGATTAGACAAGATTCGTAATGGTCAACAGCACTATGCGATTGGCAGTATTTATTATCGCAATGAAAAAGTGGGTAAATTAATTTACCTAAAAACCTCCTTGTTGGGTGACTTTAGCTTGCGAGATAGCTTATCGGATGAAGCCTATTTATCCTCACATTTGCGCAGCGATAATTTTGCCTTTGATCACAATCCGTATATCGCGCATTACAAAATGCAAGACCCCGCATTTCCACATCAATCTTCAGCAAATCAGTTTTATGACGAAACTCAATTCGAATGCTATCGCTCTTTGGGATTTCAAATCGCTACCGAATCGCTAGGAAGACGCTGATGCGAATTTGAATCACTAATAGCAATTCCATATAGCGCCACCTGAGGCCTTCACTTCTTCACTCAGCTCTATTCTTTAAGCGCATTCACACGTAATCATCCTTTTGATTACGTGTAATGCAAAAAAACTACTCTCTTAAAATCAGGCTCTTGCCACTGACAAAAGCCCATCCATATCTGGTAATTCTGTTTGGCATAAAAAATGCTAAAGCATCTACACCAGCCGATTTTGCTTCTCATTCAATCATAAAATAAATCGGCAAATTTGACTTTTTATCGGGTAAAAAAACGGGGGTGCCTCAATGCCAAATCAACGTATTGTGGTGCAAGCGACACAAGCTTGGACCGATACTGGAATCATGATTTCAGCAGATAACGCCGTCACAATCAGTTTTCAAACAGGTGCGTGGACTGCCGATCCGCAGACCAACCAGCAGCAACTTTATGGCCCCGCTGGCGACTCACAAATTATTGTCCCACCGACCCAAACACAGTATCCTTTGGTCGGTGCACCAATGGGCGCCTTAGTTGGACGAATTGGCGACAATCCGGTATTTCTAATTGGTGCAGGTCCGACAGAAGTACCTCGCGGCCAGACAGGTTCTTTGTCTTTGTGTATCAACGATGATATTCACGCGGTGTACGGTCCAGGGCTTGCCGACAACCGAGGTCAAATTACTGTCTTCATTTATCACAGCAACACAATACCCATTCTTACCCGCAGTATCATCAACGAACCAGCACAAACATCACCAGCGGCGCCAACGTCTAGTTTAGGCCCACTCGAATATTTAATTGGCACATGGACGAATAAACTCACTGATACAGACGATCTGCCCTACTCATACAATGTCATGCCCTTGCCTCAGCTTGATCCTAGTTCACCAACGGGCTACATACTGAAAAATTTTGCCTACTACGAAGAACTGAGCTTCAGCGCAATTCATGGCAGTGCAGCAAATCGTGGTGGAATCGGTACACAAAACTGCAATGTCTTATTCTATGAACAGCGTGTCTATTTCGCCGAAGGTCCGAATAAGAATGCTTTAGTACATGCAGAAAACGGGTCACTACTCTTTATCAACGATCAGCTTCAACTGCTTGGCCCTTACGGTAATGGTAATCAAGCAGGATTAGGAAATCAAACCGTCAAAGACAGCGTCGCGCCCTCGCAGCAGTTTAATATTATCAAGCAAATATCGGTACCACATGGCAATTCCATCTTAGCTGCGGGTAGCTATCAACAGCAGTCTGGTGCGCCATCGATTCCTGTCGTATCAAGCTTGCCAGAAGGTGTCGATACACAGCAATACACACAAATTGATCCTATTTCCAATCCCAATCCAAGCTACACACGCAATCCCAATCAAGCGCTCGCCGATGCCTTACTTGCTGCGCCAGTAACGACATTCCTTACATTAAATGTCAGCAGCAAGAACGGCGGCGGAGGTGTCACTAACATAGGCTTTGAACAGCAGCATGCGCAAGTCGAATCTTACCAATGTACCTACTGGTTAGAAGCCTTAAATGAAGCAACAGAATTCACTCAACTCCAATACTCACAAACCATCATGATGCGCTTACCGATCGGTGAGCAATTCATTCTTTTTCCACATATAACGACGAACACCTTAAGCAAAATGTAGCCAATACATCACTCAATTTTCGCACTTACCTATGCCACTCACTCCCCTGACTTTTATAGAAAGGCTCTACGATGTCTTCTAAACCAATTCATAATGCTCAGCAATTTCCTGCCGACCGATCCGCCTTGCATCAGTTATTGCAACTCGCCGTCGAGGTTGAGCTGTTTACGATCCCGCTCTATATGTCTTCACTGTATTCTATTCGTGGCATGTATATGAGTTCGTCTAGCAGTCAAGCCTTGTGGCCAGGCATAAAGCCAAACCCCAATGTAAGTAGCGCAAATCAGTATGCATACAATGCTATCTTCAGTGTCTACATTCAAGAAATGCTGCATTTACAGTTGGCAAGCAATTTATGTACTGCCGTGGGACTAACTCCTCAATTTCCGGCTCTCGATTACACCAAGTTTGGCACAACAATCCCCTGCATTGGCGACTTAAGAAAGGTCAAAGGGTATGAGGATGTCGAAGTAAGATTGGGGCCATTAGATCGCAACCAAATCAAGCTATTTCTAGCGATCGAAATGCCTGACTGGGAAGCAAACGACGATGCTCATTTACGCCCTACTACCCCATTTCCTACGGATGCTAGTGGCAAACCGGTAATCCCATCGGAATTTGGCTCAATTGGGCACCTCTACCACTGCATTCAGCAGTACTTTGATATTGTCTATGACGACAAAACGACTTTATGGGAAAAACTATTTACAGCAAATTCCGTACAAGTGGATATGTTTAATTTTAAATCCGCGAGCGCGCAACATCCCAGCAGAGAATATCCACATTTTCCGGTGACCATTGCCAGTGATGCGACTGCAAAGCAAGCACGTAAGACCGCACAAGAAATGATTACTGCGATTCTTGATCAAGGTGAAGGTGCGCAAGCTAATTCCGTAGTCCCTAGTCGATTTGTACCTGCCGAACAAAAGATGGAGAAAGACGAGAGCAAGGGAAACGCGGTAGTTCGCGCACAATGGGATAAACAAAGCCACTATGATCGCTTCGCGCTAGTTGCGTCTTGGTTAGACATGATAGAAACTTGGCCGACCTGGTTGGCGTCACGTCCGAAAGCTGGGGCCTGGACAGCAAATGACTTATTAATGGAGCCTAGCCAAGCCACGCCAGCTGAATTCGAAGCTGCTCAAGCACGTGCCTTAGCAATGAACGATCCCACTACTCCACCTGAAATTGACAATGCACTAAGCCATAGCTACTGCAATCTTCTTGCGGCAATTGAATCGAGCTGGAGCGATGCAAAAATTAGCTTCCCCGCTGCAGCTATGCAAGCTTTATCAACCCGTGTTGCTACGGTATGGGCAACTGGTGGCTCACCTAGTTTTACTCCTGTTACACCGACTGTGATTAGCAACAACGCACATGCATGCCAGGGACTTGATCCAAACTCACCAGGAACGAATAGCTGCGCCAATGCTGTTATTCATACCTGTGCTGGATCGAATAGTTGCGCCAACCAAGGCGGGTGTGGGTACCCTCCGAGTCAAAGCTTGCCTGATTTCAATTCAGCAGCGGGCAATGGAGGCTGTGGTGCGCCGATTCCTGATGCACAAATTTTTCACAGTACAAATCCAGCGATTTCTGTCGAGGGCGTTAATATTGGGGCGAGCAATGGCCAAAGTGTCTATGACACGGCCTGGCAAGTGTTTCAAGCCCGATTTGCATCCAATCCCGCAATAAAGGCAGCACAGAAACCCAAACCCAACAATTTGCGTATTGTTCTACCACCAAGTTAAGTTTTCAATTTTATGACAAGAGACTTTTGTATATCTACCTTTCCGTTGATCGTGTAAAAGTCTCTGCAATCCAAGGACCAGTCTATACATGCAAGACCCATTCAATCAATCGCGTTCAATTGAACACCGCTTGCCCAATCTTGGATATGGGATTGGACTACGTCCTTGTCACACGCAAGACCTACTGCGATATCAAGCTGGGGAAAAAATCGGCGATCACTTTGCACCAGATTGGTTGGAGGTCATCACGGAAAATGTAATGGATGATCATGGCGTCAACCGTCGGGTACTGCATCAAATTGCAGAAAGCTATCCCCTTGTGTTTCACGGTGTTTCACTCTCGGTCGGTAGCAGCGAGGCCCTCAATATCGGCTATCTGAATAAATTAAAGCAACTATGCGCAGAGTTCTCGCCAGTGTGGATTTCTGACCATTTATGTTGGACTAGCTTCGGCGGTATCAATAGTCACGACCTACTACCTATGCCCTTACATCAACACAGTTTGAGTCACCTTATTGCCAGGGTAAATCAGATTCAAGACTTTTTGGGACGCCGCCTAATTTTAGAGAATCCGAGTAGTTATCTACATTACCTTGATTCAGATATGCTGGAGTGGGAGTTCCTTAATTCACTGTGCGATGCGACCGGTGCAGGCATACTATTAGACATCAACAATATTTACGTCTCGGCATTCAACTTAGGCTTTAACGCAAACGACTACATTCAAGGTATCACCCCCGACCATGTCGTTCAAATTCACCTCGCAGGCCCACAACACTGTGGTACCCACATCATCGATACGCACGATAGTCCTGTACCTGAGGTAGTCTGGCAACTTTACACACAACTGATACGCAGAACAGGGCCTATCAGTTGTCTATTAGAATGGGATGCAAATATTCCAGAATTTCACATTCTTCTGAGTGAACTTGCAAAAGCGAGGGATGTATTTCCAATTTCAAAATCGAACACAAAAATCGAGGCGGCTGTAACGATAGCAAGGCACGATAAATTCTCTATGAGAATTGCAGTATGAACCAGCAAATTGCGCAACTACAAGAACAAATATTGAAGCATATCACTGGCGTTTCTAGCACTACCATTGATACAAATTCCCTTACAGCTTCCGCATTTTCAACTAGTTCGATTCAAACAATAGAAAATGGGGTTGATCACTTACTACGACCTAACGCACACTTACCCCCAGCCCAAGCACTCGCAATTTACCAACGTGCCTATATTGCTCGCTTACTGGAGTGCCTGCGCGCAGATTATCCTGTTTTGAGACAGTATTTAGGAACTCAACTATTCGATCATTTTGCGACCGAATATATCCAGGCTTTTCCTCCAACATCATATAGTCTGTTCGACTTAGGCAAAAATTTTTCAGATCACTTAGAACAAAGTTGTCCTGATCTTGCCTCATTTAATCAGCAAGATAAAGTAACTCACCAGTTACCAATACAAATCGCGGTAGCAGAACGGCTACGAATTCGCGCGGCACGTGCAATTGGTCTAGAACAACGCCAACTAATCGAACCCAACTACCACAACCTTCAGCATGCGAAGGCAATCGCATTATCTATTTCAGATGCTTGTGGCTTGATGTCTGCGCATCCAGCTTTACTCGATATTTTAAGCGGTGAAAATCGTGAACGAGATTATGTCAACATAGATCGCATCTATCTTGCGATCAGTCGTAGTAACTACCGAATCCGCACAGACATCCTTCAAATATGGCAGTATCATTTTCTACATTTACTTGCGCAATCAACACAAACGCCGATTTTGCTAGAGGATCTAGTCATGCACACAAGCAAGGAATCTAACCTTGATGCTGAGACGATTTATGCACATCTTTCACTTTGGTTACCAATTGCCATTAGCAGAGCGTATTTATACGTCGAATTTGTTGATACTTAAAAGATTGAATATCTCTACCAACTTAGAACTTTCTTACAAATGATCGCTTAGGCACGTCCGAACAAACAATTGAGAAAAACAAGATTATTCAATGCTATGATGCATGTACGTTTTTTTCAGTTGAACTCACATTTGAACTTTCATGCAGCCATCTGATCCACGCATTGTTTCATCAAATCGTCCACCCAATCGTCGTACCGCTTTCCTCGCTGCGCGCAAAAAACAAGAGATCAATCCGACCGTACAACGTCAAGTGGCTGCAATCAAGGCTAAGCATACGCTTGGACTGCCCCTACTTGATCAAATACAGACACAATCCAGCACAGTGACTCATGTTCAGTTACATCCAAAACAAATAATCCTCGGGATCGTCGCTTCGACTTCATTTATCGCTGGCTTATTAGCAGCGATTGAGCAATCGATGCTAATTGCGAGTGCTAGCGGCTTGTGCTTTTTGCTTAGTGCAACTTGGCTTGGACTTACGCGACGTCACAATCGACAAACTAGTTCGACACAATCTACTTCAGTGGCTTTATTCACTGTTGCCAATATCATCGCATTTGATGGTGCTATTGCTGCACTTTACGGTACACGCGAAAAAGTTGAGCAGCCGCCACACGATTCTGAACTACAGCACAAATTAGATAAGTTGAAATCGATTTTGCTCTCGATCAAAGCACAGTTTGTTCGCATCCACCAATTGACAGCAAAGTCGGATGCACAGGAGGTGTTGAGTTATGACGATCAGTTTTATTTGAACGCCTGCTTACAACGATATTTACCGGATAGTCTTGAAAGTTATTTACGCGTACCGCCAGCAACACGTCTGACACATGCAGTACAAGGTGAACAAACCGCCTTGGATTTGCTGCTGCATCAATTGCATCTCTTGCATACTGAAATTGATCAACGCGAACAAGCGCTAACAAAAAACGCTGCTGAGCAATTAATGCGTCAGCAGCGTTTTTTAGAAGAAAAGAGTCGTAGCTCGCGCTAGTATTACTGGGTAGATTGCGTTGATTGAGTTGCTTGCGCCGGAACTTCGCTGGCAGTGAGGTCGGAACGTGCCATCAAATCTGCCTCATGCGCATCGCGAATTGTTTTTGCTAAGGTAAATGTGGTGCTGATCAAGAATAACCAACTGACCACCATATAATTCTTTTCCGCAGCAGGAATATTCATACGCCACAGTCCCCAAGCTGTTAATAAAACAGCGGCTGCGAACGCAACCCAGACTGTCATCACCCATGAAGGCGTATCGACTTGCCCATCACGATTATCACGTATCATTTTAGCGACTGCAAAGCAGGCGAATAAACTAAAGAACAAACCCAAAGCGACGAAAGCCCGGTCTAACTCCTGCCCAGGTAATTGAATCGTGCCAACCGCACACGCCACCACTGCGATCGCAAACGCTAACCAAACCTGCAAACGCCAAGCATTGCTATCACGATGCATAATGTACTGTGTTGCCATACTTAATTCCCCTTTTTTATAAGTCATCACTACATTCAAAAACTCATCACACCAAATACTATTTTGAAAACCTAGTTGAGCGACTACAAAGCGACTGGTCCAGATAATTCTTGCTGTGTTGCTGCACGCGCCTGTTGTTGACGATGCTTATCTAGATAGTGTTCTGCCTTTTGCAATTGCTGTTGCAGAATATGATTGTTCTGTCCCATCACATCAATTGCCTTTGAGCGAAACGTATCCATCGCATCCATCGCTTTAAATGTTTGCTCAAACATTTCTTTCAGTTTGTCGATTCCCAACATCGGATTTTGTGCAAACTGACCAACCTTATCCGCATGTTGATTTAATTGTCGGCCTGTTTCTGCGACCAAATTCTCTATCGTGCTATTTATTCCGCTTAAGGCATCCATCACTTTCATTTGATTGCCTGTTGCACGAGCTAACGTTTGCGCCACCGCCAATGCACTCATGCCAGTTGTAGCCACGCGACTACATCCATTCATCATTTCGCGGCCAGTCTTCTTTAACACATCTAAGGCCAGATAACCATTGGTACAAACTGCTTGTTGCGTCAACATATCTTGTAGATTCTGCCTTGCATAAAACAATACCTCTTGTTCTAGAGCTTGTGCACGCAATGCATCAGTAGCCTTAAGAATTTGTACGCGTTCATGCAAACGACGATCTAAGGTTTCTGCAAAGTGAATAGCGGCATTCAGCTTTTGCATAGCGTCCCATAACTTTTGGCGCGTCGCTTCAATATCAATCACATCACGTTGCATATCGTCACGCGCGGCATTTAACTGCTGCATACTCTTTTGCAATTGCCCTGCCGCGCCCTGATATTTACGAAAATAACTTTGTAATTTATTTCCATAAGGAATCAAGCCAAATATTTTTTTCGCTTGAAATAAATCTCCTTCTTTACCTGGATTTAAACCATCCAAATGTCCGCGCATCTCTTGAATCGCCTTAAATGCGGAACTATCTTCCATCCCAATAAAGTTGGCTTGCATTAAGCGACCTTGCATTAATGTGGAAGCGATCGAGATTTCCTCGCGACCAAGCGCAAAAGCGCTATCAAGCCGCGCCTTAAAACCCTCACTTTGCAGATCTTCCGTCAACAATCCATGCATAAAACGATCAACTTGCTCTTCCACTGCATTTTTCAAGTCATCGGTCAACGGAACGGCTGTTTTTGCCATTTGCTCACTAACAGGTGTCATTACCTCCGGTGCTTGCAATACAAATGTATCGTTAGAACTACCCACAATCTGCTCGGTCATCTTATCCCTTTCGGTTAGATTTAAGATATTGGCAATTTAAATTGAATATGCCTAGATAGCAACAATTACTTTGGCGCGCAATCTCAATAAACTGCGCTTAACTACCTCTGTAACTAGTTGCGTGGGCAGGAGTTTGGGATTGATTGCGATCGATTTCCACACAAGATTGAATAGTTTCAAGTTCTTACTCAAAAGGTGTCTAGATACGATACTCGTCGGCGACTTTTCAGATTGTCAGCAGAAAATTTATACGCAACTGAGATTCTACGGAATCAGTTTGCTTGTAAAATGAGAAACTACTATCAATCGTAATTTCATCTCATCTGGCTATGCGCCCTGCAAACAAACTCAAACTTAGTTTCGCCATCTTTATTTTGCTCTGTCTATTTTCTTACTTAGACCGACCATTTCCCAATTCCAAAACGGTCTACGACAGCGTGCCTTTGCCCGCAACAACGGAGAGTAATCTACAAGCGAGTTTCGAGTTTTTATCGGCCGACAAAAAGAATGCGCAATCGTGGTCATTACCAGATTACATCAACTCCGTCACCGCCGAGCATCCACAAAAAACCGGGGCGTATATTTTAGAAAATGGTTTCGAAGCACTACTCGCTCGCGCTTGGCTGGCTGACCATGCAACTAAGAGCATTGAGGTGCAATATTTTATTTGGAGCAATGACAACATCGGCACCTTAGCCTCGGAAGCCTTAATCCGTGCGGCCAATCGCGGTGTTAAAGTACGCGTCATCGTCGATGATTTACTCATCGAAGCAGAAGATAAAACCATACTCGCATTAGCCAAACATCCCAATGTAGAAATTCGCATCTACAATCCAAAACACCGCGTTGGCACCAATATTGGTAAGCGTCTGTGGAATATCGTCGCCGACTTTAAATCAGCCAATCAGCGCATGCATGACAAAACCTTCGTGGTCGATGGCTTAGTTGCGATTACTGGCGGTCGTAATATGGCAAGTGAATATTTTAATTTCCATCACGAATCTAATTTTCGTGATCGCGATTTATTAATACTCGGTAGCGCCGTCACCAAAGTCGGTGACAACTTTAATAATTTCTGGCAGCACCCATTAAGCGTTCCTGTAGAAACCATTTTTGCGGAACATCGCTTCATGCAAGCATCACCGGAAATTAGCAATCAAGAAGTAGCCAACATCTATCAACAATTGCATGCCTATGCAAATCTCGACAGTAATTTTGACCCCTTACTCAAACAAGCGATACGTAGCATTCCCGAATCATTCGAGCGCTTGTCAAAAGAAATTGTCTGGACAGATGTTGAATTTATTCATGACATACCTGGGAAAAATCGTAGTGCCGACTTGCAAGGTGGCGGCGATAGCACGCGCGCATTAGCGACTTTGGTGGATCAAGCGCAGCAAGAAATCTTGATCCAGTCGCCGTATTTGGTTTTATCCGACAAAGCAATCGCGATGATTAAACGCAGTTTAGAGCGAGGCGTAAAAATCACAATCAATACCAATTCCTTGGCTTCTACCGACAACTTACAAGCCTTTAGTGGCTATCGTAACCAGCGTGAAGAATTATTAAAGATGGGAGTAAAAATCTTTGAATTTCGACCTGATGCAGGAAGTCGAGGGAAATTACTCAACTCTCCGGTGATCGACAAATACAAACCTGCGGTATTTAGCTTGCACGCCAAATCGATGGTGATCGACAACAAAATCGCTTATGTAGGAACATTTAATTTTGATCCGCGTTCTGAGAATCTGAATACCGAAGTCGGTGTGATCATCCACAATCAACAACTCGCAGAACAACTTGTGCAAGCGATAAAACAAGATATCCAACCCGGCAATAGCTGGAACGCTGAACTCGATGATCCCGATCAGCACGTCTCATACTCGAAGCGATTTCAGGTTTGGCTGATGCAATTACTGCCACTCCGCCCCATACTATAATTGACATGTGAAAACGGAATTTACACGTAAAAAGACTTCAAGACCTAAGCATTTAAACCTCAACAGGAAAAAAGAATAAGTCTTCTTGTCATTCGTAAAAGACTTGCACATTTTTTCGATTCATTTCTAGTCAAAAATCTTTCTTCAGGGATATATGCGGCATAAATCGTGCTAGCATAAGATGCAAACTTCGCGAAGGTGGCATCATGTCAGATCACGTCAAGCTAGATGAAGAGCAGCATAAGACGGCCGATGTTCACTATCGGCTATTAGTCGACAGCATCACCGACTATGCCATCATCATGCTAGATCCAGCCGGATATATTCAGAGTTGGAATGCTGGCGCACGACACATTCTGGGTTACTCGCAAGAGCAGATCTTGACGCAGTCAGTATTGTCCTTGTTTTCTGAAGAGATACTGAACAATCACTTTCCCCCATCATTATTATGCCACGTCGCCCAACACGGACAATACGAAGTTGATACTTGGTTACACCGACAAGACGGTTCTGAATTTTGGGCTAATGTATTAATTACCGCACTGTTTGAGCCTAACGGGAAGCTAATCGGCTATAGCCAAATCATCAAAGACCTCAGCGAGCGGCGCCGCATTGATGAGCGTTTTCGACGTGTGGTTGAATCCGCACCCAACGCCATGGTGATGGTGAATCACCACGGTAGTATTGAAATGGTGAATACCCAAGCAGAGCGTTTATTCGACTACAGCCGAGCTGAGATGTTGGGACAAAAAATCGAAATCCTTGTGCCTGATCGCTTTTGTCATGGACACCCAGCAAAACGCGATATGTTTTTGCATGCACCACAATCACGACCAATGGGCGCGGGACGCGATCTGTTTGGCAGACGCAAAGACGGCAGCGAATTCCCGATTGAAATTGGCCTCAATCCGATTGAAACCGATGAAGGCATGATGGTGCTGTCTTCGATTGTTGATATCTCTGAACGCAAGCGTTTGGAAGAACGTTTTCGACGTGTCGTCGAATCTGCTCCAAATGCGATGGTGATGGTCAACTCACGAGGAAAAATAGAAATGGTGAATACGCAAGCCGAACTATTATTCCAATACGCACGTGTAGAATTACTTGGTCAACTGATAGAAATTTTGGTGCCTGAGCGATTCAGACATGAGCATCCAAACAAGCGACATCAATTTTTCGGCGACTTACAATCACGTCCCATGGGCGCTGGTCGAGATCTATTTGGACGTCGCAAAGATGGCAGCGAATTCCCTATCGAAATCGGTCTGAATCCGATAGAAACTGAAGAAGGCATGATGGTGCTATCATCGATTGTCGACATCTCAGACCGTAAGCAAAAAGAGCTACGAATTCAAGAAGCGCTCACTGAAAAAGACGTATTGCTCGGTGAAATTCATCATCGCGTTAAAAATAATCTACAAGTCGTGCACAGCTTACTTAGCTTGCAATCCTCACTAATCAATGACGAAGCGGTCAGAAACATGTTGATGGATAGTCAGAACCGCATTCAATCTATGGCATTGATACATCAAACACTATATCAATCAAATAATTTTGCGCGTGTCGACTTTTCTGATTTCTTAGAAGCCTTAATTCCTACCCTAGTCAATTCTTACTCAATATCGGGAAAAAATATCACGCTGACGGTGGATGTCGATGAAGTGTATCTACCAATCAATTCAGCAATTCCTTGTGGCTTACTCATCAATGAATTAATTACAAATGCACTCAAACATGCTTTCACAGATCGTAGCGAAGGCAGGATCAGTGTTTCTTTATCGACAAAGGATAACAAAGAAATTCAATTGATCATCAGCGACGATGGCAATGGCATTGCTGATCATCTGAATCTAGATGAGGTCGAGACCTTGGGCTTGCGCCTGGTAAATTTACTGTCGCAACAACTGAATGGCGTACTGCATATACAGCGTCAGCATCCTACACAGTTTGTTTTGCGCTTCCCACTGACTGAACATTAAACGAGGACTTCACCATGCTGACACGCGTATTAATCGTGGAAGATGAGAGTATCGTCGCTCTTGATCTGCAACGACGTCTAATTCGACTTGGTTACGATGTACCTCGCGTCGCCGCTAGTTGTGAACAAGCGCTCAAGGCCATACAAGAAGCCATGCCACATATCGTCCTGATGGATATCAATATTGCTGGTGATATTGATGGTATAGACACGGCGGCTCAAATCGATTTACCAGTCATTTTTTTAACCGCATATTCTGAAGAAAGTACCTTACAACGCGCCAAAGCCAGCAAACCTTATGGTTATCTGGTTAAACCATTTTCAGAGCGAGAACTACATGCGACCATACAAATGGCATTGGAACGCCATCAAGTCGAGACCCGCTTAAAGATGAGTGAGAACTTGCTCGCTATCGCCTATGCAAAAATGGAAAGTGCGAAGCGTGAATTAGAACTCCATGCAAGCGAGCTATTTAAAGAAAAACAACGTCTAGAAGTCACACTTAATTCCATCGGCGATGGCGTTATCACGACCGATCACGCAGGAAATGTCACGTACTTAAACCCCGTCGCTGAGAGAAAAACTGGCTGGTCATGCGCTGAGGCGATAGGTATGCCGATCTCAAGAGTACTCACCTTAATCGACGAAGAGACAGGCCTGGAGAGTGTTTCACCAATAGAAACAACACTCAAAACTGGGCAAGTTACAGGCATGGCGCATAAGAGTGCATTAGTCAATCGCAATGGCAGCCGTTTTTCTATCGAAGACTCGACTGCCCCAATGTTAGACCGCAACGATCAAATTATCGGTGCCGTAGTCGTTTTCCACGATGTCAGCGAAACCAAACGTCTGGCAGATGAGATGACTTATCAGGCTACGCATGATGAGCTCACCGACTTAGTGAATCGCCGTGAGTTTGAGAAGCGTCTGCAAAAAGCGGTACAAGGTAGCGTTCTGCATCAACAGCAACATGCACTCGCCTACCTTGACCTAGACCAGTTTAAGATTGTCAATGACACCTGCGGTCATAATGCTGGCGATGAATTACTACGTCAGATCACCGGTTTATTGCGTTTAGCTTTACGCGCTAACGACACCCTAGCAAGACTGGGCGGTGATGAGTTTGGCGTGCTACTTGAAACTTGCCCACCCTATGTAGCCTTACAAATTTCAGAAAAATTGCGGAATATTATTGGCGATTTCCATTTCAGTTGGGATGGCAAAACTTTCCCGATTAGTGTCAGCATTGGTTTAGTCAATTTTGGCGGACAAGAAGCAGAACGACAAGGCGTGCACGAGATTATGCGTTTCGCTGATTCCGCTTGCTACACAGCTAAAGATCTTGGTCGCAACCGAATTCACATCTATCAAACCGAAGATAATGCCATCACAAAACGTCATGGTGAATTAGATTGGTATACCAAGATTTGCAGTGCCCTAGCTGATAATCGCCTAGCATTGTATGGACAAAAAATTGTCGCATTAAATCCATCAGTGGATGGGCAACACCAAGTACACGTGGAAATATTATTGCGCTTGATTAATCAGGAAGGAAAGGTAATTCCACCGATGGCCTTTATTCCAGCAGCAGAGCGATATGGATTAATGCCTGAGATTGACCGCTGGGTGATCCACCACGCGTTTTCCTTTATTTCGAAAATAGCCGCACCTGAAAATGCGATGTTCTCCATCAATCTCTCCGGCGGTAGCTTAAACGACGAAAAAACACTCAACTATATTTACGAACAACTCGCGATCAGTGGTGCAAGGCCGCAAAGCATTTGTTTTGAGATCACCGAGACCGCAGCAATCGCCAATCTATTAAATGCACGTGCATTTATCGTGAGTTTGAAAGAGAAAGGCTGTTATTTCGCCTTAGATGATTTTGGCAGTGGTATGTCTTCGTTTGCCTATCTCAAACATCTGCCAGTCGATTTACTAAAAATCGATGGCTGCTTTGTCAAAGATATTATCAGTGATTCTGTTGACGCCGCGATGGTCGATGCAATCAATAAGATTGGCCATGTGATGGGCTTAAAAACCATCGCCGAATTTGCCGAGAATCAGGAGATCATCAATCAATTACAGATGATGGGAGTCGACTATGCTCAAGGCTATGGCGTTGGTTATCCTGAACCATTAACTAAATAAAACATAGCCTATAAAAATTAGCAAAGGATTGCACCAATTTTTTGCGGGTTGTCGGCTAAATCCTCATCACTAATGGTATAAACCGGCGCGAAGCCGCCACCAGGTGTACGGAAGTTAGTAGTTTGTCCTTGATACACACGCGCCGCTGTCCATTGTACGCGTGCATCATAGGTGTATTGGCGAATATCAAATTTCATCTGTTCGGGTAATGCAGGTGATCCCGAAATTCGCTGTCCCGGCGTGATGATGCTTTGTGCGATGTAATCAGCAGATAAAATTTCATCCCATACGCGTTTCGTTAATTTATCGCCGCGATACGTTGCACGCCCTCCATAACCGGCATTCGGTTTAAAAAACAAGTGGCGTCGATTTGCCCATAAACGCTCGGCTTGATCTGGACGCACAATCTCGGTACGTGGGATATTTTCTAACAGACAAGCTTGTAATTCGGGGCTCACGCCAAGTGCTTGCAATTGTTCAGGATCGGTCCAAATCGCTAAATTGGCCTTATCAGCGAATAATGCATGCACTTGCGGATGCGGCGTTAAGACAACCGCATCCGCCAGATAAGCCTGTCTTAGCGCGTTCGTATTTGCTTGTTCTAGATAAAAATCAGTCAATCGGTTGTATACCAAGTCGATCTTGATATCGCCTTGCCACAAGCGTCCTTCACGCCAAGTCAATTCTTGCGGCGCAGCGATTAGCGTATGTATGCCAGCGCGCTGAAGCAATTGTTGGAACAATAAAAATTCTGGATAGAGATACTGCTCAGTCGGCGCATCGTCGACGATCGCTATCACACGCAGTTCAGCAAACGAAGTATTCGCTTGTGCCTGTTGCGCCAGCGTCCACTCATGCCGAAACATAGCAACGATGTCTTGTTCAAATGCTTGTACAGTCGAACGATCGTGCACGATATCATCCATCACCGCACAACAAGCTCGTTGGGCGCGTGCCAACACCGCATTGAGCATGGCGCCACCAGCGTTTGTATTGACCTCGATCAGACCAATTTTTTCGTCATGTAAATGAAAGTCGTAACCGAAAAAAACACCCTTTGCAGCCTGCTTTCCATGTCGCGCAATTGCGGGCGCATTACTTAAAACCTTGTCGCGAAACGCTGGCATCGCCACCACAGATTCTATCGCTTGGATCACCGCAGTCATGGCGCTTTGCTGACTCGATGAAACAAATACAGGCTGCGCAGAGAACAGATGCGGGCAACGTTGTTCAATTAAGTCGAAAATCTCTGGCGCGGCGAGTTCCACTTTAATCGCCTGCTTTAAAGCCCCATCAGGCAAGCTCAAACAAAAGCATTGGCTGTTTAATTGTTGTATCGCTTTTGACGCTTCGCCCTGCACATGACAGGCATGACAAACTTGGTCTGCTAGATTATCCGTTGCGTTCATTTAGATATGACTGAAGTAGATTACAGGCCTTGATAGGCAAGCTTAATGTAATGCATTACATGTTTGTTTTTAATATCAGCAAGTGTCGTCAACTTGATATGTCGACGAAACTTGCCTTTACCTTCCAATACACCAAACTGATCGGGTAAACCTGCGCCTTCACCAAACTCCAATGACACATGATTCGCATACGCAAAGATCCCGCAAAACGCCTGCTCGACTGCGAACAAAATACCGCCGTATTTAATTTCTTCTTGAACTGTTTCATCGGTCGAATTACTTGCGCTGAGAATCTGTTGACGTAATGCTTGTACCAGCTCATAGCAAACTGCATTTGTCAGGCGCAAATCCTGCAAAAACTGTTCAACACGATTTTCCATGTCGTTACGATCTTGCGTTGTCATAAATCACTCCAAACTTGGCGTAAGCCTATAGCATGAACTGCAGCCAGCAACAAACAAATCGCAGAGCTGGTCCACCAAAAAAGATCACTATTCCCAACAAAATAAGGTTTTAACCAAGGAAATGCCAAGCCACGTGCAAGTAATACGATGATCAAACCGAGTAAAACCAAACGCCGCAATGGTAGTGCCATGATCAAACCAGCTGCGGATAAAGCATAGGCGGAACAAAGCAAGAGCGCAATACCAACTATCGCCGCCATCAACAAGGGTTGTGTGTGACCACGACTCAGCATCGCAACAACTGCCTCACCGGCGCCAAGCAAACGAAACAAAGGCACACCCCAAATAAGACAAGCAAAGTGTAACAGCGCGGCGACAAACGTCATCGCCGCGGCAATACTTAGATAAAGATTGTAGGTCATTTGCATAGTCTTATTTGCGTAGTCTTGTTGGGTGACTAAATTCACTGAAATTCATCCACAGCGCGATTCTTGATTTACCGAAAAATTACTTCTTCCCTTCACGCAATTTTCCCATTGCTTGCATCATTTCTTTTTGTATCGCCGGCATAATCTCGCCCATATAAACGCCAAATTTTTTCATCGCACTGGCACCTTCTTTTGATTCATAAAAGCTTGCGATCGCGTTTAATTCATCGGCCGTAAACACCTTGACCATTTTCTCTTTTGAGATCGATTCGAGAAATTCAATACGTACAATACTGCGAATATCCTTTAAAAATTTCTCTCTTTGGTCTGCTGGCATCTGCTGCGCAAGCGATGTATAAGCATCCTCTAACATAGCCGACATCGGAACACTTTTCAGATAGCGATCTGCGGCTTTCGCGCGTAACTCTGGACTATCTTGCGCAACCGCCGCCGAGGAAAAACTCGCGCACGAGAAAAATAAAGCAACAATTAAACAGTTGAATTTCATTTTTTATCTCACCAATTAAATTAAAAATACTATTCTACCGATATTCAATTAAATAAAAAGTAAATTAACTGACAAGCAAAACTTATATTTCTTCAACTTAATTTGGCTTCACTGCACTCGGTACAATTCAAGACGTTTATTCCGCATCGATTGCTTTAAACGCTCTTAACCAAGCACCCGAAAAGACGAAACGTGGAAAATTAATCCACTGCTCTATCAATAATCTAGCAATCGCATTGAACTTGCTAGTAAAAGGAACTGGCGGCAAGGCTTCTATTGCATGACCACGTCCTTGCAAGATAAGCGAAAGCAGCATCAGGCCGATACCGACTAGCGCAGCAACTAATGAAGTCGCAATCAGACTAACGACTAGGCTTAAGTTTCCTAGCCAAAATAGCGGCACGGCCACAATATGAATCATCAAATTCTTGCGTGATCGATGATAGGAAGAATAGCTGTCCCATTGCCAGCGAATCAGTTCATGCAATTGCATAGTTTTGCCTCCTTATTAGTTGATTATTGGTTGGTTTTGTGGTGCGGGTAAATCAAATAAGTACCCATTTTACGATTAACATCGATCTGCAATTATTCTGGATCGGCGTCGAGCAATTGTTGCAAACGACGTTCGTAGAAATTCAGGAAATCTTTGGTTAGTGCGTAATGTTCAGTATCCTCATACTTTACTTCTTCTATTCCGTTACCGCTAAACTGAAAAATTTTTGCATTCGGATAGGCTAGAAGAATCGGTGAATGCGTTGCAATAATCAATTGCGAATCATTTTGCACTAGCTGATGAATTGCCGACAATGCAGCGAGTTGACGATTGGGCGATAATGCCGCCTCTGGTTCGTCTAAGAGATACAGGCCTTTACCGCGTAGCTTTGTCAACAAAAGTGCCATGAACGCTTCGCCATGTGAACGTGCATGCAGTGATTTGCCACCGTAACTATCGAGGTAGCCCATCTTATCCATATAAGTGGCGACATTAAAGAAACTTTCAGCGCGTAAAAAATAGCCATCGGCTGGTCGCTTAAAACTTTGCGCCAATAGCAAAACAGAATGCAGCGGAGAAATCGTATCAGCAGTTTGAAAACGCACGCTTTTAGTACCGCCTTCAGCACTAAAACCTAGGGCGATCGCGATGGCTTCTAAAACGGTCGATTTTCCCGAACCATTTTCGCCTACAAAGAAAGTAACATCGGGATGAAACTGCAAGTTGTTGATTGCTTGCACTGCCGGCAAATAATATGGGAACTGGTCTTGATCAAACTCCGCGTCGGCGCGTATTGACACTTGTCGCAAATAGGGTTTCGCTTGCAGACTACTCATAACAGGTGCGCCTCAAATTAGGAAAGCAAGCACCTTAATGGAATACGTAAGAAAAAACAAATCGAATTTTAATATCGCTATCTAGGCAAGCTTTACATTGCAGATGAACGCAACAGATCAAAAAAAATCATCTGACGGTTTCACCAGCAATCAATATAGGTTGCCATAACACTTGTAGTTCTGACGGTGGCGTGCCGTTCTGCAAAGATAGCAGCATCTCTACCATTTTCTTACCTGCCAAATCGGGATTCGGTTGTTCTATCGTCGTTACATTGTAACCAGCCAAAGAATCTTCCATCTTGCCCCACACGATGATCGACATTTGCTTGCCGATGGTAACACCCGCATCGAGCAAAGCGCGCATCGCACCGACGCCAGCCATATGGTTATCGACAATGACGGCACTTGGCGGCGTCGCACTAGCAAGTAACTGTTGCATGGCAGCGTAACCACCACGCCGGTCATTTGAATTATCTTTGAGGTATTCTGGATTCGGCTGCAAGCCTGCATCGCGCATCACGTTCTGAAAACTATCAAATCGCTGGCGCGCAAAATTCATTTCTAATGGCGCACTCATCAAAGCAATCCGTTGATGACCATACGCGAGTAAATGTTCGACCGCCACCCGCATACCGCTCTCGTTGTCGTAATCGAACCATGCGTGTGGCTCATTGACACTAGTCCGACCATGGGCGACAAATGGCAAACCATGTTGGGCGAGATACGCGACGCGTTCATCATACAATCGAGTACGCCCCACAATCAAACCATCAACTCGGCGCTCTTTCACCATATGCTCGTAAGCACGTAATTCATTCTCTGGCGAGACTGGCGCCATGATTAAATCCATCTGGCGATATTCCAATGCCTCAACCATACCACCGACAATTTGCATGAACATGGGATCAGCCAAATCATTCGCGATCAGCGCATGAATAATACCGATCACGTTGGTACGACCTGATGCCAAGCTGCGCGCCATCGGATTGGGACGATAACCAAATTGTTCAGCGGCCTCTAAAACACGTTGACGAGTACGCGCACTGACTTCTGGATAGCCGTTCAATGCACGACTAACCGTGGTTTCAGAGATGCCGAGATTTTGTGCCAAGCTTTTCAGATTCATGGTGCCAAATTCAGTATTGATGACGACAGGCGACTTACAGAAAAGCGAAGTTTAATAGCATGCAGCATGCAGGACAAGGTATTTTGTCCGCGTCTTTGCAGATCATTAACTTCGCCAAATCAGAACATCTTAATTACCAATTCACACGAATTAAATTTGTTGATTTCGCATTTGCACGGACTTGGGCTGCAAGCAACTTTGACTCTGGGTTCCAGCTAAATACAGCTTTCTTACCGTTCACAATCACATGATTTGGCGCTTGCTCCACATTATGCAAAAACAAGGAAACCTGTTTGCTCACAGCTTTCATTTTCTTTCCATTGTGCTGCTGCATCTGAATTTGCAACGAAGATTTCCCATTGCTTTGAGTCTGCAATGCACTTGTAAAATGATGAAGACGATAACGACCTTGTTGATAGGACCGCGCTGTGACTCCATCATCTTCATACATGCTTCCCTGCGCACTGGTCACTGCTGCGTCATGATAGTAATGCAGCTCTAACGCGCTCTCATCATAAAACTGCGTACTTTGCATAGGCTTAGCCATAGGAATGAAAGCACCAGCGCGCACAAATACCGGAATATGTTCTTGCTGCACTTTTACCGTATGCTGCGTACCACCTTTGTAAACCTGACCGCCATAAAAATCGATCCAAATTCCTTGTGGGAACATCACGTCGGCCTGTTGTTGCCCTGCTTGCATAATTGGTTGCACTAAAAAATCACTCCCCCATAAATACGAAGCGGAATGAGCACGCAATTGCTCTTTATGTGGCTCAGCAAAAAATAATGGTCGCATCAAAGGCAAACCCAATTGCTGATTTTCGAACGCGAGGGTGTAATTGTAAGGTAGCAAACGGTAGCGTAATTCAATCGCAGCTTTTGCTAACTGCTTAGCCTTAGCGGCGCGAAAGATCGGTTCTGAAGCAACTTCTTCTTGTGCATGTGGGCGGAAGATAGGCTGAAACACACCGTACTGTAACCAGCGCGCATACAACTCATCGTCTAAATTTGCGCCAGCAAATCCACCTAAATCCGAGTGCATGTATGCCAAGCCTTGCATACCCATTTGCAATGCGATTTCTGGCTGCGAGCGTAGACCTCCCCAAGTACGATTCACATCACCAGACCAAGGAATCAAGCCAAAGCGTTGCGAACCAGAATAACCAGCGCGCATCAAAATAAAAGGACGTTGTGTAGGAAAATCTTTCTGATATCCCTGTGCGATTAACTTCGCCCATTCATGTCCATAGATATTGTGTACTTGATCTGCACCGAGTTGACCGTTCGCATGACGTAACTCGCTAGGATGCACTTCTGGCTCACCAAGATCACCCCAAACACCAGCAACACCTTGCTGCGCTAAACCTTTGTAGATATGCCAAAACCAGTCACGCGCTTTTGGTTGGAATAAATCAATCAATCCCGTATTACCAAAATAGAAGTCATAGGTAAAAGGCTTACCTGCGTGATCTGTCGCCAGAATTTTTTCTTGTACTGCCTCTTGCCAACGATTTGAGGTGGTCAAAATAAATGGCTCAGTGATGAGTACGGTTTTCACACCTTGCTGATTAAAATCCGCAATCATACTTTTCGGATTTTTAAAATTGTCTTGGTCGAAGGCGAGATTACCCATCGTCCCTTTCACTTCTTTACCAAACCAGTACAAATCAAAAATAATCGCATCGACAGGAATTTGCTCTGCACGATATTGGGCAATGACTTGACGCGCCTCGGCTTCTGAATGATAACCAAATCGACTGGCAAAATTACCGAACGCCCAGCGCGGTGGCAGTGGTTGGCGACCAGTGAGTTGGGTGTAATTAGCAATCAATTTCGCCCATGATGCGCCTGCAATAATTTGATAGGTTTTTCGTCCGCCTATGGTTTCATAGCTGAGTGAATTATCCTTATTGCTATCGAGATCAAGTGTGCCGATAGCGGCATTATCAAAATGGATGCCATACATCTTAGATGAATATACCAACGGTATCGCAAAGTTCATTTGACTCGATTGTTCTTCGTAGCCGTAATGCGCTTTATTGTAAAGCGGTAGTCGATGTCCGCGGCGATTCATACCTAGCGCCCGCGCCCCTGCTCCATACAAAGCTTCATTGGCATCTAAATGAAAACTTAAGCGCTCTTTATTCTTCTCAACGCTGGCTATCTTTTCATAACCCATTTTTTCCGAGGTTAATAGTTTACCTTGATAAAAATAGCTGATCTGAAATGGTGCTTTCTTTATGCGAACAGAAATACCAGTGCTTGCATAATCAATCTGCTGTGCGGTTTCTTGAAACTGCATTTTGACCACTTGCGGCTTCGCCACCACCGCATGCGATTGCTGATCAAATGCAGAAATCACCTCACCTTTAGGGATAAACTGAATCTCAACAACTTCTGTCGAATAAGGGCGGATTTGATATTCACCATCGTTCGTCACGATGACTAAATGTGCTGGGCTTTGCTTTACTTGCAGCACTTGGCGTTGCGGATTTTGCGCATAAGCAGAGCTACTTAAAACAAACGTATTAAAAGCAAACAGAATCGCTGCGGAGATGATACTCACAGGCCGAAAGTGGTGTGAAGTTTGTTTCATGGTTTACCCAAAAGAATCATTGAATGTTGACCTGCAATTTGGACTTTGCCAGATTGAACGATAACACTTTGGCCAGAGTAGTAATCGTGCAAACGCTCACCATCCCGGAACGCCGCGCTGACATCTATCGTATGCGTTTTGGCTCTAGGCAAATCGAGCGCAACGATGACCTGATCACTCACACCATCTTTTTGATAACTACGTTGAAAAACATACGGCTTCGCAGAAATTTGCTGATGTACGCCAGCGCCGACCGCAATATGCGCGGCACGGAATTGCCCTAATTTTTGCCAATGCTGGAGCAAGTCGCGGTAGGTGGGAGTAGCTTGATAGGTGAATGGCATTTGCGTCGATGTTAACGGCAAAGGAACATCTTTTTGCAGTACCGACCAATCCATCATCGATCGCAATTTCGCATCACCTTGCGCTTCGGCGATGTTTAATAATCGCGCGATCTCATCGCCGTAATAAATCTGCACAGAACCCGGCGTCAGCATCAATTTAGTTGCTGATTCAAATGGGCGTTGGCGTGCAGGATCAAACGGACTGCCATCATCATGCGAGCTAATGTAATTTAATACCGAATAGCCTTTTAAATCCTGTTGCAAGTAGTTGGTATAGCGACTAAATAGCGTTTCGTAATCTTGCTGTGCATCCGATTTGAAACCAAAATTAATCATGCTATCAAAGCCATTCGCATAATAATTGACACGACTACCGCCATCCATACGGAACTGCAAACCATCGCTGATCGGATAGTTGTATGCCTCGGCAGTCATGAAAAATGGCGCATCGCTGAGCTTCTTTTGGGGATGTGCGCGCTTCCACTCCTCAAAAGCGATATGCGCTTCTTGCTTCAATTCTTTCCAAACGCTGGCTTCTACATGCTTAACAGTATCAACACGGAATCCATCAATGCCATATTTGCGTATCCAATCGGTGTGCCATTTCATCAGATAATAACGCGGTGCGCGTGGGAAACCGGTGCGCGCAAAATACGCATCTAACTCTTTTACTTCGCGTTCATAACGTCCCTCTTGCTTCCACTTTTGTACTAGCTGCGGAGGCAAATCGACTGGCGTATCGCTCTCGGTCAAGATGTCCGGTAAGTTTTTTACCAGAGTACATTTGATTGCACCATCTGCCGTTTTATAGTCGCAGGTTGGCTCTGTACGCACCCAATCTGTAGGCCACACCGTGTCGGTTGCAGTCACTGGTCCGATATGATTCATCACCACATCAAGCAAAATGCGTATGCCATGCTGATGTGCGACTTCGACCAGTTGTTTAAAATCTTTCTCACTGCCTAAATTCGCGTCTACCTTGGTAAAGTCTTTGGTCCAATAACCATGAAAGCCATACGACTTGCCCGTGCCTTCATCAGTTCCTTCATGAATTTGCTCGACTGGCGGCGTGATCCATAAAGCATTCACGCCCAAGCGGCTGAAGTAGCCATCCTGAATTTTTGCAATCACACCTTGCAGATCACCGCCCATAAAACCACGCAAGGGCGCGGCATCGGCTTGTCGTTCGTACGCCAAATCATTTGTCTTATCTGCGTTATGAAAACGATCTGTAAGCAAAAAATAGACGGTGGCGTTTTCCCATAAGAAGGGATGTTTGCTTGCTCGCTTACTTTCAGCCGCGCTCGCATGTTGAGTCAGGCTCAGGCTCAGGCTCAATAGCGACAAACAAATTAGGGTCTTATGAAACATAAAAAATCCTATCTTAGAGAAAATACCCAAGCGATCTATTTTGCAATTGCCTTCTCGGCCTCGTCCTGTACAAACAAAGTCAATACGCCGGCCAGCACCATACATGCACCACCCAACATCAAAATCTTGACGGATTGATTGGCAAAAAAGTGCTTCAAGATCGCCCCTAAGACAACGCCAGCAACAATCTGCGGAATCACTACAAAGAAGTTAAACAAACCCATGTAATAACCCATTTTATTTGCGGGCAAAGCGCCCGCCAAAATGGCATAAGGCATGGTCAATACACTCGCCCAAGCAATACCCACGCCAACCATCGGCAGCAATAACATCTCTTTGGAGGTGATCGCAAAAATACTAATCAAACTAAATCCACCAATCGCTAAACACAACAAATGTACGAATTTGCGGCTGGTGACTTTGGCCAACATCGGCAACAAAAACGCGGCAATTGCAGAGACGCCGCCATACATGGCAAACATGATGCCAACCCAATTACCCGCCTCTTGATAAGCACTCGATTGTGCGTCACTCGATTGAAAAACACCAGAAGCGATCGAAGGTGTGGTGTAGACCCACATCGCAAACAGGGCAACCCAAGTAAAGAACTGCACGATAGCCAGTTGCACCATGGTCTTTGGCATCTTGAAGAAGCCACCTAAGATTTCTTTCACCGCATTGCCCAAGCCCTGATTCGCCGCACGCTCAGCCAAGAATGCATTCATATCGGCGGGTGCATCTTCTTTACTCAACAAAACTGTCCACATGACCGCCAAGAAATACACGCTGCCGCCTACGTAGAAAGAATAGCGTACGGTATCGGGAATCGCGCCATTAACAGGAACATTGCTGACGCCAAGATAGTCAGTAAAAATCGTTGGCAATAAGGAGGCGATCACGCCACCACAACCGATAAAAAAAGTTTGCATCGCAAAGCCACCGGTTTGCTGACTCGCATCTAGTTTGTCGCCAACAAATGCACGGAACGGTTCCATCGATACATTGATTGACGCATCCATCAACCACAGCACAAATACGGCCATCCACAAGACACTGGAATTTGGCATCAGAAACATCGCGATCGATGCCAATACCGAACCAATAAAAAAGAAAGGACGACGACGTCCCCATTTTGGATGCCAAGTGTTATCGCTTAAATAGCCAATGATAGGTTGCACCAACAAACCAGTAATCGGTGCCGCTAGCCAAAGAATAGACAAGCTATCGATATCAGCACCCAAGGTAGCAAAGATACGGCTGGTGTTGGTATTTTGTAGCGCAAAGCCAAATTGAATACCGAAAAAGCCAAAGCTCATGTGCCAAATCTGCCAAAACGACAGTTTAGGTTTTGCTAGTTGATGCATAAGTGTCCCCTCAAAAATTCGGTAGTTTGTTTATTCTTTATGTGTATTGCTTAGGTGTATTGCTTATGTGCATTGCCTAATACCTTGCAAAGCGTGTTAAGAACTGCGTCCTATCAACTCGCGCAAACGCATTAGTTTTGGCTGCACCACTGGCACCGTTAACATGGTGCTTGCAATTGCCATCAGTAACAAAGCGGTAAACGTGGCGTTCGTGATGATGGCTTTATCTAACAAAATATTGGCAAAAATAATCATGATCAGGGCTTTGGTTTGCAGTAACCAGCCAATGATGCTGGCCTCGCCTTTTTTCCATTTCAGTACACGTCCTGCGATTTGAATGCCGATCAGTTTTCCAGAAACGGAGGCTACCAACAGCGCGAACGCGGCAATGAACACACTTGCCCCACCCATCGTCCAATTGGTTTTTAAACCGGTACTCAAGAAAAAGACGGGCATCATTACCAGCAAGACATGGTGACGCAACGCATCCATTTTTTCTTGATTAAACCAAACCGCATCCATTACAGCACCGGCCAAAAATGCACCTACCATAAAATGTAAGCCAGCCCAATCCGCCGCAAATGCACAGATAGCCAACCAAATTAATGCGGCATACCAACGATCTGTTTCTTGTAAGCGCAGCATCAATTTTCTAAACAACCATGCTGCGAAGCCAAATGCCATTAGAAAAATAGCTTGACGACCAACTCGAGTCCAATCGAGCAAGATCAAAGCCAATACACCCCAAATCGCAATATCGTCGACACTGGCGTAGCGTAAAATCCTTTGTCCTAATGGTTCACGCAAGATCTGCATTTTTTCCATCAACAAAATCAAAATCGGTAAAGCGGTAACTGCACAAGACATGCCGATACCAAGCACGAATTGCCACGACAAAGCTTTCTCACCAATCCAACCCGCCATCGGCAACATACCCAGCGCTACACCACTACCGACCAGCAATGGCATACCAAGTGCCAATCCCGCAGTAATTCCACTTTCGCGTTTGTGTTCCCAAGCTTCCTTCAAATCCAATTCAACACCAGCAATCATTACAAAAATCATGACAGCCCAAAGTGCGATTCCGTTTAAATGCTGCACCACCACTGGATTAAAGACGAATTGATACACCTCAGGTAAAGCATTGCCCAGCACGCCAGGCCCAAGCAAAATACCCGTGATGATCTGTACTACAACCAAGGGGGCGAAGTAATCTGTTTTCCCGAGCCGCCAAATCAGATAAGGCAAACTAAAAATCACGAGCATCGCAATCAGGAAAATTTCGGTGTTACTCATCATAGTCATTCCAATGCAAATTGAGATTGCAACAAACAGAAAAGCTTAAAAAAACTTAACGCATCGCAGCACAATGCTGAGCAATATAGGCAGCATGATCCGGCATCACCTTCACGCACTTGGCGATCACTTCACGCACACTTTCGAGATACTCTAAGGTATCTGCTTCAGTTTGTAGATTGACTAAAGAATGAAAACTCTCGACTGGCATGTTTTGTCCTTCAAGCACTTGCAGCCAGCCGACTTCAGCAAACAATTCATCATCCACACGCAGTAGACGGCCGCTGGCTCGATACATTTCCATCTTATGCATCAAGCTTTCTGGCACCGCCATCTCGGCACAATTTTTCCAAAATGGCGCATCTTCACGTTGATTTAATTTGTAATGCAAGATCACGAAATCACGAATGCGTTCGTATTCAAATTTGCTTTGACGATTGTATTCACTGATATCGACTTGATTAAACACTTTGCCTGGAAAGAAACTAATCAAACGCGCGATGGCGGTTTGTATCAAGTGAATACTGGTGGATTCTAATGGCTCCAAGAAACCACTCGCTAAGCC
The DNA here is from genome assembly GCF_018139645.1 of Affinundibacterium baiyunense. Classification (GTDB taxonomy): domain Bacteria; phylum Pseudomonadota; class Gammaproteobacteria; order Burkholderiales; family Burkholderiaceae_D; genus Undibacterium; species Undibacterium baiyunense. The sequence goes on from NZ_JAGSPM010000004.1 coordinate 366,279, forward strand.
AATCGCAACCACATTCTTATTCCAACATTGCTTACGCATTCCCGTGGTGAATTTCAACAAGCGTGGTTCTGCCAAAGGTTTGCCATCCAAGTTTGCCAATAAGCTTGCGGCAGCTTCGTCTTCGCTAGTAAATTGGCTGCAAAACACGTGACCATTGCCAATGCGATGTTGCAAAGGAATGCGCCATTGCCAACCTGCTTTATGCGCTGTTGAGCGTGTGTAAGGCGTTAGCACTGGTGCCGATTCGCAAGGTACTGCTAGGGCACGATCGCATGGCAAGAAATGCGTCCAGTCTTCGTAACCGGTCTTCAATGTTTGCTCGATCAAAAGACCACGGAAACCTGAACAATCAATAAATAATTCGCCAGCAATCACCTCGCCATTTTCCAACACGATGGATTCGATAAAGCCATCTGTATCGCGTTGCTTTACTTGCGTGATTTTTCCTTCGGTGCGCACGACACCTAGCTTCTCCGCATACTTACGCAGATATTTCGCGTACAAACTCGCATCAAAATGATAGGCATGAGCGATTTGATTCAATGGCGAATTTTCTACCTCATGATTCGCTGGCATGAACTTATTCGCTTTTGCCGCCATGCGCGTAATCGAATATTCTTCTAACGGTGCGACCTTGCCTTGTTGGCGAAATTTTTGCCAATATTGGTCAAAACGCACCGTGTAGGTATCTTGACCGATAGTGCCGAAACCATGCATGTAGCGATCACCAAGTTTGCCCCAATTGACAAATTCAATACCTAATTTAAAGGTGCCTTGGGTTTCTCGCAGAAACTCATTTTCATCAATGCCCAAGACATGATTGAAGCGCTGTATCATCGGAATCGTGGCTTCGCCCACACCGACAATGCCGATCTCGTCAGATTCGACCACGCGAATCTTGACTTGCCCTTGCAGAGTTCGGGCTAAGGCGGCAGCTGTCATCCAGCCTGAAGTACCACCACCTACAATCACCACATCTTGAATTAATGGATTATTCATCTTAAGCTCTCGCGCTAAAAAAGAATTGATGGAAATTTGCTTCGATCAGGCTTCGATCAAGCTTCGATAAAATTGGAAAATTTTCTAGAAATCTTAGTGTACTGCACCGCATTCCGAGAAACCCATTTACCAAACTTATTTTCATCAAGTCTTTTCTGTTTTTTCTTTTTCGATCGTTAATTTCGAAACACAAAGAAACCAACAACATCGACAAAATCAAAAGCTAAAAAAAAGACCCCTGCCATGCCGCGCAGGGGTCTTTACTTAGTTCAAGTTAGAACTTGTAGTTTGCGCCGAACAGATAAGTTCTACCGTAAGTCACTTTATTCGTGATCACGTTAGGATCGGTGTTGTACTCTTGGAACGGTGTATTGTTCCAGTTGTTTGCTTGCACCAACAAAGACAATCCTTTCAACCAGCCAGATTGGAATTCGTAAGATGCTTGCAAATCAACCAGCGTTTCACCTTTCACCATCGTCAACTGCATATTGTCTTGGTAATCGCTTACTTGACCTAAGAAGTCAGAACGCTTACGTGCAGCCCAAGCCACTTGGAAGCCATTCTTTTCGTAGTACAGACGCAAGTTCGAAACTTTCTTCGACAAACCTGGCAATGGAATATTCAAAGATGTCACTGCCACATTACCGAAACCAAATCCTGGCAGAGTAATTTTGCTGGAGGTATCAGAGTGATTCAACATCGCACCGAAACCATCGAGGTATGAACTAAACATATTGAACGGTACGTTCACAGCCATTTCAAAACCATGGATGCTACCGCCTTCGCCGTTACGTGGCGCAGTCAACAAACCAACTGTTGAACCTTTATATGCACCAGTTAATGGCAATGGTGTTTTCGCACTAACAAATGGCGCGAAATCAAATGTTGTTGGTGAACGATAGATGTAGGTATCTAAAGATTTGTAGAAACCTGCGAAGCTGAAATAACCTTTGTTACCAAAGTATTTTTCATACGACAAATCTAAAGCTTTAGCCAGGAATGGTTTCAAGTTTGGATTACCACCGCTACCAGTCAAGATTGGATTATTGCCTTGCGTTGTGACTCCAAATGCTTGGCTTGCGCGCATATCGTCCATATTTGCGCGTGACATGATCTTGCCAGCACCAACACGGAAGTATTGATCGCTACCCAAATTAAACGACACGTTCAAGCTTGGCAGAATATTGGAGTAAGAAGTTCCACCACCAACCACGCTAGATGGGCAAGTTGCCGCTGTGATACCTGTACAGTTAGCTAAATCAACTTGGTTACCAGTAGAGGATTGATTGGTATGAACAAATTGCACACCGACATTACCACGATAGTTCAAGCCCATCAATTCACCGTCTAAGTCACCCATCGCATAAGCGGTAGTCACTTTTTCATGAACTGACCAATCTTTTGCCAACACTGATGCATCAACCCAGCGAGCTAGATCATAAATTGAACCCAAAGAACCTTCTGGATCAAATGAAACAATAGGCAAACCAGTTGTTCCAGCAACACCCACTGCAGAACCAGGTACAGTTGCGGTTGCATAGCCGTTAGTGCCTTTTACAACCAAACGACCTTCTTGACCTGCACGAATTTTTTCACGATCTGTACCATTCACGCCAAAACGTGCAGTCACAATCGGACCAAACTCTACATCACGGCTAGCCGTCAAACGGAAGCTCGTTACTTTGTCATTCACCGTTGGCAGCGCAACATAACCAGCTTGTGGAGAATCAACGCCACCGCCCCAACCATTCACGTCAGTCAGTTTAGCAACATTGCGATCACCAAAGTTTAAGCTGGTTGTGTACTTCACATCATTGAAGTTACCACCATTGAAGCCTGTGTAGCTGATCGAGGAAAGACCAGTTGCGTTACCTGGTTGACCTGCCGTTGTTTCGTAGCGTGATGCGTCTTTTTTCGCTTTGGAATAAGCTAAATCGGCGTTCAAAGTCCATTCATCCACTTTCAAATCACTATTCCAACCGATGGATGTGAACTTATCTTTTGCAGATTCTTTATGGTTACGAACAACGCCTTTGTAGTTACTGAAAGTACCTGCTGTAACTACACCATTGACGATAGTTGCATTAGACAACACGCCATCTGGATCATAACCACCAGCAGAACCCGCAATCGCACCTTCTAAACCTGTCTTTTTCAAGCTAGAACTACCGGCTGAGTAGAATAAGTCGATTGTCGATTTAAAGTTTTTGTTTGGTTTAAATTGCAGAGTTGCGGATGCACCATCGCGATCACTCTTACTCGTTTCTGTATCCGCACCGAAACCACCGATGGTCTTAACTTTAGCACCGTTGTAATCGACCTCTGGAGACCAACCACCCCAAGTATTAAAACGTTGTTGCGCGCCGCCATCTTCTTTGAACTTGGTGAAGCCTAATGACAAACCAATCGTGCGATCTGCGAATTGATCAACATAAGAGAAAGAAATACGATCGCCGCTACCTTCTGATGCAGTTTGCACGCCAGTACGTTGCTTACGATATGCGGCAGATACAACTTGCTTGCCAAAATCGAGTGGCTTCAAGGTGTTCAAATCAATCGTCGCTGCCAAACCTTGACCGATCAAGGACGCATCAGGTGTTTTGTAGATCATGACTGAACCCATCAATTCTGCTGGGAACAAATCAAACTCTGGTGCACGTGCATTACCTGTTGACGCTTGTTCGCGACCATTGAGCAATGAACCATTAAATGATGGCGACAAACCACGCACACTAATATCGGCTGCTTTACCAGAAGAACGACTACGTTGTGCCGTCACACCTGGCAAACGAGAGATGGATTCTGCAACGCTAGAGTCTGGCAATTTACCAATATCTTCAGCAGAAATCGCTTCTACGATGGAGGTGGAGTTTTTCTTCAAAGAAATCGCTGCTTCAATACCACGGCGAATACCAGTCACAACCACGGTCTCGGTGGTTTGCTGTGAGTCTGCCTTTGCCGCTTCTTTCGCTGGCTCAGCTTGCTGCGCAAACGCAGCACCTGAACTTAGCGCCAACATCACTGCGCAACCAGCAGCAATCGGGGTTAACTTGACCATCGCACGGTTCAGACTCGAACTCTGCTGGCGCTTGCTTAAATTCAGTTCCATTTAAATCTCCAAATGTTTTTTATCACTGCAATCTAGGGGGGGAGGAAATCAACAACTACTTCTTATTTTCAGCATCGAATTCGAATCCATGAACTTTTGGTCTAAATTCAAATCTTGGCTCAAGTTTGTACCAAAACTAAATTTAGTGTCAATCAGAAAGATGGCAGAATTTAGGAAGTATTTTTGCCTCACTATGAAGAAATCATCTATTACGTGGCTTGAAAACCACAATCACACCAGCATAATTTATGTAGTCAAACTACATTTTGCAAATTTCATTGCAAAGATTTTACCAAAAAATTCAAAGCGCTTTGTATTTTTCACTCCAATTTATTCAAAGCGCTTTAATTTTTCCATCTTTTGGACTGCGGCCAAAAAAATTCAAATAAAAGAAATTCAAAACGAAACCGAATGCGAACTTAAGACGCAATCAATGACCACACACCCAGTCTAGGATGAAATCTTTGTTGCGCCCATAAAAAAACCGCGATATGCAATCGCGGTTTTCGACTCAAACTAGAAAGCTCAGAATGATACTTAGCCCAATTTTGGACGCCCTGCCTTAAGTGTTTGCAAATTTTCCACCAAATTTTTCAGTGTACTGATCGGTGTTTTCTTCAATAACACTAAACCTACGCGCAATAGCTGACTTTTCTTCACTTCAATCCCTGCGGCGATACAAGCTTTTTTCACCTCTCCTAGCACCGCATACTCAGCCTCTGGCATCGTAAAGCTATCACGTACTAATTTAGGCTTCTTGACTTTCTCTTTAGGGGTGGATTCAGACTTTGCGCTTGGCACCGATTTCTTCGCCACAGACTTGCCATTCTCTAGTTGAACAGCATCTACTGACTTTGCCGCGCCTTTTACAGCTACCTTCTTAGTGACCTTTGCCGCTGATTTAGACTGTGTCTTCGATGGCGACGTTGGTTTATCAGATGGAGAGTTGATCGCAGGCGCTGCCTTCGCTACTGTCTTCGTTACTGTCTTAGCTGCAGACTTAGCTGCAGGTTTAACTGAAGCTTTAGTCTCTGACTTATTCACAGGCTTATTTAAAGGCTTAGAAATTGCCTTTGAAACTGGCTTCACAGCTACCTTTGCCACTGCAACTGGAGTCTTTAACTCATCCGCGCTACGCATTGCTGCCGCCTTTGCCGCTGTGCTCGCAATCGTTTTTGCTGGCACCACGGGAGGTTTAGCCTTCACCGCAGCCTTCACAACCACTTTTGCCGGCGCTTTTTTCTTCGCTGTCGTTACCATCATTAACTCCTTCTCGGTTACTACTGAATTACACTGAATAACTACTGAAAATATCTATCAATACAAAATCAACGATACACATCCAAATAAAATAAATAATATAAACAATTTACATCAATAGTAAAAAGAACGCAATTTATTCAAAACTACATTCAAACTCGAGCACGCACAACAAAATCGATGCCAATTTCGCGCCAACACTCAATTTCCTTACGTAACCAGAAGGCGACTGTCGGATGCAGGCTAACCCAATCTGGTTTTAATTCCAGCTCGATCTTACTTTTCATCTTGAGACTGAAATCCATGTAATCGAGTTCAACGCGTGAATGCATAAAGCTGACCGCCAACCGTAGCGCCAACACCGCTTTTGCAAAATCGGCGTCAGCGAATGCATCACCCAATTTTCGTAAATTACCTTTCTGACTTAACACCAAACGACTCATCAACTTTTGTTCGCGTGTGGTGAAGCCAGGGATATCTGCATTTTCAACTAGATAGCTTCCATGCTTGTGATATCCGGTGTGTGACACCACCATACCAACTTCATGTAGCAGCGCGCTCCAATACACATAGTTACTTAAGTTATCAGCAGCAGGCTTCAATTGTGCAAATAAGGAACGCGACATATCTGCCACCAACTTCGCACGATTAAGATCGGCGCGAAATAAGTTCAACACATCCAGCACGGCTTGTTCGCGTCGATCTCGTTTGGTTGAACGCAAATACAAATCCCACATCACCCCCATACGCAAACCCGCTTCGATGGGTTGCAAAACTTGGATATTTAATTCTTGGAATAAACCGATCAAAATCGCTAAACCACCAATCACCATCGCGACGCGCTCTGGCTTGATACCTTGCAAATTCAGATCATCAATTTGTCCGCGTTGTATGCAATAGGCGCGTAATGCCTGCAACTTTTCTAGCGTGACTTCCGCATCACCGAAGCCGTTTTTATACAAGGCATCAGAGATCGCTCTAACTGTTCCCGATGAACCATATGCATTGCGCCAAAACTCGGGTTGATAAGCTGGCGTGGCATCTTCTAACAATGATCGTACCGCTAACACCGCAGCATCAAAGCCCTCTTCCGTGATAACACCTTGCGGAAAATAATGAGAACTATGTTTGACCGTTCCCATTCCAAAGGACTCAACCTTCACGATCTCATGTCCACGCCCCAAAATAATCTCGGTCGAGCCTCCACCGATATCAATCACCAAGCGACGCTCGGCTGGTATTGCTAACGAGTTCGACACACCTAGGTAAATTAAGCGCCCTTCTTCTTCACCTGAAATTACTTCAATCGGCAATCCTATTGCTGCTTCAGCTGCTGGCAAAAAATCAGCCGCGTTCTTTGCGATACGGATGGTGTTTGTCGCTACCACCCGAACAGAATCAATCGCGTAACTAGCCAAGATTTCTTTGAATCGCGCCAAGCAGGCAATTGCTCTCTGCATCGCTTCCGGCGTTAAGTTTCCATCTTGATCTAATCCAGCAGCTAAGCGTATAGGATCACGTGCGCTACGAATCACGCGGATTGCAGTGCCTTCATGACTACCTATATGTAAGCGAAAACTATTTGACCCAAGATCTACCGCTGCAAACATGCGCTTTTTCCTTCATACATTGAATACGATGCGGCCATCGACGATCTGACCACGAAAGAACTCATCATATCGCACAGCTTGATACTGACAAGTACCCCAGCAATCGGATAAATGATATTAATGATTAATTGTGACGCGAATGTGACAGTCTTCCGCGCACGAAATTATTCGCCTAACTGATGCTCTCAGGCGTCGGCAAGAAGAAACGCGGACGTAAATTATCGAGTCCAGTTGAATTGAGTATCTCGCTCAAACGCTGAGCTGATTTATTATTGCGGTTACCTTTATACTCGGCGATGATCAATTCGTTTTTCATTGAATGCTCCCAACCGACCAATTCGGTCACGCGCACGTGATAACCGTGAGACTCCAATTGCAGGCAACGCAGCACATTGGTAATTTGGCTACCAAACTCGCGCGTATGCAATGGATGACGCCACATTTCTGATAAAGGGTTATTTTTTACCGCATCCCCTTTGGTCTTGCGCAATTCGGCGGCAACCTCAGCCTGACAGCATGGCACCAATACCATAAATTTTGCTTTCTTTTTTAACGCAAAATCAATCGCATCGTCGGTTGCGGTATTGCACGCATGCAGCGCAGTAACGATATCAATTTGCGCAGGCAAAGCTGTCGATTTAGTCGACTCTGCCACTGACAAATTCAGAAACTGCATTCCCTGAAAACCAAGTCGTTGCGCCAATTCAGTTGATTTGGCGACCAATTCATCGCGTGTCTCGATACCATATATACACGAAGCATTGTCTTTGCTTAAAGCCTTAAAAAATAAGTCGTACAAGATAAATCCCAAATACGATTTTCCTGCACCGTGATCGACCAAGCTGAGCGGTCCTTTTTGCTCTAAGACTTGCTGCATCAAGGGTTCAATAAATTGATATAGATGGTAAACCTGCTTCAACTTGCGACGACTATCCTGATTCATCTTGCCGTCACGCGTCAAAATATGTAATTCTTTCAGCAACTCCAATGATTGCCCCGGACGGATTTCGTGCTTGTCGTTGTTGTCGATATTTTTTTTCGGGGATGTGGATTTCATGCTGGTACCTTATGCGGCGGAGACTGCGCTGATCTTGCGTAAGCCCGTATTTTACTTGATGCCAGTCTACAAAACAAAAAGGCGATGAAATCAACTCATCGCCTAGTTACTTCAGCTAGCAAAAATCAATGATCATCCACGCTCGATTTTTGCAATTTCACGAACCCAACACTGGCCGCTGCAAATAATAAAAGTATGCCAGCCAGACGAATGACATTTTCTGGATTAGCTCCTAGCAAGCCGCGATAAAACAATGGCAGTGTAAAAATCTGAATGATCATGGGAATCACAATAAACATATTAAAGATTCCCATATACACACCAGTGCGCTCTTTGGGAATACTGCCCGCCAACATAATGTAAGGGTTACCCATAATGCTTGCCCACGCCAAACCGATCCCCAACATAGGTAGCCATAGCCATTGTTTGTTCTGAATTTCGGGGATCAATAACATCCCTATGCCAGCCAATACCAAACAAACACTATGCACAATCTTTGGCCCTAAGCGCTTAGCAAATGGCACCAAAGCAAAAGCTGCGATAAAAGCGATGAAGTTATAAAAAGCGCCGAGCTGCCCATTTAATAATCCTGCATCACGAAAGCCTTCAGAGGCAGGGTCATTGGTCGCGAAAATCGTCTTGGCCAGACACAGCATAATATATTGCCAGTAGCAAAACATCGCATACCATTGAAACAACTTCATCCATGCTAATTGCTTCATGGTCGCAGGCATTTCTTTAATCGCCGCAAAAATTTCAGCCAAGGTGTGTTGAAATCCCTGCGCCTGACTACGTATCACCGCGATTTCCTGTTCGCTCATGGGTAACTCTGGCGTAGTCTTCAAAGTCCATAACACGGAGCCCAAAGAAAACACCGCGCCAATCAGAAAGGCGGCGATCACGATGTGCGGAATATTACTGGCATTCACCGCGTTTTTATTCATACCAGCAAACACCAAAATCGATGGCGTCAGGTAAGCAAGTGTTTGCCCCAAACCAGTGAATGCGCTCTGCGTCAGAAAACCAATTGAATGCTGACTCTTATCTAACCGATCGCTAACGTAAGCACGATAAGGCTCCATCGTCACATTATTGGCAGCATCTAAAATCCACAACAAACTCGCTGCCATCCACAGCGTTGGACTAAATGGCATCGCCAACAAACCCAAACTACAAAGAATTGCGCCAATCAGAAAATACGGTGTACGCCTTCCCCAGCGACTAATAGTGCGATCGCTCATCGCCCCAATAATTGGCTGTACCAGCAAACCTGTCACTGGACCAGCCAGCCACAAGTACGGCAAACTCGCTTCATCTGCGCCGAGATAACTATAGATCGGACTCATGCTGCTTTGCTGCAGACCAAAACTAAATTGGATACCAAAAAATCCAAAATTCATATTCACAATCTGCCAGAACGACAGATGTGGCTTTTCTATTTGCATTTGTTTGTCTCCCAATTTATGCATTTAAGTGCATGAATGCGCATAAGTAGCCACACAAAATGTTTTCCACTGCTTATGCTGCTTAATCTGCTGATTGCGCCAAAAACTGGCGATAAAAATCAAGGTGATCGGCAACCGCACCGCGCACCGTACAAATCGCGGCAGCAAACCGATTCGCCATCGCGATCGTTTTTTCGATTGGCCAATTGCTCTGCCAACCATGGATAAACATCGCGGTAAATGCATCGCCTGCACCCACTGTATCAACAACTTGCACAGCAATCGGTGTTTGCTGCAAACTGTGTAAGCACACGCCATTTGCATCGAAATAAAAATAGCCCTTATCCCCTAAAGTGACGATGACGGCTTGCATATAAAATTCTGCCATTAGCGCTTCGCAAGCTTGCAGCAGACTACTTGATTCGCACACGAGTCGCTTATCTTTAGCAGCTGGGCAGCAATGTTGCAGCACAAACTGCAATTCATCTTCGTTCAACTTCACCATATCGCAGTAGTTTAAAGACGAAGTAATCGTCTCAAGCGTTGCTTGACCATCACGTAAATTCAGATCTAAAAACTTACTTGCACCTTCAGTCAAATCAGATTCTAAAATCGAGATCAAGGTCTGCTGTGAAGTCGCACTCCTTTGAATCAAAGAACCGTAGTAAATTAAATCTGGTGGTGTTTCGGAAAAATATTGCTGTAACAGCTTATCGACTAATTCACTACCGATGTAGTCATAGGCTTGATTTGGCAAAATCTCAAAACGATGTGCGCTCGCATTTTCTTTTGCATCCATATGAACAATGACACGTCCAGTCGGATGTTCAGCATCAATCTGCAAACCATCGAGCAGTAAGCCAGTTCGCGCTGCCTCATCACGAATCAAGGCCGCATCTGCATCTTGCCCAATCCGCGTGATCATCAATGGTTTCGCGCCCAACAAAGCCAAGCTACGCGCCACATTAAATGGCGCGCCACCAATCACTTTTTGCTGCGGGAATTCATCAATTAAGGTTTCACCATAAATCAGTAAATTGGGCTTGCTAGTAGTCGTCGATGAGTTCATTGCTGTGGTCACTTTCATGGAATAGGCGAAAAATGTTGCGCATCAGTTGTGTTACGTGCATTCAACAGTCTGCCATTAAGCACCGAGCAAGCGCAACCAACGTTGCGAATATGCTGGCAAATCGATCTTCTGTCCGGTCAATTCACCACTCAATACATCCACATACGCAACTTGACGGTTTGTCGCAAATGGAATTTGCCTAACGATTTTCTCCGCATCTAAAGTGCGCGCTAACTCGCTAAAATTCGACAAATAAATAAGGTGTTCTGCACTGTTCACATCACCACGCACAAAGCCCAGTACCTGTGCTGAATCCGTGCTTAATAATTGACGAGCCGTGTTCGCTGCCAATGCTGGCAATTGCTGACGCTGTCGAATCAATTCACTAAGTTGTGCAAATACTTGGCTGGAGCAACGCGACATATCATGTAAATGCATTTGCGCATCATGATCAAAATAGGGACGTTGCAACCAACGACCATCCATACTCTTGGCAGGATCATCTAGAAAAGAACGGTCATTTGTTTGAGCAAATTCATCGCCCATATAAATCAAGGGAATACCACCAAAACTTAAGCTCAAGCCATACATCAAAAGAATACGACGGATCGACAACTCGGTAACCTCGGCAACAATTGGATCTGGCGCCGCTGATGAATGTACCAAACCGCAAAGCGAGGCAGCCATACCCACCGTGCCATGTACAGCTTCAGGATCACTCGATTGGAACTGCAAACCATCGGCATAACTAGCACTCTGATCGGAGAAAAAAAGTGCCGCATGCTTCAAGCGTTGTTTCGCCAACTGCACATCGCCATCGGCACCCGCCGCCTCGGCGCGTAGTACATTCCAACCTATATCATCATGGCAACGCACGTAATTCAGCCAGCTCGTCTGAGCAGGCAAATCTGGTGTCGCGGTGATCACCGCTTCAATTAAATCTACTTTTTGCTCAGCCAATGCAACCCAAGACGAAGCCATCAAACTGCTGTGATAAGCGATATGACACTCTTTCACTCCCTGTGCTTCGCTACCTAAATACGCTGGTAAATCAGCAGTAGCAACAATCGCTTCGGCTTTTAAAAGCACACCAGGCGCGGCAATCTCAATAATATCGCGCAGCGCTTGCAGCAACAGATGCGCCTCTGTCTGATTCATGCAGTTCGTGCCAAGTCGCTTCCACAGAAAAGCCGTCGAATCTAAACGAAACGCCTCTATCCCCAAATTCGCCATACGCAACATCACGATCGCGATTTGCGCGAACACCTCAGGATTACTGTAGTTTAAATCCCATTGATAAGGGTAAAACGTCGTCCAAACCCATTTTTGCAACTCGGGATTAAACGTGAAATTACCTGGCGCAGCTTGCGGGAAAATTTGCCCTAAGGTTTGCTCATATTGATCTGGCAATTCGCGATCAGCAAAGGTATGAAAATAGGCTTGATAATGGGTATCACCGTGCTTTGCGGCGAGCGCCCAAGGATGATCATCTGCGATGTGATTTAAAACGAAATCCGCACACAGAGAAATCTTGTTCTGACGTAGTGCCGATGTGAGTTCAAGCAAATCATCGATGGTTCCCAAGCCCTCTTGAATCCGATCAAAACTAGCGACCGCAAAACCACCATCGTTCTCGCCACATCGCGCCTGAAAAAACGGCAATAAATGCAGATAGCGTACACCCAAATTAACCAAATGCGGAATCTGTTGCTTTACACCTTGCAGATTGCCTGCAAAGCGATCGACGTAAGTGCAATAACCGAGCATATCTTGCTGCAAAAACCAATTTGGATTTTGCAATCTTTGATTATCTAATTCGACTAAATCTAAACTACGTTGTTGCGCCAACTCAGTGACTTGCGCAATTAATTTCTGCATCCATGTATCGAAGTTTTCATGCTGCCCATAGACCTGTTCCAGCTTGGTTCGCAAACCCGGTGAATATCGCTGAATTCGTAGCTGAAGCGGAGTCGCCCGAGATAAGGCTTCTGGGGTCGAAGAAGATGAAAAGCTCATGGCAATAAACTAAAAGAGAATACGAACAGACATTTCAGTGTTGCGGCAAGCAAAGCAAAGTAGCTACTTTGCTTGCCTTTCAACACAACAGATCAATCAAATCGATAAAACGATTTGTGGCTAGCGACTGGCGATTAAAAACTATAGGTCAGCGTAGCGCGAATGGATCTGCCATTGACGGAACGTGCTGCATGACCGTCACTTTCAACTTCGGTATATCCGATCGCATTGAACAGATTGTTCGCATTCAGCGATGCCTTTAAACGCTCATTGATTTGATAGTTCACAAACGCATTTACCACCTTAAATCCTGGCATAGTAATCGTGTTGTTATCGTCACCCCATGACTTGGATGTGCCGATCACACTCGCACCGAGTACCAGATCACCAGCACTCCAAGTTGGCGTCAACTGATACACCGTACGTGCTTGACGACGCGGTGTCTTACCGATGATCGATTTATCATTGGCGTTCACAATTTCCGCATTGGTAAAAGTGGCGCCAACACTCAAACTAAATGCACCAATGCGATAACTAGCCTCAATTTCTGTACCTTTGGCATCGTAACTATTGGCAGTAAACTTCTGTGTCGTTGCTTCAAAGTTCGACTCATCGGTTTTGGCTTGGAAGAAAGTCACAAAGCTATTGAATCCACCGGATTTCCATTTAAAACCAGCTTCATTTTGCTTCACAATATTCGTGCTAATCGGCACCGAGCCATCGAGCGGATTGCCAAACATAATGCGATCTGCATTAAATGCGATGCCTTCACTAGTACGCGCAAAGAATGCGAGATTTTTATCGAAGCTGTAATTTACACCTGCAGAGTACGAAGTATGATTGACCGAGTAATCTATCGTTTTGGAATTCTTCTGTTGATAGCTTTGATTGACCGCTTGATTGTATATGCCCGAAGCATCTTGGCTATCGCGGCGGATGCTGGCATCGACATTCCAATCACCACTCTCATATCCTAAGCTTGCATAAGGTGAGGTCGTTTTGTATTGCGCGTCAATCGCTCGATTGCAGCAGCCGCCCCACACGTCGGTTCCTTGCGCTAGCAAGCCAGCAGAACCAGCAACCGTCGCAGCAGAATTTAACAAAGCAGGTTTATCGCCGCTCGCTTGCATTAAATAATGATTAAAGTTCCATGTGAGTGAAACGTTTTGCAAAGAGGTGAACAAGCCACCAGTGAACGCCAGCTTGCCATCACCCATTTGGAAACTATTCGACACACGTAAATCATTGACCGTACTTCCCAAATCATCAATCGAAGTATTGAAGACCGCAGCAGTCACCGCCGCGCCGGTATAAGCTTTACCTGCATTAGGTCCAGTTGCGTAGCTCATATTCTTTTGCGGGTTGCCATTATCTGCAGGGAAGATCGAAATAAATCGGCCGCTATTGCTGGATTTTCGGAATTTCTCATCCAGCTTCCATCCTTGGCCTAAGTTGAACGATGCCTCGGCACCAAACGCATTGTTCTTAACCTGTAAACCGTCATTGATATTGGTAGCAATACGCTGGTTATTTTTATCGAGAACAATATCCTTAACCCAATATGGCGAATAGAAACTCGCGGTACGCGGATCGATACCAGGTAATTCTGTAATCACACCATTGATGGTTTTGACCGGCACCGGCATATTCATCGGCGTTTTATCATCAAGATGTTTAAAGCTCAAACGCACATAACCTTGATCTAGTTCATGCGTGATGTTGGCACGCAATTGCCCACCATCTTCAGCAGTAACACCTGCAGGACGGGAGCTATCACCGATACGATAATGTCCACCGATGAAGAAACGCGTTTTTTCAGAGATCGCAGCACCATAGTCGAAGTCATAGCGCGTTTGATTAAAATCTAAACCTTTAGTGAGACCGATGCTCCCACCTTTTTCTTTACCGTTACGGGTAATGAAATTGATGATGCCACCAGGCGCATTGGTTGCCAGAGTCGATGCAGAGCCACCGCGAACAACTTCCAAATGGCTCAAACCTCCATCCGCACGCAAATACATATCTGGCGTGACAAAAGCGATATCACCGAACTGCAATACCGGTAAACCGTCTTCTTGAAATTGCACATAGCGCGCACCACCAGCCGATACAGGCACACCACGTACGGTCAAGTTAGCGTTTCCCTCCCCCCCGGAAGATTCAGCGCGTACACCTGGAATAGAACGTAAAATTTCTGCTGCATTGGTTGGTGATGCTTGCATGATTTGATCAGACTCTAATGTACTAACCGACACACTCGCTTTCATTTTGGACTTGCCTATAGGTGTTCCGGTGACCACCACGGTCTCCAGATTCAAGCCGTCTTTTTCTTTCACTGGTGCTGCCGTTTGCGCCTGCGCACTTGCCATCGCACTCAAAGCCAATGCAACCGCAAGAGTCATCTGATTTAATTTACTCGTCACTTCTGTTGTTAATGCACGCATCTTCGTCTCCTTGATGTTCGATTAAACGCTTTATGCCTATTTGCATCAATGCAGATTGATGCAATTCATCAAAGCGAAATTCCTCAGTAAGAACTCGTTTGCAAGCACTTTTGGCACTTGACCATCCAGCCATCTAAGCTCAATTAGGCTCAAGTAAGCTAAGGTATGGCATCGTCATTTCCGCACAAGAAGTCGCTTCTCGGGATAAGTGGAAGACGATTACAGTTTCTCTTTACCGATGATGGAATTATGGGTTGAAAAAATAGTTTATGCAATCGATTGCATAAACTATTTTTTGTGCGATACAACAATAAATCGTTTTCAAAAACTATTTAATTGGATGCAGAAAAATTCAGAAATGAAACTATTATTCACTATAAAATCATATAGATAGAGATGTTCAATCTTAGTTTGACACTACGTTGACGTACACTAAGATGCTGCAATGCAGCAGAATAATGGGCGCTACAGAGAGCGCACCAAGGTGAATGTGGCAAAAATGATGCAAACGATTGCAAACATGACTATTTTAACTCATTCTTATTGATGTTTTAAATTGATGTTTAAATTGCTTGACGATCGAATACTGAGCTTTTTTTGCAAGAAATCATAGGTAAAGCGGTCGTTAAAAACAGGCATAAGACCACCTCAAGAGGATCGCATCACTAAGCCTGATTAAGTGCACGCAGAAAAACTAGGCACTTACTAGGAAGCAAAAATAGGAGAGTCAAAATAAATTTACATCACGCTAGAATGGCGTACGACAAGTTCAGTCGGCAACAGAACCGGTGGCAGCACTTGCCCTTCCGCTAAAGCCAACACAGCAGAGACTAAAGCCTCGCCAGCAGCAACTAAAGGCTGACGCACGGTACTAAGGGGAGGATGAAAATAGCGCGCCAACTCGATATCGTCATAGCCGACGACAGCAATATCCTGTGGTGTCACCAAGCCACGTTCGCGAAATGAACTAATTGCGGTCATCGCCAAAAGATCACTACAAGCAAACAGTCCATCAAAACGCGTTTGACGCGCCAACAGTTCCGCAACCGCAGCGCGGCCGCCTTCTTCAGTAAATACAGCAGGCAAAACCAAAGTAGGATCAAACGGAATTTGATACTGCTGCAAGGCTTTCTGATAACCCTGAAAGCGATCGGCCACCTCAGGCAACTGCGTATCACCAAAGAAAGCTATTCGACGACGCTGGTTCAACAACAAATGCTCAGTCGCCAAAAATCCACCAGCAACATTATCGCTACCGACAGTCACATACAGTTGCTGCGGTATTTGCGCGCCCCAAACCACAATAGGTACGCGTCTGGCTGCCATTTGATTCAGTTGATCATGATGTCGCCATTGACCAATCAAAATCACGCCAATCGCTCGCCCAGTATGGAATATCTGCGCTGCCGCATCCAACTCTTCAGCGTCGACGCGGGTCAACAACATATCAAACCCTCTCGCCGTCAGAGCATCAGCGATACTACCCAAAATACTTAGAAAAAAGGGATCAGATAAATGTTGGCGCGAAGTGCTATCAAAAGGCACGACCACCGCCACGGTACGATTCTGCTTTAAACGCAGATTTTGCGCACCGACATTGATCGAGTAATTTAAAGACTTCGCCAACTGCTCGATGCGACTTCTGGTTTCCTCATTGATCAACGGGCTTTTGTTTAATGCGCGAGAAACTGTCGAGGTTGATACGCCCGCCAATCGCGCGATATCTGCCATTTGCAATCGCTTCTGCTCCGAAGCGGAAACTGGATTCGATGGAATTGCTACAGCTGAAACTGGCGACTTGCTCATTGACTTGATGCTCAAAATTAGGATACGCCAAAAGTATCACAGAACACCGCTTCACCGCTATGAAAAACAATCTGCATCGCGCATAACAAACAGCAAGCACGCGCAAGAAATGCATCGATGTACACCAAGGTCCACCACCAAAAAATGGGCAAAAAAAAAGACCCAGCCTAAGCTGAGTCTTTTTTGTTTTGGTAGGCCGTGCGGGATTCGAACCTGCGACCAACGGATTAAAAGTCCGCTGCTCTACCAGCTGAGCTAACGACCCAAAACTTGTTGCCATTTACCGATTTTTTTAACTACTGCACGAAATATCCGGTAAATGAAAAGGACTTAGATTTACACCTAAGTCCTTCACTGTATTCGTGGTAGGCCGTGCGGGATTCGAACCTGCGACCAACGGATTAAAAGTCCGCTGCTCTACCAGCTGAGCTAACGACCCGAAAGAACGAGATTATAGGATGATTCTATCAAGCTGTCAATTGCAGCACGGGATTATTTTGTCGAAGCCAAGCGGCTCTTCGCCGCTTGCGCTGCTTCTGTTCCCGGAAACTTTGCAATTACCGCCTGTAATGTTTTACGACTTTCTTTCTTATCCTTCAACTCCAACTGGCAAGCAGCGATATTCAACATGGCATCAGGTGCTTTAGCGTTATCAGGATATGTTTTTAGAAGCTTGTCTAAAGCCACGATGGTATTTTTGCAATCGCGCTGAGCATAATGAGAATTACCTAACCAATATTGCGCTTGACTAGCAAAAACAGAATCCGCGTAATTTAAAGTGAACGCAGTAAAAGCCGATGCCGCGTTCGCGTATTGTCCAGCTTTATACAAGCTCATCGCGGCATCAAAACTGCGCTGCTCACTCTGTTCTATCGTCACTTGGCGACCATCTACAGTCAAGGTTTTTGGCTCTAAAGCACGTAAGCGTTTATCCAAATCTACATAAAAATCTTGCTGACGTTTTTGCAAGTTCGCTAAATCATTCAGCAAAACCTCAATTTGACCACGCAGAGTCGCAATTTCTGCTTTCAATTGTTCGTTCTGATTATTCAGTTCCAACACACTTGTTTTATCCGCTTTATCATCCAGTCTTGCTTCCATTTTTGCGGTTAATGCAGTGATCTTCGCTCGAAGATCAAGAATTGCTTTACGCGCTTCCTCGTCATCAAACAATCCAGCAGAAGCGACTGCAGGCATTAACAAGCCGGCAAATACAAGCGCCTGCATTTTTTTTGTCAAAACAGATACATTCATTTTGCTACCTCAATCAAAATACGGTCAAAATTTAATCTCGCACAATCACTCACACCACAATGCGTGCAAACCCACACAAATACCATTGAACCATAAAAAACGGACTTTGCAGTATGACACTGCAAAGTCCGTTTTTACTTACTGCAATTAAAAATAATTTAGAAAATTATCTTTAACGAATTATTGGTAAACGATGTCGGAACGACGGTTTTCTGCCCAAGATGCTTCGTCGCTACCAGTAGCTTTTGGCTTTTCTTCGCCCAAAGATACGGCTTCAACTTGCGCTTCTGCTACGCCCAACAATGCCAATGCTTTACGCACTGCTTCTGCACGTTTTTGACCCAATGCGATGTTGTATTCACGGCCACCGCGTTCATCGGTGTTACCTTGAACCAAAATCTTACGACCTTTGTTTGCAACTAAGTATTTTGCATGTGCTTCGATAGTTGCTTTGAATTCTTCTTTCACGACATAGCTGTCGAAGTCGAAATAAATACTACGTTTAGCCAATGCACCTTGTGTCAATGGATCAACTTCTGCAGCAACTTGTGGCTTCACTTCACGTGTATCTGCCTTTACTGGCTCTGGTTTTGCTTCAACGATCTTTGCTGGCTCTTCCAATTTTACTGGAGTGCTGCAAGCACTGATTAAAGCGACACTTGCCAACAAAACGGCAACGGTTTTGGATGCTGATGTAAAACGCATGAAACTCTCCTGATAGAAATTTAAAAACTAAAACAAAGACTTAACACGAAATTGTACCCTAAAAACGGCAAAATTCCACTATTTCATGAAAGGTCCCCAAGTTGGCTCACGAATTTCACCTGCTTGAATCGTCAATTTCTGTTTTACTTTTGCATCTGTTGAAACCATTCCGAGGGTACCACGACGTCCGACTTGCGTTGCGTACAAGACATATCTTCCATTTGGAGCAAAACTTGGCGACTCATCCCGATTTGTATCAGAAATCTTCAATTCTTGACCATTGTTTAACAAATCCATCGCATAGACTTGGTCGCCACCATCGCGACGAGAGATATAAACCATGGTGTTGCCATCTGGCGAAATACGGGGAGAAATATTGTAACTACCTTTAAACGTGATACGTTTAACATCGCTTCCGTCAGCGTTCATGCGATAAATTTGTGCGCCGCCACTGCGGTCACTCACAAAATAAATATAACGACCATCTGGTGAGTAACGTCCCTCGGTATCAATCCCATTTGAATTACTCAAACGTTGAACATCAGAACCGTCCGCGTTGATCGAGTAAATTTGTGCAATTGCGCCCTTGGACAAAGTGACCAGTAATTTACTGCCATCTGGCGACCATGATGGCGAAGAATTATTACCTTTGAAATTGGCGACCGTAGTACGTTGACCCGTCATCAAGTTTTGAATATAAACAATCGGCTTCTTTAACTCCATCGAAACATACGCGACTTTAATTCCATCTGGTGACCAAATTGGAGAAATGATGGGTTCTTTCGAGGTCAAGGCAACTTGAACGCCCTCACCATCAGCATCAGCGATCTCTAAACGATATTGATTGCCCGCTTTAGTCACATAAGCAATCCGTGTTGAAAATACACCTGGTATGCCCGTCAACTTCTCATAAATATCATCCGCAATCTTGTGTGCGGTTAAACGTATTTTTGGATTTGGTGTATCCATAGAAAAGCCAGACAACATCTCATTTTTGAGCACATCAAACAGCTTATAACGAACATCATAGCGACCTTCGCCTTTCTTCTGCACGCTACCGACCACCAAGGCAGTTGCCCCACGCGTTTTCCAAGCTTCGAAATCAACAGTAGCGGTTTCTGATATCGCTGTGCCAACTTCGATTAAACGAAAATATCCGCTACGATTCAAATCATCTCGAATAATTGTCGAAACCAATTGTGGCGATAATTCTTCATTCGCAAATGCGGCGACTGCAATCGGGATTTGATTCGAACCCACACCCGAGATTTCTACCCGCATTTGTGCTTGCACCAAACCACAAACTAGCGTGATTACGCCCGCAAACAGGGCTTTCAATATCGAAGAATTTTTCATCAAATTTTAATCTTTCATTCTATGAACTAAATTAAGACTGCTTGGAACTTCACCCGATTTATCGCGTGGAAATGGTTGTGATTTTTCAATCGCTTTTGCAACCGCATCATCAAACGCTAATACCCCAGATGATTTGGTTTTCTTGATCGGTCCTTTTAAAGAACCATCAGGAAATAATTGAATCACAAACTCGACTGTTGGATTATTCGATGAATTATCACTCACCACATAAATCGTATTCGATTTAATCTTCGCTGCGACCTTCGCGTTATAACTTGGATCGCCACGATTATTTCCAGTGGATTTCAAGGCATCGCCTAAACCGCCCGAACCTGACTTTACCACTTGACCATTCAAGCGACGCATATTTTCTTCGAAGATCTTATCTTGCGCCGCTTTTTCTTTGGCTAGGCGCTTTTTCTCTTCTGCTGCTTTTTTCTTCGCTAACTCAAGCTCGGCTTTTTTTAATTCCTGCTTTTCAAGCTCGGCTTGTTTTTCTTTCTCTAATTGCTTGCGCTTCTTTTCTTGCGCAATGATGATTTCCGGATCTTCTTTTTCAACAACTTTCTCTATCTCTTTAGGTGGCTCAACGACAGGCTTTGGCTCTTCAATCGGTGACTCAGGGACAACTGGCAGCGGCGCAGCTTCTCTGGTGGTCAAATCCCAAACCTCTGCTTCAACCGCAACCGTTTCACTGCTTTGCCATTGCACACCAATCACAAGAAATGCGAACAGCAACAAATGCACGAGTCCGGCCAAGCTCAGCGACTGCCATTGCAAGCCGTCGCGAGGATGCACCTGTGTTGCGGCGTTGTAAGTAAATTCATTCATTGATTTTCAACTACTTCTTCATTCTAGCTACAGATATTGAACGCACAAATCGTGTCAATATGAGAAATTGGCGATTATACTTTTAGCGCGTGATTATAAACGGTCTTTTGCAACAAACATCAGAGCAAGCTTTTCCAAGCTCGATCCCACTAAACTACCAAAAATTCATCACTACCTACATCAGTTGAAAGAGAAACTGTACTTCACATCCGCTGAATTATCGGTGCCAGAACGACCGATAAATCGTATTCGACGCGTTAACTGCCAGCTTAATTTCAACGCGCCACTCGCATCCGAGACACCGCGCTCAACTGAAATAACCAAACCCGGTTTCAATCGTTTACCGATATTCACTACCTTATCGTTGGAAGACGATCCGACCGAAGTAGCACCTGCGACGGTTTGACTAGGTAATTTTGATGCACCACCATTTTCTGCGGGGCCAATAGAAAACTCATCAAAACCTAAGCCCTGAACCAACTCGCGCGGAATATTTCGACTTCCATCGCCACCAAAAATGGCACCAGCAGCCGATAGCAACAAGGATGCATCGGCAGTTCCCACTTGATCGGATTCTCGCCCCAACACCAGCCAAGAAATTTTTTCACTATCTGGCACGTTCGGCTCTGACACCAAACGTACCTGAGGACTCGCGACAGTACCGGTAACGTCAACCCCAGCCTCCACCGCCAAACCTTTACGTAAGGCGCGAATATTCAGTGCAGGGTTATTTGGTGCGCCTTGGAAATTCAAAATTCCACGTTCAATTTCTAATTGCTGCCCATAACCCTCGTATTGCCCGCCATTGGTAATGATAGAACCACTTGCATAAACTGGCGAATTATCATTGCTGCGTAATCGCAAAGTACCCGTCAAGGCAGTGTCTAAACCGCGCCCCACAAAGACAAAACGCGATCCCATATCGATCTGCAAATCCAACTTGGTTTTTAAGCCTTTTTTGCCACTATCAAGCTCGATTTCCTCATCGCGCAACTTAAGGCCTCTCGACACCAACACATCACTAGACAAACTCGGTGGCGGCAGCTTTGGCAATTTAAAATAGGCCGCATCGGCTTTCAATTTGCCGATCAGCGCCCATACTTTATCGACTTGCTTAATATTTGCCTGACCACTCACAACTAACCAGCGATCTTTACGCTGCAGCAAAGGAAAATCTTTCCAATCCGCTTGAATAACGCCTGTTTGCTCGCGCCAGTTGACCTCTCCAGAAGCAACAAACTCTCCTTCGCGACCAGTCCAATTCAAATCTTGTAACTGCTCTAGCTTAGGCACAAAATTAACTTTATTCGCAAATCGCAATTTCTCTAATTTCAGAACATCTTGATTCAAATGCGCGCGTAATTCGCCATTCGGAAATAGCAAGCCTTCTGAAGCAAATGCGAGCTCTAAATTACGTCCATCTAGAGTCGCTTGATACACGGGCTGCGAAAATTTTCCACCAAAGCTCGCATTTAAATTCAAGGCCCCTTTCACCGCGAAGTCGGCACTCAGTTGTCCAGCAAGCCACTGCAATTCTGGAATAGTGGCTTGTAAATCACCTTTCATCGGTGCATCCGAATGAAATGTCCACTTATCATTGACTCTTTGGATTTGTGTATCCAGATTTGCACGCCATTGACCGACGCGATCACCGACACTCTGCATACTCAACCGCACCTGCTCAGCATCACTACCGGCGATTAATCCACCAACTTGCATTTGCAAGTTCAATTGACTCAAGCTCAAACTCATCGCCTGACCGGTACCATCAGCATCAGGAACATACAAATCACCCGCTTGCCTACTAACATGCACTTCTCCACGAGCGCTATCCTTGAGCTGCAAGTCCCAATCTAAACCCAAACGTAAATCGCCGTGCAGACTCTCTTGCGTCTTCACTAATCTTGTCAAGGCCATGACTGGAATACCATCCCATTTCGCTTTTGAGCTTAAAGATTTCGGCGTCCATTCCAAATGATTTAGTGCCAGCTTGCCAAAACCGCCAACCAAATGCGCGGAACCTAGTTTGACACCAGTGGAACTAAGTTGAATTGGCATGGGTGCTTGTAAAGTCACATCCTCGTCAACCATCGTCGAATCGACCATTCTTCCAAAGCCAGTTAACTGCATTTGATGCAGACGCCCGCCCCATGTCATATCGCCATCAGAGGCAATCGGATTAGATCGTTTCTTTTCGGGTTTAATTTTCTCTTCAAGCGCAGCCATGAGACCGCCTTGCGCACTGAAAACCAAGCTACGTGCTTTATCAAATTGCGCGCGCGTGTTAATCGTATGTTGATTACGTACGCCATACATTGACAACTCCAGTTGCTCAATCAATTGATGGCGCTTTTCTATGGGCAAGCCTTGCTGATCTTTATGTACCGGATCTAAAGAAATACTGGCGTTTTTTAACTCACTAGCGACAACGTGAATTTTCATAGGATCTTGCGGACTCATACCGAGCTCGACATCTGCATTAAGCCTAGACAAAGCCCAGCCCTGCGCAGAGCGCAAATCATCTGCATGCAATTTTGCTTTAATAATTGGTGCATTTAACTTGCCACTCAACACCGCCTCTGCATTCGCTTTTCCCACTAAGGAAAATCCTGTTATGCTTTCGAAATGCGCCAGATCATCAACGACAAGATTCAACTGCAATTGCGACTGCGCACTTCCCAAAGCACCATTCGCAGACAAACGATTACTACCCCATTGAACTTGCAATTGATCCAATTTGAGTAAGGATGACTGCTGCCAATCCGCTTGCCCTACTGCGAGAATTTTTTGACCTGCAAGCTCACCGGTCAAGCTAGGAATCCGCAATTTGACCGTCGTTTTCCCCGCGAGATTACCACTCAAATGAATGTCGCCATCAATTCGACCATGCGGTGCCAACCACCAATGTGCCGGATCAAATTGCGTCATTTTGGCTTGCATCTTAAAGGCACGCTCACCATCAAAATGTAGCTCGCCGCTCGCATTCAATCGCGCTTGTTCCGCCTGCAATTCTAATCGTTTAAATCGCAATAAGCCACTATCACCAGCACGATTAAAGATAAAACTCGCATCAGCATTCAAGTTCGCTCTAGGCTCGGTTAATTGCGCTTGGAAATCAATTCCTTGCTCAGCTTTCGACTGCAATTGCACTTCACCTTGAATACGACTCTCACGCATGCGGCTATCGATTTGCGCCAAATTCAAATCCTTCAACACGAGCTTGGAATCTAGTAACGGCAACTTTGCAGCCCGTAATTGCAACTTGCTCTGTGCACTGATACTACCAGCGAGCAATTCAATTTTTGTTTTGGCTAAATTCAACTGCATATCACGCCAATCAACACCTGACTCTATCAATTTAAATGGTAAGCCTTGTTGATCAATCGTGCGTGCGGCACGATTCACGATACGTATCATGCCATCTAAGTTACCATTGAAGTTGCCATTAAAAGTATCAGGCTCGCTTGCCGACTTTACATCGACAGGTGACTGTACAGGGACTTTTGTTTGAGGTGTCGTTGATGGTTTCAATGATGTAGATCGCGGCTGCAAATCCACATCAATATCGAGCATTGCAAATGGTGCGTGTTGATTAATCCATTGAGGGTTTAAACTGAGCACCTTTAAGTGTGCCGCATTGATAGGATGGGTTGAAAATGGCGACAACTGTAAATCAAGATCGGCACTTGCTTGTTGTTGTGGATCGGCGCGCAATCCCTCACTGGTAGCAGTCACTGAACGTGCTTGAATCGATAATGCTTGCAAAGATCCAGTCAAATTGCCTTGTACCAGCACTCGTGGCAAGTCTTGATTGAGTTGACCATGATAGGTAAAGGTACCGCCGAGCGAAAAAGGGCGCATCGTTTGTATCGCACTTTTTAGATGCAAACCACCCCATGCGGAATCAAGCTGCATCGCGATTTGATGTTCACGATTTGAGGTTTGCAGATTTGCCAAAACAGACTTCAACTCTATCGGCTCGATCTCTTGCCCATCGCTACTTAACTCACTTATTACGATGCGCCCTATTGCGGCCTGTCGAATCGCCACATTAATCGGTAACTGCAAATTCACCGGCATTACGGCTGGCGTCGTACTAGCTTGGCTAGCAATTCTTAGCGTAGAAACATTCAATTGTGAAATAGCGAGACGTCCACTGAGAATTGACCATAATTGCCAGTTTAATTGCAAACCATTGATACGGATTCTTTGTTGCGCATCTTGATAAACAACTTCATCGATTTGCAACTGATCTGCCAAGCGACCATGAAGAGGACTGAAAGTCAGTTTGCCGCCACTTAAACTTGATAGACTTTGCAAAAAAAATCGGCCACCGGCTTGCGTTTGCACGCCCCCAATTAGCCCTAACAATAATCCTAAAGCAAGGACAAGCGAGGCAAGCAGAAATGGCCGTCCAGTATTTTTCGACTTTGTGTTTCGACTCATAGAAACTTGCGAAGCCGCCTCACTTTCGACAGCGTCTTTTTCAGTTACTTGTGCAGATGAATTTTGATCCGTCATGCTGAGAAATTCTCTTTAAAGTGTGGCACAAGCGAACAATTAAAATGCGATCGCGATAGAAAAATCTAAGCGGAATTTTTTAACTTCTTTACCGTATGCGACGTCCAAGGCAATCGGCCCTGCTGGGGTTTTAATTCTCGCACCTAGGCCCCAGCCCTGTTTCATTTTAAATTCACGCCAATTGCGCGCGGCATCTCCTGCATCAACGAAGGCGGCGACACCTAAAGTATCGGTACGCCAATGAACATATTCGATACTCGATGCGGCCATCATACTACCGCCAATAATCGCATCACCGCTACGCACACCCAAACTTTGATATGCATATCCACGTACCGATGTACTTCCACCAGTTCGAAACATATACTCTTCTGGAATACCTGCGACACTTGGGCTAAACACTTTACCAAACTCAACTCTCAATAGAACGCTATCGCGCTTAGCGACCGGCCACCAATATTGATACTTACCATACAGACGAGCGAAGCGCTGATCAGACACAATCGCCTTCTCTGACATTGCCAAATCTAACTGGGCACGTTGGCCTTTTCGCGGTGCAAAAACATCATCTACATCACGCCAAGTCCAACCTATACTGGCGACTAGAGCACGGCTCTTACGTTCTAGCTCGACAGACGTATCTTCATTTTGTACTACTTTTTCTTGTACGTAGTTGAGTCCGAGACGTTGCTCAACCATGCCATGCGTAATGCTGCGTTTTACACCGAGCGCTGAATGTGTCTTTAAGATGCCCTCAAGATTGGATCGTTCAAACAACACACCGAGTGAGTCTAGACGATTATTATCATTCGGCGGCAGATATA
The DNA here is from genome assembly GCF_018139645.1 of Affinundibacterium baiyunense. GTDB lineage: Bacteria > Pseudomonadota > Gammaproteobacteria > Burkholderiales > Burkholderiaceae_D > Undibacterium > Undibacterium baiyunense. The sequence goes on from NZ_JAGSPM010000004.1 coordinate 392,585, forward strand.
CATCGGCATAGGAGAGTTGGCGTTTTTGTTCAACGCGTAACGCTGAGCGTAGATCCCATACCCGATCAAAAAAATTTCGATCTCGATAAGTGACCTCGGTACGAAATCCTGTACTTGAGCTATAACCAGTACCAAAACCTAAATCACGTGTTTGACGTTCCTGCAAAGATATTTCAATCGGCAGCGCATCAGCTTTTGTACTATCGGTATCAATATTAAATGCCACCGTCGAAAAGTAGGCTGAATTCTGCAAAGCTCGCTGAAAATCCAGCAAACGTGCACTCGAATACACATCGCCTTTCTTGGGCGGATTAAATCGATCGATCAACCATAAGGGATAACGTTCCAATCCGGTGACAGTTAAATCGCCCACAGTAAATGCAGCACCACTGTCAACATCCAACTCTAGCTGCGCTGATTGTGTCTCTGCATCGATATTCGCGCGACTATCCACCAAAGTCGCGCCTGCATAACGATAAGCGCGCAAACTTTCCATCAGCATCGTCTTTGCACGACCCCAATCATCCTGACGAAACGCCTGCCCTTGTACCAAGCTCCAAGTCTTTAGTAGTTGATCGCGACGTTCAATCGCTTCTTTTTCACCCGCTTCCACGGCAGATAACAAAGCACCAGTGAAATTGATGTTGACCGATTTAATCGTAGTGCGCAGACCGGGATCTACTTGAATATCTATCCGAGTACCATCGACACTTTTATCAAATTGCACTTGCGGGGAAAAATAACCTTCGGTCGCTAAGATTTCGTTAATATCGCGCTGTAGCTTACGGATAAAGCCAGGCGTCGGGATCTGTGGTTCTGCATTTGCCGACAAGGCAGGGATGTGTTCTTCTAACAAATTAGCAAGTGAGCCGCTCAATTCCCCTAGATAAAACCGTGCAAAAATCCCATCGATTTTAATAGAAGGTGCTTCAACGGCTTGCACTTGCACTGGTACTTGTATGTGGGGCGGTGTGGTCGCCGCTTGTGGTGATTGCGCGCAAGCCTCAGTTCCAGCGAATAGCGATAAAAGTGCTAACGCCACGATGCTTAGTGGGTATTGAATTTCTCGCTTTAAATGAAAAATCATGACCACACACTACTTAGTAGCGAGCCCCACACGTTGTATGCCTAATTTCTTTGCTTCAGAAATCACTTGTATCACTTCATCGTATTTAATATCTTTATCACCTGATACCAGCACCGATAACTCTGGTTTTTCGGCATGATATTCACGCAATTTTTGCAGCAGCTGTTTACGATCCAAGCCAGTTTCTTTGGCTTCTTGTTTGCTATTGCCGTTAGTGCTACCGCGCGTGGTGATGCTAATCGTCGCAGAGGCATCTGGGCTTAATGTGATTTCAATAAAGTCTGAAGGCGGCTTAGTCGATTGTCCTGCAGTCGGTAAATTAATCACATTTGGATTCGTCATTGGTGCCGCAACCATAAAAATAACTAACAGCACCAACATAACGTCAATATACGGCACGACGTTGATCTCAGCTTTGAATTTGCGTTTACGTTCGCCACGGAGTGAACTCATCAATCATTCCTAGGCTGATTAGCGTGATTGTCTCTGCAAAATATTCGAGAACTCTTCAATGAAAGTTTCGAAACGAATCGCCAGACGATCAATATCGTGGGAATAACGGTTATAAGCCAATACCGCAGGAATCGCCGCAAATAAACCGATTGCGGTAGCGATCAAAGCCTCGGCAATGCCTGGAGCGACCGCACTCAAAGTCGCTTGCTGCACGTTTGCCAAACCACGGAAGGAATTCATAATCCCCCATACCGTTCCCAACAAACCAATGTAAGGTGAGACAGAACCGACTGAGGCTAAAAACGATAAATGCGATTCAAGATGGTCCATTTCACGTTGGTACGATGCGCGCATAGCACGACGTGCACCATCCAACATTGCACCTGCATCGAGACTAGCTTTATTCGCTGCTTTCACCTTATGGTATTCATTCATACCCGCTTCAAAAATACGCTCTAACGCACCGGTCTTATCGCGGCTTCCACGGTGATTGGCAGTCGCTTGTTGATAGAGTTCAACCAAATTACCACCCGCCCAAAATTGTCGTTCAAACTGTTCAGTCTGAGTTCGCGCTTTTTTAATCGCAAACATTTTACTGAAAATATAATTCCAGCTCATGAGCGAGACCAACAGCAAAATTGCCATCACAATTTGTACCAATGGTGATGCATTTAAAATTAATGCGGAAAAAGAAAGATCGTGAGTAACTGTCATGATTATTTTTGTAAAACACTAAAATCTTAAAATGCAGATGATTGCCACAATAATGTTTAACTATGGTCTAACCTACTGCTGTTTTTTCGGTGCTAGCTAATAACGCTAAGCTAGCTCAAATTAAACGTTTGGATTGATTTTCGCCAACACTGAACTAGGTAAAGGTATAGATCGCCATTGTGCCACGTCAACGCAACAAATTGTCACTTTCGCACTAGCTAATCGCCGCTCTTCGCACCATGCTTCTTGCGCAAACACAATTGAGGCTCGCCCAATTTTTTCAACTACCGAGGTAATACGCAAAGCGTCATCTAGTCGTGCGGACGCATGATACTCGACTGCAGTCGCTTTGACGACAAAGATCGCGTTATGCTCAGCCCGCATATCAGTTTGGTCTACGCCAATTTCACGTAACCACTCAGTTCTCGCCCGCTCAAAGTAACGAAGATAATTGGCGTAATACACGATGCCACCAGCATCGGTATCTTCGTAATACACCCGCGCCGGCCAATTAAATACACTCGTCATTGTTCCGCTCTCGCAAAATTGCTAATTAAGTTCGTTGAATGGCTAAAGGGCCAAAGCCCTGACAGATCGGCATCATCTCGATGTAATTGATATTCACATGCGCCGGCAAGCTGGCAATCCAAAAAGCGGTCTCTGCAATATCAATCGCGGTCAAGGCTTGTGTACCCTGATAAACCTTGGCTGCCGCAACATCATCACCTTTCAGGCGCACATTCGAGAATTCGGTACCACTACACAGTCCCGGCGCAATATTCGTTGCACGAACACCAGTGCCAATTAAATCAGCACGTAAGTTCAAGGTAAATTGATCAACAAACGCTTTTGTCGCACCATACACATTGCCGCCCGGATAAGCCGTTGAACCAGCAATAGAACCAATGTTTAAAATCAAACCAGCTTTTCTTGCGATAAAGTGTGGCAGTAATGCATGAGTCATGCGTACCAAACCCTTATTGTTGGTATCGATCATGGTTTCCCAATCTTCTAGACTAGCATTTTGCGCGGGTGCTACGCCCAAAGCCAAACCGGCATTGTTGACCAAGACATCGATGTCACGCCAATCTTGCGGCAAGCTATCTAACATCGCTGCAATCGACGCTTTGTCAGTAACATCTAATTGAACGGCGTACAAGGCACTACCTAACTCGGATTGCAATTGCTGCAAGCGTTCCAAACGCCGCGCTGCAGCAATAGCACGATGTCCATGCTGCACGAACTTACGTGCCATTGCCTCGCCAAACCCAGAACTAGCGCCTGTAATTAACACTAACATATGAAATACCTATTTTTGTCACAAGTAAAACCGACATTTTAAAGCTTTTTAACAAAGGCCAGTCTTTTACCTAGAAAATCCCTAAAAGCCCAAAGTCTGGGCAATTTCACTAGCCATGCACTCGAACTCATGTTCTTTCGTTTTTATTGTCATTTCAGTTTTAACTTATGTAAAAATTTTAACTTTACAATCAGAATTTGCCTTCTAAGGTCTGCACATGATCAAATCTAAAAGCTAGGCTAGTAAAGCTTATCCGCCCTCGGAAAAGTTATTGATGCTTTACAAAAGCGAAGCATTTTCACTGCTTTCGAAAGCTGTATTTACCTTTACGTAACTTGCCGAAACACCCCTATTCACGTAAAATCCGAACACCATTTTGTCTCACGCAACTGGCGAAAATGCAGCAACTTTTTATCCAAAAGTGCTCGCAGAAGATGGATATCCATCGTGAAGCGTGAGATTTGCAGAGTCGAATCTTGATTCTGGCCGTACGCCTGGGTAACTCGATGGTAAAAGTGATTGAGACTTGTATCAGCAAGCGTTCGCATTTTTACGGATCAGTCCCAATCCAAGTTCATTTTTTCACGCTTTTTCTACAGGAAACCCATGTTCTCCAAGAACCACACTCTCGCTAATATCGATCCAGAATTGCTCGCCGCGATTCAAGCCGAAAATGTCCGTCAACAAGAACACATCGAGTTGATCGCCTCTGAAAACTATACTTCACCAGCTGTCATGGAAGCACAAGGCTCGCAATTGACAAACAAGTATGCTGAAGGCTATCCAGGCAAGCGCTACTACGGTGGTTGCGAACACGTTGACGTAGTTGAGCAATTGGCAATCGACCGCTTGAAACAAATCTTCGGTGCAGAAGCTGCTAACGTCCAACCAAACTCTGGTTCACAAGCGAACCAAGGCGTGTTCTTCGCTGTCTTGAAACCAGGCGACACCATTATGGGTATGTCTTTGGCAGAAGGTGGTCACTTGACACACGGTATGCCATTGAATATGTCTGGCAAGTGGTTCAACGTGGTTTCTTACGGCTTGAACGACAAAGAAGAAATCGATTACGAAGCGATGGAACGCTTGGCACGTGAATCCAAACCTAAATTGATCATTGCTGGCGCATCGGCTTACTCTTTGCGTATCGACTTCGAACGCTTCGCTAAAATTGCAAAAGAAGTAGGTGCGTATTTCATGGTCGACATGGCACACTATGCAGGCTTGATTGCTGCAGGCGTATATCCAAATCCTGTACCGCACGCTGACTTTGTGACTTCGACCACGCATAAGTCTTTGCGCGGCCCACGTGGCGGTATCATTTTGATGAAGGCTGAACACGAAAAAATCATCAATTCTGCGATCTTCCCTGGCTTGCAAGGTGGTCCTTTGATGCACGTAATCGCTGGCAAAGCAGTTGCGTTCAAAGAAGCGTTGAACCCAGAATTTAAAGCTTATCAAGAACAAGTCGTGAAGAACGCTGACGCTCTGGCAAAAACTTTGATCGAACGTGGCTTGCGTATTATCTCTGGCCGTACTGAGTCTCACGTGATGTTGGTTGATCTACGCTCTAAAAACATTACGGGTAAAGCTGCTGAAGCTGTACTTGGTTCTGCGCACATTACTTGCAACAAAAACTCTATTCCTAACGATCCAGAAAAACCATTCGTTACCTCTGGCATTCGTTTAGGTAGCCCAGCTTTGACAACACGTGGTTTCAGAGAGGCGGAAGCTGTGAAGATTGGGCACTTGGTTGCTGACGTATTAGACAATCCAAACGATGCTGCAACAATTGAACGTGTAAAAGCAGAAGTGAAGAAACTGACTTCTGCATTCCCGGTCTACGGAAATTAAAACTCAGCAAACAAAAAGCCACTTTCCAAAGTGGCTTTTTTTGTATTCACAGAAACGGAACCTCAACCAAACTTCCCTCGAATCAAGCATAATTCAAGAAAACTGAATTGCTTTCACAATTGATTGTGCCAACACACTCATCAAAAAATATAACAAGAATATCTAATTAAAATAAGAGTAAGCAAACAGCGAATTAACGCTGCTAGGAGAGAATCATGAAATGCCCTTATTGCCACCACGACGAGACGCAAGTCATCGATACAAGAATATCAGAAGAAGGCGATAGCATCCGCCGCCGCCGCCGTTGCTCGAGTTGTGATAAGCGCTTTACCACCTACGAGCGAATAGAATTAGCAATGCCTGTAATTGTCAAAAAAAATGGCAGTCGCTCCGAATATGAGTCCTCAAAACTGCGCGCCAGTTTAATGCTAGCACTCCGAAAGCGTCCGGTATCGGCTGAGGCGGTTGATACGGCAATTCGACACATAGAAGAAAAACTATTAGCGAGTGGTGAACGCGAAATTATCTCTGGCCATCTCGGTGAATTGGTAATGCGTGAACTAAAACGTCTAGACAAAATCGCTTATATTCGTTTCGCCTCAGTCTACAAAAGCTTTGAGGATGTATCGGAATTTGTTGAAGCTATTCAAGAAGTCAAAAAAAATAGCAGAGCTTGATTTACTTCCGCTCTGCTACTTCTCGTTCATTTAAAACTTTTTACTGATCAAGCCTCGATAGTTATTGCTCTAAATTTGCTCACTAAACTGCCTAGGTGATCACTTAGACCAACAAGTATCTGTTGTCATTCCACCAGTTAAAGTTCCCTCGGTACCACGTTGACCAAGATGATTGTATGTGAGCGTAGCACATGCGTCGCTTGCCATACCGTTTACAGGCACGGCTTCAATTGCGAAAGTTGTTGCAGTACGTGCAGGCACTGCACGAAATGCTATATTGTAGTTGACCCTTGTGCCGGTCGCACCTCGTGGAGATACTGTGTTCGGCAAAACTGGTGGAGTCGGTGCAGCACCGGCTGTCTGCAAATATGAATTATTTTCCGTAAAAAAACGCTCCATAAATTGCGCGTTCTCCAACATCAAAGCTCTTACATCAGCACGATTACCACGCCTAATGTTTTCTCGATAACTTGGATAAGCAAACGCACTAATGATGGAAATAATTGCAACCACTATCATCAACTCAATTAGTGTAAATCCCATTCTGTTATTTCGCGTAATCATAAACTTCCTTCGTTGTATTTAGCATTAAGACATTATCACGCACTATTGTTTCCCAATCAATTGTCGCCACAATCGTACAGTTGGAATGCCATCAGATAATTGCCTGTCAGATCCAGCTGCAGGTACGGTACCAGTCCTCGCATCAGCTTGGAATATTTTTACCTTGCGGTTACCAAGTCGAATGATCGTCGTACCAAAAGTTGCACTCGACTGGCGTCCACTAACCATAGTGTCAGAGGCATTCACTACACCATCCCCATTGGTGTCGATAGACTTGTAACCTAACGCACCACCATTTAAAGGACTAAATTGCATCGTTGTTGATAAGGCATCAATTACACATAAGTCCGTACTATTTCCTGGAATTAAGCTAGTGAAAATAACTTGGTCTTCAAAAATAATTGGGTCGTTTACAATACGTTCACCATTCTTAATTTTCAAAGTAGTAAACCATCCTCGCTTCGTGGCCCAATCAACAACATTTTGAGTCACTTTGTAAAAACTTCCACTCGTTGAAAGTGTTTGCTCAACCAATTGTGACTGGGTGACCTGACTTGCTGGGATCTTATCCCAGATACCATATAAGGTTTCCTTGTCAACTGTTGAAGAATCCGTATCTTCAAAAATTTTGCCTGTTCCAAACACAACCATGTATCCACCCTCTGGATGCGGATACAACTGTGGTTGCGTTGTAATCGGTTGTTTCCTTCCCGAATCTACCGCGCTAAACAATGGAGTTGCAGCCCCAAATGCTAAATTCATATCAGTTGAGAATGATGGAGCAGAGCCAGTCGTAACAAAATCAAACTTCCACATATTACCTAGCTTATCACCTGCATAAACTGCTTTTATTGTTGCGTCTGCGTTTAATAAGAGTTTGGGAGTGGAGAGCCCATTTGGTGTACCTGCACCTCCGACCCCAGTATCAATCTTTTTAATGATATCGCCAGTCTTTAAATTAACAACATACAAAACAGCCTTTTGATTTGCACTTTCAAATCCGTTCCCAAAGATAGCAACCCAACGCCCGTCACGTAACACTCCGATTTGTGCAACACCAATCGTATATCCAAGATCATTATCAACTGAAGGAACCGTTGAATTAATTTCCCATAAAACCTTTGTTTTATCAAATGAAGTAGGATCAGTCACGTCCAATGCAAATACAGACTTGGCTCCAGCACCGGTAGTTCCGACTAAGACGGTGCGCCAAGGTGATGAACCTGATCCTATAGCAGCATCACCAATCATGGGTGTTCCATCGACATAGAATCGATGGACGTAATTAGGCTTTGCCAGTTCATGTAGGTTTGGAATCACAGCCTTAGGCACATAGGCAAATCTCTCGGTGCCACCAGATAACGACTTTGTAGCGTCAAATGCGTGCAACATGCCGTCGTTACTACCGACATACACAGTTGGTGCGCGATTATTTCTATTATCTGTCAAAAACTGATCGTAACTTGTTTTACCATTAATATCCGAAGGGAGGAAAATATACCCACCATCTCTGCCATCTTTAACATACTGCGGATCGGAATTCACGAGATCACCAAGAAGAACTTGTCTAGCTCGGAATGGTTTTGACTCCTTGCTTTTCTCACCACGAATGTAATCAATGATATCGGTGCCAGATACTGTATACGCTGGAGCATACGCGGCAGCAGCCGTGTTCATAATGCTCTGATCTGCGGAGGTCAAATTAGCGAAATTAAAATCTGTCCCGCCTTTGCCGTTTGAATTAACGGTAACAATTTTTCGAGACGCTGGCACGGGGATCTTATTATCAGTATCCCAATCGTTAGGTGAAATAATGACACCTGTAGTTGGATTTACAGATTTTTGCTCTAATCGCCCAGACCAGTCTGAAGTTTGATAAGTCGAGGTATACAACCTTAAATCCGCATCCAGAGTATTTTTCGAAGTAGCTACAGCGGCCGCATCACCAGACCTTGCAGCAATCTCATTTAAAGCATCATTCAACGCGTCCGAAAAGGCCTGAGGATTGCCTGCGTTGAAATATCGACCTCTCGAATTTAATGCCGCATGCCATAAGTCATCTACTTGATTTGATGCGGCAGTTGGCCAATTCTTTGTACCAGCTGTCAATGCGGCTAAGTCTGTTGCGGGATCTAGAGTCCCTTTAACGCCAAGCCCAACCGTGTACTGAACCAAGTGCTGCCAAAATGCCGGATCAGTCCCATCTCTAGAAGGTGGCACATTTTTCTTTGCCTGTGGCCAATCGGGGCGTAAATCATTTACCCAGTAGTACATCGCAATATCAGCTAAAGTATCCGACTCAGAATCTCTGTATGGTTTAGAAGCCACATACTTATAGGTCGCTCCATCCGCACTCGTTTTGGTAGAGCCATCTTGCCCGTCCCAGTCACCAGTTCTGCCAGAACCAGCCGCAGCACCATTCCAGTACCCGTCAGTCATCAAAATATTGTAATTTTGACGACAGCTTAATTGATCGGAAGTTGCTCCAACACCATACTTTGTTTGCCAAGGTCCATTAACGGTCGTATCCTTAAAATATTGCCCAATATCATCAACCGCTTTTCTCAGTGGAGTTCCTGCCGCCGGGACTTTTCTTTCATACAAAGTCTTCAAGAAATTCTTTTTATTCGTGACTCCGAAATCATCGGACACATTAGAAACCTTAGTTCCAGTTGTGTTAATCGTTCCGAATCCAACACGTAACGTAGAAGCCTGATTTGCAAACGCACGACCACTACCAGCACGCGCAGTCAGCATACGAGAACGGTAATATTGAAACCAATTCGCAAAATTTTGTATTTCTTCATTATAAGTACAGGTACTAGCGGCGCAATCTGAACGCGTAGCTGATTTGGTGGTTAATGCCATTCCTAACTTAATTTCAACGCGTTTGAAGCAACTTAATTGACTAGTCGTACATGTAGGTAAATTATCTGGATTGTATTGAAAATATGTGGCTGGATAAAAAGTCGTCTTAGAAACACTGTTCACCGTCCAAGTTGGAGACGTCGTCGTTCCATTCGCTGCATCATTGAGCCAAGCGTTGGAATGTAAACTACGTGATTGTTCGGTAGTCAAATTGAGAGTAGCAGTTGACATCCCTGAAATAGTCACTGGATTGTACCTTGCTGCTGCCGGATCAGCATTCGGCATAGGATTACCATAGGGATTCGTCAATGAAATGGAATTTATATCTATCCAAGGATCATAGCGAACGGCAGGGTTATAATAAACTTTATTCGTTTCAGAAGAGCGCCACCGAGCAACTGTGATGTTGTCTGAAAAACCAACGACGGTCTCATTTGTTGCACTATAATTTCCATCACCGTTAATGTTATACACATCATCTGGTGATGGAAATACTCTGACCACCCAGCAAGAAGATCCGCAATATTTCGTATTATCGGTTCGTGTTCCATCAAGTGAGGCATTTCCGGTTGGAGTCAAGGTGTCCGGCATAACCTCGAACATCATTGAACCAGAATCGTCCAATGTATAGAAAACATTTGGCGGTACATTCGCCTTCACCAAAGGTGGCAAATTAGAAATCGCTGCAAAAGTTGGAATTGGTAACAATACTTGCGCCACTACGAGCAAATGAATTACGAATGCCGAAATAGGGGATTTTTGAATAGTCATAATGAACCTCTATTAATTATTTCCACAACGAATAACTTCTTGCAGCCAGACTACTGCGGTATCCACGCTTCCAACACCTCGTGCAGTAATCACGTAGGGATAAAAATCACGTCCTCGCTCGTTCGGCATTTCCCATCGCTCGATCATGCATTGCGGCTGAGCAACGACATTGGCAATCATATTTACACCGACTAAAGTAGTAGCGTTGTGTGGACCACCACCTTTCCAGTTCAATGGATTATTCCACTGGTCTGGAAAATTTTTTGTTACATCGGTCATATCAGCTTGTTTGGTGGAGGGGGCTACAATGATTGTTGAACCGACACGGAGTTGACACATTTTCAGGGACCCAACCGCAAGCTCCAAATTACTTTCACAAAATCGAAGAGCTTTTTCTGCGGCATGAAAAGCAAGATCATGTGCTCGCAAATTGCCAGTCACTTTCTCATCCATCGTCGCTTTTTTAATAGCGGTAACTGCCAACATCGTCATTACAATTAAGAAAATCATACTAATCGCAAGTACGAATCCAGCTTGTTTAGCTCTAAAATTATTCCTCATGTCGCCCCCACTGAACGACTACGAATTGCTACCGTCGTTGAAAAGACACTCCTCAAGCGTCTATCAGTTGCTACCACTTGATTATCATTGCAATCCCGATAGGCTTGCTTCGCGGTGGCGACATTATCGTTGGCAGATCGCACTACGATACAAATACGCATAGACACAACTTTTTCCCAATCACCTGGACCCATCAAGTCAGCAGTAACATATTTATTTATATTCTGTGTCGTCGCACTACCCGTTGTGGATAAACCGTAGGTAATCTTCATGTTTTCGACATTTTCTGCAACTGGTTGTGCTGGATTCACCAAATTCGTTCCGGGAGGTGTATTTCCGTTGCCACGGCAGTACAATTCTGGGGCGCCAGTTGTGGCATTATTTTGCACAAAAAATCTATTCTCAATTAAGTAATACGCAGCAGAGCCCGGACGTCCGTTTTGTTCGGGAATTGCTGGCGACAAAATCACATTTGCCCCCAAACAGTCGGTAGGTAAAGCTGCACCAGCCGTTATAATATTCTGATCTACAACGTACCGAACCAGAAAACTGTCAGAAGTCGTTCCAGCTGCACAAACAAGAGCTGTCGCATCTGTGGCGGAATCAGCAAATCCTCCTGCGCACCCTCTGATCGCATTAACCGCCGTCCCTGTTTTCCGATCCGCATAATTAGTATAGGTTGCAGGTAATGCTTGGTTATAAGTTGCTCCTGGTGCCTCGCTAGTGTACTTTTCGTCCGAAGTCATCATTGTTCCGTATCCCGCCATGCGAACATGGAATGCCATCAGACTTAGCGCCAATCGACCTTCTTCATCAAGCCGAGTTTTATCATCGGTAGAGCGAAACGTTTGTCGATTTCCAATGAAGAGAGAAGAAATCGCAATCAAAATTACCATGCCAATCGTCAAGGCAATCATTATCTCAACTAATGAACGGCCTTTTACGGCGATTCGTTTGAATGTGAAATTCGCTGTCTGCTTCATATCGAAAATCTCAAATTAAAACAACGGACACCTGCTGGAGCTTTAGCAACTGCAGGGCAAGTTGCATCAACATCGACAAAGCTTGGCTCACGCCACATCACTGTAACGTCAAAAGTGGAACCTACACCACCAGGCACCGGAACAATAACCCCTGTACCACCAATCAAACGACGTTGTAGCGAGCGCAACCACTCTTGTACATCATTTGCAGCTATCTGAACTGTGGAACAAGTCGCTGTTTTGCAATTATTGGGGGGCGTATGTGAGGCACTCGAGCTCACCAAATATTCATCATTAAATGTGTACTTTGCCTCATTCGCTGTTCGATCTGCCGCAATGTTGGCGGGATTTGTTCCCATCACCCAGTTACTTCGCATCCGCTCACCAAGATCGTAAGCTGCTTGCGTAGCTTCTGAGCGTTGGCTAGCCGTCTTTTGAAACTTCATCGCATTTACCTGCAAACTAGCCAAGCCTAAAAGACCTATTGCCATCACCAGTATTGAGACCATGATCTCAATCAGCGTTGCACCTCGTTGATTTCCAAGTTTTCTCATGTTTAACCTCAAATTTATGAGCAATCAGGGGCTTTACCGACTCGAGCCCGTCCGCCAACAGCTACGCAGACAGCCCTTTCTAAATTTGCGAATCCAGTTGGAGCTGAAATCTGGAAATTTACTGCAGTGAATGTTTGACCAGTGACACCAAAACTAATAAATTCAATTCCATTTGCTGGGACTATCGCGCCGTCTTGAATATTCGTAATTAAGCGCCCCTGTGCGCGTAAAAGTGTGTCATCACTATTAAGATTTCCATCCCGATTAATATCGACAAACATAATCCATCCACTCCCCCAACCTACGTTACTACCGGCAACACTAGGGGATGGATCACACGATGCTCCTACCACTTCGGCATTCGCACTTTTACATATACTAACTGTTGTCCCACGCTTCAGGGCTTCGGATCGCGCTAATAGCAAATTACTATGAAAATCAGAAACTATACTAGATATTCTGTTTGATATCATTAAGTTACGATATGATGGTAACGCGATTCCAGCAAGTACTCCTGCAATCGCGATAACAACTAATAACTCAACCAAAGTCACACCTTTAAGACGACTCAATTGATGATTTGCATTCAGCATTTTTCACTCCTATCATGCAACGAAGTATACAGAAGGAATGCTCGAGTGCAATTTATTTCAGATAAGCGGTAATAAAGTCTTGATACGAGGATTTTTCAAAGAAACTAGCTAATTTCAAAGAGTCATTTAACGTTGCACTGTACCTTATCGACCCTAGCCCGCCCTCCTGATGCGATACAAATGTAGCGAGCTCCATCTGAACTGGAATTTTGATTTGGTCGGCTGATTGCAAACTGTAAATAGGTTCCATAAACCTGCCCCAAAGAATTAAATTTTATATACTTACGTTTTGGCGTGGGAATAATCGAACCTTGCTGCGAAGAGGAAAATAGACGTCCTTGCAATCTTAAAATTTTATCTTTATCGGATAATTTCCCATCACCATTCAAGTCTTGATAAATTATCCAACCATCACCCCATCCAGAATTCGAATTTGAATCGCTGTTATCGTCATCACATCGAGGATTACTACTTTCAGCATTCGAGCTTCTGCAGATAACAACACTCAATCCATGCTTTATCGATTCAGAACGTGCATACAACAAACTAGCATGCAATTCACTTGCCGCAGTGTAAATACGCATCGAATGAACTAGACCTGAATAAGAACCAACAGCAAGAACTGAAAGTAATCCTATAAGGAGAAAGACAAAAAGAAGCTCAACCAGCGAAGCACCACGTTCCTTTTCTTTTAAAGTAGTTTGCATTACTTCCTCCAGAATTAAGATAAAAGAAATAAAATATCATAAATAAATATTAATAAACACATTTATTTTTATTAATTAAAGCTTGTGGCATTAATCAACTCGTGATGGAAGGGGTATTAGCGAGAGATTAAAAGGACAACGGAACAAAAACAAATAAAGGGAATCAGGAATATTTAAACGAAGCTAGCGTGGAATCAGGTAGGTAAAAGGTGCACAAAAGAGAATCGGCACAGCAATATAAGAGGAGAAGAGTAAAGACGGAAGAAGGTGAGTAAAGCGGAAATGCAAGGAATGGGTAAAAGGCAAGGGTAAAGCAAAGAGTAAAGAGTAAGAAGTGAGAAGGTAAAGCAAAAAAGCAAAAGCCCCTGATTCGTTGGAATCAGGGGCATTCTGGGATAAGAGCCTGACGATGACCTACTTTCACACTGGTTGCAGCACTATCATCGGCGCAAAGTCGTTTCACGGTCCTGTTCGGGATGGGAAGGTGTGGTACCAACTTGCTATAGTCATCAGGCATAACTTGTTGACTTGTTGTGGTTCACGTTATTTTGTGAATCGCAACAAATCCAATTGGGAAGAAGTACGCACATCGTGATCGATATGCTGTAGTCATAATCGGTTGTGACTGCACAAACTCAATTGGCATACACTAATGTAATACTTGTCGTAGTTACCTTGCCTTTGTTCCTAAAAATTATCTGGCTTTGCCAGTCATTTTTATCACTTCAAGCTACAAAAAAGTAGGTTTGTACTTTTTTGTAAAGGTTCTATAACTGACCAAAGTTATAGGGACAAGCCGTACGGGCAATTAGTACTGGTTAGCTTAATGCATTACTGCACTTCCACACCCAGCCTATCAACGTCCTGGTCTCGAACGACCCTTTAAAGAGCTC
>NZ_JAGSPM010000027.1 GCF_018139645.1 Affinundibacterium baiyunense
GACCGTATCAACTCTTTGCAAGACGAAGACGTGTTGACAGGTACAAGCGCGAAAAACACATTGACTGCAACTTTGGGTAACTCCAACGACAACGGCGCAGAAACAATCACACCAACTTTGAACAACATGGACGTAGTTAATGTTGCTTTCACAGGTTCTGGTGACGGCGCAGTTAAAAACTTGGACTTGCAAGATGCAACTCGCGTAAGCGAAGTAAACATCAGCCGCGTTGCTTCTACTTCTAACATTGCTCGTATCGAAAACGTACAATCTGTATTGAGCAAAATGTCTGTGAAGAACTCTAACGCAAACAATGCTGGCACAATCGAATTCTCTTTCGGTACAGACGTACTGAAAGGCGACAATGCTGGTACATTGGAAGTGTCTAACGTTCAAGTTGGTACAATCAATGTTGGTCAAAACATCTCTACAGGTGGTTCTGGCGTTAATGCAAACAGCTATGAAACATTGACATTGAACAGCGTTGGTAGCGCTAACACAATTGGCACATTGAACTTGCCAATGGACACAGGTACAGCAGGTAAAGTCGTTATCACTGGCGACAAAAACTTGAACTTGTCTTCTGCTACAACGATCAACAGCGCAACTGTAACAACTA
This sequence comes from Affinundibacterium baiyunense, assembly GCF_018139645.1. GTDB lineage: Bacteria > Pseudomonadota > Gammaproteobacteria > Burkholderiales > Burkholderiaceae_D > Undibacterium > Undibacterium baiyunense. The sequence continues at coordinate 620 of NZ_JAGSPM010000027.1, forward strand.
ACATTGAAGCAACAAACTTCAGTGGTGGTATCTCTGGCGCGAACGGCCGTTTGACTGCAATCGACGCATCTGCATTCACAGGTAACCTGACTTTGAACATCGGTAACGGTACATTCACAACAGGTAAAGCAGATACATCTGGTGTTGTACAAAACGTGACTATCACTGGTGGTAAAGGTAACGATACTTTCTACTTGGCTGACACAATCCAAGCTGGCGACAGCTTGACTGGTGGCGACGGTACAGATACGTTGACAATCGTGAACGGCGGTAACATCACTTCTGGTGCAACTGGTTCTAGCATCGTCACAAAAGTTGAAGCGTTGAACGTGTTCATGAA
>NZ_JAGSPM010000028.1 GCF_018139645.1 Affinundibacterium baiyunense
CGGCACTATTAGCACCTCAAACAGTGATAGCCTGTAATAAACACTGCCCCAGAGAAATGTATACTGTCTACTACAACTCCGATTATATACAACCCACTGACTGACTGGCTGGCTGACTGATAGAGAAACCCAGAGTGCTGCTATACATGCTAATAGAAGGAGCTAAGCTTGATCAGCAACCCCAAAGGGCTCGGCGCCTTGGCAGGCATCAGGTATCAGCCGATCTTCTCCGTGCTGCTGTCGTCGGTCGGCCAGATGACCGTCTCCATCAGCCGCTCCCGCATCAGCGCCAGGTTCTCGTCGGAGATCTTCTCGTACGTCTTGGCATGGTCGCATTTCTTTATCCATTTCCCGTACAGGTGAAGCCTGGTGACCATCACTCGCTCTGCGAGCTCCTGCCTCTCCTTGCCGAGAGCACGGAGGAAATGCTTGCCGTCGGTAGGCTTGTTGACAGCGACGAAGTTGTAGAACCAGCGGTAGCTCGGCGGGTTCAGCTCGTAGAGCTGGGTCAGCACGGTCCTCACGGCCTTGTACGTGAAGTAGTTCATCAGTTGCCGCTGGACGTCGTCGAAGGAATCCTCGTACTGTCCCGCGAGGTTGCAGACGATGCCGAGGCCCCTCTTGCTCCTGATCCTGCTCCTGCTGCCGATCCGGCTCTGCCTGAGGGCCCAGGCCGAGTACGACGGGCGGCGAGCCTTCCTCTTGCAGTCGCCGGCGAACAAGCTGGTACTGCTGCTGCTAACCAACCCTGACCCTCTCAGCCCCGCGACGCCCACGGCCGTCGGCATCGCCTGAACTCCGGACATGCTGTCTGTGTACCTATTCTTCTTCTTGCAGCGGCAGCAGCAGCACGTTTCGCCTGGTCGCCGACCTGGCGAACGGGGAGCAGCTTAGCAGTGGCGTGGACGCGTGATATACAAGAAC
>NZ_JAGSPM010000029.1 GCF_018139645.1 Affinundibacterium baiyunense
GACACAGCAGCTCCGCTCGTCGATCAGCTCTCGGCTGACCACTCATCGCCAGTGGGTGCCTGCCGACCAGGTCTCGCCGCCGCCACCGCCGCGGTAGAGAGGGGAGGGAGAGGGGGAAAAAACTGGCCCAGATCGAGAGGTACAGCACGAAAAAGAGAGGCAAGAGAGATAGGGGACCGGAGGGCGGCGGGCCGGGGCCCAAGACCGAGGGGCTCGTGCGCAGGAAGCTGATGAGGCTCCTGTCGCTCGTCCCCTTCGGCTGCCGTGCTGGACCCATCGACGACGCGCCGCCGCCCGTGGACCACGCCGCCGCCGCGAGGAGGCGCCGGAGGAGGAGGGCCAACAGGGCCGCCCAGCTGCTGGGGGCTGCTGCGGGTGCGCCGCAGCAGTGGCGCCCCTCGCTCGGCGACATCTGCGAGGAGTACAGCAGCAGCACCGACGCCGTCAAGGTCAGGAAGGCGGCGTCCTGGGACCTCGCCCGGGCGCTGCCCCGCGCGCACGGCGGCAAGCAGTACCGGCACCTTGAGGGCGCGTCGTCCCTGCCAGCGTTCGCGCCGACGGCGTTCCTGTTCTGATCATGGCGTCGGCGACGGCGGCGACTCGTCGTCATCCACCACGACGACGACGGCGGTGAAGACAATAAGAACCAACCAAAACCACTACACGAAGCATATATACAGATTACTGTCAACGTATTGTAGAACCAAGGATCTATGTATATATATGTGCCTCCATCATCATCGGACCGGAATAAAGCTAGCAATCTCTCTTCTTCACGATCGAGAGATAGCGCGCGTGCGTGTAATTAAGTATTATAGATTACTACATACTATATATATGTGCATGCATGATGCATGCGTATGTGTATCTATATATCATGTGATGGCT
>NZ_JAGSPM010000030.1 GCF_018139645.1 Affinundibacterium baiyunense
ATCTTGTTGGCTCGCCAAGTTGGTGTTCCATACATCATCGTATTCTTGAATAAATGCGACATGGTTGATGACGCTGAATTGTTGGAATTGGTTGAAATGGAAGTTCGTGAATTATTGTCTAAATACGAATTCCCAGGCGACGATTTGCCTATCATTCAAGGTTCTGCAAAATTGGCGCTCGAAGGCGACAAAGGTCCATTGGGCGAAGAAGCAATCATGAAATTGGCTGATGCTTTGGATTCTTACATCCCAACTCCAGAGCGCGCAGTTGATGGTTCTTTCCTGTTGCCAGTTGAAGACGTATTCTCTATTTCTGGTCGTGGTACAGTTGTTACTGGTCGTGTTGAGCGCGGTATCATCAAAGTCGGCGAAGAGATCGAAATCGTTGGTATTAAAGACACAGTAAAAACAACATGTACTGGTGTTGAAATGTTCCGTAAATTACTCGACCAAGGTCAAGCAGGCGACAACGTAGGTGTATTGTTGCGCGGTACTAAGCGTGAAGATATCCAGCGTGGTCAAGTTTTGGCGAAGCCAGGTTCAATCAAGCCACACAGCCATTTCACAGGCGAGATCTACGTTTTGTCTAAAGATGAAGGTGGTCGTCATACACCATTCTTTAACAACTATCGTCCACAGTTCTACTTCCGTACAACGGACGTAACTGGTTCGATCGAGTTGCCGAAGGATAAAGAAATGGTGATGCCAGGTGATAACGTATCTATCACTGTTAAGTTGATCAACCCGATCGCGATGGAAGAAGGCTTGCGCTTCGCTATCCGTGAAGGTGGTCGTACTGTTGGTGCTGGTGTTGTTGCTAAAATCATCGAGTAATAT
>NZ_JAGSPM010000005.1:0-49886 GCF_018139645.1 Affinundibacterium baiyunense
TTAATGCAAGATACCCCAGTGCGCCACTTAAATACTCTTGCACTACACGGTATTTAAACTCTTCTGTATGTTTAGCCATTAAAAAACCCCAAAAGTTGGTGTCCAACTTTTGGGGTTCAGTTTACTTTTCATCGGGCTGTTTTTTTTGTTGGTTCAAAAATCGTAAAAAGTATTGACGGTAAGTCGACCTTTGCGTGGGTCATCCGTGATGCTGATTGCGGGATTGATGCAGGCGGTATGTAGCAAGCTACCGTGATACATCACCAGTCGATTAAATTTCGCAGGGATCATGCCGAGAAATTGAAATTGCTCAGTAGAGTCGTCGAAATAGCGCTGCGTTGGACGCTTTGCATTGATTTCTTGGTAGTAAACATCTAAATAATGCTCACGCGTGCTTTCGGTAATTTGTTGTAGTCCTGTTGCATTGTGTCGATAGAAGCCTGTGCCTCCATGTCGTTCGTCGCAAAGATAAAGTAGAACTGCCATATGGTAAGGTGTGCTGGCATCGAAATGCGGCGTCCTTTGTAAAGGTCCGAGCTCAGAAGCTGGCATGGTGGTTAGCGAAAAGGCGCAAATACTTTTTCTTAATGCCAGTTGCTCAGGTATATGAAAATTGGTCTTGATGATCGGTTCAAGAAAATCGGTCAGATTCAATGAGTAATCGGATGGTGCTTGCGCTCTAATACCTGGATAACCTTTACGGTCCGCATAACCAGGATAGCGACTGAATTCGCTGTAGACTGCAATTTCAAGTAAATGGCTTGGGTTTTCCAGAAAATCATCAATGATTAAGGCTTGATGGTCTCCAATCTGGACGGATTGAATAACTGGATTTTCGTTAATCGAAAAGTGTTGACTCATGGTTCGTCATTCTAAGATTTTTGCTTAAGTTAATTTTTCGGCGGAACGGTCATAATCTCACGCGCTTACTATTTTAAATTGTCTACATATGAATCTGGTGTGATGCCAATAAAAATCTTCAGATAGTCTGCCTCAATACATTCTTTTTTTATTCCCTTTTTTGGGATTGATGCAAACATGTATTTCTCTAGTTGTTTCTCATTTGATTTGCGGTTATTTCTAAAGCATTCAGGTGGTAACACGGTGCTCATAAATATTATTTTTTTGATTTTTTTGATGTGTAGACTTGTTAGATAAGTGGCTTTATGTTTAATGAAATTGGTCTGCCTCTTGGTAAATGACGTAGTGTTGGATTGGGTCAACATACCATTTAGTTGAGTTGGGTTGATTTTCAAAATAAATCTGATTGTAAACAAGTAGTTACTCTTAATGGCTTTCTATAGTCGCTAATACCATTACCGGTTATTTTCACAATACCAATCAAATAAATGTAATACCACATGAATACCGTTTGACAATTGGTATTAATAAAATTAAAGTGAAAGCTCTTCGAGATCTGTAAATTATTCCTGTGGGGGGAGTATTTAGTTTGAAGTAATCAGATGCTGGAGCGGCACGACAATTTGTATTGATGTGCTTGTTTGGGAAATGAGAGCGTCGATATCACTCGTATGGATTGATGATGTCGTGTTTGGTTTCCGGAGTAAGTAGATGATTTTGAAATTGGTGCAATGATTTGCTGGTAGTTAGATGACTTAGCGAATCATCTGCATTTTGGAAGTTTGATGAAATCCTTGGGGGAATACATGAAAAGTAATTTGAAACTAAATCTGACACCTATCGCTTCTGCGGTATCTGTTTTGATCGTGACGGCGGCGATGGCAACATCGATGTCGGTACAAGCGCAGCAAGCAGACACGAAAAAGGACGAGACACAGCAAGTGACGGTTACTGGTGTTCGTGCATCAATGCAGCAGTCCTTGAATCAAAAACGTAATGCTGAATCACATATCGAAGTGATTACTGCAGAAGACATCGGAAAGATGCCCGACAAAAACGTCGCGGATTCTTTGCAACGTGTTTCTGGTGTGACGACTAGCTCAGCCTCTGGTAACGAAGGTGGTTTCGATGAGAATGATCGCGTCAGTATGCGTGGTACGAATCCAAGTTTGACGCAAACTTTGATTAATGGTCACAACATGGCTGCTGGCGATTGGTTTGTTTTGAACCAATCTGGTGCTGGTGTTGGTCGTTCTATCAGCTATACCTTGTTGCCTTCTGAATTAGTTGGCCGTATCGAAGTCAATAAATCTTCACAAGCTAGCTTGGTAGAAGGTGGTGTTGCAGGCTCGATCAATGTGATCACGCGTAAACCATTAGAATTTAAAAAGCAATTAACAGCCGAAGCGTCATTGGGTGTTGTTTATGCTGATTTACCAAAAAAATCAGATCCACAATTGAGTGGTTTGATTAACTGGAAAAATGACGTAAATACTTTTGGATTGATGGTGCAGGCATTCTCAGAGAAGCGTAGTTTGCGTCGTGACGGTCAAGAAATTCTTGGTTGGTCTCAAATTGCTGCAAATAGTCCAATGGCTAAATCGAATCCAGATTTGGCTGGTGCTTACTATCCAAGCTTGATGGGTTCAGCATTGTTTGAGCAAACGCGTCATCGTACTGGTGGTTTGGTCAGTGCACAATTCAAGCCAAGCAAAGAATTTGACATTGTTTTAAATGGCTTTAGCTCGAAGTTGGATGCAGCGAACTACAACCGTAACTATATGTTCTGGGGTTCACGCATTATCGATAGTGGTAATGGACAAGCACCTGAGCCAGGTTACACCGTGGCGAATGATGGTGGCGTGAAGACTTTAACTAGTGCGACCTTCAAACCAATCGCAGGCAATACATACGGCGTGTATGATCAAATCTCCCGTCCAGATGCAGGCTCAGAGGTCAATTTCTTTAGCGCTGATGCAACTTGGAAAGCCAATGCCGACTTGAAATTTAATGCGCAATTGGGTACGTCAAAAGCGACAGGTAAAACACCAACGCAAGACGTGGCTGAATGGAATGTTGGCGTTGGTTCAGGTGCATCTTATCGTATCAATGGTGTCGATAATGCGGCAGATTGGAAATTAGGAAATACCAATTACGGAAGCCGTGCAAATGATACCTTGGGTTGGGTATTTGGTTATCAAAATACGATAGTCGATGACAAAGAATCTTGGGCGAAGTTAGATGGTGAGTATCAATTAAATCAAGGTGTATTCAGTACATTGAAATTTGGTGTACGTGCTACCGAACACAAACGTAGTAGCGATGCAGCGCTTGGTCAAGGTCCTGGCTGTAAAAATGCTGCTGGTACGCAAGCACCTTGGGATTGGTCACAATCTACATGGTGTCCAGTTGGCACGATCGCGCAAAATGATCCAGCTAAGTTCCCATCCACAGTCAGCCAATATCCATCTAATTATGGTTCTGGCTTAGGTGGTAATTTCCCATCGAATATTTGGTATTACACGCCAGCGCAATTGGCTGAATTTAACAAATATTCCAATCGCGACAATAACGGAACACGTCTTGACTACGGTACGCAGTTTGCTTTGAAAGAAAACGTCAATGCGTTCTATGTACAAGGAAACATGGAAGGCGAAGGTTGGAGCGGTAATGTTGGTCTGCGTTATGTACAAACGAAGGAAAACGTTGTGTCCACTTTGACAGGCCCAGGTGCAGGTCAGAAGACATCTGATTTTGGTACCTTCCATTTCGCGACAACTGAAAATACCTTTAACGATATTTTGCCAAGTTTGAATTTGCGTTTTGATGTGCAGAAAGATTTGGTTGCTCGTTTCGCGGTTTCTAAAACCATGACGCGTCCAGACTTTGGTGCATTGGCTAGTGCAATTAGCTTGAGCCCACCAGCAACGGCAACTGGTGTAGGTAGCGGTAGTGGTGCAAATCCAAACTTGAAACCAATTCGTTCCAATAATTTGGATGTTTCCTTGGAATGGTATTTTGCGCCACGTGCTTTGTTGTCTGGTAGCGTGTACTACATGGATTTGACTAGCTATGTTGGTATTGGCCAAGTTTCGCGTAGTTACTTCACGACTAGCGCTGCAATTCCTCAAGGTGCGATGGTTCCATACGTGTTGAGCGTACCAGTGAACACAAGTGCGAAAGTGAAAGGTTTTGAGTTGGCATACGAACAGCCAATTGGTGCTAACTTCGGTTTTGCTACGAACTACACTTACGCTGATGCAAAAGACGCCAAAGATCAAGAAGTTGTTGGTGCTTCTAAGAACACGTATAACTTGAGTGGTTACTATGAAGACGACACGTTCAATGCGCGTCTGTCCTATAGCTATCGTTCCGCGTTTTACAGTGGTTTGGACCGTGAGACAGCATTCTCACAAGCGGCAACTGGATCTTTGTCTGCTTCTTTAGGTTACAAGATCAATGAAAATTTTGCGATTTCATTTGATGCACATAACTTGAATAAGCCAACTTTGAAGTATTTCGCTTTGAATGAGAACCAACCACGTTCAATTTATCAAAGTGGTCGTCAATACTATTTGACTCTGCGCGCGAAGATGTAATTGAGATGTAATCAAGCGACGGTCGTCGTAGGTAATGATGACGACCGGTTTTTGTCAGTGTCAAAGAAAGGAGTGACGAGGCCATTAGCTTCGTCACTTTTTTTTCGCTCTTTGTTTTGTTCGATGGCTATGTATTTTTGTGCTTTTTGTTGAGCATAAAGCTGGGTTCTACTTCACTAGCAAATTGACGCAATATTGTTGTGCTTAAACGAAAGAATGAAGAAAAGTTTAAATACCACTTAAATACCTATTGACAGCCACTTTGGAAACACCTAAAGTGTTCCTATATCTCAAATTCTGTCTATCGCGACTTGATAGTTAACGTTTTTTCTTTGGAAATGCCCGTGAGCCAAATGCAGCAAAATCAGCAAATTCAATCGACGCAAATTCAATATCTGATCGGTGTTGATGGCGGTGGCACTGGTACGCGCATCGTGTTGACGGACAGAAATGGTATTGAACTTGCTCGTGGTACCGCCGGTCCGTCTGGATTGATGCATGGAGCTAGCGCTGCGTGGAAAGCTATTTTATCAGCAATTGAGCAGGCATTTGCAACAAGTGGTATTGTTGCTCCTGCATTTCAGCAGATTGCGATTGGTTGTGGTTTGGCTGGTGTGAATAATAAGCTTTGGGCAGCGGAGTTTGTCGCTGCAAATCCGGGATTCGGCATGCTATTTGCAGAAACCGATGCGGGCACAACTTTGCTTGGAGCGCATCAGGGTAAACCAGGCGCGATTATCGCTCTTGGAACTGGTAGTGTTGGTGAGGTCATGTTGGCTGATGGTAGTCGGCGTGAAGTTGGCGGTTGGGGATTCCCTTCAAGCGATGAGGCAAGTGGTGCCTGGATGGGCTTGCGGGCAATTAATCATGTACAGCATGTGCTGGACGGACGTGCCGCAGGAGATGAGTTTGCAACGGCTATTATTGATTTTTGTGGCGGTAATAAAGATGCGGTTTTTGCTTGGTTAGGCGGTGCGACGCAAACCAAATTTGCGCAGTTAGCGCCTGTGGTCATCCAATATGCAGCACGTAATCAAAAAGCGAAAAGCATCTTAGTAGAGGCAGGGATAGAAGTAGAAAAAATGGCGAATGCCTTAGATCCAAATTGTGAAATGCCGATCGCTTTATGTGGCGGTTTGGCAGATGCGGTTTGGAACTATTTGCCGGAAAAATTATTGCAGCGCGTAAGTAAACCAATCGGTGATTCTTCTTCCGGTGCGCTTATTTTGGTCAGAAAACATTTGATGAAGTCGTAGTTCAATTTAAAGACTTCAGAAACTCCAGAGACTTAGAGGGATAAAAAATATGCTGGCACAACTGCTCGATTTTAAACCTGATGGTGATAGTTCTACGCCGCTGTATTTGCAGTTGGCAAATAAGTTGGCGAATGGAATTCATAATGGTTATTGGCAGCCAGATGAGGCTTTGCCTTCTGAACGGGTATTGGCTGAAACCTTAGATATTTCGCGTGTGACTGCGCGTAAGGCAATTGAGATGTTGTGTGAGCGTGGCTTATTAACGCGTAAGCATGGTTCCGGTACGTATATCACACCAAAATTAGAGCAACCTTTGTCGCGTTTGACGAACTTCAGTGAAGAATTGCGTCAACGTGGTTTCATGCCTGGCTCGCAGTGGTTGTCACGTGAAACTGGTGTGGCGTCACCAGAAGAAATATTGTCGCTAGGATTATCCCCGCATTCCGTAGTTTCACGCTTGAAGCGTTTGCGTACCGCAGACAATGTGGTCATGGCAATTGAGAGTACGACTATTCCTAATCTTTATTTGCCTAATCCAAAATTGGTAACAGATAGTTTATATGGCTACCTTGATCAAAATAATGCATCGCCAACGCGTGCGTTGCAGCACATTCGTGCGGTCAGTGCGACTGCAGAGCAGGCCAAGCTGATCGGCTTAAAGCAGGGTACGGCGATGCTGTTGATTACGCGTGTCGGTTATCTAGCAAATGGTGCAGCGGTCGAGTTAACGCATTCGTATTGCCGCAGTGATTACTATGACTTTGTAGTGGAGTTGTTTAGATGATTTCAGTGCAGCAAGATCAGCAAGCTCAACAATCTCTGATGCAAACTAAAATGCAAACCATAGAAGGCAATGTGTTGACGGCGGATGGATGGATCGCTGGAACAATTTCTTTTGCCGACAAGATTGAAGAGATACAAGGTAGTGAGGTTGATCCACGCTCGAATAATGCTGCTTATATTTTGCCTGGCTTTATCGATTTGCACGTGCATGGTGCTGGTGGCAAAGACACGATGGAAGCGGGCGACGCAGTTCAGGTAATTTCACGCATGCATGCGCAGCATGGTACGACCAGTATGTTGGCAACCACGATGACTGCGCCCATGTCTGATTTAGAGGCCGCATTGCAAGCTTTGGCAGGCGTTTGCCAACAGCGTACCGCGGGTTCTGCGCGCGTGTTAGGCGTGCATTTGGAAGGGCCTTACATTAATCCAGGCAAGTTGGGTGCACAGCCTGATTTTGCGCATGCGGGATCGCTCGAACAAGTAAAATATTTAGACGCGATTGCGCCAATTAAATTGATTACCTTAGCACCCGAAGTGGAAGGTAATTTGGCGATGGTCAGCCAATTGACTGCGCTTGGTATGCGCGTGCAATTAGGCCATACTTTAGGTACTTACGAAGATGGTGTGGCGGCGCTAGAGAATGGTGCTAGCAGTTTCACCCATTTGTACAATGCGATGTCGCGTCTTGATCATCGCGCACCAGGTATGGTTGGTGCAGCTTTGGCGCACGCGAATTTTGCTGAAATTATTCCAGATTTATTGCACGTTCATCCCGGTGCTATTAAAGCGGCGATGCGTGCGATCCCAAAAGTATATTGTGTAACAGATTCCACTTCTGCCTCTGGGATGCCAGACGGCGAGTACATGCTTGGTCGTCAAGTAGTGCATAAGTGTTTGGGCGGCGTGCGTTTAGCCGACGGCACTCTGGCTGGTAGCACGTTGACGATGGATCAAGCGCTCAGAAATTTAGTCAAGATTGGTTTAGAGCTGGACGATGCATCTAAACGCGTTTCTACCTACGCAGCAGATTTTTTAGGATTATCTGATCGCGGCCGTCTGCAAGTAAATGCGTATGCAGATTTAGTAGTTCTTGATCGGGATTTGAATCTAGTTGCTGTTTATATCGAGGGAGAAAAAATTGAGCTCAAAGATGCTTAAAGAAGCGTGTTCGTCTGGGGAATTTGTTGCTGCACAGTTAGGCCATGATCGTGAACGATTTATAGAATTAGGGAAGCAATTACGCGCGACGCCACCTTCTTCTGTGGTGACGATTGCGCGTGGTAGTTCAGATCATGCAGCAAATTACGCTGCGTATTTAATGATGGCGCGTTTGGGTCACATTGTCGCTTCTTTGCCGATGTCTTTAGTGACCTTGAATAAGGCGCCATTGCTGGTGAAAAATGCGCTGGCAATTGCGATTTCGCAGTCGGGACAAAGCCCTGACGTGGTTGAGCCCATCCGTTATTTTAGTGAACATGGTGCGACCACAGTTGCTTTAGTCAATGATGCTAGTTCGCCATTGGCACAAAGTGCGCAATGGACTATGCCCTTACATGCAGGACCAGAATTAAGTGTCGCCGCTACCAAGAGTTTTATTACCTCTTTAGTCGCAGGCGCACGTTTGGCAGGTCATTGGCAAAATGATCCAGCGTTCTTAGCGGGAATTGAAGAGCTGCCACAAGTTTTGCACGCCGCTACCCAATTAGATTGGTCGAATGCATTAGATGTGTTAGCACCTGCGCAACGTATTATGGTAGTTGGTCGCGGCATTAGCTTTTCTGTTGCTTTGGAATCTGCTTTGAAGTTCAAAGAGACTTCAGTCATCCAGGCAGAAGCATTTAGTGGTGCAGAGATTAAACACGGACCGATGGCATTGATCGATGATGGTTATCCATTATTGATTTTCGCAACGCGTGGTCCGGCACAAGCTGGCTTGATTGCCTTGGCAGAAGAAATGCGTGGACGTGGTGCGAACGTTTTGTTGGCGGCTCCAGCAGATGTCAAAGAACGCAACTTGACATTAGCAACCACAGCAACACCTGATCTTGATCCTATCGCGGCGATACAATCTTTTTACGTGATGGCTGCACATCTGTCAGTGGCACGAGGTTTAGATCCAGATAAGCCACGTCATTTAAGTAAAGTCACCAAGACGAATTGATTGGAACAAGCGGGCGATCATTTAGCATGAAGTCCGTTTTTCTTTTAGCCTATTTTCATTAGCCTCTTTTTGGAAATGCAATGACTCATATTAGTAAAGAAGAAGCACGTCGTATCGCAGGACAGTCGATCATGATTCGCATGCCGGAGACGGTACTAAGCGAAACAACCGCGAACTTTATTCGTGAAAATCATATACGCGCGATTTGTCTGTTTCGCCAAAATATGGTGAACCAAGATCAATTGACCAAATTGACCAGCGACTTACGTGCAGTAATGGGAACAGAAGCCTTGATCGGTATTGATCAAGAGGGCGGTGCGGTGGTTCGTGCCACTTGGGTACCTCAACCACCAGCAGCAATGTCTCTTGGTGCTAGCAATGACCCCGAACTTTGCCGCCAAGTTGGCGCGGCGGTCGCGCGTAGTGTGAAAGCATTAGGATTTAATTGGAACTTTGCACCTGTTTTGGATTTAAATAACAACGTCAATAATCCCGTGATTTCTGAGCGTTCGTTTGGGGCTGATCCAGTGCGAGCACATCAATTGGCGAGTGCGTGGATGGAAGGCAGTTTAAGCGAAGGCGTCGCATGTTGTATCAAACATTTTCCAGGTCACGGCGATACGCATGTCGATTCGCATCGAGATTTACCTGAAGTCAATAAGTCGCGTGCCGAGCTTGATGCCTTGGAATTAGCACCATTTAAAGCTGCCGCCAAAAATGCACCTGCAATGATGACGGCGCATATTGTTTATCCACAAATTGATCCTGAGAATCCAGCAACGATGTCAAGCAAGATTTTGACTGGTATCTTACGTGATGAATGGAATTATCATGGAGTCGTTATTACCGACGGCATGGACATGCACGCGATTGCTGGACGCTATGGTGTTGGCGCGGCTGCGGTGAAAGCATTGGCAGCAGGTGCAGATATGGTGATGGCGCTTGGTAATGCCGAGACGCAAATAGAAACCTTAAATGCCTTGGCGCTGGCGATTGAAAGCGGTGAAATACCCTATAGCGCTGTGCAGAAGAAGTTGGAACGTATCCGCCAACTTGCACAACAATATCCTAGTTTGACAGGGCTCTACGACCAACGAACGGAAGATGCCGATCGTGTTTTGATGGCGCAAGCTTGGCAATGTGGATTAACGACATATCGTCAAGCTGTACCGCCAAAACCTGGCAGTCAAGTGCGCTTGGTTATTAGTGCAGACGTGGTCAGCGATGGCGTGTCAGAGGCGGGTATCCCCGCGCATAAAGTCGCCTCGATGTTGTCGCAAATTTATGATGTGCAGACCAGCACTTTCGATGATGCTTCTAGCTTTGATTGGTCGAGCATTCCTGCCGATGGAAGAACGCTTATTTTGGCGTCAACAGTCAGAATTCGTTATAACGAACATGCCCGCAAAACGTGGAAGCCCGATTTGCACTTGGTCTTATGGAATCCATTTCAAACGCTCGATATCGATGCACCAGCGTTGATTTCTTACGGCTTTGCAGAACCTGCGATTCAAGCAGTTGGGGCTTGGTTATCAGGCAAGGCCGAAGCAAGTGGGCAGGTTCCTGTTGCGAATTTTGATCAGCTAGCAGCGTCTTAAAAAGTTTTTTTGTGCCCTACTAAGGGTGCTAATTGGGCTAAAAAATAAGGTAGGAAAGTAAGCTAATAAAGTAAGTGAACAAAGCCAGAATATGCTCAAGTATTCTGGCTTTTTTTATCAATTTAAAAGATGCGCAGGAATACTCATCTCTTCAGCTTTAGGCAGGCTTAGTGCTAAATCCCAGCCGGCTGCGCGTTCCGCATCGATTAATAATTTACAAAAACCGTGAAGCAGATTGTTTTCCAATCGTAGGTCTATCGATTGTCCTTGTTGCGCAATAAATTGTATGACCAGAGGCGAATTAGCTTTCAAATGGAAATTAATCGATTCAAGCAATAAGGGAACTTCACCGTGAATTGCTTTGCGCTCTTGGCTTTGGTAACTTTGTCCAAAATTACCTTCTTCTTTAATTTGATCAACTGCTTCTTCGTGTTCGATCTGAATTAACTCTTCACTTGCGAATGCTGTTTCAGGCCGATTTAAGCGCATATGCGAACTAATTGACTCCATCAAGACGGGCCACAGTCTTTGAAGCATGCGACGTGTGATGAATAATTGAACTTCTTGTTTTTCATCTAACTCGGATTCTTTGTTTTTTGTAGAAAAACCAATTCTGAGCAAGATACGATCTTCGTTTATCAGGTAGGTTAAATTAAGTTGTTCTAAATGCATAGCTTGTTGATGTAACGCAAAACGCTAATAAATTTTTGCAGGATTTGTTCTTGAAATCAGCTTTTCCCGCCTAATCTATAAGTCAATTAATCATTGAATCCTTTTAGGAGGCATTATGCGTTTAGATAAATTGACGACAAAATTACAGGAGGCGCTGGCAGATGCTCAGAGCCAAGCGGTTGGTAATGATAACCAATATATAGAGCCGGTGCACGTTTTACTTGCATTGATCAATCAGGATGATGGCGGTGCGCGCTCTTTGTTGCAGCGTGCTGGTGTGAATATCAATAGCTTATTGGCAGGTTTAAAAAGTGCGGTTGATCGTTTGCCAAAAGTTACGGGAACCGATGGACAAGTTCAAATTGGACGTGAATTAGCAGGCTTATTGAATTTAGCTGATAAAGAATCTCAAAAGCGCGGCGACCAATTTTTGGCGAGTGAGATGGTCTTGCTCGCTTTGGTCGATGACAAGTCAGAAGCCGGTAAGTTAGCACGAGAAAATGGCTTAACTCGCAGTGCTTTAGAAGCTGCGATCAAAGGTGTGCGCGGTGGTGCGAATGTTGATTCGCCAGAAGCGGAAGGGCAACGAGAGGCTTTAAAGAAATACACGCTCGATCTTACCGAGCGCGCACGTCTCGGCAAGCTTGATCCAGTGATTGGTCGCGACGATGAAATTCGTCGAGCAATCCAAGTCTTGCAACGCCGTAGTAAGAATAATCCGGTTCTGATTGGTGAGCCGGGTGTTGGTAAAACCGCGATTGTTGAGGGCCTTGCGCAACGGATAGTTAATGGTGAAGTACCAGATAGTTTGAAGTCAAAGCGCGTGTTGTCGCTTGATATGGCGGCTCTGCTGGCTGGAGCGAAATTCCGCGGTGAATTTGAAGAGCGTCTAAAAGCGGTGCTGAAAGAAATCGCAATGGATGAGGGGCAAACCATCGTATTCATTGACGAATTGCACATCATGGTTGGTGCTGGTAAGGCAGAAGGTGCGATGGATGCGGGCAATATGCTCAAGCCAGCGTTGGCGCGCGGTGAATTGCATTGTGTCGGCGCAACTACGCTTGATGAGTATCGTAAGTACATCGAAAAAGATGCAGCGCTTGAGCGTCGCTTCCAAAAAATTATTGTGGACGAGCCTAGTGTAGAAGCTACGATTGCAATTCTGCGCGGACTACAAGAGAAATATGAAGTACATCATGGCGTTGATATTACGGATCCAGCAATCATTGCTGCGGCAGAGCTCTCGCATCGTTATATTACCGATCGCTTCTTACCTGACAAGGCAATCGATTTGATTGATGAAGCTGCAGCCAAGATCAAAATTGAAATTGATTCCAAGCCCGAAGTGATGGATAAATTGGATCGTCGTTTGATTCAATTGAAAATTGAAAAAGAAGCGGTCAAGCGTGAGAAAGATGAGGGATCGAAAAAACGTCTTGCTTTGATTGAGGATGAAATCAAGGCTTTATCACGCGAGTACGCTGATCTTGAAGAAGTATGGAAGTCAGAAAAAGCAACGGTACAAGGTAGTACGCACATTAAGGAAGAGATAGAAAAAATTCGCCTGCAAATGGAGGAAGCAAAGCGTAAAGGTGATTGGCAAACGATGTCGCAACTCCAGTATGGTCGCTTACCAGAACTAGAGGCACAATTAAAATCAGCCGATTTGCAAGCCGCTAAAAATGCCGAAGCGGGTGGCAAACCTAAGTTGTTACGCACTCAAGTTGGTGCGGAAGAGATTGCTGAGATTGTGTCGCGTGCGACAGGTATTCCTGTATCTCGTATGATGCAAGGTGAGCGTGAAAAATTACTGCACATGGAAGATGCCTTGCATAAACGGGTAGTGGGTCAAGATGAGGCGATTACCGCGGTCTCTGATGCAATTCGTCGCTCCCGCGCTGGGTTGGGCGATCCGAATCGTCCGTATGGATCTTTCTTGTTCTTAGGTCCAACTGGCGTTGGTAAAACTGAATTGTGTAAGGCATTGGCTAACTTTATGTTCGATACGGAAGAGTCCTTGATTCGTATTGATATGAGTGAGTTCATGGAGAAGCACTCGGTTGCGCGATTAATCGGTGCGCCGCCGGGTTACGTTGGATACGAGGAGGGCGGCTATTTGACCGAAGCGGTTCGACGTAAGCCATACAGCGTGATTTTATTGGATGAAGTCGAGAAAGCGCATCACGATGTGTTTAATGTTTTGCTGCAGGTGCTTGATGATGGACGTATGACCGATGGTCAAGGGCGCACTGTAGATTTCAAAAACACTGTGATCGTCATGACTTCTAATTTAGGATCGCATCAAATTCAAGCGATGGAGGGAAGTGAACCCAGCGTCATTAAGATGGCGGTAATGGGTGAGGTTAAGTCACATTTCCGTCCAGAATTTATTAATCGTATCGATGAAATCGTCGTTTTCCATGCGCTCGATGCAAAAAATATTGGCGCTATTGCGAAGATACAATTAGATACTTTACATAAACGTTTGACGCAGATGGATATGAGTTTGCAGGTTACTGATGCTGCATTATTGAAGATTGCCGAAGCAGGATTTGATCCAGTTTATGGTGCCCGACCATTGAAACGTGCAATCCAACAAGAGATAGAAAATCCTTTATCTAAATTAATGTTGCAAGGTAAGTTTGGTCCCAAAGATACAATTGTTGTTGACGTCGCGAACGGAGAATTGGTGTTTAAGTAAGCAGACTTTGTTAAGCTAACTTCGAGTTGACATCTGGACCGTCGGATAGTCTTATTTGTATACCCTACAAATAAGACTATCCGACGGTTTTGTTTTTTTGGGCTTTTTGTGTATATTTTGTTGTGACGTTGGAGTGACAGCGTTGATGATTTTAGATATGCACCAATAGATGTGCCAATAGACGTACCAATAAATGCACGAATCTATCCAACTAGTATTTTTCAGCAAGAGGAATTTATGGTATCTGCAAACAATACGCAATTGATTGTTCGAACAAGCACTTTGGACGAGATTCCGCAGCTGAATCAATTGATAGTGGAATCAGCGCGTGTCTTAAGTCGAGGCTTTTACACGGAACAAGAAACCGAATCTGCGATCAAGTATGTATTCGGTGTTGATTCCGCTTTAGTGAAAGATGGTAGTTATTTCACCGCAATTTTAGATGGTGAATTAGTTGGTTGTGGTGGTTGGAGTCGTCGCCGCACTTTGTATGGTGGTGATCAGCGTCCAATGGGAGCAGATGAATATCTCGATCCGGCACATGATCCAGCCAGAATTCGCGCGTTCTTTATTTCGCCAAAAGCAGCAAGACGAGGTGTTGGTAGAGCCGTGTTTGAAGCATGTAAGCAAGCTGCACTTAAACAAGGATTTACTAGCTTGGAATTAATGGCAACGCTGCCCGGCGTGCCATTTTATGAAGTCTTGGGTTTTCAAAAGCTCGAAGATGTAGCTGATGTTTTGCCAGATGGTGTGACTATTCGGTTTGAGCGTATGCGTTTGCAGATTGCATGATTTGCTTCAGCTCTAATTAATTTTGTTATTCACACAATCGGTGTCAGAGCTTAAAAGAAAGGCCGGCGTTATTGCGTTCTGGCCTTTCTTTTCGTTCTTTGTTAATCCGACTACGAACAAGAATTATTAATTGCTCGGTGTAATGCTCTTCACAACTTTGCCAGTTTCATCCAGCATCTGGATTTCTGCTTGACCTGCGGCGCTTACGATTAACATCATGCGTGTTCTACCTTTGGCATCTTTTAGGCTCAGTGCTGACCCCTTATCTCTTGTATTACCCAAGTAGATTCGATTTTCGGACAGACGACCTTCGTCAGATAGTTTTTTCCAGTATGCAGCTTGCTCGGCTTGCGGAAGTTTTTCCGCTTCTGCGCCAAATTTTTTGATATCTTCTATCGAGCTAACTTTGTACATAGGTACATCGTTGATGCGAATACCGGTTTGTTGATGGTTGGCACTATCCGTACTGATCAGTTGTAAAGCCTGATCTTGACGGAAACGATCGAAGGTCAGTGATAGTCCAGCATCAATCTTGCCATTTTCCCCGATACTTCCTTTTTGAATAAAACCACCATTTTCAGTACCCTCTTCATTCACAAAGATCATGCCAGCAAAGCTGCGACGATCTGGGCGTGCACCTTCTTTTCCTTGGTGAAAATCGCCAGGAAATTGTGCACGATTCGAAATGATCATACGTTTGGTTCCATCTGGTTCGACGATATTGATTCGACCTACGGTGATTTCATCAAAGCGTTCGTTCTTCACAGGTTCACGTGCGCCAGTTAAAGCGAATACAGCGGCGAGTGCGGCTGCCATTGTGGTTGCGCCTGCAAAGAAAGTTCTGAGTTGTGACATAGTTTTCCTTCTAAAAAGTGAAGTGAGTGATCGGTGAAACAAAGCTAAGGAAGTAGATATATGAAAAAATGCTTGAATAAAATTATAGCGATAATTAAAAATTCATCGTGTTGGAATTTTACGAATACGCCATTCCATGAAGAAACCTAGGATGCCCGTAAAAAGAAAAAGGCCACCCAAAAATTGTATAAATTGATTTTGATAAGATCGAATAATACTGACGTCGACTAAATGAAATTTTCGACGACCACCTTCGACGTTTTCATAAAATACCGTGCCAGCATTGTGGCTTTTCTCAAGAAAAAGTGGTCGTCTGCGCTTCTCTGTGAAGTCTGCCAATAATTTGCTGGCTTCGTTTCTAGAAATTATGTTTGCATCAAATTTCAAATTGATGATTTTTTCAAATTGTTCAAATACGTCTTCTGCTTCGTCTGCGCGAAATACGCCTTTCGACTCGTACTTATAGAGTTTATTCGGAAAAAATATTCCTTCATTCGCGCTCAAGAGGAAGGCGAAGCCTAATGTGCACAGCGCAGCGGACCCAAACAGCCAACGCTTTACGCTATGGGTTTTTACGACGATTGTTGAGTTCAAATAGTGTGCGACTTCGGGAATATGTTTAAGGCTAGTTTGTAGAATTTTTTTATCAATGTCTTTTAAAAAATCACTGGCGTCGATCTCTAGCGATTTCATAATGGTCTGGAACATTTCAGCAGAAGGTACCG
Source organism: Affinundibacterium baiyunense (assembly GCF_018139645.1). Taxonomy (GTDB): domain Bacteria; phylum Pseudomonadota; class Gammaproteobacteria; order Burkholderiales; family Burkholderiaceae_D; genus Undibacterium; species Undibacterium baiyunense. The sequence continues at coordinate 16,007 of NZ_JAGSPM010000005.1, forward strand.
ATTTGTCGTTTTCCAATTTCGATAAATAGGATTGTTCGATACCGATTGCCTCTGCCATTTGCGGTTGCGTCAGATTTTTCTGAGTTCTTATTTGCTTCAACTTCTCACCAAAGTTCATACGGGTGTCCTTTACATTTCTACTCTGGAATCGTTCAATCAACTTAATTCAATTTATTATCGAAGGCACTATCAATAGAGCCAACAGGGTCGTGCAAGTCGTATTCTTTTGTATTCAAGCGGAAATTGGAAGCTGAATATCTTCGAATATCCATGAATATTCAAATTTTTAGCCGATTTAGCTAATTTTTTTCGCTGTGACGATCGCGGGATTGAGAGCATGATTTAATAACTGATCATGTCATAGCAATTGCTTAAGCTAAATTGAATGTGAATCCCCATCATTCATAAGTCGCAAAGCTGTTGCTTGATCCAACTTAGCATGCATTGAACAGTGTGTAGCTTGGGCGGTATTCGATCTAAAAATGTTGAGGTGAGATGACAAAAGGGAGGCAATTTGCCTCCCTTATGCGTCTTCAAAGGTGCCGTACTTTATGTAATTGGCCTTATGTAATTTGCTTGAACATCAAGTTGAGATGTGGCTATTTAGGGCAAAGTACACATGCAGTGCGCCATTACCATATAGCTTCGATTCTCTTTGCGTAAATCCGCCAACCAAGCAAGATCTTTAATCATTTCTGTTGCTGCCGCTGGCGGAATGCCACTAGGTGCAACAGCAACTTTGAACTGTTCATTGATTGCACGAGCCGCTGCTTTGGTCGCACCGTCTTCAAACATACTAAAGAATCGGTCAAATTTAGACGGTTCGCGTTCGATATAGGTCACGCGATATTCATTACCTAATTTTGCTAGCGTTGCAGCGGACTTCAAGGCATCTTGATAACTACCAACGCGATCAATCAAGCCACGCTCTTTTGCCTGTTCACCAGTCCACACGCGGCCTTGTGCAACCGCGTCAATTTTTTCTGGTGTCGTTTTGCGTGCAGCTGCGGCCTTCGTCGTGAACTCGGAATAAATATTTTCCACTCCCAACTGAATCACTTCGCCAAACTTCGGATTCATAGGACGCAAAGGATTAAAGGAATCGCTCATCCAAGTGGTTGTCGTGCCGGCGGTGCGTACACCAATCTTTTCAACGATTTTATCTACAGTTGGAAAGATCACGTACACGCCAATCGATCCGGTGATGGTCGCTGCATCGGCAATAACTTCATCAGATGACATGGAAATCCAATAACCGCCAGAGGCTGCGACATTCCCCATAGAAATGACCACAGGTTTTCCCGCTTTGCGCGTTAATTCCAATTCTTGGCGAATTAACTCAGAACCGAATGCACTACCGCCAGGAGAATCAACTCTGACTACGAGTGCTTTGATTTGATCGTCCTCACGTGCCTTACGAATCAAGTTTGCTGTGGACATACCGCCAATCGCACCAGGTGGCGCGTTGCCTTCGCTAATTTCACCTTCTGCAACGATCACTGCAACCGCTGGCCCAAACGAAAAATGATTTTGCGCTTGTAGGTAGTCATCAAAGCTTACTTCTTTGAAGCTCTTTGTCCGCTCGTCCTTCGCGCCCAAGCCCAACATCATTTGGCGTAGTTCGTCACGCGATTTCAAACCATCAATTAATTTTGCATTGACCGCAAATTGCGCGACGCTTCCATTTGCTGCTTTTAACATTTCTGGTAAGTTGTTGATGCTCTCCATGATCGCGCCAGCAGGTAGTTTGCGTGCTTTTTCTACGCCATCGGTGTAGAGCTTCCACATTGCGTTGTATAAAAACGCTTCCGCTTCAGACGAGGCTGGTGAAGGACCGTTAGCAACGTAGGGTTCAGCAGCGCTTTTGAAGGTGCCGACTTTTAATAGATTGACAGTCACACCAATTTTATCTAGTGCATCTTTATAGTAATTGCGATATCCACCAAAGCCACTCAACATCACATTACCCATTGGGTGCATATACACTTCATTCGCATGCGCGGCTAAAAAGTATTGACGTTGATCGAAGCTAGATCCCCATGCGATCACTTTTTTGCCACTAGCTTTAAATCGTTCTAAGGCCGCTGCGACTTCGCGCAGCATCGGCAATCCCGCTCCTTGCATGCCATCAAGCATTAGCACGGCATTGTTAATTTTGGGATCTTTGCTAGCTGCATCAATCACGGTCAAAATGTCACGCAATTGTGTGGAGCGCTTGTTCTCGCCCTGCACCTCAGCAATGAAGGCATCACTTGCACTGCCAGCATGCTGTTCAACTAGTTGCCCTTTGAAATTCAAAATGAGCGCGGTTTTATCTTCAATCTTTAACTTGTCTGAAGAAAATAAAGCGTTCAATAGAATTATGACTAGTAACAAGAAAATAAAGTTAATGACAAAACGCCGACTCGTATCGACCGCACTCCAAAACCACTTAATACCTCGTCCGATTGAACGGAAGGGCGTAAAAGCCATAATAACTCCTGATTAAAAACAATTAAGGACAATAAATTACATACCAAGTTAAATCTACAACGTCTAACAAGTTACTGAATAGAGGAAATGCCAATCATTTTACCCATAGTTTATGCGAGCCAGTGGAAGTCCAGCATTTAAGTATCTATTTTAGCGATACATGTCGACAACCTGATTAGAAAAAATGAAGGCAAGCTTAAATTTATATTGACACGAGTTGGTTAGAATTTTAGCGGATTCCATTTTCCACAGCATAACAAAATCAGAAGTAGGAATTAAGGTTAAAATCCGTTTCGATCCGAGTTAAATTTGAGTTTGAATCAAATTTCTTTAATTTATTAACTTACGCGAAAGACCTCAATAATGAAAACCAAAGCCGCAATCGCATGGGAAGCAGGAAAGCCATTAACTATTGAAGAGGTAGATCTTCAAGGTCCAAAGGCGGGCGAAGTATTAGTCGAAATTAAAGCGACGGGCATTTGTCACACCGATTATTACACGCTGTCGGGTGCAGATCCTGAGGGGATTTTTCCAGCGATTCTAGGGCATGAAGGTGCCGGTGTTGTGGTCGATGTTGGGTCAGGTGTGAAGAGTTTAAAAAAGGATGATCACGTCATCCCACTCTATACGCCTGAGTGTCGTGAATGTAAGTTTTGTTTATCGCAAAAGACCAATTTATGCCAAGCTATTCGCAGCACGCAGGGACGCGGTTTGATGCCTGATGCGACTAGCCGTTTTTCTATTGATGGCAAGCCGATTTTTCATTACATGGGTACATCGACATTCTCCAATTACATTGTTGTCCCAGAAATTGCTTTGGCAAAGATTCGTGAAGATGCACCGTTTGATAAAGTTTGCTATATCGGCTGTGGCGTCACCACTGGCGTTGGTGCGGTCTTGTTCACAGCTAAAGTGGAAGCTGGTGCAAATGTTGTCGTGTTTGGTTTAGGTGGTATCGGTTTAAATGTGATTCAAGCCGCACGCATGGTTGGCGCGAATAAAATTATTGGTGTCGATATCAATCCCGCGCGTGAAAGCATGGCACGCAAATTCGGTATGACGCATTTCATTAATCCGAAAGAAGTTGCGAACGTGGTCGATGCGATTATCGGTATGACTGATGGTGGTGCGGATTATAGTTTTGAATGCATCGGCAATACAACAACCATGCGCCAATCATTAGAGTGCTGCCACAAAGGATGGGGACAATCCATCATCATTGGTGTCGCGGCAGCAGGACAAGAAATTAGCACGCGTCCATTTCAATTAGTTACTGGTCGGGTTTGGAAAGGCTCTGCCTTCGGTGGCGCACGCGGTCGCACCGACGTTCCAAAAATTGTCGATTGGTACATGGAAGGCAAATTAAATATCGACGACTTAATCACCCATAAATTGCCTTTAGAGAGAATTAACGAAGGCTTTGACTTAATGAAGAGTGGCGAATCGATTCGTTCTGTGGTCGAATTTTAATACTGATGATTTGATCTGAGTGAAGCGCAATTAAGAACAATCAATTCATTTTGATATTGTCCGTCATTTGCGCTTTAACTACCTAAGACTTAACTATCAAAGTTTCGATTACTTGTGCTTTGATTTTTGCAATCTCTTTCTCTAAAGCTAAAAGCGCGAGGGATTCTCTGCTTATTTCGCGCCTTATTCCTGTAATTTGTACTTAATTTGTTATTTCGAAATCCGAGCGCGGGTCTGCGCAAGCGAGAAAATCACGGTATCGCATGTTAAAATGTGCGGTTATTTTTTTCTAAGCAAAATCTCGCAATGACCGATTCCATCAGCACTCCAGACGATAGTAATGAAGCAGACAACCTTGTCGTCAAAAAAGTATCGACCGACCTCATCAGTAAAGAAGTAGCGCGTCGTCGCACATTCGGGATCATTTCCCACCCGGATGCAGGTAAAACCACTTTGACTGAAAAACTTTTGATGTTTTCGGGTGCGATTCAGTTAGCGGGCACGGTCAAGGCGCGTAAAAGCGGTCGTCATGCGACCTCTGACTGGATGGAAATTGAAAAGCAACGCGGTATTTCGGTAGCGTCCTCAGTGATGCAGTTTGAATATCGTGATCACGTCGTTAACTTATTAGATACACCAGGTCACCAAGATTTCTCAGAAGACACGTATCGCGTGTTGACCGCAGTCGATTCGGCCTTGATGGTGATCGATGCGGCAAAAGGTGTGGAAGAGCAGACCATTAAGTTGCTCAATGTTTGCCGTATGCGCAACACACCCATTATTAGTTTCGTCAATAAAATGGACCGTGAAACCCGCGATCCCTTGGAATTGCTCGACGAGCTCGAATCAGTCTTAAAGATTAATTGCTCACCAGTGACTTGGCCGATTGGTATGGGTAAAACTTTCCGCGGTGTTTATCACATCTTAAAAGATGAGATCATGTTGTTTACACCAGGTAGTGAGCGTGCCGATCAAGAATTTGAAGTTGTTAAAGGTATCGATAATCCACGTTTGGCTGAATTATTTCCATTAGAAATCGAGCAATTAAAGATGGAAGTCGAACTGGTACACGGCGCTTCACATCCTTTTGATTTAGCAGCTGTTTTGGCAGGTACGCAGACGCCGGTATTCTTCGGCTCTGCAATCAATAATTTTGGTGTGCGTGAGATTTTGAACGCGCTGCTTGACTGGGCACCCGCACCACGCGAGCGTGATGCGACTGTGCGTACCGTTGCACCGACTGAAGAGCCATTCTCTGGTTTTGTGTTCAAAATTCAAGCAAATATGGACCCAGCACATCGTGATCGTATTGCGTTCTTACGTGTCTGTTCAGGTCGCTTTGAGCGTGGCATGAAGCTCAAGCATTTGCGCATTAATCGTGACATTAAAGTGTCGTCGGTGGTGACCTTCATGGCATCTTCACGCGAGCAAGTCGAAGAAGCCTATGCAGGCGATATTATTGGTTTACCGAATCACGGCAATATGCAAATCGGTGATAGCTTTTCTGAAGGCGAATTACTGCAATTTACGGGTATTCCTTACTTTGCACCGGACTTTTTCCGTATCGCACGGATTTTGAACCCATTAAAAACCAAACAGCTACAAAAAGGTTTGCAACAATTGGGTGAAGAGGGTGCTGTGCAGGTTTTTAAACCTATCGTCAGCAGCGATTTAATCCTTGGCGCGGTTGGTGTTTTGCAGTTTGAAGTAGTCGCTAGCCGTTTGAAAAATGAATATGGTGTTGATGCTGTATTCGAGGGAACAAGTATTAGTAGCGCGCGTTGGATTACTTGCGAAGATAAAAAAATGTTGGCTGATTTTGAACGCTCTAGTGCGGGCGCCAACGTCGCTTATGATGCGGCCGGTAACATGGCTTACCTTGCTAGCTCCGGTGTCAATTTACGATTAACTCAAGAGCGTTGGCCTGATATCGTGTTCCATGCAACGCGTGAGCACGCGGCGAAGTTGGATTGATGCGTTGTTGTTGGTTTTGACTGGCACACAAAAAAAGGCAGAAATTTTTCTGCCTTTTTTATTACTGTTTATACAAAATAGAAAAGCGAGCGACTTGTTAACTCAACGACGTGATCTGATGAGTTGGATCGGTCATATTTTCGCCCCAGTTTGAACTGACTGCCAACTATTGGGAACTATCCGCTTCCTGATCTTTAATATTAAGAAAGCGACACAGGAATAAAACTGGTAGTGCTGAGATGATGACCCAGATAAAGAAATTGTGATAGCCAAGCATGGTTTGAATTTTTCCACTTAGCATTTTCGGGATAACCAATCCTAGTTGCATAACGCCAGTGGCAAGGGCGTAGTGTGCTGTTTGGTATTTTCCAACCGCGACTACTTGCATCATAAATAGAATCAGCCCAACGAAGCCAAAGCCGTAGCCGAACATTTCTATGCTTAAGGCTGCGCCAATAATCATTAAATTATCTGGTAATGAAGTGCTCAAAAAAAAGAACACGATATTCGGGAAATTCATTGTGATAATTAGCCAAGGTAAGGCTCGGCGTAGGCCTAACCAAGAAGTAAAGTAACCACCAAGTATGCTGCCGCCCAAAAACGCGATTGTGCCTGCGGTGCCATAGACCAGACCAACTTGTTCATTGCTTAAACCTAAGCCACCATGTTCTTTTAATTCTTTTAGAAATAGCGGGCCTATGGTTTGGATTTGTCCCTCGCCAGTTCTAAATAAAATGATGAACAGAATTGCCAACCAGATTCCTGGCTTTTTGAAAAAATCGATGACCACATCAACAGTGGTTGTGTAAATACTGCGCATGGATTGCTTGGATTCTGCTTGCTTTACATTGGGTAAAGACCAAGTGTGATAGAAACCAAGTGCAACTAACATTGCGCCTAACAATCCAAAAATAATTCCCCAGGCTTGTGCTGGCGGCATGCTTTTTTCTAGATGCCCAGCCAAGATAACTAGTCCACCAAGCGAAATGAATTTAGCCGCATTAAAAAATGCACCTTGCCAGCCAGCGTAGGCAGCCTGTTGTTTATTGTTGAGACTCGCTATGTAGAGCCCGTCTGCGGCGATGTCGTGGGTTGCAGAAGATATGGCGACAACCGCGAGTAAAGCGATACTGACTGCGAAGTAGTTGGGTAGCTGCATCGCTAGCGCAACGAGCCCTAGCGTCGCACCCCCGATTAGTTGAAAGCAGACTACTAGAAATTTCTTGCTACGAGCAGCTTCCAGAAATGGACTCCACAATGGTTTAAATACCCATGCAAAACCAATCGCGCCAGTCCAATAAGCAATTTCTTCGTTCGATACGCCTAAACTTTTGTACATCAAACCTGCGACGAGTGCGATCGCAAAAAAAGGTAAGCCCTCGGCCAGATAGAGTGTAGGAACCCAAGTAATCGGGGAGCGCGCAGGTTTTTGTTCGGTAGTCATAACAGCTGTCTCAGAAGGTGTAAGCAAAGATTCGGTGATATTTTGAGTGTTGCAGTAGGTAACTGAATCCAAACTGGTATATCGACGAAAGCAAGCTAAATTCGAAAATTTGGTGATACGAGCGGTCAGGTTTGAGCGCCTGAGCTACAACATACTATTCCGTTTTTATTCGGTCAACTGGTTTTACAAAAATAATGCCACTTAAGTACCAATATGCAACTATACTGATGTTTTTTGTTCGCCTACTCGTCTAAATAGGTGTTTCTAATTGCAATATTCAGTATAGTTAATCAGAGATGAATTGAAGTTAAGGTACTTCGAGTTGATTGATGTAGTTACTCTCGATTTTAGATAATTCACCTGAGTGGTATTGAAATATTGAAATCGTTTTGATTTGAAAATATTGGATGAAAAAGGTTTTCATGGTGCTGGGAAATGATGTTGCGGATGGTTTGGAAAAGTCTTAATCGGGGGGGCAGGAATGAGTCAGGATATGAATCAAGATGGGCAAGTGTATCTTGCGCACAGTCATGCGCAAGTTGCGAGTTTAAACAATCAACGTTTAACCTCCATTGATGCTTTGCGTGGGCTAACAGTTGCCGCAATGTTGTTAGTCAATAATGCGGGTGATTGGAATTATGTTTATTCTTGGCTTTCGCATTCCAGCTGGCACGGTGCGAGTCCTGCTGATTTCATTTTCCCGTTTTTCTTGGTCATCGTCGGTGTTTCCTTGTACTTGGCCTTAACGCCCAAATTCGAAAAAGGCCTTAATGCGAGACAATTGGCGCCGACAATTATTTGGCGTGCTTGTAAAATTTTTGCCCTAGGTGTGGCTCTACACTTGGTCGCGGTTGCATTGATTCCTGATCGTCAATTTCGCTTAATGGGGGTGTTACAACGAATCGGGTTGTGTTTCTTGGTGGCGGGTTTGCTCTTTATTTATCTACGCTCTTTAAAGCAGCTTTGGTACTTGATCGTTGCCATATTATTGTCTTACTGGTATTTGTTAGCGTCGGCTGGTTCTTATCAAGCACATTTGAATTTGGTTGATCAAATTGATACGCGTATTTTAGGAAGTCTCGCCTATCATTTCGATGTGCAATCAGGTTTAGCGCAAGAGCCAGAGGGCATACTGAGTACTTTGTCTGCTATCGTTTCTGTTCTATTGGGAATTCAAGCGGGGGCGATTCTGCGCCGAGGACTGGCTAGCAATCTCTTATTGCTGGGTTTGGTGATGTGTGCGTGTGCTTATCTCTGGTCATTTGTTTTGCCGATCAATAAACATCTTTGGACATCCTCATTTGTGTTGTGGACCACGGGATTTGCTTACCTGATTATTTGGCTCATGCATCAACTCGTTGATCGCTTGAAGCTGCCCGCAATTGGTTTAAGTTTTGGTGTGAATGCGATTGCGGCATATGCGGGTTCATGGGTAGCAACTTGCGTATTGGCGGGAACAGGATGGATGGATAAAATTTATAGTGGATTGTTTGTTCCCATTTTTTCGCCGATCAATAATCCATATTTGACATCGCTGGCTTTTGCTATTGTATTTACAGCGATATTTGCCGTTTTGATGTTGATCTTACGCAAAATTGGCTGGCGCTTCTCCGTTTGAATAGCCAACTTGAAATTGCTTTTTTTGATTGAAATTTGTTGGTGATGATTGCTTTGGAGTTTTCATAGCACAAGCACTCTCGATCTGTTGCATCAATTCATCAGACAAACGCGTAAAAGCTTGTGTCTTGTGCTTACTCTGTTAGGATAGAAGAGAAGGTCGCTCGCAAATCCTTTGGTTTGCTTGCTTGGCGCTTCTCGTAGCTTCGCTTCTCTCTCCACCTAATGGAGTTATGCATGTCGAGTAAACGTATTTCGATGTCAGATATCGTGCTTGGGCAACCCTTGCAATGGGATATCTTTGGTGCCGATGGCAATTTGTTGTTGAGGCGCGGCTTTGTCGTGAATAATGCACATCAAGTCGAGGTTTTGATTGAACGTGGGTTATATGTCGACGGCGACTTAATGGAGAATGCATCGCGCGATAAGAAAATTCCTAAAGTAGTTGAACAACCATCCGTTGTGCGCATCATTTCGCAAATACGCAATGACCTACGGGCCTTGTCTTACAATTTGAATAGTGTTGAAAATCCTCGCGATAAATTCCTTACCTTAGCGAAGTATGTTTTGTTGGCGACTCGTATTGATATGGACGTCGCTCTAGGTTGTATCTTGTTACACCAGGAAGGCAATTACTCTTCTCGACATTGCGTAGATACCGCTGTAGTTGCGATTGTCATTGGACGGGCATTAAAGAAATCTGAAGATGAATTAATTCTGTTGGCAGCGGCATGCTTGACCATGAACTTGAGTATGCTCAGACAACAAGAAAGACTGCAAGAGAAAAGTGAGTCTTTGAGCGCAGAGGAACAAGAGTTGATTTTTCGCCATCCTCAAGAATCCGTGCAGCAGTTACTTAGTGTTGGTGTCAATGACGAGCAATGGTTGTCTTGGATTTTACATCACCACGAGAACGAAGATGGCAGTGGCTATCCCGCCAAGAAACGTAGCGCCGAAATCCCCCAAAACGCAAAAATTATTTCGATTGCTGATCGCTATTGTGCGCGGGTTTGCGCGCGAAGTTATCGTAAGTCTTTATTGCCAAATGCGGCATTGCGAGACATTTTAATAGGTGGAAAAAATACCGTAGACATGATGTTGCTGACGCTATTTATTCGTGAGTTAGGAACATATCCAATTGGGACTTTTGTACGCTTGGAGGATGGAGCGATTGGCGTCGTTACCAGCAAAGGTGCGACTACCACGACACCTTATGTGCACTGCTTGCTTGGGCCAAGAGGTGTGCCATTAGCCGCACCGATTAAACGCGATACACAAAAACCTTTGCATGCAATTCGTGAAGTTTTACACCGAGATCAAATTGTGATGCGCTTCAGTATGCGGCAACTTTGGGGCGATGTGGCTGCTCAGTGAATGGTATTTATTTGGCGTAGAATTTTGTGTGTTTTACGATTAAAGATTGAGATGATATGAGTCGAGACGAATTGGATGTATATGCAGAACAGAATCAGCAAATGGCTGACGAGGCAACATTGGGAGACATCGTAATGAGTGAACTATCTGAACAAGAACCGACGAGGTATTTTGATCTTGTTTATATCTATTCTGCAGATAATAGGTATGTTCAAGAATTAAGTGATGCCTTGAGTCTGTTCGATCATGAAGTGGTAGGCTTTTCTGATTTAGAGGAGTTCCGCTCCGCGATTTTGGTGAGAGCTCCGGCAGCCGCTGTGTTGGATATTGATTCCGAGGCTGGTAAGTTGGCTAAGACTGCAATGTCGACTCGTGTGATCACCAGCTTTCCAGTGATTTACATTTCAGCAAATGATAATTTTGAGGATAGATTACTGGCGGTACGCGAGGGTGCCGAAGGTTATTTTATTAAACCGATTGATGCCCAGGCTTTAAGTGTAAAAATTGACGAGAAGATTGCAAAAAACGCGGTGCGCTCTTATCGCGTGTTGGTCGTTGATGATGACGAATTTTTCTTAAGCTTTTTTGATGCTGTGTTAAGTAGTGCGGGCATGCACGTGCGTTCGTTGATGGATCCGACAGAAATTCTTGATGCGATAAAAAAGTTTAAACCAGAACTTATCTTAACTGACTTATATATGCCGCAATGTAATGGCATAGAAATGGCAAAGGTTATACGTCAGAATAACTTGTATGTCGAAATCCCTATCGTGTTTTTGTCTTCTGAGACAGAAATGCAAAAGCAATTAGGCGCAATGGAAACTGGTGCAGATGATTTTTTAACCAAGCCTATAGATCCAGAAAAATTGATTGCCTCGATTTCAGCACGCGCTGAGCGCTATCGAAATTTGCGCAAAAAAGGATGATACAGCTAAGGGGAAGGGCGGCTTAGTTTATCTAGCCGTTTTTTTTATTTACTTGCTTTATTTGCTGAAGTTTTAGAGCCAAACTTTAAGGGTAGAAAATTTCTACTTGATAGTTGGATGCCTTTGCGATATTCAGCTCAAAATACAGTTTGTGGTTGCTCTCACTGAGTGCGGCTATTCCCTTTGGTAGATCCGATTTTGTATTCAGATATTCACTCGCTTGGAAAACTTTTTGTAATACAGTTTTACCGCGACGATCTTTTAAAGTTAACTCTAGCGCTGGCCATTCTTGAATAGTAGAGCTCTTATTTTGAATTTGAAATGCTAAGGTATTGATTCTTAACTCTTCATTTAAAATCAATAACTCGCTTCCAACCAGCTCTAACATACGTCGCTCTGCCGGTAACTTGATTTGGCATCCAATCATTTGACATGCACGTAACAAGTGCGGCTTAGTCGCTGGCCATTGTGCTGCGATTTGCGTTCGGAAGAAATACGCACCTTGTAGCAAGGTAGCGAAGACCAATACTAGGCATGAAAAAAACAAAGCAAATGTTTGCCATTTTCCATAACGCCGTTTTTTTTCTGCCTGCAGCACAAATTTGGGCGTTTCTTCATCGCCATCAATCTCGGCTGGTGGCTGTGAATCAGAGATGCTTTCGACCGGCTCTTCTGCATATATTGCATCCGAATGTGTGTCGGAATCTGCGCTGCTTTGCGCAGTTGTTGCATGCGAAGACGTAAATGAGGGCGGACGATTCGATGACGCTGATTCTTTTAAATCTTCGCCTAAATGAGGTTCGTGCCTAGACCATTCTTTGGCATCTTCATCAAGCGTTGCGATTCGATTCTCTAATTCTAATTGATGTAATAAATCCGCTTGTTCAACTAGGGCGCGCTCTTCAGACGTAAGCTCGAACTCCAACTTGCCAGTTAGGGGGGAAGGCTTCTGTTTATCGTTTGAATTGCTTTCAGGCTTAGGCTCTGTAGTACCACTGACACCTAACTCGGGCTCAATTGTTTCTAATTGTGCCGAGAATTGCTGCATTAAGTTTTGTTGTTGCTGGCTATGAACCGATTCTGATGCCGAACCTAAATTCATCAATTGCTCAAATTCATCAAGCTCTTGTTCCGAATTGGAATCGGATTTATCTTTGGTTTTTACATCAGCGTTGGATTCTGGCGCTAAATTCGAATCGGGATTTGAGTCTAGAGTGAAAACTGGCGCAGTGGTATCAATCGGTGACGCATTTTCGTCTATCGTATCCTGCGTTTGTTCTTGTGTAGCTTCATCGTTTGCTGTTGTGAAGTCGTGTTCTTCGCCAGATTGACGATTAGATTCAAAATCGAATTCTTGATTTTTTGAATCAGCTGTATCTAGCTGATCATTTTGAGCATCTGCTTCTACAATGTCCGAACCAGCTTCAAACTCATCTTCAAACTTAGCAATAAATTCTGTCGTAATTTGAGGTTTATGTTCATCGCCATCTTGACTTGCTTCATCTGCAGCTATTTCAGGATGATGAGACTGTTCCGTTGCATTGGATGCGATTGGATGTTCGTCTAAACTTGATTGATGCTGCGGTTCTGTTTGCTGAGAACTAGGCAGTTTCTTTGCGTCCTCGACTGCAGCTTTCTGTTGAAGTGAGCTTGGTGTTTGTTGCTCACTTGCTGATTCTGTCAGCTTGGAATCAGGCCGCTTGCGCGGTGCCTCACCGGGTGCAAGCAAATGTTCGATGCCATTAAAGGTGAGCTTGCAAGAGCCGCATCGAACCATCCCCGCGTGTAGCTTTAGCTGGTCATTCGCGACCCGGAAGCTGGTATAGCAATGAGGACATTGGGTCGCGAGTGCCATGATGTATGTGTTCGATGCTGAAGATTAGTTGTTGGATGCGGAGCGGCGACCGTGTAAAGCAACCCAGCCTTCACGCTCTTGCCAAACACTCAATTGGATGAAAGGCGCATAAGCGGCGGCAACTTCTTCAGCTTGACGTGCTAACACGCCAGATAGAATCAGTGCGCCACCTTCGGCGACTCGACCCGAGAGCATTGGAGCCATCAGTTTTAATGGGCTTGAAAGAATGTTAGCAACGACAACATCAAATTGTTGTGTCGACGGATATTTGTCACCAAATGCTTCCGGTAGTGAGAACTCGATATCGCATTGATTGCGTTCGGCATTGAAATTCGCTGATTCAATTGCTTGAGGATCGATGTCTACGCCGACCACTTTATTCGCGGCGAGTTTTTTCGCTACCATCGCTAAAATTCCCGAGCCGCAACCATAGTCGAGCACCGATAAATTGCTGGGGGCGTGCGCTTCTAACCATTCCATGCATAAACGTGTGGTCGGATGACTACCCGTGCCAAACGCCAAGCCCGGATCTAGTTCAAGAACTAAAGCTTGTGGATCAGGAATTTCATGCCAACTTGGTACCACCCAGATATTTTTGCCGATATGAATTGGTTCAAATTGAGATTGCGTCAGGCGTACCCAATCTTGCTCTTCTACACTGCGCGTCGTGAATGATGGCACTGTTGCCAATTTGATCGACGCTGCGGCTTCCGCTACCAGCGCAGCATGGTCGATGTCGGTGTCTGCTAAGGCAACTACACGACTGCGTTCCCACGCGCGCTCAGTGATTTCCATGCCTGGTTCACCGAATAATGGTTTTTCAGCGTCTGTTCCTTCATCGGCATCTTCTACCGATACAGATAAGGCACCTGCATCCATTAGTGCGTCGGATAAATTTTCTGCGTGATCGCGCGCAACTTCAATTAGGATCTCGACCCAGGCCATAAATATGCTTTCAAATTCAAAATACGTTTCGTCGCATTCAGGAATGCAGACGAATTAAATTAATAGTGCTTACACAAAATTCCGTCAATTAGGTAGCTTGCTGTGAGCGTAAAGACCTTAGTTTTTGTTTTTCGCAAGTTCTAATCAAAAAACGCGATTGAATATAGTATCTCAATCGCGTCATGGAAACTACCTAAGCAATCTTATTGCCGATGGTTTATTTATCTTTTTTAGATAGCACAGGCATATCTGCCAATTTATGCTCTAAATAATGAATATTGGTACCACCTTCAATAAAGCGTGCATCGACCATCAATTCGCGGTGGAGCGGAATGTTGGTTTGAATTCCTTCAACGACCATCTCAGACAAGGCAATTTGCATACGACGAATTGCTTGTTCGCGCGTCGCACCGTAAGAAATCACTTTGCCTATCATTGAGTCGTAATTTGGTGGTACGAAGTAGCCAGCATAAGCGTGTGAATCAACGCGAATACCAGGACCGCCCGGTGTATGCCAAGTTGCAATACGTCCAGGTGATGGTGTAAATTTGAATGGATCTTCAGCGTTAATACGGCACTCAATTGAATGTCCACGCAATTCAATGTCCGATTGCTTGAAGCGTAGCTTGTTGCCAAACGCAATATGAATTTGCTCTTGAACAATATCCACGCCAGTAATCATTTCGGTGACCGGATGTTCAACTTGTACGCGCGTATTCATTTCGATGAAATAGAATTCACCGTTTTCATAGAGGAACTCAAATGTACCCGCACCACGGTAGCCAATCTTGCGGCAAGCTTCAGCGCAACGATTACCAATTTTTTCGATTGTTTTGCGTGGAATGCCTGGAGCAGGGGCTTCTTCAATAACTTTTTGATGGCGACGTTGCATGGAGCAATCGCGCTCACCCAACCAAACGGCGTTGCCATGCTGATCAGCTAAGATTTGGATTTCCACATGCCGTGGATTTTCCAAAAACTTTTCCATATACACTTCTGGATTGCCGAATGCGGCACCGGCTTCGGTCTTGGTCATGGTGACAGCATTTAACAACGCTGCTTCAGTATGAACCACGCGCATACCGCGACCACCACCACCACCAGCGGCTTTGATGATGACCGGATAGCCGACTTTACGTGCAGTTTGGACGATCACTTTAGGATCATCTGGCAAGGCACCGTCTGAGCCTGGTACGCAAGGTACGCCAGCTTCAATCATGGCGTGCTTAGCAGAGACTTTGTCGCCCATCAAACGAATCGATTCTGCACGAGGACCAATGAAAACAAAGCCGGATTGTTCAACGCGTTCAGCGAAATCTGCGTTTTCAGATAAAAAGCCGTAGCCAGGATGAATCGCTTGCGCATCAGTGACTTCTGCGGCACTGATAATTGCCGGCATGCTTAAGTAACTGAGATTGGATGGTGCCGGGCCGATACAAACGGATTCATCAGCGAGTTTGACGTATTTGGCTTCGCGGTCTGCTTCAGAGTGAACGACTACGGTTTTGATGCCCATTTCGCGGCAGGCGCGCTGAATACGGAGGGCAATTTCGCCACGATTGGCGATCAGAATTTTTTCAAACATAATATATTTTGCTTTGGCAGAGGTTGCAGTCCGAAAGCTTGGGAGCGGTAAATTTTGTTTTCGCCAGATTGACTGGCGAAGCAAATGGCGTCATCAAGCTAGTCGTGCTGATAGGTCGTGCTGGAATTAAGCAATGATAAACAATGGTTGGCCAAATTCGACCGGTTGACCATTTTCGACCAAAATTTGCTTGATGCTGCCAGAGAAATCGCTTTCGATTTCATTGAGCAATTTCATCGCTTCGATAATGCATAAAGTGTCGCCACTGTTTACATTTTTGCCAATGTCTACGAATGGCGCAGAACCAGGTGAGGCTGCGCGGTAGAAAGTACCAACCATAGGTGATTTGACTACATGGCCTTCAACTGCAGCAGGTGCTGCTGGAGCTGCCGCGGCAGCGATTGGTGCAGCTGCTGGTGCTGGTGCAGCTTGTTGCATCATGGTCTGCATTTGTGGCTGCATCATCACCATTTGCCCTTGTTGAGCGGGTGCGGATTTCACGATACGAACTTTACCTTCGCCTTCGGTGACTTCCAACTCAGAAATGTCGGATTCTGCAACGAGGTCGATAAGGGTCTTGAGTTTTCTTAAATCCATGTGAAATCTCCTGAAAATTGAGGGCGTTTATCTGTGCATTTAGACATACTTTTGGTCGCTAAAATGCTATTTTTGGAATTGACGCAATTCATATTTATGTGATGAATGTATGTTAATTGCGTGAAGATGCGAGAATTTAAAGGTTTTTTAATGCAAAGTCAATCGCAAAGCGATATCCATCTGTGCCTAGACCACAGATCACACCTTTGGCTATATCGGAAAGATAAGAGTGATGTCGAAATGCTTCTCGTTGATGAATATTTGAGATATGTACTTCGACAAATGGAATCGCAACACCTGCCAAAGCATCGCGCAAAGCTACACTAGTGTGGGTGTAACCACCTGGATTGATTATAATTGCGTCAACTTGTTCGGCGCGTGCTGCGTGGATTCGGTCGATTAAAGCACCTTCGTGATTACTTTGAAAACATAAGAAAACACCGTTGGCGGCTTTAATTTGTTGCTCTGCTATATTTTCTATGTCACTAAGTGTTTGTTTTCCATACACTTCTGGTTCTCGGGTGCCTAATAAATTCAGGTTGGGACCATTGATGAGCAAGATCTTGCGTGCCATAGAATTTGATGAATTTGCCGAAGTTGCTGGCATTTTGCCGTTAATTGCTCCTAATTGGCAAGCAAAAATCCAGTATCTTTTTATTTTTTTGTGTTTAGTCTTAGGATATCGGCTTTCAATTCCGGCATTTTTAAGCGTCCGGTATAAGCTTTTACGACTTTTCCTTCAGGTGAAATTAAGACGGTAAAGGGAAGCCCACCAGCCTTGTTTCCCATCGCTTGCGACAGGCTAGTACCATCCATACCAGCAGCAAAAACGGGATAGCTAATTTGGTATTTTTTTGTGAAGTCTGCAATATTGCTCGGTGTGTCGATACCCAAGCCAAGTAGTTGAACATTCTTATTCGCAAATTCTTTTTGCAATTCGACTAACTCTGGCATTTCTTCTACGCAAGGTTTGCACCAAGTTGCCCAGAAATTAACGACAAGAAACTTTCCTTGCCATTGCTTGATTGCTTGCGGTTTGGCACCCGCATCATTTAAGGTGAGCCCAAAAAATTGTTGAACCGCGGTATCAGCGGCCGGAGCTGGTTCGAATTTCTTCGCGCCAAGAGTTGCACCGAGGCCAGTAAAGACTAAGCCGATCAAGATAGCGGAGATGGTGAAACGTTTATTCATCACATAGTTCCCAATTGTTGGTTTTCTATTAAGGTCAGTAAATTGCTCAAATTGGCGCGTTCATTTTTATCGGTGTGGCGAAGATCGTCGATATCATGCACTAATAAATGAACACCCTCATTTTTGTAGATGAAACTCAAAGTCTCAAGCGCTTCACCACGTTTGCCTTGATGTTCTGAGACTTCGTAGTCGATCCCTAAGTTCAATAGGTAAATCGCAACATCTTTGCTGTTGTCAGTGTAAAGCTGTAAATAAATATCTGAATGTTCGCCCGCAGTGCCGTTTAAAACTGCGCCAATGACGTAGGGGTTGAATGCGTTCAGTTCTTGCATTAGAACTGCGGCTAATTGTCGCAAGTGCAACAATCGTGCAGGCTGGCTATCGCCGAAGAAGATCGCTTGATACTCACGCACTTGTTGTTCAATTTGCGCATTGTCCGGCAAAATGTTGCCGTTTAGCTTTTGATTGCCAAGTAACTGTTTTACAGCGCGCCGCTTGGCTGTGCCGTATTCCGCACCTTCTTCGGCGATGAATTTGGCCGCAAGCGAAGCAATTTCTTCGCGTATTTGGGTGACTGAGTCGCCATCATTAAAAATAAAATTCGTCATTTGCGCATCATATCGCATTCGGTTTAGTCCTGCCTGCGAGCTTGCTCAGGTAGAATTGCGGCAATTGAAAAAAATTGGTCAAATTGAATCGGATGAGCAGGAATTGACTTGCCACCTTCATGATCAGGCATCTTGGAAAGTTGGCGTTTTTTTATGCATATTCATATTTTAGGTATTTGCGGTACCTTTATGGGCGGGCTGGCAGTATTGGCTAAACAAGCTGGGCATCGTGTGACCGGCTGTGATGCGAATGTGTATCCACCCATGAGTACACAACTAGCTTCGCAAGGAATTGAACTGATCGAAGGTTTTGACCCAGCACAGCTGGATTTGCAGCCAGATTTGTTCGTGATTGGTAACGTGGTGTCGCGCGGTAATCCTTTAATGGAAGCGATTTTGAATCGAGGATTGCCATATGTTTCAGGGCCACAGTGGATAGGTGAGCAGCTATTGCGCGATAAATGGGTGTTGGCAGTTGCAGGTACACATGGTAAGACCACAACCGCATCCATGTTGGCGTGGATTTTGGAATATGCCGGTTATGCACCAGGATTTTTGATTGGTGGCGTGCCTTTGAATTTTGGGATTTCTGCGCGCTTATCTGGTGATACCGTGGAAGGCAAAGGCAAAAGTTCTGACTTTTTTGTGATTGAAGCAGATGAGTACGACACTGCGTTTTTTGATAAGCGTAGTAAGTTTGTGCACTATCACGCGAAGACAGCGGTTTTAAATAATCTAGAATTCGATCATGCGGATATTTTTCCTGATCTTGCCGCGATCGAAACCCAGTTTCATCATTTGGTGCGCACAGTGCCAGGCATTGGTCGTTTGATCGTGAATGCAAAAGAGCCGTCTTTAGCGCGCGTGATACAACGTGGTTGCTGGAGTGAAAAGGAATTTTTCAGTGATAGTGCTTCGGATGCTGCAGCCGATTGGTCATTGCAATTGGGTGAATTAGAAGACTTTGAGGTGTATTTCAAAGCGCAGTTGCAGGGCGTAGTTCGCTGGAACTTAAATGGCGCCCATAATCGTTTAAATGCTTTAGCTGCGATCGCAGCTGCACGTCATGTCGGGGTTGAACCGGTGACCGCGATTGCTGCGCTATCTGAATTTATCAATGTGAAGCGCCGCATGGAAGTGCGTGGTGTGGTCGCCGACATTCAAGTGATCGATGATTTCGCCCATCATCCCACCGCCATCGCCACAACAGTGCAAGGGCTGCGCCGTAAAATGGGTTCAGGACGAATTTTGGCTGTGTTGGAACCGCGTTCAAATACGATGAAGATGGGCGCAATTAAGCAAGCCTTGCCAACTAGTTTAGAAGCTTCCGACTTGGTATATGTCTATGGTGCACAGAATGGAAAAGATGCGATTCATTGGGATTTGAGTGATACTTTTTCTCCCTTGGGTAGCAAGGTAAAAGCACATCATCAACTAGATGAATTAGTGCGCGATATTGTTAACGAGGCGCGATCCGGAGACGCAATTTTGGTGATGAGTAATGGCGGTTTCGGTGGTGTGCATCAACTATTGTTAGATGCGTTGGCTTTGAAATTTCAGACCGCATCTTCTGCGCAATGAATTAGCTAGATCGTAACGACAATGATTTTGTACTTGCACGGATTTCGTTCCTCACCGAGCTCATTTAAAGCGCGCTTATTGGCACAACACTTTGCCAGCATTGGACGTGCGGATGAATTTGTTTGCCCACAGCTGCCTGCCTCGCCTGCTGCTGCAATCGCCTTGGCACAAGAATTAATCAATCAGCGTCGTGATGAACGTTTGGTTTTAATTGGTTCATCCTTAGGTGGCTATTATGCGACCTATTTGGCGGAGCAAAATGATTGCAAAGCGGTGTTGGTTAATCCCGCTGTAAAGCCACCGCGTGATTTAGAAAAATATGTTGGCGTCACTACAGCTTTTCATAGTGATGAGCCGTTTGAGTTTAAGCAAGCTTATATCGATGAGTTGAAACGATTTGCGATTGATACGATTACGCGACCTGAACGTTATTTTTTGATCGCCGCAACCGGAGATGAAGTTTTAGACTGGCGCGACATGGTTGATCATTATCCACAGTCAAAACAATTGATTATTCAAGGTAGTGACCACGGTGTGAGTGAGTTTGCTGCGTATATTGAGACCGTGATGGCGTTCTGTGATGCAGAATAATTTTTTATCCGTTCTGTCGTCAGGGCATAAACAAATGCATCGACCTAGAGTCGCACAATGGCATACGCATACAAATGGTGTGCAAGCGACGCCTATGATGGCGGATTGGTTAAGCAATCGCGATTCATTGACTGAGCGTCTAATTGCGCATAGTCAGCAATTTCGGGTGCAGCGTTTGTATCAAGGTCGCGCGATGTGTTTGCGGGATGAGTTTGCAGAGATTGACTTGGCGAAACCGCAGCAAGTAGTTGAGCGAGAAGTTTTATTGCGATGTGATGATGTTGCGGTTGTATACGCCCATACCATCGTGCCACTCACAGCAAATGCGCAAGAGTGGCCTTTATTTGCATCATTAGGAAACCGTTCTTTGGGCACGACTTTGTTCAACGATCCTTTGGTGCAACGTGGTCAATTGCAATATGCGCGATTGAGTTGGACACATCCACTCATGCGGCGTATTCAGCATTGTGAGTTTATTCAACAGGATGGTCTGTTGGGATTGACGCACTTGTGGGCGCGCCGTTCCGTATTTACGCGCCACGGCGCAAAGTTATTGGTGACAGAAGTATTTTTGCCGACGCTACAACATTTGCGCTTGGTTGCGCATTCGAATTTGTCGTCGCAGTAATGTAAAGATGTAAGTATTTTAGAAGACAGACAGCATGAATTTATTTTTTGAAGAATCCGGTGATTTCAAGGCAGGTAGCGTGTTGTCGCAAGCGGGTGAGGCATATCAGGTAGAGCTAGCCAGTGGCAAACGAACCAAGGTGAAAGCAAAAGACGTTTTATTGCAATTTACTGCGCCAACACCACAAGAATTGTTGGAACAAGCGAAGCAACAAAGTACTGAAATCGATCTTGAATTTCTATGGGAAGTTGCGGGGCAAGAGGAGTTTGGTTTTGCCGAGTTAGGGGCTGAGTATTTTGGTCACGCGCCACAGTCAGTAGAAGCCGCTGGTTTGATTTTAGCCTTGCATGGTGCGCCGTTTTATTTTTATAAAAAGGGACGCGGCCGCTACAAGGCTGCACCAGAGACGGCACTCAAAGCAGCGCTGGCTGGTATAGAAAAGAAGAAGCAGCAAGCGATTATTCAAGCTGCTTATGTTGAAGAATTGAAGCAATTGCGTTTGCCGGAACAGTTTAAAAGTTTGGGTTTGCAATTATTGTTTAAGCCTGACAAAAACAGCATTGAATATAAAGCTTTCATTGAAGCTTGTTCTGCGATGCAAATGAATCCAGCGCGCTTGATGTTGGCGAGTGGCGGATTAAAAAGCGCGAAAGACTTTCACTTGTCTAAATTTTTGCTGGAGCATTTCCCGAAAGGATCTGGTTTTCCGCAAATCCCCTTGCCAAGTTTGCCGCAAGATTTACCAGTCGCCGATGTGCGCGCATTTTCTATTGATGATGTGACGACAACAGAAATCGACGATGCTTTGTCGATCACGCATATTGATGATCACACCGTTAAAGTTGGTATTCATATTGCTGCGCCAGCTTTAGGCATACAACGTAACGATGCCGTGGATCTGATGGCTCGCGCACGTATGTCGACAGTCTATATGCCTGGCGACAAAATTACGATGATGCCTGATGCTCTGGTGGATATTTACACTTTGGGTGAGGGACAAACGCGTCCTGCGGTATCTCTTTATGTCACTGTGAATATGAGTGATTGGAGCATACTCAGCACCGAAACCAAGGTCGAAGCTGTACCTATTGCAGCGAATCTTCGCCATAACGAGCTTGATGCATTAGTTACTGAAGAAAATCTTGCGAACGACGTAGGTGATTATCCGCATAAGGCTGATATTGCCTTGCTTTGGAAATGGGTGCAAGTATTAGAAGCAGGGCGCATGGCCAAGCGTGAAAGCTTTGGCTTAAAGCCTGAACAAACCAATCGCGTCGATTTTAATTTTTATGTTGAAGATGACGTGGTTAGTATCGTGCGCCGTAAGCGTGGTGCGCCTTTAGATAAAATCGTTGCAGAGTTAATGATTTTGGCGAACAGCACCTGGGGTAAATTGTTAGCCGATCACAATATTCCTGGCATCTATCGCGCTCAAGGTGGTGGCTCTGGCGGTTGGGCCGCCAAGATGCAGGTTCGAATGGTGACACATGCCGCACCCCATCAAGGATTAGGGGTGGACCAGTATGCTTGGAGCACCTCACCTTTGCGTCGTTATACAGACTTGGTCAATCAATGGCAGATCATTGCTTGTGTGCAGCACGGTGTGACCGCTGCGTTAGCGGCTCCTTTCAAGCCAAAAGATGCAGATTTGTTTGCGATCGTGTCGGGGTTTGATGCGGCTTACGCGGCGTACGGTGATTTCCAAACCAATATGGAACGCTATTGGTGTTTGCGTTGGCTAGGTCAAGAAAAACGTCAGCAAGTCGATGCTGTTGTATTAAAAGATGAAGTCTTGCGTTTGTTGGAAATCCCGCTGATCATTCGTCTGCCTGGTATGTCACAGATGGCGCGTGGCGCGCAGGTTCGACTCGAAGTGATTCGTTGGGATGAGTTGGATTTGAGTATCGAAGTGCGTTTGCTAGAAATGTTGGCGACATCGACCGATGAAGATTTAGAAGAAGCACCAGACGACGAAGTGGTGGAGCAAGTTGCGCCAGAGTCTGAATTAATCGAGTCGGATATAGCAAATTCGCTGACGGCAGAAGTCGATGGTGATCAAGATTTGGCGCTGCAAGAATCAAACTCGGTTGCTGATTTGTCAGAAGGTCTTGATCCAAAATCAGATGGCGCGATGTAGTCCCGAATACCAACCAATCGGCTTAATGCAAGAACTGTAAATGCTTTGTTTGATCTGCTTGGCGACCGACTTTCGCTGCGCCAATTTTTTGTAAGCTTGATGTAGTGTGGAATTTAATTTGTGAAAATCATTCTGGATAATTTGATTCTTAGTATGGCAGCGCTTGCTTCGGTGCTAGTGCATGCGGTCGCCTTGATGGTGCATTTCGTGATGCCGCCGCCTGAGCCTGTGCCCGCACACGACCCTGGTTTGGAAATCATTTTAGTCAATGCAAAACATGCTAAACGTCCGATGCAAGCGCAAGCATTGGCGCAGGTGAATTTGGACGGTGGTGGTGCGAATGATGAAGGGCGTGCGAAGTCGCCACTACCTGATATGCGTCGAACAGAAGACGGAGATAGCGTTTTAGTTGCGCAGAGAAAAATTCAAGAGTTAGAAGAGCGTCAAAAGCAGTTGATTGATCAAGTACGCAATGAAACGCGCTTTAAATCGCAGCGCGTACTCGACAAGAAACAATTAGAGGATAATCAACAAGCTGAGAACGGGCGAGACCAGTTGGATAGCAGCAAAATGTTGGCGCGCTCGATTGCTGAAATCTCGCAAACGATTGAAGATCAAAACAAACGTCCACGAAAGACATTTTTATCGCCGAGCACGCAAGCTGTTGGACATGCAATTTATTACAAAGCACTACAGAAAAAAGTCGAAGAGGTAGGAACCATTAATTTCCCTCAGGTGAATGGTAAAAAACTCTACGGAGAAGTGATTATTTATATCCCGATTTTTCAAGATGGCACCATCTATGAAAAAGGTGGTGGACCCAAAGTGGAGAAGTCATCGGGAAATGCAGCATTAGATGCAGCTGCATTAAAAATTATTAGGAAGGCCGCGCCATTTGGACATTTTCCGCCGAATATGCGTTCGAAAGACAAAGACGATATTTGGATTGTGATCACGCGCTTCAAGTTTACGCGTGAACAGCAATTGGAAACCGAAATGCGCGGAGGTCAGCAATGAGTGTGATCAATAGCTCGGCGCAGTTAGACCGCTATTGCGTGTTCGGGAATCCAATTCAACATAGTAAGTCGCCGGCGATTCACGCGATGTTTGCTAGTCAGACTGGGCAAACGTTGGAATATTCCGCGAGGCTCGCACCGCTCGATAGTTTTGTCCCCTCGGTACAGCAATTTATTGCCGAAGGGGGGAAAGGTGCAAATGTCACTGTACCGTTTAAGTTGGAGGCTTATGCTTTGGCGAATCACTTGAGCGAGCGTGCAGCCATTGCGGGTGCCGTCAACACACTGACGTTTTCTGATGGGGTGATTGTTGGTGACAACACCGATGGTGTCGGCCTGGTGCGAGATATCACTGAAAATGCAAAGACCGCGATTGTTGGGCGTCGGATTTTGTTATTAGGAGCCGGCGGCGCGGCGCGTGGCGCGCTATTGCCACTGTTGGCGCAACAGCCTGCTAGTTTGACGATAGCAAACCGTACCATATCGAAAGCGGAAGATTTGGTGCAATTAGCGCATGCAACAAAAACTTATCGCGGTGAGATTGAGGCGAAAACTTGGCAAGACTTGAATGGTAGCTTCGATGTCATTATTAATGCGACTTCGGCAAGCCTGCAAAGTGAAGTGCCACCAATTCCTTACACGGTTTTTGCTGATACCAGTTTTGCGTATGACATGATGTATAGCGATGGGCAAACCAGCTTCAATCGTTATGCCGAACAAGCTGGTGCTCGCACGCGTGATGGTTTAGGGATGTTGTTGGAACAAGCAGCGGAAGCTTTTTTTATCTGGCGTGGCGTAAGACCGCAAACGGCTCCGTTGTTCGCGCATTTTCGTACTAAAGGGAGCGTTTGAAATATGAAGTTGAAACGCATTTTATTTTGGTTGATTGTTCTGCCGATTAGTTTGTTCTTGCTTCTACAATTGTATTTTTTGATTCAAATTATTTGGTGGCGTAGCTTTAATCCAGAATCAACAAGTTTCATGCGGCAGCAAGAAGCTATTTTGCAGGAGAAAGATCCAAAGTTCGTTCTGAAACATAAATGGGTCGACTATTCGAAAATTTCGAGAAATTTGAAGCGTGCAGTGATCGCGTCTGAAGATGATGGTTTCTCAGAACACGATGGCGTAGACTGGGACGCGATGCAAAAAGCCTTTGAAAAAAATAAGAAAAAAGGCAAAGTGGTGTCTGGTGGATCAACCATTACCCAACAATTAGCGAAGAATTTATTTTTGTCTGGTGAACGCAGCTATTTCCGTAAAGGACAAGAATTAATTATTACCTTTATGTTGGAAATGTGCATGGATAAAGAGCGCATTTTTGAAATTTATTTGAATTCAGTAGAGTGGGGAATTGGCGTGTTTGGTGCGGAAGCGGCGGCTCGTCATTATTACGGCATCAGTGCAGCATCCTTATCACCAGCGCAAGCAGCCCGTCTTGCGGTGATGCTGCCTAAGCCGCGATACTACGATAAAAATACTGGGTCAGCGTATTTGCAAAAACGCAGTGAAATTATTTTACGTCGCATGAACTCGTCAGAGTTACCAGCGCGCTAAAGGAGTTGGCATGATCAATGTATTTGTTTTACACAATGGACGCCTGAGTCAAATACACATCGAGAGTCGTGAAGATCTAGAAAATACCTTACCAGTGTGGGTAGATTTAACTGATCCAAACGAGGAAGAGCGTGAATGGGTTAAAGGCATTTACGGTGTGACTTTGCCAGGTGAAGACGAGGTCAAAGACATCGAAGCCTCGGCTCGTTACTACGAGGCGGACAATGGCGACTTGCATCTACGCACTGACTTCTTGATTGATGATGACGATGATGACGAGCCTGCACGTACGGTCACTGTCGCTTTCATTTTGGCACGTGAAATTTTGTTCTCTGTGCACACCGTTGATTTACCAGTATTTCGCTTAGTTAGAATGCGCGCCCGTTCGCGTCCAGGCTCAATTGCCGATTACAAAGACGTGTTAATGGATTTGTATGCGACCGATGCGGAATATTCTGCAGATGCATTAGAAGGTATTTATCAAAATCTGGAAGACGTAAGTCGAGCCGTACTGCAAAAGGATTTTTCAGATCAAGATGCAGCCGTCGCTTTGAACGCGATTGCGCAAGAGGAAGATTTGAATGGCAGGATACGTCGCAATATGATGGATACACGGCGTGCGGTCAGTTTCTTAATGCGCGGACGTTTGCTCAATGCGGAGCAGTTTGAAGAAGCAAGACAGATTCTGCGTGATATTGAGTCGCTTGATGGTCATACCTCGTTCTTGTTCGATAAGATTAACTTCTTGATGGATGCCACCGTCGGTTTTATTAATATTAATCAGAATAAGATTATTAAGATCTTCTCCGTCGCGTCGGTGGCTTTCCTACCACCAACTTTGATCGCGAGTATTTATGGGATGAACTTCAAGGTTTGGTTCCCCGAATTGGATTGGACTTTTGGTTATCCGTTTGCACTTGGCTTGATGCTAGTTTCTGCGATCACACCGTTTTGGTATTTCAAGCGTCGAGGTTGGCTAAAATAAGATAATCAGATAAGAGAATCAATTTTTTTGTTGCCATAAATTCGTTAAGAATTGTAAACGCCTGATTTTTGATTGCGAATTTCCTTTCAGGAATATTCTTGCTATTGTAAAATCAACCAGATAAGTTTTCCGTCAAGTGAAAGCAAATTAGCTAGCTACAGACTGATGTACTTCACTAAGTTGTCACTGGTGAAGCTTAGAGTGGAATGGTAGGGATTTACGATGGCGGCAATCGCATGACTCAGCAAGAAAATTTAACTCCTCAATCTGATAAACCAAGCAATAGCATGGGATTCGGCTCGGGTATTCGAGAAGATATCTTGCATCGCGATCCTTTGCTCGATTGTTTGGTTGAACTAACTCGAATCCATGGTCGGCCGAGTACGCGTGCGGCCTTGACGGCAGGCCTGCCATTGCCTGCAGCGGGTTTAACACCTTCTTTATTTGCAAGAGCCGCTGCGCATGCGGGTTTCTCTGCCAAAGTGGTGCGCCGAGAATTGTTAAAAATCGACGCGGCTTTAATGCCCGTGATTTTGCTACTCAAAAATAATGAAGCTTGTTTATTGCAGGGTTGGAGTAGTGATGGTGAACGTGCGCAATTACTGATGCCCGATTCTGGGCAAGGTGCGGTGAGTCTAAGTCGAGAAGAATTATTGGCGCGCTACACAGGAGTCGCGATTTTTTCGCGCCCCCATTTCCGGTTTGATCGACGTACCCCACCATTGGTTGAAGTTCCGCAGCGTCATTGGTTCTGGGGCGCTGTGTTGGAACAAAGTCCTATCTTTAAAGATATTCTTGCCGCTGCCTTACTAATTAATCTGTTTGCGATCGCAATGCCCTTGTTCACGATGAACGTGTATGACCGTGTGGTGCCGAATTTTGCGTTTCAAACTTTATGGGTGTTTGCTGGCGGGATTATCTTAGTTTTACTTTTAGATTACGCCATTCGTGTCTTGCGCGGACACTTCATTAATTTAGTTAGTAATCGTATCGATCTCAAATTATCCGGCTTGATTATGGAGCGGGTATTGGGCATGCGTATGTCGGAACGTCCGGCCTCGGTTGGTGCGTTTGCTTCGAATTTGCGTTCATTTGAAACCGTGCGTGATTTCATTGCGTCTGCGACTGTTACTGCTTTGATCGATTTGCCATTTGCAATTCTGTTCTTGTTTGTACTGGCTTGGATTGCTTGGCCCATCGTGTTACTACCGATTGTGGGCATCATTTTGGTGGTGATCTATAGCTATATGGTTCAGCACAAAATGCGCGAGTTATCGGAAACGACCTTTCGTGCTGCCGCGCTACGAAATTCCACCTTGGTGGAAAGTCTAACTGCCTTAGAAACAATCAAAGCGCACGGTGCAGAGAGCCAGATGCAAGAGAAATGGGAAAAAACCACCGCATTTCTCGCGAAAGTTAATTCTGAACTCAAATTGTTATCTTCATCGAGTATCAATGGCGCTTCTACTATTCAGCAACTAGTCAATGTGGCGGTGGTGATTGCGGGCGTTTATTTGATTCAAGAAAAAATGATGTCTATGGGTGGCTTGATTGCTGCAACCATGTTGGCGGGGCGGGCGATGGCGCCGGTGGCACAGGTAGTTGGCTTGATGTTGCAATTTGAAGGTGCGAAAAATTCGCTGGCGTCCTTAGAAAATATCATGGCAACACCAACGGAACGTAGTGATGAAACTGCTTTCATTCACCGACCTGAAATTAAAGGGCAAATCGAGTTTCGTAATGTTCATTTTAGTTATCCTGGCCGAACTGAAGAAGCGTTGCGCGGTGTGAGTTTTAAAATTGCACAAGGCGAACATGTGGTTATTATTGGTCGTATTGGATCTGGTAAATCCACCTTAGAAAAATTAATCTTGGGTTTGTATGCACCGACTAAGGGTGCCGTGTTGCTAGATGATGTCGACTTGCGACAATTAGATCCGGCTGATTTGCGTCGAAATTTAGGATACGTAGAACAAGATTCGATGCTGTTTTATGGCAGCTTACGAGAAAATATTACGATTCGAGCACCTTATGCGGATGATCGTGCGGTCGTTGCCGCCGCAGAGTTGGCAGGTTTGACCGAGTTCGTTAATAGCCATCCAGAAGGCTTTGATATGGCGATTAGCGAACGTGGTGAATCGATTTCTGGCGGTCAGCGTCAAAGTATTGCGATTGCGCGAGCAGCTTTGCTAGATCCGCCGGTTTTGCTGCTCGATGAGCCAACGAGCGCGATGGATTATCCCTCAGAAGCACAATTTAAAGATCGCATCGGGCGTTATGGCAAACATAAGACCATGATTATTGTGACGCATAGACCGAGTTTGATGGATTTAGCCACACGCATTATCGTCCTTGATCATGGTGTGATTGTGGCAGACGGGCCGCGCGACAAAGTTATGCATGCGCTGCAAACTGGTCAAATTGGAAGAGCGAAATTATGAAGTTCTGGCAACGATTAGGACTTGGCGTTTTGTCTTTATTAGAGCGTCTGCGTTTGCGTTTGGGGATGACGCCGGGTGGATGGCTGCAACGCTGGCAAGACGATGTTAGTTTGCCTGAATCAGATTTCATGCGTGATGCGGATAGCATCATTGCACAACAGGAACCTTTGCGTGCACGCATCTTACTGCGCGCCGTGATTGTTGTTTGCGTGTTGTTTGTGTTGTGGGCAGCCTTTGTGCATGTCGATGAAATTACCAAAGGAGAAGGCAAGGTCATTCCCTCTCAGCAGCTACAAGTCTATCCAAGTTTAGACGGCGGTATCGTTACTGATATTTTGGTAAAAGAGGGGCAGGTCGTCAATGAGGGACAGGTTTTATTGCAGATTGATCCGACCCGATTCGAAGCATCCGTGAATGAAAATCGGGCCTTGTATTTATCCTTGACTGCGAAAGCAGCACGCTTGCGAGCAATTGGTGAGGGAAAAGCTTTTGTGCCACCGCCAGAAGTGGTTGCCGAAGATCCTAAAACTGCGGAAGAAGAGCAAAAATTGTATGAAACTGCGACTTCTGAGTTGAACACACAAGTTTCTATCGCAAGACAACAATACGAGCAACGTAGTCAAGAGCAAGCAGAAGCGATTGCACGCCAAAAACAAGCTACAAATGCTTATGAATCTAGTTTGAAAGAATTGAATGTTACCAAGCCCTTGTTAGCGACTGGTGCTGTGTCAGAGGTGGAATTGCTGCGCTTGGAGCGCGATGTATCTCGGTTTAAAGGTGAGAAAGATGTCGCTACTGCGCAGATCGCCCGCTCTGGCGCTGCAATGTCTGAAGCTATGCGTAAGATTCAAGAAGTTGAATTAGCTGTACGTAATAATGCCAGCAAAGAATTATCAGAAACGATGGCACGTTTAAATTCATTGATTCAAACTGGCACCGGCTTGGCGGACAAAGTTAAACAGACCGCCATTCGTTCGCAAGTACGCGGTACGGTCAAGCGATTATTGGTTAATACTGTCGGTGGCGTGGTTCAGCCTGGTCGCGATGTGGTCGAGGTTGTTCCAAGTGACGGTAAGTTGATTTTGGAAGCGAAAGTCGCACCAAAAGATATTGCATTCTTGGTGCCAGGGCAAAAAGCAGTAGTGAAGTTCTCTGCTTACGACTTCGCCACATACGGTGGCTTGGATGCAAAATTAGAGCATATCGGTGCTGACTCTGTGACCGATGAACGAGGCAATACCTTTTACACCGTGCGTGTTTCTACGAATAAATCGACTTTGGAAGGCGGACAGCCGATTATTCCAGGTATGGTGGCGGAGGTTGATATCATTACTGGTAAAAAGACTATCCTGTCTTATATGTTAAAACCCGTTTTGCGCGCAAAACAAGCGGCATTTACTGAGCGCTAGGTGATGAAATTGTTTGACCAAAATTGTGTAACGATGCACTTCTTCAGCTCGGCAACGATGGAAGTTCCGACTGCTTTGAAGAAAAGCTTTCCGTTGGTTAAATCCATGGAGATGCCTCAACTTAGTACATTGCCTAGCAACGGTAAATCAATCATTTGGATACATTTAAGATCGGATCAAACTATCGCAGAACAATTGGCACCCGTGAAAGCTGCTGCACCTGCAGCTTTGATAGTGGTCATGAGTGACATCCCAAATGATCTAGAAGCATTGGCAGCATTTTCAATGTTGGCAAAAGCCTATTGCAATACGCATGCTGGTGCTGAGGTTTTGCTAAATGTTGCGAGTGTTGTAGAGCAAGGTGGGATTTGGATTGGTGAATCCATCATGCAAAAATTAATTGGCGGTGTGGCACCAGAGGCACCCCAGTTAGATTTAGCTATTGGTAAATGGGCTAAAGTTTTGACTGGCCGTGAGCTGGAAGTGGCGAAGGCAATTGCGATTGGACTGACAAACAAAGAAATCGCTTCAAAAATGCAGATCACAGAGAGAACTGTGAAGGCGCATGTCGGTGCAGTTCTTGATAAATTACAATTAAAGAATCGTTTACAACTCGCTTTGCTTGTAAAAGAAGGTTAAATCGATTTTCTCTAGTACCTAGGTACAATTACTTGGCTGAAATGGATTTGTTAGAGTCTGGATATTCAATTTATCCGTCTGGAGACTCAAAATGGCAAATTCAGCAAATATTATTGGCAAAGTAGTTGCGCTTCAAGGTCAAGCTTTCATCAAGTCTCCTGATGGTAAGCAACATCAACTCAAAGTAGGTGATGTCGTCTATGAAAAAGACATCATCATTACCGCACCAGGTGCCCAAGTCGAATTGGCATTTGATTCCGGCCATAATTACTTAGTTCGTCAAAATGAAACCGTGACGCTTGATGCGTCTGTGTTTGCGCCTAGCCAATCCGACATCGCAAAGGCCGCCTTATTGCCAGCGGACGCTAACCAACAAAACGTTGCGAAGGCGATTATAGGCGGTGATAGCCTTGATCAATTGCTTGAAGAAACAGCGGCTGGCTTGGGCGGTGGTGAAGTTAGTGATGGAAATAGTTTTGTGCGGGTTGGACGAATTGCAGAGAATGTGACGCCAGTAAATATAGCAGCCGCCACTACCACCACTTCAACTACTCAGACGCAGCAAGAAGCACCGCCAGTCGTTGTCAACGCAGTTCCTAATGTCATCTCTGTATCGTCGCCAAGTAGTGGTGAGGGTACTAGCCAAGATTTCATCGTCGAACTCTCTGCGCCTAGCACGCAGACTATTCAATTGAATTTGTCTCTCTCGTCGGGCAGTGCAACACTCGGTGTTGATACGAGTACGCAATTCGTCTCGTTTAATGGTGGGCAATCGTTTATTCCGTTCAGTGGGGGGGGCGTTGACGTTCCTGCTGGGGTGACGAGTGTGATCGTTCGTGTGAATACTGTTAATGATGGTTTGATTGAGGGTAATGAAAATTTTTCATTGACAGCAAGTACATCGTCTAATGTTTCAGTAGTCAGTGGCTCTGGTTCGATTGTTGACGCTGCCGCTCCGGTACTTTCTATTAGTGGTCCGATTGAGGTTAGCGAGTCGACTGGGGTGGTCACGTTCACGGTCAGCTTAAATTCTGCAAGCACAGCGACTGTTTCAGTTAATTACGCTACTGCTAACGGTTCAGCTGTCGCTGGTAGTGACTTTACACCAGTTGCGGGAAATATCGTCTTTGCCCCTGGTGAGACAACAAAAACTATTTCAGTGCCAATTACGGCGGATCGTATTTTTGAAAACTTAGAAAATTTTAGTGTTAACTTGTCAAATCCAAGCAATGCCTTAATCGGTAGTGGTAGTACTTCAGTCAATATTCGTGATGAGGCACTGGTGGTGAGTAGCATTTCAAGTCCGACTGTCAACGAAGGTGGATCGCTTGTATTTGATGTTAGTTTAAGTGGTGTAAGTAATACTGACACCGAAGTCAGTGTGAGTCTCGCCTCAGGCTCTGCGATTTTAGGGGTAGACACCGGAGTTCAAGAATATTCAGTGGATGGTGGAGGATCTTGGAGGCCATTTAACGGTGTGGTGCTCGTTCCACCGGGTTCAATTGGATTTCAAGTTCGTGTTGCGACGTTGACTGACAATTTAATCGAAGGTAGGGAGACAATATCTCTTTCTGGCGCTACTTCGCAAAATACGTCACCAATAGTTGGTACTGGAACCATTGTAGATGGTACTGTTTTGTCAGTAAATATTAGTGGCCCCACCAGTGTAAATGAAGGAGTGGGATCGGTTAGTTATACGATTAGTTTAAGCGGATCAAGTACCATTCCAGTGAGCGTTAACTATCAAAGTAGCGATGGGACTGCTCTAAATGGAAGTGACTATGGTGCCGTCTCAGGTAGTGTTACTTTTGAACCGGGAGAAACTACCAAGGTAATCACAGTTAATATTGCAAATGATTCTATTTTTGAAGGACCTGAAAATTTTAACGTTAGTCTTTCAGGTGTAGTTAATGCAACTATTGGTAACGGATCGGTTACAACGACTATTTTTGATGATGGCACAGGATTTGGTGGGAACGATGATGACCGCGTTACTGTTAGCAGTGTTTCTAGCCCATCTGTCAGTGAAGGCGGCGATCTCATTTTTACCGTCAATTTGAGTGGTAAAAGTTCTAATGATACTTCTGTATCGGTTAGCGCTTCTTCTGGTACGGCAATTCTCGGCGTTGATACTAGTGAAGGACAAGAATTTTCATTGGATGGTGGTTTAAGTTGGAATCCACTGAGTGGATCGATTGTTGTTCCCGCTGGTGTAGATAGTTTTCAAGTGAAGGTGTCCACGAAGCTTGATGGAATACTTGAGGGCGATGAGACTATAAGTTTGTCTGCGGCAACAGCTCAGAATGCTAGCTCAATTACTGGTATCGGAACCATCATTGACGGCGCTGTGCCATCGATTAGCGTTGTCGGTCCAGCGAGCATAAATGAATCAGCAGGGACAGTAACTTATACAGTGAGTTTGAGCTCAGCTAGTATTGCTACTGTTAATGTTAACTTTGCCACAAATAACGGTTCTGCGATTAGTGGAAGTGATTTTGTTGGAACTTCTGGGACTATCTCTTTTGCTCCAGGCGAGACAACAAAAACAGTTGTAGTTTTATTGATTAATGACTCAATCGAAGAAAGTACAGAAAATTTCACTTTTAATCTTAGTAACGCTGTTAATGCGACTATTGGCAACGCCAGCTTAGTTACAACAATCATTGATGATGACAGGCCCACGATCACCACAGTAGAACCAGGCGCAGCAGGCCCAGCTGGTGACACGGTGGTCGAAGGCAATAATTTGGTGTACACAGTCAGCTTGTCAGGTCCGACCACAATCGCCTCGACGTACAGCTACAACTTAGGTGGCGGTACAGCGACAGCAGGTAGTGACTA
>NZ_JAGSPM010000005.1:49983-320276 GCF_018139645.1 Affinundibacterium baiyunense
TGGCGTGACCTTAAGTGGCAGCAACTTAATCGTCCCAGCGGGCGTGACCAGCTTCACGGTCACGGTAGCGACGATCGATGACACCGTGGTCGACAGTGCCTCCCCAGAATCCTTACCGTTAGTCATTGGCGGGGTGACGGGCGCTGGCGGTATTGTTGACAATGACCAACCGACGATCACCACAGTAGAACCAGGCGCAGCAGGTCCAGCTGGTGACACGGTGGTCGAAGGCAATAATTTGGTGTACACAGTCAGCTTGTCAGGTCCGACCACAATCGCCTCGACGTACAGCTACAACTTAGGTGGCGGTACAGCGACAGCAGGTAGTGACTACACAGCAACCCCAACGTTTAGCAATGGCGTGACCTTAAGTGGCAGCAACTTAATCGTCCCAGCGGGCGTGACCAGCTTCACGGTCACGGTAGCGACGATCGATGACACCGTGGTCGACAGTGCCTCCCCAGAATCCTTACCGTTAGTCATTGGCGGGGTGACGGGCGCTGGCGGTATTACAGATAATGAATCTGTGCCAACCGTATCAGTATCAAATGTTACTGTCGCTGAGAATGCAGGATTTGCGCAATTCACTTTGAGTTTAAGCGGTGTTAGCAGTGTTGCGACTAGCTTTAATTTAGCACTGGCAAATGCAGGGGCGACTGGCGGAGGTGTTGACTATGGCGCTTCTGGTGCGACGAATCTGCAGATATCAACAAACGGTGGTGGAACTTGGGTAAATGCGACAAGCGTCACTATCGCTGCTGGTGCAACGAGTGTCTTAGTGCGAACACCAATCCTTACAGACTCTTTGGTTGAATCTGCAGAAAACTTCACGTTGACAGCGACAAGAACAGCTGGAGTTACAAGTAATGCGTCTGCAGTAGGTACGGCAACAATTACAGACAATGTTTTGCCAACTGTTGCGGCACAAACTAGGTCGGTGTCCGAAGAGGGATTGAGTTCGGGTATTGCAGATACTGTCGGTAACCCAAGTGATACTACTAATTCCACTACCACTTCTGGGACGATGACGGCTACAGATCCAGATGGTGCAATTACGGCATGGAGTTTAACGTCGGCTCCAACTGGCCTCACGTCGAATGGCGTGGCGATCACGTGGAATTTGGTGGGGCAGACTTATACTGGTACAGCAGGTGCGACGCAGGTGGCTACATTAACCATCAATAATTCAGGCGCGTACACTTTCAACTTGTTGGCACCAATTGATCACGTGGCTGGCAACGGTGAAAATATCCGTGCTTTGAATTTCGGCATTGGCGCGAGTGACGGCTTTGGTGTTGGTACTGGGACTTTGACAATCAATGTTGAAGACGATGCACCAGTAACTACAGCGATGACACATGCATTGTTTGTTGGAGTCGACTCTATCTCTGTGAACGATTTAGATGCTGGATTTGTAAATGCAATCAATACAAATGGAAATGCTGTTACAACCACAAACGTTGATTCGCATGATACCTTAGCCGATCGTTTGTTGTGGGGTACAGGCAGCCCACAGTCTGGGTATGACTTAGTTGATACGACAGGCTTTACTACTTCGGCAGGTACTGCGGTTGCTCTGGGGCAATTGTTTGAGGTCGCTAAGTTTACGCATAATAATTTCCCTGTAACTGGTGCATCGTTGGATCGAACCGATTTGAACCTTACGTTTGATGTTGTAATCAATGGAGTCTCGACGACGGTACCGTTCACCGTAGTTTTAGATCATACAGAGACGACGAATACTAGTGATCCTGAAGCGTCAAAAGACATTATTCAGTTGCCAGCAACAAGTTCCACAATCAATATCGCGGGACAAAATTATGTCGTGAATCTGAATGGTTTTAAAGATGAAAATGGTAACTTGGTAACGCAGATTAGAACATTGGAAAGTGCTTCTAGTACGTTCGGTATTTTTGCTTCGGTCACTACTGTTGAACCATTGCCTGTGGCTACTGGTCGCGTTTTAGCACAAGGTGGTGCAGATGGATTGACAAATACGGTGACTTGGAGTGGTACGAGTACTTACGGAACTTTCACTGGGAACGCCGACGGCACCTACACCTTTACGATGAATGAGGCGACTAGAAGTTCAATCGCTGTTGGTACGCAGTTGACTGCCTCGTTTAATTACACATTCACAGATCGTGATGGCGATACATCAACTAATGTATTGAACATCACGATGGGTGGATACAGAAATACAGAGGGTACCAATGCTGCTGATACGTTAACTGGGCAGAATAGTGTTGCTGATATTATCTTTGGCTATGGCGGTAACGACACCATCAATGGTAATAGTGGAGATGACGTGCTGCTCGGTGGTACGGGTAACGATACCTTAACTGGTGGTGCTGGTGCAGATACCTTTAAATGGAGTTTGAATGACAATGGTACTACAGCAGCTCCAGCGATCGATAGAATCACTGATTTCGGTACTGCAAATTATGCCGCTGGCGGTGATCGTTTAGACTTGCGTGATCTGTTAGTTGGAGAAACGAGTGCAACTCTTGATAAGTTCTTACACTTTAATTGGGATGGTACGAATACGACCTTGTATATCAGTACCAGTGGTGCTTTCACCGCAGGTAATGCGATGGCGACTAATCCGACTAATGTTCTCAGTAATGACGTGCAGCAGATCGTATTTAACGGTGTCAATTTAACGACAGGCTTCACTACAGATCTGCAATTAATCAATGATTTGATTGCGAAAGGAAAAATCATTACGGACTAATTAATTGAGTCGATTAGATTTTTTGGTGTATTAGAAAAAATGGGACAAGTAATTGTCCCATTTTTGTTTTTGAAGTCGCAACTAAACCTAGTTCGAGTTCTCAATTCAAATGCCAAACATACTGTAATTTTGCCCACGATTTTTCTGGTACACCGTCTACAGTGCCAGGTTTAAATTTGCATAAACTTAAACCTTGAATCGCTGCTTTATCGAGTGCGCGCGAACCACTTGATTTTTCTACTTTACTTTCTAAAACTTTGCCATCTGGACCAATTAACATTGCTAGATTGACGACACCTTCTTCACCATTACGTATAGAGCTTGCTGGGTAATCTGGCTTTTCACAGGCGTTTGAATCCACTTGCGCTGCAATATGAACAGGATTGCTTGCTTTCATAAATTCTGTAGTTTCCTCATGGCTGTTTGTCGTTGTATTGGTGAAGGGCTTTGCTTGATTGAGGTCTTTTTCGACGACAATAATTGTTTCAGAATCAACACGTTCGGTTCGAACCAGTGGTGGCGGAATAATTGGCGCAGTCGGTGTAGTCGTGGGCATTTCCTTTGATTTTTCCGGCTCTGGTGTTTTTACGGGTGGCGTAATGTTGGCTAGTTCAATAATGGTCGGTTGCCGAAAATCGGCGATGTTAGTTGCTTGCAACCCCAATCCCAAGGCGATCGCGTGTAAGGCACCTGTGATCAATAAAGATGAGACATTCTTTTTTTGTGTTTGTTGAAAATGATGTGTAGACATAATGAACTCCCATTGAAGTGAGACAGCGAGAATGTCGGGATCGACAAGTTGACGATAGCACTGCAGCATTGATAGCGAAGCTAGCCTTGAGAATCAATGATTGCCTATCGTTAGATTCATAATATGCTAGAAGCTAGCAATTTAAAAGCATTTAATTGGTAATTTATTGTTCTTTTGTGCGGAAAAATAGCTATTAGATTGACTTAAGCTTTTTAAATCAAGAGCTTATGTAGAACTGTAAATGTGTGGTGAGTTGAAGAATAAACTGCTAGTTACTAGCAAAAATACGACACTAGACTTACTTTTATAAGTAAAATGAATCGAAAGCGTCGTCGTCATGGAGAAATGACGAGGCACATGCATGAATGTTTCTGGAGAAAATAATGCAGAATCAAGACTCAAATCGTCCACAATCGAATCCGCAAACCATCCGTGTACTATTGGCAGATGATCATCCTATTGTTATGACTGGCTTTGCTATGACCTTAGCGGCTGAGGGCATGGAAGTGGTTGGTCAGGCAAAAACACCAACAGAGGCGGTTCAACAATTTTTCGCTACGCAAGCGGATGTGATCGTACTTGATATACGTTTTGGTGCCGAAATGACCGGTTTAGATGCTGCTAAACAAATTTTGGAAAAACAAGCCGAGGCGCAAATTGTATTTTTGAGTCAGTTTGATCAAGACGCTTTAATTAAGGAAACCTATCGTCTAGGTGCCAAAGCATTTGTAACCAAAGATTGTGATCCTGCCGATTTAGCGATTGCGGTGCGAAGGGCGGCGCAGGGCGAGTTGTACTTTATGCCTTCGATTGCCGAGCGTTTGGCAAATCTCTCTGTGCGCGGCGACACCTCTCCACAAACAGTACTCGACGAACGTAGTTTGGCAATTTTTAAACTGATGGCAGAAGGTTTAACCAATGTGGAGATCGCAGAAAAGCTCGATCTCTCGCAAAAGACGATCAGTAATATCAGTCAATCTGTCAAAGAAAAACTCGGCGTCCATCGGCCTGCTTTGATTACTAAATTAGCGGTCAAATATGGTTTGATCGAACCATGAATTGACGAATGCTGATGACTTCAAATCGCATAACACAACTAGGAATACTTGCTCGCCTATTACAATGGCGTAGCTGGAGCATACGTACTCGGTTAATGGTGATTGCGATTTTTCCGGTCGTGTATTTATTTTTTTCATTGATTTCGTATTCGTATTACGCACGGCTAAAAGAAGTCGAAGAAGAGTTACATGCCCGCGCAACCACCATCACAACCGCGTTAGCCGATGGCGTTGAATACAATATCGTTGCTGGAAATATGCAGGCGATCAAGCAGATGATGTATAGCGTGATTCAAACCGATCGTAATATCTATCGCATCGCGATTTTGGATACGAACAAAAAAGAACTGAGTCATGTTGAGAACGCGGGGCAAGCCAAACCTGAGAAAAATTATGTTGAGTTACCGATTAAGCGCCACATGGTGTGGGTGAATTTGCATACAGATAATCATGCCAGTGTAGTGCAATTAGATAGTGCAAAAAGCAGTAGCCAAACCATACTTGGCTATGTGCGCGTCACCATGACCAAGTCATATTTGTTAAGCCAACAGCGCTATCGATTTTCGATAGAGTTGTTGATGTCGATGTTGGCACTGTCTGTCAGTGCGTGCTTGGCATGGTATTTGTCTAAAGGCTTAAGTCAACCTTTACATCGTGCTATCAATGCTTTGCGCGACATTAGTTCTGGTCATACAGCGACGCAAATTGTCGTTTCTGATGGTGGCGAAATCGGCATGCTGCAAAATTCCATCAACGATATGGCCAACAATTTGCATCAGTCGCAAACGCATTTAGAAAATACGGTGGCGGAACGTACCAAAGAATTAATCGCATCGCGCAACGAGGCATTAAAAGCTGATGCAGAGAAGCGTCGCTTGATTCATAAAGTCAATGCAATCGTGGAGAATGAAAGGCAAAGTATTGCGGTAGAAATTCATGATGAATTGAATGCGTCCTTGATTGCAGTTAGATTAGAGTCTGAACGGATCGCCAAGATTGCTGCACAAGCTAGTCAACATGAAACACTCGCGCCACAACTCCAAGAAATTCAAGAACGTGCCAAAGCAGTCGCCAAGCTTGCCTTGGATTTATATGCGAATGGTAGAAACTTGGTGCGACGATTGCGACCAGAAGTTTTGGATATGCTTGGATTAGAAGGTGCAATAGAAGAAATGCTGCGTATGTACAATGCGGCGCATGAAGATTGCCATTTTGAATTTGAAACAAAAGGGGATTTCGCGCAGCTAAATCCCGAGCTTGCTATTTCTGCTTACCGCATCGTACAAGAAGCTTGCTCCAATATTTTGAAACACGCGCACGCGAAGAAAGTCGAAATCTCGCTACAAATGAATTTTAAAAAATCTTTATTAAGCATCAGTGTGAACGATGATGGCAAGGGGTTCGATACAGAACAAGTTGTGGCTGGAATCGGCATCAGCGGCATGCGCGAACGTGTGCTTGCTTGGGGTGGCGAATTTGCTTTGCAAAGCCAAGTCGGTGAGGGCACGCGTATTTTTATTCAATTGCCAGTGGAGTCAATGAAATGAATCAGGATGTAACTAGTCAGGTGAAAGATGGCGATTACTGTAAAGTGATTGGCGGTACCCACAAAGGAAAATCTGGCACGGTGCGTGACTTAAATATCAGCAAGACTGGGCATTTGACGATTACGGTAGTGCAAGATAATGGTGAGCGCTTTAAGACTTTAGCTAAGAATGTAATTCGGATTATCTTTTCTGGCAGTGAAATTTGTTGACTGTGGCGCGATACCTTAAGTATCAAGCACAGGTTTCTTGTTTTGTAAATGTCGAGTTGGTTTATGATGAAAAATATTGTAGCCATAGTACTGATTGGGGCAGCATCAATTGCTTGCTCCCAAGTAGAGAATGTCGCAAGTTGGCGATTTATTCAATCTGTCGGAGGAATGGCAATTGGCACACCAACTAAGACCAAAGGTGTTTGGATCTTACCTATTTCCGTTGATGTAAGTGGATTGAAGAAGTTCACCTCAAATCCCACCAACTTGAATTCAGGAATAGTGTGCCGACGAATAACTTCTCAGATCGAAGGAAAAACGATTTATTTGACCGTTCATACTGGTATTCCGGCAAAAACGGATTCAGCCAAGTGTGCTTCTATCGAAATGAAATCTATGATCGAAGGCAAGCATGATGTGTTTTATAAAGAACAAAATGGAAATCGACAATTTATCGCTGAAGTCGAATTTGTTGATAGATGAAAACATATCGACAACGAGCGTATGAAGCAACAATTCATTGAAGACGTTTTAAGTAACCCCAAAAATGCCGAAATTTTTGCCCGTTGGGATGCCATCGCACTGCCTGATAGTTGGCTGGTTGCGGGATGTTTGTTTCAAACCGTTTGGAATCGTAAATCAAATCAAAACCCGACGTTTGGTATCAAAGATTACGACATCTTTTATTTTGATGATGACTTGTCAGCGACTTCTGAGCAGGCGCATCAAGAACGCGTGAATGATCTTTTCAAGGATTTGAACATCAATATCGAAGTATGCAATCAAGCGCGTGTTCATCAATGGTATCCATCCTACTTTGGGCATGCCTATCCAGAATTAAAAAGTGTGCAAGAGGGCATCGATCGCTTTCTCATCCCTTCAACTTGTGTGGGGATGAATCCACAAGAGATCTATGCACCCAACGGTTTTGAGATCTTGTATCAAGGAGTCTTAGCAATGAATTCGCTTACACCGCATCAAAATTTGTATGAACAAAAAGCGCATTCTTATCAACAGCGTTGGCCTTGGTTAAAGCGCATGCAGTGAAGTTTGCCGCGCTTGCTAATACTTCTTTTTAAATTGAAAATATCTAGGCTGGGGAAGCAGTAAACAAAGGAGAGGTTGATGTCCGAATTGATTAAAGGCGCTTGTCTTTGTGGTGAAGTTCGCTGGACTTTTGCAGGCCAACCCGACGGCGCGACCGCCTGTAACTGTACTGCGTGTCGGCGCTATGGTGTATTGTGGGCTTACGATTATGAAAATGAAGGTATCCACGTCAGCGGAGTCACGCGCGCTTATGTACGTGGTAAAGCACTAGAATTTCACTTCTGTCCTAATTGTGGTTGCGTGGCATATTGGCGTAGTTTGCAATTAGACGAACAAGGTCGCCGTCGTATCGCTGTGAATTTACGTTTGGCTGAGCCAGATGCTGTTGCTCAGATTCCGATAGATCATTTTGATGGACTCGATACGTTCGATGATCTTCCGCGTGATGGAAAGTGTGTGGCAGATTATTGGTTTTGATTGCTAGGAATCAGTGCGTGCGTCTAGTTTTTTATCACACAATCAAATGCAGATAATATGAAAAAACTTTCAGAATGGTGGGTCTATCTAGCTGGCGTCATTGCTGTAATCGGCGTGATTATTCATATCGCAGCTATCTTCGGTGGACCAAGTTGGTACGCTTACTTCGGCGCACCACCGCAGATTGTGCAATCGGCACGCGAAGGCACTTGGCTGGCGCCTGTTAGTACCATGATGATCACTGCATTAATGGCGATTTGTGCAGCATATGCATTTTCTGCATTGGGCCTCATACGACGTTTGCCATTGTTACGCACAGGATTAGCTGGTATGGCAGCGATTTGCTTATTACGATCAATGATATTTTGGCCTTTGATGATCAATCATCCAGAATTGCGCAACACTTTCGAAATTGTCGCGGCTATCGTTTGGGGCTTGGCAGGTGTGGGTTTTGTGTTTGGATTCCGTTTGGTGCATGCACATCGTTGATGTTGTCAACGACAGGATTCCTGCGATGAGCTTTGTAATCGCAATCGCTTGATGTGCATCATGTAAACCTAAGGCGTAAAAATCATCGAACGTGCAAGACTTCCTCTTGTTTCTATAATGGTTTACATCAAAGAGCGAATTCATTCATTTATGATGGATTGATGATGCTCCTATTGGCAATGTATTTCACTTTGAATCAACGATGAGGTAAGCGAAGATGAGCAAAAAAAATTCTAATACTAGCAGCTTTTTGTGCAGCGTCTTTTTATGGCAATGTGACACAAGCACGGCAGCACCAACATCACAGTAGTGAACACGGTAAGCTGTCACTGAATCAAGGCAAAAAATGGAATAGCGATGCGCCCCTGCGACAAAGCATGAATACACTACATGCAGAGTTTCAGAAAAAAATCGCTAGCAAACAACATCAAGCTTTATCCAAAACACACTTCAAACAACTAGGCGAGATAACTCATACAGAAATTGCAAACATAGTCGCCAATTGCAAACTCAATCCGGAAGCAGATGCTGTGTTACATCAGATTATTGCCGAGATGACGCAGGGTGCAGACGTAGTGACTGGCAAAGCAAAAGGCCAACCTGCAAAAGCGACACATAAAGTTATCAATGCTTTGAATGATTACGGACGTCTGTTTGAACATCCGAATTGGATAATCTTGAAATAAGAACGCCGAAATACTGCTTGCAAGCTTATTGTCGTAGGGGGCACGGATTCACCGTGGCCAAGCGTTACAGTTGAGTAATGGGAGCAAGCTCAATAAGATTTTCGTTCAGGTAATTTAAGCGTCTAACGCGGAGACAAAATACGTACCTAGCCCTTAAAGTAAGTTAGATTTCAGTCTATGCAGGAAGAAGAAACCTCGACTTTCGTGACTCCAGCAGTGGCGAGCATAACGAATAATTCTTCCATAGCCTCGATCGGCGCAGAACCAAAGTCTACGGTGAACTCCCAGTTATTATTATTCGCAGTTGGTGCCGTAACTGAATGAATTACACCTTGAAGTCCATGAGCATCTAACTCGTGCTCGTCATGGGGATCTAGCCATCGTAGAGTCCAATTCTCTAGACCTGAGGTAAATGAGTCTGTATTGCATTTGAATTCTGTTCCATACCAAGCGATTGGATGGAATAAAATCTGTAAGCCAGTTGCCGTGGTCACGGTGAATGGTTCGAAGTTTAGATATGAATCAGGATTCACTTCTTTAATTTCAGTATGTCCATTGACGTTTGAAAGTATGTCCGCTCGATAAAGCCTGAATGGGTAGGCATCTTTCCGTTGAAGCTCCATTAAGACCTCTGGTGCTGATGGCGAATGTCTTTCTCGAAAGTCATTGAGTAAAGCAACAAATTTATTGAGAAAACGTGATCTGACCGATGTGACGATGTTGAGCAATTGTTCCATTGGAGCGAATTATCTTTTTAAAAAAATTATTTAAATTTTATCTTGCAAAGATAACGGATAGTGGAGAATGGCGCAATTTGTTTGAGCCGCTTTGAAAATCCCATACTGTCAATTTCATTTTAATGATCCTCTCAAAAACCTAACCTAGGCATAAGCAAATCAACAAAAAAGT
The DNA here is from genome assembly GCF_018139645.1 of Affinundibacterium baiyunense. Taxonomy (GTDB): domain Bacteria; phylum Pseudomonadota; class Gammaproteobacteria; order Burkholderiales; family Burkholderiaceae_D; genus Undibacterium; species Undibacterium baiyunense. Next base: position 59,891 of record NZ_JAGSPM010000005.1, read on the forward strand.
GTAAATAGTCCAAATACTCCAAAGTGCGAGGGGGCAAATCTACCAAGCATCGCCAACAAGTAATTCACCAATTTAATCTAACTTACCTCATCGCTCTCTCGCTAGTGAGAGCTAGAATTAGCTAGCTCCCCTCAATCAGCAAAGTGAACTTAACAAACTGTAACAGGTCACACCAACAAAGCGTTACAAAAAGCAGCATGAAAATGCCGGAAACTACGCTCTGGTGGGCTGTCGGAAAGCAAAACAAGTGATATGCTGCTACTCTATGAAATTTGGAGTAGGCAAGTTATCAAGCCGCTCTCGTGCTGTTAATTTGTATTGGTGAAGAATATTCGTATTTAGATAGGTACAATCAGGCTTTGAGGTTAAATAATTATCAACCTGTGTCCGATGCCTGTGCTGCGTTACGAATAACTGGAGAAAGAACATGAAAAAGACTTTAATAGGCATGGTAATCGCTTTGGTGGTTTCTACGCATTTTGCGATTGCGGAATCCGGCCCGATTGCCGCAGTCAATGCACCAGACGTCAATAATACGGCGAAGGCGACGCTGAATTTTCAGCCTTTGCCGCAGCAAATCCAAGCCGCGAATATGACGGCGGAATTCTTTACCCGCTTTCACTATAAGGCAACGCCTTTAGATGATGCGATGTCGGAAAAGATTTTTGATCGCTATTTGAAGTCACTTGATGGTGACCGTATCTTTTTCTTGCAATCCGATATCGATCAATTTTCTGTAGCGCGCGATAAATTAGATGATGCGATTTTGGGGCAGGATTTAACGACACCATTTGCCATGTTTAATCTGTATCACCAACGCTTTAAAGAGCGCTTAACTTATGCACGTAGTTTGCTGAATACAGAATTTGATTTCTCGCAAAAAGAGGCTTATCGCTATCAGCGTGACAAAGAGCCTTGGCCAAAATCCGAAGAAGAAATGCGTGATTTATGGCGTCAACGCGTAAAAAATGATTGGTTGCGATTAAAGCTTGCAGGTAAAGAGCCAGCAGCTATCAAATCCACTTTGGAAAAGCGTTACGAAACCACGCTAACACGCATGAATAAACTGAAAAGCGAAGACGTGTTTCAGTTATTTATGAATGCGTATGCGATGTCGGTAGAGCCGCATACCAATTATTTGGGACCCAAAGCAGCAGAAGACTTTGATATTTCTATGCGATTGTCGATGACGGGTATTGGCGCGACTTTGCAGGATCGCGATGAAATGGCGACAGTGCGCGAAATGGTGCCAGGTAGCCCAGCTGCTTTGTCGGGTAAATTGAAAGTCGGTGATCGTATTGTTGGTGTTGCTCAAGGTACGGATGGCCCGATGGTTGATGTGATGGGCTGGCGTTTAGACGACGTGGTGAAACTGATTCGCGGACCGAAAGACACGACAGTGACTTTGGATGTGTTACCGGCTGATGCGGGACCAGATGGCGCGCACAAAAAAGTCGTCTTGGTACGCAATAAGATTACCTTAGAACAGCAGGCTGCAAAGAAATCGATACAAGAAGTAAAGTCAGCTGACGGTACGCGCCGAATTGGTGTGATTGCCTTGCCGACCTTCTACCAAGATTTTGATGCACGTCGTCGTGGCGACAAAAACTTTAAGAGTGCGACACGCGATGTAGCAAAACTATTAGCCGAATTGAAAAAAGAAAAAGTCGATAGCGTGTTAATTGATTTGCGCGATAACGGTGGTGGTTCTTTGAACGAGGCCGTAGAGCTGACCAGTTTGTTTATTGGCAAAGGTCCAGTAGTTCAGCAGCGCAATTCACAAGGTAAAGTCCACGTTGAAAGCGATAGCGCAGGCGTGGTTGCCTGGGATGGTCCACTCGGTGTGATGATTAATCGTGGTTCTGCATCTGCTTCAGAGATTTTTGCTGCTGCAATCCAAGACTATGGTCGTGGCTTGATTATTGGTGAGAATAGTTTCGGTAAAGGTACTGTGCAGACGGTAATTAGTTTGGATCAGATGGCACGCAGTGAGAAGCAGCAATATGGCGATTTGAAAATGACTGTTGCGCAGTTCTTCCGCGTGAATGGTGGTACGACACAATTGCGTGGCGTCACTCCAGACATCGCTTATCCAAGTTTTACTGATGCCGATAGTTATGGTGAATCTAGCTATGACAATGCCTTGCCTTGGGTGCAGATTAAACCTGCAAATTATCAAGCGTTAGGCAATTTAAAAGACGTGCAAGCGATGCTGCAAGTCCGTCATGAAATGCGGATTGCGAAAGACAAGGAGTTCCAATTCATTAAAGAAGATATTGCTGAATTTAAAAAGCAAAAAGAGAAAAAAGTGATTTCTTTAAATGAAGAGGAGCGCCGTGCAGAACGTGATGCGCGTGAGAAGAAATCCAAAGAACGTGAAGCAATCCGCGCTGCTTTAGAAGGTAAATCGAAAGTGGCAGGCAAGGCTGATGATAAAGCAGATGCAAAAGCGGAGACAAGCAAAGTGCCAACGCAAGATGATGGTTTGCAAGGCAGCGAACGCAGTTTGGCAGCAGAGTTGGCGGCTGAAAAAGCTAGTAAAGAAGCAAAAGATGTTTATTTGATCGAAGCAGCGCACATCTTGAGTGATGAGATTGAACTGCTTAAATCCAGTAAGCGTTTAGCTGACAAAACTATCTCACGTGCGAGTGTGAAGAGTAAGGAGACGAACTAAATACAATCGCAAATTTTTGTGCATGAAGTTGGGTTGAGTTTTGTAGTGCTAAATAGATGTTAGCGAAAGTTGATGGAAGTTAATAGAAGCTAATAGACGTTAATATGCATCAAAAAATGATGCATGTTTTAAAAGACGCTTGATAGATGGTGTCACCAATTCGCAGTTGGTGGCATGCAAATATCAAGCGTTTTTGATTTAAGAATAGAAAAGATGATGATGGAACAAAAACTGTTTGCAGTTGCTGGCCTTGCAGCAGAATCAGGAACTAAGCGAATGACTAGGGCTAAGGTCGTCGCCACAACATTTATCTTAAAACTGAGACACGCGATTAGTTTTGGATTGATTTTTTTAGCGGGATTTAGCCATCAAGCCCATGCTCAAGTAGTGGAAAAAAGTGTACAAACTATAAATGCGCAAGCCGTGACAAAATTGGATAGTCTGCAACAAAGAGTCAAAGCTTGTGTCGCGTGCCATGGTCAAGAAGGGCGGGCGACAAGTGATGGTTTTTATCCGCGTATTGCGGGCAAGCCAGCTGGTTATTTGTTGAATCAATTGCGCCATTTCCGTGATGGAAAACGTGTTTATCCGTTGATGACATATATGGTCTCGCACATGAATGACGTGTATCTGCAAGAGATCGCCGATTACTTTGCGAGTTTAAATCCACCGTATGCCGCTCCACAAACGAGTCAAGCTACGCCTATCGAAATGGAGCGTGGTCGCTACTTGGTGAAAGTTGGTGATGCAGAGCGCAAGCTGCCAGCGTGTATCGCCTGCCACGGCGACAAGATGACGGGTGTAGCGCCATTTATTCCTGGTTTGCTTGGTCTTCCGCGCGATTATTTGGTAGCGCAGTTAGGTGCTTGGAAAACCGGTAGTCGTCACGCCGCAGCACCAGATTGTATGCAAACCGTTGCTAAACAATTAGATGCAAGTGACATTGCGGCTGTCTCAGCTTGGCTCGCGGCGCAGACGATGCCAGTCGATACTAAGGCGATTACTGCAAGCAAAGATTTTAGCTTGCCAATTGCTTGCGGGAGTATGAAGCCATGAGTCACGCTATCGAAAAGAACAAAACAAGCCTTGCTAAGAAGGTGCTCAAATTCAGCGCAATCTTGATTGTATCGCTATTGCTGCTACTGGTCTTGATTGCCTTGCATGGTTATCGTCTTGGTGATGCTTATTCTGATTTGAGTAAAGATAAGCAAAGTAGTCATTCGCAGGATAGTCAGAGTAAGCAGGACACCCAACTTAGTAATGAAGCCGAGCAAGTAGCATCTCGCCATGCATCGAACGCGATTTTGGAACGCGGCGCTTACTTAAGCAAAATTGCGGATTGCATGGCATGTCATACGACACGCGGTGGTGCAGCGTTTGCTGGAGGTCGCGTGATGGAATCGGAATTTGGTCAATTCATTACGCCGAATATCACACCAGATAAGCAGACCGGTATTGGTAATTGGACTGCCGAGGATTTTTGGAATGCATTACATAATGGACGTGGCAAGCAAGGGCAGTTGTTGTATCCAGCCTTTCCGTTTGTAAATTACACGCATATTAGTCGAGCGGATGCAGATGCGATATTTGCCTATTTGCAGAGCCAGCCTGCGGTTGTTCAACAAAATCTCGAACATCGTTTGGTATTTCCCTACAATCAGCGCGCTGGCTTGGCATTGTGGCGAGCGCTGTATTTCAAACCGGGTGAGTTAGCTTATCAGCCAGCGCAAAGCCAAGAATGGAATCGTGGCGCCTATTTGGTACGAGGGTTAGCGCATTGCAGCGCCTGTCATAGTAGTCGTAATCAGTTTGGTGCGAATAAAGGCAGCGATGATTTCTCTGGTGGTGAGATGGCGGGGATTCGTTGGTATGCGCCTTCTTTGGTAGCGAAACATGAACTCAATTTGTCGACTTGGAGTGCGGTGGATTTAAGTCAGCTTTTGCAGCATGGCGTTAATCGTCAATCAAGTGTGAATGGCCCGATGGCAGAAGTGGTTAAAGCGAGTCTGCAATATTTAACGGATCAAGATGCGGCAGCGATGGCGAATTATTTGCGATCGTTGCCACCGCAAGAAAAAACCGCACCCGATTTTTTGGATAGAGCAATTGCGAGACCAAGCGTATCGAAAGAGCAAATGCTGCAAATGATGGAAGCCGGTGAGACCATTTATCGTGCGCAATGTATTGATTGCCACGGTAAAAATGGCGAAGGGCAAGCTGGCATTTATCCAGCGCTTAAGGGCAATCCTTCTTTGCAAATGGAGTCGCTGAGTAATCCAATTCGCATTATTTTGGCGGGTGGTTTTTCTCCTGTGACCAAAGGCAACCCACGTCCATACAGCATGCCACCATTCGCGCCATTTTTAACCGATACCGAAGTCGCGCTGGTGCTCACTTATATCCGTAATGCTTGGGGCAATCAAGCGAGCGCGGTTGGTGCTGCCGAGGTCAATCCTTATCGTACCGCGAGCTTAGATTAAACATCGCAAGTTTGGAATAGTTGATGCGATCTAGGCTTGTTAAGTTGAAGTAACTGAGCAAAAAAATAAATTAAATAGAGAGATAAGGGAAAATGAATCGTCATTTGATATCGTTGGCTGTATGCAGCTTGCTAGGCAGCATGTTCACACCTGCCATTGCGGCACCTGACATCGCATCCGCTAAGGTCGATTATCGCAAAGTAAACACCCAGCTACCGCGCCATGTAAGGCCGATTCATTACGATGTATCCATCAAGCCAGATGCAGCACAGGCGCGCTTCTCAGCAAAAGTCGGCATACGTTTAATGGTATTGAACGCCAGTCACAGCATCACACTGAATGCGACGGATCTCACTTTTAAGAAAATACGCTTACTAGACGAGAACGGCAAAAGCATTAGCGATGATGCAAAGGTGGAGATCAACGCAGATCAGCAAACCGCTACGTTCACGTTTTCGCAGCGCTTAAAGCCCGCCCAATACAGACTAGAACTTGAATACGATGGGCTAATCGGCACGCAAGCGGTGGGATTATTTTCACTCGATTACGATAGTCCACAAGGCAAGCAACGAGCGCTGTATACACAGTTCGAAAATTCGGATGCGCGACGTGTGATTCCTTCTTGGGATGAGCCTGTTCACAAAGCCACCTTCAACGTCGAGATGATCGTACCGCAGGCGCACATGGCGGTGAGCAATATGCCCGTCTTATCGCGTACCGACCTTGGTGATGGATTTAGCGTGGTCAAGTTTGCGAAGTCGCCCAAGATGTCGACATATCTTTTATTCTTAAGTGTGGGCGATTTTGAACGCGCCACTGTGATGGCGGATGGTACAGAAATCGGCGTGATTGCGAAACGTGGTAGCCTCGATCAAGCCCGTTATGTGTTGGAAGAGTCGAAAGGGATTTTGCGTGAATTTAATGACTACTTCGGCACCCGTTATCCTCTGCCAAAATTAGATAATATTGCTGCACCAGGACAAAGCCAGTTCTTTAGTGCGATGGAAAACTGGGGCGCGATTTTTACCTTTGAAAGCTCGATCTTGCTTGATCCAAGCTTTTCAACGCAAGCGGATAAACAACTCGCATTTGTCACGGCAGCACATGAAGCTGCACATCAATGGTTTGGTAATTTGGTGACTATGCAATGGTGGGATGATTTATGGTTAAACGAAGGCTTTGCGTCGTGGATGGAAAACCGAACCATGATGCGATTGCATCCCGAGTGGCAGCCAGAGTTTAATGCAATTTCGGTTCGTGAACAGGCGATTGCCTTAGATGCATTGGCGAGCACTCATCCGGTTGTACAAAAAATCGAAACGGTCGATCAAGCTAGTCAAGCGTTTGATAGCATCACTTACCAAAAAGGTGAGGCGGTGATTCGCATGTTAGAGAACTATGTCGGTGCCGATGCATGGCGACAAGCAGTGCGCTCATATATGCGCACGCATGCGTACAGCAACACACAATCGCGCGACTTGTGGAAACAAGTGGAAAAGGCGGCACGCAAGCCTATCGTGGCAATCGCCAAAGACTTTACTGAACAAGCTGGTGTACCTTTAATTTATGTGGATGATGTCGTTTGCAAAAACGGAAAATCGATTATTAGCTTGCGTCAGGGTGAGTTTTCAAAGGACTTACCGAATAAGAAACCTTTGCATTGGCGCGTGCCGGTAGTGGCACAAGTGGCAGGAACCAAGGTGATCGGTAACACCTTGGTCGTCAATGGTAAAGCGAGTTTGCAGTTGCCCGCTTGCGGCCCCGTCGTGGTCAACGCAGGTCAAATGGGATATTACCGTACACTTTATGCTCCGCGAGTTTTTACCGAGTTGCGCAAAAACTTTAGTGATATTGGTGCGATCGATCAGCTTGGAATTTTGTCAGATAGCTGGAATCTGGGTTTGACTGGGCATCAATCGATTGATGCTTATTTAGATTTGGCGAAAAACTTATCGGCAGATATGAGTCCGCATGTGTGGAACCAAATCGCCAATGTTTTTTCGACGATTCATGCATATTTGCAGGACGATCCAACGCGTCAAAAAGTCTTCCAACAATGGGCGTTCCAACGCCTATTGCCGCTAATGCAGCAGCTAGGTTGGCAAGCGCAAGAAAACGAAGCTGAACAGACTGCGAATACACGTGCGGCGATGATTTCTGTATTGGGAAGTATGGGCGAGCCCAGCGTATTAGCCGAAGCGCGTCGACGTTTTGCGGTGATGGATAGTGATGCTAGTGCAGCACCAGCAGCTTTACGTTTACTCATTTTGGGGATTGTTGCAGAGCACGCTGACAGTGCTACGTGGCAGATTTTGCATGAAAAAGCTAAAGCAGAAAAATCGGCATTGGTAAAACAAAACCTCTATGAATTGCTTGCCGCAAGCGAGGACAAAATCTTAGCGAAACGCGCATTGGATTTAGCTTTGACCGAAGAACCAGGATTGACCACAAGTGCCGCGATGATTCGACAAGTTGCGGCAAATCATCCTGATATGGCATTTGATTTTGCGATTGCCAATATGGCGAAAGTGAATGACCGAGTGGATGCCACATCACGTAGCCGCTTCTTCCCATCACTGGCAAATAGTTCATCCAATCCACAAATGATTAGCAAGCTTAATGCATACGCCGACGCCAATTTAGATCAGAGTGCGCGTGGTGAACTGCAATCCGTGATCGCAGCGATTGAGTATAAAATCAAGCTCAAACGAGAACGTGTACCTGAAATTCAGGCGTGGTTGGATCGCTTGGCTAGATGAATAAAGTGATCAATTTTAGAATTGATCAAGACTATTCGTAACTGGACGCGACTCTATGTTAGGTCTATGATGGACTTTTAAGTATTAGGAGACAAATGATGAAATCTTCAATGAACGTACGTAAAGCCTTGTGTATTGCACTTGGCGCCATGCTGATTTCTGCACCGACGATCGCCAAACAACCAAGTTGGCTGAGTCTCGATCAAGGTAAGTCGGACCAAAAGCATGGTAAGGGTCATGATAAACATGACAAGCACGATAAACATGATAGACAAGAAGACCGTGACGATGATCGACGTCAAAGTGATAGAGGCGAACGCCAAGTAGCGAGTCATTATTTCACGTCGCAACAACGAACACTCGTGGTTGATTACTACACCAATGAATTTCGCAGTAAAGGCTGTCCACCAGGCTTAGCCAAAAAACAGAATGGATGTTTGCCACCTGGCCAAGCCAAAAAATGGAAACGTGGTGCCGCTTTGCCTAGAGACGTGATTTATGAGGATGTGCCTCAACGCGTTATTTCTGTCATTGGCGCACCACCTTCTGGTCATAAATATGTACGCGTAGCAAATGACATTCTGTTGATTGCGATTGGCACCAGTATGGTGATCGATGCTATTGATGATTTGAATCGTCGCTGAGTTGACTCTGAGCTGACTATGCGTTGATTCGGCAAGGAGTTGGCTGAATGAACGCTGTATACTGCTCATCGCAGCGCAGCCAGTAGTATCGACGCATCGTCATTTACGATGCGTCGATTCATCTTTGTATTTCACAAATAACGTATCCAAGCTTGTTTGCTTTGACGTTTATATCGCGCAAATTGTCGGCAAGGGTAGTACAGCACAGGCACTAACAATGCTGCACAAAGCCATACTTGCCAGACATGTTCTACGCCAAACCGCGCACCATGATTGGCGCCAAATACTTTTACTAAGATCGTTTGCAAAATCAATAGCAAGTACAAATGCAAGATGTAATAGAACATCGGTGCAGCGCCAATATCTGCGCAAAATTCTGTAAAGCGAGATTGGCGCCGTTCTAACCAAGCAAGACAAATCAAGCCAGAGCCAATCGTGAGTAAGCTAAATAGCAAAGACGGTGGATATTTTTGGAAATTTAAGTATGACATCACAGTTATGACAATATCTTGATGCTGTTGCCACGCTTGATTTTCTCCATAGATATTGAAGCTACGTAGTAGTAATAAGGCCGCAAGCGCGCCACATCCAATCGCCAACAGATAAGTTTGCCGTTGTTTACTTTGGATCGTCTGCTGATATAGCGGCCCACAACAATAGCCAATTAGTATGATGCCTATCCAAGGCAGTAGCGGGTAACTAATTTTAATCATATTAAATGGCTCAAGTAAAAAGCCACGTTGAAACATCACTGTCCAAATCGTGTAAGCAGGATGGTCTGGACTTAGTTTGATATCGCTAATACTATTGTGTCCAGCGACGATCAATAAGCCAATGCTAAACAATAAAGGCAGCGGTAACTTGTGTAGCAAGCCTAAGCTGATCATCGCTAAACCTATCACCCAAATGACTTGCAGATACCAGATGTTTGGCGGGAAGTGACCCGACCAAGCAAAGTTGATGATGGTGAATTCTAATAAGATGAGAAACGCACCACGCTTTACTAAGAAGCCGGTGGCGTCACGCTGCCCACCATGTAGGTGTGCTGGATGGGCGTATAGCCACGCAGATAGTCCCGCTAGAAAAACAAAAATCGGGGCGCAAAAATGTGCACTAAAACGGGTAAAGAAAAGCGCAGGATCGGTTTGCTCAACCAGCATCGGATCGGCGACTTGTTTGTGTAAATAAATCGTTTCTCTTACATGATCAACGAGCATCAGTAACATGATCATTCCACGTAGGCTATCAATTGCGCTAATTCTATTGCGTAGGTTGTTGCTGGTAGTCATAGTAGTTTGTTGATTGGGATGAAGTTTGAGTGTGATTTAAACTGAAATTGCACCTTAAATTCAGCTCAAAATCCTTCCTAAAATAGTGAATCCTAAAATCACAATTTGGACGAAATGAGTCTCGTCCAAATTGTATTTCTCATTTATTGAACGATGCCAGTAAATCAAAGCGATACACGCAAGTTCACACGCACTTGTCGTTCACTGCCAGGTTGCACCCATAATTGGCTATAAGCGCTAGCATAGTATTGGCGGTTGAATAGATTATTCACTTGAAGATTTAATTGCATCTGACGATTGATGCGGTAGTCGGCCAACAGCTTGACGGTCGTATAAGCTGGTAGCACAAATTGACTACTGATAGCAACGTCGCCGTATCGTTCTCCGATGTACTGTATGCCCAATCCTACTCCACTTGTTTGGCCTGCCAACTGAAAGTTTTGTTTGAGAACCAGATTGCCACTGTGACGTGGCACGTTAGGAAAACGACTGCCTGTCAAAATTAAATTGTCTCCGCGACTGACCTTGGCGTCGGTGTAAGCATAGGCAGCGGCTAGTTTTAGGTTTGTATTGAGTTCGCCTTCGAGGTCAAGTTCTAATCCTTTGCTATTGAGTTCTCCAGCTGTGACCGAAAAGTCGGTGTTAACGGGGTTGGTCGTTAGGACATTCTTTTTGTCGATATTAAAAACTGCAATCGTACTAGAAAGATTTTTTTGCGGATTTTCCCACTTCATACCTAACTCGTAAGAATCGCTCTGTTCAGCTTGGAAGGCAGTGTTGTTAATACTGACGCCACTGTTGGGTCGGAATCCTTTAGATGCTGATAAGTAGAATGCAAGATGCGGAGCCGATTGGTAGACGACGCCAATACGCGGACTATGCGATTGCAAGGATTGTTGATTTACCACTGCTGAGCGACGATTTTCTACGCCTTGTTGGTAGCGATCTATGCGCATACCTATCAATGTTTTCCATTGCGCATTCCAATCAATTTGATCTTGAAAGTAGAGCGCATTGGCTTCTTGATTTTCTTTGGTGTTGATGGAGAGCGCTAGTGGATCTGCTTGTTTTCCATATACAGGTCGAAAAATATTGATGCTATACGGATTGCTATTGGAAGGATTGCGTCGCAGTTGTACACGCTCGTCGGCAAATTGCACGTGCTCGATACCAAATAAGCTTTGGTGTTGGATACCAGCGATAGTATGTTTGCCAGCTAATTCAATTCTAGCGCTACGATCGGAAGCGGAAAAATCGCGATAACGTCGTTGACGACGCAAAGTCTCATTATCCGCAAGCAGGGTACTAGCTTCTGTCGAGTAACCTTGAATTTCGCTGTCGCGATAAGATAAGCCAGACTGCAATACCCACTGTGAATTCAAATCGTGTTGAAAAAATACTTGATGTCCCAGCGATTTGACTTGCATGCGACCATCGCCTGGCTCACCTAAAAAACGTGAATTAGGTAAGACTCCTAGTTGACCTTTGATCGCAACTACACCGCGATCAAATGGCGATTTTTGTTCACTTGCTTCGATTTCATAGGATAGTGTGGTGTGATCATTGATACGCCAAAGCATAGACGGCGCGACAAAGAGTTTGTCACTGTTGAGATAGTCGCGGCTGCTATTGCTCGATTCGCGCGCGAGATTGAGTCGATATGCGAATTGTTGATTGATAGGACCAGTTAAATCGACAGCGAGACGTTTTTCTTGAAAGCTACCTAGCTGAAAATCCATTTGAAATGCATTATCGAAACGTGGTTTCTTCGTCAAAATATTGATTGTGCCACCAGGTTCTCCACGTCCATATAAAGCAGAGGCTGGTCCCTTTAACACTTCAATCGCGTAGGTATTGGCATTGTCACGCACGCCGTTATAGCCACGACTAGAGTTGACACCATTAACCATATAGTCAGAGCCAAAATTGGGATCGCCAGTAAAACCGCGCATCGCATAGCTATCCCATAAACCACCAAGATTGCTTTGACGTTGTATGCCACTACTCAAATCCAATGCGTCGCGTAGTGTGGTTGCACCGGTATCATGTAATAGTTCGGCACTAAGTACACGGGCACTGATCGGTAGTGCGATCAATAAACTATCCGTCTTGGTAGCACCTGCAACAGATAATTGTCGATATTGTTTGTGGCCTTGAATGTGAACTTGCTGCGGTTCAATCTCATTAACTCTTTCGGACGACGCCTTATGCGCTGTTGTGCTTACTGCTTCGTCGCTTTTAAGGTTTGATAGACTATCGGATGTCGCCTGCGCGCTAGATAGTTGTGGATAGAGACTAGCGAGTAGTAAAGCGAACGCGGTATTGGTTGATGGTTTCATATTAAGCAATGTAGGAAATGTTATGACTAATAGTGGTAAAAAAAGGTTGAAGACTTAGCGTCGATTCGTTTCTTTATAAGGTGTGACTTTGACCGCATTGAGTCGATAGCCCGCGGTGCCAAGTTCGGTTTGGCTGCGAACACTTTCAAGCTGACCAGAAACCCAAACGGCATCCATAGTCTTGATCGGTTGCGCCTGTGCTAATTGAACTTCGATAATTTGGTTAGCTGGCGGCGGTGGTGTATGTAGACATCCACCAAAATAGGGGACTAACAGAAAAGCGCCTACCTTGCCGTTCTCGATATCGAGTGGAACAACGAAGCCAGGAATTCGTATTTGCTGTTGATTGAGCAAAGGATTGGTTGGCGCGTTGTCCCAAGCTTTTCTGAGTTTTTGAAGCGCAGAAATTGCACGTGGATCTGCATCGTTAAAATTGCCAAGATCCATGTTCTTAAAATCAGCACTGGGGTCCCAGTCAGCGGGAATGAGTTCTTCCCATGAGATGGTCTTAAATCTAGTAGTCTTGCTTGTTGTATCCAGCGTCGCCGACTTGGCTTGATTATTTGGTTTTAGCCGATCACCAACTTGGTAGGTTTTGTTGGTGTCATGATTGGAATTTGCTTTTTGTGTGCTGCTTTTTTTCAGGCTGTCGATTTCTTTGGTCTGCGCCATGCTTAGTTCAGACAGCGCGAGAATACAAGCGATGACACCTAGGGTAATGAGGATAACGACGCTTACGAGCTTTACGGATATTTTCATATTATTCAGTGAAAGTTAAATTCAATTTGCTATAGCCGATTCGACAGACCGTCATTGAGCGTATATCGATAGGCGCGCCAAGCTGGAATCATTCCCGCCAATAAACCGGCACCGAGGAGTAGGGCGAGTGAGCCTATTTCACTACTACGAATCAAGCTAAGTTGCAGTGAAATACCGAAATGGTTTTGTAAATGTGCACTACCAAGTAGGCTTAACAAATCCACTAAAAGCACACCACAAGCAATACCTATTAGACTGAGCATTGCGCTTTCTACCAACAATAAGATGGCAATGTGGACGGGACTTGCGCCAACGGCGCGCAATATCGCTAATTCGCGCCGACGTTCGTTTAAGCTGGCAGAGATCACTGCGATCAAACTGCAAAAGCTAATTAAGCCGACCAGTGCTGCAATACCAAAAAGAAGCTGCTCTACCTGACTTAACATTTGCCATAACTCATCAAGCGCAACACCTGGAATCACCGCTAGTAAAGCTTCTTCGCCAAAATTATTGATCGAGCGTTGAACACGAAAAACAGCACTACGATTTTTTAAGCCAATCAGTGCCGCCGTGATTTGTTGCGGTTCTAGATCGAACTTACGCACATGTTCGGCCGCAATCGAAAATTGTGGAATGGGCGCACCTGCTTGCCAATCTAGATGCAGAGCTTCAATGGCTTGTAGGTTGACGTGTACGGTGCGATCAACGGGTGTGCCAGTTCGCTCTAAGATGCCGATCACACGAAAGGCTTTGTCGGCATGTTCCAGTGCTTGTTGCGCATCCATCCCATGACTTAAAGTAATCTCGTCATTGATTTGATAGCTGAGTTGTTGCGCAATCTCTGCACCGATAACCGCGCCAAAGACGTGATCTGCACCGTCTTGAAAGAAGCTACCCGCACGTAAGCGCAGCTTTTGTTGTTGACCATAACGCAGATGTTCAAAGTAGGCAGCACTGGTACCAAGGACAGGAAATCCGCGATGTGAGTCTCCTAAAGAAATTGGCACCGTCCAAGCAATTGCAGGATGGCGAGCGATTGATTGATAACTTTCCCAACGTATATTGTTACTCGCATCGCCAATGCGAAACACCGAGTACAGCATCAATTGAATTGGGCTGGTTCTAGCACCGATGATTAAATCTGTACCAGCAATTGATTGTGAGAAGCTAGTGCGTGCATCTTGTCGAACCCGCTCGACCGTCAGTAATAGGGTGCAAGAGATTGCAATCACAAACACGACTAAACTCAATGTGTAACGACGGTTCAATGCACTCTGCAAGGCTATCTTTACTAGCACACGCCAGCTGTATCCAAGAGGTGATTTCATGCTTTGGTTTGCCATTCGAGGAAATTCACTTGACGATCAAAGAAACTGGTAAGGCGCAGATCATGGCTAACAAATATCAAGCCGGCTGATGAGGAGCGACATTGCGTGATTAAACATTCCATAAAATCACGCTGATGTGCTTCATCCAGAGCGGAAGTCGGTTCGTCCGCGATGATCAATTGTGGGTTGCCAATTAAGGCACGTGCAGCGGCAACACGTTGTTGCTGACCGATACTTAAATTGCCAGCGGGCTTATTCCAATGCGATGGTGCAATGCCTAATTGTTCCAATAAATGCTTAACTGCTTCAGTCGCAATCGCAGCGCTTATTTGATTGCTACCTGTGGTCGCACATGCCGCCTGTAATCGTCGGGCAGAGAACTGACACGGCAGCATGACATTGCTGATCAAGTCAAGATAAGGAATAAGATTAAATTGCTGAAAGATGATGCCCAAATGATCAACGCGGAATTGATCGCGCTGTGCCTTTTTTAAGGTATTGATGTTTTGGCCTAAGAGACGAATGCTGCCACTATTTGGTTCCAAAATGCCAGCACATAAACTCAGCAAAGTGCTCTTGCCACATCCACTGGGGCCGTGAATAAAAACGCGTTCGTCTCGTGAGAGTGTGAATGTGGAGATCTGTACCTGCGCCGCTTCTGTTTGAGAATCTGTCGACTTCCATTTGAACTGCATATCACTTATTTGCAGTAAAGGCTGGGTCTTCTCGCTTAGATGCTGTGGGCAGCTTGGCACGAGATCTGCGCCCGCATCTTGCACTAGGTTTGATTCAGCCATGTTTGGGTTCTGCATTTGTATGCTAGTTGGAGATTTCATCAATAGCACCAAAACTTACCAAACAAAACTTGCGTCATCGTGGTGTAGTGTTTTGGCGTGTTGAACACTTGTTTGTGCAGTTGCTTGTGCCGTTGTTTGTGCTATTGCTGCAACTACTTCCAACTTTAATCGCTTGATGCCTTTGTATTGGTTCAGCACCAACGCCGTTATGCTGCGAAGCTGTTGTGGATTTTTGCAATGCAAATCTAATTCAAAGCGCAAGTCGCCATGTTTTTTTTGCTCGTCACTCTTCTGTTTGCCAGTGAGTGCAGGCGCATCAATTTCTAATTGCTTGATTTGGCATTCCGCAGTGTCGCTTAATTTAAACCACGCTAATGGATTGTTTAGCTGATGTAAAAGTTGTTTAACTTTTTCTTGCTCTGCATCGTCTTTCGGTGCGCGTTCAAAGCCGAGGAAATTGTCGAGCGGACTAGAAAAACTCATGCTCAATTGCGTTTGATCGATCGCCAGCTGCAATTGCGCTTGCCCATGGACATGCGCATGTAATGGCGTTTTTTGCTGTGCAATGACCGGTACTGGTGCAAGACAATGGGATGCAAAGAATAAGCCAATTGCTGCACCTCTATATTTGCGAAAGATAAAATTAAAATCAATCATTGTGTCTCTTGTTTCTTAAATCAGTATTACGATCTAACTATGTGTTTAAGCGATTGCTTGTAGCCCTAATCCTGCCAATCAAATTCACGATGAAAGCTGGAATTGACGATGGTGGCGTTGCCGTTGTTATGCGATGTACTGTGTGAAATTTCGTGCGATGTATCGACGATGAGCAATAAACAGTTTTGATCTTCGTTCAAGAGAATTTCTTTGACAAGATATCGACCTACTGGTCTTGGATAGCGACGCCAAATACCGCGACGATGGTTAATAAAATAGTGAGCCAATCCAGTTTGAATCGTGCGTTCATATGCACGTCTATCCATCCACTCAAATTGCAGGACCCGTTTGCTATGTAGTTCTTGTGTGACGCATGGAATCAATCCTTTCTCATCAAAAATTGGTGAAAGTGATTGACCCAATATACTTGTAGCGTTCACGCTAGAATCGGCAAGGTCAAGCATGTTCACCCTCGACTTCTGAATCGATTTCTGCGTCACCCTCATCATCGATCCACGCTGGAAATGGATCCGCAAAATTTTTCCACATAGCTTCACCCATTTGCATTTCTGCATCGGTGAGTAAGCATTGGTCTAATTCTGAGGACAGCGCTTCTTGATCTATTTGGATACCGATAAAGACCAATTCTTGGCGTCGATCACCATATGGCGCAATCGATTTATTAAGAATGCGATCAAGATATTCTTGATCTTGTGGCCATTCAGCACGCTCAACTGCGGACCACCATAAGCCTGCCGCATGATGACGACAAATGCTGCCAGCTTGCGACCATTCTCCTGCTAATTCCATCCGTGTCGCTAGCCAAAAATAACCTTTAGAACGAATAACCCCGGGCATGCCTTGGTGAATTTTTTGCCAAAATCGTTGTGGATGAAATGGACGGCGTGCACGATAGGCAAAACTGCGAATACCGTATTCTTCTGTCTCTGGAATATGCTCGCCACGCATTTCTTTTAGCCAACCAGGAGCGGCGGATGCTTGTTCAAAATTAAATCGTTTGGTGTTTAAGACGCGATCTAAATCAACTCTTGAGAAACTTGCGGGAACGATATCTGCACGTGGATTCAAACTATGCAGAATGGCATGCAGTTCTTCGAATTCGGTTTGGCTAACGAGGTCGGCTTTATTGAGCACGATCACATCACAAAATTCGATTTGTTCAATTAACAGATCAACGACATTGCGTTCATCTTCGTTACCCATGGATTCACCACGTTCCTGTAGCGAATCAGTCGATTTGTAATCGCGTAAAAAGTTAAACGCATCGACAACCGTCACCATTGTGTCGAGACGGGCGATGTCGGAAAGACTACGTCCTTCTTCATCGCGGAAAGTAAAAGTCTCTGCCACCGGCATCGGTTCTGAGATACCAGTCGATTCGATCAAAAGGTAATCAAAGCGACCTTCTTGTGCTAAGCGATGAATCTCGATTAAAAGGTCTTCTCGCAAAGTACAGCAGATGCAACCATTGCTCATTTCAACCAGCTTTTCTTCTGCACGCGATAACTGTGCGCCACCTTCGCGTACCAAGTCTGCATCGATATTCACTTCAGACATATCGTTGACAATCACAGCAACGCGGCGGCCTTCACGGTTGTTCAAAATATGATTGAGCAAAGTTGTTTTACCAGCCCCTAGGAAGCCGGATAAAACCGTGACAGGAAGTAGGGTAGATGTCATGTGTAGCCTCAATTTTGAGAGAAAACGAAGTCGGTATTACGTGTTGTTGTTTCTTGAAACTCGTTCGCCGAGCGATGAGTGAGACATTGCGCAGGCTTTGCAATAGCCACGATTTTTGACGTGTGCAATGATTAAATTGACGCCTCCAATACTCGCCAGAATCAGTTCGGCTAATTCGCCATAGCGCGGACCGACCCAAAAGACCGATACCGCAAAACAAATAAAACCAGTCAATCCAAACAACAGAACCACCGCTTGTCGATGTTGAGCAAAACCAGGTAGTAAGGAAAAAACGATAGGCAAGGCGACCACCGCGATCATCCAAATGTGGAAGTCATCGTGATGAGGAATTTGCGTGAGGAAGGGAATCAGCAAAGCGATCGGAGTTAAGGCGCAGTGCAGTAGGCAGAGTGCGGATGCTATTACACCGAGATAGTCGCCGATTTTAATTAAGAGCTTCAACGTTAATTCCTTGGATTTATGTTTGCGGAGGGCAGTGTTTATTTATCAAAAATAAACTTCATAGCGAGTGCTGCTCGCCTTGATCCGATAAAAATTACTGCAACACAGTTGCAATTGGTGAATTTTAGTGGAGTGGAAAATTAAATGCAACTGTGTTGCATGAAAATTTTTTTTGCTCTATTATGCAACCCTGTTGCAAATTGGTGCTGTAATTTAGTCTAGCAATAAAGATGTGTATATCTGAAATAGACTGCATTGCCGCAATTCTGTTGAATTGATTATCTTTGCTAAAAATCTCTTAAATATAACTATTTGTTGCTTATCGTCGGCTTATTTTCAAATTTAGCAGAGTTTTAGCTGTCGTTGAAACCTGCTTCGAACACCATGATCAACACCAAGTGTTCACCCCGCATTCGTTTTATCTAATATTGAAATAAAAGATTAAGGAGAGTTGTTAATGAAACAAAAAATTAAGTTCCAGCCAGTAAAAACCTTACTTGCGCTCAGCTTGGCAAGTTTGCTGTCGGCTTGTGGTGGAGGTGATAGTGCTGCGCCAGAGAAGAAGGACGATGCTGCAGTTACGATTGATACAGCAGGGCGCCTTGCGATTGCAGAGAAAGACAGTAAAAATCTGATTTTGCGCGATTTGGATAATCACGTTACCGAGGCTACACATCAATTGGATAATGCCGGCGCTAGTTTGTACCCTAGCCCGAATGGTCGCTATGTCGTTGCAACTCAACGCGCGCAAGATTTGGTGCAGTTTGTTGATGGTGGTGTTTGGCAGGAAGATCATGTAAATCACTTACATGATTACAAGCTGGGATCAAAGCTCATGAGTTGGAAATTAGCTGGTTCTCGTCCAACCCATTATGACGTTCAAGTTGGCAAACAAGCTGCGATATTTTTTGATGGTGATAGCACCGTTACCCCAATTAAGAATTCCAGCGTTCGATTAATTACCGATGCGTCGATTGCTAGCGGCGCGGTTGCAGCAGGTTTCGATTTGAACTTTTCTATTCACGGTTTTGCAGAGCCTATCGACAATAAAATTCTCAGCGTTAGTCGCGCTGCCGATGCGAGCGATACCTTACCGACGCATGTGCAGCTATATCAACGCAATGGCAATACTTATACTTCAGATCGGCAACTGGCTACACGTTGCAATGGCATGCATGGTAGTTTTACAGCGGGTAAATTCACTGCTGTGGGTTGTATGGATGGCGTCATGTTAATTGAACATACTGGACCAAATACGGTCGCCGACAAGAAAATTCCGACACCAATTCGTATTGGAACCTTGATGGGACATGTCAAAGCGCCGGAGCAATTCATCGCCATCGGATCTGAAGGTGCGGCGCCAGCGCCAGTGACAACGCGTTTCTACAGCATTGCTGGAACTAACGCGAGTGCGACGGCAATCACGATTGCCGGTTGGGAAAACGGTACGGTACAGCGCGCTTCTGGCTTTGACCGCAGCGGCAACCGTTTCTACATTTTGGATAGCAAAGGGAATCTCAGCATTCTCCAGCGTCAAGGTACGACTTGGAGCAATGTATCGCGCATTGTCGGATTAATTCCTAGCATGCCGGCTGCTGCGCCTTGGCCTGCGATTAGTGCAAACGGTGCAAAAGATGAAATTTATTTCACCGATCCTGTTGCGCGCCAACTTATCCATTTCAACACTGCATCAGCCAGCGTATCGGCTCGCCGCGATTTGAGCTTTGTTCCCGCTACGGCATTATGGGTGGGGATTAGTCGATGAAAAAAGTATTGATATGCACTGGCTTTTTGCTGAGTGCGCCGGCGATGGCACAGATGAAGGATTGGAAGCTAGGCGCTGTCCTTGATGTGACACATACCTCCAAGGAATTGGGTTTGGGACAGCGTCAGTCAGGCTTGGCTTTAGGGCATAGTGACGTGATGGCGCAAGGGCCATTAGGTGATTACTTCAGCGCGCAATTTGGTGTTGCCACGCATAGTCATGAGAAAAAAATTGAAACTGAATTAGAGGAAGCATGGTTGCAAACGCGTGTCTTGCCTTTCGGCTTGCAAGCGCGTGTCGGCCGTTTCGGCTCACAAATTGGCTATCAAAACGAGCAGCATCCGCATGCCGATGATTTCTCGGAGCGCCCCTTGTTGTATCGTGCATTTCTAGGCGGTCATTGGTTCGATGATGGCGTGCGCCTGAATTGGACGGCACCGACAGCACTGTATTTGAGTTTTGGTGCAGAGGTGTTTCGTGGCAAACAATTGGTGCAAGAAGCGATACCAAGCCCGCAGTTTGGGATTGGCACTTTGACAGCCAAACTGGGAGGTGACGTCGGTCTATCGCATAGCTGGCAAGTTGGTTTGTCGCGTGTTCATAACAAACGTGAGGCGCTGCTTGAGGACGAGCACAACCATCATGATCACGAAGGCGAAGAGCATGGTGAAGAAGAACATAATCACGCCCACGGTGCGCTGTTCCAGGGCAAAAAAATGTGGATGGCGGACTTGACTTGGAAGTGGTCGCCAGATGGAAACAATCAACGTGAGCAGATTAAATTCAATGCCGAATTTGCGCGTGTCTCACAATTGAATCGGTTCGCGACGCCATCTGATAAACACTATGCAAGCTCGATTAGCTTGGTGTGGCGTTTTGATCCATCGTGGGAAATCGGTGGTCGTATGGATAGGTTGAAAGTCAGCACCCCACACGGTGATCACTTTCATGCTGGTCGACTAAAAGAAGACAGCGTGAGTTTGGCGTGGAAACAAAGCCATCGCCAAGTTGTGCGTTTGCAAGTAGCGCAGCAGCGTGACGCCTATGGAATGGATCACTTCACAAAACGGTCAGTACAACTACAAACCATATTTAGTTTTGGAGCGCACGGTGCACATACTTTTTAAACTCAAAACTGTATTGCCAATAGCTGTTATTAGTAGTGCCTTTATCGCTAACGCAGGGGCGCAGACGACAACGGTTTTCGCCTGCGAACCCGAATGGGCAGCATTGACGCGCGTGCTGCTACCCAATGCGAGTATTCATGTGGCGACGCATTCCAAACAGGACCCGCATCATATTGAAGCTAGACCAGCGTTGATCGCGCAATTGCGAAGTGCGGATGTCGCGGTTTGCACAGGGGGCGAATTAGAATCTGCTTGGCTGCCGATGTTGCAGCAGCGCGCAGGTAATTCAAAGGTGCAGAATGGTGCGCAAGGCATGTTTTTCGCGTCAGAACAGGTCGAGATGATTGATCCTCGCCCCGGTGTGCTTGGAACACCATTTTCAGGCGATGTGCATGCCGAGGGAAATCCACATTTTCATACCGACCCGCATCGCTTTTTGAAAGTGGCGCAGGCCTTGTCCAAACGCTTTGCTACTCTGTTTCCACAAGAAGCGTCGGCGATCAATCAGCGTACACAAGCATTCAGCCAAATGTGGTCGCAGCAAGTCCAGCAATGGGAGAAGCGTGCTGCAACGCTCAAGGGAATGCGGGTAGCGTCTCAACACACAAGCTTTGCGTACTTGTGGCGTTGGCTGGGTATCGAGCAAATCAGTGATTTGGAACCGAAACCAGGGATGGCACCAACACCAGCACATTTACAGCGGCAATTGAGTTTGCTACAAGCTACGCCGGTCGAAGCAGTGGTGGTGGCAGCTTACCAAGATCCGCGTGCAGCAAAGTGGTTGACTAGTCAAACCGGTATTCAAGCACCATTACTGATTTTGCCAGCGACCACAGAAAATCCCTTAGCAAGTGATGCGTTAGTAACATGGTTCGATCAACTGGTGAATAGTTTGCTGAAGGTGAAAGTCAAATGATGGAGTGGTGGTTTTTAGTGCCTATCCTAGCGCTAGCGTTTGGGGTCATGGCATTAGCACCGCTGGGCGTGCAAGTCTTGTCGCGTGGTGTAGTTTTCATTGATCTGGCGCTGGCGCAAGCTGCCGCCGCAGCGGCACTTTGGGTGTCTGTCTTGTTGCATGATTCGAATGCTGTCACCACCCAAGTTTTCGCAGCGATGGGCGCGCTACTGTGTGCAGGTTTGGTGGCGGGAATGGCAAAACGCTGGCCAGCTCAGCGTGAAGCCTTGATTGGATTAGTGTATGTCGCGGGCGCCAGTTTGTCTTTATTGGGGGCGCGTATCGATGCGCATGGTCGGGAAAGAATGGCGGAATTGTTGGCTGCCGACATGCTGTGGGCAAGCTGGCCACAAGTCGCTTCATTAGCGGCTTGTGCAGTCGTTCTTGGTCTGGTTTTGTTGTTGGCGCAGTCATCGTTAAAGAAGGATCTGATTTTTTATCCACTCTTTGCTGTGATCGCCAGTATGGCAGTTCCGATACTTGGCTTATTTGTGGTGTTCGCCAGCTTGATTAGTCCAGCCTTGTGGGTGCATCGCGGATTGTCGTTGAGATCAGCGATTGCTTTAACGATTGCGGCAGCAGCGGTAGGACTTAGTGCATCTTGGTATTTTGACGCACCGAGCGGTGCTTGTGTGGCTTTGGCTTTAGCGACGTTTGGTGCATTGAGCGCACTACGTCAACAGCGAAGCTAATCCAGTTTTTGAAGAATTTCGCTCACGCATTATGCGCAAGTCATCCATGCTGAGAAGTCAGTATGGATGACCTTGTCGTTGTCGAAGGCGCCATTACCCATCAACGCATGAGAGCATTTGGGTGAGGAACTCACATGTATCTCAGATGCGTTTTGAAAAGCGACAATCGATGAAGTAAGTTGGATGCGAGTGAAATCTTAGGAATTTTCGTTCTTAATAATTGATGTACTAAACTTTGCTAAGTGCAGTCAGTTTTTCTGGATTTTTTTCGTTGTTGATTTATGCGGTCTTATCATGTGTGGCCTGATTTGGATCTCGACTGGCTGAAATACTTCATCAAGTCATTGTGCGCAAAAGCTGATACCGCAAAGGAAACTGAGCTCGGGCCTGTTAACATTTAAATCGGAAGATGCGTTCGAGCCAAATGGTGGGATCGCAAGGCGTAGTTCGCCGCCGAGGCTGGTGCGTCGGCAAGAGCTACAACGCTGTCCGTCATGCGTTCTGGCTTGAACCCTTCGGGAATGGGCGAATTGGATAAACTCGCGGGCACATGGCGTTGTTGCAAGCCGCTTACAGTGCGGCAGTCCAAAATTCGCTGCGGCGGGCCTTGACGGTGTAGTCAAGGTTTCGAGCAGCACGCTGCTCACTGACGCAACGAAGCATCTTTGCAAAGATGCTTTCCTTTAGCGATAGCCTAGCCCTGTGCCCGTTTTTCCCCATTCGCACTCCCAATTGAAATGTTAACAGGCACAGTCATTTTCAGGAATTCTGAATTTAAATATCAGTTTGCCTATTTAAAAACTGATTTTAATCAATTAGCCAGTGGCGACATCGGTTAAAATTCCCAAACAGATAGAATTTCTGTCTTTGTGTTGATTCATAAATCTCTTTTGTTTCCATGCTACGAACCCAACTAAATCAGCGTCTGTATAGCTGGATCGCCATCTTTGCGATTCTGCTTAACACGCTTATGCCTTTGGTTTCTCAAGCAGTGGAATTGAAGACGGGTAAGCGACTTAATTTTACTTCTCAGTCGCAAGTGTTGGAGTCGGGGATTTGGCAAGAATTGTGTTCGGCTAATGGCTCGATATGGATCAAACTAGCCGCTGATGGCAGCATTCTTGCCCAAAGTAAGGAAAAACCAGCGGACGCTCCTATCTCGATGCATCTAGAGCACTGCTCTTACTGTGTGACGCACGCAGGTAGCTTTGGACTCGCTGTTACGCAATTTGTCTATTCCTTTGTTCTGGCGGAACACGCGCAATTGTATAGTCCGCTTTCGACCTTTTTTCATACCCAAACAGCTTGGATGGCGCCCGCTGTCCGCGCGCCACCACGCCTCATTTCTTAGTCCCATTTGTGTTACTTGAACAGGTTTGATCCTATTTGATCAGGCCTCGCTGCGCTATGGCGAGCTGAATTCAATCTGTTCTGGTTTTGTTAAAACGCATTGCTTGTTTTTACGTTGGAAGCAGGCGAAGGATAAGAAATGAAACATCATTTAACCCACCGTCGTACGCGTCATCTTGAGGCGCGTGAAGAGTTGAGCTCGCGCGATATGCAGTTACTTTGGCGCATTGAATCCGGTTCGATGCGTATTGATAGTATCGGCGAAGATGGTAGTTTGAACTTTGTTCGCTTGGCAATTGCGGGCGACATTTTGGGAATGGAACACGTCGCAGGTTTGAATGAGTCTTTGCTGATTCGTGCGCTAGTTCCGGTGCGCTTGGCGCCCCTCAATGTCGTTGAGACACCTCAGCTTATGCCACTCATGCTTGAATCTTTAAATAAGGTACATCAACGTTGTCGCGAAGTGGTGAGCATGCGAACAGGTGCTATCGAAGATCGGATCAAACGATTGTTACGTATTTTGTCGGTTGTTGAGACTAACTCTAATGTGTCGGCAACTTGCAATCTTCCCAGTCTAGGCAACATAGCTGAAATCGTTCACTCAACACCTGAAACGGTTTGCCGTGTCCTAGCTAGTTTGCGCAAACAGCAAGTGATAGAAAAAACGACGCCCAGCAATATTCGTAGTAAGGGCTTGGATTTTCACCAGCACAAAATTGCGACACATGCGCTAGCCGCTTGATTTAGCCGCGTTCTCTTGTTCACCTTTCACTCTTAATTAGAGTGGAAGGTGAACTCGCCCTGCATTCGACGTGAAGAGAAAAATAGCTTCTTTAACTCCGATAAAAAACATGAAATTCAATAATCAATTAGTGCCGTTGAAGGCAATCGCTTTAGTTTGGTCGATGGTTCATTTGCTCAGTTATTCTGAGTTCGCGCAGGCATCCTGCGGTAGTAGCTTTTGTTTGGTGAATACCGATTGGGCGGTGCAAGGTGCTTGGATGGATCGTGGCTATCGCTATGACCTACGTTATGAAACGGTGCGCCAAGATCAGTTAATGCGTGGGCCGAAAAAAATCGATTTGACTGGGTTCGAAGCGCGTAATGCGGAACAGGAAACGGATAGTCGCCGTTGGTTGTTTAATCTGGATCATGGCATTAACGAAAACTGGGGCGTATCTGCTGCCATTCCTTTCATTGATCGACGCCATCAACACGCAGAGGCAGGGCTGCCGGTTAGCTGGAATTTTCGTCAAATTGGTGACGCACGTATCACAGCGCGTTATCAAACAGGCTTGCAAGATACTAAGGATGGTGGCGCTTCGGTGGTCGGGGCGCACGTGGGAATCAAACTCGCCACCGGTAAGTTTGATATTGCCAATCTAACTGGAACGAAGGCTGAACGAAGTTTGCAGCCAGGTACAGGAACGAACGATCTATTGGCAAGTGTTTATTACCGCAGGGTGCTAGCCGATATCGCGACGACTTGGTTTGTGCAGGCAAATTTGGAAGCGCCACTGCATGAACGTGATGGCTTCAAACCAGGACGCAAAGTCGGAGTTGATCTTGGTATTCGCACGCTATGGACGAGTTCTTTGTCGCCCATGTTGCAGTTAAATTTTCAACATCGCGCATCCGATTCTGGCATCTATGCAGAACCCGCCGATTCAGGTGGACGCAGCATATCTATTAGCCCAGGGCTTAGCTACAAAATTACACCACAGACCCATGCTTACGGATTTGTGCAAGTCCCCGTTTATCAACATGTGACAGGTCAGCAATTAAGTCCTAAATGGGCGGCGACCGTCGGCATTCAATCGCATTTTTGATTTTGTATCCGCATTCTCAATTTTCCACTTTTTTTACTTTTTTACTTTTTTTAGGATAGACAATGAAAGCTACTTCTACATTTAACTTAACAACGTTAATGACAATCGCAGCAAGCATCAGCTTGGCTGCTTGTGGAGGCTCTAGTAGCCCGGCGGCACCAACAGCACCAACTTATCCAGCGACAATGCAAGTTAGCATCAATTTTGATTTGTTGGCGAATGGTAGCGCGGTGAAATGCGGCACAGCGATCACCAGTCTTGGCAGTAAAGCGACCACTGCAGAGTTAAAAGATGCGCGCTTTTATGTTTCGAACGTCAATCTGATTGATGCGAATGACAAAGCAGTACCAGTGACATTAACAGCCAATGATTGGCAAAACGATAAAGTGAGTCTAATTAGTTTCGTTGATGGTAGCAGTGTGGCATGTGGTGGCGTTACTTTGCCAACGAATGCTGTCATCACAGGTACAGTGCCTGGTGCGGCCTATAAAGGTATTTCTTACGAAATTGGTGTGCCAACCGAGTTAAATCACACAGACTATGCCGCTGCCGCAAAACCTTTGAACGTGCAGGCAATGGCGTGGAGTTGGACATCAGGCCGCAAGTTCATGAAGTTAGAAGTTAATCCTGTCGGTGGCGTGGACGTAGTTCGAACCAATACAACGACAACTCCTCCAACGACAACCACCAACAAGGCCAATACATGGAATGTGCATTTGGGTTCGGGTGGTTGTACAACCAATGCCACCACAGGTACATACAGCTGCACTAATTCCAATCGCATGTTAGTCAAGTTGGCGAGTTTTGATTACAACACACAAAAAATCTCTCTAGATTTAAATGCCTTATTTGCTGGTAGTGATTTGACTACTGATTTAGCTGGTGCAACAGGCTGCATGTCTGGTGCGACTGATACTGATTGCAAAGCGATATTCGAGAACTTGAAAATTAATCTAGCGACAGGCGCGACGACTTCAGCGGGTGTGCAATCGATCTTCCTCGCTCGTAGTAAGTAATGACTTCTATCAAAAAAGTAAGTATATAAATCAGTGAACAATCAACTTAGCCGAAGATTTATCGCTGCTCTGAGTAGTATCGCAGTTACCGGTTTTCTGGTAACTGCATGCGGAGCGGGCGGTAGTGGTGGAGGTGGCCCCTCCGCAACGCATTCGCATGCAACTCCTACAACGCCAGCATTGAACGGATTTCCAGCGCCTGTGATACCTGCATCCAATCCTTTGAGCGATGAGAAAATTGCCTTAGGGCGCCAATTATTTTATGACCAACGTCTATCCGGAAACGGAACACAATCCTGCGCGTCTTGTCACCACCAAGACAAAGCATTTACAGATGGCAAACCGCTTGCAATAGGCTCTACGGGCGAAATTCATCCGCGCAATTCACAAGGTTTGGCGAATGTGGTCTACAACGCGACCTTGACTTGGGCTAATCCTGCTCTTACAGAGCTAGAGCGGCAAATGGAAGTACCGATGTTTGGTGACAATCCTGTCGAAATGGGGATTAAGGACAGTAACAAAGCAGAGGTACTAAACCGATTCAAAACAGATTTTGCTGTGGTTAACCTATTCAAAGCGGCGTTTCCCAAAGATAGTGATCCAATCAGTTTCACCAATATCATCGCTGCAATCGCTAGTTTTCAACGTACCTTAATTTCGAACGAGTCGAAATATGACCAGTTTTTGCGCAAGCAGGTGACGTTTAGCGAATCTGAAATTCGCGGTATGAATTTGTTTATGGGCGAAACCGCAGAATGTTTCCATTGCCATGGAAGTTTCAATTTTAACGATCAACCTAAGTTCGTTGGACTAAGTCCCGTCGAAACGCCATTCCACAATACCGGTCTATACAACATTGATGGCAAAGGTGGATTTCCTTTCCCGAATCGCGGCCTCTTTGAATTCACTTCAAAGCCACAAGACATGGGCGCGTTCCGCGCACCAAGTTTACGTAATGTCGCAGTCACTGGACCGTATATGCACGACGGTTCTATCGCCAGTTTGAAAGAAGTATTGGACTTTTATGCGGCAGGTGGACGCCATATTACTAGCGGCCAACATGCTGGCGATGGCAGGCTAAATCCCTATAAAAGTGATTTGATTACGCGGATCAATTTGAGCGAGCAAGACAAGATTGATTTAGTGAATTTTTTGGGAACCTTGACCGACGAAAACTTCTTGAAAAATCCAAAGTTTGCTAGACCGCAATAGGAATTGGGAAAAGTTCTAATCAATGATACGGTCTAGGTAGATGGATTGAAAATGAAAGTTGAATTGGGCGACTAAGGCGTGGTGGAGGAATCAGAGCTTATTGATCTTTTGATTCCTCCACACTATGTGGTTTCAAAATCGAGAAACTACTCAATCTGAAAAGCGCAGTTGGCTCGATTAGCTGTGTTTAAGTTCTAATCGATTTGCTTATTTTCTAGCTGCGACACTCCACCAGACACTATAAATTTCATCACATTAGTCGGACTAATATCGATGGCTCTTACCTGACTGCTAGGGACAATATAGAGTTCACCAGAGAAGTTGTAGGAGTGCGGAAAATACACGGCTACTTTATCTTCTAAACCCAAAATAGATAAATCTTCCTCCGTCAAGAAGCCCAATTTCTCTAGCTTTGCTTCGGGGTTGATGAGCACCAAAACCGGGCGATTAAATTTCTTTTCGTCGCCAACAAAAGCGGAAAAGAGATCGTTCAATGAGGAGTAGATTTCATTTAGAACAGGAATGTTCTGAATTGAATTTCTGATCAAACGCTTGATTGGCTGCGCGATGAAAGTTTGCCCAAAATAGCCTACGCAAATCAACAGCACGACAATAATCATTAAGCCCAAGCCAGGAATGTCATGGCCAATCAACACGACCAAGCTCTCTCTCAACAAACCATCCGTAAATTCAAATGAAAGCAAGAGAATGTAGGCAGTTAAGGCCAATGGCGAGATAAACAGTAAGCCTTGCAAGAAATAATTGACGAGTTTTTTGAGCATGGGTTGGAATATGGTTAAGGCTTGTTTAAATTGACTGCTTCTTGATAACTTTGTGTTGCTTGCTGCCAATGATGTGAAGTCGTAAAGGGTGAGTTCCTAGGAATTTTTTTCCAAATACCACGACTTGCTTTCCTTGGTACTAACGAAGAAATAGGCGGCGACAAACATCAACAATTCGAGCACATAGAAAAGCTGCGCAAAACCAAAGCCGATCTCTACGATGTCCCATCCAAGTGAAGCAAGCATAATGATTCCCACCAGAACAAGTGTGAGCTTAATATCTTTCCCACTAAACAAATCCCAGATAATCCAAGCAATGATAAGCGTCCAGATGATATTGATACCTAAAGTAAAGGGATCATGAAAGCCTATCTCTTCAAAATCAAGTCCATCAAAGTAAACTCCAAGCAGGGTAGATATACATGAAACGATGAGCGCGATTGCAGCTCTTTTGATATCGGTAGGCAAAGATGTTCTCCGTTGTGGTTGGTTTATTGCGTGATACTGAGTGCTCACTGATAACACGTCTCAGGGATGGGAGTCAGCGAAAGTTAGTGTTGCGTTATACATCACGGCGCGCATGCTCAAAGGTAAAACCAGTAAACACAATACGAAACTCGGCAGAAGAAACAAATAGCATTCTTACCTCTGTCGCTGAATCAAGCGCTTCGAACTCCCAATAGCCGAAGTCCCCAAGTTCTGCTTCAACATCTTCCTGTTGCGGTAAGCTTTGATCGAAGTCCGTGACGCCGGAAAAGCGAATTGTGTACCTTATAGCACAGTCAAACTGTTGGTTCCATCCATTCAGTATTATTGCCACAGTTTTTGCTTCAAAATCACAAACGATACTTTTGACTTCCGAATCGTGAAGTGTGTGCTCGTCATCAAAGGCAACAAGTTCGCTCGGCAGCCGAGAGTAAACAGATGTTAGGTAGGAGCTATATTGTTGAAAGAGCGCCTCTGAGTTTTCACCGCCATTAGTCCACCACTCGGTCGTAAAGTATTTCATGCGTTTTCCAATTTTCGTAAATTACACGCGGATTAAAAGAGTTATTAAAGAATAGTTATTTTATTAATGCATTTGGCAGAGTCAAGCAAACAGTTTTCATCATTGGATTTGTGCCGAACAAATCATCTCAATATGTAAAAGCTTACTAGTGACTTCCTTGAGCGCAGAGTCAGGCTAGAATACAAGCAATGGAAAATCAAGGCTCCAAAGTCGGCACGTAATCGACATAACTATCAAAAATCCATCCTTGCATATTGATGTACTCTTCTCTTGAACGCAGAGGAATGGAGTATACCTTCACCTTGATCCAACGCCCTTCGCGGGTCGCGATCGTTTCGCAAGGGCGATTACTGTCGACAACCTCAAACATAGTGCCAAACGGCAGCGTGTCGATCTTGTTACTATTAGCATCGGCTTCGCTCCGCAGTTGCACTTTGTCAGCGATCAATACTGCATACGGCTTGGTGTTGGCGTTACAACTTAATGCTTTGTTTGGAGCCTTACATTGACCGCTCTTGTAATAATCAAAGATATCGGCGAGCGCTTTGAGGTTTCTTATTTGTGTTTCATTTCCTTTTGGTGGAAAGGCGATGCCGACGCAAGTTTTACCTGGCATGCATTCGGGAATACTGACGCCAGTTTGCGGGCTGCCAATGGAGCCGCCTTCATACGCGCAGCGATTTAGGATGTCATCTTTTACTGATTTAGGCAAAGGCGCGTCAATGAGTGCGCTGCACCAAGTGTAGCTGTAGGCTCTGTGGGCGATGCTCATGATTGAACGGTCATAGACTTCCATCTTGGTTGTCTTGCGAAAATCAGCGCCCGATTCACACAGGTTTTTTACCACGCCAAGTTGTGCGTTGGCGGTGGCGTAAGCGAGTGGTGTTACGCCTGATCCATTTGGGCTATCGAGTGGGTAGCCTTCTTTTACTAAGAAGTCGAAAGTAGCTTTATCGGCGCCACTTTCTGCAGCTACGTCAATGACACTGCAATGTTGATTTTGACGACAGCGCTCTAACCAACTAGCTGTTTTGTAGGCGTTCAACATAGATAATCTTTGCGTCGCCTCTTGAATCGCGACGGCTTCGTTCATCAGATAGTTTTCGACGATGGCACGCCATTCCTTGCTGATGTTGGCTGCAATGTAGGTATTTGCTTTGCTCAGATCGGTGTCGCCTGCGCGGCTTGCTGTAACGAGATTCAAGTAGTCATCGAACCACATCGATTTTTTTGCACCTTTTTTACATAAGCCGGCTTTCATAAAACTAGTGGTGATTACTTCCGCTGCACGTGCTCGCGCATGCAGCAAGGCATAGCCTTGATCTTGGCTTGGCGAATTCAAACGCGCGCTAAGACTTTCTAAAACAGATGGCTGCACAATTTTTTTCCCCTCGTGATGATAGCTGGTATTCACGAGTGGGTTGACGTCATTGTTGCAATGTAGCTTGACCACAGCAAAGCTATTGGCGACCGTGCTGTCTTGCGGCAAATTTAGTACGGCTGCTGCTTCGAGCGATTCTGCGTCAGATTTAAATCCTTTGCTCAGCAGCCATTCCACCATTTGCGGTCTAGGATTGTTCATGCTAGCCCACTGCATCGGTTTGCAATCGCGCAGCTTGTTACAGGCTTTAATCCACCCAAGGCTATCTAGATACTGCGTTAATGCCACATTGCCGGAAGACGCAGCGAAATTAAAAGCCAAACTAAGCTGATCGCCGCTGTATTTTTCTTTAGATAAAATGCGCTTCACCGCAGCCAAATCACCATTGATAAAAAACTGCCCATCGGTTTCTTCCCATGATGAGCTATGTGCTGATAGGCTAGCCAGAGCAATCGCGATACAGGAAAGGGATAGTATGAGTGATTTGATGAAGGGTTTCATGGGACAAGCTCGTAAAAAAGATACTAACTAACTTTGTGACTTAAGTAGCTGCTCAATTTCGGTCTGCACTTTTTTGACATTATCAATCGCAAAGAAGCCAAATTTTTCTGTACTCCGATCGCCATCGTTATCTAGATAGGTTCTTGTTTGTAGAACTAAATCACCAGAGCCATTTGCATGTTGAATGCGCTCGATGTTTTTGATTTGATTCAACGGTATGGATTTGATGGTGATTGTCTTGATGCCGGATATAGTTATCGCACGTTGATCTGTCAATGCATAGACAATTGAAAGTGCATTCTTTTTCAATCTAAATGGCGAGCTAAGACCAATGATGCCAATCAGAAGAAACGGCAATCCAAAAAGTGGAAATAGACTCCAGCCTTCTTCAAAGCTAGGGATTTCAAAGCCTGATGCGCCAGCGATCCAAAATATAGAAAAAGCCGTCCAAGGTATAAAGAAGAACCACAATTTCATACCAGATTTCATATAAGAGCTTGGAATCGGTTGGCCAGCCCAGGTGATAAACTCGCCTGCGTTTAATTCAGAACGAAGTCTTTCATGTAAATGCTCAGGGATATTGAATGTGTTGATCATGCTTTTGAGCCAATATTTAAATGATAAAGGCCTAGTATAGCGGTTTGTGGATGGCGAAATAAGTTGTAAATGTGAACTCATCAAGGGCAGGTGAGATTGTAACTGTTCAGGGATTATTTAGCGGTCCGAGCGAGTCGAAATCCTAGGTCATCTACGTGGAAAGTGGGGTGGCTCTTTCGGCGGCACGACGCACGACAACCTCGCGGAGAGTCGAACCAACCGCCACCACGGAAGACTCGGTAAGAGCCATAGACCTTTGCGTCGTAAATATCCCAGCACCATTCCCAAACATTGCCAATCATGTCGTAGAGACCCCAGTTATTTGACTTCTTTGTTCCGACCTCATGCAGATATTGGCCTGAGTTATCGCGGTACCAAGCAATCTCACTTAGTTCGCCGTATCTGACCTCAGTACTACCTGCTCTGCAGGCGTACTCCCATTCAGCTTCTGAAGGTAGCCTGTAGCCATCTAGTTTCCAGTCGCACGACACTTCACCGGCAGTGTCAAACGAATAGCATTTTGGTAAACCAGCCTGTTGGGAGAGTTGGTTGCAGAAGTGAATAGCATCGATCCAAGAAATATCGACGATAGGTTTATTCCGGTCGTTAATGTTAACGACTTGATCTCTGGCTATGAAGTGGAAGTACTGCTCTTGAGTGACGACAAACTTGCTTATGAGGTAGGGCAGCAGATGGACTGTCCAAAAGCGATCTGTTCCCTCATCTTTCAGTGTGATTGTGCCAGCATCTACCCTCA
This sequence comes from Affinundibacterium baiyunense, assembly GCF_018139645.1. Classification (GTDB taxonomy): domain Bacteria; phylum Pseudomonadota; class Gammaproteobacteria; order Burkholderiales; family Burkholderiaceae_D; genus Undibacterium; species Undibacterium baiyunense. The sequence continues at coordinate 92,753 of NZ_JAGSPM010000005.1, forward strand.
CCATTTCAGCAGCAATATGCTCGGTAGCAGCGCCTTGTAGTTTATTCTGATTCATGTTTTGTGCATTCGGAATCGTTGTCATGATGCCCAACTAGATGTAGTCGTAACAATGTCGCCTAAAATTTCAGGTGACGATGCATAATACGCCTCATACAACCCATCTTAAATCCGCATAACTACTATTTTTTCTCTATTTTCTCTAATTATCGGTAATTGTCATCGTACAAAAATAGCGATGAAAAGTGTCGGCGATAAAGAGAATGATCCTAGCAAATTATGAATTGGCGTCAAACAAGCAAATTTCTTTGTTGCCGTGCGATTTCTTATTCAGACCTAAAAAAGACGCAATAGACAAATCGATGTAGGAAATCGCCTTTGAATTAAATTCCGCGAACTTTATACTACACCTATCGCCATCGCTTAGTGATGCGGTGCGATATCGTTTGGGGCTTCGACTTCGAGCACGGGCGCGGGTGATTTGAGTGCTTTGCTGCTTTGTCCTTCAGTGGGGATTTCTATCCAATCGAGGCGACCTTTTTCGCATAATTGCGTAACTTTAAAATACTGCTTGCCGACTTCATCGCTGAGTTTGACTTGGATTGAGAATTCGTCGTAATACGCATCGGGCAATTGGCCGCCGCTCCACGTCACTTCGCGCACCCCAGTGGTGATGGTTTTGCCATGCGATTCATAAGGTTTGCTCAGCGTTTTGCTGACTGTGTCAATTTTCCAGCCAGGTTTGAGCATGGGCTTTGCGCCTGTTGCGGCTTCTGGCAAACTGATTTTGACGGTATGCGTGGTACTACCTTCGCAGCCGTGGCCGATTTTGAATGTGAGCTTGTGATAGCTGCCTGCTTTGGCTTTTGCTTGCTCTAGTGTGACGTGGGCGTTGGCGATGCTAGTGAAAGTGAATAAGCAGAGAGGTAATAACAGGTTTTTCATGATGTTGTTTTAGATTGCGCGATGGATGGCATTGTTTGCTTGTGTTGCGTGGTGTTGTGTTTGCTGACTTGCTGGACTTATCAGCTTCAGTTCAATGACTGGTGTCGGCGGTGTTCTCTGTATCGCTTGATTCAGATAAAAGGCATAACCGTGCCAGATCGCCAATGCCACAATCGCAGCGACATTGAAACAACGCATCGTGCTGAAAAACATCGATAAATTGGACTTCATTTTTCCTCCTGCTTTTTGCTTATTTGCTTGACTTGTTTGGTGTTCGCGCTGTTCAGTTGAGCATTGTTTTTGCGTAAAGCCATTCACACGAAAGGCCTACTCCTGAGCGCTTTCGTCGTGGGCGGGGATGAGTCAGTCTCTGCTTTGATTTGCAATATTTAAGTAAAAAAAGTGATTACTGCACTACTTTGCCTTAAAAGTTACTATGCAACTTCTGAACCACCCTCACCCTAACCCTCTCCCGCTTGCAGGAGAGGGAATATGAGCCTGCCTTCGCAGGGATGACACTTTAAATTTTTCGATTTATCTGAACGACATCAGATGCTTAATGTTGCATCTTGTGCGCCGTTGTATTCATCGCTTTGCCGACTGCTTTAACTTCGATCGTTTGTGTTTTTTTGTCTTTGCCTTCGATGGTCAGTGTCAATGGCACGACATCGCCTTCTTTGACTTGCGCATTCAAGCCCATCAGCATGACGTGGTAGCTGCCTGGCTTTAGTTCAACTGCTTTACCCGCTGGCAGATCTAAGCTCATGATTTGACGCATTTTCATGACGTCTTTATCCATTTCCATCGTGTGAATTTCTACGGTTTTTGCAGCAGGAGATGTCGCTGAGATCAGCTTCAGGTCTTGAGTTGCCGTTAATTGCATAAATGCGCCAGTGGCTTTTTGTTGCGGTACAGTGGCGCGCACCCAAGGATCTTTTACCGCAACTTGTGAGAATGCTGCAGCACTGATAGACAAACTGAGGGCAGCGAAGAGTGGAGTGATGATTTTTTTCATGGTCTTTCCTTTCGTTGGTGGGGACTACATAAAATATAAAGTTGATTACATTAGATTGCTGCAAAAAGCTAAGCGGCATGCTGCATTAACTGACGAATATCCGATGCGAATTGATCGGCGCTATGTTCATGCCGCATCGCCAATCGGATTTTGCCTGTGGTGTCGAACAGATAGCTCAATGTCGAGTGATCCATGGTGTAACTACTACCAGTAGCGACCTTAGCATAGAAGACTTTAAATTCATCAGCAACTTGTTTTGTCTGTTCGGCAGTACCACGTAAGCCAATAAAACTAGGGTCAAAGTTTTGTGTGTAAGCGCGCATGAGATCCGCTGTGTCACGTTCTGGATCGATACTGATGAAGATCACTTGTAATTGATCACCGTCTTTGCCGAGTTTTTGTTTGACTGCTGCGGCGCGAGCGAGTGCAGTTGGGCAGATATCAGGACACTGCGTAAAGCCGAAAAAAACCAAGACATAACGCCCTTTAAAATCGGCCAGTTGGCGCTGCTTGCCATCGCTGTCATTGAGTTCAAAGTCGCGACAATAATCAGCGCCTGTGATGTCGATGCTGTTGAATTTGAACGCTTTTTTGTCGCACGCAGATAGACCCAATACCAAGCTAATCGCCAGAAATTGCCTACGTTGTTTGGATAAATTAGAAGTTGAATCCATCTTAAAATCCTTATCTTGATTTGGTAAATCTGCTATTCGTTTTTAACTGTTGTTTGGCTGAAGAAGAGAGGGATTCAAATGACTGTGCAATTTCTGAATCACCCTCACCCTAGCCCTCTCCCGCCAGCGGGAGAGGGGACTTTTACCCAAATTACTTCACCTAGTTTTCAAGTCATACGCAATTTTTTTGAACGACTTGGTTTGCAACTCCCTTCTCCCGCAAGCGGGAGAAGGGTTGGGGATGAGGGTAGTTCAGATTAGATAAACAATATTTTAGAAATCTAAACTAAGTCATCTCTTGATCATCAAAAACGACCGTGTCATTTCCGAACTTCTCTCACCCTAACTATGCCCCGCATACGGGCGAGGAAACTTTTTAACGTACTACTAATAATCAAACTTTAATTCCGCTACCACACTGCGCTGGGTGTAGGGGTGGAATGCCCAATACTTTTTGTTGTTCAGATTATCGATACCAATTGCTCCACTCCATTGCTTGTCGAGTTTGTAGCGAATACGTAAATCCGCCACCAAGAAACTCGAAAAACCGAAGTAGGTGAAAGCATTGCTGTCGCTATTGTCCAAGGAACCGTATTGACGACCACTGTAACGTACGCCGAGTGTGGTGGTAAGTTGTTCGTTGGCACGATAGCTGGCGACAAAATTCGCACGCCATTGCGGTACACGCGGCTGCCATTTGCCGACACTCTTCTGAAACTTATCGTTCTTAACAATTTTTGAATCTGCATACGTCACACTAGCGGCTAGATCAAGACCATTGATCATCACGTCACTATTTTGATATGCCAGCTCTAAACCATTGGTGCGGATTTTGTCGACGTTTTGAATATTCGTAATGTTTGGTGTGACCAAGGTATTGGTTTGTGAATACAAGGCGTCGTCGGTGTCTTCATGGAAGAAGGTCGCACGTAGTAAACCTTTGCCATCGTTGAGTGATTGTTCTGCGCTCCATTCGCTAGTCCAAGATTTTTCGGGCTTGAGATTAGGATCGTTGTTGACGATGGTTTGCGTTGATACTGTTCCTTGATAAAGTTCCGATACCGTTGGCATACGTACTGCACGTCCTAGCGATGCTTTTAAGGTGAGTTCATCACTTGCGCGGAACGCTACTGCGACCTTGGGTGAGAAGTAGTTCTCATCGCGTGTGCCAAAAGCTAGGGTGGTGCTGGCGTTGGAGATGGCTCCATCATGTGCAGACCATTGTTCAAAACGACCACCAAGGATGGTTTTCCATGTCGCATTGATGCGCCATGCGTCTTGTAGGAAGAAGCTGTTCAGTTCAGAGTCGCCACGGAAAGCGGAGAAACGTTTGCTGGCTGCGCCGTTGATCCAGTCGGTGGTATCGGATACTAAAGTACGTAATTTGTACGCTTCGCGTTGATAGCCAAATTCAGCGGTGTGTTCGGCATTTGGGCGCCAGATGCCTTTTAAGGCGAGCGTGTTCCAACCTGTGCCGCTACCATCAGTGACACGACCAGCACCACCCGCGTCTGCGCTTGGAATTGCTACGGTGGGCGCACGTGCTATATCTTTGTTGTAGTCATACAGGCTCGCCGCAAGTTCCCAATCCCAAGTTCCTTTGGTATTGCTTTTTACGTGCAATCCGTGGGTGATATGTTCGAGCTGATTTTTGCTATTCGCCATATCGGTAGGGTTGATCGTATATTTTTTTCCGGCGATGTTTACGTCACCGCTATATACCGTGTTGCCAGCTGCATCGCGTAAATAGCTTTCAACCGAGCTATTCATATCATTGCGCCAAACACCGAAGGTATAACTTGCTCTTAGGGTTGGTGTGATGTCATAAGCTAGTTTGACCTTGGCGTGATCTTGTATGGTGTGATATTGCCCAGTTGCTGCCATCAACCACCAATCTTGGCCCTGTGGATTTTTGCCGGCAATTGCACCTGTTACAGCTTTTCCAGCGTTACCTGTGACGCCAGCAGAAACCAGTTTATTGGTGAATGCAATAGGATGACCATCGCTATCTAAACGATTGATATTCACCCACCAAGAGAAGGCACCTTGTTTATCACCAACGCTGCCACTTAGTTGTTTGCCGCTAAATTTTTTGTCGGTACCGTATTCTTGAAAGTTCTCGGAGAAGCCAACTAGCTTGGCATGGGCTTCAAATTTTTCTGGCATGCGAGTGACGTAATCAACTACCGCTCCAACTGAGTTTCCTGAATAGGCAGCAGAAAATGGCCCGTACAAAACATCAACACGTTGGATTTCTTCTGGTGTAACTAAGCCCCAGCGCGGTGTGAAAGTAGCGCCATTACCTAACAAATTGGATAAAAGAATGCCATCTGCATACACGATAGAGCGCGCACTATTACCAGTGCCCGATGCACGTGTTGCTAATACCGCGTGGTTGAAATCACCGACATAGCGCTTGCGCACTAACAAGCTTGGTAGATATTTGAGTGCATCTTCGGCATCAATCGCGTTGATGGTTTTCTCGATATCTTTTGCATTAATCCCTTCGATCGTGGTGGGGATTTCTGTTGGCAAACTAGTTGGTTTATCGCCCTTGATGACGACACGATCAACGCTCGCTTTATCTTCTGTTGGTTGATGGGCGCTCAGCTTGCTTAGTTCGTTGGCAAAAGTCGATTGTGATAAACAAGGAAAGGCGGCAGCGATCGCGCAAGCAATCACTGCTGGACGTAAAATGGTTTTCATACACGTTAGCTTCAAATCCTGCGGCATGAAGTCAGTTGCATCAGCCACAGCTTAATTCAATGGGTGAACTAGCGAATTGGCGATGGAATTCATCAAAGCCAAGCTAAGTTCGCGACATGTGCAATCCCATTTCAGTGCATAGCTCGATGCACTTACAATGAAGAATTGTCAGATTGAATTAAGTGAGAACTGGTGGCCCGCGGGCGGGTAGGGGAGCCGCAACGATGGCCGCTAGACGAGCGGCAGGAATCGATTGCGTTGCATAAGATAAAGCGTGAACTGGTGGGCAAACTTCAGGTATCGGGACATCTGGTGCGATGGCGGTGGGCATACAAAACGAACACTCTAAGCTGTGTGTCGTCGTCTTGCCTTCAACAATCTTGCCAGACTCGTTGACGAATTTGATTCCCGTGCTGGTACAAATCATGCTGATACCTTTTCCACTAAACACAGGTGCAGCCATCGCAACGCTCAGCGTTAATCCGTAAAGGAATAACACAGCGATCACGAGCTTGTTGGCGCGACGTAAGCGTTGGAATAGAGAAAATGTCAGCATGGGCGGCATTGTAGCAGGAAACATTTGAAGTGGTGTTGATGCTACGCAGACTTTGTGTTGCGCAGTGATAAACTCGAACTTCATTTTGTAGATTGAACTAATATCGCTAGAGTTTGTTCTACACAAGTTTAGACTCATGCACATTTGTTCGCTGTTTTTGGATGAAAAGATCGATGTATGTTGAGTTAATTAATTCACTTAGTTTTGTTTATAGATGGGGGATGAATATGTTGCAAAAATATACGGCCACTTTAAAAACGAGTATGACCGCCGTGCTCGTGACTGCATTCACCTTCACGTGTATCAGCGGCTTCGCACACGCGCAAAAAATTGGCAGTGTCGATACGGTATTCAAGTTTATTGGTCCCGATCATAAGATAGTGGTGGAAGCTTATGATGACCCTAAAGTGAAAGGGGTGACTTGTTATGTGTCACGTGCTAAGACTGGCGGCATTAAAGGTGGTTTAGGCTTAGCCGAAGATAAAGCCGAGGCGTCAATATCTTGCCATCAAGTCGGACCGATTAGTTTTGACAAGCCTTTAAATCAACAAGAAGAAGTTTTTAATCAAAGCTTGTCGATCTTATTTAAAAAATTACGTATCGTGCGTATGGTGGATGTGCAGCGCAATAGTCTTGTGTATTTGACCTATTCCGATAAATTGATTGAGGGTTCTCCGCAAAATAGTGTGACTGCGGTGCCGGTGGATAGAAAAATTGCCATACCAATTAAGTAATTTTCTTATGATTTAGAACATGCTTAGAATTGATTTCCAAGTGGAAATAATGTCTAATACTGTGCACCTGCTGTCCCTGCGATAATTTAAAAAAACTCTTACAAAAAAATGAATCAACAAATTCAACCGGTGGTCAACGACAAACAAGCGGTCGATAATTTATTAAAAACGATCCGCATTCCGCCACGTCCAAGCTTGTTGGTTGATTTGCAAAAGGAGTTAAACAAAGATGAGCCAAGCGCCAAAGGCATGGCAAAAATCATCGCTAACGATGTTGCCTTGGCAGCGTCTCTTCTCAAATTAACAAACTCCCCGTTCTTTGGCTTGCGTCTAAAAGCCCAATCAGTTGATCATGCAGTCAGTTTGATTGGTACGACACAAACCGGTATTTTGATGACGGGGATCATTGCTCGTCAGTCGATTAGTAGTGGTGCGAGTTCTATGGGTAAGTTTTGGGATTTCTCTAGTAAACGCGCTCAAGCATTAAGTGCCATGGTGCGACGTACTTCTGTTTGTTCGGCTGATGTGGCGCACACCTTTGGTTTATTTTGCGATATCGGTGTGCCTATTTTGATGGAGCGTTTTCCTGAGTATGCAGAGACTTGGAAGAAAGCCAATAGCGAATTCGATTTGCCGTTAACCGCAGTTGAAGATCAACACCACATCACGAATCATGCCTCGATTGGCTCTTTGATGGCGCGTACTTGGGGTTTGCCTGAGCAAGTCTCAACTGCGATTTTGCTGCATCATGATTACAAAACTTTAGAAGATACCGCCACCGATGATAGCGTGCGTGGCTTAATCGCCTTGTGTGCTTTGGCAGAGTATGCGATTCAAAAATATGAAGGACAAGAGCGTCCCGCCGAGTGGTATAAGGGTGGTGAAATGGTTTGTCAGTATCTTGGTATTAGTGCAGAAGATGCGGAAGATTGGAGCGAAGAGCTGCAAGAGTCCTTCAACTCCGCACATTCATAAAAGCAAGCGGTTTAGATCAGCGTTTACATCAATGTTGACATCAACACTGATATTACACATGGCAACAGTGTCGATGCCTTACTTGAGGCGAACTCCGCAACCGTCTAATTGGGTTTGAATCCCAACAAGCGCGCAGGCAAAAGCAAAATGGCGCGCAGTAACTCAAACACCGCATCGACTGTGATACCGATTAAACGGAACGGCAGCAGAATTAGCCATACCAGTGGATACAGCACCAATGCTAGCAAGGCCAAGGGCCAGCACAAAATAAAAACCACAATCCAAATTAAAAATCCCAACATCGCGTTTCCTCAAAGATGGTTGTTAGACCAGACTGTACGATAGATTATTCGTCGCTAAAACCAAAATCAGATCAACTGCATTTTTTGAGGTATAAAAGCGCAAATAAGCTGATCAGTGGTGATCGTTTCTGATAAGAATTTTGCTTCGAATGCAGTCTTGCAATAACGGCGGCGCGTCATTGTAAGATCGCAAGACGCGCTTTATTCTCTGCCACTTGCTAGCCAAGCGATAATTTCATCTAGCACAGCTTTCGCTTTGCTAGTTGCGGTCTCTTCCGTATTCATGATGGCAACGACTATCCAGTCTTTCTGCTGTTTGTCACGAACATAGCCCGCAATGGCCATCACATTTTTGAGATAGCCGGTCTTGATTCTTGCTCTTGCCTCTGCGCTGCTATTTTTTAGTCGATTACGCATGCTGCCATCGACGCCGACGATTGGTAAGCTGCTGGCAAATTCTGGGTACCAATTGCTGTTGGCAGCCACACGCAAAATTTGCGCTAGTTGAGCGCTGGAAATTCTGTCTATGCGCGACAAACCCGAGCCGTTTTCTATCAGTAAGCCTTGATCTGGAATACGATGTTTGGCAAACCATTCGCGAACAACAGCATTTGCGGCTTGATTAGTATCCGCAAAGTTTTTTGCCAGCGTTGATTCTGCACCCAGCGTTAAAAACGCAATGCGCGTCATCGCATTATCAGAAAATTTGTTAATGATACGTAAGGTGTCTGCCAATGTTTCTGAGTCTTTCTGCTGCAATAATTTGGCGTTGGCTGGCACATTGCCATCGACGATTTTACCTTGCCATTCTCCACCTAGTTCACGCCAAAGTGCGCGTATGACTGTGCCAATATAAAGATTGCGTTCTAATAGATTGAGGTAGATATTGGCCTGACAGTTTTTTGGAAAGCTGCCTTGAAAGTTGAGTTCAATTTGCTGGTTTTCTAAGAGCTTGATTTGAGGAGCGAGCCAGCCATTTTTCCATTGATTGCAAGCTGCTTTGCTAGATTTCATTTGATTGATCAAGCGTACATTGTCTTGCGGCGTCGTCAGTTTGATGTCGATAGACGTGTTATCTGATGTGAGGTTAAATGCACTGATATTGCTGTGGATGAGTAATGCATCTGGTATTACATTGTAATAAGCATCGGGATTTTCATCAAAGGCTGGGGCGTTTATTTCCGGACGACTTGGCTGGAAATAGCTACGATCCAAAACAATATCTCCCTGTATCTCGCGTAAGCCTTGCTGGCGCAAGTTTCTCAACATTTGGCTTAATTTGTCCCAGGTAAAATTGGGGTCGCCGCCACCTTTCAAGTACAGGTTTCCTTTCAGTTGTGCGGCTTTAATCGGCACATCACTATAGATTTGCGTTTTCCAGCGAAAATTTGGACCTAGTTCGTCCAAGGCAATGAACGAAGTCAGCACTTTTAAGGTTGATGCAGGACTTACCAATGTTTCTGCTTGATGACTCAACAGCGCTTGTCCTTCATGGGCGGGCAAGATTTGCAAGTGCAATTGACTAGCTTGGAGGCCTGTTTTTTTAATTAGCTGATCGACGTTCGTCGGCAGCGAGTCTTGTGCAAAACTGGGTAAGTGACACGAGAGGCTTAAGAGCGACACAAGAAAGAATGCGCGGCTAAGACGTTTAGCCAAGGTTTGATGAAGAGAATGAGGTGACATGCTTGTTTCCTGAGCGGTGATTCTTGGTCAAGTAGTTTTCTTTTAATTATGACACGTTCAATTTGCAATTAAGTGAGCTGAAGAGAACTGAAGTGAACTTAAATGAACTTTATGGCGTAGGCTAACTCTATTTTCTTTTACTAAAATGCGTGAAATCGCAATAACTTAGTTGTTATATCAAATTCATCAAGAGAATGAGATTTGTAGTAAACACAAGTGATGGTAAAAGTAGAATCAGGATGTAGAGTCAAAAAGTAGAGTCAAAAAGTAGAAGTTGCGTTTGATAGAAGTTATTTAGTGAATCCTAGCGAAACCAAATAGTTAATCTTAAGAGGAGACTGTAATGCCTGTATCCATTATTAAAAAAACGACCATCAGTTTGATGCTTGGCGCTTGTTTTGTGAGCGCTTCTGCATTTGCTGACACTCAATTATTACGCCAACCCAGCGTCTCACGCGATCATTTGGCTTTTGTCTATGGTGGTGACATTTGGTTAGCCGATCGCGATGGGAAAAATCCTACGCGCTTAACACAACATCCAGCAGCAGAGTTTGCGCCAACTTTTTCTCCCGACGGTAAATGGCTAGCGTTTTCAGCGTCCTATGATCGCAATACCGATGTGTATGTGATGCCAGCCAAAGGTGGCGAGGCGCGTCGTTTGAGTTGGCATCCAGGTGCTGATGTTGTGGTTGGTTGGAGCCCTGATAGTAAACGGATTTTATTCTCATCTGGTCGCGAGATTAGCGTTAGCAGAAGTACCCATTTATATGAAGTGAGCGTTGAAGGTGGACATGAGCAAAAAGTGATGGATGCGATTGCTTTCGAAGGCAATTGGTCCGCTGATGGTAAGTGGTTGGCTTATCGTCCTTTTCCGCAAGCCTACGCTGGCAGTAGTGGCTGGCGTCAGCATCGTGGTGGAACCACACCACCAATTTGGTTGATTGATATTGCAGGTAAAAAGCTAGAAAAAATTCCGCATGAAAATGCGAGTGATAAATCACCAGTATGGATAGGTGATGATGTTTATTTTATTTCAGATAGAAATGATGGTGCCGCCAACCTATTCAGCTATAACCGCAAAAGTAAATTGGTCAAGCAGCTAAGCAAAGAGATGGTGTGGGACATTCGTAGTATGAGTGCGTATGACAAAACGATTGTGTATGAAGTCGGTGGCATTTTTAAAGAGTTCGATACAGTAAGCGGCAAAACTAAAACCCTCACTATCGACCTTAGTGCACAGACAGCACAAGCAAATCAATTACGACCACAGTGGAAAGATGCGGCTGCCAATATGACTTCGGCGAGTTTGTCGCCGACCGGCAAACGTGTTGTGGTAACAGCACGTGGCGAAGTTTTTACGGTGCCAGTGAAAGATGGCTCGGTGCGTAACCTGACCGAGACCGCCGGCGTGCGTGAAAAAGATGCGAGTTGGAGTCCGGATGGAAAAAGTATTGCCTATATTTCAGACGCGGGTATTGAGCATAAGATCGTGATCAAAGATCAAACTGGCGGCGACACCAGCAAGAGCTTTTCATTAGGCAAAACCGGTTACTTCAGTTTGCTTGATTGGTCGCCAAACAGTCAGATGATTGTTTTTCAAGACAATCATTTGCAATTGTTTGTATTGAATATCGCACAAGGAAAAATTACCAAACTGGATGAGAGTGCGCGTCGTTCGACTTTCAATATTTCTTTTTCAAGTGATAGCCGCTGGTTAGCCTACACCGTCGCGGGTGCTAATCATTTTTCACAAATCAAGCTCTATGATTTTACTTCCGGAAAAAGTACCACCATTACTGATGGTTTGAGCGATGCCGATTTCCCGGCCTTTGCTCCCAAGGATTATCTCTACTTCACTGCATCTACCAACGCTGGACCTACTCATGTTGGTCTTGATATGTCGAGCCAAGAACGGCCATTGCGTAATGGCATTTACGCTGTGGTATTGGCGGCAGATGGCAAGTCACCATTACTGCCGAAGTCGGGCGACGAAGAAGTGAAGAAAGAAATGAAGTCGGATGGCGATTCAAGTAAAGATAATGCGAAGAAAGACGACGCAAAGAAAGATGATGCCAAAAAAGATGAAGTTGCTAAATCTAGCAAAGCTATAAAAATCGATTTGGCAGGAATCCAACAACGCATCGTTGCCTTACCGATTGCCGAAAGAAATAATTTATCGCTGCAAGTGGCTAGTGATGGAGGTCTATTTTTCTTAGAGCGTCCACAACCGGGTGTGAGCAACGATCCTCCAGCGGAACGCAGCGGCAACACCGCCAACTTGATGCGTTTTAATGCAGAAGATAAGAAAGCAAAATTAGTTAAAGCGGGCATCGCGAATTACAGTTTAAGTGCCGATGGCAAAAAACTGTTATTGCAATCGACTGGTGCCAAATTAGAAATTGCGGATGCTGCAGAAAAAATTGATCCTAAACCAATCAACCTGAGTGGCTTAAGAATGCGAGTTGATCCACGTGCAGAGTGGGAGCAAATTTTTAATGAAACTTGGTGGATGCAGAAAGAGTTTTTCTACGACGCTAATTTGCATGGCATCGATTGGGATGCGATTTACAAACGTTACCATCCTATGCTCAAGCATGTACAACGCCGTGAAGATTTGAATGACTTGATGGTCGAGATGATCGGTGAATTACAAGTCGGTCATAACCGTGTCGGTGGTGGTGATATCCATCAAGAAACGCCTATTGCGGTAGGCTTATTAGGTGCTGATTTTAGTTTTGAGAATGGCTATGTCAGGATTAAATCGATTTTGAAAGGCGATCGTTGGAGCCCGTTTGCGCCTGCGCCTTTGGCCATCCCCGGTTTGGATGTAAAAGAGGGCGATTACCTAGTTGCGATTGATGGCAAAACGATAGACGCAAAAACCAATTTGTTCTCTTTGTTAGAGAATAAAGTCGGCAAGCAAGTCAACTTAAGCATCATGCGCGATTTGACGAGCAAGACGACGCATCAAGTGGTGGTGCAACCCATTGCGAACGAAGCCGAGCTACGTCAATGGCATTGGATAGAGAAAAATCGTGAGTACGTGCAAAAGAAAACCGATGGCAAGGTCGCTTATGTGTATCTACCGAATACCGGAGGTGAGGGCTACCAGTACTTTAATCGCATGTTCTATGCGCAAGCCGAAAAATTCGCATTGATCGTCGATGAACGCCGTAATGGTGGTGGGCAAGCTGCCAATTACATTACGGATGTATTGAGTCGACAATATCTAGCGGGTTGGAAAGATCGCGATGGCATGATCTATGAAACACCAGGCGCAGCGATTTATGGCCCTAAAGCGATGTTGATTGATCAGGACGCAGGTTCGGGTGGTGATTTCTTGCCGTATGCATTTAAACGCATGAAGCTGGGTACCTTGATAGGCAAGCGCACCTGGGGTGGTTTGATTGGTATCTCTGCTAATCCGAATTTGATTGATGGAGGTAATTTGGTAGTGCCATTCTTCCGCTTCTTTACGCCAGATAACGAGTGGCGTATAGAAAATGAAGGCGTCGCCCCAGATATCGACGTTGATCTCGATCCTATCGAAGTCAATCAAGGTAGAGACCCGCAATTAGATGCTGCGATTAAAGACGTGACAGAAAGATTAAAAACTTATCGCGACATCAAACTACGTGTGGCTCCGCCTATGCCGAGAAAGCTTGGGCAATAGTTTTTCAAATTTTCCATTTTAACTGTCGTTTTTGAGGTGGTTGCATGAAGTGGTGCAACCATTTCTTCTGATGAGATAACTTCATTTGCTCTCAATCGGAATCAATGCATAAACGTACCTAGGATTGAACGAGGCTTCAATAAGGGGCCTCGTCCGCAAGATGGTCATCCTATTCTGTTTAATATCCTCATACCTAGAGTCTTAATCCTAGCGATTTTTTTGTAGGTAGCTTACGTTCAAAAAAATTAGACTTGAATTGTCATGTCGTTTGACATGCTTTTTTTGTCGTTCGTCATTTTCGACTTCACATTAATTTTGTAGGTAATAACATAAACGAGTTCGAAGCTTAGTTGTGTCTTTGTTGAGCGAGATTGCTGTTGAACGTGTAGCCAAATGTTGCAAATTCATTCTAAAGATGCGTCTTCATCATGTGAAGTATTTAGGGATGATATTGATCATTTGTAGACCTACTGTTCCTCGGTTTAACCTGATATTTCCAAAATTTGGATCTCTGTTTTTCTCATACACACAAGTTGCACAATTAATTTTTTCGATTACTGGCAGCAGTTGTGCCTGAAGCAGCGACGAAAAAGGTCGTCACTTTTTGATGAACAACTTTGTTTGGGATTGACGATTTGACGAAATGATTTTTTAAAATTTGGAAAGAAACAAAGATGCAAGTAAAAACTATTTTGGCGTGGAGCGTATCATTTTTGTGCATGCAATTTATTGTACATAGTTCTGTAGCTTCAACGGGAAGAGGATTTTCTGAGTTGATTGAATCTGCAGAGTACGACAATAAAGGAAATTTTCCGACAGCAAGCTCTTGGAAAGGGACAGTGAATTTGTCAAACGGTAAAGTATTGGTGCTTGACCTGCGGCTAGCGCAAGTTGAAAAAGAATGGCATGGCAGCATTTCAATTCCTCAGCAAGGTGCAAAGGATCTAAAGTTAAAAGACATCCAGATTGATGGTCACAATCTACAATTTAGCATTGCAGATGTGAAGGGTACACCAACTTTTGTTGGGCATTTCGATGCTGTGAGTAGAAAAATTGAGGGGGAATTTAGTCAGAGTGGCACTAAAACCCCTTTCTCTTTGACGCAGTACGATTCTGCACAAACTATTGAATCGCTACAGAACCTTAACTCTGTAACACCGAGTGTTTTACCATTGCTAAAAGACTTTGAAAAAGATGTAGAGAAAATTCGTATGGATTGGAAAGTTCCGGGTGTTGCTGTTGTGATTGTGAAGGGAGATCAAATTCTGTTTTCGCGGGGGTTCGGATTACGAAATGTCGATAAACAGTTACCTATGACATCGGATACATTACTGCCAATTGGCAGTGCTAGTAAAGCATTTACGACGGCAATGATGGCCGTATTAGTGGATGAAGGGAAACTGGCATGGGATCAACCTGTCAGAAATTGGCTACCAGAATTCAAGTTGTATGATGAAAAGGCGAGTGAACGACTCACTCCTTTAGATTTAGTAACCCATCGTAGTGGTTTGCCGCGTCATGATGCACTTTGGTATAACGCGAAACATCCGCGCCAAGATTTGGTACGGCGATTGCGATATCTTGAACCGAGTAAGGATTTGGGTTCTGTCTTTCAATATAATAATCTGCTATTTATGACAGCAGGATATTTGACCGAGTGTATAACCGGGCAGACATGGGAAGACATGGTAGGCGAACGTTTGTTGCAACCCCTTGGGATGGCACGAAGTAATTTCAGTATTGAGCAAACACGCCAAGATTCCGATTTTTCGCAACCATATCGCCTAGCCAAAAATGGCGAGCCACGACAGATTTCTTTTCGTTCTTTAGGTTCGATGAATCCTGCTGGCGGCCTTAATACATCAGCAAATGAACTATCTGCTTGGTTACGCTTACATTTGAACAATGGACGGCACATAGGCAAACAAGTGTTAAGTGCCGATATTATGCAAATGATGCAGAAGATCCACATTCGTACTGGGGAGGAAAACAGTGTTGATGTGAAAGATAGAAGTTATGCAGTTGGTTGGTTCAGTGATATTTATCGCGGTCACGTGCGCTTACATCATGGTGGAAAAATTGATGGTTTCTCATCCATGGTGACATTATTGCCTCAGGAGGGAATCGGAGTTGCTGTGCTCAGTAATCTTGAGGGATCGCCAATACGCGAATTCATTACTAGAAATGCTTTAGATCGCCTACTAAAGTTGGAAGTACGTGATAACAGCGCGCTAGCGTTGCAAAGAAAAGTAGTTCAAAAAGAAGACACGAATTCAGTCGCCAAGTCCGTAACAGGCATTCGTAAAGTGGGAACTCAAACTAGCCAAGCACTTTCGTCGTATGTTGGTAAGTATGAGCATCCAGCCTATGGAGTTGTTACTGTTAGCCTGCAACAAGATCGACTACAGTTGGTCTTGAATGATAACCGCACATTGCTTACACATTGGCACTACGATAGTTTTGTCGGCGATGTTATAGAGGATGGTGACTCTATATTTGCTAATCAGCGCGTGCAATTTTTTACTGATCGAAATGGCGATATTGCCTCTTTGCATATCGAATTGGAATCATCCGTCAAAGATATCGTATTTACACGCGAGAAAGAAGCGAATGCGGCAGACGCGGAATTTTTGAGACGATTCACGGGCACTTTCACTTTTGATGGAAATCGTGAATTTAAAATAGGACTGCAAGATAAGTCATTGTATGCTGAAATGGTAGGGCGTCCGCGTTATGTCTTACAACTGGTAAGTGGCTATCGGTTCGAACTTCAAGGGTTGAGAGGCTATGGTATTGAGTTTAAACTGGGAAAAGACGGTAGGTTTGATCAAGCAGAACTGATTCGTCCAAATGATAGTTCACAGGCGACTCGAAAGCACGTGAATCAATGATTGAGGAACAGAACTGGCTAATCTAAGAATCGATGTTTTTAGTTACTCGCGGTATTAATTCCTGCCTATTTTGGACAATATGATTGAGGTGGTAAATCTATAGTAATTTTACCGCGGGAACTCTGCACGATGCGCCCAACAAAGCGCTTAAAATGCCGTTAACGAACGTTCCTCCTGCTTCTGTAATTATCGTATTTGATCTTCGTTCGTCGAGTATGAGCTTGGCTTGGGCATGGGTTTATCTACATAGTGATTTCTATTTATATTGGGAAAGAAAGAGAGTTTGCGCGATGAAATGTCCCGTTTGTGAAAATACGAATTTATTGATGTCTGAACGTCAGGGAATAGAAATTGATTACTGCCCGCAGTGCCGTGGCGTTTGGTTAGATCGCGGTGAGTTGGACAAAATCATTGAGCGTTCTGGCGTGGCAAGCTCTGCAGCGGCTGGTGATGTTGTGAATACGATGCCAGCAGCTGCACCAGCCGTGCCTAGCTATCCTACGCAAGCGGTGCCACAACCACAGCCGCAACATCAGTCACAACATCAGCCCTATCCGCAACAGCATCAACCTTATCCGCAGCCAACTCAGCATTATTCTTCACAGCATAGACATCAATCTAGCCACACTTATCCGCAGCATCATCATGGCGGTCATTACAAGAAGAAAAAAGAAGGCTTCTTGTCTGATTTGTTTGACTTTGATTGATCACGGCCGACTGCGTTCGATTAATTCTTAGTTGGGGGCGGACGGTATTAACGCTCTGGTGATGGAAATGGTCAGCGTTATGCCTGCATCATTCAATATGCTGGGACATTGTGAACCGAGCTAGTGTGGTGTTTACGATGTTTTCTCAGCATTTCTTTTTGGTCGCCTCGGTCATGATCCCATTTTATGTTGAGCTGCGTTACACTGCGAATTCTCTTGCTCAAAATCATGTTTTTAAAGGTTAGACTATGCTCAAAGCGGTGCTCATTCCAACAGCTTTACTTTTCTCCCTCGCTACTTACGCCTCGGCACAAGAATTGAATGCGTCGCCGAACGAACAAATTCAGCAAGATGCACAAACTAGTAAACCAGCCTTGGTGAAAGATGTTGAGCCATTGCCTTTGTGGGAGTTTGGTGCCTCCGCATTCGCACTCAGTCAACAGGCTTATCCTGGTTCGGATACGTATGTGAATCGCTTTTTAGCGGTGCCGTATTTTTTATATCGCGGCGAGCATTTCCGCGTCGATCGTGGTAATACCGGATATCGCGCAATCAAAACGCCGCGCTTTGAATTTGATGTTGGGTTTGCTGGTGCCTTGGGCTCTAGCTCTGACAAGGTGAGTGCGCGACGCGGTATGGAAAAACTCGGCAATATGATTGAGTTTGGGCCGCGTTTAAAATGGAACATCAGCGAGCCCGAGGCAAATGGTCGCTGGCGTTTTGAGTTGCCGGTGCGTGCCGTATTTGATGTAAGTAATAGCTTCAAGCGCAAAGGTATTACAGTTGAACCGGAGTTGACTTTCGAACGCCGTGCATTCGGTGGCTGGCGCTACAGCACTGGCATTTCGACAGTGTGGGGTAATCGACAAATGGCGGAAACTTTTTACCAAGTTAGACCAGATCAAGTTTTAGCTGATCGTGCTGCTTATCAAGCCAAGCAGGGAATTATTTCTTGGCGCTTGTCAGCATTTTTATCACATTCTTACACCAATAATTTCCGCGTGTTTGGTGGTGTTCGTGTAGATAGTGTTACCGGCGCGGCGAACGAAAATAGTCCGTTAGTTAAGCGTAAAACAGCGCCGTCTGTGTTGATAGGTTTGACCTATACATGGATGCGTTCAGAGCGGCCAGAGATTGAGTGAGATAAGAAGACGCTCCTTTTTTGGGAGCGTTTTTTTGTGAGACTTTTTCTCAAGCAAATTACTTTGTATCGTTTTCACAAGCAATCATCAAACTAGCAATTTTCATCGAAGTCATTGGTAATCTTCCACTGTCTTTTTCCCAAGAAAACAGAAAGCGATTGGCATTGCCGCAGATACGTCCTTGGCAGGCGCCCATGCCGCAGCGCGTGTGTAATTTCGCATCGCGCCAATCGCTGTGTTGTTCCAATTGTCCGTAAGTCACGTCTTCACAACGACAGACGATGGTATCTGCTTGGCATAGATGTTTTAGCTCGTCACGTAAGCCAAATGCTTGATGCAGACGCTGTGCGAAGCCACGCCACTTATGGCGTTGTGCTTTGTATTTAGATGAAATACTTTGTCCGCTCGCGGCGAGGCCTGCAATTGTTCCTTCTGCTAATGCTAAATCAACACCGCCGATCCCTGTACCTTCACCAGCACAGTACACACCATGCAGACTAGTTTCTTGTGCTTCGTTCACCTGTACTTTTGGATAAGTCTTGTCGTCGAGAATGGCGCAGCCTAGCACTGTCGCGAGTTCAGTATTCGGCATTAGGCCATAACCGCAGGCGAGCATGTCACATGGGATATCTTGTACTTCACCTTGAATTGAGACGCGGACGCAGGCTAAGGTGTTTTCCTTAATTGTATCGTTTGAGGCTTCTTTCGTGGTTTCTTTTTTTGCACTCTCGTCTGTTGATGCGTGTGCTGACACTACATAGCTATTAGCGTGATAGCGAGTCTCCAGAGTTTTGTGCATCGTCCGCATCAATTGATAGGCTTGCGTGATTTTGCTTGGCGTTGCAATTAAGCCGAGTGCAAAACGACTCAGTTGTCCAAATTTCGCTTGCTCGATCACGTGAGTAACGTGCGCGCCGCGCTCAATTAAGCTCGCCGCAACAGCAAATAATAATGGACCACTACCAGCGACGATGATACGTTTTCCGGCGACTGGATAGGCCGCTTTGGCTAAAGCTTGTAAGCCTCCCGCGCCAGTCACACCATTTAAGGTCCAACCAGGGAAGGGCAGTAATAATTCACGCGCTCCGGTACATAAAATCATTTTATTCGCAGAAAAAATCTGCGTCTGATTGTTGGCTTGTTTCTCTACGACGATTTGATAAGTATCGTCGCGCTTTGTTGCATGTACGACTTTGGCACCAAAGTGAAATTGCACTTGCGTGCTTTGACTTAATTGTTGCCATAGCTTTGTGGCGCGCGTATCTTTTTGGTGATCCGCACCGCCGCGCCAAATTTGCCCACCCGAAGCATGATTGTCGTCAATGATGTCGATTTGCGCACCCGATGCGAGGGCAGCAGCAGCGGCAGCTAAGCCTGCGGGGCCTGCACCGATAATGATGATTTTACTCATGCGCATTCTCCCGTCAAAATTTGCATTTGATCAGTGCACATCGTTTGGCAGGCGAGTTGATGTGATGCGCCATTAATCGTCACACGGCATTCTTGGCACACACCCATGCCGCAGAATGCAGTGCGCGGCATTCCTGTTACAGATAATCTGGTTTGTGGCTTGCCGCACTTTGCCAGTGCGGCGGCAACGCTGATACCGCTTTCCACTTGATGCATCTGACCATTAATGCTGATGGAGATTGAACTAGATGATGCTGGTGCAGAATTCATATCACTGCTCATTTCTATGCTGATTTTGTAAGATTCTTTTTTTAAATGTACTTAGCTTGTGCGCCGCACTCAATGCGGGTTTAGATCGCGTGAGGGCCAATAAGCTTCGACTGCGATCTTACTCGGTTGACGACAAATCTGATCGCATAAAATTTGCGCAGTGGCGAGTGAGGTGGTGATACCCAAGCCTTCATGACCCGTTGCCATCCATACGTGTTGACGGCTTGGATGTGGCCCAATATAAGGCAAGCCATCAGGTGTCGCAGCACGAAAACCAGTCCATGCGCGAATGCCTTTTAGCTGTGCGAGTGCTGGCACATAAGTACAAGCTTGCGCTAACATTTTTCCTAAAATCGCATGATCGATTTCTTTATGCGTCACATCAAACTGGCGGGATGAACCGATAAAAACTTGTCCAGTTGGACGTGGTTGCAGATTGAACGCGACTGAATCACCATCTGATGCATGTGCGCTTTTGATATAGCCAAGTTCTACCAACTGATGGCGTATGAATTTGGGATAACGGTCGGTGATAAGTAGATGGCCTTTTTTATAGCGTAGCGGCAGGTCATCAATTAGTTTTGTTGATGCTAAACCGTTGGCGACAACAATATGATTTGCTTGGATTTCGTTACCATCTGCGAGTTTGACTGCTTGGTTCATGATGTCGACGACACTTGCTTTAATCCGCTCTGCGCCGTGTTCAAGTGCGATATTCAGTAATAGCTGCGCGCTTTTGGGTGGATAAACAAGTGCATCTTGATGCACTAATAAACCACCAGCTAAACCTGCACGTAGCTGTGGTTCACGTTCGGCTAGTTGACTAGCGCTGAGTAATTCGCAGCGCACATCATGTGCTTGTAAGACCTGTAATTTAGCGCGTGCTGCTTCAACTTCTTCTTCATCTGCTGCAACCCAAATCGTACCGCACTCGCTGTATTCATGTTTGGCAGCCTCGTTTGGATGACGATGTACCAATTGTCGCCACAATTCTAATGAATAACGGCTCAGCGCCAACTCAGCAGGGTTATCATCCATCACCACTAAATGCCCCATGCCAGCGGCAGTCGTACCTCCACCAATCGTACTTGGCTCGATAATGCCAACACGCAAACCAGCCTGCGCTAAGCTAGCGGCACTGGCGCAACCGATAATGCCGCCACCGATAATGAGTGCATCGTAGTTTGTCTTTGTTGTACGCTGTAAATCAGTCATTGAGGTACTCTTCGTTTTTCGCAGTTTGGTTTCTAGCGGATGCCATACACAAATGGATCATTGTCTTGCAAGATCAAGCTTGATTCTGCATTGACAAATGCTGTCCCACGTATGGTTGGATGGATTTTTCCGCTTTCGCTGTGTGCTCGAAAGCTAGCTTCAAATACGCTACCAATGATACTTTCTTGACGCCAGATTTCACCTGCCTTGAGTTTGCCATCGGCAGCTAGGCATGCGAGTTTGGCGCTGGTTCCTGTGCCACAAGGAGAGCGGTCGTACGCCTTGCCTGGGCAGAGCACGAAATTTTGACTGTCGTTTTCGCTCGCTGATGGTGGACCGAATAGTTCAATGTGATCGATCTCTCCACCGTTATCACCTCGAATCCCTGCCGCATTTAAGGCTTCTCTCACGCGCCATGCAAAGCTGGTTAAGGCTTCGATGTTCGCTAAACGCATATCTTGACCATGATCTGCAATCAAGAAGAACCAGTTGCCACCCCAAGCGATATCGCCTGTGACTGGTCCATGATCTTCCACCTCGATCGTGACCGCATGTTGTGCCCGATACGCAGCGACGTTATGGACACTCACACTGTGATCTGGATGTAATTCAACTTCGACCGCACCTACAGGCGTATCGATTTTGTGGCGACCGATTTGCAAAACACCCTGGTACGCTAAGGTGGCAACTAGTCCTATCGTGCCATGACCACACATGCCGAGGTAGCCGACATTATTAAAAAAGATTACGCCAACTGAGCAGCTTGGATCGTGCGGCTTACACAGTAGCGCACCAACTAAAACATCAGAGCCACGAGGTTCACAAACAACCGCGCTGCGAATGTGATCAAATTTTTCTTTAAATACGTTGACACGTTCTGATAGCGGACCATCGCCTAGATCTGGACCTCCATCAACGATTAGGCGCGTTGGCTCGCCTCCGGTATGAGAATCAATAATTTGAATTTTTGTCACTTGCTGATTGGCTTGGCTTAGCATGAATAAACTCCAGCTGAATATTGATTTAGATTTGATCTAGTGCGAAATTGAAAGTGTTATCGATAGCGAAATCGAGACCATATCGCAGTGTAGCGATCTTCTGCTCGACTTGTCTTGCTAATTTATGCTGGTTCAGATGCCGATTTCGGCACAGTGAAATTGTTGTACTTGTATCTGTTGTCGTCATCGATTTAGTTTGGCGACGATGTCGCGGTATAGTCCATGCATACGCAAGTTACTTCGCCTACGAGAGCGGGAACCTATTTGCTAATTTGCTTTCCAAATCGGCTCGTGAGTTCTAAAAATAAGCAGGAAAAGAAAATTGCTGCGCTTGATATTTTCGCTGTCTTATTACCTACTATTTACTTTTACCAAAGAAAAGCATAGCCATGTCAAATTTGATTGATTTTAGAAGTGATACCGTAACGCGACCAACTGAAGCAATGCGTGCTGTGATGAGCCGTGCTGAGGTCGGTGATGACGTGTATGGCGACGATCCTAGTGTGAATGCCTTAGAGGCCAAGATGGCAGCGTTGACAGGAATGGAATCCGCGATGCTAGTCGCAAGTGGTACACAAAGCAATTTAGTCGCCTTGTTGACGCATTGTGGGCGAGGTGATGAATATATTGTTGGCCAAAATTATCACACTTATTTGTATGAATCTGGCGGTGCTGCATCCTTAGGAAGTATTGTTCCGCAGCCAGTGCCTGTCGAGGCAGATGGCAGTTTAGATTTGCAAAAAGTTGCGGCGGTAATTAAACCGAATGACGTGCATTATGCAGTATCGAGTTTGCTCAGTTTAGAAAATACGCATTCTGGCAAAGTGATTTCAAATAACTATTTGCAAGCCGCCATCGCGTTTGCTCATTCGCACGATATGGCCTGTCATTTGGATGGTGCGCGTGTATTTAATGCGGCGGTGGCACAGACTATTCCGGTGATCGATATCACGCAAGCTTTTGATACGGTGTCGGTTTGCTGCTCCAAAGGTTTAGGCGCACCGATAGGAAGTGTTTTGTGTGGTCCGCGCGATTTTATTCATGAGGCGCGTCGTTGGCGCAAGATGGTGGGTGGTGGGATGCGACAAGCGGGAATTATCGCAGCCGCTATTGATTATGCGTTGGATCACCATGTTAATCGTTTGGCAGATGACCATGCAAATGCACTGCAATTGCAGCATGCTTTGAGTCAAATCGCCGAACTCAGCGTGGAGGCTGCGCATACAAATATGTTGTACATCGAATTTGCCAGCAAAGAAATTGGCTTGTGTGCGGGTGATTATTTGCGCAGCAAAGGTATCATTATCTCTGCTGGGAAAAGAGTACGTTTGGTTACGCATCTTGATATTAGTGCGGAAGATGTTGAACGCTTTGTGGCAGAACTTAAACAGTTCTTCCTACAATAAAATTCAGTAATAGATTTTTGCAAGTAAGTAATGCTCGGTGTTGATGCGGTGTCGATGATTAGGATGATTAAGCTAATCTGTGCATCAACACGAGGCGACGATTAAACTGCCAGATCGACTTGCTGCAAGCTACGTACTTGACCATCTTCTGTCAACCAAATACCCGACGAACGAATTTGTCCCTGAGTTTGATTATTTGCGTTGTTCAGCTCGAACGGGGTTGATGCATTTCCTAAAAATAGTGCACCAACATTGGCTTGTTTGAGCTTTTGTAATTGGTCTTTGCCTGCGCCATCTTTGGTCCAAACTTGAAGTTTGTCGAAGATCGTATCATTTTCATCTATCCAATTATTTCCGTCGCTATCGTAAGCGGCGAGTTCTGCAAAGCCATTGCCGGTACCTGGGCCAAATAGTTCGCTACCGTCATTAATTTTGCCATCGCCATTTTTATCAAACGCTAAAAAGCCAGCTCCTTGGACAAATGAAATACTGTCTTTCTTGCCATCTGCATTCAGGTCAAATTCAAACTTTTGCGAGGTAAGTTGCGCGCTAGTACCAGAAAAATTTAAAGTTAAGGGGTCGATTTTTTTCGCATCACCTTGTCGAATTTGGGTACGGCTTTCTTCTTGATAACTGCGGTTCAATTCAAAGCTAAGATTAAACTGAATTTGCTTGTTATCCGCAGTGGTAATTGTGCCGCTGGCTTGGAACTTGGTTTGTTCTGTCTCAGTGTAGCGATGCTGCACGTCGATCTCCACACCCCAGCCAGCATTTGGACGCGCGGGTGGTGTCTGCTGATTATTAGTCACAGCACCGTTGGATTGGCTGACTGCTTTTGCCACATCGCCATTCGATGGCGAATCTAGGTTTGCGGTTTTTAGGTGTTCGATTTTGCGTCCCGTCATTAGCTCGATTAAATACTTAATCACCATCATGCGTGGATCGTTTTCTAACTCGTCTTCAATTTTATCGACGGCTTGACTTGCGTTGACTTCATTGGATTGTGCCTGCAATGCAGCGTCAGATAAACGTACGGTATCGGCTTGTAATCGAGAGAAATTTTCTTGCAGGATATCGTTGCCTATGTTGGGCGCGTCAGTTTCGCTCAACTTTTGTAGCTTTGCTTCCATCGCTTCAAAATCGGGGCGCTTATTTCCTATCCAAGCCCGTGTGCGTTCTTGAGTTTCTGTCTTTTGCATAGATGCATAACTCGATTGCATCAGTATCTCGGAGCTAGCGATTTTCATTTTGAATCCCACAGAAAATTGAATGCGCGGTGCGGTGCTTTGTGCGTGATAGTTGCGTGCCAGATGTTCGAAGCGCACTGCAGTGGGTATCGGATGTTTTTTTCAAAGCTTGATTTCTTTGCTTATACAGAATCATCGTAAGACCTTGGACTAAACCGTGTTTTTTTATCTGATGACAGTGGCAGCAAGAAGCAAAAATCGTAGTTTGAAAAACGCAGGTACAGATTGGATTGTTGAAATGACAGGCATGTATAGTGATGCAAACACCAGCGCAAAATAAAAAATGTACAGGGGGAGTTAAGTTGATCAAGCGAAGTAAGAGCTTGAGAGAAAGACATTTAAGGCGAAACTATTTAGAAGTTTCTGGTGAAATGAGTTGACACTAGACGACTGGTCTAATATTATTCACCCATGCAAACATCTTCAATCCCATCATCTCATCAACAAAGCGCGCAGCAAGATACCCGTGAACGTATCTTGTCTACTGGGCAAGCTTTGATTTTGGGTAAAGGCTTTTCTGCGTTGGGATTAAGTGAGATTTTGAGTGCTGCCGCAGTGCCAAAAGGCTCGTTCTATCATTACTTTCAGTCAAAAGAAGGTTTTGGGGTGGCGATGTTGGAGCGCTATTTTGCCGATTACCAAATTCGTACTAACCAGATTTTGTTGAATGAAGCGGTGCCAGCGCGTGAACGCTTGATCAATTACTTTGCGGTTTGGCAGCAGCAAGCTGAATCTTCGGCATGTCATAAGCTTTGTTTAGCGGTCAAACTCGCAGCGGAAGTCTCAGATTTATCCGAGGCGATGCGTCTTGCTTTAACAGCTGGCATGCAAGGGATTACGCAGAAAATTGCTGTGGTTTTGCAAGAAGTGCAGCGTGATGGGCATGTATCTGCGGAAGTGAACACGGCTGAATTGGCAGAGTTTTTGTATGCGACTTGGGTCGGTGCTTCGCTACTAAGTAAGGTGCATTTGCAGATGCGACCTATGGAAGTAGCGATGCAGCAGACTAAAAAGATTTTGGGTGTTTGAAGAACCAATTGCAATTGGCATCAGTTTTGATAAATGGTTTAAGGCAGTTTGCGGTAACGATGAAATAAAAGAATTGTTGTGGGCATTTGCCCATTTTTTTGAAATTGTTTATAGACGACCGGTCTAATTTTTAAGCCTAGTTTTTGATTAAGACAAAGCTTTGGTACGCGATCGGTATTTTTAAGGAAAAAAGATGTTAACGAAATTATTAAGCCCAGTAAAAGTTGGATCAATTGAACTTGCGAATCGTGTGATGATGGCGCCATTAACGCGCTCTCGTGCCGGTCAGCCGGGTGATGTACCACGCGCTTTGAACGTCGAATATTATGCGCAACGTGCTAGTGCTGGTTTGATCGTGACAGAAGCGAGCCAAATTTCTCGTCAGGGCCAAGGTTATGCATGGACGCCAGGAATTTACACTGACGCGCAAGAAGCTGGCTGGAAGCAAGTTGTCGATGCGGTGCATGCAAAAAATGGACGAATTTCTTTGCAGTTGTGGCATGTGGGTCGTATTTCTCATAATTTATTGCAAGAGAACGACGCAGCGCCAGTTTCTGCATCGGCGATCACCGCCGAAAATTCTCAGTGTTTTGTGATCCAAAAAGATGGCACGCCTGCGAATGTCCAAACTGCACAACCGCGCGCATTGGAATGGGCAGAAATGCCATCCATCATTGCGCAATATCGACAAGCTGCGCAGAGAGCAAAGCGAGCAGGTTTCGACTTTGTTGAGGTACATGCAGCCAACGGTTATTTGCTACAACAATTTTTAGCAACGAATAGTAATCAACGTACCGATGCTTACGGTGGCAGTATCGAGAATCGCGCCCGCTTAACTTTAGAAGCGGTTGATGCAGCGATTGCCGAGATGGGACCGGATCGGGTTGGTGTGCGTTTATCGCCAAACTTCATCGCACATGGCATCGCTGATACCGAAGCAGAAGCAAGTGCTTTGTACCTGGCGGCTGAATTTACCAAACGTGGTATTGCCTATTTGCATATCGCTGAACCTGATTGGGCTGGCGGTGCTGAATTGTCACAAGAATTCCGTCAACAATTACGTGCTGCGTTTCCTGCAACTTTGATTTGCTGCGGTGGTTATACTGATCAAGAAGCGGATGCTTTGATTCAAAGTGGTTTGGCGGATGCAGTCGCGTTTGGTCGTCCTTATATCGCCAATCCAGATTTGGTTGAGCGCTTTGCTGCTGGTGCCGCTTTGAACGAAGCTGATCGCAGCACATTCTATGGCGGTGAAGAAAAAGGATATACCGATTATCCACGTATGTCCGCAGCCTAAAATAGAAGTTCCGTCTAATGTTCTTCTAGTTCTTGTCGCGTGATTTGTGCCATGATCATGCTTGATCAAGCATGATTTGATCATCTGAGTCCAAACTAATTTTGTTTGAAATTGCGCAAACTCTCTCGACAAGAACATCATGGCTGTATTACAAATTTTAGGTAAAGCAAGCTCAATCAATGTACGCAAAGTCTTATGGACTTGTGCAGAAATTGGGCTTGAATTTGAGCTAACTGAATATGGGAGTGGCACAACAAATTCTGTGACGACACCAGAATTTCTTGCTTTAAATCCGAACGCGATGGTGCCGGTGATTCAAGATGCGGGACAAGTGTTGTGGGAATCGAATACGATTTGTCGCTACTTAGCTGCGCGTCACGGCCGTACCGATTTGCTGCCACAAGATCCTTTGGGCAGAGCGCAGGTTGAAAAGTGGATGGATTGGCAGGCAACGGAATTAAACAATGCTTGGCGCTATGCTTTTATGGCTTCGGTTCGGCATAGTCCTGCACATAAAGATATCGCTGCGATTGAAAACAGTGTGCGCGAATGGAATCGTCACATGGAGATTGCTGATCGACAGCTACAAACAACCGGTGCATATTTATGTGGCGAACAATTTAGCTTGGCAGATATTGTGTTCGGCTTGTCGTTAAATCGCTGGCGGGCAACGCCGATTGCGCATGCAAATCTGCCTGCACTACAAACCTATTTTGATCGATTGTGCATACGTCCAGCTTTCTTAAGCTACGGCGCGAATGGTATCGCTTAAAAATTACATGTAGGTTGCATAAACATTACTTTAACTTCTGTTAGCCATACCACTGACAAGTGCTGCGGTATTGACGATTATGCGGGATAATCACGGCTCTTTTTTGTTTTTATAAAGCGCTTACGATTATGACTTTCGCTACTTGGTTCTCGTTTTTCTGTGCTGCCTGTTTGATTGCAATTTCGCCCGGCTCTGGTGCGATTTTATCGATGTCGCATGGTCTGGCGTATGGTGTAAAGCGGGCTAGTGTGACGATCTTGGGTTTGCAGTTGGGCTTGTTATTGGTATTGGTAATTGCGGGCGCTGGTGTTGGATCATTGTTGTTGGCTTCAGAGACCGCATTTGGCATCGTCAAAATTCTGGGCGCTTTGTACCTGATTTATTTAGGCGTGACGCAATTCTTTAGTAAACCTCCAATCGCTACTGAGCGTACAGATCAAGCTACCGACCGCACGCATGTGCCAGATTTTCATCGACGTGTGCTGACGGGTTTTTTGACGAACGCTAGCAATCCCAAAGGTATTGTATTCATGGTGGCGGTATTGCCAAATTTTATTAATAGTCAAGCAGCTTTGATTCCGCAGCTAGCAATTTTGGCGGTGACCATGGTGGTGGTTGATACGACCGTAATGCATAGTTATGCACTGTTGGCTTCTTCATTGCAAAACTTGATGCGCGACGCCAAAGCGCAAGTACTGCAAAATCGTATTTTTGGTGCGGTACTGGTTTTGGTCGGCGCGAGCTTGTTTTTTGTGAAACGTGATGCTGCGGTGGCGGTTTGATCAGCATCGTTAACGTTCATTTATAGCTCATCTTCAACCCTAACTCGATCACTTTTTGTTGCTGGTTTGTCGCAAGATTTCCACTATTGCGCAGGCATGCAATTCACTCTTAAGAAAAACAGAAAATCTGGGATAATGATTGTTCATTGTTTCTTATGAATATCAATTTGCATGCGTTTTGAATCGACCATCGAAGAACCCGAACACATTAGCGATGCTGCTTTAGCCAATCGCCGTTTGTTCAGTGGCATTGTGGTTTCTTTGTTGGTGCATGCCATCGTTTTATCTTTGCAATTTGGTATTCCTGGTTTGGACTTCCCTAGTTTAGAAGCACCATGGAAAGAAAAGCGTACAGCGATGGACGCTTTGCAAGTGCAAATCGCCAGTCCCGCGCCAAAGGTACTGCCAGTTCCACCAACGCCAGCGGTTACCAAGCCAGAGTTATTTAAATTACCAACACCGATCTTGCCAGCGCCAGTACCTAAGGCTGTAACCGACGCTATAACCGATTCAAAGCCTAAGGCATCAGCGAAGCAAGAAACAAAGGGAATACAATTAATCGCACCATTGGTTCAAGCACCAACTCCGGTAGCTGAAGCGAAGCCGCAGAAAAAAAGTAAGTCAAAACCAAGCTCACCCCCACCACCGAGCGTTAAACGGGTACCGCCACCAGCGCAAGCACCGACTCGCATCATTGCGCAAGATCTAGTTGTGCATGATGACTTTGTCGTGCCTTTGACGAGTGAAGAAGATTTGCTGCGACAAGCAGAAGACAAAAAAGAAGTGAAGCAGAAAATCGAGGCGATTCCAGAAGATGCAATCATCGACAAAAATGCGGAATTAGAATTGCTCGCCGAGGAAAAACGACAAGAAGAAATCAAACAGAAAAAAATACAGCAAGAGAAAATTGCGCAAGATTCGATTGCGAAGGCGAGTGCTGAAAAAGCCAGAGCAGAACAAGACAGAGCTGAAAAAGCACGCTTACGCGCTGAACAAAAAATACAGGAAGAGTTAACCCAAAAGACCTTAGCTCAAGCAGCGGAAGAAAAACTCAAGGCGCAGATGGAGCAGCAAATGCAGCAACAAGCTGCGGAAATCAAGCGCCAACAAGCAGAACAACTTGCGCAGCAACGCTTGCTAGCACAACGTGAACAAGCGGCAGCAGAAGAAGCATTAAGAGAAGCAAAGCGACAAGAATTGTTGACGCAAGAAACCTTAAAGCAAGAAGAACAGAGACGACAAGCAGAGCAAAAACGTTTGCGTCAACTCGCCTTGGAACAAGAACAGCAAAAGCAAGAAGCTTTGGCACAAGCGCAATTAAGGCAAAAGCAATTAGAAGAACAAGCTGAGCAAAGACGCGCATTAGAAATCGCTGAACGACAACGCCAGCAAGCAGAGGCTCAGCGTATTGAAGTACAACGCCAAGCACAAATTGCAGAACAAAAACTGGCTGAACAAAAAGCCTTAGAACAAAAAATACAAGAGCAGCGTTTGGCAGAACAACGCGCTGCTGAGCAAAAGGTATTGGAGCAGAGATTAGCTGAACAGAAATTGGCGGAACAACGCTTGGCTGAACAGCGATTAGGCGAGCAACGTGCGGCCGAACAAAGAGCGCAGGCAGAAGCAGCCGCTCGCGCCAATGCAGAACGTGAAGCCGCTATCGCTGCGCGTCAAAACGCAGTTGGTAATAATCGTGATTTGCAGGGGCAGGGAAGAGGCGGCAATGGTATTGAGCAAACTGGAAAAGGTCTTGCCTATGGTACCGGGCAAGGTGATCTGGCATCACGTTTGCGCGAGCAAGCACGTAACTCCGATTTATTTAAATCGGCACCATCGAACGGCAAATTGCTTGATGAAAATCGTTCACGTCGTCGTAGTTTTTTGGGAGCGTATGACAAAGAAGTTCCTCTACGCATGTATGTCGATGGCTTAAAACAAAAACTTGAACGTAATGGTAATCTGATTCATGAACGACGTACCCTAAGTGATGTCGAGCATAATGTATTGGTCAACATGGTGGTGCGCAGTGACGGTAGTATTGAAGAAGTAGTGATTGTGCGCAGCAGTGGTTTGAGATCGATAGATGAAAAAGCGCGTAACATCATTATGACCAATGCACCATTTGCGGCATTTCCTCCTGGTTTGGCTGCAAAATATGACGTGATAGAAATTCAACGCGTTTGGAGTTTTGGCGATAAATTGCGGAT
This sequence comes from Affinundibacterium baiyunense, assembly GCF_018139645.1. Classification (GTDB taxonomy): domain Bacteria; phylum Pseudomonadota; class Gammaproteobacteria; order Burkholderiales; family Burkholderiaceae_D; genus Undibacterium; species Undibacterium baiyunense. The sequence continues at coordinate 123,386 of NZ_JAGSPM010000005.1, forward strand.
TTTGGAAAATCTTCCATCGGCGTTTTGATGTTCGAAAAATTCATGAATAAGCTGCGTTTTTTTGCTATTAGTAAATCGAATTGATGCTAGCTGGATCAGGCTAGCTATAGTGAAGCTAGAGTAACCTAGACCATATTGAGTACCTTATGCATATCTTAATTACAGGCGGAACTGGATTAATTGGCCGTCGCTTATGCGCGGCACTTTTAGCGCGTGGTGAACAAGTGACGGTATTGAGTCGTCGTCCACACTTGGTTGCAGAAATTTGTGGTGCTGCGGTGCGCACGATGCGCAGTCTCGACGAATGGATGCCAAGCATGCATTTTGATGCCATCATCAATTTGGCGGGTGAACCCATCATTGACGCGCGTTGGACCACCAAGCGACGTCAAATTTTGCTTGATAGTCGAGTTGGGCTCACCGAAAAATTAGTGGAAAAAATTCAGCAAGCCCAAGTTAAGCCGCGTGTTTTATTGAGTGGCTCGGCGATTGGTTTTTATGGCACTGATGAGACGCAAAACTTCACAGAAGAAGCGGGCGCTGGACACGATTTTTCAGCTGATTTATGTATGCAATGGGAATTAGCAGCACAGGCTGCCCAGACATTTGGCGTGCGCGTGGTGCTACTGCGTACTGGTTTGGTACTCGATGAAACGGGCGGCGTATTGAAGAAAATGCTGCTGCCATTTCAACTGGGTTTAGGCAGCCAGCTAGGCAATGGACGACAATGGATGAGTTGGATACATAGCCAAGATTACCTACGTGCGGTGCTTCATTTGCTTGACGATGCCAGTGCGCAAGGCGCATTTAATTTGACAGCGCCAAACGCAGTGACCAATGCTGAATTTACTAAAGTCTTAGCCAAAACTTTGCATCGTCCAGCTTTGTTTGTTGCGCCGGCATTCGTATTACGATTGGCGATGGGCGAACGTTCTGATTTGCTTTTGGGTGGGCAAAGAGTGTTGCCACAGAGTTTGTTGAACCAACAATTTCAATTTGAGTTTGCTGATTTGGTTCCAGCCTTAGCAGACTTGTTGAAAGCTTCAAAGTAAAAGATTTTCACACTTGAAAAAGCAAGAGCCACATAAGACAGGCGCGGCGAAGGCTGTAGCCGACCTAGCGGAAGTCGACGCGAATAACATAGAAGCAAATAGTATCGAAGCAAAGCGCCCAATTTGTTCAGTCTGTTTGCGACCCATGCGTGCCTGTATTTGTGCTTGCGTAGAAGTCATCGCCTGCGCGACTGAGGTTTTGATTCTGCAGCATCCCGCCGAGCTTAAACATATCAAAGGAAGCGCGCGACTATTGCATATGTGTTTGCCACAAAGCGCGATTTGGGTAGGCGAGCAATTTGATGCTGAGCGATTGCAGCAACGCCTAGCGCAAGACAATAAAACCAATATCTTGTTGTATCCAGATAATACGATTGCGAGTGGAGTAACTGATTCGTTCAACCCGAAAAGCAATAAGGAAACTAGCTGTACTAAACCGATTCGCCTAATCGTGATCGACGCTAGTTGGCGTCAAAGTCGCCAGATGCTCGCGCAAAATCCTTTGCTGCAAAGCTTGCCACGTTATGCTTTACGCGATGTTCCCGCCTCGCGATATCAAATTCGTCGCGCTCATGCGCCCGATCAATTATCTAGCTTAGAAGCCTGTGCCTACGCATTGATGCAGTTAGAAAGTGCCAATGAAGAATTGCGGCGATTATTGACTGCGTTTGATCGATTGAATCAAATGCAGCTGGAATTTGGCGTACATAATTTAGTTCGTACAAAAAAATAGCGCCAGATGCATCTACTGAATCTGGCGCCTCGTTATTACTCGCTCGCTCGATGTACTAGTCGCTTACAGCGCCACATTGATAAGTGCATTACCAATACCGATTAAAGCAGAGCCGGCTAATAGTCCAGCTGCGACAGCTTGCATGCCATCAACCCAAACTTTATGGCCGAGACTTTCTTTGGGGCTGGTTTTATGTTTTCTTTCCATCAGCCAGAACACAAATGCACCTACCCACATTGTGAATACCGCTTCAGGTGGGAGTACGACACCCAAGCCTATCGAAATGGCAGAAATCGGGAACTTGCCTTTACTGATGATGCTGGCGGTTTCAAATACCACCGCCGCGATTGCCGCCACGATAATCGAGATGATTGCGCTATGCGATAAATTGCTAAAACCATGTCCGATTAATTCGGCAACGCCTTTCCATTGCATTGCGGCAGGGAAGGCGAACTGATCGGACACAATTTTTGCCGTATCTCTGACGCCATTCGCATCGGCAGGTAAGAACAATAAGAAGTAGACAGGGATACACGCCAAGGTGCCCGAGAAAATTCCTATCACATGGCCTAGCACTTGGTGTCGTGGTTTACCGCCAAGCATGTAGCCAGGTTTTATGTCAGACAATAAGCTGGCTGCACTAGAGGCGACTTCTGCCGACATCCCGGCTGGAATCAAGTTGGTAGCGGGATTACTCCGGTCCAAAGCACCCATGGAGAATTGCGTGATTTTTGATAAACCACTGGTCGGAATCCATGAGGTCAAGGCCATAGAATTAATGCAGATCACTGTTAGCAGATAAACCAAAGCGAGGGAAATAAATGCGAACATCCACGGCACACCAAAGAAACTATGCGTAGCCCATACTCCTAATAAACTAAAGATAGGCACACCAATATACGAAATCCATAAAGGGACTTCGATATGTGCCAACACATCTTGGGAAGTATCTGGCTTGGCTTCCGGCTTGAATAGGCGAGACCAGCCTTTAAAAATTTCTGGCTTGGCGAATAAGCTGATTAAGGCGGCGACTACCATGATGATGATGCCCCACCACAAAGACCATTGATTCAAAATTTCGACGCGTGATAAGGGCACGATTTGTCCATCTAAACCAACGCGCGGTGCGATCTCCCCGCGATTGATCATGATAGGGCCGAGAATCGCAAAATTGAGAATCGCGCCAATTAAGCAACTGGTCGCAACACGAATCCCCATTAGCGCACCTACACCCAACATTGCTGCATCGAGCGTTAATCGTAATCCTAAGGTGCGGAAATCGACACCTAAGATTTTCGGTATCCACAATTCATATTTCACCGCCGCCAAATAATAATAGGTGTCGAGGCGTTCTTTTAAGTGCCAAGGTTCTGTTAAGCCTGCCCATTGATCCATACGGAGGATCTTAAATTGGATCAGCCTCATCCAACCGTCACTCAAGATGACTTGTAAGGCAGCAGTCCACAAACCGACTTTTGCCAATAATTTGGCTTTGAACAAACCGCTCTGCGCATCGCCGTTGTACAGCGTGTCGAGTACCACGCCACAAGCATTGCCTTCGGGGAAGGGGAGTTGATCTTCGTTGATAAAACGACGTTTGAGCGGGAAGGCGAGCAGAACACCCAAGATCGCAATAATCACCATCCAAATCAGCATTTGCCACCAGCTTGGAATGATCTTGGTAATCATCATGTAAGCAGGCAAACATGCGACCAAGGGCATCGTCATATAGCCAGCAGAGGTCGCGATCGACTGGGTGCAATTGTTTTCAAGGATGGTGAAGTTATTGGCGAGTCCAATATTTTCTAAGGCTTTAAATAAACCAAAGGCCAAAATCACCGAGATCAGATTCACCCCAATCGAGATGCCAGTTTTTGCGCCGATATACAAGGCGGTTGCTGATAGGATGCCGCCAAGTAAAAAGCCAGTCAAACCAGAGCGCCAACTTAACTGCGCCATATCACCGCGATAGACATTATTCAGCCACCATTGATCTTTTTGGTGACGCGACCAAGATTTAACTTGCTCTTCATTAAGCTGTTGAATCGCCACTGGTATCTCCACGTTTTTATTGTTCGAGAAGTATCTAGGGCTGTTATTGTGCTGTCAAGAAATTCAAGCAAGATTTTGGAAGATTCAAACAATTTTTGAATAACTTTAAAGCATTTAAAAAGCAACTCTAAAGCGAGTTAAGCGCAAACTTGAAAGCACACTTGTACGATCTAACTAGTAGACAGCAGCATTCTTACTTCACATCCGTGCGCCAACCACGTCACCACCATGCTCATACGCAACCACTTATCGACGCGCCAATAAAAAAGCCTCGCTACCGAAGTAACGAGGCTTTTTACAACAGAACGTAGAACGCGAGGTTCAGTTTCGGTTACGGCAAATTACATCATGCCGCCCATACCACCCATACCGCCCATATCGTGACCACCCATGCCGCCAGCAGCTGGTTTGTCTTCTGGCAATTCTGCAACCAATGCATCAGTTGTCAAAATCAAGCCAGCAACAGACGCTGCGTTTTGCAATGCTGAGCGTGTTACTTTAGCTGGATCGAGAATACCCATTTCAATCATATCGCCGTATGTGTCGTTCGCTGCATTGAAGCCATAGTTACCAGAACCACCAACCACTGCATTGATTACAACACTTGCTTCGCCACCAGCATTCGCAACGATTTCACGCAATGGCGCTTCGATCGCTTTCAACACCAACTTGATACCTGCGTCTTGATCAGCATTGTCGCCTTTGATCACGCCAGCTGCTGCACGAGCACGCAACAAAGCAACGCCACCACCAGGAACCACGCCTTCTTCAACCGCAGCACGTGTTGCGTGCAATGCGTCTTCTACGCGTGCTTTTTTCTCTTTCATTTCAACTTCAGTAGCCGCACCCACTTTGATCACTGCAACACCGCCAGCCAATTTCGCTACGCGTTCTTGCAATTTTTCGCGATCGTAGTCAGATGTCGCTTCTTCGATCTGTGCACGGATTTGTTTTACACGTGCTTCGATGTTGATCGCTTGACCTGCGCCGTCGATCACTGTGGTGTTTTCTTTGCCGATTTCTACGCGTTTTGCTTGACCCAAATCTTGCAAAGTTGCTTTTTCCAAAGTCAAACCAACTTCTTCAGCGATCACATTACCACCTGTCAAAATCGCGATATCTTCCAACATCGCTTTACGACGATCACCGAAACCAGGTGCTTTCACAGCTGCTGTTTTCAAGATGCCACGGATGTTGTTAACAACCAAAGTTGCCAATGCTTCGCCATCTACGTCTTCAGCAATGATCAATAATGGACGACCTGCTTTTGCTACTTGTTCCAATACTGGGAGCAAGTCACGGATGTTGGAGATCTTCTTGTCGAACAACAAGATGAATGGGTTTTCCAAAATCACAGATTGTTTTTCTGGATTGTTGATGAAGTATGGAGACAAGTAACCACGGTCAAATTGCATACCTTCTACGATATCCAATTCATTGTCCAAAGACTTACCGTCTTCAACAGTGATCACACCTTCTTTGCCTACTTTGTCCATTGCTTTAGCAATGATGTCACCGATGTTTTGGTCGGAGTTAGCAGAGATAGAACCAACTTGTGCGATTTCTTTGTTAGTCGCTGTTGGGCGAGACAAAGTTTTGATCTCAGCGACCAATGCTGTCACTGCTTTGTCGATACCGCGTTTCAAATCAGTTGGGTTGAAACCCGCTGCAACGTATTTGAAGCCTTCGCGAACGATTGCTTGTGCCAATACTGTCGCTGTTGTTGTACCGTCACCTGCGTTGTCAGAAGTGCGAGAAGCAACTTCTTTCACCAATTGTGCACCCATGTTTTCGAGCTTGTCTTTCAACTCGATTTCTTTCGCAACAGACACACCGTCTTTAGTTACGGTTGGCGCGCCATAAGAGCGTTCCAACACAACGTTACGACCTTTAGGGCCCAAAGTAACTTTCACTGCATTCGCCAAAACGTTAACACCGTTAACCACTTTTGCACGTGCGTCATCGCCAAATACGACTTGTTTAGCTGCCATGTTTATATTCTCCGAATAAGGATGAAATTCTGAATTTGTTTGTTAAATCCGCGCAAAAAAGAAGCGCAAATTCGAATGTGTTTTTTGAATGGCTGAGTAAGCGTAGCGAGCGATTGAAGTTTGAATCGAGAAGCGCAATCGTACGCAGGTACGATGAGCATCGCAGGTTCAAAATTCGGTCGCGCAGTAGCTTAATCAGGCGTTCACATTATTTTTGGACGATTGCGAAAATATCTTCTTCGCGCATAACCAATACTTCATTGCCATCAACTTTGACAGCTTGACCAGAATATTTACCGAACAATACGCGGTCGCCCACTTTGACTTCCAAAGCGCGCACAGTACCGTTGTCCAATACCTTGCCGTTACCTACAGCCAGTACTTCACCTTGATCTGGTTTCTCAGCTGCCGCGTCAGGCAAAACGATACCGGATGCTGTTTTTGTTTCTTGATCCAAACGTTTAACGATAATGCGATCGTGCAGGGGACGAAGATTCATACTAACTCCTAAAAAAATTACAAAAGTAAAATTACCAAAGTAAATAAAATTGCAAAATAAATGACTTAAACCTATCCAGCTTTGCTCGACTAAGTACGTCCAGCGCACTAAGTAAGAACAGCGCAAATCTTTTCAAGTCTTATTTCGCTAAAAAATTCTTGCTAGAGAAAATTGCAAACAAGTCGATCAGGGATACTGAATCTGCATTGTTAGCACTCTCTCTCGCTGAGTGCTAATTATATGGGCGGGGGGGGGCTTTTTCAAGGAAGAAAGTTGAAAATGGCGGTTTTATTTTAAAAATCATGGGCTTAGCTTAATTTTTTTGGAGCTGTGCGGGACTAAGCTGTACGCTAAAGGAGGCGTTTTTTTCGGCTTTGTCCTAGATTGTTAGGTTATCCATTGGACTCTTGACGCCAGCGCCTCCAATTTTTAAGACGTGGGTATAGATCATGGTCGTACTCACGTCTGCGTGACCCAAAAGCTCTTGGACTGTTCGAATATCGTAACCTGATTGAAGCAAATGTGTCGCAAATGAATGTCGTAGAGTATGGGGTGAGGCGGGTTTATGAATCTGCGCAGCCTCCTTGGCTAGCTTAAAAGCGCGTTGAAACGTGCGGTCATAAAGATGATGGCGACGAATGACTTTGCTGCGTGGATCAACAGAGACAGTCGCTTGAGGAAATACCCAGTGCCACGCCCAAGTTTGCCCAGCAGATGGATATTTTCTTTCGAGCGCATAAGGCATTTCAACCCCAGACTGATTGTTTGCGCGGTCTTTTGTCCAGAGTGTCTTGGAATGAATTAGCTGTGCCTTTATGTGTTCGATTAAGCTTAGCGGCAACATTAAAGCGCGATCTTTGTTCCCTTTACCAGCTCTTACAATGATGGTTTTATGAAGGAAGTCGATGTCTTTCACTCGTAGTTGTAGCGCCTCATTGATACGCATGCCGGTGCCATATAGAAGTTGCGCTAATAAAAGGTGTTCGCCAGATAAACGAGAAAAGATCGCCCGAACTTCATCAACCGACAGCACGACAGGCAAGCGCCGTGCAGTCTTTGGTTGGCCGATCTCTTTTAGCCAAGGTAAATCGATACAAAGAACCACTTTATACATAAATAAAATGGCAGAGAGCGCTTGACGATGAGTGGAAGGGGACACTTGCTTATGGTTTGCTAAATAGCTCAGGAAGGCCTCGACTTCTGGTGCTCCCATCTCGGTTGGGTGGCGCAACTTGTGAAATCGGATGAAATAGCGGCACCAATACACATAGACTTTCTCAGTGCGCAAGCTGTAATGCTTATAGCGAATTGCTTCCTTGACACGATCAAGAAGCTTGGTAGAATGCAGCTCCATTGCAATGACGCTTTCTGTAGAAATTTTAATACTGTACAAATATACAGTATAAATCTGGAAAGCTAATGTACAAAAGACTTTGTAGAGGATCTATGAAAAGTATTATGCGACAAGTTGCTTTTTCGCCCGTCATTTCGCCGTCTATATCTAGTTAGGCATATATGGTCGCGGCCTTCACCAAAATCCCGGATGAGTCAGCTTGGTATGGATACGAAGCTGACCTTGACGTGAAGTACATGCATGGTCTGTTCTTCGGAAAGTCCATTGAGGAAGTCCAAAGGTTTTTCGGACAGGGCCACTCGATTGAGCGTATGGATGAATTGATGTTCGCTCCCCGCCCGGTGTTTCAATATTACGTTCAGGCTTTTTCAACCTTTGTTTTGTCCGAAAAGGCGGCAGGAGATTCTGATTCTGCAAGTGCGTTTATTGATTTACTCTTGGTTCGAGAAGAACGAGATCCCGGTAGCGTTAAAGCAGTTCTAAAAACACTTTCCCCGTGCATCGACTTTGTTGCCAACAACCAGGTGCATTTCGACGCCGATGAAGATATCTACGGAAATTTTCGAGAACGTTTGCAACCAATCCTGGAGCTGTCTAATGCCTAACCCTTCGGTCAAGCGGGACTGCGGAACCGGCGTGGCTTCTCCGGGCAGTCGCTTTCGCGCCGCAGCCCCTTACCTCCAACGTTAGGCATCAACGAATTATGGAATCAGTCGAGATCAGTCTGAAAAAAGGAAAGCTCACATTTCTGTGGTTGGCACTGATGGGCGGCATAATCTTCATGGGGTGGTGGTTCCTCACATCTGGACAAGAAGCGAACGTGTCGGGCTTGCGTTTGTTTCACATTGCAATGGGCACATTGCTACTTCTTATTGCAGCAACTATTTTACCTTTCGGTCTGAGGCTGGTGAGTAAGACCCCTGGTTTAATTATCGACAAGAATGGTCTCACTGATCATTCGGCGACATGGCAGAATGGCTTTGTGGCTTGGTCTGACATAAAGGCAATAGAAGTTGCACAACCAGAACAAACGGCCATGATGTTTATTGTTCTTTTTGATCCCGAGAAATACCTTCAATCCAGAACAAAAATTCGGCGGGTTCTCGCTAGCACGGGAGATAGGTTTGGATATCCGAGTGCTTTTGGAATCGTAGTCGGTAATCTGAATATCGAATTTGACGAGTTAGTAAAGGTGGTTGAACAGTATTGGGGCGATTATCATCAACGTTCAAATGTCTCAAGAAATTCAACGGAAGAGGTTAGTGTCTAATTCTTGTTTTGTTCATGATAAGCAAACACTTACAGCAAGAAACTCATACGGGGAAAGTCGATACCTAACATGGCGCTCGACGCAGAAACTGCACATTTTGGCGTTTCAACGTTCAGCATTTTTTCAATCATCTGCTCTTCGATTACTGTGCGCTGTGCGCAGTTCCGATCAGCTCAGCGTTAGGCCTCTCATTTTTCGAAATGACATCGGACATGTACGACAAAAACATCTCGCCCGTGGGCTGGTACGTGTGCTCATACTTGCTTCGCTTTGTAGAGTTGGCGTGGACTCACAGGGAAGACGCAGAAGCAAAATTTCTTTCCTGGGAAAACACGGTCTTGGTTAGAGCCAACTCAATCGAAGAGGCTTATGACAAAACCGTTGCCATTGCTAAGGAAGCCTCTCATCCCTACAAAGGCGGAGCTGAAGGGGTTGATGTGCAATGGGTCTTTGAAGGCATAACAGAAGTCCTGCCCATTTACGAAGAACTTGAGGACGGTGCAGAAATCATGTGGCGAGAACGAACACCCCGCAAGTTGAAAAATCTCCGCACACTCGTTCGCCAAAAGCATGAGTTTGCACAATAGGCTCATCATGCATTTGCAACACTGTGCCTTCGCACCCCAGCCTAACTGGGCGGTCAAGCGGACGCCAACACTGGCCATGGCTTCGCCATCTTCATGGCCAGTGTTGGTACCCTCCGCACCTTCGGTGCTCCGGCGCCGCTTACCTTGGGCGTTATGCAAATCAAGGGAAAGAATGAATTACATTCAAGTAAAAGAGCAAGAAGCGCTACCTTTAATTGAGCATTTATATCCGTTTAAGTGCTTAGTCATAATTTCTGAAAACGTTTCTCAAGCAAGACAAGAAGAAATAAGTATGTGGCTTGTGAAATCCGGTTGCGTAGTTATGTGCGCATGGGGTATCAGTTGTAGTTCATGGGATGACTCCGTTGATTACGCCAGCATTGAAATGTTTAATTACAATCAACCACCGTCTGAGCGTTTCGTATTAACAACGTGGCATGAAAATGAACCGTTAGAAGAGGCTATGTTTTTTCTTAAACATACAATAAGCCACCCAGAACATGATCTTGAAAATGTTGTTTTGTTGCATATATCATCAAAAAACCAAAGCAATGAAATTATTGCTGAATTTGAAAATGCATAACAAATCGCTCAAGCATCGCCACTGCGTGGCTGGACAGTTTTTAAGTCGCGCTTTTGTGGTTTTGCTTCGCAAAAGTATTCCACAAAAACACAACTTAAAAACTGCCGCTTAGCTCGGCGTTAAATTACATGCCAAAGAAACTATTGCGCAGTTGTCCAGAATGTTCGGGAGAACTGATTTATATGGAACCACTTCGTAAGGTACCGTGGTTTATTGGAGAGATTTTTGGATGGGTTGGCGCAGGTCTTCTGGTATGTATAGTTTCCGCTTTAGGTGTTGGTGAGCATGGAATCGCGATCATTGCAGGGGCCGTCATTGGTGTGTTGTTATTTTTGAAGCTCGCAAGTGATACGAAAAATGATCCTGCAAAAGGATTGCTCTATTGCAGAGCGTGTAAAAGTTATTCAAGCGCAGACAAGCCTGAAAATCTGGAAAGCTAGAAGTGAAAAAGCAATTTAACCTAACGCTCATCTCGGAAACTGCACATAGTAATGTATCGACGTTCAACTTTTCATTTACCATTTGCTCTTCGGTTCTTGTGCTTCAAGCGCAGTTCCGGATAGCTCCACGTTAGACGTTTCGTATGAAGAGCCGCGACAGACCCACATCAGTTCCAGCAAACCCGGAAGCTTGGTCCGAAAAATCAAAGCAGTCCGTCGCGTACGAATTCAGGCGCGAGTACACCGACAAGCCGTACAAGTGCTGGCACTGCAAAGCTGAATGCGTGTTTACAGCACAAGATCAGCAATACACGTACGAGGTTAAAAAGGCGAGCATCGATCAGCAACGATTGCTATGCGCAGCATGTTGGGCCGAGTCACATCGAATTCGCAACATGCTTTTAGAGTGCGAGAAAAAGTGGGCTGAGGGCAAAGCAAAGTTGCAAACAGACAAACCGTTTCTCACACACTGGTCAGAACTTCTCGTCGCTCTGGAGGCATATGTTCCGCACAAGCCAGATAAAGCCAAAAAGAACATGCTGGCCAAGCTGCTCGCAAACGCCTAACCCCTCATTCAACGGGACTGGCCTTCGGCCCGCCCGTTAATTCGAACGTTATATTTTCCGAGCAACCCCATGACACCGAATGACATTGAAAGAATTGAAAAAGAAATTGGGCTTACTTTTCCAGCGTGTTATGTCGATGTGATTATTAGGTACCCCTCAGAATTATTGGATTCTGATGCCCCTGATTTTGGGTTGCTTGATGACGCAGATGAAATCATAGAAGAAAATCGAGAAGTTAGAGAAAACGGTTACTTTGGTGAAGTGTGGCCTGAGCGCTATTTAATTATTGGTAAAAATGGTTGTGGTGATTATTATGTTATTACTCCAGACGCAAAGGAATTTTCTGTAGGCTTCTCTGATCATGAAAAAATGGAATGCAACCTTTATGCAAATACCTTGGAAGAATTCATTATGAAGTATCTCAGTGAGCAAAAATAAAAATATAACAAATCGCTCAAGCATCGCAACTGTCGCTTAGTTCGACGTTAAGCCGCTCGGGGAGTCTTTCTTATGCTGCATCCACACCGCTTCGCCATATATTTGCTTACAACGTTTTGCCCGTTCTTTGCTTTCGCTCAGGAAGCAAAGCTCGTGTCGCAACCCGCACTCACCAAGTCGGCGCTGCTGATCGTAGACGCCCAAGTCGGCGTTATGTCCTCTGTCTGGGAGTCGCAGCGCGTCGTTAATAATATCGAGAAACTTGTGAGCAAGGCCAGATCTGCCGGGGTACCCGTGATTTGGGTTCAGCACTCGGACAACGATGAACTGAAGTTCGGTTCTGCGAACTGGAAGCTCTTGCCAAACTTCGTGCCCACCTCGGAGGAGCTGATCATTCACAAGAAGTACAACTCATCCTTCGCAGGCACGGATCTGGAGAAGCGCTTGAGAGCATTGGGTGCATCAAGGCTGGTTCTTGCTGGAGCACTCACGAACTGGTGCATTCGGTCTACTGCATATGCCGCCCTTGAGCGTGGCTATCATTTGGTACTCGCCAGCGATGCCCATTCAACCGAGTCACTCAAACTGCCAGACGGAAAGACGGTCCCCGCCGAATCCATCGTGGCAGAGCTGAACTCGGTCTTCAGTTGGGTAAGTGCGCCGAGGGTTCGAACCGAAGTGGAACGAACCAACAATGTCAGGTTCTAGCGCGTGTGGCTTAAACATTCTTATGTAGATTTCCCCCAAAAGTACAAGAAATTAATCAATAGATTTGGCGTGTAGAATAAGCCTGCAGTCGTATATCCGGCATCTAATGTGGAATCTATTGTGTTCCGTGCCGACATGGAATCTGCGTGATGATTGCGCCACTCGCTAGATTAAGAAACATCGGGCAGGCGTGAAGCTGCCGGAAGCGCAGTTTAAATATCATCGGCGTTCAATGATCTGGTTGCGTTACGTTGTGCCATGATGGGTGATTAATCTCTACGCAAAGGCTGGTGGGAAATCATGCTCTCAATTCCTAATTTGTTAATTTAAGCTGGCACTGCATACGAAGTCCTTACTAATTTTTTATTCATGCGTTGTACGGTTCCATAGTCTTCACCATCACGCAGTGTCGCGTAGCAAATGCGGGCCAGTTTGTTGGCTAGTGCGCAGGCTGTTTTATTGTGGTTAGTTCGACCTTGCACTTTCAGTGCCCAGCTTCGTAGATCGTCTAGCAATCGATTAGTACTAATGCTCGTAAGAGTAATGTGACGAATAATGAAAACACCAAAATGGTCATACCTAAAGGCGTGATTTAAAGCCATTCTGCGGTTGCCGCTCTCTGTAGTCAGCATCAATTTATTTTGGCTGCGTAGGTACATAGTTCGGGCAGCGAGCAAAAGTGAATACGCGGTGGCACATGTTTAGCCGCGTACTTGCCTCAAATAGAAGCTTTGTGGCACATTGCTGCTTATGAATTTAAATTTTGCTAATCCTGTGATAACTTCAGAATGATCGGCATTTTGTTGGACTGCTCAATTATTTAGCTTCGCTAGGCGTAAAGTCACGTCATTTTGAGTAAGCAAGAGGGATGGAAAATGAAACGAGTTTTAAACGTCGGAGGTAACAGTAAGGCAATACCGTTGCCTCCTCAGTATGCCGAGTTTGAGCATTTGTTACTAGATATCGACCCCAGAGGTTCGCCAGATATTGTGTGTGATGCACGTAAACTTTCAACTCTTGACGCAGGCCAATTTGATGGAGTTTATTGTTCGCATAATCTCGAGCATTACTATCGCCACGATGTGCAGAAGGTTCTATCGGGATTCTTACATGTTTTGAAGGATGGAGGGTTTGCACATATCCGTGTACCAGACATCTACGAAGTGATGCGCACCACTATAGAGCGGGGCCTAGATATTGATGACACACTCTACCACTCACCAGCTGGACCGATTATGGTACTCGACGTTCTGTATGGTTATAGCGTTGAAATTGAGCGAAGCGGTCAAGAATTTTTTGCCCATAAAACTGGTTTTACACAGAAATCGCTATTGAATGCACTTCAGAAAGCAGGCTTTTCAAGAATATATAGCGTCGTGGGCAATCTTGAAATTAATGCGTTGGCATTTAAGGGGACTCCAGATCAAACTACGCTGACTCTTTTTGGAATTCCTCATGACTAAAAACCTTTTAGGCATCTGCTTCAATGGAACTCGCTGCATGCAAGTTAGCGTCGTGCTCCGGCGCTAGTATTTAAATCAGTATGCCTGCAGCACATTTTGCCGAGAACGGCTTCATCTTGCTTCAGAACGCTTTAACTAGGGAGCGGGTGGCAGAGCTTGTCGCCTGCTGTTCAGTCTCGCAAGAGGGTAAGGCGGGTGATCGTGAAGTGTTGGTTGATGAGTGGTGTAGGAGCTTGGCTACGCAACTGCGAAGCTTACTAGTGGCTCAGTCGCTTATACCAGAAGACTACGTTGCTATCCAATGCACTTTGTTCGAGAAGTCTGCCTCTAGAAACTGGCTGGTGGGCTTGCATCAGGACTTGAGTGTGCCAGTATTACCTGGGTGTGTGGATCTAAGTTGGTCGGGTTTCTCTCTCAAGGCCGGTGGCACGTTCGTGCATGCACCAGCAGCTTTGCTCGAAAAGCTCGTAGCCGTGCGAGTGCATCTTGATCGTTGTGAGGATGATGACGGGCCGCTTTGTGTTGTGCCTGGGTCGCATGGTTTGGGACGTTTGAACGTGGCCCAGTCGTTGAGCATTCGTGAACGTAATGGCTTGGTTCGATGTCTGGCGGATATTGGCGATGTGCTTGTGATGCGACCTACTCTACTGCATTCATCGTCGAAATCTCGAGGATCTAGCCGACGCAGAGTATTACACTTTTTATTTGCCCCCAAGTTTAATTCCGATGGTTTGATTTGGAATTTGGCGGTCTAACTGGTCTAAGTTAAACACGTAATAAATCTAAGAAGTTAATTGAGGAAGGGTATGGATTCGTCTCACAGTTAGATAACTTGAGCTTAATGCGCAAGTTGTTACGTATAGGTTTTCTTCGAGGAATAACATTTTTACAGAAAGCTTGATTGTCACGTTATATGAAAAAATGAAATTTGTTGTACGGGATATTTTGAGAGCTTGTTAGATAGTGATTGCAGCAAATTAGTGGACGTTTAAATTGTTGATTTGAGAGTTTCTAAATTTAGGATAAACGATGAATGTGTTAGTGGTAATTGATATGCAAAAAGCTTTGTTTGAAACACCTCGCTTTAAGCAGGACTTGGTCATTTCAAATATTAATCAGTTGATAGATGCTACGCGCTCGTCGGGTGGCAAGGTAATTCATGTTCAACACAATGGTGATGCGGCGGAAGGTCTTGAAGAAGGTAGTGAGGGTTGGCAAATTCATGCGGATATAGCACAACAAGTGACAGATACTTTTGTACATAAGACTTTATGTGATGCATTTTATAAAACTAATTTGTTGAATCAAATACTCGCGTTCGGTACTCAGCGTGTTATTTTTTGTGGAGCAGCTACCGATTTCTGTGTTGATACGACAGTACGATCTGCGGTGAGCAATCAGTTGCCAGTGATAGTTGCCGCAGATGCGCATACAACTGGCGACAGACCGCATTTGAAAGCTGATGCTATTGTCGAGCACCACAATTGGGTTTGGACAAATCTGATTACTACTGAATCAGATATTGTCGTTGCCGATACCAAGACCATTATTGCGAACTATCTCAGTACTATCTAGTCTCATTCGTAGTAGATCAATATCGATTGATCTAGGTATTCATGATTTGCGTGACCATTAGGCATATTTATGACGAGATATTGTTTTAGTTTGATCGTTTGAATTGAATCACTTGACTAAAGGAGAACTCATATGCGCATGATTGTTTTGTGTACCGCTTGTGTTATCGCACTGTTTTCAAAAAATGTGGCGGCGCAAGTTGCAGGTATTCAGACCTCAGCAGCGTTGACGGAGGCGCATACGATTATTGGAATGCAGTACCTCGTTGTTGGGACTTTAGCCAAAGAGTGTCAGACCTTGTTGAATAAGCCGGAGTCGTATGTCAAAGAAACCCAAACCGCTTGGTTAGGACGAAATGCGAAATTTGTTGATGCTCTAACTAAGTACCAAAATGCCTTGTTTGCCGAGATTGCGTCCAAGCGTGGCAACGATGGTTTGGAGAGTGAGAAAAAACATTACCGCGATATCGTAGTGGCGCAAGGGTCTGCGATAGTTCAACAATTTTTTTCAAAAGGCGACAAACTCGTTCAGTGCCAAAAAGCCGTTGATGGCTTTGCATCTGCTTATTTCGATATCACGCCGCAGTTTCCACTCTATGCCGAGGCAATGGCTTTGGTTCAAGCTACTTCGCGCTGAGTTGTCCATGCTAAGGCGCTTGGCTGTGCGTTCTCTGATTTTTATACAGCTGCACCTTGGTGTATCCGCACTGCGCTTAAATTGATTTATTGTTGCTTTAAACTAATGCTTATGTAGCGTATTATATTTATTAATTTGAATTTGTTTTTAGGTTCGATTATTGATTTATTCTTCGCTTAGTTGGTTTAAAAACGCAGTAGCCGTGATTGGGATCAGAGATGAAAGCAGCAATGTACGAAAGATATGGCGCGCCAGAGGTAGTTCAGATTAGAGAAATTCCGCGGCCACAACCAAAGGTAAATGAAGTGTTGATTAAAGTGTTGGCGAGCACGGTGACTTCTGCTGATTGGCGCGTTCGTAGTCTGACTGTGCCGGCTGGATTTGGATGGATTATGCGTTTGGTGTTTGGTATAACAAAACCAAAGCAGCCTATCCTCGGTTCTGAGCTGGCCGGAGTGATTGAATCGGTTGGAAGTAATGTGAGCAATTTTAAAGTTGGCGAACATGTTTTTGCGTTTAGTGACGCAGCTTTGGGGTGTCATGCTGAGTACAAGTGCATGGCACACACTGGATTGATTGCCTTGAAGCCGGTGAACTGTAGTTACGACGAGGCCGCTGCGCTCTCATTTGGTGGCACAACTGCTTTGGATTTCTTGCGACGTGCGAAGCTACAAGCAGGTGAAAAAGTTCTTGTGAATGGTGCGTCGGGCTGTGTTGGTACCGCAGTCGTACAATTGGCTAAACATTTTGGTGCGAATGTTACTGCGGTATGTAGCGGCGCAAATGTGGAATTGCTCAAATCGATAGGCGCGGATCATGTCATCGACTATACCCAACAAGATTTTACTAATAATGCGCAGCGCTATGATGTGATTGTCGATACTGTAGGAACGGCTCCATACGCTCGCTGCAAGGATTCGCTCACTGACAATGGACGTTTGCTATTGGTGCTGGCTGGATTAACCGACATGCTCGGCGCTTCACTCGTTTCGCTGCGTAGTCGAAAAAAAGTTATCGCTGGACCAGTGACTTCCCGCGTGGAAGACTTGCGATTTTTAGCCGAACTAGCAGAAGCAGGCAAATTCAAACCCGTGATTGATAGGCGCGTTCCATTTGAACAAATTGTCGAAGCACATCGTCATGTTGACTCTGGTCGTAAGCGAGGCAACCTTGTGCTGACTTTTTCACATAATCGATGAAATATTAGCTGCTGTTGGATCGATTATTAGTTAATCTTTTCGCTAATTTTGACGAACTTGATTGTGAGATCGCATATCAATTGCCTACTTGAGGAAACGCACTATGAAAGCAAGTACATTGTCATCAAACTTTATCGTGCTTGATTCGACGTTGAGCGCTCATACGGTACCTGTGTCGCCGAGCCTCTATGCTGATTTGGATGCGAATTTTCAGAATTTTCGGTCTTGTGTTTTGGTAGCTGAATATTGCTTCGATGCTGATTGGCCTAGTTGGGAAATGCATCCTGTGGGTGATGAGATATTGCTGCTGCTGGCCGGTGCGGCAGAAATTCAGCTGATGCAAAACGGTGAGGTCGTATCTATTCAGTTTGATCAAGTTGGAACAACATTGATCGTGCCCAGAGCAACTTGGCATACTGCTAAAGTTAAAGAGACATGCCGCATCGTGTTTATGACACCTGGCGAAGGAACAGAACATGCTGAGCAGCCGCCAACAGCATAATCATTGAGCGACACTGAGCTTAAATCGCATTCAATGTTTTGCCAGCATTCATGAAATTTCAGGAGATGGGCGTCAACAATGCAAGAACCAGACCTTTTTTATTACGCACGTAGTCGACAGCAGCAAGCAAAGGTGGCGGCTATCAATGTGATTTTTTTGCCGATGGTGCTTGGTGCGTTTTTATACTTGGTTCGAAGTAGTGAACAGTTCGAGCAAATACAAAACATCATTTTGATGGTGCTGATTGTCGCTGAAGTGTTATTGCTGTTGCTGATTGTGTGGTTGCTTCGTCATCCTGCAAGCTTTTTTATTCGATTGAATCAGAAAGAATTGACGACCTTTCATCCTATGTTTAAAGAATGGACTTTTTCGGTTAATCCTTTAGAGATCATCGAAGTAAGGCAATCGACGGATAGTGAAGCAACGCTAAGTTCGATTCGTATCATTATGCGGGATGGAAGTAGCTATGCATTGAGTCCCAACTTTTCTTATGACAGAAAACAGTTGTACCAAGCCTTAGCTGATCTCAATCCCGCAATTATTTTTCCGAAACATTTCGCCGTATTTAGCGCCGATCGACATACAAATTAGTCTAATCGCTAAAGTGATTGCTAAGTCGGATTAGGCTGTCACCAAGAAGTCGATCACGATCTCACCCGGTTCGCGTGAGATATACGCCATTTTAATTTTGTCACCAAAGTGGTCACCGATTTGATGCAATAGCGGGATTGGATCATGGTCATTGCAAAAGCGCATGGTTTCTCCCGGCATCAATGCAGAAAGTGCGCCAAAAATCGCAGCATGGCGAAAGCGTTTAGCAACGCCGCGTGCATCAAAAGCATAAGTTCCCGCATCGGCTAGCGGGCGTGCGCAATCGTGTGGCATAAGTGTCCTCTTTGCATGTTTAAAAATGGCTGTTTGGTTTTGAAATAAAGCTCAAGGTCAAGCTCAAACTCAAGCTCCGTTCGATAAGCCTACGTTGAAATTTTTAAATTGGCGAAAGGAATTAAAACATGCGATCAGTTATCTTGATGATGATCAGTTTTGCGGATTGCTTTTGTGCTTGTAGGCTTGAGTCAGGTGGCGTTTTTTATTGATTGCTTATCTTGCTAAGATTGCGTAGGGTTCACGTATAACTGATAAAAAAAACAGCTTATCTGATCTCGATAAGCTGTCATTTTATTTGTACTTTTTATGTCGTTATTTTAGGCAGGTTCAATCCTCAAAAAATATCTTCTCAATCGGTTTGCCAAATAATCGACTAATTGTGAATGCCAATGGCAAGCTCGGATCATAGCGGCCTGTTTCAATTGCATTGACGGTTTGGCGCGATACTTCTAGATGATCGGCGAGCGTTGCTTGGCTCCATTCTTTCTCGGTACGCAGTTCTTTTACGATGTTTCTCATTGTTCGCGCTCCAAAATAAATTTGCGCACGAGGGTGATTAAGCCCCAGCTGCCCATAAACACGACATAGATCACAAAGCCGCTTAGTTTGGGATAGCCCATTCCTTCTAGAAAACCATAGCTAAAACTGAACACGGCAGTTAAGCCACCAGCTAGAGCTAGCGCTTCGAGTAGCCAAACGCGCATGTATTCGTCCATGCGTCGAAAATGACGAATGATGGCCCAGAACGCGCCAAGTGCTGGGAAGATAGGTGTCAATACGATGGCGGTACGTAACCAGCCGTTTTCCATAGGCTTGGCGATATAAATGGACGCGAACAATACAGCGGTGTAGAGCACGATGCTGATTCCTAGTTCGCTGCTATATTTTTTCGCGTCTTTTTTTTCTTTTTTGGAGTATTCATTGTTGAACATAGATTTCCTTTGGCATTAAAAAATAAATGTAAAGTTGGCTTGACACAGCTTTGCATAAAAAAAGCAAGACGGTTTTTCGTCATGCTAATTAATGTGTTGTGCCAATCTCGCTTTACATGTTCAAAAACATTGCTGTGTAAAGCTTAGTTGACATCATAAACGAATAAAAAAATATGTCAAGCATGCTTTACATTTTCTTGAGTAAATTTTCTCTTACTTGTCTTTAGGGGCTATACATTCTTGTGTGAGGCAATTTATTAAGAGTAAAGGAGCACAAGAGATGCGTTAGTCACGGTCAATAATCTATGCAAGCAGGATGGCACCGTAATTGCTTGATGTTCGAAGAACTTGTTTGCAGTGTTCAGAAATACGACGAAACCAAGAAATAGTTTCTGTATGAATTGACTTTACTAAATTGAAATAGCAAACTTTTGCGCTATTCATAAGTAAAAATGTTACGGCTCACTTCGGATGTAGATGCCTGAGATGAGTCTGTCGTTGTTTGAAATTTTTTAGGAAAGAGGGGAGAGCATGTCGAATATTGCGGGCAAAGCGTATGCCATGAATGTGATTACACCGATACGGTGGTACACAGTTTGGCTGAATAAGTTGATTTTTTGGATAGCATTAAAGAAGCCCTCAACCCTGAAAGGCTTGATTACCTTATCTTTGATTCACTATGCGCGCTGGGTGATTATTGGAAGGAAGCAGTTTCCGCATCTCGATCCTAAACAGCCCCGAGAAGAATTAAATTATTCCTATATGCTGTTCTTTAGTAACTTTAACGGTAGCTGGGATCAGTATGTGGATTCATTCACCTTCGCTATTCCAGGTGGTTTGGATTTGTTTTGGAAGTGGAATATCCGTTATCCAAAGTCGGTTCCACTGACGCCATTTCATAACTATATTCGCTACAACCAAATTGAAACCATTCACTACTACAACGCCTATCCATTAGCAGCATCCAACGATATCAAGAGTGCGAAGGCGGTGAAAGATGCATTAATCGCGTTTCAAAAGCAGCCCTTAGATGCGAGTGATGAAGCGTTTATGAAGCGCTATAACGCTTTGGTGCGCGGCTTGCAGCATGACCTTGGCGAAATGCACCCAACCCCGATTATTAGTATGTCGGCGTATCAGGTGCAGCGTCGCCAACGCTGGCATGATGGCCGATTAAAACAAGAAATCGCAGAGCAAGCAATGCTAGATCGTGGCATGGAATTGGCGAACTCTACCAATAGCAAAGGAGAGCAACATGGCAGGTAATGTTAGCGGTAGAGCTTATGCTTTGACCATCTTATCGCCGATCAAGGATGCCTACACAGCAGATGAAATTGCCTATGCTGATGTGATCCGTGATCAGTTACAGCAATGGAATTTTGAACACAATAGTCCGATGGCGAAGGTGCCACAAACTTATCTATGTCGTTTCTTTGTGCTAGATGATGTTTATACCGAGTCTTTACCGACTGGTGGCGTATTGGATACATTGACCGATTTTTTGCCTGCTGTGCCCGATTCAGTGCGACGTAATACCTTGCCTAAAGAGGATCATTTAAAAAATCGGTACTTGGTGTTTTCTTGTAATTTTCATGGCGGCGAAAATGCCGATCTTGATGGCTATCTACGCGGAATGTGGCAAGCAATTAGTGCGCGTATTCAAGCGATTTGGCAATACTGTTACGGCTTTGATTCAGTGCATGATGCAGAGTCATTTATTCGTTACATGAAGAAATGCCAGTTGCCAGCTTCCTTGTTTTTTAATGGTTCGAATGATGAACCGCTAGAAGAACAATTAAAGGCGCTCTATCTCAAGCAAGAATTTGCTAAGTTCACCATTGAAAATCAAGGCTTAGATGCGGCGACGATCAAAATGAATTTGCAAGCGTTTATGCAGCGCGTTGCTCCGACCAATCTCGCCGCGCCGACTTGGTCCGCCGGTAAATACAGACTATAAATAGGTGATGCTGTGACTAAACAATTAGATTTAACTGACATACAGGGTAATGTGATTCGCGCATATGGGCGTTTTGGTTATCCTGTCGCGCGCTATGTTTTTTTGAATATTCGAGATTCTGATCTTGGTCGTGCTTTTGTTGCTGCCGTAAGCAAGCGTGTGACAACCGCAGTCGAGTGGGGTGATGGCGCAGGGCAAATTAAACAGCCGAATTGGACGGTGAATATCGCTTTTGCGTATCAAGGTTTAAAAGAGTTAGATTTACCACGTGCGTCCTTGATTGGCTTTTCGCGTGAATTCGTCGCTGGCATGAAAGATAGGCGTGATATTTTGGGAGACGATGGTGCTAGTTCTCCTGAACACTGGGACCCAATTTGGGTTGGCAATCGCGAAACACGTGAACGCGATGTGCATATTTTTATTTCTTTAAATGCGCGACTTCCCGCGTTGCTTGAGGAGAGTTATCAATGGTTGTTGTCGGTAGTGGAGCAACATCAAGGTGGCGTGGTGATTTTAGGCGGACATCGTGCTGACGATGGGCAGCTGCTCGATTACCAAGACGTTAAAGTGGTCATGGAAGATGGCAAGCCAACCTCGAAAGAACACTTTGGTTATACCGATGGTATTGGTGATCCAGTCTTTGAAGGAGCACCAAATTATGACTTGAATGTAGAAGGCCGTGGCAAGCAAATGGACGATGGCAGTTGGGCGCCATTGGCAACTGGTGAATTTTTGTTAGGTCATATTGATGAAGCACGTGAATATCCACCAGCACCACAACCGATACTGTTATCACGCAATGGCACCTATATGGTTTATCGCAAATTGCATGAAAATGTCGCCACTTTTGATGCGTATTTAGAAGAACATGGGAAAAAATACCCAGGCGGTAAAGAGTTATTAGCTGCCAAATTTGTAGGACGTTGGCGTGATAACGGTGCGCCATTAGTTAAAGCTCCTGATGCAGAAAGTAAAGCAAAATTCGATATGGCATTGATGGGCGCAGATCAACAAGGTAAAGATAAATTGCTGAGTGACTTCACCTACGATGACGATATGAGTGGCGCGAAATGTCCATTCAGTGCGCACATACGTCGGATCAATCCTCGTGCTTCATTAGAGATGGTCAAAGGCGAAAAGCCCGGTAGTATGATCTTCAATAAAGATGCTTTCGATACGCCAGGTGCCCTAACTAACCGTCGTCGACTCTTGCGTCGTGGCTTGCCTTATGGACAGGTGAAGGATCGTAGTCGGGATGATGGTAATCATGGCATTGTGATTATGATGCTGAACGCAGATATCGCTCGCCAATTCGAATTTGTGCAACAGCAATGGATCAACTACGGTAATGATTTTCAAGCGGGTAGCGATAAAGAAATTTTGCTAGGGAATCATAGTGCGGACGAACAATTTCCGAGTAAAGCGGTGCTGCAAGTAGATCCTGATAGCGATCAAGCTCCGTATTTCTTGAGTAAGATCCCGCGTTTGGTGGAAACCCGCGGCGGCGAGTATTTCTTCGTTCCGAGTATGACGGCGTTGAGAATGATTGCGATGGGAGTTATCGATCCTACCTAAGCGCGGCTTTTTTGAAAATCGAGAGCTTGAATAAAACAAGCGCAAGAAGCGAAAGGCTTTTTGCGCTTGTTTTGTTTTGATGAAGGTAGTTTTATTGATTTCTTCGCTTCTTTCCATTTACTTATTTTGGCGTTTGCTTGAGCAAGTTCATTCAAACTCTTCCGCTAAATTTTTCCAGCCCTTGGTTTTTGCAAACTGGCAGAATTCTTCAGGTGCTTCTAATACGATCATTTTGCGTTCTTGTAAGCTGGGATCGGTCGCTTCAAAGTCCGGTCCAACATAGCCAATCTTGCGCAATTGACTCAGAATTTGTTGTACCAGCGTTTTGTCTCTGTAGGTTCCCGCTTCCATTGGCGCGGCGAAGTCGACGAACACGTCGATAATCCCATAGCCTTCATCGTAAATGCGAATGCCTTTGATGCTATGTTCTTTGCCAGTGGCGTCGGTTGCTTTGAAACTGCCGCAGATTTCGATGTCGGTATTGTTGCTCATGATGTATTCCTATTCATTTCTATTGTAAGTATTTGGCATGATCGACTTTCTAGCCCAATTATAAATCACTGAATCTCAATGCAAATGACTCAGTCTTTGACGATAGTGTAGTGGTCTTTTTGACTGGGTGAGAACTCACACAATTTGTTGTATTGTGAAGCGATTTTTTGTTAACGTTGTTTGTCGATAGTTATTGTTGATTATCGCTATATCAATCGCTTGTGTTGTCATTCTAAAGCGAACAAAATTAGCAGGGGAACTTTTTCTTATATTTTCCTTCCAAAGCGCTGCTTGTTAAAAGCGTTTCAGAGCTTCTATAAGTCGCAAATTAGGTAGTAGTAGGTGCAACAAAGGGCGCAAGCTGTATTGCTGTGCGTGTTGTAAAAAGTGATCTTGCTCAATTGATGATTCAATAGTGTCGATCAACATATAACAAAGATAATGGAATACCGAGACGATGAAAACTACAAAATTCTTATTGGCTAGCATGGCCTTTTGCGTTGCAAATGCATACGCACAAGATAGCAATAGCGCTGCTAATCCAGCGAATGCTACAACAGCAGTTTCAGCAGCATCAGTAGATAAGTCAAAAGCTGCGGCGGTGAATGAGCGTTTATTGCCTGCCGAATCAGCGGTGCATTCTACTGGGCAAGTCACAATCAAGGGCAAGCTGGTTCCTTACAAAGCCACTGCCGGTACGCAACCAGTGTGGGACAAAGACGGCAAAGTGATTGCTTCTTTGTTCTATACCTACTATCAACGTAGCGATGTGACAAACAAAGATAAACGCCCTTTGGTAATCTCGTTTAATGGTGGACCAGGTTCTGCTTCAGTGTGGATGCATGTTGCTTACACCGGTCCGAAAATGTTGAATATCGATGACGAAGGTTATCCAGTGCAACCGTATGGCGTGCGCGATAATCCGCATTCGATTCTTGATGTTGCAGACATCGTGTATATCGATCCGGTTAATACGGGTTTCTCACGTATCTTAGACCCTAAAGCGGATCGGTCACAGTTTTTTGGTGTGAATGCTGATATTGCTTATCTGGCTGAATGGCTGAATACCTTTGTGTCACGTACCAGCCGTTGGAATTCACCAAAATATTTGATTGGTGAAAGCTATGGAACGACCCGCGTTTCTGGTTTGGCGAAAGAGCTGCAAAACAATCATTGGATGTATTTGAACGGAGTCATTTTGGTATCGCCAACTGGCTTGGGTATTAAGCGCGATGGTCCAGTGAAAGATGCTTTGAACTTGCCTTATTACACGGCGACTGCATGGCATCATAAAGTACTACCAGCAGATTTACAAAAACGTGATTTGAATGAGGTATTGGCGGAATCCGAAAACTTCACCTTAAATGAATTTATTCCTGCATTGTCGAAAGGTGGTTTCATCGATCCAGTGCAGCGCCAACACATAGCTGCCAAAGTTGCGCGATACGCTGGAGTATCTGAAACAGCGATCATGCAGCACAATTTAGCGATGCCTCCAGCCTATTTCTGGAAAGAATTATTACGCACGCGTGGCCAGACGATTGGTCGTTTAGATTCGCGCTACTTAGGGATTGATCGTATCGAAGCGGGTAGTGGGCCAGACTACAATGCTGAGTTGACTTCATGGCTGCATTCTTTCACACCAGCGATTAATCACTATTTGCGCGACGTCTTAAAGTATAAGACCGACGTTAAGTACAATATGTTCGGCCCAGTGCGTCCATGGGATAACAGCAATGATAATACTGGTGAGGATTTGCGTTTAGCGATGGCAGAAAATCCCTACATGCGTTTGTTGGTGCAATCAGGCTACTATGATGGCGCGACTAATTATTTCGACGCTAAGTACACGATGTGGCAGATTGATCCTAGCGGCAAGATGAAAGATCGCATGGAGTTTAAAGGCTACCGTAGTGGTCACATGATGTATCTGCGTTCTGAGGATTTGGTGACATCGAATGAACACATCCGTGAGTTCATTAAGAAGGCGACACCAGCACCTGGACAAGCGGCAAAGTATTGAGCATCTATTTCATTTTTGCGTGCTTCGCCTTTGGTGAATCAGACGTGTGATTTATAGGCATCAAGTCTGAATGATTTACATATAAAAATAGGGAGTTCTGATAATCAGCACTCCCTATTTCCTTTATCAACTGCAATGCGGTTTTAATTACTGTTCGTGTACTTCACGTCTAGATTCTTTTTTATTCTCCGAAGTCTTTTCTCGTTCAGGGCGCTCAACTCGCATCACTGGCGCAGTTTCACGTCGTGGTTCAGCCATTCTAACTTCTTGTCTTGGCTGTGAAATCTCGCGTGGCATTTCTCGTTGGATTGTCGCTTGTGGACGCTCTTGAGTACGTTCTTGCATGCGCTCGGGTGCCCGATCTGCTCGATCAATGCGACGCTCTATACGATCAGAGCGATCAAATCGATCCACTCGTTCAACATTGCGCTCATTGCTGATATTGACTGGTCGATTGACAGTCATTTCCGCATTCGACTGTGGCACTGGATTCACAGTGGGATTGCTGTTGACATCATTGCGATATTCTCGAATTGGATCGATGCGATTCATTCGTATTCTTTGGTTATTTCGTTCAGCAGACATTTCTTCTATCGTGCGAATACCCGAGGATGAATTATTCGGTGCTTGCGTTGCTATCGTCGCATTTTGTTGTGGCATTGATTCTGCTGAATTAAATCCACGCGATTCGGTTTGTGTAGGGCGTTCAAATCGCTGTGCATTCACGCTGTTACGATCTGAAGCATTCAAGTTGCGTGACTGCGGTATCGTGTTTGTCGTTGCTAGGCTACTCTCTGTACGAATTTCAGGGCGACGCACTTCTGTTCTGTCTGCGCGCCCAAATCGATCATTATCAACAGCGCGATTGTCCGAACGATTATCGTCGTAACGATTGATTCTGCCTGCATCATTGATTTTGATTGGTTCACCGCGATTTGACCCAGAGATAGTTGGTCGGCTACGGAGCTGATCATTTTCTTGCCAGTTGCGAGGACGCGCATCGCCAAACCGATTGTTTTTCTCAGGCACTAAGTTCGGTCCATCAAGATTGACGCGTATATTCTTGGTGTCTGACGACCTAAGCGAAGAAGAAGCTGGAAATACATGGTCGCCACGTACGAAGGTTTGGGTCGGCACTGAGGTGATGGCGTTGTGTACATGTTGATTGCGATAGCGATCATTCCGATAAGCGTCATAGCCACGAGATGAGCGATTTATCACTGTAGTGTGATTGACAATCACTGTTTGATTCACATGTTGGATATAGCGTGAACTGCGTGTGTAATGCGGGTGATAAACTTCGCCAGGCCCAAGCGGGAACCACGATACTGATGGGCCATGACTATGGCGAGAGCTCAGATTGATTCCTGCACTTAAGCCTCCGCTACCGACGCCAACCCATGCGACTAGTGCTGGGGCGTAGACTGCGCGGTGATGCCGCTCATAGCGACCAGGTACCCAGCCCCAGCGTTTGCCGACATAGGCCCAACGACCATAGTGGTAAGGTGCAAAGCCCCAAGGCGCTCGATCTACCCAAGTCCAGCCCCAAGGTGCAACCCAAACCCATTTGCCATCACGGTAAGGTGCCCAGCCAACGGAAATGCCGCGTGGATACCAAATCGCGCCATATTCAACATGCGTATCCCATACGCCGTATTCATCTAATTGTTGGTAGCCAACCATATCGCGTGGCACGTAGCGGGCAGAAATCGAATTCTCCTCCGCACGATCACGATCGGCTGCCCATTGATCGAAACTATCGAATGGAGGAACTCGTGCAATCTGAGTGTGATTTAAGTTGGTGCCGGAGAAGCGGGTTTGTTCGCCCTCACGTAAGGTGATGATATCGCGATCACCTTGAGCGACTCCAATGCCACGTCGAACCATCACGGTACTTGTATTGTCATCATTGACATTGATGCGGTATTCACCAGGTTCTTGAATAGAGAAACTGAGATTGGGCGTATTAATTTCAAAATTCTCTCGCTCTTGTAAGGCGCGCACACGTAATACTATGCTACCTTGCGACAATTGAATTTGCGTGTTTTCATCATTTAATGTGATGAAACTAATCCGGGTTCGTTCGTGCAAACGTAATGCATTCGCGCCCACCTGCAATTCGGCACGACCGCCGTCAGGAACCGAGACACTATCGCCAGTTGAAATAGGGCGATTGGCCAATAAAGGAACCCATTGGTTACTACCCGCATCAGCAAAGCTAATGTTGCCGAATGCGTAACCGACGCGTGCGACACGGCTGGGCGGTTCATAATTTTGATCCTCGGTGCCGTTTTGCACATTGTTTGGTGCGCTTGATTGCGGTGGCGGTGGCAGATTATTTTGCGCCTGCGCTGCACTGATTACAAACCAGGAACCGATGGCGAGGGCGGTGAGACTAGCGATTTTCTTGCGGTGTTGCAGTATATTCATGATGTTTCTTTCGCACATTTGAATAGTTGAAAGTGTCAGTGTTACTACCTGTGTGCTCATAACGCAGTCGATGTGATTTTGGATGTCACAAAAATTCACAAAATGCCAAAATTTCTTTGTCTCGCTGTATTTTCAATGTATTACCTGAATTGTAAGCAAGTTTGTGCGCTGATTCGATCAACTTTACGCTTATTTACAATCGCGATTGTGGAGGTCACTTTATTTTTTTTAGATCTCTCGTTTCATACGTTTTTAGAAATGCTTCCGTCTCCTGTACGTGATTTGTTAAGCAAATGAGTCCACCTGTCCAAAATTAGGTTTGATGTAATCAAGCTATGGATATGCTGAAAAGAGACATCTTGTATCGCTTGCTTGATTTGAGATGTACACTTTTTTAACTTATCTAATTAAATTGGTAATTAAAACCAATAAGTAAGTTTCACATCAGGCGAAATCCGGGGGGGATGATATGCAAACGATAGAACTAATGTCATTGATGTTTTTGTTAGTGTATTGGCGAGTCAAGCAGCGTATTCGCGCCCACCATGTTTTGCTGCAAGTTATGCTGATCTTGATGGGTACTTCTAGCCTGGTTCAAGCGCAAACGACTCTAAACAGTGGTGCGACAGTAAATTTATCGATGGCGCAAGGGCAGGCATTCTCAGGTAACTTTGCTGGCACCGGAACGCAAGACAATGTTTATACCGTGGTTGGGGCGTTACCTCCGGGCATCTCAAGTTCGACGATTCCGAAGCCCCCGCCAGCAACATCAAATCATGAACTAGTGATTTCGGGGACGCCAAGTGCAACTGGCACTTACACGGTAACCGTGAATGTAAGTGCAACTTTTTTTTCTGCACCAATTGCTTACACCACCACGATCGTGATTACAGTAACGCCTCCCTCAGTTCCTGCACCAGTGGCAACGGATTCAACCCATACAGTCAGCAAAAACAGCACGGGCAATAATCTGATACCTACAATTTCTGGAGATTTTAGTTCGATTTCGATAGCTAGTGCGCCCTCACATGGGACTGCAGTTGTTCGCGGTTCAAGCATCGTTTATACGCCAAATACTTCATACCTCGGTAGCGATTCTTTGCGTTATCAAGCTATTGGTCCAGGTGGAAGCTCCGCGTTAGTGACGATGTCGATCAGTGTGACAGAAGCGACTCCCGTAATTGAAACAAGCAGCGTCCAAGTGACTGCTAACAGTACTACTGCCTTGATTACGCCGACCATCAGTGGCGGTGCAAGCGCGATCGATATTGCGACGCCTCCAAGTCGCGGCGTCGCGACGGTTGAGGGACTAGCTATTCGGTATGTGCCAGAGCCCGGATTTTATGGTGTTGATCGTGTCGCCATCAGAGCAATTGGGCCAGGTGGAACATCTGCTCCGGTGATGATTACGATCAATGTAGAAGCGCTTGCTCCAGTATTAAGTCCTGCAAGCTTTGAAGTCGTTGCCAATAGTAGTGCCAATCTCATTATTCCAAAAACTGTCGGTATCGCAACAGCCATTAACATTAATACGCCGGCAAATCATGGAACTACAATAATTCGAGGGACTGACATCTTGTACACGCCCAACGCGGGTTATGTTGGCGATGATACTGTGACAGCATCCGCAACTGGTCCAGGCGGAGTGTCGAATGCAGTAAGTTTGGCAATTGTGGTGAGGCCTATTACTGGCGCATCAAACAACATCACAGTTCAAGCAAATAGTGCTAACAACGTTTTACCTGTTCTGTCACTCTCAGGTGCGGTAGGGTTGAATTTGACTACGCCTGCGACACAAGGGACCGCTGTGGTGCAAGGGCTGGCATTGAATTACACACCGAAGCCAAACTTTGTTGGTTCGGATAGTGTGACTTATGCCGTTGTTGGTGCGAATGGTAGTTTTGCTTCTGCGACGATACAGATTTCGGTGGTCGCTGCAGCGCCGGTGTTCAAGGATGCGAGCTTGACGGTCGAGACTGGCCGTAGCGCTAGTATTGATTTGGCGAGTTTAATCTCAGGCCCGATGTTTAATGGTGTAAGTATTCGTTTGAATAGTTCACCGACCCATGGCGTCGCTAGTATTAGTGGAACTGTGTTGACGTATAGTTCAACTGCTGGTTATGTTGGATTAGATAGCCTGCAACTAACCGCGACAGCGATTGGTGGTACTTCGAATCCTGCACAATTATTGATCACCGTTGTTCCTCGTCCCGACCCTTCAAAAGATCCGGGCGTTATCGCGATGTTTGCCGCAAATACAGCGGCGGTTCGCCATTTTGAACAAACACAAATTGAACACTTTAATGGGCGCATGTTGAGTTTAGCGTCGCAATCAGCGAACGGAAAAAATACTGCAGGTCAGAATAATGTGACTGAATGCGGTCCAATCTCGTATTGGGTTTCTGGTTTAAATAGTGCGGGACGCTATCGCATGATGAATGGTTTGAAGTACTCGACTTTTGGATTGAGCGCGGGTGGCGATCGTTGTTTTGCAGGTGGACAAACGCATATTGGTTTTGGACTGGGTTACGCACGTGACCATAGCGAATCTGAGCGAGATCTTTCGTTTATGAAGGCAAGTGCCAATACCGCAGCAAGCTATTTGACGACGCAATTATTCCCGTCGATGCGTTTTTCTTTCATGATAGGTGTGAATCAAATTCAAGATCGTTTCGCTCGGTTTGATGTTCACGATAAAGCGCTTGCTTATGGCGAATGGAAAGGTACGCAAATGATTAGTTCTGGCGCGCTTAGTAGCGATGTGAGTTTTGGCAAAGTTCTCTTGATTCCATATTTGCGCCTCGATTTAACGAAACTTAAATTAGATCCATTTTCGGAATCTGGCGGTGGTGCTTATCTATTGCATTACCATAAACAGACAATGCAAAGCCAACGCAGTACGTTAGGATTCAATAGCGAGATCAAGCTTGCGACTTCTTGGGGGGAATTGATTCCACGCTTTAAGCTTGAATTGCAACGAGATTTTGCTAGACGCGATAGCTTGAAAATCAATTACGTCGACATGCCCGATGCCGTGTATTTAGTGCCGAATAATGATTTAGATCGGCGAGTGGTATTGGTTTCGTTGGGTGCCGATATGATTTGGAAAAACGGCATCATGGCTATCTTTAACTTCAGTCATACCAATGCGAATGAAAAGAATAAGTCGAATCGATTTAATCTACGATTCTCTTATCAATATTAGGTTTGCAAAAATAAAGATGCTGGCAGCGAGTAAGCAGAAGGCTAGTTCTTGATGCAGTTGAATGATTTTGGTATTGGGTAATGACCGTGTGTGTTTAAATTTTGAACACACACGGATGATTCCACATGAATGGTGACAAGGTAGTTTTGTAACTCAAGCAGGAACAAATGCACATTAAATTGCGCATTTAATAGCACATCATCTAGTGCGCCAACTAGTCGATCAAGTCGTGTTAAATGAATGCAGATTGAATTTAAACTTAATGTTTAATCGCATTCGGCGCAACGACACCATCGACTAAGGTATTAGTGGTAAATAATTGCGCACAATCTACTTGATCAAAACTGTAGTGCTTGCCACAGAAATCACAATTGATATCGAGTTGATTCAACTCTGCAATGGCTGAATTCACTTCCTCTTCACCCAACATCTTTAGCATGTCCCCCACTTTTTCACGTGTGCAATTGCAATGAAATTGTGGATGTACAGGATCAAATACGCGTATCGTTTCTTCCCAAAACAAACGTGTCATCAAGGTGTTGACATCGGTACTGAGTAATTCCTCTTGTTTTAAGGTACTACCTAAAATGACTGCGCGATTCCATGCTTCGGTTTCATCTTCTACGCTGGATTCGGTACCACCAATTTTTGGCAATTTTTGCAGTAATAGCCCACGAGCCACTTGCGCATCTGCAGCTAACCACAGTTTGGTATCAAGCTGCTCTGAACGCATCATGTAGTTTTCTATGATGGTGGCAACCGAGTCACCGTCTAGTGGAACTATCCCTTGATAAGCCTGTTGGCCTGGCAATTTGTCGTTCGGGTCTAAAGTAATAACAAAACGACCTTGTCCGTGACTGTGTACTAATTCTGCCAGCGTGGCGTTATCTGCAATTACCGCATCTGCTGCAAGTTTGGCGGTAGCGCGTAAACGTTGTGCTGAATCACACTCCACCACCAACAGTTTGATTGGCCCATCACCATGAATTTGCATGACCATCGTGCCGTTAAATTTGAGATTGGCACTGAGTAAGCTGGCTGCCGCCAGAAGTTCGCCCAAAATCACTTTTACGGGTTGCGGATAATTTTGATGTGACAAAATTTCTTGCCAAGTCTCAGAAAGTTCAACCAATTCGCCGCGTACACCGGCATGTTCAAACATAAATTTTTGCAGATTATCTTTCACTGTTATTCCTAGAGTTGATTCAATTATCGTTGCTTGTTTTAATCGACGCTGATGGATCGTTTTTTTAACCGACATCAATGCGTTTTAATTGTGTTTTAAATTCTTGTGCACGACGTACATAGTTTTGCGTGTTGGCGTGCATTTTTGCGATTGCGGTGTCATCGAGTGTGCGGATTACTTTTGCTGGTGAGCCAACGATCAGCGAATTATCGGGAAACTCTTTTCCTTCCGTGACCAATGCGCCTGCACCGACTAAGCAATTTTTTCCAATTTTCGCACCATTTAAAATCACTGCTTGGATACCAATCAAGCTGCCTTCGCCAATTGTGCATCCATGTAACATCGCTTGATGTCCAACTGTGACGTTGTTTGCAATCGTTAATGGAAATCCTGGGTCTGTGTGTAATATGCAAGACTCTTGCAAATTGCTGTTGGCGCCAATGTGGATGCGCTCATTGTCACCACGTATAACTGTGCCAAACCAGACACTCGCATTTGCCTCGATGGTAACTTTGCCTATGACTTGGGCACTGTCGGTGATGTAGGCACTAGCATCAATTTCAGGGGAAATGTCAGCTAACTGATAAATGGCCATGATTATTCCGTAAAATAGAGGGATTCCAAATTTAACGCCATTTTACCGCCCAACGCATGAATTCGCCGACTCTCGCACCAAATTCCAATTCAACTTTAACAACAACGCTGCCGCTTGAATTACGTGAACAAGCCTTATTTTGGCTGGCCGAGCCTGATGCTCGCTTAAAGGCACAAGGCGTCACTGCAATGCGAGCGGCTTATTTGGATCGTCAACTCGCCTTAAATACCGAAGCAGACATGTCTTGCGCTTATCAAATTCCGGGGAGACCAGCGCGACCAGAGCTAGTGGCGCCTTTAGATGTGAAACGACGGGCAATGAATACGCCCGAAGGTCGCGCTAGTTTGATTCATGCATTGGCGCACATTGAATTTAATGCAATCAATCTTGCACTTGATGCGGTCTGGCGTTTTCCGAATATGCCTGAAGCGTATTACCAAGATTGGCTACAAGTGGCACAAGAAGAGGCTTACCATTTTGGTCTACTTGCAGATCACTTAGTGACGATGGGCTATCAATATGGTGATTTTTCTGCGCATAATAGTTTGTGGGAGTTGGCGGAAAAAACGCAGGGCGATGTATTAGCGAGAATGGCTTTAGTACCGAGAACCATGGAAGCGCGAGGATTAGATGCAACGCCAGCGCTGCGCGCAAAATTGGCACAAGCGAAAGATCAAGCCGCAGCAGAAATACTCGATATTATCTTGCGTGATGAAATCGGCCACGTAGCAATTGGTAATCGTTGGTTTGGCTTTCTTTGCGAGCAACGGCAACTTGATCACATTACTTGCTTTGCTGAGTTGGCGTTGCAATTTAGAGCACCAGTATTGCGTGCGCCTTTCAATGTGGAGGCGCGATTGGCAGCGGGTTTTACCCCGGCAGAGTTAAGTGCGATGAAGATCGCATAAAAAATCGAAAAGATAAAAATCAAAACGATAAAATCAAAAGGGACGTTAATGATGGGACATCGTATTCAATGCTTATTTGATCGTTTCGGTCATTTTGGGCTTAGCGCAAAATCAAGCAAATACAGCAGCACAAAAAAAGCGTGGATGACAGGCTTGGTTTTGATGTTGGCGTTTTCGCAAACTGCATGCAGTCTTTTCGTTAAGCCCAAGCCTGTGCCAGTTGTCGAACATCGTGTACTAAAAAAGAAAATTGTCATGACTGGTTTTGCGGTCAAAGTGCCATTGCAAGTGCAGGATTTAGATGATGTCGCACAAGGCATCCCGCGCGAGATGCTCAGTCGGCTTGAACGTACTGGCAATTTCTTAACGCGTCAGTCTCAGGACTTGTTGTCGTTTGAGCTGAAACAAGATCCGCCATCTGCTCAGTTGGTCAAGCAAGTCGCTGCGGAAAATGATGCGCAATTTGTGATCGCTGGTGAAGTACGCAATGCCGGCATTCGTAGCGATAAAAAACTATTCGGTCTAATGGAAAATCGTAGCCGTCATATTGAAATTGAATTCGCTATTTATGATGGTTTGACAGGCGCATTTTTGAGTCGTCATCATTTATATCGCCCTGCTGAAGATGATGCAAAAGTGGGGCGCGATAAACCTTTTGGTAGCGTCGCCTTCTATGCAACGAGTTTTGGTAAAGCGATTGATTCAGTGATAGAAGAATCGGTTGCTTGGATTAGAAAAGACTTGGCGGTATTTCCAACGATGTCGCGCATTATTCAAGTCAATGGCAATCAAATCATGTTAGATGCCGGTGTGAATTCGAGTTTGATTGTAGGTGATGTTGGACTAGTGGTTTCTGATTACGATCAGTTGCCGACCATAGGCCTCACCGCATTACAAGCACGCCCAAGCTACTACGGTATGGCACAGGCCAGTATGGG
The DNA here is from genome assembly GCF_018139645.1 of Affinundibacterium baiyunense. Classification (GTDB taxonomy): domain Bacteria; phylum Pseudomonadota; class Gammaproteobacteria; order Burkholderiales; family Burkholderiaceae_D; genus Undibacterium; species Undibacterium baiyunense. The sequence continues at coordinate 158,163 of NZ_JAGSPM010000005.1, forward strand.
TAATGTCAAACTGAATCAAACTCAATTGCAATTTGCGATAGGTGAATTACAAGATAGCGGTGATGCAAAGGCGGTCAAAGTGAAGGTGGGTGATTTTGTTCGCTTTGATGGAGCCAAGCCATGATGCGTTGATTTTTTATTTGTCGTCTTAATGAAAGCCTTGGAAGAGAAAATCTCCAAGGCTTTTTTTGTGTGATGCAGCATTTTCGTGATGATGGGTTATAATAATCGAACGGTCGTACTATTTTTGTTTAAAGGTTAATGATATGAAAGCCAGCCGTTCCGAATTTATCGCCCTGCGTGGATTGAATATGCACATTCGTCATTGGGGTAATCCCGACGCACCCAAATTATTTATGGTGCATGGTTGGATGGACGTCGCCGCTTCGTTTCAATTTGTGGTGGATTGCTTGGCGCAAGACTGGCACTTGATAGCGCCAGATTGGCGAGGTTTCGGCTTGACCGAATATCCGAAAGTCGAAAGCTACTGGTTTCCTGATTATGTGGCGGATTTAGATGCGATTTTGCTGCATTACTCTCCGGACCAAGCTGTCAATTTATTAGGGCATAGCATGGGCGGCAATATTGCCATGCTATATGCTGGTGTGCGCCCTGAGCGTATTGCTAAGTTAATTAACTTAGAGGGTTTTGGTATGCCGATGACGCAGGCCAAGCAAGCGCCTGGTCGCTATCGTAAGTGGCTAGATGAATTGCGTGAAGTACCAAGCTTGCGCCCGTACGCGAGTCTTGCCGAAGTCGCCGCAAGATTACAAAAAACTAATCCACGTTTGTCAGATGAGCGAGCAAGTTTCTTAGCGCAGCATTGGTCTAAAGAGAATGCGCAGGGCTTATGGGAATTACTGGCAGATCCTGCACATAAAAATTCTAGCCCCTTGCTGTATCACGTTGATGAAGTCTTGGAGTGCTGGCAGAACATTTCGGCGCCAGTGTTGTGGGTCGAGGCAAATGATACGGATATCTGGCGTATGATCGGTTCTAAGCAAGAAGCGCGCGTGGAAATTGATCGACGCATGCAATTCATTCCGCAATTGCAGACCAAGATCGTGATGGATGCAGGACATATGTTGCATCATGACCAACCCGAAGTATTGGCGCAGATGATAGAAGAGTTTTTGGCGCAGTAAATTGGCGCGATGGCGTAACGACGATTCGATTTCTGAAGCTGCCGAGATTGGTGAGGAATCTCTTTATAAATTGTAAATTAAACATTAAAAGCCTGTAAGACATCAAGGTCTTGCAGGTTTTTTTTCGCCTAATGTTCTTATCGCGTATAAAAATATCGAGTACAGCAAAATACTTCGCGATAATTTGGGAACTTTTGCTTATCTCAAACGGAATAGTAGTATGAACGCAGCTTAACCAAGAATAAATCCTTCACGAATGAGCGACTTGTTACCGGATATTGAACTAGTTCGACGAATGCGCAATGGCGATCAAGCGGCTTTTGTTGCCTTATATCGTCGTCATCAGGCAGCTTTGTATCGTTATGCTGTATTGCGTTGTGGTTCTGCGCAAGTAGCGGCAGATGTGGTGCAAGAAGTGTTTGTCGGCTTAATGAGCAATCAATATCACTACGATGGATTAAAAGGACACTTGCTGTATTTTCTGTTTGGTGTCGCGCGCAATCTTGCAATGAAGTTTGATGAGGTTACTCAACATCGTTTTCAAAATCTTGAATCGGTATCGACATTGTCTGATTCTGAGTCGGATGACATGGATGAATCGATGGAAGTAATGAGCGAAGAAGCAAATCCATTAGAACGATTGCTGCAATATCAAATGGCAGAGGATTTGCGTGTCGCGATCAATGATCTGTTACCGCATTATCGTGATGTTTTGATTCTCTATGAAATGCAAGAAATGTCGTATTTGGATATTGCGAATATTTGTCAGATCAATGTAGGCACGGTGCGATCTCGTTTGTCACGCGCACGTCAAGCTTTGGCTGAGCGCTTGCAAGCATATCGACGTGAGGCGGCTTAAGACCGATTGCCTTTTATCAAGCCAGCACATAAGCAGAACAGATAAGCAGAACAGATTCAATACAAGAAAGAAATGAAATGGTAGACCTCGATCAAGTGAATGCGCAGCTAAAACCTGCATTTACGGTACTTAAACAAGAAATGCATCACTTGCAGACTAGTCCGCAAGTAGAAGAAAACTTATTGAAAGCATTTCAGCAACAGTATCCAAAGCCAAGCTGGTGGCGCAAATACTTATCTGAGCCGTGGCAATGGAGTGGCGTGTTAGTGATGAGTTTGTTGGTGTGTTTGCTGGTGCTGAATAAGCCGACTGTTTTTGAAACTAGTCCTGGATTTGCCGCCGATGCAGATACGCTCTATGAAGACATCCCATTTATCGCGATTGAGAGTGGCGAGACGATTCTGCAGCAAGAAAGTATGCGCATTGTGCGTGCAGAGGTTCCGCATACCGTATTGGCTTCTTTAGGCGTACCAGTCAATCCGCAAGCGGCGAGTGATACCACGAGAGCAGAGATGTTAGTGGGTGAGAACGATGAGTATTTGGCGGTTCGCTTTATTCCTAGCGAATAATTTATGCGTAGAAGTGCAATAGAAATTAGAGCGATGAGCATTCATTAGCTCGCTTAAAAGTAGGTTTAGAGAGCGTTTGTAGAATGCTTGAACCACATTGAAAATATAAAGAAGGAGAAATTATGTTGATCAGAACTAAATTCAAAAAGCCTTTGATGTTAGCGATGATGTCGGTCGCGATATTTGCGACACCCGTTTATGCGACTAAGCTCAATGTCACAGCAGATAAAATCGTCGCGTTTGAGTTTCATTTGAGTGACACGGATAGTTCACAGAATGAAAAAGCTGGGACAAAAGAAACCGACAAAAAGCAAGATAATCGACGTGAAATGATACGTAGCGAGGTAATGATCAAGCAAGCGCCGCGTGCAGATTTGATATCGAACGTGCAGAGCATTCGTATCGGTGAAAAACTTGTAAAAAATGCGCCATATAGCGCGGAAGTGGTTACCGAAAACCAGCAGAAACTAGCAGATGGTAATCTGATTTTAAATAAGGTCACGATGCTTACTTACCGTGATTCGCAAGGACGCACGCGGGAAGAGATACGCGATCCTAAAGGCGAAGTGAGAAGCATCATTATTCATGACCCTGAAAATGGACGTTTAATTCTGAATCCAAAATCGAAAACGGCGCTCAAGATGCTACCAGTCGGGCAGTGGAAAGAGGGCGGTAAACAGTCGCTCAACATCGTCACAGAAAACATCACCAAGGCTGCCGATGGTAAAGATGTCATTGAATTGAAATTAGCAAGTGAAGGTGATAAACAAGGTGAGCGTCATGTAGTAATACGCCGTGCCGTGAAGTCAGCTGACGGTAAGGTAATTTCCGGTGATGTAGAGAAAAATATGACGATAGATGTGCGTGGTCCAGAAATGGGACGGAATATCGAAGTTCATACCGGAAGCGCAGTTTTTGACAGCAATTTCTCTCGTGTCTTTAGCGACGCAAAATGGTCGTCCAAGCGTCAAACCAAAGCATTAGGAAGTCGCGACTTTGACGGCATCAAAGCCGACGGCAAGTTAGCAAGCTATGAAATTCCTGCAGGTGAAATTGGTAATGCAAATCCGATTGTGGTGAGTGATGAAAATTGGGTTTCGCCAGATTTACAAATCACTGTGTACTCTAAACACAGTGATCCACGATCGGGTGATCGTATCTATCGCTTACAAAATGTAAAGCGCGACGAAGTTCCAGCATCCATGTTCACGGTACCTAGTGATTACAAGGTGACTGAATTCGGAAAACAGATGGGCAAAGCGATGAAATTTGATTGGAGTGAGAAAGCAGACAAAGCGGACAAAGCTGAAAAGAGTCCAAAGATCGAACGAGAAATTCTGATCGAAAAGAAATAAGCAATTGAACTCGATTATGAAATCAAAGATTTGAATTTGATTTTAGATCACATCGATTTTGCCTAGCCAAGGCATATAGCGAATCAATATCATCATTGATTCGCTATTTTTTTGGTGGGGGAGTGATTAAATACGCAATTCTTAATGAGAAGTATTTTAATTGCTAGATTTCAGCTGAACGATATTGATCCGAAGTTGAACGTGGTAGCAAGCCATTGAATTGTCGTATCAAAATACCATTGAGCTTTCAGTTTGTTGAAAAAGTGAAATAAGCGTAGTTTCAAGCGAATCGATTTTGTGAATCGGTTCGCTTTTTTATTTGAACTTTGATCGCGATAGGCTCGCTTGCGCTTTATCTAATTTACTTGAAATTTGTCTATGGGACTTCAGCAGAGCTAGAGCTGAAACTAGGTTAAACTCTTAACTTTGATAAACCACTTATCTATTTTTATCATGAGCACAGCGAAGCCTTACGGATTTACCACCACCATTTTGCACAATGACCGTCAAAAAGAAATCGAACATGGTTCGCCACATAAGCCAATTCATAGCTCGGTGACTTATGGCTACAAAAATGCAAGGGAATTAGCCGATGTATTTCAAGGCAAGCAAGCTGGTTATCGCTATGGACGTCAAGGCAACCCTACCGTCGCCGCATTGGAAGATAAGATTAGCAAAATGGAAGATGGCATTGCGAGTTTGTGTTTTGCCACGGGTATGGCGGCGATAGGCGCGGTTTTTCAGGGATTGCTGCGTCAGGGCGATCATATTATTTCTTCGCGGTTCTTGTTTGGAAACACTAATAGCGTTTGGCAAACTTGCGCGGAGCAAGGGATTCAACTGTCATTAGTCGATTCGACCAATGTTGCAGAAGTGGCTGCCGCGATTACGCCAGCAACCCGTATGGTGTTTGTCGAAACGATCGCTAATCCGCGTACGCAAATCGCCGACCTCAAACGTATCGGTGAGTTGTGTCAGCAACATGGCATTCTGTATGTGGTGGATAACACCATGACGTCTCCTTATTTGTTCCGCCCCAAAGCGGTCGGTGCTGGCTTGGTGGTGAATTCCTTAACTAAATCAATTGCGGGTCATGGCAACGTATTAGGTGGTGCTTTGACGGATACTGGCTTGTTCGATTGGGCTAGTTATCCGCATATTGCTCCCAATTTCCGTAAGCTCGCTTCCGCCCAACAAGGAATGGCGCAACTACGTGCTAAGGCCTTACGTGATTTTGGCGCATCCATTTCACCCGATGCGGCCCATCAAATTGCCGTTGGTGCCGAGACACTGGCACTACGTATGCAACGTGAAAGCGAAAATGCCTTGGAATTGGCGCGCTTGCTTCAGGCTGATCCGCGTGTGGCGGTAGTGCACTACCCAGGCTTGGAATCACATCCTCAACATGCGCTCGCGAGCGAGTTGTTTCGTGCCTTTGGTGCTTTATTGAGTTTTGAGTTGAAGCCAGAAATTGATTGTTTTGATTATTTGAATCACTTGAAACTAGCGATTAACGCCACACATCTGGGGGATACGCGTACCTTGGTGATCCCAGTTGCACATACGATTTTCTTTGAGATGGGACCGGAACGTCGTGCTGAAATGGGTATCGTCGATTCCTTAATTCGTGTCTCAGTTGGAATTGAAGATACGGAAGATTTATTGCAAGACTTTGCAAATGCTTTAAATCAGTTTGATTGAGTTTTTTGCTGCGATTGTGCTGCCATTTGCTTTGGCAAATTGCGGCATTTAGGAATACTGATTAAAGACTTGCATTGAACAATTGGACGTTTCAATTTGAGCTGTTGAAGTTTGCTCCGATTTTAATTTGCAGCTTGGTCGATATCGCTATTAGCATCAGTAATTATTGTATGGTTTGTACTTATTGTACAAATCGTACTATCCGTAACACTTGTACTAGCAAATTCCTTAGATAGGAGCACCATGTTTTCATTTATCTTGCCTATAGCAGTTCGCATGACGCAGCGCGATTGGCGTGCTGGTGAACTTCGATTTTTGTTGATAGCCTTAATGGTCGCGGTGGCTTCATTATCCTCAGTCGGATTTTTTGTCGATCGTATGCGCAGCGGCTTGGAGCGCGATGCCCATCAAGTATTAGGTGCGGATTTGTTAGTGGTATCGACGCAGGGCATACGCCCAGAATGGAAGCAGCTAGCGCAACAAAATGGATTGAAGACTGCCGAGACGGTGGTTTTTCCTAGCATGGCTTTGGCGGGTGAGGGTGATGCAGCGATGAGCAAGTTGGTTACGCTAAAGGCAGTGACAGATGGTTACCCATTACGTGGCAAGTTAAAACTAGTTCAAGGCGAAAAGGAAGTTGCAGTTGATCATATTCCAGCGGTCGGCACCGCTTGGGTTGATCCTGCGTTGTTAGGAAGCTTGAAGATTGCAATTGGTAGCAAAATTAGTGTCGGTGAACAGCAATTTACCGTTACGCAAAGTATCGCTGCTGAGCCAGATCGCGGCGCTGGTTTTCTAGGGTTTTCACCACGTGTCATGATTTCCGAGAAGGATTTGGCGGCGACAAAATTAATCCAAGATGGTTCGCGCATCACGTATCGCTTATTACTTGCGGGCGAAAAGCAAGCCGTAGAAAACTTTCGTGTGACTTTAGATAAAAATCTGACCGAGCAAAATGTCAAAGGTGTACGCATTGAGACGATTACGAATGGCAATGAGCAATTGCGTACGACTCTAGATCGTGCGGAACAATTCTTATCGATGGTGAGTATGCTATCCGCTATGTTGGCAGCAGTCGCCGTGGCGATGGCAGCGCGCCGTTTTATGCTGCGACACATCGATGCGTGTGCGATGTTGCGTTGTTTGGGTTTGACTCAAAATCAAGTGACTAGCATGTATCTGTTAGAGTTTTTGATGCTCGGTATCGTCGGTAGTATTGCTGGTGTCTTGATTGGGTTTGCAAGTCATTTCCTATTATTGGAGTGGCTTGGTAGTTTGGTTTCAGTTGATTTGCCTGCTGCCAGTATGCTGCCTGCGTTGCAAGGGATTGCAGTCGGTATTTTGTTGCTAGTGGGATTCGCGATGCCCCCGATTTTGCAGTTACGCGACGTGCCACACAATCAAGTGATTCGTCGCGAGCAAGATGCGCCCAAGGCAATGAGTCTGGCGACCTATGCATTGGGTCTTGGTATTTTTATCGCTTTATTATTGTGGCAAACCGGCGATGTCAAAGTTGGGCTAATGGTGGCAGTCGGTTTTATCCTTGGTTTATTCCTGTTTTCTTTCATTGCTTGGTTGAGTATTTTTGTCTTGAAGCGTTTGCGCACGAGCTTTAATTTTGCCGCTTGGCGTTTTGCGATCACAGCTTTGCAACGTCGACCTGGGGCGACTGTAGTGCAAGTGGTTTCTTTGTCTTTAGGGTTGATGGCTCTGTTGTTGTTGACTGTGGTACGTGGTGATTTAATCTCTGCGTGGAAGCAATCAACTCCAGCAGATGCGCCGAATCATTTTGTGATTAATATTCAACCCGATCAAAAACAAGAAATCGCTCAGCGTGTCGAGAAGTTTGCAAAGCCCATGATTTATCCGATGATACGTGGGCGTTTGATTCAAATTAATGATCAAGTATTAAAACCGAATTCTTATCAAGATGAACGCGCTAACTCCTTGGTGGAGAGGGAATTTAATCTCTCGACCATGAGCGAATTACCAGCTTTAAATAAAGTGGTAGCAGGAGAATGGTATAAAGATGTTAGTGCGACAGAGCCAGAAGCTTCGGTTGAAGAGGGTTTGGCGAAGACTTTGAAGTTGAAGTTAGGCGATCAAATGGTGTTTGATATTGCTGGTCAAAAAGTATCTGCCAAGGTCACCAGTTTGCGTAAATTGGATTGGGGATCGATGCGCGTGAATTTCTTTGTGGTGATTAATCCCAAAGCAATGCAAGACATGCCGCAAACATTTATCACTGCATTTCGCGTACCTGATGAGCAAAAGCAATTCACCAATCAATTGACATTAGATTTCCCGAATTTAACTGTGATGGATGTGGGCGCGATTTTGAAGCAATTACAAGACATCTTGGATCAAGTCATTACCGCCGTTGAGTTTTTGTTCTTATTCACGTTAGTGTCAGGCATTTTGGTTTTATACGCGGCGTTGGCTGGCTCGCAGGATATTCGTATGCGGGAAGCGGCGTTGCTACGTGCTTTGGGTGCAACGCGTAAGCAATTATCACAAGCGCAGTGGGTAGAGTTTTTATTGGTCGGCAGTTTGGCTGGGGCGCTTGCAGCATGTGGTGCTTTAGCGATCGGTTGGGTACTCGCCACCTTCGCATTTAAGTTTGCGTGGACTTTCTCGCCTGTAGTGATCGGCGCTGGTGTTGTTGTCGGTGCAGTTTGTGCATTGCTTGGCGGCTGGTTAGGCTTGCGTAATGTGTTGAGTCAACCGCCTCTGCTTTCTTTGAGAAATAGCTAGCTTGTCGCAAAGTGGGAAATGCGCAAATAGACAATAAAAAGACAGTAAAAAGACAGTCAAAAATATTTAAAGAAGTTGAAAAATAATGCAAGAACAAGAAGAGAAATCGAATCTATACGAATTGATAGGTGGTGCTGAAAAACTGCGCGAGATGGTCGATCGTTTCTATGATTTGATGCAACTAGAGGCGGAGTTTGCTGGTATCAATCAAATGCATCCGCAGCCAAATGATAGTTCGCGCGATAAGTTGTTTTGGTTCTTATCAGGCTGGATGGGTGGACCGAATTTGTATATCGAACAGTTTGGTCATCCACGTTTGCGCGCACGGCATTTGCCCTACGCAATTGGTGTTGCTGAGCGCGATCAATGGCTGCGTTGTATGGCATGGGCGATGCAAGATGTAGGAATTGAGCAGGCCTTGCAGGAGCATTTAATGAATTCGTTTTATCAGACCGCTGATTGGATGCGCAACACTCCAGGATAATGTCTTGAGCTATGGTTTGATTTTTCTTTACTCGACCGCCATACGAGCTCTCGACCTTTTCATTGACACATAAGACAAAACTACATGAACACCATCGAAATCATCTTGAGCCTTGCAATCACCGTAGTCGTCGTTTTGCAGCTACTCATTTTAATGCGCAAGCAGGGTAACAATCAGGATGCCCAAATGTTAGCTTTGCAAACGCAATTGCAACAAACGCAGAATCAACAGCAGCAGGCGCAAGAACGTAGCGAACGGAGTTTGCGTGAACAAGTGCAATCGACAGCGCAAGCAACGCGACAAGAGTTAGGTGCAAATTTCACACAATTTCAGCAGACCGTCAGCGCGCAATTAACCAGTGTCGCCACGCTGCAAAATAATCAGATAGATGCGTTTTCTCAGCAGTTAGTCAAACTCAATGAAAGCAACGCACAACAGTTAGAACAGATGCGTCAAGCACTCACCTTACAAGGCCAAAGCGCCCGCGAGGAATTGGGTTTGAGCTTGAAACACTTTGCCGATACGCTCAATCAAAGCTTAAGCAGCATGACTGAATCGAATGCGCAACGAATGCTTGAGATTCGCGCGACCTTAGAACAAAAAATTCAGCAACTGCAAGCCGATAACGCCAGCAAGTTAGAAGAAATGCGCAAGACCGTTGATGAAAAATTGCATGCAACTTTAGAGCAGCGTTTAGGCGAATCATTTAAGCAAGTGTCGGAACGCCTTGAGAAGGTGCATCAAGGTTTGGGTGAGATGCAACAACTGGCGATCGGTGTCGGCGACTTAAAACGTGTCCTCACCAATGTAAAAACGCGCGGCACTTGGGGCGAAGTTCAGTTAGAGATGGTGTTAGAGCAAATGCTGACACCCGATCAATACGCAAAGAATGTTGAGACGATCCCGAATAGCGGTGAACGAGTTGAATTTGCAATTAAGTTGCCGGGTAAAGACGATGATCGCGCACCAGTTTGGATGCCAATCGATGCGAAATTTCCGAAAGAACAGTATGAGCGCCTATTGGATGCCGCGGAACGTGCAGATGCCGACGGTGTCGCGCAGGCAGGAAAAGAGTTGGAGCGTGTGATTCGCAATGAAGCAAAAACTATCGCAGAAAAATATTTGTCGCCGCCTTTAACGACCGATTTCGCTTTGCTGTTTTTGCCGACCGAAGGTTTGTATGCAGAAGTGATGCGTCGTCCTGGTTTAGCTGATGAATTGCAGCGAACTTATCGCGTATCGATTTCTGGCCCATCAACTTTGTCGGCTTTGTTAAATAGCTTGCAAATGGGCTTTAGAACCTTGGTGTTGGAAAAACGTTCATCGGAAGTCTGGCAAGTGTTGGGTGCTGTTAAAACTGAGTTCGGTAAGTTTGGCGATGTTTTAGCTGCGACAAAAAATGCCTTGGTTAAAGCTGCCGACAATATTGATAAAGCAGAAGTACGCACGCGCCAAATGACACGTAAATTGAAGTTGGTTGAGGCACTGCCTACCGATACCGCACAGAGTTTGTTAGGAATCGAAGACAGTGGCGAGGATGGTGAAGCCTAACACTGGCATAGATCAAGCCCACAATTGAGGCTTATTCACCATTAAATAAAATACGATGACCATTGCGATAAAGGCGGGATACCCTAAGTATTCCCAGTAACGTGCGTATTGCCAATAACGCGCAGATAAGCTTGCTCCTTGTTGATAAGCAGCTTCAGCCATGCCCTTCATTTGAATTTGCAACCAGACCACTGGCAGCCAACACGCTCCAGCTAATAGATACAGAGTGATACTCAGCATAATCCATGGCGTATCTAATTGCCATCCAGCCAAGTACATCATCGCGATACCGCTCAGCGGTTGAATGATGACGGCTGGTGTGGTGAAACACCAGTCTGCGATGACCACCAAGCGCGTTACTGTCGCAATTGCAGCGAGGTTGTTACTGCGATGTGTGAAGTATAGGTAAAAGGCAGAACCAAACCCTGTGCCCACCAAGAGAACCGATGAAATGATATGCAGTGTTTTTAGTAGTAGATAGGTGTTCATTTTCTTTCTCCTGCAAGCAGCACGAATAGGATGGCAAGTATGGGAAGGTTTTTTAAAATTGGTCCAAATGGGTGAACCAAAAACTCAGGCAATGCAAGGCTGATGATCAGGGAGTACAGCAAGATCACGAGAATTTGGATTTGCCACAAACGTCGACTAGGATGAGTCAGTGTGATGATGCCGATGGCAAAATCTAGTCCACTCGCTGCGTACAAAATCGGTATGGTGTAGGCGTCGCTAATCCCCACTTGGGAAAGCAAAAGTGCGCTTTCTTGATGTGGGTAAATCCACAATGAAATGATGCCGGTTGCGATCCACAACAAGGCGAGCACGAAGCGAAATAAGATGCTAGACCAAGTGGCGATTGCGGCTGCCGCCAAATGACTAGCTTCACTTTGGCGAAACCACGCGTTTGCTGCTTTCGGTGCATGCCCTAAATAGTCACTGAACTGTGCACAATCTGCCGTATTACCTTGTTCTAGCATGCGCAAGGTTTCGGGAGCGAATACTTTTTGTGGCAGGTATTGCGCAAGCACGGCGCCGATACGCATGATCGGCATAGGAATGGGCAAGAAGCAGCTTGATCCCAATCCCATCGATTGCCGATAATGCGCCAGCATCTGGCGATAAGACATAGCCGTTGGGCCGACCGCATGCATAATTTGGTGCGGTTTTGCTGAGTTGTTTTCTATTTGTGTTACCCATTTGCCTATGCAATGGCAAAGGTCATCGATATGTACGGGTTGTAGAGTTTGCTCACCTTTACCTGGCAAGCCAATCAAAGGCATGCTAGCGAGACTACGAAATAGTTGACTACTGGCGCCATCGACTCCAACGATGAGAGAAGGACGCAAGATTAAATGCGGACAGGCGAGCTGGCTTAGAAATTGATCTGCATCGCGTTTCGTTTGCAAGTAAGGGCTAAGTGCTTCCGCGTTTGAACTTGCATAATGTTGCTCGTGATCGTCTGGACCCAAGGCAGAAATTTGCACGATACCTTTGACCACTGCATCATTGGCGGCTTGAAATAGCGCGATTGGTGTATCGCGGTGGATCGCCTCAAAAGAGGCACTTTTATTGGAATTAAGAATGCCTACCGCATTGATTACGATATCGATGTGGCCTGAGTTAGCATGGTGATCAATCGGTGTAGAAGGTGCTGCACTAGCCAAGGCCGCAAAGCGTTTTTCCCAGATACTGCCTGACGTGTCCTTACTATAGTCAATCAATAGTTGATTATTTTGGCTACTAGCGACATCACTAAATTGATGTACGCCATCAATGATTTCATGTCCTGCTTCTAGTAGATATTGGCGTATATGCCGACCGACAAAGCCATGGGCGCCGCAGATGAGGATCTTCATACGAATTTTCTTTCAATCTGGATTCAATCGTCAATAAATTCAGGTGTCACTTTTTTCTGTGCGGTTTTTTAGCTCACATCGACCATCTTTGCATGTTTGGCTGTTTCTCAATGCTCGCTTGGCAGCACGATCGGCAGCAATTTTGAATAACACGCCAGAAAAGCGGTTTGATAAACGATAACGATTGCGAGCAACGCGAATATAAGCCCAATCAAATAAAGGTTTGAGTAATGGAAAATTGGTCGGCGCCGTAATCCATCCCAAGCCAACTGCACCATAGGCTAAACGAAATACTTCAACTCCTTTCAATATGCTGCCATCGGCGCGCACTGCGTGAATGATTTCCATCATTTCTTTCTTGTTGGCTTGATAGCTTGAATCATCAAAATCGTCTGCGGAAACGTCGATGAAGCGCAGTAGATCTTGCGTATCGCGGGCACGTAGATTGTCGATTTCTAACTTACACAGTGGGCATGATTCATCGTAGAGCAAGGTGAGTGGGTAGGTATTTGCTTGCATGATTTTTCCTTTGTTTGTGATGCTTGTTTAAGTTTGAGTTGAAATTAGGCTAGAGGCTTTGATGTCCACAAATTAACTAAGCTTTTCATTCGAGCATTCCTTTACTTCAGTTATTTCTGTCTAAACAGAAATTTATTTTCAAAAAAATGCGCATCAATGTGTTTTGACGCGCGTTTGTTTATGAATGCATTTACTCTGTTATTTTTCTTCACCACGTACAAATTGTTGTACTTTTGCGCCCATTTTTAATAGCTTCATCAGGGTGCTGGGTTCCAGCCGCAACATTTCATCAGTCCAACTTGTTAGCGTCTTCATTAAGGCTAGCGTCTCAGCAATACGTGCTTTGCTGGCGCGGTCTTCTTGATCGATCTCTGGGCTGTCTAAACATGCTTGTAGTGTTGTGATGGTCGGGCTTAATTCGCGCTCTTTGCGCTCGCGTACTACGGTACGAAACAGTTCCCAGACATCGAGTGATGTTTCAAAATGCGCACGGCGGTCTCCCATTACATGGGCTACTTTGACCAATTTCCAATTCTGTAATTCTTTAAGTGAATTCGACACATTCGAACGTGCGACACCTAGCGTATCGGCGATGTCTTCTGCAGTCAGTGGCGTACCAACAATATATAAAAGGGCGTGAATTTGGCTGACGGTGCGATTAACACCCCACATGGTGCCCATTTCGCCCCAGTGCAGAATAAATTTTTGTTTGACAGGTGTAAGTTCCATGTAGGTAGTGTAGGCATTTCCTTAATTTCTGTCAAGACAGAAATTAAGGAAATATTCAATTGCATATAATTATTTTTCGATGGGGCTGCAAATCTACACTTCTATAGAGCAGTATTCGATCGTACAAACGAACTTCACTTGCAATTATTTGCAATGATCTGTGGCGGCCTGATACGCGACGACGAACAAGGATAAGATGCTTCCACCTTGGCGTAAGCAGTCTGGCTTTGCTGCGCGATTTGCCGCTTGTTGGAATTGATCGTGTTTAGATGGCTTTGAATTTTCTAGAGTCGTACCGTTTTTTTCAGCCATCTTCTGAATATCTGATTTACTTGCTTCATAAGCACCTCTTACCCCAGCGCTGTCGAAACCGTATTTGGCGATGCCACTTTTATTGACTTGATTAGTTGGACTCGTGATCTCGGAGCTATTACTGTTCTGTTCTGGGAAAGCGGTGATCAATTCACGTTCAGTTTTTTGTTCTTGCTTGATTTGAGGAGCGCCGACCACTACTTGGGTTTGTGTACTTTGTGGTGCAGTTTGTTCGCTTTGCTTACTTTGTTTGGTGATGGATCGAGTGGATGGGTGCTGATTTAGTGCTGTAGCATTTGTTGAAATTAGAGGTTTTTTCTCAAGCGTTGCAGTAACTGGCCGAATCAAGGTAAACATCATCGTAGTTGGCGTTGATGTATTGGTGTGGGTGATTTTTCGCAAGAAATCTTGATTTAGCTGACTAATGAAAAGTGTACAGACCATCAAGGCGACACTCGCAGAGAAAATTCGTTGCTTCAACGAGTGCTGAAAGCAATTAACATCCGACTGATGGCGCTGCAATGACAACATGAGGATGATCCATAGGCAAGCTGAAAGTCGCTAGAATAATGCGCTTGACATGATTTAGGCAATTAAATTGACAAACCAGCGGATAGGATCGTTGAGCAATACCTTGGGTATTAATAAGCGACGCTAGAGAATAGTTGCTTGTGTTTTTTATCGAAGGAAATTGCGTTAGTAGCAAATACAGCCTAGAGAAATACGATATCGATTAAGAAAAAACATGATATCGATTTTTGCCGGATTTCTTCGCGTAATACATTGCCTCGTCGGCTCGCTGTAAAACTTTCGCCATATCAAAGTTGCCCTGGTCGACCAAATTAATACCAATACTTGCGCCAATTTGAATCTGGATCGATTCGCCAAATTCAATCGCTTGCGAAGCTTCGTGAATAATCTTAGTTGCGATGTGCTGAACTTTATCAATCGCATCAACTTCCTTCAAGATGACGACAAACTCGTCGCCACCGGTGCGCGCGATAAAGTCGGATTTGCGAATAATCTTGCTCAGTAGCTGCGTGAAGTGTAGTAATACCTTGTCACCTATCTCGTGACCGTATCGATCATTGACCGCCTTAAAGCCATCTAGATCAATCATCAGCACATAAAAGCTGCTGATTAAACCAGCATGCATTTCAAACTGAATCTTAGCGATATTTTTTTCTAAGCCTAAACGATTAGCGACGTTGGTAAGGTGATCCGTCATCGCCAGTTGATTTGCCGATTCTTCTAGCATCTTGCGCTCGGTAATGTCATTGACCAAGCCTTGTAAGACTTTGTTTTCAACTGAGCTTAGCACTAAATTGATCCATTTTTTTTGCGGAGGGTTTCCTACTTCGAGTAAAAAATCTTCTGACGAAACTTGCTCATCATGTGTCGCATTTTCTAGCATGCCTTGTAATCGTAGTGCATAGTCATTTAGGTTTTGAATTAAGCTAAATTTAATAGACTCAGCGGATGCGTCGTTACTCATCGAAAATAAACGTCGATAGGCGGGATTCGAAGAGAGTACCTCGCCACTCGGGTTCAATAAAAAAATTCCGGTTTCCGAGTTTTCGAAAATAGCACGAAATTTTTTCTCGCCAATTTGATGTTGTACCCGCAAATCACGTTCATCTTCCAAAAGATGGGATAGTTTAGAAAACAAAGTGTTGACATCGCGTACCAATTGTCCGATTTCATCAGCTTCATTGCCGGGTGGAAGCGGTAGCGTGGTCTTCGCATCGGCCGATAAATGATGTAGACGATCAGAGATGGTTTTGATTGGGCGTGTGATTAAATACATGACGATGATAACGACTGCGCCAGCCATGATGAGGGTCTGTAGGATCAGTAAAAGCGCAATGAAGCGCGCCTTGGTGTTGATTTGTTCACGAATGAAACTGATGTTGGGTTTGATTTCTATTTGGCACACCGCCTCAGCAGGATTAAATGGCGAATAAACTTCTCTTTGTATGATCAAGTTTTCTTTTAGCTTATTGAGTAAGCGATTGCTTGATTGTGGCGATGCATTTTTGAATAAATCTACCAAGGTTTGTTTGTTCGAATAAATCTTTACGCTGGCGACATCTTCATTATTTAACAAGCCTTGTGCGACTTCTTTTGCGAGATTGGTATCCGATAAATAGCAGGCGATACTCACGGTGTTTTCGACGGTGCTTAATAAGGTGCCCATACGATTTTTGGTGAGTTCTTGTTCAGTATTTGATTCCCATAAATAAGTAAAAGCAGCAAACATGCCTCCAACGCACAATGCAATAGACAGTACTAGGGCGCTGCTACGATAAACGATGCTAGTACGTAGCAACTGTAGTAACTGGAGTAGTTTATGCATGAGTGACGATGCTTGTTTAGAAAATCATTAGTTACGGCTAGGGTCAAATACCACACGTACACGCTTATCAATTTTCTTTCTATCGACGTAGGCAATTGCGCCTTTGAGTCTACCAACCAATTCAACGGCTTGCTCTGCTGAGGCAACCTGGCGTGGTGGCGAACCTTGCCCTGAGAACATCAATCTTGCCCAGTAAGAGCTAATTTCAGATAACTCTTTATTTACCATGACGTTATAGAAATTGGCTTTTTCCGTCAGTGGGTTTTCTAAGTCTAGTGGTTGCGCTGTGACTCCGGATGATAATTTTCGATTTCTACCCATGTACACATTAATCACTTCATCTTTGCTCATTTTTTCAATGCCAGAATGTGGATTGGCGATCACGACGAAATCATTGCTTGCATGGTTTGCACTAGCTCCAGTACTAGTCCCGATACTAGCCGTAGCAAGTACCAGCAAGATGATGCATAGAGATCGTTGTACTAACATAGTAGGACTATCGCTCTGCTAAAAAATGAAATTGTAACTAACGCCGATGATCGTTGCTTTGCCATTCCAATCGGCACTAGTATTTCTGACGATGAATGGACTACGATTATGAATTTTATCTATTTGTAGCCTGACATCGCTTTGTTGACTGACACTATATTTCCATCCTAACGAAATGGACTGCTGTTCATTGCGTGTTGATCTTAGATAGTTCTGTACGCGTGTTTCTAATTGCCCGATTAAAGGATTTGTGCCCACCGCTAGACCTGTGACTGGTGGCTCTGAATGCAAGGGGCGCACTTTGGCAATACTGAAATAAGGTGTCCAAGATTGGATGCGATATGCAATCGTTGCAAATGCTGCTACATTGGAATTGAAGCCTAATGTTTGCGATTTTAATCGTCCCAACATGAATTGAGCTTGCATCGGTCCTTCGTCATAAACGATACCCGCAGATAGATACTGGATTTTCTTATCTTTAAACGATAGATGGTTTGCCAAAGCGTTTGCGGCAGGACCAAATTGCGCCAATGCAGGCGACTGCAATGTGCTTAGTAAGCCCTGTAAGCTAGGAAACTCGCTATTAAACTTGAGTTCAGAATAACCTATGCGCGCTAACCAAGATGGAGATTGGTATTCGACGTGCGTTCCCCAAATATGTGAGCCATCGATAGAGAAAAATATATCTGGCGCGGCAGCCAGCATGCGTTCACGTGCATTGCCTGCATAGACTTTGAACTTAACTTGATTATTCTCATGTGCATACTGAAACACGGCATCCGCACCATCTATATAGCTGACGATAAGTTCCCCAAAATATTCGACTGGTGGCCTAATCCAGATGTATGAATAAGCGACATTTCTTGAATCTGCTAGCGGGTAAACGTCAAATCCTAAACGACCGAATCGCAAGTCAATATCGTCTTGCGGACGATATTTGATGAATCCCCAGGTGAGATCTGTTTGTAAATCTTTTTCCCCGCGATGTAGAACTGCTTGCACCGTAGTCTCTAGTTGATCGCTCCAACGCCCTGTTACCTGCAATCCCGCCAGCGAATCTAGACCAAAATCGATTTGCTTGCGTTTACCCACACCATTTGATTGGAGTAGATCACGTACATAATCAAATTGGCGACTACTGTTATAACTTACAGCGATCGTCCCAAAACCACTGAATTTGATTGAAGGATAGGCTTGCTCATTTGCCTCATCCTCTACAAGTTTCTCAGCATTTACTTCTTTCTTGTCTTCTTGAACGCTGGGAGCAGTATTTGGTGGAAGGTTTTCTGAAATCACTTGCGCTGACACGGTGGCGCTTAGCAATAGCGCGGATGCGCTGGTGATCGCCATCAATGCGAATAGGCTTGCGCGCGCAAAGTGGTTGGGGCGACGAATGAGGAATTGGCCAGAATGCGCTTTCATAGTACCCCGTGAAGAGTGAAATTGCTTCTTGATGCAAATACGCAATTTCATCTTACACAGTCACAAATCTGCTTGCAACGTCTTATTTTATGGGGTGTATGAAAACGACAGTCTGCCAATATATGAACGAGGAATCGGACAAAAATACACTTCTTTTTAGTGTGAAGTAAAGGCACTTTTACCGTCATCGCTAAATGGTAACGAGCTTGATGGCGCTAGCATGTCCAGATTGAATATGCTAGCCCAATTGGAGATTTAATCTACCGTAGCAACTTGAAGGATGAGCTTGCCAAAATTTCTACCATCAAACAGCATCTGTAAGGCATTAGGAAACTCATCTAAACCTTGTACGATATCTTCGCGCGTATGAAATTGGCCTTGTGCCATCCATTGACTCATTTCTTTGATCGCTTCTGGATAGCGCTTGACGTAATCAAATACGACGATACCTTCCATTTTTGCGCGGTTCACGAGTAACGCGAGATAATTGGACGGTCCTTTTATCGCTGTCGTGTTGTTGTACTGCGATATCGCGCCGCAAATAATAATGCGCGCCTTCATGTTGATGCGCGTAAGTACGGTATCGAGAATCTCGCCACCGACATTATCAAAATAGATGTCAACTCCATTGGGGCAATGTTCTTTCAAACCATCTTTAACTGAACCATTTTTGTAATCAATACAGGCATCAAATCCGAGTTCATTTATAACAAAATCGCACTTTTCTTTGCCACCCGCGATGCCGACTACGCGGCAGCCTTTGTGTTTGGCAACTTGACCCACGGTTTGACCTACCGCGCCAGCGGCACCTGATACCACCACAGTCTCTCCAGCCTTCGGTTGGCCAACATCCATGAGACCAAAATAAGCGGTCATGCCAGGCATGCCAAGCGCATTTAAATAAGCGGGTAGGGGAGCATGTTGCGGATCGATTTTGTAGAACGCGCCATACTTGTCATCGGCTTTGCCTGTCCAGTACTCTTGAACACCAATACTGCCAGAAACATAGTCGCCAACTTGAAAACGATCTGATTTAGATGCGATCACGATTCCAATCCCACCAGCGCGCATCACTTCGTTGATTTCGACCGGGCGAATATACGACTTGCCACCATTCATCCAACCACGCATGGCGGGGTCAATCGATAGGTATAAAGTTTTGATTTGGATTTCACCATCGTTCAGTGGTGGCAAAGCTTCTGAGGTGTGTAGCCAATTGTCTGGCGTTGGAAAACCAAGCGGGCGAGCAGCGAGTCGAATTTGGTGATTCATGATAGTCATATTGCGATCTCCGAATGAAGTGATGGCGCGTGTAGTGAATTGATCTCGCACGCAGATTTTAAATGTCAAAAAATCAGAAGCGGATACAGAATATACCTTAAATAGAACGACTGTGCTTTTATTTTGCAAGGCAATAAAAAGAAGCTGAACATGCGACAATGTGGGCTGTTTTTTCTTTTCACTTTTTGCTTGCTAGGTTTTGCTGTTTCTATCTCAAGAAATTAATTATTTATGCGCCCAGAATATATCCTGACTTTATCTTGTCCCGATCAACGCGGTATCGTTCATAGTGTCTCTGGTTTTCTTACCAGTCACGGTTGCAATATTATTGATTCAGCGCAGTTCGGCGATGCACACTCGCAGTTGTTTTTCATGCGGGTTCATTTTTCGGTTGATGAATTGGCGATTAGCGAGCAATTCTTACGTCAAGAATTTAAAGAAGTTGCGCAAGCGTTGCAAATGGAATGGCAGTTACACGATGCGCATCACAAGCCGCGCCTGGTGTTGATGGTGTCGAAAATTGGTCATTGCTTGAATGATCTTTTGTTTCGCTACAAGAGCGGCTTACTACCAGTAGAAATCAAGGCGATCATTTCAAATCACACCGATTTTTATCAGTTGGCTGCAAGTTACAATATTCCTTTTCATCATTTGCCATTAGCAGCTGGTGCAAGTGCGGAAGAAAAACAGACGCAGGAACAAAGAGTCTTAGAAGTCATCAACGCAAATCAAGCCGAGTTGGTAGTGTTGGCACGTTATATGCAAATACTTTCGAACTCCATGTGCCAGGCTTTAAACGGTCGTGCGATCAATATCCATCACTCATTTTTACCTAGCTTTAAAGGCGCTAAGCCGTACTATCAAGCGCATGATCGCGGTGTGAAATTGATTGGCGCGACCGCGCATTTTGTCACCGGTGATTTGGATGAGGGACCGATTATTGAACAAGACGTCGCGCGCGTCGATCATGCGATGGACCCAGAAAAATTAACGGCAATTGGCCGTGATGTGGAATGTGTGGTGTTGGCGCGTGCAGTGAATTATTTTGTCGAGCATCGTATCTTATTGAATGGCCATAAGACGGTCGTGTTTAACTAAGCACGATTTTTTAAGGCTTGATTGGAGCCTATGCACTTCATTCACATTCAAATTAGAAACTGGATTGAAGTCAAATAGCAAGCGCTAGTGATAGTGGAATTAATGAGTAAGCTTAATGAATACGCTTAATGAGAAAAATTAAACAGCAGGATTAAGAATGGCATTGAAATCAACAATTTATAAAGCAGAACTGAATATTTCCGACATGGATCGTGGTTATTACGCTGACCATAGTTTAACCATCGCCCGTCATCCATCGGAAACGGATGAACGCATGATGGTACGCGTCGTCGCCTTCGCGCTGCATGCTTCTGAGCGCTTGAGTTTTGGTAAAGGTATTTCGGATACAGAAGAACCTGATTTTTGGGAAAAAGATTACACCGATGCGATCTTGTTGTGGGGGGAAGTTGGACAACCCGATGACAGACGCTTGTTGAAAGCCTGTGGTCGTGCCGAAAAAGTGGTGGTCTATAGTTTTTCACATGCCAGCAATATCTGGTGGAAACAAATGAATAGCCGCCTCGATCGGGCAAAGAATTTATGCGTCAAAAATATGGCATCAGAAACGAGTCAAGAACTCGCAAAAATGGCTGCCCGCACAATGCAATTGCAGTGCACGATACAAGATGGTCAGATTTGGATGTCTGCGGGAGATCAATCGGTACAAATCGATCTGGAGACTTTTAAGGATTTTGAATAAGTAGTCGGATTGATTCTGTTGCCAACAATGAAGTAGCAAGCTAAGACGGCGCTCTCGTCTTAGCTTGCAAGTAAAATGATTTATTTTGCCGATAAAGCGACGCCATTGGCATCGAAGTAACCATCAAATAATATCGAACTTAAATAACGCTCTCCAGAATCAGGCAATACCACAACAATCGTTTTACCTGCATTCTCTGGTAATTTGGCGAGGCGAACTGCTACTGCGGTGGCAGCGCCGCAAGAAATGCCAGCGAGTATGCCTTCTTCTTTTGCCAGTCTTTGTGCGTATTCAACCGCTTCTTCGTTGCTGACTTGTTCAATCAGATCCACTAAGGACAAATCTAAAACGTCCGGCACAAATCCAGCGCCAATACCTTGAATCTTGTGTGGCGCTGGTTTGATTTCTTGACCTGCGCGTTTTTGCGTTAATACTGGACTTGCAGTCGGCTCTACTGCCACCGTCTGAATTGCTTTCCCCTGTGTTTGTTTGATGTAGCGAGATACACCGGTAATGGTGCCGCCGGTGCCAACGCCAGAGACTAAGATGTCGACTTGACCTTCTGTATCGTTCCAGATTTCTGGGCCAGTGGTTTTTTCGTGAATCGCTGGATTGGCAGGATTTTTGAATTGCTGGAGTAAGACGTAACGGTCTGGATCGCTGGCACGAATTTCCTCTGCTTTGGCAATCGCGCCATTCATGCCTTTTGCGCCTTCAGTCAAAATCAAATTCGCACCGAATGCCACCAATAATTTGCGACGTTCTATGCTCATCGTTTCTGGCATAGTCAATGTTAAGGGGATGCCTTTTGCAGCGGCAACAAAAGCGAGTGCGATACCCGTATTGCCACTGGTTGGTTCGATTAATTCTTTTCCTGGACCTAGCAAACCACGTGCTTCGGCATCTGCCACCATTGCCGCACCAATTCGGCATTTAACAGAATACGCAGGATTACGTCCTTCGATCTTTGCCAAAATTGTCGCACCTGCACCATCGCTGATGCGTTGCAACTTGACTAGTGGGGTGCGGCCAATAGAGTCCGCATTATTTTGATAGATAGGCATAATTTCCTCGTCGCTAAGTTTGTCCAAGTGAGACACTGGCACTGAACGCCAGTCACGTTGCAAGCAATTTGTGATTGCTGCGTAAGTGTCTCAAAGATAGACGATGAGGATAAGTCAGCTTAGATAAAACTCAAAAGAATATAAGGTCATATTCTTATATCGAATTGATGGCACAGCCTTTTGCAAGGCTTGCCATCTTGAAAGTCAACGCATTTGTCGAGCTCAATCGCTGAACTAGATTGACTAAGTTCGGTTGACCCGGTTATTTGATTGGTTGCAAAACAAAGCGTTGGCGGGTGTACGCTTCTACTGCTTGTCGTGAATACAATAAAGGAAAGTATTCACCTTTCGCCCATTTGTCTGCCAAATCACGATAATGTGGACTGCTTGGGTCGCCAGATTGTCCTGGCGCATTGATCGCGCGCGAGTTATCCCATTGCCCAACATCGACCACGACTCGAAATGAAGGACCATTGAGTTGTGTGAAATCACTCAATCGATACGATGATTGATTGACGGTATTGGCACTACCACCACGAGGAAGTGGGCCGATATCAAATTGCGTTTTTGATGCGCTATCTAATATTTTAGAAAATGGATGGGCAAATACTGTTTTCTGTAGTTGTCCCCACTGCCAAGCGTGTTGATCTTTTCCTAGTGTTTGTTCAAGTGTTTTGTAAGCTAGCGTGAGACTATTGAGTAAGAGCTGATCACGGATTTTGTTTGCTTGTTCATCTTGATTTGTGCGTTCGAGATAGTTCAACATACCTGACATATCAGGCATGCTGGGTACCAAGCTCGCTTGTGCGCCTAGCATTAATTCTTTATACGCTGGTGCCAAAGTTTGACTTAGCCAGAACTGAAATAGAGCTGCTGCTGCCGAATCTGCGGTTTCTTGATGATCCCATTGGAGTAACAGTTTCAGTGCTTTTTCGGTTGCTTTTGTATTGTCATCATCGGTTTGATGGCGAGCTTGATTGTTGATCTGATCTTTGATCTGATTATTGATTTGGATACGCTTCAAAATCTCTGTGATGCGTTTAGCAGGTAGCGACATCACATCATTTTGTAGACGCATGGAATCCTCGATAGAGAATTTTTTTGCTTGCGACAATACGGTAGCGATACGTTGGTAGCGTGCTGGGTGCGGCCATTCGAAGCCTAATTTGTGTTGTTGGTAGGGATAGCCCTTAGGTAAATTCATTTCATTTGCTGAAGCAAACCACCCTGATTTTGGCTGATAGCTAAATGGCAGCTTGTCGCCAGATAAAAAGCCCGCCCACTCATAACGTCCATCTCCAGGAACAGGTAATAAACCATCCCAATTTTTGCGTATTGGCGTCATGCCGCCAGGAACCCAACCTACATTTCCTTTTACATCCGCATAGACTTGATTCTCAGTTGGTGCGCCCCAATGCAACATGGCTTTCTTAAACTGGGCAAAATTCGTGGCACGCATGTAATCAATACTGCCAAAATAAGGCGCCATTCCCGCCTGTAGCCAAGCTGTTCTCACTGCGTATGCACGGTTTTTTTGATGGTCTTGAAAAATGATAGGGCCGTGACGTGTGAAGAGCAATTCTGCGGTTTGATCGGGGCGGTCTTTGACTTTAAAATTTTCCGAAAGTGGTTTCATGTTTTCCCACTTGCCACGGTAGCGGTATTGCATGGGATTAGCTGGGTTTAATTCATAGACGTACAAGTCTTCTTGATCAATCCCCATAATCGTCAAACCGAATGCGATGCTGCCATTATGTCCGATGGAAATTCCGGGTAATGCTGGTTCGCCCGCGCCAATCACATCTAAACCAGGTGCACTTAAATGCGTGATATAGCGTAAAGACGGCGCTGAGTAAGCGCGATGCGGGTCATTTGCCATGATCGCGCGACCAGTGCTGGTTTTGGACGGTGCGAGTACCCAGTTGTTACTGCCTTCCATTTGATCAGGATTTGTTTCGTATAGCTTAGCGATGTTTGTATTAGGGGCTTCATTTGTTGCGGTTGTAGGCGTTTCAATTTGTGAGATACGCATATTCTGCTTATCAAAAACGACGTTCTGTGTCGCTAAACTGAATTGACGCAAGATGCCTTCGGGTAAACATGGGTCGAGGCCTGCGGGGAGTGTGGTTTTCCATTTGGGCGATAAATTTTGCCGTATTTCGTCTAATGCTAATTGACCGTTGCAAGCAAATTTTGCGCGATTCACTTCGGCGTTGAGGTTGCGAGTTAAGCCATGACTGCGGATGCGCACCACGTCTTCAGCTTGCCATTTCGCTGGTAGATATTTCAGGATTTTAAATTCGGCGGGTAAGGCATGATTGTTCTTACTGACATAATCTATATAGGCATTGATCCCAGCGACAAATTGTTTGGTGATGCGTTCGGCTTGTGTTCCGTAGGCATTCCATTCTTGTTTCATATCACCGCGGTAGAGGAATAAACGCGCGGCACGATCTTGTTCAAAGAAGCTGTTGCCAAATACCTCGGACAGTTGACCGAGACCACGTCTGCGCCATAGGTCGAGCTGAAAAAGGCGATCACGTGCAGCATTAAAGCCTTGTGCAAAAAAAAGATCATCTTCATTCTTGGCATAAATATGCGGTACGCCCCATTGGTCTAGCAAAATTTCTGCGCTTTGACTGATGCCATAAACTTGCCATTCTTGCGTGGTTTTAATCGGTGTTACTTTTTTCTGGTGCGTATTTTGGGTGCTTGGTTTATTGGCATTGCTCGCATTTGCGCTCACTTGCGCATTGACTTGTGGCGAGCAGATGATGCCTAACAAGCCTAGCAACATTAGCGTGTTGGTGAGTTTGAATTGATGTGGGGTGCGTAGGCTAAAATCTTCCACTAGGTTAATTTTGTTATTGATGATGGGTTTGTTGCCCTTGGGTAAGGCTAGCTTAAAGAGTCTAGACATATTTTTTCTGAAATGAGAATTTGAGTGCAATGTGAATTTGTATGGCTTGAGTATACGACCAATTAAAGTAATTTCATTCCCTTGATTTCGCATTTCATCGCAATGCTATCGATTCTTATTGGCGATCTAACTAGTATGTCGATGTCAAAATGCGATCATGTGTCTTCACTTGCATGTTCATATCTCGCCCAGATTGGGAAGTCTGGGTTTAACCTAACCTGAAAACAATAAACCATGATGGAATCATCTACCGATACAGGAAGCGCGGGCAGTGCGGGCGGTGCCAGCAATGTCAATAGCACTTTCCCTAATCCTTCTGCTGTTCTAAAACCTATTCTGAAGCCAATCTCGGTGAGTGAGCGTATTCAAGCTTTAGACGTGATACGTGGATTTGCCTTAATTGGTATTTTCTTCATGAACATTGAATGGTTTAACCGCTCATTTTTGACCATGGGGACGGGAATCCCGAGTAATGTACACGGCATAGACTGGTTAGCCAGTTATTTTGTGAACTTCTTTGTGGCTGGTAAGTTCTGGACTATTTTTTCTTTGCTGTTTGGAATGGGTTTCGCGGTGATGCTGACGCGCTCAGAAGAAACAGGGCGAGCATTTATCAAGCCCTATATTCGCCGTATCATTGCATTAGCAATCTTTGGTATTTTGCATAATGTCTTATTGTGGCCTGGCGATATTTTGTATAGCTATGCGTTCACTGCGGCTGGCTTGTTGATTATTTTATTTGGTCAGTGGAAATGGATAGTAGCGAGTATCGTCGGCCTGATTGGCTTCTGTTTTATCCCCGGCATGGGATCTTTTTCTGCGGTGGTTGGTGGTATCGCTTTTATGGGATTCATCGCGATTTTTATTCGTAATGAACGAATTGTTTCCTTTCTTGGTATGAAGATGCCATTGTTTTCTGCGATTTGCTTGTTCATCACGATACTTGTGAGTTTGGCTGCGTTAGTAAGTTGGTTTGTGCCTGCAATGCGCGAAGGTCGAAATGGTTTGACTGGAGTGTCAGCTGCGTTCTTGATCATCACATTTTTATCAGCAAAATATCATCAGCCAGCGGAAGCGCGATTTTGGCGTGCTGGTGTATTGATTTATAGCTTGCCTTTTGTGATTGGAATGGTGTTTGGAGTGATCGCCTATCAACAACCTTTAACTAGCGTTTTTAATTCAGCAGAAGCAGTCAAATTAGCTGCAGAAAAGCAGGCGAAAAAAGAAGCCAATGAAGCTGAAGAAAAATTGGCAAAGCTTAATCCTGCAAGCGGCACAAAAAAGGATGACAGCAAAGAGGATAAAAAGCTTCCAAAATCTGAAGCGCAAAAAAAATTGGAGCGCGATGCAGATACGATTAATCGTATCAATGAAAATCGTAAAGAGATCGAAAAAGACTTGAAGGCAATGACGCAGGCCAACTATCCTGATTTTGTGAAGCATCGCTTTGCAGATTTTATGGATGCTCCATTTGGCAGCGCGGGACAAGCGTTTGCAGCGATTGCTTTATTTTTGATTGGTGTCTGGTTTGTTCGTGCCAAAGTGATTACTAAGGCTGCGGAAAATTTATCGCTATTCCGTCACATCGCTTTATTAGGTTTGCCTGTGGGGTGGGGATTGAGTTTACTGGCAAGTAGTATCGCAGTGAGTCATGCGCCAGGTGTATCAGGCGATGGTTGGCAATTAACGCAAATGATTTTGAATTTAGCGAATCTGCCGACTTGTCTTGCCTATGTCAGTATCATTGTGTTGATGTTATATAGCGGTTCCGCATTGGCTAAGATTCAGGTGTTGGCGCCATTTGGTCGTATGGCATTGACGAACTATTTGATGCAATCGGTGATTCAAGCAAGCTTCTTTTACGGTTGGGGATTGGGGCAATTCGGTCTTGGTCGTGCGCAACAATTAGGCTTTGCGATTGCGGTAATTTGCTTGCAGGTTTTGTTTAGCCATTGGTGGTTAGGTCGTTTCCGTTATGGTCCTTTGGAATGGGTATGGCGCGCAGTTACCTATTGGGAGTTGCCCGCAATGAAAGTCGAACATAAGGAGTTGAATCCACATTTGGGCTAGCCAATATCAATGCGAGCGAGGATTGTTTAGTCATGATTAGATGATTAAAAATGCCAATATGGTTTGCAATTAAGGCATAATTAATCTAAGGCTAGTCAAATAGGCGCGGGTTAAAAAGCGTCACGATACAGGTCGTGGCGCTTTTTGATTTATGCGACTTGTGTCTGATCTAATAAGTTCATTTATATCGAGGAAGATATGCAGAGAGATGTAGAAAATGAATCCAGCGTAATGCTGAATTCGATGGTTGAACCAATAGTTGCCCCAGCAGTCGCACCAGTTGCGGCGCCGGTTCAGGTGCAAGACAGAATTGCGATTCTCGATGTGATTCGAGGATTTGCTTTGATTGGTATTTTCCTCATGAATATCGAGTTTTTTAACCGCTCTGTCGGTGAGCTCAGTGACGGTATGCCAGTTGGATTAAGTGGAGCCAACTGGTTGGCTTCTTACTTTGTCGCCTATTTTGTTGCGGGCAAATTTTGGACGATTTTCTCCTTATTGTTTGGCATGGGATTCGCGCTGATGTTGATGCGCGCAGAAGAAAAGGGACAAGATTTCTTTAAGCCGTATTTTCGTCGTTTGCTTGCCCTAGCGATTTTTGGCTTATTGCATTACATCTTCATTTGGCCTGGTGACATTTTGTTTAGCTATGCGATAGCCGCATGCGGCCTATTAGTTGTCTTGTTCGGCAAAGCGCGTTGGATTGTTTTGAGTGTGGTCGCTTTGGGTTTAGTCGCGGTGATTCCTGCGTTAAATAAAGTTGGTGCAATTGCGACCGCACTGGCATTGTTTGGCGTGATGGCATTCTTGCTTAGAAATGAGAAAACCTTCATGCTGTTTGCAAAGCCACGTCCGATTATCGCAGTCATACTTTATGTGGTGGGCGCGCTGTTGTTTTTAATTGGTGTTACGAGTCTTGTAGTGACTACTATGAGTTCCGCTCGTCCTAGTTTGGTGTTTGGATTGTTCGTGTTATTGATTGCCTTTGTACTTGATCGTGCGCATCAGCCCAAACAAGCACGCAGTTGGAAAATTGGTAGCTTGTTGTATACCTCTTTATTTTTATCGATGGCGATAGGTGGTGCCGCGCAATATTTGGGCGCTGGAAAAACTCAAGTGCAAGCAGCTAATGAAGCGCAGCAAGCTAGCTCAACAGTAGTTAGCGCATCGGCACAAGCAAAAGTGGAGGTAAAAGCGGAAGCTGAAAATGCAGCATCAGATCATGCTTCAGTCGCTGCGAATGATTCAGAAAAGAACAAAGCGAGTGAGAAAGCAGAAAATAAAAAGAAAGAAGCTGAGCGCCTTCAAAAACAGTTAGAAGATAACCGTCGAGAAGTGGCGATTTTATCTAAAGGAACTTATGCCGAAGCTTTAGCGTTTCGTGTTAGAGAGTTTTCTGAAAACTGGACTAATGTTGCGATTTTTAGTGTGTTGATTAACTGTATGTTCTTGATTGGATATTGGTTTGTGCAATCAGGCATCATGCGTAATACGCAAGCACATTTACCTAAATTTAAGAAAATGGCTTTACTCGGTTTACCTTGCGGGATAGGTTTGGGAATTGCTGGGAGTTTTATTAGCACTTCGGCGGTACCAGGTTTAGAAAATGATCCGTATATGTTCGCAATGGCCTTGATCTATCTTGGTAACTTGCCCGCATGTTTGGGCTATGTCGGTTTGCTTGTGTTGATGTTTCACAGCACTGGTGTGTTTTCGAAAGTGAAATTGCTTGCACCTTATGGACGTATGGCCTTGACCAATTACTTGTCGCAGTCTGTGATTTGTTCGGTAATTTTTTACAGCTACGGTTTAGGCTATTATGGAATGCAGCGCGCGCATCAAGTTGCTGTGGTGGCGATCGTCGTGGTGCTACAAATATTATTTAGCCACTGGTGGTTAAGTAAATTCCGTTATGGACCAATGGAGTGGTTGTGGCGTGCGATTACCTATTGGAAACTTCCTGCACTCAAGAATTAATTCGTTGACTAAATACTGATTAGCTTTTCGCAAAAATAAAAAACGGGCAAACTAAAGTGGCCCGTTTTTTATTTCGCTTGTTATACCGTTTATTTCTTCAAGACTTTGTGTAGCCAAAATCCGATATCCATAATTTCTTGTGGCGATACGGAATGCTGCATCCAATAATCATGCCACTCAACTGGATAGCCTAAGCTTACCAGCAGATCGCGAGATTGCTGTGCACGTTGGATAGGAATCACGGGATCAACCGTGCCGTGTACCAAAAAAATTGAGGTGTTTTGGTTGGCAGGGTGGCGTTCCTTTGCAATTTTGTCTGCTAACGGAACATAGCCAGATAAGCCCATAATACCCGCCAATTTTTGAGGATGACGTAAGCCTGTTTGCAGACTCATTGCACAACCTTGTGAGAATCCTGCCAAGATGATGTTTTCTGTGGCAATACCACGCGCATTTTCTCGTGCGATCAGTGCTTCGATTTGTTGTTGCGATTGGCGCAGCCCCGATTCGTCTTCGCGTTTATTGATGTCGGTACCAGCCGCTGCGATGTCATACCAAGCTCGCATGATATAACCACCGTTTAAGGTAACTGGAATCTGCGGTGCGTTGGGGAATATAAAGCGAATGGCTGGGCAATCACGCAAATCTAATTCTTTGACGATAGGCACAAAATCGTTTGCATCAGCACCTAAGCCGTGCATCCAAATAATCGCGGCACTGGGATTCGCACCGCTTTCAATTTCGACGGTTTCTAACAGAGTATTGGTCATGATGTGAGTGAAAATGTTTAGACGTCAGACTTCTTTACACGTATTGCAGATTTAGGGCGGAATGCTTTACAAACCGCTTCGTTGGTCTCGATATAAGGACCACCGATGAGATCGATGCAATAAGGAATTGCGGCAAAAATACCTGCGACAAGTTGCTTACCATCTGCGTCTTTTAAGCCTTCTAAGGTTTCCTTAATCGACTTTGGCTGGCCTGGTAAGTTTAAGATTAAAGCTGCATGATCGGCGGTTTCGCGAATCACCGCAACTTGACGCGATAAAATTGCAGTCGGCACAAAATGCAGACTGATCTGGCGCATCTGTTCACCAAAACCTGGCATCTCTTTGGTCGCTACAGCCAAGCTAGCTTCTGGGGTGACATCGCGGCGTGCCGGTCCAGTACCACCAGTAGTAATAACCAGATGGCATCGGGCTTGATCAACTAAATCAATTAGGGCTTGCTCGATTGCAGGACGTTCATCTGGAATCAAACGCGTTTCCATCACCCAAGGCGTGCTAAGTGCGCTACTAAACCACGACTCTAACGCTGGCAAACCTTGATCTTGATAAACGCCACTAGAAGCGCGATCAGATACCGAAACGAGTCCAATACGCAGCGGGCGATCTAAATCAGTTGTCGTCATCTTCAGAGTCTTCGTCGTTTTCTGCTTCTGCGTCAGATGCATGCGCGGCTTTATTCTTGTTTTGAATTTCTTTCAGAATCTGAAAGATTTCACGATAGGCTTTGGGCGGTTTGTTTTCCGCTTGTTCCTTACGTGCATTGCGAATCAAGGTACGCAAATGTTGCACGTCGAGTTCTGGATTTTCCGCCATTAACTCTGTCAAGGCTTCGTCTTTAGCGAGTAACTTTTCACGTTTGCGTTCCAAAGAATGCATGGCGGCGGTTTCGGATTTGGACGCACCTTTCCAGCTATCGATGGTTTTTTGAATCAGCGCAACTTCTTCTTCATCCAATGTACGCATTTTTTTGCCGACGAATTGCATTTGACGGCGACGACCTTCGTGGTTGGTAATCGTTTGACATTCGAGAATGGCGTCACGCACATCTTCAGGCATAGGAACACGTTTAACGCGATCACGTGGAGCATCAACCAATTCTTGTCCGAGTTTCTGCAGCGCCGTCATTTGGCGTTTGAGCTCGGATTTGGATGGACGGTCGTATTCTGGTTCAAACTCGTTGGACTGATAGCCGCAAGAGCCTCGATTCGGATTTGGCATTGGTAAATCTTCTATAAACTTATTGAAACGACTGCTATGATACTCTCTTTATCCTTTCAGCTAAAGAAACAGAAGCTATGTCTAAACCAGTTTTTACCCATACTCAGGATCAATTTAAGCAAATTACCCAAGATATGTTACGCATCGCACGTAACAAAGGTGCAACAGATGCGGCGGTAGAAGTGAGTGAAGGTGGTGGATTGTCGATTAGTGTGCGCAAAGGCAAGGTCGAAACGATAGAGCAAAATCGCGACAAAGGCATAGGAATCACGGTTTATGTAGGTAAGAAGCGTGGAAATGCTAGCACTTCTGATTTTTCTGCTAAGTCTTTAGAAGATACGGTTGAGGCAGCTTATAACATCGCGCGTTTCACCGCAGAAGATGATTGTGCAGGTTTGCCGGACGCAGAGATGCTAGAAATGCAGCCACGAGATTTGAAATTGTTTCATCCTTGGCTGATCACGGCAGAAGAAGCCATTGAGCTTGCTCGTCGTACGGAGGCAGCTGCTTATGCGGTCGATAAACGTATCAGCAATTGCGAAGGCGCTAGCGTACATGCGCAGCAATCGCATTTTGTTGCTGCGAATTCGCGTGGTTTCGTCGGTGGTTATCCTTTTTCACGCCACACGATTTCGGTTGCGCCGATTGCCGGTAAGGGATCGAAGATGCAACGTGATGATTGGTATAGCTCGCACCGTAATCCAAATAAAATCGCAAGCCCAGAGGCCATTGGACGCTACGCTGCAGAACGTGCGCTTGCCCGTTTGAACGCACGCACGATTGATACCCGTAAGTGCCCGGTATTGTTTGAAGCACCTTTGGCAGCCGGACTATTGGGCGCATTTGTACAGGCGGTCTCTGGCGGTGCTTTGTATCGTAAATCAACTTTCTTACTCGATACGCTGGGCAAGCAAGTTTTCCCGAATCACATTCAAATAGTTGAAGACCCGCATGTTCCGGGCGCAGTAGGTTCGTCTCCCTTCGATGACGAAGGGGTGAAAACCGTAAAACGCGAGGTTGTGACAAATGGGGTGTTGAATGGCTATTTCCTTTCAACTTATTCAGCACGCAAACTGGGCATGCAAACTACGGGCAATGCTGGTGGTTCGCACAACTTAAGTTTGACTTCGGATCTGACAAAACGTACTGATCATTTTGCGCAAATGCTGAAAAAAATGGGCACAGGTTTGTTAGTGACCGAGTTGATGGGGCAGGGCGTAAATTATGTCACTGGAGATTATTCACGTGGTGCATCGGGTTTTTGGGTAGAGAATGGCGTGATTCAATACCCAGTGGAAGAAATCACGATTGCTGGCAATATGCGCGATATGTTTCAAAATATCATCGCGATTGGTAACGATACTCTGACTCGCGGCACCAAAACGACGGGTTCGATTTTGATCGAAGGCATGACTATCGCTGGAAATTAAACAAGTCACAATCAATCAAAAGCGAGTTGAAAATCGCAATGCACAAATTAGAATGATTGCTTGTGTAATCAATAATTCATAAAATGCACTGGAAATGTAAGTCTGTGGCGACAGATCATGTTCTCGCAGACTTAGTTTGATTCACTCTTTACACCAATAAAAATGGAGATCGCATGGAACGTCGTTCGTTTTTGAAAAAAGCAGCTGTAGGCGCAACTGCTGCTAGCGTGGCAGCACCAAGTTTGGCTGCGGATGCATTGCCGACCTTGACTTGGCGTTTGGCTTCAAGTTTTCCGAAGAACTTAGACACGATCTATGGAGCTGCAGAAACATTTTGTAATCGTGTAAAGGAATTAACGGACGGTAAATTTACCATTCGTCCATATGCCGCGCCCGAATTGGTGCCTTTTAATGCTGTATTGGATGCTGTCAAAGATGGAACCGTAGAAATGGGGCATACAGCGTCTTACTACTACTACGGCAAAGATGCGACATTTGCTTTCGACTGCGCAGTTCCATTTGGCCTCAATTCACGTCAACAGACAGCATGGATGTTGCAGGGAAATGGCATGAAGTTAATGCGTGAGTTTTTTGCCGAACATAACGTAGTCAATTTTTTGGGTGGAAATACTGGTACTCAAATGGGCGGCTGGTTCCGTAAAGAAGTGAAAAGCGTTGAAGATTTGAAGGGCTTAAAATTTCGCGTAGGTGGTTTCGCAGGCAAAGTACTAGCGAAGTTGGGCGTGGTGCCAGTGCAGGTGGCTGGCGGTGAGATTTACACTTCGCTAGAAAAAGGCACAATCGATGCCGCTGAGTGGGTTGGTCCCTATGATGATGAAAAACTCGGCTTTAACAAGGTCGCCAAGGTTTATCACTATCCAGGTTGGTGGGAAGGCGGTGCGCAGTTGTCATTCTATGTTGGTAAAAAAGAATGGGATAAATTACCAAAGCTGTATCAGGCAGCAATTGAAACCGCCAGCTTAGAAGCCCATGTTCAAATGCAGGCGAAGTATGATGCGCGCAACCCGTCTGCGTTGGCGCGTCTGATGCAAAATAAAACGATCTTAAAACCTTTTCCGCAGTCAGTGATGGAAGCCTGTTTTAATGCTGCGCAAGAGACTTTCACCGAAGAGGCGGCTAAAAATCCGAAGTTTAATAAAGTGTATGTGGATTGGATGGCTTTCCGTCACAATCAAAGTCAATGGTTTAATGTAGCGGAACAAACTTTTGCACGATTTAATATGATGCGCAAGTTGAAATAAAATAGTTTTTCAAAGAGAAACGCTCGCTAAATTTTCTGTTTAGCGAGCGTTTTTTATTGCAAAATTGGGTCAAACTTGGCGATTGTGCCAATCAATAATGCTGTGTAAGCGGTTTGCGATAGCGCGTCCTACCGTATCTGGATGTAATGAGTTTCGTATGTCTAACATCGCTTGCTGACCTAGTTGCTCACGTAATTCAGGCGTATCCAATAGTCGTTGAATACAACTAGCAGCGTGCTCTATGTCCGCCTCTGCCCATAAGGGGCCTGCGGGATAGGCGCCAATAGTCTTCTCCAATGGTTTAAGTTGGAATTTGACTGGCATAGAATTTTTCTCTGTCATGAAGTCCATATTGGCAGACCATCCCGTGGCAACCACTGCTTTTCCTAGGTACATCATCTCCGCTGGTGCCAAGCCGAAGCCTTCTGCGCGATGTAAAGAAATTAGGATATCGCAGCATGATTGCAGATCCCAAGTTTGTTGACGCGTCAAAAAGTCGTCGATCATGACGGTGTTGGGTAAATCGCTCAAATAATCGCTGAGCTCTTGCGATGCTTCAGGATGTTTATCGCGATTGATCGTTTTAACAACCAAAACCGCATCGTCACGGCCTTGGGTAGCAAGACGGAAGGCTGCAATGGCTGCTTTCGGGTTTTTGCGGTGTTGATAAGAATGAAAATCATACATTACTAAAGCGAGTACTTTGTTCTCAGGCAGACCAAAAGTGCTGCGCTTTACATCTGGTGTTGCTTCAAATTGTAGAGCATGTGGAAACACCATGACCGGTACTGGAGATACCGCAGCCACAGCGTCACGTACAAATTGGGATGGTACCCAGACTTCATTCAGTCCGGCAAATGCGGCAATATGAGAGGCTGGGATTTGTGGTTGTTCCCAGTGCCAGAAAGCAATTTTGTAGCTGCTTTTATGATTTAAACTTTGTAAGTGCTTGAACGTATTCTCAGTTTGATCTGCATTTACGTAGAGCAGGTCGATTTCAAAATGCTCTTTAGATGCATTTTTCAAAGCCTGTGTGTCGCGCTGTAAATTAGAAGATTGAAAACCAACATCAACCACCGAGTAGGGGACATTAACCGCTGAGCATGCACGAGCCAGAGAACGAGCGGCTTCACCCACACCTAATTCAGCCGCAATATAGCCAATCAAATTAATCCCGCAAATGGTAATCGGTTTGCGCTGGATTTCGGCTATTTGTTTTGTTACCGTGTTGAGATTGCTGCTCGCAGTTGCCGTCGGTTTTATTGCCATCGCTAGGGAATCTGTTCTCCCTAAGATATTTTGTAACAGACGCCAAAGTGGCCAGAATAAGACGCGACGTATCCAACGTGGTTGCTTTCTACTTTCAGGTGAAAGCGCAACACCCAGCAATAAACGATAGTAGCCGCGTGTGGTACCGACGATTTGGCGATAGCGTTTTAGTGCATCGGCCTCTGGTTTTCGCCATAAAAAATAATCGTAAATTTTTTCTATACGAGCATTTGTTTCAGGGTTTTCGGCATCCGTGGTATCTATTGTTTGTGCAAAGGGACTTTGTTTTAAAGCGTTTCTGAAAGCTTCATTTTCGCGAAAGTAAGAACGTGTCTTTTCTGGAATAGGTCGTCCATCTTGAAAGAAGCCAAAGCCGTAAGGTAGGTTGCGATATTTTTCTATGCCATTATTACGTACAGTTTCACTATATTCCATCGCCAAACGGATGACTAATGGATTCATATTGTCCAGCGTATAGCGATTCTGATGTTTGGAAAAAGCTTGTGGATTGGAAGGATTCAGACCACTAAAGTGGAAGAACACCAAACGCTCGCCATTGACCGACAATGTTCCATCCGTATTTTTTGTAAAATCTCTTTGTGCCAGATTCCAATAGGCGACGTTATAACCATGGTGGCGCAAAATGTTGACTTGCTCAAATAGAGTTGGAACCAAATCCATCCAACTTTGATCCACAAAAATGCCACGACTGAAATCAACGACACAGTCACGTTCTAATTTTCCTTGCCACCAATGCAGAAAATGACGCGTTATCGTTTGATTGCTGATCGCGCAGAATCCCAAATTGTAGGTGCCCGCATTGCGTATTTGTAGTTCAGTCGGATTTTTATCGTCCGTCATTGGCGCCAATAAATGCGGTGTCAGAATGATGCTAGTGCCACTGGAAAGCAAGTCGCTAATTTCGGTTAAGGGACTGTAAAGATAGATATCGGGATCAATATACAAAACTTCTTCGTAACCTGCGTCGAGAAGGTGTTCTAGGGCCCAAGGTTTGACTGCTGTATTCAATTCCAATATGGTGTATTGAAATGCAAATTCATCACCGAATGGCAAATTTAATTGCGACATGGCCAGCGTAGTGAACTCTTCCTTTAACTCCGAGGCATACGACAAATCAGTATCGACAATGACGCAGTAGCGTTCCGCATGCGGATGATGTATTGCGACACTTTGCATTAGACTACGGGCAAAGTGTAGATAGTTATTTGAAACGATAGTGACGATGGCTTGCTTTTTCATTGTGTAGTTGAATATGTACAGATAAATTGAGGTTTAAAAATACTAATGTTATTTTTTTGTATTTTTTAAATTAGTTATACGGTTTTTGACTGTCTCATCATTTTTTGTAGTCTACAAGCTATGTGCTGGAGATGCTTGGGTATCGCGCATTTCATCCATACCGCTTTCTTTAGGTAAATCAAACGAAGGTGCAGGCATGTCATCTAAGGGAGTCGTGATATCCAGCTGAATCTCTTCCTTCTTCGCCTCTTGACTATCGACCGAGACTAGGTTGGGAAACGCAATAATTAACCCGACCATGATGATCTGCGCAATCACAAATGGTATCGCACCCCAATAAATATCGCTGGTTTTAACGATTTTTGGTGCAACTGAGCGTAGATAAAACAAGGCAAAGCCAAATGGTGGATGCATGAAAGATGTTTGCATATTCACGCCTAACAGTACGCCAAACCAAATTAGATTGATCCCCAATTTTTCGGCAACTGGTGCTACTAGAGGAACCAAAATAAAGGCGAGCTCAAAGAAATCGAGAAAGAAAGCCAACACGAAAAACAGAATGTTCACCGCGATTAAGAAACCAATTTGACCACCGGGTAGACTAGTCAATAAATGTTCTACCCAAATGTCACCATTGATGCCGCGGAACACCAGTGCAAATACGGTTGATCCAATCAAAATAAACATCACGAAACTGGATAAGCGTGAGGTGGAATCGAGCGCTTGTTTCGTCAGTTTCCAGTTTAAACGTCCATTCATCAGCGCTAAAATGATTGCGCCGAGCGCGCCCATGCCACCACCTTCGGTAGGCGTTGCTACGCCTAAGAAAATCGTTCCTAGCACCAAGAATATCAATGCCAATGGCGGGATTAAAACAAAAGTGACTTGTTCTGCCATGCGAGATAGCAAGCCGATTTTGAGTTTTCGATTGATTAAAGCTAAGACAAAAGCGATTCCAATTCCTACACATCCGGCATAAATTCCCAAGGCATCTTTGGCAATTTCAGGGTGCAGATTTTGATAGTAGTGGCTAAATGCATAGGCTGCGAGACTGCTGATGACGATCAACACAAGTAAAGATGGTACACCACTATTTCCATTTGGCTGACGCAAGTTGCGTGCTTCAGCTGGTAAGGCTGGAACCCATTTAGGGCGGAATAGGGATAGCATCAATATATAGCCCGCATACATCATGGTGAGCAGTAGGCCAGGCAAGAAAGCAGCTTGATACATATCGCCAACTGATCTGCCCAATTGATCTGCCATGACGATCAATACCAAGGATGGCGGAATAATTTGTGCCAAGGTACCCGAGGCAGCGATCACGCCAGAAGCGACTTTTGCATCGTAGCCATATTTGAGCATAATTGGTAATGAAATTAAGCCCATTGATATGACAGATGCGGCGACTACACCGGTGGTAGCTGCAAGCAGAGCACCAACAAAAATGACCGCATAGGCGACCCCCCCACGTAAAGGGCCGAATAATTGTCCTATGGTGTCGAGCAAATCTTCCGCCATGCCTGATCGTTCTAGAATGAGCCCCATGAAGGTGAAAAACGGGATCGCAAGCAAGGTGTCGTTCGACATGATGCCGTAGATACGATTGGGTAAAGCTTGTAAGAGTTCCGGTTTGAGTAGGCCTAGTTCAATCCCAACTAAGCCAAAAAATAGGCCATTGGCAGCTAATGCAAAAGCGACGGGGAAACCGGATAACAAAAAAATGACCAGCGCCGCAAACATAATTGGCGCCAGATTAGCGATCAAAATTGCTTCCATTATGATGGTTCTCCGATTGCTGGATTTGGCAGTTTGTCGCGATTGGCTAATTTGATAGCATCAATTTCTTCTTGCGGTGTTTTTACTTGTTTATCGAAGACGCTTGCTTCGACTTCGCCACGTAGATAACCGATGCGTTTGATGATTTCAGAAATACCTTGAAGTACCAATAATGCAAAGCCGAGTGGGATGAGAATCTTCGCCGGCCATTCAATCAAACCACCAGCATTACTCGACATTTCTTGACGCGTATACGCATTGATTGCGTAGGGAATACCTAAATAGAGAATCAAGCCAGCCATAGGCATGAGAAAAAATACAAAGCCAAACAGATCGAGCCAGACTTGGGTGCGTTTTGAGAATTTTCCTGCGATCACATCAATGCGTACATGTTCATTGCGACGCAAAGTATAGGGTGCAGCGAGCAGGAATACTGCAGAGTAGAGATACCATTGCAATTCCATCCAGCCGTTCGAACTGTGATTGACACTGTAGCGGACGATAGCATTGCCTGCGCAAATGAGCACGGCTGCTAACAATGCCCAGCTAAGTAGGCTGCCTATTTTGTCGTTGGCAAGGTCTATTTTTCGCGATAGTGCAAGCAAAAATCGCATGTTTGGTCTCCTCATTTTTATACTCTGATTTGTACTTTGATACGTTCAGATATTGTATTTTGTACTACAATAAAACGTCATCAGATCTTGCTGCAACTATTGCAATCAAGATGTGATGACGTTTTATTATTTAAGCAATTATTTGCTATGATAAATGAATATGTGAGCGGCTAGTTGTGGATTTGAATGTCCGTGGATCAAAAACACACAGTAGGCCGCTCTGATCTTATTTATTATCGATTCAATTAAATATAAATTTATGTGCTGAGTTACTTTATTGGGTCAATTTGCATTCAATTGTTCACGCAAGCGCGCGATCGCCAATCTAACTTGATTCGGCGCAGTGCCACCAATATGATCACGTGCAGCGACCGAGCCCTCTAAAGTCAGTACATCAAACACATCGACTTCGATTAAATGACTAAAACTTTGTAATTCCGCTAGTGGCATGTCGCTTAAATCACAGCCTCTATCAACGCAAGTGCGAACTGCAAGTGCAACTGCTTCGTGTGCATCACGGAAAGGCAGGCCTTTTTTGACTAAGTAGTCGGCCAAGTCAGTTGCTGTTGCATATCCCTGCAAAGCAGCAGCGCGCATCGCCTCTGGTTTGACGGTAATGCCGCTTGCCATATCGGCAAAAATACGCAAAGTATCAACCAGTGTATCGACGGTATCAAATAAAGGTTCTTTATCTTCTTGATTATCTTTGTTATAGGCCAAAGGTTGGCCTTTCATCAAAGTGAGCAAAGCGATTAGATTGCCGTTCACACGGCCCGTTTTACCACGCGCTAGCTCAGGCACGTCGGGGTTTTTCTTTTGCGGCATGATGGAGGAGCCGGTGCAGAATCGATCAGCGATATCGATAAAGCCAACACGTGGACTCATCCAGATAATGAGTTCTTCAGACATGCGTGAAATATGCGTCATCACGAGAGATGCCGCCGCACAAAATTCAATCGCGAAATCACGATCAGATACCGCATCTAAAGAATTATGGCAAACATCGTCAAAACCTAAAGTACGTGCGACACGCAAACGATCAATCGGGAATGTGGTACCTGCTAATGCTGCAGCACCCAAAGGTAGGCGATTGACACGCTTACGACAATCCGCCATCCTTTCAGCATCGCGCCCGAACATTTCGACGTATGCCAAAATATGATGACCAAAAGTAATTGGTTGCGCGACTTGCATGTGGGTGAATCCAGGCAAGATCGTATCGCTGTGTTTTTCAGCTAAATCCAATAACGCCAAACGCAAAGCTGCAATTAACTCAATGATGTTGTCAATCGCATTGCGCATGTATAAACGAATATCGGTAGCAACTTGATCGTTGCGTGAGCGACCTGTGTGCAAGCGCTTGCCAGCATCGCCCACCAATTCCGTTAAACGTTTTTCGATATTTAAATGTACATCCTCTAAATCGAGCAACCAGGTGAATTGGCCGGATTCAATCTCAGCACTGATTTGCGCCATACCTCGTTGAATATCGGCATAGTCTTGAGCGCTGATGATTTGTTGCGCTTGTAACATCTCTGCATGGGCGAGCGATCCTTGAATATCGACGGCTGCCATACGGTTATCAAAAAATACGGAAGCGGTGTAGCGTTTCACCAAATCGGAGACAGGTTCAGAGAAGCGTGCTGACCAAGCCTCGCTTTTTTTGGAAAATTGTGATGTCATAGTGGCTGTAAATTAAGATAAATAGTGAAGCGACAAAAAACGTATGGAAGTTGGCTGTGCGATCAGATTGGTGAAGCTAGTTCACATTAAAGGCGATTGTGTCGCTTTGAGTGACTTTGTTTGATCATCCCGAATAGAATTGGGGCATTCGACCAACATTTGATGCAGCTCTGGGGCTTCTATCGTTTGTTCTGTAAAAACCAGTGAGGATTATACCGCGAGACAAGCTCGGCTTTTCGATTTTGCGGCATATTCTCTTAAGCTCGTTGAATTACATATTAATCACACGCATCACATCTTATCTATTTGTGATTAAAGTCATCTTAAATAAGCCCCTACATCAATGAAAATAAAAAAAGAGGAACAATTCACAGAATTATTGATTCCAGACTGCTGCAATTTAGGAATCGTTGTTCGTGTCTTGGTGTCTGCCAATTTGCTGGTGTTGCTAGTGCTACTAGCCCGAGGGCAAGGTTGGGCGCCGAGTTTTCAGGATTTCGTCGAAACCTCGATGTTGGTGGAATCGATTTGCTTACTTTCTTTATTATTTTTATGTGGCTTCAGACGCGTGTTAGAGCGCGAGCCTGCGTCAGCCTGGATGCAAAGGATCGTCTGTGGCACAGTGCCAGCCTTAGTTTGTTATGTGGTGATATTTATTCTGGGCGATCTTGAGTGGTTTGCCTATAGTTTCCCGAATTTGGACATGCTGTTGTCGGTCATGTTTTGTTTTTTGATTGGATTGGGATATCAACATTATTTTGAATTGCGTACCAAAGCATTTTCACCGGCGCTCGGTGAAGCACGTTTGCAAGCCTTGCAAGCGCGAATTCGTCCGCATTTTTTATTTAATAGTTTAAACGCGGTGTTATCTCTAATCCGTACCGAGCCTCGTCGCGCCGAGACCGCTTTAGAAGATTTGGCTGATCTGTTTCGCGCTTTGCTGCGCGACACCAGAAATATGTCGACCTTGGCAGATGAAATTACCCTGTGTCAGCAGTATTTGGCAATTGAAAAAATTCGACTGGGCGAGCGACTTCAAGTTGACTGGCAGCTTCAGGACCTTCAGCAAGATGCGCTTGGTACGACAAAGATACCGGCTTTGTTGTTACAACCACTGCTAGAGAATGCGATTCATTATGGTGTAGAGCCAGCCAAACAAATGTCACCTGTGTCTATTTCGATTCAAAAAAGCTTGGATAAAATTGAAGTCAAAGTGATAAACAATTATGATCTTCATGCGCAGCCTTCAAAAGGCAATCACATGGCATTGGACAATATACGACAGCGTTTGAAGCTGCTGTACGATATTGAGGCACAGTTACAAACCACTCAAACTGAAGATCAGTTTGTGGTGCAATTGATTTTTCCCGATAAAACTTAATCTCGACTTAATTGAGTGACGATGACTTCTCTACGTATTTTGATTGTGGATGATGAAGCTCCCGCCAGAGCGCGCATGAAAACTTTAATTGGCGATATACAAGCGCATTGCCAATGCGAATTGCTGGCCGAAGCTGAAGACGGGCAAGCCGCACTCGATTTGATTGTAGAACAACAACCCGACGTTGTCTTGCTTGATGTTCAAATGCCCGGTATGACAGGCATTGAGTTAGCGCAGCACATCGCTGATGCAGAGTTAAGCGTGCGTCCTTCTATCGTATTCGTCACAGCTTATGATGAATATGCATTGCAAGCATTTGAAGTACATGCGATGGACTATTTGTTAAAGCCTGTTAAAGCCGCAAGGCTACAGGATGCCTTGATTCGCATTCACGCATTTCGACAGCAAAACAGCGCACAAATGCAGCAAGAGAAGTTACGTGAATCGCTGAAAACTATCCCGAAGCGTCGACAAAATTTTTCTGTATTAGAAAAAAATCGGGTGCTACTGATTCCGGTTCGGGAAGTTTTATTTTTGAAAGCGGAGCAGAAGTATGTGACGATACAAACTTCGTCTCGTGCTTATTTGACTGAGGAATCTTTGGTATCCATTGAAGCTGAATTGGGCGAGGTATTTGTGCGTGCGCATAGAAATGCATTGGTCGCTAGAAACGCGATTCTTGGCGTTGAGCGGGCGGTGCACATTAGTGAAGCAGATGTGGATGGAGATAAAAACGAATCAGAAAAAGTCGTCGATAGTTGGCAGGTCATTGTACGCGGTTCCGATGAGCGTTTGCCGATTTCGCGTCGACAATGGCCGCTAATTAAAACCTTGGTGCGATGACTAGAAGTGCTTTTGCTGATTCATTGGTGACCTGTCAATGCAGTGACATGATATAGAAGTTGACACATTGTCTGGGTTTAGCGGACGTAAGCTAAATCGCGTTGGGTAATATCGTGAACGAATTGTTTCTAGCGAGGCAAAACATGCATGCGAATATCGATCCAGTGGATGTCGTGCACGCGCAAGAAGGTCGAGACCGAATTCAAATTAATGAAGTTGGCATTCAACTACTTTATGGCATCGCCATTACAGCATTCTTTGCGTGTGTCGCTGCATTCTTCGCAAATCTGTATTTTGGTAAGGGGATCGGTAATTGGGGCGCGATTGCCGGTACGGTTATTTCTGCATTAGTAGTACATTTTTTGCGACGCAAGCGAGTGAAGTTTGCTCTGATGATGATACTTTGGGGCTTTGCGCTGATTCCTATTGTGTTTGGCTTCCGTACTTTTGGTTTTAATGCGCCCGGCATTGTTTGTGTTCCGATTTCAATTATGGCGGCGAGTTGGGCTTTATCAGTACGTCATGCCATTGCGATGACCGCAAGCGCTTGTTTAGCTTGCGTTGCTTATTATTTGTTCATTCAGTACGGTGTGATTGTTCCCGTTCAACCAGATTTGTTGGCACGATTGTTAATTTTAATCGGCGTCTTGATTATCGCTTTGCTACTCGGTTTGGTCGGTGTTTGGGCATTGCGTCATGAATTCACAAGAGTACATGAATTGGCGGCATCCTTAGATCTGAAAGCGCAGGAATTAAGTCGCTCAGAAGCCTCGTTTTCTGCGCTATTTTTATCTAATCCTTTGCCCTCGATTTCTGGAAATATTGATGGTCAATTGATCGATGTGAATCACGCGTTTATTAGTGACTTTGGATATACCC
The DNA here is from genome assembly GCF_018139645.1 of Affinundibacterium baiyunense. GTDB lineage: Bacteria > Pseudomonadota > Gammaproteobacteria > Burkholderiales > Burkholderiaceae_D > Undibacterium > Undibacterium baiyunense. The sequence continues at coordinate 201,777 of NZ_JAGSPM010000005.1, forward strand.
GTGAACAATTATTGCACCAATCTATTAATAGCTTACGTATTTTTGAAAGTGAGGATCAGCGTAAAATCATTGCGCGCCAAACACTAGGTAAAGGCGTGATTGGTTATCCAGTGATGATGCGATTAGCGAGCGGCGAATTACGAAATTTCCTGGTGAGCACAGCGACTTTTGAGTTGTCTGGCGGCTGGCGATTTGTGGCGTCTTTCTTGGATCAAACCGATCGCTTAGCGGCCGAACAAGCACAGCATGTCTTGAACGTGGAATTAGAGCAGCGTGTAGAAACTAGAACGACAGAATTAAGTGAAGCGCTGCAATCTTTAAAACGTACACAAAGTGAACTAGTACAGTCCGAGAAGTTAGCCTCTTTGGGATCGACGGTGGCTGGTATCGCACATGAACTTAATACACCGGTTGGGAATGCCTTGATGGTGGCTAGTGCATTGCAAGATCAACGGGAGCAGTTTGAAGCTGGCTTAGATGGTGGTTTGTCGCGTTCACATCTCAATCAATTTTTATCGCACCTACATGATTCCGCGGATATTTTGAATCGCAATCTAAGTAGAACTGCCGACTTAATTAATAGTTTTAAGCAAGTTGCAGTCGACCAAACCAGTGAGCAAAGGCGGCGTTTTAGTTTGCACGAAGTTGCACGAGAAGTGGTGGTGACCTTAAGCCCAACTTTGCGTAAGACTTCGCATCAGTTCATCAATCAAGTGCTTGAGGGGATCTTGCTTGATAGTTTTCCTGGCCCTTTAGAACAAGTGTTGATGAATCTTACCAACAATGCTCTGCGTCACGGATTTGAGGGGCGTCAAAATGGACGTATTTTGTTACAAGCAGATTTGCTGCCAGAGAATTGGGTACGCATCCTTTTTCAAGATGATGGCGTGGGTATCAGTGAGCAGAACTTGCAGAAAATATTTGATCCATTTTTCACGACAAAATTGGGGCAGGGCGGTTCTGGTTTGGGATTAAGTATTGCCTACAATATTGTCACCGCGATGTTGGGCGGACGAATCGAGGTGACAAGTGAGCTTGGGAAGGGCACAACGTTTACGATAGAAATTCCGCTCACCGCCAGCGTGGAGCCAGCGGTTAATTCAGCAAGTTAGGCCTTCTATCAAAATGGAAACACCGATAGCTTAGCAAGCCGCGTGATTGACGGTGACCACGTGAATCGCTAACCCGCCCAACGACGTTTCTTTGTATTTAGCTTGCATATCATAGCCCGTAACCCGCATGGTTTCGATGACTTGATCGAGACTGACATGATGGGTGCCGTCACTCTTTAAGGCTAGTGATGCCGCCGTAATCGCTTTCACCGCGCCCATGCCATTGCGTTCGATACAAGGAATTTGTACCAAACCACCAATCGGGTCGCAAGTCATGCCCAGATGGTGCTCAATGCCGATTTCAGCCGCTGATTCGATTTGCTCATTGCTACCACCTAGCGCCGCCGTTAAGCCTGCTGCCGCCATGGCGCAGGCTACACCGACTTCACCCTGACAGCCGATTTCAGCACCAGAGATCGAGGCGTTTTTCTTACACAGCATACCGATAGCGGCTGCGACTAACATGAAGTCGCGAATACCTTTGACAGGATCGCTCGGGTGACAATCTTGTGAATAGTATTTGATGATGGCAGGAATAATTCCTGCTGCACCATTGGTTGGTGCGGTGACGACACGACCGCCAGCGGCATTTTCTTCATTGACCGCCATCGCATACAAACTTACTTTATGCATGCCATCGTGCGGCAAACTATTGTGTGTTTCATTGGCGGTGAGCCAGAGTTTGGCGGCGCGACGTTGTACATGCAAGCCACCTGGTAACTCGCCAGTGATTTTTAAGCCGCGCTCTATGCAAGAATTCATCACTTCCCAGATTTTGTCTAGGCCTGCATCTAGCTCGACTTCGCTACAATGACTCAGTTCGTTTGCACGCAATAAAGCTGCCAACGATAATCCAGTTGCTTTACCATGCGCCAGTAATTCAGCCATGGTGCCGAATGGATAGGGAACACTCACCGATGGCGTGATCACTGAGTTCGCGTTGTTATTCAGTTCTTCTTCGGTGTAGATAAAGCCGCCGCCAGTTGAATAGAATGTTTGACTATGGGTGCTGCCATCTTGGCGGGTGAGGGTAAAGCTTAATCCGTTTGGGTGACCTGGCAATACTTCCTTTTTGTGCCAAAGTACATCGTCCAGGATATCGAAGTCGACTTTGACTTGACCTAACAAGTGCATGACGCCTGATTGGGCGAGTTCAGATAGTTTGTCTTCGACGGTATCGGGAGCGACGTCTTGCGGTGTTTCTCCCATTAAACCAAGTAATACAGCTTTGTCAGTGGCATGCCCCAAGCCTGTTAATGCAAGTGAACCATATAAGGCCACTTGCACTTTGCGTGCTTGATCTAAATTTGGACATTCCAGCAAAAAACGACGCGCTGCAATCATCGGTCCAACCGTATGAGAACTCGATGGACCAACACCAATTTTAAACAGATCAAACACACGCATATCCATGCCAATATTCCTTATTTTGAGACCATAGTAGTCAAGCTTTTATCGATAAAACGATCTCTAATTAGAACAATACACATGACGCCGTTTATTCCAATTAATTGGCGACTTTCACGTTCTTTAACATGTCAGTGACCAACGCAGGGAGATCAATTTCTGCCTTCCAGCCCCAATCTTGATAAGCGGCCTCATCATTCAAACTTTGTGGCCAACTTGCCGCGATTGCCTGGCGGCTATCCGGGGCGTAGTGTACCTGAAAGTTTGGTAGGCTTTTAGTGATTTCACTTGTGAGTTCTTGTGGGTTAAAGCTCATACCACTGACGTTATAAGATGAACGGATTTTGATGTTTTCGGCAGGTGCTTCCACCAAACTAATCGTCGCACGAATCGCATCAGGCATGTAGATCATTGGCAGTGATTGTTGCGCTTCGAGGAAGCATGAATAGACTTCGCCCTTCAAGGCAGAATGGAAAATTGCGATCGCATAATCGGTCGTGCCGCCACCTGGAGGCGACTTGTAGCTGATGATGCCAGGGTAGCGAATACTGCGCACATCAACATTGTATTTCTGGAAGTAATATTCACACAGCCGTTCACCAGCTAACTTGCTGATGCCATAAATAGTGTTCGGGTCCATCACCGTGTATTGCGGCGTGTTGACAGCTTCGGTGTTAGGTCCGAAAGCGGCAATCGAGGATGGCCAGAAAACTTTGAGAGGTTTGCCAGCTTCGCCACGAATACGTGCTAGTTCTAAAATATTCAACAAGCCATCCATGTTCAATGTCCAAGCTTTCAATGGCGCTTTTTCACCAGTAGCAGACAATAGCGCTGCCAGTTGATAGACTTGGGTGATGTCGTACTTGTCGTGAATTTCTGCAAGGCGATCGGCATTCAACACATCAACTACTTCGTAGATTTTTGCACCGTACAAACTGGCTGGACTAATATCCGCAGCAATTACATTATCCGCCCCATGTTTAGCGGCTAGAGCATCGACTAATTCACTACCGATTTGACCGTTCGCACCGATGACTAAAATTCGTTCCATTTTCTTTCCTTACTAATTTTACTATTCTTACTATTCGATTGACTGTTTTATTGCCGCAGAGATGTAGCAGTGATTTTTAGAGATTTACTTAATTAAACCCAACTCACGACCTGCTTGCGCAAACGCGGCGAGTGCAGTTTGCAATTGTTCTTTGGTGTGTGCCGCCGATAATTGCACGCGGACACGCGCTTGTCCCATAGGTACGACTGGATAAAAGAAACCAGTAACAAAAACGCCGAGTTCGTACATGCGCGCCGCAAACTTTTGTGCGACTGGTGCATCAAATAACATCACCGGCACCACAGGGTGTGTACCAGGCTTGATGGTGAATCCTAGTGCTTGGATTTCTTGACGGAAGAAAGCGGTGTTTTCATGCAAACGATCACGCAATTCAGTTGATTTCGACAGGCGCTCTAATACCGCTAGGGACGCACCAGCAATGGATGGCGCCAGCGTATTCGAGAATAAGTATGGACGCGATTTCTGACGCAAGGTATCGATGACTTCTTTACGCGCAGCGGTAAAACCACCCATCGCACCACCTAAAGCTTTACCTAATGTGCCGGTAATAATATCGATGCGACCCATGACATTGTGATGTTCATGCGTACCACGACCGGTTTTACCAAGGAAGCCAGATGCGTGGCATTCGTCGATCATGACTAAGGCATCATATTTATCTGCCAGATCGCAAATTTTATCGAGCTGGGCGATCGTGCCGTCCATGGAGAACGCGCCATCAGTGACGATGATGCGATGGCGTTTATCGGCTGCCACTTGCAATTGTTTTTCCAGATCAGCCATGTCATTGTGGGTATAACGGAAACGTGCCGCCTTACATAAACGAATACCATCAATGATGGAAGCGTGGTTCAAGGCATCAGAAATAATCGCATCGTTTTCATCGAACAAGGGTTCGAATACGCCACCATTTGCATCAAATGCTGCAGCATACAAAATCGTGTCTTCCATTCCCAGAAAATCCGCAATCGCACGTTCAAGTTGTTTGTGTACAGTTTGCGTACCGCAGATGAAACGTACTGACGATAAGCCATAGCCGTATTGCTCGGTGGCTTTGATCGATGCTTGCACAGTTGCTTCATCACCCGATAAGCCCAGATAGTTATTTGCACACAGATTGATGAGTTGACGACCATCATCACATTGCACCAAGGAACCTTGACGCGATGAGATCACACGTTCTGGTTTGTACAAGCCTTGTTCACGCAAGCTATCCAGATTGCTGGCTAAACCTGTAAAAAATGAATTCTTCTTAGCGCTCATGTTTGTCTCCTGAAAGGAAAGGGGCTTCTGGTATGATGGAAAAAGTTGGAATTTTCGTGTTAATTGTTACCTATATCGACAATTCGATAAATCTACTGATTTATTTAAATATTCAATATATCGAACTAAAATTCAATATAGCGAATATTATCTAGGCTAATTTAATTTTGCAAGCGAAACTATGAAAAAAGTGATTGCACCTGTGACAACGCCTGCCGCGCCACCTGAGGTCGGAGCAACTTTACAGCGTTTACGGCTGGAAAGAGGGCTGACTTTGGAAGACTTATCCCGCACTGCGGGAGTATCCAAGTCGATGTTGTCGCAAATTGAGAGAGAAAAAGCCAATCCAACCATTGCTGTGGCTTGGCGATTGGCGAATGCGCTTGGTATTGGAATGGCAGAGTTGCTCACCTCCGAGGCGCCCAAGGTTGATTTAATTCGTATGCTAGAGCCGCATGAGACACCAACTTTGCCAGGTGAGCATTCAGGCTACGTCTTGAAAATACTAGGGCCCATGGAATTGGCAGGGCGATTTGAATGGTATGAGTTGATTCTCGCGCCCGGTGGCGCTTTAGTCTCCAATCCTCATGACCCCGGCACCTCAGAGCATCTGACCTTGATTGCTGGCAGTATTGAAGTTGAGGTAGATGGCGCGAAGAAAAAGTTAAAAGTTGGTGGCACCGCCCGGTACGATGCAGACCGTACGCACGCGATCCGCAATATTGGCAAGACAGAGGCGAAAGCATTGATGGTGGTCACGCATCGCTAGTCTTTGGCAAAAAAACAAATGAAAAAGTTTTTGCTTGGCTAGTCGATGTTTAGACGCTTTCTTTTCATTTGTTGATTGTTTCTGTCGGGCTGCCATCAGTTCTCCATGGATTCCATGGAAAATTTGCCGTTTCTTTACAGGAAATTCGCTTGCCGCCGAATTTCCTGCTGCAATGCAAGATATAATTAAGTCGAATCCCTTCTTTGCTTACTTTTATCTTTATTCTCAATCATGCAATACCTGTCTACTCGTGGTTACGCAACATCCTCTGATTCTTCTGTATCGTTTTCTGAAATTTTACTTGGTGGCTTAGCGCCTGACGGTGGCTTATATTTGCCGAAGTCTTATCCGCAAGTGACAGCAGAAGAATTGAATACATGGCGCACACTCAGTTATGCCGATCTCGCGTTTGAAGTGTTACGTAAATTTGCAACAGATATTCCTGAAAGCGATTTAAAAGCGATTACGACCAAAACCTATACCGCAGAGGTATACAAAAACGCGCGTCAAGATGAATCTGCACAAGCAATTACACCATTGCGTAGTTTGGAAGTGAAAGATGGTAACAAACTAGTTTTGCAAGCCTTATCCAACGGCCCGACTTTGGCTTTTAAAGACATGGCAATGCAATTACTTGGCAACTTGTTTGAATACGCGTTAGCGAAGAATCATTCTGAATTGAATATTTTTGGTGCGACTTCGGGTGACACGGGAAGTGCCGCCGAATACGCCATGCGTGGGAAAAAAGGTATCCGCGTTTTCATGCTATCACCGCACAAAAAAATGAGTGCGTTTCAAACCGCGCAAATGTTTAGCTTGCAAGACCCGAATATTATTAATATCGCTGTGAATGGCGTGTTTGATGATTGTCAGGACATGGTAAAAGCGGTATCGAATGATTTGGAGTTTAAACAGCGCCAAAAGATTGGTACCGTAAATTCAATCAACTGGGCGCGTGTAGTTGCGCAAGTGGTTTACTATTTCCGCGGTTATTTATCGGCGACCAGTAATAACGATCAGAAAGTGTCGTTCACCGTGCCGTCCGGTAACTTTGGCAATATCTGTGCTGGTCATATTGCAAGGATGATGGGTTTGCCAATTGCACAGTTAGTCGTGGCGACGAATGAAAACGATGTGCTAGATGAGTTCTTCCGCACCGGTGTTTATCGCGTACGTAAATCGGCAGAGACTTATCACACTACCAGTCCATCTATGGATATTTCCAAAGCCTCGAATTTTGAGCGTTTTGTTTATGATTTGCTGGGTGGCGACAGCGCTCGGGTCGCCGCATTGTTCAAGAAAGTAGAGACCGAGGGTGGGTTTGATTTGTCCGGGCGTCCAGGCAGTGATGGCGATGAATTTAAGAAAATTCCTGAGTTTGGATTTGTTTCGGGTAAATCAATTCATGCAGATCGTCTGCAAACTATCCGTCAAGTCGAGCAAGCGTATGGCGTTACCGTTGATACGCACACTGCTGACGGCATTAAGGTAGCACGTGAACACTTGCAAGCGGGAGTGACGATGATCGTGTTGGAAACGGCTTTGCCAGCAAAATTTAATGAAACAATACGTGAAGCTTTAGGACGTGATGCCGAGCGCCCAGCAGGCTTCGAAAATATTGAAAGTTTGCCACAGCGATTTGAGGTGATGGATGCCGACGTGGCAACGATGAAGGCTTTGATTGCTGCACACACTGGTTTGTGAAGACACACATTAATTCAGCAAACAAGTAGTTGATTAAGATAGTCGGTGCGCTTTTGCTACAAGCAAAGCTCACCGATTTTTTATAAATCTTTTGTATTGAAGTGAATTATTAGGTCGAAGATGCGATTGGTTTATTGTTTGCATTGACGATAGGCAAAGTGAAGTAAAAGCTTGAGCCTTGTCCTTCGATTGAATTGAATCCTATTTCTCCCTGCATTCTCTCTACCATCTCCTTGCAAATTGATAAGCCAAGACCAGTGCCGCCTTTGCGACGTGTGTTGCTACCATCGACTTGCGAGAATTTCTTAAATAAGCGATCTTGGTATTGCTGCGGTATCCCTTCGCCATAATCTCGCACCGTGAATTTAAGCTGATCTGCATGTCGCGTAATGCTGACTTCCACTTTGTTTCCTGCCCGTGAAAATTTGGCTGCATTCGACAATAAATTCGACATCACTTGAAGTACGCGTTGCGCGTCTGCATACACTATGAAGTCTTGTTCTGGCTGATCAAATTCAAAGTTAATTTGATATTGTCGAGCATAGCTTTGATTATTTTCTATGCTAGATCTCACTAGCGTGCTGGCACTCAATTCTTCGAGCTTAAAGTCCATTTTGCCTGCGACTAATTTATCCATGTCTAGAATGTCATTGATAATCAGGGCAAGCTGCTGACCATTTTGCAAAGCGATGTGAATCATGCGTGCTAAGGAATCTGGCAAATGCCCAAAAATGCCACCTTCAATCAACTTCAGTGAGCCAATAATCGACGTTAGTGGTGTTCTTAGCTCATGACTGACGATGGAAACAAATTCGCTCTGCATTAATTCTAAGTATTTGCGTTCGCTAATATCCCGTAGCACAAAAATCACATCGGTCTGGTTCTTTTGTCGTGTGAAGGAAATACTAAATTCAATGTGAATATCATTTCCTAAATAATCTTTGATGATATTTTCACGTTTGAAGTAAGCCGATTCGGTCTCACTTTCCTCTAGTTCGATCGCCGTCGATGATTGAATAAATTGTGCGACTTCCGCAAGTAATTGATGGTTTTCCTTGCCGCATATGAGTTGCAAGAAATCGACGTGTAGGAAACTCTCGTCAGGAAATTTTAAGATGCTGATTGCAGCGGGATTGATGCTGAGTACAACACCGCTAGCACTCGTACAAACGATTCCTTCGGCGACATTGTTTAAGATCGCTTGAGTATATTCTGCATTAGCTTGTATTTGCTTTTCCGCGGCAACCCGTCGACTGATATCAATAATTTGAAAAATCCAATAGGCTTTCTCTAATTTTTCATAATCGATCAGAGCGAGGCTGAGCAGACAAGTGACTTCGCTTCCATTACGATGTTTTAAATTGAGTTCGTATTGCAAACTACTATTTTTTTGTGCTTGCCATTCGCGCTGTAGATTTTGAATCGCCAAATCGGGAGCGATGTCGGCGAGTGAAATTTTGCGTAAATCGGATTCTTTATAGCCAAGAATTTGGCATAGCATCGGGTTTGCACTGATCCATAAGCCATCTTCATCGACCAAAGCCATACCTTGCGGCGCCGTGTTAAAGGCGCGCATAAATCGTTGTTGACTTTCATTCAGTGCAAAATACGAGCGTGATTGTCGGCGATAAAATTGAAACGATTTGGCGATCAAGACGCTTAGAATGAAGGCAACTGACCAGCCTGCAAAGCGCTGAATGTGCGTAAAGAATTGATTTTGCTTGCTAGGAGGTACCGCATGGATTTCAATTTGACGGCCTGGCGCATTCACTTTTAAACGGCTGACGACATCTTGCTGTGCGTTGATATTTCCATACAATGGCTTTGCATCTGGCGCTAAATCAAGATCGATAACGGCAAATTGCAATTGCAGTTCTTCACCCCGTTGTTTGGCTTTCGCAAAAACTGATTCGGCATCGAGTATTGTGCTGACCAAGCCCCAATATTGGTCATCTTGCAAAAATACCGGTACACGGTAGGCTAAACCGATGCCACCTTGTTTCAAGGCAAATGGTCCAGCTAAAGCAGGGCGCTTACTGAGAATGACTTTTTCCACCGCTGGCCATTGCTGTGCATTGTCGGGAAAATACATGCCAATTGCAGATTCGTTACCTTGACGTGGCACGATGGTTTGAATGCGATTGGCGGGAGCAAGCGTAATATTGCGAATGCTCGCTTCTTGCTTTTGTAGACTAACTAGCCAAGGTTCAATTTCTTCTAATTTATAAGTCCCCTTATTCGCTTGAATAAAGGCGACTAGGCCTGAGGCTAAGTGGATAGTGGCATTTAATTCTGATTCAAGAATAGCTCTAACTTCGCCTGCGTTACTAATAACTTTTTGTTGATCGAGACTTGCTTGTCTGCTGCGCTCTTCGAAAAGAATAAGTTCGGTAGCGATTCCCGTACCTATCAAAACGATCAAAGGCAATAGTCGACCCAACAGTCGACGGCCAAAGGATTCGTGCTCTAAAAATCTGAATTGAGGAACGGACATGAGTCAGACAGACGGATGGCTTGTTAGCATCAAATATATCACTAGGTGTGCTCTTGATTTTGCCTTATTTCCCTCGGCTAGTGTTGAAAAGCTGGATGTGAAAATTGAAAACAAGCAATTTTTTGTGGATTTGATGTTTTTTGGGAATACCGATCGTTGGATTTGACTGAGAGCAGAGCGATCATCCGCGTACAGCTAAGTTCGTGCGCCATTCCAACTAACTTAGCGTTAACGTCAAACCAACCCCAAGCTAACACAGAGCGAAGCTAAGGCTAATCCACATTTCATCCAAAACAAGTCAATTCGTTTTGAGTTTGTTGATGACATGATTTTTAACCGCTTGGTAATCTGATTGATGTAGAAAAAGTGCGCTCTATTCCTAGTTTTTTGCGTTCCGTCTGAAAGCGCCTATCCGTTTGAATTGCTTGCTTTATTGTGCCTCTATCGATCTGTCTCATTAATTGTTTTTGCTTTTGTTTTCTTGCGACAGAGTTCAATTTACAGGAGGTGTGTGATGCTAGAGATACGTAACGTCGTAAAAAAATATGGAACGAATGTGACTGCTGTGAATGATGTTAGTTTGCAGTTGCAACGTGGCGTTGTCGGTTTGATTGGACATAATGGCGCGGGCAAAACGAGCTTGATGCAAATGATCGCGACATTGACTAAACCAAGCAGCGGTCAGATTGTGTTTCAAGGCATTGATATCCTCAAACATCCCGATGCAATTCGTACACGCCTAGGTTTTTTGCCGCAGGATTTCGGTGTTTATCCGAATTTGAGTGCACTCGAATTCATGCAATATTTTGCTGCCTTAAAAGGTGTGCGTGATCCAGAACGGATTTCTTATTTACTTGAACTGGTGAATTTAACGGAGCATGCGCAACGCTCTGCATCTGCATTCTCTGGTGGTATGCGACGTCGTTTAGGTATTGCACAAGCTTTACTCAATGATCCAGATATCTTGGTGGTGGATGAGCCAACCGCTGGTTTAGATCCAGAAGAGCGCTTACGTTTTCGCAATTTACTCAGTGAGTTGGGTAACGAAAAACTGGTGATCATGTCGACCCATATTGTGTCTGATGTAGAGAGCGTTGCGAGTGAGTTAGCGATTATGCGCAATGGCAAATTAATTGGTTTCGATACGCCAGACAATATGATAGAACAGGCACGCGGCAAGGTTTGGTCCTTGCAGTTACCGATTGCCGATGCCGAACATCTGCGACAAAATTGGCAGATCTTACATGCGCAGCGTCAGCATAGTTTGATGACCTTGCGGATTGCCCATCCTACTCAACCGCATAGTGATGCCGTCATGGTCTTGCCTAATTTAGAGGATGCACTGATGGCGCAACGTTATTCGCTGCAAGAGGTGGCATGATGCGCGAATCAATTGCTGCTGTTAAAACACCGAAAGCTGCGGTTCAAGCTGACAGTTACCAATCTCGATCAACTTTTCAGTTTAGACGGTCGTCAGATATACGACAAACGATGGATTTATTGTTGGTATTGTCGCGCAATGAAGTGCGATTACGGATGCGCAGGCTTAGTACATTGTTTGCTGTGATGTTGATGGTAGCGCTAAGTTGGGCAATGATTGTTGATCCCAAAACTGGTTCTAGCCTGATGGCGATAAATCAAGCACGCGTGTTGTATACGAGTTCTGCGTTGGCAATGGGAAGCGCAAGCTTGCTGAGTTTTTTGATGGCCTTGATAGGTTTTTATTTGGTACGCGGACGCATCGTCGAAGATATTCGGAGTGGTATAGGCGGTGTTATTGCCGCAACGCCAGTGAGTAATAGTTTGTTTCTAATTAGTCGCTGCTTGGGTGGTGTCGCATATATCTTGGCGTTGGCGATGGTCGCGATGTGTTCGATTATGGTATTGCACGCGATACGTGGTGATGGCCCAATACAAATTCTTGTGTATGTAAAAACTTACTTGCTTGTATTGGGACCAATGGCTATTTTTGCGGCGAGTGCGGCGATCTTGTTTGATAGCATTCCGCTGTTGATGGGGAAAGCCGGTGACTTTTTGTATTTCATCGCATGGGTTTTTCAGGTATCGATCGTCGCCAAAATCGCCGATATGAACGCGGGTTTGATTTCAGCATGGCTACTAGCAGATTTTAGTGGCTTGGTAAGCACCATCGTGGTTTTGAAAACACATTTGTTGACCAATAATTTTTCACTTGGTGCTAGCACTTTTAACCCTTTGATTACACCGATTAGTCTGCCGGTGGATATGTGGACTAACCCTATGTTGTTTATGCGCTTGAGTTCGGCAGTTTTGGCGCTTTGCCTATTGCTACCCGCATTTGTATTATTTCATCGCTATTCTCCCGATAAAGTAAAACAGTCGCATGCGAGAAAACGCCGTACCCCATTGGAATTATTGAATGGATGGACGCGCCCTTTAGCGAAACAAGTACACCCCATTTTGTTGTGGTCTGCTAAATCGGCTAACTTTGCTGGTCAGATCGTCGCAGACGTCGCATTGACTTTGGTAAATGCACCATCTGCGATTGTTGTGATAGTGGTTGTTACCTTACTCAGCGCACTCCTTAGTGTCGATGCCTTGTCAGGTTTGGCGATTTTTTCGCTCGCATTTTGGGGAATATTAATCAGCGATATAAGCACGCGCGATTTTCAAGCGGCGATAGAAAGCATGACTGCCGCAGTGAAAGGTGGAGCAGTTCGTCGCTACTTTAGACAGTGGATTGCGACGATGGTGTTGGGATTATTGTTGACCGGCGTGATTCTGTTGCGACTAAGCTTTGTGTCGCCGTTGCTGGCCTTGGCTTTGTTAGTTGGATTGTTCAGTATGTCGGCTTTGGCTTGTTGCTTGGGGAAACTGACCAACACTGCAAAGACCTTTATGTCACTTTATTTGTTTGGATTATATGTAGCAACTCAAGCGCAGGACGTAGCAGTTTTAGATGTGTTCGGATTTAACGGAGTGGCGACGCTTCAGACCATTTTGTTGCAGACGGTGATTGGCGTTTGCGCAATGTGCATTGCTTATTTCTACACGATGTATAAACACAGGTAATTTTTATACCAGTCTTTAGGCAATTGAGCTTGGTGTTGTAGCAATTTGCTGAGTTTTTGCTGCGTCTTTGTGCGCAGGGAATGAGGGCGCTAGGTAGTTGATTTGGCTTAAGGAATTACTATGCGTCCTTGTCCTTCCCGCGTTTAAAGGCTAAAATGCGCGTGTTTTGGTGCCCGCCGACATAGTCTTGTCGGCAGTTAAACGGGAAACACAATGCATTTTGCATACGTGTGCTGCCCCCGCAACGGTGTACAAACGTCTAATCGTATCTACATGCTTAATAGCGTTGGATCGTTAATTTTGTTGAGATTAGACCAGCCATCCTTCATCGCCACTGTGTTTCGGCATGGGAAGGTGTGATGGTGATGTTTGTCAGCCCGGATACCGGCCAAGATAAGTGAAGTATTGCGAACGGGGATGTTCGCTGATGTTTTTTCTGACTTTAGTTTTGCATAAAACTAGTTCATAGAATTAATCATTTCAGCTGAAACTTGCAAACCAGCATTGTTTGGTTTGCTTGAACTCATTCAAATCATACTTTGTATTTAAGCACCCAACGGGAATGTAGGTGGCTTATGACCTGCCAATTGTCATCACAGGATGTGAGCGACTTTGCGCAATCACGTATTTATTATGACTCAATATTGCAAACCTATTTGTCTGGCATTGGCTGTAGCAGCCTGCTTTTCTCCATCTATTTCTGCACAAGCGCAAGACAGCCAAGCGCAAGTCTTAGTTACTGCAACGCGCCAGCCGCAAGTTGCGAAGGACGTGTTGGCTGATAATGTTGTCATCACCGCAGAACAAATTCATTTATCGGGTGCGACTAGCATCGTTGACTTGCTGCAGCAACAACGTGGTATCGAGATTTCTCGTACCGGCGGCGCCGGCTCAGTGTCATCGGTATTCATTCGTGGCGCAGCGAACTCACAAAGTGTCGTGTTTGTTGATGGTGTACGCATCGGCTCATCGACTACGGGTGGCGCAACTTGGAGCAGTATTCCTTTGTCGCAAATTGAGCGCATTGAAATTGTTTATGGCCCTTTATCTAGCTTGTATGGTGCCGATGCAATGGGCGGTGTGATTCAATTATTTACAAAAAAATCGGGCCCACAATCACGTACTAGCTTGAATGTTGGCATGGGAAGTAATCATCTACGCAAATTTGAAGCTGGTATTTTCGGCTCGTCTGCGAATGATTTTCAATATAGTTTAAATTCTGCTAAAGAAAGTAGCGACGGTTTTTCTGCATCGAAACCAGCATCAGGTGCCTTCACATACAACGCCGATAAAGATGGTTACACACAAAAAAGCTTTAACGGTAATTTGGCATGGAAGCTCAATTCTGCGTTGACGCTAGGTGTGAATTTTGTACAAAGCACTTTAGATGTCGATTTTGATGCAGGACCAAGTTATAAAGATCGTGGTCAGCAAAAATTTGACAATGTTGCGACCTATGCGAAAGCGAAATTAGCGCCCAATTGGAATTCTAGCTTGCAGCTCTCTCGCAACACAGATCGCGTGTACACCGACGCTTCTTATGGCAAAGGTAATGCAGATACGAAGCAACGCGGATGGACTTGGCAGAATGATGTTAGCTTCGGCAAAGACGTATTGCAATTTGTCTTTGAAGACAGAGAAGAAGACGTGCGTACCAATACAGCAGGCATCAGTGGCAAGCGTGATACGCAGTCTTACGCACTGGCTTACACCATGAAACAAGATGCGCATTTGGCGAGTTTGAGTGGACGAGTCGATGACAGCTCTCAATACGGAAAACATAGCACTGGCAGCATTGCTTACGGCTATAAATTGTCCGATGTTTTGCGCGTCAATGCGAGCTATGGCACTAGCTTCCGAGCACCTACTTTCAATGAACTGTATTACCCTGGTTTTGGTGTTGCTTCGAATCGTCCTGAACTTGGTAAAAATGCTGAAGCTGGTCTGTTCTATGACGACAATGTGTGGCAATTGAGTGCGGTTTATTATCAGAATAAAATCACTGATTTATTGGTCAGTACAAACCCATGTCCAGTCGAAGTGGCAACGCATCGCTATGGTTGCGCGTATAACGTCAATAAGGCGACTTTATCTGGCTTCACCTTGGGCGCATCGGCGCGATTAGGTCAGTGGAATTTACGTGGCACGATGGATATTCAAGATCCAACTGATGACACCACTGGAAAACGTCTGGCGCGTCGTGCCAAGCAGCATGGTAGTTTAGGTGTCGATTATCGTATGGGTGATTTGACCTTGGGTGCAGAAAGTGTGTTTTCTGGTGAGCGCTACGATGATCCAGCAAATCGCAATCGTCTAGCGGGTTATGGCATTGTGAATTTGATCGCAACGTATAAATTAAGCACCTCATGGCAATTACTGGCGCGTTGGAATAACGTCGCTGATAAAGAGTATGAGCTGGCACGCAACTACCGCACGCCAGAATCTAACTTCTACCTTGGGTTAAGCTACGGCTTCAAATAAACCAAGGTACTGATGGGATGTCCAGCATCCAGTAGAACCTAGATAAGAGGACGCCACCGGTGAGAATGCAGACACAAAAACGCGCAACTAGTTTGATACTAGCGATGTGTCTGCTCGCCTTGGTGAGCATCGTGTTTGCATGTCTAATCGGCTCTGTTCCACTGTCTCTGCGTGAACTGTGGCAAGCCTTGTTTGACTTGTTGCAAGGGCAATCATCAAGCCTAGCAAGTAGTGTGTTGGACTTACGCTTGTCACGCGCATTGTCGGGTTTTGTGACTGGCGCCACGCTTGCTTTGTCTGGGGTGTTGATGCAAGCACTATTGCGGAATCCTTTGGCTGATCCTTATGTGCTGGGATTATCAGGCGGCGCTTCGGTGGGTGCACTCGCGACGATCTTGTTCTTTGGTGTTGGTGTAATGGTGGATATTGCGGCGTTTGGCGGTGCGATTTCGGTTGCCGCTTTGCTGTTTATGCTCGCATACCGTGATTTGCGTGGCTCAGGTAGTTCCGAGGGAAGTGCACCATTATTGTTATTGACTGGTGTGATCGTAGCGGCGGGTTGCGGAGCCGTGGTGACCTTGCTATTGTCGATCGCGCCAGATAGCAGTTTGCGTGGCATGGTGTTTTGGATGATAGGTGACTTGTCGAATACCCAACCGCGATATCTATCGTGGCTAATTTTGTTATCGGTCGCAGCATTAATGATGAAAAATGCACGCGCAATCAACATCGCCGCCATGCACGCGGACAATGCCACTGCCTTAGGTATCAATATTGGACGTTTGAGAAAAACTTTATTTGTATGTGCTGCGCTATTAACCGCAAGTGCGGTTAGTTCGGCTGGTAGTATAGGTTTTGTCGGCTTGATTATTCCACATGCTTGTCGCTTTGCTCTTGGTCCTGATCATCGTTTGTTGATCCCAGTAGCGAGCTTGGCTGGTGGTAGCTTTTTGGTTTGTGCTGATGCATTGGCACGCACTGTGGTCGCACCGCAGCAATTACCTGTGGGAGTCATTACCGCCATCATCGGTGTTCCTGTATTTTTGATACAGCTACATCAATTACGGAGAAGATGATGCAGGCACGAAATCTGTTTAGTGCCGATCTATCGAGCACAAACTTATTAAGCACGAAGCAATTATGCTTGTCTGTCGGCGCTAAAACTTTATTACGCGATTTAGATTGGCAAGTGCAAGCAGGCCAGTGTTGGTGTGTGATTGGACGTAATGGAGCAGGGAAAAGTACCTTATTACGTTCACTCGCGCGCTTACGAGAAATTGAATCTGGCATGATTCAATTGCACGGCAAAGATATACGCGAATGGAGTTTGGAAGAACTCGCCAAGGAGCGTGCGTATTTGTCGCAATCGCGTGTCGATGCATTTGCTTATCGCGTCATTGAAACCGTGCTGAGCGCGCGTCATCCATATCACGATACGCATTACTGGGAAACTGCACAAGACCATGAAATCGCCTTGCAAGCTTTACGTTTACTGGACGTTGAAGAGCTGGCACAACGAGATGTGCGCAGCCTTTCGGGCGGCGAGCGCCAACGTGTAGCGATTGCCGCCTTGCTTGCGCAAGATGCCGGCTTGCTATTGTTAGATGAGCCAGCCAATGCGCTGGATTTAAGCCATCAAGTCAGTGTGATGCAAATTTTGGCGCGCGAATGTAAGAATGAGAATAAGGCGGTTGTGATGGTCAGTCACGACTTAAATTTATCGTATGGAGTTGCCACGCACGCCTTGTTGATGATGCCCGATGGTTCATATCTGTGCGGCGATAAGGCACAAGTGATGACGATTGAAAACCTTAGTCTATGTCTGGCGCATCCGATTGAACGTTTTGTGCACGGCGATCAGGTGTTATTTCTTCCAAGTGTTCCTGTCTAAGTTGATTGCCCTCGATGGCAGAGAAGTGCTTGCATTGCGCCAAAAGTGGTCTTTTTCAGTTCCCCATTTTTTGAATAGGTTTATATGAATCCATCTACATCTAAGTCGTTGGCGCCAGTAGTCATGATTTCGGCGATTGCCTCAGGGCAGGGGAAAACGACGGTTACCGCAGCGCTAGCGCGTTACTTCACGCAGCAAGGAAAGCGCGTACGTGTGTTTAAAACGGGCGCTGATTTTATTGACCCCATAATGCTGCAACAAGCATGTGGTAGCCCGGTGTTTTCATTAGATTTGTGGCTATTAGGTTTGCCCGCCTGCCGAGCCATGTTGAAACAAGCTGCGCAAGAATCTGATTTGGTCTTGATTGAGGGCGTGATGGGTTTGTACGATGGCACCCCGTCTTCAGCCGATTTAGCGAATGCTTTTGGTGTTCCTGTATTGGCAGTGATTGACGCATCTTCTATGGCGCAGACTGTGGGTGCAGTGGCACTTGGTTTGCGTGACTTTGGACCGGTTCAATTAGCTGGTGTCGTAGCAAATCGGATTGCCTCTGATGGACACTTGTCGATGATAGAAAGTGCTTTGTGCGATATTCCCGTATTGGCAAGCCTGCGTCGACAAGAGCAAGCATTACCTGAGCGCCATCTCGGTTTGGTATTGCCGGATGAAGTGGGCGGTGTAGATCAAATCTTAAATCGTATGGCCGATAGTTTGACTGTCGACATGGCTGCGTGGCAGACCATTTCGAGAATGCAGTTGCTAGATGAGGACGCGCCTGTTACTGATGTTCCGCAACTACTAGCGGGAAAACGTATAGCGATAGCACGCGACGCGTCTTTTGCATTTATCTATCCAGCAAATTTGCTGGCTTTAGAGCAGATGGGGGCGCAGCTTGATTATTTTTCTCCTTTAGCAGATCAAGCAATACCAGCAAATGCAGATGCCTTGTATTTGCCCGGCGGCTACCCAGAATTGCATGCAGCAACCTTGAGTCAAGCGCATTGCTGGCTAAGCTCCCTCAATGCTTTTCAACAAGCTGGTAAGCCGATTTATGCAGAATGTGGTGGCATGATTAGTTTGGCTGAATCCTTGGTGGATTTGGATGGAAGGCAGTGGCAGATGGCGGGATTAATTCCAGGTCAAATTCGAATGCAGAAACGCTTAGCTGCGCTTGGTATGCAAAGTTGGGACACTCAGCATGGCGAATTGCGCGGTCACACCTTTCATTATTCGACTTTTGATTGCCCATTGAGCGCAAGTGCGCATAGGATTAAACAGAAGACGCAGGAAAATGGCGAGGCAATTTATCAAATTGGACAACTGCAAGCGACGTATTTCCATGCCTATTTTCCGTCGAATTATGCGGCGACCGCAGCTTTGTTTTCAGTCGTTGAGATTTAGAATTGTAAGATATGAAGTTGAACTTGCACCATGAACTAAAAGTGAAGCAAGAACTAAACTAATTAATTAAATTTAACGCAGAACCAATCCCAACGCGAATCATGAAAATACAAACTTTAATGGTGCAAGGCACGACTTCTGATGCAGGCAAGACGACCGTGGTTGCTGCGCTGTGTCGTTTATTGCATCGGCAAGGTGTCAAAGTGGTTCCGATGAAACCGCAAAATATGGCATTAAATAGTGCGGTGACTGCCGATGGCGGTGAGATTGGTCGAGCGCAAGCCTTGCAAGCGCAAGCGGCAGGATTGCCACCTCATACTGATATGAATCCGGTTTTGATTAAACCCTCGTCGGATATGGGAGCGCAAATTGTGGTGCACGGCAAGGTGCGGGGTGATATGGATGCGCGTGACTATGATCAATATAAAACTGTCGCGATGTCGGCAGTGCTTGAATCGTATGCGCGCTTACAGCAGCAATACGACAGCATCATCGTTGAAGGCGCGGGTAGTCCAGCTGAAGTGAATTTACGCGCGCGCGATATTGCTAATATGGGTTTTGCCGAAGTAGTTGATTGCCCAGTGATCTTGGTGGCAGACATTGACCGAGGTGGTGTGTTTGCCCATTTTATCGGCACGCTTGAATGTCTATCCGAATCAGAAAGAAATCGCATCATTGGTTTTGTGATTAATCGCTTTCGCGGCGATATTCGATTATTGGAGCCGGGTTTGGAATGGCTAGAGCAAAAGACAGGTAAGCCAGTTTTAGCGGTACTGCCTTATCTGCATGGATTGATGCTTGATGCGGAAGATGCGATACAAATTAAGCAAAATCAAACTGGTAAATTCAAGATTATCGTGCCAGCGATACCACGCATCTCCAACCACACCGATTTTGATGCACTACGTGCGCATCCCGACGTTGATTTGCAGTTTATTGGCCCTGATCATCCTATTCCACCCGCTGATTTGATCATTCTTCCTGGCAGTAAAAATACCCGTGATGATTTAGAGTTTTTAAAACAACGAGGTTGGCAAACCGTGCTGGAAAAACATCTGCGCTATGGCGGCAAGCTCATTGGTATTTGCGGTGGTTATCAAATGTTGGGTCAAATCGTCAGTGACCCGTATGGCGTTGAAGGCAAAGTTGGCGATTCGATGGGATTAGGTTTGCTCGATATTACGACTGAGTTGACTAAAGAAAAGCGCTTACAAGAGGTAAGCGGCTATTGTTTGTTTGGCAAAGATCAGACCGCCAAAGTAGCGGGGTATGAAATTCATATGGGCGTTACTTACGCCAGCAGCGAGACGCTGCCCGCATTTATGATTAATGCAGAAGAGGGAGTGCAAGAAGAGGGCACTCGTTCGCCAGATGATCAAATTTTAGGCACTTATTTACATGGCTTGTTTGATCATCCGCAGGCATGTCAAGCATTGCTAGCTTGGGCGGGTATGCAATCGGATACCACGGTTGATTTGAATGCGCTACGTGAACATAGCATTAATCGGGTTGCCGACGCTTGCCAACCTTTATTGGACGCATTGCAGCGCATCGCTTAACTTGAACCTTCGAGGTAGACTTTCTAACTCTGTTGCTACTCCCATTTCTATATTTCTGTCACACATATCCTCTCATCAATTACTGCCTTGTCGGTCAAGCCAATCAAGCCAAAGCAAAAGTCGCGCATCAAGGTATAATGCGCGATTTTCAATTTTTCGATGTGTTTTGCCGCTAGCAAATAAGCAAGTGCGTTGGCAATTGAGGCTTGCATACATTGAGAATTGAGCGAAATTTAGCGAAATATTAGATGCTATGTTTCACTAGGTTTTTCTATGTTTCTATCTGCCCAGCTTTTGTATCAAAGTGTTTCCTTTTGGGTATGGTGCTGAACTTTCTGCACTACCCACAAGTCGAAGCTTTATCTTTCATTAACTCTTGGTATTTATATGTTCTCTGTTCCTTCACAATTTCGTTTGGCTTTGATTCCTTTGTCTGTATTGCTAGCGTATGGCTCCACAGCGCATGCTCAACAAGCGCAAGAAGAAGCTGATAAGACGAAACAAAAGCAAACGGCACCTGCCAAGCCAGCGGCCACGCCAGCAGCGCCAACTGGCGCTGTACAAAAAGTTCAAATCAGTGGTGCTAAAGGATATGACGAGCGTCGTCAAGATACGGCAAGTAAGATCGTGGTCACGCAAGAGGATATCGTTCGCTATGGCGATACCAACATCGGTGATGTATTGAAGCGTTTGCCTGGCGTTACTATCGGTGGTGTGCAAGGTCGTGGTGGTGCGATTCGTATGCGTGGTTTGGGTGCGGGTTATACACAAATTATGCTCAATGGCGAACCTAGTCCACCGGGTTTCTCTTTAGATTCGTTAGCGCCTGACAATATTGAACGTATCGAAGTGATTCGTGCCGCCACAGCTGAATTAAGTACGCAATCGATTGCTGGTGCAATTAACATCGTGTTGAAAAAAGCGATCGTTACTGCTCAGCGCGAATTGAAGTTTGGATTCAGCGAAGAAAATGGCAAACCAGGTGTGAATGCCAGTTTGCAATTGTCTGACAAGGTCGGCAAGATGTCTTATTCTGTGTCGGGCAACGTAAATCACGGTGAATTTGGTCGTCCAGATTCTAGTACCGAAGTGTTTACCAACAACAAAGGTCAAGTAACTTTGTCGCGTAAATCGAATACCGAAAGTGAAGGAAAATTTCAGTCTATCGGTATCTCACCACGAATTAACTGGGTGTTAGATAACGGTGATATGTTGACTTCGCAAAGCTTCGTGAATGCCAACCGCTTTACTAATCGTAATCAGCAAACGACAGATACTTTGATCGGCGAAAAACCATTGTTCTTGGATGAAAATTCAAACAATCGTTCCGACAGCACTTCTATCCGTACTAACTTAAGCTATGTGCGCAAATTAGCTGATAGCGCCAAACTCGATGTCCGTTTTGGTGCGAATTACAATCAACGTGAAGGTGATAATAATTCGAATGCAAAAGGGGTATCGCAAACTTTAGTGCGTACTTATAGCTCAGAAAATACCGATAATGGCTTCACTTATGGTGGTAAATACACAGCACCATTCGTTGAAGATCATGCCTTAGCAGCCGGTTGGGATGGCGGTTACAGTAAGCGTAGCGATAGCAATACACGTCGCGATGTGATTACTGGCACAGGCCCAATTACCGCGTTTAATGCGGACGAAGAATACTCTGCAAATGTCAATCGTTTGGCATTGTTCGTGCAAGATGAATGGAATTACACGAAGAATTTGTCAATCTACGCAGGTGTGCGTTGGGAAGGCATTGATACCAGCAGTAAAGGCAACACGTACGCTGAGATCAAAAATCGCTCCAGTGTCTTAAGTCCAATTTTGCAAACCTTGTACAAAATTCCTGGTAGCAAAAATGACCAAGTACGTTTAGGTATTACACGTACTTACAAAGCGCCAGATACAAGTCGTTTGGTGCCACGTCGTTTCTTATCGACGAATAATAGTGCGACCAGCCCGGACAATATGGGTAATCCAAACTTGAAACCAGAATTGGCGTGGGGCTTAGATGCGGGATTTGAGCACTATTTAAGCGATGGCGGAATCTTGAGTGTGAATTTCTTCTTGCGTCGAATTGAAGACTTTACCCGTACATCGATTGTCAACGATGGTCGCTGGGTAGCAATGCCAACCAATGATGGCTTGGCGACGACACGCGGCGTTGAGTTTGATGCGAAGTTCCCATTGCGTAGCTTAATGGAAGATGCACCAGCAATCGATTTTCGTGCCAATCTGGCGTTTAATTCTTCAACTGTCAACTCGGTACCAGGCCCGAACAATCGTTTAGATTCGCAAACACCAGTCAGTGCGAACTTTGGCGTTGATTACAAATTGGATGATCTGCCTTTAACTTTGGGCGGTAATTTAAGTTTCCAAAATGCGGGTCCAGTACGTATCTCTGTCAATCAAAGTAGCTACGGCATTCCAAAGCGTGTGTTAGACGTATATGCGTTGTGGAAGTTTGATAATAAGTCGAATGTACGTGTTGCCTTGGGTAATGCGCTGCATCAGGATAACTTCTCTTCTAGCACCTACACCGATGCTAGTGGTTCGTTGGTTCGTACAAATACCTCAAAAACCAATATGGCGTTACGTGTGAACTTTGAACATAAGTTTTAATTCTTTCTGGCGAAAAAATGTATTTCAATATTCGTTTGTAATAGTATTTGAGCGAATACAAGTTCATTGCTTAATACATCAAAGGGCAACAATTTTAAATTTGTTGCCCTTTTTTTGTATCGAACGCCGAAATAATTAAGTTGTTAATAATTGGATGAGTTGAGCCAGCTTTTATTTAAACATTTTGTAGATTTTCTATTTTCTACGGTTTTTTTGTGTAAATGGTGCTGACTTGAATAAAGCGATCCCGATAGGTATTAGAAGCAAAGGTAAGATGAAGCTGACCCATCGAATCACTAGGTCGTCAGTAGGAACTCCATCGACAAGTATTGTTCCACCAGGAAGGATGTTTGGAAGTGCAGAAGCTGCAGATGTTATTCCCCCTATGACAAAACTGACTGCAATAACGCGTCGAGTCAAGAAATTGAATAATTTCCAATGAGCTTCTGAGTATTTCATTGAATTTAAATTTAACTGTGTAATTAAGGCTTTGGTTTGTCACGAGAACGGCAGATCAGTGGCAAATTTTGTGGATCAATGGTTGTTCTATCGGTGCCTTTTAATGTCATCTTGTCTGGCGCGCCAGCGTTTGCACAGACCCAAGTGATAGGGACAACTGGAGCATCAGCGACGACAGCAGGGCGGAAAGTTAAAATTTTATTTTCTAAAGATTTGTTGGCGCGATTGCCAAACTTCATGTGAATTGCGCCGTCTTCAACGGTCACGCTAGTCACATAATTACTGACGATTTTTTCCGGTGGTGGTAAACCAGCGGCATTGTTATCGACTGGAAAAATTTGTTCGGTCTTCCACGCTGTTGCGATTGGTGTTTTTGCGATCTCGATTAAGGGAATCGAGGTTTCAATTTGTTCGCGAATGATTTTGAATAAGTAAGACGGCAAAGCCATCGCCGCCAAAATTGCAATAATCGCGACGGCAACCATCGCTTCTAACAGTGAAAAACCGAGAATTTTTTTCATAAGTATCGCGTAATTAGGTGAGTGTTTGAAATGCTAATGAATTTTAACAAGTTATTTGTGGCAGGCGTGGATTTACTTGATTTGATTCATTTAGATTGATTATTTTGATTAGCCTATTGCGTCGCTGGTCCAGTTTGCTCGGTTTGCGCAGTTTGCAACAATAACCAAGATCGAAATGCTTGCAGTGTTGGCAAATTGGCGTTTTCTTCGGGATAAACCAAGTAATAGCCAGTCTGTTCGGGAAGACTTAAATCAATTGGTATTTGTAATTTACCATTATCTAGGTGATTCTTGACCATATAACGTGGAATCAAGGCCACACCTAAGCCGGCAATCGCTGCTTCGATTAACATCGTGAATAGTTCGTAGCGCGCGCCATTGACGGCGCAGATATCATTCTCGTGCTGGTGTAGATCGAACCAACGACGCCAATCTTCTAATCGTGTGCTCAGATGAAGCAATGGCATCTGTGCAAGGTCTTGCAGGTTTGCTTGTTTTTTTCTGCCCAAGTACTTTCGCAATAATTGTGGACTACACACAGGAATCGCTTGATCTTCGGCCATCAAATAATCGCCTTTGGTGCCAGGCCACACTGCATTGCCAGAGTGAATCGCGGCATGAAATAACGAATCCGGAAAGAGAAATGCACTCGTTCTGGTGCTCAGATTGACGGTGATGTCAGGACGTAATTGTTGAAATTCGGCCAGTCGAGGAATCAGCCATTGTGTTGCGAAGGTTGGGATGACTGCGAGCTCTAACACGCCTGCACCTTCTTTGTGCGCCATCAACTCTAAGGTATCGCGTTCAATTTTATCTAGATGTCGGCGTATTTTTTCTGCATAGTCACGTCCAGCACTACTGAGTTGCACACGTTTTTTTACCCGTGCAAACAAGGCAAGGCCCAGCCAATCTTCTAAATTCGCGATTTGTTTGCAAACCGCGCTTTGGGTAAGTGCGAGTTCGTCGGCGGCTTGGGTAAAGCTCTGCAAGCGAGCAGCCGCCTCAAAAACAAGCAAGGCATTTAAGCTAGGAACTTTGCGACGCATAGTATGTATTCCATTTCTTCACTAAGTATTGATTTTAACTCCTTTGAACTGCTGCGCCAATTTGTCTACAGTAATGCAAATATTGAATGAAGAATTCTATCAACATAGGCGACATACTCATGAATAGCAATTTGATGCATTTGCTGGAACAACAATTAGGTCAAACCCAAGCCTTGGTACTCGTAAATTTAATGCATATTCCAGCACGATTTTCTCGCTGCGAGATTGATAAAATATCTCGCGCAGAATTGGCGCAGGTTTTGAATATGTTGTTGCTTCATGGTGTATTGCAACGCGTTCCAAGTGGTCAACAATATACGCAAGAGATCACTTCGCGTGGTGAGCGTGTGATGCTCGATCACGGTGCTTTGCGCACGGTACGTTGGTTTGATTCTGGGTTGTTACCTGCGGGTGAAGTCGCCATCACTAGGATTTTGCGGCCGCTCGGTTATGCATTAAATGGTGTTTATCCTTTAGAAAAACTTAAAATGACGGGGCGCTCATACGCGCATCTTGATGACCCTGAAAATATTTCTCAATTCTTTGTCAGTGAATTGCATCCAGAACGATTTTCCACGGCGTTTCAACAAGCCGTTAGCCGAGTGATAGGGGCGTCGATAGATCCGCTCACACCCACTGCGATAACTTTGTTGCATGAACTTGAACGTGATGGCTATTTGCAGCTGGCGCAAGCGCTAGATTTAATGCCGGTCTTATTGGCTTGTTTTGCACGGCAACATGGCGCGCCAACTGTAGCCGACTATGAACTGCTGCTCACAGAATCAGCCGAAATGGCATGGATCGCAACCGAAGGAAATGTCTTTAATCATGCGACGGATCGTGTAGCAGACGTGATAGCGGTAAGTGATGCGCAGAAAAAACTAGGACGTCCGATTAAAGAAAAAGTCGAAATTTCTGCATCTGGTCGCGTACGCCAAACGGCGTTTAAAGCCGACTTAGTTGAGCGTGAATTGATTGATGCGGATGGTCGAACAATTCTTAGAAAAGTGCCGGGATCGTTTTATGAATTGATTAGTCGTGACACGATTCCAGACACCAATCCAGCGCGTTTAGATCTTGGATTTGATACTAGCAATGCGCAGGGTATTTTTAAAATGACGGCTAATTCAACCGTTGTCACTAGCGCGCTAGCTTAATTGTGAAACAACTGTCCTCAATCATTACGCCAGTCATGGAAATGCACGAAAACTCACTATTCGTTAAGTTTAAAAACCTCTTGGGCGAGATTGGATTTCTATCTGATCCCGTTGATTGTCGACCATATTGTCGAGGTGCTCGCTATGGCCAAGGCGATAGCTTGGCGGTATTGCGACCCGATTGCCATGAACACGTCGTTGAGATTGTGCGTTTGTGTCGTGAACATCATCAAGCGCTAGTTTTGCAAGGTGCGAATACGGGCTTGGTTGCAGCAAGTACGCCAGATGGAAGTGGGCGATTCTTAGTGTTGAGTTTGGAACGCTTGAAAAAATACATTGCGATTGATGTCGTCAATCGCTCTGTTGAGGTAGATGCAGGTTTGTGTTTGCATGAGTTGAATCAGGCACTAGAGGAACATGGATTATTTTTTCCAATTGACCTTGCTGCCAATCCGTCCGTTGGTGGCATGATTGCTGCAAATACCGGTGGCGCAAAGTTGATTAAGTATGGTGATGTTAGGCAAAATTTGTTGGGATTACGTGCGGTACTGATGGAACCTGCGGGGCAAATACTAGATTTGCGTCATGCTTTGCGCAAGAATAATACAGGCCTTGATTTGAAGCACTTGTTTGTTGGTAGTAGCGGCAGTTTTGGCGTGATAACGCGTGCCGTATTACAGGTACATTATTTGCCAAGACAAACTGCGGTCGCCTTAGTCGTGCCGCGTGATCAGTCTGCGGTGTTGGAATTATTGCAGGTGTTAGAACGCGATTGTGGTGAGTATTTGTCTGCCTATGAAGGCATATCAGGTGCCGCTCTGGATGCGGTCTTGCGTCATGTGCCAGCGATTACCCAGCCTTTTCATCCTGAGCCCTGTCCGGAATATTGTGTATTGATCGAGCTCAGTAGCCGTGCTGATACATCTACTGGTTTAGATCTCAACGTACTGTTAAGCACTTGTTTGGAGAAGATGTTTGGGACAGTAGTGGAAAATGCCGTAATTGGTCGCGCGAAAGATCTTTGGCGGATTCGCCATGCAATCAGCGAGGCGGTAAGGCATGAAGGACGCGTGATCGCTTTTGATATTTCTATGTCACGTTCGAATCTGGTTGATTTTCGGGCACAAGCTTTGCAACTGATCGCTGCGCACTATCCATGGATACGTGTGATGGACTTCGGACACTGGGCTGATGGTGGTTGTCATTTCAATTTGGTGTGGCCAAGTGATGCCTCAGAAGAATTCTCGGACCACATTGTTCAACAAATTCGCGATCAAATATATGATTTAGTGGTGTTGCGTCATCAAGGTAGTTTTAGTGCCGAGCATGGCATCGGCCCTTACAATCAAATGTATTATCAGCGTTATACATCGCAGATGCAAAAACATTTATCTGGGCAAATTCAGGGATTGCTTGATCCAGAAAATTTACTAGGACTTTGTCGCTTCGGGGAATGATTTGGTGATTGATTAAGTTTTTGCACTTCCGTCTTAGATCGGTTTAAACAGTTTTCTATTTGATTATCTATTCATTATGCCTGCATAGAGTTATGATGCGCAGGGCGCAATTTGACTGTTTCGTATGTGATGCAGTTTGAGCGCTGAATTTCGTAGAATAAATAGAAAAGGACATCATGAAACTGAAACTGAACGCGATCTTGAGCGCGCTGATTTGTACTTTGATTTGTGCGCCAACGACGCTACTGGCGCAGCAAGCAAATGCCACAAACCCAAGTACAGGCAACAAAAAAGCATTTACCATTACCCATGAAGCGCAACGTACAGCGGCCAAAGACCAAGCGCGTACTAACACTTGCTGGAATTTTGCAACCGCTTCTTTTATGGAGAGTGAAGTGGCGCGCCAGGGTGGCAAATTAATTGAGTTATCAGAGGTCTTTGGCGTTCGTCACGCTTATCCACTTAAGGCTGATGCGTATTTGCGCGTACAAGGCAAAGCGACGTTTTGGGAAGGTGGTAATAATCACGATGCAATGGAAATGTTGCGTCGTTATGGCGCTGTTCCTAAAGCGAACTACACTGGTTTGAAAGAAGGTGAAACACGTCTAGATCATGCAGAACTGGCAGCGACTACGAAGGCTTTTTTAGATGCGGTGATTAAGTCGGGACGACCAAGCAAATCATGGCGCGCTGCGTTTGAAGGAATTTTGGATGCCTACATCGGAAAGCCACCAGCGAATTTTGTTTACGAAGGAAAGCTACACACGCCACAGAGCTTCCGCGATCAAGTTTTAAAACTAAACCCAGATGATTATGTCGAAGTGACTAGTTTTAGTCATCATCCGTTTTATCAGCGTATGCGCTTAGAAATTCCTGATAATTGGTCACATGATAGCCGCTTCTTGAATGTACCTATCGACGATATGGAAAGAATCATGATTAACGCCTTGACCAATGGCTACACGATTTCATGGGGTGGTGATACGAGTGAAAAAGGCTTTAATGTGAAAGAAGGCTTTGCCGTATTGGATGATGAAGCGAAAGAAGTGACACAGAACGCAAGACAAGAAGCGTTTGACGATTGGCGTAGTACAGACGATCACAGTATGCATGTTGTTGGCATGAGCAAAGATGATCAAGGTAAATCCTACTTCTTAACGAAAAATAGTTACGGTACCAGTAGCGGTCCGTTTGAAGGTCATTTGCACATGAGTAAAAACTATATTCGCATGAAGACCATTTATTTCATGGTACACAAGCAAGCTATCCCCGAGGATATTCGTCGTAAAGCTGGCTTGAAGTAAGGTCGAATTGAAGTACATGTACGCTTGACACGGTGATGTTAGATCATTGTGTCAAGCAAAGTATCGAGGTAACACTGAAACCCATAGTTCGACTAAAATGCCTTTAATCTTATGCATGCTTTTAATCTTATGCGTTTGGTGTGATTGCTTAGTCGAATCATGCTTTGCGTTATCGATGAAAAATCATCTCTCTTGAATTAGGAAAACAAAAATGAAAAAAGTAATTTCTGGCCTAGGCATCGTGTTCGCGACCATTAGTTTAAGCGCATGTATTTCTGTTAGTGAAAGCAACCTGGAAAGCGGCAAACAAATTTCTATCATGTCGCAACAAGCGATTGCCACTTGCGGGCAAGGCAATGTCGACACGGTATCGACTTCTAGTTTTAAATGTAAGTCACAAGGCACGCGCTAGGTGGGCTTGTAGGTACGTAGGTATGCGATTGTTTTTTGAGATGGCTTGCCACTAGATTCTCAATTGCAAACTGATAGCAGCTTAAATGAGCACCAAATAAATGAGCACCAAATGCTTAAAGCAAGACTTGGTGCTTTTTTCTTTAGTAGGAAGAAATCATGTCTAAGAACTCAACGGTTGATGCAAATTATCGGTTTATCGCGGCCTATCAAGAAGTCAATGCACGGATATCTCAACGTCAACATGCCTTGGCATTGTATGTGACACTAGTCGTCAGTTTGTTGGCGGCTTTGGTTGCTCTGAAGTCGAATGAAAGCAAAGGTGAAGTGCCGGTGGAATGGTTGATGTTGGGCTTCCCAGTCGCGTCGCTAAGCTTAGCGTTTCTTAACTATAAAGCGGAACGCGCGATCACGAATTTACGTCGCTTTTTATCCGCGTTAGAACAATTGGGCGATGCGCATGAAACTTTGCCGAGTTATAACACACACCAAAAATGGGCAAGTGGCGCAAACAAAGCGCGACGCTTTCATGATTATGCCTCTGCTGTGCTGGTTGCTGGTGGTAACTTAATTGGACTCGGCGCTGTCATGCGTATTTATCCTTCGCGTATTGGTGATACTTCAATCGCATTTTGGATGTCGGTTTTCATTACGGTGATTTCGGTATTGACGATTCTATTGAGTCCACAGTGGAGCTTTAAACCCGAGGAAACCGAATAAACCCGATTGTTGTCATTGATGGCGACAATTTTTTGCGTTTGGATTGATCATGTCGATAAGAATGCCAATAAAAACCTTGTCCCCTTAGCGATATAGTGGAAAGTGATATAGATGCAAAACGAGCAAATATTGAACATTACTTCGACAGATCAAGCACGATTCTTAGTCGAACAATTTTGGCAGCTGATGGCTAGCAATGATTTCTTTTCTGTGAGTGCAGTGTTAAGTGAAGATTTTATATTGGAGTGGCCACAATCTGGCGAGCGAATTCGTGGCGCAGAGAATTTCGCAAAAATGAACGCTGAATATCCCGCGCATGGACCATGGATTTTTACGGTGCATCAAATTATGGCTGAACATCAGATGGCTGTTAGTGATGTATCGATAACGGATGGTGTGCAGCGGGCGCGGGCATTGAGCTTTTTCACTGTTGCGAACGATAAAATTCAAAAAATTGTTGAGTTTTGGCCCGATCCATTTGTCGCGCCAGAGAATCGTCGGCATCTAGTTGAAATCATGAACTAAAAAGATCAGCGAAGTCACACGCAAATAGCGCCTTCATTTTTCACGTAAAGCATCGATAAGCTTTTGACCAAATACATTAAATAATAGACCTGCCATTACAATCAGCGCTCCAATCATTTGTGTTTGATTGAGTGATTCGTCCAGAATAATCCAAGCAGATGTAAGCCCAACGACAGGCACCAGTAGACTCAATGGTGCCACTACGTGGGTTGGCAACGCGGCTAATAATTTGCCCCACAAAGTATAGCCAATCAAGCTCGCTGCGCCAGACAAATACAAGATTGTTAGTACGGCAGTCAAGCTAATGTGCGTCAGACTATGCCAGACTACCGCAACGCCATCCATCAAACACGATAGTAGTAGGAAGGGAATGATAGGTAGCAATGCGCTCCATGCAACCAAGCTGAGCATATTGACTGCGCCCATTTTTTTGCTGACGATGTTGCCGCATGCCCAAGAAAGTGCGGCACATAATGTTAATCCAAAGCCCGCCACACTCACTTGCGCAGCGCTGTTTGTGATGCTGGCACTACCAAGTAAGAGTAATCCAAGACTCGCAATAAAGATACCGATAACATTGCTGGGTTTTAAGCGATCACCGAAAATTAAGGCGGCTAAACCAACAGTGAAAAACGCTTGCGCTTGTAATACTAATGAGGCCAAGCCAGCCGGCATGCCGACCGCAATCGCAGAAAATAAAAACGCAAATTGGGCAAAACTAATTGTTGTCGCATAAATGACTAGCCATTTCAGTTCGACCTTGGGTTTGGCTAAAAAGAAAATGGCAGGGAAGGCGACAAAGGTAAAACGTAATGCTGCTAACAATAACGGCGGTATCCCTTTCAAACCAATTTTAATCACGACAAAATTCATGCCCCATAAAACGATCACGATAAAAGCTGTGATTAAATGGATAGGTTTGAGATGGGTATTTGTCATCTGGATGTTCTATTCTGTAGTAGGCAATTTGTAGTGGGCTTATTTGCGGTAGGCTTTTCTGGAGCCATCTTCGAACACTTCGTCATCACTAAGCAAAGCGCCTTGTTCATTCCATGATTTTTGTCGATAAATCTTGCCAGCTGCATTGTAATGATATTCATGAGCGAGATTACCATTTTCAAAAAAACCTTGATGTATGCCGATGGCGCGGCGACGGTAGGTCGATTCAAGCATATAGCTCGCCGTTTCGATTAACTTACCTTTGTCCGAAAAACTTTTTACTTCAAGTACGGGATACTTGTCGTCATAGCGATATCGGTCTTGCGAGCTAGTTTGACCATTCAGATAAAACTGAGTTTCTTCCGTCAAGACATTGCGTCGACGTCCATCTTGTTCCAGCATGGTGAATTTTTGTTCCTTAATGAGAGAACCATTTTCATGAAATTCTGTTTTGCGAATGAAGGCGCGTGATTTCTCTGCCATGTTGAAAACAACTTGGTAGCGCTTATTGCCGTTGTCGCCGTAGTTAGTCTCGGTCAGTTCATTATTTTTTAATTCGCTGGTGCTGCGTACTTTGCCGCTGTTGTAGTCAAATTGGGTAGATTCTTGTACGACCCCAGCTAGCAGCATTTCGGCAGCGCGTTTTTGTCCATTGTCGTTGAAGTAGGTGAGCTTAGATGGCTTTGCTTTAAATCCACATAAGTTGGCATCATCGACATGTGGCGCCAAAATCGGTTTATTCGCACAGCGCAAACTATTAAGGCTGCCGTCTGCATTCCAACGTATGCTGGCAGATTCGGCTTCATTGTTACCGATCATTTCTAACTTTTTGAGCTTTCCTTCCGTTGTCCATTCTCTTTGTAAGCCTTTGCGCTTGCCATGATCTTCGGTTTCTTCTTTGATCAATTTGCCATTGCTGGCGTATTCACGCCGAAGGCCGTGTCGCTGTCCGTTCTCTTCATCATGAAACTCTAGAACTAAAACACCATCGCGGTACTGACGCGATAAACCATAGATTTTTCCCGCCTTAATTTCTCGTTCTCGACTTAGTTTTCCTGTTTCTCGGTCTTTGCACTGGATGATGCCAGTTTTGCCTGCGGTGGTCGCACCGTTATACATGCTGACAGATTCACCGTTCAAAGTGCAATCTTCAACAGCGAAACTGACTGGGCTGAATAGCGATCCAAATGCTAGGCTGCAACTGAGGATGACTGCTTTCGGTGAAAATGCATGGTGCATAATGTGATTCTCTTATTCGTGGGGAAATGCCAACGATTATATGTCAGCTTGTTCAAGGCATCGCTTTCAAATTCCAAGATTGTAGAACTTCGTATTTGGCGTATCTTTGAACGTCCTCTGTTTGAAATCTTTTATCCGCAGATTTCACATATAAGAGTATTTTGGAAGCTACTAAACAAAGTTTGATTGACGAAATTGCTTGTTCTCAAATCGATTGTGAAATGCGTTTTATAATCAGATCAGATTGCTTGAGAATGAACCATCTCGGCTAAAGACAAAATAGACACAGAATAGACAAAAATAGGTGAACTAATTATGTGGATAGACAGCCATTGCCATCTTGATGCAAGTGAGTTTTGTGGCAAATCAATAGCCTTAGCGGATGAGGCCGCGCGTATGGGTGTGTCTGCGATTGTTATACCAGCGGTGCATCAAAGCAATTTTTCGGTAGTTGCGGAATTGGCGCGGCAAAGAGCTGATTGTTTTTTTGCCTTGGGCATACATCCTATGTATGTAGCGACTTCGCATGAAGATGATTTGCAACTTCTACGTGCTGAAATTGCGCGCTTATTGAGTGATCCTGACTTGGGGCAAGCATTGGTTGCGGTGGGTGAGATCGGTCTCGATTATTTCGTTCCGGCATTATGTGAGTCACCGTTAAAGGAAAAACAGGAATTTTTTTACAGCGAGCAATTGAAAATAGCACGCGATTTTGATTTGCCTGTGCTGTTACATGTGCGAAAATCACAAGATAAAATATTAAAGTATTTGCGCCGAATTCCGGTACGAGGTGGAATCGCGCATGCTTTTAATGGCAGCACACAACAGGCGCAACATTTTATCGATTTGGGATTTAAATTGGGATTCGGTGGTGCAATGACTTTTACGCGCGCATTACAGATACGTCGTTTGGCCAGCGACTTACCGCTCAGTAGTATTGTGCTTGAGACTGATGCGCCGGACATCGCGCCACGCTGGTGTCATCCAGGGATTAATACTCCGGGTGAGCTAGTACAAATCGGACATGAACTCGCTAGTTTGCGTGGTCTAGATCATTTTGAGACTGCACGACAAACGACTGCGAATGTGCTTGCTGCCTTGCCGCGCATGCAGGCACGTTTTGTCTTGAGATAATTCTAGTGCGTAGCGCGATTCTGAGCTTTGTTCTTGGCGTCGCGTTATTGCAGCAACAGGTCGCTGTATTCGATCTTTTTCCTTTAAGTCTGGCATTTGCGATTTTGTGTTTGTTGGCATGGCAGCTAAGTCGTCGTCAAGTCGGACAAGGCTCTCGATTGATGGCAGTGACCGTCAGGCTAATAATTTGCTTCCTCGCATCCGGAATTGGATTTTGTTGGGCTAGCTTTTTTGCGCATTATCAATTACGTCAAGAATTACCCAAAGAGTGGGAAGGACGGGATTTGCTAGTGCAGGGCGTAATCGATCAATTGCCGGTAAAGACGGATAACGGTACGCGCTTTAATTTTTCCGTCGAACGTTACATTCTTCCTAGCGATTTAGAACGCCAGTTGGGTCGGACAAATAGACAGACTCAATTAAATTCGGTAATACAGCAACAGACACAATCTACACGACAAATCTCGACAGAATCATTTCCTAAGCGGCTGGCGCTGGGGTGGTTCGATGATGCTGATGGAGTGATCGATACACCATCGCTACAACCAGGGCAGCGATGGCAATTGCTGGTTCGTTTGAAACGACCTCATGGCAATGCCAATCCTTACGGCTTCGACTATGAGGCATGGCTGTTTGAGCAGGGCTTGCGGGCGACCGGCAGCGTAAGACTGCGCTTAGGTTCTCACACTGATCTCAATGCGCAAAACGGTAGACCGAATTTACTATTAACTGATTTTGTTTGGAGTCTTTCTAATTTAATCGAACGAAGCCGATTTCACTTGCGTGAGCACATGCTGCGTGATCTCTCTAGCTCAGCTTACGCAGGTGTATTAACTGCCTTAGTGATTGGCGATCAACGCGATATTTCTTCGGCAGATTGGGTCATGTTTAATCGCACTGGGGTCGGTCATTTGATGTCGATCTCAGGTTTGCACATAACGATGATTGCCGGTTTATTTGCCAGTTTGATGCATTTTTTGTGGCGGCATTCTTTCTTTACGCGGGCGCAATTGCCGCTGATAATTCCTGTACCAAAAGTAGCCGTATTGTCAGGTTTGATCGCGGCGATCATCTATGTCGCTTTGGCTGGTTTTGGTGTTCCTGCTCAGCGCACTTTGTGGATGCTAGCTGTGCTGGCGATCGCGATATGGTGTGGCAGAAGCGCGAGCAGCACTCACGTATTAATTCTTGCCTTGGGAGTTGTCGTTGTACTTGATCCTTGGGCTGTATTGTGGCCGGGATTTTGGCTGTCGTTTGGTGCGGTTGGTGTTTTATTGTATTCGAGTGCGGGCAGAATTGAGGTGCGCGCAGCGGCGTCCGATAATCAGGTTTTTTTGCACCAATTTGGATTGCGCAAACTAATGCCGCAGCTGCGCATTGCCGCACGCGCCCAATATGCGATTACCTTTGGATTAGTGCCATTGACCTTACTTCTGTTTTCGCAAATCTCTGTCCTTAGCCCAATTGCCAATGCTGTCGCGATTCCCTTGGTAAGTTTTGTCGTTACGCCGCTGGCATTGTTAGGGAGTGTGTTGCCTGCACCTTTATCCGCTTGGTGCTTATTCGTTGCGCATGAATGTGTCGCGCTTTTGGTGCAATTTCTCGAATTATTAAATAACAGTAGTTTTGCAGTGTGGCATACACCAAAACCAAGTTGGTGGATGTTTGCTGCGGCTAGTTTAGGCTTGCTGTATTTGCTTGCCCCACGTGGTATTCCTATGCGTTGCTTGGGAGCGATGTGCTGTCTGCCTTTACTATTGCAACCCGTACAGGGCCCTGCAAAAGATCATTGGCAGGTGACTGTGTTCGATGTTGGTCAGGGATCGGCTGTGTTGGTGGAAACTGCACACCATCGTCTCCTTTACGATACCGGACCAGGAACTTCGTCCGACAGCAATAGTGGCACGCGAGTATTGCTACCTTACCTGCAAGCACGTGGCATTACACATCTTGATCAATTAATTGTGTCACACAGCGATAATGATCATTCTGGTGGTGCGATTAGCATTTTGAAGAATTTGCAGGTTGATCAATTGCTTTCGTCCTTACCTGAGCACCACCCGATTACGCAGCATGCGAAACAGTCAACGCGTTGTATCGCTGGACAAAGCTGGGAATGGGATGGCATTAGTTTTGAGATTTTGCATCCGTTACCAGTGATTTATACCAGTGATAAATGGAAACCCAATGCGCTTAGTTGCACTTTAAAGATATCAAGTAAATCACATGCGATGCTATTGACGGGCGATATCGAGGCAGTTCAAGAGGATCAGCTAATTCATAGAATCCCCGAAAAACTCGGCGCCGATGTGCTGTTAGTGCCACATCATGGCAGTGGTACTTCGTCAAGTGCTACCTTTCTTCAAGTGGTAAAGCCGAGCTTGGCTTTATTTCAGCTTGGTTATTTGAATCGCTACCATCACCCCAAAGATTCGGTATTGCAACGCTATCTTGATTTTGGAATAAAGCCTCTAAGGACGGACACAAGCGGTGCAATCACATTACAATTTGGCAGCGCGATACAAGTGAGTGAATACCGTAAAGGCCATGCGCGTTATTGGCATCAATAGTATTTTTAGTTTGCTGATTGCATGCGTAGTAGAACTCAATATCGTAGTAAAACAAAGAACAAATCACTTTTCAAACAAATGTCTAAACCTATCGTTCATTTTTGTCACGGCAATAGCTTTCCAGCGGGAAGTTATCGTCAAATGTTTAATGAATTATCTCCACATTACGATATTCAGTATTTAGACATGCATGGACATAATCCGGCTTATCCAGTTACCACCAATTGGCCGTTTTTGGTGCAAGAGTTGATCGATACTTTAGAAGCACGTTACCAAGAACCAGTGATTTTATTAGGACATTCTTTAGGTGGAATTTTATCTTTAATGGCTAGCAGTCAACGTCCTGATTTAGTGCGTTGTGTGGTAATGATTGACTCACCTGTGGTAACTGGTTGGCG
Organism: Affinundibacterium baiyunense; assembly: GCF_018139645.1. Lineage (GTDB taxonomy): Bacteria > Pseudomonadota > Gammaproteobacteria > Burkholderiales > Burkholderiaceae_D > Undibacterium > Undibacterium baiyunense. The sequence continues at coordinate 238,486 of NZ_JAGSPM010000005.1, forward strand.
CTCTATGTTCTTAAAGACCTTCCGTGTGTTGGGCTTGTTAGAGAAATATTCCCCGGCTCAATTTTCTTTAAAACGACGCATGATATGGCGCGACAAGCAGGAAGCGTTTGAGCATTTCTCATCGAAGGAAAAGTTTGCGATTTGGCCGCCAGAAGTATTGCGCGATTATATTGATGCCGGAATGCAGGATCATCCCGAAGGCATTTGTCTCAAGTTTACCCGCGATATAGAAAGCCAGATCTATATGACCTTGCCAGGCAATCTCGGTGCTGTGGCCAAAAAATGTACACAAGTGCCAATCGGCTTTGTTGGTGGTACTGAGTCGATAGAATGCCGACAAGGTGGATTATCCACCACGCGTCGCTTGTGTGGAGAGAACTTTGTGCAATTGCCAGCCGGGCATTTATTGCCGATGGAAATGCCAGAGAAAACCGCAGCGGCTTGTCATGCGATGATACAGAAATTGCTGAAAAAGTAGCTTTGGCGAAATCCTCACTGTAAATGGTTCAATGCGGTATTGATCGCGTAAAATGGCATTCTCATCTCGCTACCATGAGTTCATTATGCGTTCATCTTTTTCCTTATTTTCGTTTTTGACTATTTCAAGTACAAAATTCAGTGCAGGACAAATTACACGTTCTAGCGCGCTTTCATGTGCGCTGATTTCCTTGTTCATCAACGGTGAAGCGCTGGCGCAGGATAAATTGACCAAAGAACTAGGTGGTTCGTGGTTACCATCGTCTTCTGAGTATCAACAAGTGCAGGCACAAGGTCGTTCTCAGTTTGTTGTAGACGTAGAAAACGATAGTTTGCTAATGAACAAAGATGATGGCTTCTATACCAGTGGAATACACTTAATCCTAAACAAGACGCTGCGTATGCCAAGCCAATCAGTCAGCTATGGTTGGCATTTTGGACAAGAATTATTTACCGCATCTGATATCAAGTTAAAGCCAGAGCAAATCAGCCCAGTTGATCATCCTTATGCGGGATGGATCTACATGGGTGTTTTTCGTGAACTACAAAACAGTGATGGAAGCGGCTTGCGTCTAGGTTTGGATGTGGGTTGCCTTGGTCCCTGTGCTGGTGGTGAATGGACCCAAACCAATTTACATCAGGCTTTAAATCAACCACTGCCGCAAGCATGGCGTACCCAGTTGCAACAAGAGTGGGGTGTGGTTTTAAATGCGGAACTAACACCGGCCCGATGGAGTTGGACGCCAGAGATGGACCTTGGTAGTCGATTCAAATTACGTGCTGGGAATATCTTTACCGATGCTAAGGCTGAGTTAGTCTGGCGTTACGGACATTTAAATGCGCGACGCGAAGATCAAGCTAGTTTTGTATTTGCACGTACCGAATTGCGAGCGAGTGCGTATAACGCAACTTTGCAAGGTGGGTATTTCAATCAACAAAGTTTGTCTATGCATCCACGACGCGTGATACCTGAACTTGAAGTTGGTTATCAATATCGAGGTGAAGTCTGGGGCTTTTATGCATCGGTGCTGCGTCGAGGTAGCGAGATCAAAGAGTTATCGAATGCAAAAGCGGCACAGAATTTTGCCAAACTTCAGTTCATTTATACATTGCAGTAAGCAATTGCATACTTGGTTTTGAGTAGTCGTTTTTCAGCAAGGTAGTTTGCCTAAATTTGTCTGAATCTGTCTAAATATGACTCAGTATCCAATAATCTCGTGCTTTGCCATGAATATGTTTATAGCGGCGAAGTAGTCCCTCGCGTTCAAATTGACATCGTTGCAATACGTTCAGTGAGCGAAAGTTGCTGTCTAACACGCAGGCTTGTACGCGCACTAATCCGATTTCTTGATGTGCCCAATTAGTCAGTGCTTGGCAGGCGCTGCTAGCAATTCCTTTGCCCCAGTAGGAGGGTGATAAGTCATATGCAATCTCCGCACTGAAATTCGCTTTAACGTAGGTGTGAAAACCTATAGTGCCGACTAATTCATCTTGCTGATTGGCGATCGCAAATTTGATTTGTGCTAGTGCTTGTGACCAGTCTTGAGCTTGAATAAATTGTTGTAAATCTTCAGCCGATTTGAGCTGCCAACTAGTGTGCTCTTTTACTTCAGGCAAGGTCAGATAATTGAACCAAATAGGCAAGTCTTTGGCGAGTATCGGTCTCAAGCGATACCCACTTAAATTAAGTGCGGGTAGCGGTGATGTGTCGAAAGGGCTTTTGGTATTTGTTTTTGTCCCCAGCGAGATGTTGGGACGATTGAATTTGGGAAAGCCAAAGTTCACTTTGTTTTTTAACCTTATTGTAAATAATTGTATTTTATGAACAGCTTCGACTGATTAAATTGTCGGTGGATTAATTAAATTAATCGTTTAAATAAATGCAATTTAGCATTATTTTTGGCGTGCTACCAACGCAAAAAAACTTCCTAGTGGCGTGCGCCTCTGGGCATCATGCGGTATAATTCGAATTTCCCGCTTGTGCCGTTGGGCACCTTCTGCAATGACTAAGTTCGTATTCGTTACTGGGGGCGTCGTCTCCTCTCTAGGCAAAGGCATCGCTGCTGCCTCACTCGCTGCTATTCTTGAATCGCGCGGCCTCAAAGTTACCATGCTCAAACTCGATCCTTACATCAATGTGGATCCGGGTACTATGAGCCCATTCCAACATGGTGAAGTATTCGTTACCGATGACGGTGCTGAGACGGATTTGGATTTGGGGCACTATGAGCGTTTCATCTCTGCGAAGATGAAAAAAGTGAATAATTTCACGACCGGCCAAATTTATGAATCGGTGATTCGCAAAGAGCGTCGTGGTGAATACTTGGGTAAAACAGTGCAAGTTATTCCGCACATCACGAATGAAATTCAAGAATACATTCATCGCGGTTCTGCCGGATTTGATGTGGCCTTGGTTGAGATCGGTGGTACGGTGGGTGATATTGAGTCCTTACCTTTCTTAGAGGCAGCACGTCAATTAAGTTTGCGCGCTGGTAAAAATTCATCTGCTTTCGTGCATTTAACCTTGGTTCCTTTCCTGGCGTCGGCTGGTGAATTGAAAACCAAACCGACCCAGCACAGTGTACAAAAATTGCGTGAAATCGGTATCTTCCCTGATGCCTTATTGTGCCGTGCTGATCGCCGTATTCCGGATGATGAACGTGCCAAGATTTCGTTATTCTCAAACGTCGCTGAAGAAGCAGTGATTTCTGTTTGGGATGCCGATACGATTTATAAGATTCCACAAATGTTGCATGATCAAGGCTTAGACAAGATCATCTGCGACAAATTAGGTCTGGCACCAAAACCAGCCGATTTGAGCATGTGGGATAAGCTCATCTACGCATTAGATAATCCAAAAGAAGAGGTCACGATCGGCATGGTAGGAAAGTATGTCGATTTGACGGAGTCCTACAAATCGTTAACAGAAGCATTGCGTCATGCTGGCATTCATACTGAAAGTCGCGTGAATATCGAGTACGTTGATTCCGAAGAAATCGAAGCCCATGGCACCAAGGCCTTGGAAAAATACGATGCGATTCTGGTTCCAGGTGGCTTCGGTAAACGCGGCGTAGAAGGCAAAATTTTGGCAGCACGTTATGCACGTGAAAACAAAATTCCTTACCTCGGTATTTGCTTAGGCATGCAAGTCGCCTTGATCGAATACGCACGCAATAAAGCGGGCTTGGCGATGGCGAATTCGACTGAGTTTGATCTCGAAACAGAACAACCCGTGGTTGCTTTGATCAATGAATGGCAAAGCCACGATGGTAAAGTCGAATTGCGCGATGAAAATTCCGATCTCGGTGGCACCATGCGTTTAGGTGCACAGACCTGCGCGGTTCAACCAAATACTTTGGCATCCGATATTTACGGTAATGTTGTGACCGAGCGTCACCGCCATCGTTACGAGGCAAATAATCACTATTTGAAACGCGTCGAAGATGCGGGCTTGGTCGTATCAGCGCGTACCCCGACTGAAGATTTGTGCGAAATTATTGAATTGCCGAAGAGCGTGCATCCATTCTATTTAGGTGTGCAATATCATCCTGAATTCAAATCGACACCACGTGATGGTCATCCATTATTCACTGCATTTGCAAAAGCGGCCTTGGCACACAAAGCAGCAACCAAAGCCGCTTTGGTGAACAATCAAGCGCAAGCATAAGGAGTTTGACCATGAAATTATGTGGATTTGACGTTGGTTTGGATCAGCCGTTCTTTTTGATCGCAGGTCCTTGTGTGATCGAGTCGCATCAAATGGCGATGGATACGGCAGGTGCTTTGAAAGTGATCACGAGTGAACTCGGTATTCCTTTCATTTATAAATCGTCTTTCGATAAAGCAAATCGCTCCTCCGGTACGTCTTTCCGTGGCTTAGGCATGGAAAAGGGTTTGGAGATTTTGGCTGATGTGAAGAAGCAATTGAATGTGCCAGTGCTGACGGATATTCATGAAATCGATGAAATCAAACCAGTGGCAGCGGTGGTCGATGTTTTGCAAACGCCTGCATTTTTGTGTCGTCAAACCGACTTCATTCAAGCTTGTGCACAATCCGGCAAGCCGGTGAATATCAAAAAAGGTCAATTTTTAGCACCACACGACATGATCAATGTGATCGCAAAAGCGCGCTTGGCGGCAAAGCAAGCTGGCTTGCCAGAAGATAATTTTATGGCCTGCGAACGTGGCGTGTCCTTTGGTTATAACAATCTCGTATCCGATATGCGTTCATTAGCCATCATGCGCGAAACCAATTGCCCAGTCGTATTCGATGCAACGCATTCTGTACAGCTGCCTGGTGGTCAAGGTACCTCGTCTGGTGGTCAACGCGAATTCGTACCGGTATTGGCGCGTGCTGCTGTGGCGGTGGGTATTTCAGGCTTGTTTATGGAAACGCATCCGAACCCAGCTCAAGCGATGTCTGATGGTCCGAATGCAGTTCCACTCGGACGTATGAAAGAATTGCTCGCAACCTTATTAGATTTAGATCGTATCGTTAAGAAAAACGGATTTTTAGAATCTAGTTTTAATTAAGACCAAATGCCTCGCAAAGCCGATTGGTTTTGCGGGGCAAATTTTTATCATCGGTTTCAATGTATGAATGGATGATGATCGCTGCAAAACCATATATGTGTTTTGAAGAAGAGACTCGATGCAGACCAAACGAAATACTCGAATTGTGTGCGCAGTTTCTACAAGATTAGACCCGATTGTTTGTGATGCGTCGCATCAGACTTGAAATCAATATTTTTGTCATTTGATTGTTTAGGAGAATTTGCATGAGTGCTATCGTTGATATTATCGGTCGTGAAGTAATTGATTCACGCGGCAATCCAACTGTGGAATGTGATGTGTTGTTGGAGTCTGGCGTAATGGGTCGTGCTGCTGTACCTTCAGGTGCATCAACAGGCTCTCGTGAAGCGATCGAATTGCGCGATGGTGACAAGTCTCGCTACATGGGTAAGGGTGTATTGAAAGCCTGTGAAAACATCAACACCGAAATCGCTGAAGCGATCATGGGTTTAGATGCGAACGAACAAGCGTTCTTGGATCGTACCTTGATCGATTTAGATGGCACAGAAAACAAAGCACGCTTAGGTGCAAACGCGATGTTGGCGGTATCGATGGCGGTAGCGAAAGCAGCTGCTGAAGAAGCTGGTTTGCCGTTGTATCGTTATTTCGGTGGCTCAGGCGCAATGCAATTGCCTGTACCAATGATGAACGTGATCAACGGTGGTGCGCATGCGGATAATAATTTGGACTTGCAAGAGTTCATGATCATCCCAGTTGGCGCACCTACTTTCCGTGAAGCGATTCGCTACGGTGCTGAAGTATTCCATAGCCTGAAAAAAATCTTGCACGACAAAGGTTTGACGACAGCGGTTGGTGACGAAGGTGGTTTCGCACCTTCCGTAGAAAACCACGAAGAAGCGATCAAATTGATCATTCAAGCGATTGAAGCGGCTGGTTACACACCAGGCACGCAAATCGCCTTGGGCTTAGATTGCGCCGCGAGCGAATTCTACAAAGATGGCAAATACCATTTGGAAGGCGAAGGCTTGACTTTGTCTTCAACAGATTTCACTAACTTGTTAGCAACTTGGTGCGATAAATATCCAATTATCTCTATCGAAGACGGCATGGCTGAAGGCGATTGGGAAGGTTGGGCGATTCTGACTGAAAAACTCGGTAAGAAAGTACAGATCGTTGGTGACGATTTGTTCGTAACGAATACCAAGATTTTGAAAGAAGGCATACAAAAAGGTATCGCTAATTCTATCCTGATCAAGATCAACCAAATCGGTACTTTGACAGAAACGTTTGCTGCCATCGAAATGGCAAAACGTGCTGGTTACACTGCCGTAATTTCACATCGTTCTGGTGAAACCGAAGACAGCACGATCGCTGACATCGCAGTCGGTACAAATGCGTTGCAAATTAAAACTGGCTCGATGTCTCGTTCTGATCGAATGGCGAAATACAATCAATTGTTGCGTATCGAAGAAGATCTGGGCGAAATCGCTAGCTACCCAGGTCGTGATGCGTTTTACAATTTGAGGTAATGATGATGAATCGCAACTACTGTGATTGATTAGTGTACTAAAAAGGGGAAGTTCACTTCCCCTTTTTATCCTTATGAAATATAGTCCAGCTGTTCGTTCTGGTCATTCTGATTCTCATTCTAAATTTGATTAAAATCGCATGCGTCTTATCACCATTGCCTTGTTAGCCTTGCTAGTCCTGATCCAGTATCCGCTGTGGTTAGGTAAGGGCGGTTGGCTGCGCGTATGGGAATTGGACAAGCAAGTGAATGCAGCCCATGCAAAAAATGAAGAATTGAAAGCGCGCAATGCGAAATTAGATTCTGAAGTACAAGATTTAAAGAGCGGTACAGCCGCAGTTGAAGAACGTGCCCGTTTTGAACTTGGAATGATTAAAAAAAACGAAATCTTTGTACAGATTTTGGATGCGGGAAGTAAGTTAGAAAGTAAGCCCCAAACCAGTGTTCACAAACCAGCGAGCGTGAAACCAAATTAAGTTAGCTTAAGCCTCTATAAGTTATATCAGAACTATTTGCTCATCAGTAAATTTGTGTGATCGAAGCAATTTAGTGTTTGACGCGAATATTGATTACTTGCGTTTCCCCAGTAATTTTTCAAACGCGATTTCAACTTCTGCAACGCTTGGTGGTTTTCCCTGATCGCCTAAATTAATGATCTTGTCTGACCAGTTTCCCTCAGTCTTCCATTTTGGTGAGTCGCAATAAAGTTCGACGGTCGGTGTCTCATAGGCGGCAGCGATGTGAACTAAGCCTGTATCTACACCTATGACCAGGGCAGCTTTTTGCGCTAATACCGTAGCTTCTTGCATCGATAATTTGGGTAATACAACTGCATTGCTCATGTGTTCTGCCATTGCTTCCGCTTCGCGTTTTTCCGTTTCGCTACCCCATGGCAGCAAGATAGGCCAGCCCGTTACCTGTAAATCGCGTGCGGTGCCTATCCAATTGTGACGCGACCACTTTTTCGATTCTCCTGCGGTGCCATGAAAGAACACGATGTAGGGCGTTGCGGGCATCCATGCTGGATGTAAATCGAGCTTTTGCAAACCAAAACTCGCAGGTGTATCGACTTTGTAATTCAGTGCTGCAGCTGCCACCAAGCGACCACGAAGAACAGCATGGGTTCGACGATCAACTGGGATGCTCACATCATGAAAAATTCTGGAAATACCTTCATATCCAGATCCCTCCGTGCCATTTGCTAAACCGACCTTTTTTCCATTGGATGACTTGCGTGCCATGCCCATGATGATGCCCGTTTTTAGCAAACCTTGTGTGTCAAAAACAAAGTCGTAAGCTTCTTCACGTAGGGTGCGATAAAAATGTTTGATCTCCGCACGCGTTTCTTTATTGCCCAAATTCTTACGCCAGCGTCGTTGCGCGTAGGCGATGACTTTATTGACCTTGGGTTGAAGTTTAACCAAATTCACATAGGCTTCTTCCACCACCCAATCAATTTGTGCGTCGGGATAATGTGCTTTGATGTCATCGACCATGGGCATATTGTGGAGGACATCGCCGAGGGAGGAAACGCGGATCAATAGAATTTTCACGTTATTGAATTGATTTGATTTGATTAAAAAAATGACTGTCAGCTATTTGAATTCTGCTTGTGTTTACTCCCTTCTCCCGCGAGCGGGAGAAGGGCAGGGGATGAGGGACGTCGCGCAGGTAAAATGAAGTTTCGTTTTAGCATCCAAATAGAACGACATTTCATATGCGTTTCGCCAACCTGAACTACCCTCACCCCAACCCTCTCCCGCCTGCCGGAGAGGGGGTGTTCAACTGAATTTAATAGGGTAAAACCGCATCCGGTTTTACTGTCAAAATTGCTGCTTTCAACGCAGCCTGAATTCGTGCTAACGCTTCTGGTGTTTCTGCTTCAAAACGCATAACAATAACGGGTGTCGTGTTCGAAGAACGCGCCAGTCCAAAGCCATCCGGATATTCAACACGTAAACCATCGATGTCAATGATCTCGGTCGCATCTGGGAAATGGGCATTTTTTTGCATCTCAGCGATGATGGCAAAATTTTCGCCTTCACTTAATTTGACTTGTAACTCTGGCGTACTGCTTGATTGCGGTAAATCTTTCAAGGTCGTGGTCATATCTGCTACCTTGCTGAGAATTTCTAACAAGCGTGCACCTGCATACAAGCCATCGTCGAAGCCATACCAACGATCTTTAAAGAATACATGACCACTCATTTCGCCACCGAGCGGTGAGCCGGTTTCTTTGAGTTTGGCTTTGACCAGTGAGTGACCAGTTTTCCACATTAAGGGTTGGCCGCCATGTGACTTAATCCAGCTAGATAAATGGCGCGTGCATTTCACGTCATATAAAATTTGCGCACCCTTATTGCGACTTAATACATCGGCGGCAAACAACATCAACTGGCGATCTGGGTAAATGATGTGACCATCTTTGGTGACGACGCCAAGTCGATCACCATCACCGTCAAACGCGAGACCAATTTCTGCGTCAGAATTTTGTAAACAACGAATCAGATCTTGCAGATTTTCTGGGTGCGCAGGATCTGGATGATGATTCGGGAAATTGCCATCAACTTCGCAAAATAACTCAGTCACTTCGCAACCCATCGCACGGTATAAGTCACCTGCGAATGCGCCAGCGACACCATTGCCGCAGTCCACCGCAATCTTGATTTTGCGTGTGAGCTTGACGTCGCTGACGATGCGTTCCAAATATGCCGCTTTGATGTCATGGGTGCTGTATGTTCCTTCACCAACCGCGAAGTCTTTGGCGACGATGCGGTCGTACAAGGCGAGTATGGTATCGCCATAAATCGCTTCGCCTGCTAACACCATTTTGAAGCCGTTGTAGTCAGGCGGATTATGACTGCCCGTGACCATGATGCCGGATGTCGCGCCTAATACGTTGGTGCCGAAATACACCATCGGCGTGGCGACTACACCGAGGTCAATCACATTGATGCCTGTCGCTTGCAAGCCCATTGCCAAGGCTGCCGCTAATGACGGACCCGATAAGCGTCCATCGCGACCGATGACGACGGTTTTCTCACCTTTGGCAAGCGCAGCACTACCGAAGGCTTGTCCAATCGCGTAAGCAACATCGGCGTCTAAAGTCTTATCGATGATGCCACGAATGTCGTAGGCTTTAAAAATACTTTTGGAAAGTAGGGACATAAAATTTACCTGTAAATTAATTTTTTTAAAACCTCTCAATACAGAGGCTTTTATGTTTTGTTCTTCAACTGCCAAATAAAATCTTCAATACCGCACTGCGGTTGATATTCAATAACCAATCGCTGTATCAAACTGCGAATTTTTTCATAATCAAAATGCTGGCAGGCTTGCTCTAATTCTTCTAATGCTGCTTGTAATTCTTCCCAAACTAATTCGGCTTCTTGCGCGCGCATAATCAGTGGATGCGTGGTACGTTCTACATTGTCGCCAATCAGCAATTCTTCGTATAACTTTTCACCTGGACGTAAACCGACTTCACGGATTTCTATCGTACCTTCCGGATGCTCGGTTGATTTCACTTCCAAACCGCACAAATGTACCATGCGACGTGCTAAATCGATGATGCGGACAGGTTCGCCCATATCGAGTACAAACACATCACCACCTTGTCCCATTGCACCCGCTTGCAATACCAATTGTGCCGCTTCGGGAATAGTCATGAAGTAGCGTGTTATTTCTGCATGCGTCAAGGTAATAGGACCGCCTTGCATGATTTGTTTGCGGAATAGTGGAACCACTGAACCAGAGGAGCCTAGTACATTGCCAAAGCGAACCATACAAAATCGTGTGCCAGTTTGACGACGTGCGTTGGCTTGTAAGATAAGTTCGGCCAAGCGTTTAGTCGCGCCCATCACATTGGTTGGGCGCACAGCTTTGTCTGTCGAGATTAAGACGAATTGTTTAACGCCGGCATCGATTGCTGCTTGTGCTAATTTGTAGGTGCCAAATACATTATTGCGTATGCCCTCGATGGGATTGTGTTCGACCAGTGGAACATGTTTATAGGCGGCAGCGTGATATACCGTATCAATCTGAAAGCCACGGAAAATTTTGTCTAGCTTTGCGCTATCGTGTATCGAACCTAAGAAAGGTTTGATTTCGCATTTCAATTGTAATTGATCGCGCAAAGCACTTAATTCTTGCTCTATCGAATACAGTGAAAATTCTGACATTTCCAATAGCATTAAGCTGTTGGGTTTTTGGCGCAAAATTTGGCGACATAATTCCGAACCGATAGAGCCGCCGGCGCCGCTGACTAAAACATTTTTATTGGTAATACAGGTGGCTAGCAATGCTTCATCTGGCTCCACCTGATCGCGTCCTAGCAAGTCTTCAATTTCGACATCGCGAATATCTTGCACACGTAATTCACCATTGATCAAACTTTTGATCGATGGCGTGACTTTGACGCGCACCTTATAAGTTTCCAGATGATCGAGAATTTGTTTTTGTTTGGCTTTTGAAATACTGGGTAGAGCAAGCAAGACTTCTTTGATACCAAAGTATTTCACTAGTTGAGGAATTTGCTCAACCGCATAAACTTTGATGCCCGCGATTGAAGAACCATGCATGGAACGATTGTCATCGATGAAGGCGATGCAATCGAGTTCGTGTCCAGCGCGCAAAGCATTGGCCAGCTGCATGCCAGCGGTACCCGCACCATAAATGGCGATTTTGGTTGCGTTGGGATTGCGTCGCAAACCGCCGAGATAAGCGCGTGCCGCTAGGCGACTTGCACCGACGTAAAGTATTGCGCCAGACCAGTAAATGACAAAGACCGCACGGGAGATTGCGGTTAGCTGCAACATAAAACTGAGAAAGGCAAGCGCCAATACAGATAGACTTACGCCGATGATAACGACACTGACCATTTTGTGATCAATGTAACGTATCACTGCGCGGTATAAACCAATTTTGATGAAGATCGGAATGGCGAATAGAGGTACTGCTGCGATTAACCAAGCATAGTGTTTGATTAATTCAATATTAATCGTCTCATAGCGAGTAAGGATCGCCAGCATAAACGCAAGCGGCAAAAAAATGGCGTCAACAGCGCCCGCAATAATTTGCTTTTGTAAGCGTGGAAGATTAACTAATGCTTGCATCATGATTTAGGAGTTTGCCCAGTTTGATTTGTCTTAGTGGGTCACGCCATCACGTTTAATCACTTTAAAGAAAGTGCGAAACAAAATTTGAATATCTAATAGCAATGATTGATGCTGTAAATAATAAGCATCCAACTCAACTTTTTGCGGGATCGGTAGTTCGTCGCGACCATTGATCTGCGCCCAACCAGTTAAACCAGGAACGATGGTGTGAACTTGTTTTTCGGTGCGCAAAGCAATTAAATCCGCTTGATTATAAAGAGCCGGGCGTGGGCCAACAAAACTCATATCGCCTTTGAGAATACTCCATAATTGTGGCAATTCATCTAGACTTGATTTACGCAAAAACGAGCCAACCGGCGTCAGATACTGATCTGGATTACTTAATAAATGGGTCGCAACTGCTGGCGTATCAATTCGCATAGAGCGAAACTTTGGCATCTTGAAAATACGATTGTAGCGACCAACACGATCAGACCAATAAATCACAGGTCCTTTTGACGTGAGTCTAACCATCAACGCAACGACGATGAATGGAATCACTAAGATGATGGCCGCTATCAAAGCGAGTATTAAGTCAGCTAGTCTTTTCATAAATTTTACTTATTAATTTGAATGAGGCTTGTGATCTGAAATCAGGCTTGCAGCACTTTCCCGCAAACCTTGCTGTATGGTGAAAGGTGGCGACCACTCCATTTGCTTCTGCGCTTTTTGGCTATCGACACGTAGTGATTGACACAAACGATCCGTAATATTTTTTTTGCCAAGTAATTTTGCCGCAAAAGTCATCAAGCTAACTGGGAAGGGAAGCAGGCGTGAAGGCACTTCTAGCGCTTTTGCCGCTTCTTGTAGCAATTCTGTTGTGGATAAATCTTTGCCATCCGAAATCAAAAACACTTGGTTAAATGCACGCGGGTCTTGCACACAATGCAGAATAAAGTCGCACAAATTTTTAACGAAGACAAAACTACGTTGGTTATGAATACTGCCTAGCGGCAGCGGGATCTGTTTTTTAACCCAAATTAATAAGCTAAGAAAGTTTGCGCCAACCCCCTTGCCGTAGACTAAAGGAGGACGAATGATGGTGATTGCCATACCTGACCGTTGCCCTAGTTCTAGCAATGCTGCTTCGGCTTCTTGTTTGGATATACCGTAAGGATCAGTTGCCGACGGAGGATCGTTTTCTGAGAATGCTTGCCCATTCATAGTCATTTCACCATTGACTTTGATGGAACTTAAATAAATAAACTGACGCACTCCTGCAGCGGCAGCTTGCTCAGCTAAGCGTAAACTCCCGTACAAATTGACTTCACGAAATGCGGCCAAAGGATCGCTGGCAGTATCGTTCATCACATGCACTCGCGCAGCACAATGAATTACGGTGTGCACATTGTTTAAATGCGGCTGCCAATCAGTTTGACGATCGATGTTTTGAATTTGGCTCGCCCATGAATGTGACGTTGCATTTTTGCTTGTACGGATAGGACAAATGACTTCGCGATTTTGCGCCAAAGCCATTTGTAAAAGATGTGAGCCAACAAAACCAGTTGCACCCGTGATGAGGATTTTATTGTTCATAGTGCCGCAACTAATTTTTGGTATCTGGTGCGCTTTTGCCAGAATAGGCAGGGCTTAGACGCAAGTATCGACGTAATAGAAACTTGGAGAAGCTGTGAAAGAACCAGCGTGCATGCTGCGAGAAAATATTGCGATTCTTATGTGCCGCAGTATGAATAGCTTTTAAGTGCGGGTAATAGTAGACCGCTTGCTGATGATAGAGTCGGGCGCGGAAACAGATATCGACATCTTCAAAATACATAAAATAACTAGGATCGAATCCACCTAGAGCGCGATAAAGCGCGGGTTCAAACGCTAAGAATGCGCCAGAGGCCCATTCAACCGCAATCGCATCTGTCGCTGCGGCGATTCTATCTTTGTCGTAAGTTTCGCTGAAGGTGTTCACCAAAGGCATCTTCATAATCGATAACATGCCTGGAAAGTGTCGAATATTTTTATCAGGCACCTGCATCGCTTGATCTCGGTAGAGATTGAGCGTTGCGATCTCGTGGCCTGAAGTGCGCATCTTTTCCGTAAGGGAAAATACGGTTTCAGGCGTAACGGTAATATCAGGATTCATCACCAGAAAGAAATCGTAAACCTCGAAACCTGATTGCGCTTCAATCAATTTGAACAAGTAATTATTATTCTCGCCAAATCCTAGACCGGCGTCAGCATCGGTGTAAAACACTTGATGTTGCTCGCAGAAGGTTTTTAATTTGGCAGCTGGTTTATTATCTTTGATCCAAATTTTTAGATGCGTGCGTTCGTCCAACAGTCCGCCTAGCCGACTGTCGATTAAAAGTTGCTCGTGTCCATGACTAATAATAGCAACATGAATCATCTAGGCAATCCTACTAAATTCGTTGGTTGATGAGTCTTTTGCATCACGATGATAAAAGTGTTTGATTGGTCGAGTCAGATTTAAATAGACGACGTGCCGCAAAGTGTAATAGTACCCAATCCACGCTTACTCGACAGACCCAAGCAAAGGCTGCTCCCATTAAACCAAATTCTTTTGTGAGTAAAACCAGTAAGGCCATATAAAAGAATAATTCGAATAAATGGAATAACGCCGTTGTTTTGGTATTGCCCGTTGCGTGTAGCAGGGTATATGGTACTACAGCGATGCCGTTAATAAAGGTACCGAATACTAAAACGACAGTGATAGGGAAAGCTTTTTGTGCAAATTCGGGTGAAATCCACCATGAGAATCCAGGATAAGCGATCACTAAAGTCAGCACGCATAGCCCCGCCATGATTTTTACCATGCGGCGTAAGTTACTAGAGTAGGAAAGATGTAGTTCTGTTCTTTGCGCAATTGTGGCGAAGACGGGCATTAATGCACCGCAAATAGCGATAGGGATCATCAGTAAGCGCATCAAGCCTTCTTGTGGAATCGCATATTCTGATAATTTATCCGCACCCACCAAGGCGCTGACGAAAAAACGATCACCATAAACCATCAACGGACTCACTATCCCAGTCACTGTGACCCAAAATCCATATGAGACAAGCTGACGGATTTGCAGCTTCATGCTTCCCATATTTCCTTTGAGCTCTGCTACTTGGTGGCGAATAAATAAATAGTGTTTGAGTTGAAATGCGCCGTATAAAACCGTGATCAAGCGGGCCGCAACCAAGTAAATGGTGATTTTCCACAAGCTATTGCCATGCAGCATGATCGATAGCGCAGGCAGAATAAACATGCTAAACCCAAGAAAAATCTTGTTAATGTTGGACTCTTTAAATTGACCGAGTCCCTCAAGTGCGCCACGCATGCCGCTGGTGAGCGTTGCAGGAATCACCCCAAGTGCGGTGATTTGTAAAGCAAGCTTGGTTTCGTGCTGCCATGTCGGCGTAATTTTTAACCAATCGTGTGCCAATGGATAGGCGAATCCCATGATCAGTAAGAAACCAAGCACGCCAGTTACTGCGGTGAGTAATAATCCTGCGTTCAGAATATGGTGGATCGCATATCGACGGTGCTCAGCATTCGCTTCCAGCATTGAGCTTTGAAGACGACTGACCTCATAGGTTAAAGCACGTCCAGCACCAAAATCAAAAAAATTGAAATACCCAATCAAGGCCCAAATCAGCGTCAATACGCCGAATCCTTCGGCGCCTAATTCTCTTAAGGTGTAAGGAATGCAGAACGCTGCCGCGAGCAAGGGGGAACCGCTGCCAATCAGATTCCAGATGGTATTTCTTCTTAGTGACATATCAGTTGTCAGCTTCGCGCTGTTTGGCTTCTGCCATCGCTTGTAGGCAAGCATGTAAAGCTTTATCCCAAGCAGGTAGCACAATACCAAATTGTTGAACTAGCTTGGTTTTATCCAAACGTGAATTTTGTGGTCGTTGAGCCGGGGTAGGATAAGCTGAGCTTGGAATGCCGTGTATTTGCGGCAGCGGTGCGCTTAACAAACCAAGCTGTGCCGCATACGTCACAATCTCTTGGCTGAATTCGCACCAATTGGTCACGCCATCTGGCGTTAGGTGATAAATGCCTTGGTGTGTTTGCCACCATGTCATTGGGTATTCTGCTTGTTGTAATTGAGCCAGAATTTGTTTCGTGGCATCGCTCAGAAACATAGTTGAACTAGGTGTGCCCCATTGATCTGCGACGATATTGAGCTCAGGCTTTTCTTTTGCTAAGCGCAAAATCGTTAGTAGGAAATTTTTGCCGAAGTCAGAATACACCCAACTCGTGCGAAGAATGATATGCGCACATCCGCTATCGACTATCGCCTGTTCGCCTGCCAGTTTGCTGGCACCGTATACATTGAGCGGCGCGCATTGATCTTGTTCTGTGTAGGCGCTAGCCGTTCCATCCGAATTGACTTTACCACCATCGAAAACATAGTCAGTTGAAAAGTGGATTAAGCCAATACTCAAACGCTTTGCTTCTTGTGCCAAGACGGCCGGAGCTTCGGCGTTGACGCGATAAGCTAGTTCGCTTTCTTTTTCTGCCAAATCGACCGCAGTGTAGGCAGCCGGATTGATGATCAAATCGGGTTTGCATTGTTGAATGTAGGACGCAATCGATGCACTGTTTGATAGATCTAAATCGGCTCGGCGTGGGGTGATCAGTTCAGCGACATCAGCTAAATTTGTCGCTAAAGTACGACCAAGTTGACCGCTTGTTCCCGTCAACAAAATTCTCATGCAAAAACCTCAGCATTTGCCAATAATTTGCCCAATTGATCTTTGCCAGACAAAGCAGGTGCGCCATTCACAACACTATCAAGTGGCCAGTGAATTCCTAATGCAGGATCATTCCACAGAAGGCAGCGCTCATATTCTGGTGCCCAATAGTCGGTTGTTTTATACAGAAATTCCGCATAGTCACTGGTAACAATAAATCCATGGGCGAAGCCAGGTGGAATCCACATTTGGCGAGAATTGTTGGCGGATAAAACCGCTGAGGTCCATTTGCCGAAGTTCGGTGAACTACGACGTACATCAACTGCGACGTCGAATACTTCACCTGCGATTACGCGTACCAATTTACCTTGCGCATGTTGAATTTGATAATGTAATCCACGCAATACACCTTTGGCAGAGCGAGAATGATTATCTTGTACAAATTCTGTCTGGATGCCTGTGCATGCTGCAAAGGTTTTGGCATTAAAGCTCTCGTAAAAAAAGCCACGTTCATCGCCAAATACTTTGGGCTCTAAAATAAGGACTTCTGGTAAATCAGTTTGGATAATATTCATAAAATACTTTTAAAAACTTTTTTGATTCAGCAAGCGCAACAAGTACTGGCCGTACTCATTTTTCTTTAAGGGCTGTGCAAGTTGTTCAAGTTGTGCGGCGCTAATATAGGCTTTACGAAAGGCGATCTCTTCAGGACAGGCCACTTTTAGACCTTGGCGTTTTTCTATCGTAGCGATAAATTGACTTGCATCTAAAAGGGAGTCATGCGTACCAGTATCCAACCACGCCATACCGCGCCCCATCAATTCAACCTTCAACTGACCCTGTTGTAAATAGACATTATTCACATCAGTAATTTCTAATTCGCCACGTGCCGAAGGTTTGATGTTGGCTGCAATATCGCAAATTTGTTGGTCGTAAAAATACAGACCTGTGACGGCGTAGTTTGATTTTGGTTTGAGTGGTTTTTCTTCTATGCTAATCGCATTGCGCTGTGCGTCAAAATCCACCACACCATAGCGTTCAGGATCATGCACGTGGTAAGCAAAAACGGTTGCGCCATCTTGATTGTTATCCGCACTACGCAGCATCGCTTCAAACTCGTGACCGTAATAAATATTGTCACCTAGAATTAGAGCGGACGGTGAATTACCGACAAATTCTTTACCGATAATGAAAGCTTGTGCTAACCCATCTGGCGAAGGTTGAACCGCATAGCTGAGATTAATTCCCCATTGTGCGCCATCACCAAGAAGTTCTTGAAAGCGAGGTGTATCTTGTGGTGTTGAGATAATGAGAATGTCTCGTATGCCCGCTAACATCAATGACGTTAGTGGGTAATAAATCATCGGTTTATCGTAGATCGGTAACAACTGCTTGGATACCGACTTCGTCACAGGATAAAGACGGGTGCCTGAGCCGCCTGCCAATATGATGCCTTTACGTTGAGTTTGCGTCATGTAGGTCTCTTCTTTTTGGTTTTCTGAGATGTCTTGGTTGCTACGGATTTACTCAGGGCTTATGCCTGATTTTGATATTGCAGATTAACCCAATTCTTGTATTCGCCAGAGAGAACTTGTTCGGTCCATGCATCGTTTGCCAAGTACCAGCTAATCGTTTTACGCAAACCAGTTTCAAATGACTCGGCTGGTTTCCAACCAAGTTCGCGCTCAATTTTGCGTGCGTCAATCGCATAGCGTTTATCGTGGCCGGGTCTATCTTTTACATGGCGAATTTGATCGCGATAGCTGCCATTCGCTTTTGGCTGCAATTCATCTAGTAGATCGCAAATGGTGTGCACCACATTTAAATTGGTTTTTTCGTTCCAACCACCGATGTTATAGGTTTCACCCGGACGACCCGACTCTAAAACGCGGCGAATGGCAGCGCAATGGTCGCTCACGTATAACCAATCTCTGACTTGGCTACCATCACCATAGATCGGTAAATCTTTTCCGGCGCGAGCATTGGTAATTACCAGTGGAATCAGTTTTTCTGGAAAGTGCAGAGGACCGTAGTTGTTGGAGCAATTGGTGGTTAAGGTCGGTAAACCATAAGTATGGTGGTAAGCGCGGACCAGATGATCGGATGCAGCTTTTGATGCAGAGTAAGGGCTATTCGGCGCGTAAGGGGTGGTTTCCGTAAATGGCGGATCATTCGCTTCTAAGCTGCCATACACCTCATCGGTTGAAACATGCAAAAAGCGAAATGCCGCTTTTTCTGCATCTGGCAGAGCTTGCCAATAGCTCCGAACGGATTCTAAAAGGCTAAACGTGCCGTTGACATTGGTTTCGATGAAAGCGGCAGGACCATGAATCGAACGGTCAACATGGCTTTCTGCTGCAAAATGAACAATCGCTCGGGGTTGGTGCTCTTGTAATAGACGATTAACCGTTGCTTTGTCATTAATGTCGGCATGCACAAACAAATGACGTGTGTCATCTTTTAGTGAACTGAGATTATTAAGATTGCCAGCATAGGTGAGCTTATCCAGATTAATGACCGCCTCATTATTTGTTGCGAGCCAATTCAGAACAAAATTTGCGCCAATGAAGCCTGCGCCGCCAGTCACTAAAATCATGCTGAAATCCGATCTTGAATGTTTTTTTATGAAAGTCCGCAATTTTACGCCACTTGGGTGTTATTTCGGTATCTGAGTAGTGCTTTTTATACCTCACTGGATATGTGAGTTGCAATTAAGGCAATTTGAATTCCATATTCCTCACTTTTTGCTAAGTTATTTATGTTTTTTACGCAAAAAAGCGCATTTTTCCTCTTGAATTGTCGAATACCCACCTCATTTACAGGGGCAATGCTTGATTTTTATGGAGATTGTGAATGCAAGAGCAAGATAAACCAGTAGAAAATACTGAAACAATAGCAACATCAGTTGATGTTGAAGCCTTACAGGCAGCTGCTGCACAAAATCAGGTTGAACCTGAGGCGGTCATCGAGCCAGGTGTTTCTGCTGAGACCTTAGCGCAGCTAGAAGCGAAAGTGCTGGAATTGCAAGATGCGTTTATGCGTGCCAAGGCGGAAGGTGAAAATATTCGCCGTCGTGCGCAAGAAGATATTTCAAAAGCACATAAATTTGCGATTGAAAGCTTTGCAGAATCTTTAGTCCCAGTAAAAGATAGTCTCGAGATGGGCTTGAAAGTTGAAACGCAAACGGTCGAATCAATTAAAGAAGGTGTTGAGATGACTTTAAAGCAACTCAATGCCGCTTTCGAGAAAAATCGCCTGCTTGAGGTTAATCCACAACAGGGTGAGAAACTTGATCCGACCAAGCATCAAGCGGTATCGATGGTGCCTGCAGAACAAGAAGCAAACACGATTGTGACAGTCTTGCAAAAAGGTTACATGATTGCAGATCGTTTGTTGCGTCCAGCATTGGTGACCGTTGCACAGGGTAAGTAAATTCAGCAAGTAATATTGATTTGGAGAGCGCCTAAATGCGCTCGTTGTGCGCTGTAAATCAGTCTAGAACGAGATAAAAACAGCAAAAAGTAAGAGAAAACGCATAAAAATCTAAAGAAAATGCGAAAAGTATCTTGAAAAGCAGTTTATTTGCCATACATCAGAAACAGAAGGGCACAGTTTGATGATTTTTGCAAAGTGTGGCTCGCCAAGTTCAAAAATATAATTTTTAAGGATAGGGAAATATCATGGGAAAAATGATCGGTATTGATTTGGGTACAACCAACTCTTGCGTCGCTGTAATGGAAGGCGGCCAGCCAAAAGTGATCGAAAATGCAGAAGGTGCGCGTACCACGCCATCCATTATTGCGTATCAAGAAGATGGCGAAATTTTGGTTGGTGCATCAGCAAAACGCCAAGCAGTGACTAATCCAAAAAACACTTTGTATGCGGTAAAGCGCTTGATCGGTCGTAAGTTTGATGAAAAAGAAGTACAAAAAGACATCGGCTTGATGCCATACAGCATTTCTAAAGCAGACAACGGTGATGCATGGGTTTCAGTGCGTGACAAGAAATTGGCGCCGCCGCAAATTTCTGCGGAAGTGTTGCGTAAGATGAAAAAGACCGCTGAGGACTATCTCGGTGAAGAAGTAACAGAGGCGGTTATTACTGTTCCTGCTTACTTTAACGATGCACAACGTCAAGCGACTAAAGATGCAGGTCGTATCGCTGGTTTGGACGTAAAACGTATCATCAACGAACCAACAGCAGCGGCATTGGCATTCGGTCTCGACAAAAAAGAAAAAGGCGATCGTAAGATTGCTGTATATGACTTGGGTGGTGGTACGTTCGACGTTTCCATTATCGAAATCGCTGACGTCGATGGCGAAATGCAATTCGAAGTATTGTCGACTAACGGCGATACTTTCTTGGGCGGCGAAGACTTCGACCAACGTGTGATCGACTACATCATTGACGAGTTCAAGAAAATCAATGGTTTGGATTTGTCTAAAGATCCTATCGCTTTGCAACGTATCAAAGCATCTGCAGAACGCGCGAAGATCGAACTGTCTAGCTCACAGCAAACAGAAATCAATGAGCCATATATCGCGATGGCAAACGGCGCACCTGTGCATTTGAACTTGAAAATCACTCGCGCTAAGTTGGAAGCTTTGGTTGAAGAGTTGATTCAAAAAACCATCGAGCCATGCCGCTTGGCAATCAAAGATGCAGGCGTAAAAACCTCTGACATCGATGATGTGATCTTGGTTGGTGGCATGACTCGTATGCCGAAAGTGCAAGAATTGGTCAAAGAATACTTCGGTAAAGAACCACGTAAAGACGTGAATCCTGATGAAGCGGTTGCGGTTGGTGCGGCGATTCAAGGTTCTGTCTTGTCTGGCGATCGTAAAGACGTCTTGTTGTTGGACGTAACACCATTGTCTTTGGGTATCGAGACATTACACGGTGTGATGACGAAGATGATTCAGAAGAACACAACGATTCCAACCAAGTTCAGCCAAGTGTTCTCCACTGCGGATGACAACCAACCTGCGGTAACGATTAAAGTGTTCCAAGGTGAACGTGAAATCGCAGCTAAGAATAAAGCGTTGGGTGAATTCAATTTGGAAGGTATCCCACCAGCAGCACGTGGTACACCACAAATTGAAGTGACTTTTGACATTGATGCCAACGGTATTCTGCACGTCGGCGCGAAAGATAAAGGTACGGGTAAAGAGAACAAGATCACCATTAAGGCAAACTCAGGTTTGACCGAAGAAGAAATTCAAAAAATGGTGAAAGACGCGGAATTGAATGCGGAAGAAGACAAAAAAGTCAAAGAATTGGCTGAGTCTCGCAATCAAGGTGATGCATTGGTTCACTCAACCAAGAAAGCTTTGGCTGAACACGGCGATAAGTTAGAAGCTGGTGAGAAAGAGAAAATTGAAGCCGCGATTAAAGAGTTGGAAGATGTCTTGAAATCAGGCGATAAAGCTGAGATCGATACCAAGCTCGGTAACTTGTCGACAGTATCACAAAAGTTGGGTGAAAAAGTGTACGCAGACATGCAAGCACAGCAAGCCGCTGCTGGCGGCGCAGCAGGTGCGGCACCTGGCGCAGATGCGAAACCACAAGATGATGATGTAGTCGATGCTGACTTTAAAGAAGTGAAAGACAGCAAGTAATCTAGCGGAAAGTAAGTCAAAGCCTCTAAACACAGAGGCTCAGAGACACAGAGGTTCACAGAGAAAAACAGATGCTTTAGTTGTTTTTCTTTGTGCCTCTGTGTCTCTGTGTTGAGAGGTTTAGAAGCTTGATAAACGCAATACTCTAATGAAAACAAGGTGTAATCGAGATGGCGAAGCGTGATTTTTACGAAATTCTGGGCGTTGCAAAAAATGCCTCAGATGATGAAATCAAAAAGGCTTATCGCAAGCTGGCGATGAAATATCATCCGGACAGAAATCCAGACAGCAAAACTGCGGAAGACAAATTTAAAGAAGCAAAAGAAGCTTATGAAATGCTGTCTGATCCGCAAAAACGCGAAGCTTATGACCGCTATGGTCACGCTGGTGTCGATCCTAATATGGGCGGCGGTGGCGGTGGTCACGGCGCTGGATTTGCTGATGCATTTGGCGACATTTTTGGCGACATTTTTGGCGGTGGTCGTGGCCGTAGCTCTGGTCCACAGGTGTATCGTGGTGCCGATTTACGCTACAACCTAGAAATTACCTTGGAGCAGGCGGCCAACGGTTTTGATACGACGATACGCGTACCAAGCTATGACGAATGCGAAACTTGTCATGGATCTGGCGCCAAGCCAGGTACTTCCCCCGTCACTTGTACGACTTGTGCAGGTCACGGGCAAGTACGTATGCAACAAGGTCTGTTCAGTATTCAACAAACCTGTCCTAAGTGTCATGGCACCGGCAAGATGATTACCGACCCATGTAATCCATGTAATGGAACTGGTCGCATCAAGCGCAACAAGACTTTGGAAGTGAAGATTCCTGCTGGTATCGATAACGGCATGCGGATTCGCTCTTCAGGTAATGGTGAGCCAGGTATTAATGGCGGTCCGCCAGGTGATTTGTATGTTGAGATCCATATCAAACCACATCAGGTTTTCCAGCGTGAAGGTGATGATTTGCATTGCGAAATTCCGATTTCCTTTGTTAAGGCCGCTTTAGGTGGCGACATCGAAGTGCCAACTTTAAGTGGTAAGGCGACATTTACGATCCCTGAAGGTACGCAATCGGGTAAAACTTTCCGCTTGCGTAGTAAAGGTGTTAAAGGTGTTCGTTCTGGCTATGCTGGTGATTTATTCTGCCACGTTGTGATTGAAACGCCAGTGAAGTTGACTGAGAAGCAGAAGGATTTGTTGCGTAGTTTTGAACAGCTGACGACTGAAGGTGGTTCTAAACACAGCCCGCAAAGTAAATCTTGGATGGATAAAGTCAAAAAGTTCTTTGAATAGAGAAGTTATTGATGGTAAATCAAAGCGCAGATAATTTTTTATCTGCGCTTTTTTTATGCTCGGACGTTTAAGGCTTTGATTTTGTGGGGTTTAATTCGATTGATTCCTCTAAAAAAGGTAAAATGTCGTCGCTAAAAATAAAGAGGGAAGAATATGAGAGAAGTTATACGCGGAAGCGTTACTCCGGATCAATTATTTGAAAATAATCGTGATTGGGCTGCAGAGATTCTGAGCCGCGATGCTAATTTTTTTAAAAAACTTGCAGAACAACAAAGCCCTGAATATCTGTGGATAGGTTGTGCAGATAGCCGTGTTCCCGCGAATGAATTGTTGGGTTTATTGCCTGGTGAGTTATTCGTACATCGTAATATTGCTAACTTAGTTGTTCATTCCGATTTGAACTGTCTGTCGGTATTGCAATTTGCGGTAGATGTACTAAAGGTAAAACATATTATTGTTTGCGGCCATTATGGTTGCGGCGGTGTGCAAGCGGCTTTGACTGGTCGTCGTGTGGGTTTGGCTGATAACTGGTTACGCCATGTACAAGATGTGCACCAAAAACATGAAAAATATTTAGGTGAAGTGCTGCCTGAGAAAGTACGTGTCGATCGCTTGTGTGAGTTGAATGTGATCGAGCAAGTGGTGAACGTCTGCCAAACGACAATCATTCAAGATGCTTGGGAGCGAGGTCAATCAGTTGAAGTGCACGGTTGGGTATATGGCATTCAAGATGGCTTGTTAAATGAGCTTGGTATGTCGATCAATTCACCACAAATGTTGGCGCCGCATTTGGAGCGCAGCTTGGCTCGTTATCAGTAAGTCTCGGTTACTACTGCCATCAACGATACTTCGTTTGGCGTGTACATAGAAAAAAGGGAAATGCGACTTTTGCACATTTCCCTTTTTTATTACTTAATACATTTTTTCTCTGAGATTAACTCGTTCAAAGTTTGAGTTTTTTCAACAATTCAGAACGAAATTGATTTGCGCTAGTTTCATTAGGAATTTCTCCAGCTAGTTGCTCAATGAGCCCACGTAAGTTAATAGCTTTATCAAAGTGATCTTGACATACGATTTCTGCAAATGGACCAATATAGATTGTCAACGTATCTTGTACTAACTTTTTGGTATCTGCGTTAATGCTAAAACTTGCTGGGCTAGCGACTGATGGCGTTGTAGGTGCCGCTGGTGCAGCCATCTTCGCCGTGACGCTTGCAGAGATACCTGATAATTTGCCCGCAGCCTTTAACAAGGTCTCAAAAACAGTTTGATTTGAAAGCCCATCTCGGTTTGGTGCGATCTTGATCGTATCATCGAAGCGTAGTCGCACACTTTGCATATTGCTTAAGCTATTTAGTGCCTCTTGTCCGCGCTGTCCTCGGCATAAAATCGAGGCGATATTCCCATTCTCTAAAAATACTTGTGCCATACGATTATTATCGCTGACGAGAAAAATTGTCCCTGTTCGACCCTGTTCACACAATTGTTTGATGTCGTCGATGATCTCGAAGAAAGGGCTAAAGCTCTGCTGATTCATTGTGCACCCCCTTATTCAGCACTTTTCTTACGTAAGCGATCCATCGCCATTTTTACGCTAATGCCCATGCGTTCGATCGCTAAGGCTAAAGCGCCAATTTCATCGCCACGCTGAGTTTGCGGCATTTCTAAATCAAATTGACCGCGACTTAATTCTGAAGCGATTGTAGTCAATTCATTGATCGGCCGTGTCAATTGTTTACCAACTACAAAAGCAATACCGAATACTAATGCAATGGTGATCAAGATCAAATTACGTGCTTCTGCTTCCATTTTTTTGATTGAGCTATATGCTTCATCGTAGTCTTGCTCAACGATGAGTGTCCAACCTTGTGGCAATTTGCGTTTGAATGCCAAAACATTTTTGTCGCCATCTTTATACGATGTTGGTTTGACGCTCGCTTCATCTAACGCAATGGCTGGATGATTGCTGAAATCTTGCAATGCAGTCTTTACCTTGTCGGCACGCCCATGCGCAATAACTTTATTGTGTTGATCTAACAAAATTGCGTGGCCGGTTTCACCAAGCTTGGTATCAACGATCGTTTTCGATACATCGGTCAAATTCATTACCATGGCGATGACGCCAGCAAGTTCGCCTGTGTTTTTGCGGATCGGTTCAGCCAAAACGTAGGATGGTTTTCCTGTGGTTTTACTTAACAATACTTCGCGACCAATCTTTGCCCCCTTTAAGATGGCTTGAACATAGCTACGGTCGCCGTAGTAATTCTGAGATTTGTCGTCACTTCGCCCAATATTGTCACCATTTAGGCCTATCGTTAAAGTTAAAAATGAATACTCATAAGTCTCGGTCAATGCTTTTAATATGGGATTTTGTTTTTCTGCTTGCATAGAAGTCATGTCGTCTATGCGTGAGACTTGGCGTAAGGCGCGAATGTTCATGCTATCCCATGCATTGACGCCCATTTCAATCGTATCTGCAGTTGATATCATCGTCTGTGAGATATAGTTATCCATATCGCTACGGGCTTGCTTTGCATTGATATACCAAAGGCTGACTAGGGGAATCAGCGATACAAGCAATAAAACCAACAATAGTTTTTGAAAAATATTGAGGCCAAATTTTGTTTTTTTCATGATCAAGTTTTCTTTGTGACTGGTTATCGGATGATATTTCGAGCATCAAAGTTCATAAATGCGCAATCATTAGCCGTTTCTACAAATGACTAATGAATGAGCCAAACTAAATTTTTTTGGTCAAATTGGTGACCAGTGAATAAAGATGCGCAAATACAGATCGCTAGTTGTTTTCGAATCTGAAGATGTATTGGGGCTTTTAGAAGAAATTCCCTGCTTAAGTAATAAGCGGTATATTTTTCGAAAGTCGCGCAATATACCAGCTAGCCTCTTTTTTTCAATAGAGTTTTTTGCAATTTTGGATTAAAGAAGATTAAATATTGTTGAACGACTTAGTTAGAAGATTTTAGACTGATGCTTTTGGCAAGTAATTGTTTTTTATTGATGTTTAAAGTTTACTTTAGAGAATGATCGTTTAAGTTATTTATGTATTCTTCGTTGTTAACTTTTGCGCTGTCGATGACTTGTGGTTTGTAGAGGCCGCTTAAATAAATCACAGAAATAAATCGTTTAAAACACGATTCATTTTGATAGCTGTTGTCGCATAATCACGAGTCCTTCTTCAGCGACATATTTATGCAATCCTTATCGATCAATTCACGTATCAACGGCCTCGATACCCTGCGTGCCTGCGCGATCCTGTTGGTTTTGATGTATCACTACATGGTATTTGTCAGCCATGAGCCTAGCTTTGGTTTTCTGAGTGAAATCGGTTGGGTTGGGGTCGATTTGTTTTTTGTCTTGAGTGGCTATTTGATCGGTAATCAAATATTTGCAGGTCTAAAAGGTGAGCAGGGATTTTCGCTCAAGACCTTTTATATCCGCCGCGCATTGCGAACATTACCGAATTTCTATGTGGTGCTGGCGATCTATTTTCTGTTTCCGGTCGAAGCAGGAGGTAACGCAGTAACGCCACTTTGGAAGTTTCTTACCTTCACACAAAATTTTGATTTAAAACCGGGCTCGGCATTTTCGCATGCGTGGTCGCTGAGTATCGAAGAACAGTTTTATATCGTCTTGCCTTTGATAGCGATTGTTACGATTGCGACCTTAAAATCGGTTCGCGCCATGTGGTCCGTCTTGTTGTTAGCAATGGCCGCGGCTGCAGGCATGCGTTATTGGATGTGGCAGCAAGTTGGTGATGACTATATCCAGTACTACATCCACATTTACTATTCAACTTGGTGTCGCTTTGATGAGTTGCTACCCGGCGTGGCATTGGCTATGTTGAAGAATTTTCATTCGCCGATTTGGACCCGCTCACTTAGGTACGGTCACCATAGTTTCATCGCGGGCGTGGTAACGACTGCGCTGGCGATGGTGTTGTTCACTCACTTTAGTTTTGTCGAAGGGCAGGGCTTTTTGTGGTTCACTACGACCTTTGTCTATAGCATTTTAGCTTGTGGATTTGCGCTATTGACTTTGGCGGGATTAAGTCCCAATTCTTATCTATATCGGTTGCGCATCCACGGCGCATCTGTTTTAGCGCTGTGGTCGTATGCACTGTATTTAGTGCATAAACCGCTAATGAATGCTTTGCTACGTCCATTCCAAGCTTGGGATATTTCGGTGAAATCAGCGCTGGGAATTGCTGCGATGTTTGCAGTGAGTTTGTTAGCAGCGTATGTATTGTATCGATTCGTCGAGACACCGTTCATGCGCTTACGAGATCGTTATTTTCCGTATAAGGGATAAAAAATTGTCCGGTATGAGTACTAGTGCAGCTTGACCCGCATTTCTTGAGGCGACGCTGATAGCGATCTGGAATACTAAGAACCTCAATTTCTTTTCGCTTTTTATCTATGTCTTACAGCGTTGTTTGGTTCAAACGCGATTTGCGCTTGCATGATCATGCCGCTTTGTTTGAGGCGGCATCACGCGGCCCTATCCTTTGTTTATATGTTGTCGAACCAGACCTGTGGCAGCAAGCGGATGCAGCGCGCCAGCATTTTGAGTTCATCCTAGAGAGTTTGCGTGATCTCTATGTGGAATTGAAACAGCACGGCGGTCGTTTGCAGGTCGTGACTGGCGATATGTTGGAAGTGTTACAGGCTTTGCATGAACGAGCGCCTTTTCACAGTTTGTATGCGCATGAAGAAACGGGTAATGCTTGGACTTATCAACGTGATTTGGCGGTTGGGCGATGGTGTCGTACTCAACAAATTAATTGGTTAGAGTTCCGACAATTTGGCGTGGTGCGGCGTTTGGCTGATCGTGATCATTGGAAGGCAAGTTGGGACGCTCACGTTGAGCAAAATTGCTTGCCTGTGCCGGCACAATTGCAGTTCGTGGATATGCCGTGGCAAGATGCGTTGCCGCCTTCTGCTGATCGACTTCATTTGCACCAAGCTGATACGCCACGTCGGCAGCGCGGTGGGCGTCAAGCGGGTCTTGCTGTATTGTCGTCTTTCTTACTTGAACGTAGTGCCTATTATCGTGGTGGAATTTCCTCTCCCTTATCAGCGCCAGATGCTTGTTCTAGGCTGTCACCTTATTTGACGTTTGGCTGTTTAAGCTTGCGTGAAGTCGTGCATGCGACGGTACAGCGTATGGAGCAACTGCATGAGGATGCGGTCATGTCGCTTCATCCATCCGCGGGACGAATGAAGCAGGGTCTAAATGCTTTTATTAGCCGGCTGTACTGGCATTGCCACTTCATTCAAAAATTGGAATCAGAACCCGAGATTGAATATCAAAATATGCATCGTGGTTACGATGGTTTGCGCGAGCAGGATTGGAATGAAGCCCATTTTCAAGCACTCATTCAAGGTCGTACAGGTTGGCCTATGGTCGATGCCTGTATCGCCATGTTACGTGAGACTGGCTGGATTAATTTTCGTATGCGCGCGATGTTGGTCTCCGTCGCGTCCTATCCGTTGTGGTTAGATTGGCGGCGGGTTGGTACTTGGTTGGCGACGCAATTTATCGACTATGAGCCGGGTATACATTGGAGCCAAATGCAAATGCAAGCGGGTACTACAGGTATCAATGTGCCACGCGTATATAACCCAATTAAACAAGCGCATGATCATGATCCGAAAGGCATCTTTGTGCGACGCTGGTTGCCGGCGATGCGTAAAGTACCTGATTTGTTTTTGTTTGAACCTTGGACTATGCCAGCAGATGTCCAAGCTGCATGCGGCATACAGCTTGGACGAGAAATTCCTATTCCCGTAGTTGATCTAGATGTCGCGACACGTGAAGCAAAAGCAAAACTATTTGCAGTGCGTGGACAAGCGGAAGTGAGGGCAGCGAAATCAGCGGTAGTAAAGAAACACGGGTCACGTAATACACGTAGCGCACCTAAATTACGCAGCGCAGGAAGTGCAAAGCGCGTAGGAAAATCGACTAAACGAGTAAAACAGCAAGACGCCGGTTCGACCAGTGATATCGAGCAAGCGCCGCAGCTGGGGTTTGATTTCTAAATTCTCATGTTGAAAATCGGGCTCTAAGAAATTTGGTTCAAAAATCCCGATTCTTCTGATCACGCGATTTAAATCGCTTTACCTCATCGCTGCGCAAAGCTTGATGTTTTGTTTTGCGTCCAGCCACGCGGCTACGCCACATTTTGAAGCTCGATGCTTTCATCGACTTACGCATTAGTCGAATCACTGCACTTTCGTTCAAGCCAAATTGGCGTTGGATGGCGTCGAAAGTGGTGCGATCTTCCCACGCCATTTGTATCACTCTATCGATGGTAGCTTGATCGACGGTAGCGTTGTTCATAGCCGCTTGATAAATTGTTGACGTCATGGTTTAGGCTTTCTTTGTCCATGCCATGCACCAGCCTTTTGCAGAGACTTGCTTGTTACCTAAGGCGGCACAATCTGCCCATGCGTCTGTTGCTTTACCTTGATACAACATGCAGTTAGCGCAATTTTTTCCAGCCGCATACGCAGGAAATTTTTTGGCGTCCACTTTACTTGCGTCATGTTTATAGCCAAGAGCAACTGAACCGGGCGCTGCTTCATCGGCGCGATTTGCTTGAGCATTGACCTTGAGTGCGGCTCCCAAACCTAAGGCAGCGGGAACGGCTTGAATTAAAAATTGACGACGTGATTTCATCATGAATTCCTTTTTAGATAATGTAGTTAATTGATTTGATTCTCGGTACTGCTTAGTTGATCAAAATTGGCGATCAATTTTTTCGCCAACTGGCTTGCGCCAAAGCGGTCGAAACTTTAGAAAGACGTGGTACAAATTATCTAACAAAGCAATTACCCAGCGCCTTTCGAGTAAGGGCGTGGCCCATTGAAGGGCAGGCAATTGTCGCCACATCAAAATAAATGCAGCCGCTCCTGATACAAGTTGTCCCGTTTCATCACGTGCATGCAATTTGTTGAGCGCTTGTTGTCGATTGAGTTGTGTTCCTAGCTCGATTTCTTCGCAGCGGCTTGCATCTATCCATTCAATTTTGTCAGCGCCTCGCCATGTTTGGTAGGTGGCGATTTCTTTCGCACACAAGGGACATGTACCATCGAAATAAACTGTGCAAATTGGCTTTGCTGCTTGTTTTTCGTAGTGCATATTTATTTGTATTGGCGCGTTTTTCATTGCTGTCATTGTTATCGCTGCGAAGTTGCGTGAGATTTTTGATAATGAATTATTGACTTATCCTGTTTGATATAGAGTAGTCCAAAACGGAAATGATGTCCAATAAGTGAACCGTTAAAACTTGTGTTATGATGATTTTATTCGGTTCAATATCGGTTCTTGTCCGGTATTTTGTCATTTCTTGAATCAGTTCTTTTTCGATCAATTTGCTAAAAAAGTGGGTGAACTATGAATAATCAAACAGTAAAGTCGGCCGCCAATGAGGCGAATGCCACTTATCGCAGTGGTGCTGCAGCGCGTTTGTCAGGTGTTCCTGTGGAGACTTTACGTGTGTGGGAGCGGCGCTATGGCGTGACAGACCCAAGTCGCTCAGAACGTGGTCAGCGGCAGTATTCATTTGAGGATGTGCGGCGTTTGGGTCTGATCAAGCAATTGGTTGATGCCGGCAATTCGATTGGTGCGGTGGCGCATCTTGATTTGCAACAGTTACTGGCGATGTTAAGCGCGGTGGCAAATTTGCCTGCGGCAAAATCGCAAGTACAACTCAGTAATGGTATGTTGAGAATTGCGTTGGTCGGCGTGATGTTGCGCCAATCTTTGATTAATCTAGATCCAGATCAAAGCAAATTGAGCTTGGTGCAAACTGCCTTCAATTTGAAACAAGCACCGATGCAGTTGAAGGATGTCAAAGTCGATGTGATGGTAGTCGAACAAGGTGAATTGACTGCACCAGAAGAACAAATTCCACTCTTAGGATTAGCTCAACAAGCTTGTCAGGCAACAGCGGTACTTATTCTGTATCGATTTGCATCAAGTGACGCGATTCGTCAATTGCGACTTGCAGGTTTTCATGTTGCACGCATTCCCGCTGACATGCTCGAAATAGACCATCTATGCCGCGTTGCAATGGCGCGCGCACTGACGCTCGCCGAGCAACAGGGGCGCATGGGCCGCGTGAAGAAAAATGGCATGCGACCAGTTGATGCCGCTCGAAATAAGAAAAGCAATTTAATCCCAGCGCGTTTGCTCGATGATGAACACTTAACGCACATCGCCAAATTTGCCACGAGTATTCACTGCGAATGTCCTCGTCATCTAGTCGACTTGCTGCAAATGCTGACCAGTTTTGAACGCTACAGCGCGCAATGTGAGAACCGTAACGAAGAAGACGCAAGTCTGCATCGCGATTTGCATTACACAGCGGCGCATGCACGTTCTGCGTTAGAGCAAGCTTTAGTGCGCGTCGCGCAGGCAGAGGGCATTCAGTATTGAAATTGAATATTCTCGAGAAAGCGCGTCATGAAAATGCGTAAAAAATCGGATTTACCAAGCAAGCTATGTGAAGTCTGTGGTTTATCTTTTGCTTGGCGTAAGAAGTGGGAAAAAGACTGGGCTTCAGTCAAGTATTGCTCTGAGCGTTGTCGTCGAGCACGGCCTAGCGCATCGGTGAAAAATTTAACTAGCAATTCTGCAATCGCCTCGGTAAAGCACATATGAAAAAACTAGTTGTTTATTGGTTTCGAAATGATCTTCGAGTTGAAGATAATCCGGCATTAAATGCTGCCTGTGCATACGCGCAGCGTACGGGAGCGCAATTGCTTCCGCTGTTTTGTCACACCTCTGCGCAAGGCACTTTGCATGTCGAACAAACGCAGTGGGGTTTTGCGCGTTTATCGGCTCATCGTCGATATTTTTTGCGCGATAGTTTGTTAGATTTACGCGAGCAGTTGCAGCAGTTTGGATTTGAATTGATGGAATTGGAAGGAGAACTAAGCGCGCAATCAGCATTTTTGGCGGCACTCGCGCAAACGTATACGCTTCAGACCTTCTTTTGCGAAGATATCGCGGCACCAGAAGAGCGCGCGCAGGTAGATGCTGTGCGGGCATTGCAGATCGATGTGCAAGCAGTATGGCAATCGACAATGTACGATCCGACATCGTTCGATTTCGACATAACGCAGATGCCAGATCAGTTCACGGCATTTCGACACAAGATAGAACACGCGGCATATCCGATACGCCAAGTAGTATCATGTGCACTCTCTGCATCGTTCGCATTGCGTGACGCCACATTAGAAAAATTTTCTGTGCATTTGAGTAAGCAAAGCCAGCCTCAACTTGACGCCCTTGACGATGTTGATACTCAGGTCATGCATGATATTCACGATGTGCGCAGTTCCTTCCCCTATTTCTTGCCCGAGTTTCGCGGCGGCAGTCGTGCTGCACATGCGCATCTAAAAAACTACTTCTCTTCTGAGTTGCCACATTCTTATAAACAAACACGTAATCAATTACAGGGTACGCGCTTTTCGACCAAGTTCTCGCCATGGCTGGCGAGTGGTGCGCTTTCGGCACCGCAAGTGATGGCTGCATTGCGCGAGTTTGAAGCGGAGAAAGGACAAAGCGACAGCACTTATTGGATTTGGTTTGAATTGCTGTGGCGTGATTATTTTCGCTATTTGCATTGCAAGTACGGCGTGCGGCTGTATCGTGCCAGCGGTTTATCAAAACTACCCGTCGATTTGCCTGCTTTTGATGCGCAAAAATTTCAAGCGTGGACGCAATCGATGACGGGTGAGTCTTTGATTGATGCTGCCATGCGTGAGCTGACCAGTACTGGGTATTTATCGAATCGCCTGCGTCAGCAAGTCATCAGTTATTGGCTGCATGAGTTAGGTGGTGATTGGCGCGTTGCTGCTGCTTGGTTTGAATCGCAATTGCTTGATTACGATGTGTACAGCAACCAAGGAAATTGCTTGTACTTGGCGGGTTTAGGAACCGATCCTCGCGGCTATTTAGGCGGGCGTTGGTTTGATCCGAAGAAGCAAGCAAAACAGCATGATGCAGACGGAAGTTATCGAACACTTTGGAACTCACGGTAAACCAAATCATGAACAACAATCAGCAACCCGCGCATACCTTGCGCCTGATCTTAGGTGATCAGTTAAATTCACAACATAGTTGGTTTGCGCATCAGCAAGACGATGTGTTGTACGTGATGATGGAGGTGCGTCAAGAGACGGATTATGTGCTGCATCATGCGCAAAAGATCATCGCGATCTTTGCTGGCATGCGTGAATTTGCGCGCCGTTTGCAGTTGGCAGGACATCGTGTGCATTTCTTGACGATAGATGATCCAGACAATCTGCATGCGATTCCAGCCAATATTGAGAAACTAGCGCAAATGGTGCAAGCGCAAGAATTTCAATATCAAGCGCCTGATGAATATCGTTTGGATCAACAGTTACAGATATTTGCGCAAACCACGGCCTTGCGTTGCTATATGTTTGATAGCGAACACTTTCTAACGCAGAGAGAAGAAGCGGGAAAGATTTTTGAAGGTCGCAAGAAATGGTTGATGGAACATTTCTATCGACAAATGCGGGTCAAATATCAGGTGTTGATGACGGGGCAAGATCCCACTGGCGGTGCATGGAATTTTGATCACGATAATCGTAAAGCATGGTCAGGATTGCCGTGGGAACCAGAAGATTTTCGACCACGCCACGATCACAGTGCCTTGTGGGAGACGATACAAAATGCGGGCGTGAAAAGTTTTGGCGAACCCAATGCCAGCGAATTTGCATGGCCTTTACACCGTGACGAAGCCTTGACGCAATTGCAGGCCTTCGTGCGTTTGGCATTGCCACATTTTGGTGATTTTCAAGATGCGATGAGTAGCAAGGCATGGCGTTTATTTCACTCGCTGTTGTCGTTCGCATTAAACGTCAAGATGCTAAGCCCGCGCGAGGTGATTGCCGCGGTAGAAGCGGCGTACTCACGTGGCGAAGTATCGATTGCCGCCGCCGAGGGATACATTCGACAAATCCTCGGTTGGCGGGAATATGTGCGTGGCGTGTATTGGCATTTCATGCCCGATTACGCGCAAGAAAATGCGTTTGATCATCAAGCTGAATTGCCGACGTGGTTTTGGACCGGCAAGACCAAGATGCGCTGCCTATCGCATGCGATTGGACAATCTTTGCAGCAAGCGCATGCACATCATATTCAACGCTTAATGGTGATCGGCAATTTCTCGCTGCTAGCTGGTTTGCACCCACAGCGTGTTCACGAGTGGTATCTCGGTGTGTATATCGATGCGTTTGAATGGGTGGAATTGCCGAATACTTTGGGCATGAGTCAGTACGCTGATGGTGGTGTGTTAGCGACCAAGCCCTATGTATCGAGCGCCGCTTACATTGATCGCATGAGCGATTATTGCAAGGGCTGTCAGTACGATAAAAAGCAGCGCACCACCGAAAATGCTTGTCCGTTCAATGCGCTATATTGGGATTTCTTCTCACGCAATGAAAAACAATTGGCGAGCAATCCACGCATCGGTATGGTGTATCCGCAGTTACGAAAAATGAGCGCAGAAGCAAGGCAGGATTTGAGCGAACGAGCGATTTATTTGCGTCAGAATTTCGATGCGCTATGACTATAAAAAGTGAGGTAAAAATGCATTCTCCAAATCAAGCGCAATTACAAATAAGAGATCGTCCAGTTCAACTGAATCCCAAAAAGCTTTTGCTGACGAAATGGACAGCGGTAAAGGTAATCGCCAAGCAAAAACATTGTTTGGTCAGCCGCGTGCTGCAACCTGAAGACTTGAGTTTACCGATTACTGAAATCGAGATGGAAGCAGTTTATTCCGGTAATAAACAAATCATCGCTTGGCGAGAATTGCAAGATGCCGAACGCTGGAAGCAAGGTTGGCTTTGATGTGTGTTTTATGTAGGGCGGGTGCAACCCGCGCGGTCGAAACGTGGTGCAACCGTGATCGGTGTATGTGCGGCGCGGGTTGCACCCGCCCTACAAACTAAAGCGCTAGTTTTATTTCTTCCTTTTTAGGGTATAGGTATTTATATATGTTCAGATTTGGTTGGTCACTCCTTCTCCCGCAAGCGGGAGACGGCTGGGATGAGGGCAGTTCAGATTGACGAAATACATATTTAAATGCCGCGTTCTGTATTTAGAGCATATGTAGTCGATACGTTGTTTTCGCTTGTTAATCTCCCTCACCCCAACCCTCTCCCGCTTGCGGGAGAGGGAGTGTTATTGGAACTCCGACTTGTTTAGATGCATGTCCCTTGAACGGGCGGAATTCCAAGTAAGCATCCCCAAATAATTTAGTTTTTATTTCGACAGAGGCCCATCCTATGCAATGTCACTCTTTCCCAGAACAATTTCGCGCATGCGTGATCGGTGCGAGCGGTGCAATCGGTGCAGCATTTGTCAGTGCCTTGCAGCAAAATCCACGCTGCGCGGAGGGCGTCGCATTGCATCGACACTCAGATCCCGCAATCGATTTAACTGATGAGGCCAGCATACAAAACGCGGCAGAACAGATCAAAGCACAAGGACCGTTTCATTTGATTATTCACGCTGCTGGTATTTTGCATCAGCAAGAATTTATGCCCGAGAAAAAATTAGGCGACTTGAACATGGCGCAAATGCAAGCGACCTTTATGGTGAATACTTTTGGCCCTGCAATTGTACTGCGACATTTTTCCAAGCTGCTCGATAAACAGCGCGGTGTATTCGCGCTGCTTTCGGCGAAAGTAGGTAGCATAGAAGACAATCGCCTCGGTGGTTGGTATAGCTATCGCGCATCGAAAGCGGCATTAAATATGATGATCAAAACCGCCGCGATAGAAATTAAGCGAACCCAGCCCAACGCGATCGTCTTTGCGCTGCATCCTGGTACAGTCAACTCGGCATTATCCCAACCTTTTCGTGGTGCAGAGATTGGTCGATCCGCCGAGCAAGCAGCGCAAGAAATGTTAGAGGTGATCGATCGCCTACAAGCCGAAGATCACGGGAGCTTTTTGAGCTACAAAGGAGAGCGCTTGCCGTGGTAATTACTGGCTTGAAAAGTTAGAATGCGCCTACCATACTGTAATCCCACTGTAACCCCTAATTAATTCATTTTGATTCATTTAATCAAGAAAGTGAGTAGTGCATGCAAAAAATGACGATTCAACTGTGGCTGAAACGGAGCTTGTCTTTAGCGCTAATTCAGTTGCTGCTTGCCTGTGCTGCGATAGACCCGAATCATGTACTTACGCGTGGGTTCGGAAATAATGCCCCTGCGGCAGGCGTCGCGCTAGATAGCGACACCAAGCAACGAGCCTATGATTTTGTATGGAACCGCGTGAATGAGGCTTATGTTGATCCGAACTTGAATGGTGTGGATTGGAAAAAAGTCGGAGACGAATATCAACCACGCATTTTTAGCGCGCCAAGTGATGAAGCATTTTGGAAAAGTTTAGATAACATGGTAGGCGAACTTGGTGACGCGCATACCCGTGTGCTCTCAGCAAAACAATATGCTTATTTTAAAGATAAAGCCGCTTACACCATTGGTTTAGGCGTCGCAGAATTGCAAGGCGAATTGATTGTGACGGGTGTTGCGAAAGATTCTCCCGCCGAGAAAGCAGGCATCACTAAAGGTAATCGTCTATTAAAAATTGAAGGCGTCGATGCAAATGATTGGTGGCGCTTGCAGTTGAGTAAGGTGCGTAAAAATTCTTCAGAGCGAGCGCAAGCCAAGTCGGTGAAACGCATATTGAATAGCGGTGACTTAGATGCACCGACCGATAACGTCGCTCTACAAATAGAACGGAATGATGGCAGCACGATGGATGTCGTTTTACAACGCACCCAATTGCCAGTTAGCGATAGTCTCAACGGCAAAATGTTGGATGAGCAGATTGGCTATATCCGCATGAGTAGTTTTGATGCCAGTTTGGGCAAACAAATTGAAGCCAATTACGACAAAGTGCGCGAGGCTAAAGGTTTAATCATTGATCTACGTGGTAACGGCGGCGGCTCACTCGGTGTTTCTCTTGGCATGATGAATCAATTAGTGCAAGGAACCGTGCCGATTGGTAAACGCATTACGCGCAGCGGCAAACCACCAGCTTTGTTTTTTGGATTAATTAGCATCGGCAAATTAGAGCTTGAATTGCGCGGAGTGAAAAATCCTTATCTTGGCCCCGTGATCGTTTTGGTCGATGGTGACAGCGCAAGCGCGAGTGAGTTTCTCGCCAGCAGTTTGCAAGCCATAGGTCGCGCCAAAGTCTTAGGCGAAACAAGCTGCGGCTGCTTGCTCGGTTACATGGGTTACGCCAATGTACCAGGCGGCGGTGCTTTGGCGTATAGCGAAATTGACTTCGCCCCCGTTAATGGCAAACGCATAGAACGCGTCGGCGTGATCCCAGATCAGCAAGTGAGTTTGAACAAGATGGATTTGCGTGCAAACAAGGATGCAGGCTTAGAAGCGGCTATCCAAACTTTAAAAAACATGCAGCAAGATAGCGTCGTGAAATTAGCGAGCGCCTCTGAGTAAATCGAGTGAAATTCTTTGCATTCGTACTGTCCTAAACTCCCTTCTCCCGCAAGCGGGAGAAGGGCAGGGGATGAGGGCGCCTCAGCAATTGCAAACGTATTCAAGCAAACAAACGCCAATCATCTGAAAAATGAACGTCAACTTGCCGAACGTGGTGTAGTCAAGCCGACGAACAAAAGCGAGAACACGCGACAACAGAAAAGTCGCTAAACAAAACCAAATCAATCCTCAAAACTAGCCAACTGTTGACGCTGGCGATTCACTACCAAACGCGTAATATCGGGTCGAGAATAATGTCCAGCAACATCAAAATTCTGCCGTTCACGCCGAACGTGATTTTTATCCAAAGTCGCAATCAATAAACACTCTTGATCAACTACAGGTTCAACAACCCAGCTACCATCTGGCGCAGCGATACACGAACCACCATTCGCCAAGACATCGGGGCAACGCGCCAAAATCAGATCCAGATGCGGAGTATCCACCGGAAAATCCTGCTTGCGCATTAAGCCCGATACGGCAATACTAAAACTACGGCCTTCCTTCGCAATAAAGCGAGTTAGGTCTTCGGTATTGCGCAAATTGCCAGGCCAAATTCCCACATGCAAATCTTCTCCTTGTGCATACAAGGCAGCACGCGATAAAGGCATCCAGTTTTCCCAACAATTCAAACCACCTACAGTAAAACCATCCAGCGCATGCGTACGCAAGCCATGTCCATCACCCGCCGCCCAGGTCAGGCGCTCTTCGTAAGTCGGCATCAATTTTCTATGCACCGAGCCAATCACACCATCAGCGCCGATGTACACGCAAGAGCAATACACGCTATAACCCGTGCGATCTTTCGGACGCTCCAAACAGCCGAGCATGATCGCAATCTGATACTGTTTCGCCGCCGCACAAAATGCATCAAGATCACCTGCCTCAATATCCACCCCTTGCTGCACATAATGCGCATGCAAATCCTTTTGCACCTCATCATTAAAACGCGCACCATCGGTCAGATCCAACCAAAACGGATAACCGGGCAATAAAGTCTCACCAAAACAAACCAAGCGCGCACCTTGCTGTGCGGCTTGCTGCACGTAATTAAGCATCTTGGTGGTGGTGGCGATGCGGTTGAGCCAGACGGGGGCGATTTGGGCTAGGGCGACGGTGATGTGGTCTTGGTGATTGATGATCATGAGAATATTTGTGAGATAGCGTGGAAGGAGAATGTTGAATGGTGAAAGTCTCAATCTAAATTTAATCTTGATAGCCAGCTTCGCGGTGATGCCGAATTGCCAGAACAAGAATCACATCATCGATTTCTTCAAAACTGTATAACCCAACGTAGCCAGTATTGCCACGTGAAATCACTAACTCGCGTAATTCATTTTTGATAGGGCGACCAATCAGAGGATGATGCTCCAGTAGCGAAATAGCTTCTTGAATTAAATCGACGGTTTGTAAAGCGATGTTAGGATCACTGTCAAATAAAAAATCAACGAGTCGTTCGAGATCATCAAGCGCCCGTTGTGAATAAATTATGCGCGCCATGGTTTGGCAGTGAGTTTTGTAGGCGCGACAGTTTTTTTCTTACTCGCCGCGTCCATTTTTTTCTGAATGCGGTCACGCAAGTGTTGATGCACCTCATCCGCCGCATAGCCCAATCCTGACTTCAAAGTTGCAGCACGTGCGGCCTCTGCGTCATTGAGAAATGCAGCTTGTTTCTCTGCCGCGAGCGTCGCTTTACGAATCGCTTCCACCATAAAGGCATGTGGCGTGACACCCAAATCCATCGCAGCAGCACTCGCTTTCTGCTTGAGTTCGTCGGGTAGTTTGAGTGATGTCGTGGACATGGCAAGCCTCGGTGCTTTGAAAAATAGTAGGTAACACTAAAGTAGCACCTTTTGTTTTTCTGTGCAATATAAGAGGTTGCTAGTGTGTATTGTTTTTTTAATTATTGAATGGTGGTATGGAGTTGTGCTTCACTCAGCCCGGTCACGATTGCATCGCCAATTTTTGCGGCTGAGAAGCTTAGCCAAATTGTGTGCATTCATAAAAAAATTTAAATAGGGGGAGAGTTTTACCGTGGTCTTTGAAGTGATAAATTTGTCTGTTTGGGTATGCAGCGCGTCTTCAGCACGACTAAATTGAAAGAGGTTTCATGCTTGCTTCAAGGGTATCGAACAAATTGTCTTTATTTGGTCAACAAGTTAGTATTCATTTTGTTAAATTAAATTACAGACATCAGAATGCAGAAGATTTGCCAGTCATGCGAGATAGCAGTAGCTGAAGTTAAAGAGAGTTGTGATTCAGAGACTACTCCATATCACATCTGCAAGTCTTGTCACAAACGTTTGCTTGCAAGATCATTGCGTCCGAGTGAGTGGTACAACCTTTCAAAGCGTTTCGGTTGGTGGCAATTCCTACTTCATGACGATTTTTATGATGAAGCTGGCACAGCTTCTCAACCAGAGGTACAGGTTGAAAACGCTGAAGCATTTCCAATCATTTCATTGAACGATGCGGCTAAGGACGCGCAACTTCTGCTCGATTACACGATCACTAGGTGGAGAGTATCGGAAGAAGTTGCTGCAATCTGGCTCATCATTCCGCCGTCCGAAGTGCTTAAAGCTCTCAATGCAAGGTTTATTAATGCGTCGAACGATGGTGTTCGGGCAGTTGTTCTAGAAGTAGCCTCCATTGCACTAAAGACAATCGCTGCTGATCTCGTAGAATCAGCTTGGAATTTATTTCCACACCAAGTTCAACTTTCGTCGCTTATTCAAGCGTCGGCTGCATGCCTTCCTTTTGAA
Organism: Affinundibacterium baiyunense; assembly: GCF_018139645.1. Classification (GTDB taxonomy): domain Bacteria; phylum Pseudomonadota; class Gammaproteobacteria; order Burkholderiales; family Burkholderiaceae_D; genus Undibacterium; species Undibacterium baiyunense. The sequence goes on from NZ_JAGSPM010000005.1 coordinate 279,089, forward strand.
ATAGCATTTGAGCGGGCGACAACAGCAATAGAGGCGTTGCCACAAAATGAGAGACGCAACGCCATGCTGGCACTTAGCCACTTTCAATCACCAGCAACGCTCGACTGGATAGAGAAGCACGCCTCTGAACCAGTAACAGATGGATGGGGATACTTAGCAGCCGCATCAAAACTTTCTTGGCCTCGGGTAACTAATTGGTTGCAACGAGGTCGGCCATATAGTCTGGTGGCGATCGATGCATTGCTCGCAATTGCAAATCCTAGAACACTAAATTTGCGTTCTATACAACCAGTACTTATTGATGCACCAACTATATCGAAACTACGAACCGAATTACAGCAATATGTTGCATTGGACGGCGTTCCTCGTGTTCGGCAGCGTGTAGATGCAATTTTTAGATACGCAACACGCCTCTCTACGGCCGACGAACTTGATACTCGACAATGACCTATGATAAAGCGTATTTCTTCAGTTTTTTAATTGGCTCGAGATTTCCAACTTCATGTTAAAAACAATGCTCAGCAGCAGGAAAACTTTTATCTTTCACCGCAGCCACATACGCCTTAATCGCCGCATCAATATTGGTTTGGCCTTCCATAAAATTCTTCACAAAACGTGCTTTACGACCTGGGAAGACGCCGAGTAAATCGTGCATGACTAAAACTTGGCCTGAGCAATCAGGGCCTGCGCCTATGCCTATGGTGGGGATGTGTAAGAGATCGGTGACTTCTTTTGCCAGACCTGCGGGGATAGCTTCTAAGACTAATAAGCTTGCTCCCGCTTCTTGTAATAATTGCGCTTCGGCTTTGAGTAGATCTGCCGCTGCCGTGGTTTTGCCTTGGACTTTGTAGCCGCCTAATTGGTGTACCGACTGTGGCGTTAAGCCTAGGTGGGCGCAGACAGGGATGGCGCGTTCGGTCAGGAATTTGATGATGGGGGCGATCCATGTGCCGCCTTCGACTTTGACCATTTGTGCACCGGCTTGTATCAATTGCACCGCGTTGTTAAATGCAGATTCTGGCGTGGCGTAGGTGCCGAATGGCATGTCGGCTATGATGAAGGCTTTGTCGTTGCCGCGTGCGACGGCGGCGGTGTGGTAGGCAACATCGTTGTTGGTCACGGGCAGGGTGGAGCTATGGCCTTGGCATACCATGCCAAGTGAATCGCCTATCAACAAAATCTCTACCCCGCATCGATCCATCATGGCGGCAAAGCTGGCGTCGTAGCAGGTCAACATGGTGATTTTTTCGCCTTGCTCGCGCAGGGTGTTGAGTGTCGTGATGGTGACCGCTTTGCGGTCTTGTAAGTATTCAGCCACGATGTTTCCTTTGGTGTGAAGTTTGCATGGTACTTTTTAGTCGACATGCTTTAGCATTTTTAGGATGGTCGAAAAATTGTTCCAGCTAGGCGTAGCTTCGCAGACAGTACCTTGAGTACGGCAAGAAGCTACAACAACGCTGGGGCAGTTTTTTGACCATCCTAACTTCTAAAAATAAAATACACAGCGCCGACTAAGCATAATCCCGCCCAAACGTAGTCTAACTTAAACGGCTGATTCATATAGATCATCGAAAAAGGGACAAAAACTAAGAGCGTTAAGACTTCTTGCAGAATTTTGAGTTGCGCCAAACTGTACTGAGTGTAACCGATACGATTCGCGGGGACTTGGAGTAAGTATTCAAAAAGGGCGATGCCCCAGCTAACAAATGCTGCAATATACCAAGCCTTGCTATTGAGATTTTTAAGGTGGCCATACCATGCAAAAGTCATAAAGACATTCGACAGGATTAAGAGACCAGTAGTTTGAACGATGACAGGAATTTGCATGGGCTGAGTTCGCTTAGGCTAAAGAACGCTAGAGTTTTCGTATGCCTTGATCCGCCACTGCTGGGGCAAATTGATGGGCTGCACCTTTGCCTGGGATCTGAACGAATGGATCGAGTTGTAGCAGTGGAATTAATACGAAGGCGCGTTCTGTCATGCGTGGATGTGGCACGTTTAAGTGTGGCACGTCGATGATTTGTTGACCATAGAGCAGCAAGTCGAGATCTAAGGTGCGTGGTGCGTTGCGATACGGACGTTCACGCCCACACGATAATTCTAGGGCTTGCAAATGTTCAAGCAGGGTGAGTGCCTCTAATTCGGTGTTGATCGCAACCACGGCATTGATATAGTCATCGCCACTGGAGTCGATGGGAGCGGTGATAAACAGTGACGAGGCTTGCTCGAATTGTGTTTGCGGCAAACTATGGAGCTTCGCTATCGCATATTCAACCATCGCGCGTGCGTCGCCGAGGTTGGCACCGATCCCGATGTAGGCAGTGATGGTCATTCTGTTATTCTGTAGTTTATTCTGTCGGCGCTGCTTTAGGCTTGCCACCGGATTGACGATGCGGGCTGCGTCGTGGCCGGCGTTTTTTTGCAGGTGCGCTCTCGGCTGATTTTGCTTTTGGTTTGATACTTAGTAGGCGCACACGTTCTTGTTCGTCGCCGTTGATGAAGTCAGTCCACCATTCGCCAAGTTCGGCGTCGATTTCGCCAGATGCACAACGCAATAATAAGAAATCATAGCCAGCGCGCAGACGATTATTCTCTAATAATTTGTAAGGCGCTTTGCCTACGCGTTTTTCAAAGCGCGGTTGCATCGCCCAGATGTCGCGCATATCGGTGCCGATCTTACGTTGCAGAGCGAGTGCGTCGGTTTGGGTGTTCAAGACATCGTCAGCCGCCAAGTGCAATGCGGGGATAGGGAGTTCGCCAGAGACTTTGTAGGCTTCCCATTTTTCGAGAACTTGATGCCACAGTAATGAGGCGAATAAAAATCCTGGTGAAACGGTTTTGCCTTGCTGTACGCGTTCGTCGGTATTCGCGAGCGCCAAGGTGACGAAGCGTTCACCTAAAGGCTGCTCCAACACAACATCGAGCAAAGGCATTAAGCCGTGGTGTAAGCCTTCTTTGCGTAATTGCTGCAAACAAGCCATCGCATGACCGCTCATTAAGAGTTTGAGCATTTCATCAAAGACGCGCGCGCTTGGCACATTGTTGATGAGTGGCGCCATCACTTTGATCGGCGCACGTGTATCGTCGTCAATCGTAAATTTGAGTTTGGCAGCGAAACGCACCACGCGCAGCATGCGCACTGGATCTTCACGATAACGTAATTCTGGTACCCCGATGATGCGCAAAGTCTTTTTGCGAATATCGGCAATGCCACCGTGGTAATCCAATACCGATTGGCTGGCGGGGTCGTAATACATAGCATTGATGGTGAAATCACGTCTTACCGCATCTTCGTGTTGTTCGCCAAACGTGTTGTCGCGCAACACGCGGCCGTGTTCGTCTTTGGGCGCTTCATGCTTGGCAGCGCCGCGGAAGGTGGTGACTTCAATCAGATCTTGTCCAAACATCACGTGCACAATTTGAAAGCGACGACCAATGATGAAAGCACGGCGGAATAAGCGTTTAACTTGCTCGGGAGTGGCGTTGGTCGCTACGTCAAAATCTTTTGGTTTCACGCCAAGCAAGAGATCACGCACCGCACCGCCGACGATAAAGGCTTTGTATCCGTTGTCTTGCAAAGTCTGCGTGATGCGTATCGCGTTGTTCGATACCAAGGCGGGGTCGATGCCATGTTCTTTCGCACTCAAGACTTTTGGCTTGTTTTTCTTCGCGCTGGCTTTGCCTTGATCGAGGGTGTCGTCAGGGTTCTTTACGCCTAAGATTTTGCGGATAAATTTCTTAATCATGCTTCGTGCTTGTTGTCGTTACTGTTAATGTTGTTGCGCAAATAATTGCAGCGTCGGCCAGCCATTTGCTTGCGCATGGGCTAACAAGAGTTGATTCGGATTGGTCGCAATCGGGTGCGTCACGATAGAGAGCAATGGAATATCATTTTGAGAATCGCTGTAAAAATAACTCTTAGCAAAGTCGCTCAGTTGTTTGCCTTGTTGCGCCAGCCAAGCGTGTAAATGCGTGACTTTGCCGGGGCCAGAAGTCGGCACACCGCGCAGTTTACCAGTCAAATTGCCTTGTTCATCGAAATGTGGTTCCGCCGCCAATAAATGTTCAACACCTAGCGCTTGTGCGATCGGTTGGGTAACAAAGCGATTGGTCGCGGTGATGATGGCGATTAAGTCGTTTTGTTCTTGATGTTGTTTTAGCAAATCAAACGCCGCTGGCAGTAGGGCAGGGTTGATGACTTCTTGCATGAATTGCGCATGGTAATCATTCAGTTGTTGACTTGAAAATTGCGCCAAAGTGCCTAGTGCAAATTCCAAATACTCGACTGGATCTAAAGTGCCAGCCTGATATTGTGCAAAGAATTCTGCGTTGCGACGACCAAACTCGTCTGCATCGACTGCACCAATGCGGCACAGAAATTGTCCCCATTCATAATCAGAGTCAATCGGCAATAAGGTATGGTCAAGATCGAATAAGGCGATATTTTGCGTCGATTGTTTAGTCATCATTGTTTATCTCAATACATACTCAGGGTGCTCGTTTTTCACTGCAGTCAACTTTATTCTGCGTGATCTCTTTGCAATAATTCGCGCAATAAGGGTAAGGTAATAGGGCGTTTGGTTTCTAGCGAATAATGATCGAGCTCGCCCAGCATAGAACTTAGCGAACGCATATCGCGGCGATAGTGGGTAATTAAATACGGCAATACGCCTTGTGCTAAGCCAATTCCTTTGGCCTGCGCGGATCGCTCTAGTGCGTCGATTTTATCTTCATCTGATAAACCAATAACTTGATAAATCAAGCCCCATCCCAATCGGGTACGCAGATCCTCGCGTACGTTTAAAATCATTGGCGGATGGTTCCCCGCTGCCACAAAAAAAGCACCGTTCGCACGCGCTTCATTGAATAAAGCAAATGCATCAATTTGAGCCGCTGGCGACAGTTGGTCGCAATCATCAAGCAAGTAAAGATCAATCTCGGGGCTATACCAAAAATGTTCTTCCGCTGCGTTTGCGCTGATGTAACGCGTATTGGGCGTTTGTGCAATTGCGTTCAGTAGATGTGTCTTACCTGCGCCGGCTTCTCCCCAAAGATATACCGAGCGTTCGCCATACTGGCTCGCAATACGTTCTGAAAACAGACACAAGATTTGCGCCAGTTCTGCATTTTGTCCAACTACAAAGGTGTCTAGCGACGGAGGGCTCTCCGCATCTAGATCAAGTAAAAGCTGTCTCATTGTCGTGTATATCGTCAAAAACCAGTTTCGGCACCACTGAAGACATTACAAATTGTCTTCATTGTGATTGACGATAAAAGGAACTATTTAAATAAGAAATACGCAGGTTTTTCGCCGCTACCGATAATACTGCCGATGCAGGAAGTGCAACCAAGATGCCTATGAAACCAAATAACTGACCAAATGCCATTAAGGCAAAGATGACAGTCAGAGGGTGTAAACCAATGCGTTCTCCGACCAATTTAGGTGTCAGGAAAAAGGATTCTAAGGCTTGGCCAGCGCCATAAATAATTGCAACCGCGATCAGACCATGCAGATCACTGAACTGCAGAACGGCACTGATCAAGGCTAGAAATAAACCCAATCCAAAACCTAAGTAAGGAATAAATACCAATAATCCAGTCAAAATCCCGACTGGAAGAGCGAGATCAAATCCGGCAATTGCAAGGCCAATGGAGTAGTAGCACGCAAGTACCACCATCACCAATATTTGACCACGTAAATATTGAGCGAGTAATTCATCGACTTCTTTAAACCATGATTGGGTTTGCGCCAACCAGCGGCGAGGAATGAAATTGCGCACTCGCGCGATTAAGGCATGCCAGTCAACCATCAAATAAAACAAAACGATTGGAATCAAAATAAAGTTAGCTAGCATACCTAATACAGCAGTTCCACCAACGCGAATCGACGACAACACCGCTTTACCAATCACATCACCGCTACTGGACAGATGGCTGCTGATTAAGGCTTTGATACCCTCGCTATCGATATTGGCTTGGATGCCAAAGTCATGTAACAGTGGGCCGATTGTGGTGTTGAGCTTGTCGAGAAATAAAGGAATTTGATTATGCAGTAAGGGAATTTGCTTTTGCAAAATTGGCACCATGATGAGGACGATCGCCAAGATACACGCAACCACAAATAAGATCATCAAGGTTGCAGCGATCGGTCTAGGTAATTGTCTATTTCTAAAGCGTAGCTGGCATAAACGGTCTAACCAAGGATTAAGTACATAAGCCAAAATCGCTGCCACAATAAATGGCATCAAAATCGGTCCCAATAACGATAGCAAAAGAATAAACGCGAGGGCGACACCTAACCACGTTAAAGATTGTTTTTGCTTACTGGTCAAATTAAATGGCATAGACTTTAGTCAGTTAAATTTCGATATGAAACGCTGGATTTGCCTAAAAACTAGGTAAAACGCAGGTCAATTTGTTAAAATACCGCTTTTGGTTTTACTAAAGTTCGTATTCTCCCTGAATTTCTAAGGAAATTACGAATTTTTGTGAACCACGTTTCTGGCAATTCCGCTATTTTACCGCCTCAAGCCCCTACTGACGAATATCCTATGAGCACAAATACTCCTGTTTCTCTTTCTTATGCCGACGCTGGTGTTGATATGGTTGCTGGCGACGCGCTGGTCGATGCGATTAAACCGTTTGCAAAACGTACTATGCGTGAAGGCGTCATGGCTGGCATCGGTGGTTTTGGTGCGATGTTTGAAGTCAGCAAAAAGTACAAAGAACCGGTATTGGTCTCTGGTACAGATGGTGTTGGAACTAAATTGAAATTGGCTTTCCATTTAAATCGTCACGATACTGTCGGTGTTGATTTGGTCGCTATGAGCGTCAATGACATCTTGGTACAAGGCGCTGAACCTTTATTCTTCCTCGATTATTTTGCTTGCGGCAAATTAGATGTGGCGACGGCGACCGACGTGATCAAAGGCATCGCGTTTGGTTGCGAACAAGCGGGTTGCGCTTTGATTGGCGGAGAAACGGCTGAAATGCCTTCTATGTATCCAGAAGGTGAATACGATTTGGCAGGTTTCGCAGTCGGTGCCGTGGAAAAATCCAAGATCATCGACGGCAGCAAAATTGTCCCAGGTGACGTAATTTTAGGCTTGGCATCTTCAGGCATTCATTCCAACGGCTTTTCTTTAGTACGCAAAATCATCGAAGTCGCGAATCCCGATTTAAACGCTGATTTCCACGGTCGTAGCTTGGCAGACGCCTTGATCGCACCAACTCGTATTTACGTCAAACCTTTATTGGATTTGATGGCGAGCATGGAAGTGAAGGGCATGGCGCATATCACTGGCGGTGGTTTGGTAGAAAACGTACCACGTGTATTGGGCGATAAACTCACGGCAATCTTGGATAGTAAATCTTGGGAAATGCCGCCATTGTTTAAATGGTTGCAACAACATGGTGGTGTGGCTGACGCAGAAATGCATCGTGTGTTCAACTGCGGTATTGGTATGGTTGTCATCGTGGCAGCTGATCAAGCAGATGCAGCAATGGCACAGCTTACAGCCGCGGGCGAAGCGGTGTACAAGATCGGTGCGATTCGCGCACGCGAAGGTAACGAACATCAAACTATTGTTGTGTAACGCAAATCTCGATCTTGTTTGTCTTGGTCGAATGTATGCGATGTAAGGCAGTTATAGAGAATTAATACTAAGTTCGCTGTAGTTTTTTATTTGTAGCTCGTCAGCGATGCTTATTCAGCAAGATAGTTTGTAGTTCGTTTTATGAATAAAAGAAAAGACCAGAATCTGTATTTCGCAGATTCTGGTTTTTTTGTTTGGGGAGTTAGTGATTAGAGAATCAGAAATATTCGTTCAGCTTAATTTAATGGATTGCTTTGCGCACTGATTTGAAATTGATTGATGTTGTAACCGAGGGTTGCAGCTTTCTCTAGAATTTTCTCTTGAATTGATGGATCGAGTGCGGCAGAGCGCGACAAAATCCAGCCATATTTCCGACTTGGTTCACCAACCAAAACCCACTGATAATTCGGATCTAAATCGAGTACCCAATAATTGCCGTAGAACGGCCTGAAGAAGCTAACGCGTAGCTTGGCGTTTCTACTTGCTTCAACAAGTTTGGCAACGCCATTTGCCTCTTCAATACTGCCGTCTTTGGTTCGACAACGATTAATGACGCGAATTTGGTCGTCATCGCGTTGGTATTCAGCTTGTGTATCGGCCACACACATCGATTGAAACTTATTGGGGATAAAAGCAACTTGATACCATTTTCCTATGTAGCGATTTAAATCGACTTTTTCTACGGTCGCTAATGGTGCATATTCTTCATTGCAAGCGCTTAATAAGCTGGTACACACCAGCGCTACGACTGTCAAAAGCTTCTTCATGATTATCGGATGTGAAGTTGAGAGGACTTCATTCTAAAGTGTTTTTGCTTTGGGAGATGCCTGTACAGAATCTCTTTGAAGGAATCTTCAATCGCTTAATTAGCTTGAATAACTTAAAGAGTTGAAATATTTTGCGCTGGGTATTTTTTAAATAAAAAAAAGGCCGGGTATGAGAACCGGCCCTAAGAGGGAGATTAAGACTTGAAAACTTGATCGATCACTGCGTTTGTATCATTGAGTTAATTAACACACTTGTGACCGGAACATTTTGTAACCCGCCGCGGGTTGATGTTGGAACGACCTTAATTTTATCGACGGTCTCAATACCACTCACCACTTTGCCGAATACCGCATATCCACCAGCATTGGTATCGAGTGCTTGGTTATCAACGACGTTAATGAAAAACTGTGCGGTAGCCGAATCTAAAACCTCAGTGCGTGCCATCGCGATCGTGCCGCGTAAATTGCTCAGACTATTTCCAGCTTCTAACTTGATTGGTGCTTGCGTCGCTGGTTGGGTTAAATCTGCATTGAAACCACCGCCTTGGATCATAAAATCTTGAATCACACGGTGAAAGATTTTATTCACATAAAAACCGGATTCAACATAGTTCAAGAAATTATCAACAGTGATCGGCGCTTTTGCTGGATTCAATTCAAGCACAACGCTGCCCAATGAAGTTGTCATTGTTACTTGCGGCTGTTTAGCGAGTGGGATGGTCACGTTATTGGCATACAGAGAATTTGAACTACCATCACTAATAACTATAGGAACGCTGCCAACACCGATGATTTTGCAACTGAATACTTTTTGTGTTGGAGTGCTACCTGTTAATTCCGTTATTTTTAAGCAGCCTTGATGCGACATATTGATGCCTAAATCTAAGTTCTGCCCTTTCACAGTGATAACACTTGTTTTACGATATACCAATTGGTCACTGCTTACTTCAGAAATACTAACTTTTCTTGTTGCTGGTGTAGAGCTGTCGCTACCGCTACCACCACAAGCGCTCAACAGCGCAACAGAACTCAATAAAAGAACAGATAATTTCAAGAGAAACTCCAAAAAGCTTGATTAGATAAAACAGCAGTATAGGCTGCCAACCGAGGATCAGAAATTGTTTTCCTGTCCTAATTTTGTAGCAATATGTAGCAATTTGTATGTGTGAACAAAGGGTTGCAATTGCGAGCGATGATAGTGTGTTTATTGATCTCTTTTTCTCCCTTTTTGCTTTGTATTTAATCGGCTCAAGGTGCGATCAATGTCGCTGATTAATTTGTCATTTTTCCCTTTTAATAAAGCAAATCGAATTCCGTCTTTGAGCACAGGAATAGGTAGTACAGAAAATCGCGTCACTTGATGTGCTGATAAATCCGTTTCGTTTTCTTGCGGGATTTTGATTGATTTAATGAGCGCTTCGACTTCTTTATGATTTGTTAAGGGGCTAGCAAAAATCATTGCGTCGATACGTCGACTTTGTAACTTTTTCAGGCGTGGTCCGTAGGCATCGATATCATCGTCGGTTTTAAATAAGACATTTTTTAAACGATCAAATTCTCCGCCATACTTGGAGCCACGAACGACACCAATCGTTTTTCCTTTTAAATCTTCAATTGTTTTAAAGGGGAATTGCTGATCAGTGCGTGTGACTAGCCACAGATATTGATATACAACCGGTTCAGAAAAGCGAAAAATCTCTGCACGTTCTGGTGTCAGACTTAAGCCAAAAATCAATCCGCCCTCCGTACTGGCAATCTTTACCGCGCGATTCCAAGGATATATTTGTAAACTAAATTGAATATTGTGATCTTTCTCGATTGCGGAAAATACGCGAGTAAAGCGTTCTGGAATTGGGTTGAGTTCGCCTTTTTCATTACGATTTTCACCAAAAAGTAAGGGGACTTTGGTTTGTGCAAAACTAGGGATCACAATCAAATAGCTACAGACAATTAGCGTGAGGGCGAGCACACCGATCGTTTGTGATAGCCAATACTTCGCGGCACCAGTTTGCGTGCGCAGCAGGAGATCGGAATTGAATATACGCACTTTGGATTGTTGCATTAGGCCCACGTGATCTTGATAATTTCTGTATTGCAATTATAAGTGCGAATGGGCGCTTTGCGCAGGATGTGTGCTTGATTCAAGTGGACAAATATGATTTTTTACATTTTGTTTTGAATTAACTTTTGAAAATGGATAAATTGACTTAAAAAACAGAGGGATTTATACAAGTCCCTCGAGCAGTAAGATATCAACCCAACTTCCTGAAACTACATTCGCTTGATCTTCGTTTAACACAATGATGCAGTTCGCCTCTGACATTGACCGCAGCATGCCTGAACCTTGCGCGCCAGTTGTGCTCACTTCCAATAGACCGCTTGCATTGCGTTTGACAATTCCACGTTGATATTCGGTCCGCCCTGGCCGTTTGGCGATAGCTTGCGTCGATGTCGCTGGCACCAAAATTGGAGACGTAATGATTGCGCCATTGAGCTGTTGTAGTGCTTGTTTCACAAAAAAATAGAAACTGATCATGGTTGCGACTGGATTGCCTGGTAAGCCAAACAAATAGGCCGATTTGCCGTTTGATTGAATTTCACCAAAAGCCAATGGCCGTCCAGGTCGCATTGCAATGTTCCAAAAATTAATTTGTCCTAATTTTGCCATGACTTGTTTGGTGTAATCGGCGGCACCAACTGAGACACCACCTGATGTGATGATGGCATCCGCCTGTTCACAAGCGCAGCGCAGTGCTTGTTCTAAAGCTTCAGGTTGGTCTTCAACGACGCCCATATCGATGACCTCACAACCAAGGCGAGATAGCATACCGAATACGGTGTATCGATTGCTGTCAAATATACACCCAGCCTCTAGTGTTTCTCCCAGTGAGCGAACTTCATCGCCAGTTGAGAAGTAGGCGACTTTTAAGCGTCTTTGTACGCGGATTTTTGCAATGCCGAGTGAAGCGAGTAGGCCTAATTCTGCTGGGCCAAGTAGCTTGCCTTTGGTGATGGCACATGAACCATTGCTTAAGTCTTCGCCACGCAAACGGCAATTATTCCCTTGTTTAATTTTGTTGGCGGGAATCTCAATTTGGTTCGATGTGAAGTTGACGAGTTCTTGAGGAATAACGGTATCGCAAGAATCTGGCATTACGGCACCAGTCATGATCTTGATACAAGTTCCTAACCTGACTTGCTGTTGATACGGATGACCGGCAAGCGCTTCGCCAGCAATATCGAGGCGCAATACTTGATCGGGGTGTAACTGTGCACCGTCAAAGGCATAGCCATCCATGGCTGAATTATTGTGTGCAGGGACATCGATCGGTGAGAGCACATCTTCTGCAAGGACGCGACCAAGTACAGATTTGAGATCAAGCTCTTCGCTATCTGAGATGGGGCTTAAATTGGATAATATCCAGTTTCGTGCTTGATCGACAGATAGTGTGGAACCATCTTGCTGTGAATTGCTGTGCTGCGTATTGGTTGGCTTCATAAAAGTGTTCTTTAATGTGATTAAAGAGGAGGCGGAAGCGTAGTTGCTTGTCGTCGATGTGTGTTAACTGGCAAATAATATCAACTCTTCTTTTGTGTTGATATTGCGAAAATCGGCATTGTGTTCGAATGGAACTTCAACCACGCTTAATTCGCGATACCAAACACTGACTTTGCGACCACCATTTTTTAGGAACGCTTCCAAATGTGATTTCAAATTGGTTTTGAGTAGACAAAATACAGGTTGCTGTTGCCATCGAAGGCTGTGCTCATGTTGGCCATTGCTGTCAGCGGTAATGACTACCGCTAGCTGAGCATTTGTTTGTTCTAAAGCAGTCGCAAGCTTCTGTACCAAATCGAGCGGGAGAAATGGCGAGTCGCAAGGTGCAGTCACCATGAAGTCACTTTCGCAATAATTTAATCCAGCATGTACACCAGCCAGTGGGCCGGCATAATCAGGAAGAATATCGGCGATTAAATGCTCAGAGAATGGAGCGTATTGATCTGCATCTTGATTTACATTGATCATTAATTGCCCTACTTGTGGCGCTAATCGACGCGCCACGTGCGCAACCATCGCTTCATTCTTAAATGTTTGTAGACCTTTATTCACGTGCCCCATGCGCGTGCCTCGACCACCTGCCAATATCAATCCAGAAATTTGTTCAATCGGGATCATGCGAAAGATTTCTTTATTATGAATGTGAATAAATGGCTTACTGTAAATTAGACAGTTAGTACGCGATCATCGCCCTTTTTCTCGATGCCTTGCGCGGCCTAACCACCAATATATGACATCTCAATTTTTTGCGAAGTCACATCTTTAGTAGTCATTGCGCTCCCACGTAATTCTGAGTAGCGATCTTGGCGATTCTGCCAGATTGAGGCAATTAGCTTAGAAATTTTCACGTCTATTTGATTGGAATCTTGATTTGGCTCATTGCTGCGTAAGTATTGTCGCAAATCGTAACCAGCTGTGGCAAATAGACAGGTATAGAGCATTCCTTGGGTAGATAGTCGTGCTCGACTGCAATCGCGACAAAAGGCTTTGCTGACACTAGAAATAAAGCCCAATTCTCCTTGCCCATCTTGATGCTGATAGCGTGTTGCTGTTTCACTTTTATTGTTCGCTTGAAGTGCTACCAATGGCATACCTGCATTTGCTAGCGTATCGATAATCTGCGCTGTTGACATCACTTCATCCATGCACCATGCATTCGATGATCCCACATCCATAAATTCAATGAATCGAAGGATGTGCGGTGTGTCTTTAAAATAGCGAGCCATCTCAATAACTTGGTTGGCGTTGACACTTTTTTTGACAACCATATTGATTTTGATTTGCTCAAAGCCAGCCGATTCTGCGGCTTGAATTCCTTCAAGCACCTGCGCGACGGGAAAATCAACATCGTTCATTTGCTTGAAAATGTGGTCGTTAAGCGCATCTAGCGAAACTGTCAGGCGATTTAATCCGGCATCTTTTAGGCTTTGCGCTTTTTGCTTTAGCAATGCGGCATTTGTAGTTAAGGTGAGGTCAATAGGCTGACCGTTAGCGCTGCGTATTCCGCTCAATAGATGAATTAATTCTTCGAGATTTTTCCGTAATAGAGGCTCGCCGCCTGTTAAACGGATTTTCGTGACGCCATGTGCAACAAAGAGTTTCGCTAATCGGGTAATTTCTTCAAAACTGAGTAAGTCGCGTTGTGGAAGATACGCATAGTCTTTATTGAATATCTCTTTGGGCATGCAATAGGTACAGCGAAAATTACAGCGATCTGTCACTGAAATTCTGAGGTCTTGCAATGGACGATGCAGTTGATCCTTTAGTGTTCCAGTTGAACTGTCGGAAGGTAAGTTATTCCAAGATAAATCGACCAAATCGCTGCCGCTTGGGAGCATTTTTATTGGAATGAATTGTTTGGACATAAGTCAGAAAAATCGATAAGAAAATTTCACGAACAATATCACGAGTTGACATGTTTTGTTGAAGCTGCTGTGAAAGTAGGCACGCTTGCTTGGTGACACAATGCGCGCTGAAACGTCAATCAAATACCAATAAAAATAGCCCAGTACCTGAAGTGACTGGGCTATTTTGTTATTGGCTAGTCTAGCTGATTAGCCAAACCAACGACAAGGTCGATTATTTTTTTGTTTCGACGAAAACTAAAGGTTCATCAGCGATGACTGCAGCAGGTTTGCGTTGACGTCCCAAGCGCGGCACTGCTGCTACTTGGCTTGATGATTGTTGTGCTGCCTTTAATTTTTCTGGATCAGTTGCCGCCAATACCAGACCGGCTTGTGCCAAGACCGAATTGAGATCGACCGTTGGCGCTGTTTCTACGACAGGTGCTGGCGTAGAAATTGGTGCAACAGGCGCGACTTCTACAGTAACTGCCTCAGCAAACATCGGTAGCGTTTCATTCATTGCTACTGGTGTGCTTGTCACTGTTGTTTCAAGCGGTTTTGCTGATGCTTGAACTGCAATGTCAGCTTCTGGTGCTGAAGTTGCAGTTGAATCTTCGCTTGCATTGGTGCTGGAATTAGTGCTTGAATCTGTAGCCTGAGTAGGGACTTCAACAGCAGCGTCTGCGGAAGTCGATACAGATGAACTTACAACTGCTTCTGTATTCAAAATAGTCGTAGCTTCAGCTGCAATATTGACACTCGGCACCTCAGAGTTGTTCGTTACAGGCGCATTTGCAGAGACGTTTGAGTCTTCAACAGTTGACGCAACTACCTCGATGTTGGAAGCAGGCACGGTTGCAGAAACTGCTGCAGGAGCGAGATCCAAGCTGGTTTGAACTGGTGAATCAACGGCGACTTCTTGATTTGAAGATGCAGCTACCGGTTTTTCCTCAGTTTGGGCATTATTAAGCTCTACAGCAGGGCTAGCACTGATCGTTTCATTTGCAATTGGTGTGTTAATCATTAAGTCAGCAACTGGGATAAATGCTGGTGGATCCTCATGCTTTTGTTCAGCATTAGATTCGTTTGCATTTGTTGCCAAGTCCGCATTTTCTACACCATTGCGATCACGACGATTGCGATTGCGACCACCACGACGACGACGACGACCTTCTTCTGCCTGAGGTTCTGCGCCATCTTGCTCAGATCCAGTTACCAGATTCTCACGTGGCTCGCGCACTTCCTGAGTTTTCGGTTTGTTCAACGCTGGCGCAGTTAAGCTAGTTGCTGTCGTGCTTGCAACATCGTCTGCTTTTATTTCAGCACTATCTTTCTTCGCGTCGCGTTGGCGCTGTTGACGATCGCGACGACCTTCTTGCGCTTCTTTTTCTTCGCGAGGAGGGCGTGCTGGTTTGTTTTGGCGCGCTTGAGTTTCGGAGCTAGACTTTGTTAAATCTTTATCTGCAGACTTGTTCGCATTGCCATTGTTATTGCTATTTTGGTTTGCATTGTTCGTTGCTGCACGGTCATCTTCTGCTCCGTTGCGACCATTTCGACCATTGCGACCATTTTGACCACGATTACGTTGACGATTGCGATCATTTTTATCGCGACCATGTTTTGGTTTTTCTTCTGGTGCAGGTGCTTTTGCTTCTGCGCCGCCAAAGATAGAGCTAAAGAACTTCGCAATGCCGGCGAATAAGCCACCTTCTGAGCCTGCTTTTGGACTTGTCGCTACTGGAGCTGGTTTACGCTCAACGATAGGTGCAGTCTCTGGTGTAATGCTCTTAACAACGGCTTCTTGACGCGGTTTTACTTCGTCTTTTTGACGCTTGTTGTAACCGATATCAGTATCCGCTTGTTCCGCCATAGCGTAGCTAACATGCGCTTCTTCCAAACGTGGATCATCGTGTTTCAAGCGATCAAGTTTGTAATGTGGGGTCTCCAAATGTTTATTTGGAATCAAAATTGCGGTGACGCGATGACGATTCTCAATCTTCAGAATTTCGCCACGCTTTTCATTCAATAAGAATGCCGCAACATCGACTGGAACTTGTACGTGAATCGCCGCTGAGTTTTCCTTCATCGCTTCTTCTTGGATGATGCGCAAAACTTGTAATGCGGAGGATTCAGTATCGCGAATGTGACCTGTGCCATTGCAACGCGGGCAAGTCACATGACTGCCTTCGGATAGAGAAGGGCGTAGACGTTGGCGC
Organism: Affinundibacterium baiyunense; assembly: GCF_018139645.1. GTDB lineage: Bacteria > Pseudomonadota > Gammaproteobacteria > Burkholderiales > Burkholderiaceae_D > Undibacterium > Undibacterium baiyunense. The sequence continues at coordinate 295,070 of NZ_JAGSPM010000005.1, forward strand.
GATAATTCCATCAAACCAAAACGGGAAATCTTACCCATTTGGACGCGCGCGCGGTCATAACGCAATGCGTCTTTCAAGCGCGTTTCGACTTCGCGTTGATTCTTGGCGTTTTCCATATCGATAAAATCAATCACGATCAAACCACCCAAGTCACGCAAACGCAATTGGCGCGCTACTTCTTCCGCTGCTTCGCAGTTGGTATTGAATGCCGTTGTTTCGATATCGCCACCGCGAGTTGCACGTGCTGAGTTGACGTCGACTGACACTAAGGCTTCAGTATGATCAATCACAATCGCGCCGCCAGATGGCAAAGGTACGGTGCGTGAGTAGGCGGTTTCGATTTGATGTTCGATCTGGAAGCGTGAGAACAGCGGCACATCATCGCTATAGCGCTTAACACGGTGCACCATGTCAGGCATCACGTGGCTCATAAATTGCTGTGCTTGTTCGTAGATGTCGTCGGTGTCGATCAGAATTTCGCCGATGTCCGGTTGGAAATAATCACGGATAGCACGGATTACTAAGGAAGATTCTTGATAGATCAAGAATGCGCCTTGTGCAGATTTGCCAGCACCATCAATCGCACGCCAGAGTTGCATTAAATAGTTTAAATCCCATTGCAATTCATCAACATTGCGACCGATGCCGGCGGTACGAGCAATCACGGACATGCCTTGTGGCAAATCCAATTTATCCATGGTTTCGCGCAATTCTTGACGGTCTTCACCTTCAACACGGCGAGAAACACCACCACCACGCGGATTATTCGGCATCAAAACCAAGTAGCGGCCAGCCAAAGAAATGAAGGAAGTTAAAGCTGCACCTTTGTTGCCGCGTTCTTCTTTTTCTACTTGTACGATGATTTCTTGACCTTCGCGCAATGCATCTTTAATCGATGAATTGCGGACGTCGATGCCTTCTTTGAAGTAACTGCGAGCAACTTCTTTGAATGGTAAAAAGCCATGGCGTTCTTCGCCATAATTGACGAAACAGGCTTCTAATGATGGTTCGATGCGGGTGATAACCCCTTTGTAGATATTCGATTTACGGAGTTCGCGTCCAGTGGTCTCGATATCAATGTCAATCAGCTTTTGCCCATTAACAATGGCTACGCGCAACTCTTCTTGCTGCGTAGCATTAAACAGCATACGTTTCATATTTTTCTCCATGGCACTAAAGCCATATTTCACAATGATCAGCTTGGCTGAGTAATCGTGAGGTGCTTACATTGGATGTATGCGAGAACGGAGAGTTTGAGGGCGTGGGAAATGCCACTGGCATAAAGAAATACAAAAGTCTCCTACGAGCGATCAGCCAAATGCTGGAATCATTCAAAGGTACTTTTTACTTCTGTTATGCGCTTGGCGCGGATAGTTCTCACCTAGGCGAGTGCACATGTCTCCGAGTATTCTTGCTTGTACTCTGTCATCTGGTGATGTACAGCAGCTTTAACCAAGCTAATATTATTCAGGCGATGCGCAACTTACTAAAATTAATAGTGTCAAAGCGTTTGTTAATCAAATTAAAGCAAAACGTATGACGGAATCGACCGGTACTTTTCAAACTATCAACCGGCAAGCCAACGAATTTATGTCAATTCGCGTCTCTTGCCAGACTTATCCTTATATTTCAAACCTTCTGATCCAAATCGCTTTGCATGAATCCGATTGCCACAATTGGTTGCAACCTTGACCTGTAAAACGATGTGCATACACATCTTTTCTATCGAATTTGCAAAATGGCGAGGCCGATAGACTCGCCCCTGTGTAGAATAGTCGTCTTTCTTACACATGCTGAAGCTTGGTAAGCTTCAGCTGCAGCGATTATATATTCAAAATGAAGGACTTAGCGATAAAAATGGCGGCAAATTCTCAAAAACCATCTAAAAAAGTGGATGAACAGCCAGCCTCGCAAACTTTTGCACAAGTGCAACTGATTACGATTAATGAAGAAGATGCTGGTCAGCGTATTGATAACTTTTTGTTGCGTATTTGCAAGGGCGTACCCAAAAGTCACGTTTATCGCATACTCAGATCAGGTGAAGTGCGTGTCAATAAGGGACGTATCGATCAGTTATATCGCCTGCAAGTGGGAGATATCGTACGTGTACCACCAACCCGAATTGCAGAAAAAGAAACTACGCATGTCCCAAGTGCTGAGTTTGCTGTCATTTTCGAAGATAGTCATTTGTTAATTATCGATAAACCAGCTGGCGTTGCAGTGCACGGTGGTTCTGGCGTGAGTTTTGGCGTGATTGAGCAATTACGTGCGTCTCGTCCTGATGCCAAGTTTTTAGAATTAGTACATCGCTTGGATCGTGAAACTTCGGGCTTATTGTTGTTAGCAAAGAAACGATCAGCCTTGGTCAATTTGCATGAGCAAATGCGTGATGGCCATACGGATAAACGATATTTAACCTTGGTTGCAGGTGATTGGAAGAATCAACGTCAACATATTAAATTGCCATTGCACAAATATACGACGGCAGATGGTGAGCGACGTGTACGGGTGCAAGCGGATGGGATGGAGTCACATACGGTATTTAGTTTGAAGAAAAAGTATACCGATTTTGCGTTATTAGAAGCAGAACTTAAGACTGGTCGAACACATCAAATTCGTGTGCATTTGTCATCAAGTGGCTTTGCGATTGCTGGGGATGATAAATACGGTGATTTTGCTCTGAATCGTGCATTGTTGAAGGCAACTGAACATCGAGGCGCGCTAAAACGTATGTTTTTACATGCACATCAAATTACCTTTACGCATCCAGAAACCGGAAAACAAATGACTTTGAATGCAGCTTTGCCGAAAGAATGTGAAAAGTTTCTACAGAGTTTGCATTAATTGTAATAATTTGTTGTTCGGAAAAATGTTGATTTGTATTGTGAAAAAATAATAATATGGCAAAAAAGTTATTTGATTTTATTGTATTTGATTGGGATGGTACGCTGATGGATAGTACAGCGACCATCGTAAAGTGTATTCAAGCTGCGGCCAGAGATTTGCAGCTTCCTGTACCTGATGATGCCGCCGCTGCCCACGTAATTGGTTTAGCCTTAGCAGATGCGATGCGTGCAGTTATGCCTGATGTTGATCCTAAGTATTATCCAAAAATGGTGGAGCGTTATCGTTACCATTATTTAGTGCGGGATCACGAGTTACCCTTATTTCCAGGTGTTCGAGAAATGCTAGGGGATCTGGCACAACAAGGTTATTTTTTAGCCGTTGCAACAGGCAAGAGTCGTGTCGGTTTGAATCGCGCAATGAATAGCGCTAATGTCTTGTCGATGTTTGATGCGACACGCTGCGCCGATGAAACTTTTTCTAAGCCGCATCCTGCCATGTTGCAGGAATTGACTCGTGAGTTGGGGCAAGATATGCAACGCACCTTGATGATTGGTGACACGACACATGATTTATTGATGGCCGCAAATGCAGGTGCTGCCGCGGTTGCGGTCGAATACGGTGCACATGAACCCGAGCTGTTGGCCACTGTGCCTAGTTTGTATTCAGCGAAGAAAGTGGCAGATTTGCATCAGTGGTTAACTGAAAACGCATGAAGCCTTATCGATCAATAATTTAGGATGGAGAAATGGCTGAGATTTTTATTTGTAATTCGCTAGAACTAGAAGAAGGTGGAAAAGGGATACGCTTTCCCTTGCTTGCAGGTAGTGACGAAGCAACTGGATTTGTTGTGCGCTACGATGGCGCAGCACATGCTTATTTAAATCGATGCGCGCATGTGCCGGTTGAGTTGGATTGGTCGCCGGGGGAGTTCTTTGAAGGAAGTGGACTGTATATCATGTGCGCAACACATGGTGCGATTTATGTTCCTGAAACAGGTCACTGCACAGGTGGCCCTTGCCGAGGTGGTCGATTACGAAAAATTCAAGTTACTGAAGTGGATGGTAAGATTTACTGGCACACGGATGATTATCTGACCGTTAAATCGTCTTCATCAGTATCTTAGTCTGCTGTACAAAATGGCATGCTTGTCTGCTTGGAGTAGCTTTAATTTCTTTAATCTTGAAAATCATTTAGATAGTTAAAATTTTCTTCCTATCGTATATTCCCTCGACTATATTGAAGTCGTAACTGGTTCAAGCGAGGAGGTCAATATACATAAATATTTTTGTATTTCAGACGAATGGCATTTGAGCTCCGGTGTTGATGTTTTGCCGGTTATGTGTGAAGTAGAAGGTCTAGTTTGTACAATCAGTACTTTCAGTACTATTAATGCGAAGAAATCATCGAGTGAATTTTCCTCGATTTAGAGGCTTCTAATAAGCCTCAATGTGATAAAAACGATGGCTAATGCCATCGTTTTTCATTTCTGAGCAGGTATTTTCAATTGTTGGTTTTATAGAATTTGCTTGCGTCAAATCAAGAAAAAATGCGCATACTCCGTTATCATGCGAGAAATCATATTGAAATTTTTGTTTTCTTATGCAATTAGCCTTGTCGCACATTTATGGCACTTATTTTTCGCGTTTGTTTAAGCGCGAGAAATGCTTGTGCTTTCACTGTGGTGAGAGCATGCGTAAAGATGGAGCATTAATGGTGACATTTCAGCAAACTCAACAACCTGTTTGCTGCCACGGATGTTTGGCTGTGCTCAACACCATACAAAGTAACGGTTTGGTTGAACAATATTTGCAATCCAAACAAATCAATGAAAGTAGTTCGCCCAGATGAGCATCGCGAGTGAGCCCTCAACCACAGGCGAATTGCCAACTTCAGACCAGCAGATACAGACAGAGTTACTCAGCGTAGCAGGTATTCGTTGTGCCGCATGCGTGCAATTGATTGAGTTTCGAGTTTCTCAATTAACTGGAGTTGAATCGTTTCGAATCAATCCTATTTCGCAGAAGGCGCAATTGCGTTGGGATTCAGCTCGTTTGAGTTTAAAGGAAATCATTCAATCGATTGTCGATCTTGGTTACGCTGCTTTTCCTGCGAATCAATCTTTAAGCGAATACCAAGCTAAGGAAAAGAAAATCACCTTGTGGCGTTTGTTTGTCGCTGGATTTGCAATGATGCAGGTGATGATGTATGCGTTTCCTGCGTATCTTGTGCCCGTGCCGGAGATTGATGGTGATCTCACCCCCGATTTGGATCGACTATTAAAAATCGCCAGCTTAGTTATTACAATTCCTGTCATTACTTTTTCTGCAGTACCATTTTTCCGCGGTGCGATACGTGATCTTAGACAGCGCTTTATTGGAATGGATGTGCCAGTTTCTCTCGGCATATTGTTAACTTTTTTCGCTAGTTCTTGGGCGACTTTTTTTTGCGGTGCAGTTTATTTTGACTCTGCCATTATGTTTGTATTCTTGTTGCTGGGCGCGCGTTTTATTGAAGACAATGTGAGACAGAAAACGTCAGCAGCGCTCTCTGTATTGACGCAAATTCATCCTACCATGGCACAAAAGCTGCCAAATTATCCTTCTAGAGATTTGCTGATTTCATGTCGTGCTGATGAAGTTCAGCGAGGTGATTATTTGTTGGTTCCCGCAGGTGAGCAGATTCCTTGCGATGGCGAATTAATCGAAGGCCGCAGTGAGTGCGATGAGGCACTGATGACTGGAGAAGCGCATCCAGTGAGCAAGAAAGCTGGTGATATGCTAATTGCTGGAGCGGTAAATTTGCACAGTCCTTTGGTAATGCGAGCAACACAAGTTGGTAACGATACACAGTTAGCCAATATGATCGCGATGATGGAATCGGCAAGTTTAGAGAAGCCGCGCTTAGTCGCACTTGCAGATAAACATGCAAGTCGATTTTTGTTTGCAATTTTAGTCATCGCTATTTTGTCTGGCATCGTTTGGGCTTGGATTGATCCAGATCGTGCGCTTTGGATCGCGATTAGTGTGATCGTGGTGACTTGTCCATGCGCACTTTCATTGGCGACACCCGGAGTCATGTCCGCAGCGATTGGACAATTAGCGAAGTTTGGCATGCTAATGACGAAAGGTTCTTCGATCGAAAATTTGGCAAATCTGACCCATGTCGTATTTGATAAAACAGGCACGCTAACTTACGGAAAGTTAAAGCTTGTTAATGCTGTTTATTTGAATTCAATCGGCAATCAACAGGGCGATCTAGATCAGCGAAAGAAACTTATTGCGACGATTGCAGGTATGTCCTTGCATCCGGCAGCAAAAGCGATTGCGGATGGTTTGCTTAGTTTGCAGTCGCAATCTCCTGTAGTTAGTGAGCTGGTGATTAAGCATAGCCAGGAGTTGGCCGGTGCTGGAATCGAGGTAAGTATCGGTGAGCAAACCTATCGCCTAGGTCGTCTTGATTATGTGAACGCGTTGAGTCAAAGCGAATGGCAGATACCATCTGAATTTCGCAATAAATCAGTATCTGTTTTCGGTGATCAGGAGCAGGTATTGGCTTTCTTTGTCATGGAAGACGGTTTGCGTGAAGAATCGGCGGCTGCGGTGCGAGAATTACAAGAGCAAGGAAAGGTAGTCGTTCTCTTATCTGGCGATAGACAAGATGTGGTTGCTGAGGTTGCGCAGCAATGTGGCATTGTTGATTTTCAGGCAGATTTAAGTCCTGCGCAAAAGCATGCTTATATTTTGCAATTGCAGCAGCAAGGTGCAATTGTCGCCATGATTGGTGATGGTATGAATGATGGCCCCGCCTTGTCGTTGGCGAATGTTTCTGTCGCAATGGGGCAGGGTGCGCCAATATCGCAGACCCGTAGCGATTGCTTGCTAATGTCAAATCGATTGAGTGATTTTACATTTAGTATGGAATTGGCGAAGAAGGCGTATCGTTTGATACGTCAAAATTTAGCCTGGGCCTTGCTTTATAATGTCATTGCTGTACCTGCTGCAGTGTTAGGTTTCTTGGAACCTTGGCATGCAGCATTAGGTATGTCGCTGAGTTCATTACTTGTTGTCGTGAATGGATTGCGACTATTCAATTTAAAGCCAGCAGATTACGAACTTCCTGTCAGGTGAAAACTGGTTGTTGACTGATCTTAAAGTGCAAAGTTAAACGCATGGATATTTTATATTTGCTAGTTCCGCTCAGCGTGATCTTAGTGTTTGCAATTGGTGTTGTATTTTGGTGGGCATTAAATCATCGCCAATTCGAAGAGCTCGATGAAATCGGGCAGAGTATTATTGATGATAAAGATGCCTAAGCAGTTTATCTTCTATCGTCTTCCGCTAAAATTTGTTGCGCAAGTTGTTGATAAGCGGAATCTGAATTGTCGCTAACTTGGTAGATTTTGGCTTGCTGAATTAAAGCAAAATTGCGTGCGATGGCTTTTTGATAGGCTGGATCATAATGCTTCAGCAGTAGCTGCGCGATCAATTCTTCTGTCTGTTTTTGCTTGGCAAGTTCTGACCAAAGATGAATTTGTTCTTTTCCATGTAGATTGGTCAGGCAAGCAAGTTGTTCACTCAATAGTTGGTTATCTTCGATGAAGTGGCGATAGTCTTCGCTCAGTAGTGCGATACGATTTTCTAACGATAATTGTAATTGTATGCAAGCTGATTGGCGCATATTCTCCATCATTGCATCTGGCACGCGTAAATCGCCAACTTTCTTACTCTCTGCTTCAACATAAATCGGTTTGCTGAAGTCAAACTGTTGCAGCTGTTGCCAAATGGCGGTTTCAAAATACTTTTGTGATGGCTGCTGGTTGTCCGGTAGCTTTCCGAGTACCGAGCCACGATGTTGCGCGAGTTGTTCGAGGTCGATGACTTGTGCGCCCTGTATTCTTAATTGCTGAAGTAGTCGACTCTTGCCGGTGCCTGTTTCGCCACACAAAACGATCCAATTCGCTTGAGCGGCTAATTCTGGCAATTGTTGGTTGACGAAGCGGCGATAGGCTTTGTAGCCGCCATCAAGCTGCATCGCATGCCAACCAATCTTCGCCAAGACATGTGTCATCGAGCCACTACGATTGCCGCCGCGCCAGCAGTAAATCAGTGGCTTCCATTCCTTAGGCTTATCGAGAAAAAGTTGCTCTACATGTTGACCGATGTTTTTCGCGACGAGTGCAGCGCCAATTTTTTTCGCTTCAAATGGACTGACTTGTTTGTATGTGGTGCCTACTTTGATTCGCTCGGCATTGTTTAAAACGGGACAATTGATGGCACCGGGAATGTGATCTTCCGCAAATTCATCTGGGCTGCGGACATCGATAATGCAATCAAAAGTAGATAGTGATGGATAGGCCAGTTCGAAACTGATTAAACGCGAATTACTCAAAATGGACTCATTTCCTCAGTAATTTTTGTAACGGCCCCCACACATTCTCCAGCATGGTGGGATGTGCTTCAGCCGTTAAGTGAATGCGATCTGGTTGAAACATTTCTGGTTTGTCGGCGACTCCTTTCAGAAAGAAAGGAACTAACGCGGATTGTGTTTCTTTGGCTAATTTGGCGTACATAGAGAAGAACTTATCCGTGTAGGCTTTGCCGTAATTTGGTGGAATTTGCATCGCGACTAACAAAGGTTTTGCTTTGCTTGCTTTCGTCATATTCAACATATCTCGGAAATTTTGTTCAGAGACATTGAGGTCTAGACCGCGTAAGGCGTCATTACCACCCAATTCAACAATGACGATGTTCGGTTGATGGATTTTCAATAACGCACCTAAGCGAGTTTTTCCACCGCTACTAGTTTCACCGCTGATGCTGGCATTGATGACGCGTGCATTTATTTTTTTCTCTTGCAGCTTTTTTTCTAGCAAAGCGACCCAACCTGTACCACGTGTCAGCCCGTATTCTGCGGATAAACTATCGCCAAGCACAAGTATAGTTTTTGGTGCAGAATGCGCATGTCCTGTCATGAGTAAACCGAGAACGACAAAAATAACTGCGCTGAAGAAGTTCAGTGTATTCTTAAAATTTAAACGCATAAATCTAACATGAGCCTTTCTAGTCAAAACAGTATTCCAGCTATTAACGTCAAGAATCTGAGCAAGCGCGTGGCTGATGCGACAGGTGAATTGACTATTCTACATAATATCGAGTTTTCTGTTGCAGCGGGTGAGACTGTCGCGATTGTTGGTGCATCAGGTTCTGGAAAGTCGACCTTGCTCGGCATTTTAGCTGGATTAGATACACCAAGTGAGGGCACGGTCGAACTGGGCGGTGTCGATATTTTCGCCCTTGATGAAGACGGTCGAGCACTATTACGTAAAAGTCAGCTTGGTTTTGTGTTTCAGTCGTTTCAACTATTAATGCATTTGAATGCAATCGAAAACGTTATGTTGCCGATGGAATTGCGTGGCGACAAAGATGCGAGGTCAAAAGCAGAACAGATGTTGGCGAAAGTAGGGCTGTCTAGTCGCCTCAAACACTATCCAAAGTATTTGTCTGGTGGAGAGCAGCAGCGTGTTGCCTTGGCGCGTGCTTTTGTGACAGAGCCACCTTTATTATTCGCAGATGAACCGACAGGTAGTTTAGACGCAGCGACGGGGGAAGCGGTGATTAAATTGATGTTTGAACTGAATCGTGAACGTGGTTCAAGTTTGGTGTTGGTGACCCATGACTTATCGATTGCGGCGCGTTGCGGACGCACAATTTCTATCGCAGCAGGACGATTAGCTTAGTATGGTTTTTAACTTTTGATTGGTTTGAAATGAAAAGCTCAAAGCGATTGCCTTGAGCTTTTGTTTTTAGAAGCGATAAGTCGCGACAGAAAATATAGTCACGGGTGTACGTTGTGTGACAAATGGATTTTTGCTCGGTGAGTTGAGGATATGACGAGCACTGATACCTGTCGATAAAGTCCAGTTGGTATCGATATTCCAATTCCAGCTACTGCCAATTCGTAATTCAGGTCGATTAAATTGATTGGAATTTAATGACAAGAAGTTTTGCGATTGACGCCAGTCCTGCATGGCAAGACTATTTTTAGACAAATTCGCAGGGGTATTCCAATTCACACTAAAAACTGCGGTTAGCTCATGTCTTCTATTGAATACACGATTTGCTTTTGCTGCCAAACTCAGACGTGCAACATTTTGTTTACCAATCCCATACGACACCGATGAACCCAACGAGAAATTTGACGTAAGTTTGTAGTCGAGAAAAGCGCTAGTGGAGAAATTTGTTTGGGGTGCCGAGTTACTTGGTTTTTCAAATAGATCATCGAAAGATGAACTAACTTGACGCTCTGTATCAAAGCTGATGCCATAGTCTAACTTACCAGCTTTGGAAAAATGGACTGTGCTCTTATTGGTTTGACTCACAAATAGTCCGGCTTTGCTTTGCTTTACCGGCGTATAACTAGCATCATAAGGCGAGCTCATCGCGATGGTTTGTGTGTAACGTACGCCTGCGAGCGGTACTTGCTGAGATGGATAGACTGCCGCTGCCGTAGAAAACTGCCCAGAGCGGAAATTTTGCGCATGCGCAGCGGAAGATGCGATTCCAAGCATGCCCAAAATTAATAGATAAGCCGTTTTATTCATGATCTAGACTCTCGTTAAATATGCATCCAAGCCAAAGCAGCGATACCTAGTCCAGCTGCTGCAACACTATACGATGTGTATTCTAACCATTTTTTCTTTGTTAAAAGTGCAATTGCTGCTAAAGAAATAGCAATTTGTACTGCTGTCATTGCTTGTGCCCAGCGATGATGCTGATGCAGTGCTTCATCAGAGGCTTTTTCTAATTCTACTACTCGTTGTTCAAAAGCTTCAGCTTCTTTTTTGATTTGATCCTTTTCGGCCTTATATCGTTCAATTTCTGTCTCATATTTTTTCACATCGCTTGCAGGCAAAAGCAGTGCCAATTCTGCCAAGTTTTGCTTACTTGATTTTGCTTGGTAATGACTCCAACGATTTGATGCTTCAGTTTTGTTGATTGCAGCGCTGTTTTTCAGCATGGCTGCCGAATTTTGAGTCGCACCACCTTCATAACCAAGCAAGGCGCCCACTGTTGCCATGATCGCTGTCATAACTGCAATCTTGCTTGAAAATATATCATTGCTATGTGCTGCATGTTCTAATTCATGATCATGTGGACCATGCACATGAAAACCGTGTCCTGCCATTTTGATTCCTATTTTCTTGTATATGAAACAATCGCATAAGCCAAATTAGTGCTTTCTGCGACAAAATCTTTTCGTTGATCTTCTTGCCAGCTGTTGCGATCAATTTCAGGGAAGAAAGCATCACAATCAAATTGTGCTTGAATTTCTGTCACGATGAGTTTTTGTGCTTGCGCTATCGCTTGTTGATAAATCTGTGCACCACCAATCACAAATGCTTCTTCACCTTCACTGTGATCTATGGCTTCTTTGATTGAACCAACACAGGTCACGCCATCATGACGCCAATCTGGGTTGCGGCTCACCACGATGTTTTTTCGATTTGGCAGTGGCCGACCAATTGACTCAAAGGTTTTTCTACCCATGATGATGGTATGACCAGAGGTCGTGCGTTTAAAGTGTGCTAAGTCTTCTGGTAAATGCCAAGGTAGTTGATTATTGATGCCTATTCCATTTTTTTTATCGGTAGCAACGATGAGAGTCAAAGTGGTCATAATTTTGCAAACTTAAACAGCAACTGGTGCTTTGATATGGGGATGGAATTGATAATTCTCAATCTCGAAATCTTCAAATTTATAGTCAAAAATACTTTCTGGCTTACGCAAAATTGTTAATGTTGGTAGGGGATGGGGCGCGCGTGATAATTGTTCTTCGACTTGTTCCATGTGATTGCTGTAAAGATGACAGTCACCGCCAGTCCAAATAAAATCCCCAACTTGCAGATCGGTTTGTTGTGCCACCATATGTGTTAATAAAGCATAGGATGCGATATTGAATGGAACTCCAAGAAAAATATCTGCACTGCGTTGATATAGCTGGCATGACAACTTGCCATCGGCAACATAAAACTGGAAAAAAGCATGGCAGGGTGGGAGTTTCATATTTGGAATTTCTGCCACATTCCAAGCAGACACGATCAGGCGCCTTGAGTCTGGATTCGATTTAATTTGTTCAATCAGTTGCGCAATTTGATCGACATGACCGCCATTGGGTAACGGCCAGCTACGCCATTGAGACCCATAAACTGGACCTAAATCACCATTTTCATCAGCCCAATCATCCCAAATTGATACGCCATTTTCTTTTAAATAAGCAATATTGGTTGATCCAGCTAAAAACCAGATAAGTTCATGAATAATCGAACGTAAATGCAATTTTTTTGTGGTCACCAATGGGAAGCCTTGGCTTAAGTCGAATCGCATTTGGTAACCGAAAACGGAGCGCGTACCAGTGCCAGTTCTATCTGTTTTTATGTGTCCATGCTGTTGCACATGACGCATTAAGTCGAGGTATTGTTGCATTCTATTTGGCTCTTCAAGTCATTAAAATTTGAGAGAATATGGAGTTCAGAACAACAATGCCTTGTGGTTGAAACCGACAAGGCATTGTTGTGTTGATTTGCGTTAGTATAACAGTCACGCTTAAATTAAGTGTCAATAATCTGTCCTACGTGCTCGGTGCTGCCTGGCGCCACCAATGGAATTGACATTTCGAAGCGGGCGCCGTGATTTGGCTCGCTGGTGACTTTAATTTCTCCACCAAGCACATTGGTAATGATATTAAACGTAATACTTAATCCTAAGCCGCTTCCGCCTTTGCCAAACTTCGTCGTGAAGAAAGGTTCGAAAATACGTTTAATAATGTTCGGTGGTATACCTTTGCCTGAATCTTCAAAAACAATCAGGACGTGGTCCCCCTGACGTCTTGCCATGCAACGCATATAGCCTTGGCTCATTCCATCAAGTCCATGCACCACCGCGTTATTGACTAGATTACTAAACACCTGACCCAAGGGGCCGGGATAGCTATCGAGTTCAATATCATCCGGAATGTCCAATTCCAAAGTGTAGGGCGTTTTACGCAAACTTGAATGCAATAATGCAGCCAATTCTTGGAACACAATAACTAAGGTGAATTTTCGTCGCTGCGCGCTAGATTGATCGACTGCAACCTGTTTGAAATCACCAACCAATTGTGCGGCTTGTTGTAAGCCTCGCATTAATAACTTACTTGATTCTGTCGCTGCTTCAACATAGTGACTTAAATCAGATCGCCGCATGGTGCCATCCGTCATTGCTTTGCCAATTTGTCGGGTTTCATCACTTAAGGTGCTTGCCACTAATAGGCAGTTACCTAAAGGTGTATTCAATTCATGGGCAACACCAGCAACCATGGAACCGAGTGCTGCCATGCGTTCAATTCTTGCTAATTCATTCTGCGCGCTATTAACACTTGCTAATGCGGCCTCTAAATGATGATTGGCGTTTTCCAGTTCTTGTGTGCGTTGGCGAACTTTCGATTCGAGTGTGCCGGAATACTCGAGCAATTGTTGATTCTTGATTTCCAACTCATTGAATGATCTCTGCAACGCCTGTCGGGTTGCTTCAAGACTGACCGCTAAATGTCCAATTTCATCTTTGCGATCAAACGAGATAACTTCGTTTAATTCACCGTTCGCTAACAAATCGGATTTTTCGATCAAATCTTTGATCGGTCTAACCAAGCGCCATTGCAATACGATGTAAATACAAATGACGGACAATAAAAAGGACGTTGCGGTAACGAAAATGGCGCGATAAAAGTTATCGCGAATTTCAGTTCGCATGTTTTCTTCGGTAAACGTGAGTTGCACTTCACCGATTACTTGTTCGCCGTGCGAGATCGTGCGTGATTTGGTTCTATATGGGCCTTGTTGTGTATCTTTTCGTGAATTGGTAATGAAGGTTTTTTTATCGGGTAAGGTAATGACATGGATTTCCGAAACATTCGGATTCGAAAACACCACATCGCTGGATTGTTTTGCGATCTCGGGCGTGATTTGCCACACCGGCTCGCTCAGGATGACTGCGAGAATTGCTGCTGAACGTTGATGATCGTCCTCAAGTTTTTTGAGACTGTCTGCTTCAATCGTATTTAACTGAATGGGAATTAAAATCGAGGACGTAACTAAAAGACCGAAGAAGACTGCAAGAACAACCGCAAGCCGTAAAGTAATACGACTAAATATTGAGGAAATGAAAGACGGGGGATTCATTACTTACGCTCCTTCTTTCAATTGGCATTGGCTTAGCAGCATATGTCGTCTCTCGTGACACAGAATTCTTGGCCATGGCAGCTTATGAATCGTGCGTGGTTTACAGGAAAGAGGTTTTATTCGTGGTTTTTTATAAGAAACTATTTCTGATGGTAAAAGGTTTTAGTCATTTGCACAAGTGAGAGAAGCTCACTTGTGCAGATTCATTTCTTGCATGATGCAAAAACAGACAGATTCGCTTGCCAGAGCTTAATTAAATAAAAAAATGATATAACTAGATTTAATGATTTTCACGTGCGTGATTGATCGTATATTTCGGAATTTCTATCGTGATGTCTTCGCTACCAAGCTTGACCTGGCAAGATAGGCGTGAGGTGGCCTCTAAGCCCCAAGCAGCATCTAACAAATCTTCTTCGTCATCGGACGACTCATTCAGCGTGTTAAAACCTTGGCGAACTACCACGTGGCAGGTAGTGCAGGCACAAGACATTTCACATGCATGTTCAATTTCAACTGCGTTCTCTACCATTGCTTCACACAGAGACTTGCCTTCTTCAACCTCAATGGTTTTGCCTGAGGGGCATAGCTGGGCGTGCGGTAATATCGTGATTTTTGGCATGATGGATTTTTCTATCGATTCTTCAATTGTCAATGTTGTCTTGTTCAAGCGCAGTTTATTCAAACTCTGTCAGATTTTTTCCTGCCAGAGCACTGCGTACACTTTGATCCATACGACGTGCGGCGAACTCTTCGGTACCGTCTGCTAATGCAGTGATACTTGCTTTAATCGTGTCGTGATCGTTACCCGATTTTGTTTCGCGCAAATTTTGGATAAGGGCTTCAATCTGTTGTAACTCTGTAGCGTTTAATAATTGCTTGTCGCTGGCTAATGCTGATTCAATTGCCAACAATAAGCGATCGGCCTCAACTTGTTCTTCGCGCAAAGCACGTGCTTGCATGTCTGTCTCGGAAGAACTGAATGAATCTTGCAGCATGCGTGCAATATCATCGTCTGCTAAACCATATGATGGTTTGACGACGATAGATGCTTCGACACCCGAGCGCATTTCGCGTGCGGAGACAGACAGCAAACCGTCGGCATCCACTTGGTAAGTAATGCGTATGCGCGCGGCACCGGCCGCCATTGGTGGAATGCCACGTAATTCAAATTTGGCGAGAGAGCGACAATCGCTAACTAACTCACGTTCACCTTGGACGACGTGAATTGCAAGCGCGGTTTGCCCATCTTTGAAGGTGGTGAATTCTTGCGCGCGTGCACAGGGAATCGTGGAATTTCTAGGGATAACTTTTTCGGATAAGCCACCCATGGTTTCGATCCCAAGCGACAAAGGAATCACATCCAGCAATAACCAGTCGTCACCAGCAGCACGATTGCCTGCCAATAAGTTAGCTTGAACCGCAGCGCCAAGTGCGACCACTTTATCTGGATCGATATTAGCCAGTGGTGTCGTTTGGAAAAATTCACCGACCGCTTTGCGCACATGTGGCATACGAGTCGCGCCACCAACTAACACCACACCATCGATATCATCAACTGTCAGCTTTGCATCGCGTAATACTTTGCGGCATGGTGTAATCGTCTTGATGACGAGATTTTCGGTAATCTCGGCAAAGATATTTTTCGTGATTTGCAGATGAACTACATCGCCGGTCGATAATTTTGCGTCGATGTAAGTAGATGTCTGCGTTGATAAAATTTCTTTGGCTTCGCGTGCTTTGACCATCAATACGCGGGTGTCTGCGTCATTTAATAATGATAGGCCCGCTTCCTGCAAAATCCAGCAAAATAAACGATGATCAAAATCGTCACCACCCAAGGCGGAATCGCCACCCGTGGATAAGACTTCGAACACGCCTTTACTCATGCGCAAAATCGAAATATCGAAAGTGCCACCACCCAAATCATAAACTGCGTAGATGCCTTCTGAACCATTGTCGAGGCCATAGGCAATTGCTGCAGCGGTCGGTTCGTTAAGCAATCGTAATACATTCAAGCCAGCTAGCTTGGCAGCATCTTTAGTCGCTTGGCGCTGTGCATCATCGAAGTAAGCCGGAACGGTAATTACAGCACCAACCAAATCGTCACCTAGGGCATCTTCCGCTTGCTGACGTAAGGTGGCGAGAATTTGCGCAGAAACTTCTACCGGACTTTTAATGCCAGCAACCGTTTTCAATTGCACCATACCAGGTTCATCATGAAAATCGTAAGGCAAATTTTCGGCGTGCGCGATATCTTTTAAGCCGCGCCCCATAAATCGTTTGACAGAGACGATGGTATTTTTAGGATCAGTCGTTTGTTCTACCTGCGCCTTGTATCCGATGTGCGCATGACCATTTGGTAAATAGCGAACCACCGAAGGAAGCAAGGAACGTCCTTCTTCGTCGTTGAGAATCTCTGGGATACTATTGCGCACCGTGGCAACTAAGGAGTTGGTGGTTCCTAGATCGATACCCACTGCCAAGCGATGTTGGTGTGGTGCGGTCGACATGCCGGGTTCTGAAATTTGCAGTAATGCCATAATCTTGTCGTGAAGAAGGCGCAAGACGCCATCGGTTTGGGTTAATCTGAATACGGTGCTTGAATCTCTAAGTTGATCCAACGTCTATCTAGCTGGTTATCAATTAAGCATTCTGCGCAATATTGAATAAAGTATTTTGAGACTTATTTGAAGCTCATTCGTCAAAAGCGGCGATATCGATCAAAAATTTTTCTAAGAACAAACAAGCACGAATCTCTTGGGCCGCGGTTTGAAAATCACCTTGTGTAATCGCTTTTCCTGCATTTGCGGTTTGCGCTTTTAAACCTGCTTGCACTTCTTTTTCTAGCCGCATCATTGCTGCCGTATCGTGACCGTGACGCGCATCGTCAAAAGCTTCACGCCATTCCATTTGCTGCATCAAAAAACTGGCAGGCATACTGGTGTTCGATTCAGTTTGCAAATCCACGCCGTTCAAATTGCACAAGTAGGACGCACGTTTCAACGGGTCTTTTAAAGTTTGATACGCTTCATTCGCTTGCGTTGCCCACTGCATCGCGACACGCTTTTCCGCGTCACCCGCTTGTACAAATTTATCTGGATGAACACGTGATTGTACTTCGCGATAAGCCTTGTCGAGTTGCGCTCGATCCAATTCAAATTGCATAGGCAAATTAAACAGCGCGAAGTGATTTTGCATGGTCATCGTTGGCTTGCCTTGGCTTAAATGCGGAAACTCTCACCGCAACCACACTCGTCTTTGACGTTGGGGTTGTAGAATTTAAAACCTTCGTTTAAGCCTTCGCGCGCGAAGTCTAATTCAGTACCATCGATGTAAGGCAAACTTTTTGGATCGACAAACACTTTCACACCGTGCGACTCGAAGATTTGATCTTCGTTGCCCATCTCGTCGACGTATTCTAATTTATACGCCATGCCAGAACATCCGGTGGTGCGAACGCCGAAGCGTAAGCCTATGCCTTTGCCGCGACGCTCCATATAACGGATGACGTGTTTTGCTGCTTTTTCTGTCAGAGTAATCGCCATGATCTATCCACATTGCGCTAAAGCTGCGCGAAAAATAAGTTGAATAAAATTATTCAGCGCTGTGCTTGTTTTTGTAATCGAGTACGGCTGCCTTGATCGCATCTTCTGCCAAAATAGAGCAGTGAATTTTGACCGGCGGCAAGGCTAATTCTTCCGCGATTTCGGTGTTCTTAATGCTCAAAGCTTGGTCTAAAGTTTTGCCTTTGACCCATTCAGTCACCAAGGACGAGGACGCAATCGCAGAACCACAGCCATAAGTTTTGAACTTGGCGTCTTGAATCACGCCATCTGCACCAACTTTAATCTGTAATTTCATCACGTCGCCGCAAGCTGGTGCACCAACCATGCCCGTACCAACAGAGTCATCACCTTTTTCAAATGCGCCAACATTGCGTGGATTCTCGTAGTGATCCAATACTTTTTCTGAATATGCCATGATAAAAATTCCTTTTTAAATTATTCGATTAGTGGGCGGCCCATTGAATTGTCGAAATGTCGATACCGTCTTTGTACATATCCCAAAGCGGAGACAATTCACGCAATTTGCCGACTTTGGATTTCAAGAGTTCTATCGTGAAATCGATGTCTTCTTCGGTGGTAAAGCGACCAATAGTGAAACGAATTGAGCTGTGCGCTAATTCATCGCTGCGACCTAAGGCACGCAAAACATAGGATGGTTCCAAGCTTGCAGAAGTACATGCAGAACCAGAAGAGACCGCAATGTCTTTAATCGCCATGATCAAGGATTCACCTTCGACATAATTGAAACTCACGTTCAAGTTATGCGGAACGCGATGATCCATGTCACCGTTAATGTAAGTTTCTTCGATTTCGCCCAAGCCCTTGGCTAAGCGATCGCGCATGGCACGAATGTGCGCCAATTCGCTCGCCATTTCTTCTTTTGCGATACGGAACGCTTCGCCCATACCAGCGATCTGGTGCGTTGCTAATGTGCCAGAACGCAAGCCGCGTTCGTGGCCACCACCGTGCATTTGCGCTTCCAAACGGACGCGTGGCTTGCGGCGTACATACAATGCACCAACGCCTTTTGGCCCATACGATTTATGAGCAGAGAAGGACACTAAATCGACTTTGACTTTTTCCAAATCGATCTCGACTTTGCCGGTTGCTTGTGCTGCGTCGGAATGAAAGATAATGCCTTTTTCGCGGCACAATTCGCCGATTTCGGCGATAGGTTGAATCACGCCGATTTCATTGTTAACCCACATGACTGAGACCAAAATCGTATCTGGGCGAATCGCTTCTTTGAGCTGTTCGATAGTGATTAAGCCATTGTCCTGTGGTTGCAAATAAGTCGCTTCGAAACCCTGACGTTCAAGTTCACGTACCGTATCTAACACCGCTTTGTGTTCAGTCTTAACGGTAATGATGTGCTTGCCTTTACCTTTGTAAAACTGTGCCGCACCTTTCAACGCCAAGTTATTACTTTCAGTAGCGCCCGAGGTCCAAATAATTTCACGTGGATCAGCATTGACTAAAGCCGCTACATGGTTACGCGCTGTTTCTACCGCAGCTTCAGCATCCCAGCCATAAGCGTGGCTACGAGATGCAGGATTGCCAAATTGCGCACGCAAATAAGGAATCATGACTTCCGCGACGCGTGGATCGACTGGCGTCGTCGCCGAGTAATCCATGTAGATAGGAAAGTGCGGTGCTTTGAGCGTATCGATCAAAGATTTCGTTAGCTGTACAGATGCTTGTGTGTTTGCAGCAGTCATTCAAAACTCCAAATTTTAGGAAATAGTGCGTTCGGCGTGGCCGTGGCGAACGATAACAACAGGTTTGTCTTGGGCTTTTTGCTTTTGTTGATTGACCAAGTCTTGTAAGGAGACAGAGTCGAGATAATCGACCATTTTGGCATTCAGGTTTGCCCACAAATCATGCGTCATGCAGTGAATGCCGTTGTCATGATCGCTACCGTGGCAATTGCCTTTGCTGCCGCATTGCGTCGCATCAAGCGGTTCGTCGACGGCGATAATGATGTCTGCAACGGTAACGTTCTGCGCTTTGCGTGCCAAATGATAGCCGCCACCAGGCCCACGTACCGATTCAACGATTTCATGGCGACGTAGCTTGCCGAACAATTGTTCAAGATAGGATAAGGAAATATCTTGGCGCTGGCTGATGCCTGCCAATGTGACTGGTCCGTTGTCTTGACGTAAGGCAAGATCGATCATGGCTGTTACAGCAAATCGGCCTTTAGTAGTGAGACGCATGAGTCAATACTCCAAACTTGTTGAAATTTGTCGGAATTGCGCTTTGAATAAACTTTAATCCCGAGCATTTGACTCAAGTATAGCAAACTTGAGTAATATTGTCTGGTACTGCCTATTATTGCTGGATTGGCGCATGGCCTCGTGAAGAGAGGGCGAATTGATCAATTCGCCCTGTGTCGAGATAGCTTTAGAAGTCAAACTGTCCCGAGATTTTATAAGTACGCGGTGCGCCTGGGAATAAATAGCCGCCCAAACTTTGCGTTACATCACGCCAATAGAATTTATTAAAAGCATTATTAATATCGAAACGGAAGGTGCTGACTACGCCTTGAATTTGGGTGGTGTAGCGCGCTCCGAGATTGACGACATTAAATGCTGGCACGCTGACTTTATTGTCAGGGCTAAAAGCTTTACTGCCAGAGTATTGCCAAGATGCGGTTAAGTGCGTACCAGACCAAGCAGCAGGAGCGTAATCGGTGTAAATCGTCGATTTGAAATTGGGTACATTGGTCACGCGTTTGCCTTCTATGTTGGCGTCTCCCGTATTGTTTTGACGTGCATTCAAGGCGGTGGCACTTAATCCTAATATCCAATTGGTTGCCAGATTGCCTTGCGCGGCGATTTCAAGGCCACGATGTTCTGCTTCTCCTGTACTCACATACATGTTTGCTGCGTTCGTGTATTCGAGTGGTTTCGTGATGCGGAAAATGGCTGCGGAAACATTCAAATCGCGAGCTATCGCTGATTTGACGCCGAATTCGATTTGCTTGGATTTGCCTGCGTCGAGCATTTTATTCTCGTTGCTGGTGCCGATCGGTGCAACACCGCCGTGTTCCAATCCTTCACTCAGACTGAGGTAGGTGTTGGTTGTTGGTGTCGCTTTATAGACCAGTGCTACATTGGGTAAATTGTATGACTGGCTAAAGTTTGGGCTGCCCAATTGTGTTCTATCGACATCGAGGTGGCGCAGGCCAAAGTGTAAATCAAATTCTTGATTTAGTTTGACAATATCTTGAATGAATGCGGACAACTCTTTGTCGGTGCGGCGCAATAAGACTGGACCGGGTTTGCCGCTTGATGGTGGGACTGCCATAGGACGGAAAAGATTGCTGCTGCCTGCGTAGTCATATACGTAGTTGCCGTAATAATCGCGACGTTGCGAATGATTCACGCCAAAAGCGATTCGGTGTTGGAGTTCGCCAGTGGCGAAATTGCCGCTGACAATGGCTTGAATGCCGCGCAGTTTTTTTGATTCGCCGGGACTTTGGTAATCGTAAACATCATAGTCGCCGTTCGCGCAATAGCCGGGAAACAGTTCTTGCGCTCTACATCCATAGGGGAATGCCGTGAAGTCATCGCGTTTGAATTCATGTGCATTAGCTGCGATTTCCGTGGTCCAATTTTGATTGATTTGATATTCAAATCGTAGGCCTAGATTGCTGTTTTTTGTGTCGACAGGCTTAACCCATTTTTGGTTGTTTAGCATCATGTCGGCTTTGATGCCGCGTGGTAGATCTTTGCCATCAAATAATTGAAAGCCAGGAACCGAAATTTGCGACTTGTGTTGATAGTCAGCATCGATTTGAAAAAGTGCTTGTGGGTTAATTTGCCAATTAAATGCGAATCCAGCAAATTGGCGTTCGCCATCAGCACCTTTGACGTATGAGCGTAACTTTTCAATCGCAGCATTGATGCGATAGCCAAATTGTTTATTATCCGTTTTGCCGCCTAGATCAACAGTGCCATACAAGGTGCCACGTTCGCTAGCTTCCAGCGTAGTTGAGCGCACCAATGAATTGGTGGGGCGTTTTGTGACGTAATTAATGATGCCGCCGGGTGTGGTGAAGCCAGACTGCAAACCACTGATGCCTTTGAGAATTTCGAGTCGCTCTTTATTTTCTAATGGGATTGAGGCGTCACCAAGAATCGCGAATCCATCTTTGCGATAGCTAGACGAATTGTCTAGCGTAAAGCCACGAATTGAAAATTGTTCTGCATAGCCAACTGCATTGTAGGCATCGCTGACGCTGGCATCGAATTTCATCGCGTCACTGGTTTGGCGTACGCGCAAATCTTGTAATTGGCTGGCGGAAAAAACATTCAGTGTTGCCGGAGTGTCTTGTAGCGTATTCGCAATAAATCCATTCGCTTTGCTGGTGTCAACTTTGTTGCTACGACTGGCGCTGACGACAACTTCTTGTAAGGTTTGTTCTTGGCTTTGTGCGGACGCGCTACTAGCAACAGCAAGCAATTGTGTAATGGCGATGGTGATGAGACTAAAACGGAAACGTGGATTTGACATGATCTGCTCTTCTACTTGGTTGTGTCTGGACGAGCCAAGCAAAAGAGGGCGGATGAGTGGAGTCATCTTGCGCTTCCCTTCGCTGGCATTATCCAGATCAGGTTCAAGGGACTATCTCACCCGTACACCGTCGTACAGGACCCCTAGCGAAGGCGAGACTTTAACATAAAACCGCTTTGAGGGTTTTGTGGCAGAGTAGTTGTTGTGCTTGAGTGAAAATGAAAAAAGCCTTGTATTTCTACAAGGCCTTTTATTTGGCTCCCCGACCTGGACTCGAACCAGGGACCTGCGGATTAACAGTCCGTCGCTCTACCGACTGAGCTATCAGGGAATAGAAGAATAAACTTCTAAAACTTTACTGCAGCAACGATTAAGTTGCGAATTCTGTGGCTCCCCGACCTGGACTCGAACCAGGGACCTGCGGATTAACAGTCCGTCGCTCTACCGACTGAGCTATCAGGGAACAGAGACAAACATTATAGGGAGCTTTCTAATTCTTGTCAAAAGATTTTAGGCCAAGAGTCCAATTTTGTACGTGTTGAAAGTTTTGTTTCATCTCGATAGTTATTCTGAGATTTTATGTTTCGATTTAATAGTCGCTCTCCAATAAAGAATAAGCTGATGGGTAGAATTTATGTCGATTAACCTCTTTTGTAAGAATACTGATAATATATACAGCCTACAGTCGCTTGTGTGATTTGTCGTATTTTTTTTCTGCTACAGAACTGGATTTGTTTAAATATCCGACATTCAAATCGTCAACCGACTCATACAGATTTTTCAAAGATTGGTTTAATCATGAGCGAATTGCAGTCAGTTCCTTCCAATGATGATGAAGCGAAATTTGTGACATTTCCAGATTCGCCATATCAGCTATGTCAAATATTCCCCCCAGCAGGCGATCAACCGACGGCAATTGCGCAGTTGGTAGAAGGGATACAAGATGGCTTGTTTTTTCAGACTTTACTCGGGGTGACAGGCTCGGGTAAGACATACACGATGGCGAATGTGATTGCGCGTACCGGACGCCCAGCCATTATTTTTGCACCAAACAAGACTTTAGCCGCCCAGCTCTACAGCGAGTTCAAAGAATTTTTTCCGCGCAATGCTGTCGAGTATTTTGTCAGCTATTACGATTACTACCAGCCGGAAGCTTACGTGCCGCAGCGTGATTTGTTTATCGAGAAGGATTCCGCGATTAATGAGCATATTGAGCAAATGCGCTTATCTTGCACCAAATCATTGATGGAGCGACGCGATGTCATTATTGTGGCGACCGTCTCTGCGATTTACGGTATTGGTAATCCCAATGAATATCACAAAATGATTTTGACCCTGCGTGCCAAGGATAAATTAAGTCAGCGTGATGTCATTGCGCGTTTGATTCAGATGCAATACACGCGAAATGAAGTGGATTTTGGTCGCGGTACCTTTCGCGTGCGTGGCGATACCATCGATATTTTTCCAGCAGAGCATGCTGAACTCGCAGTGCGTCTAGAAATGTTTGACGATGAAGTAGAGAGTATCGCGTTGTTTGATCCACTGACCGGGCGCGTCAAGCAAAAAATTCCGCGCTTTACTGTGTATCCCGGTTCGCATTACGTAACACCGCGCGAAACGGTGTTGCGGGCGATAGAAACCATTAAAGAGGAGTTGCGTGAACGTTTGGATTTCTATCGTCGTGAAAATAAGTTGATTGAAGAGCAGCGCATAGAGCAGCGTACACGTTTTGACTTAGAGATGATGGCGGAAATCGGATTTACTAAAGGCATCGAAAATTATTCACGTCATTTGAGCGGTGCGAAGCCAGGTGAGCCGCCGCCGACCTTGGTTGATTATTTGCCTGCCGATGCACTGATGTTTCTTGATGAATCACATGTACTCACAGGTCAATTAAGTGCGATGTATAACGGCGATCGTTCACGTAAAACCAACTTGGTTGATTATGGATTTCGACTTCCATCAGCATTAGATAATCGCCCTCTCAAGTTCGAAGAATTTGAAAGTAAGATGCGGCAAACGGTGTTTGTGTCAGCGACGCCAGCAGAATACGAAAAGCAACATTCAGATCAAGTGGTGGAGCAAGTGGTGCGCCCAACAGGCTTGGTCGACCCTCGTATTGAAGTTCGTCCTGCATTGACGCAGGTAGATGACTTAATGAATGAAATCACAGAACGTGTGAAGCAAAATGAGCGGGTGTTAGTGACGACATTGACGAAGCGAATGTCAGAACAGTTAACCGAATTTTTGGGGGATAACGGTGTCAAAGTGCGTTATCTGCACAGTGATATCGATACGGTGGAGCGCGTCGAAATTTTACGTGATCTCCGGCTCGGAGCTTTCGATGTGCTGGTCGGGATCAACTTATTGCGAGAAGGATTGGATTTGCCTGAGGTGTCGTTAGTGGCGATTTTAGATGCAGATAAAGAAGGCTTCCTACGTTCAGAGCGTAGCTTGATTCAAACGATAGGTCGTGCCGCGCGAAATTTGAACGGTACAGCGATTCTGTATGCGGATCGCGTCACTGATTCTATGCGTCGAGCAATCGATGAAACTGAGCGTCGCCGCGCTAAACAGATCGCATTTAATGTCGCGAACAATATTACGCCGGCGAGCATCAATAAGAAAATTAAAGATATTATTGATGGGGTATATAACCCGCAAGAAGCGCGTGATGATTTGATGGTCGCGCAAGAACAAGCGAAGTACGAGGCGATGAGCGAGAAGCAAATTAGCAAAGAGATTAAGCGTCTTGAAAAACTGATGTTGGATCATGCGAAGAATCTCGAGTTTGAGCAAGCGGCTAAAGTACGAGACCAATTGGCGATCCTGAAAGAGCAATTGTTCGGTGCTGGTGGGCATGATAATGTGAGCTCAATTTTGGGGCGTTAATCAGCCAACATTTTCACTCAATTGCGAATAAAAAAGCCGGATAAGTAAACTGAACCCCAAAAGTTGGACACCAACTTTTGGGGTTTTTTAATGGCTAAACATACAGAAGAGTTTAAATACCGTGTAGTGCAAGAGTATTTAAGTGGCGCACTGGGGTATCTTGCATTAA
>NZ_JAGSPM010000031.1 GCF_018139645.1 Affinundibacterium baiyunense
CTGGCGACAGCTTGACTGGTGGCGACGGTACAGATACGTTGACAATCGTGAACGGCGGTAACATCACTTCTGGTGCAACTGGTTCTAGCATCGTCACAAAAGTTGAAGCGTTGAACGTGTTCATGAACGGTCAATCTTCTTCTGTTGACTTCGACAAATTGCCAGACGTAACTGGCGTTACAGTACGTAACATCGGTAACAACGGCACAAGCGGCGCAACAGCAGCTGACGTAACATTCACATTGAACAACTTGACAGTTGCTCAAGCTACAGCAATCACTGTATTGCACAGCACAACTGGTAACGGTGACGTTACTCAAACTACTTTGAACGCAAACTTGAAGTCTTCTTCTGGTACATCAGACACAGTAGCAGTGACTTTGTTGGATGGCGTGAACACAGACGGTAAGTTCAACTTGACATTGAATGCTTCTGGCGCAGAAAACTTGACAATCAACAACAATGACTCTGAGTCTAACATTGTTGAATTGGGTACAAATTCTTCTCACACAGGCACTATCACTGTTAAAGGTACAACAGCTGGTACAGTAATCAACTTCGACGTTGACACTGCAGCAGGTGCTGGTACAACAACTGGTTTGTTGCGTCAAAACGTAGGTCAAGGCTCTAACGGCTCTGGCGCAGTTGACGTAGGTACATTGTCTACACAAGTACGTATCGGTGCAGCAACATTCGACGCGTCTGCAGAAGCAGCAAACGTGATCGCTCGTTTCAACACAAA
>NZ_JAGSPM010000032.1 GCF_018139645.1 Affinundibacterium baiyunense
GCTTGGCGCCCTAGAACCACGCCGTAAAGGACGACCGCCTCCTATGTCTGCTCCATCAAAAAAACCTAGCCCAAGTCAAGAGCCTGCAGAGGGATCACATGAAGCGCTGCTCGAAGAGCTGAACTATTTGCGCTTGGAGAATGCGTATCTAAAAAAGTTGCAAGCCTTAGTTCAAGCCAAAGAAAAATTAGCGCGAGAGAGAAAGCGCAAATAGCGGATGAACTAAGGCAGCAATACCCGATCGCACGGATTCTCAAGGTGGTTGATATGGCTCGCAGCACGTTTTACTACCAGCGACAACAAGCGCTCGACGGTGATAAGTACGCTTCGATCAAGCAGCGTATTCGCAGTATCTATGATAAGCACCATGGTCGTTACGGCTATCGTCGCGTGACGGCTGCTATGCGGCAATTTGGAGAATCCATCAATCATAAGACAGTGCAGCGACTGATGAGAATCTTGGGATTAAAATCCTTGGTGCGGGCCAAGAAATACCGATCATTTAAAGGCAATGTTGGCTTGGCAGCACCCAATCTATTGCAACGAGATTTCAAAGCGACTGGGGCGAACCAGAAGTGGTCGACTGATGTGACAGAGTTTAATGTCGCTGGTGAGAAGCTTTATCTGTCACCGATTTTAGATCTGTTTAATGGCGAAATCATCGCCTTTGAAACAGCGAAAAGACCCGTTTATAAAATGATTGATACGATGCTTAAAAAGG
>NZ_JAGSPM010000033.1 GCF_018139645.1 Affinundibacterium baiyunense
AGCCATTGTAAAACTCCTAGTTTAAGTTAGATAAATTGCGAAGCTTGCTTTTAAGGCACTTATTCGCAGTACGACAGGGCGAATAATCTCAGAACGTCTTATTGATAGATGTGACGCTCATCACAAAACCAAAAAAAATTTGCTTCACAACCAATTTGGCGCTGTTTTGCCCAATTTTCCCCAACCTTGTTTCATAAAAACAACGATAAAGATTCTGGACGCACTTTTACCAATCTTCGATTATATATGGTGTTTCGTGGGAAAACCATATGAATGTTTATCTACATACACTTAATTACATCTCTTCATGCAAAACATCAAGTTGGACGGATAAATATTAAGCACGCAAAAAAATTTGAAATTTTGCTCTCATTTCAAATTTAAATTGTCTATCTAACACGCCACACATACATACAATCAATTTTTAATGCCAAGGCCGAAGTTGCGCCACATAATTTTCATTAAATAATTCATTAATATCAATGATATACGTGATTTAGGAACTTCATTTTCTTTCGATTGAAATTGCTGATTACAAGTGAATACCGTAGACTATTTCAGTTAATGAAAATCAAGAAATTCAAAGAATTTTGAAGATTTAATTTGCAATACACAACAACATGAGGATGATTTTTTCGACCACCACCCTCGATTGTCAATTTTTAATTTGATATTCGTACACATTACTGAGGTATATAACAATGGCC
>NZ_JAGSPM010000006.1 GCF_018139645.1 Affinundibacterium baiyunense
TACATTCACTACTATAATCATGAGCGAATCAAACTAAAACTAAAAGGGCTGAGTCCTGTTCAATACAGAAATCAGCCCTCCTATGCATAACTAACAAACTGTCCAACTATTTGGGGTCACTTCACAAGTTTGGCAGTTTTTTGTTTATCAACGAACACCAGCGAATACTCGAACACTAGGACACACTAAGCAATGATGGCCTAGTCTCCTGAGATAGTCAGAAGTCGAACATCCTATTGGTTCACATTGAGTGCATTCAGATAATTCAGTTTAGCGGCATATAAGGCATAGTCTTTTTGATTGATGCTATTTTGTTTAGCTAAATTCAGTTCTTTTTCCGCATCAGCTAATTCACCTAGGCGAAAGTGCGCTAAACCGAGCCAGAAATGAAACTCATGATAATCCGGCGCACGTTTTAGTTCTCTTTGAAACATCGCCTTCGCCGCGACAAAATCGTTTTTATTCATCGCCGCCAAACCTAATTGGAAGAAGTGAAACGGTGGGTGCGGTTGCAAGTCCAATAGCCGTTGGCTTAATTGCGAGGCTTCCGCCACGCGATTAAGATTATTCAGTGCTTGTACCATGTTTGACATAGTCACCAAATTCTTAGGGTTAAGGATCAACGCTGTGCTTAGCGCACGATAGCCTTGCTCGTGATAGTTGCGTTGCATGTAGATCACGCCTAGCGTGTTATAGGCCGCAGCAAATTGATCATCTGCTTGAATTGCCGCCCGCGCAGACCAATATGCTTGGTTGTAATCCTTGCGCACTAGCGCTTCCGCTGCGCGATTATTCATGAACATGGCAACGATGGTATTTTCATCGATTTCTATCGAGCGCAAATTGGCGGCCTCACCACGTTGCAAGAAATCGACCACCATGGTTTCTGGCCCAGT
The DNA here is from genome assembly GCF_018139645.1 of Affinundibacterium baiyunense. GTDB lineage: Bacteria > Pseudomonadota > Gammaproteobacteria > Burkholderiales > Burkholderiaceae_D > Undibacterium > Undibacterium baiyunense. Next base: position 897 of record NZ_JAGSPM010000006.1, read on the forward strand.
ACTATCGTTATAGAGTTTTAGTCTTTTTTGTCCAAGCACGACGTTGACGTGTTCACTCGCAAAATAGAGTTCACCGGCACGACTCCATTCCTCCTCCAGAAATACTTTTTGATAGCTCGTCGTTAATCCCATTGCCTTCGCGAACGCCGCGGTCATAATTACTAAGGATAAGCAATTGCCAGATCGAGACTCAAAAGTGTCTGAGGCATTGCGGGTGTAACTCGCATCGTAACGTAATTGCAGTTTGCCCTCATCGTAGAGCGCCATATACAGAGCACGTTGGTCGCTGTGTATTCTTGATTGTTTACGGATTTCACGATCAAGAAATTGTTGCATCGAGGGACTAAGCTGGAAGATACTCTCGGCACTGACAAGATCGGTAGGTGCAGCGAACAGCTCGTCATGAAACAGATTGTCGTTGGTCAGTGCCACTGGCTTGGTCACACATCCACCGATCAGCAACAACTGGCTACAACACAATACGATACGTATCAAAAAACTTCGCATAATCGCCCATCCAAATTCTTGTGATGAAGATTTGCAGAATAGCTTTTGATTCTGTTACTAGCAAGTTGTTCTTGATCTGGGATGGATGTATTGCGCTTATTCTTTACTTTTATTGATTAATTCACACAGCGGGGCGAGATCGACGCAACTCGAATAGCATTGTGATGCGCAGAATCTAGCATCGTTCTCGCCCAAAGGATGTGCTTAGTAAGCTAGAGTGAATCGTTGCTTGAGGTGTTGTGGATGCTCTAATTCATCCACCATCGCCACCGCATAGTCTTCTACCGAAATATGGCTCTTGCCGTCTGCGTCGGTAAGAAGTTGATCTTTGCCGAGGCGAAATTGAGCAGTGCGTTGCCCCGGCGCGATCACGCCTGCGGGACTCAGCATAGTCCAGTTCAGTTCTGTCTCTGCGCGCAGTAAATTCAAAGCTTGACGCGCACCTTCTGCAGTTGCTTTATAAGCTGCAGGAAATTCAGGTGTATCAATTAACTGCAAACCTGGTGCGATTTCGAGTGAGCCAGCACCACCAACTACCAGCAAACGCGGCACTTTGGCCGACTTACTTGCTTGAATAATATTCTTGATGCCAGATACATAGTAATCAAGTGTATTCGCTTGCGCATGCCCGCTAAATGCGCTGATCACCGCATCGAAATTGACAAGCTGTGTGCGCAAGCTCGCTAAATCTTGTACGTCGGTCGCTTCAACGCGCAAGTTTTCTTGTGCCGCTAATTTGGCTGGCTGGCTGATGAATGCCGTGACTTGATGTCCGCGGCTAAGTAATTCTTGGCGTAATGCGGAACCAATAAAGCCTGACGCGCCGATGAGTGCGATATTCATGATGAAGTCCTTGTTAAGTCGTAGATGTATGGAGAATTTGTGCTCGTCTGTATTACAGAACTCAGCATGGGACGCAGTATGGGCGAATTAATTGACTAGATAAACCACTAAATCTACAATTAATTGTTCTCAATTTCTTATCAATGATGATTCGATTTTGAAATCTGAAACGGATGAAGTGACTTCTGTCGTTGCAATCTCCAAAGAAGCAAACATTCAAACCACAAATAAACCACAAATACGGAGCCATCATGCCGACTCTCGATCAAATTGATCTCAATGCGCTCGGAATTTTCGACGCGGTGGTCGAAGCAGGCAGCTTTACTGCAGCGGCACATCGATTGAATGTGGCGAAGGCAAAAATCAGCGTGCAAATTGCACGTCTAGAACAGCAATTGGGCACCGCTTTATTCACCCGCACCACGCGACGACTGAGTCTAACTGATGCCGGGCGTCAACTGCATGAACAATGCCAACCGGCTCTATTGGGATTGCAAGATGCGATCTTACAAGTGGGGGCAGCGAATAAGGCGCTGACGGGAGTGTTAAGAATTGCGACCAGCGTCATGCATGCCAGTCAATCCTTGGCACCAGCAGTGGCGCGCTTTGCATCCTTACATCCCGACTTGCGTATTGATTTGCGCAGTAACGACCGCATTAGTGATCTAGTCACTGATGGCATCGATTTATCGTTTCGTATGGGTTGGCTGCGTGATTCTTCACAGCGGGCGATTAAGTTGAGCGAGTTTGATCAAATCTTACTAGCTGCACCTGCCTATTTGAAAAAACATGGGCATCCTCAATTACCACAAGACTTGCGCAATCATGCCTGGATTGCTTTAAACCTTTTGCCCACGCCATTAACTTGGCAGTTCAGTCATGTCGATGGCGAGATGCAGACGGTACATATGCGGTCCCGCTTACAAGTTGATGCGCCAAGTAGTTTATTGGCTTTGTTGCAGCAAGGTGCGGGGATTTCGGTGATGGATTCAATGAGTGCAAAATCAGAAATGCAGACTGGGAAGTTACAACAGTTACTGCCCGAATGGCGGCTACCATCCGGTGGCATTTATGCAGTATTACCACCGGGTCGTCATGTGCCACACAAGGTGAGAGCATTTATTGATTTTTATCGGGAACAGCTACAAGACTATAGCGCGAGTTAATGCCCGGCCGAATTATGAATTAGTGATGCGCTTTATGTCCTCATTCTTCGTGGGCAGAGATGTGATTTGTTCTACGTCCCTGCCTCATTTTAGTGCTTAGCATCACTTTCTAGCGCGTATGCTCAAGTCGTTTATGTTTCAATGAGGACCAAAACGACGCCACGATGAATGCAACGCCAATCAATCCGGTAAAGATTTCTGGAATATGGAATTTCATACTTGCAAACATGATTAAGGCTAAAATACCAATCGCATAATGTGCACCATGTTCAAGATAAACATACTCTTCGAGTGTGCCTTGGCGCACTAAATACACAGTCATTGAACGAACAAACAAAGCACCGATTGCTAGTCCCAACATAATAATGACCACGTCGCTGGTGATAGCAAATGCACCTATCACGCCATCAAATGAGAACGACGCGTCGAGCACTTCTAAATATAAAAAGCCACCAATTCCTCCAGTTTTTACAACTGCGCCGACATTGACATCTGTTGCTTCTTCTTTTTCTAGCAAGCTGCTAATGAAGTCAACACCAACGTACACGATGATGCCCCACACTCCCGACAACAAGACAGCATATTGTTGGGAAGCTTCGACCAAACTGACGCTACTAACCACGACACCAAGTGCAATCAACACGGGGATGGAGCCGATACGACCAAAGCTGGCGATTTTGGCTTCAACATTGCCAAGCCAGTGCATTTCTTTTTCGTCATCCAACAAGAAATTGAGAAATACCAGCAATAAGAAAACACCACCAAAAGCAGCTACTTCAGCATGATGATTAATCAAATGTGTGGAGAATTCTTTAGGATTGTCGATCGCTAGGTTCCAAACTTCAGCCAGCCCCAAATCCGCAGCCACGGCCACGATCACCAGAGGGAAAACCAAGCGCATACCAAAAACCGCGATGATAATACCCACTGTTAAAAACAGAGTTTGCCAAAACGCATCCCAATTTTTTAAGACAGAAGCATTGACGACGGCATTATCAAATGACAGCGAGATTTCTAATATCGCCAAAATCATCGCAATACCAAGCGCACTGGCTGCCGCAGTGACACCGCCATGGGTGTAACCCCAATAGGTTGCGATGCCTAAGCAAATCAGAGAAATAAGAATAGATAATCGAAAATGTTGCATACTTGTTTAGTCCAAATAGAAAAGTCCGACGCATGTGAGGTCGGACAGAAAATGAACTGCGAGAGTGCCACACAATGGGATGCTGGTGCAAGCTGTAATCAACCGATGGTGGGATAAAAAAGCAGAATTTGACTTAGAAGTTTAATCATTAGAAGTTTAATCAGTAAGCGCGGCCTCGCGCACGAACTGCTTTAGTTGAGGTATGCAAGATCCGCAATTGGTACCACACGCTAAAGTTTGCTGTAAGTGACTTAGCCGTTGTTTCTCATCTCCGTTATGTGAGCTTAGCGAATGTTTGATTTGTTGCGCCTTGATATTGAAACATGTACACACGACTTGATTTTCTTGTTGAGTACTTGAGCCCCTGCCAATGGCGGGCTGAGATCGGGCGAGCAAGGTGGGAGTAATCGTTAGCGGTTCTTCATCTAATAGCAATTGTTTGAGCCAATTTTCTGCTGCAATATCGCCTGCTAAAGAAAAACCTGCAATACATTTTTGCGGAAGTGTAGTTTGTTTTGACTCAACCAAAATCTTGCGCCCAGTCCCACGTTTGATATCGTCGTATTGCAAGACAAATTCGCCATGCAAGCCAAGTAGGCGTTCAATCGCGTGTATAAGTTCCGCTGCAACCGCAATGCTATGCGCAGCACGAAATAATAGAGCTTGACGCTCGCGTCCAAATAGCACACAACTCGCGTAAGTGAAGTGGGGATAATAGCGGCGTAGCGCTTGTTGTACATTCAAGATCTGCGAGGAATCAACCCAAGCACAAGCAAGAAATTGCCATACCAAGTCAACTTTGGCGATTTTAACCGTGCTGTGTTTTAGCTCAGGCTGTTTGGAAATAGGATCAAAGCGCGGATTGCATAAGCTATTCACACCGAATAAGGCATGATTCGCTTGGCTACCCGAGACAAATTCTTCGCCCCAATGCATAGCAATAAAGCTCTGCCCAGTCTTGAGTTGCTCACTCGCTTTCGCGATCAGGATTTGTGTCCCTCGCTGATTACTGACCTCGACAAAATCACCATCATTGATGAAGCGGCGTAGCATATCTTGGCTTGCCATTTCTATGCATGGTTCGGGCGCATGCGCATACAGTTGGGCGACCAAACCGGTGCGACTCATGCCATGCCATTGATCGCGCAGGCGTCCAGTATTTAAGGCGAATGGATGACGAGGCGTGATCTTTTCTGCAGGTGCTGCATAACTGCAATTGATAAAACGCGCTTTGCCATTCGTGGTGGCAAATAGACGGTCTTGATATAGACGATTTTTACCTGCTGTGGCACCCGTAGGAAATGGCCATTGTTGCGGTCCATTTTCTTCTAACCATGCATACGATAAACCGGTGATGTCGAGATCACGCCCCGCCGTACTATCACGGTGCTCATTCCAAATGGCCTCAGGATGATCGTAAGTAAAATCGGGCTTTGTTTTATTTAATTTCTTTGCTAATTTCTGCGCAAACAGGGTGGCGATTTGCCAATCATGGCGGGCTTCGCCAAGTGCTGGTATCGCTGCACGCACACGTGAGATTCTGCGTTCAGAGTTGGTTACGGTGCCGGATTTTTCTGACCAGGTCGAAGCAGCCAAAAGTACATCGGCATACGCCACCGTCGCGGTGTTGTGATATGCCTCTTGCACGATCACCAGCTCGGCTTTTTCCAATGCTGTGCGTATTAAATTTTGATCTGGCATCGATTGCGCTGGGTTAGTGCAAACGATCCAGATGATTTTGATTTCACCAGTGCGCACAGCTTCAAATAATTCGACTGCGGTTTTGCCGGGTTGATCAGATACGCTAGGAATATTCCACAGTGCAGCGACTTCAGCTCTATGTTCGGAATTACTCAGGTCACGATGCGCTGACAGTAAATTTGCCATACCACCTACTTCACGCCCACCCATCGCATTCGGTTGTCCAGTTAACGAGAAAGGGCCTGCACCGGGTTTGCCGATTTGCCCTGTCGCCAGATGCAGATTAATCAAGGCACTGTTTTTGGCTGTACCTGCGCTCGACTGATTTAAGCCTTGGCAATACAGTGATAGCGCCGCTTTGCTTTGCCCAAACCAACGCGCAGCTTGGACCAAATCTTTTTCAGCGATGCCGCAAATTTGCGCAGTAAATGCGGGCGTAAAATCACGCACGGTTTGTTTGAGTTCAGCAAAACCTTCAGTATGTTCTGCGATAAATTGGGTATCGATTAAATCTTCCCATAAACACAAATGCAACATGCCGTGAAACAGCGCCACATCAGTGCCGGGCAAAATCGCCAGATGCAAATCAGCGTCTCGAGCGGTATCGGTACGACGCGGATCAACTACGATGACTTTGAGAGCGGGATTGTTCTCACGCGCCTGTTCTATGCGGCGATATAAAATCGGATGGGCATACGCTGTATTCGAACCAGCGATGAAAATTAAATCTGAGAGTTCAATGTCTGCATAACTGCAAGGTGGCGCATCGGCACCCAAACTTTGCTTATAGCCAGCGACTGCGCTTGACATACAGAGTCGTGAATTGCTGTCGATATTATTGGTACCTATCAGGCCCTTTGCTAGCTTGTTGAAAACGTAGTAATCCTCGGTCAGTAACTGGCCGGAGATGTAGAAGCCGACACTATCTGCACCATGCGTTTGTATGCAATCCGCAAATTTATCTGCCAACGTTTCTAAACAAACATCCCAATCCACAGGCTGTCTTTCCTGATTGCGTGCAGTACGCATTTCTGGATACAGCGCGCGTACTTGCTGTTGCAATAGTGGCTGAGCCGTCAAATGTAAATTACTACCCTTGCTGCACAGTTTGCCAAAATTCGCAGGATGCGCCGGATCGCCACGCACACCGATAACTTGAGCGCCATCGGATTCGATGATCACACCGCAACCAACGCCGCAATAGCAACAAGTAGATTTGGTTTCTAGCATCGCATTTAACCTTGATCGTGGGCGTTGATAGACGTTAAGAATCGATCGCTAAAGTGAGCAATTCCCGCGTACATAAATACACTTGATCGGCTTCCACTTTGACACTAAATTTTTGCGTACAACCTTCGTCAGGTGACACTGCGCAACCAGTTGGTAATTCGATATTCCAGTTGTGCAAAGGGCAGGCGACTTTTTCACCGAAGACGATGCCTTGCGATAAGGGGCCGCCTTTGTGTGGACACTTATCCAATAATGCGAAGACTTTGTCTTCCTTGTTTCTGAAGACGGCGACATCGGTTTGCGCTTGTCGTTTGACGATACGCGCACCGAGGACGGGAATGTCGTCTATGTGACAGATGACTTGCCATTCTTTGGACATGGGTTTTCCTTTGTTTTAGGTTCCCTTCTCCCACAAGCGGGAGAAGGGCTAGGGATGAGGGCGCTTGGAGTGCTGCAGACAAAATCACAATTCATACAGGCAACTGATGCAAGTGCTTTGAATTAAGTCTTTGCGTTGTTGAACCGCCCTCACCCCAACCCTCTCCCGCTTGCGGGAGAGGGTGCTTGTTATCGAAATCGATTCATAAATGGTATTTTGAGAATTACCCTCCTATTCGCTCAAATTGCCGCGTATCCACTTGCGCCTTCTCCGGTTCATGCCAAGGATCCACTTCACCTTCCAGCGCGAACAGCAAACGTTGATACAGTTCTTCACGTCGCACAGCATTTTCCAAAACTTGTTGTTTGACGTAGTCAAGACCAACGCGAGCGATGTAGTGCACTGTGCGCTCTAAATACCAACCTTCTTCGCGATACAGTTGTAAGAACGCGCCGGTATATTCCATGACTTCTTGGTGGGTTTTTAGCTTGACTAAGAATTGCGCGACTTCCGTTTTGATGCCGCCATTCCCGCCCACATACACTTCCCAACCAGAATCGACGCCAATCACGCCGACGTCTTTGATCCCGGCTTCAGCACAATTACGTGGGCAACCGGATACCGCGAGTTTGACTTTGTGTGGCGCGTACATGCGTGCTAATTCGCGTTCTAATTGTTGTCCCATCAACGTCGAATTTTGTGTGCCGAAGCGGCACCATTCGCTGCCCACGCAAGTTTTCACTGTACGCAATCCTTTGGCATAGGCGAGGCCGGATGGCATGCCCAGATCTTGCCAAACGGCGGGTAGATCCTCTTTTTTCACGCCGAGTAGGTCGATACGTTGACCGCCGGTGACTTTGACGGTCGGAATCTTGAATTTATCGACCACGTCGGCAATTCGGCGTAATTCGGAAGCATTGGTTTCGCCACCCCACATACGCGGAATGACCGAGTAAGTCCCATCTTTTTGGATATTCGCATGCGAGCGTTCGTTGATGTAACGCGATTGCGGATCATCGATGGCTTCTTTCGGCCAAGTCGAAATCAGATAGTAATTCAACGCAGGGCGGCAACTCGCGCAACCATTTGGTGTGCGCCATTCCATGAATTGTTGAACCGCTGCCACGGTCAATAAATGATTGGCTTTGATTGCTTCACGCACGGCATGATGCGAGTGGTCGGTACATGAGCACATGGCCTTGGCTTTCGGTGTAGCTGAATAATCGCCACCTGCCGTGAACATAATGATTTGTTCGACCAAGCCTGTGCACGAACCGCACGAGGCAGAGGCTTTAGTGTGTTTGCGTACATCTTCTAAGGTGAATAGGCCTTTTTCTTTAATCGCTTTGACGATCGTTCCTTTGCACACGCCATTGCAACCGCAGACTTCAGCATTGTCTGGCATGGCGGCTGCTTTAGTGTGACCTTCATGGCCGACGTCGCCTGTATTTGATTCGCCGAACATCAGCGAATCACGAATCTCTGCAATGTTTTTACCCTCGCGTAGCAACTTAAAATACCAACTGCCATCGACCGTATCGCCATACAAGCAGGCGCCTATGAGTTTGTCGTCTTTCAACACAAGTTTTTTGTAGACGCCGCCGATAGGGTCGGACAAGATAATTTCTTCGGTATCTTTACCACCTGAGAAGTCACCCGCAGAAAATAAGTCGATGCCAGTCACTTTCAGTTTGGTGGACGTCACAGAACCTTGATATCGACCGATGCCGAAGTTCGCCAAATGATTTGCGCAAACTTTTGCCATCTCGAATAAAGGTGCGACCAAGCCATACACAGTGCCGCGATGATTTACGCATTCACCGACAGCATAAATGCGCGGGTCGTAAGTTTGCATGGTGTCATTCACGATCAGACCGCGATTGCAATACAGCCCGGCGGATTCAGCTAAGGCAGTGTTGGGGCGTATCCCAACTGCCATGATGACGAGTTGTGTAGGAATTTCTAAGCCATCAGAAAAACGGATGGCTTTGACGCGACCGTTTTCATCACCAAGTAGAGCTTCGGTATTTTTCTCTAATAAGAAATTGAGACCGCGATCTTCTAAGGATTTTTGCAGCATCTTGCCTGCGGTTAGATCGAGCTGCCTATCCATCAGCCATGCGGGCAAATGCACGACTGATACGTTCATGCCACGCATCTTTAGGCCATTTGCAGCTTCTAGACCGAGCAGCCCGCCACCGATGACAACCGCATGGGTATGCTCGGCCGCTGCAGCGATCATGGCATTGGTGTCATGGATGTCGCGGTAGGCAATCACGCCTTGTAAATCTTTGCCCGGCACGGGCAACATGAATGGCGTAGAGCCAGTGGCGATCAGTAATCGATCGTACTCGGTTTCCATACCGTCTTCGGCGATGACCACACGTTTGTAGCGATCAATTTTGACGATTTTTTTGCCTAGATGTAGGGTGATATTGTTTTCTGCATACCAGTCGACATCATTGAGCATAATGTCTTGAATGGTTTGCTCGCCTGCTAATACGGGCGATAACAAAATGCGATTGTAGTTGGCGTAAGGTTCCGCGCCAAAGACTGTGATGTCGTACAAATCGGGCGAAATTTTCAGCAATTCTTCCAAGGTGCGTACACCTGCCATTCCATTGCCGACCACGACGAGTTTGAGTTTTTTCATGATGTTTTCTCTTGGTAATTCGGGTCTAGTGTGACTGGTTTAAGCGACTTCTTTACTAGGATGCGATTGGCGGTGATACAAAAATTCGAGCACTGCGCTGCGATATTTTGCGTATTGAGCATCGTTGGCTAGCGCGACCCGTTCACGTGGTCGTGCTAATTCCACCGATAACACTTCTCCGATAGTTGCGGCAGGGCCGTTAGTGAGCATCACGATTTTGTCCGAGAGGAGTACAGCTTCATCGACATCATGCGTGACCATCACCACCGTCGATTGCGTCTTGGCGACGATCTTGAGCAATTCGTCTTGTAGGTGCGCGCGGGTGAGTGCATCGAGCGCGCCGAAAGGCTCATCCATCAATAGAACTTTCGGTTCGATTGCCAAAGCACGGGCGATGCCAACGCGTTGTTTCATGCCACCCGAGATTTCATGTGGGCGCTTTTTATCAGCCGCAGTCAAACCTACGAGCGCTAAGGCGTTGCGGGTGCGATTGATTAATTCCGCTTTATTTTCTGTGGCTGCGAACACGCGTTCCACTGCTAAATAGACGTTTTCAAAACAGGTGAGCCAAGGAAGCAGCGAATGATTTTGAAACACCACACCGCGTTCAGGCGATGGCCCGGCGATTTCACGATGCGCGCATAACAGAGCACCAGAAGTCGCAGTAGTTAAACCCGCAATCAAATTGAGTAAAGTGGATTTGCCGCAACCAGAGTGACCAATCAGGGTAATGAATTCACCTTTCGCAATCCGCAGATTGATATCGCGTAGCGCATGAAAGCTGCCCTTCTTGGTGTCGAAACGCATCTCTACATGTTGGACTTCGATATACTTTTTATCGTTTGTCTCTGCAGTGTTTAGCTTATCCATATTCACGCTCCTGTTTCTTCATAGGTGACAGCACGCGCCATCGCCACCAGCGCTTGTTCTAATAACAGACCGACGAATCCAATCACCACAATCGCAATAATGATGTGCGGTACGTTTAAGTTATTCCATTCATCCCACACCCAGAAGCCGATACCGACGCCACCGGTGAGCATCTCCGCTGCCACGATCACCAACCACGCAGTGCCAATCGCCAGACGCACGCCGGTCAACATATAGGGCAGCACGCTAGGTAACAAAATCCGCGTCAGAATCTTCCACTCAGACAGATTTAAAACGCGTGCGACATTCATATAATCTTGTGGCACGCGTTGCACACCAATCGCGGTGTTGATGACCATAGGCCAAATCGAGCAAATAAAAATCGACCAAATCGCTGCTGGATGCGCGGCTTTGAACACCAACAGTCCTATCGGCAACCACGCCAAGGGTGAGACCGGTTTGAGCAAGCTAATAATCGGATTAAACATGCCCGCCATAAAACTAAAGCGACCAATCATGAAACCAAGTGGAATGCCAATCGCAGCGGCAAGACCAAAGCCCACCGCGACGCGTTTTAAGGACGCATAGATATTCCAACCTATGCCTTGATCATTCGGCCCATTTTGATAGAAGGGATCTGAGAAGAGCTTGATCGCTTCTTGTAAAGTAAGCAAAGGTGAGGGCAGCGAGGTATTTTTCTCTGCAATAATTTCCCAGATCAACACCAGCATTGCTAAGCCTAGAAATTGCGGTAAGAGCTTGAAGGCGAGCGCTTTGAGTTTGATCGTAAGAGTTGCGAATACTGAGGGCTTGGCCATCATTGTTTCCTTCTTGAGTGCTAGTGCGCTTGCGGTTGCAGCTTTGGGTTTCTCCACTGCGCTGGCATCTGCATTGGCGGAATCGCCAGCTGAATAAGTTGAAAGCAGAGTAGTCATCACTAATCCTTATGCTTTGATCTTAAATGCAGCGGCATACGCAGCAGGATTTTGTCCATCCCATACCGTGCCATCAATGAGCTTGCTCTTACGCATAGGGTCTTTTGGTACATTGACTTTCGCCAGTGTTGCGCCATCTTTGTAAATGTCGATACGATTGACGGCTTTTGCTACGGCTAAATAGTCGGGATCTGCTTTGAGTAAACCCCAACGTTTGTGCTGGGTTAAGAACCACATACCGTCTGATAAGTAAGGAAAATTCACCGTACCATCATTAAAGAATTTCATGTAGTGAGGATCATCCCAAGTCTTGCCTAAACCATTTTGATAGCGTCCCATAATCCGTTGGTTAATCACATCGACGGAAGTGTTGACATAGGATTTCTCAGCGATGATTTCTGCCATTCTCTGTTTATTCATGAGCGAGGCATCTATCCAGCGACTGGCATCGAGAATCGCGGCGATCAAGGCGCGTGCGGTGTTCGGATATTTTTGTGAAAATTCTGCGGTGCAACCTAAGACTTTTTCTGGATGATCGCGCCAAATATCTTGCGTAGTTGCAGCAGTAATGCCGATGCCATCTGCAACCGCACGATGATTCCAAGGCTCACCAACGCAATAGCCATCCATATTATCGACCCGCATATTCGCCACCATTTGTGGCGGTGGTACGGTGATCACTTTCGCGTCTTTCATAGGATTGACACCATGTGCCGCTAACCAGTAATACAACCACATTGCGTGAGTGCCGGTAGGGAAGGTTTGCGCGAAGGTGTATTCCCGCTTTTCACGCGCCATGAGTTTTGCAAGACCTGCACCGTCGACGGCGCCTTTGTCAGCAAGCTTTTTCGATAATGTGATCGCTTGACCATTATTGTTGAGCGTCATCAGGATACTCATATCCTTTTTCGGGCCGCCGATGCCGAGTTGTACGCCATACACGAGACCATATAAAACGTGCGCTGCATCGAGTTCGCCATTGACCAATTTATCGCGCACGCTGGCCCAAGAGGATTCTTTGCTCGGCACGATTTTGATGCCGTATTTTTTATCGAAACCCATCACGGCAGCGATCACCACCGAGGCGCAATCGGTGAGCGGAATGAAGCCAATTTTGACTTCTTCTTTTTCTGGCTTGTCTGAACCGGCTGCCCATGCGGTAGTTGCCGTGCCGATAGAACTTAGACCTAACATGCTACTTGCTCCAAGACCAACCACGCTGCTGGCACTTTGTATAAACTCACGGCGAGTTTGATTTTTGGCTGAGAATTCGGTCTTGTGTTCTGTGGCAGAGTTTTCATTGAGAGCACCTGTTTTATTCGTTTTGAGGATGGACTTATTTTGCTTATGCATGATCAGACTCCAGCGTGATGGTATTCAAATGATAAATTTCAAAGTCAGAACGAAAAAAGGCGTCTTACTACCGCACTCTGTCGAGTAGGTAGGAAGACGCCTTTGTCTTGTGAAAATTGCCGCCGTTAGCAAGTTTTCGCGGTGTACCAAAACGGTACTTAAGCTTTTCTTTGCAAGTTGTGTGCCAACTGGTTCTGTCGGAGTTTCAGCTTAAAAGGGTGCTGTTGATAAAAATTTTACTATCTTACTGCACTGCTTTGGATGCCAAATTGGTGCATTGCACCAAACTGTGTCACCGCTTATCCCAATAAATCAGCGACATCTAAGATACGTTGTGCCAACTCAACGAGCTTCAGATTTTTTTCCATCGCTTGCTTACGCAGGCGTTGATAGGCTTCGTTCTCACTGAGTTGATGGCGCGCCATCAGCAAGCCTTTGGCACGTTCTATGGTCTTGCGTTCCGCCAGTTTATTTTTGGTATCGTGCAGTTCTGTGCGTAATTTTTGATCAGCTTGAAATCTTGCAACAGCGACTTCCAGCACAGGTTTGACGCGTTCAACTTGTAGCCCTGCGACGACGTAAGCCGAGACGCCAACTGCCATTGCGGACGCCAGTTGTGAGGGATTGTCCTCTTCGGTAAATAAGACGATAGGACGTGGCGCATCGCGACTGACCAACACTAATTCTTCCAATACATCGCGTGCATCGGATTCAGCATCAATAATGATCATATCGGGTTGCAGCTGCGTTAAACGGTCAACTAAATACATATCGCCGGGGATAGACGCAATGATGTTATAACCAGCTTGTAACAAGCCTATACGCAAATCGCGCGAGCGCGTTATTTGTCTTTGTAATGCGATCGCATCTTGATCGTGTTGCTCAGATGCTGACGTTACCGTATTAATGACGACTATTTTTAAACTTGAAGTATGTGGATCAGACAAGTATGACTCCAAAGCTGGATCGAGACGGCACATTCAAAACGAGATATGCGAAGTTTGATGCAATATTCGCGCCAACTTAACTTGAGTATCTTCGCGCTCTAAGTAAGGTCTGAAAATTTAGATATATCGATTTGCAAACACAATGCAAGCTCACTCCAAGCTCACAGCAAACACATCGTTTTATCACATAGGTTTTCTATAGTTCCTGTCTATTTATCTTAAAGGTGCTTTATGAAAACAAAGATCCTATTGATTGTGCCGCCGCAAACAGAACTTGGTCAGCGCTTGTTAACATCGACAGCGTCGAATCAAGAAAGTATGTCGCTAGGCAAGTGGCGAGATTCTGCCTATGTAGTTGAGTGTTTGGATGCAGAGAAGGTACGATTAACCCTGTTTGATATCGTGCGTGAAACGCGTAGACGGGCTCCTAACTATGTGTGGATAAAGCGACCCGAGGTTGGCACTGCGAGTGCATTAACTTTTATATTGATTGCTATGTTAAGAGCGGCTTTGCCGACTATGCCTATCCTTCACGAGCAGGATGTCTTTGGCGCTGATGTTGACCCGTGGCGAGCATTTTCTACTACAATGTCCCCAATTAAATCGGCTTTACAAAATACTTAAATACTTATCATGGCAAGACTTCCGCGTCTGGTAATTCCACATCAGGCTCATCACATTACCCAAGCTGGTATCGATAATAAAATCATTTTTGTCGACACTGCGGATTACCAGGTTTTTTTAGATTGGCTCAAGTCAGGTGCGAAACAATTCGCGGTACAAGTTCATGCCTACACGATATTGCCGAATCGTTTTCATTTATTGGTGACACCCACGGATGAACTTGGCTTGGGAAAAATGATGCAGTGGTTAGGAAGATATTACGTGCCTTACTTTAATGCGAAGTATCAGCGTAGTGGTTTGCTGTGGCAGGGTAGATTTAAGGCGACGGTGTTGGAATCAAGCCAATACTTTTTACCGTGTTGTGTCATGTTGGAAGAGATGGCGGTTCGTCAGCATTTGGTGCAAGAGCCGAGCAGTTATTGGTGGTCGAGTTGCCAGCATCATTTGGGGATGCGTACCGATCCATTGTTGGCCGATCATGCGATGTATTGGGGCTTGGGGAATACGCCATTTGAACGCGAAGCGGCCTACCGTCAATTGCTTGAGAACGGTTTGTCGTCAACACTTTTGCAAGCGATTAATGATGCGACGAATAAAGCATGGGTTCTCGGTTCTGCCAACTTCAAGGCAGAAATGGCGAAACTAACTGAACGGCGCGTTGAACCGGTATCACGAGGACGGCCTAGAAAGCACGCAGTGATTTCGACATCAAGCTGATTCGCGATTGCTAGAGATACTGTCAGCGAGTGACGCTTACGCCTCTGCAGGTGCAAGAGGCGTAGATACGCTAGCGAGTCACTCACACATACTTATTCGCCGACTAATTGCACCGCGTCGATTGTTTTGTAACCGCGTTCTAAGTTATTCGCAATCGTTACTTTGACTGCTTTGACTTTGTAATCAGTTTTGTCAAAGCTACGCACGAACCAAGTACGGTTGCCGCGGCGATCTGCTTTTTGGTCGCTGATGCCATCCCAAACGGTATTCCATTTTCCATCAATGCTTTGCAATTCGATTTTGTTAATCGACTCAACCCCTTTGCCATCATCAAAGACAATCCGTACTTCAGTCGCTGCGACGGGTTTGTCGTAATTGACTTCTAGCCAGTCAAAACCAATATCTTGACGACCGTTAGTCCATGCTTTGCCATCGACACCGCCTTTGGCATTGCTCGCGACATTGTATGGCGAAGGTCCAGAGCTACCTTCTTCACCAAATGTAGAACTCGCTTTTGCACTACTCGCCCATTGCGCCTTGGCGTCATTCAAATATTGATCTTCCATCTTGGCGTAATCCATCAAGGCTTTCTTTTTTTCTTGTTCGCGTTGTTCAGCAGTTGGCTCGCTTGAAATCGGTTCGGCCTTCTTTGGCGCGGATGCTGGTACGGTTGTGCTTGCTACTGCTGCGACCTCAGTTGCCGCAACTTCGGCAGAGGCTTCGGGTGCTTTCTTGCTACAGCCTAGTGCCAGTGCGCAGCTCAATGCCATCAATAAATACGAAGCATGGGAAACTTTTTTCATAGGAAGCTCATTTTAAAAAAGATAAATGAAAAATCATGTTGAATAAACATGAAACGAAGTTGGCATTTTATGCGAGTTCGGCCAGAAGTCTGTGAGAAATTGTAAATATGATTTTTGTCTGCAATTGTGATCAACATCCAAGCGGATCTACTGCAACTGTTTTTCCTCTTCTTTATTTTTTACGGTTTGCGTATTCAAGTGCGGTGATGCGATAAATCAAGCTCGGTTCTTGATCTGGCACGTCCTTGCAAGTGTCGAATGCAAGCATTCCGACTTTTTCAAGTGTTTTGCGTGATGGCAGATTTTTGGGTCTGACCAGCCCTAATACAGCATCTCTATGCTGTTGAACAAAGGCTTGATCAAGTCCAGCTTCCGCGATGGCGGTACCAACGCCAATTCCCCAAGCTGTTGGAGACAGGCGAAAATACAAATTTAAACCGACCTGCGTTCCAACCATGGTATCCATCACGCCACCAAAGCCAATTATTTGTTTTGGCGCTTGAATTAAACTAACAGCCCAATAGCCAAAGCCGTAGTTTTCCCAATGCGAAATCCAATCATGTAAGGCTTGTTCAAAACGCTTCGGAGTCGGTGGCCCAAATGGATTAAATCGATGGGTTTCTGGATTGCAATGTATCTCCAGACCCGCTTCCAGATGGTCTTTTGTCACTGGGTGCAAAATAATAGGGGTAGTGTTCATCAATTTATGGCCTAACTTCCTCGCCCTCATTCAAGATCAACAAAGGTACTTTGCCTTCCGGTTTGTCTTGAATTCGTTGACGTACGGTTAACAAGCGTTGTAAGGCTGAATGGCTGCTGTGGTCGCCCATTTTCCAGCTAGCATTACCATAGCCCCAAGGAATCATCACTTTGCAGCCAAGCTCAACCGCGGCGCTGAGCGCATCCTCGGGTGTGGTGTGAACACTGCGGTAGCGAGCGCCGTCTTCTTTGTGATAATACGAGGCAATCGGCAACAGGCACACGTCGATAGCACCGTAACGTTGACGGATATCTTTAAAGTGCTGTGAATAACCCGTATCGCCGGCGAAGAACAATGATTTGCCGTGTGATTGAAGAAGCCAGCCATTCCAAGCGCTTTTCGCAAAATCTTCGTATACCAGCGGTACTAAAATGCGATTGCTGAAATGATGTGCGGGTACGGCATGAATTTGTAGTGATGAAAAATTTTGCTGACTATACCAAGCCATTTCATTGATTCGATATGCGCCTTTAGGGAAATGATCAGAGAAGCCAAGTGGTACCAAGTAGTCTGGCTTGTTACCGATTCGTTCGATGTCTGCTTTGTTGAAATGATCGTAGTGGATATGTGAATACAAGACTACATTCGCGTTCGATAAAATTTGATCGTTTAATCCTTGCGGCAATCCACGACTAAATCCGCGCAACAAATGAAAACCCCAATTCACTGGCCAATCAAATTGTTCAGTGACTGGATCGAGCAAAATTTGTTGACCATCGCTAGTACTGATTTGAAAACTCGCATGACCAAACCATCGTACTTTAAAACCACTGGTATTTTCTATGTTGGCTTGTGGACCAGTGTAGCGACATTGTTCAGCTGGGCTATCGCTTTGACATTGCAATGTTGCTTGCGCTTGATAACAATCCGCTTCGCAAGTGAACGGATAGTTTTGTTGGCCAGGATACGTATTTTGATAGCGTCCTTCTTTGCTGATCGGTTGTTTGTAATCAGGCGCGTGATGGATTTTGACGATGTTGGGATGTCCGCAAGCAGTCAGAAGTAAGGGCAATAAGGCTAGCGCTGGTAGTGCGATTCGCGGTATGCCGAGGAATTCTGAATTGGTTTGCGATGAATTTTTTTGTGAAGAAATTTTTGCGCGCATAAGTGTCGATTAAATTCAGTGGAGAAGTTGCAATGAGAGCTTGAGTATAAATGGCTTCTCATAATCGCGCAGGCGATGGCTTGATCAAGCTCGCCGCTATGATTTTTCACAACTTAAGCACCCCACGAAACCCGCGCGCAGCATAGTAAGATTGCGCGCCATTGTGATAAACAAAGACATGATCGTAGCGACGATCGCAAAACAGTGCGCCACCTAATTTTCTGATATTGCTAGGTGTTTGAATCCAACTAGATGTTTTTAAATCAAACTCACCGAGACTTTGCAGCAATCGATACTGTTGTTCGTTCATTAGCTCGACTCCCATCGCGGTCGCCATCTCGACCGCACTGTTATGCGGTTGATGTTCTTTGCGTGCTTGTAAGGCAGCGAGATCGTAGCAAACACTGCGACGACCAGTCGGGCTTTCAATCGAACAGTCACAAAAATAGTAAGTATCTGTCGTCGCGTCGTATGCAAATACATCAGGCTCGCCACCGGTTTTTTCCATTTCCGCCAGGCTGGCTAACTTTTCTGGAAATTGTTTTAAACGAAGTGTAATCATTTGCCAATCGATATTGGGATGGCGATGTGGGTTGGCTGCGAAACGTTTTTCTAAAATCGATAGTGTTTGTTGTGCGGCTTCTGTGTTGAGCGAATTTTTCATATTGATCAAACCAACATATGGGTAATGAAGCATTATATTGATGAACTACTTTATTAATTTTATAGCAAAGTGTGTCAATTACTCGTCGTGTTGAATACTTACTGGCGTTTTTTAGGTTGATGTAATGGGGCGCAGGAGCAACAAAGTGGTTTGTGATTATCTAAATAACCGATCAAAAAATAGATCGGTTGTTGCAAAAAAGGATGAATTTTCTTAAATCTAACAATAGCTCACATTGCCTACAATGAAAGCGGTTGACAGCGAAGATAGTGGTTGGCAAAGTGGATTTGATTGATTTAGAGGCGGATCAATCGCCTTACTTTCATGGGTGATCTATTGCAAACAATGTTGAAAAAATCGTATTGGTACTTTAGTCGTTGCGGCTTGGCGACCTTGGTGTTGGTATGCTTTTGCTACTCAGTGTACGCATCAACTAACTCTGAGTTGCGCTTTCAACGGCTGACGGCATTGGGGGCGGAGCAGCTGTCTACTTTGTCCTTGCTGCAAGATCGCCAAGGGTTTATTTGGATAGGCACCAACAACGCTGGCTTATATCGCTTTGATGGTTATCAAACTGAAAAATTTCAGAGTTCAGCAACCGATAGTACTAGCCTGCCGCATGATCGTATCTCTGCTTTGTATGAAGACGGTGATGGCCAAATCTGGGTCGGTACGCAAAATGGTCTCGCCAAATTTAATGCCGAGACCAATAATTTCACACGATATTTTCCTAGTTCTGGCGCGGCAAATCAGCGCATCATTAAATCCATTATGTCAGATGGCAAATCCGGTTTTTGGATTGCCTCTTGGGGTGGCTTACAACACTTCGATCCGGTTCAAGCAAAGTTCACTTTGTACGCTCATGAACCTGCGCGCAGTGATAGCTTAGCCACGAATGATTTGAACGCGATTGCAGTTGATACAAAAGGCGGTGTATGGGCTGGTACTTGGCCAGCTGGAATCGACTATTTAGAGCCTGGCACCGATCGCTTTCGTCATTTCCGTATTGATGATGAAAAGCAGCCCGATTCGAAGTTAAACATCGTTCGCTCTATGTATCTCGACGCGCAAGGAATGTTGTGGATAGGGACAGAAAATGGCATCGTACTTTGGCATACGGCAAGCGATTGGAGTACACGTCGGCGGGTCGATACGCCAGCTAGTCGCGTCAATCATATTTATGCCGATCGTCATGGTGTTGTTTGGGCTGCGACATTATCTGCCGGCTTGTTGCGATGGGATGCAAGCGCAAAAAAGTTTAAGCAATTCGTCAAGCAAGCAATCGATCCCTATAGTCTGCCGTCGGATGATGTGCGAGCGATATTGCATGATCGTGGCGGCATGTTGTGGGTCGCTAGCTTAACTGATGGAATCGCAATCACGAACCTGAATAGTAAGGGCTTTCGTCGAATTATTCCGTTTGATGCCGATGCGCAGAATCCGCGCCCGAATAATGCGATTGGGCGGATTGCAAGTGGCGGAGACGGGCGGATTTGGTTAGCCAATAATAATGGCGTTGCCTTGTTTGATGTAGCTACCAGCAAAGTGTTAAAGCACTTCCGTGCAAATAAAAATCAAGTCGGCGCTTTGAGTAATGATTTGGTGTACAGCATACATAAGCAAACCAATGGACCATTGTGGGTCGGAACGTCTGTTGGTTTAAATCGCCTTGATGATACAAGTGGACGCGATGCGAAATTTAAGGTGATTCATTTCGGCAGCATCGCTGATGACTATATCAATACGATTGCTGCTGGTGATGAGGGCGTACTTTGGTTGGGTACCGGAAATAGCTTAATCCGTTACGACATTCGCTCGGGTGGACATCACAAATATTTGTCAGATCCAGCCGATCCTGATAGCCGTAGCGCAAAGGGAACCACGACGATTTTGCAAGACAGTCGCGGGCGTTTATGGGCGGGTTCGGAATGGGTTGGCGGCGGTTTAGATTTATTAGATCAAAAGACCGGTAAGTTCACGCATTTTCGACATAATCCTGCAGATGCGGCTAGCATTAGTGCAGATAATATTTCCTCATTACATGAAGACGTAAAAGGCCGTATCTGGGTTGGCGCATCAAATGGTTTGAATCAGATTATTACCTCGCAAGATGGACGTACATCGTTCCGTCACTTTTTAGATAAAGACAGTATTGGGCCTGCGAAGATCGTTGCCATCGAAAGTGATTTACAAGGCAAATTGTGGCTCAGTACAGTCGATGGCCTAATCTGTTTTGATCCAGACGGTGGTATGGTTAAACGCTATTCTGCTAGTGATGGTATTTCAGATAGTTTTTCTGGCGCTTCGTATCGTGATGCTCATGGCGTACTTTATTTTGGTGGCACCAAAGGCATGACAGCGATTGAGCCAAGTGCGGTGCGCAGTTCTTCAATTCCGCCGCAGCTCGCGATTACGAATATTACGGTCTTTAATCGATCCTTAAAGTATGGTATGCCGCCAACCGGGGTGCGTCTATCGGGCCCAGTAACTGCTCCCAAAGAATTAGTCATTACGCAGCAAGAATCGGTGTTTTCGATTGAATTTGCGGCGCTTCATTTTACTAATCCATCATTAAATCGTTATGCCTATCGCTTAGAAGGATTTGATCGCGATTGGGTTGAAGTGGATGCCGAGCGTCGTAGCGCCACTTATACTAATTTGAATCCGGGTGATTATGTTTTTCAAGTTAAAGCAGCGAATGATCTTGGCGTCTGGAGTGACAGAGTGGCGAGTGTCAAAATCGCGATTCCTCCGCGTTATTGGCAGACGACTTGGTTTCGTTGGCTGATGTTGTTGCTGACGGCGGCGATCTTGTTTGGTATTTATCGTTGGCGAGTCGCACACTTAACGCGTGATCAGGCGCGCTTAGAATCTTTGGTAGCAGAACGTTTGCAAGAACTGGTCGCGCAACAGCAAGTCAATCGAGACAACGCAGAGCGTATGCAAGCGATTCTTCAAAATGCAGCGGACGCGATTTTAACCACCGACAAATATTGGAAGATAGAGTCGTGTAATCGCGCCGGCTTAGCTTTGTTTGGCTGGCAACTTGATGCAATCAAAGGTATGCCTTTTGCTCGCTTGTGTGCAGAGGATGTGAGTGAGCAATTGCAGGAAAGGATAGCCAGTGAAGATTTCGCCAAGAAGGGGCACTGCGAAATGGAGCTACAACAAGTACGCGCCGATGGTAGCCTATTTTTAGCGGAACTATCACTGAGTGGATTTGCCGACGCGGGAGAAAGAAAATTCATTCTAATCGTTCGCGACATCACCGAGCAAAAGCGAGTTGAACGGATGAAAACGCAATTTGTCTCGACCGTCAGCCATGAATTGCGCACCCCTCTAACCGCAATTCGCGGTGGTCTTGGCCTCATGGTCGGCGGTGTGGCTGGCGAATTGCCAGTTGCTGCGGCCAAATTGGGACAGATCGCTTTAAATAACGCCGAGCGCCTTGGTCGCTTAATCAATGATCTATTGGATATGCAAAAGATTGAAGCCAATATGATGGACTTCAATTTTCAGAAGTTGCCATTAGCTGGCTTGATCGCTGACGTATTAGAATCAAATCAAGCCTTTGCTCAACGTCTAGGTGTATCGCTGTTGATCGATAGCGATATTCCGAATTATGCCTTACGCGTCGACCCTGATCGCTTCGCCCAAGTGATGGCGAATCTCTTGTCAAATGCTTGCAAATATTCTCCACAAGCAGAACATGTTCGCATCCGTTTATTAACGAACAAAGAAGGTCATGTACGGATCGAAGTAATTGATCGCGGCCCCGGTATTTCAGCCAGTTTTAGCGAAAGAATTTTCCAGAAATTCTCACAAGAAGATGCCTCCGACACGCGCGCCAAAGATGGCACTGGATTAGGTTTGACGATCGCCAAAGAGCTGGTAGAACGCATGGATGGCAAGATTGGTTTTTACCCAAATCCACTTGGCGGTACGATATTTTTTGTGGAGTTTCCTATGTTCTCTGTTGTGATGTAGGAGGTTCAGTTGTTAAGTCAAACAATTTTTGCTGTATTGATGACGCGATGAATCTGTTAATCCATCGCGTTCTTCATCTAAATTGTTCTTTGAAATAGGCCAGAATAACAAGTTAGCTTATTTTGTTTTGACCACAGATTGATACTTTAGTGCGGCAGTTTTATCTATCGCCACAGGCAGTGCACTTGCAGGCAATGCGTATTCATATTGACCAGACCACCGCTCACCAAAGAAAACGCCCAACGGTGCTTTTTCAACTAAATAGAATCGATTTGTCCAATACTTGTTTTCTTGATCTTGAAACACCGCGACGTAAACTCGGCTGCGGGTAACTATCGTATCGGTATAAGTATTGTTCACCCATTGTTTTTTGTTTTGATTTTCAAATGAGGTAGCTGGATAAGCATAGATAAGTTTGAACTGACGTTTAGACTGGGTGCCGCCAACAGCCTGTGACTTGATTAAAATATTCCACTGGTTTTTCGCGGCGTCTAACTCTGGCTTCGTCGGCAAATCATTTGATGGTTCACGTAAGCTTAAATTAGGATCGGCAGTTGCTGCTGTGTCTTCTAAAGCGCTGTCGAACGCTGCATTGGCGGCACGATATTGTTTGATAATGCGTTCTACTGTCCACGCTTTTGCCGCTTCCTCTTTCCCTTCTTTAACTAATAGGGGCATTACCATTCCAGGAAGGAGCAGGTTATGGCCGTCAGCTTCGGTCTTGTTTCCAGCAAATGGCGTTTCACCAATATATAGAATTCCAGGTTCAAGCTCTAACAAATTTTTTAGTCCGGTTGGAGTTAATTTGTCCGCTACTTTATTACCTTGCAAATCCGTTTTGTGAATCATTTGTCCGTACAGCAAGTGCATTCTTGATTCGGGATTGCCCTCTGGCAGTAGAAAATGGGTAGTATTTTGTAGGGCACGTAAATTGCGATCCTTATAAGTTGAGGAGCGTGTGAATTTTGCTTTTGGCACTAGTTTAGATGGGTCGCTCGCTTCGAAACCATAGCGCGTTGAGATGGTCGCTACGCCAGTACTATCGTCATACTCAACTAAGAATTTTCCAATAGCAAAAGTTGCAGATTGATTTAGGGATACACCACCCATTGGTACGTTTGAAAAATAGATGCCACCAATTCCGCGCTTATCAGCGGTTACTGGTTTTTTGTCTAAATTATTGTCTGCTCTATCTTGCTCGAATTGTTTTCTATCAGACGCGCTGAGATCAGCGTGCGATAAGCCACCGCTTGACTGGGTAGAACTTTGTACCTTCTCAATCAATTTGTTGAATAGCCCTTGCGCGTGAATTTGTGGGGCTGTTAATGCGAATATGCTGGCGATGAGAATCGCACAGCTTTTTTTCTTATACTGATTTTTTTGACGAATTTGTTGATGAAGATTGTGCATAGATGTTTGGTTTAGAAAGGTCAATAAAGAATAGTTGATTGTTCAGACTATTAGCTAGTTGAAATATTTTATAAAATACTTATCCCGCTGAAATCACATGAAGATGTGATAGAAAGTTTCTGTAAACTCCTTACTATTTTGTTTTGGAATTTATTTCGCTTTCCTTTTTCTATTTTTATGTATGGAAATTAAGATAGGTATCGTTGAAGATGACCCGAGAACCTTGTCTCGCTTTGTAAGCACTATTCGATCACGCGCAAATTGGAGTATTGCCTTTGCATGTGGGAAATGGCACGAAGCTCGCCATGCTATCTCTCAAGATTCGATAAATGTTTTGTTGTTGGATTTGGGTTTGCCGGACGGAGATGGGATTGACCTGATTCCTTGGACCCTTGCGCACTATCCAAGTTGTCAGGTATTGATAATTTCGGTTTTTGGTGACGAGGATAATGTGATTCGTTGCGTAGAAGCTGGCGCCTCAGGATACCTATTAAAAGGACAGGGAGACGAGGAGTTAGCTGAGCATCTAGAAGATCTCATGGATGGTGGTTCGCCAATGTCACCACAAATAGCTAGACGTGTTTTAACGCAGTTGCGTGACTACACAACACCAAATCGATTCGGTAATACGACTTTTGAGCAAAAATCATCCGATAGCGGTTCTTTGCTGACTTCAAAAGAAATGCTTGTCCTTAAAGATTTGACAATCGGTTACACCTATGGGGAAGTCGCTGAGTTGAGACAGATGAGTTTGAACACAGTACGTCATCATGTTAAGAGCATTTATAGCAAACTTTATGTTAATTCACGCACTCAAGCAATTAATACGGCTACTCGTATGGGGATATTGGATCTCAAATAATTTATTGAGTTTTCTGAGAAAGAAGCCATTTCTCATTGGTATTATTTCCTCTGTGTTGGTGAGTGGACTTGCAGATGCTGAGACTTCACTAGTGAGAAATGCGGAGATAGCGCCTGGATTACAAACAAGATCAAGTTCGATAGGTGTCACTTGGTCGTCAGTTACGTTATCTGACGTATGGCGACGCCATAAGCCATGTCGAGAAGGGCATTGGACTTATCGGATTCCGGTGACGTCTTTCCCAAAAAACGATGATTCTGCTGCACTTGTATATCGAGCTGGTAATCGTGTTCATTTCTACCTCGATGACCAAATAATCGCAAGATATGGTGACTTATTTGATTCTGATTCAGACTATAGTAATCATGCAATCATCGTATCTTTTCCGAAATTAGAAACGAGAAATCTGAATTCCTTTGTTTATATTCAAGTTGCAGGTGACTGTCGACGTTACTCTGGGTTATCTCAAGTTTTAATAGGATCTCAGCAAGATCTTTCAGCTTTACATGCTGAAAAACTGCGTACGTTCTTGTGGTCAACGATTGCCATCATAGTTATTTGTGCCATCTTAGGATTTATTAGCTTATCTGCTGCCATTTTGTACAGGTCTTCCAATGCATTGCTGTTTGGGATTGCGTCAGCACTTTGGGCGTTGCGAGCATGGCTTTGGTCCATGCATGACTTGCCGATTCCATACAGTTACTGGTTTTTTCTGATCGATTTGTGTTTTGGAATTTGGATGTCTTTGATTTGTATTCTCGCGTTGAGAGTAAATCAAATTCGAAGCAAGTGGTTGGAGAAGGCACAATGGTTATCTCTTGGCATTTTTTTACTTAGTTCAATTGCCTTAATTTTTGGAGCACCATCTGTGTTAAAGGCGCTAGGAATTGATTTAATCGTTGTGGCTGGGGCATTTGCCTTGCTGTCTATAGCACGACAGAGTATACGAAAACCATCGCCTTCGAATATTGCAGTTGCTCTGGCTGGTTTGCTAATGTTGATTGTCGGTTTATACGATCATTGGAATGTTTGGATTTCCGATGCAGCTGACGCATATCAGCGCTTTTACTTCACACCTTTGATCGTTTTGTTTTTCATTCTTGCGATTGGTATCGTATTGAATTTGCGATATGTGCATGCCATACGAAGTGACGCTCAGTATAGACACGAATTGGAGGTAGAGGTCGCCAAACAACGGGAGCTATTAGAACATCATCATCAAGAAATGACGGTTCGAGCTCAGCAAGAAGCAATTAGTTTGGAGCGTGGTCGAATTATGAAAGATATGCATGATGGTTTGGGATCTCAGCTTGTGGGCTTGATGTCTTTGGTCCAAACTGCGCCTACGCAGCATACGGAAATTGAGTTTGAATTACAGCAAGTGATTGATACGCTTAGAGCGACAATTGATACCTTGAGTCCAAGTGGAGATGATTTGACTACAGTATTGGCTCAGTTTCGTTTTCGCTACGAATCTCGCTTGAAACGTTTAAAAATTCAATTGCATTGGCGGGTCAAGCCGTTTCATACGATCAACTGGACATCGAACGAATTAATTCAGTTTGAACATATGATTCGTGAAATATTCGCAAACATAATTAAACATGCACAAGCCTCGGAAATCTATGTGGAGGCCGGTGGATATGGTCTATATGATAGGTTAATCATAAGAGACAATGGGCGGGGATTCGATCCTTTGATGGTGTTGGGTGGTAGAGGGCTTCGGCATCTACATGAACGTGCAAAAGATTTAAAAATTCAATTGTCAATTGATAGCGAGATTGGTGATGGCGCAACAGTCCGTTTGCAGTGGGAAGCGGATAGCAACGGTGCAGGTTGAATGCATTCTGATTCGTCTTCAGAATTTAGAGGTTTTAATTATTTAGTTGTAAGAGCGCATCATCAATCGCTTGCAAATCAAAACCAGAAATCTTTCGATCGCCAATCAATATTAAAGGGACAACTTCTCCATTTAATTTTTCAAAGTCTTTCTGCCCTTGTTCATGTAAGTTAACATCGTAGTCTGCAAAAGAAATATTTTTACTTTTTAAGTATGAGCGTGCCTCTTTGCAGAACGGACATGTCGCCGTTCCATACAAAATAACTTGTGATTTTGCATTGACATAAAAATTCGAATAGTCACCTTCTACGTAAGAACTCTTAGCCAATTCTTTGAGATGAATTGCGGCATAACCGATCATCAATCCCAACAGTACCGTCAGAATGAATGCCAGACTTTGCTTAAAAAAATGCGTATATTTGATTGGATTTGTCATAGAAGATTCAACGATCAGATTCTGCTGTTGCGAGCTAGATTGCGATGAAGATATGGAGATTTTTATGTCGGCTGTTCCGTGACGATTAAATCATCTTGATTACGAATTGAAGATGATTTAATCGTTGAAGCAGCATACGATGAGCAAAAGATCGCTCAGCTATTTACTATTTGTGGTTACAAGACTTAGTGCATTTCGCCCAAGAGGCTGCACAAGCCTGTTTTTTTGCGTCTGTTTTAGCGCCTTGCATACATTTCCAGTAGCTGAACCCGCAGCCAGCAGAACAACCTCCACCGCCGCCACCTGAATTACCGGCGTTCGCTGAAAAAGCCATGCCTACCCCGATAGAACAAGCTAAGGCCAATAGTAATCGCTTCATAAAATCTCCTCCTATAAGAATTAAATAAGGTATGTCGATAAAGTTCGCCTAGCTGTCAGAGATTTGCTACGTGAGTTTTATCGCAGAAAGGATATGATTTTTATGATCGGCTCACTATGCGGAAAATATCTTTGTGATATGCATAAAAATACGATGAAATTAGACTATCGTATGAGTGATGACGCTAGTGAAAATGCGGGTTACTACTGATTTTTATATTGATAGTCGGAGTCCCCTGTGCAACAAAGTTAAGGGAGGTACGTCAACGCATTGAGTGGACAAATGCTTTTTGCATTTGTCTTTTCAGGACGATGCTGATTTGAAAAATAGTACGGCTGTTGACCGCTTGGCGAAAGCTGTCGACAGCCGTATATAATTTATTGACATCAAGAGTTTTGGAGATTGTTGCTAGATACTTCGCTCAATTACCCCATTCGAGATATTCAATCCCACTTTGAATTTGCCCGATGATCTGCGCTTGATTCTCTGCACTTTCACTAAAACTAACCAACACTTCGGCACGTGTCATATCGCCGCTATTGAGTTTGTAGTTCCAGAAGTCGTATCCGCCGATATCTGGCGCGCGGTGTAATACGTTTTGATACAAGGTTGTGATAAAAGTGGCGTTGCTCGTGTAACTGCCGTACTTAGTTTGGAATTCGGCAGATCGGTAGAATTCATTGGCTACTCTGGTTAGGCTGACGCCATCATCGAGTTTATCGATCCAGTAACCAAGGCCTTCTAAATCAGGTTTGCGATTGAACGCCGCTTGATACAAGCGATAAGCCTGACCTGCCGCGCCATTCACGTCAAACGCCAATGCATAGTCATCAAATAGTAAGCGTTCGATTTGCACGACTTGATCTGTGCCTTCTTCACCCAGTTTGTCTTTGACCAAAAAGTTATTGAGGCTGCCGCTAATATTGTATTCATCAATCTTACCTGCCATGACTAGAAAATCGAGGCCACTACCGCCATTGATATAGTCATTGCCAGCGCTATTGAGAATCGTATCGCTGCCGCTATAGGCTTCGATATGGTCATCGCCTTTGCTACCACGCAGATAATCATGGCTATAACTTCCATAGACGTCGACGCCAGCTACCTTCGTCGCTTCTAAGCCGATCACATAGTCAGTGGCGGCGTAAGATAAATTACTCACTTTGATAAAGTAATCGCCGCGCGAGTAGTCGCCATGGTAGTCAAAGCTGATGCGACCATCGGTAGTCAGATTTGCAAAGCCAGAATCGACTCCACTGAGTGGTGTGCCAAAGCGATCGGTGATGGTCACGCGTATGCCGCTAGCATGCTCATTCCAACTATGCGTCTTGCTGTAATTGTTGATCGGATCAGTCGATAAAAAAATTGTGTAATGTCCAGCACCGTCGAGATTCAATTGGTACCAATCCGTTAAATCATTCGCTGACAATGTACCGAACGACACCATGTCTCGTTGCACCTTAAATGTCGAACTTAAACCATTCGAATCAAACCCTTTGGTTCTTTCATCAAAATAACTACCATCACCATAGATGTAGGCCATAACAACTCTCCACTGATTCTTTAAAAATAAAATACATCTTGTATGGCAAATTGGCGTTAGAACCAGTCTGTCAAATTTAAGCAAATGATGTATTTAAAAAAGGAGAGACAATCCGCGGTTACCTCTTGGGGATTTAACGCGTGTGTTTTGAAATGCGATGACAGGATTGTTAAAAAAGTTTAAATGACTTTGATGTGTTTAGGCTGAATGAAGTGAGATGGAGCAATGTATCGATGACTGTACAAATGTACCAGACTTATGTTCTTCGTGACTTAATTACGATTGAGTATCAAGGCCAAACACCCTCAATTCTTGATCGCAACGACAAGCCTTGGCGATACGTGCCGCCCAAGCAATTGCTTCTTCATATGAGGCGAGTTCCAATACTGTGAAACCGCCATTGAGTGTAGGTGCCCAGGCATAACCACCTGCCGTGGTAGTGCCATTAGCAGTAACCAATATCGGCGTAATACTCTCATCGATGCCGCCAGCAAATACATAAACACCAGTCGCTCTCGCTTCTTCAATCACAGCATGTGCGTCGCGACCGACTTGCGCTAATTCATGCGCAGGTACTTGCATTGCTGCGGCAGGGAATGAAATTAAGTATTTTGTCATGATGACGATCTCTTGATGCGATCAAGTTGATGGTGAATTTGAGTTAGTATTTTTGCGAGAACACCGTTACATTGAATGGGGCTTATTTCGAGTTAGCTTGTTTCTTATGTTCGTCTACGGCCTCGGTGTATTGTCTCGACTTCAGAATAATCGGCATATAGCGAATCTTTCTCTTTTTATCGAGGCTGACATCGTATTTGCCTAGACTTCCTCGAGCACCACAATAGGCGCTGCAGGTGGACGCGGAAGTTTGAGTCAGTCTATCCGTAATGCGTAAAGCTTTCTCGTCAGCGGATATTTTTAACGTACAGATTCGTTGTTCTGTTTGTTCATCTCCGCTTCTATAAATAAATGTGTTTTCGCTATATTTTGCGATGCCGTATATGCCGCATGAGTGCCCATTATAAAACTGTAGTGATATTCGAAAATATATTGAATCTGCTGAATAAGGCACGATTTCAATAATGTCTTCAGATTGATACTTTTCACCCGAGACCAGCGCATTTTCAAATCTTTCTTTATAAACGCCCTCAATCTTCTTAATTACTTGAGATGAAGTAGCAGTGTTTTCGGCGCCTATACCAAAGTTGGATATGCATAAAGCAGTCGCCAAAATTGAGCTGTAAATTAGTTTCGTGAAATTGATGTGCATGGATATGTTCCGAAAATACTAGTTTGTACGTGAAAAGTTTATTTCGCAGCTTATAACCACAGACAGGTCTTCGAGTTTGGGTACAAGATTAAAGACGAGTTTAGCCGCTATAGAACTGACATCCCACTTTTTTCACCAATGCTTTCTCTCCAGCCGTACCCGACAGGAACAGGCAGTAAGTCGCGTTGTTCTCGGTTTCGGTTTCAATAATGAGGTCGAGCTTACCATCTTTATCGAGGTCGCCTGCCCACACCAGTGAGACGCCCGCACGAACTTCCTCTAAGGTCGTGCTCAACACGCCGTTATAAAGCGTAATCTTGCCGGATTTGTTCATGGTGAACCCATATTCCATACCTTTGTAGCTCATTTTGATGGTGCCAGGATCGTCTTTAAATAAACGTCTTCGCTCCCCAGAAAACTTCATATTTGGGGTATCGACTTTTCCCGGTGTAAGGCTGCGCTCGTGCAGTAGCGCAATTGCCTTGTCGTGGTTCGATGTCACCACTTGGTTCTCTATGCTGACCTTAGTTGGCATCAATTCCCAACGTCCATCTTTGACTGCCAGCGCCAGCCAGTCGTATGCTGGAAAAGTAAACTTATCAAGATCTTCATCCTGGAATTTTCCAGGGATTAGAATCGAAAATGCAATGCCGATATCTTGGGCGATTGCGCAAGTCAGTGTAGAGACAAGAACCAAGCTGGTGATCATCAATTTACGCATGAGTGAGATTGGCGTGTGATGTTGCAGTTGAACGCGAAGGAAAGTGAACATGAGTGCTGATACTTACTCAGTTCTTGCTGCGTCTGTGGAAGTTGTTGGTCTAATCCACAATGTGCCATCAGGTGGTTGAATTAGGCGAGGTGTAGGGGCTTTAACGCTGATTTGAGATGAGCCGCACAACGCCGCTCTACGAAACCAAAACAATATCACGCCGTCATCCTCGAATGTAATGTTAAGTTCGGTCATTGCCTCATTCTCCTGGTATGTAACGAATAACATTTCCATCTGAATGCAAAATCAATGTAACGTGGCCACCGGGAGAGGTTAAAGGGCGGCCATTTGAGTAGCCGCGGATAAAAATAGCAAATACTTCAAAGCCCTCGTTCGTCTGTTTAACTCTGTAGCGTGCATCGACCGACCTTTGTGCGCTCCTCTCAAGGTAGGCTTGCACGCGCAAAACAATACGTCGCTCCTCAACGGAAAAGTGTGGATCATCAGGGCTCAGCATGTCGTCAAAAGACTCGGATGTAGCATTGAACAGAAGAGGCGTGTTGGTCGATGTTTGTTCTGTACATCCTAGCAACGCAATAAAACTCAACAAAGCGAGAAGAGTACGCATAGAACTTAATGCTTGAGTGATGGGATGGACTCCCCCGCCTTTTTGCGCGATATTAAGCGCACTGGTTCACATTGGGGATGGGGGTCAGATTTCAACGTAAGGAGTCCACTATGAATACTACTACTGTGGCCGTTGATTTGGCCAAATCTGTTTTTCAACTTGCAGTTGCCGATCTGAATTGGCGAGTTATTGAACAACACCGATTGACTCGTGCACAATTCGAACGATGGTTCACTAATCGTAACGTTTCGCTGGTCATTATGGAAGCTTGTGGCTCTGCTCATCATTGGGCGCGTTCTTTGAATGCTCTCGGTATCGAAGTCAAGTTACTTTCAGCAGCATACATCAGAGCTTATGTAAAACGCAATAAAACAGATGCCGCCGATGCATGTGCATTGTTAGAAGCTGTGCGTTGTGCTGATATTCGCCCTGTTAAGATTAAATCGATTGAGCAACAAGCTTTGCAAGGTTTGCATCGCACACGTTCACTCTGGATGGGAACGCGCACCTCGCGCATCAATGCGCTGCGCGGTTTCTGTCGTGAATTCGGTATTTCCGTTGCGACTGGAAGTCGCAACGGCATAGAACAAATCTCACGCGTTCTAGCCGATCCAAATACTTCTGTTCCTCATCTGATACGCGGAACAATGAAGTTGCTGATCGAAGAAATCCATTTACTTGAAGCACGAGTCACCCAATTAGAAAAAGAACTGACCCAGCTCGCGAAGCAAAGTGCAGCATGCACAACCCTACTTTCAATACCAGGTATCGGCTTATTAACGGCGACCGCGATGATTGCTGCCACAAGTGGAAGCGTTGCTCACTTCAAAGATGCTCGTCATTTCGCGAGCTGGTTCGGACTGACGCCGAAAGAGTACTCATCTGGTAACACGCGATACCTAGGACACATTTCCAAACGCGGTGATCGCTATCTTCGTATGCTTTTAACGCACGGTGCACGCTCCGTTTTGCGAGCGGCTAGCGTCAGCTTTAGTGCGGGGCGACACTTAGACGATCTGCGAAGCTGGGCACTGAAAGTGCAAGGTCGAACTAACCACAACAAAGCGGCCTGCGCACTAGCCAACAAACTGGCCCGCATTTGCTACGCGACGCTGCGTGATGGTGAAGACTATGGAACCGTACAACGCATGAATAAAAAATTAGAAAGGACTTCGTATGCAATGCCAGCTTAAATTAACAAATTAGGAATTGAGAGCATGATTTCCCACCAGCCTTTGCGTAGAGATTGTACCCATCATGGCACAACGGAACGCAACCAGATCATTGAACGCCGATGATATTTAAACTGCGCTTCCGGCAGCTTCACGCCTGCCCGATGTTTCTTAATCTAGCGAGTGGCGCAATGATCACGCAGATTCCATGTCGGCACGGAACACAATAGATTCCACATTAGATGCCGGATATACGACTGCAGGCTTATTCTACACGCCAAATCTATTGATTAATTTCTTGTACTTTGGGGGGAGTCCATATACGATGGGTTAGGCCGCATTCAGCGCTCGTTGTGTGGCTTCAGAAGCTTGCACACAGTTCCGAGACTCCATTTCGCGCTGTAATGCGATCCGAGCATCCTTCGTAAGTGGCGACCCTGAAGACAAGAGAGTCGTTGGGTTGGTCATGCAGGAGAACCAGCTGAGCCCATCTTTGGTTATGCACTCCAGCATGAGATTCGCACATCTCTTCCAACTGACTTCTTCCGCAGTGAAATCGAAGTCATAGAGTCTGCGACCGGGCGACTCCGGATCAGGGATCCCGTCGCTGCTTGGCCCATTTAGACCGGCTGCAGGGTGGTTGTCGGACCTGACACGTACACCAAAATGGACTCGGAACGAGGCAGCGAAGGTGTACTTGTGGACGTGAATGAACTCGATGACGTACTCACCCGGGCGGGTGAAGAACGTGGGTTTCGTGCGCTCGAACCCGAGTGGCTTAAGCATTCCTGCAAGGAGGCGAAGCACCTTCTGCGCATCGCGTGACTCTTGCTTCTTCTCTGGGGATCCAGGAAGAGCCGGGCGTAAAATTTGACGTTCGTTCATGCGGCCTAACTTGTTTTAAAGTGAATGAAACCGAAGCTAACACATGCATGCATTTAATGCAATGATGTTCTAATGCCTGTGAAAAGCAGATGGGGCTTGAGGCTTCGTTGTTATACTGTATATACGTCCAGTTTAACAAAAGGAACCTATGATTTGGATGAGTTTTGTTATTTGCTCTTCGCCCTGGTGGCCTGTTTTGGATTAAAGCACGTGCCAACTTTCCCAAGCTCCACATAACCACTTCTCAAACAAATTACAGCAAAAAATCTCTCTTGATCATCGGTTTCATAGCAGTCAATGCTCATAGCTATATTCACTCCGTCCCCAATAAAAAATAATGAAAAATAAGACCAGTTTTTATAAACTCTGACCCTAATTTTTCTTGTTGTTTTTCCTGTTGCGCTGCACTATTCTTGAGCCCAAGTTTGATTTTTCATTGTCTGTTTGCGAGTTTTCAAAACTTTATTTGGAGGTTCTCGCAAAACATCAGTAGGTACTTCGGTATCACGCAAAGTAGGGGAATGTTATGCACGCACAAGGTTTATACGATCCAAGTAATGAAAAAGATGCCTGCGGTGTCGGTTTTGTTGCGCATATCAAGGGCAAGAAGTCGCATGCCATCGTTGAGCAAGGTTTGTTGATTCTGAAAAATTTGGATCACCGTGGCGCGGTCGGTGCTGATGCCTTGATGGGTGACGGTGCGGGTGTGTTGATTCAGATTCCTGATCAATACTATCGCGAAGAGATGGCGAAGCAGGGTGTGGACTTGCCGCCGCCAGGTGAGTATGGCGTGGGTATGATTTTCTTGCCGAAGGAACATGCTTCTCGTTTGGCCTGCGAACAAGAAATCGAACGTGCGGTGCGGGCTGAAGGTCAAGTAGTCTTGGGTTGGCGCGATGTGCCGGTAGATCGCGAGATGCCGATGTCGCCGACTGTGCGTGAAAAAGAGCCAGTGATACGCCAGATCTTTATCGGTCGCGGCCCAGACATCATGGTGACCGATGCTTTAGAGCGTAAGCTGTACGTGATTCGTAAATCTGCAGTACATGCGATTGAAGCTTTGCACCTCTTGCATGGTAAAGAATACTTCGTGCCGTCGATGTCGGCACGTACCATCGTCTACAAAGGTTTGCTGTTGGCTGACCAAGTCGGCGTTTACTACAAAGACTTGCAAGACGAACGTTGTGTATCAGCATTGGCTTTGGTGCATCAGCGTTTCTCCACCAATACTTTCCCAGAATGGCCATTGGCTCACCCATACCGCATGATTGCGCACAACGGCGAGATCAATACGGTGAAAGGTAACTTCAACTGGATGCGTGCACGTGAAGGTGTGATGAAGTCGGCTGTACTCGGTGATGATCTGCAAAAGCTGTATCCACTGATTTTTGAAGGCCAATCGGATACCGCAAGTTTCGATAACGCGCTTGAACTCCTGGTGATGGCAGGTTACCCAATCGCCCAAGCGATGATGATGATGATTCCTGAGGCTTGGGAAAATCATACGATGATGGACGACAACCGTCGTGCTTTCTACGAATACCATGCAGCGATGATGGAACCATGGGATGGCCCAGCGGCGATGGCATTTACCGACGGTCGTCAAATCGGTGGTACTTTGGATCGTAATGGTTTGCGTCCAGCGCGTTACATTATTACTGACGATGATTTAGTGGTGATGGCTTCGGAATCTGGCGTGTTGCCAATTCCAGAAGCACGTATCATCAAAAAATGGCGTCTACAACCAGGCAAGATGTTCTTGATCGATCTCGAAGCAGGTCGCATCATCGACGATAAAGAAATCAAAGATACCTACGCAAACGCCAAGCCTTACAAGCAATGGATTAATTCAGTGCGTATCAAGCTCAGTTCCTTGAAAGGCGAGCCAGACAATACGCCAGAAGCCGCGTCGTTATTGGATCGTCAGCAAGCGTTTGGTTACACTCAGGAAGACATTAAATTCTTGATGGAACCAATGGCGGTATCGGGTGAAGAGGCGATTGGTTCTATGGGCAATGATGCTTCCTTGGCGGTGATGTCCAACAAGCTCAAACCGCTCTACAACTATTTCAAACAGTTGTTCGCACAAGTGACGAATCCACCGATCGATCCTATCCGCGAAGCGATGGTGATGTCTTTGGTGTCTTTCATTGGTCCTAAGCCGAATCTGCTCGACACAAATAACATCAATCCACCGATGCGTTTGGAAGTATCACAACCGATCTTGAATTTCGATGACATCGCCAAGCTGCGTAATATCAGCGCGAATACCGGCGGCAAGTTCAAATCTTATGAACTCGATATTTGCTATCCAGTCGCTTGGGGCAAAGATGGTATCGAAGCACGCTTGGCATCCATCTGTGCAGAAGTGGTCGATGCGGTCAAATCTGGTCATAACATCATGATCATCACCGATCGCAAAATGGATGCGAACTTTGTCGCGATTCCAGCTTTGTTGGCGACTTCTACTGTGCATCAGCATTTGGTCAGCAAGGGTTTGCGCACTACAACCGGCTTGGTGGTAGAAACAGGTTCTGCACGTGAGACACATCACTTCGCTTTGTTGGCTGGCTATGGCGCAGAAGCAGTGCATCCGTACTTGGCGATGCAAACGCTAGCAGATATGGCGAACAAGTTGAAAGAGGTAGACGCAGAAAAAGCTATCTACAACTACACCAAAGCAGTTGGCAAAGGCTTGCATAAAGTCATGTCGAAAATGGGTATCTCGACTTATATGTCTTATTGCGGCGCGCAGATTTTTGAAGCCGTTGGTTTGAATAAATCCTTGGTCGATAAATACTTCAAAGGTACGGCATCGAATGTCGAAGGTATTGGTGTATTTGAAGTAGCAGAAGAAGCGCTGCGTTTGCACAAGGCTGCTTTCGGTAGCGATCCTGTGCTGACCAATGCTTTGGATGCGGGTGGTGAATATGCTTTCCGTATCCGCGGCGAAGATCATATGTGGACGCCAGATTCGATTGCGAAATTGCAGCATTCCACACGTTCGAATAATTTTAATTCCTACAAAGAATACGCGCAGATCATCAATGATCAATCGAAACGTCATATGACTTTGCGTGGCTTGTTTGAATTCAAAATTGATCCAAGCAAAGCAATTCCTTTGGATCAAGTCGAGCCAGCTAAAGAAATCGTCAAACGTTTTGCGACGGGCGCGATGTCTATGGGGTCTATTAGTACCGAAGCCCATGCGACTTTGGCGGTGGCGATGAATCGTATCGGTGGTAAATCGAATACCGGTGAAGGTGGTGAAGATCCTGCGCGCTACACACAAGAATTGAAGGGTATTCCGATCAAGCAGGGCGCGAGTTTGGCGTCGGTGATCGGGCGTGATCAAGTCGAGGTGGATATTGATTTGCAAGAAGGCGATTCCTTACGCTCACGCATCAAACAAGTCGCGTCTGGTCGTTTTGGTGTGACAGCAGAATACTTAAGCTCTGCCGATCAGATTCAGATCAAGATGGCACAAGGTGCGAAGCCAGGTGAAGGCGGTCAATTACCAGGTCATAAAGTATCCGAGTACATAGCGAAATTGCGTTTCTCTGTGCCAGGCGTGGGCTTGATTTCTCCGCCACCGCATCACGATATTTATTCCATCGAAGATTTGGCGCAGTTGATTCATGATTTGAAAAACGTCAATCCACGTGCATCGATTTCAGTGAAGTTGGTATCCGAAGTTGGCGTTGGTACGATTGCAGCAGGTGTGACCAAAGCAAAGTCAGATCATATCGTGATCGCTGGTCATGACGGTGGTACTGGTGCATCGCCTTTGTCATCAATTAAACATGCAGGCACGCCATGGGAACTCGGATTGTCTGAAGCGCAGCAAACTTTGGTCTTGAATGGCTTACGCGGTCGTGTCCGTGTACAAGCAGACGGCCAAATGAAAACCGGTCGTGACGTCGTTATCGCGGCGATGTTGGGCGCAGATGAAATCGGTTTTGCGACAGCACCGTTGGTGGTAGAAGGTTGCATTATGATGCGCAAGTGCCATTTGAATACTTGCCCAGTCGGTGTCGCAACACAAGACCCAGAGCTGCGTAAGAAATTCTCTGGCAAGCCAGAATACGTGGTGAACTATTTCTTCTTCGTTGCAGAAGAAGCGCGTCAAATCATGGCGCAGCTTGGTATCCGCACTTACGACGAATTGATCGGCCGCGTTGATCTCTTAGATAAGTCAAAAGCGATCTCACACTGGAAAGCCAAGGGCTTAGATTTCAGCCGCATTTTCCATCAAGTTGATGCAGGTGATGAGGCTGCGATTCGTCATGTGGAAGAACAAGACCATGGTTTGGATAAAGCGCTAGACAATAAGTTGATCGCTCAAGCCAAATTGGCCTTGGAAACCGGTGAGAAAGTTTCTTTCATCCAGCCGATTAAAAACTTGAACCGCACCGTTGGCGCTATGTTGTCGGGTGAAGTGGCGAAGCGTTACGGTCATGCTGGTTTGCCTGACGACACTATTCATGTGCAGTTGCAAGGTACAGCGGGCCAATCAGCGGGTGCGTTCCTGGCGCGCGGCGTGACATTGGATTTGGTTGGTGAAGGCAATGACTATGTTGGTAAGGGTTTATCTGGTGGCCGCATTATCATCCGTCCAAATACCGAATTCCGTGGTTGGGCAGTCGATAACATCATTTGTGGCAATACAGTGTTGTATGGCGCAATTGCCGGGGAGGCTTTTATTAACGGTGTAGCGGGCGAACGTTTTGCGGTACGTAATTCTGGTGCATTAGCGATCATCGAAGGCACGGGAGATCATGGTTGTGAATACATGACAGGCGGTACGGTGGTGGTGCTTGGTGCCACAGGTCGTAACTTCGCGGCTGGTATGTCTGGTGGTATCGCGTATGTCTACGATCCAGATGGCGAGTTTGCAGCGAAATGCAATATGGCGATGGTCAGTTTGGAATCGGTGTTGGCGGGTGACGAGCAAGAGAAAACCATAGACAAATCTCTGTGGCACGCGAAAACACGCGGCGGTGAGCGTGAAACGGATGAAGCAATTTTGCGTAGTTCAATTGAGCGTCATTTCAAACATACAGGCAGCACCCGCGCCCGCAATTTGTTGGACGACTGGGCACGTAGTCGCGCTAAATTTGTGAAGGTGTTCCCGAACGAATACAAGCGCGCTTTGGCTGAGATGTATGTGGCTGAACAGGCTGCTTTGAAATTGGAAAAAGCGGCTTAAGGATCGAGGTTCGATAAAGCCCCCTCTCCCGCAGGCGGGAGAGGGTTGGGGTGAGGGGAATTCAGATTAGCGAGATGCATGTTGCAAAGTGATTCGTCGGATTTTAAGAACTGACAGTGCAATAAAGTTTTTGCCTTATCGACCGCCCTCATCCCCAACCCTTCTCCCGCTTGCGGGAGAAGGGAGCAAAACTCGTTGAGATTTAAAAAGTTAAAACACGCGCATAGCGCCTAGCAAATTAGAGGTTTTATCATGGGAAAAGTAACCGGTTTTATGGAATACCAGCGCTTGCAAGAAGCGAGCGAAGCGCCTAAAACACGCCTGAAGCATTACAAAGAATTTTTGATGCACTTGGATGATGGCCAAGCCAAAATCCAAGCTGCACGTTGTATGGATTGTGGTATTCCGTTTTGCAATAACGGCTGCCCCGTCAATAACATCATTCCCGACTGGAATGATTTAACCTACAACGGCAATTACCAGCAGGCTTTGGAGGTGCTGCATTCAACGAATAACTTTCCAGAGTTCACTGGAAGAATTTGCCCAGCACCTTGTGAATCTGCTTGCACACTCGGCATCAATGAGCTGCCTGTCGGCATCAAATCGATAGAACATTTCATCATCGACAAGGGTTGGGAAAATGGTTGGGTTACACCACAAATTCCAGCACAGAAGACGGGGAAGAAAGTGGCGATTGTCGGCTCTGGCCCAGCAGGTCTGGCAGCAGCACAGCAATTGGCGCGTGTTGGGCATGATGTCACTGTGTTCGAAAAAAATGATCGTGTCGGTGGCTTGCTACGTTACGGCATTCCTGATTTTAAAATGGAAAAATCCCATATCGACCGTCGCGTTGAACAAATGCAAGCAGAGGGTGTGACCTTCCGCACGGGAGTTTTAGTTGGTAAAGATTTCCCTAGCAATATTACGAACTGGTCAAAAGAGACAGTGTCTCCCGACGAGTTGAAAAAAGAATTTGATGCCGTGATCGTCGCAGGTGGTGCCGAAGTGCCGCGCGATTTACCTGTGCCTGGTCGTGAGCTCAAAGGTGTGCACTTTGCAATGGAATTTTTGCCGGTGCAAAATAAGGTGAATGCAGGAGACAAATATAAAGATCAGATCATGGCAAGCGGTAAGCATGTGGTCGTGATCGGTGGTGGCGATACAGGTTCAGATTGCGTGGGAACATCGAATCGCCATGGCGCAAAATCAGTCGCTCAATTTGAACTGATGCCACAGCCACCAGAGCAGGAGAATAAGCCTTTAGTCTGGCCTTACTGGCCAACCAAATTACGCACATCCTCTTCGCACGAAGAAGGCTGTGATCGTGATTGGGCAGTCGCTACAAAACGCTTAGAAGGTAAAGGCGGCAAAGTAGAAAAACTGATCGCTTGCCGCGTTGAATGGAAAGACGGCAAGATGAGTGAAGTGCCTGATTCTGAATTTGAAATGAAGGCTGACTTAGTATTGTTGGCAATGGGCTTCGTCTCACCAGTTGGTCAAGTTTTAGAAGCCTTCGGTGTCGATAAAGATGCTCGTGGCAACGCACGTGCGACGACGGACGGCGAAGGTTGCTACAAAACCAATGTGGAGAAAGTCTACGCAGCAGGCGATATGCGTCGTGGGCAATCTTTAGTCGTGTGGGCAATTCGTGAAGGTCGTCAATGCGCGCGTGAGGTTGATGCGTTCTTGATGGGAGAATCAGTTTTGCCACGATGATTATTCTGTGGTGACCTCAGTTGCACCAAAATTTTTGAGTAGCACCATGTTGTTTAAGGCTTCCCTCCAATATGTCTTTTAACGGATGTGTTGGAGGTTTTTTTTTAGTCAACGCATCACTAATCAGCATGCATTTGAATCCAAGAAATTGTCGATCTTTGATCGATAAAGTCTTTTGATAAGCAGGTGCTGATGTAAGTTTTTATTCAGAAAATATTGATGAGTTATTGTTCATTTTCGATCTCTGTTGATGGGGTAGGCGCAATCAGTGGCAGAACTAACTCAAATATCGTGCCTTTTCCAACACGACTTTTGACTTTAATACTCCCACCCAAAATCGCGGTGACGATGTTGTAGCTGATGTGTAAGCCCAAGCCGCTTCCGCCTTGGCCCATGCGGGTGGTAAAGAAGGGATCGAAGATGCGGCTGAGATTGTCTTCACTGATACCTTTTCCATTGTCCTTTATTTGAATTCGTACTTTATCTAAATTAATGCGATTGGCAGAAATGCGAATTTCACCGCTGTGTCTTTCGTCGAACGCGTGCACGAGTGCGTTGATGATCATATTGCTGATTACTTGCCCATAGGGGCCGGGGTAGCTGTCTAATTCGATATCCGCAGGGATTTGAATTTTGAGTTGATGTAGATCTCGTCGTATCCGCCCACCTAATGTGGAGGCGACTTCGGTGGTGACGGTTTGTAAGTTAAATACGCGGCGTTTGTCGGAGGTTTGGTCAACCGCGATTTGTTTGAAACTGGTTATCAGATTGGCGGCATTTTCTAAATTTCTCATTAACAGCGTGCAAGCGGTTTTGGTTTGCGCACTGAAATTTTCTAAACGCGAGCGACGAATGCTCCCTGCGTGAATATCCTGTACTAATTGTTCGCTGAGTTCATCAAGCGAACTCGCAGTGAGTAAGCTATTGCCGATAGGCGTGTTAAGTTCATGCGCGATGCCTGCAACGAGCGACCCCAGCGCCGCTAGTTTTTCTTGTTCGACTAATTTACTTTGCGTTATCTGCAGGCGTTGATAAGAACTGGCATTCTCAAACGCTACTGCGGCATAAGAGCCGAGCGAGCGTAGGATGGTGACATCACTGTCTTGGTAGGTGTTGCTATTCTCACTTTGTACTGAGATCACTCCTATGACGCGCTGATTTAACATAATCGGCACATAGATAGCGGAGCGTGGCATTCTTACCGTTTGATGATCGCCCGGTTTGATTTGGCTGGTATTAAATTCGAGACTAATGAAGCTGTCGAGTTCTCTGGTGTCTAAAGTGAGCTCATTGAATAATAGTTCTTTACCCGAAAGCACGCATTGTGTAGCCGGTTGTTCTTTTGCCTCCAGACTGCGTTGATAAGATGGAATTGCTTGTCCATTTTCGATCACGTAGTCGAAACGAATCACACGGTGTTCCCAGTCAACAATGCCTATGCCAAAGGTGTTGCCTGGTATAAGTTCTTGGACGAAGGTGTACAGGCTCTTTTCGATTGCATGAACTTCTAATGAAGCGGTGATCTGCTTCCCCATTTCCGCTAGTAGCGCAATTTTATGTCTTGCCTGTTCTGCTGCGTCCTTTTGCAGCATAGCTTCCCGTGTGCGTTCTATGACTTCTTGTTCTAAGTGTTTTTTATTAGCACGTAAGCGCAACGTGTATAGATGTATTCCGCCAAAAATGGTGGCACTAATCATGATGATCCATAAGGCATACGCCCAATGCGTGCGATACCATGGTGGCAGAATACTGAACTGATATACGGCTTCTTCTGAAATACTTCCGTAGATATTTCTCGCTCTGACGCGAAAGTGATAATTGCCTTCGGGGATATTTGTATATTCTTTAGCGCTGATCCGACTCCATTCGCTCCACTGTGGGTCGAATCCTTCTAGTTGATATTGAAATTGTGTGCTGCCGGGCTTCTCAAAAAAGTCTGCGGCAAATTCAAACACTAAAGCATTTTGTTGATAAGCGAGTTGCGGAACATAGGATGCCGTTTGCCTTAATTGAAATGCAGTGAGGGCGCTTTCATTTGCGGTTTTCTTGCCATAACTTCCTTCAAAGATTATGTCAGAGGTATTGGCTGCCACGCGTCTTATCATTGCGAAGAATGTTTGCGTATAGTTTTTTTCTGCTTGTGTATCAATGCGATAAAGGTTTTCTCCCATCAACCATATACTTCCATCAGGATGTACATAGGCTGATTCGTCGTTGGCGCTCAAACCACGGAATGCTTGGCTACTATTTTCAAAACTACCATCTGGTTTGCGTTGGAGTAGTTGCACACCATCTGCAGTTTGTAATAGATAGGTGCCTGCTTGCACCACATTGATATCGCTTACACTGAGGCTGCCATCACTAAATCGTGTACCAAAACGTGGGTCTGCTTTAAATTGTGTTTGATCTGAAGTATCTGACCATGCCGCGATGTTTGCGCTATATAGCCCTTTGCTAGTGGTAACGAATAAAGTGTCATCAATAAACTTTGCGCGATTTCCATTCAGATGTGGCAAGCCATGTTCAAGCCCGATTCGTTGAAGTCGAATTTGACTAGGATCATCACCTGTAAAGTGCACGCGAATTAATCCTTGCACTTCGGAAGATAACCATAAATCACCGCTAGCATCGGCACTAATGCGTCGAATGTTTTCGTGGATTTGTGGGAGCCTATGAAATAACTTCCATTCTTTATTTTCGCGTTTGAAAATTTCTAATCCACCCATTTTTCCCATAAATAGATAATCAGGCCAACGTGGTGAAGTGCCAATAGCATAACCATCGGTGCCGGAATCGTTGATGCGTTGAACTTGGTTGTTCGCCAGCTTGAATAAGCCGCGACTAGAGGCAATCATCAGATCACCGGCAATTTCTTTGAACTGCCAGATCTCACTAGGGCTATTCGGGATGGTGACAAACTGTGCGGCATCTTGTGTCTGCTTATAATGAAATGGTACTTGTCGGAGTATGCCTTGATAGGTGCCGACATAAAATTCATTTTGATACGCAATACTGGAGATCGAAATTCCATCGATGCCATTGCGCGCGTTGTAGACCGTTTGTGGCACGCTCAATTCAATATGTGAAATACCAGAATTGGTGCTCGCCCATAAATTGTTGGCTTTATCAAGCATCACACTGGCAACTGTATTGTCGATCAAGCCCGCATTGCGATTGATAGCTGCATGCACTTTACCTTGACGATTGAGCAGTATGAGGCCGCCTTTGATGGTACTAATAGCAAACAGATGTTCGCCTATCGGTATCATCTTGTACAGAAACAGCTTATCGATGCTAATGTAGTCA
The DNA here is from genome assembly GCF_018139645.1 of Affinundibacterium baiyunense. Classification (GTDB taxonomy): domain Bacteria; phylum Pseudomonadota; class Gammaproteobacteria; order Burkholderiales; family Burkholderiaceae_D; genus Undibacterium; species Undibacterium baiyunense. The sequence goes on from NZ_JAGSPM010000006.1 coordinate 44,656, forward strand.
TCGATTTCTGTGCTGAATTTGCGTATTTGCGCTGCGGTTTTATCGTTGCCGAGAGGCTGATAACTTTTTTGTGTATCGCTCCAAAGTGAGCCAAGGTCTAGTACAAGAAAATCTCCCGAAGCACGTGCTGCAAGGATTTGATGCTTGCCAAAATAGCTAAGCACTACACGCTTACCGTTTCCCACTTTTGCAAAATCCGGAAGTGTAGTAATTTTGCCAGCGGCAATCATACTTAAACCTGTTTCGCTATCTACATAAAAAAGGTGGTCATTCATTACCATCGCTTGCGATGAGGCAAACTTCCCACTTAAGACGCTGATCTGACCTTGGTGGTAACGAAAAATTCTGCTACGTGTTAAGAAGTAAGTGCCGTGCGAGGTGGTCTCAATCTGCCACACATCATTAAAGTTGCGCTCGTGTGCAGGAATTTTTTCTAGTAGTGAGATTGCTTCAACTTTGCCTTTTTTATCCACCGCGAGGTAACCAAGATCACCAATAGAACCATAAAAAATTGTTTGATCTTGGGCGATGGCCAACGCACGAACAATTGGGTTTCCCGTAGTCGCAATGTTCTGCCAACGCTGACCATCAAATTCAATTAGACCTGATGAATTGCCAAAGTAAATAATGCCGCGCTGATCTTGAACGGAGATCCAATTTTGGCTGTGTGCTTTATATGTTTTGGAATCGTAATTGTGGATGATAGGCGAGCCCAGCATGGGCGCTATTGGAGGGAGTGTATTCGTTAATTGCGGTGCTTGTGCCTTAGCATACATCGCACTATACAATAGCACGATGCCAAGTAAAAAGCGGATGCTAGCGTTGAACGAACCCCCAAATAGCCGCACTGCGCATCCTCCTTCTCATTTGAAAGACATTAACGTAAATGCAAATACACTGATTTAACTTGTAATCCGATTTTGATAGGGCGATCTACAATTCGCGCTAGCACTAATTTAGCATCGAATTTTTGTGCTAAGTGCTTCACGACTGTTTAAATGTCATATAGTGATGCGAAACAGTTGCGGTACGCATACATTTGTGATGGATGAGAACAATTTAAATAATTTACTTGTCAATATGCTTTGGTATGAATTCAGCAAGTTGAATACACCTTTGACGTTAGAGGCCTATCTTCAATGGAAGTGATTTATAAATTAACGCATGCTAGTGAGCGGTGCACTCAAGCATTGCAGTATTGAACTTTGAAGCATGCCAAGGAATCTATGCTTCGATCAGAATTAAATTGAGTCGCTAAACGTCTCAAGAAATCAAGGAGTACATAAGATGAAAAAATTTCGCGTTAAATTGGGCTTGTCGATAGTCGTTTTATTTTTCACCAATATGGTGTCAGCACAACAAACCGCCTTGTTGGCTTTAGGACCTCAAGAAGCGAAATCTTTACATGCACCATATGAATTTCGAGTCGCTAATTTCTCCAAAGATGAAGGTGCATATGGCAGCGGTGACTTGGTACTCATCATTAGCAATGACACTAAAACTGCGATCATCAATTTAAACGGCACGCGAACCGAATTACGCGCCCTACAAATGAATCAAAACACCGAATGCAAGACAGGCACAAGCCGTCAGCAAGTCTACGCAAAAGAGCAATTGCGTTTGCAAGTCAAATTAACATTGAGAGCGGGCGAAGAAGCATGTTGGGCGGAAGGATTAATTTCTATCCGCACTGATAAACACACGCATCGTTATTTGGTGAAGGGTGTTAGTGGTTTGTGATGGTTTGGCGATCTTACAGATGTTTCAGTAAGTGCTTGCGTGTCCACAGCTTGTTCGCGAAACCAAGCGCGACTAGACCTAAGCAGATAACTCCAAACAAATAGGAAAAGCCCAATTCAAATAGACCGGCTGACATGGGGTTTCGATTCTGTACAAAGAAGGCCATGCCAATCAGTGCAGCAAACAATAAGCTAGATAGAAACAGATAAAAAATTACTCTAGAAGGATTGCGGCAGCCACGAATAAGAATGCCAACGCAGTAGGCAGCCAATAGTTCGATCGCGAGGATGATCACAGCGACCAAGCTTGAAAATTTGGGCAATGTAAATTCTCGTGCGAACAGCATATTGAAAGTGATGGTGATCATCAAGACCACTCCTATCCAAATTAAGTGGTAGATTACGCTTGATTTCAGAAGGTGCGTAGCGATAAATCCTTCACGTAGTGCGCCAGGGCGTAACAGATGACGCCAATGCAAATTTCTTCCTACTATGTGTGTACTGCTCAACATCGAAAAAAGTATGAATGCTAAGCAGTGTGGCAGCGATACACCTTGTCCCCACGTAAGTTTCATGTCTCTGGTAAGGATGAGAACGCCAATCAATCCTAGTATTTTTGTCCCCCAATCGATACTGGGCAGTGTCGCTGATTTTGATGATGGTTTGCGAATATTCAAGCTATAAAAACTAAGATAGAAATGTTTAATTACTTGAATAATATTCAGATTTTTGATTTCTTGATGAAACGAGATGCCTTTTGATAATGGGGCTTTTTTCCAGTGATAGTGCAGACAAAAAGCAATGATTGGCCATGCAAGAGACAATGAACCTTTTAACCACAATACAATTTCAGAATCGCTAGTTTGTAATATCTCGTGGTGGCTAACAAGACCAATAATCGTCGCGATGATCAAGCTATTCAACATTGTATTGAAGTAGCGATTTAGGAATAAGGGGATGATGAATCCCAGACTAATGCTCAGCGATGTCAGCGCTAATAAATCGAGTGTTGAGAATGATATTGAGTGACGAATTCCAATAATGCCGATCGAAGCAAGTAATAAGCCCGACCACAGTGAAGCGCGTTTGATTAGTATGTTTTGCCATGCTTGCCAAAGTGAACTTGGTGTTTGTAGTGTAGCAAAAACTTTTGCGCCAGCTAACATGCCACAACCACATCGATAGCCCGCGACAAATAAGCTCATCAGGCTGGCAGCGATAAATAGTGTAGTGAAAATTGGTGACACTACTTGATTCAATAAAAGCGTACTCCATTCGATCAATAAAAGTAGAAACCAAAGCTTACTAAAGTAGCCCGCATAGGTGTGATCGAACTGAAAATCGTATGGGAATGTTTTCATCATCATGAATTTAGTGCGATGAAAAGATCGTCGAGATTGTTTACCGATGGCATCGCCTCGATGGCGGTGTAATTGATGAACGATGTTTCTTGATTGTTCACAGCATCTCTTATCTTACGAATATCGACGATTTGTTGCTGTGAGTTTTCTGCGATACAAAGTTGCTGCGGGACTGGCGTTGTGGTTTTCGGTATGATGCGAATGAACGCTAAGACATTGTCCCATTCTTCAAATAATTGTATGCGCCCATCGCGAATAAATGCGACGTGTGAAATGACGCGCTCTAAATCGCTAAGTAAATGACTCGATATGATAATGGTTGGATGGTATTGAAATTGCTGAGTAGAAGATGTCGTATCACTTTCGAATTCTTCGTCCTCGTTTGAGTAGAAATCAAATTTGAATGCACTATCTTGAAATAGTGAACGCATGAAATCGCGTCGAGTCATTGGATCTAAACTTGAAACAGGCTCATCCATCACGATTAAATCAGGCTGATGGGCAAGTGCCAGCACGACAGCTAGCTTTTGTTGATCGCCGCTAGACAATTGATTGACTTCTCGCGTCATCGGCAAACGTAAGCGGATCGCTAATTCAAGCGCTCGCCTTTCTTGCCAGCGAGGATATGCTTGGCCTATCATTTTGATGTGTTTTTCAACAGTTAGCCATGGAAATAAATCTGCGGCTTGCGCGACAAATCCTAGTCGCTCTCGAATGGCATCATTGATCGACAAAGTTGGTGTGTTAAAAATTCGAACTTCGCCTGCTTGTGGTACTTGTAAGCCGACAATACAGCGTAGCAGACTAGATTTGCCACTTCCGTTGGCGCCAATTAAACCAACAACCGCACCTTGCGGTATCGCTAAATTGATATCGTTCAGAACAGATTTGAATCCATAAGCAAGATGTAATCGATCGCATTCGATTGCGTAGGAATGGGTATTAGTCTGCGTCATGTTTGTTTTCAATTCCTAGCGTTTTAAGCGCTTGATCAAAAAGTTTTAAAGCTTGTGAATGATCTAAACCCAGTTGCTGCGCAACTTGCGCAGCGCTGAGCATAGCGGGCATGGCCAAATTCGTTTTATCTTTTGTGCTGCGCCGTCGATCTGCAACCACCATACCGACACCACGCATACGTACTAATACACCTTCTACCTCGAGCATGTTGTAGGCCTTGCTGACAGTCATTGGATTGATTGCATATTGCAAAGCAACGCTGCGTACCGATGGTAATGTATCGCCGGCGTTCAATAGTCCGCTGACGATATAGCGCTTCACCTGATCCATGATCTGGCGAAAAATTGGCGTGCTACTAGATGGATGTATATCGTAATTCATTGCGAATTAGTGTATCACTACGATAATACGCAATGCAACTGCGAAATTTAGCTGGAAAGTGTTTTTTGGTATTGAGAGGCTCTTGCGAAGAAAATAGCAAGGAGAAAATTCGTTTAGTGCGAATTAGCGAGTTGCCCCACGAATTAGCACTAAACGATTTTACTAAATATGCAAAGCGTGTCCTAAAGCACGTAATGCAGCTTCTTGTACTGCTTCGCCCAAGGTGGGATGTGAGTGGATGGTGCCAGCGACATCTTCTAAGGTGGCACCCATTTCTAAGGACAATCCAAAAGCCGCGCTGAGTTCTGAGACGCCTTTGCCAACCGCTTGCCAACCAAGGATTAAGTGATTGTCTTTGCGAGCGACCACGCGTACGAAACCTTCGCTTGATTCTAAAGTCATGGAGCGACCATTCGCTGCAAATGGGAACATGGCGCTAATTGCTTCGATGCCAGCTGCTTGTGCTTCTTGCGGTGATTTGCCGACGACGACTAATTCTGGATCAGTAAAGCATACTGCTGGGATCGAGGCTGGCATGAAGTGACGGCGTTTACCTGCGATTATTTCTGCCACCATTTCGCCTTGTGCCATAGCGCGATGCGCCAACATAGGTTCGCCCGCCACATCGCCAATCGCCCATACATCACGCATAGACGTGCGGCATTGATCGTCGATTTTGATAGCGCGTCCGTTCATGTCTAGCATTAAGCTTTCCACGCCAAAGCCTTCGGTGCGAGGACGACGTCCAACCGCGACTAAGACTTTATCGCAAGTGAGTTCAGATTCTTCACCTGCCGCGTTTTTGATACGCACGGCGCTATGGTCGGCATTCATCCCTTGTACAGTGCAGCCCAAGTGGACTTCGATTCCCAATTGTTTGAGTGCCGTTTTGACGACCTTGGTAAGCTCTTCATCGTAGGCAGGCAAGATGCGATCGAGTGACTCCACAACAGCGACTTCTGCGCCGAGCTTGCGATACGCGATGCCGAGTTCGAGACCGATGTAGCCGCCACCAACGACTACTAGTTTCTTAGGAACTTCAGTTGGGGAGAGGGCTTCGGTCGAGCTGATGACTTTGCCATTGCTGGAACCAAAGGGCATGAAAGGCAATTCGACCGGTGTGGAGCCCGATGCGATCAGCAAGTGTTGGCAAGTAATGCGCTGAACTTCTTTGCCATCTTGTATGACGGCGACCGTTTTGCCATCAATAATTTGCGCCCAGCCTTTAATGACTTGCGCGCCGTTTTTTTTCAGTAAAGCGCCGACCCCGCTGGTTAAGCGTTTGACGATGCCATCTTTCCAGCTAACAGTTTGCTCGATGTTGATGCTGGGATCGCTGACTTGGATGCCGATAGATGAACCATGCGCATAATGCTTGGCCTTCTCAAATTCTTCAGCGGCATGGATCATGGCTTTGGATGGAATACAGCCGATGTTGAGGCAAGTACCGCCGAGCTGATCGCCTTCGATCAGGATGGTCGGAATTTTAAGCTGTGCAGCGCGAATCGCTGCGATATAACCGCCGGGGCCACCGCCGATCACGACTAGAGTTGTGGATGTTGTTTGCATGATTTGTTCCGAAATTAGTATTGTCTGAATTCTGTTATGTCACATTCCCGTCTCCCGCAGGCGGGAGAAGGGCTAGGGATGAGGGTGCTTGGACGTGCCGTAAACTGCGGAAAAATTTCTGGTAGTGCGACGACGTTTTTTATTGCCCTAAAGAGCGAAGTACATTTCTGAATCACCCTCACCCTAACCCTCTCCCGCTTGCGGGAGAGGGAGCTATTTACTCAATAAACAACGTAGCCGGACACTCCAAATAGCCACGAATCGTCTGAATAAACTGCGCCGCATCCATACCATCAACTACGCGATGATCAAATGACGAGGACAAATTCATCATCTTGCGCGCCACCACTTGGCCATTGCGTATCATCGGACGTTCCACCATTTTATTGACACCAATGATGGCAACCTCGGGAGAATTGATGACGGGTGTTGATACGATGCCGCCCAAAGCACCCAAGCTAGAAATTGTGATCGTCGAGCCAGACAATTCTTCACGCGTCGCTTTGCCAGTACGCGCTGCTTCAGCGAGACGTCCCATTTCATTGGCGTTACTCCAGAGGTCACGCGCTTCGGCATGACGTACGACCGGCACCATCAAACCCGCAGGCGTTTGTGCCGCAATGCCTAGATGAACCGCAGCAAATTGGGTGACGACACCGGCTTCATCATCGTAACGCGCATTAATTTGTGGATAGTCGCGTACTGCTAACACTACTGCACGCATCAGCAGAGGTAGCAAACTGAGCTTACCGCGTTCTTTGCCCCACTTTTGATTGAGTTGTGTGCGCAAAGCTTCAAGTTCAGTGACGTCAACTTCCTCGACATAAGAGAAATGCGGAATACGACGTTTAGCGTCTTGCATTTTTTGTGCAATTTTTCGACGTAGACCAATCACTGGAATTGCCGTTTCTTCGTGCAACTCGCGATAAGTGCTACCGCCCGATCCTGCAGAAACCGGACCACGCGCAAGGTATGCTTCAAGATCTTCATGCGTGATGCGACCTGCGGTTCCTGTGCCCGGCACAAATTGCAACTCAATACCTAAATCCCAAGCACGGCGACGCACGGCGGGCGAGGCGATTGGTTTTTCACCATCGGCGCGAGCCGCACCTGGTAAGTTGCTGCTAGATTTGGCTGCCACTGGCGCTGTGGTTGCTGGTGTTATTGGCGTTGGAGTAGGTGCAACTGGAGCTGGTTTTTCGACTACGGACGGCGCTGCAGTTGCCGCTGCAGGTGCAGGCGTTGTTGGTGCGGCCGCCACTGGCGTAGCTGCGTTGGCATCCACGTTGCCTGCACCTTCCACTTCAATGCGTATCAACTCAGAGCCTACCGCCATCACCTGACCAGCAGCACCACCAAGTGCCAAAACCTTGCCGTGCACAGGGCTAGGAATTTCAATGGTCGCTTTATCGGTCATGACATCCGCCATGACTTGATCTTCGACGATCATGTCGCCCACTTTGACATTCCACGCAACCAACTCAACTTCTGCAATACCTTCACCGATATCCGGCATTTTAATGACATGAATACCCATCTTATTTCTCCATCGCACGTTTAAATGCCGCGGCAACGCGGGCTGGACCAGGGAAGTAATCCCATTCTTGCGCATGTGGGTAAGGCGTATCCCAACCTGTCACGCGTTCGATGGGTGCTTCCAGATGGTAGAAACAATGCTCTTGAACTAGTGCAGTGAGTTCGGCGCCGAAGCCGCTGGTGCGGGTCGCTTCATGCACAATCACACAACGTCCAGTCTTCTTTACAGATTTCAAAATAGTGGATAAATCGAGTGGCCATAAGCTGCGCAGATCGATGATTTCAGCATCGATGCCACTTTCTTGCGTTGCTGCTTCAGAGACCCATACCATCGTTCCATAAGTCAGTACAGTTAAGTCTTTGCCTTCGCGGAAAACGGCTGCCGATTCAAGCGGCACAGTGTAATAACCCTCGGGCACATCGCCCATAGGATGTTTAGACCATGGTACTACCGGTTGATCATGATGGCCATTGAATGGGCCGTTATAAATCCGCTTAGGCTCTAAGAAAATTACCGGGTCATTGTTTTCGATAGAAGCGATCAACAAGCCTTTGGCATCGTAAGGATTAGATGGCATCACTGTGCGCAAACCGCAGACATGGGTAAATACCGCTTCAGGGCTTTGACTATGGGTTTGACCACCGTAGATACCGCCACCACAAGGTGTACGTATCGTCAACGGTGCGGTGAAGTCACCAGCAGAGCGGAAACGCAAACGCGCTGCTTCAGAGACGATTTGATCGTACGCAGGGTAGATGTAGTCGGCAAATTGAATCTCGATACAAGGACGCAAGCCATATGCGCCCATACCAATTGCTGCACCCACGATACCACTTTCGGAAATCGGCGCATCAAACACACGCGATTTGCCATATTTCTTTTGTAAACCTTCGGTACAGCGAAATACACCACCGAAGTAGCCAACGTCTTGTCCAAAGACGACGACATTGTCATCACGCTCTAACATCACATCCATCGCTGATCGTAGCGCCTGAATCATGGTCATCGGCGTGGATTTACCTTTTAGATCTTCACTCATTACATGGTTCCTTTAGCTACCTGATTAGATGCCCAATTGTTGACGTTGTTGACGCAGATGCTCAGGCATATGCTCATAGATGTCCTCAAACATCTCCGCCGGACTAAACACATGGTTATCCGCCAGACTGCCAAGTGTTTCGGCTTCTTTCTGGGCAGCGATCACCATCGCTTCTAGTTCTTTCTGGGTATCTTCATGTTCTTGTTCAGACCATGCTCCTTGATTGATTAAATATTGTTTGAGGCGCGCAATCGGATCACCGAGTGGGAAATGGCTGGCATCATCAAGTGGACGATATTTAGATGGATCGTCTGATGTGGAATGGGGGCCCGCACGATAAGTAACCCATTCAATCAAAGTAGGGCCAAGATTGTTACGCGCACGTTCCGCTGCCCATTTCGAGGCCGCATACACCGCGAGGAAATCATTACCATCGACACGCAAGGCAGCGATACCGCAGCCTACACCACGTGCAGCAAAGGTCGTGTTCTCACCGCCAGCGATCGCTTGAAAAGTCGAAATCGCCCATTGATTATTCACCACATTCAAGATCACCGGAGCGTGATACACATGCGCGAAAGTGAGTGCCGTATCGAAGTCTGCTTCCGCGGTAGCGCCGTCGCCTATCCACGCCGAGGCGATCTTTGTATCACCCTTGATTGCAGATGCCATCGCCCAACCAACCGCTTGTATGTATTGGGTAGCGAGGTTGCCAGAAATCGAAAAGAAGCCTGCTTCCTTAATCGAATACATCACCGGTAATTGACGACCCTTGAGTGGATCACCTTCGTTGGACAGCAATTGGCAAATCAGACCTTTGAGTGGTACGTCACGCACCATCAGAATACTTTGCTGGCGATAGGTCGGGAAGCACATATCGTCTCGGTTTAAAGCCATCGCTTGTGCCGCACCAATTGCCTCTTCGCCCAGACTTTGCATGTAGAAGGACATTTTCTTTTGGCGTTGTGCGATCAGCATGCGCGAATCAAAAATGCGTGTCTTCATCATCGCTCGCATCCCAGCGCGCAAGGTCTCAATACTAATATCGGGAACCCAAGGGCCGACGGCATTTCCTTGTTCATCGAGCACGCGAATCAGTGAATAAGCGATGTCACGCGTATCAACTGGTGTCACATCAACCGGCGGGCGACGAATCTCACCTGCAGCGGATAAACGTAGATAGGAAAAGTCTGTCTTTTGGCCAGGACGGCCAGTGGGTTCCGGTACGTGTAAACGTAACGGGTCTGTGTGTGGCATGGTTTGTCTCCTTGCTCAATTGTGTCGAGCAAAAGTGGTGATATTTCACTACACCTATGTTGTGGTGCAGCATTTTTCTTTGTTTGTGGTGTTGAATTCTTATGGAATAAAACACCGCGAAAGCCTTCAATCTTTCTGGCCCAAAGTATCCACAAATCGTCTGTGATTGGCAAGTAAAGTTAGCTTGTTTCTTGACCTAATTTAAGAAATTTATTGTTTGATTTTTGGTGTAAGTATGGTGTCACGTTTGGCGTTTGGTATTTGCCGTTTGTCTTTGTTTTACTTGAACATCGAGATAATTTGAGAGTTTCTAGCTCGTCTAGAGTGTCCGTCAAAAACTAAATTCTAAGCGCCCAATATCCTTCATCCGAATTATTGTGGAATATTCGAGTAGACTGATCGCTTCTTATTTTTATTTGTAAGATAAATATGTCGAGAACTTGGGAATTAGAGGATGTGTCTGGTCGAGCAATTGAGGCTCCCTATACTTTTTACTTGCCATCCGCACAGTTGATTGCGCAATTGCAAGTTGGGGATCTGGTGAAATTGATCTTTCAATGCGAGATTGAAAACGAAGATGGTTATTCAGCTGAGCGTATGTGGGTGGAAATCACTTCTCGCGTAGGCGATGAGTTTGTTGGTAGGTTAGATAACTCACCGCGATTTATCGCTGATTTGCAAGTCAATGACGAGATTCGTTTTTCTGCTTGCCATATCATTCAATCACAAAGAGATGATCCTGTTCCTAGCTTGGCTGATCAGTACACCGAGCGTTGTTTTGTAACTAGTGCAGTATGGAAGGACAGACGTCCGGTGCGTGTCTTGTATCGCGAGACTTTGGATGAGGAAGACATTGCGCGTCGATATAGTGGCTGGACTTTGGCTGCGGGTGATGAAACTGACGAATATTGCGATAACCCTGATAATTGGCATTTCGTGTCTCTTGGTGCAGTGTTGAATTTGGACGATCAGTATAGAGCCCTGATTGATCTGCCATTCACGCATGAAGTTGAATATGTGTGGAACCCGCAAACCGAGACCTTTGACGAGCAAAGCACTTAATCAACGCACTCGATCAATGATACCGATATCTCCAATTCACTCATTTGCTAAGGTGTCTGAAAATGCATCCGGAAAAAGTTTGTCGTGAGCGCCTGCGGGTATTGACTGACTTACCTAATATTGGGAAGGAGGGGGCTGCAGATCTGGTGTTGCTTGGCATTACCCATCCAGACCAGATAGTCGGCCGTGATCCATTGCAGATGTATCATGACTTGTGTCGATTGACTCAACAAAGGCACGATCCTTGTGTGATAGATGTATTTATGTCGATTACACGGTTTATGGATGGTGAGCCAGCGCGCGCATGGTGGTGTTTTACAGAGGAGCGCAAACGTCTGGTCGCAAGTGCTTAATTTGAATTCCTAGTCGTTGGTATTTGCGTGAGAGAGCAAATTGCGATGTCAATAAGCTTCATTGCCACAGTGATTGTGGGCTGGCATTCGAGGGCTGGTAGTTGTCTGGATCGAAATTTCTTTCTACACGTCTAATCGAAAAATCATTTTGGTCTTGTTTAATAATACCTTTGGGATTGTTAAATGCGCCTATCAAAATAAATTCGGCTTAGTTTTCGCTTGGTTTCAAACTTTCGCCTGAATTTCGAGTCTAAAACCGACAATTTCGTGTCTTATGCCATTTTTTATATCGCAAAAAGCGATTTTTATCATCGTTGCTGACTCTAAGTTCATTTATTTTGCATGATTTTGTGCGGCGCAAAAGAATTTAATTTGATTATTTGTGGTTTTGTTGAATTAAATTCCAACATTTTAACAATGTATCAAATTTAATTATTTCGTTACATTTTTCATAGCACGGGAAGACAACTCGATTTCTCGTTCTGGTTTACAATCTCACCTTTATTTCAGAAATTGATCGTCGTGCCCAATCTAGTTGAAATTCGTGATTTGCAGTTTGGCTATGGCAACCGGAATATTTTGTCCGGTTTGAACATGGATTTTCCGCGCGGCAAAGTGATTGCCGTCATGGGTGGTTCTGGTTCAGGTAAGACCACTATCCTGCGTTTGATTGGCGGACAGATCGCGCCTCAGCGTGGTCATGTGTCCGTCAATGGTGAAATTGTTCATCATCTCAAAACAGAGGGGCTGTATGCCCTGCGTCGTAAGATGGGCATGCTGTTTCAGCATGGCGCTTTGTTCACTGATCTGAGTGTGTTTGATAATGTCGCCTTCCCACTGCGAGAGCATGCCAAGTTATCAGACAGCATGATTCAGGATTTGGTGATGATGAAGCTGAACGCAGTTGGTTTGCGTAACGCGGCGAAGTTAAAGCCATCGGAAATTTCTGGTGGGATGGCGCGCCGTGTCGCTTTAGCGCGAGCAGTTGCACTTGATCCGCAGTTGATTATGTATGACGAACCATTTGCAGGACTAGATCCCATTTCTATGGGGGTGACGGCCACTTTGATTCGCAATTTAAATAACGCGCTTGGCTCCACAAGTATTTTGGTGTCTCATGATGTGCATGAGACTTTTATTATTGCCGATTACGTGTATTTTTTATCGCAAGGAAAAATTGTCGCGCAAGGCACGCCAAAGGAAATGTTGGAATCAACCGATCCATACGTCAAACAATTCGTGCATGCAGAAAGCGATGGTCCTGTTCCTTTCCACTACCCAGGCAAATCGATGGCTGACGAGCTTGGCCTGAAGCGACATTCTGGAGATGCGACATGATGACACAGTTAATTAGTCGCCTCGGTCAATTCACCCGCGAGACCATCGAAAATCTCGGCCATGCTAGCCGCAGTTTTGTCAGCATCGTGATTAATTCTCCTAGCCTATGGCGTCGGCCGCAATTGATCGCTGATCAGGTGCATTTCATCGGCAACTATTCATTGGTGATCATCGCGATTTCGGGTCTGTTTGTTGGTTTCGTACTCGGCTATCAAGGTTATTACACCTTGAATCGTTATGGTTCAGAAGAAGCATTGGGTTTGCTGGTTGCCTTGTCCCTTGTACGCGAGCTTGGACCAGTCGTTACAGCTTTGCTGTTTGCTGGTCGGGCAGGTACTTCATTAACTGCGGAAATCGGTTTAATGAAGGCTGGTGAGCAATTGGCGGCGATGGAGATGATGGCGGTCAATCCGCTGCAACGTGTGGTTGCACCGCGCTTTATTGCAGGCGTTATTGCTTTGCCGATTTTGACTTTAATTTTTAATGCGATGGGCATCATCGGCGGTTACTTAGTTGGCGTGTCGCTGATTGGTGTCGATAGCGGTTCCTTCTGGTCGCAGATGCAAGCTGGTGTCGATATCTGGGGGGATCTTGGTAACGGCATTATTAAGAGTATCGTGTTCGGATTTGCAGTCACTTTTGTCGCCTTGTATCAAGGTTACGAAGCGACGCCAACACCTGAAGGTGTGGCACGTGCGACTACGCGGACGGTAGTCATTTCTTCTTTGCTGGTACTGTGGTTGGATTTCTTGCTAACCGCATGGATGTTCCAATAAAGCGCATTCTGAGTTTGGCTTTGAGTTTGAATTTGAATTTATACAATCGCACTGATGGCGACAATGTCACGGTGGATTTTGGTAAGAGGTAAAAATAATGCAAAAAAAATCAATCGACTTTTGGGTAGGCATTTTCGTCCTGCTAGGTGCGGTATCTTTATTATTTTTGGCTTTGAAGGCGGGCAATATGAGCAGCCTGTCTTTCGAACAAACGTATGAGGTTACTACCAAGTTCGACAATATTGGTGGATTAAAACCAAACGCTGCCGTGAAGAGTGCAGGGGTTGTAGTCGGGCGTGTTAGCTCGATTAATTTTGACGACAAGACTTTTCAAGCAACAGTGACGCTAAAAATGGAAAAGCGTTATAGCTTTCCCAAAGACACTTCTGCAAAAATTTTAACGGCTGGCTTGTTAGGCGAACAGTATATTGGATTGGAAGCGGGTGGCGATGTGAAGAATTTAGCAGCAGGCGACAAAATTACGATGACGCAGTCAGCAGTAGTTTTGGAAAACTTGATTAGCCAGTTCTTGTTCAGCAAAGCCGCTGAAGGCAAGGAAGAACAAAAATGAGTTTCCAGTTTTTAAATCGTATACAACTAAGTAGTTTTGCTTTACGCGTGCTTATTTTGTGCGCAATTGGTTTAAGTATGACTGCTTGCTCAACGGTGACAAAAGTCAAATCGAAAGCATTGGTGACCTTAGAAAAAGTGAGCGAAACCACAGGTATCGGAAATAATCCGGATGATCCTTTGGAAGGCTTTAATCGCTCTATGTTTAATTTCAATGAGAGCCTAGATGCCTCTGTTTTGAAACCAACTGCGCAAGCATACCAATCCGTTACGCCTGATTTTGTGCAAACAGGGATTGGCAACTTCTTTAGTAATATTGGCGACGTTTGGACCGCGGTAAATAATGTTTTGCAAGGTAATATCGGTGACGGCGTGAATGATATTTTACGTTTTGGCGTCAACACGACCTTTGGATTGGCAGGCTTGATTGATATTGCAAGTGCAGCGGGTATGCCTAAACATCGTGCTGACTTTGGGCAAACGTTAGGCGTGTGGGGTGTTCCTTCTGGGCCGTTTGTGATGTTGCCTGTGTTAGGTGCATCAACCTTGCGAGATACGATAGCGACGCCAATTGACTTCAAAGGCGATATTTTGTATTCGAAAACATCAACCGCAGTGAAAAATTCGACTTCGGTATTGAAAGTGATCGACAAGCGCGCTGCCGCTTTAGATGCAGTTAGTTTGATTGAAGAGGCTGCTCTTGATAAGTATGTATTCATTCGCGGTGCTTACTTGCAAAGAAGAGAGAGTCAAATTAGTGCAGGTAAAAAAGAAGAGCAGGAATAAGCCGAGATTAATCAACTTGGTGAACTTGCTGAATCTGCATTAATTGTTTAAAGGTGTAAGGGGAGATTGGAAAAGCGTCAACCAAATGTCCGTAGCCGTAGTTAAGGTAAAAGTAAGGTAAAAGTAAGGTTCAAGTAAGGCTAAAGTAAAGTCAAAGCAACCTCAAACTGCAGTCTATGGATTTATTCCACAAGTAATCTCACAAATCAGGAAAATATGATGAAGAAAATTAGTCGTTTTTTAGTTAGTCTTTTTATCGGTGTTAGTTTGATCGGTGCTGTCCAAGCGCAAGAAGCACCGGATGTTTTGATTAAACGCTTGAGTACCGAGATCATCGATGCAGCGAAGACCGATAAAGATATTCAGTCTGGTAATCGTCAACGTATTAATGATCTGGTCGAAACTAAAGTTTTGCCACATATTAATTTCGAACGGATGACATCGTTAGCCGTGAGCAAAAGCTGGCGTACCGCTACGCCAGAGCAACAGAAACAATTGGTGACGGAATTTCGCACTTTGTTGATTCACACCTATTCAGGTGCGATTACACAAATTCGTGATCAACGTGTTGAATTTAAGCCTTTCCGCAGTGCTCCAGATGATACTGAAGTGGAAGTGAAAAGCTTGGTGATTCAAACACGTGGCGAGCCTTTGCAATTGAGCTACCGTTTGGAAAAAACAGCGTCTGGCTGGAAAATTTTTGACATCAATGTTTTAGGTGCATGGTTGGTCGAAACCTACAAAGGTAGCTTCTCAGCAGAAGTGAACAAGAGTGGTGTCGATGGTTTGATCAAAACTTTGATCGAGAAAAACAAGAAGTTGGCAGCAGCGCCTGCTAAGAAATAATTATTTATTTAACGTCGGAGTCCAGCATGGTCTTGCAAGATCAAGAATTAAGTTTGCGTAACGCAGTATCCGTGTCAGAGGCGGGTTTGCAAGCGATTCATGCTGGCTCAAATCAAATCGATATGTCGCCATTGAAGGCGGTAGATTCGAGCGCGGTTGCAGTAATGCTTGCGTGGCAACGCCAGGCGCAATCCTCCAATCAACAATTGCAATTTGTTGGTGTCCCTGCAAGCTTGATGAGCTTAATTTCTCTTTATGGTTTGACTGAGTTCTTTGACTTGGTCGAGGCCACTTCATTTGAGCGACATTGATCCTCATATCTTTTATACCGATTGTCTATACAAGTGCTGCAATAAAGCGCAACCCATAATCGGACAAAATCCCCTATAATCTCGTGTTTTCACGGCAATTGTCGTGAACTTGTTAGATATTTTCTTGAGCTGCTTGAACAGTAAAATCGGATGAAGCATCCATGTTTTGACTGCTTGAGAGTTCGTAATCAATGCGCTGAAGCGCGAATGCCACATGGCTGCCATACAAATTAGTAATGTACAAAAATCCTATCAGTCTGCAGGCAAAAAGCTACAGGCTCTAGGTGGTGTTTCACTTGCGATTGAAGAAGGCGAGTTTTTTGGTTTACTTGGTCCAAATGGCGCAGGTAAGACAACCTTAATTTCGATTATTGCCGGTTTGAATCGTGCTGACTCTGGCCAAGTTTTGGTGCAAGGACATGATGTCGTGCGCGACTACCGTGCTGCGCGCAGCAAGCTCGGTGTGGTGCCGCAAGAATTGGTGTTTGATCCATTCTTCACGGTGCGTGAAACCCTGCGTTTGCAATCTGGTTATTTCGGCATTAAAAATAATGATGCGTGGATCGACGAGGTCATGGAAAACCTTGATCTAACGAATAAAGCCGATGCAAATATGCGGGCTTTATCGGGTGGTATGAAGCGCCGTGTTTTAGTCGCACAAGCATTGGTGCATAAACCACCAGTGATTATTTTGGACGAGCCGACTGCGGGTGTGGATGTGGAGTTGCGTCAAACTTTGTGGAAGTTCATTTCGCGCCTAAATCGTGAAGGACATACCATTGTTTTGACTACGCACTATTTGGAAGAAGCACAAGCTTTGTGTAATCGGGTCGCAATGTTGAAAGCCGGTAAAGTTGTCGCTCTCGATACCATGTCTGCGCTGATTAAGCGTATTTCCGGTTCACAAATGAAAGTGCAACTGGCGCAAAGCGCATTGTCAGCACCCTTGCCATCTTCATTGCACAATCTGATTATCCCTGCAGATACGCAAGCCGAGGCGAATAGCTTTGCTTTACGGATTACGAATTACGCTGAGGTTGAGCCGATATTGGCGAATCTGCGTCAAGCGGGTTGCGTGATTGAGGATCTGCAATTGCAACAAGCCGATCTGGAAGATGTGTTCTTACAAATTATGGGTGGAGGAAATCCGCAATGATAGGCTTCCGCACCTTATTGTATAAAGAAGTTTTGCGCTTCTGGAAAGTCGCAACGCAGACCATCACCGCACCGATTATGACGGCGATGATGTATCTGTTGATTTTCGGTCAGGCGCTCGAAGGCCACGTCAAAGTGCATGGCGTCACTTACATGGCATTTTTGATTCCAGGATTGGTGATGATGAGCGTTTTGCAGAACGCGTTTGCGAATGCATCTTCATCGTTGATTCAATCCAAAATTACCGGTAATTTGGTATTTATCATGTTGCCACCGTTGTCGCATTGGGAAATGTTTTTTGCCTATGTGTTGGCGGCGGTCGTGCGCGGACTTGCCGTTGGTTTAGGTGTGTTTGTAGTGACCGCATGGTTTGCACACTTGAGTTTTAGTGCGCCTTTATGGATCGCCTTATTTGCTTTGATGAGTGCCTTCGTGCTCGGTACGATGGGATTAATCGTTGGTATTTGGGCAGAGAAATTCGATCAGCTCGCTGGTTTTCAGAATTTTGTAATCGTGCCAGCAACTTTTTTGTCGGGCGTGTTTTATTCGATCAATTCACTGCCGCCGATTTGGCAAACCATTTCGCATTTCAATCCCTTCTTCTATATGATTGATGGCTTCCGTTATGGCTTTACTGGCCAGTCAGATGTCGATCCTGTACGTAGTCTTGTGATTGTGACGATTTTCTTGTTGGCATTGACGGCGGTTGCGATGCAGATGCTGCGTAGTGGTTATAAACTACGCCACTAATTAGAAGATGAAATAAGCTTGTTTCGCACTTAAGAATTCATTTTAAAAAATATTTTAGAAAGACCTATCGTGTTTCCTACACCAGAACAAATTAAAAATTACATCGCTGCCGGTTTGGAATGTACACATCTTGAAGTGAAAGGTGACGGTCAGCACTTCACTGCGGTGATCGTTTCTCCTGCGTTTGCTGGTAAGCGATTGATTCAACGTCATCAAATTGTGTATGCGGCTTTGGGCGATCGCATGCGTGAAGAAATTCATGCTTTGTCGATGAAAACTTTAACTCCGGAAGAATTTCAATAAGCATGGATAAGTTACTGATCACAGGCGGCAATCGCCTGAATGGCGATGTCATTATTTCTGGCGCTAAGAATGCGGCTTTGCCGATTTTGTGTGCTGGGTTGTTGAGTGCTGGAGATGTGGTTTTGCACAATGTGCCGCATTTGCAAGACGTTGCTACGATGTTGAAATTACTCAAGCAAATGGGTTTGCGCGTCACTGAAGAAAACGGTGTCGTCACCTTAAATGGCGCAGCGATTGATAAGTTAGAAGCGCCTTACGATATGGTGAAAACCATGCGCGCGTCAATCTTGGTGCTAGGCCCCTTGTTGGCACGATTTGGCGAGGCGAAAGTCTCTTTGCCAGGTGGTTGCGCAATTGGCTCTCGTCCAGTTGATCAGCACATCAAAGGCTTGCAAGCGATGGGCGCGGAGATCACGATTGAGGCTGGTTATATCCACGCTAAAGCGAAACGCTTGCGCGGTGCGCGTATCGTCACCGATATGATCACCGTCACGGGTACAGAAAACCTGTTGATGGCAGCGACTTTAGCTGACGGCGAAACTGTTTTAGAAAACGCAGCGCGTGAGCCTGAGGTAACTGATCTTGCCAATTTGTTAGTGGCGATGGGCGCTAAGATTTCTGGCATAGGCACAGATCGTTTGGTGATTCAGGGTGTTGATGCCTTACACAGCGCAACGCATACCGTGATTGCAGACCGCATCGAAACCGCCACTTTTTTGTGTGCGGTCGCTGCGACAGGCGGCGATTTGACGGTGAAAAATACGCGCAGCGACATTCTGGACGTGGCATTAGATAAATTGCGTGAAGCTGGCGTGATCATTACTACTGGCACTGATTGGATACGCGCGCAAATGAGTGGTCGTCCGAAAGCCGTGAGTTTCCGTACTACTGAATATCCAGGCTTTCCAACCGATATGCAAGCGCAATTTATGGCGCTCGACTGTTTGGCGAACGGCACTGCACGCGTCACCGAAACAATTTTTGAAAATCGTTTTATGCATGTGCAAGAAATGAATCGCCTCGGTGCCCATATTGAAATCGATGGCCATACAGCAATTGTAAATGGTGTAGAAAAACTGGTGGGTGCGCCAGTAATGGCAACCGACTTGCGCGCTTCCGCATCATTGGTCATTGCAGGTTTGGCGGCACAAGGTGAGACTTTGATCGATCGCATTTATCACCTTGATCGTGGCTACGACCGAATGGAAGTAAAGTTGTCTGCGGTGGGTGCCCAAATTCAACGTGTGAAGTAAGCAAGTTCAAATAAGTTCGAGTGAATACAAATAAGTGAAGCAATCGATATGAGTTCTCAGCAACTAACTTTGGCCTTGTCCAAAGGGCGCATTTTTGAAGAAACCTTACCGCTGTTGGAAGCGGCGGGTATCCACGTGACTGAAGATCCCGAAAAATCGCGTAAGTTGATTTTGGCGACCAACGATCCTGATGTGCGCGTGATTATTGTGCGCGCTTCTGATGTGCCAACTTATGTGCAATACGGCGCGGCAGATTTTGGCGTGGCAGGTAAAGATGTGTTATTCGAGCATGGTGGTGCGGGCTTGTATCAACCTATTGATTTAGGCATCGCAAAATGCCGCATGTCAGTCGCAGTGTCGGTAGGCTTTGATTATGCGAACGCGGTGCGTCAAGGCGCGCGTCTACGTGTCGCAACCAAATACACAGAAACGGCGCGTCAGCATTTCGCTAGCAAAGGTGTGCATATTGATTTGATTAAGTTGTATGGCTCGATGGAATTAGCGCCGCTAGTTGGTTTGTCCGATGTAATCGTCGATTTGGTCAGTACGGGCAATACCTTGCGCGCGAATAATTTGGTCGAAGTCGAGGAGATCATGGATATCTCTTCACGCTTAGTCGTGAATCAAGCGGCGTTAAAATTGAAACGCGAACGCTTACAGCCAATCTTGCAAGCGTTCGAACGCGCGTCGGAGGGCAAGTAATGAGCTTCACAACAGCACTGACTCACTTAGATTCTACGCAGTCAGGTTTCGCGCAAACCTTACGCCAATTGCTAGCATTTGAAGCGAGTGAAGATGCCGCAATTGATCAGAGTGTAGTGCAGATTTTGCAGGCAGTTAAAACGCGCGGTGATGCCGCGGTGCTTGAGTATACTCAGCGTTTTGATCGTTTGTCTGCCGTCAGTTCTATGCACTCTTTGGAAATTCCACAAGCTGATTTGCATGCGGCGTTGGCGAGTATTTCTAATGAACGTCGTATTGCATTAGAGGCAGCAGCGCAGCGTGTGCGCGCCTACCACGAAGTGCAAAAGCGTGAATGTGGTTCGGCAGGATTTTCCTATACTGAAGCAGACGGCACGGTGCTAGGACAAAAAGTCACGCCTTTAGATCGCGTCGGCATTTACGTGCCGGGCGGTAAAGCGGCATATCCATCTTCTGTATTGATGAACGCGATTCCAGCAAAGGTCGCTGGTGTGCGTGAAATTATTATGGTGGTGCCAACGCCTGATGGCGTGCGTAATCCTATGGTATTAGCTGCTGCTGCCATCGCGGGTGTTGATCGCGTGTTCACCATCGGTGGCGCGCAGGCAGTCGCCGCTTTGGCGTATGGCACCGAAAGCATTCCGCAAGTTGATAAAATTGTGGGACCAGGTAATGCCTATGTCGCGAACGCTAAGCGTCGTGTATTTGGCACAGTGGGTATTGACATGATTGCCGGGCCTTCTGAGATTTTAGTTTTATGCGATGGCACCACCGATCCCGATTGGGTTGCGATGGATTTGTTCTCGCAAGCGGAACATGATGAACTCGCGCAATCGATTCTGTTATGCCCAGATGCGGCGTACATTGATGCAGTACATGCCAGCATTGATAAGTTGATTGAAACAATGCCACGCGCGGAGATTATTCGAACTTCATTGAGAGATCGTGGCGCTTTGATCAAAGTGCGTGACATGCAAGAAGCGTGTGATATCGCGAATGAGATCGCGGCAGAGCATTTAGAAATTTCGGCAGAAAACCCACAGCAATGGGCGGATCAAATTCGTCATGCCGGTGCGATGTTCCTTGGACGTTTTTCTTCCGAATCATTGGGTGATTATTGCGCTGGGCCGAATCATGTTTTGCCGACTTCACGTACCGCGCGTTTCTCTTCGCCTTTAGGTGTGTATGATTTCCAGAAGCGTTCATCGATGATACAAGTCAGTGAGCAGGGCGCACAAACCTTGGGTAAGATCGCAGCTGAACTCGCGTATGGTGAAGGATTGCCGGCGCATGCGCGTAGTGCTGAATTGCGTTTGAAATAGAAAAAGCAATGACAGTCAAAATCTATAACCGCAGAGGCGCAGAGTACGCGGAGGAAAGCATGACTAATATCTCTGCGTTCTTTGCGCCTCTGCGGCTAGGTTTTTCTATTCGTTCAATCATATGAACAGCTTCCTCAATCAAATTTTTAACGAAGATGCCATCACCGGTTTGCATCGCATACCCGATGGCAGTATCGATTTGATTTTGACCGATCCGCCTTATGGTTTGGGTAAGGATTACGGCAATGATTCTGATAAACAGGAAGCAGCTGATTACTTAGCATGGACTGAGCGTTGGATAGACGCCGCTTTGCCAAAACTCAAGCCAACTGGCTCGCTGTACATCTTTTTGACTTGGCGCTATTCGCCAGAAATTTTCGTGATGCTCAAGCAACGCATGACGATGATCAATGAAATTATTTGGGATAGACGCGTCCCGTCTATGGGCGGGAGCACACGTAGCTTTTCTTCAGTGCATGACACGATAGGTTTATTCGTGAAATCGAAAAATTATTATTTCGATTTAGATGCTGTGCGCATTCCCTATGATGCGGCGACCAAAAAAGCCCGTTCGCGCTCTATCTTTGTTGGTGCCAAGTGGTTGGAACTCGGTTACAACCCAAAAGATTTGTGGAGTGTGTCACGTCTGCACAAAGAAGATGTGGAACGTGTTGAACACCCAACCCAAAAACCTTTAGAAATTATTCAACGTATGGTGCTAGCATCTTGTCCAGAGAATGGCGTGGTACTTGATCCGTTTATGGGCAGTGGCACCACTGCGATCGCGGCACGACGTTGTGGTCGACAATTTGTCGGCTTTGAACTCAATCCAGATTACTGCGCCATCATTGAGGCGCGTCTACAATCGGCAGAGGCAGAATTACAAGTTCTGAATAATCAACCGACCGAACCAGTGCGGGCTAAACCTGTGCTTGCTAAAGTAAGTAAACGAATCAGTAAAGCGAAAACGGTGGTTACCAAGGCAAAAGCTGAACGTACGAAATCAACAGTTCGAAAAAAGAGTGCAGCGTCACTTGAAACTTGATTCTTAAGAATTATTCATTGAATTTAAAACGAGCAACAGTCTCATGTCTATAGTAGAGAATATTATTCGCGCTGATGTGCGCGCTTTGTCGGCGTATCACGTGCCGGACGCAACGGGTCTTTTGAAACTCGATGCGATGGAAAATCCATACACCTTGACGCCAGCTTTGCAGCAAGCATTGGCGAAACGTTTATCAGAAACAGCCTTAAATCGTTATCCTGTGCCGAATTATTTGGCCATGAAAGAGGCGTTGAAAACCAACTTCGGTGTGCCTGATGGTTATGACTTGGTGTTGGGTAATGGTTCCGATGAATTGATCGCGATGATCAGTATTGCTTGTGCCAAACCGGGCGCGAAAGTATTGGCGCCAATGCCGGGATTTGTGATGTATGCGATGTCTGCACAATTTGCGGGCATGGAGTTTGTTGGCGTACCGCTGAACGCAGATTTCACACTCGACAAAGCGGCGATGTTGGCAGCGATTGCTGAGCATCGTCCGGCGATCACGTATTTGGCCTATCCGAATAATCCAACTGGTACTTTGTTTGATGTCGCTGATATGGAAGAAATTATTTCGGCAGTGGGTGATAGCGGTGTGGTGATTGTCGATGAGGCATACCAACCATTTGCGCAAACAAGTTTTATGTCGCGTTTGCCAGAATTTTCGAATCTGGTTGTGATGCGCACGGTATCCAAATTAGGCTTGGCAGGAATACGCCTAGGATACATGTCGGCGTCTGCCGCTTTACTGCAAGAATTTGATAAAGTTCGCCCACCTTATAACGTAAATGTGTTGACCGAAGCGGCGATACTTTGCTTGCTAGAACACGCCGATGTGTTTGAGCAGCAAGCGGCACAATTGCGCGCGCAACGCAGTCAGTTGTCTAGTCAACTTACCAGCTTGCCAGGCGTGGAAGTATTTCCCTCTGCGGCAAACTTTTTGCTAATTCGCCTGTCAAATCCCGAGAAAAGTGAGACATATGGCAATGAAGTCTTCACAAAATTGTTGGAACAAAAAATTTTGGTGAAAAATGTGGGTAAAATGCATGCACTTTTGCAGAACTGTTTGCGCATCACCGTCAGTACGCCAGAAGAAAACGCCCAATTTCTAAATGCGTTTAGACTGGCTTTGGTATAAGTTTTTTTTGAAATTTTTATTAAAATTTTTCTGTCGAATTTCACTCAACAACATAATAGCTAACCAGCTAACCACAATTAGCTAATCTCATCATGCAACGTACAGCGCAAGTTACACGCAATACCAATGAAACCAAGATTCGCGTCGCGATTAATCTCGATGGTACAGGCAAACAATCTTTAAAGACGGGTGTGCCGTTTTTGGATCATATGCTCGATCAAATTGCACGTCATGGATTGATCGATTTAGATATCGAAGCCGATGGTGATTTGCATATTGATGCGCATCACACGGTGGAAGATGTTGGTATCACTTTGGGACAAGCATTTGCACAAGCGATCGGTGATAAAAAAGGCATACGTCGCTATGGTCATGCCTATGTGCCACTCGATGAAGCTTTGTCACGTGTCGTGATTGATTTTTCTGGACGTCCTGGTCTTGAATATCATGTGGATTTCAAACGAGCGATGATCGGTTCATTTGATGTTGACTTGACCCATGAATTTTTCCAAGGCTTTGTGAATCATGCTTTGGTCTCTCTACATATTGATAATCTGCGTGGTGAAAATGCACATCATCAATGTGAAACCATTTTCAAAGCCTTTGGTCGTGCGCTGCGTATGGCAGCCGAGTTAGATGAACGCGCCTTGGGCACCATTCCATCCACAAAAGGTAGTCTATAAAAAAGCGATAGCGATGGCATAAAGCTTGCATGTTTATGCTATTCGCGAATACTTCACTATGCCTACTCCCTCATTGTTATGAATAAGATAGTTGTCGTTGATTACGGCATGGGTAATGTGCGCTCTGTTGCGCAAGCATTGCGCGCGGTTGCCCCTGAAGCCGAGGTACTAATTTCAGGTTCGATTGCGGATATTCAATCGGCTGATCGTTTGGTCTTGCCAGGTCAAGGTGCGATGCCCGATTGCATGCGTAGTTTGCAAGAATCCGGTGTGCAAGAGGCCTTGCTACAAGCAGCACGAGTAAAGCCTCTATTTGGCGTTTGTGTTGGTGAACAGATGTTGTTTGACATCAGCGCAGAAGGTAATACGCCATGCTTAGGCTTACTGCCAGGTAAGGTTGTACGCTTTGATTTAAGCGGACAATTGCAAGAAGATGGTTCCCGTTATAAAGTGCCACAAATGGGATGGAATCGCGTGCATCAAACGCAAGCGCATCCGCTTTGGAATGGCATTGCTGACGATAGTTACTTTTACTTCGTGCATAGTTATTTTGTGCAAGCTGAAGATGAGCAAGATGTGGTTGGCACCACTGAATATGGTCAAGTATTTACTTCGGCCGTTGCACGAGAAAATATTTTTGCGACACAGTTTCATCCAGAGAAAAGTGCGGCTGCTGGATTGCAACTATATAAAAATTTTGTACACTGGAATCCTTAATAAAAGGATAGAAGTGATTCAAATGATTGATGTTTCTATCGTTTGATTGTTGGTCTTTGTTGTTTAATACGTTTTCGTTCGATTCTATTTTTACATATTATATAAACTCATCATGCTGCTCATTCCTGCTATCGACCTGAAAGATGGTCACTGCGTACGTCTTAAACAAGGCGATATGGATCAAGCCACAGTATTTTCCGAAGAACCTGCTGATATGGCACGTCACTGGCTAGAGCAAGGCGCACGTCGTTTACATCTGGTGGATTTAAACGGCGCCTTCGCTGGAAAACCAAAAAATGAGGCGGCGATCAAGGCAATTATCAAAACCGTGCGTGAATATGCAGAAGAAACAGAAACCGAAGAAGTGCCGGTGCAGTTAGGTGGAGGCATTCGCGACCTTGATACCATCGAGCGTTATTTAAACGCCGGTATTTCTTACATCATTATCGGCACCGCGGCGGTGAAGAGTCCAGGGTTTTTGGCGGATGCATGCAGTGCTTTTCCAGGTCAAATTATTGTCGGTATTGACGCCAAAGACGGCAAAGTAGCGACTGATGGCTGGAGCAAAATGTCGGGTCATGACGTGATTGATTTGGCGAAAAAATTTGAAGGCTATGGCGTCGAAGCGATTATCTATACCGACATCGGCCGCGATGGCATGATGGGTGGCGTGAATATTGAAGCTACCGTGAAGTTGGCACAGGCAGTTTCGATTCCGGTTATCGCATCTGGCGGTGTGCATGTGCTTGCCGATGTTGAAGCCTTGTGCGAGGTTCAAGACGAAGGTATCGAAGGTGTGATCTGTGGCCGTTCCATTTATGAAGGCACCTTAGATTTGGCCAGCGCACAAGATCGTGCTGATGAACTCAGTGGTGATTTGATTTACGAAGAAGACGAAGAATGACTTTAGCCAAAAGGATTATTCCTTGTCTGGATGTGAACGCTGGACGAGTGGTAAAAGGCGTCAATTTTCTCGAATTGCGTGACGCAGGTGATCCTGTGGAGGTGGCGCGTCGTTACGACTTACAAGGTGCTGACGAAATTACCTTTTTGGATATCACCGCATCTTCGGACGACCGAGATTTAATCTTGCCTGTGATTGAAGCCGTTGCGTCCCAAGTATTTATTCCTTTGACTGTCGGTGGTGGCGTTAGAACAGTCGCTGATGTACGTCGACTACTCAATGCTGGTGCGGATAAAGTTGGAATGAACACTTCAGCCGTGACAAATCCGCAGTTAGTTGCGGACGCGGCGCATAAATATGGCTCTCAATGTATCGTGGTTGCGATCGATGCGAAAGCGACCGCGCCTGGTCGGTGGGAAGTGTATACCCACGGCGGGCGCAATGCGACTGGCCTCGATGCTGTTGAATGGGCTCGCAAGATGGCTGCCTTAGGTGCAGGTGAGATTTTATTAACGAGTATGGATAAAGATGGCACGCGTTCTGGCTTTGACCTCGCTTTAACCAGAGCAGTCTCGGATGCGATTGACATTCCAGTGATTGCCTCGGGTGGTGTTGGCGGCTTACAAGACCTAACCGATGGTATTAAACTTGGTGGCGCAGATGCCGTTTTGGCAGCAAGTATTTTTCATTTTGGACAGCACACAGTGCAGGAAGCAAAACAATTTATGGCAGCACAACATATACCAATGAGGTTAGCATGAGTTTTCGTTGGTTAAATAAAGTGAAATGGGATGAAGTTGGTCTCGTCCCCGTCATTGCGCAAGAAGTTGGTAGCAATGATGTGGTGATGTTCGCTTGGATGAATCGTGAAGCTTTGAGCCGCACCGTTGAAACCGGCGAGGCAGTTTATTGGAGCCGTTCACGTAAAAAACTCTGGCACAAAGGCGAAGAGTCTGGTCACGTTCAAAAGGTGAAAGAAATCCGCCTTGATTGCGACGAGGATGTGATTCTTCTAAAGATTGAGCAAGTCGAAGGAATCGCATGTCATACCGGACGACATTCTTGTTTCTTCCAAAAATTTGAGGGAAATGTTGATGCAGGTGAATGGGTCACAGTCGATCCTGTGTTAAAAGACCCTGAGGCAATTTATAAATAATTGCGCTACTAATCGATATGTCTTTGCTGCTTATTTAGTCATGCTAATAAGCAAGTAAATAAATAACTAAGTAAATTTCGTTACGCAATGACTCAAGAATCTATATTGCATCAACTCGCCGCAGTGATTGAAAGCCGTAAAGCGGTCAATGGCGGCAATCCAGATACCTCATATGTCGCTAAGTTGTTCCATAAAGGCGATGATGCGATATTGAAGAAAATAGGTGAAGAGGCGACCGAAACGGTGATGGCGGCAAAAGATGCGCGCGTTTCTGGCGATACATCGGATTTATTGTATGAGTGCGCGGACCTCTGGTTTCATTCGCTTGTCATGTTAGCCCAGTATAATTTGCATCCGCAACAAGTACTGGATGAGTTGGCACGGCGTGAAGGGATTTCTGGAATCGAAGAGAAAGCTGCTCGTCCCCAAAATTGATAGGCTTCAATTTTGGTTTTTTGTAACAATCTTTGAGTGGACAGTATGGATAACTGCATTTTTTGTAAAATCGTTGAGAAGCAAATTCCTGCAACTATTTTGTATGAAGATGATGATTTAATGGCATTTAATGACATAAATCCTGCAGCACCTGTCCATTTCTTGATTATTCCCAAGAAGCATTTGTCAAGTTTGGCCGATGCGAGTGCCGAAGATGCAGTATTGTTAGGTAAAATGTTGGAATTGGCTCCTAAGCTAGCAGCCCAACAAGCTTGTGCATATATTGAGCATGCAGATGGATCAAAGTCGGGTGGTTTTAAAACGGTGATCAACACCGGACCGAACGGCGGTCAAGTTGTTTATCATTTACACATGCATGTGATTGGTGGCGCGAAGTTAGCGTGATTTACGGTATTTTAATTGATTGATTTTTGGCTCCGGCCTTGAAGGAAGCATGATGGGTTCATTTAGTATTTGGCATTGGCTAATCGTATTGGTTGTAGTCGTTTTAGTATTTGGCACTAAAAAACTCGGCAACGTTGGTAGTGATTTGGGTAAAGCCGTTAAAGGTTTTAAAGATGGTGTGAAAGGTGAAGATGAGAAATCACCAAAAGCCGATGAACAAAAAACGATCGATGTCGATGCAAAGGATAAATCTACACACTAATCTTCGGATGGTGTTAGAGCAGATTTATGATAGATCTCGGATTGACCAAGCTCGCCTTGATTGGGGCTGTAGCTTTGATAGTAATTGGCCCCAAAGAATTGCCTAAAGTGGCGCGCATGGCGGGTACCTTATTTGGTCGTGCGCAACGCTATATCAGTCAGGTCAAATCCGAAGTGAGTCGTGAAATCGAAATGGAAGAGTTGCGCAAAATGCAGAAAGAAGTTGAATCTGCGGCGCAAAATTTCGAGCAAGATATTCATAAGGAATTTTCTGAAGCCCAGCAAGAGTTGAATGAATTAGTGCAGCCATCTGCAAATTCTATTTACGCTGGTGATGATACTTATGCGTCTCCCTCAGATGAAGCGATGATTGAAAAGGCGAAGAATTTTCGTCGCCGAAAAGTCGCTAAGACTTCTAACATTCCTCACTGGTATAAGAGCCGACATGGCCATCGTAGTCAGGTCATTTCGGGTGCGGCGCGGATGGCAAAGCATCGTGTCAATCGCAGCCCTTCATCGAGTTTTTTCTAAATGCTCTCAATTAATTATTTAAGGGCATGTCATGAGTGATAATAATTTCTTAGGTATGCAAGATACCTTTATATCGCATCTGGTCGAATTAAGAGATCGATTAGTGAAGGCGTGTGCGGGTGTCGCCATTATTTGTGCAGCCTTGTTTGCTTGGCCGGGCCCTTCAGCGATTTATGATTTTCTGGCGCAGCCGATGATCGCAGCCTTACCAGCAGGTTCGAAGATGATCGCGACCGGCGTGATTTCGCCATTCTTGGTGCCGATGAAAGTGACTTTGTTATTGGCATTCTTGCTTGCTTTGCCTTGGGTGTTGTATCAAGCTTGGGCCTTTATCGCACCGGGCTTATACGCGCATGAAAAGCGTTTAATCGCACCATTGGTGATTTCTTCATCCGTGTTGTTTGCTGCTGGGGTGGCGTTTTGCTATTTCTTTGTTTTTGGTCGCGTATTTAAGTTTATTGCCGAATTTGCGCCGACCTCGATTACCGTTTCTCCCGATATCGAAAACTATCTCGATTTCATTATGTCGATGTGTTTGGCCTTTGGCTTGACCTTCGAAGTGCCGATCGTGGTGATCGTTTTGGTACGCACAGGGCTTCTGACAGTAGAGAAACTAAAAGCGATACGCTCGTATGTGATTGTCGGTGCATTTATCATTGCAGCAATCGTGACACCACCAGACGTTGTTAGCCAACTGGCGTTGGCAATTCCTATGTGGATGCTGTTTGAATTAGGCTTATTTGTTGCGCCGATTTTTGTGAAAGCGACGCAAGCACCCGAATCTTCATCTGATAGTTAAGTTGCACTAGCTAAATTTTGCAGCCCTTAACCAAGTGACTAGTGGGAGTGCTGTTTTAAATCCGCTTAATAATTTTTTGTGTACGTCTTCGTACAGCATGCCCTCTAAAGGAATTTCGGTCCATACCATCATGCTCTTGAGTTTTAGATACTCGATTAAAGCATGCTCAGGATCGAAACCTTTAGGTGGTCGTATCAATTTCCCTTCTTCTTGCAACTCACCAAAGCAGTCTTTCATCGCTTTATTTTTGATCAGTTTTTTGAATCCAGTCTCATCTTCGAGGATATGTTGACGAATATTCTTTAAGCGATCTGACGGTGGCATATATTCGCCTACTGCAAACAACAAACGATTGTCTTGGCTGATCTGAAAATAGTAGGCGGGACCGCCACCTTCACTGGGTTTCTTGCGACCACTCGGTAAAATCGACGCGGAGAAATAAGTTTTATACGGTGATTTATCTTTGCCAAAGCGCACATCGCGATTGATCCGAAATAGGGCTTTCTTAGGATCACATTGCGCGATCGCGGGATCGAATTTGCTTAGCTCTTGGATTAGTCGTGTCACCATTTGTAAAAATTCCGCACGCAAAATATCGTAGCGCGGTTTATTCATAACAAACCAAGCACGGTTGTTATTCTCTGATAATTCAAACAGAAATCGACTGAGTTCGGCGACGTGCATGGTGATTAATCTTCCGGTTTAAATGGTGGACGTTTGCCGACCACGATATCTAATTGCATTTCGTTTGATTGTCGTACCAGCGTCAACTTGGCTTTAGAATTTGGCTTAAGTTGTGCGATTTGATTCATCATTTCACGACTATTGGAGAACGCTTTGCCGTCAATCGCAATACAAATATCACCAGGTTTAACGCCAGCTTGGTCTGCCGGGCCACCTCGCACCACTGCGGCAACAATAGAGCCTTTGGTTTGTTTGATGTTGAAGCTCTCCGCCATCTCTTCTGTAATATCTTCAGGGCTAATGCCGAGATAGCCACGAACAACTTGACCATCTGTAATGATCGCTTCCATCACCATTTTGATGGTTGAAACTGGAATAGCAAAACCGATTCCTAACGAACCACCGTTTTGTGAGTAAATCGCGGAATTGATGCCGAGTAAATTGCCGTTCGCATCCACCAAAGCACCGCCTGAGTTACCGGGATTGACCGCCGCATCAGTTTGAATAAAATTTTCATAGGTGTTGATGCCAACGCTATTGCGGCCAAGTGCAGAAATAATTCCCATCGTAACCGTTTGACCAACGCCAAATGGATTGCCGATTGCGAGGACCACATCGCCAACGTTTGCTTCTTCTGAATGACCAAGCGTGATAGTTGGCAAATCCTTTAAGTCAATCTGCAAAACCGCTAGATCGGTGTCTGGATCAGTGCCAATCACTTTAGCAGTAGCTTGTCGGCCATCCGCTAAGGCAACTTCGATCGCGCCTGCACCTTGGATGACATGATTATTCGTCAGAATATGACCTTGTGGACTCATGATGACGCCAGAACCGCTACTCGATGGGCGTTCCGCTTTAGGTTTGGCTTGCTCGCCAAAAAAGCGTTTGAAAAACGGATCATTCAAAAGAGGATTGTTATTACCTGAGCTACGTGTCGCACTGATATTCACCACCGAAGGCATCGCGCGCTTAGCTGCAAGATGATAGGTGCCAGGTGCATTGTTCTTATTGCTTGGTGCTTCTTTTAGTGTGGCCGACGAAGTCAAACTCACATTCTTATTAATTACCAAGCCTTGCTGCACCCAATTGGGCTTTAAGCTGGTTACAATAAACCACAGTGCCAAGCCGACAGTAACGGTTTGCGCAAATAACAGCCATAAACGACGCATCATGAGGAGTATATGTTAGGAAAATCAATCGATAGGAATATGCTGACGCAATTTTTGGCGAACGAATTGCAAGTCGCACGTTTTCGTGATTATTGCCCAAATGGGCTTCAGGTGGAAGGGCGAAAAGAAATTAAGAAGATCATTACTGGTGTCACAGCTTGTCAGGCGCTCTTAGACGAAGCGGTTCGGCTTGAAGCGGATGCCATTTTGGTGCATCACGGATATTTTTGGAAAGGCGAGGATATGCGTGTAGTAGGACAGAAATATCAGCGTCTCAAAACCTTAATAGAACACGAAATGTCACTGTTTGCCTATCATCTTCCTTTAGATTCGCATCCTAGTTTAGGCAATAATGCACAATTGGCGCAGCTTTTTGGGTTTGAAGTGACGGGGCGATTTGGTGAGGATGATATAGCTTGGCTTGGAAAATCAATGGATGCTGGGATTTCTCAAGTTGGACAATTGGCAGCGCATATTTCTTCGAAATTAGGACGCGAAGCCTTAGTGATCGGTGATGCAGAACAAGCGGTGGGTACGATTGCTTGGTGCTCGGGTGCTGCACAGAATATGCTGGCCGTGGCGATCGACGCAGGTGCAAACGTTTATATTAGCGGTGAAATTTCTGAATCGACCGTGCATTTGGCCAGAGAGGCTGGTGTTAGCTATTTGGCTTGTGGTCATCACGCCAGCGAGCGTTATGGTGTTCAAGCCTTAGGGGAGATGATCGCGCGGGAATTTGGCATTCAACATCAGTTTGTTGACATCGCTAATCCAGTTTAATTGTGAAAATGCCACCAAGATTGGTGGCATTTTTTGAGAACCTCATTCTGTAAATTATTTTTTCAATGCATCGCGAATTTCGCGCAACAACATCACATCTTCAGGCGTTGGTGGTGGTGCTGCAGGTGCTGCTGCGGCATCAGCTGCATCTTTCTTTTTCATTAGATTTACCAAGCGTACCATTTGGAAAATAATAAACGCTAAGATAATGAAATTTAAAGATATCGTTAAGAAATTACCATAAGCGAGCACCGCACCTGCTTTTTTTGCCTCAGCTAAAGTTAGATCCGCCGCTTGGCCATTTAATGGTAAGTAGTAATTAGCGAAATCTAAGCCGCCAAAAATTTTTCCCACAACCGGCATTACGATGTCGCCAACTAATGAATCGACAATCTTACCGAATGCGGCACCAATAATAACGCCCACAGCTAAGTCAATCACATTACCTTGTGCCGCAAAGCTCTTAAATTCTTGCATCATGCCCATAAAAATTCCCCTAACTAGTTTTAGATTTATCTAATTCAAATGTGAAGTATTTGCTCTAAGAATATGGCAAAACAGCAATATGATAATCCGCAAAAGCGCTTTCGACTTGAATAATATTGTCAATTCTTGTGAATCGCGCATCGTTTTGTTGTAATTCTCCGTTCATGCCGCCACGGTTCGCTTATTTTTTCATAGAAAATTTGTAGCATGTGGGTCATTTAGGTGCAAAAACAAGCTAAATCGGTCTGTAAAGCATCTTTTTCTTTAATTCACCTTCCGGCTCCTTTATAATTTAAGGTTGTAAGAAGTGGGGTTGTGCTTCGTCAAGTTTGATTTTTGATAGATTGGGGTTTGTATGAGTATCGAAAAGCAGGTCGATCCAAGTCGTCGCGGCTTACTCGTTGCTACCTGTGTTGCAGGTGGAGCAGTGGGTGTCAGTACGGCGGTGTCACTAGTGAGTACTTTTCAGCCATCCGAGCGCGCAAAAGCGGCGGGTGCACCGGTTGAAGTGGATATCTCCACATTAAAACCAGGTGAAATGACGACAACAGAATGGCGTGGTAAGCCAGTGTGGATTTTAAAGCGCACGCCAGAGATGATGGAAAGTCTCAAAAAAACAGAGGCAAAAGTAGCAGATCCAAAGTCTGAAAAGCCTTATACGATGGATATGCCAGCGTATTGCGACAAACAAACACGTTCTCGTAAAGAACATAGTGATATTTTGGTGACAGTTGGTATTTGCTCCCATTTGGGTTGCTCACCAATCTCCAAATTCACGCCAGGCGCACAGCCATCGTTGCCAGATGATTGGGATGGTGGATTTATCTGCCCATGTCACGGTTCTACATTTGATTTGGCTGGTCGCGTTTATAAAAACAAACCTGCACCGCAAAATCTAGACGTGCCACCGCATATGTTTTTATCAGATACCAAAATCATCATCGGTAAAGATGAGAAAGGCGAGGCTTAATCATGGCATTTGTTGAGAAAAAACTTCCTGACGATGCGCCTATCGCAGCGAAAGCATTAAATTGGGTTGACTCTCGTTTTCCACTGACTAAATTGTGGAACGATCAATGGGGTCAATACTACGCGCCAAAAAACTTTAACTTCTGGTACATCTTCGGCTCCTTAGCGATGCTGGTTTTGGTTATTCAGATTGTGACTGGTATTTTCTTGGTGATGCATTACAAACCAGATGCGAATTTAGCCTTTGCTTCTGTTGAGTACATCATGCGTGAAGTTCCATCAGGTTGGTTGGTGCGATACATGCACTCCACTGGTGCTTCTGCGTTCTTCATCATTGTGTATTTGCACATGACTCGCGCTTTATTGTACGGTTCATACCGCAAACCACGTGAGTTGATTTGGTTGTTTGGTTTCGCTATTTTCTTGTGCTTGATGGCCGAAGCGTTCTTCGGTTACCTCTTGCCTTGGGGACAAATGTCGTACTGGGGTGCACAGGTTATCGTGAACTTGTTTGGTGCGATTCCTTTCATCGGCCCAGATTTGTCATTGTGGATTCGTGGTGATTACGTTGTTTCTGATGCGACATTAAATCGCTTCTTTGCATTCCACGTTATCGCTATTCCATTGGTATTGTTAGGCTTGGTAGTCGCGCATTTGATCGCTTTGCATGAAGTTGGTTCTAACAACCCAGACGGTATTGAAATCAAAGAAAACTTAGATGCAGATGGTCATCCAGTTGATGGCGTGCCTTCTCATCCTTACTACACTTTCCATGATATTTTTGGTGTGACTGTGTTCTTGACGATCTTTACAGCAGTGGTGTTCTTTGCTCCAGAAATGGGCGGATACTTCTTGGAATACAATAACTTTATTCCAGCTGACTCATTAAAAACGCCTCCACATATTGCACCAACATGGTACTTCACACCGTTCTACTCCATCTTGCGTGCAACTACTTCTGAGTTCTTGTATGTGATTCAAGCTGGTGTTGCTGCTTATGTTGCGTTGATTTGGTTGAAGTCTTCTTTGGGCTTTATGACTAAGGCCGCAATTGCAGTGATCGCATTGTTGGCAATTATCGGCATGATGCCTTTCGGTCTAGATGCAAAATTCTGGGGCGTTGTATTGTTTGGCGGTTCTGTTGTGATCTTGGCGTTCTTGCCTTGGTTAGATGTATCTCCAGTGAAGTCAATTCGTTATCGTCCTGATTGGCATAAATACGTGTACATCGTGTTTGGTATCGCATTTATCGTGCTGGGTTACCTTGGTGTACAAGCGCCATCCCCAATGGGTGAGCGTGTGTCACAAGTTTGCGCGCTGATCTACTTTGGTTTCTTCTTGTTGATGCCTTGGTGGAGCGGTATGGGTACATTTAAGATTGTGCCAAAACGCGTAACTTTTGCTGCGCATTGATCAGATTAAGCGAGGAAAAATTAGCATGAAATTACTTAAAAAACTGATCTTAAGCTTGGCATTTGCTCCAGCCTTAGCGCTGGCTAGCGGTGGAAGCTTCCCATTGGATCGCGCTCCAGAACGTACGAACGACTTATCTGCATTGCAAAATGGTGCGAAATTGTTTGTGAACTACTGCTTGAATTGCCACTCTGCTGTATCCATGCGTTACAACCGTTTGCGCGATATTGGTTTGTCGGATGATCAAATCAAGAGCAATTTATTATTCACCGGAGAAAAAATTGGTGAATTGATGAAAACAAGCTTGAGCGCAAAAGATGCGAAAGAATGGTTCGGCGCTGTTCCGCCAGATTTGTCAGTTATCGCTCGCGCTAAAGCATCTGGCGCTGGTACTGGCGCAGACTGGTTGTACACCTATTTACGTACTTACTACAAAGACGAAAGTCGTCCAACTGGTTGGAATAATATGTTGTTCCCAAATGTTGGTATGCCACATGCATTGTGGGAGTTGCAAGGTGTACGCGGTGCTAAATTCGAAGAAGTTAAAGATGCACATGATCCATCCAAAATGGAACACAAGTTTGTCGGCTTCGAGACTTTAACGCCAGGAAAAATGACTGCAGTCGAGTACGACAATGCTGTCGGTGACTTGGTTGCTTACTTGCAGTGGATGGGTGAACCAGCACAAAATGATCGTAAGCGTTTAGGCGTTTGGGTTGTTTTGTTTATGGCCTTGCTCGCAACATTGGCATGGCGTTTGAATGCCTCTTACTGGAAAGAAGTGAAGTAAATTAGTCGTCCGCTGAGAGATTCAGCGGATGTGTCATCCCAGGGTGAGGTCCGCTTTTTGCGCCTCGCCCTAATCGTTTTTAAGGAACTATAAAAATGATGGTTCTCTACTCAGGTACAACCTGCCCATTTTCTCAACGTTGCCGTTTAGTCTTGTTTGAAAAAGGCATGGATTTTGAAATCCGTGACGTTGATTTGTTCAACAAACCAGAAGATATCTCAACCATGAATCCTTACGGCCAAGTGCCGATTTTGGTAGAGCGTGAATTGGTATTGTACGAATCGAATATCATTAATGAGTATATCGACGAGCGTTTTCCTCACCCACAATTGATGCCCGCTGATCCATTGCAACGCGCTCGTGCGCGTTTGATGCTGTTTAATTTTGAAAAAGAATTATTCGTGCATGTGCATACTCTGGAAAATGAGAAAAACAATGCTTCTTCTAAAGTGTTGGATAAAGCGCGGGCAGAGATTCGTGATCGCTTGACACAGTTGGCGCCTTTGTTTGTGAAAAATAAATACATGTTGGGTGAAGAGTTCTCCATGTTAGACGTTGCGGTTGCACCGTTGTTGTGGCGTCTTGATCACTATGGCATCGACTTGTCCAAAACAGCGGCACCATTGTTGAAATATGCAGAGCGCATTTTCTCGCGTCCTGCTTACATTGAAGCTTTGACACCGTCTGAAAAAGTAATGCGTCGTTAATGAATTAGACGACTAAGTGAGGCAAGTTCACACTTAGTCGTTTTTTTCATGATTCTCAAGAAGGTATTTCAAGTCCATGTCAGAAATTTCTACAAAGCCTTATTTGTTACGTGCTATTTACGAATGGTGCACGGATAACGGGTTTACACCGTATTTGTCAGTAAAAGTGAGTGGTGCTGTACAAGTTCCGATGGAATTTGTGCGTAAAGGTGAAATTGTTTTGAATATCGCTTTTTCTGCTACAAGCGGTTTAAAAATGGATAATGACGCCATTAGCTTTAAAGCCAGATTTGGTGGCGTATCACGAGATATTTATATTCCTGTGCGAAATGTGCAGGCGATTTTTTCGAGTGAGAATGGACAAGGAATGGTTTTTGATACGGTTGAAGACGAGCTGATGTCCGAACCACCACCATCGGAGCCAAGTCGACCAAGTATTGGTTTGGCATCGGTGAATGCAAGGGAAGAAAAGCCCTTGATTGAAGTGGAAAAAGCGGAAGAAATAAAAGAATCAAAAGAAACACAAAAAAAATCAGAAAAACCTTCCCTAAAAGTCATAAAGTAGTCTATAATCTTGTTCTTCGAGATTCGTTGCAAAACAAAAGTGATGCAATAAAGATTGAAACGATTTCCGCCGGCTTAGCTCACTTGGTAGAGCAGTTGACTTGTAATCATCAGGTAGCCAGTTCGATTCCGGCAGCCGGCACCAGTAGTACTAAGGGCTCACAGAAATGTGAGCCCTTTTTTATTGTGCATTTTCACCGCACAATCGATTCGACTCAGCATTGTTTCGGCATTTCCTCCTTACATAGTTGATTCTAGATTTTAGAATTTCGCATCTTCATCAAGGTTTCGTCCCCTTTCCAGTCAGGCTCAGTAAAGTTGTTTTGTTGGGTGCTTTCGCAGAGTTGTGCTACAAGGCAATACTGCTTTATGCCATAATGGTTTTCGGATTGACCTTTCTTGTTTCAGTCTTATTTTTATTGGCTGAATTGATTCTATATGCGACTGTCGCCAACCAAATTTTGGAAGTCTTGCTGCTTGGGCGCGCTATATTTGCTTGCCCATAGCGTCGCTGCTTCAACTATTGATATCAAGGCCTATACAGAAGAATGGCCGCCGTATAATTTTTTGAATGGAAAACAAGTTACAGGAATTTCCACAGATATCTTACGTGCTGCCTGCAATAACGCGCATCTTCAGTGTGAATTTCAACTTGTGCCGTGGACGCGAGCCTATAAGACGGTACAAGAAACAAAAAACACCATTATCTATACGATTGCACGTATTCCCACGCGTGAAGCACAATTTGTATGGATAGGGCCACTTTTTCCTCGAACGACATGGATTTACGCGCGCGCTGAAGTCGCCGATAAAATTCACCATATGAAAGACTTGGAGAAATTTAGAGTCGGAGTGATTCGTGCCGAAGCTTCCTTAACCGATTTGACGGAGGCCGGTGTCCCATCATCTGCGATACGTATCTTTAATTCAAACACAGATGAAATGCGTATGTTAAAAGCAGGTCAGATTGATGTTGTCGTCAATACAGAAATTGGTATGGCAGTCAATCAACAGCAGTTTGATATTGGCGCCGATAAGTTGGTAAAGCTGATGAAGCTTTATGATGCTGGTTCCTTGTATTTTGGTATGAATATCAACTCAGATCCGATTTTGATTGAGAAACTACAAAATGCAGTAGACAAATTGCGTCGCGATGGCAAAATTCAATTGATTGTGCAGCAGTACACCAAAGCACATTGAGTTAGATTTGCCTTAGCTGTACTAGCTCATACTGATATCGCGTGCGTCTGTACGTCTCTTAGATTATAAGTTTCTATGTTTTATACTCTAGCCGTTTTGTTGTTGTTCCAATGTGTCGGAGAGCTCATTGCCTTGGGATTGGCGTTGAGTATTCCAGGCTCGGTGATCGGTATGGTGCTGTTGTTCTTTGCTTTACTTGTCTCCCCGCGATTGATGGAAAAAGTGGAGGAATCCAGTCACCATATCCTCAAGCATATGTCGCTGTTTTTTATTCCAGCTGGCGTCGGCATTATGGTCTCTGCAGCGGGTGTTATGCAGCACTGGCTGGCCGTTGTGATTGCCATTATCTCCAGCACTTTATTGACCTTAGCTATCACTGCTATCAGTATGCGATGGTTGATGAATTCGATGCCACCAGCTACAGATGAAGTGATGGCAGATAAACCATCAACGCCATCCAGTTTGGATCAATGATATGCGGTCGGCTTTCGATTTCATAACGGTTTGGCATTATCTAGCGCACTCTCCTATACTCGCTATTTGTTTGACGCTATCTGCCTATTTGTTGGCTACATGGATATCTTCTAAGTTCAATTTTTCGCCACTCGCTAACCCTGTCGTGATGGCGGTCGCGATGATTATTCTCGTTTTAAGCACGGTTGGCATTTCATATGAAACGTATTTCGCTTCAGCGCAAGTGATTCATTTGATGCTTGGGCCAGTGACTGTGGCGTTGGCTATCCCGCTGGCACGTCAATTACCAAAATTACGGCGTCGATTTTTGCCCTTAACGATAGGTTTATTGTGCGGATCGATCACTGCAATCATTTCCGCGGTTTTTATTATTATTTGGATGGGTGGTTCGAAAGAGTTAGCTCTATCAATTGGTCCTAAGTCGGCGACAACGCCAATCGCGATGAGCATTGCCGATAAGATTGGTGGCATTCCCTCCATTGCTGCTGCCATCGTCATTTTAACAGGCGCATTTGGAGCGCTAGTCGCACGGTATTTGTTCAATTGGATGCGGATTAGTTCGCCAGAGATTCGTGGCTTTGCATTGGGTTTAGCCGCGCACGGAATTGGTACTGCACGTGCTTTTCAGGTGAGCCGAGAAATTGGTACTTTCGCCGGTTTAGGAATGGGTTTGAATGGTGTTTTGACTGCCTTACTGGCACCGACCTTGGTGCCAGTGATTGTGAACTATTTTTTTAAATAGTGTCGATGTCGACATACATAGGAGATCTTTGGTAGATCTCACTTTGTATTTGACTTCGCTCTATTTAAGTATTCAGTAGCAAGGGCGTAAAACCCGCTTCACGAATCGCTACTTCAAGCGCTGCGTCTGATTGTGTGGAATTAATCGTAACCAAGTGTGCGGCGAGATCTACCGTGATGCTGGCTTGCGCATCGACTTCTTGAATCGCTTTGCTGATGCTCGCTTCACAATGCTTGCATGTCATATCTTCTACTTGAAACCGTGGCATGAAAATTCTCCTAAAAAGCTTTTGAATGAAATGATTGTAGTGGTTCTGACTGCGCTTTGCTTGCGCTCGCTCATGAAGTCTCAATTTTTCCTTGACCTTACCATAATGGGAAGCTATATCCTGATCGTATGTCAGAAATCTGCTGCTCCATAATTCGTTGATCAGCAGCTTCATGATGACCACCAAAGCGGTGGTTTAATCAGAGAGAAATTGTATGGAAAATAAAATCAGTTTGCAGATTGAAGGAATGACCTGCTCGTCTTGTGTACGAAGAGTTGAAAAAGCTTTGCTCGCTACGGAAGGAGTGGCAGAAGCCACGGTGAATCTGGCAACGGAAAAAGCCAGCATCGCGCTAAAGTCGGGCGCTAGCTTACAGCATGTGCTTGCGAGTGTTGAAAAAGCTGGCTATCACGTGCGTACTAAAACTTGGACTTTGCAGGTCGAAGAGATGACCTGTGCCTCATGTGTTGGTCGGGTTGAGAAGGCATTCCTAGCGGTGCCGGGCGTGCTCAATGCCAGCGTGAATCTGGCGACTGAAAAAGCGCAAATCACCACGCTTGCAGACTTGGAATTGCTAAGCCTATTGGCTGCCGCAAAAAAAGCGGGTTACCCAGCGCAGTTAGTCGATGATCAACAGACTAGGCCGTCCCAGCAGCAAGCCGGACTCAGTCAAGCTTGGTTGGTAATGATCGCGATGGCTTTGAGTTTGCCTTTAATGGCTCCGATGCTTCTGGCGATTATTGGAATTCAATGGGCGATTCCAGCTTGGGTGCAATTTGCACTCGCAACACCTGTGCAGTTTTGGCTTGGCGCGCGATTTTATAAAGCGGGATGGAAGGCGCTCATCGCTGGCAGCGGTAATATGGATTTGCTTGTGGCAATCGGCACCAGCTCGGCCTATGGTTTATCCGTGTATTTAATGTTTTGGCAGACCGATCACATCGCACATGGTATGCAACACTTGTATTTTGAATCGTCTGCGGTGGTC
The DNA here is from genome assembly GCF_018139645.1 of Affinundibacterium baiyunense. GTDB lineage: Bacteria > Pseudomonadota > Gammaproteobacteria > Burkholderiales > Burkholderiaceae_D > Undibacterium > Undibacterium baiyunense. Next base: position 85,331 of record NZ_JAGSPM010000006.1, read on the forward strand.
ATTAGTTTGGTATTGCTTGGTAAGTGGATGGAAGCGAAAGCCAAACATCAAACATTAGAAGCCTTGCGTGCATTGGAATCTTTGCGCGCCACGACAGCCTTAGTTCGTCGCGATGGACTAGAGGTAGAAGTGCCTGTATCGGAAGTGCGGGTTGGCGATATTGTGGTGATTCGCCCTGGCGATCGTGTACCTGTTGATGGTGAGATTGTGGAAGGAATTAGCCATCTCGATGAATCACTGTTGACGGGTGAAAGCCTGCCTGTTAGCAAGCATGTTGGAGATGTGGTAATCGGTGGTTCAGTGAACGCGGATGGTCTTTTATTGGTGATTGCGCGCGGTGTTGGTGGTGCTACGATGCTTTCGCAAATCATCAAGTTGGTAGAAGATGCGCAAGCTGTAAAAGCGCCGATACAGGCTTTAGTCGATCGAATCAGTGCGGTTTTTGTACCTATTGTATTGGGGATTTCCTTGCTTACTTTATTGCTGTGGGCTTGGATAATGGGAGATTGGCAGGCTGCTTTATTGAATGCAGTTGCGGTGCAGGTGATTGCATGCCCATGTGCTTTGGGCTTGGCAACACCGACGGCAATTATGGTTGGTACTGGTGTCGCTGCTAAATTTGGGATTCTGATTAAAGATGCGCAGGCTTTAGAAATCACGCACAGCTTAACCGCAATCGCATTTGATAAAACGGGCACCTTGACCGAAGGTAAGCCACATCTTACTGCTACGCTTAGTCGTACCCACAGCGAACAGCAGTTATTGGAGTGGGCGGCAGCAGTGCAGCAATATAGTGATCATCCACTTGCGCACGCGGTTTTGCAAAGAGCGCAGCAACTTGGTTTGAATCTGCACGCAGTAGCTGCTGCGAAGGCATCACCAGGTCGAGGAGTGCAGGCGCAATTGAATGAGCTTACATTGTATTTAGGCAATCTGCGGTGGATGCAGGAATTGGGTGTCGATGTTAGTGAGTACGAACTAGTGGCGCAAGAACAGCAGCAATTGGGGCGCACCGTGTCGTATCTGGCGGTCTCAGCGAATGCGGGTTTGCAGTTGATTGGTGTTTTGAGCTTTGGTGATCAAGTGAAGGCGAGTGCAGCCCATGCGGTGAGACGTTTGCATGCATTGGGCGTACAATCGATTATGTTGAGCGGTGATAACTATGGCAGTGCAAATGCAGTTGCTGCAGTCGTTGGTATTAATGATGTCCGAGCGGAAGTTCTGCCAGCGGATAAAGCGAATATCGTGCGTGAGTTACAGCGATCTGGATTGCGCGTCGGTATGGTCGGTGATGGAATTAATGATGCACCCGCATTAGCGGCCGCAGATGTGGGAATTGCGATGTCGACTGGTACCGATGTCGCGATGCATACGGCGGGAATTACCTTAATGCGCGGTGACCCCTTGCTGCTCGCTGATGCAATTTCAATCTCGCAAAGAACCTATCGCAAAATTCGTCAAAATCTTGGATGGGCGTTTATTTACAATATCGTTGGCATACCTTTAGCTGCCTTTGGCTTCTTGAATCCTATGTTGGCCGGAGCGGCGATGGCGCTTTCTAGTGTCAGTGTCGTGTCAAATGCTTTGCTATTACGTAATTGGAAACCGACGCGTACGCTGGAAGAAAAATAATGGCGATGATGAACATTGGTCAGGTAGCAAAAGCTTCTGGGGTGAGCGCAAAGATGATTCGATATTATGAGAGCGTAGGCTTGATAGCGACTGCTGATCGTACTGAGGCAGGCTATCGGCAATATTCGGAAAATGATTTACACATACTAGGATTTATTCGGCGCGCTCGGGATCTGGGATTTTCTCTAGAACGTATTCAAACCTTGCTTGGGCTATGGCAAGACCGCAGTCGACAGAGTGCAGAAGTAAAAAAGCTAGCTGGATCTTACATCGCTGAGCTTGATGCACAAATTGAGAAGATGATGTTGATACGTCAGCAATTGGCGGATTTGGCACAGGCTTGCCATGGCGATACCCGTCCTGATTGTCCTATCCTTGACCAGTTGTCCGATCAGACTGGCAAGGATAAAACGGATTGTAAGAACACACTCAGTTAGCAACTAAGTTAGCCACCAAAATAGAAATGTCTTGGTATTTTAGTGGCTAACTAATTTCAGTCGAATTAGGCTTTAGGATTAATTCTAACCAAGGTTGATTTGCCGAATAAACTTTCGATTAAATCTACTGCCAAGATCGCCGTTTGATTACGTAAATCTAAAGCAGGATTGAGTTCGACTACATCTAAAGAGCCGAGCAAACCAGTATCAGCAATCATTTCCATGCACAGTTGGGCTTCGCGATATGTTGGGCCGCCAAGCACCGCGGTTCCAACACCGGGCGCAATATCTGGATCGAGACAGTCAAGATCAAAACTCACATGGATATGCGTGTTTTCATCAACCCCTTCTAAGGCTTTTAACATCACAGCGCGCATCCCATGTTCATCGATATAGCGCATATCAAACACGGGAATACCCATGTCGTGAATAAATTGACGCTCGCCATCATCGACGCTACGGATGCCTATTTGACGAATCTCATCCGCTTGCATCGCTGGTGTGTAACCACCATAAGCAATTAATTGCTCAGGTCCATGACCCATTAGACATGCAACGGGCATGCCGTGGATATTACCGGTTGGACTAATTGTTGATAAGTTGCTGTCCGCATGTGCATCAAACCACAATACGCGCAATTTTTTACCATGCTCTTTACAATGTTTTGCCACCGCACTGATAGAACCAATCGCTAAGCAGTGATCGCCACCTAACATCATCGGCATGTGGCCAGCTTGCAAAGCATTGCTTACTTCGTTATAAACTGCTTGGTTCCAATCGATTGCTTCATTCAAATGGCGCAATCCATTCACTGGCGCTTGCCAAGGATTGGCCGGACCATGCAGATTGCCATGATCGATCACAGCCAAGTCTCTGGCTTCTAATGCTTGCACTAAGCCTGCAACACGCAGGGCATCAGGCCCCATGCCTGCACCTTTTACACTCGCGCCTACATCCGTAGGTGCGCCTATGAGTGAGATGGTTTTCATTATTGAGCATTCACTTTCAAAAGAGCTGATTGGAGTATGTGGTGCAGTTTGTGCACTAGCAGTTTGCACACAAGCACATCATGTTGGTCGTCGCCAAACACGATTCATTGATGGCGTTGATTAGGTTGAATTATAGAGCGAAATAGAAAATTTTTGATTTCGTAATTGTTGTATATAATCGATTGATGAGAAATTAAATTCCTGATGTGACATTAAATCGTAATTTAATTCCTCTTTTGTCATTCGAAGTGGAATTTTTGAACTTATTGAGGCCTACATGGATAACTACGATTTAAGTATATTGCGCCACTTGCAGGAAGATGGTCGTATTAGTAACTTGCAGTTGGCTGAAAAGATTCACCTATCGCCGCCACAGACTTTACGCCGTGTGCGTGCTTTAGAAGAGAGTAAAGTGATTCGCGCTTACACTGCTCAAGTCGCGCCAGAGGCGATTGGACTGGGGGTGATGGCTTTCGTGAGTTTATCGCTAGATCGAGAGCAATACCGTAATGTGCGAGAAATTGAAGGCAATTTACGCGCTTTTCCCGATATTATTGAATGCCATACGATTTCGGGGGATTTCGATTATTTATTAAAAGTGGTTGCCAGTGATTTGAAGAGTTTGTCGCAGTTTTTGACAGATAAATTGATGCAGGTTCAGGGGGTTGGCAACTTACGCTCGATGATCTGCATGGAAGAGATTAAGCCAGTTAGTGCCTTACCGATTCGCTAGAGTTATTGATACTTCGATGGCGGTTGCTGTAATTCTGCGACTTCTGCAACGAATTACAAATAAATTCTGACGTAGACGATTGCCTGCGGGTAAAATGCCAATTTTGTACGAAACTCCGGCAATGCTTGGTCGCTCATTGGTAATGACCAATTAAAATTTGCGGTGGTTTTTTTAAAAACTCCTTGATAGGTGAATCCTCATGTTAAAGAAAAATATTCTGGCTGCGGCCTTTGTTTTAGGTAGTGCATTAGTCAGTGCTCATGCAGCAGCACAGGTTTCTTATTTTGGTGGTTCTGTTGGTCGCGCAAAGTGGAATTTTGACTGCGCTGGCTCAACAAGTTGCCACACTGCGGCTGCTAGCTGGAAGTTGTATGGCGGCTATGAGTTTTCACCAAATTTTGGTGTGGAAGGTAGCTATATTTACTTAAACGAAGTGGGTGCTAGTGATTCTGCATTGAAAGCGACTTTCAATGGTCGTGGTGCTGATTTGGCAGCAATTGTTAAGACCACACCAATGAATAATTTTGTTGGTTTTGCTAAGTTGGGCGTAGCGTTTATGAAAGGTGAAATTGTGGCGAGTACGCGTGATTTCGCTGCATCGGAAACACATTACTCGGGTCAGCCTTTGATCTCATTAGGCGCTTTGTATTACGTCGATAAAAAAGTGGCGATTCGTGCTGAAGTTGATCACCGTCGCGTAAAAGTTGCTGGCTTTACCCAGACAACTTCTGGTGTGACTAACTTCTCTATCGGTGTGCAATCAGAGTTCTAATCTCTGATTTCACAGGCGCTCACAATAGATAGCTTTCGTGATGTACGAATCGTACAGTGCAGTTGAAGAGAGCAGCTAAAGAGAATCGCTAGAAGCAAAAAAGCAGCCTAAGCAGGCTGCTTTTTTTTTGCGCAGATTAGTCCAAAATAGACTTGGAATTGATGTGGGTGGTAAGACTATTTTTGCGATTTGGATTGACCAAAATCATAAATTTGGTGAACCAAAAACACATCTGGTAAGACCAATTGTTGTTTTTTGGACGCTAGATTGATAAATATTTTACCGCCGATATGTCTGTAAAAAATAAAAATATATCTATTTATTTATGGAAATAAAAAATATTTTGGAAGAATTTGCATGCAACTTAACTTGATTTAAATGATTTTGGCGATAAAAATACCAATAGAGAAAATTTGAAAAATTCTTTCAATGGATGCATTTTAATTAAATTTACTATTTTTGCATCGTTAAAAGTTCTCGCGTTGGGCTGATAAATACTTTTAGAATCGAATCAAAGTTAAAAAAATCGAAATGTAATCGTTTTTTGTTGCCGTGTTGGTGCGTCTGATCAGCGCCCAGTGAAACTAAGGGAAACAAAAAGCCAGATATTTTTTAACTTCTGCTTTATAAAAACTATTCGAGACCAAAAGGACAAACATCATGCGTAACAGAAACTTTAGGAAAGAATTCGGACGATTTGCCTTGACGACGTCGGTCATGGCGATGGCGATCAGCGGTGCTTACGCGCAAGAAAGTAAGCCAAAAGTGGATGAACAACCATCGGTAGTGGTGGTGACGGGCTTACGGGCCTCATTAGAAAGTGCCTTAAATAAAAAGCGCGATGATAATGGCATCGTCGATGTGGTGAAGTCAGAAGATATGGGTAAGTTTCCGGATACAAACTTGGCCGAGTCTTTGCAACGTATTCCAGGTGTCGTGATTGATCGCGATGCCGGTGAAGGACGCAGCGTCACGGTACGTGGTTTGGGACAAGATTTCACACGTGTGCGTATCAATGGTATCGAAGGTTTGGCGACAACTGGTGGTACCGACAGTTCAGGTGGTGCAAACCGCTCGCGTGGATTTGACTTCAACGTCTTTCCATCGGAATTATTTAATTCCTTAACCGTTCGTAAAAGTGCTTCTGCTGATGTTGATGAAGGTTCTTTGGGCGCGACCGTAGATTTGCAAACCATGCGTCCGTTTGATTTGCGTGGTTTCAATGCAAGTGTGATGGCGAAAGGGCGCTACAATGATTTGTCACAGAAAACTGATCCGCGTGTTGGCTTCTTAGTGTCGAATACGTTTGCGAACAATACTTTCGGTGCGTTGTTGTCCGGTGCGTTTTCTAAGCGCCGAGTTTTCGAAGAAGGTTTTAGTACAGTGCGTTGGGATAATGGTCCATCCTCTGGTGGTTGGTGCGCACCGATGGGTGTGACTCCAGCAAATCCAACAACGTCCACCGCAACGACTTGCGGACCTGCGGCGCAAGGCGTGTCACGATTACCTGGAACAGCGGAAAATATTGCCGCCTATAATTTAGCAAGTTCTGCAGATAATTTTGTGCCACGATTACCGCGCTATGGCCGTTTGACCCATGATCAAGATCGCCTCGGTTTAACCGCTTCTTTACAATACAAACCACAACGCGGTACGGTGTTTTCATTTGATATGCTGTATTCAAAACTCGAAGCAACACGTCAAGAAGATTTCTTGGAGGCGATTTCATTTAGCCGTTCTGCCAGCCAAGGTGGTAAGCCACAAACCAGCGTGGTTAAAACGGAATATGCGCCAAATGGTGCACTGCTGTACGGCATGTATAACGGTGTCGATGTGCGTGCTGAATCGCGCTTCGATGAGTTATCCACCACATTCACACAGCCTACACTCACTTTGGATCATCAATTCAGTGACACTTTCCGCATGAATGCAAGAATTGGTCGTGCTACTTCCAAGTTCGCGAATCCTGTGCAAACCACCACCACTTTAGATGCGATCAATGTTAATGGTTACGCTTTAGATTTCCGTGGTGATGATCGTGCGCCGGTGATTACCTATCCTTTTGATGTTACCTCCGCGACTGGACCAATGACTTTGGCTAGCGTGCCACAAGTGACGTCCGGTACACAGGCAGGAACTGTGCCAAACACAACTACGAGTGAAATCCGTATTCGTCCACAAGGCGCGAATAACCGTAATGATGTTGTGCATGTCGATTTCTCTTGGGATGCGATTGAAGATAAATTGACTTTGCGTGCCGGCGCAGATGTGAAGAAATACAATTTTGATTCTTATGAGTCGCGACGTGTGAATCAAAACGACACGATTTTTGCACCGAATGCGGGAACAAATATCGCTAGCTTAACGACACAATTGACAGGTTTTGGTCGTGGTCAAAATTTGCCAGCGGGTACCCCAACTTCGTGGTTGATCCCTGACCTCAACGCAATCGCAAAAGCATATGATATTTACTGTAATTGTTTGAAGAGTGGACCTGCAGGTGGCCCTGGTGATTTCACCTTGTCTTCGATCACGAATGGTAATGCGCGTGGTAATAATCGTGCCGTCGAAGAAAATGACAAGAGTGTTTTCTTGATGGGTGATTTTAACAATACCGTAGCAGGATATCGTGTACGTGGTAACTTCGGTGCGCGCTATGTGCAAACTGAGCAGATCGCAACTGGTTATCAAGCTGCTGGTGGTGGTACCCCAGTTACTGTACGTAACACCTACAATGATTTCTTACCATCTGCGAATATCGCGATTAATGTGAGCCGTGATTTTATCGCGCGTTTCGCTGCTGCTAAAGTGATGGCACGCCCACAGTTGGGTAACCTAAATCCAGGTGGCACGATCTCGACCACAGGCACCTTATCGGTGACCAGTGGTAATCCATTATTGCAGCCATTCCGTGCTGATACTTTTGATTCCAATTTTGAGTGGTATTTCGGTAAAAATGCTTTCTTAGGTTTGGGTTTATTTCAGAAGAATATCAATACCTATATTCAAAGTATTCGTACCAACGTAGCATACAAAGACACAGGTTTGCCGATGTCTTTATTGCCAGCGAACTTTACTGGTGAAGAGGTGTTTCAAGTTACGGCACCGATTAATACCAAGGGCGGTAAGTTGAGTGGCTTTGAGTTGAATTATCAGCAGCCATTTACCTTCTTGCCAGCTTGGGGTAAAAACTTTGGTACTTTGTTGAACTACACCTATGTGAAATCGAAGATTGAATATGTGGTTTCACCAACCAGTAGCGCAACTATTACCGATGATTTGTTGAATCTCTCTCCTAAATCTTGGAATGCCACTTTGTACTACGATGATGGTTCATTCAGTGCCCGCGTCTCTGCTTCTAAACGTTCTTCGTTTGTGACTCGTGTTCCAGGTCAAAATAATAATGACGTCGAAGGTAAAAATAGCACGGTCAACGTTGATCTCTCAGTCACATACAAGATCAACAATCAATGGGAAATCAGCTTTGAAGGTTCTAACTTGACCAACCAAGCAAATGATCAATTCATTAGCCGCTTGCGCGATAGCGTCGTGGTGAACAATGTGACAGGACGTGAATATTTACTTGGTGTTCGTTATAAATTCTAAAATTTCATCCTCCCTAGGACGAAAGCGATGTTCGGTTTGATTGATCATCGTGTGCAGTAGACGATAGCGCAGCTTAACAAGACTCCCCCGTTAAGTTGCGCTATTTTTTTTGGTAAGAAAAGCGGCGGCGCTGGTTGTTAGCAGCATCGCTGAAAATTGATGGAATGCGAATGATGATGCGTCAAATGGTTGGCATTTTTTTTAATCGACAAGGACTTGGTTTGCGACTTGATCGGTTTATTTTTCTGGCGCTACTCGCCATCCTCATTAATTTGTTCATTGTAGTAATTGGCAAGGCAAATGAAACGGATGTATTGTATAAAAACTATGCGTTTCCAAATGGGTTTGCCTGGCTCGATGAAGTAAAAGGAGGGCAAGGCGGCAAGATTATTCGTGTGACGAATTTACGCAAAGAAGGCACAGGTTCCTTACGCGCAGCGCTAGAAACCAAGGGGGCGAGAACCATTGTCTTCGAAGTTGCTGGTGTGATCGATTTAGAGCGCAGCGTATTGCAAGTCAATGAAGGTTTCGTGACGATTGCGGGGCAAACTGCGCCCTCGCCAGGGATTACCTTGATTCGCGGTGGAATCAATATTCGCGCTTCGCATGTGATTATTCAGCATCTTCGTATCCGCACCGGTGCCGACGGGCAGACCAAAGCAAGTGGCTGGGAAGTTGATGGTCTGAATATCTCCGCGGCGCACCATGTAATTATTGATCACTGTAGTATGAGTTGGGCCATCGATGAAAACATGTCGGTATCTGGTCCTCGGTTTAAAGGGAATACACCAGAGGAATGGCGTAATGCAACCAGTCATCACATTTTGTTTTCAAATAATCTTGCAGCAGAAGGTTTAGCTGAATCGACACACGCAAAGGGAGAACATTCAAAAGGAAGCTTAGTTCATGACAATGTGACGAATGTGATTTTTTATCGCAATATTTGGGCACATAACGTAGAACGTAATCCTCTGTTAAAAGGCGGCGCCAGCGCGACCATTGCGAATAACTTGATTTACAACCCAAGGTCAAAAGCGATTCATTACAACTTGATGGCATTGGAATGGGGCGATCATCCATATCAAACAGGTAAGCTGAATGTGGTTGCGAATGTGTTGCGAGGTGGAATGTCAACCAAGAAAGCTTTGCCATTGATGATGTTGGGTGGGGATGGTGATCTCGCTTACTTTGCGAAAGATAATATCGCGGTCGATCAGTTTGGTAATCAACTCCCGCTATTCGGGCGCTATGGTGAGACGCGAGCCCAGCTACTTTTGCAATCAACGCCTATCGATTGGCCGCAAGGACTTAAGGTGCTCGATGCAAGAATGGTCGAGTCAGAATTGCTACGTTATGCAGGTGCGCGTCCTTGGGATAGAGATAAGGATGACACGCGCGTGATTTATTACATCGCAGAAGGGCGCGGCACTATCATCAATGATGAGCGTGAGGTCAGTACTTATCCTCAGCAGAAAGAGACCCAATTACGTTTTTCTGAAGAAGATTGGGATACACGGAAATGGTTGCCTAGATTGAATCGCAAGTGAAGACAACGCGACGATAGATTTGGGGGGGAACTTAGACCACGCTTCCATTCTGCGGCTAGTGACGGTGCATTTTTCGGCTTGAGTTTTTTTAACTGGTTAAATAAAATAGAATTTAATAAAGTAATATATTTGTGTAATTAGTGTTTATTTTGAATACATAAGGTAATTCCCTCGGCTCTGATGGGGGGGGCTTACCAAGGTTTAATCTACTCGACGGTCAGTTTGAAACTTTAGTCTCAATCAAAATAAGGGAAAGTTCAATACAGAAGGAAGGTGACTCATGGAACGTTTTGTCAGCATTTCAGTGAGATATTCCGAAAATCAGCGCAGCAAAGAGAGTGTAAGGTGGTTGACGGCATTTGATGGAGGATCGTGCCATGTTTGTCTGAGTGTACCGCCGAAATATTCGGCATCAAATGAAGATTGGGCTGTAGGAGGATTACTGTGTACTAGAGGCTTTGAGGCGCCCAAGTAATAAACCACTGGCTTTGTCGGAGGAAATTTAATTTATTCAACTTCAACAAAAAAACTTTCCCCTCAGTGACGTAAAAATGTGACTTGACGAGAGTGCTTCAATGAACGAGCTGGCAGGTAATCGTTTTACTAAATTGGCAGTCCGAAGCTGCAACACGCTCTAGCTGCCGTTTACCTAAATTGTTTCAATGTTCCAATCGGGGGCGATCATTACTTGACCAGATTTTGGTATTTTGAAAATCGTAGTGTGGCGAAGACAAGCTCGATAAGAAGGCAAAACATTTCTCTTGAATAGCGCATGTTACCCAGAAAATGTTTTTTTGTGTTGGTGAGTGGATTGTTTCGCCGAATTTTTCTAAAACTAGATAGTACGATTCATATATACGTTAATCATGTGAGACTGCGATGCGATACATAAAATTTTTCAGAACTTCATGGTTATTAACGGTTTTTCTTTTGATGTCTAATTTAGCCTTTGCCGAATTTACCTATTTGGTTAGCATGGAGGGTAAAAAAGGAGAGCGTGTTGCCTATTATGTTGGATCTAACGTGCTTTCTAGAACGCCTGTCAATATGAAGGATTTGTTTGCATCGACATACGTTAGTCAAATTACCATGTACATTGTCTATGAAGCTGAGCCACAGCCAGAATGGTCAATCATGCGTTTACAATTCGTGTGTCATCATAAGAAAGACCATCTGGGTAAAGTCTTTGCTAATGTTCCTAATGCGACTGACCCTGTGCAAGTACGAGTGGCCGATAGTAGTGTAAATTTTATTCGTCGAACACTTAACGGTGAGCCGATTCCTGAAACAGAGTTTTCTTCAATTGGCAGTCATGTAATGTTGCAAACGCAAAAAGTTGCGTGTCTGGAGCATGAACAAAATCAAGTTTCTAAAGCAGTGGTGAATGCTATTAAGAACAATCATTTTAATAAAGAAGACTTTAATCAGAAACTCAAGTTGCTTGGCTTTCAAGCACCAATTCATGTGGTTGATGTTGATGCTACAGCGCCCGCACTTACTACGTTTACATGGAAGGTGTTATGGGAGGGTAGCGTTAAGCCAGTTAGCCCAGCAGATCGAGTGCTGACAAAAGCAGAGATTGATGAAAGAGCAAAGCAATTAGGTTCAATTAGCGAAAAGATGAATACTTTGAAGTCGCGAATTGAAGAGGAATACTTGCCTGAAATTGAAAAAAAACATATCGACGATGCATTTGCCAAATATGCTTTAAAAGTCCGTGGTTCAAGAGAGTTAAGTAATACAGAATCTTCTGCCATCATGATTTGGCAAGGTCAAACTGAAGAACTACTTATTAAGCGAATGGGAGCAGGTTTGTTTAGCGAAGCTGAGCAATTGCGTTTTAGGCGATACAGTCAAAGTTTTGATAACCGTGCTTTTTTGCAAAATAGATCAACAGGACAAGTGATTGAGAGTGGTGTTTTGAGAAGTTGCGATGTGGATTTTGTTTTAGCTAAGGATAAAAAACACACTTTCAGGGTGGCAGATGTTCGTATCAGTAGCTCGACAAGTGATATTCGTGCCGGTGGTAATGCGTGTCAAGATTTAATTAAGACTCCACAAAATGCTTCTGCTAAGTAAGCAAGTATTCAAAATGTAGACAATCAAAGGAAGAAAAAGGAGAGGAAATTAAAATGTACAAAAAAATTTCACCACAAATTTTGTTGTTGGCTGCAATAAACTTATGTCTACCAAATGCAAGTTCTGCTGCATGGGCAAATCCACAAGAAGCTAATGTAGGGCTGCCAAATATATTGTTTGGAGCATCTGGAGCACCAACAAGCAAGATGAAGTACAAAGGAATGTATGATATGCCAGTGCCTTCGATGCCAGGCTTGTCTGATCCAGAGTTAATTTATGAGGAGCGTGATGACAGTGTTTGGGTGTTATATGACGGGAAGAAGGTTGAAATAGGACCGCGCTGCATGGCAGCATATGTGGAGCTTGATTCGGGAGGCATGTTCTATAACTGGGGAATAGGAAAGGATGCTATGTCCAGTATAGTGTACAGGGGAGGCAGCATTCCTGAAAATAAAGGAGAGATGAAAAAGGTCGAGGTTACCATGCGTGTGAATGGTGAAACGGGAAAGTTTCCATTTTTCCATATAGGAAACGCATTGATCATACCTGTAAAAATGGAGGCAACTTTAAAAGCTGTCGAAGATAAAAGTAAAGTAGAACTTCTTTTAGATGGCAAATCGGTATTAACTTTAAATTTTGAGGGTACTCTTAAGGCTAAAGCTGCGCTCTATAAATGTATGGGAGTACGAGAAACTTTAAAGAATAGGGCAAATTATATGTGTGATGAGTCCATAAGAGCCTGCAAATAGGGGGTAAGGACAAATAAATCTACGACGTCCCAACAGGGTAACTCGCATCACGGATCAACCAGGCATCGTCGCCTACAATTACGACACACCCAACCTCAACAACCTGATCCCCTTCAACAACAGAGCAAAAGGGGCGAGGAAGCATCTCATGTCCCGAGAGCTCAATACCTGATTATGCTAAAAACATACATTTTCTATACATTTCAAATAAATATTTCTGAAGTCTCAAAAGTATGTTGACATGTATAGTACAAATTCTTTTTTACTATTTTATGGGTGGGTGATGTCTACTAAGCTTTCAAGGTATGTCTTATTTTTTTTCTCATTGGCAATGCTATTGTCAACGTGTAACAGCTTCGCAATGAAAACAAGCGTGTCGTTAGATGGAAATGTTGAGACCAAAACGCAATCTGCAGATGTGCACGCCCAAATTGATGCCATTGTCGAGCAGCGAATCAAAGAGGGAGGGATGGTCGGAGTTGGTGGCGCCATTATCGTGAACAAGAAAGTAGTCTGGATGAAGGGATATGGCTTCGCCGACAAGGAACACGCGAGAGCATTCACTCCCGATACAATTATGAACATCGGATCGATCAGCAAGACTTTCACTGGTGTAGCGCTGATGCGAGCGGTACAAGAGGGAAAAGTCTCTCTTGATGAAAACATCAATTCTTATCTGCCTTTCAAAGTTATTAATCCCCATCATCCGAGCGAGCCCATTACGTTAAGGCAACTGGCTACCCACACCTCGGGAATCACAGATAGACAGTCGGCCTACGAACGCGTGTATCACTTCGGAGGCGACTCTCCGGAAGCCCTTGGCGATTTCTTGCAGAACTACTTCGCGCGCAACGGCAAATACTATTCGAACGACAACTTCCTAAAGGCCAAACCGGGGACGTCCCGCGAATACTCGAACATTGGAGCTGCGCTGGCTGGCTACATCGTCGAGGTTGTTGTCGGCGAGAAGCTCAATACCTATACCAAGCGTCACATCTTTGCCCCTCTGCGAATGAAAAACTCTGGCTGGTTCTTATCTGAAATATCGCCTGCGAAGCACGCACGACTGTACGTCTCGCAAGGCCTCCGCATTCCTATTCCACAGTACGGGATAACGACATATCCAGAAGGTGGAGTCCGCACCTCAGTGTCCGACCTCGCCAAGTTCTTTATCGCGTTGCTAAATGATGGCAAATATGAAGGGACGCGAATGCTTGAGCAGAAGTCAGTCGACGAGATGCTCAGGTTCCAATACACCAGTGCAAATAAGCCTGATAATGTCAACATACAAGGGGAAGACTCGGTCAATTCTGGAATTTTCTGGGCCACGAAGCACGACACCACTAGGATCGGACATAACGGATCCGATCCCGGAGTGAGAACAATCATGCTGGCGGATCCAAACAAGGAAATCGGCGTGATCCTGTTTACAAACACTTCTATGCATGATGAAGAATCTGGACACTACTACAATATCTTCGAGACACTTTGGAAGCATGCAGTGCAAATGAAGATTCAAGCAGATAAAGCAGCCAAACAGTAATGTTTAGGTAGCAACGGGGGCTGTTTCAATGTCCCAGTGATGAGCTCGCGGTATTGTGGGGAGTGCAGTTAAGTGTCTCAATATGGCCGTTGCGCGGCTGGGGCAGGCGCTACACTCCCTATTTTTCCATTATCCAATTGCAACAAGCATGGAGTCACCCATAAGTCCCCCGGTAGTCGAGTAGTCGAACCAAATACACGCGAACTACCGCGATAAAAAATTCTCTATAACGCCATCACAAATGCAACTCAAAATGCCTTTAAGCCTTTTGCTTTGTCTTGCTGTTGCGTGAATCGCACCAGTCACCAATGTGGTTCTGGAGAAAAATGCTGTCGCTGTTTTCGCCTGAGTAGCGCCGCTACTCCATAAGCATCACAGTACCCCTTTGCGTCCAATTTGAAGAACAGAATCGTTCAGCTATGCTAGCGACTACATTGGCATGATTTACCTGGGAAAAATTTCGCACGTCTCTGTGCCATCATCTCAGGAGTCACTAGCACGGTCGCCCATGCCGGCGGCCCACCAATTCTGGTGTATTTGATGGCGAGGAACTTGGCAAAGCAAACTTTTGTAGCCACCACCGCGGTATTTTTTACAGTGCTTAATACGGGTAAATTATTGCCCTATGCCGCGTTGGGATTTTTCACGCTAGATAGTTGGAAGATTGCCGCAAGTTTGGCGATTTTTGCCCCCACGGGTGTATGGCTGGGTTTGTATGTATTGAAGATCATTCCAGAGCGCTATTTCTATTCGCTGGCAACTAGCTTATTGGGTATTTCAGGAATCAAGTTACTCTACGATGCGCTTCAATTGTGAGGCATATTTTGCGAGTCATTGTTTGAACAATGACTCGCATGATTTAGATCTAAATTAGTTTCAATTTAGCACCAATCCAGCTTAGGTCGAGATCGTTTCTGAATAAGATTTTCCATTGATTGTGATGTTGCGCAATTGCAGATTCTGCACATGATGTAAGAACCACGGTGCTTTATCATTGCGCACTGTGCCAAAGTCGCAATTGCTGATGCTGACATTTTGTATCGGGAAAATCGCTTGTTTCGTTTTGCCGTTATAGCTGGAAGCGACCGGTCCTAGCAACACAAATGCTTGATAACTCGAGTAATTTCCTCCGCCGATATTGACCGTGCCAACTTTAATATCAGAGACGTGGATGTCTGAAATCACTGGTGGACGAATACGCACGCTGTCATCCGCTGGCGCGTAATCACAATCAATAGTGATAACCGCGCCTGCTGTTGACGGAACCGACTGCGGTGCTATCAATGAATCTGGCAAAGGTTTATAAAACGCGGGCATGGTTTTGACGCCATTCGGAATACTCACATCGCGTACATAGAAGTGACGTAGAAAACCGCCGCGATTCATATTGGTCTTCATTCGGATTGCTGTATTTAAAGGATCATGATCCCAATTCATATTGCGGAAATCCAAATGTTGCGCATAGATATACTCGATACCTGCCGCCATCTCACTACCTAAAGTGACTGCACCGTGACCACTATTCATTACGCAGTGTTGCACGACAATGTTACGCGTTGGACCAAATTGCGTGTCGCGGTTTTTACCAGATTTGATGGCGATACAATCATCACCAGTGTTAAAGGTGCAGTTTTCGATCAAAACAGTGTCGCAAGATTCGGGATCAAAACCATCACTGTTGGGTCCCATGCTATCCATATTAACTTTGTTGATATGCACTTTGCGGCACTTGACAGGATGATGCAACCAGAACGGTGCGGCTTGTATTTTATAGCCTTGTAATAGCACGTTATGACAGCCGATCAATTCAATCATGCTCGGACGTAAATAATGTCCAATACCAAATATTCTGCGCGCGGTTGGAATGCCGAGTTCGGACAATACCGGTAGAAAGCGTGAATCAGTGCGCCATTTATCGCCTATGCCTTGCACCAATTTTTTAGCATCTTCGTTTAAATTCGGTGCGAGCTGATCTAAATTTTCTGGGTTATTTGCATTTACATTTACTTCTGAAAATTGAATCGGCTTTTTAGGATTCTTGCGACCTTTCCAATCCCACCAATTGCCTGAACCATCTTCAAATGGCGTACCGCCTTGGCCATCGAAAATACTGCTCCAATCTTCGCCTGTAATCGCAATATTTTTTTCGTTGTAGGCATAGATCATCGGCGAGTAATTGAGGCAATCATTGCCTTGCCAACGAGAGACCACGAGCTTGCCGTTTTTACCGCAATCGATATCGCCATATTTGGCGTAGTCAGCGGGATTAGCACTAAAGAAGACGTGTGCATTCGCAGCTAGATGTAGATGAACGTTTGAGCGCAAACGTATTGGCCCTGCACAGTACCAATTCCCTGCTGGGATCACAACGCGCCCACCGCCGGCTTTATTGCAGGCGATGATTGCTTGGTTAATCGCTTGATAGCAATCGGCTGAGCCAGTCTGAGGCGTTGGAATAATGCCCTCGATTGCACCTTCGGTATCTGATGCAACTTGGCCGTTGATATTTTGCAGTTCGCACGTCTTTGCGCCAAATTGTGTAATCAGAAAATCGCGTTTGGCAAATTTAATCGGCTTAGTAAACTGCGCAATAATTTGTTCCGCATGTTTCCACGGATTGTGTTTTACTGGATTGCTCGTCGCTTGGCTCAGGGTAGGGAATGTCGATAAGCCGAATAGGCTAGCAGCGCTAGAGTAGCGCAGTAATGAACGACGCTGTTGGTTGATTATTTGATGGGTTGGCATGATGTGCTCGATGATTTAGGTCGAAAATTGATATACGTGTTTAGATAATCAAATTGAAATCTGATTAGTATTAAGGCGTTTGATTGCCGATCGAACTTAAACTTACTTTGACCGGATCACGATAGCGCGCCGCCATTTTGTTTATGTAATCCAACCAAGCTTCTTGTGTTTTTACATCGCCCCAGCGTTCCCAAATCGCACCTGCGTAGTAAGTCATTTTTTGACCGCTGGTGACAGGTTTCAAGATCAGATGATTGAGACTATCTTCGCTATAAGCATCCGCACCTGGAAGAATAATTGCGGTGCCAATCGCACCGTTGCCCGATTGTTCTATCCATTGTGATAAAGAAGATGATGCAAAATCTTTTTCGACGTGAATCTTGGCTTGTTGACCTTTGTCGGATGGTGTTTTGTTGAGACCAACAGCGGCAACAAGTTGAGGATTGGCAGTTGATGTATTGAATTGGAAGGTACTCTCAATTTTGTCGAGATAATGGCCGGCATCAATCGTGAAGCGTTTGGTTTCAGTAACGGCAACGCCTGCCGCATCCCAGCTTGGGTAGCTCAGTTCAAAGATGGTGCGGATTGGACCATTCGCGAGTATTTTCCACTGTGAATAATTGATACTGGTATGTAATTGTTTGCCGTCCCAAATGCCAGTTCCACCGCATCCGCGAGAGCGACCGACGTTATACATATCGAGACCTTCGCCTTCGTCCTTATGATAATGATCATGTCCTTTGTTATACCAGCGATCGACAATCGGATAGGGCACGCGCTTAAACCAAATATCGATACCGCTGGTGACTAATACTTCCTTGGTCACGCCAGCAGGTGCGGGCGCTGCTAATGCAGGGCCATAGGTGCGGTGCGCAATCTTATCGGTTTCCCAAGCAAAGTCATCGAGCCGCTCTGGTATCTGTCTTGCGAAGGTTTTTGTCTCAAATACTGGCGCGACTGTATCGATTTTCTCTATCGTAAAGCTTGCTTGTTTTTCACCTGCCGCAAAGTGATGTTGGAAGATCAGTTCACCATAAGCGATACCAATTCCCTGCGGGTCTTTGGCTTGTGGCGCAATATTGGTGACCTGATGTGGCAATACTTTGCCGTGTTGATCTTTGATTGCAATTTTCTGTATCAACGCACCTGGCAAATATTGATTTACTTGCGTCCATGGAATCGTAATGGTTTCTGAAGGACGCGCTTCGGCTAGCTGATGAGTTACCGTTACTTTGAATTTATCTTGAGCTAAACCAATTGCTGGCATAAGGCTCAATCCCAGCGCGACTGCTTTGAGCTTGAATCGCAAGTTGCGCTGACCGGGTTGCGTCATCTTGTGGTTGTTAAATTGAAGCATGTCTCATTCCTATCACTGAATTGTTTAGGTTTAGGCAGTACTGGTATCGTTTGGATTCTGCGCTTGCTCTTTACATTAGTGATGCTCGCGATAATCGGTTTTTGCGGCACCCGTCGGCACGTAGTGATAAGTTCTGACCTTATGTTCAATGTTAAACGCTGGATTCTTTAGCATTTGTATGACTTCGGCTCCAGCCATCAACATCGGTCCATAGCCATGCAAAGCTTCGACGCTGGTCGGACGATTGTAGTAATACGCGTGATCGCTAGCGAAGGTGGTGCCCACACAGATTCCTTCAATCTCGCCTTTGTCAGTGATACGTGTTGATAAGCCTATCCAACCTGCTTGCGCGATAGAGCCCCAAGTACTTGGACTAATCCAACCTTGATTGACCGCATGCGCAATCGCATACACAAACATTGCGCTCGCTGAAGTTTCGAGATAGGAATCATTGCGGTCTAGCATTTGATGCCATAAACCTTTGCCAGATTGAAGCTCGGCAATTCCCTTCAAGCTGGCACGTAATTGATTCAATACTTTCGGATAACCAGGATGATTTTTCGGTAATACGTCGAGCAGATCTGACATCGCCAATACTGCCCAGCCATTCGCACGCGCCCAGTAGAAGCGTGGTGCATCGGGATTGTTCTCATTCCAACCATGTGTGTATAAACCGCGTTGCGCATTAAACATATACGCGGACATTTGCAGCACATTGTTTACCGCATCGTCGAAGTAGGCATTGTCACCAGTGAGTCGACCTAGTTCGGCAAGTGCCGGAATGCTCATATACATATCATCTGCCCATAAGGAAACCGCCTGTGGACGTTTGCGCGCGAGTGTGCCATCTGCTAAACGGAACTGCTGTTTTGATACCCAGTTACCGCAGATGTCGATCATGTGTTTCAAATCTGGCCCAACTTTGGCCAAGCGTGCGCGAATCAGTGCGGCACACATCGAGCCACTATCGTCTAGCGAACGCGGGTCTAGAAAACGAGAAAAACTATTTGCGCGTTCCAAGTGGAATTGCGCTTCTTGCGCCTTGAAATAAGGCATGGTGTCAACGAAGAAGCGGAAATGACGCTCGGTCATATCGGTGAAGCTTTTGTCATCCGTTGCGGCGCGTGCTTTCAGTAAGCCAGAATGCACCACACCCATCTCATACACCATGATGCCGTAGTCACCTTTGCTAGGTTCAAAGATCGCTTCTTTAATTGGCTTTTTAAAATCGCTAATCGGTGCGCCGGTCGATTTATTAATTACTCGTGTTGGCGTAGTTGATTCGAGATAGTTCCGAATTTTATGTAAGGAATCGGTAATTTCTTTAATCACCGGTTTTTTATACGGGATCGGATAAGTTCCTTCACCCTTGTCTGCCAAATTAGGATTATCTGGGTTTCTATATTGCTTATCGGCCAATGCAATATCGCTCAACAAGCACGAGCAAAGTAAGGAGCAGAGCAAGGTAGTCTGAAGTTTCATAGCGGTCTCTTTATGATTTTGAGTTGATCGTGATCGAATACTTTAATTGCAATAGCTTAAATTTGGTCAGACCATTTTAATGTGGTAAGACCAAATATGCAATGTGGACTAGCCGAATGTCGTATTTTTATTAGAAAATAATGATAACTAAGGATATGACTTTATTACATTCACATCCTTACACATCAAGTTTGTGCAGCGTTTAGTGAGACGAGTTATCTTATTTATGTCAATTCACGTCAACATGGGTAGACATAAAATTATATAAAGCTACATAAGCAAACGACCAGCTAGTAGCTGGTCGTTTGTTGAGCGAAGTCTATGATGAATACGCGAAAATTTATCCGCGTGAAAAAGTCCGGCTGACTCGGTCGAGATGGGCGCGCATCGCCTGTTTTGCGCCATTAGCATCATGCGCTGCGATCGCTTCTAAGATCGCACGATGATCAAGCAGTGTTTGTTTGCGTAACTCTTCTGTTTGAAAATGTTCTTTTAACTTATGCCACAAGCTACCACGTTGATTCCATAAATATTCGATCACCCCAACTAAAGCACTATTGCCGGTGGCACGTGCAATCGCCAGATGGAAGTTGCGATCTGCCATTTCATTTTCATTGCGATTGTCGTGATGACGTTCCATCTCTAACACCGCTTTGAGGATGGCATCAATCGCAGAATCGGTCGCATTCTTTGCCGCGATGGCAGCAACTTCAGATTCAATTAAGCGACGTGCTGACAACACTTCAAACGGGCCAGGACCACCTTCCGGTACATCTTTATCTACTTTCGCTTGCTCGCTGACATAGACGCCAGAGCCGCCGCGTACTTCGACAATCCCACCTAGTTCTAAGGCAATTAAAGCTTCTCGCAATGAGGCACGACTGACATTGAGCTTGCTAGCTAAATCGCGTTCAGAAGGAAGGCGCTCTCCAGCCGCGATATTTTCGTCCTTGATCAGTTGTTGGATGCGGTTAGAGACAACGCGATATAAGCGTGGTTCTGGCGCGATATTTTCTAATGCAGCAGCAACTTTTTTCATTGAGTTTCGGTGTGGTGAAGAACGTGAAGAAATGGGTGATAAATGAAGTCAAGCAGACAAGGTTTATTCTAAATTGGTCTGTCCAATGCCGCAAGCGGTGAATGTATTGATTGCATTGTATAAGCCTGAGCGGCTGTTGTTATTGCACATGCTATCAAGTTCTAAGGTAAAAGATAAATTTAATTAATAAACGCAACTTCTAGTGTCGTGGAATCAATATAATCAGCTCGTCAAATTCATTAGCTTTTTTTGCTTTATCTAGACGAATGCATCGATAGCTCAAACCTAAATACACAGAACTGAGAATTAAGTGTGATGTCTAAAGACGTGTAAGTCTGAAGCAACGAATAATGCTATATAACTTTTCTTTTTCTCGAAATATGCGATCTTTACTTTTTTTTGCACCGATTCCGGCTGTGTTGATGAGTATCGTCTTGATGCAGTTTGTCGGTGTTAGCAGATTTGTGTGGATACAACAAGTCGTAGTCAGTGTGTTCGCTCTGGGTCTTGCCTACGCAATGTCA
This sequence comes from Affinundibacterium baiyunense, assembly GCF_018139645.1. GTDB lineage: Bacteria > Pseudomonadota > Gammaproteobacteria > Burkholderiales > Burkholderiaceae_D > Undibacterium > Undibacterium baiyunense. The sequence goes on from NZ_JAGSPM010000006.1 coordinate 106,565, forward strand.
AGACGAAACTTTGTTGCGGTGTCGACGAAATGGCACATCTATCTAGTTCTATTTTTGGGTCTGCTACTTTTTTTACCACCAGTACTCGGATCAAGTCCCGATCCGCAACGGTGGTTAGTGCTGGGAGGCTTTCGTCTCTACATTGCTGCTTGCGTTTTACCCTTACTCGTTTTACTTCTAGAAAATCTGATTCATCAAAGAAATACGCAAGCTCAAATTTGGATATTTTTCTATCCGGTCATTGCTGCGGCTTTGGCTTGGCAACCTGATGCGTCGCAAAGTTTGGCTGTCGCATTGATTGGACTTATATCGATTATGCGCACGGATAATAGGACGGTGATAAAACTGATGTGCATCATTACCTTGTTAGTGGCAAGTATTTTGTCGTCTGCGCAGCCGGATCCTCTAAAACCCGTGTCGTATGTAGAAGGCGTGATTCAGTTAGGCGCGACTATGCATTTGAGTATTGCTGCAATATTGTTGTTGGTGCTGGCAATTATCCCCATCTCTTTAATTTGGATTGGACGACGACATCAACACACCACATTCTATTTGCCTGCCTTGTACTATCTTGTGATCGATATTTGTGCATTTTTACAACTTACCCCTATGCCATTATTGGGCTTTGGTGCAGGACCGATACTTGGTTATGCTTTGATGGCGTATGCATGTAGTAGACAAATTCAACAACGGTGAATCTATTGATTCTCGCTTGGCGCTAACAGGCTTAGTTTTGGCAACGAATATAGGTAGCGGCGTCCATTATTTAGTTCTAACTATTTTGTTTTCAATAAGGCTTGTTGTATCAGCGTCAGATTGCGTGCCTAAGTCTCTATAAAAATCCTCTGTTCAAAATGAATCGTGCACAATGGAAACTCGATGCCGACGATTAAATTATGGAGATGCACTTGAAACCAACTAAGCAACTTATTCGATCAAGCTTGAAATTCAATTTACGATCAATCGGAGTCGCCGTGGCGATAATGGGGGCGTTTGCACAATCTGCAAACGCGGCGGATAGTGAACTCAAAACGGCGATTGCAAAAAATTATCAATCGCAGTTGAAGCCCTTATTTGAGTACTTTCACCAAAATCCTGAGCTTTCGTTTATGGAAACCAATACGGCGGCACGTCTGGCAAAGGAATTGCGCGCAGCGGGTTTTGAGGTTACCGAAGGGGTTGGAAAGACGGGTGTGGTCGCGATCTTGAAAAATGGTCCGGGTCCCTTAGTCATGCTTCGTGCGGACATGGACGGTCTGCCTTTAGAAGAAAAATCGGGTTTGCCGTATGCATCGAAAGTACAGCAAAAAGATCCAGATGGAAAATTGCAGCATGTGATGCACGCTTGTGGTCATGATGTGCATATCACTAGTTTAGTTGGTACCGCAGTACAAATGGCTGCACGTAAGCAACAGTGGTCAGGCACCTTGATGTTGATAGGCCAGCCAGCAGAAGAGCGGGTTGGTGGTGCAGCTGCGATGATGAAAGATCAAATTTGGAAACGTTTTGGGAAACCTAAATATGCTTTAGCGTTCCATGTTGATTCTGGCTCAGAAGCTGGCAAGATCGTCGCTGAAGAAGGCTCGCCTTATTCTGGCGTAGATACGGTGGAGATAACGGTACACGGTATTGGTACACATGGTGCCTATCCGCATTTGGGCAAAGACCCGGTTGTCATCGGTTCGCAAATTGTTTTAGCTTTACAGACGATAGTCACACGTGAAGTGGCGCCGCGTGAACCAGCAGTGATCACTGTTGGATCCTTCCATTCAGGTACGAAGTCCAACATTATTTCAGACCAAGCGAAGTTGCAATTAAGTGTGCGCAGCGAAAGTAAAGAAACTCGCGCTCTATTATTGTCCGCAATTAAACGTGTCGCTCTCAATACAGCGCGCGCAGCAGGTCTACCAGAAAATTTATTGCCCGAAGTGGTCGAAGTCGATACGCCAACACCTCCAACTCTGAACGATATTCCACTGACGCAGCATTTGAAAAAAGTTTGGACAGAGAAGCTAGGCAAAGACGCGTTCGCAACACCGAAAATGCGTGACGGCATGGGCGCAGAAGACTTTCCTTTCTTCGTGAGTGAGCCGTATATCCCTAGCGTGTATTTTTCAATCGGTGGCACGCCAAAAGAAGATTTTGAAAGAGAAAGCAAAGGCGGCCCAGCCGTGCCAGGTCATCACAGTCCTTTGTTTAAAATCACACCTGAACCAGCAGTACGGGCAGGGGTTGAGGCGAGTGTGATTGCTTTGTTGGATTTGTTGAAGAAGTAATTGGACTGATTTTTATGTAACTTCATAAGGCGGTTTAGATACCGCCTTTGGTTTTTCTAGAAGCTATGGTCAAAGCTTAGTTTGAGTTGCCGGTAATAGCGATTACTTGAATATTGAGACACTTCGCTTTCGGGATTGAACCATTGCATTAGATTATGAAATCTGCGATTCAGTAAGTTATCGATGGCTAAACGAAGTTTTGTTTTTGGCGTAAATTTCCATAAGCCATAAATATCCAATTCAATTGAACTCGGAGACGAGGAACGCTGATTCTCAGCGAGTAAATAGGGCTGTGATTGGCGATAGCGCCAATTTCCACCAAGACTTAGCGGCAAATTAGTCGAGTTGTAGTCGAGGTTTAGGCTTGCGTTCATTGGTGTTGATGTTAATTTGTTGTCAGGCGCAGGTAAATAAGACACGCTCGACCAATTTTTGGAAATGTTAAAACTGAGATTGATATCGGGACTCTCCACCCAAAACCGCTTGAGCGGAAATTGAGTATTTAAATCGACACGTTTGCTGACTCCATTGCCAGCGTTTACAACTTGCCGCCACCAAAAATCATTGATGAATTTTGTTTCCATACGATGTAGATCGGAGATGCGACGTACGATGAATTTAGCGCTGTAGGTGAGTTCCTTCGTATCATTATGTTCGTAACTTGCTTCGAGTGACCAAGCGAGTTCAGGCTTTAACATGGGGTTGCCGTGTATGCTCGGATTCTGTTCTGAGTTATTTGGGAGTACGAACTTAGGATGAATTAAGAAAAAATTTCCTGGTGCTTTGAATGTGCGAGAGACACCAAATCGAAGACGGTCTGTATTTTCTGAATTTAACTGCCAAAGTGTTTGCAAGATCGGACTCCAGACACTAGATATATTTCTAGCAGAGAGTTGCGCAGTGCCTTCACTAGAAACCGCGACGGATTCCCAACGTAGGCCTAAATAAGCAGAAGATTCTTTGCGAAATCTCCATTCATCTTGAACGAAAGCTGCGTAATTGTTGACGACTGAATGTGTATTTTGATGCGGCTCTCTGTCAACTATAAGTACCGGTGGGGGGAAGGGGCCAGTTAATTCTTGGTGGCGCTGTTGACGGTTATTGATGCTAGAGAGATTGATGCCACCAACCAAGTCGTGCTCTTCAACGGTGAGGACGCTTAGTTTGAGTGATGTATTGATTCTGTTTTCAAGCTCTTGTGAATGCACTTGACGATCAAATAGTAAGCGATTCTGTTGATCAAAATTACTATCTTGATCTCGGAATTGATTCCGTTTACCAGATAATCCCACACTAAGGTCGATCTTGGTTACCTCGCCGAGCTTATCTAAAACTTTGAGAGTGGTGCCGCCATTTATGTCATGTAGCTTATTCGATCGGTGGATGCGAGGATAGGGAACTGGACTACCTTTCTGAAAGAAATATTCTTGCTCAGCAGTATTTTGTCCTTCACTGGTTTGAACATAGCTTGTTAGTTTGAGATTCAGTCCGTCAGGTTTTTTATATTGAATTACCGGACTCACATAAAAGCTCTTTACTGGAAATTCAGAATTGTCGGCAGTAGAGTATGCGCGTATGAGTTCGTTTCTTCGATTATATTCATAGCTCTGCATCTCCCCCTTTGAGTATGAAACATACTTTCTAGCAGATGTGGTCAATGAGTATGACCATTCGTCCCATTTGTCCGAACTGGTCCATGTTACATAGGGCGATGTTTTTAATTCGTGAGTTACGCCAAAGTTGATGTTTTGTTGCTTAGTCTGCGGAATTTTTTTCAAAACGATATTAATCGTCCCCGCTATTCCTTGACTGCTAAATTCCGCACTTCCTAAACGATAGATTTCCACACGCTCTATACTTTGCATGGGGATGTCATTGATATTGATGCCGCGTGGTGGCTCATTATCAACAAGGATTTGTGTATAGCCGCTGTTTAATCCAGGCAATTGCATTACACCTTTGATGACGATGACACCGGGCACGCGTTTCATTGCTTCGGTGATGTTGGTGTCTCCGTAACGTGCCAGATCGGCATTGCTAACGATGTTTTTTGCAGCGGCATCACGACTTAGATTTTCGATTTCACTTTTTGCTTTGACTTCAACCGCTTGTATCTTTTCTTGACTACTCTCTTGCTTAACGTTGGTGGAAGCAGCTTGTGTTTGTGCTTGAATGGGGGAGCATAGGCAAGCTGTTGCTAGCAGTGAGGCCTGCAACAGGGTTGAGGTTTTGAAGGGCATGAGAGGGAATGAAAATTAATGATTAAATATTTTCATCGTGTTTAGATTAATTGTCAATTTTATGCGCTTATTTATGCACTGATAATTGTGTGCTGTATTTGTCGGGAGTTTTTCTCAGGTATGTTCCAAAGAAGCTTAGCGCGAAATGCGCATCTCGGAACAATTCATCAACGTGAGGACGCATATTGAGTTCGCCGACGATTAAGGTAGACGTTGTTGAAATTATGAGCGGTATGAACAGATGTATTTAATGATATTAAGTGCTCCGTACTATTAGTCTGCTCGATCGCTTTGTTTATCTAGAATTGGTGTTCAAGGGCGAGAGACACTTTACGATATTCCGGTGAATGCCATCGGCTCAGTGTGCGTAAGCCAGCAAATCGCTGCTCACTGAAATTGTTAGACTGGCGTTTCAATAAATTATCTATCGATGTACGCAGTAGAGTTTTCTGATCGAACTTCCACACTGCGTAGAGATCAAGCGCAAGTGGCGTTGGATTGTATATGCGTTGTGTGTTACTCGTTTGTTGCCAGCGACTATCGCTATATCTGACGTTATATCCTAAAGTGAGAGGTAGATCCTTTGCGCGATAATCCATACTTAATTTCGTGTTGAATGTATTTGGACTGAGGATGTTGGCTGGCCCAGGTAAATTGGAGACGCTAGACCAATGTTTGTTTAGGTCAAAACTGATATCGATGTTCGGTGAGTCCTTTATCCATCTTTTGAGTGGAAATTGCAGATCAAATTCTATGCTCTTGCTGATCGCTTTTCCCGCATTGACTAGAGAGTACCACCATAGGTTCCCGTCATAGCTAATAACTTCTTGATGCAAGTCCGTGATGTGACGTACTTTTCCGCGAATTGTGTAGTTCAGTTCGTCTTTGCCATTGTGCTCGAAAGCCGCATCTAAAGACCAAGCTGATTCTGGGCGTAAGCTCGGGCTACCACGACGATTTGGGTCGATCATCGAATTGTTGAGTGAATTGTAGATCGGTGATGCAAGCTGAAACTCCGAAGGTGCCTTAAAGTGTCTGGATAAGCCTAGACGCACGCGATCTGTATTTTCAGGATTGAGTTGCCATAGCGTTTGCATTATCGGGCTCAGAACACTTGATTGGTGCTTTATTTTGGCGTGAGCCGTGCTTTCACTTTGTAACTCAATTGCCTCCCATCGCAAACCGAAGTAGGCAGATGATTGTTTGCGAAACCTCCATTCATCTTGAATGAAGAAAGCGAGATTATTGATCGCTACTGCCGTGGTTTGAAGGCTGTTTTCAGTGGATGTAGGTAAGTGATTTACTTGCTGCTCATTTTTTCTGCTGTTGTCTATCGATCTTGAAAGAGTCCAGCCGCCAACGATATCGTGTTCTTCATCGCCAGCCACGGTAATTTTTCCAGAGTGATTGAAAGCGCGGGTTTTGCGATGAATATATAAGTCTCGATCAAGTGATGCACGATCATCAGGATTCTTCGCGGTATCGGAGTATTTGATCATATTGGTGATCAAGGTGAGACCTGCACTTATGTCGAATTTGAGCTTATTTGTTGTGCTTAACAATCTTAGATTGGTGCTGCCAAAATTGCTGTCGCTGCGATAGTTTTGCGTGTTTTTCCCTACCGGTAAAGTTGAACCAATTAAAAATAAATTGCTCGTGTCCTGAGTGAATTTTGCACGATTGGCATTCAATGAAGAGGAAGAAGTGAGAGTAGTTCCGGCCTCATTCGTGTATTGGATCCGAGGGTTGATACGAAAACTGTGGGCGGTCAAGTCGCGTAAATCCTGCTGAGTGAATTTTCTTATCAGTTGATTTTTCTCATCAAAAAATTCATTGATGTAGGCTGTTGAAGCACTACTTAAGCCACCACTATCTCTGGCACTGAGGGATAAAGAGTAAGATAGTTTATCTTGCTTATCGGATACCAACCATTCGACTGCACCAGTGTTTCGATAGCTATTGGCGAAGTTGACTTTTAATTGATTGCGCTGATTGCTAGGAATACGTTTGAGTACGATATTGATCGTTCCTGCGATGGCTTGACTGCTAAATTGCGCGTTGCCAGCGCGATAGATTTCAACACGTTCGATTAACGTCATCGGTAAATCGTTAATGGATACCCCGCGCGGTGGTTCGCCATCAATTAAAATCTGCGTGTATCCCGCATTCATGCCTGGCAACTGTAATTGATCTTTGACGACAAGTACGCCAGAGACGCGCTTCATCGCGTCGTTGATATTGGTATCGCCATAGCGCATGAGTTCTTCATTGCTTATTACAGTCTTGGCAGCAGTATCACCCCTCGCATTTTCTATTTCACTCTTCGCTTTAATTTCAATTTGTTGCGATTTGGTTTGGCTTTGCTGTGTGCTTGATGGTGCTGCGGTCGATGGCGTGACTTCTTGTGGCAGTGCATAAGCGCTTGCTAGCAGTAACATCGTAAGAGAGATTACGCGAATGCGCTTTCGATGTTGTTGAAGTGGTGCACTTGGCATGAAGTAAATAAGCAATTAGATTTATTTTTGCAATCTTGGATTCTGTTGCTTAAGTGCTCAATAGTCAATCAGACTAAGATAGAAATTCTGTGCAAATTATTGGTTGATTTGTTGAAGGCTTATTTAGTATTGCCTGCAATCTCGTCCAGAATTTCATTCCCTAGATGCGTCACATCTCCCCAGTCGATGAGTGAGAGTTCACCGTTTTCGAAAGAAAAGCGATTGATGCTCGCGTTGTAAATGGTAATGGTTCGTTCGGCATTCAGTGGCAGCTTCATGGCAGCGCGATAGGCGCATTCGAGTACGCCGCCGTGGGCAACGATGGCGATTTTCTTGCCTTGATATTGGTTCGCATAGTGCGATATTGCATCGATGGTTCGGTGCTGAAATTCTCGTATGCTCTCACCGACGTTGTTGGGATCGTCTTGTTTGGCGGGAAAATGAAAATCAGGATCGCGCGCGCGCCATTGCGCGTACTCATCTGGATAAAGTTCCGGTAGCTCGCTGTATAGCTTTCCTTCAAAATCACCAAAGCAGCGTTCGCGCAATGCTGCATCGATTTTGGTTGGTATGCCTTGCAAGCGGGCGATCTCGCCAGCCGTTTGCATCGCGCGTTGTAGATCGCTAGAAATGATGGCGGCCAGCGTTTCATGCTGCAATCCTGCAGCAAGTGCTTTGGCTTGACGTCGCCCCTCCGCATTGAGTGGAATATCTAAGTGACCTTGTAATTTGCGCACGGCGTTCCATGCTGTTTCGCCGTGACGAATTAATAAAATTTCTGTGCGCACTTATTTTTCTAGTTTATGTATCTGCTTTGGCTTTAGTTTGTAACCAAAAGGTTACGGGGCCGTCATTGGTCAGGGTGACTTTCATATCTGCACCAAATTGGCCTGTTTCGACGTATGCATGTCGTTGTTTTGCCAACGCGACAAAGTGATCAAATAATTGTTTGCCGAGTGCAGGTGGAGCTGCTGGAGTGAATGAAGGGCGCGTACCAGATTGCGTATCGGCGGCAAGGGTAAATTGTGGCACTAGGAGCAAGCCACCTTGTACATCAGTCACGCTGCGGTTCATTTTGCCAGCATCGTCTGAGAACACGCGATAGCTGAGCAATCGCGTCAGTAATTGCTCAGCATCTTTCTCGGTGTCATTGCGTTCGGCGCAAACTAGCACCATCAATCCAGCGTCGATCGCGCCTATGGTGGCGCCATCGACGACGACTTGGGCATGTGTGACGCGTTGCAGTAAAGCGATCATGCTGTCAGTGTGACTTTCGCAAATTTACGTTTACCGACTTGCAGCACAACCGTACCCGCCTGTACTTGTAATTGCTTGTCGCTGATCACTGCGCCATCGATACGCACACCACCTTGATCAACCATGCGCATTGCTTCTGAAGTGGAAGCACACAAATTGGCTTGTTTCAGCAATTGTGCAATCCCGATTGGTGCGCCGCTTAAACTAACTTCAGCGATGTCGTCAGGGATGCCGCCTTTTGATCGATTCACAAAATCTGCCAACGCATCTTCCGCCGCTTGTTTGTTATGGAAGCGCGTGACGATTTCTTGTGCAATAGCGACTTTGATGTCGCGTGGATTTTGACCTTCTGCGACAGATTTTTTGTATTGCGCGATTTGTTCTAAGGAGCAGAACGACAGTAAATCGTAGTAGCGCCACATCATTTCGTCAGAAATACTCATGACTTTGGCGAACATCGTATTGGCTGGTTCGGTAATCGCGATGTAGTTGTTTTTCGATTTGGACATTTTTTCCACGCCATCTAAACCTTCTAGTAATGGCATCGTCAAAATACATTGTTGCTCTTGCCCATAGTCTTTTTGTAGTTCACGACCGACCAACAGATTGAATTTCTGATCTGTTCCGCCTAATTCCAAATCCGCATGCAGGGCAACAGAATCATAGCCTTGCATCAATGGATACAAGAATTCGTGCACAGAAATTGGCGTACCTGCTTTAAAGCGTTTGGTGAAGTCATCGCGCTCCATCATGCGCGCCACGGTGTATTTAGACGAAAGCTGGATCAAACCACGTGAACCGAGTGGATCGCACCATTCGGAGTTGTAGCGAATTTCAGTTTTGCTTGGGTCTAATACCAAGGATGCTTGCTTAAAATAGGTTTGTGCATTTTCCTCGATTTGTTCACGCGTCAATGGTGGGCGAGTTGCATTGCGGCCAGATGGATCACCAATCATTGAAGTGAAGTCACCAATCAAGAAAATGACGGTATGTCCTAAATCTTGCAATTGGCGCATCTTATTCAAGACTACGGTGTGACCTAGGTGCAAATCAGGTGCTGTAGGATCAAGTCCTAATTTGATTCGTAGTGGTTTGCCGGTTTTTTCGCTACGCGCTAATTTTTGTGCAAATTCGGATTCAATTAATAGTTCATCGACACCGCGTTTGGTAACCGCTAACGCGTGTTGCACTGCATCAGAAAGCGGCAGAAGAGTCGTAGCGCTGGGCGCTTTATCATTGGATTGTGGCAAGGTCATGATGGTATTTACTAATTAATTAAATAGAATTCGAGATGAATCAAAGTATGTCAAAAAGTTTTGTAACAAGACTAGCGAAAAAAGTCGCTCGCTCGCATAATCGTTAGCTTGCATTATTCGCCATTTGCTTTACAATCGGGCGACTAATTTTCGCCCCCATTTTCAATAATAAATTAATAAAAATAAAAGAAGTGGGTTTGCAAACAAGCTATTTGGTGCCAGATTTCATGATCTGACAGCGAAATATCAATTTTAACTTATTGCATGCGTTTATCCGATAAATTCCGTCAATTAGCTGCAACTACGCAAGTTAAAGTCAAATCCCTGATTGAAGTCAGCATTGCGAATGCACGTGGTATGCGTGCGTCGCGTGTGATTCCTTTTACAGGCTTGTTCTTTGCCGTATGTGCAGTGGGTGCGGTCGGTGTTGCTCCATTGGCACCAGACGCTTCCAATCTTCCCGTCAAGACGGTGACGCAAGACTTGGTGTTGCCATCTTTAGATGAGCAAATTTCTAAAATCGTGTTGCAGCAACAGCACTATGTCAAAGAAGAAAAAATCCAACGTGGCGACACCTTGGCTTCTTTGTTGCAGCGCCTAGGTGTTGATGATGTCAATGCAGCGAATTTTTTAAAGACCGATCCGGTTGCGCGTGGCGTGTTGCAAGCACGTGCGGGCAAATCGATTCGCGTAAAGACCACCGATGAAGGTACCTTAGAGTGGTTGCGCGTGGGGTTGGATGGCAACGATAACGCTGCTAAGACTTTGCTCGTATCTCGACGTGATCAAAATGGATTTCAAGCTGCTGAAGTGAATGAACAACTTGAACGTCGTATTGAAATGCGCTCAGGTGATATTCAATCTTCCTTGTTCGTTGCAACGGATAAGGCATTGATTCCAGCAGCGATTGCTGATCAAATTGTGAAGATGTTTGAAACAAGTATCGACTTCCGTCGTCTGCAACGTGGAGATTATTTCAACGTTGTGTACGAAACCTTCTGGCTCAATGGCGAATTAGTGAAGACCGGACGTTTGTTGTCTGGTGAATTTAAAAATTCAGGTAAATTGTCGCAAGCAGTTTGGTTTGATGAAGGTGCTGGTGAAGGTGGTTACTATAGCTTTGATGGCAAATCATTGAAAAAAGCATTCTTAAAATCGCCACTCGAATTCTCTCGGGTATCTTCCGGTTTTTCTATGCGTGTGCATCCAATCTCAGGTAAGTGGAAACGTCATACTGGCATCGATTTCGCTGCTGCAACTGGAACACCAATCCGCGCATCGGCGGATGGCACCATCGAACACGCTGGACCACAAGGTGGTTATGGCAATATGGTGATCATTAAGCATTGGAATGGCTACAGCACTGCTTATGCACACATGAGTCGTTTTGCACCGGGCGCTCGCAAAGGCACGCGAGTCACACAAGGTCAAGTAATTGGTTATGTTGGCTCTACCGGCTGGTCAACTGGACCGCATTTGCATTATGAGTTCCGCGTTAACAATGAGCCGCGTGATCCAAATACCATTAGCGTGCAAAGTGCAGCGGCATTGGCGGCGCACGAGTTGCCAAAATTTAGAGCTGTTGCTGCCGAAATGGCACACCGCTTTGATTTATTGCGACCAGAAAGAAATTCTGCAACTTTGGTCGCGGCACGTTAAGTTATAACTTGCATGTCAACGAAGCCGAACCTAGTTCGGCTTTTTTGTTGTGAACATCTAATTTGAGCGAATGCTTATGCAAGAAAAATCGAGTTGCTATATTGGCCTCATGTCGGGAACGAGCTTGGATGGTGTTGATGGCGTGTTGGTCTCGTTTTCAGAAGACCAGGGCGCAACTTTGCATTTGCATGCCAGTGCGCATGTGCCGTTTTCTATCGAGTTGAAGCGGCAGGCGATGCAATTGCAGCAGGCTGGCGAAAATGAGATTGAACGCGAAGCTTTATTAGCAAATCAATTGGTAAGGATTTACGCTGACTGTGTACACGCGTTATGTCGCCAGTGCCCAGAAGTGTTCGTGCAAGCGATTGGTGTGCATGGGCAAACTATTCGGCATCGACCTGATTTGGGATTTACTAGACAAACGAATAATCCCGCACTGTTAGCGGAGTTGACTGGAATTGATGTCATCGCTGATTTTCGTAGTCGCGACATCGCGGCGGGTGGGCAGGGCGCGCCCTTGGTTCCGGCATTTCATCGCGCGATGTTTGCCAAAGAGGGCGAGTGCCGTGTGGTATTAAACATCGGTGGCATTAGTAATATCAGCGCACTGCATGCAGATGGCCGCACTATAGGATTTGATACTGGCCCAGGTAATCTGTTAATGGATGCTTGGATACATCAACATCATGGACTTGCTTACGATGTCGATGGTGCGTGGGCTGCTCAAGGACAAACGCATGACGCTTTGCTTGCGAGTTTGTGTGATGAAGATTTCTTTAAGATGCCACCACCAAAAAGCACCGGAAGAGATCTTTTCCATTCGTCTTGGCTGCAAGCCAAGTTGGCGCAGTTTGCCACATTAAGCCCAGTCGATGTGCAAGCCAGTTTGTGTAGTTTCACTGCTGCGACGATCAGCGATGCGATTGCGCAATTCGCGCCAGACTGTCAGGCAGTCTATGTGTGTGGCGGTGGTGCTTATAATCAAACTCTGATGCAACAACTTGCCGATCGCATGCCATGCAGACAGATTGACACCACCGATAGTTTGGGGATTGCTGCGAATCATGTAGAGGCAATTGCGTTTGCTTGGCTCGCACAACGATTTGTGCAAAGAAAGACGGCTAACTTGAGCGAAGTAACCGCAGCACGTGGCGCACGAATTCTCGGCGCTTTATATCCAGCTTAATTTTATTAAGAGACGATGAATCAGAATATGACAAGCAAGTTCCTTTATATCGCCGACCCGATGTGCTCTTGGTGCTATGGATTTAGTTTGGAGTTGCAAAAATTTTTAGCCGATATGCCAGACGCTGAATTAGATATTGTGCTGGGTGGCTTACGCGCATATAACACGCAAAAAATGGATGCAGACCAGCGCGATATGATTTTGTCGCATTGGGAAAAAGTACAGCAAGTGAGCGGATTACCGTTTGATATGACAGGCTTGAATAAGCCCAATTTTATCTACGATACAGAACCCGCATGTCGTGCCGTCGTCGCTGCGAAAATGCTGACGCAAGATATGCCAACAAAAATCAATTTCGCTGTGTTTCAAGCAATTCAGCATGCCTTTTATGCTGAGGGAAAGAATGTTACTCAAGAAACTCTGTTAGCAGAGATCGCGGTCGAAGCGCTCAACCGATTCGAGCAAGCGGAAGTTTTTGATTACGATAGTTTCTTAGAGACGCTCTCTTCAGCAGAGTGTAAAGATGAAACACGACTGCATTTTCAACAAATTCAACAATGGGGCGTGCGTGGCTTTCCAGTTCTATTGCTCGTTAGAGAAGATGGCTTGCACATGCTCAGTTCTGGCTACGCAAAGGCTGAAGTGATTTCTAAAAATTTCAAAGAAGTTTTACAGGGTCTAAGCTAGATTGATTAAAAAATATGCAGAAAAATATTAAACAAAATAAAACTTGTCTGATGTATAATATTGCTTCATATTTTTTGAAAACTATATCTAGAAAGATCGGAAATTCTCTAATGAAAAAGACAGCTTTATTCACTTCTTTATTCGCCGTATTTGCTCTGTCCGGCTGCGCATCTATTTTGAATGACAAGACACAAGCAATTAATGTTTCTGCATCAAATGGCAAAGAAATCAGCGGCACGATTGATGGTGCGACATTTAAAGCACCAGGAATTGTGAATGTCACACGCGAAAACAAAAATAAGATGGTATTGGTTTCAACCGAAGGTTGTGCAAAAGAAACTTCAGTAGAGAAATCTGTTGATCCAAAGTTCTTTATTAACATTCTCAGCGGCGGTGCGTTCGGCTCTACAACAGACTATTCCACAGAAAAAATGTGGCGTTATTCAGAGAACGTTGTTGTTTCATGCAAATAATTCGCGTTCCCGTTAGCAAAAAAAGCGGCTCTCTAGCCGCTTTTTTTTCATTACGTTTTCTAATTTCCTTTTGTTTGGGATGCTGGTGTAGTCAAGCTCTTCCTGCCGTAGCGCAGCATCAGTCACAAGAAAACTTGTACAAATATTTGGAACTCGCGCAGCAAAAGAATTTGGCGAGACATCCTGTGTGGTCAGGCCTGCTGCACGTAAGCAATGGTCGACCCAATATTCATAGCCGTCAATTTTTATTAACAGCAGATTCCTTTTCCTTGGTTGCAGAATTAAATGCAACGCTAAAAATACTCTACAGTGGCGAGGTGAATCAGCAATGTCGTTTCCCAGCGCGTTATTTGTGGTTGCGTCAGCAGCTCGATCTACCCGAACTGTCATTGCAAGATTGTACGGAGTTTCAAGAGTTTAAAACGCGTGCGCCAGCAACAGAAATTAGTCTTGCATTTGCTTCTGAAAATTTGGCTCAGCCTTCGAGTATGATGGGGCATATCTTTTTGAAGTTGCGTGGACTTGATTCGAATGGTAATCCTCTTGAACATGCGATCTCATTTTTTACTGACGCAGGCGGGATCAATATCCCCAGGTTGTTTTATGAAAGCATGGTCGTTGGTAAAACTGGTTACTTCAGTTTATCTCCATATCAAGAGAAGATCGCACTCTATTTGGGCGAAGAGCAACGTAGTATTTGGGAATATTCTCTAAAATTGAGCGATTTTCAAAAGGAATTGATACAGGCGCATTTAATTGAATTGCGTCAGACCGATTTGGTTTACTTTTTTCAGAAATATAACTGTGCCACAGTCATTGATTTTGTACTGTCATTGGCCGCAACTGAGTCATTAAACAATACCGGATTTTGGTTAACGCCCAAAGACGTGGTGAAACGTGCTGAAAAATTAAATCTAATTGAACAAAGCCGCTTGATTTCACCCAATCGATGGTTGATTCGGGCATTACGTGAGCAACTACCTTCTGATCAAAGTAAGGCAATTCAAGAAGATATTGATGCCCTGCGCCTGCCCGAGGTAACTCAGTTGGAACCGAATCAAGCCTTCCTGCAGTTGCAATTGGCGAAAGCTTATCTTGCTTATCAAACAGAGACCGCAACGCCTCAAGACAAGCGAGTTGGAGTGCAAAGCAATTCACTCAAGTCAAAGATTTCACACGAATTGCAGGAGAAATATCCAAGTCACGTTCTGCAAGTACTGGAACAGAAAAATCCGATAGAGTCACCTCAAGACTCGCAGATCGCGATTGGCTTAACGCGACGTAATGAGCAAAATTACTTGCGTATGAGTTTAACTCCAGCTTCGCACCAGCTTGATGATGATAATCGTCAGTATTTTAGCGAAACTGAGTTACTGTTGTTTGATGTGTCGATACTTAAAGATCTTCGCAGCAGACAAATACTGCTCGATCAGTTCACCGTTTATTCTGCAAAATCATTGATTCCTTATGATGCAATGAGTGGAGGTATTTCTGGAACGTTTCGCATAGGGGTTGCACCTCAATATGACGCACAATTGCGTTCTCATAAAGCAGCATTTATCGAAGGTGGGCTTGGTATAACGCATCGTGCAGGTCATGATTTGGATAGTTTTGCACTTCTTGGACTTGGTGTGCGTTGGCAATCAGGGCGGGCACAATTGTATACTCAGCCAGAAATAGGCTTTATATTGCGTGAAGTATTTGATATGAAATCACGGATTTCTGTCGTAATGAAATCGGATCTGGCTGGGAATGGGCAATCTCATATGCATTTTCGTTTTGTTCAGTCTAAATATTTCAAATCTAAAGACGTTTCTTTACACTTGAGCATTGATCGTATTCGTTCCCGTGAAAAAACACTGTCGCAATTTGAATTTAGCTTAAAAAAGATGTTCTAGTTGTTGCGCTTGTTCCTAATAAAATCGAAGATAATGAGCGAGCTATCAACTTGCTTTAACTTAAACAATCTAATCCTATGCCTTCATTAACTTCCCGATTGCAAATTGCGCCGCAGGGGCCGGAATTTTCTCGTATTGTTTTAGGCTTGTGGCGTTTATCTGCTTGGCAAATGACGCCTGTCGAGCGCGTCGCTTTTCTACATGCTGCTTTAGATCTTGGCATTACGACGATAGACCAAGCCGATATTTATGGCGACTATACAAGCGAACTTTTGCTGGGCGAAGCATTTGCTTTGGAACCGCAATTGCGGCAGCAGTTTCAGATTGTGACGAAATGCGGGATTCAATTTCCTTCACCGCAGAGGCCGCATCAACGTGCGCATATTTATAATACGACTGCTGCACATATTATCGCCTCGGCAGAGAATTCTTTGCGTAGCATGCGCCTCGAGAAAATTGACTTGCTCTTGATTCATCGTCCTGATCCATTGATGGATGCGGATGAAATCGCAGATGCATTTTCGCAATTGAAGCAAGCGGGCAAAGTCAGTCATTTTGGGGTCTCCAATTTTTCCCCGGCACAGTTTGAATTACTTGCATCGCGTTTTCCTCTCGTTACTAATCAAGTGGAATGCTCTTTGCTGCATCACGCGCCTATCTATGATGGAACCTTTGATCAGTGCCAACGACTTCGTATGTCGCCGATGATTTGGTCAGCGCTCGCTGGTGGACGATTGTTTAGCGAGCAAAGCGAGCAAACGCAAAAACTACAAGCGCAGTTGGATCGTATTGCCAGTGAATTGGGCGTTACTGCTGCATGTGTTGCAATCGCATGGATTTTACAATTACCTTCTCGCCCTATGGTATTAACCGGCTCTAGCCGAGTAAAAGTATTGGCGGAAGCGGTGCAGGCCTTGAATTGTTCTTTGAGTCGTGAACAGTGGTTTGACTTGTGGCGAGCCGCTACCGGGACAGAATTGCCTTAAAAATTAGTGTGGGCTTTCGATCTGAATTATTAAAAAATACTTTTCAGCAAGAATAAAACAGCGTATAAAAGAAAACTCGCTGGCTACGATTTTGTCATCGTGATTATTTAATGTGGATGCAATGTTGACGCGAATCGCATCGAAGAGAGATAAATCGGTGACGCTTGTTCGATGCAACTGGTATGGCAGTTAAGTCTATATCTATGGGGCAATAATTGAAGATTGTTCGTCCGTATTTACGTCGCTTTTTGCGCGCTCAACGTCTGCCCGCAAGAGATCTCCAATTTTGGCGAGATCAAATGCTTAACGCCATTCTCTCCGTTGCATTGGTGCTAGGAACGCTGACGGCTATTCCTAGTGTTCTCATGGCGATCCGCGATTCGCTCTATTCCATCGTTTTGATTGATGTGTTGGCAATTAGCTGGTTATTTGTTTTATGGCGAGGTCATTTCCTTAGTTTTAGCGCCAAGAGCTGGAATTTTTTATTCATCGTTTATGGTGTTGGAGTCTTTTTTCTATTTAAAGTTGGCCCGGTCAGTCAGATATATCTAATGGCGGTACCTGTTCTAACCGCACTGCTGCTAGGTTTGCGCTCCGCTGTTTTTGTCTTGGTTCTAAATGCGGTAACGTTGATTTCAGTCGGGTACGCATTTGATATCGATTTGCAGTTTGATCGTTACCACGACCAGCCATTTTTACGCTGGATTATCATCACGCTCAATTTCACCTTTATTAGCTCGGTGATCACGGTTTCATGTGCGGTTTTATTGCGCCGCCTTGAAGAATCATTACGTAAGCAATTGCAAATTAGTTTGTCTTTGCAAGAAGAGCAAAATTCGTTGAAGAAGGCGAACGAAGAATTGCGATTGATTTCAGCGGCGGTCGAAAATTTGAACGATATGGTGATGATTACGGACAATAATTTGCAAGAAGATGGTCCGCATTTGGTGTTTGTGAATAAGGCTTTCGAGCGTAGCACTGGTTATAGTCGCGCAGAGGCGATTGGGCGTAATTTAGAAATGTTGTACGGCCCCAATTCAGACATTCACGAAGTACATCGAATTCGTTCGGCAATGAGCACGCGTCACGCGATTCGTTCAGAAATCATTAGCTATACAAAATCGCAAGAAGAATTTTGGTTGGAGGTTGATATTCGTCCGATCAATGATCAGCAGGGGAAGTGCACACATTATGTTGCGATTGAACGGGATATTACAGATCGGAAAAAGGCTGAGTTAGATATCTATCGGTTGGCATTTTTTGATGTGTTAACTGGTCTTCCGAATCGGCGCTTACTACGCGATCGCATGGGAGTGCAACTCGCCAATGCGCAACGAACTGGTAACTACAGCGCGGTCTTGTTTATCGATTTGGATCACTTTAAAACGATCAACGATGCGCGCGGGCACGCAACTGGTGATTTGCTGTTAGTCGAAGTGGCAAGTCGATTAAATCAATTATTGCGAGAAGTCGATACGGTGGCGCGTATCGGTGGTGATGAGTTTGTTGTGTTGGTTGATAGTCTTGATCCGCATATTGAAGTAGCTGGGAAACTGGCATTAACCATTGCGGAAAAAATTCGCCATGCGCTTTCTCAAGATTTCATCTTGAATGGACAAGTATATAGTTCAAGTTGCAGTATCGGTGTTAGCTTGATGCCTAAAGCAGTACAGAAAGCAGATGATCTATTGCGAGAGTCAGATACCGCGATGTATCGAGCTAAATCTGCTGGTCGCAATCAAATTGCCTTCTTTGAAGGAAATATGCAAATCGAGGTCGAACAACGTTTGACACTTGAACGCGATCTGGCAAAAGCCTTGGAGCAAAATGAATTGCAGATGGTGATGCAAGCTCAGGTCAATAAAGACGCGCAAGCAGTTGGCGCAGAGTTATTAATGCGCTGGAATAGTAAGACACGCGGCATGGTTTCACCAGCCTTATTTATCCCTTTGGCGGAAGAGTCGGGCTTGATTGTCAAAATTGGTGATTGGGTTTTGTCGGAAGCTTGCACCATATTGAAACGGTTGCACGCAAACGGCTTTCAATTTCCGCTATCGATCAATGTCAGCCCTAAGCAATTTCGGCAAAAGGATTTTGTCGAAAAAGTACGTTCAATTTTAGAGCAGCATCAGGTCAGTGGTGAATATTTAATATTTGAGGTGACCGAAGGATTGTTCATTGATAATTTGCCCGAAACTATCTCACGTATGAATATTCTGGCGGATTTAGGGATACGTTTTTCGATTGATGATTTTGGTACTGGTTATTCGAGTTTGAATTACTTAAAACGTTTGCCTTTGTATGAATTGAAGATCGATAAAAGTTTTGTGCAAGATGTCCCTGGTGATGCGAACGGTATGGCGATCGTTGTCTCAATCTTATCGATGGCAAAACAATTCGGCTTAAAAGTGGTTGCTGAAGGCGTCGAAACGATCGAACAAGCAAATTACTTGATCGAGAATGATTGTGATTCTATGCAAGGTTTCCTGTACTCACGACCAACCGCGCCCGATGTTTGGATTGCGAATCAAGTACCGTCTGCAGCATAAGTGAAATTACCAATGGCTATCGTGGACACTTAGCAGAAGTGAACCGTCGCTGAAGAACGCAAGTATAATTCGAGCTCAATTAGCTGGTGGCTGGTATTACTTGTTATTTATTCGCGCTTAAGAGATTTATGATGATCGCATCTTCAACCAATCAAAACAAACAAGCTGGGTCGTTTAAACTTGGTATCGTTGTTGGCGTAGTCTTATTGCTTGTTTCCATATTTGCCTACCAATCATTTAATAGCAAGCAGGCTGCACCTAAGTTAGATTTCACCAACATTCAAGGTAAAACACTGACCCAGCAGTCCTTGCAAGGCAAAGTGTACATGGTCAACTTCTGGGCAACTTCGTGTGCTACCTGCATTAAAGAAATGCCACAGATGATCGCTAGTTATGAAAAATACCGTTCACAAGGGCTAGAGTTTTTTGCAGTAGCGATGAGCTATGATCCGCCAAACTACGTTTTAAATTTCACCGAAACCAGAAAGTTGCCATTTCAAGTTGTACTCGATCATCAAGGCAAAATTGCTCAGGCTTATGGTGACGTCAAATTAACACCAACAACCTTTGTGATTGATAAGCAAGGAAATATTGTTAAGCGATATGTAGGTGAACCTTCATTTGACGAATTAAATCAATTACTTGCAAAAGAACTCGCGAAGTCTTGATTTGATTTCGGCTCGTTGATTTGATTTATCTTTGTTTTTTCTCGTGATAATGGATCAACAAATCACAAGAAAGTCTATTGAAAAGCTCCTCTAAATTGAAAAAAATTGTTCGTCCAAACCCACAGTTTGGCGCAGTTTTGCTAATTATTTAGGCAGCTTTTCAGGTAGAATAGCGCTTCCTCGAAATTCCTCCGATTCTCCCAAGGTTCTACATCGTGCACATTGGCTCCTATCAGCTGAAGAATAATATTTTTGTCGCGCCCATGGCGGGTGTGACGGATAGGCCATTTCGTCAATTGTGCAAAGACTTGGGTGCAGGCTATGCCGTATCAGAAATGGCGGCATCAAATCCTAAATTGTGGGAAACCGAGAAGTCCACGCGCCGAACCAATCACGAAGGTGAGATGGAACCCAAAGCAGTGCAGATCGCAGGAGCTGATCCCAAGATGCTGGCGGAATGCGCCAAATACAATGTCGATAAAGGCGCGCAAATTATCGATATCAATATGGGCTGCCCAGTCAAAAAAGTCTGTAATGCTTGGTGTGGTTCGGCTTTGCTACAAGATGAAAAACTGGTCGGTGAGATTTTGGATGCGGTAGTTGCGGCGGTAGATGTGCCAGTGACTTTGAAGTTTCGCACCGGTTGGGATAGAGCGAATAAAAATGCTTTGCAAATTGCGCGTATTGCCGAATCGGCCGGGATTGCGATGTTGACTTTGCACGGACGCACACGTGCCGATGGCTACAAGGGTGATGCGGAATACGAGACCATTGCCGCGGTGAAGGCGCAAGCACGTATCCCAGTAGTGGCGAATGGTGATATTACGACACCTGAAAAAGCTAAGTACGTGTTGGAAGTCACTGGTGCCGATGCCATCATGATCGGTCGCGCGGCGCAAGGACGGCCATGGATTTTTAGAGAAATCGATCATTACTTAAAGACGGGCACGTATTTACCCGCGCCTTTGGTATCGGAAGTCAAGGCTTTGTTAGACCGTCATTTGCGCGAGCACTATGCGTTTTATGGCGAGTTTATGGGCGTGCGTACCGCGCGCAAACACATAGGTTGGTATGTGGAAGATTTGGTGGATGGCGAAGCCTTTCGCCAGCAAATGAATAAGTTGGAAACTTGTGAGGAACAATTGGCGGCGGTCAACATGTTTTTTGATAGTCGACCGACAGAACGGTTACAATACCGCCCCTCCGAGATAAATACGAACGATGAATTAGCGCAGGCCTTAGCTGCTTAAGCTTTTCTCTTTGTTTTTGTTGTGACGATTTTGGTGGAAGTTTTATTTAGTTTAACCCTTGAATTCACGACGGTTTTATCGTCAGTCGAATTCATTAATAAGAAGAAAATTCAGTATGAGTAAAGAAAGCATTCAAGAAGCAGTTCACAAAAATCTGGAAAAATATTTCCGTGATTTGGGAGAACAACCTGCTTCGAATATTTACGATATGGTGGTGTTGGCGGTTGAAAAACCGATGTTGGAAATGGTCATGACACGTACCGATAGCAATCAATCTCAGGCTGCAGACATGCTCGGTATTAATCGTAATACTTTGCGTAAAAAATTGCAGCAACACGGTCTTCTTTAATTTTATTTCAATCTCTATAATCTCTTTGTCATGATCAAACAAGCTCTCCTGTCCGTATCGGACAAAACTGGTGTTCTCGAATTTGCCCGTGAACTTAATGCCATGGGCATCAAACTATTGTCCACAGGCGGTACAGCAAAACTCTTGGCTGACAACGGTTTGCCAGTGACTGAAGTCGCTGATTACACAGGTTTTCCAGAGATGCTCGATGGTCGTGTCAAGACTTTGCATCCGAAAGTACATGGCGGCATTTTGGCGCGTCGTGATTTTCCTGAACACCAAGCGGCCTTAGAAAAACACGGTATTCCAACGATAGATATGGTGGTCGTCAATCTCTATCCATTCCAAGCTACTGTGGCGAAAGCAGAATGCTCTTTGGAAGACGCGATTGAAAACATTGATATCGGCGGCCCAACCATGTTGCGCTCATCTGCGAAAAATCATAAAGACGTAGTCGTGATTTGTGATCCTAGTGATTACGTAACTGTCTTAGCTGAAATGAAGGCGGGTAATAATATGGTGTCGTATGACACCAAGTTTATGCTCTCGAAAAAAGTATTTGCGCACACTGCACAATACGATGGCGCGATCACTAATTATTTGACCAGTTTGGGTGAAGATAAAGCGCACACAACACGCAGTGCGTATCCACAAACTTTGAATATGCATTTCGAAAAAGTGCAAGAAATGCGCTACGGTGAAAACCCACATCAATCTGCTTCTTTCTACCGTGATCTGGCGCCAGTCGCAGGTGCATTGGCGAACTATGTGCAATTGCAAGGCAAGGAACTGTCTTACAACAACATCGCTGATGCGGATGCAGCATGGGAATGCGTCAAGTCTTTCGACACAGGCGCGTGCGTGATCGTCAAGCATGCGAATCCATGTGGCGTAGCAATCGGCGCTACTGCGTTGGAAGCCTATAGCAAAGCACTGCAAACCGATCCAACTTCCGCGTTTGGTGGCATCATCGCGTTTAACACAGTATGTGATGGCGCAGCAGCAGAAGCAGTTGCAAAACAATTCGTCGAAGTCTTGATTGCCCCTTCATTCACAGCGGAAGCAAAACAAATTTTCGCCGCGAAACAAAACGTACGTTTGCTCGAAATTCCATTGGGCGCAGGCGTGAATCAATACGACGTCAAACGCGTTGGCGGTGGCTTGTTAGTGCAAGCGCCAGATGCGAAAAATGTCTTGCCAGCCGATGTACGCGTCGTCAGCAAATTGCAACCGACACCGCAACAAATGGCCGACATGATGTTCGCATGGCGCGTCGCAAAATATGTCAAATCGAATGCGATTGTGTTCTGCGGTAACGGCATGACTTTGGGTGTGGGCGCAGGTCAAATGAGTCGTATCGATTCCGCTCGTATCGCGTCGATCAAAGCACAAAATGCGGGTTTAACGCTGCAAGGTTCCGCAGTTGCTTCTGACGCCTTCTTCCCGTTCCGTGATGGTCTCGATGTCGTCGTCGATGCAGGCGCAACTTGCGTGATTCATCCAGGTGGTTCTATGCGCGATCAAGAAGTGATCGATGCTGCGGATGAGCGTGGTGTGGTGATGTTGTATACGGGCGTGCGTCACTTCCGTCATTAAAAGAATGCGCCCATAATCAAATTCTCGGGCGCATTTCAGCGATGCAAATACTCGCAATACCGACGTATTGCTGTGTTTTGCGCCTTGAACTGCATCCCGATAATTTAATTCTAGGCGCATCCTTTGCACTAAGACTCGTTCAAAAAAATTCCAATGAAAATCCTAGGCATAGACCCCGGCTTACGCACCACAGGTTTTGGTGTCATCTATAAGCAGGGTAGTAAGCTCACCTACATCGCCTCAGGTACCATTAAAACAGTCGAAGGCACTTTGCCAGAGCGTTTGAAAACCATCCTCTCTGGCGTTACCGAAATCATTCAAACCTACCAACCCGATTGCGCCGCAATTGAAAAGGTGTTCGTTAACGTCAATCCTCAATCTACGCTTTTACTTGGTCAAGCGCGTGGCGCTGCGATCTGTGCTTTGGTGCAAGCTGAACTTCTAGTCGCTGAGTACACTGCGCTACAAGTGAAGCAAGGTGTTGTTGGTCACGGTAAAGCTAAAAAAGAACAAGTGCAAGATATGGTGCAGCGTTTGTTGTCTTTATCTGGAGCGCCCAGTAGTGACGCTGCTGATGCATTGGGTGTGGCGATTTGCCATGCGCATAGTGGGGATACTTTGAAGACGCTTGGTGCTATTGCACCTGAGTTGGCTAAGAAGGGTTTGCGGGTTCGGGCGGGGAGGTTGATTGGGTGACTTTTGAAATGCCGATTTCTGTTCTGTAGCCACTGAATTTGATTGAAAATGAAATAAAGACGTGAACGTTTCATCGCATCTAAATATACGTGGTAATTAGTTTGTGGTTCATTTTGTAGTTCGCGGGTTGGGTGTGGCCCGACGGCCACTTACTTTCTTTGCTTCGCCAAAGAAAGTAAGCAAAGAAAGGCGACCACGCTGCCACTGCCCTTCGGGTTCCCAATTGTGCAAGACAAAAAATGGGAAATCTTCGAAACTCGCTTCGCTCAAACAACGAAGCTTTCTTTATCCATTTTCTGTCTTGCACAATTGGCAGTGTCAGAAGTGGATGAAGATCAAAAACAAAATCAAAAGCAAGATCAAAAGCAAGATCAAAAGCAAGATCAAAAGCAACGACTTATTATAGCCAGTAGAACAATATGCGTTCATCGAGACTAGTTGTTGGTGTTGCCGTTGTTTTTGACTTTGCTTTTGACCTACCCCCGTTCGAGACGATGTAATTTGTGCGTCACAGAAAATGGATAAGAAAGTGTTGTTGTTTGAGCCAAAGGCGAGTTTCAACACTTTCCCATTTTTTTTGTGATGCACAAATTATGCTGAAGCGAAGCGTAAGCACCCCGCAGGGGCGAGTCTACGGTCGCCTTTTTTGGATTACCTTTTTTGGCCAAGCAAAAAAGGTAATTGGCTGTCGGGCCACACCCGACCAGCAAACGTTCAGTTGAGCTAATCAGTGGTAAGAGTTGAAATCAACAATTCAACAACTCAACAAAAACATCACCACCACAAGACTTCAAGAATAGTTTACTATCACTGCTTATTTATACAGTACGAAAGCCCAGCATGATAGGTCGCATTGCCGGAATCCTGATCGAAAAGAATCCACCACAAATCTTGGTTGATTGCCAAGGTGTTGGCTATGAAATCGACGTCCCCATGAGCACGTTCTACAATTTGCCAGCAATCGGCGAGAAGGTAGCTTTGCTGACACATTTGGCGATTCGCGAAGATGCGCATGTGTTGTTTGGTTTTGGTACTGCCGAAGAGCGCTCAACTTTCAAACAGTTAATCAAAATAAGTGGCGTCGGTGCACGCACCGCTTTATCCATTTTGTCGGGAATGTCGGTGGCCGATTTGTCGCAGGCAATTACTTTGCAAGAAGCAGGGCGCTTAACGCGAGTCCCGGGGATAGGTAAAAAGACCGCAGAGCGTTTGTTGTTAGAGCTTAAAGGTAAGCTGGGCGCTGATTTGGGTGCGGCCGGTGTGGCTGCCGCTGCGGGCGATCATAGCTCGGATATTTTGAATGCCTTATTGGCGCTTGGTTATTCTGATAAAGAAGCCTTGGCCGCATTGAAATTGGTGCCAGCAGGATCAGGTGTTTCGGATGGCATCAAGGCCGCTTTGAAAGCTTTGTCGAAGAGCTAAATACAAGTAGAACCATATGAGCATACAAACTGACAATCTCACCTCGCAACTTGTTGATACGCGCATTATCGCGGCAACGCCGTCCTCTCCCAATGAAGAGGCGATTGAGCGCGCTTTGCGCCCTAAGCAACTTGATGAATATGTAGGTCAAGAAAAAATCCGCGATCAGCTAGAGATTTTTATCGGTGCTGCGCGTCAGCGAAAAGAAGCACTCGATCATACTTTGTTATTCGGTCCACCTGGTTTGGGGAAGACCACCTTGGCACATATTATTGCGCGCGAGATGGGAGTGAATTTGCGTCAAACATCGGGTCCCGTGTTGGAGCGCGCGGGTGATTTGGCAGCTTTGTTGACGAACTTAGAAGCGAATGATGTGCTGTTCATTGACGAAATCCATCGCTTGTCGCCTGTAGTGGAAGAAATTTTATATCCTGCTTTAGAAGACTACCAAATTGACATTATGATCGGTGAAGGGCCTGCAGCGCGTTCAGTCAAACTTGATTTGCAACCTTTTACTTTGGTGGGTGCGACTACGCGCGCTGGGATGTTAACCAATCCTTTGCGAGATCGCTTTGGGATCGTGGCACGTTTGGAGTTTTATACTTCGGAAGAGTTAAGCCGCATCGTGACCCGTTCTGCGTCCTTACTTGAAGTACCGATCAAAGATGATGGTGCATTTGAAATTGCCAAGCGTGCGCGCGGTACACCGCGGATTGCCAATCGCTTGTTACGTCGCGTGCGCGATTATGCGCAAGTCAAAGGCAATGGCGAAATTACCAAAGCCATGGCGGATGCTGCTCTAAAAATGCTGGATGTCGACGCAGTTGGTTTTGATTTGATGGACAGAAAATTACTGGAAGCGATCTTGTTCAAGTTTGGTGGTGGCCCAGTCGGTTTAGACAATGTCGCAGCAGCCATCGGCGAAGAGCGCGATACGATCGAGGATGTACTAGAGCCGTATCTGATTCAACAAGGTTACTTGCAACGCACACCACGCGGGCGTATCGCGACTGCCAGTGCCTATGAGCATTTTGGTTTGACTGCGCCGCGCACGAATCCGAATGGCGACTTGTGGGGAGCTTAGTGAGGGGGCAGATTTTCTCTACACAGTGCCAGTTTACCCATGGGTAGTTATTCTATGCTATTAAATTTTATTGCAGATAGGGGGAGTATACAGATTGAATTAGCATTGAAAGCAATAAGGGTATCTGTGTGTTTGTTGTGAATTTGTGGATTGAAATTTTCCAATTCACACACTTGTTGCTCTGAATTGATATCCCAAATATTCGTACCCGCATCCGTCACTACATACAAGTTTCTGCCATTCGAAAATAGGTAATTGCATTTGTTTTTGTTTGCAAAGGGTATGCTTTTTTCGATTGTAGTCTGCGAGTTACTAAGTCCATAAATCGCTACTCCAGAATCTTGTCTCATTTCCATTTCCTCGTCTTTGTCCCAAGTGGGTATTCCCCACATTGCGATTCGTTGATCATCGATCCAACATGCAGGAAGGTTCCAATTGTCACCAAGCGGAAAATCGATGATTGAGTTGCCGTCTTCGCTTTCCCAAGGATAGGTAGTTAGCCACTGCTTGATTGACCAAGTTCGTGGCACTGATAATGGATGCCAGACCCAACCATCGTCGAATAGTTGATTGTTGTTAGGGCTGGGGATTATCTTCCCATGAAAGTAGTCGAGATAATGTTCCGGTCTTTTTTCTTGAGAGCCATAAGGCGCTATCAATCGATTTGTAATGATTTCCCCGCTGGCTGGATCAGTCACATCAAGTCGATTCCAATCCGTTCGATGGATAAATAAATTTCGTCCTTCGAAATGAATAAAGCATGCACTGAAAGGCACGGTCTCTTCGTAGTAGTTGCCACCATTGAGATGCGTGATTATCCTCCCGCAACTTGTTTCTATCAGCAATCCAATCTGGCCGTGGTCAATAACAACTGCCGCACATTTACCGTCAAAGGATGAGCACAGTCTAAATTTTGAAATGCCAAAATGTTCATGGTCATTTGAATGATCTATTTCTGGCAAGACGATTTCGCATAATTTTGTCTGTACACCAGTATCCAAGTTTAGCCCATATAACTCACCTAGTATTGTCAAGACAAGCAAATCGCCATAGTCCGCTTGAACTGCATTGGCATCCGCGATGGGCGCGTAGTCCCATTTGATTTTTTGGGGAGTATCAAGTTTTTGCTGATCTTTTGAGTTCATCATTTTTATTAATTTATTTTTTTAATTTATGCATTCTTGGGATTGTAAGTCGAGCCATAAAATTAATGCTAGTGCGAAGAGAATCAATTTGCTAGAAGTGTATGTTCATCTCGCAGTCATTTATGTATGTATTGACATGAATACATTGTATTAATTTCGATACGATCTATCTTCTTATTATTATTCATATATAGAACAAGGGTCTCTAGAGGAATATCTTTTTTCTTGTATTTATTTCGATACAGTCTATTCTGTTAAAATTGTCGCGTGTATTGCTAAGTCCTTGATTTCGCAGCTTGTGTAGCGATTGAAAAACTTGGCATGGCAATTGCTATTTCACTGCAGTTAATGATTTTTTGAGGTTGCTATGCTGCAAAGTATGCTGCAAGAAGCAGGACGCGCTGGGGCGTTACTGACGATCGATTTGCGTGCGCTTCGTGCGAATTACCGTTATTTGCAAGGGCGCTTGGGGAAGGCTGCCTGCGGTGCTGCGGTGAAAGCGGATGCTTATGGTTTGGGTGCGATTCCTGTCTCTAAAGCTTTGGTGGATGAAGGTTGTCGACATTTGTTTGTCGCGCAACTGGAAGAAGCGATCAGTTTGCGCGCGCACATTCCGCACGACGTGGCGATTTATGTCATGCACGGCTCGCCGGTGGGTTACGAAGCGGAGTTCATCGAATATGCTTGCACGCCCGTTTTAAATAGCCTCGACCAAATCGCTGCATGGCGCAAGCTTGCGCAGGAACGCCAAGAAAATTTGCCAGCGGTGATTCAAATTGATACCGGCATGGCGCGCATGGGTTTGTCGCAAGCGGAACTCATCACTTGGCTGAACGATTTTAGTATTACTGATGGGATTGACGTGCATTACGCCATGAGTCATTTAGCCTGCGCAGAAGATCAACTTGATCCTATGAATCAAATGCAGTTGAAGGGCTTTCAACATTTGTTGGCACAACTGCGGCAGCATTATCTCGGCTTGAAAGCGAGTTTTTCGAATTCCTCTGGCATCTTCTTGGGAACGGATTTTCATTTCGATTTGGCGCGTCCGGGCGCCGCTTTGTACGGTGTAGCACCCGTTGCAGGACAGGCTAGCCCTATGCATTCGGTAGTGCAGTTGCAAGGTCGAATTATTCAAACACGCGAAATTCCTATGGGCGCGAGTGTCGGTTACAGTAAAACATGGCGTGCTACGCAACCTTCTAAGATCGCAACAGTATCTGTTGGTTACGCCGATGGTTGGCTGCGGAGTTTAAGCAATTGCGGTGTTGCGCATATCGCTGGCGTGGAAGTGCCTATGGTGGGGAATGTGTCGATGGATACGATCACCTTGAACGTGAGTCATGTCGATCCACAACTTCTATATCCGGGCGCTTTAGTGGATTTGATTTGTCCAAATAACACGGTGGATCAGGTTGCGAAACGCGCCGGCACCATCGGTTATGAAATCTTAACCAGCTTAGGCCCGCGCTACCAACGTCACTACATCGACGCTTGATCCCATTACCGAATTCACGAAAATAATTGATACAGGAATATACACATGAAAATAGTCATCTTGGGAGCAGGCGTTATCGGTACCTCCACCGCGTATTATCTCGCCAAAGCGGGCCACGAAGTGACCGTGATTGAGCGTCAGAGCGGTGCGGCCTTGGAAACGAGTTTTGCGAATGCGGGTGAAGTCTCACCCGGTTATTCCGCACCATGGGCCGGTCCTGGTGTGCCGATGAAGGCGATCAAATGGCTGATGATGGAACATAGTCCATTGGCGATTCGTCCGAGCACAGATCCTGCGATGTGGCGCTGGGTGTTTCAGATGTTGATGAACTGCACGACCAAGCGTTATGAGATCAATAAAGGCCGTATGTTGCGCATGGCGCAGTACAGCCGCGATGTCTTGCAACAATTGCGTGAAGATACCGGCATTTCTTACGATGAACGTACACAAGGAACTTTGCAGCTATTCCGCAATCAACAGCAACTCGATGGTTCACAAGCCGATATCGATATCCTGAAACGCTATGGCGTGCCGTACGAATCCTTGAGTGGCGATGAATGCTTGCGCGTTGAGCCTGCATTAAAAAATGTGCGTGAAAAATTTGTCGGTGCTTTGCGTTTGCCGGGTGATGAAACCGGTGACTGCTTCAAATTCACGCAGAATTTGGCGAAGTTGGCAGAAGGTTTGGGCGTTAAATTTGAGTATGGCGTCAGCATAGAACGCATCATTGCTGAGGGTGATCAAATCAAGAGTGTGCAAACCTCCAAAGGCCAATTTACTGCGGATAAATTTGTATTGGCATTGGGTAGCTACTCGCCAATTTTGTTGCGCGAATTAGGTATTAAGATTCCGGTGTATCCGATCAAGGGTTATTCGATCACAGTGCCAATTACTGATGCTGCGGGCGCGCCAGAATCGACGGTCATGGATGAAACTTACAAGGTTGCGATCACGCGCTTAGGCGATCGTATTCGCGTTGGCGGTACGGCTGAAATCACAGGCTACGATTTGCGTTTGCGCGAATCGCGTCGCAAGACTTTGGTGTATTCAGTCACAGATCTATTTCCGCATGGTGGCGATGTTAGCAAAGCCGAATTCTGGACGGGTTTGCGTCCGATGACGCCGGATGGCACTCCAATTGTAGGCCCAACGCCTTATCGCAATTTATTCCTGAATACCGGTCACGGTACTTTGGGATGGACCATGTCTTGTGGTTCAGGCCAATTCCTTGCGGATTTAATTTCCGGCAAAAAGCCAGCAATCTCAACCGAGGGCTTGTACATGGATCGCTATGGCAGCATGAATCGCCCAATTGCGATTTAAGATGAAATTCAAAATCCCTCATTGTCTTGGCATTGGGGGATTTAGTTTTTTAATGAAAACTGTAACAAGAAAGTCTAAACATGCGCGTCAATATTCCCTTTGAAGATCGAGTCGGTATCGCTCACGAGATTCTCGCGGTATTGGCGCGTCAGGGTTTGAATGTGCAAGCGGTGGAGGTCGATCCGCCGAATATTTATATTGACATTCCCGAGTTAAAGCAAAGCATGCTCGCCAGCTTACAAGCTGATTGCGATCAGGTCGCGGGTGTCGGAACGATAGAAGTTGTTGATATTTTGCCGGGTATGCGTCGCAGTCTCAATCTCGATACTATTATGGCGGTGATGGAAGACCCAGTGCTGGCGATTGATGCTTTAGGTCGTATCGTGATCGCCAATGCCGCCGCAGCGGAAGTGGCGCGCTGTACGGAAAAAGAGCTCTGCCAAAAATCCTTATATCAAGTGCTGCAAGATAGCACGATCCAACACGAATTAATTGCCAACGAATTTTGTGCGCCGACACGCGAAGTCTTGTTGAACGGTGAACCTTTTATGATGGACGTCACGCCCGTGTTTGAGCCATTATCAGCAGGCACAGCAAGCGATGGCAAGGCCGTTGGTGCGCTCCTGACACTGACCGCACCGAAACGCATAGGTGAGCGTTTGCATGCGATTTCACGCGCCGAGATTGGTGGTTTTGAAGCGATCATCGGTGACTCTGAACAAATTCGGGTATTGAAAAAACGCGCAGCGCGGGTTGCTGTAGTGGATGCGCCTTTGTTGATCACGGGCGAAACGGGAACGGGTAAAGAGTTACTGGCGCAAGCGTGTCATGGGGTGAGCGCGCGCAGCAACGCACCGTTTCTCGAATTGAACTGTGCCGCCTTGCCTGAGAGTCTCGCCGAGAGTGAATTGTTTGGTTATATGGCGGGCGCTTTTACCGGCGCGAATCGCGGCGGTAAGCCAGGCTTATTTGAAATGGCCGATGGTGGCACGGTCTTTCTGGATGAAGTTGGTGAGATGTCGCTGTATTTGCAAGCGAAGTTGCTGCGCTTTTTAAACGATGGGAAATTCCGTCGTATTGGCGGTGACAAAGAAATTCAAGTCGATGTACGCATCATCAGCGCTACCCATAGAAATCTACGCAAGATGGTGCAAGAAGGTAGTTTCCGTGAAGATTTGTTTTATCGTTTGAATGTTCTGCATTTGGAAATGCCACCATTGCGTGAACGCGCTGATGATATTTTGTTATTGGCGCGACACTTCATTGAACGCGCTTGTACGCAAGCACAAAAGCCGGTCTCGCGTCTCAATCAAGCAGCGACGACCGCGATGCTGAATAATCGCTGGCCGGGCAATGTAAGACAGTTGCAGAATGTAGTTTTTCGCGCGATTACGATGTCTGACCAACGTGTTTTGGATGCTGCCGATTTGGATTGGGCGGAAGATTCTATGCAGGCAGATACGGTTGTTTTTGAAGAAGCCGAAACCTGGGAGGCTTCCGTCAATCAATTTGAATCAGCTTTGCTCAGTAAGCTTTATCAAGAATTTCCATCTAGCCGAAAATTAGCCGCTAGATTAGACACCTCTCATTCCATGATCGCAGCCAAATTGCGTAAGCACGGGATTCCTAAGAAGTAATCGCCACCTTGTGTTTGTATGTTTTAATTGAGACTGCCGAGATCGGGAGCATCAGGATGATTAGGATCTTCTGGTAAATTCACTGCGGGGATCGTGTATTTTTCCTCGGCCCACGCACCGAGATCAATTTGCTTGCAGCGATCGGAACAAAACGGGCGATAGGTGTTCGCCGGTTCCCAAGTGACTTTAGCCCCACAAGTGGGGCAAGATACAACAGTTGCCATAGCTAGGATATTTGGTAATTAGAAATTGCAGAGAGTGAGATCAAACGGAACGTCACCTTCGAATGGCTTCGGTTTCATATCGCCATCTTGCGACATGATACGTATCCACAGCATGTATTTATTCGCTGAAATTTCAGGAATCGCGCCCATGCCTTGATCGATGGAGACGCGTAACAATTGATACACCTTACCCTGCAACATTTGTTGGTAACTGCCTGCTTGTGCAATTACTTTGGTGGTGCCGCCAGATTCACGCAATAAACGCAGTACGACATTAATTGCATCGAACAAGGGCGCGATCGGAGCGAACCAAGCTGAAATATCGGCATAGCGCTTCTCTGCTGGCAGTTTTTTCCAAGCGTGATAACTCGGCAAATCAAATTCACAAGCACCACCAGGAATGATGGTGCGGCCGCGTATGCTCATCAACCATTCATTATCTCGAATATGTTGACCTGTTTTTCCGGTCGACCCCATTAAAGTAGCGCTAGCTCTTTCAACATCATTGATGACTTGATCGAGCATATCCGCTTGTACATTGGGATTGGATTTAAAGCCAATTAGGGTATTTTTCTGTCTATCTAATTCTTGCAGAAGATCGGATTTTAAGTCAGCACGGCCTGCCACTTCGAGCATCTCAAATATGGTGGCAATCGCGACGTGATGTTGCAGCGGATCGGACTGGTGCAAGAAAAACGAAAACTTTTCGTACAGGTCTTCTAACCGCAATAACGTGCGAATACGCTCGTTGAAAGGGTATTCGTAAACAATCAAAATAAATTCCCTGTAAATATGGTGCTCATGTGGTGCGCAATTAGTTTCACGTGATTCTGAACCAAGCTGACGAAAATTACAAACATTGCGTGCGTTTGTTTAGCCTAGTTCACAAAATTTTAGGTATTTTTGATGCAGTTGCTCTACTTGCTGTTTCAATGAACTGAAATTCTGTTCTGAATTAATCACATCATCCGCATGTTGCAAGCGTTGTTCTCTTGTTGCTTGTGCTCGCATGATAGCCAAAACTTGTTCACGATTAAAGTGATTGCGTTGCATTACACGAGAAATTTGCGTCTCTTCTTGGCAATCGACAACAGCGATTTTCGTTACTCTTTGCGCCCAAGTGCCAGATTCAATCAGCAGGGGAACAACAAACATTACATATGAACCTTGTACTTGACGCGCAGCTTCTTCGCAAGCAGTACGAATTTGAGGATGGAGGATGTGCTCTAAGCGTTGCTTTGCCGCTGGATTGTCAAATACAAATTCACGCATTTTTTGCCGATTCATGGCGCCATCTTCGCTAATAAAATCGTCGCCAAACTCTTTTTGAATCGCAGGTATGGCCTCACCACCAGGCAGTGTCAAGTTGTGTGCAATGATGTCTGTGTCTATGATGCTGACACCCAACTCTGCAAAAAAATTGGCGACTGTCGTCTTGCCGCTACCGATTCCACCAGTTAAGCCTACGCTGAAGAAATCAACATTGTTAGATGCGATTAACGAGGTCGTTGACATCTCAATAGAACAAACCTAAATATTGGCTATTGATATTTTGTCCCCATAGCAAGGCGATTAGCCCAGCAATCGCAAGATAAGGGCCAAATGGAATAGGTTTGCCTTTACCCAGTCTGCCTAAAACCATCATGGAGATACCAATCACAGCACCAACCGCGGAAGACAGTAAGATGATTAAAGGTAGCATGCTCCAGCCCATCCAAGCGCCAAGCGCCGCTAGTAATTTGAAATCACCATAACCCATGCCTTCTTTACCCGTGAGGAGTTTAAATGCCCAGTACACTGACCATAGAGATAAATAACCCGCAACTGCGCCAATGACGGCAGTCTCAAGTGAAGTAAATGTACCGTGCAAGTTTAGTAGTAATCCTAGCCAAACTAGCGGCAAAGTGAGGTCGTCAGGAAGAAGTTGAGTATCGGCATCAATAAAAGTCATCGCGATTAAAAACCAGACAAATACCACAGCACCTAAGCCAGCAATACCACTGCCAAAATGCCAGATCATAAAGCCGCTAAGTATTCCCGTAATCGCTTCCACGATCGGGTAGCGTACAGATATTGGCGCTTTGCAGCCGCGACATTTACCGCCTATGACTAAATAGCTGATGACCGGGATGTTTTCCAAGGCCGTGATTTGGTGTTGGCAATGCGGACAGGCTGATCGTGGAACAATTAAGTTGTAACGAGAAGTGTGTACCGGTTCTTTACCTGACTCCGTAGCGACGTAGTTATCGGATTCTCTCTGCATCATAATCGGTAAACGATGAATGACAACATTGAGGAAGCTGCCGATGAGAAGCCCCAAAATTCCAAATAAGATTGTTGCTAGCAGATTTTCTGGTGCGACAAATAAAACTAAATCTTGCATTAGACCACCGAACCAAGTTTAAAGATTGGTAAATACATGGCAACAACCAAGCCACCGATGATGACACCCAGAATAGCCATAATCATTGGTTCCATTAGGGCGGATAAGTTAGCGACTGCCTCATCAACTTCTTCTTCATAAAAATCGGCTACTTTGCCCAACATTCCATCTAAAGCACCTGATTCTTCACCAATTGCAACCATTTGTGTCACCATGCTAGGGAACACGCCAGCATTTTGCATTGCGACTGTCAAACTAGTACCAGTTGTCACCTCAGTTTGAATTTTAATTGTGGCGTCGAGATAAACCGCGTTACCAGATGCGCCACCCACAGAATCTAAAGCCTCGACTAAAGGCACACCTGCAGCAAACATCGTTGCTAATGTGCGCGTCCAGCGTGCTATCGTTGCTTTACGAATCACTGCTCCAAAAATTG
Source organism: Affinundibacterium baiyunense (assembly GCF_018139645.1). Lineage (GTDB taxonomy): Bacteria > Pseudomonadota > Gammaproteobacteria > Burkholderiales > Burkholderiaceae_D > Undibacterium > Undibacterium baiyunense. The sequence goes on from NZ_JAGSPM010000006.1 coordinate 141,238, forward strand.
GTGCTTGAAGCAACATTCTGTCCATAAAGCGTTGCATTTCCAATGAGCGCTTCCAAGACTGAAAGAAAAAATAGAGTGCCCCGAAAATGCCGCCAAAAATCAGATACCAATTAGCTACAACAAAATCAGAAATAGCCATAACTAACAGAGTGGGACCGGGTAAATCTGCTCCAAAGCTTTTAAATACTTCTTTAAATGCTGGCACGACCCAAATCATAATGACGGCAGTCACAATAAATGCAATCGAAAGAATCGCGATAGGATAAGTGAGTGCAGATTTAATCTTAGCTTTAATTGCTAATGTTTTTTCTTTGTAAACCGCTAGGCGCGTTAATAAATCTTCCAAAATACCCGCTTGTTCACCAGCCCCGACCAAATTACAAAATAAGGGATCAAAATAAAGCGGGTACTTGCGGAAAGCTTGATTTAAGCTAGTACCAGTTTCGATATCTGCGCGAATATCAAGCAATAACTTGGAGACAGAAGGGTTGGCATGGCCTTTGCCCACAATATCAAATGATTGAAGCAAAGGGACGCCAGCCTTCATCATCGTTGCCAATTGACGAGTGAACAAAGTGATGTCCTTGTCAGTGATTTTTTGACCTGAGCTATAACTTTTCTTTTTGACTTTGGTCACCATCACGCCTTGACGACGTAGCGTGGCGCTAACAATTGCTTCGCCGCCTGCGCGCAATTCACCTTTGACGGTTTTACCTTGCTTGTCTTTACCTTCCCAAGAATAGAGATTCTCTTTGACTTGCGAAGATTTGCCGCCTTTACTTGCTGATGTTGCCATCTCGGATTCCTTGTATTTTTATTCGTTGGTGCAGCCAAGAACTTCTTCTAAGCTGGTAAGCCCTTGACGCACTTTTTGTAAGCCTGAGCGGCGTAGACCTTTGACCCCTTCCGCCTCAGATTGCTGGCGAATCTCGAGGCTGGTGCCATTTGCTAGAATGATTTTTTCAATTGCTTCAGTAATTGGCATAATTTGATAAATACCAACCCGTCCTTTGTATCCAGAGCCGCTGCATCGCTCGCAGCCGACTGGCCCATAGGGTTTCCAAGTGCCGTCTAATTCTTCTTCAAGAAAGCCAGCTGCCAATAGAACTTCATCCAAAATTTCCACAGGTTTTTTGCAAGTGCATAAACGCCGCGTCAAGCGTTGAGCCGTGATCAGAATGACCGACGATGCGATATTGAAAGGCGCCACACCCATATTCATTAACCGCGTTAATGTCGATGGTGCGTCATTGGTATGGAGTGTAGAGAAAACCATGTGACCAGTTTGTGCTGCTTTAATAGCAATATCCGCTGTTTCTAAGTCACGAATCTCACCCACCATGATAATGTCAGGATCTTGGCGCAAGAAGGACTTGAGTGCGACTGGGAAGGTTAATCCTGCTTTGTCATTAATATTGACTTGGTTGACACCTGGTAAATTAATCTCTGCTGGATCTTCTGCGGTAGAAATATTGATCCCCGGTTTGTTGATCACATTTAAACACGTGTATAGCGATACCGTTTTACCTGAGCCAGTTGGGCCCGTGACGAGCACCATGCCGTATGGGCGTTGAATTGCGTCTAATAAAATCTCTTTTTGATCTGGATCGTAGCCGAGCGCATCAATACCCATTTGCGCCTGCGACCCATCCAAGATACGCATTACGATTTTTTCGCCGAATAGCGTTGGTAGTGTGCTCACACGAAAATCAATCGCTTTACTCGCTGATAGAACGAGCTTCATACGACCATCTTGAGGGACGCGTTTTTCAGAGATGTCTAGCTTCGAGATGACTTTAATACGAGAGACTAATTTATCTTTGATTGCTAAAGGAGGTTGTGCAATTTCGCGTAATTCCCCGTCAACGCGGAAGCGAATTCTGTAGAACTTTTCAAACGGTTCAAAATGTAGATCAGACGCCCCCATATTGATCGCGTCAACCAACATCTTTTGCAAAAATTTAACGACTGGAGCGTCATCAATTTCAGCTGCTTGGGTGTCTACTACGCCGGAGTTGAGATCTTCTTCTTTAAATTCGATGTCGTAGTCGTCGCCAGCTAAATCAGAAATCGATTGTTCTGATGTTTTGCTGATTTTATCAATCAGTTTTTGTAGCAAGTCATGCTGAACGATCACAATATCGACGCTGAGACCAGTTTGGAACTTTATTTGATCGATGGCGACCGTATTGGTTGGATCGGAAATGCCGATGGAAACTTTGTTTCCTTTTTTAGATAAAGGGATGACGCGTTGAGATTGCATCATCTTTGCGTCAATGATCTTTTCTGGCAACATCGACTCATCGAATACACTTAAGTCCAGCTGCGGGTAGCCAAAAGTTTCAGAACAAAAAGTCGCTAAATCGCGCGCGTTGATGGCGCCATTTTGTAGCAATCCATCCAAAAAATGGGATTTCTCAATTTGTACCTTTTTCTGTATCGCATCAAGTTGCGCAGCGGTAAGCAAATTTGCTTGTGCTAAAGCACGCGCTAAGCCCGAGGCAGGCTGAATCGAAGCCGAATTTGGTGGGACAGCTGACATAATTTTTTATAAGGAAAGAAGAGGTATCAAAGCTTGCTTTGTGATAATGCAACTAAGTAAGACTTTTGTAAACAGGGATATTGCTTCACGTGCATATGTTTACCCAGTAATTGTTGAGGGATTTAGCATCAATTAGCTTACTTTTGTCGTGAACTTACTTCAATCTGCCAGAGATGCGTCCGGCTGTGCTATTGAGTACATGATATTAAATTGGGTCTACGAACACCTTGCAGTGTCGTATAAACACGATACAGCGAGATAGAACTTGATGATCTCCAACAGCGCTTCATTAATGCCAAAAGCTGGCTGCAGAAGAAATGCACGCGCCGTCTTTATGCTCGGCGCGTGACAATTTTGGTGCGGCTTGGTATGCAGAAATCCAAGGTTGCCGAAAGTAGTGTCGCCTAGTGATTGCGATTCACTGCAAGACTGGCGAGGTCGAGTAAAGCCTGTTTAAAAGGTGTATCGGGTAAATCTTGCACCGCTAGTGCAGCTTGTTCTGCCGCCTTATCTGCTTGCGTTTTGGTGTAGGCCAAGGCTCCAGATTGTGTAATCGCGTGCAATATGGCATCGAATTTTGATTCATCGCCTTCTTCTATACATGCTTTCACTAATGCACGTTCTTCTGCGCTGCCATTTTTCATCAGAAAGATCAAAGGTAAGGTTGGCTTACCTTCGCGTAAGTCATCACCTACATTTTTCCCGATTTCTTCCGCTTTACCAGAATAGTCTAAAACATCGTCAATAAGTTGGAAGGCGGTACCTAGTGAACGTCCATATTCGCCAGCTGCCGAAATTTGCGTTGGACTTGCTCCACTAATCAACGCGCCGATTTCCGCAGCGGCTTCGAATAGCTTTGCTGTTTTGCAGCGAATCACCTCTAAATAGCGCTCTTCGGTGACATCTGGATCATGCATGTTCAGTAATTGCAAAACTTCACCCTCGGCAATTACATTTGTCGCATCTGCCAAAATTTGCATAATTTGCATGCTGTTGATAGACACCATCATTTGAAACGCGCGTGAGTATAGGAAATCGCCTACCAAGACAGAAGCAGCATTGCCAAATAAGGCGTTTGCAGTTTGTCGTCCACGTCGCATTGACGATTCGTCAACTACATCATCATGCAATAGGGTTGCGGTGTGAATGAATTCGACAATTGCAGCTAAATCGTAGTGGTACTTGCCTTGGTAGCCATAAGCATTTGCCATCAGTAGGACCAACACGGGGCGTATGCGCTTGCCGCCCGCATTAATAATGTATTCAGAAATTTGACTAACAAGCGCTACATCGGAATGCAACTGTTGGCGTATGACCAAGTTCACTGCATCCATTTCAGGAGCGATTAGTTGATTAATAGAGTTTTGGTTGGGCGTGGCAGACAAGGGCGTATCCTGCAATAGCAAAGTTAAAATGTGGCGTGATTATACGATGTCAGAGGAGGGCTGCACAAAAACTCAGAAAAACCAGCAGAGTTTTACTCACCTGAAATCAGCATTTTTCATAGAATCTTGTCACACATCAAAGACTTTCATTCTAGTAAATCAGCGATCTATGGGATTACTTGATCAAGTTAAGCTAAGTCAAAACCCTAATTGTTTCCTTTGGGAATTAAGTGAACTATCCGTCTTGTTGATTTTTGATTGTAGTGTTTCGATTGAATGAAAGAAGATGAGATTTATGCATTGTCGCTGGATAGTTTTGTACTTGGTCGGACTGACTTTTTTATTTCTGAGTGCGCAAGCACACGCGCAAAAACCGCAAGTTGTTGGCTGGATTCCAGTCTACGGCGTAGAAAAATCTATGCAAGCCTTGCAAGAAAATCCCCATATAGCGAAAGGACTCACACGTATAGGACTGCAGTTTTGGAATCCATCTCCAGACGGCAAAAGTGTAGTGTTGGCACCCGTCGACAAAAGTGGGCGACGTCTGATGCCAGCGGATGTGAAGAGAGTTATTGCATGGGCTAAGCGGCATCAAATACAAGTTTTATTAACCGTATATAACAATTCGCAGGTATTGAATCATTGGGATTGGTCTCTTGCACAGCGTGCATTTCGTGATCACCCCAATGAATTTATTGCTTCTTTGATTGCCGTGATGAACGAATACAGCTTAGATGGTGTGGATTTGGACTTGGAAGGAGAGGGTGATTTTGAAGGCGATCGGGCTTCTTATGCGAAGTTTGTGCGTAGTTTAAGTGCAGCTTTAAAGAAACAGCAGAAATTATTGACGATAGATAGTTTCCATAGTCCTTGTGCGAACGCACCGAATATGGCGTGGTGGGGGGATTGGTTGGGCTATGTTGATGCAATTCATAGTATGGGCTATCAAGATCTTTATGAAGGTAGTACCGCAAGTTTTCGACCCGAAGGTAAAACCGTGTGTGAAAATGGTGCCGCAATCTTTCGATACAGTTGGCAATTGGCATATGGTCAGCGTTTGGGATATCGCGCTGATCAAATCGTAATGGGCTTTCCAACTTGGCTAGCGAAGTGGGGTGAGGGTGGCTTGGGTGCAACGATTAGCGCGCATTTACGCGAGGTTGAAGTGCTGGGAGCCGGTGTCGCATTGTGGGATTTGCAATTAAGTGCAGCGGAATGGCGAACCCCGCAATCTTGGGCGCAATTGCAAAGGCTAAGATCTCACAAGTCTAGAGTTAGATAAATAGTTACAAACCGTAAGACACAGATGCTGAAATCTCGCTCTAACTTAAGCTTAGTATAGTCTTGCTGCTGAAAATTTACGCAAAAGTCTTTGACCGACGTCGGCAAGCTATGTATAATCCGCAGTTCCCTTGATTTTTTGTTGGCGATGTCAAAAAAGAGTTTCAGGGAATTCCTATTATTTATTTGATGAGGTTTCACATGTACGCGGTCATAAAAACCGGTGGCAAACAATATAAAGTTGTCGCTGGTGAAAAACTTAAAGTAGAACAGATACCTGCAGACATTGGCTCCGAAATCACCATTGATCAAGTACTCGCTATGGGTGCTGGAGAAACAATTAAGTTTGGTACTCCATTGGTCGCAGGTGCTACGGTGCTGGCTAAGGTAATCGACCACGGTCGTCACGACAAAGTTCGCATTTTCAAAATGCGTCGTCGTAAGCATTACCAAAAGCGCCAAGGTCATCGCCAAAATTACACTGAACTGCAAATCGTTTCTATCAACGGTTAATTTTAACTGTTCATTAACGTAAGCAATTTCACTAGATTTCAAGGAGCTATTAAATGGCACATAAAAAAGGCGGCGGCACCACGCGCAACGGCCGTGACTCAGAGTCAAAACGCTTAGGCGTTAAAGTTTACGGCGGCCAAGCTATCAATGCTGGCGGTATCATTGTTCGTCAACGCGGTACAAAAGTACACGCAGGTGAAGGCGTTGGTATGGGTAAAGATCACACTTTGTACGCTTTGGTAACAGGCAAAGTACAATTTGTAATCAAAGGCGCATTGAAGCGTCAAACAGTAACAGTTGTTGCTGCTTAATTTAAGCTGACAACTTGCTGTAAGCGCAAGCTTAAAAAAAGGCTCTGCCATAGGTAGAGCCTTTTTAGTTTTCAGAATAGGTACGGGAGATAAGTTGATCCCTACTCAGTTAAATGATGGTATGAATCATCGATGCTGGTAGTAATTGCTACTAGCTTATTTTGTCTTAGAACATTGTCTATTGCTGCGAGCGAAATAAAGCCGCACAATAAATTGTTCAGACTCTCAATTCGTAATTGCCCAGTGTTCGGTGTGAAGCGCGTCTGTTTAATGTAGATGCCACCAAAAGAAAGACTGGGATTCAAGGCTGAAAAGCCCTTTCGTTTAGGCGGCAAAACATGAAATTTATTGACGAAGCAAGAATCGAAGTCATTGCAGGTGATGGCGGCAACGGTGTTGCCTCTTTCTGCCGTGAAAAGTTCCGTCCATTTGGCGGCCCCGATGGTGGTGACGGTGGCAAAGGTGGCAGTATTTATGCCGTTGGCGACCGTAACATCAACACACTAGTTGACTTCCGCTACTCCAAATTACACAAAGCCAAAGATGGTGAAAACGGTCGTGGCGCAGATTGCTACGGCAAAGGTGCAGACGATATTCGTTTGCGTATGCCAGTTGGTACCTTGATTGTTGATCGCAATACCGATGAAGTCATCGCCGATATTACCGAACACGGCCAAGAAGTTTTGTTGGCGCGTGGTGGTGAAGGTGGCTGGGGCAATATCCATTTTAAATCCTCGACGAATCGCGCACCGCGTCAGCGTAGCGATGGTAAAGAAGGTGAACGTCGCGAACTCAAACTTGAATTGAAAGTCTTGGCCGATGTGGGTTTATTGGGTTTGCCGAATGCGGGTAAATCAACTTTCATTACGGCAGTGTCGAATGCACGCCCGAAAATCGCCGATTATCCATTTACCACTTTGCACCCTAACTTAGGTATGGTTCGCGTTAGTCACGAAAAGAGTTTCGTGATAGCGGATATCCCAGGTTTGATCGAAGGTGCAGCGGATGGTGTTGGTCTCGGCGTACAATTCTTGAAGCACTTGCAACGTACTGGTTTGCTGTTGCATATCGTCGATTTGGCTCCGTTTGATGAAGGTGCAGATCCGGTCAAAGATGCGAAAGCCTTGATCAAGGAATTGCAAAAATACGATGAAACACTGGCAGACAAACCACGTTGGTTAGTGTTGAATAAACTTGATGTGTTGAGTGAAGAAGAACGTAAAAAACGTGTTAAGGATTTCGTCAAGCGTTTCGGTTGGAAAGGCCCTGTGTTCGAAATCTCTGCTTTGAGTCATGAAGGTTGCCAAGCATTGATCAATGACATCTACGTGCATTTGGAAGAAAAACGCACGGCCGAGCAGCGCTCGCAAGAAACCCAAATGAAAGAAGAAGCGCAGGGAATTTTGTCGATCGATCCAGATGATCCACGCTTTAAAGTGATTGATTAATCTCTGATTAATCGTACTTAATTTGATATAAAAAGAGCCGACTTGTTCGGCTCTTTTTGTTTTTAGTTTGACGATAAGTGTGTTTGTGTGCTTCGTTCGGAATAAAATTCCGCAAATTAAAATAAATCAGAATAATGTATAATTAAAGTCATTAAATTCCGAATGAAAATTAATTTATTATTCTCATGCAATCTCAAATTCAAAACGCCAAGCGTATCATCATTAAAGTCGGTTCATCTCTAGTCACGAATGAAGGTCGCGGTCTCGACCGGGTCGCGATTGCCAATTGGGCGCAACAGATTGCTGCTTTGCGCGATCTTGGTAAAGAGGTCGTTCTAGTTAGTTCGGGGGCGATTGCTGAGGGGCGTCAACGTTTGGGTTTTGAGACGCGACCTACCGGCGTGCATGAGTTACAGGCTTGTGCTGCTGTAGGTCAGATGGGGCTGGCACAGATTTATGAGACGAGCTTTCGTGCGCATGGCTTAGGAACGGCACAAATCTTATTGACCCATGCAGATTTAGCAGATCGTGAGCGTTATCTAAATGCACGTTCGACCCTCACAACCTTGTTGGGATTGGGGATTGTTCCTGTGATTAATGAGAATGACACCGTGGTCACGGATGAGATCAAATTCGGTGATAACGATACTCTCGCTGCATTGGTGGCGAATTTAGTCGAGGCGGATGCCCTCATTATTTTGACCGATCAACGTGGGCTTTATACAGCTGATCCGCGCAAAAATCCTGATGCCGAATTTGTTCATCAGGCGAGGGCTGGTGATGCGGCTCTGGAATTGATGGCAGGTGGTGCTGGAAGCCAAGTTGGTACTGGCGGTATGCTGACAAAAATTATTGCAGCAAAGCGTGCTGCACGTTCTGGTGCACATACGGTAATTGCGTGGGGGCGAGAGCAAAACGTGTTGGTGCGCTTAGCCAAAGGCGAAGCAATAGGCACGGAATTACGATCCGATATGGCACCATTAGCCGCGCGCAAACAATGGATGATGGATCACTTGCAAACTTCAGGACAATTCATATTGGATGCAGGTGCGGTGCTTAAATTGCGTGATGAAGGCAAGTCTTTATTGGCGATTGGTGTCTGTGAGGTACGAGGTGAGTTTGGACGTGGTGCAGTGGTCAGTTGCATTGATGAGCAAGGTCGTGTAATTGCAAAAGGCCTGACTAATTACACTAGTGGTGACGCGCGCAGAATTATGCGCCGAGCTTCGGCTGACATCGAAAGTATTTTGGGATTTGTTGAAGAACCTGAGTTGATTCACCGCGACAATCTTGTCGTCATGTAGGCCATTGCTAGGTCATTTGAGACTGTTACGTGATTTCCACAAATGTGTTTGACGTGAATTGTGTGAGTCAGACCGATCACACACAATTCACGCTTTAGCTTATTTGCCTTAATCGGTGACTATGCGATTGCCGCGCGGTCACTACGGTATTTATTTTTTCAAGCATTCCGACATAAACTTTTTGCGTTCATCGCCTTTCATACCTTTTGCATCGGCGTTACAGGTTTTCATTTTATCTTGTTGCGTCGTGAGTTTTTTCTCTTCTACGACAGGCTTTGCGGACAAGCATTCTTTCATAAAAGCTTTGCGTTCATCGCCTTTTTTTCCTGTGGCATCTTTGTTGCAAGTCACCATCTTGGATTGTTGAGCTGTCACGGCTTGCGGCGCAGCATGGGTGAACGCGATTGGGCTCAAGAGAGCGATAGCGCAAAGTAGTTTTTTCATGTAAGGCTCCAATAACTAGAAGAATCGATTGATCAAGTTGGCTTTAAAAATAGTAAGACTAAGTTGTGACAACTAAATGACAATAGCGGACTGAGATACGAAAGGCAATTCGCTTTACTTTATTTTACGTTTGGTGATTTGTCTGTCTTTAAGCGAACATAAATTGCATCTACTTCTTGTTGATAGCTGGAGGAATTACGTATGCTTTTGATGGCATTCCAAATCGCATCAAATCGTTTTGCATCTTTTTGATAACGATGTCGACTAATCGCTAAATAAAGTGGTAGAGACGTGTAAGTAAGCGGATGAATTTGTAGAAGTTTATTGAACTGTAAATCTTGTTGCACGAGAGATTGGGCTTCGACCCCAGGCAAAATGGCGACTTCTGATTCACCTGCTGCCAATAAGCGTAGTCCTTCATGCACGGTGCGAACCTCTCTGATTTTATAGCCCTGCTTGCTCAGTATATTGCCGATTAAATAGCCGCGTTGAACAAGTATGGGGGTATTCACGTGACGGAGGTTTTTGCCATCCCATGTGACGGCAGTATCTCGTCGCAGAAAAATGCGTGTTTGATCAACATGTAGTGCGCTATCAACATCGATTTTGCCTTCAGGTGAACGCGGATACACGCTAAATTGTTGGCGTTCTTCAGAAAACGCAGCGCCAAAGTAACCATCGAGCACACCGTTACTAACTTCTTCCTGACAACGCTTCCACGGTTTTGCAATAAATTCGAAACGTTCCCCCAATCTTTCTTCTACACGTTTTAATAGTTCTATAGTCAAGCCACTACCATCTGGTTTAGTCCAAGGGAATTGCAATTCATCTTCAAAGCAAAACTTTAGATGCGTTTGCGCGCCTGACGATGCGTAAACAAAGTTTGAAAGCATCAGTACTAAGCTTAATGGTAGAAACTGATAGTGGATCTTCATGTCTTATTTGTCATGAATGAGGTTTCTCGAACTTACTTGCAAACGATGTTCGCACAGACACGGAGACTATGCAACGATAGGTGTTTGCGATGTTGTGATTTGTTTTTTTGAGCTGTCAAAATAATATGTTCGCATTGCCTTACTTCTTTACAACAGTTCGCGCTTGTTAGTAGCTTTGTGTTTGGAAGTCATGTAGATTCAGAGAAAATCACGGTTAAAAAATGCGAATGCAATCTTTATCGTGCTTATTGAATGAATCATTCCTGACGATGCTGATATGAATCATTGGAATACATTTGCTTTTTGTCTTCATAGTTGGCGCGAATTTGTTGCGTTCTTAGGATTGGTTGTCGTTTGTACGTTTCCAGCAGATGCGACAAAATCTCAGGCAGCAAAGTCAGTGACCTATGCTTGGGCTGCGTCGATGGCGGAGGATGAGCGCGGTCAATATCCAATTTCTTTACTAAAGCTCGCCTTATCGAAATCTGGTGTGGCATATGCAGCCAAGCCGAGCAAACATGATATGCCGCAATGGCGTACATTGCGCCACGTACAAATGGGTAAAGAGCTTGATGTGGTTTGGACCTTCACCTCTCCAGAGCGTGAGCGCGATTTGTTACCGATCCGCATTCCAATTGATCGCGGCTTATTGGGCTGGCGCTTACTTCTAGTGAATAGATCCGATTTAGATTATTTTGCACGACTAGAAAGTGCTGATCAGCTAAAAGCTTTACGCTCTGGGCAAGGGCATGATTGGCCTGATTTTCCGATTTTGCAAGCAAATGGATTTAACGTGACACCGAGCTCAAGTTATCAAGGGTTATTCGCCATGCTTGAGCGTGGTCGCATTCGTTACTTCCCAAGATCGGTCACAGAAATTCAAGCAGAGGTCGATGCTCATAAAAAGCAAGCATTCGCTATTGCCCCTCGGTGGGTCATTTATTATCCAGCTCCCTTGTATTTTTTTGTGAAAAAAGACAATCACGCTCTGGCACAAGCGATTGAACGAGGGCTGACTATCGCCATGAAAGATGGAAGTATGCGGCAGTTATTTGTACGGCATTTTGGGAACATGATTAAACAAGCACAGTTGGATAAGCGTGAAGTGATCACGATAAGAAATCCGCAATTGTCAGAGCAAACGCCGCTATTAAAAACTGAACTGTGGTTCTCACCGGTACTGGGATTTTAAATGGCAAATTCAGACTCTCTTCATCCAACATCCCACCGCCAACGCAAGTATCTAGGACATAAAATTGTGGTGGCGGTGCTGCTGTACACGCTGATTGTCGCCAGTCTTGTCACGGCAGTGCAAATCTATCGTGCCTATCAATCGGCCTTGGGTAATTTGGAGCAACGATTTACAGAAATCGAAAATAGTTATTTACCCAGTTTAGCGGCAGGCTTGTGGTCCGTAGACATGCCGAGAATCGATACCTTGTTAGACGGTATTGCCAAAATTCCTGATGTCGGTCGTCTGCGTTTGCGTGGCGAACTGAATGATGCATGGGAACGGCAACATCCAGAGCATCAGCAAATTCTGTTGGAACGAGATTTTAAAATCATCTATCGCGAAGGTGAAGATGCGTATGAGATTGGGGTTCTGCATGTCGAATTAATGGCAAAAGATATCCACGCGAGAATGTGGGAAACCGCGCAAAGCATCGCGATTACGACATCGGTTAGTTTGTTGATGTCTGCCTTGTTTGTTTTGTTTATTTTTCGACGTTGGATAGGGCGACACTTAGAAAAAACAGCAAGCTATGTGCAGCAACTTGAGTTAAATAATCTAGAACAGGAACTATTTTTAGATCGCCCCAATAGCGAGGAACATGATGAACTCGATTTGGTTGTCTACGCGATTAACTCTATGCGATCGAGAATTTATGATGATATGCGTAAGCGCGACATTTTAGATACTGAACTTGCACTATACCGCGAACAATTGGAGCAACTGGTAGCGGAGCGCACTGCCGATTTGCAATTGAAAACTAAATTGCTGGAACGAAAATCAGAAGAATTAGTTTTGCAAAATCGTGAGCTTGATGCCTATGCCCATACCGTTGCGCATGATCTGAAACAACCTGTCACCAATTTAATGGGCGCGTCTAATTTGCTGAACGCTGACAATCTAGAATTGTCAGCAGAGAAAAATCGTATGTTATTGATGAGTATTCAGCAATCCTCCATCAAGATGCACACGATAATTGATTCGCTACTACTGTTGGCGAGAGTTAGAAAAGATGAAAATCTGATTCTAGAGAAAATAAGTTTAGAGCATACCGCACGCGAAGCTTGTCAACGCATGTCTGCACTTGCTATCGAAAAAGGGGCACAAATTCGGTTTTCGGGACATTGGCCACGTGTTGTGGCAAATGAACAGTGGACCGAAGAGGTTTGGGTAAATTATCTCTCGAACGCAATTAAGTATGGTGGTGTTCGACCACAAATTGAGATTGGTGTCACTGATTTGGCGAATGGCTTTGTAAAGTGTTGGGTGAAAGATTCGGGTGCTGGATTAAGCCTCGAGCAACAAGAGCAATTGTTTAAAACCTTCGTTCAATTTGGACATAGTTCCGCGGATGGACATGGACTAGGCCTGTCTATCGTGCAGCGTATTGTGTACAAACTGGGTGGTGAAGTTGGCTATGATGCCGCTCTGCCTAGCGGTAGCGTCTTTTGGTTTACTTTGAGGTCTGCTTAGATTTGTTTTTTATCGAAACTAGGACTTAGTTTGATAAATGAATTTGCAAAAGTTAACGATTTCGGTGTAGCTGCGAGATACTTTGTTGATTAATATTTTCCCGTGTGGAAATGTTTTTATTTGCGATTAAAATTTAAATTCAGACAAGATGGATATTGAGTCCATCAGATTTACCTTCAAATCCATTGTCTAATCAGGAGGAATGTATGTTGCGGAATTTGACAATTAAAGCCAAGCTAATCATTAGTTTAGTGATACTAAGCTTGGTTGCTTTGCTGATTGGTTTTGAGGGATTTGTTGCACTGAATCGTAATAACAGCTCGATTAAAACGATCTATGATGATCGTTTGATCGCCTTAAGTCAGTTAGATAGTGTAATTCGTTTGATTCAACGTAATCAGATCGCTATTTCACGTGCAGCGGTTGAATCGCCAGAACAAATTAAACTTACTTTAACCGAGGTAGAGGACAATCGAAATCGAGCTAACAAAGTATGGGCTGAATATATGGCGACCTTTTTGACGCCAGAAGAAAAAGCGATGGCACAAGATTTTGAACGTAAGCGAGAAGCGTTTTTAACACAAGTGTTGGAGCCTGCAGTGGCGGCTCTAAAAAATGGTGATAACGAAACAGTGAAACAAATTGTCACTGGTAAGCTTGGTGAGGTATTTCTTCCTGTACGAGAAGTCATGAACAACTTGATTCAATTACAGGCTGAAGTTGCAAAAGCGGAGTATGAGAAATCTCAGAAGGCATTCGAAAATTTCAAGTTGGTAACCATAATTAGTCTTGTACTCGCACTCGCTATTGCGATCGGTATGGGAATCTGGCTCATGAATAGCATTGTTAAACCAATTCGTGAAGCCGTCATGGTCGCAGAAACGGTCGCTGCTGGAGATCTAACTAGGAATATTGATGATAGCTCTAACGATGAGTTGGGTAGCTTATTACAAGCTTTAAAAAAGATGAGTGATAGCTTGAGTGTCATTGTGAGTCAGGTGCGCGCCGGAACCGAGACTATCGCCTCAGCCTCAAGTGAAATAGCGGCGGGTAATCTTGAATTGTCTTCGCGTACTGAGCAACAAGCTAGCTCACTCGAAGAAACTGCAGCGTCAATGGAGGAAATAACTTCCACTGTGAAGCAAAATGCGGATAACGCTAAGCAAGCAAATGTACTGACAGGCTCTGCTTCTGAAGTCGCGGAGCGTGGCGGTCGCGTGGTTTCTCAGGTAGTGACGACAATGAGTTCGATTAATGAATCGTCCAAGAAAATTGTCGATATTATTAGTGTCATTGATGGCATTGCTTTCCAAACCAATATTTTGGCATTGAATGCCGCAGTAGAAGCAGCACGAGCTGGTGAACAGGGACGAGGCTTTGCCGTAGTCGCTTCGGAAGTACGTAGTCTGGCACAACGTAGCGCAGCGGCGGCGAAAGAAATTAAAGAGCTAATTAATAATTCGGTTGAAAAAGTCGAGGCTGGTTCTTCATTAGTTCATCAGGCTGGCGATACCATGAATGAAGTGGTCGAAAGTGTGAAGCGCGTCAGTGATATTGTTGCAGAAATCACCGCAGCCAGTTCAGAGCAATCGACCGGTATCGATCAAGTCAATCAGGCAGTCATACAGATGGATACAGTGACGCAGCAAAATGCCTCACTCGTCGAAGAGGCGGCGGCAGCGGCAGAAGCGCTACAAAATCAAGCTAGCAAATTGGCAGACTTAGTCAGCATATTTAAAGTCAACTCAAGTAATGCATATCAAAATACTAGCCAATTCGGCGGCCAATTGCGTTTGCGTGCTTGATCGGGCTTATTGAGAATTTGATTCAGACATAGGTGGTGAACCAGCTTATTTGATTGCTGCTGGATAGCTACTAACTAGTATTTAATCGCGCCCATATTCCTTACTATGGGCGCATATTTTTGAAGACGAGTAAGCGATTGTTTGCTGGCATCTCGATATCTTGCTGCAAGCTGAATTGGGTTTGTTTTGCCAGTTCTTGCATATCTGCGATATCTCTAATTCCGCGATGGGCTGCTTGCAATTTTAAGGCCGCATCAAATTCGCGATTGCTTTCACTGGTGAATTGACCCGCGTAATTGAAGGGGCCATAGATAATAAAGAGTCCACCTTCACTAAGAATCTTACTCGCCCCTGTAAACATGCACTGCACTTCGTGCCAGTGCATGATATGACAGGTATTCGCGGTGAATACCGCATCGGCAATTTGCGCTGGCCAACTCTTGCTTCCAACGTCTAGCGAGATTGGTGCAAGAACTCTGTCATTAGCCGCGTCATTTATCCACGCTTGAATGCTAGCGTGGTTCTCTTCGCGATCGCTGGTTTGCCAAACTAGATGTGGTAAGTGATGGCTAAAATAAACCGCATGCTGACCTGTTCCGCTACCAATTTCTAATACCTTGTTGGCTTGATCTAAATAAGTTTTAAGTTGTGAAAGAATGGGCTCTTGGTTTCTTTCACAAGCTGGAGAAAATAGTTTAATGGCTTGCATAGCTGAGTAGAGAAATGTGCAGTGATGTTGAAATGCGTTTTTTTAATTGAATTAGTCTAATGAGCAAGTTAGTTTAGTCGCACTAAAATCGTGCAAAGTATCTTGGATAAACCACTTTGGGCAGGATGGCAAAATCAGTTACGCATTATGTTGTATCTAGGTGGACTTAAATTGACTTCGGTTTTTCTTGGTGTCATGATGAATTGAGCTTGTTTTGCTAGCCGCCCCACTTCTTCGTTTGCACTTTGTGTTAATTTTCCGTTCGGAGGTTTCCAATGCAGCACACTATACCCAAAAAATCGATACTCGCGCTTACCATTACTTCATTATTTGGAGCTGCGTTTGGATATTCATCATCGGCGCATGCACAAGCGACAGCCGCTCAAGTTCAAGATGAAAAGCCAACCTCGGTGATTGTGACTGGTACCCGTATGCAAAATCGTTCTGCGACCAATACTTCTGCGCCAGTCGATGTGATCTCTGCTGAATCCCTGCAAAATTTAGGTGTGAGTGAAATCAATCAAGCTTTGTCAGTTGCCTTGCCTTCGCTTAATTTTCCGCGACCTGGTTTAACCGATGGCACTGATACGATACGTCCGGCGACTTTACGTGGCTTGGGGCCAGATCAAACCTTGGTGTTGGTAAACTCAAAACGTCGTCATGCATCTTCCTTAGTCAATGTAAATGGTACGGTGGGACGTGGCACTGCTGCTGTGGATTTGAATACGATACCGAGCGCTATCGTGAAGAACATCGAAGTATTGCGTGATGGTGCATCGGCGCAATACGGATCCGATGCGTTATCGGGTGTCATTAACTTGCGTTTGCGTGAGAATCGCGACGGTGGTGAAGTCACAGCCAGTTATGGACAGCGAATAACCGAATATGATTTTATCCCCGGCACCACGCCAACCGGTGCGACATGGAGTGCTCCAGGTACGACGCGTAGTCGTAATGATGGAAACACGGCGACTATGAGTATTTGGAAAGGCTTGTCATTTGGAGAAACTGGCTATGTGACAGTCGCAGCAGAATTAAAAGATCAAAAATATACAGACCGTGGTGGTTGGGATTTCCGTCAACAATATCCCTTAGTGAACGGCGCATTTGATCCGCGTGAAAAAGACGCTAATCGATTTAATGCTTGGTATGGTGAACCTGAGTTGAAGCAATCTACCGTGTTTGTCAACGCTGGACAGATGTTGGAAGGCGGTGCCAAGTTGTATGCATGGTCAAGTTATCAAAGACGCGATGCGTTATCTGCGGGATTCTTCCGCCGTGCTTTGCAAGATCAAAATATCATCTCTGTTTACCCTAACGGATTCTTGCCCAAGATTGCACCGCAAGTCGATGACTTTAGTGCGACTGCTGGCATCAGTTGGACCGCGGGATTATGGGACATGGATGCGTCATTAGGTTATGGCAAAAACAAGATGCAGTTTACGATCAAAGATACGATCAACCGATCGATTGGTCCAACTAGTAAAAAGCAATTCGAGGCCGGCGGTTTTTCTTATGATCAGTTAGTGTTCAATTTATCTGCGGTCAGAAGTTTTAGCTTGCCAGAATTTTCTTCGCCTATCAGTTTTGCAACTGGATTTGAGGCGCGTAGAGAAGGCTATAGCTTATTTGCTGGTGAGCCAGATTCATATCGTTTCGGTGGCGAGAAGTTGGCTAATGGCAGTCCAACAGCACCGGGCGCACAGGTTTTTCCAGGTTTCACGCCAGCAAATGCCTCCGATAATAATCGTAGCGCGGTTGGAGCATATATTGATGTCGAAACCAACTTAAGCAAAGAGTGGCAAGCGTCGGCTGCGATTCGTGCAGAGCATTATTCTGATTTTGGAAATAATGTGACGGGTAAGATTGCAACTCGCTACGACTTTAGCAAAGAATTTGGTTTGCGCGGTTCGATACAAAATGGCTTCCGTGCACCATCGCCGCAACAACAGTTTTTCACTTCAACGGCAACCAATTTTATTAACGGTGTGCCGTTTGAAATCACTACCTTCAAGCCTAGCGATCCGGCGGCGATTGCTCTCGGTGCAAAACCATTGGATGCGGAAAAATCATTCAATCAATCTTTAGGTGCTGTGTTTAGTTTTGGAAAATTAGGTGTCACGATTGATGCCTATCGCATTGAAATTAGTAATCGCATCGTCTTGTCAGAGAACTTAACCGCTGCCAATGTGCGTAATTATTTGACTGCACAAGGCTTTATTGGCATCGGTGGTGGACGCTTCTTTATCAATGGTGTGGACACGAAAACAAAGGGTTTAGATATTGTGTCGAATTGGCCGATGATGACCGAATCGTCCGGCCGTTTTGATTTTACTCTGGCAGGTAATTTTACAAAAACCGAAGTAACCAAAGTGCCAAAGACAGCGCAGTTATCAGCATTGACGCCTTCTCCAGTTTTGTTTGATCGTGTGAATGTCTTGATCTTTGAGCGCGGACAACCGCGCAATAAAATCAATGCGAGCGTCGATTGGAAATTAGCTGATTATGCCGCGACTTTCCGCGCAACTCGTTATGGTGAAGTGTTAGATCCAGGCACCACCGCTGCCTTGGATCAAGTCTTGTCAGCAAAAACATTGGTTGACGTAGAATTTCGCTATAACTTTACTAAACGATTGAAATTAGCACTTGGTGCAGATAATGTGTTTGACACCTATAGCGATCCACGTATGCCAGCTTTGAATACAGCGGGTGCCACTTCATTCTCTAACTTCTCTCCATTTGGACGTTCGGGGCGCTTTGTGTATGCGCGTTTGAGCTATAGCTTGTAACTTTTTAACTGGAAAGTGTGTTAGCTAGGCTCAGTAATTTGAACAATAAAAAAACGCTTATCGATGAAGATTGATAAGCGTTTTTTTATAAGCACTTGTAATGATTTTTTGTTGGTTTTTATCGTTGAAATTGATAAGTTTCAGACCAAACTAATTTGCCTTCACGTACTTTACGAATTTCTGCTCGCATACTGTTCGTAGTGAGTTTGGTGTAGGTAAGCGTTGTGCCAATTTCGCCGCCAATACCTTCGCAACGTAATTCTGTGGTATCGGCGTGGATCACCTTTAATCGTAAAGGCTCATCCTTGCCGCGTGTGGCTTTCTCTATTGCTGGGCCGAAGAACCGTAAGTGTACTATCCAGTCCTGGTCTTGTTTTTCAATAAAAAGCAGTTCCACCGCTTTGCTTTTATCCGCCTCTGTTGTGCGGGAAATGCCCATCAATGATTGGCCTTGCAATGCCCAATGTTCGTCGATAATTTGTTTTTCTGTGATGGCAGTCCAGCTGCCAAGCATCCAAGTTAAGTCTTGGATTTCTACTCTAGTTTGAGGTTCGCTAACTGAGTTGATTGCTTGTGGTGTAGTCTGAGCCATGCTGAAGATAGGCAGCAGGCTTAAGTGTATTGCGAGGATGCTAGTGCGCCAGTGTTTTTTCATGTGATATCTCCATCAGGGTTTGATACAAGTAAAAACGCTGACACACTTTTTTATTTGTTTCGGGTGCGCCAATTTATTCGTGTATATTCGTGTAACTAGCTGCGCAAAATATGCATAGGTGCAGATAAAATCTGATCGCCACTTTTTGCAAAATACCACATGATTGCCACCAGCGCAGCAACGGTCACGAAGTACCAAATGCTGGAAAAGATTTGCCCATAACGATCTAAAGGTAAGAGGTGGCTTTGATGCCGTAATTTCCACTCCATCGCAATTTCTATCGTGCCTATCAACATAAAGAACGCCAAGAAACTTAAGCCTAAAGTGTAGCTACCAAAAATACCGATGACCGAGCCAAGTACTAAGGCCACTAAACCAAATTTACCATTCACCGAGAAGCCTATGCTTTTTAGAATATGTCCACCGTCTAAGGGCAAGATTGGTAGTAGATTAATTAGATTAATCAGCGCATTAAAATTGGCTAAGCCAGCAAAGAAAATATTCCCAGTGATCCAATACACCAGCATCAACAACAATGACAATAGCAAGCCGAACACGGGTCCCATAATTGAGATCGTCACATCTTGCCAACGTGTATTAATTTTATCGTCGGATAATGCCAAGCCACCTAAAAACGGAATGATATAAATACCTTTAGTTTTCATGCCGAAGTACTTCATCGCACGAATGTGGCCATATTCATGCACCATCCAACAGGCGATTAAAGCGATCGCGAATTGAAATGAAAACAGCCAAGAATAAGCGGCCAAACTTGCTCCCGCCAATAAAACCTTAATGATCTTTGCACTTTTGAGTAACTTGAAGCCGAGCGAAAGTATTCCAAGCAAGCTCATTTTTTGTGGCGTGCTTACTGGTACAGCAGGTACTTGGCGTTCAATATCGCGTGTGGTTCTTTTCCCTTCGGTGATCAGCTCACTATTGATCAGCAGGCGATAGTCGATAGAGAAAGGTTGCCAATGCAGATCGCTTTCTAGTCGAATCAGGAAAGTCTGTTCTAGTGCGGTTTGTGCGGACTCGGTGTTTTCTGTGGCGCCATTCGCTGGTGTTGGCGTCACGCGAATTTCGAATTCATGCGCCGATAAGCCTTCGTTGTCAGCACTGGCATTTTTTTGTGAGACTAAATTATTGTCCCAGAATAATTGCTGCCAGCCAGCTAAGGAGCCTTCTAGTCTGAGTGCCTTGCCCAAACAATCAATATTGAGTAGTTCCAATTTGCATCCATCTTAAATTCAATCAATAAACGCGAATTCTATTAGAAAATGCTGATACTTTCTGGATTTTCTTTGGCATTTAAGTTGAAGCTCAACGGACGCTAGCTCGTTGCGGGAGACTTGTGATTTGCTGCGTTGATCTGAGCAAAGATGATTTTATTCATCTTTGCTCGATTCAAGATAACGAGGGATTTCAGAATTGTTGCGCGCTCATTGCTACCATGATTTCTTGATGCCCTTGGGCTATTCCGTTGGCAGGAATACTTTGTCCTGCAGGATCAGTTACCTCTGACAAGCGTGCCAATAAAGTCTCATCCACATTCTCATCACGTCCCAAATAAACGCCTTTGGTTAAGCTGATATGTGCCGCCTCAAAACTGCCTGCGCCCGCGCACAAGATGGTGCGATTAGGTGCATCATGTGCTGCGAGTACCAACATCGCTGGCACCACATCGCTAGCTTGAATTGCGTTTAACATTGCTTCTGGATACAGGCCATTGGTCATGCGGGTCGCTGCGGTTGGTGCTAAGGCATTGACGCGGATGTCGTGTTTAGCACCTTCAATCGACAGTGTTTGCATCAGGCCAACTAAGCCTAATTTTGCTGCACTGTAATTCGATTGACCGAAATTACCGTACAGACCAGAGGATGAGGTCGTCATCATAATACGGCCATAGTTTTGTGCCGTCATGATAGGCCAAACCGCTTTGCAGCAATTCACACTGCCCATCAGATGCACTTCGATCACGAGACGGAAATCATCGAGTTCCATTTTGCCAAACGATTTGTCGCGCAAGATGCCGGCGTTATTGATCAAGATGTCGATGCGCCCCCATTTGTCCATGGTCTCTTGCACCATCGTTTGGATTGCCGCGAAGTCAGTGACAGATGCGCTGTTGGCAATCGCTTCACCGCCAGCTGCGATAATTTCATCGACTACGGCTTGCGCCGCGCTTGCTGAACCGCCAGTTCCATCACGCGCACCGCCAAGATCATTCACGACGACTTTCGCACCGCGTTTGGCTAATGCCAAAGCATGTTCACGACCAAGGCCACCACCAGCACCCGTGACTATCGCAACGCGACCTGAAAAATCTAAGCTCATGCAGACTCCTGTTTGATTAAATGCGGTTTGTTAAGTGAAATAAATTTTGCTATGTCGTCATGCGCAATTCTTTCCTTTGTTTTGTTACGGTACAAGGCGAGAGAATTGTTGGGAAACTTTGTTCAAGGTGCTTAATTTGCCGACGACAGAAGCGATACGATAACTGAAATTGCCTTAGTTGATACTGCAAATTTCCTGAGGATTTCGTCTAGCTGATCTGCATCAACCTTTAAACCCGCAAAAATTCTTCCCTATGCCCCATCCAGCGTTGCAAATGTGCCTCGACTGTCGGCATATCATTGGCTAATAATTGGACCGCTAGATTGCGGGCTTTTTCGACGAGATATTGGTCTTTTTCTAAATTCGCAAAACGCAATAATGCTTCGCCAGATTGTCGCGCACCGAGAAATTCGCCCGGACCGCGCAATTCCAAATCTTTACGTGCAATTTCAAAGCCATCAGTACTTTCGCGCATGGTCAACAATCTTTGTTTGGCAGTATGGCCAAGTGGGCCTTGATATAGCAAAAGACAAACACTGGCAGCCGCGCCACGTCCCACTCGCCCGCGTAATTGATGCAATTGGGATAGCCCGAAACGCTCTGCATGCTCGATCACCATTAAGCTTGCGTTCGGCACATCGACGCCGACTTCGATCACGGTGGTCGCGACCAACACTTGCACTTCATTACGGGTGAAGGCATCCATCACGATTTGCTTTTCGGCGGGCTTGAGTTTGCCGTGCACTAAACCGACACGGCAGTCGGGCAAGGCAGCGCTCAGCATCGCATGGGTATCAGTCGCCGTTTGTAGTTGTAGCGCTTCGGATTCTTCTATCAGCGGACAAACCCAATACACTTGTTTGCCTTCTTGCGCGGCGGCGTGAACGCGTTCTATCACTTCCTCACGACGATTTTGATCGACCACGCGCGTGACGATAGGCGTGCGTCCCAGTGGTAATTCATCAATCACTGACACTTCGAGATCGGCGTAGTAGGTCATCGCCAGCGTGCGCGGAATGGGCGTGGCTGACATCATCAATTGATGGGGGGTTTTACCCGCTTCGGCTTTATTACGGAGCGTCAGCCTTTGCGCTACACCGAAGCGATGTTGCTCATCGACGATGACTAAACCGAGTTTGGCAAATTGCACGGTGTCTTGAATCAGCGCATGGGTGCCGATTACCAATTGCGCTTCGCCAGATGTGATCAGGGCGTTTGCTTGCTCTTTTTCTTTCTTTTTTAAACTACCTGTCAGCCATGCGGTTTTGATCCCCAAGGGTTCTAACCAACCCGCCACTTTGCGGAAATGTTGTTCCGCTAAGATCTCGGTCGGTGCCATTAAAGCGGCTTGATAGCCACTATCAATCGCTTGTGTGGCGGCGAGTGCAGCCACGATGGTTTTGCCGCTGCCGACATCACCTTGCAATAATCTTTGCATAGGAAAAGCTTGTTTCAGATCAGCGCGAATTTCTTCCAGCACGCGCTCTTGCGCGCCAGTAAGTTTGAAGGGTAAGGTCGCTAAAAAAGCCTGAGTCAACGCGCCGACGATGGGCAATGCAGTCGCGCCTTGCGATCTGCGCGAGGCTTGTGCGCGCTTGAGTGAGAGTTGTTGTGCTAACAGCTCGTCAAATTTCATACGCTCCCAAGCCGGATGTTCGTGTTCCAGTAGTGCATATTGATCGACATCGGCTGGCGGGTTGTGCAGTAACCTCACTGCGGATTCAAAATCTTGCAATCCGAGTTGTTGCAGTAAAGTAGGGGAAAGCGTGTCGTACCATTGCACTTTGTTGAGCGCACTGGTGATGGCTTTGCGCAGCATGGTTTGCGAAACACCATCGCCAGCGTGATAAACAGGTGTCAGCGCGGTTGGTAGTGCAGCGCCTTCATTCACCATCTTATAAGTCGGATGTACCATCTCCGCACCAAAGAAGCCATGTCTTAATTCGCCGCGCGCCCGCACCCGCATCCCGACTGCCATTTGCTTAATTTGACTGCCGTAAAAATTCAAAAAACGTAACACCACTTGCCCAGTATTGTCGCTAATCGTGACGACTAATTGACGGCGCGGGCGATATTGGATATCACATTCCGTCACTTCGCCCTCGACTTGTACAGAACTACCACCCCGAAAACCGGCATCACGCATAGAGACAATTTCCGTCTCATCTTCGTAACGCATCGGTAGATGCAAGACGAAATCCATGTCAGAACGCAGACCTAGCCTGGCAAATTTCTCTTCCAAGCGCACAGGTTTGGCTGGTGCAGTTTTTTTCTTGCTGGCAGGCTGAATAGGTGCGCTTGCTGACATAGGGTAAAATGGCGGGTTGGTCTGAAACGAAATGGTGTTGATTCTACTGGTTTTTTATACAGTAATGGGAATTTTTCGTAGAGCAGGTGCAGTTCCCTCTCCCGCAAGCGGGAGAGGGCTAGGATGAGGGTGGTTCAGAAACTGCATGGCGTCTAGTTGCACATAATGTAGAGATTCTGAGAGCGCATTCTTACAATTTGGCGTGACGCGTTCTCAATTGCCCTCATCCCCGACCCTTCTCCCGCTTGCGGGAGAAGGGAGTTTAAACGACGATTTGCGACAATTTGTATTTGGTCGAAGTGTAGGCGCGCTGTGGATGAACTCATGCGGCATACGCTGCGGACAAGAAGTAGTTTTTATTTTGGTGTAATTATGTACTCACTCAGTGATTTTGATTTTGAACTCCCTCCCGAGCTGATTGCGCAAACGGCTTTGCTGGATCGTACTGCGTCGCGCCTGTTGCACGTGAGTGATACAGGCATTGTGGATCGTCAATTTGCCGATATCGTGGAGCAACTCGATGCGGGCGATTTATTGGTATTTAACGATACCCGCGTTTTGAAAGCGCGTTTTTTTGGTGCGAAAGAAACCGGCGGCAAAGTGGAGATGTTGGTCGAACGCGTAATTAAGAACACCGCAGATGAACATATCGTACACGTCCAATTACGCGCCTCAAAATCGCCGCTGGCTGGCAGCAAGATTCGTTTGGCAGACGCCTTCGACGTGACAGTCGGCGAACGCGCCGGAGAATTTTTTACCCTACATTTTCCAGGTGATGTGTTTGAGCTCATCGAGAAATATGGTCGTCTGCCACTGCCGCCGTATATCAATCACGAAGCCGATGATTTTGATGAACATCGCTATCAAACTGTGTACTCACGCGTGCCGGGCGCAGTCGCTGCACCGACTGCGGGCTTGCATTTTGATGAAGCACTTTTAGAAAAATGTAAAGCCAAAGGCATACAGCTCGCCTTCGTCACTTTGCATGTAGGCGCTGGCACTTTCCAACCTGTGCGTACCGAAGACCTAAGTAAACACGACATGCATAGCGAGTGGTACACGGTACCTGAAGAGACAGTCGCGGCAGTGCGTGCGACTAAAGCAGCAGGCAAAAACGTGATCTGCGTTGGCACTACAAGTATGCGAGCGATAGAATCGGCTTCACAAACTGGTGAATTGGTCGCAGGCAGTGGCGATACGCGTCTCTTCATTACGCCAGGATATTTCTTCAAAACAGTAGATCGTTTGATTACGAATTTCCACTTACCAAAATCAACATTAATGATGCTAGTCTCAGCATTTGCAGGTTACGATGCGATACGTGAAGCCTACGCGCATGCGATCGCGCAGAAGTATCGTTTCTTTAGTTATGGTGATGCGATGTTATTAACGAATCGCTCAGGTGCACACCAATAAATCCAATCTCAGGGCGCATTACGGCGTCGCCAATGCGCGCAATACCGACGTATTGCTGTACTTGGCGCCTTGTACTGCATCCCTGATATTGAATTTCTAGATGTGCACGGTGTAATAAAGCGGAGGACAGAAAATAATTAAGAAACTCTGCGATCTCTGCGCCTCTGTGGTTAAGCTTTTAATTTTTTAGTCCCAACTTTTTATCTAGGTCGGTAAACCCTATGCTCGAATTTCAATTAATCAAAAAAGACAAAACCACTGCCGCGCGTCGTGGTCGCGTTACCGTCAATCATGGCGTGATCGAAACGCCGATTTTTATGCCAGTGGGAACGTATGGTTCGGTGAAGGCGATGTCGCCGCTCGAACTCAAAGAAATCGACGCGCACATCATTTTGGGCAATACCTTCCATTTGTGGTTGCGTCCAGGCTTAGACGTTGTGAATAAATTTGGCGGCTTGCACGATTTCATGGGCTGGGATAAACCTATTCTGACCGACTCTGGTGGCTTCCAAGTATTCTCGCTCGGCGCCATGCGTAAGATTACCGAAGAAGGTGTGAAGTTCGCTTCCCCTATTAGTGGTGAGCGCTTGTTCTTGTCACCGGAAATTTCCATGCAAATTCAGCGAGCATTGAATTCCGACATCGTGATGCAATTCGATGAATGCACTCCGTATGAAATCGATGGACGTCCAGCGACGAGTGAAGAAGCGGGCAAATCCATGCGCATGTCTTTGCGTTGGGCGCAACGTTCAATGAATGAATTTAAAGGCGGCGAAAATCCGAATGCCTTGTTCGGTATCGTGCAAGGCGGCATGTTCGAGAACTTGCGTGATGAGTCTTTGGCGGCTTTGAATGAAATGGGTTTCGATGGCATGGCAATCGGCGGCTTGTCCGTCGGTGAACCAAAAGAAGACATGCTGCGCATTCTCTCGCACGTCGGTCCTAAATTACCAGAAAACAAACCGCACTATTTAATGGGTGTCGGCACACCAGAAGACTTAGTTGCGGGTGTGGCAAACGGTATCGATATGTTTGACTGCGTGATGCCAACTCGCAATGCGCGTAACGGCTGGATCTTTACCCGCTTTGGTGATGTCAAAATCAAGAACGCACGTTACAAAGAAGACAAAGCGCCATTAGACGAAACCTGCACCTGCTATGCCTGCAAAAACTTCTCCCGCGCTTACTTGCATCATTTACACCGCACTGGCGAAATCCTCGGCGCACGTTTAAATACTATCCACAATTTGCACTATTACCTCGAACTCATGCGCCAGATTCGTTTGTCTTTGGATGAAGACCGCTTCCCTGAGTTCGTGGCGCAATTCAAAGCGGATCGAGCGCGTGGGGTGTAGTTAGGCTCAAAACTTTATAAGTTCATACTGAAAATATCAGCCAACATCGGATTCTTGAGGCAAATTGTTATCAATTTGCCTTCAAGAATCGTTTGCACAACAAGTTTTCGCTTTGCTGGAATGAATTGGCAGAATCTAGCGAAGCAAGTGCTAGAATGTTGCGCTTTGTTGCTAGGCATGAAAAATGCTGAACATTTTGGCAAAAATATTGTAGGGCTTTAAATCTTCAACATTGCCCCAAGATGCGTGCAAGTCTCTGATTTGTTTTAAAAAATTTATTCAATGGAGTTTTATCGTGTTTATTTCTAATGCTTACGCTCAAGCTGCTGGTGCAGCGCCAGAATCTTCTTTGATGAGCTTTTTGCCTATCATTTTGATGTTCGTGGTGTTGTACTTTGTCATGATCCGCCCGCAAATGAAGCGTCAAAAAGAACAAAAAGCTATGTTGGATGCTTTGGCGAAGGGTGATGAAGTGATTACAGCTGGTGGTATCGCTGGCAAAGTAACGAAAGTTGCGGATGCATTTGTTTCCGTAGAAATTAGTAATGGCGTTGAAATGCAAGTTCAAAAAAGCGCAGTGACGACATTGTTACCAAAAGGCACGCTGAAATAAATCAGCGATCTTCGCAACAGGGGCAAAACGCATCGCTTTGCCCCTGATTTATTTTAGTTTCTGAGTTTTACGTAGTTTGTGTAGTTCTTTTTCTTGAATCCGCTATGAATCGTTATCCTCTCTGGAAGTACATCGTCATTTTGATCTCCTTGGTCTTTGGCGCTTTGTATGCTGCACCGAATTTCTTCGGTGATTCCCCTGCCGTGCAAATTAATAGTGCTAAAGCGACTATCAAAGTCGACGAAAGTATGATTACCCGAGTTGAACAGGTGTTGAAAGAAGCGGGTATCAGTTCAACTGGTTACTCCTTTGATTACAACGGAATTCAAGGTTCGATTCGCGCGCGTTTCGCAACGACCGATGCGCAGTTCAAAGCGAAAGCTGCATTGGAAAAAGGTTTGAATGTAGATCCTAGTGATCCTGTGTATACCGTAGCATTGAATCTGCTACCGAATACGCCAGAATGGATGCAGAAGTTACACGCTTTCCCTATGTACTTAGGTTTGGACTTGCGCGGTGGCGTGCATTTCTTGATGAAAGTCGATACTTCAGCCGTACTGAATAATCGTTTGAATAGTTTGCAGTCTAGTTTGCGTAGTACGCTGAAAGACAAAGAAATTCGTCACGCTGGTATTTCACGCGATGCCTCATCGGTGACGGTAAAGTTCCGTGATGCAGAAACGCGTGCTAAGGCACGTGACATTATTGCGCGTCAAATGAACGATGTGAATATGCTCGATAGTGTGGTGACGGCTGACAATAGCGACATCGCTATCAAAGTGACGATCAAGCCAGATGCATTGACTAATTTAATGAATGAAGGCGTGAAGCAAAATATTTCTGCCTTGTCGAAACGTGTAAATGAAATTGGTGTAGCAGAACCGATTATTCAGCAACAAGGCGCAGATCGTATCGTGGTGCAATTGCCTGGTGTGCAAGACGTTGCGCGTGCCAAATCAATTATTGGTCGTACTGCGACTTTAGAAGTGCGCTTGGTTGATGAAAGCGTGATCGGTCTTGTTGATGAAAATACGGCAGTGCCATTTGGTTCCGAGATGTTTAAAGTTGGCCGTGGTGGTCCAGCGATTCTGTACAAAGAGCCGATTGTTACCGGTGATGCGATTACTGGCGCACAAGCGAGCTTTGATGAAAATCAGCAACCAGCAGTTAGTATCGATTTGAATTCTGAAGGCGGTCGTCGTATGACTGAGGCAACTCGCCCCAATGTTGGTAAACGCATGGCCTTTGTTTTGTTTGAAAAAGGTAAAGGCGAGTTGTTACAAGTGGCGACGATTCAGGATGTACTTGGCAGCAAATTCCGCACTACTGGCATGCGCTCAACCAATGAGGCAAATGAGTTAGCTTTGTTATTGCGCTCAGGTGCATTAGCGGCGCCGATGGAAGTGATTGAAGAACGTACGATCGGTGCGCAATTGGGTGCAGAAAATATCACTAAAGGTATTCATTCCACGATGTATGGTTTTGCCGCGATCGCCGTGTTTATGATTGTGTACTACATGGTATTCGGATTCTTTAGTGTGTTCGCATTGGGCGTCAATTTATTATTATTGGTCGGTATTTTGTCGGTGATGCAAGCGACCTTGACTTTGCCAGGTATGGCGGCGATTGCCTTGGCACTCGGTATGGCGATTGACGCTAACGTATTGATTAATGAGCGGATTCGAGAAGAACTACGTGCGGGCAATTCGCCACAGCATGCGATCTTGCAAGGTTTTGATCGTGCTTGGGCAACGATTCTTGATTCGAACGTGACTACCTTGATTGCTGGTTTGGCTTTATTGTTATTTGGTTCAGGCCCAATTAAAGCGTTTGCGATTGTGCATTGCTTAGGTATTTTGACTTCGATTTTCTCCGCGGTATTTGTGATGCGCGGTGTAGTGAATCTTTGGTATGGCCGTAAGAAGAAATTGACTTCGATTTCAATTGGTCAAATTTGGAAGCCTACTGAGTAATTTCAATTTGAAAAAAATTGCATACACAGTACTTAGTCAATTAAGAAAAAGATTTAGGAATTTATCATGGAATTATTCCGTATTAAACGCGACATACCTTTCATGCGCCATGCGCTGATTTTTAATGTCATCTCAGCAGTTACTTTTGTTGCCGCAGTATTTTTCTTGCTAACCCGTGGTTTGCATTTATCCGTTGAGTTCACCGGCGGTACCTCAATGGAGGTGAGCTATAGTCAAGCTGCTGATACGACAAAAATTAGTGAGACGATTAAAGCACTTGGTTTGAGTGAAGTTGTAGTGCAAACTTTTGGTAAGGCACAAGATGTGGTGATACGTATGCCATTACCAAAAGTTGCCGAAGGCGCAGCCAAGCCGACCGAAAAAGAACTGAATGCGATGATTACTGCGCAAAACGAGCGCGTCTTAAATGCACTGAAAGTTGATCATCCAGATGTCAAACTGCAAAGAACCGCCTTGGTTGGCGCACAAGTTGGGGATGAATTGGCACATGATGGTGTGATGGCATTGTTGTTTGTGATCGTCGGCGTGATGGCGTATTTGGCAATTCGCTTTGAGTGGAAATACTCGGTGTCAGCGATTATCGCGAACTTGCATGACGTGGTGATTATTCTTGGTTTCTTCGCCTTCTTCCAGTGGGAGTTCGACCTTGCTGTATTGGCAGCGGTGTTGGCGGTGTTGGGTTATTCCGTCAACGAATCCGTAGTTATTTTCGATCGTATTCGTGAAAACTTCTTGAAGATGCGTAAAGCAACGGTAACAGAAGTGATCGATAACGCGATTACCAGCACGATTTCTCGTACCATCATCACGCACGGTTCTACGCAGATGATGGTGTTGTCGATGTTGCTTTTTGGTGGCCCAACTTTGGCGGGCTTTGCCAAAGCGTTGACGATTGGTATTTGCTTTGGTATTTACTCATCCGTTTTCGTCGCTGCGGCAATCGCGATGTGGTTAGGTGTTAAACGCGAAGACTTGATCAAGCCAGTGAAAGAAAAAGACGAGACTGATGGCGCAGTTGTGTAAATTGCCGAATTAGCATGTAGATCTTTAAATTGATCGCGTCGTTTTGGTAACAAAACGTATAAAAGAACAAAGCCAGCCTTAGTGCTGGCTTTTTCTTTGTTAAGATTCTGTACATCAAACAATCTCCGTATTTCGTTTGCAGAAAACTTGCTCAGTTTGTCTTGAATTAGTGTGTTGTCTGAACCGAAATAATTTGCACCCAATTTACAATGCGTTACAGAACTTTCTCTGTATCAATTGTCTAAGGTGCTTCGATCTGAAAATCAAATCAACATGAAAAACGCAAAAATCTCGGTACTCGCTTTGTCCGTAGCTGTCGCCGCTGGCGGCTATTGGATGTGGAAGAAGGATGGATCTGGAAGCACAGAAATTGTGGCCGGACAGACGATAGGCGGCAAGGCAGATAAAAATCGCCCGGTAATTGTGAACACCGTGTTAGCGCAGAAACGCGACTATGAAGTGAAATTAAAAGCTAACGGTGTCGTTTCATCTTTGAACATTGTTGATGTGCGTCCGCAGATTTCCAGCGTGATAGAGAAGGTCCACATTAAAGAAGGGCAATTCGTGCGCGCTGGTGATATTTTATTCACCCTAGATAACCGCACTGATACGGTTAATTTGACAAAAGCACAGGCGCAGTTAGATAAAGAACTTGCGAGTTTGTCGGAGAATCAACGGCAACTGGCACGCAGCAAAGAATTGTTTGCGCAAAAATTCCAGTCACAAAGCGTGGTTGATGCTGCGCAAACTAGCGTCAACGCCCAGCAAGCGGTGGTTGATGCAGCCAAAGCAGCAGTTGCTGCTGCCAAAGTCAGTTTGGGTTATAGCCGTATTGTTGCACCAGTAAGTGGACGTACCGGTTTGATCAACGTGTTCCCAGGTTCTTTGGTGCAACCAAGTACTTCAGGCGCGTCCTTGGTCACTATTACTCAAATGGACCCAGTCGCTATTACTTTCCCACTGCCTCAACGCAATCTCTCAGACGCTTTGGATAGTTTGAAGCGTGGTGACAGTGTTGCGATGGCGAGTCTTCCAGATAGCAACTTAAGCTTCAAAGGCAAGTTGCAGTTTATTGATAACGTGGTTGATCCAGTCTCTGGCACTGTGAAAGTGAAAGCGGTGTTCGATAACAAAGAGATGAAGCTGTGGCCGGGCGCTTATGCGAATATTGATTTGAGTGTGTTAACGCTCAAAGATGTGATCGTTGTACCACGCGATGCTTTGGTGATCGGTGTAAATGCGGTGACAGTTTTTGTTGCGGATAAAGATGGCAAGGCAGCACAGAAGCCAGTGAAAGTGCAGTATAGCTATGGCAATGACGCGATCGTGACCGGCTTGGAAGAAGGTGCGAAGGTAGTGCTTGAGGGTAAACAAAACTTACGTCCAGGCGTGCCGATTAAGGATCGAGCTGATGCGATTGGTGGAAATGGCAGTAATGGTGAGGCAGATAAGTCGGATAAATCCGATAAATCCGAAGCGAAAAAATCTGCTTCGAATCCGTCTGCTTCTGCAGGGGCAACTGCTCCAAGTCCAGCCTCAGCAGCATCAGCAGCATCAGCGGCAGCTTCCGCAGCGAGTGCATCATGAACTTATCGGAGTTATTTATTCGTCGTCCGGTGATGACGATATTGCTGAATATCTCGGTGGTGATCGCAGGTATTTTGGCGTATCGCATGATACCGATTGCTGCTCTACCTAGTTATAACACGCCAGTTATTAGCGTTGGTGCTGGTTTGCCAGGTGCAAGTCCAGAGACGATGGCTACCTCAGTTGCGTTGCCGTTAGAAAAACAATTCTCGACTATTCCGGGTCTTGCCACAATTAGTTCAAGCAGTACGCTAGGTTCCACTTCCTTGACTTTGGAATTTGATCCTAGTCGCAATGTTGATGATGCAGCGGTCGACGTGCAGGCAGCATTGTTACGCGCGCAGCGATCTTTGCCTATCGAAATGACTTCGTTGCCATCGTATCGCAAAGTGAATCCCGCCGATTCCGCTGTGTTGGTATTGGCATTGACTTCTCCATCGCTCAGTTTGTCCGAATTAACCAATTATGCTGAACATTTGATCTCGCCTAATTTGTCGACTTTAGCTGGCGTTGCGCAGGTCAATATTTTTGGTATTCGTCGCTATGCGGTGCGTATTAGAGTTGACCCAGGTGCATTGGCAACACGCAATATCGGTTTCGATGAAATTACGACTAGTATCCGAGCTGCCAATTCGATTGCCCCTGTTGGCACTTTGGATGGTGACAAACAAACCTTAACCATCGTCGCGAATAAACAATTACAAAACGCTGCCGAGTTTGCCAATATTATTGTCAGCAATAAGGGCGGGCAAGTTGTTCGTTTGCGCGATGTCGCGAGTGTTGAAGATAGTTATGAAACCGTGAAGTCGGTTGGTAATTTCAACGGCGAGCCAGCGATTATGTTGGCGATTCAACGTCAGACCGACGCCAATACGGTGAAGGTGGTGGACGCGATTAAGGCGGCGATTCCAGGCTTTAAAGCGCAATTGCCAGCGTCGGTGAATATCACACTAGCGAATGATCGTTCGGTCTCGGTGCGTGATGCTTTACATGATGTGAATTTGACTTTGCTGCTAACGATTTTCCTCGTGATCGTGGTGATTTTCTTATTCTTGCGTCACATGGTCGCGACCATCATTCCGGCATTGTCTTTGCCCGTATCTTTGGTTGGCGCGGTCTTTTTGCTATGGGCGTTTGACTATACCCTAGACAATATTTCGCTACTGGGGATTACCTTGGCGGTGGGCTTGGTTGTCGATGATGCGATTGTGATGTTGGAAAATATTATTCGACATGTAGAAATGGGTGAGTCTCCGTTTGAAGCGGCATTAAAAGGGTCACGCGAGGTTGGGTTTACGATTATTTCTATCTCAACTTCATTGATCGCGGTGTTTATTCCGATTTTCTTTATGCCCGGCGTGATTGGTCAACTGTTCCATGAATTTGCGGTCGTGGTTAGTTTAGCGATCATCGTGTCAGCCTTTGTTTCATTGACTTTGGTACCGATGTTAGCAAGCCGTTTCTTGAAGGCAGAGCGTGACCATGCGGCGCCATCCAAGTGGATGGGTGCCTTAACACATAGTTTTGAACGTGGCTTTACCGCTTCTTTGCATGCTTACACGCGCGGTTTGGATATGGCGCTGGCGCATCGTAAGTTTGTGTTATTCGTTGCACTGTTGACGTTTATTGCAACTGCTTATTTGTTCCATACCATTCCAAAGGGTTTCTTCCCTGAAGAAGATATCGGACAGATTAATGTTTCTACCGAAGCAGCTGAAGATACGTCGTTTCCGGCGATGGTGATCTTGCAAGAAAAGGTCGCCAAGATTTTGCGCGAAGATCCTAATGTGTTGACGGTTTCTTCGTTTCATGGCGGTGGCGGTTCGCAAAATACTGGACGTGGTTTTATTAATCTGAAGCCGCGTGGTGAACGTAAGCCGATGAAAGAAGTGGTTGAAGGATTACGTAATAAATTGAAGGCGGTACCAGGAATCACGGTGTTCTTGCGACCAACCCAAAACTTACAGTTAGGTGGTCGTCCAAGTAAGAGTCAATACCAATTCATCATGCAAAGTGTGGATGCGAGTGAACTCAGTAGCTGGGCTTTCAAGATGCAGGACAAAATGCGTGCTGATCCTGGTTTTAAAGACGTTACGACTGATTCACAACTGAAAGGTTTGCAAGCGTCGATTTCAATTGATCGAGATCGTGCGAATTCTCTAGGCGTGGGTATCGATGCAATTCGTGCTGCTTTGTATAGTGCATTTGGTGAGCGACAAATTGCGACTTTATTTACCAGTGTTGATAGTTATGCCGTGGTACTTGAAGTAGGGCCAGAAAATCGTAAAGACGAGTCTGCAATTGGCAGTATCTATGTGCGTAGTAATACGGGTAATTTAGTGCCGATGTCGAGTTTTGCGACGGTTACGCGTACAGTGGGCCCAACGGCGATTAATCACGTCGGTCAGTTACAAGCAGTTACGGTGTCATTCAATCTTGCGCCGGATATGCCTTTAGGTGATGCGACCAATAAGATCGATAAGTTTAAAGATGAAATCAAATTACCGTCATCGATTATTACTTCGTATGGAGGTGATGCTGCGGTGTTTAAAGATTCGCAAGCTGGGCAAATGATTTTGATCATATCTGCTTTGTTGGTGATCTATGTTTTGCTAGGCGTCTTGTACGAGAGCTTCATTCATCCGATTACGATTTTGGCTGGTTTGCCATCGGCTGCGGTTGGTGCTTTGCTGATGTTAGAAATGTTTGGTAAAGACCTGACCTTGATTGCAACTATCGGTATCTTGCTATTGATCGGTATCGTCAAGAAGAACGCGATTATGATGATTGACTTCGCGCTCGATGCACAACGCAATCGCGGCATGAATCCGACTGATGCAATCCGTGAAGCCTGTATTGAGCGTTTCCGTCCTATCATGATGACGACTCTGGCGGCGCTAGTTGGTGCTTTGCCGATTGCTCTGGGATTAGGTGCGGGTGCTGAGTTACGTCAGCCTTTAGGTTTGGCGGTGGTCGGTGGTTTGATTTTCTCACAAGCGATCACGCTCTTCATTACACCGGTGCTCTATCTCGCTCTAGATAAGTACAGTGGTAAAGGACCAATTGTTGGGAATACGATTTAGGATTTACGTGATTGAATCAACACAAATTGCGTTCTGTTTTGCTTTGTGTTGATCATCTACTAGCAAGAGTGAAAGCTACGTCAAAAGTTAAATTAAAGCTGAAGTAAAACTGAAGTAAAACTGAAGTAAAAGTAAGCGGCTAAAAAAACAAAGCCCGCCATTCATCCTTTGTACAAATGATGAATGGCGGGTTTTGTCATTGCGGCGACCGTCCTAAGAAGATCGCTGGTGTTTAGTGAGTTTTGTGATCCTTAACTGTATCTGTTAAAAAGCGTGTTAGCACATGGTTCGCCATACCTTTTGCTAGCTCTTCTTCGCCCAAGAACACAATGTCTGAGTTCGCTTGAGTTTCTTCCTTGAGCAATTGCATTTCGTCGGCACTATCTGCCCGCATAATAATTTCTATGTTGGGATTGAGCGTGCGGGCAGTGTGAATCATTTGACGTGCGTTTAAGGTATCTGGTGTCGCGATCACCAGCATCGCGGCATCATGTATGTGAGCCTGCACCAAGACTATTGCATCAGCCGCATTACCAGATACCGCAACGATGCCTTGACCGCGAATTTTTTCAACCAGTTCGCGATTTTGTTCAGCCACTACAAACGGAATATGCTGTGCGCTTAATGCGGCACCGATTCTGCTACCTATTCGACCATAGCCAACCAATACGATTTGTCCCTGCAAGTATTTATTGTCTGTCGATTGCGGTAACTCGGCATAAGGATCTTGTCTTTGCTCTAGATTACGCGCTAATTGTGAGTTGGCCAGCGCCCATCGACGTATCGGCTCAACAGTGGCAAACAGAACCGGGTTGAGCGCAATAGAGATTAATGCACTCGCCAAAATTAAACTCATGCCTTCAGCTGGCATTAAGCCAAGACTAACACCAAGGCCAGCGAGAATAAATGAGAACTCACCGATTTGCGCCAAGCTCGCTGCCACTGTTAGTGCGGTATTGAGTGGATAGCGAAATGCAATGACCAAGGCAACTGCCGCTAAGGATTTGCCAAAGATAATAATTGCTACCACGCCCAATACACGTAATGGTTGTTCGAGTACGATCACAGGATCAAACAACATGCCGACTGAGACAAAGAATAAGACTGAAAATGCATCGCGTAATGGCAGTGATTCTTCGGCAGCACGATGACTAAATTCTGACTCGCGCATCACAGTGCCAGCGAAAAAAGCACCGAGCGCAAACGACACACTGAACAAGGCAGACGCGCCAAACGCGATGCCGATCGCGCAAGCAATCACCGATAAAGTAAATAACTCACGAGAACCGGTGCGTGATACCTGCCATAACAACCAAGGTAATACACGGCGACCAACAACCAACATCAAGACGATGAAAGCGGCCACCTGTAATAAGGTTTTTCCTAACGCCATCCACAGCGGTGTTTCTGGTGTTGCAGTGCTGACCGTACCACCCAACACGCCAGCCAGCGCTGGTAATAAAACCAAAAAGAGCACAGTCGCTAGATCTTCGACCACCAACCAACCTACTGCGATGCGGCCATTCATAGAATCTAAAATGCCACGTGCTTCTAATGCCTTTAGCAGTACTACGGTACTGGCACACGAGAGAGATAAGCCAAACACCAAACCGCTACCAAAACTCCAACCCAGCCACCATGCCATCAACATACCTAAGCCAGTGGCCAAGCCCATCTGTAATACCGCACCAGGAAGGGCGATGCGTTTGACAGCTAATAAATCTTTTAAAGAAAAATGCAGACCGACACCAAACATCAATAACATGACGCCGATCTCAGAGAGTTGCGAAGCGATATTGGCGTCGGCAACAAAGCCTGGTGTGGCTGGGCCTATCAAAATCCCTGCAACGAGATAGCCGACTAAGGCGGGCAGCTTAATCTTTTCTGCAATGAAGCCGAAGATCAGTGCAAAGCCAAAGCCTGCTGCTAAGGTGGTAATTAAGGAAATATTATGTGTCAAAGTGGACTCTCCTGAAATTGATGCTTAGCATTGGAAATGCATTTTAACATCATGATTTAATTCGATTTATTTTGGGCAAAATTCGCTGCGGATAATTTTTCCGAATTACAAAGAACATCCTTACTAAAACGTTCTGCAAATAAACTAAAATAGCGGCTTCATTGTTCATTTTTACGCTAGGACTGACACCATGGCCGTTAATTCTCCGATTCCACTCGCCGCCGATTTAAAACCAGTGAAAGGTATTGAACTGGGTTTTGCTCAGGCAGGTATTCGCAAGGCAAATCGTAAAGATTTGTTGGTGATGAAGTTAGCACCAACAGCGACAGTGGCAGGGGTATTTACAACGAATCGTTTTTGCGCAGCTCCGGTGCAAGTGTGCAAAGCCCATTTAGAGAGTCCGCACATGGCGGTTGGTCCAATTCGCGCACTAGTGGTAAATACCGGTAATGCCAATGCAGGAACTGGCGATGCAGGACTCGCCGCAGCGAATGCAACTTGCCATGCCTTGGCAGAATATTTGGGATGCGAGCCATCACAAATTTTGCCGTTCTCGACAGGCGTTATTTTGGAACAATTGCCGGTTGATCGTTTGATCGCTGGTATGCCGGCAGCAATTGCTAGTTTGAGTGAAGATAATTGGTTTGCCGCTGCAGAAGCGATTATGACCACCGATACGCAGCCAAAAGCAGCTTCAAGCTCAGTCGTTATTAACGGTATTCCAGTGACTTTGACTGGCATCAGCAAAGGTGCTGGCATGATCAAACCAAACATGGCGACGATGTTGGGTTACTTGGCTTTAGACGCAAAGGTGTCGCAAGCGGTTTTGGATCATCTGGTAAAGAAAGCGGCAGATCATTCTTTTAATTGCATCACGATTGATGGCGATACATCGACCAATGATTCCTTTATGTTGATTGCGACCGGCACTTCGGCCTTAGAGATCAACGAACTGGATACGCCAGAATATAACGCGCTCGCGGAAGCGGTGATCGCCTTGTCGCAAAAATTGGCGCACATGATTATTCGCGATGGCGAAGGCGCAACCAAATTTATTAGCATCGTTGTTGAAGAAGGTTTGGATGTAGATGAATGCCGTAAGATTGCCTACTCGATCGCCCATTCACCTTTAGTTAAAACCGCCTTCTTTGCATCCGATCCAAATCTTGGTCGGATTCTCGCTGCGATTGGTTATGCGGGTGTGAATGATTTGGATGTTAGTAAGATCAATCTGTATTTGGACGATGTTTGGGTCGCCAAAAATGGTGGTCGCAATCCAGATTATCGCGAAGAAGATGGACAACGCGTAATGAAGCAAAGTGAAATCACGATTCACGTCAAATTAGCGCGCGGCACGGCGAAGACCACCGTATGGACTTGCGATTTGTCGCACGACTATGTATCCATCAACGCTGATTATCGTTCTTGATTTTTGATTGGCTTCGTTCGCTTCTTCACCGATGAGGAGAAGAAGTGAGCGTGGAAGCCATTGTAATTGCCGTATAACCCATCCAGAATTTGTTCCTCTGCGACTTCATTGCGCCATTTCTTATGTCCCAACTTGATCAATTTTTGCAACGTGCAGAGCAGTTACTCAATCGTATCGAGATTTACTTGCCAGCGGCTTTGCCAGCACCCGATTGGCAGGCAGCGACGGCCTTTCGTTGGCGGAAACGGGCTGGTCAAGGATATTTGCAAGCAGTAAAACATACGAGTAAATTGGTGTTCGAAGATTTACAGCACATCAATACACAAAAAGAATTGATCGCCC
Source organism: Affinundibacterium baiyunense (assembly GCF_018139645.1). Lineage (GTDB taxonomy): Bacteria > Pseudomonadota > Gammaproteobacteria > Burkholderiales > Burkholderiaceae_D > Undibacterium > Undibacterium baiyunense. Next base: position 179,510 of record NZ_JAGSPM010000006.1, read on the forward strand.
AAAACACGCGCCAATTTGTGCAAGGGAAACCTGCGAATAATGTCTTATTGACCGGTGCACGCGGCACTGGAAAATCCTCGTTAATTAAAGCCTGCTTGCAAGAACTTGCGACGCAAGGATTGCGTTTAATTGAGATCGATAAGGCCGATATGAGCGATTTACCAGACATCATTGATCTGATCGCAGAACGCCCAGAGAAATTTATTCTGTTTTGTGATGATCTTTCATTTGAAGATGGCGAAGCTGGTTATAAAGCCTTAAAAGTTGCACTTGATGGCAGCATCTCAGCGCAATCAGACAATGTGTTGATCTACGCAACTTCGAATCGACGCCATCTAATGCCAGAAAAGATGTCTGACAATGCGAGCTATACGCATGATGAAGATGGTGATTTGCATCCAGGTGAAACAGTAGAAGAAAAGATTTCATTGTCTGAGCGCTTTGGTTTGTGGGTGTCGTTTTATCCGTTTAAGCAAGACGATTATTTAGATATCGTTGCATATTGGTTGCGAAGTTTTTCTTGTACACCAGCCCAGATCGAGGCGGCGCGAGCAGATGCACTGCGTTGGGCCTTGCAACGCGGTTCACGATCAGGCCGTGTCGCGTGGCAATTCGCCCGCGATTTTGCTGGTCGCCAAGCATAAATTTTCCTTACATTTTTCTGAAATGCAAACTATGAGCGCAAGCCCAGTGAATGTCGCTGTCGGCATTTTGATGAAGCCGAATGGCGACGTCCTATTAGGACAACGACCACAAGGCAAACCTTATGCGGGTTACTGGGAATTCCCCGGCGGCAAAGTGGAGCAAGATGAATCCATACTGGATACACTTAAGCGGGAATTTATGGAAGAGCTTGGGGTACAAATAATCCAAGCTGAACCCTGGTGTGGCGTTGAATACATTTACCCGCATGCCCACGTACGTTTGCATTTTTATATTGCACGTGAATGGCGTGGCGAGCCACAAAGCCTAGAAGGGCAAGCATTTGCTTGGCAAGGCACTGTCGCGGTTGAACCTTTATTGCCAGCCACCATCCCTTTGATTGAATTCCTCAATCAATTGCGTTATGAAATGGATGCTGCTACCAGTAAATAATTCTAACTAGCTTGCCAGCTTAGTTTGAAACTCCTTTTTATTTTTGATAATTCCCCCACAGGCCTTCGATTTTTATCGAGGGCCTTTTTGTTTCTACTTGAAACTATTTAGTCGCTGTTGAGCAGTAAAAAACCCGACAGCAAAATGTCAAAAAAGTTTCAATTAAGTTGTGTAAAAAAGCCTTCATTAAAAATAATTCAATGACGTTCAAATTTACTTGTTGTGAGAATGAGATAGATTGCGTTTTATTTTTTAAAATAGCCTATAAAGAAAGATTTTTGATTGTTCATACTTTTCTAGCTGTTTAATATATTCCTTCCATATGTGCAAATATCTTTTCATTTTTCATATATGGATTTTATAAAAACACAAGAAAGGATAAAAATGACAAACAACAAACAAGCAGCCTTTGCCAGAAGGTCTGCAATTGCCTTGGCTATCAGTATGTGTTTTGCGACAGCAGCAATGGCGCAAAGCTCAGAAGGGTCGATTTTTGGACGGGTTGCGACACCTAAAGCAAAAGTCACATTAGAAAACGTCGAAAACGGTAGCGTACGTCACATTGATGCGCACGCTGATGGTAGCTTCGCCATCAGCAAGGTGGCCCCAGGGCGCTACAAAATCACATCAGGCGGTATCACGCGTGAAATTGAAGTTGCGATTGGCACTGGTACCGAAGTCAAGTTGGATGGCACTTCTGTTGTGGTGAGTGGTTCGCGTACACGTAGCCCAATTGATGTTTCAAGTTCTGAATCAAATACAGTTTTCACGCAGGCTGAAATTCAATCTATGCCAATTGCACGTAACGCAACCGCAGTCGCGATGTTGGCACCCGGAACGGTACAGGGTGATGCTGGTTTGGCTAATTTACCGTCGGTCGCTGGCGCATCTATCGCCGAAAATGGTTACTACATCAATGGTATGGATGTGACGAACATTCGTAATTTGTTGACGTTCGCAAGTTTGCCATTTGATGCAGTTGAACAGCAGCAAGTTAAAACGGGAGGATATAGTGCGGAGTATGGACGTTCTCTTGGTGGTGTCATTAGTTTGACGACGAAGCGTGGTACCAATAAATGGAAAGGTGGCGCCTCGATTATTCATGCGCCTGAGAACTTCCGCGCCAAAGGAAAAAATGTCGTTGATAAAGAAGTTCTGGATAATCCAAACGGTTATTTCGTCTTTGGTCGCAACAATACAAGTCACTCAACTGAAATTAACGCGAATTTGGGTGGTCCGATTATTAAAGACAAATTGTTTATTTGGGGGATGGTGACACAACAAAGAAGTAGTAGTGACACTTACAGTAAGACATCGAGTCGGCTAGAAGAATCAGGACGTCCAAATGGTATGTTGAAGTTGGATTACGTCATTAGTGGCGATCATCGTATAGAAGGAACCGCAATTTCAAATCATAGTACTTTGCGTCGAACAGATTGGTTGCATCCGGCAGGCCAAAACTATGTGGTTGATCATCTAGGTGCGCCTCGAATCAGTAGTCAAGATGATTTATCGACGGTTTTTATTGGCAAATACACAGGTTCGATTACGGATGATTTGGCGGTTTCTCTTTTGACTGGTGGAACCAATGCTTATTATGGATTGTGGAAAGGGGTTAATGCCTCCCGTCCATATGATCCTACATGTCCAGCGGTAACAGGTCCATCTACAGGACAGCGTCAAGGTTGCTATGCTTTCCCAGCAGTGAGCACTCGTGATCCCAACTTTGGCGAGAACTTTGATAAACGCAGAAATACTCGCCTTGATCTCGAGTATAACTGGGGAACCCATACTATACGCGCGGGTATCGATAATCAGAAGTTCACCTCTGCCCAATCTGGATCAGTAAATAGCTCCGGCGGTAAGTCATATGCGTACGCTTATTCCTTAAACGGTGCAGTTAATGGCGTACCTAATGTTGTTGCAAAAGGTGGTGAGTATGTCGTTGTATCTTATGGATATAGTTCTTCAGGCATTTACGAAGTACTTAACGATGCTAAATACTTAGAAGATACATGGCAAGTTACACCAAATGTGCGTATGACGGGTGGCTTGCGCTGGGAGTCATTTGTTAATAAGAATGCAGAAGGTGTTGCATTCGCTGAAAAGAAAAATTTGTTTGCGCCACGCTTAGGTGTGTCATGGAATGTCAAAGGTGATTCGACCTTGAAGATCTATGGTAATGCTGGTCGTTACTATATTCCAGTCGCATCGAATACGAATATTCGTGGAACACAGATTTCGTATAGCGAACAAAAATTCTATACATTTACGGGTAAGGATCCAAAGAGTGCGGTGCCAACGGGTTTGACCGAAATTGGGCAAGCCATTATCAATGGATCAGAGCGCTTGCCGCATCCAGCAACCGTTGCTGATCCTAATCTGAAGCCAATGAACAAAGACGAGGTTATTTTTGGTTTTCAGCAATCGATTAACAAGTCACTTGCCTACGGCGTAAAGTACACCAAGAATCGTATTAATGCAGGTATGGACGATTATTGTGGTACCGCACAAATCGCAAAGTGGGCGAAAGATCAGGGCTATACCAAATTCAATCACAAATCTCTAGCAGGTTGTGTATTGATGAATCCGGGTGAAGATTTGACTTTGTTAATGGACTTGAATGGCGATGGCAAACTGGTTCGCGGAACAATTCCAGCGAAGTATTTGGGTTTGGCGACATACGAGCGTGATTACGATGCTTTAGAGTTCACATTGGAACGCCCGTTTGACGGCGCCTGGGGTGGTGGTGCATCGTATGTCTGGGCGAAGAGCCGTGGTACCGCCGAGGGCTACGTGCAGTCGAACTTGAATCAAACTGATGCGGGTATTACGCAAGACTTCGACTTTGGTTCGTTCACCGATGGTTCATATGGCTATTTGCCAAATGACCGCCGTCATCAGTTCAAACTGTATGGTTCATACAAGTTTAATGAGACATGGACAGCTGGTCTGAACTCTCGTATTACGTCAGGTCGTGCAACCAGTTGCTTGGGTTTTGTGCCAACTACGGTACCTGATTACTTGGGTGCAGATGGAACAACCAATGGAGGTTCTGGCGCATACACTAGTGCTTCGAGCTACTACTGCATGAATAAAGATGGGGTAAGCGAATTGCACCCACGCGGTACTGGTCCACGTACGCCTTGGACTGCGCAGTTAGATTTGTCGGTGAACTATAACAAAAAGTTCGGTGATCATTTATTGACTGTTCAATTCTCGTTGGTCAATGTATTTGATACACGCACTGTGCAAGAGTGGGCTGAACGTAGTGATTACAGTCGCAGCACAAGTAAAACGCCGCCAGGTCGTTTTAATCAAAACTATCAGTCACCAACTGTGTTTCAAACGCCACGTAATTTGCGTGTAACTGCACGTTATAACTTCTAATGCTCAGGTTTGCTTCACTGAGAAAAGCTAAGTTTTTTTGATGTGAAGTTGTGGGTTAGATGGTAGGGAAAAAGGCGAGTCTGCGCTGACAGATTCGCCTTTTTTCATGTTAGTTTAATTTCAAAATCAGATTTAAATTCTAGAAATAGCTTGGCATTTCATTGCCCAAACAATCCCTTCAATTTCCCTTTCAACTCCTCATTCACTTTCTCTTTTAATTCTTTTTTCTTCTCTTCAAGAACAGGAGCTGCTTTTGCTTTGAATGCTGATTTCAAGGCTTCGCTGCCGATTTGTGAGAATAAGATTTGATAGCCTAGTTTGTCGAATGGGCCGCTGATTCGTACTGGAATGCTTAGGTCTTTTAGTTGCGATAAATCAGCGCCATCTTGTCCTGCTGATGTATTCACAAGGGTTGTGCGTGCGGTGTAATCGAGGCTGCTATTGCGTAGATTCACTTGTCCTTTACCACCAACTCGCAAGAACGGTGATTTCATATCGAGATCGTCGCTGTTACCTATGCCGTCAACAAATTGCATTGAAACTGAAAATGCTGAGAAGTCGGTTTTCTCATTTTTGTTTGCAGCTTGTTGCTGATCTGCCTTATTGAGAATTTTCGCTTTAAAGTCGCGCAAGGATTTTGCTAAGTTAATCCCTTTCACCGCACCGTCAGTTAATTGCGTCCGTACGCTGCCGTTTAAATTATCTTTAAATTGCGATACGCGTTTGCCGTGGGTGTTGATGTTGAGGTTGAGGTTGCCGCGACCTTCAACAATATCTTTTTGCATGAAATCGACCAAGATAGGATTGATCTGCACATTACTTAAATTTTGTTGCATTTGAAAGTGGTTTCCGTCGACGTCAAATCCCATATTGCCAGCGACACTGCCTTGATACAGTTGTGCCGTAATACCGTTCATGGCGATCTTTCCTTGGTTTGCTTTAATTGGTAAAGCAACTTGATTGATCTTTAGGTTTTTAACTTGAAGCGCTCCGATGCGGATCAGACCATCTAGGTTCAAGGATTTGAATGCACTTAGATTGAGATCTTCTTCTTTGCTGTTATCTGCTTTTGCAGGTTCCGCTGCATTTTTAATATAACGATCTAGATTGATTTTATCGATATCGACCTTAAAGCTGATTGCCGGATTTGAAAAATTATTCACTTGTACTGATGTTTGCAATTTGGTTTCGTCAAATTTTGCATCCAGCTTGGTATCAAGTGACTTATCCTTTAGATTGGCACTGAATTGTCCATTGATAGGGATAAGGATTTCGGTTTGCGCGAGTTTTGGATCATTCAACTTAATTTGTAGCGCTAACTGCGGCAGTTGCACAACTTGGGTATCGAGCCCCATGCTTAGACTAGATTTCAAATTGACTTGTTTGCTGCTGCCAGCCTGTTTGCTTTGTGCTTGCGCACTGAGCTCGGCAATTTGCAATTGTTTATCCTGTATCTGTAACTTACTCAACACAATTTGCGTATTCAATTCTTGAGTACCACCTAGTTTGGCGGCTAGCTGAATTTGTTCGCTAGCACTTTTGTTCGGGCTGAGTTGCATTGCTGCTGTGCCGATTTCAACATCAAAAGGATTGCTGCCTAGTTTGCCGGCGATTTGTGTTTTGAGATCTTGCAGGTCGAGCAGTTTTTGTTCGATGTCGAAGCGCAATTGCGTATTGATGTCGATTTTTGCTTCCGCTTTGGGTTGCGCAAATTGGAATTGCGCGCTGAACTTGATCGGCGTTTTATTTTTGTCGCTGATTTTTCCGGTACTTAAATTGAGATCGTGAATGCGTCCTTTTAATTCACTTTTTTGATCGTCAATTGCAAAATTCGATTGTGCAATTTCAATACCTTCAATATCGAAACGCATTTGCTGCGTTGCTGAGCTAGTCGATTCGGCTTCTTTGTTTGTGGATTCTTGCTTGATTAAGTCGTCGATATTTGATTGACCTGCCGCATCACGTTGATAACGTAGTTGTAAGCCTTGTAGTGAAATTTTATCGACGACGATTTGCTTTTGTAGCAGAGGAAAAAGCGCGAGAGAAACTTGTGCTTTATCGACTGCGGCAAATTGCGTTGTTGATTCAAACTCGGACAGTTTGATCTTTTCTAAACTGACGCCCAGTTTAGGAAAAAACTTGAGTTGAATATTGCCATCAATCGCCAAGTCTCTATGTTTCTTGTTTTTAACCAGCTCAATCAATTGTGATTTGAATTGATTTGGGTCGAATACAAAACTCAGATAGGCGATACCAAGACCCAGTAAGAGTACGATAGCCGAGAGCGCGACGGCTAAAATCTTGAAAGGCTTTTTCATAGCAAATTCCTGATTGAGAAGAAGATCACAGCGATATGATCATAGCACCTTCACAACGATGAATTTGTTAAATGTTTTTACTTGTGGAATTTGAAATATTTGCTGCGCAAGTTTGGGAGATGAGTAAACAAAAAATGGAATTTGTGTCCTAGTGCTGTTTGGTTCAACCCTGCAAGTTGAGCTGTCATTCCCGCGGCGACGGGAATGACGAACCGAACTAATTTACTTGAGCTAATAAACACGAGCTAATCTAGCTTAGCTATTTAACCGATAGCATTTGAATGCTTGTCTCCGTTTAGACAAGCGCACTCCAAGCTTCGGATTATTTGTGTGTTTATTTACTTATTCACGTTCACTAAGGGCGTGGCATTGCCTAACAAAACCGTATTGCCCGCTTTTGAAGCGATTGCAATTGCCGCGTCTCGTTGGATTTCCGCCAAGCGTAGTTCTTTCAAAGCAGGTGTAAGTGATTCGCTGATAATTTTATTTGCCTTTGCTTCGCCTTCTGCTTGCACGATTAAGCGTTCTGCTTCTGCTCTAGCTAAATCAACTTCTTTAAGTTTCTTCTGAATCGCTTGATCCGTTTCTGCACGTTGACGAATCGCTGCCTCAATTGCTGGGTCGGTTAACAAGTTTCGTACATTCACCGCTGTGATTAAGAAAGCGCCTTTATCATTGTTGTCTAACTCTGCTTGCAAACTTGCTCTGACCATCTCGGCTAATTCGGTACGCTTGGTATGCATCGTAGTTGCGTCTAATTGCGCGATGGATTTATAGACAGATTCACGTGCTTCGCGTGAGACGCGACTATATGCCATCACCAAGTCGCTAGTACCATCTCTAACTACTTGTTTGTGTTGCACCACGTCACCTTGGTACTTGGTGTACAAAGCAGGAATTGCGGCTGGCATCGTCTTGAAATAAATATCGATGTCGACATCTTTCATCGTTAGATTATCGCGACTTTTTGGCGTCATATCTTGCAGCTGAAAATTCACTTCTTTTGCCGTGAATTCATCAACTGTCTTAAATGCAGTGAAGTAGATGCCTGGTGGTAGTGCATCTTTGCCGACTTTACCTAAAGTTCGTTCGACCCCGACATTACCAGTATCAATCTGGGTGCAACCAGTTAAGAATGCTGCAATTGAGATTAAACTTAGTGGCGCTAATTTGGAGAGGATTTTTTTCATTTTTCTTCCTATATCAAAGTAAGTGTAGAGCAGGTGTGTAATACGCGATGATTAACAAGATGAGTAGTAACATGCCAAACGCAATGAGTCGCAGTGCATGGCGGGCAAATGTCTTGCTTGCATTTTTTCTGGTGAGTGGCGAGGTTAATTGCCATCCTCCATAAATTAGCACTGCGCCTATCAGTATCATCACAAAATGTTTCATCACCACTCCTTTCTATTTATTTTTAAATTAAATCGCGAAACCAAAGTGTAGTTTTTTTATGGCGGACCTACTAGCAAAAACATGAGGTAATCGTTGCTAGAAAAAAACGGAATTCTTTGCTTGGATACGAGCCGCCGATTGATTGGATGTGGCAACGATATTCGCAGTAAGACTTAAATTGAGTCTAATTTGCTCTGATCGTAGTCTTAGTTTGTTACACTGTACTTACTTGCTTTGAACTGTGCTTAGGCATGGATTCGTAATTTTCTTCTAGGCTTTTTGTGTCACATTCCGCTTTTCTCTTAGTCATTCTTGCTGGTCTAATTCACGCCCTATGGAACATCGCCGCCAAAAAAGCAGGGGGCGATGTGCGCTTCGCTGGCTTTACTGCCTTAATCATGGCAGTAGTGTGGGCACCCGTTGGTATCTTTGTTGGTTGGGATGTGGTGCCGACTTGGGGATACCTAGAATGGGGATTTATCAGTGCGAGTGGCGTTTTACATGTCTTGTATTTTGTGACTTTGCTGCGCGGTTATCGCAAAGCTGATTTAACGGTGGTCTATCCAATAGCGCGCGGCTCGGGGCCTTTGATCTCTTCAGCAGTTGCCATATTGTTTTTAGGCGAGCATCTGAGTTTGCTAGGTGGGCTCGGTATCTTGGCAGTTGTTGGTGGAGTGTTTTTGATTGCGGGTGGTCCCAAGTTATTGCGTTCGCTACGTCAAGAGCAAGGAGAACGTGAGCAGCAGATAAGAGTGCGTGGAGAAAAAGTACGTAGTGGAATTTTCTACGGCTTATGCACAGGTTTATTTATCGCGGCCTACACGGTCCTAGATGGTTACGCCGTCAAAGTATTGCTGCTCTCTCCTTTGTTGGTCGATTACTTTGGCAATTTCATTCGTATCGCGCTGCTGTTGCCGGTCTTGCTACGTGACCGTGTTGCAACGCGTGTGTCGTGGAATAAAGAATGGAAATACGCGTTGATTGTCGCTGTGATCAGTCCTATTTCGTATGTGCTTGTTTTGTATGCGATGCAGGAGGCACCACTCAGTCACGTCGCTCCCGCACGCGAAGTTTCCATGCTATTTGCGGCACTGATTGGTGGTCATTTATTAGACGAGGGCGATCGTTTGCAACGCATCTGCGGTGCTCTATGCATTGCGGTCGGCGTGATTGCATTGGGAAGTTTTTAGTTGTGCCGCCTACACTTATTCGACTAGGAAATGAGCTCTGTATCCTTGGCGAGCTCAGCTAGATCATCGTGGGATTTGCTCGAAGCCTTTATCCAACCTAGGTTGGAATAATTGGCCGTCAGAGTTTGTTAGGTTTGAACTTGCGTTCGTATGCTCTTTTGTGTTTGCGCTGCTGGTGGCGCCCAGATTGCTGCGCGATTGTGGCTTGCCTGCTGTTGATGTCGCTTTAAGCGTTTTTTGTTCTGCAGGTTTGGGCTGATTTTCCACTTGTTGATTCCACCACCAATAAATGCCGATCGCGATAATCGTAGTCAGTAGCAGGGCGATTGTGCTGTTACTCCAACGCGATTTGGAGCGATTCGCTGTTTCGAGATAGAGTTCAAAATTATCTTTGCTATCAATGCAGGCTAAGGCGGTCTCGGTGGAGGTCGATGTCGATGCTGAATTGGTCTGGTATGCCGTGGAAGTGTTAGATGAAAAATTTTCGTCATGACTCGATGCTGCATTTTGCACAGTCTCGTCTGCCGCTTGCCGCTCTGGCGGTTGTTCTACTTCTATCGGTAAAGGTAATTGCGGATTTTCTAGTTCGGCAAGTTGTTGATTTTTCTCTGCCAGTGTTTGTGCTAATTGTTGGTGTTGATCAGCGAGCGCCTGTGCAGCTTGTTCTGCCGCGATTCTCGCTTGTTCAGCTTCAATCGCTAATTCTTGTTGTTTTATTTTATCTTGTGCTGCGTTGATGGCTTGCGTTTCGAGTGCTGCATTTTCTTGTGCTAATTGACGTAATTCTTGTTCGCGCAACAGGCGTTGTTGTGCGATGACAGTCGCTGCTTTTTCAGCTTGTAGTCGTTGTTTCGCTTTGCTAATACTTTCTTTTTCTTGTGCGATTTTTTGATGTGTCTGTGTTAGTAGCAGACGTTCTTGATCAGCTAGTTGTTCTAGGCTGTCTAATTCTGCCTCGGATTGTGTGATTTGCTGTTCTAGCTGTTCGCGTTCTAGAATTTTCGCGTCAAGGTTTTGATTATCTTGTTGGTGTTGTGCCGTTAATTCGGCGAGCGCTTGTTGCGCTTCTGCGATTCTGGTTTGTAATCTCTCTTGTAGCTCGTTCAGTTGCTGTAACTCTTGCGTGTGCGAATGCAGTTTTTGCTCTGCTGCCAAACGTTCTTGTATCAACTGTTCTGTTTCTGTGTCTAAAGCAAGCTGCGATTTCTGCACGCTTAGCAATTCAGCTTCGCTTAAAATTCTTTGCTCTAAAAGGCGCTTAGCGTCGTGCTCTGCTTGTTGCCGCTCTTGTGCCTGTTTTTGCGCTTGGATTGACACAGAAACGCGTTCACGTGCGACGGTTTCCGCTTCTAACTCTGCGGCGGCGAGACGCTGTGCCGCTTCCAGTAAGGCGGTTTCGTGCGCCAGTCTTTGTTGTTCTGCCAGAATTGCTAAACGGTCGTTCTCTTGCCTTTGTGTGGCGGCACTGATGGCGTCGAGTTCGGCTTGCAGGCGTTTTTGTAAGCTTTGCTCTGCTTCTTGTGCTGTTGCAAGTTGGGCCGCAGAAATTTGCTCCGCTCTTTGCTCTGCACTGGTTCTGGCCTCGACTTGACTTAACAGACTTGCTTCAGCCGCTAGTCTGCGTTGACTATCTGCTAGTGCGCGTTCTTCTGCGAGGATTTTCTCTTCGATTTTTTGTGCCGCGAGTTGTTCTAAGTTCTGTTTTTCTTTTGCTGCTTGTTCTGCGGTGTTTTCAGCGAGCGACAAGGCGACTGCGGATTCAACTAGTGCGGTTTCAGCTGCAATTTTTTCTTCGATTAGCTTGGCTAGCTCAGCTTCTGCGGCGATGCGTTCTTGTAATTTTTGTTCAGCTAAACGGCTGACAAGTAAACGTTCTGTACTTTTGAGTTTGGCTTCGCGTTCGACTGCGATTTTGAGTTTGTTTACGCGAATCAGTTCATTTTCTGCTTCGATCCTCGCATTTTCAGCATCTAATTGTGCGTTGGTAGTTGATTCTTGTTGAGTGAGTTGGGCGATGGCATCTTGTTCTTCCGCGATGCGTTGGCGCGCCAGTAGTTCTGCGGCTTGATCAGCAGCGATACGTTGTTGAATTTTTTCGTTTAGCGCGTGTTCTTGCGTTTGCTTTTTTTCAGTCAGCACCTGCAATTCTTGTTCAGCTTGTAGACGCTGCTGCGCTTGGCTTAGCGCTGCTTGTTCGGTCTGGGTTTTGCTTTCTATCGCTTCTAATAACGCGGCCTCGGCTTGTATTTTTTCTTGTAGCGCTTGCTTTGCTTGTTGTTCTGCATGTAAGCGTTCTGCCGCCACTTTTTCGATTTGACGTACTTCTTCTAGTTGTGTCTCGGCATTTGATTTCGCGAGATTTTCCGTGGCAATCAATTTTTCGGCGATAGCGCGCAATTCGGTTTCCATCGTTAGCGTCGATTGCACGGTTTTTTCGGATGCTTGTTCGGCGTTGATGCGTTGTTGATGTAGCTCGAGCGCTTGTCGTTCACTGTCTAATCTTTGCTGGGCTAACTTCTCTGCTTGTTTCTCTGCCATCAAGCGAGTTCTGACTTTGACCAATAACTCTTGTTCAAAGTCGATACGGCTATTGGCATCAATTAACAAATCACGCTCAACTTTGGCTCGCGCGTACGCCGCTTGCTGCAGATTCCATTCTTTGTCAATTTGATCCAAGATGCTTTGATCTGGTTTTTCGGCTGCGTCATGTAGTTCATTAGTCGCAACTTCATGTATTGCGCTTATAGCCTGCGCTGATGGCATCTCTTGAGCTGAATGATGGAAGGCGCTATTGATAGCGTCTTGGGTCTGATCACTGTTCGCATCTTCATCGCTACGGTTGAATGTACGATTGAGTAATGATTGCTTTAGTTGTTTGAACATGGAAAAGCCTAGTGATCAGAAGTCGTCAGAGATTGCAATTGCGAAGATGATAAAACCTTCTCATTTTACCGAAATTGACCTGTAATTTATTTATTTTATAGCAATCTTGTTTTGGATTTTTTGTGCTTCTGGCGGATAAAACCACAGATAGACGCGATTATGGATAAGCTGCGATCAGTTCGGTTTGGCATGAGTGCGTGATTTCGCTACTTTTTTGCTGTTTTTGCGCGGGTTCTGTCGTTATTTTTGGAATTATTCATGGTCTTTTGGAACTTTTCATCCGTGCTGCGCTCCAATTTGCGGGGAATTTTTATAAAATAATTCACACCTCCCATTTTCTTCCACTTCATGGAGTAAACATAATGCGTTTGCCAGTGTCATTAGGGCTCTTATGTCTGAGCATGTCTGCCTTTGCGGGTGGGCAGTCCGACGACAAGTTTCGTCAAATAGAAAATTTATTGCCTACACCAACCTCCGTGCGTACTGCATCTGGTGCGCCGGGTCATGCATATTGGCAGCAGCGTGCTGATTATGTGATTCGCGCAACTTTGGATGAGTCTAAACGTGCGATCACTGGCGCAGAGACCATCACGTATCACAATAATTCTCCGGATACTTTGAATTATCTGTGGGTGCAATTAGACCAAAACATCTTCCGTCCAGATTCGGATGCGAATAAAACCCGCACTTTACCGTCTCGTGATGCTTGGAAAAACCCGAATGCGGTCAGTTTCCAAGCGATGAGTGTGATGAATGAGCGTGATAATTTTGATGGTGGTTTCAAAATTACCTCAGTTAAAACCGCCGAAGGCCAAGCATTGAAGCATGTGATTAATCGTACGATGATGCGTATCGATTTGCCGCAGCCATTGAAACCAGGCGCGAAATATGTGTTCAGTATTGATTGGAACTACAACATCGGCAATGGCAAATTGCTAGGTGGTCGTGATGGCTATGAGCATTTCAAAGAAGACAAAAACGATATCTTCGAAATCGCACAATGGTTCCCACGTATGGCGGCTTATTATGATGTTTATGGTTGGCAACATAAGCAATTCTTAGGTTCTGGCGAATTCACATTGGAGTTTGGTGATTACGATGTGCAATTGACTGTGCCAAGCGATCACGTGGTTGCTGCAACAGGTGAATTGAATAACGCAGATAAAATTTTGACTGCAACTCAGCGCGAGCGCTTGAAGCAAGCGCGCACGGCAAAAACACCGGTAGCGATCGTGACGCAAAAAGAAGCGGAAGAAGCAGAGAAAACACGTGCAACTTCTAGCAAAACTTGGCATTTCAAAGCAAAAAATGTACGTGATTTTGCATGGGCAACTTCACGCAAATACATTTGGGATGCGCAAGGTTACAAGTCTGGTACTAGCAATGGCTTAGCGATGTCTTTCTATCCAAAAGAAGCAAATCCTTTGTGGGGACAATATTCTACGCAAGCGATCATCCACACGATAGAACAATACAATAAGTTCTCTTTAGATTATCCATATCCAACAGCGCAATCTGTGAATGGTCCACAAGGCGGCATGGAATATCCAATGTTGTCCTTTAACGGCGGCCGTCCGACCAAAGATAAAAAGACTGGTGAGTTGACGTATTCCAAGCGCACTAAATATGGTTTGATCAGCGTGATCATTCATGAAGTTGGCCATAACTATTTCCCGATGATCGTCAATTCAGATGAGCGTCAATGGACTTGGATGGACGAAGGTTTGAACTCTTTCGTACAAAGTTTGGCGGAACAAGCTTGGGAAGAAAATTATCCGGGTACACGTGGTGAGCCACGCGGCATTGTTGATTACATGAAGAGCCAAAATCAAGTGCCTATCATGACCAATTCTGAATCCATTTTGCAATTTGGTCCAAATGCTTATGCAAAACCAGCAGCTGGTTTGCACATTTTGCGTGAAACTATCTTGGGTCGTGAATTGTTCGACTTCGCGTTCAAAGAGTATGCGCAACGCTGGAAATTTAAACGCCCAACACCAGCAGATTTCTTCCGCACCATGGAAGATGCTTCTGGTACTGACTTAGATTGGTTCTGGCATGGCTGGTTCTACACAACAGATCCAGTCGATATCAGTATCGACGGTATCGTTGAATACACGATGTCAACCAAAGATCCAGAAGTGGAAAAAGCATGGCGTCGTGCGCAGTTTGCGTCTCAACCAACTTCAACTGCTAATCAGGCAGATAAAGGTAAGTTGGAACGTCGCTTGGATTCACACCCAGAACTCAAAGATTTTTACAATCAATATGATGACTTCACTGTCACCAATAAAGATCGTAACAATTACATGGATTTGATGAAGAGCTTGGAAGAAGATGAAAAAGCAATGCTGAAATCTGGCAAGTATTTTTATCTGGTGGATTTCTCCAACGTCGGTGGTTTAGTAATGCCTTTGATTTTGGAAATTGAATTGAAGAGCGGTAAGAAATTAATTCAACGCATTCCAGCAGAAATCTGGCGTTACAACTCCAAGAAGTTCACCAAGCTGATCGTTACCGATGAGCCTATGGTTGGTTTGACGCAAGATCCTTATTTGGAAACTGCAGATATTGATACCAACAACAATTCTTGGCCACGTAAGATCACGCAATCACGTTTGGAATTATTCAAAATGAATATGCAACCAAGCGACATGATGATGGATTTCAAAACACCTTTGAAGACAGATAAACCTGAATCCAAAGATGCAGCGAAACCAGCTGAGAAGAAGTAATGTAGTTCATCTGAGGTGCGCGTGTCGTACTTCAGATCGATTCTTCGTTGTGCATGCGCGCTAATGCGCATGCACAACAAACAAGATAGAAAATTGAGATAAGCATGTTGCGTCGTATTCAGGGTTTTAAATTCGTGTTGTTAACTTTCGTTGCTAGCACGCTCTTCTTTGCGTCTTTGGGCTTGAGTCCGCTCGCACACGCACATCGTTTTCATGCGGGCATCACCGATATCAGCATGAATCCCAACACCGGCAATACTGAAATCGTGCACACCTTCATGGCGCACGATGTCGAAGCGTTGCTAGAAAATTTATATCAACGTCAATTTGATTTGAGCGATCCAGAAGATATTGCGGTGTTCAAAAAATATTTCGAAAAGCAATTTGCGATGGCTGATACAGCAGGCGTTTTGCCGCTGAAGTGGGTGGGATTAAAAGTTGATCCGAATAGCGTGATTGTGTTTCAAGAGTTGGAACAACGTGCGCTACCTGAGCAAGTCAGTATTCGTCAGGCGGTATTAACGGATTTTTTGATTGATCAAGTAAACACCTTAAATATCACCCAGAACGGAGTGACACAAACGCATACCTTTACACGCAGTAAACGCGAGCAGCAATTACCTTGATTTGATCGCATAAGAGTATGAGCAACTAGCGCCAGTTGGCGCTTTTTTTTAGTTAGTGAATTAATTTTTAGACTTTTATTTTATTTATGAAACAACGATTATTGGTTGGCTTGATTGTCACGATGTTCCATCAAAGTGTGTTTGCGGACGACTCCGTTTTGCATCGTGTAGCGATTGATGGTTCTAAGATGAGTCAATTAGGTTTGTTGGATGCCGCAAATGCAGGCGTGATTGGTAAAAAAGAATTGGCATCAATGACCACCTATCGTCCCGGTGAATTACTCGAATCCATTCCTGGTTTGATCGTAAGTCAACACAGCGGAGAAGGAAAAGCGAATCAATTTTACTTGCGTGGTTTTAATCTCGATCACGGTACTGATTTACGCACGACGCTCGATGAGATGCCCGTGAATCAACGTAGTCATGCACACGGACAAGGTTGGACTGACTTGAATTTTCTCATCCCCGAATTAACGGCACGCATGGAATTCAAAAAGGGTCCTTATTCATCGACCACAGGCGATTTTTCTGCGGCGGGTAGCGCTGCCATGCTGTATGCCAATCGTTTGAGCCAAAGTATTGCCAGCGTCACTTTGGGGCAAAATGCTTATCGTCGTGCCTTGCTGGCTGCTTCACCAGATTTCGCTGATGGCAGTTTGTTGTATGCGCTGGAGTTGACCGGCAATGATGGCCCTTTTGTGAACCCAGACAAATTTAAAAAAGTAAATGCTGTGCTGCGCTATAGCGAAGGATTTGCAAATAATGGATTTAGTCTTAGTGCGATGCTGTATCGCGGCAAATGGAATGCAACCGATCAAATTCCCTTGCGCGCGGTAGAGCAGGGCGATATTAGTCGTTTTGATACGATTGATAATACTGATGGCGGTGAAGCGCATCGCTATAGTTTGTCGGGTACTTGGCGTCGTACCGCGACCGATGATGCATCGAAGATTAGCGCGTATTTGATTAATACGGGTTTGGATTTGTATTCGAACTTTACCTACTTTATGGATGATCCAATTAATGGTGATCAGTTCAGCCAGCCAGATCGCCGCGTGACCAGTGGATTGAATGCAAGTCATACTTGGCATTCGCATTTGAATGGAAAGAATACTGACTTCACTATCGGAACTCAGCTACAAAACGACAATATTTTTAATGGCTTGCATAAAACCAAAGCGCGTCAGCAATTATCGACAGTGCGACAAGACCATATCGTTGAAACTAGTCTAGGTTTGTATGCTGATATCAGTACCCGCTGGAGCGAAAGTTTCCGGACTAACTTTGGTGTGCGCCACGATCAGTATCGCTTTCAAGTCGACGGTGATCGACGCGAAAATTCAGGAAAGGCTAGTGATCACATTACTAGTCCAAGCGCCAGTTTGATTTTTGGCCCATGGAATAAGACGGAATTCTATTTTAACTTCGGTACAGGCTTTCACAGCAATGATGCCCGCGCCACTTTGACCACAATCGATCCACAAAGCTTGGAACCCACAGGTAAATCGCCGGGGTTAGTGCGTGCGCGTGGAACTGAATTAGGTATGCGTACCGAAGTAGTGCCGGGCTTACAAACTTCGATATCGCTCTATCGACTTGATTTCGATTCGGAACTCAGCTTTGTGGGGGACGCTGGAACAACCGAAGCAGGGCGCCCAAGTCGTCGTCACGGCGTTGAGATTTCTAATTCTTATCAGGCCAATGATTGGTTATCGATTGATTTTGATGCCGCTTATGCGAAAGCGCGTTCACGTGATTTCGACCCTGCTGGGAATCGTATCGTTGGCGCGGTTGAAGGTGTTGCGCAATTATCCGCAAGCGTCGATAAACTAGGCGCTTGGTCGGGCGCGCTACGTTTACGCTATTTTGGGCCGCGAGCTTTGCTTGAAGATAATTCCGTGCGTTCTAAAGCAAGTAGCACTTTGAATGGACGTATTGCTTATAAATTTAGCCCAACACTCAAATTGGAATTGGAAGGTTTTAATCTAACTAATCGTCGTGCCTCTGCAATCGATTATTATTATGAATCGCAACTCAAAGGTGAAGCGAGTCCAAAAGAGGATATTCATTTTCATCCCCTGGAATCACGTTCGTTCCGTTTGATGTTGGTGAAGACGTTTTAAATAATTGAACGTATTCGTCCGAAAAAAGCCAGTGAGACTAATGTCGCACTGGCTTTTTTACTGCCGACGTCTGCGTGAATATGTGCATCCGCGCAGAAGTTCTAGTATCAATACCTTGTTATTGGATCGTCGCCAACACACTAGCTCCGCTCATAGCTGCATAGGCTTTGATCAATAAATAGTAAGTGCCTGCTTGTGGAGTAGAAATCGTAATGGTTTCGGCATTGGTTGAACCATCGGATTTTTTGTCGTAGACAGTGGTGCTTGGTGCTGCACCAAATTTGGCATAGATATCACCATCACCAGTGCCACCTGACAATTTGAATGTCAGTGAAGTCTTACCCGCTGGAACGGAAATGGTGTAAGTCTTGGTCGCATTTTTCGCTAGACTGCCAACGCTGACTGCAACGCCGCTAGTTAATACATTTCCAGGAGTTATCCCTGTTTGATAGCTAGCCACTAAAGAAGCACCGCTTACGGTAGATGCCGCATTGGTGAGTAAATAATAGGTGCCTGCGCTTGGTGCTGCGATGGTGATGGTTTCTGTGTTTGTTGCACCATCTGATTTTTGTAAGTAAGAAGTGGTGGTCGGTGCGCTGCCGAGTTTGGTATAAATATCCAAGTCACCGCTGCCGCCAGTGGTTTTGAATGTCAAATTGCTGGCACCTGTTGGCACGGCAAAGGTATAAGTTGCTTGCGCATTGGTCGCACCATTGACGGCGACTGCCACATCTTTCGTTAACACCGTCGTAGCTGGCGGCAAACCAGGACCATCGCTACCCAACTCAACCGCAAATGAAGTTGCTAAGCGTCCAAATTTTAAGGCATGATTTGCTTGGCTTCCCATGTTCGCATAAGTATCGCCAGTGCCATGAATGCGTGGATTACTCTCGCTCATCGTAGTTTCAAATGGCATAGAAGTCGCATAGCCTTGGGCATGCCAAGACGCATGATCCGAACAGCCGTAACCGCAGCTGTCGTAACCAATCGTCAAGCTAGGTTGATATGTGCTGATCAAGTTGGCGACGAAGGTGTTTTGGCCTGCATTGGTGTAATCGGTGTACAGATAAATGTCTTTTGCTGAGCCTTTGTAGTTAGTCATATCTAATTGCATGACACCCACCACATTGATGCCGTCCGCTTTAAATTTTCTGGCGATTTCACCTGAGCCTTTTAAGCCGACTTCTTCGGCAGCATAAGCCATGAACTTGATGGTACGGCGTGGTTGGTAATTACTCGCCAACATAACCCGAATTGCTTCAGTCAAACTTGCGATGCCCGATGCATCGTCATCTGCGCCGGGTGCTCTGGTGGTCTCGGTGGTGCCAGCGGTGTTGATGGAATCTTGATGGCCACCAAGTACCACAACTTCTGACGCGTTATCGCTACCTTGGATCGTTAAGATTACTGATTTCTGCGGGAAACCAGTGTGCGTGAACTGTTCTACTGTGACATTGCTACGACCACTAGCAAGTTGTGTCCATTTATCTTTAATCCAATTAGAGCCATTCACCCCACCCGTGGTGGTGTAGTAGCGATTCACGAATGCGGAGAGGTCAACGATGGTTTGACCAATATTACTTGCCTGCATTTGCGTTAATAGTGGGTTCACGATGGTTTGATTGTCGATACTGTACGACGGTGCAATAGCCGCAATCGCTGGCGCAAAGCCATTCGCGGTACTGCTCAATGAATTGAGTCCAGTCGTTTCGCTATCATGCGCGATAAAGCCGCCACAACGTTTGAGTTTGTTATGGATGGCACCGGATAAAGCTTGCATCATCGATTCATTGATCTGAACTAAATGGACGCCTTCACTTTTTGCAAAACCAGCAGAGCCCGCATTGACCATACGGCTTTCTTTGATCACCAGTTTGGGTGAGATTTGTTTTAGCTCATTAAAAGCCGCGTCGCCGATGGTGATCCATACTTTTTTTTCGGCGCTGATTTCCGTGGTACTACCAGTAACGCTGGCTGAAGCGCTGAGGATTAAGCTCAGCATAACGCCAGATAAAATTTTCTTTTGCATCTGTCCCTCCCGGACTTTTTTGATATTGATTTGATGATGGTGATGAGCATGATTGTTTCGACTTAGAGAATGAGCGCTTCATTTCGCCGCATTGATTTGTGGTGTATGAAGTGTCTATATCGATTCGATTTTTTGACAATCAGCAGCGAGTAGAACAGAGAAAGAGATTGACGGAAAGTTATCAGTTGTTTTTTTAGAAAAATCAAATAAGTGATTTTTTCCTATAAACCAAACAAAATTTTGCAAAGGAATCATCTACCCATGAAATCGATACGCGACACTGATATACCTTGATTAATACGAAATTGAGTTGAAAAAAGTAAATGGTATTAATATTTTTTATGTCGTAATGTCCTCAATTCAGCACAATTCATCCTCAAATATGTATGGCGTAGCTTTTGATTGACTCGATGCGTCCGGTAGACTCAGTCTAGTTTTCATCCGTCATTTTTTTGAGTGTTATTGGTGCAAACGCATACTGATAAACTTAAATAGAAGCCGCAATCACGAGATTTTCTGTCTGTAAACCAGCCGCTTTCGGTATCATGTTGCCGATAATCATCATAGGAAATCTTCATGCAAGCGAACTTGGAATCTCAACAATGGTCGTCCCAAACTTCACCACACATCGCTTTGGTGACTAGCGCGGAATTGCCGGATTTATTCGGGGGTGAACAATTATTGCCGGCAGCATTAGCTGCTTTGGGGGCACAGGTATCTATTTGTATTTGGACCGATCCGCAAGTGCAGTGGAAATCCTTTGATGCAGTGATTATTCGTTGTCCTTGGGATTACCATGAAAAGCTGTCTGATTTTTTGACATGGCTAGATCGCCTGCGTGCATTGAAGGTCAAGGTCGTGAATGATTTAGATACTCTTGCATGGAACCTGAATAAAAAATATCTGTTCGAGTTAAGCCAACAGCAGTTAGCTGTGATTCCTAGTTTGTGCGTAATGCCAGATCAACAAGACAGTCTTACAGAATTGATGGCGCGATTAGATAGTTCACAGATCGTCGTCAAACCGGTTCAGTCTGCTGGAGCCTGGCGCACTTTGCGTGTTACTGCGGACAATCTGTTAGAAACCGAGCGTGATTTTTCTATCTGGCGACAACAGCAAGATTTTTTGGTGCAGCCTTTTATGCCAGAGATTATGTCGGAAGGCGAATGGTCTCTGATTTTCTTTGATGGTAAATTCAGTCATGCTTTGCTCAAACGCGCTAAAGCGGGTGACTTCCGTGTGCAGTCTGACCACGGTGGTACGGTGCATGCAGTTGAGGTTTCAGCGCAGATGCAAGCACAAGCACAAACGATTTTGAGTGCCTTAAAGCGAATGCCTTGTTATGCGCGTGTGGATGGCGTATTGCGCGATGGTCAATTTATGTTGATGGAATTAGAGTTGTTAGAGCCAGAATTATTTTTAGAATTAGATCCACAAGCGCCACAGCGTTTTGCGCAAGCGATTATGCGCGCATTGTCTGCGTCATAAACTTTACAATGCCAAGCCAAGTTCGCACAGTTTGCTCACGGTATTGATGTTACGTGCGGTGCCATTCTTCGCCGCAGGGATCAGCAGTTTTGAATTTGCCATCCCTGCGCCGTAATAGATGTAAAGCGCACCATCACCACATACCAGCTCTTCATCACGCTTATTTTTTACTGTATCGATGATTGCCGTGGTGATGGGTTCATCCAAAAATAGACAGACGCTACGATTACCTTCTTTATCGGCAAACGGATTGTCGGCTAGTAGTTTTTGTAGCTGTTGGGGTGTTCGTATGAAAACCCCCACAAACTTACCCGCATAATCGGCCAGTGCTTTTTCTAGTAAGTCTTGGCAAGCCTTCGCACTTAGCTTGCTAGTAAAAATCACATTGCCACTGGCAATATAAGTTTTTACCTGTTGAAACCCAAGCGCCTCACACATGCTAAGCAAATCTTTCATTGGCAATTTGCCAGTACCGCCTACATTGACTGCGCGCAGTAAGGCGATATAGGTATTGCTTGGGCTGGGATTATTCATCTAAGGATCTCTGTTTAAAGCTTAAGCCATCGTTTTAGGCGCTGGCAATAGTAACGACGGCGGCAAATAGCGACAGTGAGATCAGTGCGATAAATAGCAATGCAATCGTGCGCCATAGAGTTGCGAAGGTTCCTAAGCTATACGCATGCCGCAATTGTGCATACATATGTACTGGCGGAACGAATGCGAAGAGTAATGCGGTGATCATTTCAAAGCCAAAGTAACTGAGTATGGAAATCGTACTTAACAAAAGACACATGAAGGACAGTGAATAAAGTGCAAATACCGCGTGATCAAACATCACAAATTTCCGATTGAATGCGAATAGTAACCATAGGAATGGCAAGGTCAGCGGTACTAAAAGGAAAGCCAATCCTGAAGCATTCTTTTTCATCTTATACAGCGTCAACTCAGGATTACTCTTTGCATGGTCGATGAGGTCGGCGACATAGGGAATAGAAGACGAATTTTGAATATCTATATCTGTTCCAATACCTTTTTTTGCCTTCTCACCAGCAGCATTGCTCGCGCTTGCCTTGGTATCAGATGCTGTATCTGGGGACTGGTCGTCGCCATTTTTTATGGCCTTTAAAGCGTCCTCAATTTGTGAGTTTTCTTGTTCTTTAGCTTTATCCTTTTCGCCAGCCGCGATTTGTTTTTTTAAGTATTTCACTTCGCGCTCGGCAAGTTGAATACGCGGATTGATTTCCCACGGCTGTAATTTTTCGATAGGCAGAGTTGCCTTCGATGCGCTATCGTCTTTTGTTTGTTCATTCGCATTTTGAACAGAGCTTGATGCGGCATTTTCTTCAAGGCTTGCGCTAGCGCTACTACTAGCAATAGCACTTACACTTGATGTTGCTTCAGCAGCTACACTCTCTTTTCCTTTCCTTTTCAATTTGAGTTTTGCTTCTCTCAGTAATTTAAGATTGGCTTCAGTAATGGCTAACTCTTTATTGAGCGCTACTAAATCTTTTTTCTTGCCATCGCTTTCATTGAGCACATCTTTTAACTTTCGAATTTCAAATTGTGCATCGCTGATTTCAGATTGTAATTCGAATGCGTCTGCGCCAAACGGCCCTTGTTTTACTTGTTCTGCAAGTTGTTGGTTTAATTTTTCTTCTGCATTGCTTAATTCTTTGACGATCTCCTCACGTGTATTTGGTGAGCTCAGCAGCGCGTTACTGGACTCAGTGGAAGTATATGAAAAAATAAAAAACATCAAGAAGATTAAAAACAAAAACAAGGCGAGTGGTGACACAAAGGATGTGCGTTTACCTTCGATGTATTGCTTGGTCAAATGTCCCGGTCTAAAAATTAAGGCAGGAATAGTGCGCCATGCTTTCGTATCAAAATGCAGAATACCGTGCAAGGCTTCTTCCACCATATGCAATAAAGAACGATGGATGTGCGCAGATTGACCACAGGCATGACAAAACGCTCCTGTGAGTTGAGTACCGCAGTTAGCGCAATCTTTGTTTGCGTGATCATTCTGATCGCTGTGATCGTCCTTATGGCCGCTTGGCGATTTGCCGACTTCTTTACTTAGTTCATCGCTGACGACGATGGCTGTTAAGGCTTCACCTGCACCGCTGAGTTCAATTCCCATGACTTACCTCAATTTGTTGAGCTAGAGATTGTGCCTTATTCAGCTTTGAGTCTCAAGAAAAGCATCGCTGATGATGCAAAAAAAAGCGAATCTGCGCAGAACGCTGATTCGCTTATTTACTCGAATACACTTTAGGTGATGCGCTGGGTAGAGTTTGTATTGATCAAGCTCTAGCGTCTTTGACTTTCTCTACGCGTCTTTGCAATACAAAAATCGGTTGTGCCCATTCAGTGTCTTTCTTTTTCTTACTAGTAATTAGCGTCAATTCAGATGGGTCATAGACATCGGTGTTATGTGTCAATGGGGTTGTCATCAAGTATTGGGCGTCGGTATTTTTTAAGAACTCGCCGACTAATTGAATATTACGAATATCTAAATGCGCAAATGGTTCGTCAATGAAGACAAATCCGCCGGAACCATCTTCTGATTTCAAGAGCCCGATCAAGAGAATCAAGGATTTCATCACCTGTTGGCCCCCCGATGCTTCACCATCGTTCATGCCGATAGGCCCTTTGCCATCAAATTTGAAACGCACGTGTAAGCCTGCTTGCGCCAACATCACATCGTCATTTTCTAGTTTAACGGGATCGGTGTGTACTTCAATGCCCGCCAATTCGCCCAGTTGTTTGATGTTTTTACTGTAGGTCTTAATTGTGTAACGTAGTCGGTCCATGTACGCCGCACGCGCGTTGACAGTCGCTTCCATCGCGCGATTGTTTTGGTAGCGTCGCTCATCAGTTTCTGCTTGGCGGTTTTGCAGCAAATTATTCAGACGTGTGTATTGGTCAACCACCGTAGAGTCAGTCTCCCAGTCATCACGTGCCAAGTTATTGCCTAAACTACGCAAACGTAATTCAACCTGATGGACGTTTTCATGCTCTGCCACCAGTTCTTTGCGATGTGAACTACGCTTCCAATTGAGTGGCAAGGTATGCCAAGTTTCGCGCATACTGCGCAGCGTTTCAAACTGTGCTTTGCGTTCTTCAGCATGACGTTTTTCTGAAATACGTTGTTGAGATTCGGCGTCGGCAATTGCTGCCTTCGCTTGTTCCCACTTGAGGTGAGCGACAGTACGTTGTTCGGTGGCCGCTTTTAGTAGTGGTGCGATTTCACCAAGACGTGTGCCGACTTCGATGCGTTGTTGTTTGAGTGGCTGCGTATTGCGCGACGCTTCCTCAAACTCCGCATGTCGCGCGCTTAATTCCTTGGCGGCATCGACGCCCGCTAGGCGCGCTTTGTATGATGAAATTTCACCGGCTAATTTGCTGATTTTGATCGTTAGTTGATCTTCTTGTGATTGCAGTCGTGGCAGTGCTTTTTGTAGAGCTTCTAGACGCTGGGTACGACCCGCATTACCAAAGCGATAGCGTGACACTTCGACGAACAGAGAGCGCCCACCGCGACGTTCGAAGTGATACGCATCTGGCGTAATCCACTCTTGTGACTTCGGCAGTTTCATGCCGATATCAATACTGTCGACTGTTTCTATGCGTTCTAATTGTTCGATCAACCAAGCGGGTGCTTTGGCATTAAAACTGACGACGGATAATAAACTATCGTCTTTCACTACTGGCGCATTGATGCGATCAGGTACGATGAAGTGGCTGTAGCGTTGTTTTTCCCCGATGCGATAGGCAGCGCTGGCATCACTAGGATTGTCGAGCAGAATGACCGAGGTATAACCGCGCAGCACGCCTTCTACCGCGCCTTGCCATTTGGCATCGGTGACTTCGACGATCTCTGGCAACATGCTGTGCGGGATATTCGCTTCATTCAAGGCACGGCGCATTTGTCGCACGTTTTCTGGATCGGGCAAACTTGCTTTGCCTTGCAAGGCAGAGATGGTTTCCATATCCGCGGCAATCCGTTGACTCAAGGCATCGCGCTCTTGTTTTTGCTGCGCTAGTTCTTCTTCTTTCTTTTCTAACTCATCGGCGATATTCGCAATGTCGGCATCGGCTTCAGCAGCGAGCTTTTGCAAACGCGCTTTTTGTTCGAGCAAGCTTTCTTGTGGTTTGAGCTTGGCATTGACTTGTGCGAGTTTCTCGCGCAGGCTCGATTCTTCGGCTTCTAAAGCGGCTTCTGCTTGTTGTGCTTCGCTATGATTTTTTGCCTGTTGTGCCAGTGCTTGACGACGCTCAGACAGCGCTTCGTCCTGCGCTTTTAAATGACGCTTGCTGGCACGTAATGCCTGACTAGTCGCTGCTGCACGTTCCAAATCTTCGTGATATTGCAGGGTTGGTAAAATCTCTTCCTGCAAGTCACGTTTTTCTTTATTCAAACTTTCCCATTGATGGAAGTTGGCAACCTTTAAACGTAAACCTTCTAGATTGGTTTTGGCACCCTCGAGTTCGGTTTCAAAACGTTGTAGTTCGGATTCGGTATCGCGTTGATGGCGCTTCGCATCATCGTAGGCATCTAATACTTCTTTATCGCCAAATACTTGGAAAACCAGATCAAGCAATTGACGTGGCGCATATTCGCACAGCTTATCGGTTTCTCCTTGTTCCAGTGCCAGCACTTTACCCATCGCAGATGATAAGCCTGCGTGCGACAAACGTTTGCGGTAGGTTTCTACACCCAGCCAATCGCTCGCTTCTTGAATCTCCTCAATTTCAATACGACCGCTACGCATTAGATATTGGCGTTTCCAATCACCGCCATTTTTTTCGATTTTGCACAGTAGTGTCACTTCGTCTTCATACAGACCCGACATACGGAAAGGGCGGTTCGAAATTTGCGGACCGACTGCACTATTATCGACCACAGCGCGTATCCAAGCGGTTTGCTGACCAGAATGACGCGCGTAATGTTTGTAAGAACGTCCCATTGAACATTCCAAACCAAACAAGGTGCGAAGCGCATCCAATAAGGTTGTTTTGCCAGAACCATTTTGACCCGCAATCGTAATGATCTTTGCGTCGAGCGGGATATTCTTAATCCGTTGCCAGTAATCCCAATGAACCAGTTCGAGTGATTTGATATGAAACATGATGGCTTATTCTTTTTCTGTGATGTTAAGTGTAGCGTCGCTGGAATTTAATTCTGAGCTTGTGGCAGAAGTGTCTTGATTTCTTGGCTCGATTGCCTCATTTGGCTCAATCGTCTGAATTGCCTCAGTCGGTCCTTCTGCTTTACTTTCAGTCTGCTCGGCTTCGATTACCGCTGGCGTACGTG
This sequence comes from Affinundibacterium baiyunense, assembly GCF_018139645.1. Lineage (GTDB taxonomy): Bacteria > Pseudomonadota > Gammaproteobacteria > Burkholderiales > Burkholderiaceae_D > Undibacterium > Undibacterium baiyunense. The sequence goes on from NZ_JAGSPM010000006.1 coordinate 206,102, forward strand.
GCATAGGAATATGGAAGATATCAGAAAGCGCACCATTGATGATGCGATCTTTTAGTGCATCGGTATCCATCAATAAATCTAACAATGGACCCTCCATAATTAGGTCGGATTTACGTTCAATAAATCCCAAGCGTGCGAGCTGCCCTAGATTCATATCCATGCGTGTTTTCTTACCTAGTTTTTCGCCAAAATCCGCGAGTAGGGTACGGTAAGAAATTCCTATCGATGTATCTTCAGCGCGCGGTAAAGGTTTTTCTTTGCCGAACATATCGTTCTGATCTTCTTGCGCCATTTGATGCGCTTCTTGTCGTTCACGTTTCGGCAAAATAATTAATGACCACAACACGACTAATAAGGCGACGCCATCACGCGCTAAACCAAAATTATTGTTCTGCCAGGTGTCTTTGGTACCAAACACTTTCGATTCGCTATCGCGCGTTAAGGCCAGCGTGACATAGTCGGCATAGACATTATCAACAAACTTCATCCCGCAAGCTTTTAAGCGTGCATCGACATCCGTACGAAAATTCTCATCAGATAATGCGCGCTTAACTAACTTGTCTTCGCGACGTAAGGTCTGGTGTGCCAACAAGCGCGCGATTAGGATTTGTGCATCTTCGTTCATGGAAATTCTCTATCTAAAAAACATTATTGGTAGCAGTGCAGTGTGCAGCGCTGTATTGCAGCCAATCTTTGACAGCTGACACTAATACGATCAAGTGACTACGATTGATCTGCATTAACTTGGATTACTTGGCTCAATTGGCGGCTTTTCCAACGGCACTAAGCTCGCTACGGAAATCGCTGCAACATGCGGATCAGAGACTTTTTGCATCTTATCTTTCGATGAAAATTCCAAAGATAAGCGCGCCAAGGTCGCAGTCGCACCTTGTAATGAAGCTTCGTTCGCATCACCGATTAAAGGCAACAGTGAAGCTCGATAAGAGGCGATCGCAAAACTGGCAGGCAATAAGATCTCTTGCAATGGTTTCGGTTTCTTCGTTTCTGGGTCTAGCGTTTTGCCATCAATTTGGCTGAGCAAATCAAGCCAGTGGTCGAGTTCTAACAAGGCTTCGCTATTGTCGTTGGCAATTGATGGTGCATCTTGACCTGTGGGCAGCACACCAAGCACAGCCGATCCGCGATTGCTGAGTAGTTCGCTCTCTGCCACGTCTATCATCTCTGATGGGGTAATGAAATGTGGCGTTACGGGATGCGATAAAGCGCCGTCGGCAAGTGAGGCCAAGTCTTCGCGCTGTAATAACCACATTTTGATGTCGGTCGTGGATAAACCGGATTGCCCAAGGTGTACACGCTGCCGTTCGATTTGATTCAAAGCGCGTGAGAACATGCCTTGCATATTCAATAGCGCACTTTGGGCACGACCAATTGCCTGCGCGGCGCGATGCGTTGCCGAATCTGCGCGACTATCGTTGGTGATTGCATGAATAATCTGCGAGCCTTTTTCTACCCAATCACAAGCGGTATGCCATTTCTGTTGGGCAGTGCGTAATTGAAACTCCGAGCCAGATGCAATCGCATCAGAGAATTCTTCCGTCAACTCGATCAAGCGACCGAGCAAATGATGTAACTGTTCAACCGAGACGCCACCAACAGCTTGCGCTCCCGCTACTTGCGTCAACATATAGCTGACTTCGGAAGGATCTTCTTGTTGTTCCACTTGAACTAAAGATTCGATTGCCGCCAATACATTGCGTGCCATTGGTGCGATGCGGTACACCGATTGACTCGGGTCCCACACCAATAATCCGGTACTACGCAAGCGGGTCAATACAGTTTCAAGCGCTTCCGGCTCTAAATAGCCTAACTTGGCATTGATGTCAGCGCGGCTGAGCGAAGGCGAATCGACATCGGCCGTCAACTCGCGCAAAACCAGCAGGCGCATCAAAACACTGTTGATGCCGCCGTGAAATAGCGCAGTGAAGGCTTGCAGCATAGGCTGCGCGCGCCGCAAAGGGGCGAGAGCAACAACATCATCGGGAGTTAAGCTGGATTTGAAGTAAGATTTGAGACTTAAATCGTTCTGATCGGATAAATCGTCTTCTATTCTTACTATGGATTCGTCATCAAAATTTTGCATGCCGCATTTTACCTTCTTGAAGGCGGCTTGAGTATTGGCAGAAAAGTACTAAAAAACGATTGTTGTTTTGCGACGACTGGCAAGACTCAATGAGACAAATCCAAGCTTGAAGCAGTTTCATCTGTTTTTGAATTGCTAACTTTTGATGAAATATGCGAGCCGATAAATGCAAATAAGTCAGCTAACAGACATTTGATTCCCCACATGAGCAAAAACCATAGAACAAAATGGTAAAAATTGAGCGAGTCAGTGAGGATATTTGTCAATTTAATTAAGAATTTGGAAATGAAATACGCTAGAAAGCCACTAAAAAAGACGGTCCATGACCAATTTTTGAATGTGAACATGGTATTTTTTCCCTTCTTGCGCATCAGATTTTTGGATTAATGCTGGTTTTTTGGTTGATTGAAAGCTTCGGCAACTATCGCTTTGTTCTTTAGATCTCTTAGATCAATCTGTTTTGCTTGCACTGGCAAAATAATGTCAAATATTTTCGTAACAAACTTCAACATGCCAAGCAATACGAAAAAGAAAACAAGGAAGTAAGTCCAGTTTAATGAAGCTTGATAAAATCCTGTCGTGCCCAGTAAGAAGGCGGAGAAGAATCCGGATAAACCATAAATGCCGACTTCTCGAACAAGGGTTTTGAATTTCATTTTGAGAGCTCGTGGTGTGGTTGATAAGAATTTATGTAATTTGTATTAACTTATCATATCTATACATGATTCAAAATAACAAACTTCCAAATTGTGTGGAGATAGTCGATCAGGGCAGGGTAAGTAAGTCTGTATTGCAGCAGTCAATACAATTTGTGTCATAAGGAACAGTCATGAGTGAACAAACCCAACAAACGCTACAAGCGCAACGAACGGAACAAACCGCAACCCTCGGTGGTGGTTGTTTTTGGTGTACCGAAGCTGTTTTCCAACAAATTCGTGGAATCCATACTGTGGAATCCGGTTATTGCGGTGGGCAAGTGAACAACCCAAGTTATGAACAAATTTGCACCGGTAGCACAGGACATGCGGAAGTGGTGCGTTTAGGGTTTGATCCGGAAGTGATCACCTATGCAGAAATTCTAGAAATCTTTTTTACGATTCACGACCCGACTACGCTTAATCGCCAAGGCGCCGATCAGGGCACACAGTATCGTTCGGTGATTTATTATCATGACGAGCAGCAGAAAAAAGTGGCGCAAGAAGTGATGCAAAAAATGCGTCAGGTTTGGGATGACCCCATCGTTACCGAATTAAGCATGGCGCCGCAGTTTTATTTGGCTGAGACTTACCATCAAAATTATTTCCGCCAACATCCACAACAAGGTTATTGCGCTTTTGTGGTTGCACCGAAAGTAGCGAAAGCGCGCAAGTTGTTTGCTAGTAAATTAGCTTAGATAGTGACGAAAAGCACACAAATTTACATTCTTGTTTGCATGCTGCTACGAGCAAAGCGGCTACAATTATCGTGGCGTATGCGTGATGTTTTATACGTTTTTCGTGTCTTTAGCAAACTTCCCCGTGAACTAGCATTAAGCTTAACTGTCGTTTGATTGAGTGAACTCAGCTGCAGACCTTGATCATCCTCTCGTCCATTTGATATTTGGAATCAAGGTTTTGCTATTATCGTCATTACGTAATTTAACTTCAAAATCCTCTAAGCCACCTACGCTATTTGCTGGGTTGCTGAATCCTGGTGGTTTTTTGGGATTCTTTTCGCGATCAACTTCTTCAGATGAATCATCCATGTCTTCCACATCGTGATAAGCTCCTTTCGATCCATAATCATTTAAATTGGATGTCACCCCGACGTTTAAAAGTTGGTCTCCAGTTTTATTCGTTTTTGGATTCCATTCTTTGATCAAGCAAATAAATCTCGCTTCTGGCGTGTTGATGTTTGCTGCACCATCCACATCGACCCGATAATAGATGCCCTGACCTTGCTTCCACAATTCTAATTTCGCGACGTTTTCGACATAGCCTAAATGTGCAGAATTTGCGCCTTTCGTAATCGGAAATAAATTGTTGCTTAGTGCGCTTCCGCCTAAATTGTCGTTCAAAAGATGACCTTTAACGACGTTGCCACCTTTAATCCCATAACTGTCGCGTATCGTGTTCATCATGTCATCTTGACTGGTGTTCAAATTGGCACTTTGACCACGTATCGGCTGTGCAGGATCTAGCCATGCCTCCATGGTTTTGCCGACCATTTGTGTTTTGTTCTTCGCATACGTGTAGGACTGCGAATAGTTATTAATGGTTGTTTTGAGTTGAGTGGTTTTTGCTGAAGGTGCGTAGACACTTATCTGATTGATTTTATGGAGCTGTGTATGCCCAATGCCTAGAGCCTTTGCTCCCATTACGTCTGCTTCGCTTTCTAAACCCGCATCATCATTGATTGGGATGCCAGATTTCATTTGTGTTGTTGGCTTCACCCTATCTTGTGCCTGTTGCACGATATGCCATGCCTCATGCGGCAAGTGTTGTTCTTGGCCCGGTCCGACATGAATCTCATTTCCTTGCGCGTAAGCGTGGGCGTTGAGTTGCGCTGGTTTATCGGAGTTGTAATGAACTTTGACATGATCCATGCTGATACCAGATAGTGATTCGATTCCGCTCTTTAATTGACGAGGCAAACCAGAACCTGTCGTTGGGCTCAAGTTCGTCTCATCTGATTTTGCTTGCAGCGGTTCTTCATCTTTTACTTTTTGCACGGTAGCTAACATTGCTTGGACAGGCTCTTCCTCGTCGATGCGTTGGATTGTGGACTGTGTCATCAGGTTTTGCATCGCTTTGAGCTGTATTGCGCTTGCGCTAGTTTGGGTCATGTGCTGATAAGCATGCAATTGATGAGTATGTGTGTTGCATGCTTGAGCATTGCTTTGATTCGCTTGGCTATGCTGGTGAAGATGGTTTACATGCGTTTGCAATGCCGTGTGTTCGACTCTTTGAAACAGTGCTTTTGTGCTCATAATAAACCTCGATTACTCAAGAATTGAAAGACCTCAACGCGCTCTATCTATTCAAATTTACCGCAAAATTCATGCCATGAGCGTTTTATTATCATACCTTCAAATTATTGCTAGTTCGACCAGCTCTAAATTTTCCTGAGAACTGGTTTTGTTTACATGTAAATTGAACTTTTACGATCTTCGCACTGTAATAACTTGCAGAACAAGTTGAAGAATTATTGGTTCGATATTAGATATCAAGGACTACTTGAATTTGGATTGATTAAGGCATAATTTTTGCTGAACGTTGATATTAAAACCTTTAATCCTTGATTGAAGAAGCTTCCCTAATCCATTAGCTAAAAGTTTTCGTGTAAGGAGCAGTAAATGAGCGCCGCTGAGCCAATGCAACATCCAGCAATTAGCACTCAGAACATGCAAACCGTTAATCAATCTGATCAGCACTTGGGAGAACCGCGGTTTGATTCTCGAACTCAGAGTTCAGTGCAGCAACATCGACAGCAAATAATGTCTGGTAGCCATAATCTTGTTCAGATGCGAGCTAAGGCTTCTCAGTTGCGAGCAAGCAAGAGTCAACGTCAGTTAATGGCGATACAGGCAAAATTTGTGCAATCAACCAAACTGTCTTCAGACTTGGAAAACCTTGATTCTAACGCTGACTTGGCAAATCACCGACAGTCCTCGATATCAGACGCGTCGCAAAATCAAGTAATAAAAACACAGGATGCTGTAGCGTCAGAAAATATCGAGAGCGATCGTATTTCACCAAGACCTGACTCTTCACGCGGATTGCCAAAGTACCTAAAGATGGGTATCGAATCACTATCAGGTATTTCTATGGATCATGTGCAAGTTCACTATAACTCGGATAGACCCGCACAACTCAATGCTTACGCTTATGCGCAAGGGAGCCAGATCCATCTTGCACATGGCCAAGAGCATCATCTGCCACACGAAGCATGGCACGTAGTACAACAAGCTCAAGGTAGGGTAAAACCAACGATGCAAATGAAAACTGGAGCGTTGATTAATGATGACTCAGGTCTTGAAGCTGAGGCAGACAAAATGGGAATGCAAGCTTCGAATTTGTTAGGCATAAAAAACACTATGCAATTACATAGCAGTCTCCCCAATTTTAGCGCTATGCCGATGCAGTTGTCGTATAAATTTGAGAAGAGGGAATGGGGAGAAGGTAATAGAAAAATGGCACCGAAGTCATTCGAAGAGGAGGGGTCTGATGGTAAGTTTACCCGCGTTGAAGCTGACTCCGAATTGCCGACCGCTTATGGGGTGTTAAGCAGTATATTTGGTAAAAATTTACGAAAGGAAGTGTTTAAAAAGACCAGTATGCTTGCCTCAAACTGTACTCGGCCACATTTGGTCTCAGCAAGTTTGGAGCGTAACGTAAATCGAGACGTTCGAGGCAGTGATGACGCCGCTATAGTCACAGCTATAGGTAATTTAGGCGACGAAGAATTCTTGATTCGGAATGGCCCATCTAAGTTGCGTACTGTAAGTTATCATGGGGGGCATTTTATTGGAAATCAGGTGATGGGTGGGGACATCAGCAACGTTCCTTGGAATGTCGCTCCGCAAGATGCAAATAATAATCAATTTGCTTACAATTTTACGATAGAGAAAATGCTTAGAGATGCGGTTCCAGGAACGCAATACTCCTATGAAGTGAAAGTTTCCTACCGTAGTTTAAATTATCGTGTAAATCAGCAGACACTACTGGATAATAAGATCATAAAAGAACTTGATCCGAAGTTGGCTTGGGAAATTCAAATTCCCGCGCGTATTCCCCAGATTTGGGAGGCGACCGCAACAATGACAAATGACGGCCAGTTTGCCTCGCCGGCAAAAACCGAGGGCACGACATACGACCAACTTTCGCAAGATTTGGAAGGAGAATTAAACGAGAGGAACAAAAGGCATAGTGCGCATTACAAGCTGGATTTTGAAGACGAAGACAAAAACGAGCTAGCATTAGAAGATGTAAAATACGATGCGTCAGCGGTAAAGAAAATCAGTTTCGAGATGCACCAGGTACAACCGTCTGATCTTGAAAGTTCACCGCCTCCGAAAAATTGGGGCGAGAACGTTATGACTGATTTTGGTGAGGTAATGCTTGAGAAAGTAACGGTAGAAAAAGTAGAGAAGTTGTTGAAAGAGATTAGAGATCAATATGAAAAAATTGACTTTACTCAAATGGAAGATGATATTGACATCAAGGATGAGGAATTCTCTAGAACTCTTAATACTTTTCAATTTGGATCAGAAACTAATTTAGATTTCCAGATTCAATGCGCCGACAAAATAATTGGTGAATTTGAGAAATTTAATTACTTTTTACAGCATAAGAATTACTGCCAGAAGTTCAATACCGAACTAGATGAGTTGAATCAACTCAACGAAAAATTGCAAAAAGAAGGAGCAGTTGTTGAGAAGATTGGGATTGAAGACATCAAACTTCTAGACCAAAACGAGTTGCGGCAAAGGAAGCGTACTTTAGAAGCAGTTAATTCATCTATCCAAACACTGCTAGACAAGAAAGCGAATATAAGGATGAAGAGAGACGTCATCATGGAGAATAAGACGGGATTCGAAGACTTTTGTAACAAAATAAAAAAGGAAAGAGTTGTCCGTAAGAGATACTCTAACATCCGTAGTTTTGTCGGCAAAAGAGGACAACTAGAAAAATCTGATTTAATGTCAATTGAGAGTAGGATCTTAGAAATCAAGCCATCTGGAATAGTGTTTAAGTAAGTTCCCACAATTTACTTGGCTCTTCAGTCGCCGAGTACGCAACAGTAGGTTAAGATGTTAGCTTTCCACATTATTGAACTGAATACAGCATCATGACTATACAAAAAGACAGTGCAGTGACTATCCGCCTCACGGTAGTTGACGGCAAAGGTAAAGTACTAGAAAGCGGTAAAACACCGGTCGCGTATTTGCACGGATATGACAATCTCTTACCAAAAATTGAAGTAGCACTACAAGGTCAAGAGGTTGGTTTTAAATTGGCTATGAATTTGTCGCCAGAAGATGCCTTCGGTGTACGTGATGAAAGCTTGCTCAGAACGATTTCTAAAAAAGATTTCCCGCCTGGTATCAAGGTTGGCGGCATGATGGAAGGCTACAGCGAGACAGGTGAACAGATGGTGTACACCGTGCTGAAGATTAAAGGTGATCAAGTCATGTTAGATGGTAACCATCCGCTCGCTGGCAGCTCTCTAAAAGTGAATGTGCAAGTGTTAGATATCCGCGCCGCTACTGCAGAAGAAATCGCACATGGTCACGTACACGGCGAACACGGCCACCATCACTAATCTTTGCCATTTTATTTAGTAAGATATTTTGAGCACCATGGATGATTTTTCATGGTGCTTTTTTATTGGCTCACTTACAAATAAGCGCTTGTAATTGAGTTCGTCACGTTGAATTTGATCAAATCAAATATTGCTGTGCGCCAATGCAACTCAGGAGAGTACTTTTTTTGATTTTGCGCAAGGTTTCGATATCCAATCATCAGGAACTGACATTTTTTAACAATTCATTTTAGGGTTCTCAATATACTTCCGATCCAAGAAGGCCAGCTTTTTAGAAAAAATTTTTGAGAAGAAGTTTTGTTATTTCACACTGTATTTTTCTAAAGCTAGCGATCTGTCACATCCACAAGATTGATTACGAAGTAGAGAGCTTCAAATGCGTCAGAATTTACCGGTCACGCAAGTTGAGTATGTCTTGCACGAATCAGAAACCATCGTCTCCAAAACAGATTTGCACGGCAATATCACTTATGCGAATGACGACTTTATTCGTATCAGCGGCTACACAGAATCCGAGCTCATCGGTGCACCTCAAAATATACTGCGACACCCAGATATGCCAGCAGAAGCTTTTGCTGACTTATGGCACACAATTCAAGCCGGAAAATCCTGGACCGGTTTAGTAAAAAATCGCTGCAAAAATGGTGATTTTTATTGGGTCGAAGCGACCGCGGCGCCACTCATTAAAGACGCAAAAGTGGTGGGTTATACTTCGATTCGCGTGAAGCCTTCTCGACAACAAATCAATGCTGCCGAAACCGCATATCGTGCCATTAAAAACGGTGATCATCGCTTGCAGATTCATGAAGGTGCAGCGATACCACGTCGTCGTTGGAGCCCATTGCAATGGCATGCACAGCTGCCTATTTCGACACGCTTATTAAGCTTCGTTGTGTTGATGGCTCTGCTTAATGCAGCGATTGCGTGGTCTAGCTATAGCGGTAGAGTGAGTGGCAGCAGTGATTTACTAGGATTCACTTTGGCGATGTGCGGCATGGTGATGGCTATTACCTTTGGACTTAATTGCTATCAATCGATTATCCCACCTTTGCAGCAAGCCGCCAGCGACATCGCTGTGATGAGTGCCGGTGATTTATCTGGAAAAATTCAATCGCATGGCGAAAATGAAATCGGTCAAATGACGCAATCCTTGCGGGTATTACAAACTAATATTAAATTATTGGTAGGACAAATCAAGCAAGCTACCGAACAAGTTAGTCAAGGTGCCAATGAAATCGCGATCGGCAATCACGATTTATCAGCACGTACAGAAACCCAAGCCAGTTCACTAGAAGAGACCGCATCATCGATTGAAGAACTTACATCTACTGTGAAACAAAATGCGGATAACGCGCATAAGGCAACCGATATCGTGGTGGAAACCGCTGCCTTTGCAGATAAAGGGGGGCAAGTCGTAGCGAATGTCGTGCAGACGATGGGATCGATCAAAGAGAGTTCAGCAAAAATTGCCGATATCATCGGAGTGATTGATGGCATCGCTTTTCAAACCAATATTCTCGCCCTAAATGCCGCAGTCGAAGCCGCCAGAGCCGGTGAGCAAGGACGCGGCTTCGCGGTGGTAGCCTCAGAAGTCCGTGCGCTAGCGCAGCGCAGTGCAAATGCTGCGAAGGAAATCAAAACATTGATTAACGATTCAGTAGAAAAAGTCAGCTTGGGTAGCCAACAAGTTGATGAGGCGGGCAAAAACATGACTGAGATTGTCAATGATGTAAAACGCGCGGCCGAAGTCATGCGCGACATCACCATCGCAAGCCATGAACAAAGTGCCGGCATCGATCTGATCAATCAAGCAATGACGCAAATGGACGATATGACACAACAAAATGCCGCCTTGGTGGAACAAGCTGCGGCAGCAGCAGACAGCATGAAAATGCAAGCAATAGGCTTAAGTGAGTTGGTGAATACCTTTAAATTAATCAAAGGAAATCAAGTCGCCACGACACGAAGTTCAAGTATCCACTTGCATAGTGTTAGCCCCGAACAAACGCTTGTTGTCGCGCGTAGCCAAGTCCAAGTAAAGCGGCTGGCTTAAAGGTTGATCTTAGTTGCAGCGTCGTTGCTGAGTCATTGCCGAGCCATTGCTAACTTACTGCTGACTTATCGCTGGCTCGTTGACGAGCTTGAGCCATGTCGACGTGACAAGCGATGATGCAAAGCCAAGCAAGCAGATGATTCTGAGCAGTCCAAGCAACGTTCATTTTGATTAACTTGGCAACTTGTGTACTAGCCTAACCACTTCTCTACAAGCTCTCACTCCCAAATTACGCAGCCTAGCCATCGAATTTGCCATTTGATCTGAATCAGATCGAATGGGTTTGCGTTTGTCTTTAAGATCGTGATTTTCATTCAGACTTCGAATGATCGTGTTTTCAAGATGCTTGGGGATGTGGGCATGATAAATAAACTTGCGACAGGGCAGTATTACGGTACAAATGCATTTGATCGCCGTTTTTCGCGTATTGGATTGAGTTATTTACAGGCGACGGTGCCTGAGTATGATGTGAGAGAGCATAGTCATGCTGGAGCACATATCGTGTTGGCGACGCGCGGGCGGTATTTGACTTCGGCTGCTGGACCTCAACGTGAGGGGCCAGTATTAGTTTTTAATCCACCTGACGTGGTTCATCGTGATCGCTTTGCGGGTGATGGTGGTTGGTTCTTTGCGATTAGTTTTGAGGCAGAAGAGTCGCGAGAACTCTATGAGCAAATCAAGCTGCCTGATTTCGCACTTCGTTATCATGACCCACTCGTCATGAAACAAGCGTTTGGATTGCTCAAAGCAGCTTCTTCGCTTGACGCGCTTAAGCTTGATTTGGAAGCGCTTAGTTTGAATGTGTTAAGTAGCATTTATACGAAAATTCCCTTGTCCAATAACCCGCCACCGTGGTTGAAACGTGCGCAAGAAATGATCGCTGATTTATCGGATCAAGACTTGGGCATCGCTGATATTGCGAATGCGATTGGTGTACATCGTGTCTACTTGGCACGTCAGTATCTGCGTCATCTTGGCTGTACGCCGGGCGATGATTTACGTCGGCGTCGCGTCGAGCGTGCCACTCAACTGATGATGACTAGCGATCAAACCCTAAGTGATATCGCGCTGAGTTGTGGATTCTGTGATCAAAGTCATTTAAATCGAGCATTCATGCAGCAGTGGGGATTGACACCGACCAGTTTCACCAAGCTCAGTGACCAAAAAGCTGGTTTCAAATATCCAAGACTGCATTGATTTCTTCGTTCAAGATTGAGCTTATTCAAACGAATAAATGAACGATGTAGCGAACTAACGAATGGAGATTTGATATGAAACGACAACCTGCCTTCGGATTTGCGATCTGCGCGATGCTATGGAATAGCTATGCAATAGCGCATCCTCAAAATGACAAAAGTGATTGGGTGAAAGCATCACCCGCAACGCAAAAATTAGATGCTACAAAACTGGCGGCGATGGACGAAGCGATTAAGAAGGGGACATTTCAGCAGATAACGAGTGTCTTGATCGCTCGACGCGGTCAACTCGTTTATGAGTCATATTATGATGACGCTGGTGTAGAAGCGCTGCGTAATACCCGTTCTGCGACCAAGACGGTTACTGGAATGCTGGCAGGAGCAGCAATTGATCGCGCTCACATGAAACTCTCGACACCTATCCTTAGTCTATTAAAGCCCAAACAAGCATTAGAAAATCCAGATCCGCGCAAGGCAAAAATTACGGTGGAAGATTTATTGACCATGAGTTCGATGATGGAATGTGATGATCAAAATCAGTTCTCTCGTGGCAATGAAGAGCGCATGTATTTGATTGAGGATTGGGTCAAGTTTTACCTCGATTTGCCGATCAAGGGCTTTCCTGCCTGGATTCCAAAACCTGCTGACTCTCCTTATGGTCGCTCGTTTAGTTATTGTACGGCTGGGTCCACCACCTTAGGCGCAGTAGTGCAAAGCGCGAGCAAAATGCCGTTACAGGATTTCGCAAAAAAAGCGCTGTTTGCTTCTTTGGGCATCACGAAAGCGGAGTGGCAATTTTCTCCTTTAGGCTTAGCACAAGGCGGTGGTGGCTTGGGCTTGCGTAGCCGTGATCTTTTGAAACTCGGACAGTTGCTCGCCAATGGTGGAACATGGCAGGGACAGCAAGTGTTGCCAGCGGCGTGGGTGAAGGCTTCAGTGTCACCGCAAGCGCAGGTTGATGAAGGGCGTAATTACGGCTATTTGCTATGGTTGTATCCGTACAGCGCAAAAGGCGTGAAGCATCATTCGTATCAAATGGCTGGCTCCGGAGGGAATAAAGTTGTGGTTTTTCCTGATCTTGATATGGTGGCGCTGGTGACAACGACCAACTATGGCGTACGCAATCCGCATCAGATCACCGATAAACTGATTGCTGAGCACATTCTTGGCGCGCTTGAATAAAATAAAGGAATGAATAAAGAGATCCTTGGTCGCTCAGAATGCAGCATTGGCTTGAGGAAAATGAAATGACACTAACTCATTTGCCTCAAGCGTTTCTGTAAAAAACCACGAGCTATCTGATTAGTACATAGGCCGATAGCTTGTTGGTAGGCGTGTTTTGCGGCATCACGATTGCCACATCGCTCATGTAAATGCGCGCTGGCTGCCCAGTAAGGTTGGTAGTTGTTTAGACGCTCTTTCAATTCTGTGTTGTTACTTAGTTGCTCTAATTGGGCGAGGGCGATTTGTGGCTCTATGATTTCTGCCAGCGCCACGGCATGATTGATCGCCACTACGGGTGAATCGGTCAGTCGGTAGAGTTGCGCATAAAGTTTGTTGATAGCGTGCCAGTCCGCTTTGCCTCGGTGTATGCGGACCGTGTGGGCGGATTGAATCGCTGCTTCAATTTGAAAACGTCCAGATCTTTGCATGCTACTGGCATGACGTAGGTAATGTTCTGCTTGTTCGATTTTTTTGAGATCCCATAATTGGCAATTTTGCTCTTGCAGCGGTACGTAATTGCCATCCATATCTTGCCGTGCTGCGTGCCGTGATTCGGCATAAAGCATTAAGGCGAACAAACCAAAAACTTCAGGTTCTTGCGGTGCTAGTTCGCTTAATAGTTGCGTCAGCCAAAGTGCTTCTTCGGCCAGATTACCGTGTTGAATATCTCCATCGCTGCTTTGTGACCATGCAGTGGTGTAGATGCTATAGATCGCATCGAGTACGGCATCCAAGCCATCGCGAATCGCACTTTGATCGGGAATGTTGAAACGTATGCCCGCCACGCGGATTTTGTGTTTGGCGCGAACTAAGCGTTGCGCCATACTGCTAGGTGCAATTAAAAATGCCGATGCAATGCTGGCGGCATCAAAGCCCAATAGAGTTTGCAGCATCAGTGGTGCGCGTATGTTGCGATCGATTGCTGGATGCGTACAGGCGAACATCAATGCCAGCCTTTGGTCAGGTATCGCGAGCGGATCGCATTCGATGACCGCTTCGTCAAACAGATAACTCAATTCTTCTTGATGCTGATGTTGAGTTTTTGCGCTTCGTGCCAGATCGATTAATTGACGACGTGCGACAGTAAATAACCAAGCTTCGGGATTGCTTGGGGTGCCTTGCTCTGGCCAGTTTTTTAATGCAATCTCAAATGCTGTGGCAAGCGCGTCTTCGGCACTTGCCAAATCACCAGAGCGAGCGGATAGCATCGCCAGCAAACGACCATAACTACGCCGTACTAAGGCTTCAATTAAGCGCGGATCACTATGGTCGTTTTGTTTTTGCATAACGTTTTACATCGGCCAAATTGGGCGCACCTCGATAGAACCAATATGCGCACTAGGGCAGCGTGCAGCCCAGCTGATCGCTGTATCAAGATCCGGTACATCAATAATATAAAGGCCGCCTAATTGTTCTTTGGTATCGGCATAAGGGCCGTCGAGTATTTGGGTTTTGCCATCGCGGATGCTGACTGTGGTGGCAGTAGTAGATTCTCGTAGTCGCTCGCCGCCGACCAAGACGCCTGCTTCTATCATCGCGTTGGTGTAGGGGCCATAGGAAGCGATGATTTCGCCCAGAGCATGTTGATCCATGGCGGCTTCGACCGCCTCGCTGGTGGCGATGAGTAGCATGTATTGCATGGTGTTCTCCTAAAAATAATCAAAAAATCAAGCTAAGTAGGAAGCTGGCTTGGCTTGCAATCGCGCTTATGTTCAAGATGTTTAAGCCTTGTGTGCGAGTGCACTAGATCAATCTTTGCCAGTTTCAAAACGATGACGTTTGAACCAAGTGTAAATCGACATGCAACTGCATTTTATGTCGAAAATAATTTTGAAACGCCTCAGTTTCTTCAATTAAAGGCACTTTCGTCGCTGTTTTTGTCACGAAAATTTGCTTGTATGCGTTTCGGCAGGCGTGAACATAACTCTCTATAATCGGTGACATTATGTCGTTATGTGGTGGTTTATCCTTTATCCGATTTTCTATTGTGATCTTTGAAAGCATTGAACAATTATGATGATCCGTTTAATTTATGCCAGCCGTGCAGTGAATTTGGGACCTGCCGACGTTAAAGATATTTTGGCGAGTTCGCGTAAGAATAATCAGCAACTTGCCGTCACTGGCGCACTTAGTTTGTCGAACGGTATTTTCTTGCAATGCTTGGAGGGTGAACGCTCGGCAGTGAACGCGCTTTATCATCATATTTTGAAAGATAAGCGACATAACAAACCGGAGGTGCTGGTACTGGAGGAAATCACGCAGCGCCAATTTACTGGTTGGAATATGGGCTTGATCGCCGCTACCACTGAGAATGCCGCACTGTTCCTCAAATATTCTTCCACAGCGGAATTTGATCCGTTTCGTATGTCAGCCGCTGCATTGAAAGAGTTTTTTGCTGAGGTAATCAGTAGCGCACGTTGGTTGAGTTAATGTAGACTATAAAATCACCCTAAAAAACTAGCGCGTGTCGCTAGTTTTTTGTTTTTGGCGGTTTTATTCAAGACAGCAATCGCGTTCGACTTTATGATGAGTCTGCGTAACCACCGAAAACATTTCTTATTTTATGAACGGAGTAATGATGCAATTTGCCTACACAATTCTTTATGTGAATGATGTCAAACAAAGCTTGGCGTTTTATGAAAAGGCTTTTGGTATGCGGACTCGATTTCTGCACGAGAGTGGTGATTATGGCGAATTGGAAACTGGCGGCACAGCACTTGCGTTTTCGTCACGCGCTTTGATGCGCCAATTGGGAAAAGAAGTCAGTAACTCTGATCCGCATCATCCTAGTTTTGAGATTGCCCTAGTGAGTGAAGACGTTGCGGCAGCGGTGCGCACGGCTGTTGATGCTGGCGCTACACTGATGCAAGCGCCAAAAGAAATGCCTTGGGGCCAAACGATTGCTTATGTCGCAGATCTTGATGGTGTCTTGGTAGAAATTTGTACCTCGATGCAGGCCTAGGCATAACCATCTGCCATGATTAATTCTTGGTAGATGGGAGAGCGTAGCATGGTGCTCGGACTGCATCCAAACCAACGTTGGAACTCGCGACATAAATGTGCTTGATCGGCATAGGCAAAATCGGCAGCGAGTTCCGCCAAATTCATACGATTACCCTTATCCTGATTTAAATTCATGCGCGCTAGCAAGGCTTGTGCAGCTTGTCTGGCGCGTGCCAGACTCCGCCAATAAGTTGGTGAGCGCCCAGTTTTCTGGATCAGCCATCGTTGCAAACTACGTTCTGATACGCCTAGTTCACGTGCGGAATCCGGCACGCTGTGACGTGTTTTCAGGCTATCTAATGCATCCACAATTTGGGTGTCAAGGTCGAATGCGTCATCCAATACTTGCAAGATTTGCGCAGTATGGTGTTGTGGATCTATTGGGAATTGCGTTGTTAAATTATCGAGGCGCTCTATCAATTTTGTTGATCTTGCATGCGCTTGATTGAAACTCGCTGCCGGGTGTAGTCGCCATCCAAAGTAGCTATCCCCTCGATCACTCTCAACATAACGTGCGCCGTCATCGAGTGGGCTCAGCATGTGTAAAGACGTGCCTTGATGATTCGATCGAATAATAAAATCGCGGCAGCCATCTGGCAGCACCAGCATACGTGTTGCCGTATCGGTGGTGTGCTGCCACACACTTAACACCGTATTTGGTAATCGCTGAGATTCATCGCAGTTGGGCATAGCTAAGAATAATTTGGTGTGTTTGTAAATGTAGAAATTGTATCGATCTAGGTTGTGTAATACGAGTACTTAAGATATTGTCTTGCAACATAGATTAATTTACATTTTTTATCGGTGCGAATTTGGGGTAGCTATGCTTAAAAGAATTATTTTACGGAGTTTGTTAGGAATCATCTTCGTCGTAACCAGTATCGTTCTGATATTTGTTGTCGCCAACTGGCAAGATCAAGCTTTGCGACCAGAAGTGCAGGCAAGCTTAGATTGGAAAGCACCTCAACATATCGAAGATGATAATGGCTATTTGATTTTACTTGGGATCAATGCGAAGAATGGGTTTGATCCTTTGTCGGTAGGCAAGCGTAAATTAGAGTTGGATTTAATTCGATATGAGCGTGAGCCTAATTCAAGCGAATATGAATCAGAAGAAGAATCGTTTAAGAAGTCGGACGACGAAGTTTGTGAATATGCAAAGACGGTGAATTGTGTCGACTTTTATATTTCGCGTTCGCTTGGGCGAGAGCAGGAAATCATTGAATCTCGCCGTGTGTTGAGTGAACACCTGAACTTGATTTTAACAAGTAAAGACTTTACGGAAATTGCCCCCCCGTTTATTGCAGCAAGTATTCCGCCATACTCGACAATGGTTCATGCTATGGAAATTGAACGTATGCGCGCAATTCGTTTAATTGCAAACGGGCAGAGCGAGCAAGGGATGGCTGCATTGATGAAAATTGCCACGTTCTCCCAGCGTTGGTTAGAGAATTCCACTTTCTTGATTTCACACATGATTGCGTTGTCAGCGGTGCAGCGCGATATTCGAATTGTCGATGAATTGTTACAACGGTTTCCAAACTTAAATAATCAATACGCTGCAATCAAAACTTGGCTAGAAGGTTTCTCTGAAAAGAAAATGAGCATTAGTCGAGCCCTCAATTTTGAATCAAGAATCAGCCTGCGAATAATGCATGACTTACGCCTAGAATCAGGTGATCCGCAAAATTCTTGGTGGCAAGGCTTTATGTTTAATTTGTTGAATAGACCGAATGCAAGCTTAAATTTAGCTTATGACTGGCAGCAAGTTTGGCCTACTTTGGCAGATCAATCTGGTCGAGATTACCTTGTGAAAAAGAACGAAGTTAAAGCTAAGCAAGATGCATTGCTTGGTTTCGGCTTCTCTAAAATTTACTTACGTGACCCTATCACCAAAGTGTTGTTAGATGTTAGTACCCCTGGATACGAGGCTTATATAGAGAAGCACATTGATACTTTTGCCCAGATCCATCTGTTCGCAACGAAGATGGAATTATTAGTGGGCAAAGTGCCATTATCTGCGATCCCACAAGCTGTGCAAGATCTCGCCAAACGGTATCCGAATCCTTATGACGGTAAGCCAGTTGGATGGGATGTGAAAAAGAATCAGTTGTTCATCCAACTACTCCAAGAATCAAATCAGCGATATCAAAAATCGAAAGATTTGCGGCTTGATGTATTGAGTGGTGCGGCTGTTGAAACATAACATTGCTCCTTCATGCTGTTTTTTTACGATTGATTGATCACTTGATTGATCAATTGATTGATAGATAAATTGATTGAGGTTCACAGCATAAATAGTTGAATAAAAGAAGCGAGATAAGATTGAATCCTTATCTCGCTTTTTATTTTTTACTTTCTATTCTTCTTTTGTAGAGTCTTATTTATTTACATCTTTATTTCTCTACAGGCTTCTCTTTCTTTTCATCCTTTTCATCTTTTTTCAGCGGCGTATTGAAATCAATCATCATATTGCCCGTGGGTTGATTCATCTTGAATAATTCCAAACGAGATTTGGTGATCTTGCGTGGCCAAGAATTATTGTTGAGATCGATATCTGCTGTTTCCAAGTAAGGATCTTGCGTTAGACTGACCATTGGTTCATCTGTGACAACCAGCTTAGTAAGCTTCTTGGAGTTGTAACGCCATACTTCGGCAGGAATGCGTTCAATGACTTTTTTACCGCTCTTGAGTTCGATTTCTAAAATCAAAGGCATCACCAAACCGCCAACGTTGGAGAAGTCCACCAGATAGTAATACTTGCCCGATTTAAGCATGGCTTTCTCTTCATCATCGAGACTCTTCATCAAATCATTGTAGTTATTGCGATCTTTATTCGTGACAGTGAAATCATCATGTTCGTTATAAAAATCTTTTAAGCCTGGTTGCGTATCGATGCGACGTGCTGGCAACGATTTATTTCTTTGCGCAGCTAAAGAAACTGGTTCTTCATTTTTTCGTGCGCGTTGCCAAGCTTTTTCGATTTCAGGATCTTTGCTAGAAACTTGATATTGCACGATACCATCGACGCTGATATCAACTGGATCAGTGGTGTAGAACCAACCACGCCAGAACCAATCCAAGTCGGTACCCGAAGCGTCTTCCATAGTGCGGAAAAAATCGGCTGGCGTTGGGCGTTTAAACTTCCAGCGACGCGCATATTCTTTAAAGGCAAAGTCAAATAATTCGCGGCCTAAAATCGTTTCGCGCAAGATGTGTAAGCCAGCCGTTGGTTTGGCGTAAGCATTATTGCCAAATTGCAGAACCGATTCCGAATTGGTCATGATCGGCGTTTGATTTTTACTGCGCATATAGTCGACGATGCCGCGTGGTTCGCTAGGGAATAGATCTTGATAATTTTCTTCCCAAGCCCGTTCTGCCAAGGTCTGTAAGAAAGAATTTAAACCTTCATCCATCCAAGTCCATTGACGCTCATCCGAGTTCACAATCATCGGGAAGTAATTGTGACCAACTTCGTGAATGATCACACTGATCATCGAATATTTTGTTTGCTTGGAATAGGTCAATTCACCAGTCTTTTTATCTTTGGTTGGTCGACCGCCATTAAATGCGATCATCGGATATTCCATCCCGCCTTGTGGGCCATTGACCGATTGCGCAACTGGGTAAGGATATTCAAGACTGTATTTATTGTATTGCTCTATCGTGTGAATCACTGCTTGCGTGGAATACTGACCCCATAAAGGATTTGCTTCTTTCGGGTAGAAAGACATGGCTAAACCATTGCTGTTTCCAGTTTTATAGCCTTGTGCATCCCAGATAAATTTACGCGAAGATGCCCAAGCAAAGTCACGCACATTTTTCGCTTTGAAATGCCAAGTCTTTTGAGTAGTTGCGCGTGACTTCTCGGCTTTTTCTGCTTCTGCTTGCGTCACGATCAAAACTGGTTTTGACGCATTGCGTGCTTGCGCTAAACGCTCACGTTGAATCGCGCTGAGTACAGCATCTGGATTGCTTAATTCACCCGTAGCCGACACCACATGGTCACCCGGCAAGGTGATTTGCACATCAAAGTCGCCAAACTCTAAGGTGAATTCACCTGAGCCCAAAAATTGTTTGTGCTGCCAGGCATACACATCGTAATAAGCGGCCATGCGCGGATACCAGTGAGCAATTTCAAAGATATCGTTTTTATCTTCTTTGAAGTGTTCATAGCCAGTGCGCGCCCACAACACCATGCCATCGTTGATGTTGTGTTTCCAGTCCAAACTAAAGGTAAATTTTTCACCCGGTTTTAAGCTTTGCGGCAAGTCGATACGCATCATGGTGCGATTGATAACGTATTTCAAAGCCTGGCCATTTGCTGCTTTAACCGTGCCAATCTTAAAACCACCATCGAACTTTTCTTTTTCGTTCAATGTGTGCATGGCAGTAAAACTCATCGCGTTCGGATTTTTCCATGCATCGCGTGAAGGGTAGGTCGCTGTCGTGTTGGCGTCAGAATCAGGCTTGAAAATATTTTGGTCGAGTTGCAACCACAAATAATTCAACGTATCTGGCGAGTTATTGTGATAGGTGATGGTTTCAGAGCCAGTAATACTACGCTTGTCTTCATCCAAGCTAGCGCGAATTACGTAATCAGCCCGTTGCTGCCAATACGCATGCCCAGGAGCGCCAGAAGCAGCACGGATGGAGGTCGGGGTGGGTAATAGATCTTCCAGTTGTCTAAATTTGTCTTCAGACTGCTGGGCAGAAGCCATCACCGGAACGCTCATGCAAAGCAGCATAAGCCAGGAGGAAATACGCATGATAGAAACTCCAGAAAACGATTGATGTAGTGGTTTGGTCGTGATTCTCGCGAAAACCTACTGGCTTCCTTATCAAAAAATCAGATCAGGGCTTGCAGAAACTTGGACGCAATTTGCGCGTTTAAGTTCTGGCGCAGACTGAAGAATCGTCCAGATGGTGCTGGATTGTCAATTATTGTGGTCGCGATTGTTGTTTGTGGCTGAAGTGTATTGCCGAGTTAGCTACCCACTTGGTCGTTCTTAAGCATTCCTGAGTGTACTTAATTGCTGCCAAGCGGCCAATTTCAAGGCATAAGACATAGTGTGGGCTGGGCTACTAGAAGGTAAGCTGAGTAGTCGATATGATGCACCGTGTTCTTGCAAAATCTTGCTACCCAATTTATAAGCAGTTGCCCCATTAAACGCAATCGTGTGTAAATTCGGTAATGTGTTCACTAGGCTGATTAGATCGTTATCGCTGTGATTGCGGATTTGGCTATCCAAACTCCCGCGTCGATGGGCATGCGCAATCACATCCCATAAACCAATTTGATGCATTAACAAAGTTTGCAAGCGTGTTGGGTAATCGAGATTGACCAAATCGGTTTGTACAACATCAGATAGCAAATGCCAAAATCGATTTTGTGGATGTGCATAGTATTGTTGTTGCGCGAGCGATGCATCTCCGGGCAAGCTACCTAAAATCAAAATCCTTGTATGCAGATCGACGACGGGCGCAAAGCTACGTTTCGCAAGGCCTGGCTGTGGTTCTGATTGTGATAGCATCGTTGTTAGTGAAAGCAGGTGTGAGGAGAGTTGATCTCTATAATCTTCACACGTATTTTAACTGGCTTCGAGCTCTTGTCGGTTTTGTAGTTGTCGAACATAGTGCGTAATTCGGGGAATATAGGTCTTTGAGGCGATCCTCTAGCTTGGTAGAATGCAGTTCTATTTGAATGACGTTTCCCATAGAAATTTTAATACTGATCAAATACGCAGTACATCTCTGGAAAGCTAATATGCGAAAGACTTTGGAGAGTTTCTATGAAAAGTATTATGCGACAAGTCGCTTTTTCACCAGTCATTTCACCTTCTATATTTAGTAATGCACGACATGAATGAACGGCAACGATACGTTTTTGGGCTTTGTGAATCGTCCATTGCAGCTTTGAAAAATTCAAACAATCAGACATTCTCAGATGCAATGACGACCCAGCTTTTAAATGAAATTCACCAAATGTCGAAGTCGCTTGATCCCAATCTTTTTTCGCCAACCTTTGCCCGCATATTAACGGATTCGTATGACGGGGATCTAACAGATCAATTACTATTATTGAACTATGAATATTCTCGAATTCGAAGAAATGAGTAGCTACGTTAGGGAAGTCCTTGTGCATAACGGGATGGTCGATCCGGCTGACAGTGATGTGGCTCAGTGTTTTATAAATTTGTGGGCCGCCTTCCGCTTACCGTTGCTTTAGGCATCTACAATATATGAACGCATTGGAATTATTGAAAACAGAACTTTGTGAAGCGGAGAATATTCTAAGCACCGAGTTTTCATTTGAAATGGCTGAGCCGTCGTATCAAAGATTTTTAGCTCTAGTAAATGTAGGCGAAGTTAGTCGAGAAGAAGTGTCGACGCTGATTACCTCAATGTTTAAAAATGGTGAAATATCTGAGGAACCTGTCGCATATTTAATGCATGTTTTGCGCTGGGGTGAGGTAAAAGAATGGGTAGAGAGAAGTTTGGCGGGTATGGCTAATCCAATGCTGCATGGTCGTCAGTTGGAAAAAATACTAGAAGCCTACAGCGACTCTTGGGAGAACCGAGAGTTTTATTCATGTCTGAAAATAAATGGTGAGGCGTTTAATGTTTAACAAATCGATCATAGTTGTTCATATTTGTTCGCTGGATAGCTTCAGTCTGTGCATGCATCGCATTTTATGCACACTTACTCTGCCTCCAAGTTCAGCGTTATGATAAAAATGACGATTGATGAGACCGCATCCGCGATTAGTCGTACATCACCGGATGTTATTGTTCAAGGCTTGTCTAGACTGTTGGTCGAATGGAAGCTCAGTGCTGCCAATGTGAATGAGCTTCAAATTCAAGTCGAGCGTTACATTGGCAATAGTTGGATTTCTGACGATTCGACACATGCTGCCGTTGATGCCCTTTGGTCGGCATTCTGTAAGACTGCGATTGGTTGTATCGGCGGCATGAGTATCAATGAGCGCCTTTATCACTTTGGACTTTTAGAGATGTTTGATAATGCCAGTTCGTCGCACGCAAGGGAGGTAATTTATGCAAAGCTCCTCGCGGTTCAGATGTAGCGTTGATGCTGTATTCTGAATCCCTTACTAGCAAATTCCCAAACAATGTAACCGCACTTTATGAAGCTGCACGTCAATTATTCAACCAGAAAAATCAAACCAAGCTCAATGCCCCGCAGCAGCTTTTTTATCTAAATGAATTCCCTGCTTAGCCAAAATGCCTGGCACCAACAAAGCATAGAGGGCTAAGTAAGCGAAGCAAGCAACACCCACTACATAACTCATTTGTATACCAATTTTCTCGGACACCATGCCTTGTATCCAACTCACTATGCCGCCGCCCATAATCATCATGATTAGGTAGTTGCTGCCTTGGCCTGTATGTTTGCCCAAGCCGCTGATCGCCAAGGTAAAAATGCAGGGCCATAAGGTGCTGCAAAACAATCCTATGCTGGTGAAGGCATAAACACTTAGCATGCCGCTGGTGCTCATTCCCAACACTAAGCCTGAGATGCCGAGCAATGAAAAAATCAGTAGCATTTTGGCGGGATTGCCTTGGCTGGCGATATCGGCGGCAATTAAAACTAGCACGACAGCACCGTACACATAGAAGTGGCTTAAATCGTGTTGTGCGATGGCATTGACTAGCAAAAATACGCTGAAGGCAGCATACGGCACTAGGAACTTGGCGATCTTGGCAGCACCTGCCTGCAAATTAAATGCTTCAACGCCGCCAGTCCAACGTCCTATCATCAAGCTTGCCCAGTACAAAGAGATAAACGGCGCGATGTCTTTGGTTTGATAGCCCAGCGTGGTTTCCATATAGCCGGGTAGATTACTGGCAGTGGAGACTTCAACGCCCACATAAACAAAGATGGCAGCCATGCCCATCAATAGCTGCGGGAACTGCAATGCAGAAGTTTGCGTGCTCTCTTGTTCGAGATTGATGACTGTTGGATTTGGGTGATTGGGTATCGATGAAAATTTGAGAAAGATGGCGACCAGCACAAACGCAGCGCCTAGCACCAGATAAGGGATTTTGACACTTTCGATGCTCATTTCGTTGTTACCAGAAGGTGCGCCAAAAATCGCAAACGCGATAATCAAAGGCCCTATCGTTGTACCAAAATTATTGACACCACCCGCCAGCGTTAAACGTTGTGAAGCAGTGTTGGCCGTGCCCAGTGAAATAGCTAAAGGATTGGCGGTGGTTTGTAGTAGCGAGAAGCCCAGACCAACGATAAATAATCCCGACAGCATTAAATCAAAAGACGCCAAATTGGCAGCGGGGTAAAACAATAAAGTGCCAAACGCAGAAATGCACAAACCAATCACCAAACTATTCTTGTAACCGATGCGTTTTGTCACATCTTCTTTGATGAGTTTTGAGACCAATAAATACAGTACTGATCCAACTGTGTATGCCACATAAAACGACAAAGAGACAAATTGACTTTGGGTTTGCGTCAATTGAAAAGCGTGTTTAAAAACTGGAATCAGAATGTCATTACCCGCTGCAACAAAGCCCCAAAAAAAGAACACCGATACCAAAGGAATAAATTGTCCCCAATGTGTTTGCGACTGCGCTGGTTCTTGTTTCATTTGTCTCATTCTGATGTAGGTAGGTTGCTATCTGATATGCAAATTTGCTTTGCTGCTGCCACGGTAGTCGTCGCTTTCGCAATCGATTGCATCGCTTGAATTTAAGCCTAGATGGTATACCGTCAGTTCGACAAATGCATGTCTAATAGATTGATTTTTATGGGAATTATTGTTTGTTATTGCGGTTTTTGTCGAATGATTAGTCATTTTGCTCGTCAGTTCTGGTAGCGAAATTGACAGAGTTTTGTTGGTGTTTTGGTGTGCAGAATTTGTAAAACTTCGTTAAACCAGAAAAGATGATGCACGGCAACATTTTTTCCCTGTTAGCATGTCGACTAATCTCAATGATTAATGATTTTAATAGCCTAAGAGCGAGTTACGGATACTGGTTTCAACACCAAGAAAACGTAATTAAGTTAGTGGCTAGATGGATAGTTATTCGACACTTATGGGATTAGCTAGTCCTAAATTTAAGGAAACGTTGTAAAAAATTGCCAAAATAGTTTTTGTCTGGAAATAACTTTGACGAATTTCTGAATGTTGCTAGTATGAATTCAACACCGTTGTAAAAATGGGATTCTGGTGTGTGAATCTGCTGATGCATCTGAGTTTGAAGATTTTTTGCTGTTTATTTCTATGCTGTTTTTGTCTCTGTCCCAACGAAGTTCGATCCAAGACTTACTCCATTTAGTTACAAAAATAAAGGAAAGCAATATGAAATCGCAATACATTTATCCTCTAGTTTTAGCAAGCATCGCCAGTTTTACTGCTGTGCCAGTGGCGCAGGCTGATGAGTTCAGCGATTGGTTGAAAATTGATGGTTTCGGCACGATAGGTACTTACAAAGGTAGTAGTGATGTTGCAGGTGTTCGCACTGATCAGCGTCAACGTGTCGTTTCATTCAAAGATTGGCGTTTTGATGGTGATAGTCAAGCTTCGATTCAAGCAACTTTGAATCCGCAAGGTAAGCTGAAAGCCGTTGTGCAATTGATCTCCAAAAAGGACATCAATAACAGTAATAAGCCGACGGTTGAATGGGCTTATGTGTCTTATCCGATTACTTCAGAGATCGACGTTAAACTTGGCCGCACGGTCGCGCCAATTTTTATTATGTCGGATTATCGTAATTTGAATTACGCGCAAACCATGGCGCGTCCACAATCCGAGATTTACCAAGTTAATCCAATTACTTATCAAGATGGCGCAACTGCCCGCTGGGATAAAAAAGTTGGCGATGGTATGTTGCAAGCAGAGGGTTTCTTCGGTAAGACCAATGTCAGTGTTGCGGGTGGCGACGTAGATTTGAGTCGTGTTAAAGGCGTTTCTTTGAAGTGGGCACAAGACTCTTGGAGCGTGCGCGCAGGTTACTCTTGGTATGACGCTTCGGTCAATGCACCAGGAGTGGAAGTGAATATTAAAGCACTGGTTTCTCTACCAGCAGTAGTGTGTACCAACTGTGCTTCTGTGATTGCATCGCAAGCGAGTCGTTCTAACATTGAAGCAAAAATTGCGACAGTGGGAGCAACATTTGACAATGGTGAATGGATAGGTCAAGCCGAGTGGTCTAAACGAGATACCAATAGTGTGGTAATTGGCTCAGTATCTGGTTGGAATGTGATGGCGGGATATCGTTATGGTGACTTCACTCCGTATGCGGGCTTAAGCAACTTTAAAGTTGATGCAACTAAAACTGCTTTGGCACCGGGTGTCGCTGCTCCAGCTGCATTAAGAGCACAGCTCAATTACCTCAATCAATCTTACATGGGTACTGGTGATCCTTCACGTGATGCAGTAACACTTGGCGTACGCTGGGATTTTGCTAAAAACCTCGCATTAAAAGCGCAATATGAACGCATGAAAATGAAGAACCCTGCAGTCGGTGCGTCATCTGGCTTCCAAAGTTATGAGACTTCATTGTTAGGCAAACCAAATGGTTTCGATGGCAAGGTGTCGATGTTTACCGTTAATCTTGATTTCGTATTTTAAGCGAGGCCCAACATGAAATTATTCTCTAAGACATTAGTTGGTCTGGCAATTTTCGCTGGTACGCAGCTCGCCTATGCTGAACACGTGATCGTGGTTTCTGCAAAGAGTGCGGTCGCTACTTTAAGCAAAGATCAGATCGCCGATATTTATTTAGGCAATAGCAAAGAGTTCCCAGGTGGCGGGCAGGCATTGCCTTTGTTGATTTCTTCAGGTGCTGTGCGTACCGAATTCTTTGAAAAAGTATTGGGTAAAAATGAAGCACAAGCCAAAGCAATTTGGTCGCGTTTGGTTTTTAGTGGCAAGGGGAGTGCACCGCGAGAAGTTGGTGATTCAGCTGAGATACTTAAACTAATCGCTGCAAATCCAAACTGTATCGGCATTATGGAAAAGAGTGCGGTGAATGCGAGTGTGAAAGTGGTTTATACAGCGCATTAATTTGCAAGCTAGTTTCACGCAGCTAGATACAACTTTAGGTGAAAAAAATCCCGCAATTAATATTGCGGGATTTTTTTTGTTCGCTTGGAATTCGCTTTTCGTGCAGCGATGCATCTAATTCCAAGCAAGGCTTTCAGCGCAGCGAATTACTTCTTAAAACGCTCTTCAGCCAAGCGATCTGCAATCACACTAGTTGGTACGCCTTCAGCGTCTGCACGTGCAAATACTTCCGCTAAAGTATCACCGATACGACGTACGTGGGCGTCCATACCATCTTCTGGTGTGTTCATGTATTCATAGCAAACCTTGATGATGCCACCCGCATTGATGACAAAATCTGGTGCGTACAAGATACCTTTTTGACGACAAGCTTCACCGATTTCTGGTGTCGCTAATTGGTTGTTTGCACCGCCTGCAACGATTTTTACTTTCAGGCGATTCATCGTGTCTGGGTTCAAAGTTGCACCCAATGCGCATGGCGCATAAATGTCTGCTTCTACGTCATAAATCGCGTTGACATCAACTACTGTCGCGCCAAATTCTTCTTGCGCGCGCTTCAATGAATTTTGATCGATATCAGCCACTACCAATTTCGCGCCTGCTTCGTGCAAGCGACGTGCGTAGTCGTAGCCAACGTGACCCAAGCCTTGTAATGCGACAGTTAAGCCGTCGAAACTATCGCGTTTGAAATGATGTTTAACCGCAGCCTGCGCGCCAACGAAGCAACCCAATGCAGTGAATGGAGATGGATCACCACGATCGCCTAAACCAGCGACGTATTTCGTTTTGCTTGCCACGTTTGCCATATCTGCTGGGCTAGTGCCGACGTCTTCTGCCGTAATGTAGCGACCACCGAGACGTTCTAAAGCTTCACCGAGTGCTTCGAACAAAGCCGGTGTTTTGTCTGTTTTTGGATTGCCGATGATGACGCTTTTGCCGCCGCCAATAGGCAAGCCAGCAACTGCGTTTTTGTAGGTCATGCCGCGTGAGAGGCGCAATACGTCGCGTACTGCTTCTGCTTCGCTAGCGTAATTCCACATACGGCAACCACCCATTGCTGGACCGAGGTTGGTGTTGTGGACGGCGATGATGGCTTTTAAGCCGGATTTGGCTTCTGATGCGAAAACGACTTGTTCGTGATTGTCAAAATTGACTTCGTTGAAAACAAAGGCGGTCATGCTTATGGCTCCGCGCGGATGTGGTGCAGTCTGGCAGATGCGCCAGCTTGATCCAGTGCCGCAAAAAAAATAGGTGGATGAAAAAGGACTATGAGTTGATAAATCGGGTTTTTACCAAGCGGGTAGCAGGTAAAAAATCGGTGATTGTGTCACGCGCGCAGAAGTATACGGCTAAGCCCCTATAAACTCAAGTTGGATCAGGCGCACGGTGCGGCTTATCGCAGGATTTAGCTTGATCTGGAATAAGTGTCGAATAAGTTCTAAATAAGTTTGGAATCAATTTAACTGATTTTTTTACCTGATTTATGAAGTGGAAAATACGATGATGGGAGCGGGTCAAAACGTCACGATACTAATCAGTATTTAATGTTACTAATCAGTAGACATTAAAACCGATTGGTATAAAATGCGCTGGCGTCGTTAATCAATTAGCGCACAAAGCATTGAAGTAGAACAGAAATACAAGTAGTCCACAGATTGTTATCTGATGAATGTTGTAGCTTTGAGTTGTAAATAGATTTTTATTTATCTTCGTTTTTATCTACTAAGGAGTATTCCATGAAACGTATTATTCTTGCTTCAGTATTAAGTATCGCAGCTTCTTTTTCTGTCCATGCAAAAGACATCGTTGATACCGCCGTTGGTGCTGGTAACTTCACAACTTTAGCAACTGCTTTGAAAGCGGCTGGCTTGGTCGATACCTTGAAGGGCAAAGGTCCATTCACGGTATTTGCGCCAACCGATGCTGCATTTGCCAAAATTCCAAAAGCAGATCTGGAAGCTTTGTTAAAAGACAAAGCCAAATTGACGGCTGTATTAACCTACCACGTAGTACCAGGCAAAGTAATGGCAGCTGATGTCAAAGCAGGCAAGGTTAAGACTGTACAAGGTGCTTCATTAACAGTTAGCACAACTGGCGGTGTGAAAGTAGACAATGCTAGTGTGACAGCTACCGATATCGTGGCAGATAATGGTGTGATTCACGTTATTGATACGGTAGTGATTCCAAAATAATCAGTAAAAATCGCCAATGATTGTTAGCTTTGAACACAACCTCATGCTAACTGGAATGCGATGTACGTCATTAAAAACGACCATCAGGATTGATGGTCGTTTTTATATTTGATGTCAATTAAATATATTTTTCCTGCTGTTACAGATCAGAATTTGATTTTCTGCGCAATTTGTCTCGCTCAAGACAAAACAAATCAGAGTTCTAGTGACAAAGTATTGAACTTTACGTATGGTAGCGGGTTCAAAGTTCGATTCAATTTTCGGAGGTTTTTTATGTCGCGACCAAGTTTACTCATCCTTAGTTTGTGCCTTGTTTTGGCAGCGTGCGGACAAGGAGGCAAGGATAGTAAAGTATCCGATAAAGCCGCTACTGCAGAACGACCTCTGCAAATTACTGCGGAAGATTATGTCACGATACAGAATAATTCGCTCGCATCTGGTCCGGTAATTACTGGGACAATTCAGCCTGAACGTAAAGCAGATTTGCGCGCTGAAGTGTCCGCGATTGTGATGCAAGTACTGAAGGAAAACGGCGAAGTCGTGCGCCGCGGTGATTTGTTAGTACGCTTAGATGACACGACTTTTCGTGATCAATTAGCGTCCGCGGAACAAGGTGCTCGTGCTGCGCAGCAAACGCTAGATCAAGCAGAACGTCAATTGGAACGCTTGAAGACCTTGCGTGCATCCGGCATGACATCGATGCAAGCATTAGAAGACGCGGAGATTCGTCGTAACAACGCACAAAGCGAATTAGTCGCGGCGAAGGCGCGTAGCGTCGCTGCGCGACAGCAACTGCAACGTACCGAAATTCGTGCACCATTTGATGGCATTGTGAGTGAGCGCAAAGTGTCGAACGGTGACACGGCGCAAATCGGTAAAGAGATCATGAAAGTGATTGACCCAAATAGCTTGCGCTTCCAAGGTTTGATTTCTGCTGAGTCCGTCAATATTGTGAAAGCAGGGCAATCTGTTAGTTTCAAGATCAACGGCTACGACCAACAGTTTATTGGCAAAGTACGCCGGGTTGATCCAGCGGCAAATGCCACCACGCGTCAAGTTGAAGTGTTAGTCGATTTCGTCGGTAAAGAGCAGCCACACGTATCGGGCTTGTATGCAGAGGGCCGTGTTGAAGCGGGTAGTACCGAAGCCTTGACCTTGATTGGTTCCGCTTTGATTCGTGATGGCGACAAAACCTATGTATGGGCAGTTCAAGATGGTTTGCTGAAACGACTCTCTGTTGTGTTGGGCGAGCGTGATGTGCGCCGTGGTGATTACGCAATTATTTCTGGATTAAAGAGTGGTGACAAGGTACTGCGTCAACCGATGTCTACTTTTAAAGATGGCTCGAAAGTGAGCTTGGTTGCTTCGGCTAGTTCAGCGCCAGCTGCTGCAACAGCGGCAGCCTCAGCATCAGCATCAGCCGCTGCAGCATCGGCGGCTTCCGTGACAGGAAAATAATATGTTTCTATCCGATTTTAGTATTAAACGGCCAGTCGCCACCATCGTCATCATTATTGCTTTGATGTGCGTGGGTTTGCTGGCCTTGTCAAAACTGCGCGTGAATGAAATCCCGAATGTACAAGAACCGGTACTCGGCGTTTCTGTTCCTTATCCTGGTGCTTCACCAGAGACAGTCGAACGTGAAATCGTAAATCGCATCGAGAAATCTTTGCAGAGTATTTCTGGCGTGCGCCAATTGAATGCCTCTGCGAATGAGGGCAGTGCTTACTTCACTTTAATCTTTAACTTCGATCGTAATATGATTGAAGCATCGGATGATGTGAGAAATGCGATTGCTTCGGTGCGTTATAAGTTACCAACCGAAATGCGTGAACCGATTATTGAGCGACGTGATCCTAATGATCAGCCGATTATGCAATTGGCGCTGTCGTCCAAGACCAAATCACATGCAGAAATATCGCGTCTCGCTGAAGATGATTTATCCGATCGTTTTCGTGCTGTAGATGGCGTCGCTGTCGTTACCGTCAACGGTGCCTTGAAGCGTGAATTAAGTGTGCTATTGCGCGCGCAAAAACTGCGCGAGTTTAATGTATCGGTATCCGAAGTGGTCAACGCATTGCGTACACAAAATTCCACCGCGCCTGTCGGTAAAGTGCGTGGAACGATGGATGAAAAAAGTATTCGTCTAGTTGGTCGCTTAGAGTCTCCAGCAGAGTTCGAGCAAATCGTGGTGAAGCGTCGTGGTACGGAAGTCATACGCTTGGCGCAAGTAGCGACGATTCAAGATGGATTTGCCGAGATTAGCGGCTTTAGCGTGCGTAACGGTAATCCCAACGTCGGTATTATGGTGATGAAGTCACGTGATGCGAGTACGGTTTCTGTCGCTAACAAGATTCGTGAACAAGTCGCGGAAATTAATAAGACTTTGCCTGAGGGTACCAAGTTAGAAATCACTCAAGATGGTGGTAAGAACGCGCAGAAAAATTTGAACAATGTGATTGAGGCATTAATTTTCGGTGCAGTACTGACGATTTTTGTGGTCTATGTGTTCTTGAACTCATGGCGTTCCACCTTGATTACCGCATTAAGTTTGCCTACCTCAGTGATTGCTGCTTTTATCGCTGTTTGGTTGTGTGGTTTCACACTCAACTTTATGACTTTGCTTGGTCTATCACTGGCGATCGGTGTGCTGATCGATGATGCGATTGTGGTTCGTGAAAACATTGTGCGTCACATGGAAAATGGCTCTGATCGTCGTACTGCCGCACTGAATGGTACGGCGGAGATTGGTTTAGCGGTTGCCGCGACCACTTTCTCGATCATGGCGGTGTTTATCCCTGTAGCTTTCATGCCTGGTGTTTCTGGCGAATGGTTCCGTCCGTTTGCTTTGACGGTGACTTCGTCGGTGATGGTGAGCTTGTTCATCTCATTTACTTTAGATCCGATGTTGTCCGCCTATTGGGGTGATCCAGTGGATCACCACTTACAACCTAAGACGGGCTTGAGCAAAACTTTAGAGCGATTCAATCACTGGTTTGATAGTAAGGCCGAAGCGTATGGTAGTGTCATTGCTTGGGCTTTGCATCATCGTCGTTGGATGGGCTTCATCGCCTTGGTGAGTTTTGTCTTGGCACTGGTGTTGCACGGTATGTTTGGTGGTACGAGTTTCTTACCCGCTTCTGATAGTGGCACGGTGATGATCAGTGTGCGTACGCCATCGAGTTCTAGTCTGGAATATTCACGTTTAAAAGTAGAAAAAGCGGCAGAACTCGCGCGTACTTTGCCTGAGACAGTTGCCACTAATAGTAGCGTGAACATCACCGGTGGTCGGGTCTATGTCGATATCGGCAAGAGCACCGAGCGTAAGCGATCAGCTGCAGAAGTGGCTGTGAGTTTGCGCGCAGCGGTCAGTACTTTAGTCGGTGCTGAATACGTGGTGCAAGACGATTTGAATAATGGTGGTGGCAAACCAGTGCAAATTCGTTTCTCAGGTGAAGATTCACGTAAGTTAATGGAGATCACCAGCGAGTTTATGGATAAATTACGTAAAGTTCCTGGTGCGGTAGATGTTGGTTTGTCGCAGCAAGATCCAAAAGATGAGTTGCAGATTGAGTTGAATCGCGGTTTAGCAAACTCTTTGGGAATCTCAGCAAATGATGCAGCACAAGCTTTGCGCGTATCTTTTGCTGGTGTCGAAGTTGGTGATTGGGTTGATCCAACTGGTGAAACACGTGATGTCTCGGTGCGCTTGCATCCAGAGGATAGAGTGAGTGCCGACAATATCGAAACCTTACCGATCGCAGTAGCAGGCACAGATAAGATGGTGCCGTTGGAACAAATCGCGACGATTACAATGGGTAAAGGGCCTGCACGTATTGAACATGCAGACGGTAAACGTATGATCGCTGTTTCTGCCAACGTACAAGGTCGTTCGCCAGGTGAAGTGACATCGGATGCGCTGAAAATTGCTAAGGCGATTAATTTCCCAGCGGGATATGGCATCGAGTTAGCGGGTTCAGCAAAGAATCAGAATGAATTATTTACAGAGATGACGATTGCGCTGGTGATGGGTATCGGCTTGATGTATTTAATTTTAGTGATGCAATTCGGTTCTTTCACAGCGCCGGGCGCGGTGATGTTGTCTTTGCCGCTGAGCTTAATTGGTGTGGTGCTGGCTTTGTTAATGACCAAAGGCACGCTAAACCTGATGAGCTTTATCGGTATCATCATGTTGATGGGCTTGGTTGCGAAGAATGCGATTCTATTGCTCGATTGCGCGCGTAAGCGTGAGT
Source organism: Affinundibacterium baiyunense (assembly GCF_018139645.1). Lineage (GTDB taxonomy): Bacteria > Pseudomonadota > Gammaproteobacteria > Burkholderiales > Burkholderiaceae_D > Undibacterium > Undibacterium baiyunense. The sequence continues at coordinate 239,475 of NZ_JAGSPM010000006.1, forward strand.
CGGAAGGATATGATCGTGAGGATGCCTTGATCTATGCTGGTCGTATGCGTTTGCGTCCAATTTTGATGACGACTTTTGCCTTGATCGCTGGTATGTTGCCGGTGGCAATCGGTGTAGGTGAGGGTGGTGAATTTTATCGTCCGTTAGCGATTGCGATTATCGGTGGAACGATTACTTCGACTTTGTTAACCCTGTTGGTCGTGCCAACTTTTTACGACAGTATCGAAATTGCGCGTGATCGTATGGTGGCAAAATTCCGTGGCCGTGCTAATCGTTGGAATGCGTTTTTCGCTTTCATCGTCACTTTCATCGAAGCGATTTTAACTTTGATTTTTGTGCGCTTAATTTTCCGCTTATTCATGAAATTGGTGAACGTGATAGTTGGAAGAAGACCACAAATCTCCACCTAATCTAGCCACTCAATTTAGCTAAATTTGCAGTGAAATAAGTTTAGATAAGTTTAGAATAGCTGGAATCTAAAGTAATACAAACCACGGCCTCGTCAGAGGTCGTGGTTTTATGTTTTTTGATATCTGTTTTTGTGAGTACCTAATATGAGTTCAACTCCTGCAGTTCCTGCCACTGGCGCCGAGCCAGTTACGCCAAAAATGCCTAGGCAAATTCCCTTCATCATTGCGAATGAGGGCTGTGAGCGTTTTAGTTTTTATGGCATGCGCAATATTTTGACGATGTTCTTGATGACCAGCTTGCTGCTGTCGATTCCAGAAGAGTTACGCAAAGGTGAAGCTAAAGATATTTTCCATACGTTTGTGATTGGTGTGTATTTCTTTCCTTTATTGGGTGGTTGGTTAGCGGATCGCGTATTCGGCAAATACAACACAATTTTGTGGTTGAGTTTGGTGTACTGTGCGGGCCACGCTTGCCTAGCTTTATTTGAGCATAATAAAAACGGTTTCTATACAGGTTTGTTTTTAATTGCACTTGGTTCTGGTGGGATTAAACCTTTGGTCGCTTCGTTTATTGGCGATCAATTTGATCAAACAAATCGTTCACTGGCACAGAAAGTGTTCGATGGATTTTATTGGATCATTAATTTTGGTTCGTTCTTCGCGTCTTTGTTGATGCCATTATTTTTGAAACAGTTTGGTGCTAGCGTTGCCTTTGGCATTCCCGGTATTTTGATGTTTATTGCTACTTTTGTATTTTGGCTGGGAAGAAAACAATATGTACGCGTCGAACCTGTCAGTAACGATCCACATGCTTTCTTGGTAGTGATCCGTAATGCGATTTTGTCGCAAGGACAAACACGCACGCAAAGCCGTCCTGGTCTGTGGTTGACCCTGATCGGTTTTACCTTGGCGCTAGTCGTGTTTGGCTTTATCAAACAGATTGGTCTTGTTTCAGTTTTATGTTCGGCCTTAGTGTTAGTGATGGGTTTTGGTGGCGTTGGAGCATGGATGCAATTAGATCGCGTGCGCGGTCAACATCCTGACGAAGCGATCGATGGCGTGCGCAATGTGTTGCGCCTGCTAGTGTTATTCGCTTTGATTACGCCATTTTGGTCCTTGTTTGATCAGAAGGCGTCGACGTGGGTATTGCAAGCCGATCATATGACGAAACCAGAATGGTTCCAATCTTCGATGATGCAGGCATTGAATCCCTTGCTAGTGATGATCTTGATTCCTTTTAATAACTTTGTTTTATACCCATTACTGAATCAAGCGGGCGTCAAGGTTACGGCTTTACGTCGCATGGGCGCAGGCATCGCTTTTACTGGCTTAGCATGGATCGTCGTTGGCGCTTTGCAGTTGGCGATTGATGGTGGTGATCCGATTACTATCGTGTGGCAAATTATTCCGTATGCCTTAATGACATTTGGTGAAGTGTTGGTCTCTGCAACTGGTTTAGAGTTTGCTTATAGTCAGGCACCTTTATCGATGAAAGGTGTGATTACCAGTTTTTGGTATTTGTCGGTAACGATAGGTAATTTGTGGGTGTTGTTGGCAAATTCAAGTGTGAAGGGCGAAACCGTGACCAATTACATTGAGTCTTTAGGGCTCAGTGTTACCGCCTTCCAAATGTTCTTCTTTGCTGGATTCTGTCTATTTGCCGCGTTCTTGTTCGCGATGTATGCGCGCAATTATCGTATGCTAGATAATTATCGCAAGGCATAACAGACGCTAAAATTTGACGATAAAAAAGCCGCAAACTCTATTGAAATATCATGAAGAGTTTGCGGCTTTTTTTGTGCTGCTAGCATTGGCGATACACTACGCCATTTTTTAGGCGTCTATTTGAGCGTTTCGGTTAACACGCGTCCTTCAGAACCCGATGGTAGGCGTATTCTTAATAAGTGCGACAACGTTGGTGCGATATCCATGACCTCGGCATATTGACTATATGCTCCTGCCTTGAACCAAGGCTTACCCATAAAAATTAGTGGCACATTGGTATCATAGGTATATGGCGTGCCATGTGAAGTGCCTGAATTCGTTGACCCAAAGTACCAATAAGGTTTCACCACCACCATCAAGTCACCTGACAACTGCTTGTGCCAAGCTCTTTGTACTAAACGACTGATGCGGTCATTTGGTACTTGCCCGTGTTCAAATTGGGTGCGGGTGTAAGTCGATGCGACACCCTGATAATCGAGAATGAATCGCGCTGCTGTATTTTCTAATTCGGTTCGCGTAATGCCTTTCGACTCGACTTTGCGGTAATCAAAAAAGAAGTAAGGCGCGGACCATTTGCGAATGAGTTTTTCAACACCGAATTTTTCGAACAAGTGTTGACTTAATGCCGCCGACATTTTGTTGCCATCAAGTCGATTTGCATCGCGTTTAATGCTTTGCGAAAATTCCGGCACATTGGCGAAACCATGATCCGCAGTTAACACGACGAGGGTATTGTCTAAGCCAACTTTTTTATCGACGTTATTCAAAAATTTTGCCAACAAACGATCTAAACGTTGTAAATGATCGTGCGACATTTTGCTCTCTGGTCCCCAAGTGTGATTCACATAATCATGGCTAGATAGGCTGACACCTAATATATCCGTTGCACCGGTTGGATTATTTCCCAACTTTTCTCCATCGATGGCTGCATTTGCGAAATCCAAAGTGAGTTCATCGACATACGGGCCAGTGAATAACTTTTCATAGTATTCGGCATCGGGTTTTCCTGAGGCGCTATCGTAGGTATAGGGAAGGCGTTTGCTGCTGCTAGTATTGGCTGGTGCCACTAAATCATCATGTGCATCATCGTGGTAGGCATGTTCTGGTAAAACGCTGGTCCATTGCTTACCGTAAAAACGATCTTGCGGTTTGCTCGCATGAAATGCCGTATGCCAAGCAGGATGTTGATTCATGTAATACGTGCTACTAGCAAACGCGCCAGTTTTTTTCATCAGCATATAGGCAGTGCCAGTTTTACCCGCTAATAAAATCGCACCACGATCTTTCCCAGATACGGTCAACACTTTAGAACGATTGCCGGTGGCATAACGCAATTCATCACCAACTGTGCTTACCTTCAAATTCGCTGGCGAGGTGCCATCGCTGGATTTGGTTTCTGTGCCGATGTATGTATGTTGTCTATCTTCGGTGCAGTACACCGAAGTAGATGTATTTGGATCGAACCAATTGTTTCCGATAATCCCATGTTGATAAGGGTAGGCACCAGTCAATACCGCGCTATGACCAACCGCAGTCACCGTAATGCCGTGGGCTTGATGCGCATTGCCGAACCATGCGCCTTGTTCCAATAATCGTTTAAATCCACCTTCGCCAAACTGGTGGCGATAGCGTTGTACTTGCTCGTTGGGTAAGCCATCAACGACCAACACCAAGATTAATTTTGGCGCTTTAGCGATCTGTGGACCTTGGCTAAGATTTGCAGCAAGGGCAGTGTAGCAATGACTACTGAGTGCGAATGTCGCGAAACCAGCTAATAAACTGCGACGTAATTTTGAAGGAGTGTTTTTGGAATTGAATTTCAGCATAGCGAAAAATCGAAGGAAGCAAAAGAGCGTTAAGGATAACGCATGTTGATGATTCCTTCGAGTAACTTCGCGAAAAATGATGGTAGTTTTGTCTGGCGTTCGCTTAAGTATGGCTGCATGGCATACTTAAGCTTGCACTGGTTTGAATAGGCGAGAATGGCATTCAAGCACTAATAACAGTGGAAACCACCAATTGTGGCTAGCGTGATCATGTCGATGAATTGGCTGATCGACGCTTTAGTCTGAAACTGCCACAAAATTTGAGTTGATTTAATTGAATTGCTTAAAATCGGGTTTACGTTTTTGGAAAAACGCCATCATTGCTTCGCGTGCTTCCGGTTGTGACAGCATCGCGCCGAAATGCGCATTTTCCTCGTTCATCTTGTCGCGTATCGCTTGTGGCTGATTGGCTTTCATTAAGCTCTTGGTCAGACGTATAGACTTCGCTGGCAAGGCAGCGATTTTCGCAGCTTGCTTTTCTGCGTATGGCAATAATTCTTCGAGCGGCAAGACTTTATTGACCAAGCCCATCTCATGTGCTTGTTGTGCGCTGAACGCTTCGCCTAATAACAGCATTTCTGCAGCACGTTGATAGCCAGCGATTTGCGGTAAGACCATGCTAGATGCGAATTCTGGGCACAAACCTAATTGCGTGAACGGCATAGAAAATTTTGCATTGTCGGCCGCGTACACCAACTCACAATGCATCAATAAGGTGGTACCAATGCCAACCGCGCCACCTGAGACTGCAGCGATCACCGGTTTCTGCGCATCATTTAAGGCGTGCATGAATTGATACACGGGTGGCATTTCTGCTGATGCTAAGCTACTGGCGTGTTTCATGAAGTCTTCCAGATCATTTCCCGCAGTGAAAATTTCTGGCTTGCCCGTAATCAAAATCACGCTGACGTTTTTGTCGTCATTCGCTGCGTTGATCGCATTTGCCATCGCTTCATACATACCAAACGTGATCGCGTTTTTCTTTTCTGGACGATTGAAATTGATCGTCAAAATGCCGTCATTGATGCTGGTCAGAATTTCCATGATGTCTCTTGATTTAGTTAGGTTGTGCGGAGGGATGCTGTTTGTTTTGTTGGATCAGCCATTGTAAAGCTTGTTGCCACAAGCTGTGTCGAAACTCCGCTCTAAAAAAACCGAAGTGTCCAACGCGTTCTGCCTGTACGTCTTGCGGTTGTATGTAGCACCGTTCGACCTGCGCGCGACTGAAATAATCGTGCAAGCCATCGATGTTTTTACGCCCCATCATTTCATCATCTGTAAAGCTCATGCTTAGAATCGGCGCGGTAAATTGCTCATGATAGGTGCGCATGGCTTTACCATTTTCATCAACAAAGTAACGTGGATCTTTGCACCAACGCGACCATTGATAAATCACACCCTTAGGAAGATTGCCGACTTTGCGCAATTTCTTACCCGGAAAATAGCCACAGATGCTGGTGTAAAGCGGCACTAGGAAATACCACAGCAACCATACCGTACGTTTGGTCGGCGGCGCATTATGACGCCAATAACCGGTGCCTGAGCCGACAGTTAGTAAGCCATCGATTAAATGATTATCAGGCAGCAAGCCAACGAGTTGGCCACCGAGCGAATGACCAATCACCAAAAACGGAAGCTCAGGATGCCACGCCTTCGCTGCATGCAAAGCCGAGTTATAGTCGAGCTCAGCCCAATCGCTAATATCCGCTTCAAAGCCACGTAAAGACTTGCTAAAGCGCGCATCCAATGACTCGCCCATGCCACGATAGTCGAAGCTCAACACAGCAAATCCATGCTCGCACAAGAATTTCGCAAAAGGCGCATAAAACTGCTGCTTCACTCCCATCGCCGCAGGAATCAACACCACCGCACGCGCCGCACCGGCTGGCGAATACTTGCGTCCAACCAGCTCGGTGCCATCTTTCGCAATCAAGGTCGTCGTTTCAATCGTGCTCATACAGACTCCGTAAAAAAACCGCACAGTTTTGATGTGCGGTTTAGTTTCGTGCAAGGGATTCGATAGTAAAGCCATGTTTCTTACAAGCTCGTAGGGCGGGGCAACCCCCGCTATCAAAGTCATCCAAATTTCCGGCGGCGCGGGTTTCACCCGCCCTACAAAATTTAGCTCGCCCGATAAACTCGTAACAACCGGCTAAATTCAATTATAGGGATGCCGCAGTAGGCGCGAATGCTCGCAATATTGAAATATTGCGAGCATTCGCAACAACCTGCGGCGTCCCAAAACAACGTTCAGTAAATTCAATTATGGGGATGCAGGGCTAGGCGCAAAGCACAGCAATATTTGAATATTGCGAGCATTTGCAACAACGCCGTGCGCCCCAGAATTGGATTTACATGCGTTCGAAGATGCCTGCTGCACCCATACCCGTTCCCACGCACATCGTCACCATACCGTACTTCAAATTATTACGATGTAAAGCATGGATCGTCGTTGCAGAACGAATCGCACCAGTTGCGCCCAATGGGTGACCAAGAGCAATCGCGCCGCCCATTGGGTTCACTTTCGCTGGATCGAGACCGAGATCTTGAACCACTGCCAAAGATTGCGCCGCAAACGCTTCGTTCAATTCGAACCAGTCGATTTGGTCTTGTGTGATGCCCGCTACTTTACATGCTGCAGGAATCGCTTCTTTAGGACCAATACCCATGATTTCTGGTGGAACGCCGCGTACTGCGAAGGACGCAAAACGTGCCAAAGGCGTCAGGTTGAATTGTTTCAAGATCTTTTCGCTCACCAAAATCAAAGCGCCAGCACCGTCAGAAGTTTGTGAGCTGTTACCTGCTGTCACAGAACCTTTAGCAGCAAAAACGGCTTTCAGTTTCGCCAAACCTTCCAAAGAAGTATCTGGACGTGCACCTTCGTCACGGTTCACGGTACGTGTTTTGAGTTCGATTTCGCCAGTTGCCAAATTCGGCACGCGATCGATGATTTCGAATGGCGTAGTCTCCGCATCAAAATGGCCAGCCGCTTGCGCGGCCAATGCACGTTGATGGGATTGCAAAGCGAAGGCATCTTGCGCTTCACGGCTAATTTTCCATTGCGCCGCGACCTTCTCTGCAGTCAAACCCATGCCGTAAGCGATACCGGCATTTTCGTCTTTGAGAATCGCCATGTTCATCGACGGGTTGTTACCCATCATCGGCACCATAGACATGGATTCCACACCCGCCGCGATCATGACGTCAGCTTGGCCAACGCGAATGCGATCCGCAGCCATCGCCACTGCCGTGATACCGGAAGCACAGTAACGGTTAATCGTTACGCCACCGATGGTGTTTGGCAAACCTGCCAACAGCACGCTCATACGTGCCAAGTTCAAACCTTGTGCGCCTTCTGGGAAGGAGCAGCCAACAATCGCGTCTTCGATCAATTTTGGATCGAGATTTGGCACCTGTGCCAAAGCGGATTTCAATACACCAACCAGCAAGTCATCTGGACGAGTATTGCGGAAAAAGCCGCGTCCGGATTTACCAATAGGAGAACGAGTTGCCGCAACGATGTATGCGTCTTGTAATTGAGTAGTCATTGTCGATTCCTCGATGAATTAGTTACGTACTGGTTTGCCAGTTTGCATCATGCCCATGATGCGCTCTTGTGTTTTTGGATGGTTCAACAATTCCATAAACGCTTTGCGTTCCATGTCGAGCAACCATTGTTCGCTGACCATGCTGCCGTTGTCGATATCGCCACCGCAAACGACTTCCGCAATCATCTTGCCGAGTTTGAAGTCATGTGCAGAGATAAAGCCGCCATCACGCATATTGATCAATTGCGCGCCGATTGTTGCGATACCGTGACGGCCTGTCACAGGCACCAACTTGCGCATCGGTGCACGATAGCCTGCGTCGAACATGGCACGTGCTTCGACTTTTGCGACGTGCAGCAATTCGAAGGCATTGAAAACGATAACGTCGTCTTGACCGAGGTAGCCCATTTTCTGTGCTTCCAAAGCAGACTTAGACACGTTCGCTGTTGCGGCATTCGTGAAGTAGTTCTTCAAGAATTGCAAGAGGTCGGTACCTTTCGCATCTTTGGCTGCACGTACAGCCGCTTCTTTCAAGCCACCGCCGCCTGGAACCAAGCCCACGCCAACTTCGACCAAGCCGATGTACGATTCGAGTGCAGCGACGCGTTTTGCTGCGTGCATCATCAACTCGCAACCACCACCGAGTGCCAAGCCAGCGACCGCAGCCACCACAGGAATATTGGCGTATTTCAATGCTTGGTGTGCGTTTTGCAGTTGTGATACGGCTGGTTCGATCGCTTTCACGCCGCCGGACATAAACAATGGCAACATCGCTTGCAAATCTGCACCAGCAGAGAAAGCACCGCCTTCCGCTGCGTCGGCATGCCAGATGACCAAGCCTTTGAAGTTCTTCTCAGCTTCAGCAATCGCTTTTTCCATACCAGCGACCACACCTGGGCCAATCACATGCATCTTGGTCTTGAAGGACAAGATCAGAACGTCGTCATTCTGATGCCAGATACGGACAGAATCATCTTCAAAGAAAGTAACGCCAGCGGTTGCGCCTGTTTCTGCACCAGCACCCAATACAGGAGCGCGGAATGCTTGACGGTTGTAGACTGCCAAATTAGAGCGTGGAGCAAAAGTATTGCGGCTAATAGACCAAGAACCTTCTGGTGTATGCACGCCGCCTTTTTCTGCTACTGGGCCTTCAAATACCCAAGCTGGCAAAGGTGTTGCACACAGTGCTTTACCAGCATCGATATCGTCTTTGACCCAAGTCGCCACTTGCTGCCAACCAGAAGCTTGCCATGTTTCGAATGGACCGACATTCCAGCCAAAGCCCCAACGCATCGCGAAGTCGATATCGCGTGCATTGTCCGCAATCGTCGCACCGTGAATCGCGATGTAGTGGAAAGCGTCACGGAAGATGGACCACAAGAATTGTGCTTGTTTATTGGTCGATTCACGCAAAGATTTCATCTTCTTGACAGGATCTTTTTCCTTCAAGATGCGACCGACCAAGTCATCTGCCTTGGCGCCGCCTGGAACGTATTCACCACTCGCGAAATCTAAACGCAGGATGTCTTTGCCGACTTTCTTGTAAAAGCCCGCACCGGATTTGGAACCGAGCGTGCCAGCGGCGACCAATTTCGCCAAGACTTCTGGTGTTTTGTAGACGGCAAAGAAAGGATCATCTTGCAAGTTGTCTTGCATAGTCTTGATCACGTGCGCCATGGTGTCGAGACCGACCACGTCGGCAGTACGGAAAGTACCAGAAGAAGCACGGCCCAATTTTTTACCAGTCAAATCATCGACCACGTCAACGCTCAAGCCAAATTGTTCGGCTTGATAAATCGTTGCCAACATACCGAAAATACCAACGCGATTGGCGATGAAGTTCGGTGTGTCTTTCGCGTGAACTACGCCTTTACCCAAAGTCGTCGTCAAGAATCCTTCGAGCTGATCGAGGATGTCAGAGCGTGTCGCCGCTGTCGGGATCAATTCAACCAAGTGCATATAGCGTGGTGGGTTGAAGAAATGCACGCCGCAGAAGCGTTCTTTCAAGCCGGCATCGAAGCCTTCAGACAAAGCCGTGATCGACAAACCAGAAGTGTTGGATGCGAAGATTGCATTCGGCGCGATGTGTGGTGCGACCTTTTTGTACAGATCATGTTTCCAATCCATACGTTCTGCGATCGCTTCAATGATCAAATCGCAGCCAGCTAAAACGTCGAGGTTGTCTTCGTAGTTCGCGACTTCGATCAAGGCTGCATCGTCTTTGTCGCCCAGTGGAGCTGGGTTGAGCTTTTTCAGGTTCTCAATCGCTTTGAGAACGATACCGTTTTTCGGACCTTCTTTGGCTGGCAGGTCGAACAAAACGACAGGAACTTTGGCATTGACACAGTGCGCAGCAATTTGCGCTCCCATCACACCAGCGCCAAGGACGGCGACTTTTTTGACGATGAAATTAGGCATTGACGTACCTTTTAATAAAATTGAAATACAGGGTTACGAAGTCAAACTTGGTTGGGGTAGTTCAATACGATTGATCTACATTTCTTATTCCCCCTCTCCCGCGTGCGGGAGAGGGGTTAGGGGTGAGGGCGGTTTAGCAATTCAAAAGCAATTTCTGTGTTGCCGTACTTCGAGCTATTTGAATTTTCGAGGGAACTAAATTTTGTTCTATCTCAAGCACCCTCACCCCAACCCTCTCCCGCATGCGGGAGAGGGGGCTCAAAAAACTAATTAAAATAGATCAGCTTCGAGCGACAACAAATTCGCAGAACCAGAACGTGCTTGGCGAATCAACATCGCTGTCTCTGGATACAAACGCGCAAAGTAGAAACGAATCGTCGCTAACTTGGCTTTGTAGAAGGTATCGCCAGAATCTTGTTTCGCCAAAGCGATCTTCGCCATTTGCGCGAAGAAGTAGCTGTAGACTAAATGACCAGCAACGCGCAAATAAGGTACCGCGGCTGCGCCAACTTCGTCAGGATTTTGGAATGCCTTCATGCCGATTTCCATCGTCAACTTGGTCAATTTGTCGCCCAAGTCAGCCAGTGGTGTGACGAATTCAGACATCGCTTCATCCGTGCCATTTTCTTCCACGAATGCTTGTACTTTTGCACCAAACTTACGCAGTTTTGCGCCGTTGTCTTGCAAAATTTTGCGACCTAACAAATCCAAAGATTGAACTGTGTTGGTACCTTCATAGATCAAATTAATACGTGCGTCACGTACATATTGTTCCATGCCCCATTCAGCGATGTAACCGTGACCGCCGTAGACTTGTAAGCATTCAGAAGTCGCTGTCCATGCATTGTCAGTGATGAAAGCTTTGATGATCGGTGTCAATAAAGCGACTTCATCGGCGCACTCTTTACGCACGTCTTCATCTGGATGATTCAATTCTTTGTCCAGTAAAATTGCCGCGTGTGAGCACAATGCACGACCACCCTCGGCCCATGCTTTTGCCGTCAACAACATACGACGCACGTCAGCGTGAACGATAATTGGATCAGCTGGTTTGTCTGGTGCTTTAGGGCCAGACAAACTACGCATTTGAATACGATCTTTTGCGTAGATCAAAGCATTTTGGTAAGCGACTTCGGTCAAGCCCAAACCTTGCATACCTACGCCTAAACGCGCTGCGTTCATGAACACGAACATCGCGTTCAATCCTTTGTGTGGTTGACCAATCAAAGTACCGACTGCGCCATCCAAATTCATTTGGCAAGTGGAGTTACCGTGGATACCCATTTTTTCTTCGATCGCGCCGCAGAAGATAGGGTTGCGTGCACCCAAGCTGCCATCTGCATTGACCAAGAATTTTGGTACGAGGAATAAGGAAATACCTTTAGAACCTTCTGGTGCGTCTGGCAAACGCGCTAATACCAAGTGAATGATATTGTCTGCGCAATCATGTTCGCCGGCAGAGATAAAGATTTTCGCGCCCGTGATTTTGTAAGTGCCGTCGCCTTGTGGCTCTGCTTTAGAACGCAACATGCCGAGGTCAGTACCGCAGTGTGGCTCGGTCAAGCACATCGTGCCTGTCCATTCACCAGACGTTAATTTTGGCAAGAACAGAGCTTTTTGCTCTGGTGTGCCGTGTTCGTGCAAACATTCATAGGCACCGTGTGATAAACCTGGGTACATAGTCCACGCTTGGTTCGCAGAATTCATCATTTCATACAATGAATTATTCATCACCAGTGGCAAACCTTGACCACCATATTCTGGGTCGCAAGAGAGTGCAGGCCAACCGGCTTCAACGTATTGTTTGTAAGCTTCTTTGAAGCCTTTTGGTGTCGTTACCGAGTGCGTGGTTTTATCATGATGGCAGCCTTCGCGGTCGCCAGAATGATTCAATGGGAAAATCACTTCAGAGCAAAACTTGCCCGCTTCTTCCATCACTTGATTGATGATGTCGGCATCAATTTCTTCGTATTTCGGCAGCGCTTTTAACTCTGCTTCTACTCCCAACAATTCATGTAAAACGAATTGCATATCACGTAATGGAGCGATGTATTGACCCATGATTTTCTCCTCTGGACTAAATAAGTTCTAAAAATAAAAAGTGACAATTGCCTTAATCAATAAAATCTGTTGCTATATTTTTTGTGCCTATATTTTTTTATGCTGCTGATTTATATGGCGCGTACGATTGGATCATTCTTTCAAAACCTGTTTCTGCGCGGTTGACGCTACCTGATTTCTTTAAGAAACGGGCATCGTGGTGCAATGCCAAAATCAGGCCATACATTTCATACACAATTTGCGCGGGGTCGATATCCGCTTGTAAATGCTTAAATTCTTGCGCTTGCATGGTTGCGCGTAATAGTGCGCCTTGCCAAGCGTTGACCATACCAACTAACTCATCGCGGATCGGTCCTTGGCGATCATCGTATTCGGTCGCCCCGCTAATATAAATACAGCCAGATGCAATTTCTTGGGTCACACGTTTGACCCACAAAGAAAACATCGAACGCAAGCGTGGCAAGCCGCGATCTTCTTTCATGCTGGGGTAAAACACTTCTTGTTCAAACAAATGGTGATACAGCTTGAGTACCGCAATTTGCAGATCTTCACGTGAGCCGAAATGAGCGAATACACCTGATTTACTCATATTCATTTGTTCAGCCAGCAAACCAATAGTTAAGCCTTCGAGCCCATGCCGACTTGCCGACTGCAATGCCGTTTCTAATATCGCTGCGCGGGTAAGTTCTCCCTTGCGCATAAACTTCGATGTGATATTCATAGAATCAAATGCGGTTCTGATTGTTACTTATGGTTGCTCGTGCTTGCTAAATCGGTGCTCAGAAAACTTCTTTAGCGGTGCTGAAATGGAAGCAACTTGACTACGCTACAGAAAATAATCGAACGACCGTACTATTCAACATGCGACTTTAAAAGTCAATCAGAAAAAAGTCATTAGAATGGAATACCTACAACAGTGTGCGAGATCACAACGCATGTGTTTTTTGTTATTTATAAGGTAATGCCATCATCTCACCTCAGTGAAGACGATGGCGCTGATTTGGCTAGCACTTATGCGCTTTTGATCACAATTTAGCCGCTAGAATTCTTCCCAAGAATCGGCGTTGGCCTCTGCTTTGGCATTGGATGATTTGAGTTGCGCGATTGTGGGTGCTGCTTTTCTGACGGCAGGTGCAGCTTTTTTCGCCGGATTGGCGCGGGTACTATGGCGAGCGGAGGAGGCTGTATTTTGATAAGAATTTTGATTGTCTAGTTTAAATACACTGACCACTTGTACTAAATTAGCAGATTGTTCTTGCAAAGTGGCTGCTGCAGCAGCGGCTTCTTCTACCAAGGCAGAGTTTTGCTGCGTCACGCCATCCATTTGGATGATGGCTTGATTCACTTGTTCTATGCCGCTAGTTTGTTCCTGACCAGCAGCCGTGATTTCACTAATAATATCGCTGACGCGTTTCACACTTTCAACCACTTCTTGCATGGTGCTACCAGCGGTATCGACCAAGCGCGTTCCTTGGCTGACTTTCTCTACCGAATCATTGATCAACTCTTTGATTTCTTTGGCCGCACTGGCGGAGCGTTGTGCCAGACTGCGCACTTCGGATGCAACCACCGCAAAGCCTCTGCCTTGCTCGCCAGCACGGGCGGCTTCTACCGCTGCATTGAGGGCTAGAATATTGGTCTGGAATGCAATGCCATCGATGACACTAATAATATCGACAATTTTCTTGGATGACTCGTTAATCGATGTCATGGTTGACACGACTTCTGAAACGACAGTGCCACCTTTTTCAGCGATCGAAGTAGCGGTTTGAGACAGTACATTCGCTTGCTTTGCGTTTTCACTATTATGCTTGACGGTTGCGGTGATTTCTTCCATCGAGGATGCAGTTTCTTCCAAAGAGCTAGCTTGTTCTTCGGTTCTGCTGGATAGGTCTAAGTTGCCGCTGGCGATTTCTGTCGCCGCATGATTGATTTGTTCTGTGCCAGCGCGTACCTCAGTAACCACATTGAGTAGGCTGGTGTTCATATCTGCCAGTGCGCGTATCAGTTGGCCGGTCTCACAAGTGCTTTCAGCTTCAATTTTATTGGTTAAATCGCCAGCAGCGATTGATTGTGCTAATCCCACCGCATTTTGCAATGGTTTAGAAACGATTCTCGCCAACCAAATCGCCATGATAAACCCTATCGCGATACTGATCGCGATTGCGACGATGATCAACAAGCGTGCTTTTAGAAATAACTCATGGCTGTTTTCAGCAGCTTTTTGCCCCGCAAGTAATTGTGCATCAACGATTTTATCGAGCATGCCGCGCATTTTGCGATTGCTTGCAGATGACTCTGTGCGTAATAGTGCCACGGCGTCTTGGGTTTTTCCTTCGCGCGCCAAATTACTGATCTTTTCTGAGATTTGTGCATACGCATTGAAGGCGATCAATAATTCATCTAATGCTTTTTTGTCTTCGGGCGAGTCAGCATTTTTCAGAAATTCTTTATGATTTTTACGGAAGGCGTCAATAGCTTCATTGGTTCTATCCTGATAAGTTTTTGCTAGCTCAGGTGTTTCTGCGGTGGCTAGTTGCGCTTCTTGTGATCGCATCCGTGAGACGCTTTCTTTCATGCCCATGCCACTAATCGAACTAGGCATCAAATCGTTTCCCATTTCATCGGCGGCGCTATTGAACCGTGTAAGTTGAATGATAGAAAACACACCTAATAAGCAGGTCAATAAGAGTACCGCGACAAAACCAAAGATGAGCTTAGTGGCTATTTTTAGATCGTAAAACGCTTGCATTTGAATCTCCTTCGAGGATCACTACAATGTTTCAGAATAGAGCTAGATGGTTTGTGTTCAGTTAATCGAACGATATTAATGAAATTTAGGTAAGGAAAATAGAAACGCTTGACGAGGAATAATATACGCTGAAATTTGATTAAAATTTCAGATAAGTATTACAAATTAGAATCAAAGTTGTTTATCAACCACCTTGAGATGATTCGGTATGGATAATTATTTAGATCGAGAAGAATCTGGCTTTGTTTTGGTTTAGAAACTCACTGATCGTTATCGACCTAGTCGATTCCGATATTGTCTAATTGGCGGCGTTGACGTTTAGTAGGACGTTGTTGAAGTTGCGCCGCTGGTTCGGCATGTAGACGACGATATTCGGCTCTTTGCTGACGTTTTGTAATGCTGTCAGCAGTTTCTGCATACATGGTTTGTGCAATGCTGGCGGAGCCGCGCACTTCAAGAATTCTTAAGACCTCGACTTGCCATACTTGATCAGCGTGATGAATCTCTAGCATGTCACCAACTTTCACTGCGTGCGCTGGTTTAACTCTTTGCTCGTTTTGTAGGACGCGGCCTAGTTCAAGCGCGTTTGTCGCTAAACTGCGGGTTTTGAAAAAACGCGCGGCCCAAAGCCATTTGTCGATGCGAGTGGAAACTAAAGTTGACTGTGACATAGCTTATTCAGTGATAGGTAAAACAATCTGCAAACCTGATTAGCGATATTGGCCTAGTGTGGCAATACGCATGATTATCCGATAAAACCAATATGCTAAGCGGTGTTTTAATCGTTTTGGCCAAGATAAACGAATGACGCAATGTGGATCAATTTTGGTCGCATCAAGTAATCCTTGTTGTAAGTGGCGTTGAAGATCGCGCGCAAACACGGGATCGAGCACGACGATGTTGGCTTCGTGATTGACGAACAAACTTAAACCGTCAAAATTACTGGAGCCGACTGTGGCCCAGTTGTGATCGATAACGGCAACTTTCGCATGTAACTTGGTTTTGTGATATTCGTAAATCTTGACACCACTAGCAAGTAGTTTTGGATAATACGATTGCGCAACCGCATCTTGGAATTCAAAATCGCCGACGCCTAATAATAAGCTGACATCGACACCGCGTCGCGCTGCCTGAATTAAAGCATTACGAATTTTTCTGCCAGGCGCGAAGTAGGGATTGGCCAGAATCGCTGTTTCACGCGCAGAACCGAGGGCTTTCAAATAGGCTTTTTGGATAGTGCTGCGGTTTCGTAGATTGTCTCGAATCACGAGGGCGGCTTCGCTGAAGTGATGGGTCGCACTCATAGGAGGCTTACGTAAATTCACCGCCAGCTTTAGTCTTTGCAGCAATTGAAGTTTGCCCATTTTTAGCCATTGGGCAGTCACTTCTTTGTGCAGCGCTGGTACCAAGGTACCAGATAAACGCACTGCGAAATCCCAGCGCGGGTAGGGTAGAGGCGTGTTTTTACCATCGTCCGTGACACAATCATCAATAATATTGATGCCACCAACAAATCCTATCGATTGATCAATCACCGCGAGTTTTCTATGGGTGCGCGCCAAACCGCGTTTGAACCACGGATTAAATAGACGACATTCGACCCCAGCGTTCAAAAATACCGATTGTAGTTGTGTCGCTTGCTTGCCACCGCCTATCCAATCAATAATAACTTGCACACAAAGGCCACGTTTTGCAGCATCACACAAAGCCTGCGTAATTAATTGTGCGGTTTGATCATTGGCATAGATATAGGTTTCTAGCAGCACTTCATGTTGCGCTTGTTCGATAGCCGCAATCAGTGATGCGAAGAACTCTTTTCCCGTGTGTAGTAATTGGATTTGATTACCATCGCAAAAAACAAGTTTAGCCATGGTTGTTTGTTGATTGTTGGAGTTGCAGATCGACACAGATCGGTACATGGTCAGATAAATTCGACCACGGTTTGCCGCTTAAGACTTTCGCTTGTTCTACCTCAAAACCTCGTAAATAAACCCGATCTAGACTAAGCCAAGGTAAACCAGCCGGAAAAGTACGAGCGTGATTGGTGGTCGATTTAAAAAGACTTTTCACCGAATTCAGTGCACTACGTTTAATCGGTAGCTCGGCGTGGCTGTGATTAGCGATATCGAAGGCCTCGATCACGCCTAATTCTTTATACAAGGTTCGACTAAGTCCTTTGCTCCAGTCATTAAAATCACCAGCGATAATCAGTGGTTCGTTACTGCCAACTTCGGCTTGGATTTGTGCAATCAATGCTTGTACTTGACGTCGACGGCTGGCTGCGAATAAGCCCAAATGAATCACGAAACAATGTGCATGAAGTGTGCCTAGCTGTATCCGCACATGCAAAATGCCGCGCTGTTCATAAGCATGATCGGATACGTCAAAATTGGTCGATTGTAGAATCGGAAGTCGACTTAATAAGGCATTGCCGTGATGTCCGTGCTGATAGACCGCATTCATCCCATACACGCTGGTGTGCGTCTCGCCAGCTAAAAAAACATGCTGCCCTTGCTCTGGCCAATTCACATGCTTTTTGGCGTGGTAATCGTGTTGACCTTGTACTTCTTGAAGAAAAATTAAATCAGCATCAAGCAATTTGATCGCTTCTTTGAGATCATGAATGCGTGTCTTGCGACCAAAAGCACTGACACCTTTATGAATATTGTAGGTGGCAATACGCAGTTTCATACGCTTACTTTCAATTCTTTTGATCGCTTGTCGATGGTTTGCATGTGGCTCACTAGACCGATATTTATCGTGGCTGTTGATGCTATCGCTGGCGTTGCGGCAGTTGCAAGATGGCTTCCGCATTCGAGGCAGAAAAGCACCGATCAGCAGCTTCTTGCCAAGGCAACCATTGATATTGTAGATGCTCCCTTGGAGCTAGTGTAACCGAGGTGTCGCGTGAGACGCAAAGTCCAAAAACATATTCTTTGTTCTCCGTCACACCGGGCGCATAACGGTGGCGCCAAGTTGGATAAATCTCATACACATTCGAGAGTTGCCAGTCGCTCAAACGATGCTGGGTAGTATCGATCCCAGTTTCTTCCATGACTTCGCGTTGTGCGGTTAATGCAAGCGCCTCATCTATGTTGTCTTTAGAACCGGTAACTGATTGCCAAAATCCTGGTTTGTCTGCGCGTTCTAATAATAAGACGTCGAGTTCTGGGGTGTAAATTACGACTAAAACGGATTCGGGAATTTTGTAATTGCTGCTCATGGTTTTCGATGGAGTGTGCTCGATTTTGTGTGATGGCAGTATGCCACAAATTAGCAGTGCTGCTTGGTTCCGGCTGGATGCCGAATGTAATCGAATACGCTTCACTTTCTTTGATCACAACCTATCTACAAAACACTAATCGTCATCGACAAGAAACTGCAATAAAAATCGACAAAAAAAACGGCAGAACTAAGTCTGCCGTTTTCAATCTGCCCTACTAGTTAGTACTAGATGCGCTGAATTTGTTTAAACCACTTTAGGCTCGGCAGCACGCAAACGAATATGCAATTCTTTTAATTGCTTTTCATCGACTTCTGACGGTGCTTGCGTCAACAAACATTGTGCACGTTGGGTTTTCGGGAAGGCGATTACGTCACGGATCGATTCTGCGCCAGTCATCATAGTGACGATACGATCCAAGCCGAAGGCTAAACCACCGTGTGGAGGAGCGCCGTATTGCAAAGCGTCGAGCAAGAAGCCAAATTTCAATTGCGCCTCTTCGTCATTGATCTTCAATGCGCGGAATACTTTGCTTTGTACATCAGCGCGGTGGATACGTACTGAACCGCCACCGAGTTCCCAACCGTTCAAGACCATGTCGTAGGCCTTGGCGATACACTTGCCTGGATCAGTTTCCATCAAGTCTTCGTGACCATCTTTTGGTGCGGTGAATGGATGGTGCGTTGCGGTCCAACGATCATTTTCTTCGTCATGTTCAAACATCGGGAAATCAATGACCCACAATGGTTTCCATACATCTTCGAACAAACCGTTTGCTTTACCGAATTCGCTATGACCGATCTTGACACGCAATGCACCGATTGCGTCATTCACGATCTTCGCTTTGTCCGCGCCGAAGAAAATCAAATCGCCATCATTCGCACCAGTACGAGCGATGATTTCTGCTAATGCGGCATCATGTAAGTTTTTGACGATAGGTGCTTGCAAGCCATCACGGCCAGCAGCTTTGTCATTCACTTTGATGTATGCCAAACCTTTGGCGCCGTAGATGCGCACGAATTGATCGTAAGCGTCGATTTCAGAACGTGGCATGCTGCCGCCACCTGGTACCAACATACCGACTACGCGACCATTTACCATGTTGGCGGCATTTGAGAAGACTTTGAAATCCACGTCTTTCATCACATCCGTCAAATCAGTGAATTTTAATTTGACGCGCATGTCTGGTTTGTCGGAACCATATAAGCCCATAGCTTCTGCGAAGTCCATGACTGGGAATGGGTTCGGCAAATCAATATTCAAGGTATTTTTGAATACGCCACGGATCATGCCTTCAAACATATCGCGAATTTCTTGTTCGCTCATGAAAGAAGTTTCGCAATCGATCTGGGTGAATTCTGGTTGACGATCAGCACGCAAATCTTCATCGCGGAAGCACTTCGTGATTTGGTAGTAGCGGTCAAAGTTCGCCACCATCAATAATTGTTTAAACAATTGTGGGGATTGTGGCAAGGCAAAGAAGTTACCCGCATTCACGCGAGACGGCACCAAATAATCACGCGCGCCTTCTGGCGTGGATTTGGTCAGCATCGGTGTTTCGATATCGATGAAACCGTTGGCGTCCAAAAACTTACGGACTTCCATCGACACCTTATAACGCAAGCGCAAATTGTTTTGCATTTGCGGACGACGCAAATCTAATACGCGATGTGTCAGACGTGTGGTTTCAGACAGGTTCTCATCATCCAATTGGAATGGTGGCGTGACCGAAGCATTCAAGATTTCTAATTCATGGCACAAGACTTCCACTTTGCCTGATTTCAGATTGGCATTGATCGTACCGTCTGGACGATTACGTACGATACCGGTAATGCGTAAGCAGAATTCATTACGTACGGTTTCTGCATTTTTAAAGACTTCAGCGCGATCTGGATCGCACACCACTTGCACCAAACCTTCACGGTCGCGCAAATCAATAAAAATCACCCCACCGTGATCACGACGGCGATGCACCCAGCCGCACAGGCTGACGGTTTGGCCGAGTAATGCTTCAGTAGTAAGGCCGCAGTAGTTGGTACGCATGGACATAATTTCTTACCTGTCTTCTTAAAAGTTAAAAGCTTTGATGTGAATATTTAGTTGAATTGAATGGAGTTAAATTCCATTTTAGCAATTTTTAGGGCGATCAATTGGTTTTTGTCGCATTGTTTTGTTCTGCCACCTTTTCTGCAACTTCTGGTGCCACAACTCCCATAGAAACCACATATTTAAGCGCCGTATCGACACTCATATCGAGTTCAATCGCATCCTTTTTGGGGATAATTAAGAAATACCCTGATGTCGGGTTGGGGGTAGTCGGTACATAGACACTGATGAAGTCTTCACCTAGATGTTTGCTGACATCACCACTGGGTTTGCCAGTCAAGAAAGCGATAGTCCAAGCGCCTTGTCGCGGATATTCAATCAACAAAGCTTTGCTGAATGCGTTTCCAGACGAGGAAAATAAGGTGTCGGAGACTTGCTTTACACTGGAATAAATCGAATTGACGATAGGAATGCGATTTAACAAAGCTTCCCAAGCGCTGACGATGTAATTGCCAATGAAGTTTCGTGTTAGTAAACCTGTAATGAAAATGATCAAAACCGTTAACACAACACCAAAGCCAGGAATCTTGAGTCCGATTAAAGCTTCTGGGCGCCATTGTTCTGGCAGTAGCAATAGCGTCTGATCCATGCTACTGATAACCGCATGTAATACCCATGCCGTAATAGCAATCGGTACTAAAGTCAGCAAGCCAGTTATAAAGTATTTACGCATAGATCAGGATTTTGCTCGATAAATTGTGTTGCTGTTATGCCGCTTTGTCGCTACCGCTCGTTGTGCTGGTTGCTGTTGTACTACTACTTTCGCTACTACTGCTAGTGCTATTTGCCTCAGCCGAACTTGCGGGCTTGGCTTCGCTGGTTTTGTCTTCGGTTTTCGCAGTCGCACCAGTAGCGGCGCCAGTGCTGGCTTTATCTGAATTGCCACCACGGAAATCAGTGACGTACCAGCCAGAACCTTTTAATTGAAAACCAGCGGCAGTGACTTGTTTTTTAAAGCTAGGCTGATGACATTCAGGGCAAATCGTCAATGGATCTTCTGACATTTTTTGCAGCACATCTTTGGCAAAGCCACAGGCATCGCAGCGATAAGCATAGATAGGCATTTTTATCCTCAGGAAAACTCGTAAAACCCTGAATTATAACGGTTTATGCGCGGCTTTTACAAAAAGCGCGTAGATTGCCGATTCAACGCCGATTAATTCAGGGGCTTACTCATTTAGTGCGATGTCGGTGCTTGTTTAGCAACGATGAATTGCGGCAGCAAAGAACCTAGCAACATGCCGGTTAAGCTCATCAACACACCTGCGAGCTGAGGTGGCCAGAAGTCTTCAGGTGCATAGATTTCTAGAGAAATCCAGGTGACTAAGCCGAAAATGATGGAAAGTAGGGCACCCTGTTGTGTCGCTGGTTTCCAATACAAGCCAAAAGCTAGAGGAATAAATGCGGCCACTAAGGTGACTTTGTAGGCGTTTTCAACCATTTGGTAAATGCTTGAGCTGGTATTCATTGCGAACAAAGTAACGATACATGTAAAGATCAAAACCACAATTCGCATCATCAATAGGAATTGTTTGTCGGTTTGATTTGGAAATAGTGGTTTTAAAATATTTTCTGAAAACGTGACGGACGGCGCCAACAAAGTTGCGCTCGCACAGCTCTTAATCGCTGACAGCAATGCGCCGAAGAACATGACTTGGGCGAACAGCGGCATTTGCGTCATAATCAAAGTCGGCAAGATCATTTGAGAATCGGTGTCGATTAGTTTTGCAACCATCGCTGGATCAATTAAGGTTGCCGAGTAAGCTAAAAACATAGGAATAAACGCGAATAAGAAATACAAGCTGCCGCCTAGCACGGCGGAGTTAGCAGCTGCATTTTCGGATTTTGCCGACGCAACACGTTGAAATACGTCTTGCTGTGGAATGGAACCCAGCATCATCGTAATCCATGCTGCAAAGAACCAAAGCACTTCGCGCGTGGTTGGTGCCGGCCAAAATTCCATTTTTCCTGCATTGACGGCGTGCGTAATCACGGTTCCCGCACCACCAACCATGTTTGAAACTTCCCATCCCATGTACAACATACCAATCATGATGATGATCATTTGCAAGAAATCGGTAATAGCAACGGACCACATGCCACCCATTAAGGTGTAAATCAAGACACTGCCAGCACCAATAATCATGCCCGTATTCAAATCGATCGCACCGCCTGAGACCACGCTAAACACCAAGCCCAAGGCTTTGATTTGCGCTGCTACCCAACCCAGGTAGGACACCACAATACAGAGAGATACTAAAATTTCGACAGTGCGACCATATTTCGCTTTGTAGTAATCACCGATGGTCAGTAAATTCATCCGATACAGCGGACGCGCAAAAAACAGGCCGACAAAAATTAAGCAAAGCGAAGAGCCAAAAGGATCGGCCACCACGCCTTTTAAGCCTTCTTTTACGAAGGTCGAGGAAATTCCAAGAACAGTTTCTGAGCCAAACCAAGTCGCAAACACGGTTGCGGTGACGATATACATGGGCAAAGAACGACCAGCGACCGCAAAGTCTTTGGAATTATTGACGTAGCGGGCGGCATAGAGCCCGAGACCAACAGAAAGAACCCAGTAAATGACGACTAGCCAAAGCAGAGTATTCATGGAATAGATAAAAATAAGGGAAAGTTAAATAAATAATGCCCGCAAATAATTCGCGGGCATTATAAGGCAATGCGTAAGAATAACGATAAATAACAATATTTCTGTGCTTTTTGTGCTAATTTTGTGCCACTACAGGCGAATGTGATCAAAATGGCAGCAAAAACTTAGCGAGCGCAAAATAAATTTGTATCCTCACCCTAAGATGGTTTTAATCTTATCGACGAGTGCTGCTTTGCTGACAGGTTTTTCAATATTGCCTAAGAAATTTTGTCTGGAAAGTTGTGCAACCAGCGATGCTGAGTGCAAGACGCGTGAACCTTGACCTGACATCAGAATCACACCACCTTTAAATTCACGGTCACGCATTGCGCTCATGAATTCAAAACCATCGATATCGGGCATTTGAATATCACATAATAATAAGTCGGGTTTCACTGAAGCTGAGTCGAATGCTGCCAAACCTTGTTTTCCACCGTTGGCGGCAATAATTTTTTTGACCCCCAACTCTGCTAATAGATCAGATACAAAATCAACTTGAAATTCGTCATCGTCAACAATAAGTACGCTCAGGTTTTCATAGCTTTTCGTCATTTTGTATAACTTTCTTGATGGTTTTTTAAGAGGCCTTCGATATTTCTCAGAATTCGTTTTACTTTGTAAAAAAGTACGAACGATTTTCGATATTTAACTCGCTACTATACACCGAACTTTCTCAAAGGTTTTTTTACAAAGAGGGATAGTTTGATAGCGCATTTATCGGAAGGGGGTAGAGTTAATACAGAATTTCCTTTTTTGCTTGTTTTTCCCATTTAATCTTCCAATCGATAAATTGCTCTGGTGGCATTGGTTGCGCGATAAAGTAGCCTTGCACTTCGTCACAACCCGATTCAACGATCACATCCCAGTCTTGTTGCGTTTCTACGCCCTCTGCAACTAAATTCAAATGGAAAATTTTGCCCAATTGTATGCTCGAATTTAAGATCGCTTTAGACGCTTCATCTTCACTGGTGCCGTGGACGAAGGCGCGATCAATTTTGAGTTCTGTAAATGGTAATTGTTTCAGATTTTCCATAGTAGAGAAGCCAGTTCCAAAATCGTCGATGGAAAGGCCAAAGCCTTTTAAGCGTAGGCGCGTTAAGATTTCTAAGCTGACTGTTAAGTTAGCCATCAAGCGTGTTTCGGTAAGTTCCAAAATAAATTGGGATGGGCGAATGCCGACTTTTTTCAAGATCGATTCAAATTGCTCGGGCAAGTCGAGTTGATTTAAGTTATCCATCGACACATTGACGGCCAATTTCAATTGATGGCCTTGGTTGTACCATTTTCGTAAATGAATCGCGCTTTTCTCAAGAATGAGTTTACTCAAGTCATCGATCATGCCATTCGCTTCCATCACAGAAATAAATGCATTCGGTCCCAATAAACCTCGCGTCGGATGACGCCAACGCGCAAGGCATTCCGCACCAATCACGCGTCCGGTTTTGATGGATACCTTAGGTTGGAAAAACACTTCAAGACAGTCCTCGGAAAAACCAGCTTGTAACTCTTCGAGATCCAGTGGCGGTACCTTTGAGCGTTTTGCTTGCTCTGCAGGATTTGGCGCTCGTTTTGCTAATGACTCAAATAGTTCCTTCTCCACCAGTGGCTTGCGCAAGGTGC
Organism: Affinundibacterium baiyunense; assembly: GCF_018139645.1. Taxonomy (GTDB): domain Bacteria; phylum Pseudomonadota; class Gammaproteobacteria; order Burkholderiales; family Burkholderiaceae_D; genus Undibacterium; species Undibacterium baiyunense. The sequence continues at coordinate 263,814 of NZ_JAGSPM010000006.1, forward strand.
CAATCAAATTTAAACCATACGCTTTCACTAAATTCTCCGCTGCTTTCATGACGCTTTTATCGACAGCGCTGAGAATTATCACACTACCTTTATATGCATTTTCTGCAGCGATGCGTAAGAAGCTAATACCATCCATACCTGGCAGCGTTAAATCACAAATTAATACATCAGGCTCATAGGTTCGCAGTACTGCTAATGCTTGATTGCCCTCAGTACAATTTGAGACGCGTGCTACTCCTAGCTTGCGTAAGCTGGTGCAGGTTAATTCCAAGTCACCAATTTCATTCTCCAAGACTAAGACATGCAAATTGGGCTTGAGTTGACTCAAAGAAGATGAATCATCATCTTTGACGGCTTGCGCGGAACTTGCTTGGCTATTTTCGCTGACGGTCGTAAGCTTTGTCGTTGGCGATCGATACGCTTCTACTTCGGTTTTTATTTGCTCAAAAAGGCGTTTTAGTTCTTCTATGCGGGAAGTTGCATCTTCGATTTTGCCGTGGTTTTTCAATTCTTCTAGCTGATGACATACTTCTCCAAACTGCATCGCCCCAACAGTTCTGGCGCTTGATTTTAATTTGTGACCTAAAGCACTTAAACCTTGTAGATCACCAGCGTCTGCCATCTGCTGGATATCGATTAAGCCAGCCTGTGCTGAATCGACAAATTTCTGTGCAAATTTTCCGATCTTTTCTGGTGAGTCGCCTACCAGATTTGCCAATACTTTTAGATCAATCGCAATGCTGGGATTGTCAATATTCTGATCAGAATTTGTATTGAATTTGATGAGTTCAGCAATCGGATTTTGTGAAAGTTCGGTATGAGAGATTTGTTCTGCTATTCCACCCAGCCAGCGTAATACCGTTGCGTAAAGTAAATCTGGTGCAAAAGGTTTTGCGATAAAGTCATTCATCCCTGCTGCAAGGCAGTGAATACGATCTTGATTCATTGCGTTGGCAGTAATGGCGATAATCGGCAATTGCATATATTGGGGAATCATTCTAATGCGGCGACTCGCTTCCAAGCCGTCCATTACAGGCATTTGAATATCCATGAGTACACAATCGATTTGCTGATTATGTTCGGTCAGTTGCTCCAATGCCCTTTGCCCATCATCAGCGACAATCACATGGCAACCAGCTACCTTGAGCAGCTCACTGCCAACCTGTTGATTGAAATCGTTATCATCAACTAACAAGATTTGTATTTTTTTGTGCTCGGTAATAGACCTTAAGCGTTGCAAGGCATTTTGATTATTTGTTGCCTGCTTGAGTTTGATTGGTGGTCCTTTGATCTGTTCTAACATTGCGGTGAACCAAAATTTACTACCTTCACCTAATGTGCTTTCAACACCGACTTCACCGCCCATCAACAGCGCCAACTCCTTACTAATTGCCAAGCCTAAGCCCGAACCACCATACTTCCTGGTGGTTGAGCTATCAGCTTGTTCAAAGGAGCGGAACAGTTTGGTTTGCTGCTCTGCGCTCATGCCTATTCCAGTATCACTGACTTCAAAACGTATTAGCCAGCCACTCGGAGTATCGCGCATTTTTTTTGCACTGACGGTGATTTCACCATGCTCTGTAAATTTGATTGCGTTATTCGTGTAATTGATCAAAATTTGATTCAATCGATGCGGGTCGCCGTGCATTTCTCTTGGGACATTTGGATCGATCGCGATGCGCCAGCTCAATTGGCGTCCCGCTACTTTGGTATTCATCATCGCAGATAGTTTTGCCATCAAATCATCTAGGCTAAAGTCGACTCCTTCGATGCGCATTTTTCCAGCCTCGATTTTAGAAAAATCGAGGATGTCATCGACGATGTGCAGTAAATGTTGTCCAGATAAATGAATCTTTTGAAGATAGTCAATTTGCTTAGGATCGGTCGCGCTATTTAAAGCGAGATAAGTCATGCCGAGTAAGCCATTCATCGGTGTCCGTATTTCATGACTCATGTTGGCAATGAACGCACTCTTGGCACGGTTTGCCTCTTCGGCGAGTTCGCGCGCAATGGCTAATTCATGGGTACGGCTATCGACCAATTCTTCTAGGTGATGCCGATGTTGATCTAATTCTTCACTGAGTTTTTTCTTCTCATTGATATCTTCCTGGGTTGAGACAAAATGAGAAATGCTTCCGTCGGCTTGGCGTAATGGAGAAATTGTTGCGTACTCAATCGAAATAGAGCCATCTTTTCTACGGTTGATCAACTCGCCTTTCCAAGTTTTTCCCGCGCGAATAGTGCTCCAAAGTGCGGAAAATACTTCTCTAGGCGTTTGACCAGAATTTAGTATATTGGGATAACGTCCGATGGCTTCCTCACGACTAAATCCTGATTTCAAAACAAAGGTGTCATTGACGTATTCAATTTTTCCAATGACGTCAGTGATAATGATTGCTTCTGTACTTTGTTCAACTGCTTGTGATAATTGATTGAGTTGTGCTTCGGCCAATAAGCGCTGTGTAATATCTTGAATCTGTGTGACGAAATTGACAGGTTCATCGTTGGTATCTCTGACCAAAGAGACATTCACTTGCAGCCAAATAACATGGCCTTCTTTATGGAAGTAGCGTTTATGTACCTCGAAGCGTTCTAACTCGCGATCGATCAGTTGACGAACCAATTCTTTGTCGACATTGGTATCATCAGGATGTGTGAATTTGATTGTGGGTTGATGCAGTAGTTCAGATTCTTTATAGCCACACATGTCGCAAAGAATGCGATTCACACGAAGAAATTTTCCTTCGATATTAATTAGCGCCATTCCAATCGGTGAGCTACCAAAAGCCTGCTCCATTAGCGCGTGATTTAAACGCTGCTCTTCCTCGGCTTGTCTACGCTCAGTGATGTCTTGAACTGTACCTGTTAGTCGAACAATCTTTCCAGCCGCGTTTCTTTGTTTGCGTCCTGTCTTTGCCCAGATGGTGCGAATGCTGCCATCGGGTAGGAAAATACGATATTCAAACGGATCATGTTCTTCACGATTTTCGAACGCTTCTTTGCAGGTGGCAATGACTTTAGCTTGGTCATTTGGATGTACAGTTTGTGCGATCATCTTAAAGATGTCACCGTCAAATTCTGCAGTTTCCCTTTGCCAAATACGATTCATTTCATCTGACCAGCCGATTTTTTTTGACTCGGCATCCCATACCCAATGGCCTACATGGGTAGAACGTTCGGCTTCTAATAAATCATGTTCACTTTGTCTCAGAGCTTCGAGTGTTTTTTTGCGTTCTGTTATATCTCGGGTGATCCCGATGAAATGAGTAACTTGCCCAACGTCGTCAAATGCAGGCGTAATTGTTAGTTCATTCCAGAACGTACTTTGGTCTTTGCGATAGTTTAAGATTTCACCAAAGAATGGCAAGTTCGCTGCCAATGCGGATTCAATCGCAGCCACCATTATCGCATCGGTCAAAGGACCTTGTAGGATACGGCAAGTCTTTCCAAAAATATCTTGTATGCTGTAGCCAGTCTGTTTGGTGAAAGCATCATTGACAGAGACGATTTTTCTGTCCGGCGTAGAAACAATGACTCCTTGTGAAATCGCTTTTAAAGCGAGATCGCTGATCTGTAATTTTGTCTCTGCTTGATGTTTGTAGAGTGCCATCTGAATAATGGCACGGAGTTCTTGATCTGAGAAAGGTTTTGTGATGTAGGTGAAGCCTTGAAATCGACTTGCGGTAGAGATTGTTTCATCATTACTTTTACCAGTAAGGAATACCACTGGTAGTGCATATTGCGCACGTATCGTCTCTGCTGCGGTAATTCCATCGATGTCGCCAGAAAGCTCCGTATCCATCAAAATCAAATCTGGACGAAGTTCGCCAGCCAAGCGAATCGCATTGGCTCCAGAATTGGTTTGGCCGATGGTTTGGTAGCCAAATAATTCCAGTTTTAGTTGTACGAAGATTGAAACTAGCTCATCACTTTCTACTATCAGAATTCTCGGTTTATTCAAAGAAGACCACATGCAAAACTCCGTAGTAGCGTCGATCAAGAAAACAAGTTAATGGTGTGTAGATATCAATACCAATTACCTAGAATAATAAGGGTGCCTTTAACTTAATTTTTTACGATTCGTTTAATTGATGAGTCGGTTTAGAAGAAGGTAATCTCAGATTGCTTTCCCTCATTCGCTTGTGGTGACTTATTGTGGCGATGCAGTTCTTCTTCCATCGTATACGTATCTTTTAACCCCGCCAGCCACGTGTCTGGAGTGGGTACTGTAGATTGATGTAGATTGTCGGCAAGTTGAGATAGCTTATCCATGTCATCTTTGACGACTTGTAGAATTTGGCTAATTCGATCTTGGAACTGTAATGCCACCATCAGGTTTTCAATGTCTGTACGGATGATATTGCCATGATGTCGCATTTGCTCAGCGGTATCGCCTAGTGTTTGCACATGAGACAAAACGTCTCTGACCACATCGCCTGAAATTTCTAAGATACGTTTGTCTTGCACTGCCGAGCGGTCTGCCGTATTTAATGCGACTTTGGTTACGTTTGCAATATGGTTGACGCGCTCCGCCATGTGTTTGCCAGTTTCTGCCGAGCGCTGCGATAGTTTTCGTACTTCATCTGCCACAACTGCAAAGCCTCTGCCTTGCACGCCAACACGCGCTGCTTCAATCGCAGCGTTAATCGCCAGCAGATTGGTTTGTGCGGCGATCTGGCCTACGTCTTGAGCCATACTCGACATATCGCTGGTTGCTTTGGCGAGATCCCGAATACAAGTTAATAATTCGTCCTTACTCTCTATCATTTGAGATAAAGAGTTAATCAATGGTGCCAATTCCTTTTTGCAGAGTTGAAGTAGGGTGATTGTGACATCCGAGTTTTGCGCAGTGTGACGATCAACATTACTGACACCTTCAAAGCCCGCTTTATCGAGCTCACTTACCATCGAAGAAAAGCTATTAATTAAATCATGCACAGAAGATTCTGATTGTGAACGCACAGATTCCACGTGCGCCTCCCAAATCGGCAGAACATTCGTTAATAGTTCACGTAATTCATTGACTGTGTCGGCACTGCTGCCGAATTGTTCGTTTGTGAGTTCGTCTGCATTGAGTATCGCAAAACTGCGTAGTAGACTGAGGGCAAGCAAGCCAATCAATAATGCGGATAAAGCAAACAAAGAAAAGCTAAGTAGGCTAGGTTGACGCCACGCTAGCGTGAAGCTAGTTGCAATGCCCATGAATCCAGCCAGATAGGCAAAAGCGGGTTGACGAAAAAAATCGTTTTGCATAATCACTTATCCCAATTCAATCTTGCATTAACTTTTTATTTAACAACTTGCAGCCCTACACCTTAAATTTCTTAGGAGTTGGGTATTCAGCTTGATGCTAGTCCGTCTATTTTTTCTCGTTAGCTTTTTTCGATTGGATCATTTACCTGCGTTCTATGATCTTTTTCGAGATCAAGTCTTAGCTCCTCTACAAATGATTCTAAACAATATTTTGCGCTTATTGCATGAAAAAAACTGCGTGAAGGAAATTTTTTTATCTTCACATTTCACGCTCAATTTTGATAAGTTGGTAATTAACAAATAGTTCCTGTACTAAATTGCATCGAAGTATCTGCGAATGCATCTTCATCCAAGATCGTTTCTACTAGGAGAACGAGCGCTTTTTCTAGTGACTCGAGTGACATGCTGGCCGCGCCTGGATGGTGGCAGGCTTGCGCAGGGAGGTAGGGGATGTGGACGAATCCCGCATGCCGTAACTGCGGATGGGTGTTGGCATAATGCATCAAACCGTAAAACACGTGGTTGCAAACATAGGTGCCAGCGGTATGTGAGATGTTGGTAGGAATACCATGATCACGTAATTTACTAATAATTTTCTTCAGTGGTAAGCTTGAAAAATAGGCCGCAGGTCCATCGGTGACGATGGATTGATCGATCGGCTGAGCACCTGCATTATCAGGAATCCGCGCATCATCGAGATTGATCGCCACTCTTTCAATACTGAAATCCGCTCTGCCGCCAGCTTGCCCTATACATACAACGATTTCTGGTTGATGGTGATCGAGTAAATCAACTAGCTGATCAATCGCATTGCCGAATTCACAGGCCAGTTGTGCCACTTGTACTTGATAATCATTACCAAATGATCTGCCGGTAAATTGTTGAACAAGCTCCCAAGATGGATTGATCGTTTCTCGATCGAATGGTTCGAAGCCAGTGAGTAAGATGGTTGGCATAGTTCGCACTTTGCGTATTAAAAAATTAAACCAGAAAGTACATCAAAATCATATTGCAGATTAAGACCGCAATCGCGGTTGGAATTTGATATTTGATGACTTGATATTTATCTTTTAATTCCAATAGCGCAGCTGGGATGATATTGAAGTTGGCTGCCATCGGCGTCATCAAAGTACCGCAATAGCCAGATAGCATGCCAATCGCTACTAATGGTGCTGGACTAGCATGATGCTGCAAGATTAAAAACGGTAAGGCAATCCCTGCTGCCATCACAGGAAATGCGGCAAAGGCATTTCCCATCACCATCGTAAACAGCGCCATGCCGAGACAGTAAATCACGATCAAGGCGAGGCGACTGCTTGGATCAACAAACATCGTCACTAGGTTTTGGATCGATTGTCCTGTTTTGGCAGCAACAAACACGCCACCTAACATTGCCAACATCAAAGGTAAGATCAGGGCCCAACCCATCGAATCGACTAAACGTCTTGATTCTTGCACTGCGACCACTGGAGTTCCTCCGGTGATGAAGTAAGCATAGATCAGGCTGAAAACACAGGCGATGGTGAGACAAGCCAAGGTCAGATTTTTTTGATCGAGTATAAAGTACTCACCAATTTTGAGGTCTTTCCCTAAACTACTCAAAATCACAGTAATAATCGGGATCGCGATGGCAGGTAAGAATAGTTTATTTTGGAATCGGCCTGCGAATGCCGCCTTATCCCAATTTGCTTGCGCTGGATGTTGACCGCTACCTAGTAAATTACTGCCAGCAATCAATGCTAATAGCATCACGATGCCACCAAGTATCTTATAGCTCAGTGATTTGCCTAAAGTCGCGATCATCGCATCGCCAAATAAAAATCCTATGCCGAATAGAAACCAAAACAAGCCCGTGGTATAACGTTTTGGATTACTGTGATCGCGTATGCTCAACCAAGCGATTGCCATCACGACGATACCGATTAAGTAAAAAATGACTTGAATGCTGATGATGCTGAATGCACTTTGATTTGTTGCATTCATGCGCGTACTCCTGTGTGTTGTCGCTGCCAAGTTTGTACATCGCGTGCAATTTGTGCGTCTAACCATGACAGTCGAACTAAGTGAATTACCAACGCACAGACCGCGGTAGGGATGGCCCATAGACCAATCATTAAAGGTTCAACATCGGTGATGCCATTTTCTTTCAAGAAGCCGGTCATCAATAAAACCGCGCCGAATGCGATGAAAATATCTTCCCCAAAAAATAAGGCGACATTGTCGCAAGCGGCTGCATGGGCTGCTATTTTTTGACGTAAATTCTCCGGTAATTCACCATACTTCGATAGTGCCGCGCCTTCAGCCATAGGAAACAGCAGAGGGCGAACCGTTTGGGCTTGCCCGCCCAAACTAATTAGTCCGAGTGAGCAAGTAAACTGACGTAGTACGAAGTACAGCATCAAGATGCGTCCTGCGGTAGCACTTCGAATTCCGCTAACCCAGCTTTGCGCGCGCTCCTTTAATCCGTATCTCTCAAGGATCGCAATCACTGGAAGGATCAGTAAGATGCTTGCTAATTGACGGCTATTCATAAATTTCTCGCCAAAAGTTTCTAGCAATAATCCTAGATCCATACCAACCGCTAAACCGGTTGCCATGCCAGCAGCGATGACAACCAAAAGCGGATTAAATCGTAGTGCAAAGCCGGCGACAATAATTGGAATACCAATCAGCGGCAACCATAGATTGCTGTCCATTGTTTTTATCTCCCTTACGTATTTTTAGATTTATGGATAAATTGTGCGTCAAGTTGAATAGCGATGCCCCGATGTCCCGATGCTCTTATAGCAATCTTGTTGCGAGCATCGCTAATGACATACTGATTGGATTGTATAGCCGAGCTCGGTGCATTTGTCACGTATGCTTTTGAGTAAATGTAAGGCGTGTTCGCCATCACCATGTACGCAAATCGTCTGAGCTTCTATATGTATCTTCTGCCCATCTACAGAAACAACTTGTTGCTTTTCGATTAAATTCAGTACTTGTTGTATAGCATCATCGTCACTTTCAATACACGCATCGGCGAAACTACGCGCACGCAGAGTTGCGTCTTTGTTATAGCGACGATCGGCGAACGCCTCTGCTTTTGTTTTTATTCCAGCGTTTTGCGCTTGTGTCAGAAGTGCGCTTCCGGCTAAGCCAATTAAGGTCAGTGATGGGTCACAAGCGCGAATTACGCGGATGATGACTTCCCCTAACACGGCGTCATGCGCAGCTTGATTGTACAAAGCGCCATGTGGCTTGAGATGTTGCAGGGGGTAGCCTTCTTGCGCTGCAATGTTTGCTAACTGACTTACTTGCTCGCATAGCTGCTGGAATAGCAGATTAGGATGCGGGTTCTGTGCGCTTCTGCCAAAGTTGACTCTATCGACAAAACTGGGGTGTGCGCCTATCGCCACCTTGTGTACCTTCGCTAATCGTACTGCTTCACGCATACTTTGTTGATCGCCAGTATGGCCACCACAGGCAATATTGGCAGAGCTTACGATCTGGAGAATTTCTGCATCATAGGCACCACCCTCACCTAGATCAGCATTGAGATCGATGACTCTGGAATTTTTTTGTATCGCTTTAGACATTGGCTGCACCATGAATTCTTGCAAGTTCGCGTTGCCATTTTTGTTGTGCTTCCATCGCAAGCGCTTGGTCGACTTCGATAAAACAAAAGTGTTGGCCAATCGGGGTTTGCGCAATTTTCCATAAATCGGCTTCGATAACACAGGCTATCTTTGGATAGCCGCCAGTGGTTTGGCAATCGGCCAGTAAGACGATAGGCTGGCCGTTAGCGGGTACTTGAACCACTCCGGGTACAACACCATGCGACAGCAATTCTTTTTGTTCGATGCGGGTCAGTTGGTTGCTACTGCGCTTGTCATTGGATTCGCCGATCAGGCGATACCCCATACGATTGCTTTGGCTACTTACTTTCCAAGCTTGCTGCCAAAATTTCTTTTGTGAATCGCTATCAAATTGGGAATACTCTGGGCCGCGAATTGCGCGTATTTCGGGTGTCCATATTCTTTGCTGAACACCGACGGAGCGCCGAGCTTGCTGCGATTGTTGAGGCGTACCGATTTTGAGCAGATCGCCTTTTTTCAATGCCCTGCCGAAATGTCCGCCAATACCGGCTTGTAAGTCAGTGGCGCGAGAGCCGAGAACGATTTCGTTATGAATGCCGCCATCTACTGTCATGTAGGCTAAAGCCTCTTTGACGGCACCGCGTAATACTAAAATTTGACCAGCACGGGCAAAATGTCGCCACGCTTTGGCGATGGGTCGACCGTTGAGTTCTGCGCCAAAATTGGCACCGCATAAGGCAAACCAAGTGTCGCGATGAAACTGAATTTCAACCGGACCAATCATTATTTCAATGCCAGCACAGTGTTCAGGATTGCCGACCAGTTTATTGGCAAGAATCAGTGAATAGCGATCCAGTGCGCCCGCTTGTGCGATGCCAAGGTGACGATAGCCAGTTCGGCCAAGGTCTTGAATCGTGGTTTGGATACCCGATTTCAATATACCAATTTGCGATAGCGCAGCTTGATTGTTCATGCTCAGCCTTCGACAATAAAGCTTACTGTATCGCCGGGTTGCAACAAGCTAGCGGGCGATCTATGTGGATCAAACAGGCGTAGTGAGGTATGACCAATAATTTGCCAACCACCGGGGCTAGCTGCCGGATAAATGCCAGTTTGATTGCCGCCGATCCCAACAGAACCCGCTTCTATTCTTGTGCGCGGTTCGGTTCTTCTTGGAGTTGCTAATTGCGGATTTAAGCCGCCAAGGTAGGCAAAGCCAGGCTGGAATCCAAGAAAGTAAACCAAGTAGTTAGCTTCGCTATGTAGTTGAATCACTTCTTCGGTACTCAGCTGGCAATGATCTGCGACGATGGCCAAATCTGGACCATATTGCGCGCCATATTTCACCGGAATTTGTACATGCCGTGTCGCCGATTCTGTCACTTCAGTAGTTGCAGCCAGTTCCTCTAATTGTGCCAAGATGGCTTGCGGTGGATGGCGTATTGGATCGAATACTAGCGTTAGATTATTCATGCCAGGAACCACATCGATACAAATATTTAGTGTTTGTATTTTTTGCGCAATCGCCCAAATTAAGCGCTGGCAATCGAGGTCGATGTGCGTGGAAATCGACTGCATCACAGCCGATCTTTCGCCGAGCAAATGGAATGTAAATTGAGGCTTCAATGTTTGATGTTGTTGATGCGTTGCATTCACTGAGAGCCTCAAGTTGTGCGGAAATTTACCAACGGAATCCAAGTTTGACACTGACCGTGTCATTGTCGCCAGTGCGATCCACTTCAGCCGCTAAGTTCATCAAGCCTAAATTTGCATTCAGACCAGCAAATAATTTATTCGCGGTAGTACTTTCTTTTCTTAAACCAATGACATTAGGAGATAGATTGCCCCACACACGTCCCGCGCCAACGTAAGGTGTGAACATAACAAAGCCTTTGGAAACCAAGAATTCGACACTCTTACTATTGAACCCCAATTCATTGACACCGGATAATTTGGAGTAAGCACCACGGACTGAAATCGCTGGCAAGGCGACATTTCCTTCGAGAAGGGCATAACGCGCTTCTAAGCCCATTAATTTGATATTGGAATCAGGAACTGCACTTAAGGATGCGCCAATATCGATATTCAAAGGTAAACCTTTATGAATATGTAATCGCGGAACGATGAGTGTAGACACGTCGCTCCCGGCTTTCTTCCATACCGCGCTATTACCCAACTGCGTAATAGACAATTCGCCACCTACATCAAATCCAGTAATGCCTAATGCTGCTGCCGGCGTCACCGCTTTATAGCTGGCTACCGAAGTGAAATCGCTTGCGAGTCGTTTGAACTCGGGCTGACTTAATGTTTTGAGTTGAGCAAAGTCATTTCCTGCCGATGCCAAACCAGAACAAGCTAACAATAATCCACCACCAACAACGCGCAAACTCTTTTTTGAAAACATAGAAACTCCAATTCGTTGATCAGTTCGCCCAAATCAATTTTATGAAAACATATTTAAGCGAACACAAATTTTACCTTGCCCGCTCGAATCGTAGTGGATAATTAATGTTTTACATAGGTATGCTTGATACAGGTTTGCTTAATCTAGAATCTTAAAATCAGGCAGGCTAAATCGTTGATTTTTTTGAGGAATGTGTATCTCAGTATTTTTTAATTGAGATGCAAAGCTTTGCATAACGTCTTCTTCGCCATGTACTAAGACCGTATGTGTTGGCGTAATTTTCTTTTGCCAAGCCAATAATTCAGCGCGGTCCGCATGTGCTGAAAAACCGTTGATGGTATAAACATTGGCGTTGACATCAATTTCTTCACCGAACAAGCGAACACTTTTAGCCCCGTCAATAATCTGTCTTGCCAAGGTGCCTCGTGCAGCAAAACCAACAAAAATCACACTCGCGTTTCTGCGCCACAAATGATGTTTTAAATGATGCCTTACCCGACCGCCATTACACATACCAGCGCCAGCCAGAATGACTGCACCACTGGTGATGCGATTAATTGCCATGCTGTCCGCTGCATCATGTGTAATGTGCAAATTATTTAATTGAAATGGATCGCGTTTTTGTTTGAGTAATTTGGCAGCTTCTTCATCGTAGCATTCAGGATGATCCCGAAAGATTTCGGTTGCCGAGATTGCCATCGGTGAATCAAGAAACACATGCATGGCAGCAGGCAGTTTGCCTTTTTCAACACCTTCACGCAAATACCATAAAATCTCTTGCGCCCGTTCTAGCGCAAAGGTCGGAATAATAACGTTGCCACCGTGTTCAAAGGTGTCGTTAATCGCTTGATAAAATTCTTTTACCGATGCATCAAGTGAACGATGTAGTCGATCACCGTAGGTGGTTTCCATGACGACGATATCCGCAGGCGGCGGAATCACTGGATCACGTAAGATTTTACGACCCTTGCTGCCTATATCGCCTGAAAACACTATCCAACACGTTTTACGTCCTTCTTTTAATTCTAAATAAATACTGGCTGAACCGAGAATATGGCCAGCATCATAGAAAGTTGCGGTAATGCCGGGAGCAACTTTGATCGCCTTATTGTAGTGCGCGACCCTGCCAAAAAAATCGAAGCTACGCGTAGCATCATATAAAGTGTAGAGCGGTTCATCCTGCGTCACGCGTTTTTGTGAGTGCCGCTGTTGTTTGCGTAACTGCGCACGCGCATCAGCCTCTTGCAGATGTGCAGAATCGAGTAGCACCAGACGAGCCAAATCTTTGCTGGCAGCACTCGTGATGATTTCTCCTCTAAAACCTCGTTTTACGAGCAAAGGAATACGGCCACAGTGATCCAGGTGAGCGTGGGTTAACAGCAAATAATCAATTTCTGCAGGATCAAATCCAAAGTCTTCGGTATTTTCATCAGAAAGATCATGACCGCCTTGAAATAAACCACAATCAATTAAGACCTTTTTACCCGCACATTCGATTAAATGACATGAGCCTGTGACATCTTTATTGGCACCGTGGAATGAAATTTTCATTGTGTAGTCCTGATTATATGCAGTGTATCCATTGAATTTAGATAGGCGAGTGAAAGAGAGTGCCCGTAATAAATGTTATTAACCATTGACTCGGGCTAAGAGAAAGATAGTAAGCGACTAGTGTATGTCGGATTGTGTATCTCCAGCATCATCGAATGCTTGATTCTGCGCAAATTGATCAAGTTTTGTCGAAATTCTTGATTGATGCTGTCGATGCTGCTGGCAAAAGAACTTTGTCACTTCTAGATTGCTTTCTTGCTGCGTATTCGATGCTTGTATAGAACCAAGGGTTTTAATTATTTTTTAAGCTAGGTTGAATATCAATTGCATGGTTTTTCGTTAAGAAAATTGCTGCAAGATTTCGAGTAACCATTCCAATCCTGTCTTTTCCAGCTGCATTTGCTTGCACCTACTAAGCTTTTTCACTATCTTCTAAAAGTAAAAAAATACCAGCATTCAGCCAAAGTGTTGAATGACATTATAGAAACTAGGAGACAGCATGAAACTTCCACTCATCTTCAAAATAGGCTTAGTCAACGCTGCAATGGTATGTGCATCGATGTTTTCATCGAGCGCAAGTGCCGATACGGTAACGGTATCTGGGGTGAAGCTCGACGACTCGGTACAAGTTGGCTCTCAATCCTTGAAACTGAATGGAGCAGGGGTTCGGTACAAGGTGTTTTTCAAGGTATATGTCGCTGCACTATATTTGCCAGAGGAAAAAAATACTACAGCCGATGTTTTAGCAATGCCTGGTGCAAAACGTGTCACCTTGGTGATGATGCGTGATCTTAGTAACGATGACTTGGGACAGCGCTTTATGGATGGGCTACGAGCCAATCTTGATATTGATGAGCGTTCCAAATTAATCAAACCGATGATTAGTTTCGGCAAGATGTTTTCCTTGGTTCCAGTATTAAAGAAGGGCGATATCCTAACCTTTGACTGGGTGCCAGGCACAGGTGTGGTATGTCAATTTAATGGTCAAAAGATAGGCGAGACGATCAATGATTTGAGCTTTTATAACGCAGTCTTGCGTATTTGGATAGGCAAAGAACCTGCTGATGAAGCCTTAAAACAAAAAATGTTGAATGCGAAAGCTGCTTAATTTTTACTATGATTATTGCGGCACTTGGTAAGATTAAGTGCAATGCAATAGCTCGATAAATTAGTGCTGTAAGTTATTGCTTAGCTTTGCAAACAGAAACGTCAATTTACGCTTGTGAATTGACGTTTTTTTATGCTGATTCGATTTGCTTATTGAACAGTTTTGCATGGCATTGGTTTAATTTGATCATTGGCGTGAAGGAGTTCGGTAGGGATTTAGGAGAATAATTCGGTGAATAAATTCCAGCTTCGTTTAGGGATTCAAGAGCTAGCTGTTACAATAGCGCATGAAGCAGGCCAGACAATCGCTGGTTGTCGTGCTGATACGATGACGGGAGGAAGGTCCGGACTCCATAGAGCAGGGTGACGGCTAACGGCCGTACGTTGAAAGCCAAGGCGCAAGCTAAGGTATAAGGCGAGGAATAGGGCCACAGAGACGAGTCTTTGGGGAGTAGCGGGCGCAAGCCTATGCTAAACCACAAAGGGTGAAACGCGGTAACCTCCACCTGGAGCAATTTCAAATAGGCACGCGTTGAGGTGGCTCGCTGAGCGTGCGGGTAGAAAGCTTGAGCGGCGGAGCAATTCGTCGCCTAGAGGAATGATTGTCATAGCGTGATGCAGCAATGCAAAACGCCGTAACAGAATCCGGCCTACCGGCCTGCTTCATTTTTGTACTTCCCTTCGATTTTATCCTCCATTATTTATTTCTCGGTTGCTGATGCATAGCGTATCTATTTGATATTGACTCGGTGTTTGATAGGCATCGCAAGAGCAGGATTTCTTGGTATGAAGACATGCCAGTGTTACACTTCAAGAAATAAATTAAATACGATTAATTCAGTGAACATTCTGTGACTGAGGAGCAAAAGTCATTGCGTGCGTTTCGCTACGAATTTGTTGCACTTGATGCTTTGTCTTGCCCATCCAAGTTCCCACGAGTTCTCGTATTATTTGCTTTTGTCAGATTTGTTCGTATGCTTGCTTGCGCGCTGTGCAGAAACAAATACGATCTTTCATTAAGGGGTGATGCATGGTGCGTAGTACTAAAAAGCACGAAGCTAAAGAGGTACCAGTTTGGCTCTTAGTTAGTTGCGTACTGCTCATTATTTTCGCGATTGTAGGGCAAACTTGGTGGTCTATCGTACAAGACCGTAGCCTAACCTTGGCTATCGCCAACAAAAATAGTTTGCTGAATTTAAGGATTCTCGAAGAGCATGCCAACCGCGTACTGCACGACGCTAGTCGCGCCACGATCGCAGCCGCAGAAGAATTGCAAACCAAAGGTGATCAAATCTTCAATGAAGAAGCGAATTTGCGCCAAATACTAAGTATTCAGCGACGTGATTCAGAGTTTATCTCGGCACTGTCGGTGCTTGATAAGCAAGGTAAGCTACGCGCATCGTCTTCTCGCTTTCCAGTTGAACCTACTGATTTATCCAAACAAGATCACATCGCATTTTTGAATTTACCACTTAATGCCTACCAAAAAACAGTTCAGCTCGGTTCACCATATATTCCCAAAAAGACAGCGCAAGCGATTCTTCCTTTAGCACGAAATATTTTCTCTACGACGGGACAGCCCATTGGGCAAGTACAGGCCGAAATTAGTTTAAGTTATTTTCAAGATTTTTATGAGCGTGTAGCAAAAGACGCGGGTGCGAAAATTTCTTTGTATGACAAAGATGGCATGGTGATCGTGCAAACAATGACGCGCCATGCGAATTTGAAAGCGGAGGCAGACGAAGCCGTGGTGGTGCGTGTGAAAAGTAGTTTCGACGAGCAAGGTCGTTTGGAGAGTGCGCTTATCGGTGCGGATAAGCGTACAAGCTATACCTATCTAAAAATGAAGGATTTTCCTCTAGTAGTGGTATTGGGGCGAGATCTGGATACGATCCTACTGGATTGGCAGAAGCGCTTGGAGCAGCGTTTATTATTCGCCGGTTTATCGATTATTTTCACATTGCTGCTGGCAGTGTTGCTCTATAAAAAAGTGCATCATCTTAAATTGTCGAGAGAAAAACTGACTGAAAGCGAGCGCCGTTATCGCTTGTTGTTTCAAGATGCGCAAGACGGCATTCTATTAATCGATAAAACTTATCATTTTGTTGATGGCAATCAGAACGCATTGGATATGCTGGCGGTCGATAATAAAGCCGATTTGTTAAGTCTCGATATTGAGGAATTCTCCGCTGATTTGCGTTACACCCAACCAACCGTTGCTGCGAAAAAAGCGGAGTCAATTAAGAAGTTTGTTGATCTTGCGTTTAAAGGCAAGGTGCAAAAATTTGAGTGGATCGCCCACCGTCGTGGCAAAGATTGGTTTAGTGAAGTTACCTTAAGTCGAGTGAAGATTTCGACCGAACCTATGGTGTTTTGTGTGATGCGTGACATCTCACAGCGCAAACATGCTGAACGATTGTTACAAGGGCAAAATCAGCTTTTGCAATTGATTGGAAGTAGTGAAAGCTTAGAGTCGATTTTGATCGATACCTGTCATTTCGTTGAAAGAAATAATCCTCACTGGCATTGTGGTGTGCAGTTATTGTCGGTTGATCAGCGTGTTTTCACGCAAACGGTCGGACATCATTTTCCAGAGATCTTACGTCGACAGCTCAATGAAGCACCGGTGTGTCATGGTAATGGTGTTTGGAGTGAGGCGGTGCTTGAGATGATTCCAGTCTGGACGCAAGATATACCCAAATCACCAACGATGGAATTTATCGCACAACGGAAATTGCTGGCGAATTATGCCGCAGTCGGTTCATGGCCGATTATGGGTAAAACGGGCTTGATTTTAGGTACATTCACTTTATTCACCGAGTCTTCCGCCGCACTCAGTAACGAAGACTTGAGCTTGATTAGCATTGCGACCGATGTCTCAAGTATTGCAATTGAAGGCAAGCGAGCCGAAGAAAAAGCGATTCGACTGGCGCATTATGATGAAGTGACCAAGCTGCCGAATCGGTTTTTATTCAATCAATATTTGTCCAAGGCTCTGGTGTACGCGGAAGCAACCAAAGGCACGCTAGCAGTCCTGCTGCTCGATTTGGACAGGTTTAAAGCCATTAATGATAGTTTCGATCATGATGAAGGCGATAAAGTACTGTGCAATATTGCGTCTCAATTAAGGCAAACTTTATCTGAGTCAGACACGATTGCGCGGGTTGGTGGTGATGAGTTTATGTTATTGCTGGATCGTTATAAGACCCCGCGTGAGCTAACCGACATTGCGGATAAATTATTGCAAGTAGTTGCGACGCCATTTGAGATCAATGGGCAAGAATTGCAAATTAGTGCCAGTATCGGGATCGCTGTTTATCCAGAGGATGGTATAGACGCGCAAATTCTGATGAAAAATTCAGAGATTGCAATGTATCGTGCCAAGCATAAGGGTAAGAATAATTACCAATTCTATGATGCGCATATGAATGTGCACACGATAGAACGATTGTCGTTTGAAGCGCAATTACGGCGTGCATTGGAGAACCGTGAGTTCGTGGTGTTCTACCAACCAAAGGTCAGTGTCTTAAGTGGAAAAATTGTCGGTGCAGAAGCCTTAATTCGTTGGAACCATCCAGAGAATGGCATCGTTTTACCAACGCAATTTATTGGTTTGGCAGAAGAAGCTGGCATGATAGGCAAAATGGGTTTGCAAGTTTTGGATATTGTGTGCCGAGATATCGCACAAATGGAAATGGCTTACGGCGCATTTGGCAGAGTGGCGATAAACCTGTCTGGCGCGCAGTTTAACGATCCGTTTTTGTTAGACGAGCTGCAAAAGGTAACGGAATTCTGGAAGATTACGCCAGAAAGTATAGAATTCGAAATCACAGAAAGCATGGTCATGAACAATCATGAGCAAGCAATTGCGCACATGGATGGTTTAAACGCGGCTGGCTACACTTTGTCGATCGATGATTTTGGTACGGGTTATTCATCCTTGGCTTACTTAAAACGTTTCCCAGTGAATAGCTTAAAAATTGATCGCTCCTTCATTCAAGATATGCCAGCAGATGCCAATGACACGGCAATCGTGTTAGCGATTGTGGCGATGGCAAAGACCTTGGGATTGAAGGTGGTTGCAGAAGGCGTGGAAAACGTCACTCAGCTTGATACCTTGATGTCCTGCTCATGCGATGAATATCAAGGCTTTTACTTCTCCAAAGCCCTCCCTTTTGAAGAGTTTATGGTTTTGCTGGAAAGTACTAATTTGTCATAAAAATCGCTAATTCAGTCTAAATTGACTTCAATTTGCGCTACGGGTTGCAATCGCCCGTAGCAGATTTGAAGGGTTTTATTCGTGTCGCTGATAATTTTTTAACTTGCGGATAATATTGGTAGTTAGCTGTGTTCGGCGTACTTGTCTTCGTCAGTTAATTATGGCCATCGTACACTTGCTGTTGATCGCTTGATTCTTCATTTGACGCGTCACTTTAAATATTATTCAAAAGAAATCATTTCTCTTTAAGTGACAAACTGTCGCTTTTCATTCGGCATTTTGCTGATGGTCTTGCTAGGGCTAAACACATGAGTATATGTAATGTCCTACTTTCACTATCTTTTGTAAGTCCCTAATTTATTGGGATATTCTCCATTTTTCTGGTTTAACTAGTTGCGCTAAGTCATTGACTTTATTCATTTATTTCGCATTTTCCTGCGTAAATTCGCTTGACCATGCTCAAGCGATCCACTAAAGTGGGGAAAAGTGTGAAAAAGTGTTTTTTTGTGGCGTAAATTCACAAAATATTTTTCAGCACAAATTAATGATCATTACTCCAAATTTAGGGTTATCTAGTGTTCCAAGGCGCCTCTGCACTTAATCTCGATGCGAAAGGTAGGATGTCTATTCCTGCTAAGCATCGTGACGCCTTAAATGTGCAATGCGAAGGTCGTGTAACCCTAACTCGCCACCCTGATGGCTGTCTATTATTGTTTCCCCGTCCAACTTGGGAATCGCATCGCGAGCAAATTGCTGCTTGGCCTATGGCAGCACGCGCCTATCAACGTATTTTGTTAGGTAATGCCTGCGACGTTGAGATGGATGGCAGTGGTCGTATCTTGGTCGCGCCAGAACTGCGCAATGCAGTTGGAATGCAGCGTGATGTCATGTTGCTGGGTATGGGATCGCATTTCGAAATTTGGGATGCGAATAAGCTCGCCGAAAATGAAGCCAAGGCAATTGCCGACGGTATGCCTGATGCTTTAAGTAATTTTTCTTTTTAACCGAGCATCATGACTGTTACTACTCCGAGCGAGCTGATTCACCATACGGTGTTACTGGATGAGGCTGTAGACGCTCTCAATATTCAGGGTGCGCGTATCAACGGTGTGTATGTCGATGGCACATTTGGGCGTGGTGGTCATAGTCGCAAAATACTCAGTCAGCTCGGGCCGCAAGGTCGCTTGATTGCTTTTGATAAAGATCCTTACGCAATCGCTAATGCTGAGCAAATTCTCGATCCACGTTTTTCTATTGTGCATGAAAGTTTTGCAGATATGCACACAGCGCTTAGCGATCTTGGTATTGATCGCGTAGATGGTGTGTTGATGGATTTAGGGATTTCATCGCCACAAGTTGATGATGCTGAGCGCGGTTTTAGTTTTAGAAATGATGGGCCTTTGGATATGCGCATGGACACCACGCGTGGTATCTCCGCTGCGGAGTGGTTGGCGCATGAAGATGAACAAAAAATTAGAGAGGTGATAGAAAATTATGGGGAAGAACGGTTTGCTTTTCAGATTGCAAAGGCGATTGTTGCTCGCCGGGCGAGCGAGTCCATTTCAAGTACTCGGCAACTTGCCGAACTCGTCGCACACGCCGTCAAAACTCGCGAGAAGGGCAAAGACCCGGCAACTCGCACCTTTCAAGCTATACGGATTTTCATCAATAAAGAGCTTGAAGACCTCGAGATCGGTTTAGTTGCGGCTTACGACAGCCTCGCGCCCGAGGCACGAATGGCGATTATTAGTTTCCATTCATTAGAAGACCGCATCGTGAAGCAATTTTTTGCTTCTAAGGTGAAAGTTGCGCAGCCAGATCGACGTCTTCCGATTCGGGAAGCCGATTTGCCTAAGCCGCATATGCGTCTCATTTCACGGATGAAGCCGACTGAGCAAGAAGTTCTGCGTAATGCGCGTGCACGTTCTGCGATTATGCGTGTGGCTGAACGAATTGGAGCGAACTAATGAGTACGCGTCTGAATATATTGCTCGGTTTATTGTTGGTAATTTCGGCCTTGTCGCTGATTAATTCCCAATATCAGGCGCGTCGCTTATTTATTGAAATAGAGCGCGCTCAAACACTCAGTCAGCAATACGAAGTTGAGTGGACGCAGCTTAAGTTAGATCAATCAACATTTGGAAAACATGCGCGTATCGAAGCGGTCGCATCTAAAGAGTTGGAAATGTCGCATGTGACACCAGATCGCACGCAATATTTAACGGCGGAGGTGGTGAAGTGAGTCGACCACCTTCTTCACGAACCGCTGCTGGCAAAGGCGTTTCTTTTTCTTCTAGTCCTGTACTAGCAGTTAAATTGCCAGTTTGGCGTTCACGTTTAGTGTTGTTCTTCTTATTTATCGCTTTTGTTGCTTTGATTGTGCGTGCACTTTGGTTGCAAGGTATGTCAACCGAATTTTTGCAGAAGCAGGGCGCGAGTCGTTATGCTCGGACTTTGGAATTATCTGCGACGCGTGGAAAAATTGTCGATAGACATGGACAAGTGTTGGCATCGTCAGTGCCGGTAAAAGCCATCTGGGCGAGCTCAGAAAGTGTGTTGGAAGCACCTCCAGAAAAGATCGCGCAATTAGCCGCGCTGCTGGATATGTCTGAGCAAGAGCTACGAAAAAAGTTGGTTCTGGATAAGCAGTTCGTTTACCTCAAACGTCAAGCTGAGCAAGCCTTGGTTGATAAGGTGCTCGCTTTAAATATTGCTGGCGTGAAGACAGAAAAAGAATACAAGCGTTTTTACCCAGAAGGCGAAGTGATGGCGCACGTTGTTGGTTTTACGAATGTCGAGGACAAGGGACAAGAGGGCATCGAACTAGCATCAGAAAAAAATCTGGCTGGCAAAACCGGTAGCCGCCGCGTGATTAAAGATCGTTTGGGGCGCGTTGTTGAAGATATTGAATCGGTTCGTCCACCGCATGATGGCAAGGATATGCAATTGTCGGTTGACAGCAAGATTCAATACATCGCCTATACACATTTAAAAGACGCGGTTGAAAAATTTAAAGCCAAAGCAGGTGGCGCTGTGGTGTTGAATGTGCAAACTGGTGAGATTTTGGCCTTAGTTAACTTACCAACCTATAACCCAAATGATCGTTCTGTATTAACGGGGGCGCAGCTACGCAATCGTGTGATCACAGATACCTTTGAACCTGGTTCGACGATGAAGCCATTTCCAGTCGCTTTGGCTTTGGATACGGGACGAGTCAAACCGGATACATTGATTGAAACCGCGCCGGGTCATATGACGATTGGCTCAGCGACTATCCACGATGCGCACAAACAAGGTACCTTGACTGTCGCTGGAGTGATTCAAAAATCCTCGAACATTGGTACGGCAAAAATGGCTTTGCAAATTCCACCAAAAGAGATGTGGGAAATGTTTGCTAGTCTAGGATTTGGCCAACAACCGAATATTGGCTTTCCGGGTGCGGTTGCGGGACGTATGCGCAATTACAAAACATGGAAACCGATTGAGCAAGCGACGATGAGCTATGGTCATGGTATGTCTGTATCACTGCTACAAATCGCACGCGCTTATATGATTTTTGCGCGTAAGGGCGACATGATTCCTTTGACTTTTCAACAGTCAACTGCAACCCCGGTTGGAACTCGCATCATTTCTGAAGAGACCGCGATGAAGATGCGGGAAATGCTCGAAAGTGTGACGCAACCGGGCGGCACCGCTACCCAAGCGCGCGTGCCGGGTTATCGCGTTGCTGGAAAGACTGGTACCGCGCACAAGATAGAACACGGTAAATATGTGAATAAATACATAGGCGATTTCGTTGGATTTGCACCTGTGTCGAACCCGCGCATTATTGTTGCGGTGATGATCGATGAGCCTAGTGGTGGTGTTTACTACGGCGGTTCGGTTGCCGGTCCGGTGTTTGCCGCGATTACCGCAAACGTTTTGCGTTCGATGAACGTCGTTCCTGATTCCTCTGTAATGAATATTATTCCTGAACCTAGCGTGCAGGAGAGTTTGTAATGTCTAATTTAGAAAATAAAAATCAATCAATGGCAGTTAGCGCTGTCGCAGAAGTTATTCAGTGGTTGCAAGTGCATGCGCCAAACGCGCAATTACTTTCTGACTCGCGTGCGATTCAACTTGGCGATGTGTTTTTTGCTTTTCCGATCACGGGTAGTAAAGGCGATGGTCGAGCCTTTATTCAGAATGCGATCGAACGCGGCGCAGCTGCAATTGTGTATGAAAAAGAAGGCGCAGCAATTTCGCACGACACTTCGATTCCTCACTTAGCGGTCTCCGGATTAATCGATTTGCTTGGTGAGATTGCCAATCAATGGTATGGCAATCCAGATCAAGATATGTTCTGTGTTGCAGTGACCGGAACCAATGGAAAAACCTCTTGTTCTCAGTGGATCGCCAAGGCTCTTTCAATGCAAGGTACGCCAGCAGCGGTGATTGGTACTTTAGGTGTGGGCAATTATCGTGATGGCATGATGAGCCAATTGCAAGAAACAGGTTTCACTACGCCAGATGCACTGCAGCTGCAAGCGCGCTTAGCTAATTTGAAGAAAAATGGTGCCAAGAGTTTGGCGATTGAAGCATCCTCGATTGGGGTTCATCAAGGGCGCTTAAATGCGCTGCATTTCGATATCGCCTTGTTCACTAACTTGACGCGCGATCATCTCGATTATCACGGTACGATGGAAGCCTATGCCGCCGCGAAAGCAGCCTTATTTGATTGGGCTGGCTTGCGCGCTGCCGTGATCAACGCCGACGATGCATTTGGTGTTGAGTTACTGCAGCAATTATCAAGCAATAAGCCAGAGCTCAAGTTATTGGCTTACAGTATTGATGGCGCGAGCGAAACTGCAATGCCAAGCTTGCGCGCTTCACAATTAAAGACGACCTCGATTGGCACCCAGTTCCATGTCGAATCTCCGTTCGGTAGTGGCATCGTCAAGACGCAAATGATCGGGCGTTTTAATGTCAGCAACGTACTCGGTGTGTTGGGCGTGTTGTTGATGAAAGGGATTGCATGGGAACGTGCAATCGCGACCATCGAAAAACTGACATCGGTGCAAGGACGCATGCAGCAGCTGGGTTCGCAGGGGCAGGCGATGGTGGTAGTGGATTATGCGCATACGCCTGATGCATTAGAAAAAACCTTACAAGCTTTGCAGCCAATTGCGCAAGAACGTCAAGGAAGTTTATGGTGCGTGTTCGGTTGCGGTGGTGATCGTGATCCGGGAAAGCGGCCACAAATGGGGAAGATCGCGCAGATCGCACAACATGTAGTCGTCACTAGCGACAATCCACGCACAGAAGATCCAGAAAAAATTCTACAAGATATTCTCGCAGGAATGCAGGGAACCCCGAATGCAATCGTTGATCGTGCTAGCGCGATTTTATATGCAGTCAAACATGCGCACGCAAATGATGTGATTTTGATCGCTGGTAAGGGCCACGAAAACTATCAAGAAATTCATGGAAAGAAATGGCCTTTTTCCGATGAAGAACATGCGCTGTTGGCATTAGCCACAGTGGCGACAAACAGCGCAATGCGGAGGTCATCTTGATCAAGGCCTCTTTAAAAAAATTGCAGCAAGTAGTAAGCAACGCACAGTTGATTGGTGACGCACATTTTCTTGGCTTGAGTACCGATAGTCGCAAAATTGAACAGGGCAATCTGTTTTTGGCACTGCGAGGTGAGACTTTTGATGCTCACGATTTTCTCAACATGGTGGCAAGCTCAGGTGCTGTCGCGGTTATTGCAGAACGTGTTCCTGCTGGTTTTTCAATTCCAGCCTTGATCGTTCCAGATACAAAGCGTGCATTAGCGGAGATTGCGACATATTGGCGCCAACAATTCACACTGCCTGTCATTGCGGTGACTGGTAGTAACGGTAAGACCACGGTCAAAGAAATGATCGCGTCGATTTTGTTGGCGCAATATGGTAGTGAGCACATGATTTCGACTAAAGGCAATCTGAATAATGAGATTGGAGTGCCGCTGACCGTATTTAGATTGCAAGCACAACATCAAGCCGCCGTGTTTGAACTTGGCATGAATCATCCAGGCGAGATCGCCGTGTTGAGCTCGATTGCGCAAGCGAGTGTTGGTTTGGTCAACAATGCGCAACGTGAGCACCAAGAATTTATGCAAACCGTTGAAGCGGTAGCGATTGAAAATGGTGCTGTGATTCAAAGCTTAGCTGCTGATGGCGTTGCAGTTTTTCCAGCACACGATACTTATACAGAAATTTGGAAAAAATTCGCTGGGCAGCGTAAGACACTGACATTTGGTTTGGTGAATGATGACTCGGTAAAAGCTGATGTGTCCGGCAGTTTTATTGCGCAAGATTTCGGTAGTGAAATCGTCATGACGATACAGTCTGAGTCGATCACAGTGCAGCTTGCTGCAGCTGGTCAACACAATGTTTTGAATGCTTTAGCTGCGGCCGCTTGTTGTTCGGCGATCGGAATTTCAGCTACAAAAATCGCTGAAGGCTTACAAGCGTTTGCACCAGTGTCAGGACGTTTGCAATTGAAGCAAGCTGCAACTGGAGCGCGTTTAATTGACGATACATATAACGCCAATCCTGATTCGGTAAAAGCAGCAATTGATGTATTGGCAAAAGCAAATGCAGAGACGACTTTGGTTCTTGGCGATATGGGTGAAGTTGGGGCGGATGGTGCAGCCTTTCATCAGGAAATTGGATTGCACGCGAAAGCTCAAGGCATCAAACATTTATATACCTTTGGTTCATTAGCGCAAGCCTCTAGTATTGCTTTTGGCGATGGTGCACAACACTTCGAAGAACTAACTGGGCTGTTATTGAACTTAGATCAGCACAGCGGTGGTGGCAATACGATTTTGATCAAGGGCTCGCGTTTTATGAAGATGGAACGAGTCGTTGCGCATTTGATGAATATAGAAAATGCCACAGCCAATTTGTCGACATCCGGAACACATTAAATCAATTAGAAAAATTAAAAATAATTAGGGAAAAATATTATGTTGCTTTGGTTGGCAGAACTGTTTAAACAAGACTTCGGCTTCTTCCGCGTGTTTGGATTCATTACCTTTCGCGCGGTGTTTGCGACAATGACAGCGATCTCGATAGGTTTGATCGCTGGTCCCGCTGTGATTCGTATGTTGACACGTTTAAAAGTTGGTCAAGCGGTTCGTACCGATGGCCCGCAGACCCATTTGGTTAAGTCTGGTACGCCAACCATGGGCGGTGCATTGGTGTTGATCTCTATCGGCATCTCGACTTTACTTTGGTCAGATTTAAGTAATCGTTTTGTTTGGGTCGTATTGATTGTGACCTTGGGATTTGGTGCAATTGGCTGGGTCGATGATTATCGTAAAGTCGTTTATCGCGATCCAAATGGGATGGCATCACGCGAGAAATTTTTCTGGCAATCGTTGATCGGGATTGTTGCGGCGATTTACTTGGCTTTTTCTGTTTCTGCGCCAACCAATACCAAAGTGATGGAGTTATTTGTCGCTTGGGTACAGTCCGGCTTCAGCATGGATTTGCCACCGAAGGCCGATTTAATTATTCCTTTCTTTAAAACTTTTAATTATCCACTTGGTGTATGGGGGTTTATTGCTCTGACTTTCTGTGTCATTGTCGGTACCAGTAATGCGGTAAATCTGACTGACGGTTTGGACGGTTTAGCGATTATGCCAACGATTATGGTTGGCTCTGCTTTGGGTTTGTTTGCCTATCTTACTGGTCATGCTGGTTATTCAAAGTATTTATTGATTCCGTATATTCCAGGTGCTGGCGAATTATTGATTTTCTGCGGTGCGATGGCGGGGGCAGGATTGGCATTTCTCTGGTTTAACGCGCATCCAGCACAAGTATTTATGGGAGATGTTGGTGCCTTGGCCTTAGGTGGTGCGCTTGGTACTGTGGCAGTCATTGTTCGTCAAGAGGTCGTGTTGTTCATCATGGGCGGCATCTTTGTGGTGGAGACATTCTCGGTGATGTTGCAAGTGCTGTACTTCAAATTTACCAAAAGAAAATATGGTGTTGGAAAGCGACTATTTTTGATGGCACCGCTGCATCATCATTTTGAACAAAAAGGTTGGAAGGAAACGCAAGTAGTGGTGCGTTTTTGGATTATCACGATGTTGTTAGTGCTCTTGGGCTTAGCCTCATTGAAGCTGCGTTGATGGCACGACACTACGTAAAAGCGAAAAAATGAATTGGAAATGCTGCTGATGAATACGATGTTCTTGGACAAGCAAATATTGATCGTAGGGCTAGGAGAATCTGGCTTGGCGATGGCGCGTTGGTTGCAGCGTTGTGGCGCGCGTTTGCGTGTGCTTGATACGCGTACCAATCCAGATCGCCTATCTGCGTTAAAAGAACTTGCGCCAGAAGCCGAGTTTTTTGGTGGACCATTACAGGCTGCACACGTTGAAGGTGTCGATTTGGTCGTTGTTAGTCCCGGCTTAGCACCAGACGGTGAACTTCAAGTCATTACACAAGTTGCGCAAGAAAAAGATATTCCGATTTGGGGCGAGCTGGAATTGTTCGCACAAGCTTTAGCTGAACTCAAGGAACAAAATCATTATCTTCCTAAAGTAATCGCGATCACGGGTACTAATGGTAAGACTACGGTAACGAGTTTAACTGGCCAACTCTGCGCACGCGCCGGCTTGACAGTTAAAGTCGCCGGGAATATTAGTCCCGCGATGTTGGATGTGTTGTGCGATTGCATAGATACAGAGACGCTGCCGCAAGTCTGGGTATTGGAATTGTCGAGCTTCCAGTTGCATACCAATATCAGCTTGAATCCCGATGTGGCGACGGTACTCAACGTGAGCCAAGATCATTTGGATTGGCATGGCGATATGAAAAATTATTGCGCTGATAAAGCAAAAATTTTTGGAGCGAGCACCGTACAAGTCTTGAATCGCGATGATGAACAAGTGATGGCGATGCGTCGTCCAAATGCGCAGATTGTGAGTTTCTCTTGCACAGCGCCGCAGCATGATGCTGAATTTGGCTTGTTACATGATCAAGGCATGACTTGGTTGGCGGTAGCAAACGCGGACGAGGATGAGCAAATAAGTTCGCGTAAACGCAAAAAAGACGTGGCAGAAGTTCCAGTCACGATTACGCGTTTGATGCCAGCCGATGCATTGAAAATTCGTGGACAACATAATGCCAGCAATGCGCTCGCTGCATTGGCTTTGTGTCGCGGCATAGGCTTGCCGCTCGCGCCTTTATTGCACGCATTGCGTGAATATAAAGGTGAGCCGCATCGCGTCGAATTGGTAACGACAATCGGTGGCGTTGATTATTTTGACGATAGTAAAGGCACCAATGTTGGCGCAACGGTTGCAGCGCTGAAGGGTTTGGGCGAGGAGAATGGTGGTAGTGCTCCCAGAATTATTTTGATTGCGGGTGGAGACGGCAAGGGTCAAGATTTCAGTTCTTTAGCTGCGCCTGTGTCTCGCTATGTGAAGTCAGTGCTATTGATTGGTAAAGATGCTGCTGAGATTCAATCTGCTTTAAATGTGACCGCGGTAGCGATGCAAAGTTTTACTAGTTTGGAAGCTGCGGTGGCACAAGCAAGTGAAATGGCGCAAGAAGGGGACATCGTTTTATTGTCGCCTGCCTGCGCAAGTTTAGATATGTTTAAAAATTACGCGCATCGCGCACAAGTATTTATCGACGCAGTACGTGAAGTTGCATTGAGTCGTGGAGAGATTTGCTGATGAAGCAGCTATTCCTCAATTTGAACCTATGGCGTTCTTCTGGTAGCAGCCAGAATGCTACGCATTTTGCTCAGCGTTCAAAAATGATGGAATACGATCAAGCTTTAGTTTGGGTGACTTTGATTTTGATGGTATTTGGGATGGTGATGGTGTATTCCGCCTCGATCTCTTTACCTGATTCGCCGAAGTATGCGAACTACAAAAATAATCATTTTTTAGTCCGACAAGCGATGTTCGTCACGGTATCGATCTTGGCGAGTTTTATTGTGTTTCGTTTGCGGGTAGAAGATTGGCAAAGATTGGCGCCCTATCTATTCATTGCAACGCTGGTTTTGTTGGTATTGGTTTTGGTTCCAGGTATCGGTAAAGGCGTCAACGGTGCGAAGCGTTGGATATCTTTAAAAGTATTTAATGTGCAGCCATCAGAAATGATGAAGTTGTTCATGGTGTTATATGCGGCGGACTATACGGTGCGCAAACAAGAGTTTATGCACAAACTGACCAAAGGCTTCTTGCCGATGATGATTACGGTTGCGGTGTTAGGTTTGTTGTTATTGCTTGAACCTGATCTTGGTGCGTTTGGTGTGATTGTTTGTATCGCGATGGGGATTTTGTTTTTAGGTGGCATCAACGGCGTTTGGTTCGGCGGTATCGCAGCGGCCCTGGTCGGTATTTTTACATCGGTTATTTTGCTATCGCCGTGGCGACGTGAACGTATTTTTGCTTATCTGAATCCGTTCGAAGAAGACAATGCTCTGGGTAAAGCTTATCAGTTGACACATTCGTTGATTGCATTCGGTCGTGGCGAATTATTTGGTGTCGGTTTAGGTGCCAGCGTGGAAAAACTGCATTACTTACCAGAAGCGCATACGGATTTTTTGCTGGCAGTGATTGGCGAGGAGCTTGGTTTTGTTGGTGTCGCGGTAGTGATCTATTTATTTTATTGGATCGTTAAACGCGCATTTGAAATTGGCCGACAAGCGATAGTGTTAGACGCGACTTTCGCTGGATTGACAGCAAAAGGCATCGGTATTTGGATAGGCATACAAACCTTTATCAATATGGGTGTGAACTTGGGTCTGTTACCAACCAAAGGTTTGACTTTGCCATTAATGAGTTATGGCGGTAGCGGTGTTTTGATTAACTGTATCGGTCTAACCCTGTTGCTCAGAATCGATTATGAAAATCGTTTGATGATGCGTGGGGGACGGATATGACAAGTAAAGATGTAGCTGTGCAAAATAAGAAAAAACATCTATTGATTATGGCCGCAGGAACTGGCGGGCATATCTTTCCAGGTCTCGCGATCGCTGCGGAAATGCAGCAACGTGGTTGGAGCGTTTCGTGGTTAGGAACCAAAACGGGCATGGAAGGTGAGATTGTCGCCAAGCATGGCATTGCTATGGATCAGTTGGACTTTACTGGACTGCGCGGTAAAGGTTTAAAACATAGTATCAGTGGCGCATTTAAGTTATTTGCTAGCTTTTTTTCATGCTTGCAGATTGTGCGCAAGCGTCAACCGGATGTGGTGTTAGGCATGGGCGGTTATGTGACGGTCCCCGGTGGTGTGAGTAGCGCGGTGTTTGGAAAGCCTTTGGTGTTGATGAATGCGGATGCACCTTTGTTGTTATCAAATAAGGCGTTGAAGTTATTTGCAAACAAATTGATGTTTGGCTTGCCTTCAAATGCCCCTATGCAAGAGCAAAAATTTGTTTTTACAGGTAATCCAATTCGCCGTGAAATTACTGCACTTGGATTGCCACAAGAACGATACGCTCAACACGCAGGACCATTGAAAATTTTAGTCGTTGGTGGAAGTTTAGGGGCGCGTGCATTGAATGAAGCAGTTCCTGATGCGTTGGCTTTAATCCCAGCAGATCAACGTCCACAGGTAACTCACCAATCAGGTAAGCAACATGTGGAAGTTTTGCGCCAACGCTACGCAGCACAAAATGTACAAGCAGAAGTTTTAGATTTTATTCACGATATGCCACGTCGTTATGCCGATGCAGATTTGGTGATTTGTCGTGCTGGTGCGATTACGGTATCGGAATTAACAGCGGTTGGTGTCGCTAGTATCTTAGTGCCACTGGTGGCATCTAGTACCTCGCATCAAAAAGCGAATGCGGAGTGGTTGAGTCAGGCCGGTGGTGCGATTCATTTACCGCAAACCGAGTTGACGGCATCGCGTTTAGTAGAATTGATTCTAAGCATGCAGCGTGAACGCTGTTTGCAAATGGCACAAGCGGCATACCAAATGGGAAAACGCGATGCCAATCAAACGATAGCCAAGATATTAGAAGATCTTGCGCAGTAAATGAAAAAGAATCAGTAGAAATCAAGCAGAAAATAATTAGGTTCAATGAGAGAAATATGAAACATAAAGTAAAGCACTTACATTTTGTCGGTATCGGTGGCTCAGGTATGAGCGGCATCGCTGAAGTGCTATTGAATCTAGGCTATGTCATTTCTGGATCCGATTTAAGCAGCAATGCCGCTTCACAACGCTTAGCGAGTTTGGGTGCAAAAGTGACGGTAGGTCATGCAGCAGAAAATATCGAAGGTGCTGATGCGGTTGTGACTTCGACAGCAGTCAAAGCAGATAATCCGGAAGTGATCGCAGCACGTGAAAAACACATCCCTATCGTGCCACGTGCATTGATGTTGACGGAGTTAATGCGCTTAAAAAGTGGTATCGCGATTGCAGGTACGCATGGCAAGACTACCACCACTAGCTTGGTCGCGAGTATTTTGGCTGAAGGCGGTTTAGATCCAACTTTTGTGATTGGTGGATTGCTCAATAGTGCCGGGGCAAATGCGAAACTGGGTAGTGGTCAATACATCGTCGCGGAAGCGGATGAGTCCGACGCATCGTTTCTGAATTTGTTACCTGTCATTGAAGTCATTACGAATATCGATGCAGATCACATGGAAACCTATGACCATGACTTCGCCAAATTGAAACAAGCTTTCGTTGATTTCACTTTGCGTTTGCCATTTTATGGCGTTGCGATGTTATGTATGGATGATCCTAATATCCGTGAAATCATGCCGAGAATCACCAAGACGATTGTGACTTACGGCTTCCATGAAGAAGCGGAAGTGCGGGCAATTAATGCTAGCGCAGCAAATGGCAAGATGCATTTCACCGTCGTGCAAAAGGGTTACGCTGATATGCAAGTGAGCTTGAATCAACCCGGTATGCACAATGTACAAAATGCCTGTGCCGCGATCGCAATTGCGCGTGAAGTTGGGGTGGAAGACAGTGCGACACAAAAAGCCTTGAGTGAATTTAATGGTGTTGGTCGCCGCTTTACCCGATATGGTGAAATCGCATTGCAAGGTGGTGGTAGTTTTGCTTTGGTCGATGATTATGGACATCACCCAGTAGAAATGGCTGCGACTTTGGCTGCGGCGCGAGGTGCTTATCCGAATCGTCGTTTGGTACTGGCGTTTCAACCGCATCGTTATACCCGCACACGTGATTTGTTTGAAGATTTTGTAAAAGTGATGTCGACTGCCGATGCGGTGGTATTGGCAGAAGTGTATGCGGCAGGCGAAGCGCCTATTGTTGCGGCGGATGGTCGTGCGATGACCAGAGCATTACGCGTATTGGGAAAAGTTGAACCGATTTTTGTGGAGAACATGCAAGACATGCCCGAAGCATTGCGTCAAATGTTACGTGATGGGGATGTCTTAATCGTGATGGGAGCTGGCTCGATTAGTTCAGTGCCAGCAAAACTAGCGGGTAAATAAGCAGGTCAAAAAAACTCACGCGAAAACTTATTAAATTGGATGATGAAGAAATGAAAGAACTTGGCAAAGTAGGTGTGTTATTTGGCGGCCGCTCAGCAGAGCGCGAAGTGTCGATGATGTCTGGCACAGGCGTGTTGAACGCCTTAAAAAGTCGGGGTGTAGACGCACATGGTTTTGATCCAGCCGAACGTAGTTTGGCAGAACTTGCAGCGGAAAAATTTGATCGCGTATTTATCGCATTACATGGTCGTTACGGTGAAGATGGTAGTTTGCAAGGTGCTTTGGAACAGTTAGGTATTCCTTACACCGGTAGCGGAGTGATGGCTTCATCGGTAGCAATGGATAAGATTTTTACAAAAAAAATCTGGCTATATCATGGTTTAACTACGCCTAAGTACGCAGTGTTAAATGGGAATACCGATTTAGCTCAAGTAGTTGAAAATTTAGGATTGCCTTTGATCGTCAAACCACCACATGAAGGTTCGACTATCGGCATTACCAAAGTCACTAGCGCGGACGCACTGCCAAGTGCGTATCAATTAGCCGCGACTTTTGATGAAGAAGTATTGGCAGAAGAATTTATTCAGGGACGTGAACTTACAGTTGCGGTATTAGGACGTGGAGCGGGAGCGTATGCCTTGCCGCTGATTGAAATTGTCGCGCCAGATGGTAATTATGATTATCAAAACAAATATTTTACTGACGATACTAAGTATTTGTGTCCAGCACCAATAGATGAAGCTTTGACTCAAGAGATTAAAACGATGTGTGAGGAAGCGTATCGTGCGGTTAATTGTGAGGGATGGGCGCGCATTGATGTGCTGTTACGTGCAAGTGATAACAAACCATTTTTGATCGAGATTAATACCTCGCCGGGTATGACGGGGCATTCTTTAGTTCCTATGGCAGCGAAGGCGGCGGGTATGAGCTATGAAGATGTGTGTGTAGAAATTTTGAAGACAGCGCGGTTGAAGATCGCGACTGACTCCAAGTAATTTTCACTTAGAAAGTAGAAACCGAGTTTATGTGGCATGACGCAAAGCTGCTCAATGCAATCGCTAATGCCTTGTTTGGTTTGGTGTTGTTGATTTTGCTTGCGTCTGGAATTTGGTGGGTAATTCAACGACCAGTATTTTCATTGCAGACGGTACGAGTCGAGGGCAGTCAGCAAAAAGAATTGAGACATGTGAACGCATTGGCGATCCGTGATCAAGCAATACCAAAGATTAAAGGAAATTTTTTTACGACGAATTTGGACCAGGTGAGATTGGCATTTGAATCTGTACCTTGGGTAAGAAAAGCGAGTGTGCAAAGAGTGTGGCCAGATAAATTATTGGTTGCATTAGAAGAGCATGAGGTACTGGGAACCTGGGGTGATGACGGACGATTAATTTCCACCGCAGGCGATGTATTTACGGCGAACTTAGCAGAAGCGGAAGAAGACACTGAGTTGGTTGGTTTGATTGGACCCGACGGAAGTGAGCGAGAAGTGGTTGCGCAATATCGGCAATTTAGAGATTGGTTTTCCAGTATCAATCTCGAGCCGGAAGCGGTGTCTTACTCAAGCCGATATGCTTGGACTGTTGTGCTAAATAATGGTCTGCGCGTGGAGTTAGGGAAAGTACAGGATCAAGGCGGATTGAAACGTCGCGTCGATCAGTTGATTAAGGTCTATCCGCAGTTGGTTACGCGTTTGCAGGACAAGATTATTAGCGTTGATATGCGCTATCCGAATGGATTGGCTTTGCAATCAAGTACCGGTAGTTTTGGTATCAAGAACAAAGCTAGTTCTAAATAACGTGAATAGCTGGAATTGTAAGTAGGTAGTGATGTGAATAGTTGAGTGGCAGAGCCGGGTAATAGAGATGCGACGCTTGAGCTAGGTCACAAAATATGGTGGTAAGTAGGAGTTGACCAATAGTGTCAACTTCACATACGAGAATGAATACTTTAAATAAGTAAGTGGAAGACTATGACAAAAGACGCAAAGAACCTAATCGTTGGCCTCGATATCGGCACTTCGAAAATTGTGGCGGTTGTTGCTGAAGTGATGCCAGATGGACGTCATGAGGTGATTGGTTTGGGTCAGCATGAGTCAAAAGGTTTAAAGAAAGGCGTGGTCGTGAATATTGAAGCGACCGTGGAATCAATTCAGCGCGCGTTGGAAGAAGCGGAATTGATGGCTGACTGCAAAATTCGTACTGTCTATACCGGTATTGCTGGTAGTCATATCCGCAGTTTTAATTCTAGTGGGATGGTCGCGATTAAGGATAAGGAAGTGACTGCAGCCGACGTTTCGCGTGTGATTGAAACCGCGAAGGCAGTGAATATTCCAACCGACCAGCAATTGCTACACACTTTGCCGCAAGAGTTCATCGTCGATAGCCAAGATGACGTGCGCGAGCCGATCGGCATGAGCGGCATTCGATTAGAAGTCAAAGTACACATTGTGACTGGCGCCGTGTCTGCGGTACAAAATATCGTTAAGTGCGTGCGTCGCTGTGGGCTCGAAGTGTCGGATTTGATTTTGCAACCAATGGCATCAGCTGATGCGGTGTTGACGAATGATGAAAAAGAGCTGGGTGTGGTCTTGATTGATATTGGCGGCGGCACCACCGATGTTGCGGTGTTCAGCGAAGGTTCGATTCGACATACCGCGGTGATTCCGATTGCTGGCGATCAAATCACCAATGACATTGCGATGGCCTTGCGCACGCCAACTTCCGAAGCAGAAGAAATCAAGATTCGTTTCGGTGTTGCGAAACAAGTGTTGGCAGATCCGGCAGACAGTTTGGAAGTGCCCGGTCTTGGTGATCGCGGCCCACGTTCTTTATCGCGCCAAGCTTTGGCCGCCGTAATCGAGCCACGCGTTGAAGAATTATTCGCATTGGTTCATCAAGTAGTACGTGAGTCCGGTTATGAAGATGTGCTGTCCTCGGGCATCGTGTTAACCGGCGGCTCTTCTACTATGCAAGGAATGGTGGAGATGGCAGAGGATATTTTTCTGAAGCCAGCACGATTGGGTATGCCGGCCTATTCGGGACAGTTAGCAGATGTGGTGCGAAGCCCGCGTTACGCCACCGTTTTAGGTTTGTTGTTGGAAGCGAAGAAGCAGTACTTACGAGGTCATATTGTGACGCGCCAAGCAGGTTCGGCAAGCGCAGTTTGGCAGCGTATGAAGGAGTGGTTTCAAGGGAATTTCTAATTCCATTTTTAGTTTTGAAAAATAGTGTTTCTTTATAGATGAAATGAGGCGATTTGCAGCATATTTTTTACTACAATTTGCTGCAATCATTTTATAATGTTGCGAAATACAGTTTTCATTCGCTAGGCATCACATCGTGTGAGGATTAGCGACTGAAAACTGCCTACAAGGGGGATTCATGATGGAGTTCGATATGGTTGATAACGCTACGCAAGGCACAGTGATCAAAGTGGTTGGTGTCGGTGGCGCTGGTGGTAATGCCGTTCAGCATATGATTAACAAAGGTGTTTCTGGTGTTGAGTTCATTGCTGCAAACACGGATGCGCAGGCATTGACACAATCTGGTGCACATAATGTGATTCAGATTGGTGAAACTGGTTTAGGTGCTGGCATGAAGCCTGAAGTAGGTCGTCAGCTCGCAGAAGAATCTCGCACGCGCATCGAAGATGCATTACGTGGCGCACACATGGTATTCATCGCTGCTGGTATGGGTGGCGGAACCGGTACTGGTGCCGCACCTGTGGTCGCACAAATTGCGAAAGAACAAGGCGCGTTAACCGTAGCGGTAGTTTCTAAGCCTTTTTCTTACGAAGGTAAGAAATGCATGGATATCGCTGACGAAGGTTTGGAAGCTTTATCGAAACATGTCGATTCTTTGATCATCATCTTGAATGAAAAGCTCGAAGAAATTTACGAAGATGACAGCATGATTGAGTGGTTAGGTCATGCAGACAACGTGTTGAATAATGCAGTTGCTGGCATCGCAGAGATCATCAATGTTCCAGGCCATATTAATGTCGACTTCAATGACGTGAAAACGATCATGGGTGAACAAGGTAAGGCAATGATGGGAACTGCGACCGCATCTGGTGTTGATCGCGCCCGTATCGCTGCCGAACAAGCAGTCGCATCTCCTTTGTTAGACGGCATCGACTTGTCTGGCGCACGTGGCGTATTGGTCAATGTGACTGCAAGCCGCGGATTAAAAGGTAAAGAAATTAAAGAAGTTATGGCCGCTGTGCGCGCATTTGCTGCACCAGACGCTTCGATTGCGCAAGGTATTGCTTATGATGATGCGATGGGTGACGAGATTCGTGTCACCGTCGTTGCTACAGGTCTAGGTCGTGGCAAGAAAAATATTCAGTTAGTGCAAACGCCAATGTTACGTACTGGAACGCATGATGAGCCAGTCATGATGGCAAGTCCTGCAATGGCAACCACAGCGAGCAAGACAACAACGTCTGTCAATGCAGGTTTTGATAGTTTGACGAAGCCAGCAGTATGGCGTCATTCTGCAACGGAACAAGTTCGTGCTTTAGAAAAAAATGGAATGGAAACTTATGACATTCCAGCATTTTTACGTAAGCAAGCGGACTAATTCGTCACGCTATGTAGGATAAATAGCGATTAGTTACTCAAGCTAGCTAGTTTGGTATCAAAAAACGCCAGTCATTTGACTGGCGTTTTGCTTTCTGCAAAAAAATGTCGTTTAGGGCATACTTGCAAACTTCCCTTTATCCAACATGGATTAGGCGAGAATTTATTTTTTAATTTTTAGGGAGTTCACTATGAGCATCAACGTTGGCGACAAATTACCTGCAGGCAGTTTGGCCGAATTTATCGAAGTTGAATCAGAAGGCTGTTCATTGGGGCCGAATACTTTTGATGTGGCAGAACTCACTAAAGGCAAAACCATTGCGATTTTTGGCTTGCCAGGTGCATACACACCAACATGTTCCGCTAAACATGTGCCAGGCTATGTTGAACACGCGGCTGCATTGAAAGCCAAGGGTGTGGATGAAATTTGGTGCATCTCTGTGAACGATGCTTTCGTGATGGGTGCTTGGGGACGAGATCAAAAAGCCACTGGCATTGTGCGTATGATGGCGGATGGTAATGCGGCTTTCAGCAAAGCTTTGGGTCTTGATGCGGACTTCAGTAAATTTGGTATGGGTGTTCGCTCACAGCGTTACTCGATGGTTGTGGTTGATGGCGTAGTGAAGCATTTAAATGTTGAAGAAGGCGGTAATTTCGCTGTGTCGAATGCAGAAACAATGTTGGCGCAATTAGCTTAATTTTATTTTCCGCCGTTTTTCAATGTAAAAAATGCGTATCGATGTGTAAACTGAACCCCAAAAGTTGGACACCAACTTTTGGGGTTTTTTAATGGCTAAACATACAGAAGAGTTTAAATACCGTGTAGTGCAAGAGTATTTAAGTGGCGCACTGGGGTATCTTGCATTAAGT
>NZ_JAGSPM010000034.1 GCF_018139645.1 Affinundibacterium baiyunense
GTAGGGCTTGTCGGTCTTGATCTTCTTCTTGGAGCAGACGACGGCGAAGGAGGAGGCGCGGCGGCCGAGGGGCGGCAGGCCCTGAGGCGCCACCGCCAGAGCTGACGAGGAGATCATGGAGGCCGCCATCGCCGCTGCTGCTGCTGCTCCTAGCTAGCTGCGTGTGTGCTGCTCTCGCTCGCTGAGTCGCTGGTAGATGGTTGGCTGCAGGTCGTTAGCTGCCGAGCCAAACGCTAGCCAATATACTAGCTGTGGCGCCAAGCCCTGGCGATAATGCCGGGACGGAGCGCAGGTGTGACCACCGC
>NZ_JAGSPM010000035.1 GCF_018139645.1 Affinundibacterium baiyunense
CTGATTGCCCGTCTGATGAGTTCGTGTCCGTACAACTGAAAGAGGAGCTTGATGAGTTCGTGTCCGTACAACTGGCGTAATCATGGCCCTTCGGGGCCATTGTTTCTCTGTGGAGGAGTCCATGACGAAAGATGAACTGATTGCCCGTCTCCGCTCGCTGGGTGAACAACTGAACCGTGATGTCAGCCTGACGGGGACGAAAGAAGAACTGGCGCTCCGTGTGGCAGAGCTGAAAGAGGAGCTTGATGACACGGATGAAACTGCCGGTCAGGACACCCCTCTCAGCCGGGAAAATGTGCTGACCGGACATGAAAATGAGGTGGGATCAGCGCAGCCGGATACCGTGATTCTGGATACGTCTGAACTGGTCACGGTCGTGGCACTGGTGAAGCTGCATACTGATGCACTTCACGCCACGCGGGATGAACCTGTGGCATTTGTGCTGCCGGGAACGGCGTTTCGTGTCTCTGCCGGTGTGGCAGCCGAAATGACAGAGCGCGGCCTGGCCAGAATGCAATAACGGGAGGCGCTGTGGCTGATTTCGATAACCTGTTCGATGCTGCCATTGCCCGCGCCGATGAAACGATACGCGGGTACATGGGAACGTCAGCCACCATTACATCCGGTGAGCAGTCAGGTGCGGTGATACGTGGTGTTTTTGATGA
>NZ_JAGSPM010000036.1 GCF_018139645.1 Affinundibacterium baiyunense
CTCTTGCTCTGATAGCTTGCTCCAGGACGTACGTACGTACGTAGATCGATCCATCGATCGCTAGCTAGCTGACGACCATGGCGTCCCTCTCCTCTGCCGCCATCACCGCCCCTTCCTTCACGGCCGCGCCCGCTCGCGCTGTGGTCAGAAGGAGGTCCTTCGCCGTGCGCGCCTCTCTCCGCAAGGCCACCGGCACCGCCGCCGTGGCAATGGCTGCCAGCGCCCTGCTTGCCGGCGGTGCCATGGCCCAGGAGGTGCTGCTGGGCGCAGGCGACGGCGGGCTCGTCTTCGAGCCCAGCCAGTTCACCGTCAAGGCCGGCGACACCATCACCTTCAAGAACAACGCCGGCTTCCCGCACAACGTCGTGTTCGACGAAGACGAGGTGCCGAGCGGCGTCGACGCCACCAAGATCTCGCAGGAGGAGTACCTCAACGCGCCAGGCGAGACCTACTCCGTCACCCTCACCGTGCCGGGAACCTACGGCTTCTACTGCGAGCCGCATCAAGGAGCCGGAATGGTCGGCAAGATCACCGTCAACTAATTATGCTAGCTATCGATCGATATCCATTCATGTCTTAGCTGTTGCTTCCTTCTTTGTACTCCGCCGATCTGTCCATCTCTACATGTTTTCGTCTTCACTCAACAACCTCTGCT
>NZ_JAGSPM010000007.1 GCF_018139645.1 Affinundibacterium baiyunense
GGGGCATCAAAGAATACATTCACTACTATAATCATGAGCGAATCAAACTAAAACTAAAAGGGCTGAGTCCTGTTCAATACAGAAATCAGCCCTCCTATGCATAACTAACAAACTGTCCAACTATTTGAGGTCACTTCACAACCTGGCTTTTTTAGTTTACTGACTATCGTGATTTGATCCAAATTAGTTTGGCAGAGAACTTTCGCTTTCCGCTTCGTCTTTTGGCTTATTTGAGTCAAGCACCTCGTTGAGCATGCTGATTAAGATCGAACGTGTCAGCTTTGATTTAGTCGCATAACCATCAATCGCATAATTCCCCATAATGTTTTCTTTGGCATATCCGGGCTGCCCCGTTCTTAGTACGATACGAAGGTCTTTGCGCGACAAATCATCGCGTAATACATTCACTAGCTTCAAGCCAGCATCAACCGTTTCCATTACGACATCTAACAGAATTAAGGATGTATCTGGATGGTTTTCAGCGACTTCTTGTGCTTCCTTTGCAGAGAAGGCGTGCAAGAATTCTAGTGGTTTTCCATGGATTTCAACCCCGCTAAGTGCAAGCACTGTCGTGTCGTGGACGTTGTTATCATCGTCCGCGATTAAGATTTTCCAAGGCGATATTCTTGATTTATCTGCATCATTATCTTCGCCTTCAGAGACAAAAATGATGTTATCGTCATTGTCGTCGCCAGACAAAAGAAATCTATCAGCAGTCATAAACTGCCATGCGGGATGACTGTTATTTATGCCACTTTGTGTCGCACTACGTTGGCTGGAAATAGGGCGCAATTTGTGCGAATTCCAGTCGGGCTGTTTACTGCTATGGCGAGTTTCCATCAGTAGCTCCCTGAACGTGGATGTTTTTACAAACTTCAAATTAATAATATGTGATACGCGGTAAGGAAACAAGCCCCATGCTGTGAAAAAAAGTGAAATTTGAACAGAATCCACCTTATGCACAGTTTGTATCAAATTATATGAAGCGCTTTTTGTTTTTCTTTGAACATAAGTCGATATAAAAAGTTCAGCTTTTTAGAATTTTTTATACTTTTGTATTGTCTATATCAATTCTAATGACTTGGTAATAATTTAGATATAGTCTGCGCAGACTATATGCCATTATTCTATTTTGCCTTTAATGAATAACATGCCGTCACATTTCTTTTAATAACAAACATCTCTATATGAAATCTTTTTTAATTTGTCTTCTTTCGCTATGTACTGCGACATCCGCTTACGCACGTGACTTTTATGTACGAAATTTCGCCATTGATATTGAACGCTATCGTTATTTTATTGAACTCAATGATCAGAATTCGCAAATTAAGGTGAAGGCTTTAGTGAAGTTGCGTAGTGTTCAGAGCGTCAATGTGATCGAGCTTGACTTGGGAGGTGTGGATCAGAGCGGCAAAGGGATGTTGGTATCCGCTGTGAGCTTGCTAGACCAAAAACTATCTCATCAGCAAACGGGTGACAAATTAAAAATTCAATTGCCATCTGCGTCGACCGTGAATGACGCGTTGGAATTGGCGATTGAATACGAAGGTGAACCGCGTTCAGGATTACATATCAGTAAAAATAAATTTGGAGAGAGAGTTTTTTTCGCTGATAACTGGCCAGATCAAGGTAGACAATGGTTAGTGAGCGTTGATCACCCAAGTGACAAGGCGGCAGTCGAATTTATCATCACCGCGCCAGAACATTATGCTGTCGTCGCCAATGGATTAAAGATTGAGGAAAGTAGCTTAGCAGGTGGGCGAAAATTGACCCATTGGCGCGAAGATGTCGCGCTTCCGGTGAAGGTGATGGTCATCGGTGTAGCACGATTTGCGGTGCAAGAAAGCGCCAAACTAAACGATGTATCTATTACGAGTTGGGTATTTCCGCAAAATAGAAGTGAGGGCTTTCATGATTACCGTGTAGCCATCAAAGCCTTGGATTTCTTTCAAAAAAACATCGGGCCATATCCTTATAAGAAGCTCGCAAACGTGCAATCGAAAACCCGTTTTGGCGGCTTAGAAAACGCGAATACGATTTTTTATTTTGAGAATTCTGTTACAGGTAAAGGTGAACAAGAAGCTTTGATTGCACACGAAATTGCGCATCAATGGTTTGGAAATTCAGCAACTGAGAATGATTGGCACCACGTTTGGTTGAGTGAAGGATTTGCCACCTATTTTACTAATCTGTATCTTGAGCACACCTATGGTCGTGAGCGCTTCGTCAAGCATCAATTAGCAAATCGTGACAAGGTCATTCGCTATCATCAAAAAGTTGTGCGCCCAATTGTGGACGTCACAATTGAAGACCCAAAAAATGTCTTAAGCCCCAACACTTATGAGCAAGCAGGTTGGGTTTTACACATGCTACGACAAGAACTTGGTGATGAAATTTTTTGGCAAGGTATCCGTCATTACTACGCTAAATTTGCGGGAAAAAATGCGATGAGTGCCGATTTTCAAGCATCGATGGAGCAGGTATCTGGCAAGGATTTATCTAAATTTTTTCAACAGTGGCTGTATCAAGCGGGTTATCCAAAATTGGGCGTGGAGTGGCGCTTTGATAGCGTTAAAAAAGAGCTTCATTTGAAAATTGAACAATTACAAAGCCAAGCGCAGTTTGATTTTCCACTGGAATTCGCAACACAAAGTGATGACGCGCAATTCCAATTGCATACTGTGAGAATTCAGAATAAGTTAAGTGAATTTAAGTTTCCGATGCAGAGCCTGCCTAAATCAATCAGTTTAGATCCGATGGTGAAACTTCTATTCGAGGCGAAAATTGAGCGGAAATAATTTCCACCAGATGTAATAAAGAAATGTTCGGAGTACGGGCTCGTCTAGAAAATATTCTGAGCCAGTATAGAAAGAAAAACGCCAGCAATTTGCTGGCGTTTTGATTTAAGGATGAAACCTAGCCAAGCCGTGAAGATTACTCCTTGGCTTTGTCGGCCGCGGAAGCTGGCTTTGCTGCAGGCCAAGCGACGCCCAACCAAGCAGCATTCAGTGCTTTTTGCTCTTCAGTCACCGCGTCTACTGCTTTGACTTTTGCCTTGCCTTTTACTTGGCGATTTGGGGTCAGCATGATGTCACGTAACTCATCACGACGGAATACCGATAGTTTGATTGGTGCTTGCTGCATTAACCAAAGTTTGTCATTGATATCTTTTGGTGTCAGGCGCAAACCATTTGCGGCAACCAAAATATCACCAGCAACCACGCCAGCTTTCCATGCTGGGCTATCACGCTCAACTTCGATCACGACAGGATGGTCACCGGTGTCACGAGTACGCCAGCCAGTGAACCATTCTTCTTTTTGTTCGTCATCTTTACCGCCTTCAATAACATAGCGCATGCCAACATGGTTGAGTAACTCGGTAAATGGAATCTCACCGGTGCTATCAACATATTTTGCCCACCATGCAGACCAGTCATTGCCTGTCACTGTTTTGAGCGCTGTACGAACATCCGCTTCGGTGTAGCCACCTTTATCAACAGTGTGGTGTTGATACAAGTATTGATGGATATGTTCAAATCCTTTTGCGCCTTTTGTTTGACGACGGATCTCGATATCCATGGCGTGCGCCAGCAGCATGCCCTTACTGTAGATATTTACTGAAGCGTTGCGCGCACGTTCGCCACCTGCATCGATCCAAGCGTCAAAACTCGATTCCGCAGCACTTTGTTGGAAACGGCCTGGTTGATGTTCATAAGCAAACATCGCTTTTGATAATTCCTCTAAGAACTCGTCGCGCGTTTGTATCCCTGCGCGTAAAGTCAAGAGCTCTTCAAAATACGATGTATTACCTTCAGCCATCCATAATAGGCGAGTGTAATTTTCTTTTTGATATTCGTAAGGAACCATCTCTTTTGGACGGTAGGCTTTGACGTTCCAAGTGTGCACAAATTCATGCGCAGCCGTACGTAAAAAGTTCAAGTACTCTTTACGAGGAGAGAAGCCCCAACGATTCTTTTGAATTACTGTGGAGTTTATATGCTCTGTTGCGCCACCGACGCCATCAGTCGCATGAACGATAAATAAGTAGCGCTTGAATGGATATGGACCAAATAATTTGCGACCACCTTCAACGATTTTCTTTAAATCGCCGGCCATTTTTTTTCCATCATAATTACCACGTCCCCATATCGCTAGTTCGATAGTGTGACCATCAACATCAAAGCTATGAAATTCGTGTTCACCAGTTTCAATTGGTGAATCAATCAACACATCATAATTTTTAGCGACGAAGCAATTGTCGCAATTACCTTTATCCATGCCGGAGCGAGAGATCCAGTTTTTCGGTGTATCTAAACTGACTTTTACCGCTTGATTGCGGAATGGTGCTGCATACATTAAGACACCGCTCGCATCAAGGTATGCATGCGTGTCATCGATATGCTGGGTACGTTCACCTAAGGCATTAGCGAATATCTCGTAAGAAATTTTGACGGTGTCGCCTGGTTGTGTTTTGACCTGCCAAGTACCTTTATCTGTTTTAGCAAAAGAAAGTGCCTTACCTTTACCATTGCTTGCAGCAAACTGACGAACATTTTTGCCTAAATTTAAAACCTCGTAGCGTCCAGTGCGCCAAATTGGCATTTGCACATCGAGAGTTTTACCAGAAACGGCAGGAAACTCTATGCTAACTTCGGCTAAATGTTGCGCAGGGTTGGTGATTTTAATTTGATAATTCACATCCGCAAAAGCGAATGGAGAAGCCATCGCGCAAACTAGCGCTAATGATCCTAAGAGAGTCTTTTTCATTGTTTTAGATATGAAGATTGATCAAGCGATTTTAAGAAAAAAGCACTGCGCGGCAAGCATGAATGCAAAATTAGAGCTTGTCAACGCAGTAGCCGAATGAAAAATTTTTTCTATTAAATTTTGTGCGGTAATTTCAGTAAAGTTCTAAGCAGTTCTAATTTATTAGGTTTGACTATGAGATCAATATCGAAATTTATCGCCCTACTAGATGTTTTGTGAAACGTGAATGTTGATGCGCAGACACTGTCTATTGACCACATTTATTTAATTTGGTTCTTGTTTGTGAAAATATTTTTTCATTATTAAAACTGCCGCAAGTTGCAGTTTGGGTCGTTGGCGATGCGCCCAAATGAATTTTTGACGAAAAAAAACCGCATAATCAAAATTATGCGGTTTTTTAAATTCTGGCGGAGAAAGGGGGATTCGAACCCCCGGTAGGCTATGAACCTACGCACGCTTTCCAGGCGTGTGACTTAAACCACTCATCCATCTCTCCGAATTCGTCAAACACCTTTAATTGCTTAAAGCCATTTGGGAAGCTCGAAAGTATAGCAGAGTTTAATTTGACGGTAAATGCCCAATTTTCGGATTTCTGTGAATTTGCTTGCATTTCTCTCTAGGAATATGAATGTTAGCCTAGTGCAGCGGCTATAATCTCGCCCTATGAACTTACTAAAAACACTGGCTGCTATTAGCAGTATGACTATGTTGTCGCGTATCACGGGCTTGATTCGTGATGTTTTATTTGGCGCGTATTTTGGCGCGACGGCGATGATGGATGCCTATGTGCAGGCATTTAAAATTCCGAATTTTTTCCGACGCTTATTTGCCGAAGGTGCATTTTCGCAAGCCTTTGTGCCGATTCTTGCTGAATATCGAAATAAGAGTTCAGATGTTGAAGTGAAAGAATTGGTCGATCATGTCGCCACCGTGTTGGTGTGGGCCTTGTTGATTACTTGCGTGCTTGGTGTGGTCGGTGCGCCGCTGTTGGTGTTGATGTTTTCTTCAGGGTTTTTGGGAACCTCTAAATTTGATTTAACCGTCAATCTGACTCGTATCATGTTTCCGTATATTGGTTTCATGTCTTTGGTCGCTTTGTCGAGTGGTATCTTAAATACTTGGCGACGTTTTAAAATTCCTGCGTTTACGCCCGTTTTATTGAACCTTTGCTTCATTGTTGCAGCGTATTTTTCGCTCGCTTTGTTTGGAAAAGAAAAACAGATTTATGCGCTCGCGTGCGCGGTTTTTGTGGGGGGCGTATTGCAGTTGGCGATACAAATTCCTTCGTTAATTCAAATTGGTATGCTGCCTAAGCTGTCTTGGAATCCGGCATTTGCACTCCGCGATCCAAAAGTGCGTCGGGTATTGAAACAAATGGGGCCGGCGGTGTTGGCGGTGTCCGCAACGCAAATTAGTATCATGATCAATTCAACTTGGGCTTCCTTTTTGCCAGACGGAAGTGCGTCGCAATTGAATTTTGCGGATCGTTTGATGGAGTTTCCTTCGGCAATGTTGGGCGTTGCGCTCGGTACGGTTCTATTGCCAAGCTTATCTTCTGCCAAAGC
This sequence comes from Affinundibacterium baiyunense, assembly GCF_018139645.1. Taxonomy (GTDB): domain Bacteria; phylum Pseudomonadota; class Gammaproteobacteria; order Burkholderiales; family Burkholderiaceae_D; genus Undibacterium; species Undibacterium baiyunense. The sequence continues at coordinate 6,333 of NZ_JAGSPM010000007.1, forward strand.
GAATGCGGATAAAACTGAGTATTCCTCCTTATTGGATTGGGGTTTGCGTTTAACCTGCTTGTTGGCATTGCCTGCCGCGGTTGGTCTTTTGACTTTGTCGGATGCGTTGACGGCGACCTTGTTTCATAACGGTAAATTTGATGCGCATGCGGTGAATGAAACGGCAAAAGCCGTCGCTGCGTATGGTGTTGGCCTAACGGGTTTGATTTTGGTGAAAATTTTAGCGCCAGGGTTTTACGCGCAGCAAGATATTCGTACGCCAGTCAAAATCGCTTTGATCGTATTGGTGATCACGCAGATCATGAACGTGCTATTTGTGCCTTTCATCCATCAAGCTGGTTTGGCTTTGTCCGTGGGTTTGGGTGCGTGTTTTAATGCTGCCTTGCTGTATCGCGGCTTACGCCAGCGTCAGCTTTATACGCCTTCTAGTGGCTGGCTCAAGTTTTTTGTGAAGTTGGGTGTGGCGCTATTGTTGATGGGTGGCGTTGCCCTTGGTTTGGCGGCGCAATTGGATTGGATTGCCTTGCAGAGTAATCGTTGGATCAGAGCTGCTTTCATGGGTGGTGTGATTTTGACTTGTATGTTGGTGTATTTTAGTTCGCTGTTTGTGATGGGCTTTCGCTTGCGTGATTTTAGAAAAGTTGCGCGCTAGGTCGCACGTTTGCTTGTGCCGATTGTTCGACGTCTCGTTTATGATGCTCTACTAACCACGATTAGTTACGAACCCAATAAAAAAGAGAAGCCGTTGTTAAAGGCTTCTCTTTTTTTACGCTTAGGATTTGAACAAATTATCCGCCAATCGCTTCCCATTTTTCTAAAGCTGCCATCAACAATTCGTCGATCTCAGCGAAGCGTTCATTGAGCTTTTTGATGTCATCAGGTGTCGCATCTTTGTAGAAGTCGCCATCTGCCAGTTTTTCAGAAATCGTCTTTTGCTCGGCTTCTAAATTGCTGATCAAATTCGGCAATTCATCCAGTTCTTTTTGCTCTTTGTAGCTGAGTTTTTTTGGTTTCGCTTCGGCTTTAGGCGCTGGTGCAGTCATGCTGCTGACTGGTGATTTACTCTCTGTTTTTGCCTTGACTGGTGCCGCAATTGCTTTGCCCGCTGGAGAATTTTTGTAGTTCTCCCAATCTGTGTAACCGCCTATGTATTCTTTCCATAAGCCATTGCCTTCAGATGCGATCACTTGCGTGACGACGTTATCTAAGAACATGCGGTCATGACTGACTAAGAATACGGTACCTTCGTAGTCTTCCAATAATTCTTCGAGCAATTCTAGTGTGTCGATGTCGAGATCATTGGTTGGTTCGTCGAGAACTAAGACATTTGCTGGCTTTGCGAATAAGCGCGCTAACAACAGACGGTTGCGTTCACCACCAGACAAAGTTTTGACAGGTGAGCGAGCGCGTTCTGGTGCGAATAAAAAGTCACCAAGATAAGACATGACGTGCTTACGCTGACCATTAATTTCGACAAAATCGCTACCTGGAGAAATCGTTTCTGCCAAGCTGACTTCTTCATTGAGTTGCGTGCGCATTTGGTCGAAGTAAGCGATTTGTAATTTGCTGCCTTGCTTAACCGTGCCGCTATCAGGTTGATCTTCACCTAAGATCAATTTGAGTAAAGTGGTTTTGCCCGCACCGTTTTGACCAATCAAACCAATCTTATCGCCACGCATAATGATGCTAGAGAAATCATTGACGATATTCTTAGGACCAAAACTCTTGCAGACGTTTTCCAATTCCGCCACGATTTTGCCCGAGCGTTCACCGGTCGTAACATCCAGACGTACTTGCCCTTGTTGTTCACGACGCGCTGCACGTTGCAGACGTAATTGTTCAAGGCGTTTAACGCGACCTTCATCGCGTACGCGACGTGCTTTGACGCCTTTGCGTATCCAGATTTCTTCTTGCGCTAAGAATTTATCAAATTTCGCGGCTTCAACTTCTTCAATTTCTAATTGTTCGGCTTTGCGCACTTGGTAGGTAGAGAAATTACCCGGGAATGAAGTGATTTTGCCACGATCGAGTTCGATAATACGCGTGGTGACATTGTCGAGGAAGCTACGATCATGGGTGATGAACAAGACGCTGCCTTTGAAGTCTTTTAGTAAGGCTTCTAGCCATTTAATCGATGAGAAATCCAAATGGTTGGTTGGTTCATCAAGCAGCAATACATCAGGTGCACTGACTAAGGCGCAGGCCAAGGCAACGCGCTTTTTCATACCGCCAGACAGTGTGCTCATGATAGCGTCTTTGGAGAGATTCAACTTATCTAAAGTCGTCTCCACTGTATTGCCTAAACTCCACGCATCGGCGGCATCGAGCTGCACTTGAATATCGTGCATGCGCTCCATCAATGCTTCGTCATTATCACCACCAAATTGCCCTGTGATCGCTTCGTACTCTTGCAGTAGTTTTGGCAAATCGCCTAAGCCGGAGGCGACTGCATCAAATACCGTTTGATCAGGATCAAATTGTGGCTCTTGTTCGACATACGCAATCTTGATGTTTTGTTGCATAACCAACAGGCCATCATCGAGTTTGAATTTGCCCGCGATGATTTTGAGTAGAGACGATTTACCCGTGCCATTGCGGCCAATTAAACCGACGCGTTCCGAGGTTTCAATAGAAAATTCTGCGTGATCGAGGAGGGCAACGTGACCAAAAGCCAGTTGCGCGTTGCTAAGAGAGATGACTGCCATAAAAAACTTCTGTCGAGCTAAAGAGAGCCGATGCGTGTAGATGAATATCGTTAAAAACTAGGAAAGGCGCTATTGTACGCTAGTTGCCTGTCGTTTCATCGCTTCATCGTGTCAAGCGAGATCGCATTTGATTGTTATTGGTCGCTCAGGTAAGATGGCGACCTTCGTTCACTAGTGGTTTTTTAATAATCAGTAGTGCATAGCGAAATCGCAAAAATCCTGAGACGGATTTCAAGAGTCTCTCCGTAGCACAATGGATAGTGCACATGCCTCCTAAGCGTGGGATACAAGTTCGATTCTTGTCGGAGGGACCAGATTTCCCATATTTGTGTCAGTTTTAATTGTTAAATTGGCACAGTTCAAATTTCCTACCAAGCGTAAATCGGTTAGCATGTTGGTCTAACAAAACAAGCGATGACCTTGTCGGCTACCCTACATGCTGTCACGCAAAGACTAACCACAAGAATTTGAGAGACTACGATGGCAAAAGCATCATTTCAATGGGACGACCCATTATTGTTGAATTCCCAATTAAGCGACGACGAACGCATGGTGCAAGACGCGGCACGTGTGTATTGCGAAGAAAAACTCGCACCGCGAATTTTGGATGCTTTCCGTAATGAACGTACCGATCCAGCAATTTTCCGCGAGATGGGAGAACTGGGGATGTTGGGCTCTATGATTCCGACAGAATACGGTGGAGCAGGTTTAAATTATGTTTGCTATGGCTTGGTCGCGCGTGAAGTCGAGCGTATCGATTCTGGATATCGTTCTATGATGAGTGTGCAATCCTCTTTGGTCATGGTGCCGATTAATGAATTCGGTAGTGAAGCGCAAAAACGCAAATATTTACCTAAGTTAGCGACGGGCGAGTGGATCGGTTGTTTTGGCTTGACCGAACCAAATCATGGTTCTGATCCGGGCAGCATGGTCACACGTGCAAAAACGGTGGAAGGTGGATATTTGCTCACTGGTTCTAAGATGTGGATCACGAATAGTCCGATTGCAGACGTGTTTGTGGTGTGGGCAAAAACTGATGATGGTCGTATCCGTGGCTTTATTTTGGAACGCGGCTGGGAAGGTTTATCTGCACCAGCGATTCACGGAAAAGTGGGTTTGCGCGCTTCCATCACGGGAGAAATCGTGATGGATGAAGTGTTTGTCCCGGAAGAAAATTTGATGCCGCATGTGGAAGGCTTAAAAGGCCCATTTACTTGTTTGAATTCAGCGCGTTATGGCATTGCCTGGGGCGCTTTAGGTGCGGCAGAGTTTTGTTGGCATACAGCGCGCCAATACACGATGGATCGCATGCAATTTGGTCGTCCACTCGCGGCGAATCAGTTAGTACAAAAGAAGCTGGCCGACATGCAAACGGAAATTACCTTGGGATTGCAAGGTTGTTTGCGCCTCGGTCGCATGAAAGATGAAGGTACGGCTGCGGTAGAAATTACGTCCATTATGAAGCGTAACTCTTGCGGAAAATCGCTCGATATCGCCAGAACCGCGCGCGATATGCTGGGCGGTAATGGCATTTCAGATGAATTTGGCATCGCTCGCCATTTGGTGAACTTGGAAGTGGTAAATACCTATGAAGGCACACACGATATTCATGCTTTGATTTTGGGGCGTGCGCAGACGGGGATTGCAGCTTTTTAACCGTATTTCGGCTGGCAGTAAAAAGCCAGAAAAAGCGATGGTTTATAATTAAGGGATAAAAACTTGCTGATACGGTGAGTTTTGTCCCTTTTTTATTGAGATCATCGACTTGATTTCATTTTAAACGATAGAGATATACCGTGACTTTTTTGCAAAAACTTTCCAGCGCTTGGACTACGAATAATTCTTTGTTGTGCGTAGGTTTAGATCCAGACGTGAATAAATTTCCTGTGGAGTTGGCAGGACAGCCTGATGCAATCTACGCCTTTTGTAAAGCGATTGTCGATGCGACTGCTGACTTGGCTTGTAGCTTTAAACCGCAAATCGCTTACTTCGCTGCCTTGCGCGCTGAAGATCAGTTAGAAGCTATTTGCGGTTATATCAAAACGACTTATCCTGCTATTCCTATCGTGTTGGATGCGAAGCGCGGTGATATAGGTGCGACCGCTGAACAATATGCGCGTGAAGCCTTTGAACGCTATGACGCCGATGCTGTTACGGTCAATCCTTACATGGGTTTTGATTCCGTCGCGCCGTATTTGGAATGGAAAGATCGCGGCGCGATTGTGCTGTGTCGTACCTCGAATGCAGGCGGCTCAGATCTGCAATTTTTGGATGCGGGCGGCAAACCTCTGTATCAACACGTCGCGCAATTGGTGGCGGATAAGTGGAATACCAATGGTCAATGTGCGCTCGTAGTTGGTGCCACGTTCCCAAATGAAATCGCGCAAGTACGTGCATTGATCGGCGACATGCCATTGCTGATTCCTGGCGTTGGTGCGCAGGGTGGCGATGTCGAGTCCACGGTGCGTGCAGGTCGTACGGCAAACGGCACTGGTATGATGATTAATTCTTCACGGGCAATTTTGTATGCAAAGCCTGTGGCGGATGAAAGTTATGCGCAAGCGGCACGTCGAGTTGCTTTGGAAACGCGGGATGCGATTAATCAGTTTCGATAATCGAGTTACTGAAATTTAGAAAATCGAAAGGCGCGAAGATTGATTTCTTCGCGCTTTTTTTATAATGCTATTGTATTTTGAGATCGGATTTAGCGAGATTGCGTTAAGTACAGTTAAAGCTAATTTTGAAAGTCCTTGAGTCTTAAATTTCCTCAACATAACGCAATAATTTGCTTAAGGCATGCGCCACGGTCTGCTCACGTATTGCATGGCGATCACCACTAAATACTTTGCGTTCGGTATGTGTTACGCCACCAACGCGCCAGCCGAAACAGACCGTACCAACTGGTTTGCCTGGTACTGCACCACCTGGCCCAGCAATCCCTGTTGTCGAGATCGCTACATGCGCTTCAGAGTTTGCCAATGCTCCTTCAGCCATCGCTGCCGCGATTTCTTCACTGACTGCACCGTGTTGCGCAATCAACGAGGCTGGAATATTTAGCATCTCGGTTTTTGCCGAATTAGAGTAGGGTACAAAACCACAATCAAACCATTCTGAAGAACCGGCGATTTCGGTTAGTGCACAGCTAACACCGCCGCCTGTGCATGATTCTGCAACCGAGAGTAATAATTTTTTTTCTTTGAGCGCTTCGCCAACTTTTTCTGCGAGCTTGAGCATGTCAGTCATGATGGTCTCCTGATCTGTTATTTACAGATGCACTTTAGCACTTCAAAACTTGCTTGCGGTATTTTTTAAATTGATTTTTTGTATTCGATCAGCATTGTTGTTTGCTCACCAATTTCGCCATAAAGCAAAGATGAGGAGTGCGAAAAATGCAGCAACAATATCATCGAACATAACACCAAATCCACCTTTCAACTTGCGATCAAAATAAGCAATTGGCGGTGGTTTGACCATATCAAAAAAACGGAAAGCGATGAATGCCCAGCACTGTGTGATGAATGGCGCTGGCGTGATGAATAGTAGCACCAGCCAAAACGCAATAATCTCATCCCAAACCATGCTGCCGTGATCGGCGATGCCAAGATTTTTTCCTGTAATTTCGCAAGCCCACACGCCAAGAAAATATCCGACAACGATGATGATTCCCCAGTTCACCGGTGTAAATAACTGAGGCCAACGTACACTTAATACAGTAAAACTGAGCCATGCAAACAGAGTGCCTGCAGTGCCGGGCATGACGGGCGACAAACCACTGCCAAATCCTTGTGACAGAAAATGTGCAGGGTGAGCCAGCATGAATCCCGCAGTCGGTTTTAAGATGGGATTAGGGTTGCTATCCATATTTATTCGGTGGTGAAATGATCAAAACTACGCAAGACGAGTTGAATTTCTTGATGGTTTTTATCAATTAAGCGTAAGCCTTTTGAGGCTTCGATACTGCCGATTCGTGTGACATTGGTTTGGCTAGTTAAGCCCGCTTGTATTACCGCATCACGTTGATGAACTGGTGCTGTAAAACATAGTTCGTAGTCGTCGCCACCAGCTAAACAAAATTCACGTCGTTTGTCTTGTGCTTGTTGTTGCAGTATCGGGCCAGCCGGTAAATCATCCACGTAAAGGCGGGCGCCAACTTGTGAGCGTTCTAAGATGTGGCCAAGATCGCCAATCAATCCATCTGAAATATCTAACGCGGCATTGGCGATTCCACGTAAGGCAATTCCTAATGCAATGCGTGGTGTCGGAGTGTGCATGCGGGTGGCAGCGATGCGATGATCTTCAGTTGAAAGCGTCAATTCTTTCCAATAAGCGGCAAGCGCCAAACGCGCATCGCCAATATTGCCAGAGACCCAAATGTCGTCGCCCACTTGCGCAGCATCTCGCCTCAGAGCGGAATTGGGCAGTACTTCACCGAAGATCGTGATGCAAATATTCAGCGGGCCTTTTGTGGTGTCACCACCAATTAGACGACAGTGATGTTGCTGCGCTAAATTGAATAATCCTTGTGAGAAAGGTGCTAACCACGCTGGATTCGCTTCTGGTAACGAAAGCGATAAAGTGAATGCGAGTGGTTTAGCGCCCATCGCTGCAAGATCCGACAAATTGACTGCTAAACATTTATGACCAAGTTGATAGGGATCTGCATCTGGAAAAAAATGTCGACCTGATACCAGCATGTCGCTTGATATGGCTAGCTGCATATCGGGTGCGGGATTAACTAAAGCACAGTCGTCACCGATCCCAAGTGCGAAGCGTGGATCTTCAGCGTAGTTCTGTACAAAATAATGTTTGATAAGGTCGAATTCTGAGAGCATATTGCATTGTATCGAATGCATACTGCGTCGTGGTGAAAATGTCAGATCGATTTTGCTTCGTGGGCGATTTGTACTTCACCAAAATTTAAAAACAGACTCACTCCCGGCTTTACTTCAACGCGATAAGCGCCTTTTGCTTGGTTCAGACGCATCGCGAGTGCAGTCAGCTCCCATGCACGTTGTTCGGTGCAGTGTATATTTGCTTTGACGAGTTCCTTTGTTTTTTGTTCTTTGCCAAATTCTTTGACTGTTGTTGCATTGCGTTTGAGCGCAGGTAGTACCGAAGGATGGTCCCATGCCCACATAAATGAATGATCTTTGTGATGGAAGGTACCAATGATTTGTGCCGGGGCAAGTGCGAAGGTTCCATCATCGAATGTCAGTAAGAGTTGGCCATTATTTTGATCTAAATGCCAAGACTTCTCATCGCCTAGTCGCCAATTTGCGTTATGTAGCATGTTGGCAATTTGGGCCTCATCAACACTCGCTGCAATAAATGCATCCAGATTCTTTTCGCGGTGAAATAACTTAACCATATCTTTATACTGCTTTATTGTTCGCCAGTTGCTAATTGCTTGGTATGCATCGGCTGTAAGTGTCGCGGCTGCGCGTTTAATGAATACTTTGAAGTAGGTTCGACTGAAACTAAGTTTTTGTTCTTTTTTTGTACTCGCATCGATTTCTTTCATTGTTTTATTTTGTTGATTCGACCTAGATCGGATTACGCCTAACTTCTTTCGTGTCAATTCCAGCAATAGTGATATTGAATCTTATTTGACATGGTTTTGTCATGATGATTTTTACTCAGCGCGCGTTTTTGTTGTTTGATCTTTTTTATTGCTTAAATGATTCTGAGAAAAAAATGTAATGATTATGGTAATTATTTTGGTTTTGTACCAATGACTTTAGATAGGTGAACACTTGTATTTGTATTTTTTTGATACTGTTTAGCGAATTGATTAGTGAAGTGATTAGTGACGTAATTAATGAAATAAAGTGATGCAGATGCAAGCTACAAGACAATCATGATCGCGTTGATGTCAGGTACGAGTCCATAGAATCGACCTATTTTGATAGCTATTCACTATGTTTTTGACCTTATTTAGTCATTCTAGCTATCGCTTATGCAAAAAAGTCATAGAACTCGTATAAATACGTATGAAGCAAATGTTGCCTCTCTGCTAGAATCATTAACCCCCTATTTGTTTGTTTAAGAAGGAATGGACTCGCATGGATTCGCCAGAACAAAAAGAATTACTTCGTCAACAATTACGTCAAGCCGCATTGGAATACCATGAATTTCCAACGCCTGGCAAAATCAGTGTCACTCCAACTAAACAACTTACGAATCAGCGCGATCTGGCGCTAGCTTACTCGCCCGGTGTGGCAGCGCCATGTGAAGAAATTGTGGCTGATCCGGCTGCGGCATTTAAATACACAGCACGTGGCAATCTGGTCGGTGTGATTACCAATGGCACCGCAGTGTTAGGTTTAGGCAACATCGGCCCTTTGGCTTCCAAGCCAGTGATGGAAGGTAAGGGCGTCTTGTTTAAGAAATTTGCGGGAATTGACGTATTTGATATCGAAATCAATGAGTCAGATCCAGACAAATTGGTGGATATTATTGCTTCCTTAGAGCCGACGTTTGGCGGTATTAATTTAGAGGACATCAAAGCGCCTGAGTGTTTCTATATCGAACGTAAGTTGCGCGATAAGATGAAGATTCCAGTTTTCCACGATGATCAGCATGGCACTGCGATCATTGTTGGCGCCGCAATTTTGAATGGCTTAAAAGTTGTTGGTAAAGATCTCAAAGATTGTAAGTTGGTGGTTTCTGGTGCTGGTGCGGCGGCGCTGGCTTGCTTGGATTTGATTGTTGATCTTGGTTTTCCGATTGAAAACATCTTTGTCACGGATCTCGCTGGCGTGGTCTACAAAGGTCGTACCGAGTTGATGGATCCTGATAAGGAACGCTTCGCACAAGATACGAGTGCGCGTAGTTTAAAAGAGGTCATCACCGGCGCAGATATTTTCTTGGGATTGTCCGCCGGCGGCGTACTAAAACAAGACATGGTGAAAACCATGGCGGCACGTCCTTTGATTTTGGCGTTAGCGAATCCTACGCCTGAAATTCTGCCTGAAGAAGTCAAAGCAGTACGGGATGACGCGGTGATGGCTACTGGCCGTTCCGATTTCCCAAATCAAGTGAATAATGTACTGTGTTTCCCGTATATTTTCCGTGGTGCGTTGGATTGTGGGGCAACGACCATCACTCGCGAAATGGAAATTGCGGTCGTACATGCGATTGCCGATTTGGCACAAGCTGAGCAATCTGATGTGGTGGCATCAGCCTACGGAATTTCTAACTTATCGTTTGGCCCTGAATATTTAATTCCTAAGCCATTTGACCCGCGCTTGATGATTAAGATTGCACCAGCAGTAGCGAAAGCAGCAGAAGATTGTGGTGTTGCAGCGCGACCAATTCAGGATATGCAGGCGTATATTGATAAGTTGCAGCAATTTGTTTACCACAGTGGCACGTTCATGAAGCCACTATTCCAAATTGCCAAGAAAGCACCAGATTCTCGCAAGCGCATTGTTTTTGCAGAGGGTGAAGAAGAACGTGTTTTGCGTGCTGTACAAGTGGTCGTTGATGAAAAACTGGCTAAACCAATTTTGGTTGGTCGCCCACATATTCTGGAAAAACGAATTGAGAAGTTTGGTTTGCGTTTGCGCCCAGGTATCGATTTTGAAGCGATCAATCCAGAAATGGATGCAAGGTATCGTGATTACTGGCAAACCTATCATCAAATGACCTGCCGCCAAGGTATTACTGAGCAATACGCAAAGTTAGAAATGCGTCGTCGCCACACTTTAATTGGCTCGATGATGGTTCACAAGGGCGATGCTGATGGCATGATCTGTGGAACATTTGGTATCGGTAGTTTGCATTTGTTTTACGTGAACCAAGTTCTTGGTAAACGTGCTGGCGTGAACGTATATGCGGCTATGAATGGTTTGGTTTTACCAGATCGTCAATTGGTCTTGGTTGATACGCATATCAATGAAAATCCTAGCGCAGAGCAAATCGCTGAGATTACGATTTTGGCCGCAGAAGAGATGCGTCGTTTTGGTATACAACCAAAGGCGGCGCTGTTATCGCACTCCAATTTTGGTTCAAGTAATAGTGAATCAGCCAAGAAAATGCGTGCCGCGTTAGCGATCGTACAACGCGATGCTCCAGATCTTGAGATTGATGGTGAAATGCACGGCGATACAGCGTTAGATTCTGATTATCGTCAAAAAATGATGCCAAGTTCTACATTAAAGGGTGATGCGAATTTATTGGTGATGCCAAATATTGACGCTGCCAATATTGCATATAACTTATTGAAAACGGCTGCGGGCAATAATATTGCGATTGGGCCGATTCTATTAGGTTGTGCAAAGCCAGTTCATATTTTGACTTCTTCAGCGACGGTTCGTCGTATTGTCAATATGACTGCTTTATGTGTAGTGGATGCAGTGGCGCAGCGCTAGTCGATTTTTGCATTTTATTTAATAAAGCCGTCATTACATTGACGGCTTTTTTTTATCTAATAATAGCCATGCGAATGGATTGACACAATCGCTTTTGGTGCAATACCACTTAACTGTAAATCTTGGAGATTGGCAAGATTTCCTCTTGGGAAATAAAATTATTAGAAGAAGCTATTAATACCACTTCTGCTGTTGTTTTTTTATCTTTGTCAATTATGTGCAAACATTTGTGATAAATAGTGCTGTAATCTCATTTTTAAAATATTTTTAAGTCGAGTTTTTTCGATATTTTCTTTGTTTTCCTTCCTCTAGTCCAAATTTTGTACTGTCATTGCTTTATTGGTTATCTATAAAGTTATCTCTTGTCTGCACTGAAAATGTTTGCAATTAGCTCACGCTCTGTTCTACTTGCACTTGCCAGATGAGATATGTCAAAAAATCAATATATGTTCGGCTTTCTCAGATAAAAAGAGCATTTTGCCGCTACAAACCAAAATCAAGGTAGTTAAAAAAGGCAAAAAATGGGGACTAAAGCCACAAGCTTTGGTCAATTCAATACTTAGGGAGTTTTTCAACTAGAAGGTAGGGAATAAGATGAAAAAAGGTATGAAATTACAAGCTGTGTTGCGTCCAACAATCTTAGCAAGTTTAGTCGCTGCATCATTCAGCGTTTCAGCGGCTGATCGTATTGATTTGAGTGCTGGTATTCCAGCGAAAAATAAGGCGTTTAATTCGGCATCCAATAGTGCATCCGCGAGAGCCCATGAGGTGCTCGGTTTGGGTGCTGGAGAACTGCAAGCCTTGCGCAGCCAAAAATACGGCAACAAGCTCGTTACTCGCTATGAACAGTTGCACCAAGGAGTACCAGTTTGGGGTGAGGTAATCGTTGAGCATTCCGATGAGACGCAATCGATTGTTTCTTCTGCTGCGCGTTCATTCCACGGCGCCATGTTAAGCAATTTGGCAAATGACTTGCCAACAGTGAAGCCTTTATACTCCGCAAGCCAAGCGTTAGGTCTACTGAAGAACGCAAAGCGCGCAAGCAATACATCAAACGAACAGACAAAATTATTCGTGAAGCAAGCAGCAAATGGCGTGGCTAAATTGGTTTATTTAGCATCTTACGTCACGATCGCAGCCGATGGTACGCCAAGTCGTCCACACGCATTGATTGATGCCAACACAGGTGCGCTGTTAGAACAATGGGAAGGTATTACGCATCTAGATGCTGGCGGCCCTGGTGGTAATCAGCGTATCGGTCGTTACACCTATGGTCCTGCAGGCAGCGGTGCTACTTATGGTCCATTAAATGTGTCTAGCACGTGCCAAATGACTAGCCCAAATGTCGATACCTACAATATGAATCATGCGACATCTGGCACCGGCACATTGTATAAATTCACTTGCCCTACCAACACATTTAAAGAAATTAATGGTGCTTATTCTCCATTGAATGACGGTCATTTCTTTGGCAATGTCGTATTCAATATGTATCAAGCTTGGCTGGGAATTCGTCCAATCTCTGGCAAGTTGCAAATGCGCATTCACTATGGCACTAACTATGAGAATGCATTTTGGGATGGTTCTGCAATGAGCTATGGTGATGGCGGCAGTACTTTCCATCCTTTGGTTTCTTTGGGCGTTACTGCACATGAGGTTAGTCACGGCTTTACTGAACAAAATTCTGGTTTAGTGTATTCAGGCATGTCAGGCGGTATGAATGAAGCTTTTTCTGATATGGCGGGTGAAGCAGCGTCATGGTATATGCGTGGTACAGGAACTTTTATGGTCGGTGACGATATCAAAAAAGGCTCTGGAGCAATGCGTTACATGTATAACCCAGAGTTAGATGGTCGTTCAATTGGTCATGCAAGCAAGTTCACTAGCAGCATGGACGTGCATCACTCCAGCGGCGTATTCAATAAAGCCTTCCATATCTTGGCAACCTCATCTGGTTGGACTGTACGTAAGGCATTTGAAATCATGGCTGATGCAAATCGTCTGTACTGGACTGCCAATAGCACATTTAACCAAGGTGCGTGTGGCGTGGAAAAGGCAGCAATCAATCGTGGATATGCAGTTGCTGATGTTACAGCAGCATTTGCCGCCGTTGGTGTTACTGGTGGCTGTGGAACAACGACGCCGCCACCAACTGGTAGCGTATTGACGAAAGATGTTGCGGTAACGTTCTCTGCAGCTGCAGGTCAAAGTGCGACTTACACATTCGCAGTGCCAACTGGCGCGACGAATCTCACATTCAAAATGTCTGGTGGTACTGGTGACGGCGATTTGTACACCAAGTTAGGTTCTGCTCCAACGACAACTTCTTACTTGTCGAAATCAGATGGTTCAACGAATGCTGAGACAATCACTATCGCTGCGCCAACCGCAGGAACTTACTACTTGTTGGCAAATGCGTACGCAGCTGTTAATGGTGCTTCGATTGTGGCGAGCTACCAAACTGGTACAACGCCACCAAGTGGTAATGTGTTAGTCAGTGGTGTTGCCCAAAGTGTGAGTCTGGCTACGAATGGATCGAAGGTGTATAGCATCGTTGTTCCTTCTGGTAAAACAAGCTTAACCTTTACATTGTCTGGTGGCACTGGCGATGGTGACTTGTATGCACGTATGACAACTGCACCAACAACAACTAGCTATACTAAGAAATCTGATGGCTCTACAAACACAGAGACCATCACTTTCAGTGCGCCAACGGCTGGTACTTACTACTTATTAGTGAATGCTTATGCCGCGGTATCAAACGCAAGTGTTAAGGCTGTAGTTCAATAAGAGCTGGAATGATTAAACAAACTCGGTTTATTCTAATGAATTGAATTGAAACGAGTTTGTTTGATCATGGTTTGAGAAACTGTTTGAAATAGAAAAGCCGTCGAGAAATCTGACGGCTTTTTCTATTAGGGGGTAGGCTTTGTGTTATTTCAACCGCAGGCGCCACAGCGATGTAATTTCTGCCGCGCGTGCTTGATGTAAAGGATCACTACTGTCGTTCACTTTTGCATGGCGAGGCCGTATATCCATTTTTCCGATGACTTCAAGTCCATTTAGATCTATCCAACCCCAAAATTCCTGTGCACTTCGTAATCCTAAGTGTTCCGCTAAATCTGACATGATGAGCCAGGCTTCGCCGCCCGGTGCTAGGTGCTTTGATAACCCGGCTAAGAAGCCGCGTAGCATTTGACTGTCTTGATCGTAGACCGCATATTCGATAGCAGCATTTGGTCTAGCCGGAACCCACGGTGGATTACAGACGATTAGCGCAGCTTGACCATCTGGGAATAGATTTGTTTTGGTGAGATCGACTTGTGGTAAAAGATTGAGCCTAGTTAAGTTCTCCTTGGCGCAGGCGAGTGCTCGATCATCTTGATCTGTCGCGATGATTTTTTTAATGCCACGTTTGGCTAAAATTGCCGCGATAACGCCTGATCCAGTACCGATATCAAAAGCGAGTTCTAGGTTGGGCAGGGAAGCTTTTGCGACTAGATCAAGATACTCACCGCGTACAGGCGAGAAGACGCCGTAATGCGGATGAATTTTGTCTCCCAACGCGGGAATTTCGATGCCGTTTTTTCTCCATTGATGGGCACCAATGATTCCCAGTAGCTCACGTAAGGAAATCGCAAAATCTCGATCTATCTGTCCGTAAGCTTCTAAACAGGCTTGTTTCACATCTGGTGCGCGGCGCAAGGGAATTGTGAAATCCGCATTGATCGGAATAAGCAGCATACCTAAAACACGAGCTCGTTGTGCCTGTGCTTGACGATGTAAGTGAAAAGCGTCGGACGCTGTAACTGGTGAGTTTGCTGATTTTTTTACTCGTGAGCGTTTTTTGTCGATTCTTCTTGTGATTGCCTGTAACAAGTTCTTTGCATTTTGAAAATCTCCACGCCATAGTAGTGCAGTTCCTTCACAAGCCAATTTATATGCGGCATCCGCATTTAAGGTATCGTCTGCGATTTGTGTTCGCTTGGGTGCTGGACTGGCGTTTTCAGAGTGCCAAAGCAAGGTCAGTGTTTCTTGATTTTCTAGCCAACTTATAACGGGATGTGGGGCATGCATGGGGACAATGGGTGAGGTGAGTCAGAACGATATGCCCGAAGTTTAACAAATGCGGCGCTTGAAAAGGGATAAAGATCTAAAGTGAGTCGCTGATACTCCTACTCATATTTTGTTTCGCTAGCAATTTCAGATAAAACGACGATGCATGCAGCATATCGACTAACATGAGCGCCCAGTGTCAGTGGAAATCTAATCGGCACTGGTAGCGTATATCAACGACTTTGATCAGTAATTCGGTCTTAATAACCCCAAGGCGTAGGGGGAATGCTTGTTGGTTTTGTTAAATCAAAGTTCACTCTAAATTCGCGTCCTTCGCGAATGAGTCGGTAACTAAAAGAATTCGGGTAAATAAATATTTGCCAGATATTTGTGATTGATTGGGCGCTGCCTAAACGTGCGAATAGCTCTTTGGAATACTGGTCAGCAGGAAATGATTGGATATTTTTCCATCCTCCATCAAGGGTGTGCCCACCATACATGGTTTGCGCATCATGACTGCCATCGGCATGTCGGTGATCATGTTTGAGTGAGAGACCTGAACCAGTTTTTGTGATGATCCAAGTACGTGAGTGATTGTCGCCAACATGAAATGGGATTTGCAATTGAGTATCGCTGCATTTCCGTACATGCATGACGAGTTTTCCTTCAAACCCATCTGATTTTGGATTATCAACGACGACCTTTCCCTCGAAGGCCTTGCCGCATAATTGTTTTAATTGATCAAAGAAAGCATCATGAGTGGGGACAGAAACCAATGGTGCTTCTTGTTTTATTTGCGCTTGGATCGGGCTAGTCTGCGCAATACCGATTGCAAAGATGGCGGTGAATAAATGTTTTTTCATGGAGCAAGTCGATTTAGATTGATAAGCATGGAATATCGGTTTGAGTGGATCAAATAAAGGCGATGTTTGTTTTAGATCCCACCCCATGCCGCGCTAATTACCGAAATCGCGGCTAATCCAGCGGTTTCGGTTCTGAGTACGCGCGGACCTAAACTTAACATTAGTGCACCTTGATTTACCGCTAGTTGCTCTTCTTGCTCAGAGAATCCGCCCTCCGGTCCGATTGCGATGGTTAATGTTTGTGCAGGGTGATGTTTTGCCCAATCGGTTAATGATTGATTTGCACGCGGCGAGAGCAAGATGCGTTTGTGCATATCTTGTTGCGTCATCCACTTTTGTGCATCGATTAATTCTGCCAGATGGGCAAGCCGTTTTCGTCCACATTGTTCGGTAGCACTTTGGATGACACCTCGCCAATGCGCCATTTTTTTCTCTGCCCGTTCTTGATTCAACTTCACGACGCTACGTTGTGCGGCAAGCGGTTGGATGTGATTCACGCCTAGCTCTATCGCTTTTTCGATAATCCAATCCATTTTGGAGCCTTCTGGTAAGGCTTGCGCCAGACTTAAATGAAATGGTAGTTCGACTTCCTCGGGCAAGAAAAGCTTCACTTCAGCGTTGACTTGTTTTTTACTGATTGCTGTCAGTGTTGCTAAGTAACTGCCGCCTTCGCTATTAAAAAGCTCAACACGATCGCCGACGTTTAAGCGTAGAACAAAAATATGATGTGCTGTATCGCTTGGTAGATCGACAATCGCACCGACAGATAAAGGCAGAGAGCAATAAAAACGAGGCATGTGATGAGAGTAAATGTACGAGCTAGTAGGGGAAAGTAGAGCGCGTTTGTACATGTGGCGCTCTGACAATCTTCATGAATTCAACGAAATAAAAAGCGATCTAAATTAATAGGTTTGGCAAGCGGCATTGAGTATGCCCATACCTAAGCTCAAGGCACCTAGAAAAATGCCAGAAGCAAGTTTGTTGTTCGGTACGTCTTTAATTAAGTCGGGTAGCAAGATTCGGGCGATTACAAACGCGAGTAATTGAATGACCAAAGCAATCGCGCTCCAGATCAGCATATCGGGTAAATCGACGCTATGCGCAACCGATGAGGCTAAGGCAATGCAATAACCTAGCACCGCTCCTGATAGGCTGGCAGACGCAGCGGTATTTCCTTCGCGGATTAAGGCAATTTCTTTATAAGGCGTGATACGAATATAGATCGCAATAAAGAGAAATAAAAAAGCGAGTGCGGAACCAAAGTGGCTGATAAATGCTGGAAAGCCATAGGCTAAAAATTGTGCGCTCATGAGGTACTTTCTAATCGATAAATAAAATGTGTTGGGGGATAAAACTTAATCGACAAAATAATGTGGAATAAAACGGCTAGTGTCTTTTGTGATGAGTGTTTCATCTTCGCGTATACCTATGCCAGCTGCCTCATCGCCTACGACCCATGAACCAATCGAGGTATAGGCTGGCGTAATGCCATCATCAAACTTTGGTTGTGGCGCATAGGCTTGATAAATGAAACCTTCTTGCCCATATTCGCCTTCAGTATGTATGACATTTCCATCTGCATAAATCGAAATATTTTCACCTTCTCGTGATAGCAGCGGTTTTTTTACAAAATTGCCGCTGATGCGCCATGCCTCGGTATATGCAGGCAGCAAATTCGGATGATCTGGAAAGAGTTCCCATAGTACCGGCAAGATTGCTTTATTCGACAATAGCATTTTCCATGCAGGCTCAATAATGCGAGCAGGGCGGTTTAATAAATGGCTAGCAAATTGTTCTCTGCTTAGCCATTCCCAAGGGTAGAGCTTGAACAGATTATCGATTTTGACGTCATTGTCATCGACCAATTCGGCATTGGCTTCATCCCAACCAAGTTCGTTGATGCTCATTTGCTTGGTTGCGAATCCAGCTTGAATTGCCGTGTCGCGCAAGTAAGAAAGATTACCAACATCTTCTTCACTATCCGCGCAAACAAAATGCACAACACCTTTCGCGTCAAACTTTTTCCATTGATCGATTAGTTTTTCGTGCAAAGAGTTAAATTGATCAGCATTTGGATAGACATCCTGCATCCAATACCATTGTGCGACTGAGGATTCCACCAAGCCGGTCGGTGTATCTGCGTTATATTCCAACATTTTTGGTGCGCCGGTACCGTTCCAACTTAAGTCAAAACGACCAAATAGTGAGAACTCTTTTTCACGCCAGCTCTCTTCTACGTAAGACCAAAAGCTTTGTGGAATCGCAAATCGTTCAAATTGACCATGACGAATAACGTGCTCAACTGCTTGCAAACTCATTTGATGCAAATCGATGGTAGCTTGTTCTAGAACATCAATTTGATCCGCGGTAAAACGATAAGCGTACCGTTCATCCCAATACAATCCATCAATGGAGTGATAGCTAAAGCCAAGATCCTCGAATTGACGTTGCCACGCAGTGCGGGGCGTTAATGATTCTCGAATCATTCGGTTTAGCCTCCGCCAGAAAAGCCACGTGAACTTGAACCGAAACCGCCACGGCTAACACTGCGTGTGATGCTGCGGCTAACAGCGCGGTCGCTCAATTGCGCAGCACTGCCATTAAACCGGCTACCTAAAAAATTACGTTGAGCGGCATCTCGTTGCCCCTCGTAGTAAGTGGGGCCCCAATAACGTCCGGTGTAGATGTGTCCACCAGAGCTATTGCCAGTAGTTGGAATCAAATTTGAACTTGGTGGTGCTGGCTGCGGTTGGCAGGGATCAGTGCTTCCCCAATCCTCTTTGCAATCTTCTAGACTTTGGTACTCATCACGTACGCTGGCGAGATGCGCGTTTGGGTCTTCGCTGCCACAGCCCGCCAAGCTCGCGACGGTGGCTGAAGTGACTAACATCAGTGGCAAACTTTGTGAGGCGCGACGTTTATGTTTTTGCTGTGTGCTCATCAGCATTCCTTCTTGATATTCTGAGACATTCAAATTATTCGAGTTGCCATTGTAATACTGCCTATCTGACTTGTGATGGTCTTTGTCTTTTTGTTTTACCGTTGCCAGTAACTTGTTGTTTCTTTGAACGTCGTGCTTAGACTTCAAGGTATTTCAATTCAAGAGACTAGTTCTTCATGCCAGCAAGCGGTGATGTAGTTCGGCGTTATAAAACTGTAGTCGATTAAGTTCGAGTTGCTGAATGCGTTGATTGATCTGTTCTTTGGATAACTGAAAATAATTCTGCTTAGGCACAGTTTTCGTATCTTTAGCAGCCATCGCCATGCCCCACATAGCGCCATAAAGTGGAATAAAAACGTCGAAGGCTTGTACATGATCGAAGCTCGCGTGTAGACGCGCTAAGCTTGTTTGGTAACGCTCTGCGTGATAAAACGCGCTGCCTAAATGCAAGACGATGAGTCCATGTTCATTCAGGCGTTGATAGCAAGACTGAAAAAAAAACTCAGTCATACAAGACTGCGCCAGATTGCTTCCATTTGCCGTAATTGGATCGGTCAGATCCAAGAGAATTAAATCGAACTTGTCGGAAGTTTCCTCAATGTAAGCGAAGCCATCGCGATGAATGATATTGACCTTGATTGAATCAAATGCGTTTTGGTGTATTGAGGCTAGGTGTTGCTTCGATAGCTTAATGACTTCTTCATCAATTTCGCACAAGGTGATGTGTTGAATACTTTTGTATTTGAGTAGCTCTTCCGTGGAGCCACCGTCGCCACCGCCGATAATTAAGGCGCTTTTCGGCTCGCCGTGTGTGATTGCGGCCGGATGGACTAAAGTTTCGTGATAGTAAAACTCATCTTTTTCTGAAGTCATCATCGCACCATCGATGCGCATGATCTTGCCGAATTCGGGCGCGATGGCGATTTGTATGTGCTGAAATGGACTTTGTACCTCTGCGACAATTTCAGTGATTTGGGTTTGCATCGCCGTGTGCGCACTTAGATTCTCTATTGCCAAGCTTTTTGTTGTTTCGCTGGGTGTCCCTCTTTGCAAACTTTGCCGCGAAACTTTCTGTGGTTGAAATGCAGTCACCAGACGTTCAACGATTTCTATGGCTTTTGCGCTATTGTCATTTTCAAAATTGCAAACATACACATCCAAGGTGACGGCTTGGCGTTCTGGCCAAGTATGAAATGCTACATGTGATTCTGCTAATAAAAGAGTTCCGGTAATTCCCGCTGGACTACCATCCGGATGCGTAAAGCCGTGAAATTTCTCGCCTACGATTGTTAAACCTGCCTGCAAAGTTGTTTGGCGAACTAAATCGCTTAGGCGATCTTCTTCTATCAAAAGTGCTGGATTGCATTGGCATGTAAAGCAATCTGCGGTGAGGTGTAAACCTTCCATAAATCTTAGTAAGAATGATGTGAAAGTCGCAATTGTATTCTGTGGCGCGCTGCTCTGGTAAAATAACGGACTTTATTAAGTAAAACGATCACTTTGGGTAACACTTGGTAATCCGAGCCGTATAAGACCTAATCGTTTTGCGCTCCGCACGATTTTTATAAACTTTTCTCCTCTGCCGCTATGACATCCACATTCCAGCCTGAAAATACTTCTAAGATGGCCAATGCAATTCGCGCATTGTCTATGGACGCTGTTCAAAAAGCCAATTCTGGTCATCCAGGTGCGCCTATGGGCATGGCCGAAATCGCGGTGGCATTGTGGGCGGGGCACTACCGTCACAATCCGACCAATCCATCATGGGTGAATCGTGACCGTTTCGTGTTGTCGAATGGTCACGGCTCGATGTTGCATTATTCTTTGCTGCACCTGACGGGCTACGATTTGCCGATGTCTGAAATCAGCAATTTCCGTCAATTGCATTCCAAAACGGCTGGTCATCCAGAAGTGCACATCACACCAGGCGTGGAAACAACCACAGGTCCACTTGGTCAAGGCATCACCAATGCGGTTGGTATGGCTCTTGCGGAAAAATTATTGGCTGCAGAGTTCAATGTCGATGGCGCGAATATTGTCGACCATCGCACTTATGTGTTCATGGGCGACGGCTGCTTGATGGAAGGTATTTCGCACGAAGCTTGTTCCCTAGCAGGCACATGGAAGCTGAACAAATTAACCGCATTCTGGGACGACAATGGGATTTCTATCGATGGACATGTAGAAGGCTGGTTCACCGACGATACGCCTGCGCGTTTTGAATCTTATGGCTGGAATGTGATTCGCGGTGTCGATGGTCATAACGTCGCTGCCGTCAATCAAGCAATTATCGCAGCCAAAGCATCTGACAAACCAACTTTGATTTGCTGCCGTACCGTGATCGGTAAAGGCTCTCCAAATATGGAAGGTACGCACAATGTGCACGGTGCTGCACTTGGCGATAAAGAAGTCGCTGCCGTGCGTGCAAACATCGATTGGAACTATCCACCATTCGAAGTACCAGCCGATGTGTACAGCGCATGGGATGCGAAAGTTGATGGTGCGAAAGCAGAAGCAGAATGGAATGCCGCATTTGCTGTGTACAGTGCTGCGCATCCAGCCAAAGCTGCTGAATTGACACGTCGTATGAACAATGGTTTGCCAGCGAATTTCGATGAAGTAGTGAAGGCAGCGATTGCGACAACCGTCGAGAAAAAAGAAACGATTGCAACTCGTAAAGCTAGCCAAAATGCGATTCAAGCGTTTGCCCCAAGCTTGCCAGAATTTTTGGGTGGTTCTGCAGATTTGACAGGTTCCAATTTAACGAACTGGAAAGAGTGCGTCGCGGTGCGTGCAAATCAAGCGGGGAACCATATCAATTACGGGGTACGAGAATTTGGTATGAGCGCGATCATGAATGGTATCGCTTTGCATGGTGGTTACTTGCCGTTCGGCGCGACTTTCTTGACCTTCTCTGACTACAGTCGCAATGCAATTCGTATGGCGGCTTTGATGAAGATTCGTAGCTTGTTCGTGTTTACACATGATTCCATCGGTCTTGGTGAAGATGGTCCTACGCATCAATCAGTCGAGCATATTTCCAGCATGCGTTTGATTCCAAATTTGGATAACTGGCGTCCATGCGATACGACTGAATCCACCGTGGCTTGGGCAGAAGCGATCAAGCGTACCGATGGTCCATCGACTTTGATTTTCTCACGTCAAAACTTGCCTTTCCAAGAGCGTAGCGCACAGCAAGTTGCTGATATTGCTCGTGGTGGCTATATCTTGCAAGACGCAGCAGATGCCAAAGTGGTGTTGATTGCGACTGGTTCTGAAATTGAACTTGCGGTGAAGTCCGCTGCGGAATTAGCTGCGCAAGGCATTCCAGCACGTGTGGTGTCTATGCCTTCAACCGATGTATTTGATCGCCAAGATAAAGCTTATCAATTGAGCGTGTTGGGTAAAGGCTTGCCACGTGTCGCGATCGAAGCTGGTGTTACAGCGTTCTGGCATAAATATGTTGGCTTAGAAGGTGCGGTAGTTGGTATCGATACTTTCGGTGAATCTGCGCCTGCTCCTGTGCTGTTTAAACACTTTGGCTTTACGGTAGACAACGTGGTCGCGAAAGTGAAAACTGTTTTGGTGTGAGTAGATTGAATAATTTAGTATATTTTGACTACGCGCAAGTGAATCCAACTCAATATGAATAAAATCAAGGAAATCCAATTACGTCGTGCCACAGTCGCAGATGCGGAAGCGATTGCAGCAATCCGCATTGAGGGCTGGCGCACGACTTATCGTGGCATGATTCCTGATAGTTATCTCAACGAGATGGACATGAACGAAAACGTACTGCATTGGCGTACGATTTTGCAGGCGTTGCCAGCGAAAGAAGATAGCTTGTGCGTGTATGTGGGGATTAGTGATAATGAGATCGTTGGTTTCGTCTCAGCGATGAAATTATCAGAGCCTAAGCTGGGCAAAGATGGTGAAATCAATGCGATTTATATACGCCCACAATGGCAGCGTTGTGGCATCGGTAAACGCATGTTGCATAAGGCAGCCCGTTCTCTACAAGCGATGGGCTGCACCAGTTGCGTGATTTGGGTGATTGACGGCAATTCCCAAGCTCGCAATTTTTACGAAGAGCTCGGTGGAGAGATCCTCATCGAGCAAGATTTTAGTTGGGATGGATTAGATCTGACCGAAGTGGGTTACGGTTGGAATGATTTGAATGTGATGTTGGCATCGGCAGATGCTTTGCCGTTTCCGCGTGCTATGCAATAGCGGTTTATATAAACCTCATATTCGGGCGCATCGCGTCGTAAGCGCTGAAACCGCGTTCCTCGCAATATCGATATATTGCTCCGGAGGGCTGGAAACTAGGCCTAGCGCTGCATCCCGACTAAGAGGTTTCTATAAACCTCGTTCAAAGTGTAGATTTTAAGTTTTTTTGTGTTTTATTTTTTGTTGCTGTTTGTCTTTTTGGAGATTGAACCATGACGATTCGCGTCGCAATTAACGGCTATGGCCGTATCGGTCGTAACATCCTACGTGCACACTACGAAGGTGGTAAGTTTAAGAATGAAATTCAAATCGTAGCGATTAACGATTTGGGTAACGCAGAATCTAACGCGCATTTGACACGTTACGATACCGCACACGGCAAGTTCCCTGGCACAGTGAGTGTTGAAGGCGACACGATGATCGTTAATGGCGACAAGATCAAAGTATTCGCAGAACGTAATCCTGCGAATATCCCTTGGGGTGAATTGAATGTTGACGTTGTGTTGGAATGCACGGGCTTTTTCACAACCAAAGAAAAAGCATCTGCGCATTTGGCTGGCGGCGCAAAGAAAGTCATCATTTCCGCACCAGGCGGCAAAGATGTTGACGCAACTGTTGTTTACGGCGTGAACCACGGCGTATTGAAAGCAACTGACACCGTTATTTCTAATGCATCTTGCACCACTAACTGCTTAGCACCATTGGCGAAACCATTGAACGATGCTATCGGTATCGAAAGCGGTTTGATGACAACGATCCACGCGTACACCAATGACCAAGTGTTGACAGACGTAATGCACGAAGATTTACGTCGTGCGCGTTCTGCAACCATGAGCATGATCCCAACTAAAACTGGTGCAGCAGCCGCGGTAGGTTTGGTATTGCCAGAGTTGAACGGTAAATTGGATGGCTACGCAATGCGCGTACCAACGATCAACGTGTCCGTAGTTGATTTGACGTTTATCGCTAAGCGCGATACTACAGTTGAGGAAATCAACAAAGTATTGAAAGACGCATCAGAAGGTGCCTTGAAAGGTATTTTGGATTACAACAAAGCACCGTTGGTCTCTGTTGACTTCAACCACAATCCAGCGTCTTCTACTTATGACGAAACATTGACCAAAGTAAATGGTCGTTTGGTCAAAGTATCTAGCTGGTACGACAATGAGTGGGGCTTCTCCAACCGTATGTTGGACACGACTGTTGCATTGATGAATGCGAAGTAATTTGATCGGCGTTCAAGTAATAGTAAGATGAAGTAAGATAAAAGCCCCGATCTCCCGGGGCTTTTGTTTATACAAAACGGTAGTAAGAATCTGTTGTTCAATTAAGGAGTTGATCATGAACTTAAACTTACGCAAGTTAGTTGCGGATAATAAGACATTCTTGTTATTTGTCGCTGGCATGATTTTGATGCGTAGCGCATTGGCGGATTGGTATGTCGTACCATCAAGTTCTATGTATCCACATTTGCTAGAAGGTGATCGCGTTATCGCTAATCGCATTGCTTATGATATTAAGCTTCCATTCACAGATGTGATCTTAAAGCACGTTGGTGAGCCGCAGCGTGGCGATATTGTTACCTTTAGTTCGCCTGCTGATGGTCTGCGTTTGATTAAACGCGTTATTGGTTTGCCGGGTGATGTAGTCGAGATGCGCGATCAAAAGTTGATCATCAATGGCCAAGTAGCGGAATATGCGCAAATTGATCAGCCTGATCCGCAATTTTTAACACCGGCACGTGAATATCCGAATCAGCAATTGATGTACACCGAGTCCTTAGGTAGTTTGCATCACAATATTATCGTAATGCCAGAGCGTCCTGCCTTACGCTCATTTGATGCGGTGACGGTTCCTGCTGGACATTACATGATGTTGGGTGACAATCGCGATAATAGTAATGATTCGCGTTTTTATGGTTTTGTTAAACGTGAGCTAATCACAGGTCGTGTCAAGCGTTTGATGTTTTCACTAGACTACGACAATTACTATTTGCCGCGTATTGAACGCATTGGTGCTAAGTTGGATCAATAAGCTTGCCATCCTATTTTTCTAAATTGCATGGCCGCGATAAATTCTGTATAACTTATTTTGCTAATTTCGGCATATAGCCAAGTGCCGCTGAGATTTGTTCAGCGGTGCTTAACAAATCTCCCAACCAAGCTTCTTGCAAGCGATCTGCGGGCGCAGAAATCGATAAGCCCGCAATCATTTTTCCGCTGTCGTCATGTATACCTGCTGCCATACAGCGTACTCCGAGTTCCAATTCTTCATTGTCACGTGCATAGCCGTTGTTGCGCACTGAAGCTAGTTCACGTTCTAATTTTGCGACATCGGTTATCGAATTTTTATTGTGACCAGCGAGACCAGTACGTGTAATGTAAGCACGCAGAGCTTTCGGTTCATCTATTGATAAAAACAATTTACCGGTGGAAGTCAAATGCAATGGCGCTCGTCCACCAATCGCGCGGACTACCTGCATACCCGAGCGCTCGGAAAAGGCGCGGTCGATGTAGACAATTTCATCGCCTTGACGTACCGATAAATTGATAGTTTGATTGGTAATCCGGTGTAGATTTCGCATGAATTCTAAAGCAGCTTCGCGAACATCCAAGCGGCTTTTTACGATGTTACCCAGCTCTAATAAACGCATGCCGAGACGATAGGTGCCAGTGTCTGCTCGGTCGACAAACCGCGTGATACAGAGATCATTTAAGATGCGGTGCGCAGTCGATGGATGCAAGCCAGTCACGCTGGCAAGTTCTTTCAGACTGACCGGGTCGTGATAGCGCGATAATGCGTCCAATAATGAGACCATGCGTTCGATCACTTGTATCGAAGTTTTTTCAGCGGAAATGGGAGCGTCGTTTTTCATCATGTGAATGGTGCATTGCAATAAATTCCTTTATACCACGATGTGAAATGACTGTGTTGAACTGAACTCTCTATTTTCGTCACTTGTTGTAAGTGGATATAGCGAAAGCAGATTAGTGATTCTTAACTTGTTGTTATGCCCGTTAAATTTATAGAAATTGATCTTGATATGAAGCATGGCGTCATAGACTATTTTTCAAACATTCTTTATGCATTATGGGTGTTTGCCAGCTTACATTTTTTGCGCATGCGTGTTGCTTCGGTGTAAGATCAAGCTTAGAAATGTGGTTACCGCATTTGCCGTTCGTAACTTGTTGATTTCGATTCAGATAGTCTTCTTTGTCATTTGCATCACACTAACTGCCTCAGTTTTTAAGGAAACGTAGTTTATGTCGAGCACATCATTAAGTTCTTCTAAGTCTGCACCTTGGAAAATTCTACTAGTCGACGATGAACCAGATATTCATGATGTTACGAAGTTGACTTTGCATCGTTTCGAATTAGATGGTCGGCGTCTGCAATTTTTAGATGCTTATAGTGGTCCAGAAGCGAAAGAAATTTTAAGTCGTGAGCCCGACATCGCTTTAGTGTTTCTCGACGTAGTGATGGAGTCGGAAAATAGCGGTTTAGAAGTCGCACGTTGGATGCGTCAAGACTTAAAGAATCAATTCACACGCATTATCTTGAGGACAGGGCAGCCTGGTCAGGCACCAGAAGAGAGTGTGATCGTTGATTATGATATCAATGATTACAAAGAAAAAACCGAGCTGGATCGTACCAAATTATTCACCACCACCTTTGCCGCTCTGCGTGCATATCGAGATATTTATACCGTCGAAGAAGCGCGTCGATTCCAAGTCACTTATCGTGAGGGACTAGAGCGAGTTATCGAAGCTTCTGCACATATTTATCAACAAAGAAATATGCACGATTTTGCGAATGGACTATTACAGCAAGTCGTGGCTTTATTGCGTCTAGAAAAAAGTATGTTACTGCGCTTGCGTGGTGCGAGCGGAGTATCGGGTGAGAATTCCTATGAGGTGCTGGCGAAGATAGGTAATTTCGATGATGATGACCAGCTATTCAACCAAGAATTACTCGATCATTTGCATCAAGTCACAGTAAATCGGATTTCTCATTTGTTTGGCGATACTTATGTCGGATATTTTCCCAATGAAAGTGGAAAAGCATCGTTGTTGGTGTTGAAAGGGGTAGAAAGCGTTAGTGACATCGACGCCAAATTGCTTGAAGTGTTTTCTTCTGGCGTAGCGATTGCTTTTGATAATATTTTGCTTAACCAAGAAATCAGCGACACACAAGGTGAGCTGATTATGCGTTTAGGCGATGTGGTGGAGTCACGCTCATCTGAAGCTGGAAACCACGTTCGACGCATGTCCGAAGTGTGTTATCTGATCGCGATTGCGTCGGGCATGGACCCGGACGAAGCGGCAATCTTAAAGCAAGCGGCACCTATGCACGATATCGGCAAGATTGCGACCCCTGATTCTGTTTTGCTTAAACCAGGAAAACTAGATCAGCTAGAGTGGGACATTATGAAACAACATCCGGAAGTAGGGATGTCAATCTTAGATGGTTCACATCGTCCCATTTTGCGTGCGGCCTCGATTATCGCGCACCAACATCATGAAAAATTTGATGGATCTGGCTACCCACAAGGATTAGTTGGTGAAGAAATTCACCCCTATGCCAGAATTGTTGCCGTGGCAGATGTGTTTGATGCATTGATGCATGCCCGCGTTTACAAATCTGCTTGGCCTGTTGAACAAGTGATCGCGCATCTGAAAAGCGTTAGTGGTAGCCATCTCGATCCGCAATACGTCGATTTGCTTGTGCAAAATGTTAATCGCGCAGTAGAAATTAATCTTCGTTATCCTGATTGATGTATAGTCGTTTTGAATTCGATTGTGGTAGTGATTTCGTTAAATCCACTTAGCTGTATTACTTAGCTGTATTAGCTAAGATTGATAGGGAAGCGTAGCGCATATTGAAGACCTTGACCTTGTACAGAACTTGCCTTGATCGTTCCACGTAATAGACCTGTCACCAAGTTGTAGACGATATGCGTGCCGAGACCACTGCCACCTTGTCCGCGTTTAGTGGTGTAGAAAGGATCAAATAATTTTCCTAGTGCTTCTTCATTCATGCCATGACCATTGTCGGCATATAGAAATTTCAGATAATCCCCATCCACTTCAAATTTGATTTGGATTTCACCTTGATTTAAATTTTCGAATCCATGATGTAATGAATTCATGACGAAATTGGTCAAGATTTGTGAAATAGCACCGGGATAGTTGTCGATTACTAGGCCTTCTGGGCAATCGATTTGAATCGAAATTTGTCGGCCTTTTAACTTAGGCTGAAGCGAAACAAGGGTTTCGTTTAAGTAGGGAAGTAATTGAAATCTACGTCGGTCATTCGAGGTTTGATCCACGGCGACTTGCTTAAAACTTTTTACTAATGAAGCAGCCCGTTTTGTATTGGTATTGAGGATGCGCAGGCTTTGGTCGAGAACGTCGAGAAACTGCGCGCGTTGTGAAGTATCGAATTGATCTGCAAGAATATCTTTACGGGTTAATCTTACTTCTTCGATTAGATGGCTGGTTGCAGTAACGCAGATTCCCAATGGTGTGTTGATTTCATGCGCAACACCCGCAACCAAACTACCTAATGAAGCGAGTTTTTCTTGCCTGACTAATTCTGATTGCGCCTCTTTTAAAGCGAGTAATGCATCATTGAGGGCGTTATTCTGTTGCTCTAAATTGGCTTTAGCTTGGCGTAAGTCACGATCGGCATTCATGCGCGCAATTGCTACCGCGATATGGCTAGCGACAAAAGTTAATAGCTCTAAATCTTGAACACCGTAGGTCACATTCAGATCATAGCTTTGCACAATGATGACACCATAAATTTTTTCTTTAATTAGAATTGGCACCCCGATCCAACTCTCAATATCTTGCCCACCTAATACTTGTTTGATTTCTTGATTTTGAATGAGTTGTTGTAGGCGCAAGCGATCTATCAATTGCGCTTTGCCGGTGTGCACGACAAAAGATGTCATTCCCATGCCAAGTGGGAAACGACAATGACTGGGAATCGGGTCTTTTTCGTCGACGAAATATTGAATACTAATTTCTTCTGTATCAGCGTGATAAAGCGCTACTGCAAAATTTTTTGCAACAATTAAGTTTTCGACGATGTGATGTAATCGGCGATACAAGTAACTCGCATCTTCGGTTGAAAAGGAAAGTTCAGCGATTGCATACAACGCGCTTTGAATTTTTTCTGAACGACGCCGCTCAGCAATTTCGTGGGCGAGGAGTGCGGTTCTTTCTTGTACTGCACGTTCGAGTTTGTCTACACTTTGAAAGGCTTCTAAAGCGTTGGAAATATGTAGGGCAATTAGTTCAAATAGAGCTTGATCTTCTTCAGAATACAGGGCGTTCTTGTCATAGCTTTGTACGACCATCGCACCCAATGTGCGCTTGTGATGGTCGATTAAGGGATAGCCCATCCAATGCTCTGAAGGTGCGCCCGTAATTGTATTGACTTCTTCCGCTGTAATGCGTGTCATTTCCGCGCTGCCAGCTGTCAAGGGCTTTTGATTGACGATGACCCATTTGGTTAGAGATGAGCCGGGCGCTTCTAGCTTAAATCGTTTGTTGGGATCGGGTGGCGGATCAACCTCATCAAGAAAATAGGCAAATTGAATTGACTCATCATCAGGATTGTAAAGCGCGATATAAAAATTCTTTGCGTACATGATCCTACTCAGTGCAACATGGATCGCATGCAAAAACTCACGTAGGTCGCTTGTATTGGCAGAAATTTTCCCAATTTCTAGAACCATTGCTTGTACAGCTTCTAATCGTTGCAGGCGGTGTTTCATGCGATTGTCCTTGTAGGCGTGGGTGCTCGAAGATCAAATAAGCTTAGATGAAAACGCCGAGAAATGAAATTAATCTGTGGGTTTTCAAGGCAAGTGGTCGTAGATATTTGCGAGATGCATTGAGTCTTGATTATTCATAATGTCATACGCAACTGTTAGAATCCTTTAACTCCTCAAACAAATAGGGCTTCATAAGATTAAGGATCTCGCATGAGTACATCGTCGCAACAACCCGAATCTCCAGAAAAGCAAACGGAGATACCTCCACAAAACGTATCGAGAGCGACACAAACGACAGCACAAGCAATCAGTGAGTTTAAGAGCAAGAGTGGATTAAAACGAATTTTTTCTGCCTTCTTTTATTCTTTAGATGGTCTGCAAGCCGCTTGGCGGCAAGAGCATGCTTTTCGCCAAGAATTAATCCTGGTCGTGATTGGATCTATCATCGCGCTATTGTTGCCAGTTTCAGCATTTGAAAAATTATTGATGATTGCAGTCTTGGTTTTAATGTTAATTGTCGAGTTATTAAATTCAGCGATTGAAGCGGTGGTAGATCGCGTTTCGTTGGAACGCCATGCACTTTCTAAGAATGCAAAGGACTTTGGAAGTGCTGCCGTGTTGTTGACTTTTCTGCTTGCGGCGGCGACGTGGGCGGTCATTCTGGTTGATCGTTTTTATTACTAGAACAAATTTTATTTGCAGGCGGTGCACCAAACTTTGAACAAGCTCGTTATCGAATTATTCGAATTCTTTGACGAGCATAAAAATGAACTTGCACAGCACCAGTCGTAATATTTGTTTGATATTGTTCTTTTTGTTGGGCTTAAGTAGTGTTGCTTTCGCTCAGCGAGATGACGGTGCTTATCAAATTTTGCAAGCGCGATATGGCACCGCAGAAAGTAATGTCGATGTCACCCAAACCTTAAAAGACTTGGCGCGAAGTGATGTCACTTTTCGAATGGGGAACCATAGTTTCGGTATTGACCCACATCCAAATCGCATAAAGACATTACGTATCTATGCGAGAGACCAGCGTGGTGAAGTGCGGGTGTTCGAATATCGTGAAGGTAGTGTCGTCGATGGTAATATGTTTCGCGGTTGGCGCGGCGGAAACTGGGGGCGGGAAGGTGATTATCATGGCCGTTGGGATCATCGAGGTGGCACAGATTACGGTCGTAACTATGCTTCCGACGATGGTGAATACCTGATCTTAAATGCGCGTTATGGGACTGCCGAGAGTCATGTTGACGTGACTGATCGTTTGCGAGAGTTGGCGCGTAGTGATCGCCAATTCCGTATGGGTAACCGCACATTCGGCATTGATCCTCATCCAAATCGTATCAAATTATTGAAGATTTACACACGTGGTTCTCGTGGAGAAATGCGTACCTTTGAGTATCGTGAGGGTAGTGTGGTCGACGGTAGTTTATTTAAGGGCTGGTCGCGAGGAAATTGGGGAAGTCGTCATGAAGGCGCTAGATGGAACGATGATTTTTCAATGCAAGATGAACGTAGAGAGAACCGTACATCGAAACGCAACTCAGATCGTCAAGCGAACACGCAGTTGACGATTATTAGCGCGCAATATGGAACAGAGTCATACAGAGTTGATGTGACTGCTGCGCTACGCATGCTCACTCGTGATGGTCGATTAGAAATGCGGGTTGAAAATGATACGGTAGGGCGGGTCGATCCTGCGCCTGGCATTGTAAAAACACTTTGGCTTACTTACTCAGTCAACGGTGGCCGTTCACAATCAGTTCGAGTACAAGAGCGCTATTGGTTGCGTTTGCCATAGTCACGCAAAACGGAACATGCATTTTGCATCACTCGATGGGTTTAAACATCGAGTGATGTGTTTGTTCAACAAAATATTCGTTAATCTTTTAGCGGAAACAGTCGTCCAACTTCGGGGCCCGTTGCGCCATCTAGGCCGAGTTGTTGCAGGCTGATAAATTCAGCATTGCTCGTTACGCTTTCTGCAAAACTCAGGAGTGCCAGTCGATGTACGATGGTGCAAACGCCTTTGATAAATGCCTGATTGCCCTCATTTTCTTCAATATTTCGAATGAAGCCGCCATCAATCTTGACGTAGCTTAGTTTTAGATCGTGCAATAAATTAATCTTATCGAATTGGCGTCCAAAATGTTCTAAACCAAGTTTGCAACCAGTTGGGGCAATATCGGTATGGAACATGCGGAATGCATCAATATTCGCAAAGACGCCACTTTCTGGTATCTCCAACCACAGGTGTTTGGCAGCGCCAGGTTTGCTTTGTAAGATGGCTTTGAGTTTGCTTCTAAATTCGCTACCTTGTATCGATTGTGCTGAAAGATTGACTGCGATATCGACCGATGAGTTGGTTTTGCTGAGCTCATCTAATGCAAGCTTAATCGCGATTAAATCTAATTTTTCGGTTAGCCCTAAGCGTTCTGCGATGGGAAGAAAGCGCGCAGCAGGAAACCACTCACCACCAAACATTAAACGTAGGGCTGATTCCTTGTGTACTAATTCGCCGTCTGATTTGGTGACTGGGAAATAGGCTAACTTTACCCAATTTTGTTCAATCGCACGTAGAATAAGTTTCGACCATTCCTCTGCACTACGCGGAGCATGTTCGATATTGAGCGGTGCAGATTGATGAATGTCGCTGATTCCGCTTGCTTCTGCAGCGGCTAATGCCGCATCGACTTGCGCCAGCAAACCACTCGAACTAATTCCATATTCGTAATCACCAAAGCCTATCGAAACCATAAAATCGTCAGCAACTGCTGCGAAAATTTGACGAATTTCACTCAGTAGATTTTGACTGATAGGACGGGCTTCTTTTTGCCTAAATAGCAGCGCAAAATCAGTCCCATTTAGGCGAGCGGCAAAACCGTCAGGTAGTTTAGCTTGGTGTGCTAATAACAGTTGTCCTATTTGTTTGAGTAGCTCGTCAGTTTTATTGCGACCAAGCGTTTTATTGACTGCGGCAAGGCCGGCTAAACGAATTAAGATTAAGCTTCCAGATGGCGCATTCTCTTCTTCGACGCTGGCTTGCAATTGGCTAATAAAATGAGCTCGATTGGCCAGGCCAGTAGTCGCATCCGAATTGGCGCGTATTCTCATCGCTTCTAAACGTTCCGCTTCTTCGGCGAACATCGATTTGAGTAGCGTCACGGTTGAGTTCATTGCGCTGGACAATTGTTTCAGCTCAGGCACGCTCGATTCCGGTGTAATAATGAAGCGGCGTTCGGTCATGCCTTTAGCTTGATCAATGACTTGCTTTAGTGGTTGCTTGATGCGACGTAATATTAAAGCGCCGAGATAGCAGGCGATCAAGCCAGAGATTGATAGTGTGACGAACATGTCCTTCACTGAGTTCCACAAAGTCTCGTAAGCACCGCCACTGCGACTAACAAGGTGAATTGACCCGAGTTGTTTCCAGCCATTTGAAATTTGTGCCTGACCAGGAATTGATTGAATAGGAAACCACTGTTTGAACCACGATGGCACAGTAGACTGTTCATCAGGAGCAAGACGTTCGACTAAGATTTTGCCATTGGGATCGAACATTCTGATCGAAGCGTAGTGGCCATTATCGAAAAGCGAGGTAATGATCAACTCAAGCTCAACTGGATCAATATTTTTTTGACTTAGTGAGAGCGCAAGCACGGTCGCGTTGTCAGAGTTCTTCATTCTTAATTGTTCGTTTAAGTAGGCGCGCGAACTCATCGTCGATGCGAATAAACTACCTACTAACGCAATTAAAGTGCTGAGGATGATAGCAAACCAAAGTTGGCGGTACATCGACATGGTGATTCCTTTGTTTATTTGGTGATTTCTAAAAAGTTTTACTCTGACTGATTTTGATATTAATTACTGAGTTAGTTTTATTCTTTGTCTCATTACTGGCATCGTTATTTGCATCGTTATTTGCATCGTTATTTGTTTGGTGATGGGCTTCATTATTCAAATCCTTCTTTTTTGGCTCGCTCAAGCAATTCTTGCCAGCGTGAGAGTCGACCTGTTCCACCTGGGCCCAGTGTCGCGTTGGCAGCGGCTCCTGCAAAAATACCTTGTCCATTAAAACTAAAAATGGGTGATAAGTCGTTGCGTCTTGATGCTGGTCTAATTTCTGAAATGAGATTGTCTAGAATTAAAGGATCTGCATCGCTAGAAGGGTAGTAGGCCAGTACCATGTGGGCTTGAGTAACACTGCTGTTGGGGCCACCAATACGTGCTTTAACATAGACTAAACGCAATTGTGCGTCGGGGATATTTAAGTTTCGCAAGCTAAAATATTTTGCGATCACATAATCTTCACAATCAGCTTTTTTCTTGCTGAGACTCTCAAGTGGCGTCGCCCAATAGTCTGATTGCCCCCATAGCTCAATATCTTCGGTATAAATTAATCGTCGATTAAAGAAATTATTTACTTTTTGTAGTTTTAGTTCGGTCGTGTTTTCTGTGCTGCTTAAAATAAGATTCGACCAGTCGTTGAAGATTTGTTCTTCACCGCTCAATGCGCGAATATTCGTGCGTAAGCGATCCCAGTTGATGCCGTGAGATGTCAACGACAACATGCTCGCAGCGATCACAAAACTAATCGTGATTAGCTTAGAGCGAATAGGAAACGCACGAAGTGTACGAAACGCAGGGGCCAATTTACTTTCACCTAGAAGTATGAATGAACGATAATCCGACGGACCGCGCTTACTTCCAATGGGATATTCGAGTTTTTACTTGCTTACTGCCATGCACATATCGTCCATCTCGATTGCAAAGATACTGACATGAGTCATAGTGTAACTTTGATTTTACAAGAAAAAATACTTCTCTTAGGAAACATTTGTGCTTATTACTTAGTCCTGCTAAATATGTTGAGCATTTTCTTGACGTGCTGTTAGCAAACGCATTTTTGCTTTTTAAAAGCAAGCGTTCAGAAAAAAGCCCGCACAAAAAAATTATGCGGGCTTTTTTTCTATCAAAATTTCACTTCGCTTACCATTGTTTTGCCTGAGGGCCAGACACTACTTCGTTCACGATTTGCCATTTTCCATTAACTTCTTCCCAGTACAGTGTTTTCTGTAAAGTATCTTGATAATTGCTCGAACGGTAATCCTGTTGGAAAATTGTTGTCGCATGCTTGTTATCTTGCATCGTAAATTTGATGTCAGACAAATCCAAACTGATTTTTTGCGCATTCAATAAACGAGCGCGACGAGCTGCTTTCCAAGATTCTCTGGATGTGTATTTGGTCGAGTAGAAGCTGAAGTAAGCATCTGGATTCATATTAACCCAAGCTTCGCGCCATCCTTTCAATGCGTTTAATACACTGCTTCTCGCTGCAGCGACTGTATCTTGAGGTACTTCCATTTTTGCTGCTGGAACAGCAGCTTCTGCTACGGTATTTACTGGTGCTTTGATAGGTTCTAAGCTTCCTAAACTTTCCAAAGCGCGTTTGTCCAATTGTGCTTTGTTCGCAACGTAGACTTCAGGGGCCTCAATCGGGCAATTGGCTGCACCGACATTCGTATTGGTATCGAGATTTTTCAAGGTATCGCTGCCATCGTCTCGGCGGGTGAGACCTAAAGCAGAATGGAGCTTACCCATGCCAGCATGTGTTCGTGCGTAGGCGAGGAATAAATCGACCTCGGCATTAGAGAAAGTACGCTTTGCTTGAAACAGTTCGTTTTCAGTATCTAATAAATCTAGTAGCGAGCGCTGTCCAATATCAAATTGTTGACGGTAGGCGTCACGCGCTTTTTCTATCGATAATTGGTGCTGATCTAGATAATTTAACTGGTCGGTTAATTTTCGTGTGTCGTTGTAAGCGATCGCCAAAGTTTGACGAATATCGCGGCAAGTTTTATCACGGAGATCTTTGGCTAGATTTAATTGATCCGCTGCTTCTTGAATTCTTGCCTTATCACTGCCGCCATTGAATAAATTCCATGACATGACAAATTCGGCAGAATTATTGTTGGTACGTCCAGAAACGAAATCAATATTGTTGCCACGCTCGGCACGTGCTTTGAAATCTAGGCGAGGTTGATAAGCCGAACGTCTAGATTGTAGGCTGCTATTTACAGACGCGATGTTTTCTATGCTCGCCATCAAGCCAGGGTGGCTAGTAAATGCCGTATTTAGCGCACCGACAATAGTTGTGGGAACACCAGTCGTAAGGCTGTTTAGATTTTCTAAGTCTGCAGCAGGCATCGTCCCGACTAAGCGTTGGAAACGCGCACTAACATCATGTAGATTCGAAGTCTCTGTGACTAAATTGGCTTCAGCTAACGCTAAACGCCCAGAGATTTGTTCAAGATCCACTCTGCGGCTAACACCTGCCTTGGATTTTGCTTGAATTTGCTCGAATACAGCTTTATGTCTTACATAGTTGTCTTCAGATAGACGAACCAGTTTTCGAAAGCGGATAACGTCGGCGTAGGCTCTGACTACTTCTAAGGTGATATTCTCGGAAGCATCTTGCAGTTCAAAGAAACGAACTCTCTTCAAGTAATCAAGTTGTTTTACTTGATTACTTGTGAGAAAGCCATCATAAATCATTTGATTTAGACTTAGCGCTGTTGAGGTACGATTTAACTCTGATTTTCCTATACGGTTATCTCTGCTATCTCTACCTGCATCCGCGCTCAATGTCAGATTAGGAAGATAAGCACCAAATGCGGCGTCTTTTCCCGATTTTGTTGCTTGAAAGCTGTGCCACTTTGCCTGAATTTCAGGATTGGTCATCAAGGCTTTTTGCGCCGAATCTTTCAATGTTTGTGTTTGTGCTTGGACGGGTGCCCAAACTGTTAAAGAGAGTAAGCTGATCGCAAGGCTAATTGTTTTTAGATTTAATGACATGTTTTTCTCGGAAAAAGGTCAAACTTATGTTGGGGCGAAAGATAGCAGAAAATTATCGTCAAACATAGAAAGATCTATAGGGTATTATCTGAATTTTTCAAAAATTAACACATCTAATAACGTAGAGAAACTTTCCACAAAATCTATTTACATGTCAATTTTTGCAAAGCGATACGCGCAGCGCTTATTGTCGTTTCAATCACGCTATTTGTGTGTTGCGCAGACACGAATCCTGCTTCAAACGCGGATGGAGCAAGATATATGCCAAGTTCGAGCATTTCATGAAAGAATTGTTTGAATTTATTTGCATCCGCTTGCATCACTTGCTTGAAGCTGTTTGGTACGTCTTTGCAAAAGTAGATGCCGAACATGCCACCAATCGCATCTGCACAGAAATCTATATTGAGTTCCTTTGCAACCGCATTGAGTCCACCAACTAACTTTTGTGTTTGGTTCGTTAAGTTCGTGTAAAAGTCAGGGGCTTGTATGAGCTTCAATGTGGTTAAGCCGGCGGCGACCGCGACAGGGTTGCCGGATAAGGTACCTGCCTGATAGACGCCACCTAAAGGTGCTAAATGCGCCATAATTTCAGCTTTACCGCCAAAAGCAGCGACTGGCAGTCCACCACCAATTACTTTTCCTAAGGCAGTCAAATCGGGTGTGATGTTATAAATTGATTGTGCTCCGCCAAGTGCCACACGGAAGCCACACATGACTTCATCAAAGATCAGGATGCTGCCATATTCGGTGCAAAGGCGGCGCATTGTTTGCAGGAATGCATCACTTGCTTTAATTAAATTCATATTGCCTGCAACAGGCTCGACGATCACACACGCAATTTGATCGCCCAATTCTTTAAACGCGTTCTCTAACTGTGTGCAGTCGTTATAGTCGAGTACCAAGGTGTGTTTAGTGAAGTCGTTTGGTACGCCTGAGGAAGTTGGATTGCCAAAAGTAAGCAAGCCGCTACCTGCTTTCACTAAAAGCGAGTCAGCGTGGCCATGGTAGCAACCTTCAAACTTAATAATCTTATCGCGCTTGGTGGCGCCGCGTGCCAAACGCAGAGCGCTCATTGTTGCTTCAGTGCCACTTGAAACTAGGCGAACTTGCTCAATAGACGGCACCAGTTTGCAAATTTCCTCCGCCATCAAAATTTCTGCTTCCGTTGGTGCACCGAAGCTAAGTCCTAGGCTCGCAGCTTGTTGCACCGCTGAAATCACTTCTGGATGCGCATGTCCTAAAATCGCAGGTCCCCATGAGCCGATGTAGTCAATATATCGTTTGTCATCTGCATCCCAAAAGTACGCACCTTGCGCTTTTTTAATAAATCTTGGTGTGCCCCCAACCGAGCGAAATGCACGTACTGGCGAATTGACACCGCCTGGAGTTGTGATTTGAGCACGTTGGAATAGTGTTTCATTGTTTGACATAGGTATTTGCTCGTAGCTTGAATTGTAAAAAAGAGGGGCTGCGTACTTGTTGGTATATAAACTAGTTCATGTGCATTGTTGTGATAGTGTCAGTGTTTATATTTCAAGTTTGTTGCTAATTCTATTTGTTGAAGTAACTCTGATTTGTTGTTGTTTTTATTCTCAGCATGTTTTTTTCAATGCGATTACTTTCAAATATATCTCGAAAAAACTAGAATGATGATGTTACTCCAACACCAACTGAAAGTCGTTATTAAAAAGGAATTTGTCTCGTGGAATATAAAACAATGATGTGCCTTATCTGTGGCTGGATTTATGATGAGGCAGCGGGTATGCCTGAGGATGGAATAGCGCCAGGGACAAAGTGGGAAGATGTGCCATTGAACTGGACTTGTCCTGAATGTGGCGCAAGAAAAGATGACTTTGATATGGTTCCGGTATAAAAAAGAGCTAAAGTTTGCATTTAATTGCTAGGGAAAACCCTCTATTTACTTACCTTTCATTCTCTCGCTGGCTTTCTTTGTTGTTTCATCGTGAAGAATCGCGCAAAAATTGGTGCAAGCTTGATAAACTTTGATAAAGTGCTGAATAGTAAAATTTTTTCCACTTTGAGATTGTCGCATGTCAACATCCATTAGCAATGAAAATTTAAGAATTATGGTGATTGATGATAGTAGTACTATCCGTCGATCTGCTGAGATCTTTTTGGGTCAGGTTGGTTATAAAGTGGTTTTAGCGGAAGATGGCTTTGATGCCCTTGCTAAGATAAATGATACCCATCCACATCTTATTTTTTGCGACATTTTGATGCCACGTTTGGATGGATATCAAACTTGTGCTTTGATTAAGAAAAGCGCCAAGTTTCGAGACACGCCGGTCATCATGCTGTCGTCAAAAGATGGCCTGTTTGATCGTGCTCGCGGTGCGATGGTTGGTTCTGAGGAATATCTCACAAAACCCTTTACAAAAGATAGTCTATTGAAGACAGTGCGAAAGTACACCACTGAGACTATTTCAGGTTAAATTCAAAAAACTTTTTGAGGTTGAATATGGCAATACAGAAAATTCTGATCGTTGATGACTCTCCAACTGAGCGTTATTTTTTGACTGATATCTTGGTGAAAAATGGCTTCTCAGTCTCCACCGCTGAAAATGGCGAAGATGCGCTCGCGAAAATAAAAGCAGACAAGCCGCAATTAATCCTGATGGACGTCGTAATGCCTGGTCAGAATGGTTTCCAAATTACACGTGCGATTTCTCGCGATCCAGACACGCAAGATGTTCCTGTGATTATCTGTACTAGCAAAAATCAGGAAACTGATCGGATTTGGGGTTTGCGTCAAGGTGCCAGAGATTACCTGGTGAAACCAATTGATCCTCAAGAATTACTTGCAAAAATTGCTGCGCTTGGTTAAGTGAGTCATTTTATGACAGAGAACATAAGCGAAAAATCGATAACGAGTACAGAGACTGCGGTGTCGCCGTCAGTAACTCGACGCGCTCGATTGCGAGATTTCCAATCGCAGTTGATGGAGCGAATGCAGGCTGCAAAATCAGGCGCTCACATACGTGCAAATCAACTAGGTGTACAAATTGGTAAGAACAAGTATTTGATTGACTTACGCGAGGCAGGTGAAATTGTTTCTGCTGGTAATTTGACAAAAGTTCCGCTCACCAAGTCTTGGTATCTAGGTCTCTCGAATGTGCGAGGCAGTTTGACGAGTGTGATCGATTATTCGCTTTTTGAGGGAAGTGAGCCTACATCAGTGGATTCATCCTGTCGTATCTTGGCTTTTTCCAATTCTTTGTCCTTCAATAGTGGGCTGTTGGTTTCTAAAGTTTTGGGTCTGCGTAACGCGGATGAGATGGATCTGATTGATGAGCAAGCGATGAATATGCCAGATCAGCAGAAAAAAAATTGGATTATCAATCGTTTTTTAGATTCAGATGGACAGATTTGGTCGCAATTAAGCCTCTCGTCGTTAGTGCAAGATCAAGAGTTTTTGCAAATCGGATTATAAGTATTTAAGTATCAAATACGCATTTGACGGAATAGTAATTTAGAAAAAGCCTAGCTTTTCAATCGTTTAGGAGATTTTGTAATGGCATTGAATAACCAACCACATTCGACTGAGGATCAAGAAGTCCAAGATCTAGACTTTGCGAATAAGCCTTCAGAAACACCGGTTGCATCGAATGAGAATGAGATTGTGCCAATTGAAACGATAGAAGAAGCCCACAATGTTCGCATGGTCGAAGAGCAAGATTTCGCTGAGCCTGAAGCAAAGCCAAACTTAAATTTTGAAAAAGAGCCAAATTTTGATAGCACGATCAATCGTGTAGATGCGACGATTATTGGCGATGCGCTAGAGACAGGCCGCGATATTCGCTTGCCATTGATTGGGCATTTGCCACTACAAAAGCAAGTTCGTTATTTGCTTGGTGCGATGGCGATTTCTTTGGGTTTGAGTGCATTGTTCGTTTACTTAAACGCAAGTCAATCTGCCTTGATTTCTACTCAAGCACAGATTTCTGGTGAGATTTTGATGCACTCTCAGCGTATTGGTAAAGCTGCCCCAAATGCGATTTATGGTAAACCTGCCGCGTTCTCTCAATTGGATGAGAGTCAAAAGACGATTAATGCAAACTTGGATATTTTGCTCAATGGTGGTGAATACAAAGGACGTTCAGTGTCGAAGCCAAGTTCTTCCGTTGAGCCGATTTTGAAAGCTACTAAAACGGCTTGGGCAAACTCGAATAAAGCCGCGACAACAATTACCAAAACGAAAAAAGAGTTGGCGAGTTTCCGTGAAGATCTTGAAAACATGAACTTGTTGTCGCCAACTTTGGAAAGCCTGACTAGTGATATTTCTACTAAAGAGGTGCAGGGCGGTGCATCTCCGCAGGCGATTTTCGCGTCTGGTCAGTTAGTTATGTTGACGCAGCGTTTGGCTCGAAGCGCGAGTGAATTTATGACCCCTGAAGGTATTAATCCAGAGAAGGCCTTCCTGTTGGGTAAAGATGCGAATACCTTCTATGAATTGGTTGAAGGTTTCTTGAATGGTAGTGAAATTAATAAATTGGCAGCTGTGAAAGACCCTGCTATTCGTTCATTGCTGG
The DNA here is from genome assembly GCF_018139645.1 of Affinundibacterium baiyunense. Lineage (GTDB taxonomy): Bacteria > Pseudomonadota > Gammaproteobacteria > Burkholderiales > Burkholderiaceae_D > Undibacterium > Undibacterium baiyunense. The sequence continues at coordinate 47,686 of NZ_JAGSPM010000007.1, forward strand.
TCGAGTTGCAAAAAGTTTTCGTGGATTATAAAAAGAGTGTTGACAGTATTTTGACAAAGAATAATGAGTTCATTGCTGCGAAAAACTCTGAACAGTTAATTTTTAATGAGAACGAAGATCTCAAACAAAAAATTTCAACACTGGAAAAAACCTATACTGCACAGCAAGATTCAACGAACTTATCTTTCTGGTTCTTGATGTTGTCGGCAGCGGTTGCGCTGGTATCTGCAGCTGGTATTGCAGTTGTGTTGTTGCAAGACAGTCGTAATCGTGCGAAAGAAGCGAATCAACGTCGTCTCGAGGCCGATGCGCAAATGCAATTGGCGCAGAAACAAGAGGAACAAGCGAACGCCGTTAATGAACAAAATCAGGCTGCGATTCTGCGCTTAATGAATGAATTGCAAGAAGTGGCTGACGGTGACTTGACGGTACAAGCGACGGTCTCAGAAGATATTACTGGTGCGATTGCTGACTCCGTTAATTACACGGTGGAAGAATTGCGTGGTCTGGTAGGTCGTGTTACGACAACTGCAGTACAAGTTACAACAGCGTCTTCTCAAGCGCAAAATATTTCAGATGAGTTGTTGGAAGCTTCTCATCAACAAGCTCGCGAGATCGTTGATGCAGGTAAAGCGATTACCACCATGGCAAACGATATTACGGAAGTCTCTCGTTCTGCGAATGAATCCGCAGAAGTTGCGCGTCAATCGGTTGCTGCTGCGGAGCAAGGTGCGTTAGCGGTGGAAAACACGATCAAGGGCATGAACGAGATTCGTGAACAAATTCAAGAAACTTCTAAACGTATTAAGCGTCTCGGTGAATCTTCACAAGAGATTGGTGAGATCACAGAACTGATTTCCGATATTACTGAACAGACCAACGTTTTGGCGTTGAACGCGGCGATTCAGGCGGCATCTGCAGGTGAAGCTGGTCGAGGCTTCTCAGTTGTTGCGGAAGAGGTTCAGCGTCTCGCGGAACGTTCAGCGGAAGCGACCAAACAGATTGGTGCCCTGGTTCGTACGATTCAAACAGATACTCATGACGCGGTTGCCGCGATGGAAAAATCAACACAGGGTGTGGTTGAAGGAGCAAAACTGTCCGATGCGGCGGGTACCGCTTTGTCTGAGATCCGTAGCGTTTCAAACCGCTTGGCGGAACTGATTCAAGGTATTTCACTTTCTACAGAACAGCAGGCAACATCCGCGAACGGCGTTGCGCAAAATATTCAACACATTTTGACGATTACCGAAAAAACACAAAACGGTACCCAACAAACCTCTCTCTCCATTAAAGACTTGTCTAAGTTAGCGGAAGAATTGAAAAACTCAGTATCACGATTCCGAGTGACCGCTTAATTTTCGACAACAAGCTACTCAGTTGTTAGCTTGATTATGCACGTAACGCGGAAGACTTTGTCTTCCGCTCAAAGAGTTCGCGGGGTTTAAGAATGACATCAGGTTCTTCTAAAACGTTGGATTCAGGACAAGAGCAATTTGATATTGCTCCTTTGTCTTGGGTTATGACGGAATTAAGGGAAGCACTTTCCAGTGCAGGTAAGTTGTTGAGTGGTGCGCTTAATCAGGAGTCTGATGCGCAATCGACCGCTTTATTGCAGGCGAAAAGCTATTTACATCAGGCGCATGGCGCTTTACAAATTGTTGAAGTTGAAGGCGTTTCAATTGTCACAGAGACAGTTGAAGAGCTGATTGAACGTATGCAAGCGGGCAAGTTAGAAGTATCTGACACCGCTGTTCAATACATGACCGAAGCATTTTATGCAGTGCTTAGATATCTTGAAGATCTGTTGGCTGGAAATCCTCAGCAGCCAGTACGTTTGTTTCCAGAGTATCGCGCCTTGCTGGAATTAAAGGGGGCAGAGCGCATCCATCCCGCGGATTTGTTCTTTCCTTCTTTGTCCGTTCAGGAAAAAATTCCTGAGATGACGCTCTCAGGCAAGGTATCGGAAATTAATTACGGCGCAATTCGTTTGCGTTTTGAGAAGTTGCTGCTGACGGTGTTGACCAGCAAAAATCCCGAAGCAAAGTTGGAAGCATCGAATCAAATGAGTTTGTTGATTCGTGAGATTGAACAAGCGCAAACGACTTCGCAATCAAAAGCATTTTGGTTAGTGATGCGCGCTTTTGCTGAATCTACCGCATCGATTGATGCCAAAGATGAGCGTCATATCAAGCAAATTTGGGGGCGAATTAATCTACAGATTCGTCGTTTGGTTGAGGGTAATAGTAGTATCCCTGAGCGATTGCTTCGAGATGCTTTGTTTTTTATTGCGCAAGTTCGTGAGCCTTCCGCTTTTGTTACTCAAATTCGTAAAGCGTATCAGTTGGATCACCATGTACCAACGGATTACGACCAAAAACGATATGGATTAATCTCTCCCGATGTATTGGCAAGTGCAAAAGAACTTTTAGCTAATATCAAAAATTTGTGGGGACGTATCTCAAATGGAGATATGTCTTTGTCCGAAAAATTCTTTCAAAAGATGAAGGAGTTGGCGGATCTCGGCGTTAACCTGCAAACGCCACCATTAACAAAGCTATTAAAAGAATTAAATGGTATCGCTAGCCATGCTGTGCGCGCGCAAGACAAAGAACGTATGGGTTTGGAATTGGCCACATGCTTACTTTTCTTGGAAAACTCTTTAGAGCAAATTACGCATTTACCAGCGAATTTTTCTGCTCGCGCAGATGAAATTTCTGGTCGCTTATTGTCTGTCGTTAGCGGTGAGATTCCAGACGCGCAAGTGACTTGGATTGGCGAAATTTCTCGCGAAGCGCAACAGCGTCAAACCATGGGCGTGTTGGTCAATGAAATGCAGTCTAGCTTGAAGCAAGCAGAAAAAGCATTAGATGAGCATTTCCGAGATGTTTCTAATACGGCGATTTTGGCTCCCGTTGATGGTATTTTGGCGCAATTAGGCGGTGCTTTAGCCATCTTGGATCAGGATGATGCATTAGCTGCAGTCAATCATACCCGTGGTTTAGTGAACTCTTTTGCGAATGGTAATAGTGATTTAGCGCCTACCGATTTAGATACGTTACACCAAAAGGTTGCACAAAATGTCGGTGCTTTATCATTCTTCATTGAGACTTTGCAGAATCAGCCTGAATTGGCGAAGAAACGCTTTGTTTTTGATTCCGCAACTGGCTCATTTCAATCGAAGCTATTAGAAAAAGCGCCAGAGAAAGAGCTATTGCCATCGATTGAGCTGGAGGCGAATCCGCAGGCGACGCAAGCAACTGCGGAACAAGATTTGATTCAGCAACAAAAGGAATCTGAACGTTTATTAGCTTCCTTAGTTGAAGCGCCAGAAGATTCTGATTTGCAAGCGAAATTAAAAGATTCACTTGATCATGAGCGCTCGTATGCAGCCTTGTTAGATGATAGTGAGGCGAGTGCGCGTGCAAAGACCGCGATTGACCTACTTGCTCAAGCGGACTTAAGTCAAGCTGCTGCGCTCGACGAAATCGTCGCCGCAACTTCTCATGTAGAAGTTGCTCCCGCTATCGAATTGAGTCAAGAACTTCCGGAAACAGAAGCCGAAATTGATGCCGAGCTGTTAGAAATCTTCTTAATGGAAGCAGACGAAGTGCTTGGCGCAGTTCGTGAGAACATTCCACTTTCAAGACACGATACTAGCAATCAAGAGTACTTAATTCGTCTACGCCGCTCTTTCCACACCTTAAAAGGTAGTGGGCGTATGGTGGGTTTGATGGTGTTCGGTGAAGGCGCTTGGAACATAGAACAAGTCATGAATTTGTGGCTGTCCGAATCGCGTGCGGGTACAGAAGCCTTGTACCAGTTGCTTGAGTACGCGACAGAACAAATGGATGCTTGGGTTGAGGAGTTGAAAACTAAAGGCAGCTCGAGTCGAAATTCTGACTTAATTATTGCAGCCGCTCTGCGTGTCAAAGAAGGTTTGGATTTCAGTATTGATGCTGTTGCACCGGTGATTGAATCCCCTGTGCAAGAGGAGTCTGCACTGGTTGAGGCGAACGCTGAAGTAATCAATGCAGTTGCATTGGAATTGCCTGCAGTTGAAGAAGCGGAAATTCAGATTCCCGAACATCACATACCAGAATCAGAATTGCTTGTGGCTGTCTCTGAAGAGCTAGATGCGCTTGAACCAGCCTCTGAAGTCACGTTACCAGCTTTGGATTTGTCGAATGATATTCTTAAACTTGAAGAAAAGTCTAAGCATGTTTTGAGTGACGACACATCAGACTTGCTCGAGCCAATTAGCGCTCTCGAACAAGCTGGGGCGCAAGAGCTTGAATCAATTTCTTTGGCGACTCCAGATGAAATTCATGACGAAATTCAAGTCGACGCTCAAGACACTACTCAGGACGAAACTCAAGATTTGAATGAGCCACCAATTGAGTACTTTGAGCAAAAAATAAATCCAGACTTGGCGCCTGAAGTGGGAATGAGGGAATCAGATTCACAGCAAGTGACTGATGGCGTGATTGAGCTTGAAGAGGATCTTCAAGCGTCTTCCGAGCCAGAATCCACTTCGGAGGTTGAATCCAATATTGCGCGTCAACAGACGGCGCAGATTATCGAGTTCCCTGACTTCTCGATGCCAATCGCCAACGAAGCTGACAACACGAAGCGAATTGGTGAAATTGAAATTAGTCTGCCATTGCATACGATTTATATGGCGGAGACTGATGAAATTGTGCGCTTCCTCGCGCAAGATTTTGCAGAATGGCGCCATGAGCCAACACGCCCAGTTTCTCGTCATGCGGTTCATGCGGCGCATTCATTAGCTGGTAGTTCCGCGACGGTTGGTTTGTTCGCTGTGCAAGAATTAGCGCACAGTTTAGAGAATGTCTTGCAACGATTAGAGCGTCATCCTGTCAATTTGGAGTCCAATGAGTTTGATTTGTTGGATCATTCTGTTGATTGTGTAAAAGGGATGCTGCAGAAGTTCGCTTTGTCGGAAATGGCAGAGCGTGCTCCGCAAGAGAACCTACAATTGGCACAGTTGTTAGAACAAGTGATTGCGCGATCAAAAGTTGGTGATGATGGCGAGTTCATTACATCGACAAATGAGCGCCTTGATCCGGTTCTACTCGATTCTCAGCCGGAACTAGAACACGTATCGGAAACGGTTTCAGAACAAATCGCAGAGCAAAATTCCGAGCAAAGTTTGGAGCAAACATCCTTAATTCAAGACGCAATTGAGCAAGATGCGCTTTTGCTTGCAATAGAAACGGATGAGATTGATTCAGCATCAGAGTTACTATCATCAGAGCCAGTAGAAAATATTGAAGAACTCAGTATTTCGCCGATCGAGTTTACCGATGAAGAGCCTGTCGCTATAGCTGCTTCTGTACAAGAAGACAGTTTGCCAGTATTGGAAGAGCATGCTGTTCAGCTAGAAAATGATGTAAAAGCTGAAGCAGAGCTTGAAGCAAAAGTAGAGACAGAAGTAGAGGTAGAAGTTCAAGCAGAGCCAGCCTTAATGGAAGAAGCATCTGTGACTGCGGCAGAAGTGCCTGAGCTTGCACCTGTTTCTGAAGAGTTCCTTGCTGAAGACAACACTGAAGAGCCTGTGCTGATCACGCCGACAGCAGTTCCAGCTTATGTAGAACAAGAAGCGGCAATTGATCGCGCAAGTTCAGAAATTGAACTCAAAATTAGCGATGAGATTGATCACGATTTACTTCCAGTGTTCTTGGAAGAAGGTAATGATCTGTTGCCGATGATCGGTCAGTTATTGCGTTCATGGCAGCAAAGTCCGGATGATGATGCAATTCCTCAATCCATTTTGCGTTTGATGCATACGGTAAAAGGTAGTGCGCGGATGGCTGGTGCAATGCAACTAGGTCAGCATACGCATGACATGGAAACGCGCATCGAAAACTTGATGCACACCGGTAGCACGATTCGTCAACCATTGTTGGAAGATTTGTTGTCTCGTCACGATTATGCGATGCACTTATTTGAGCGATTGCAAAATCCTGATTTGGCAATACAAGCGATGCCGGAAGCTGACTTGCATAATTTGTCAGCAACCGAAGAATTAAATCAATTTGAACTTGCAGAACCAAGTGCTTCAGCACAAGATTCTGAGCCCGTAGTAGCAGTATCTAATGAAGATACGAGCGTGCTGACGCAAGCATCGAATCAAACATCGTCTGATGTTGAGTCAACCGTCGGTCAAGTGATCGACGCGCAAGCGCCAATCGCCCAATCGTCAGCTGTCGAGGCTGTAGCAACGACAAAACCAGCAATTGTTTCTCGCGCATTACGACAAGCAATGCCGCAAACGCCGACGGCAGTTGGCGCGGCGAGCAACGCTCCAGTTCCCTTGGTACGTGTACGTGCCGATATTTTGGATCGCTTGGTGAATCAGGCCGGTGAAGTTTCTATTTCACGTTCCAAATTGGAAAATGAAGTTGATACTCTAAAAGCTTCTTTATCCGAGTTGACCGAAAACGTCAGTCGTTTGCGTGATCAATTGCGTGAAGTGGAAATTCAAGCGGAGACGCAAATTACTTCACGTATGGCATTCTCAGGCGATCGTGAATTCGATCCTTTGGAGTTTGACCGCTTTACACGCTTGCAAGAATTAACGCGGATGATGGCTGAGAGCGTTAGCGACGTTGCTACTGTACAAACTGCGTTAAACCGTACGATCGAAGGCGCAACTATCGATTTGAATGCGCAAGCGCGATTAACGCGTGAGTTACAGCAAGATTTGATGCGCGTCCGCATGATTCCATTCTCCAGTGTGTCAGAACGCTTGTACCGAATTGCGCGTCAGACCGCGAAGGAAATGGACAAACGCGTCAATTTGGATATTCGCGGTACTTCTGTTGAAATTGACCGCAGCGTTTTGGAAAAAATGGTTGCGCCATTTGAACACATGTTACGTAATGCGATTGTGCATGGTATCGAAGCACGTCAAGACCGTATCGCACGTGGTAAGAGTGAAGTTGGTGAATTATTGATTGAAATTCGTCAGGAAGGTAACGAGGTTGTTATTCACTTCACCGACGATGGCCAAGGTTTAAATATCAGTCGAATTCGTGAGAAAGCGAAAAATGTTGGTCTGTTGACAGACGAAAATTATGTCAATGAATCGGATGTCGTCAATTTGATTTTCGAGCCAGGCTTCTCGACTGCAAGTGAAGTCACTGAATTAGCTGGACGTGGCGTTGGTATGGACGTTGTGCGTTCTGAGGCGGCTTCCCTAGGTGGTCGTGTCTCGGTCAGCACTGTTGAAGGGCAGGGAGCACATTTCACGATTCACTTGCCATTGACGTTGGCGGTCACGCAAGTAGTTATTTTGAATGCAGGTGGAAAAACATTTGCGGTGCCGTCAGTGTTGGTTGAACAGGTTCAGCAATTGAAGTCTGCTGCACTGGCAAGCGCTTACAACGATGGTGCAATTGTGTGGCAGGGTAATCGCGTGCCTTTACATTACTTACCAAGTATGTTGGGCGAACGTGATGCGACGCCAGACACTCAACAGTACACCCCGATTTTGATTATGAAGAGCGACAATGAACGTGTTGCGATTCACGTTGATCAAATTATAGGTAACCGCGAGGTGGTGGTGAAGAACGTTGGGCCGCAATTAGCGCGTATGATCGGTATCGCCGGTGCGACAGTGCTTGGTTCAGGTAATATCGTTTTGATTTTAAATCCAGTTCCATTGGCGCAGAAGATCGAACATGAACGTGCTAAATTACCAGACGCGCACATCGATAGCGCCAACCCAGAGATGGGTGCCGTGGCGGAAATGGTGGAGACGCAAGCGACACCAGCAAACGTCGAACCAGTGCAAGGTTTGCGTACCCATCATATCGTGATGGTGGTGGACGATTCTTTAACCGTGCGTCGTGTCACGCAACGTTTGTTGGTGCGTGAAGGTTATCAAGTCGTGTTGGCGAAAGACGGTATTGATGCACTCGAACAGTTGCAATCAATCACGCCAGATGTGATGTTGGTTGATATTGAAATGCCACGTATGGATGGTTTCGATTTAACGCGCAACGTACGCAGCGATTCAAGAACTCATCATATTCCTATTATCATGATTACTTCGCGTACGGCTGATAAACATCGCAACTATGCGGCTGAATTGGGTGTTAATGAGTACTTTGGTAAACCTTATCGCGAGGATGATTTGTTGGCAGCGATTAGTGGATTTGTGAATAAGCAAACGGAGTTAGTCAGCTGATAGCAGATGTAATAAGTTAAATTACGTTTTAGTTTGATACTTAGAAAAACGCCTCGAAATTTTCGAGGCGTTTTTTATGGTTTGATTAACTTACTTTTTTCACGACGCTGTATCGCTCTAATGTTCGCAGGCGGGCAACATCGTGTGCGACGATTGGATGAGGATAATCGACACCTAACTGGATATTTGCAGCACGCAATTCGATAGGACTAGTATTCCAAGGAGCATGAATTTGTTTTGCATTGAGTTTGGCGAGTTGCGGTAAATAGCGACGTATGAATTTACCCTCTGCGTCGAATTTTTCGGATTGTGTAATCGGATTGAAGATCCGAAAATAAGGTTGAGCGTCACAACCGGTAGAGGCGGCCCATTGCCAACCGCCATTATTTGCAGATAAGTCGAAATCGTTTAAATGCAAAGCAAAATAAGCTTCTCCCCAACGCCAGTCGATGCCAAGATCTTTGACTAAAAAACTGGCTACGACCATACGCAAGCGATTGTGCATGTAGCCAGTTTGATTCAGCTGTAGCATTGCGGCATCGACTAAGGGATAACCCGTTTTACCTTCACACCACGCTTCAAATAAGCGCTTCGCTTCGCTTCCGCTTTCCCATTGAATCGCATCGTATTCTGGCTTGTATGAATTTCCGACTACGCGTGGATTGTGATACAAAATCATAAAATAGAAGTCGCGCCAAATCAGTTCTGATAGCCAAACGCTAGCACCATCGTTGCCGCTCGCCGTTCGAATGTGCCGCATTGCTTGGCTTACTAAATATCGGATTGAAACCGTACCGAAACGTAAATGTACCGATAGATAAGATGGACCTTTAATCGCTGGAAAGTCTCGCGCAAGACCATAGCGATCGATACGAGTCAGGAAGTCATCAAGCAATGCCGCACCTGCGCACATACCACCTTGTAATTTCAATGCATCTTGATCGAGTTCCTCAAACCCTAATTCAGCTAAGCTGGGAAAGGGGGACTCTACATGTTCTGCAAAGTTGTTGACGTATCTTGCGACGGGATAAGATTGGAAATAGAAGTCAGCTCCATCTTCGGTTTCTGAGGCTAATTTTTTTAGCCAAGCATTTTTATAGGGTGTGAATACAGAAAATGGTTTGCCAGCCAGACTCAGAACTTCATCTTGTTCAAAAATAACTTGGTCTTTGTAGTCGATGAAGTCGCACTGGAATTGACTTAATTGCTGACGAACTTGCTGATCGCGCGCGATGGCAGTCGGTTCATAATCACGATTCGCAAAAACAGCATTGACAGCTAACTTCGCCGCTAAACGCGGAATCTCAAGTGCTGGATCGCCATGTAAAGTGATCAGATGCGCACCAATTCTTTTCAATTCGTCTCGTAGCTCTTGTACGCTTTGGTGAATAAATTGAACACGGCGATCTTGTTTTGGTAAAGCTTGCAATATTGTTGTATCAAAAATAAATACGCAATAGCAAGATCTCGACTGTTTTAATGCCTGATATAAGGCGGCATTATCAAAATGCCTTAAGTCTCGACGAAACCAGAATAAGCTTTTTGTATAAGTCATATTTTCAAATAGCCAATGATTTGTTTTTTTATGGGAAAGAGAAGCGGCACTGTTAGTCTAGCCCGTGACCATAGCACAGATCATAAAAGCACACTAAAACTGATAAAATATAGGGATGAAGAAGCGAACACAAATAAATTCCCCTAAAGAAGAATTTGATGACGAGGAAATTGAACTCCTCGTACATGATTTCTCTGATACTTTAGAAAAAGCAATTCAACGAAAGATGAACTCGTCTGACGCAGTCGTGAATGAGCAAGCACTGAATCTGAGTAACCATTTTTTGATCGCTATGCCTGGTATGGCCGATCCCATTTTTGGTGGCACCGTGATTTACATGTGCGAACACAATTCACGCGGTGCGATGGGGATGGTGATTAATCGTCCAACTGATATGACGATTGCCGAGCTGTTTGATCGTATTGATCTGCAATTAGAAATTATTCCGAACTCCCATCCATTGGGACAACGCCCCGTTTTATTTGGTGGACCGGTTCAAAGTGACCGGGGATTTGTGCTGCATGCGAACGTTGGTAAGTTTTCTTCATCATTAAAAGTGAGTGATGAAATTTCATTTACCACTTCGCGCGATATCTTGGAATCGCTCGCCGCTGGTGAGGCTCCGCAACGACTTTTGCTAAGTATTGGCTATGCTGGTTGGGATGCGGGGCAATTAGAAAAAGAAATTCTGGCCAATGGATGGTTAACCGTACCGGCGGATTTAAGCGTGATGTTTGATACGCCAGTGGAAGAACGTTTTGATGCTGCGATGAAGTTGTTGGGCTTTGATCCTTTGATGTTAGCTGCCGAAGCGGGGCATGCTTGATGGCGACTGTCGATAACGCCAATGTCAGTGGAACAATTTTAGCCTTCGATTTTGGCCTAAAGCGGATCGGTGTCGCCGTTGGCAATACCTTGATGTGTCAAGCGCAAGCTTTAACGATTATTCAAGCACCGAGTAATGACGGTAAATTCGCGGCGATCGCGAGCTTAATTCAAGAGTGGCAGCCGGTATTGTGTGTAGTTGGCTTACCGATGCACCAAGATGGCACCGCACATGAAATGACGACGCGTTGTCAACGTTTTGCTAATCAACTGCATGGGCGTTACGGTGTTCAGGTCGTGTTGGTTGATGAGCGCTATTCGTCAGCGGTGTTTCACGCTAAGCAGGGCGAACGAATCGATGATCAAGCGGCTGCCGTCATTTTGCAACAATATTTTGATCAAACATAACTTGAAGACTAAAGATGAAAAATCCACAGTTAAATAAGAACGGCGAACTACAGCACTTGTTGGGTATCGACGGTTTGCCGAAAAAAATCATTACTCAAATTTTGGATACGGCTTCATCTTTCGTCAGTATTGGTGAACGCGAGCTTAAAAAAGTACCTTTGATGCACGGTAAAAGTGTGTTCAATTTATTTTTTGAAAATTCGACGCGAACCAGAACAACGTTTGAAATTGCGGCGAAGCGATTGTCTGCTGATGTGATTAATCTCAATATTGCAGCTTCTAGTGCCAGCAAGGGAGAATCCTTACTCGATACGATTGATAATCTGGCCGCTATGCATGCCGATATGTTTGTGGTTCGCCACGCGACATCGGGCGCGCCATTTTTGATCGCACAACATTTGAACGATACAAAACAACATCATGTCCACGTGGTGAATGCAGGTGATGGTCGTCATGAGCATCCAACGCAAGGTTTGTTGGATATGTACACGATTCGTCACTACAAGAAAGACTTTAGTAATTTGACGGTAGCAATTGTCGGTGACGTTTTACATAGCCGAGTGGCGCGTTCTGATATCCATGCGTTGACGACCTTGGGCGCTGCCGAAGTGCGTGTAATTGGTCCGCGCACTTTGTTGCCGGGTGGCTTAGAACAAATGGGTGTGCGTGTGTTCACCGACATGAATCAGGGCTTGAAGGGAGTGGATGTCGTGATTATGTTGCGACTCCAAAATGAGCGTATGAATGGTGCATTATTGCCCTCGACTCAAGAGTATTTCAAACAGTATGGATTAACGCCAGAACGCTTGGCATTGGCGAAGTCAGATGCGATTGTGATGCATCCGGGTCCGATGAATCGCGGCGTGGAAATTGATTCTGCAGTAGCAGATGGTCCGCAGGCCGTTATTCTGTCGCAAGTGACTTTTGGCATTGCGGTGAGGATGGCGGTGATGAGTATTGTTTCTGGCAGCAATACCTAAGTCAGTCTTCCCAGTAGATCAAGAAAAAACGAACAGCAAGATAAGACGAGAATTTTCGGAAAGAAGCTAAATGAATCTTCATATTAAAAATGGCCGAGTGATCGATCCTGCAAGTGGCATGGACGCAGTGAAAGATCTGTTCATCGATGCTGGAAAAGTTGTCGGAATTGGCGATGCGCCAGCAGCATTTGTTGCGACACAAACGATTGATGCGAGTGGGTTAGTGGTTATACCTGGCTTGGTTGATTTAAGCGCACGTTTGCGCGAACCTGGCTTTGAATACAAGGCAACCTTGGAATCCGAGTTGCAAGCAGCAATGCGTGGTGGTGTGACGAGTTTGGTATGTCCTCCAGATACAGATCCGGTACTCGATGAGGCTGGCTTGGTTGAAATGTTAAAGCAAAGAGCCAAGATGCAGCATAAAGCAAATGTGTATCCTTTGGGCGCTTTGACGGTTGGATTGCAAGGGCAAAACTTGACTGAAATGGCTGCCTTGACCGCAGCTGGGTGTGTGGGCTTTTCGCAAGCGGAAGAACCCATCGTCGATACTAATGTGCTGCAACGCGCTTTATCTTATGCCGCAACATTCGGCTATACCGTTTGGTTGCGCCCGCAAGATGCCTTTGTTGGTAAAGGTGGCGTGGCACATAGTGGTCCGCTAGCATCGCGTTTGGGTTTGTCTGGCGTACCCGTGATGGCGGAAACGATTGCAATGCATACCTTGTTTGAGTTGATGCGTGCGACAGGCGCAAAAGTACATCTATGTCGTGTATCTTCTGCGGCCGGTTTAGAACTGATTCGTCAAGCGAAAAAAGAAGGACTCGTCTTAACTTGTGATGTTGGTATTCACCATGTACATTTAACCGATAACGATATCGGCTATTTTGATTCTAATGCTCGTCTAACGCCGCCGCTTCGCAGTCAGCGCGATCGCGATGCGATTTTGTTAGGATTGGCAGATGGCACAATTGACGCTATTTGTTCAGATCATACGCCGGTCGATGATGATGAAAAGGCTTTGCCATTTGCTGAAGCTTCTGCGGGTGCAACTGGTTTGGAATTGTTATTGTCGTTGGCAGTCAAGTGGGCCGATGATAGTCGCGGGGCGATTAGCTTAAAGCAGGCAATCGCAAAAATTACACATGATCCAGCGGCATTAGTTGGTTTGGTTGGTGGCCAAATTAAATTGGGAGCGGCGGCTGATCTCTGCCTTTTTGACCCGAATGCGCGATGGGCGGTACGTGCTGACGCGCTGGTTAGTCAAGGCAAACATACGCCTTTCTTGGGATATGAATTGCCTGCTGTCGTCAAAGCGACGATTGTGCATGGTCGAATTGCGTACAACTCTCTTTAATTGTGTTTCAAGAAAATCCCACAAGTTGCGAGACTTGCGGGATTTTTTGTTGATGGTCTTCCTTATTTCATTGGTTTGGTGATGCATGCCTAAATTGCGATTTATCCGTGTACTTTTGCATGTGTTCGTGGGCGTATTAACGTGCGCCTTGATTTTTCCTTTTGTTGCGGCAGTTAAACGCGAGGCTTTAGTTAAGCGCTGGTCGTTGCAGTTGCTTACTTTGTGTAAGGTGAAAGTGCGTTTGCTTGATCAAAGTGGTGGCCAGATTCCCGATCACGCGTTGATTATTGCGAATCATGTGTCATGGCTGGATATTTTTGTGATTAATTCGTGGCAGGCTTGTCACTTTGTTGCGAAGGCGGATATTCGTACTTGGCCGATTGCGGGTTGGCTCAGTGCGCAAGCGGGTACAATTTTTTTAGCGCGTGGAAAACAAAGAGAAGTTCGACGCATCTATGAGGGATTGGTGCATCAACTGCGCGACAATAAACGAATTGCATTCTTCCCCGAGGGAACAACTGGCGCGCAAGGTGGTGTATTGCCGTTTCATGCCAATTTATTTGAAGCAGCGATCGAAGCAGAAGTACCTGTTTTACCGTTCGCATTGCGCTACGTGGATGCACAAGGGCAGCTGCATCCAGCTGCGGATTTTATTGGTGAGATGACGTTTGCAGAGAGTATGAAATTGATTTTGCAGTCGGATGTGATGACAGCAGAATTGATACAACTGCCAATGATTCCCACCAAGGGAGCACATCGTCGAGAAGTCGCACAAGTTTCTCGAGAATTGGTGGCGAAAGCTCTGGGCGTATCGTTGTAAGATTCTTGGCTTTTGTCAACTCCGTTGGGCATTGAAGTCAGAACGGTGATTGATGTTGCGGACTGTTTACCTGCAATACAAGTCGGTCTTCTAAACGGACCGCCGTCAATTGTCCGCCCCATACGCATCCAGTATCGAGACTAATTAAGTTGTCACGCTGAATTAATCCGAGTGTTGACCAATGTCCAAAGACGACAGTGCAATCTTGTGTGGCGCGCTGCGCAAGATCGAACCACGGTGTCAGGTTTTGCGGTGCATTCTCAGCACCTTCTTTCACATCAAAATCCATACTGCCATCCGCGTGACAAAAGCGCATGCGGGTTAAGCCATTGATGATGCAGCGCAGGCGATCTGCTCCTTGCAATTGGTCGTGCCAAAGCTTTGGTGTATTGCCGTACATACTACTTAGCAAGTGAAGGTAATGCTCGCCGCGTAATTGTGTTTCGACCTCAAGTGCCAATGCGAGGGTCTGAGATTTTGTCCAATTAACGAACACGCCCGCGTGCACTAATAGGTGTTGATCAACATCGATGGCGAGCGGTCGATGGCGCAACCAGTCTAATAATTCCTTGCAATCATTTGCTGCAAGGAGTTCGTCTAAGGTATCGCTACGATGTGAGGGACGAACTTGATTCGCAAGTGCCAGCAAATGTAAATCATGGTTGCCCAGCACACTATCAGCGCGAGATCCTAAATTCTTAATTAGACGTAGCGTCTGTAATGATTTTGGTCCTCGGTTAACAAGATCCCCAGCAAATAGTAAACGTGCTTGATGATCGACTGCATCGATTAGCCGAATCAATTCGACTAATTGATCGTAGCAACCTTGGACATCGCCAATGACGAACGTGCTATGCATGAGAGCTATTGCGCAGCGCCGAGACGTTTCGCTTCTGCTCTGCTAATCAGTGCTTGTTGTTTCTCTTCCTCTTTCATGCTGTTTGTCATCATGGTTGGCCAGCCTATCAAATGCTGCTCGGTGATTTCTGCTAAAGCGCGCAAGCCATCTGGGGACTCATTTAAGCATGGGATGTAATGAAAGCTTTGTCCGCCCGCAGTTAAAAACGCTTGACGCACTTCCATCGCAATTTCTTCCAAAGTTTCTAAGCAGTCAGCCAAAAATCCTGGGCATACTACATCGATACGTTTTACACCTTGCTTTGCTAGTGCTTGCACAGTTGGCTCTGTATAGGGCTGTAGCCATTCGGCGCGACCTAAGCGAGATTGAAAAGTGACCACATAATCTTCTTTGCTTAGCCCCAATTGTTCTGCCAGTAGACGTGCGGTTTTATAGCATTCGCAATGGTAAGGGTCGCCGCGCATCAAAAAGGCTTTGGGTAAGCCGTGAAAACTCATAACCAGTTTTTCTGGTTTGCCATTTTGCTCCCATGATTGCAGGATTTTATTTTTTAAGGCGAGGATGTAACTTGGATGATCGTGATAGTGCTTAATAAAACGTAGCTCAGGTACGTTGCGCGTTTGTTGATAATGCTGGGCGACCGCATCAAAATTTGATGCAGTAGTTGTCGCTGAATACTGCGGGTAAGCAGGAAGGATCAAAATGCGATCATAGCCTTCGGTTTTTAGTTGATTCAAAACGTCGGGAATCGAAGGGGAACCGTATCGCATTGCATGCACCACATTCACTTCGTGTCCGCGCTCACCCAAATAACCTTTCAATAGCATCGCTTGTTTGCGGGTGTGAACTAATAAGGGCGAGCCTTCGTTGGTCCAAATAGTCGCATATTTCTCCGCTGATTTTTTTGAGCGGAAAGGCAGAATAATTAAATGCAAAATCATCCACCAAATTGCGCGTGGGATCTCTACCACGCGTTGATCCCATAAAAATTGTTTGAGATAGCGCTTTACCGCGCTTGGTGTTGGTGCATCGGGTGTGCCGAGGTTGATCAGCACGACTGCGGTTTTCACTAATTTACCGTGAGAATAATCAGGTTCTTTAAGAAATGCCATTCTGTACTTTCTATCTTGTAGCTGCGTTATTTTTATGAAGCGAGTAACTCGCGTGCATGTTTGCGGGTAGTCGCGGTAATTTCCACACCGCCCAACATTCTTGCGATTTCTTCGACTCTTTGCTTATTATCAAGCGCCGTAATTTGGGAAAAGGTTTGATTATTTTCCTGTGTTTTACTCACTTCAAAATGTTGATTAGCTTGGCTTGCAACCTGCGGCAGATGCGTTACACATAACACTTGTCTATCTTGCCCAAGTCGCTTCAATAAACGTCCTACTACTTCAGCAACCGCGCCGCCTATGCCGCTATCAACTTCATCAAAGATCAGCGTTGGCGTTGCTGTGGCACAGGAAGTAATCACCGAAATGGCTAAAGAGATGCGCGCCAGCTCACCCCCTGAGGCGACTTTGGCCAGTGGACGTAACTGCACGCCAGCGTGTCCGGCAACCATAAATTCGATTGTTTCTAATCCCGTCGAGCTTGGTTCACAATCGACTAACTGAATTGCAAACCGACCTCCTGCCATGCTCAAGTCCTGCATCGCTGCGCTTACGGCCTGTCCTAATTCTAGCGCTAATGCTTGGCGCTTTTTGCTCAATGTTTGCGCTTCGTTGAAATAAGCTTGGTAGGCTAACTCTTCTTGTTTTCTTAAGGACGCGATATCGGACGCGCCTGACAATTGTTGAAGTTGTTGTTGCAAACTGGCGAGTTCGCCAATCAATCCCTCTGGTTCGACATGGAAGCGGCGCGCAGTGCTGTGTAGGGTTTCAACCCGATGTTCTACTTGCTTTAATCTCGCAGGATCAAGTTCAACCCGACCAAGATAGTCGTTTAGTGCATAAGCACATTCTTGTAAATTAATTCTGGCGGATTCAAGTGATTCAATAATTGGCGTTAGTTTGCTATCAAACTCGACCAGTTTATTGAGTTTTTGTAGGGTCGAAGAAACTTGTGACAATATTGGGTGATCGGATTCGGCAATGATATCAGCAGCTTCTTGCGCGCCTTCCAATAAACTGGCGGCGTGCGCTAAACGGCTATGTTCTTGGTTGATTTCTTCCCACTCGCCTTGTTTGAGCTGTAGCTTGTCTAGTTCTCCAACTTGCCATTCTAGGCGCTGACGTTCCTGCAAAATATTTTTTGCATTTTGCTCAAATTCTTCTCTTTGTTTTGCTAGGTTGCGCCAATGTTTGAAGCGCTGAGCAATTTCGTTTGTGAGCGATTGCAGACCGCCTTGCATATCGAGAAGTTGGCGTTGTGCTTCGGCTTTTAATAGAGATTGATGTGCATGTTGACCGTGAATATCAACCAGCAATTCACCAAGTTCTCGCAGTTGTGCTGCAGTTGCGTTGATGCCGTTGATGTAGGCTTTTGAACGACCTGCATTATCAATCACTCGACGAATCAATAGCTGCTCGTCATCTGCATAGAAATCGTGCTCTTTCAACCAATCAACAGTGACGGCATTGCAGGAAAATTCTGCACAAATATCTGCTTTTTGCGCACCTTCTCTAACCATGCTGGCATCACCTCGACCACCTAAAGTGAGCGCCAGTGCATCAATCAAAATTGATTTGCCAGCACCGGTTTCGCCAGTAAAGACGGTAAAGCCAGCAGAAAATTCAAGTTCAATCGCATCAACGATAACAAAGTCACGAATAGCAAGCGTACGAAGCATAGGATCAAATCGAAGTATTGGTGAATAAGCGAAATTATTTAAAGTGAGTGTATCAACTTGTGGGTATATTTTACCGTAGTGCTAGGTACTGGGTGTGATAAAACACTGTATTTATTTACAGTTCTTTGCGGGACAAGATTTTGCGACGCTGAATTAATTCAGCGCGCCTTCGACGGAAGGGTATTCGTTCCAGTGCAGTTTTTCGCGCAAGGTGTGGTAGTAGTTCCAGTCCTCTGGATGCCAGAAAGTAATATGATGTGTCGAACGTTTGATGATGATCTTATCTTTGTGATTGAGATTGGCAAAGGATTGCATATCGAAATTCACACTAGCATCGCGCCCAGCAACGATTTCAACACTGATCACGCTTGTGTCTGGTAAGACAATAGGGCGATTCGATAGCGCATGTGGCGCAATCGGAACCATTGCAATTCCACCTAAACTAGGATGTAGCAACGGACCGCCAGCGGATAAAGCATAAGCAGTTGAACCTGTTGGGGTTGATACGATTAAGCCATCAGACCGTTGGTTGTACATGAAATGCTGATCGACTTCGACCCGCAATTCAATCATGCCAGAGCCTGCACCGCGCGATAGTACGATGTCATTGAACGCGACGCCGCTGAATATTTGCTCGCCGTCTCTCACTACGATCGCTTCCAGCATACGACGTTCTTCCGCGATATGCTTGCCACTTAAAATGTGCGCAACCACAGAAATCATTTGATCACGTGGGATATCCGTGATGAACCCTAAACGACCTTGGTTGATTCCAATTAAGGGAACATCGTATGGCGCTAATTGCCGTGCAATTCCTAGCATGGTTCCGTCACCACCGAGTACGATCGCGACATCAGCACTTCGACCGATATCGGCAACCGATAAGGCTGGGAAATCATTTAAAGCGAGATTTTGTGCTGAGTCGGTATCGAAAACAACCACATGCCCAGCATCGGCAAGAGAGTTTGCTAACTCATTTAACGATTCTCCCATACCAAGCGCATTGTACTTACCGATCAAAGCTATGGTTTTAGATATCGTTGTCATAGAGTAGGAACAAAGTTTAAATAATTCTTAAGATTACACTATTCTCAGCGACTTCTCTGCCAAATCTCAGCCACTTTGCGGAAATTGTTGGTGAATATATATGTTCTGTTGCTTGGTTTGAGCTCTTCTATTTTATTTTTGATGAAACTTACCAAATTACTGGTCGCGTTGCTTTTGGTGCTGATTCAAGCATTCTTTGTCTCTGGCGTATCTTATTAGGTACGTAAGTCGAGAAAATAATAATACTCGCTGTTTTTTTGATAGCCCAATGCGGTGTAGAGGCTTTGGCCTTGATAATTGTCGTGCGCTGTTTCAAGGAACAAGCCTTTGGCTTTAGTACCGATGGCAAATTCTCGCGCTCTATCCATTAATTGTTTGGCGATCCCTTGTCTTCTGGCTGATTGGTGGACATATAAGTCATTCAGTATCCAAAGGCGTTGTGCTGAGACCGAAGAATAGCTGGGGTACATTTGTACAAAACCCAAAGTTTGTCCAGATGTATCGCTCGCGAAGAATAGTATGGACTCCTGATTTTTCAGTCGCTCGAATAGAAATCGACGCGCGAGATCAAGGTCACTCTGTTGCTGGTAAAACACGCGATAAGCGTCAAATACAGGAGCAATTCGTTCTACATCGTTGGCATTGGCTTGTTGGATAAGAATAGTCATAAATGGCGGGGAGTTAAATTGGGCAAGAGTCGTGAGTTTGGATTGATATTGTATGTGAACTGATTTCAATCGCATTGAAGCATTTTTATCAATTCAAATCATATCAAGTCAGATTGAATCAAACTAGCTTGCATTGAGCCGCATAGACAGCAGCGCTTCGGTTACACTCGCTTGTTTTGATGCATGAACTTACGGTTTTCTTTTAGGCGATTTAAATGACGATAAAGGCACTTATTTTTGACTTAGATGATACTTTGTGGCCCGTCGCGCCGGTGATTCAGCAAGCCGAGGCAAGCTTGCATGATTGGATCGCCGCGCAATTGCCAAGCTTGACGACACGTTATTCAATTGAAGCGTTAAGAGAAAAAAGACAAGTTTTGCAAAAGACTGAGCATCGTTTTTCTTACGATTTATGGGCTTTGCGACATACGCTGCTAAAACAAGTATTTGCCGAATTCGATGCGCATCCAGAGTTGGTGGATCAGGCGATGCAGGTGTTTGCTGAGGCGCGGAATCGCGTTACGTTTTATGAGGATGTGATGCCAGCTCTTGGAATTTTAAAACAACGCTTCATTTTAGGATCAATCTCTAACGGATTTGCTGATCTTGAGTCTATAGGTTTAGATACGCATTTCTCTGTGTCGTTAGCAGCGCATACATTTGGCTGTGCCAAGCCAGATCCACGAATTTTTTTAGCAATGCTAGAAAAATTACAGTTAAAGCCAGCAGAAGTGATGTACTTGGGCGACGATCTTCGCTTGGATGTAGTCGGTGCGCAGCAAGTTGGTATGCTGGCGACATGGATAAATCGAAAGGGTGTTAATTTGGCAGAGACTGAGCATGCGCACATTAAACCGGATTTGATCGTGCGCGATATGCAAGAATTATTGCGAGAACTCAAGTTAATTACGCATTGACTGTTGGAGGTTTGCAAAAAATGATCCGTTTGTGTGGCCTCTAGCCTAAAATAAAACTATGCAACTAGATACTCGCGCTCAAACCTTATTAAAAGCCCTAGTGGAACGGTACATCGCAGATGGTCAACCGGTAGGCTCACGTGAACTTTCCAAAATATCGGGCTTGGAATTGTCTCCAGCAACGATACGTAATGTCATGTCAGATTTAGAGGACATGGGATTTGTCACGAGTCCGCATACTTCATCGGGCAGGATTCCAACGCCACGTGGTTATCGCATTTTTGTTGATCAATTACTCACTGTCCAAGAGCTTGATGAAACTGTTTTGGAGAGTGCATTGGGCGCTCGTATGCCATCGTCAATTATTGCTGGTTCGCCACAAAAAATGATTGCCAATGCTGCGCAAGTGCTCTCGTCCTTATCTCAGTTTGCCGGCGTCGTGATGACAGCGAGGCAAGAGTCAGTGTTTAAGCAAGTTGAATTTTTACGATTATCAGAAAAACGCATATTGTTGGTGGTGGTTACTCCCAACGACGAAGTGCATAATCGTTTATTGTTGACCGATGTTGACTATACGCCAACCCAATTGATACAAGCGGCAAATTATTTAAATCAAAATTTTGGCGGGCAAAGTTTTGATCAGGCGCGGGTCAACATTAAGCGCGAATTACGTGAGTTACAAGGCGATATGAATCGTCTAATGCATGCTGCATTGCAAGCAGGCAGTGAGGCAATGGCAGAAAATACCGAAGATATGGTGATCTCAGGCGAGCGTAATTTGCTTAATGTCAGAGATTTGTCGTCGAATATGAGTTCTTTGCGACGTCTTTTTGATTTGTTTGAGCAAAAGAGTGGATTGATGCAGTTGTTGGATGTATCGAGTAATGCGTCTGGCGTTCGAATATTTATTGGTGGCGAATCGCAGTTAGTGCCGATGGAAGAAATGAGCGTCGTTACTGCGCCGTATGAAGTCAATGGTAAAATCGTCGGCACTCTCGGGGTGATAGGCCCGACGCGGATGGCATATGAACGAGTAATTCCAATTGTTGATATTACTGCTAAACTTTTATCAAATGCGCTGAATCATTAATCTTCTAATGACGACTAATTGGGGTATTTAATTTGGGGCAGCTACTGTAAGGTATTGGCGACGATGAGTTAGTGAGTTGAGAGCTTCGACACACTTGGATTAAACATAAATCTTGTATAAAAATGGCTGACAATAAAGACATATCTGTGCTGATCGTTGATGATAATGACATGACACGAGAAACTTTGCGTGTGATTTTGCGTCACGATGGATATAACGTCATCGGCGAGGCTTTGGATGGAGATGCTGCGTTGGAAATGGCAACCAGATTGAAGCCCGACATCATTTTGCTAGATGTAGTGATGCCCAAAGTGAGTGGTATCGAAGCATTAAAGAGCATCAGAATGGTGATGCAAGATGTGTTTGTATTAATGGTGACGGCAAGTACAGATCAAGAAGTTGTATCTGAAGCAGTAAAAAGTGGCATTAGTGGCTATATTATTAAGCCATTTAATGCAAAAAAAGTGCTCGATACAGTGGGAAATGTCGTTGGTAAAGTGCGAGCTAATCGTAAGCAAAAGCCAGCCCAGACTTGAGTGCGGTTGAGGTAGAGGAAAAAATTCTCTAAAGATTGAAGATATTGTCGAGTAAATAGTAAAAAACCAATAAAAAACAAAAAGCGGGATTTTTCCCGCTTTTGTCTTTTCTGGATGCGTACAAGTTATTTCTTGTTAGCGCAATCTTTTTTGGTGCAATTTCCATACAAAGCTAGTGAGTGCTCAGCAATGGCAAAACCACGCTCCTCAGCGATAGCATGTTGACGTTTTTCAATTTGATCATCAAAAAATTCTTCGACGCGACCACAATCTAAACAAACGAGGTGGTCGTGATGCGAACCTTCATTCAGTTCAAAAATGGCTTTGCCCGATTCAAAGTGATTGCGATGCAATAAACCTGCTTGTTCAAATTGCGTTAGCACACGATAGACTGTCGCCAAACCGACATCCATGTTTTCTGTCAATAAGATCTTATACACATCTTCCGCAGTTAAGTGGCGTACTGTGCTACTTTGAAAGATTTCCAAGATTTTTAAACGTGGCAGAGTCGCTTTTAAACCGCTCGCTTTTAGGTCAGGCGTGTTATTTGTCATGTTTTCATTCAAAAGAAGGCTAAGTGCTTTATGATATCGGGTTTTGGAGCTGCGTAAGAAATTTCTGCTATCTTATCTGAAGTTTCCCAGTTCGACATTCTTGCTTGAAAAATTGAGGTAGTTTATGCAATTCACCCGTTTTACAAAGATCTCTCATCGATTTGCTTTAGTTGGCATGGCGTCCTTGTGTGTCGTGCTGTCTGGTTGTGCGACAAAGAAAGCAGAAATTGCAGAAGCAGATGCAAATGCAGTCAAGGGAACACAAATCGTTAAACCAACTGGTGTCGAAAAGCTGTTTGGTTTTATTTCGCCTTACCGAATTTCGATTCAACAAGGTAATTTCGTGTCGCAAGAAATGGTGTCTCAGTTGAAAGAAGGCATGACACGTGAGCAAGTGCGTTTCTTATTGGGTACTGCTTTATTAACCGATATGTTTCATGAAGATCGTTGGGATTATCCATTCCGTATGTTGAAACCGAATGGTGAAGTGATCTCTAGTCGTTTGGCGATTTTCTTCAAAGACAATACGGTAGCGCGTTTTGAAGGTGGTAATTTACCGACCGAAAAAGAATATCTCGCGCACATTACGAGTTCGGCAATTACATCACGTAATGAATCGATGCCTACCGAAGAAGCGCCGAAGAAAAAATAAGCGAACAAATAAGCTAATAAATAAGCCAAGAATTCACCGAGTAAAATTATGTCTAGTATGAAAATCGCTGTGGCTGGTGCATCTGGCCGCATGGGTAAAATGTTGATCGAAACAATCGTCGCCGCCGATGATGCGCAACTTGCTGGTGCGCTAGATATTCCGCAGTCTGCATTTCTGGGTATAGATGCTGGATTGGCGCTAGGTAAAACGACAGGTATTCAAATTGAATCTGACTTAGCAAAAGGCTTAGCGGATGCGGAGTTTTTGATTGACTTTACGCGTCCTGAAGGCACTTTAGAGCATTTGAAATACTGCGCCGAGCATGGAATCAAAATGATCATCGGTACCACGGGATTTGATGATGCTGGCAAAGCTGCAATCGCTGAAGCAGCAAAGAAGACCGCTATTATGTTTTCACCCAATATGAGCGTTGGTGTTAATGTGACGATGAAGTTATTAGAAATGGCTGCTAAGAGTTTTTCGCACGGTTACGATATCGAAATTATTGAAGCCCATCATCGCCACAAAATTGATGCTCCGTCCGGTACGGCACTAAAAATGGGCGAAGTTATTGCCGACACTTTAGGACGTGATTTGAAAGAAGTTGGTGTATTTTCGCGTGAAGGTGTGACAGGTGAGCGTGATCCATCATCGATAGGATTTGCGACGGTACGTGGTGGTGATATTGTTGGTGATCACACTGTATTGTTCGCAGGAATTGGTGAGCGAGTCGAGATTACGCATAAGTCGTCTAGCCGTGTGACCTACGCGCATGGCAGCTTACGTGCAGCACGTTTCCTCGCGGATAAGCAAACCGGTTTGTTTGATATGTACGATGTACTTGGTTTGAACTGAATTTAATACGGAAGTTGAGATTCGTTTATGCCGATCACACTAAGCCAATATTGGATGCAACTTGATGAGTTAGGTCGAGCTGTTGCGGTCTTTCTCATTTTGATGTCCTTGATTAGTTGGTTCACTATTTTTTCCAAGGCTTGGTCTTTTTGGCGCATACGACGCAGCACCCATGCTTTGCAAGTATTTTGGAACTCGCCAAGCATCGAGGATGCTGTCACCTTGTTAGATGCGCTCGATGTAGAAAATATTTATACCCCGCTGGCAAAACAAGGTTTGCAAGCAGTTAATCCTGCAAGTCGGACTAAATCAATTATGGCTAAAACCGAGGTTGGCGATATTGTGACGCGGGTAATACGAGAAGAACTCAATCGCGTCACCGTGCGTTTAGAGTCAGGACTGACTTTGCTAGCTTCAATTGGCGCTACCGCACCTTTCATTGGTTTGCTGGGAACTGTGTGGGGCATCTACCATGCGTTGACAGCGGTATCAGGTTCATCTGCGATTCAAATTGATCTTGTCGCTGGCCCGGTTGGTGAAGCACTAGTCATGACAGGCTTAGGTTTGATCGTGGCGATTCCTGCTGTGCTTGCTTATAACGCATTCAATCGTGTTAATCGAATCACATTCGCTGAATTAGATGGCTTCGCCTTCGATTTGCACGCGTATTTGACCAAAGCGAATTGATTGAGGTCTGACTGATGGGATTTGGTCAATTCAAAAGTGTCGGTGGTCGTTCTGGTAAGCCCATGGTGGCGATGGCTGATATTAATGTCACACCGATGGTTGATGTGATGTTGGTATTGCTGGTGATTTTTATAATTGCAGCGCCTTTGCTCAATCATGCAATTCGCTTAGAGTTGCCACAAGCAGAATCGTCAGCCTTACCGCAAGATTTGAAAACCATCACTTTGTCTTTTGATCCTGAAGGCAAATTGTTTTGGGATGCCGAGTTAGTCACATTGGAACAAGTTGGATCGCGCTTTGAATTGAGTGCAAAACAAAAGCCACAACCAGAGATTTTATTGCGTGCAGATAAGTCAACCAGATATGAGTCGATTGCCCAAGTCATGTCTGCTGCGCAAGCGCATGGGTTAAATAAAATTGGCTTTGCGACAGAGGCAAAGACCGCAGTGAGTTCCACCAAATCAGCTTTGCAAGCAACTTCGCAATTATCTTCGCAATCACCTACCGCTAGCCTGAAAAAGTAAGTCAAAACTGGCTTTTTCTCAGCGGATTCCCTCATATCATCGCGCTTTAGCCTTATAATCTAAGGTTAATGTAGCCTTCATTTTTTACCAATTTTACTTATTTCTTCAATCGAATTGTCATGCAAGAAAAATATAGCCCAGCAGAAGTCGAATTAGCCGCCCAGCAGCATTGGACACAAACAAACGCGTTTAAAACGGTAGAAAACGATCCGCGTTTCCCCAAAGGGAAGTACTACGCTTGCTCGATGTTGCCATATCCATCTGGCAAGCTACACATGGGGCACGTGCGTAACTACACGATCAACGACATGCTGGCGCGCCAATTGCGCATGAAGGGTTATAACGTCTTGATGCCTATGGGCTGGGACGCGTTTGGTTTGCCAGCGGAAAATGCGGCGATTGCCTACAAAAAATCACCAGCAGAATGGACTTACGCCAACATCGAAGATATGAAATCGCAAATGCAACCTTTGGGTTTGGCATTTGATTGGTCACGTGAAGTGGCAACTTGTGATCCAGATTACTACCGTTGGAATCAATGGTTGTTTTTGAAGATGTTGGAAAAAGGCATTGCTTATAAGAGGACCCAAGTAGTGAACTGGGACCCGATCGACCAAACCGTATTGGCGAACGAGCAGGTTATTGAT
The DNA here is from genome assembly GCF_018139645.1 of Affinundibacterium baiyunense. Lineage (GTDB taxonomy): Bacteria > Pseudomonadota > Gammaproteobacteria > Burkholderiales > Burkholderiaceae_D > Undibacterium > Undibacterium baiyunense. The sequence goes on from NZ_JAGSPM010000007.1 coordinate 73,667, forward strand.
GGTCGCGGTTGGCGTTCTGGTGCGATTGTTGAAAAACGTGAGATTCCAGGCTACTACTTCGGCATCACGCAATATGCGGAAGAGCTCTTGTCTAGCATCGACCAACTCGATGGTTGGCCAGACCAAGTTCGTACCATGCAGCGCAATTGGATAGGTAAGAGTGAGGGCGTACGTTTCGCGTTCAGCCACGAGATTAAAGATGACACAGGCGCTTTGGTACAAGACGGCAAGATGTGCGTCTTTACCACACGTCCTGACACCATTATGGGTGTGACTTTCTGTGCGGTCGCTGCAGAGCATCCCATCGCAACCGTCGCTGCAAAGAATAATGTGAAGTTGGCAGCATTCATCGAAGAATGCAAAGCCGGCGGTACCACAGAAGCAGAAATGGCGACCAAAGAAAAAGAAGGTTTGCCAACAGGTTTATTTGTCACGCATCCATTGACTGGCGAGCAGGTGGAAGTTTGGGTCGGCAACTACGTGTTGATGAGCTATGGCGATGGCGCTGTGATGGGCGTTCCTGCGCATGATGAGCGTGATTTCGCATTCGCTAAAAAATACGGTATCACGATCAAACAAGTCGTCGCCGTTGAGGGCGAGAACTTCACCACCGATGCTTGGGCAGAATGGTATGGCGATAAACAAAAATGCGTGACGGTCAATTCTGGTAAATACGATGGTTTGAACTACAAAGCCGCTGTCGACGCTGTTGCAGCCGATTTGGTCGCTAAAGGTGTAGGTGAGAAGAAAACCACTTGGCGTTTGCGTGATTGGGGTATTTCTCGTCAGCGTTATTGGGGCACACCGATTCCTATCATCCATTGCGATGACTGCGGCGATGTGCCTGTGCCATACGAAGATTTGCCAGTTGTTTTGCCAACCGAATGTATTCCAGATGGCTCTGGCAATCCATTGAAAACGCATGCAGCTTTCTTGAATGTGCCGTGCACGAAATGCGGCAAACCAGCGCATCGTGAAACCGACACCATGGATACTTTCGTCGACTCCAGTTGGTACTTCATGCGCTATACCTGCCCAGATGCGACAACGATGGTCGATGAACGCAACGACTACTGGATGGCGATGGATCAGTATATCGGCGGTGTCGAACACGCGGTCTTGCATTTGTTGTATGCGCGCTTCTGGACTAAAGCCATGCGTGATATGGGCTTGGTGAAAATTGACGAACCATTCAAAAACTTGTTCACGCAAGGGATGTTGTTGAATGAGTCTTACTACCGTGAAGATGCATGCGGCAAAAAAGTATGGTTCTACCCGAACGAAGTGGAAGTGCAGCATGATGACAAAGGTCGTCCAATTTCCGCCAGTTTGAAGAGCGATGGACAGCCTGTGCAAATGGGTGGCATTGAGAAAATGTCCAAGTCCAAAAACAATGTAGTCGAGCCAAAAGATATTATCAGTCAATTTGGTGCAGATACTGCACGTCTGTTCACGATGTTCGCAGGCCCTCCAGATCAAAGTGCCGCATGGAGCAGCAGCGGTGTGGAAGGCGCATCACGTTATCTGCGTCGTCTGTGGGCGACAGCGTTGAAATTCTCTGTAACGATTGCCGCTGGCGCAACCCCTGCAGCGAACTACGCTGCAGATGTCAAAGCTTTACGTTTTGAAGTGCATAACACCTTGAAACAGATCGATGGCGATTATGATCGTTTGCAGTACAACACGGTGGTTTCTGGTGCGATGAAATTGTTGAATACAATTGAATCGTTCAAATCAGAAGCAGAAGGTTCAGCTGCTGCGATGCGTGAGGCTTTTGGTATTTTGTTGCGCGCTTTGTATCCTGTTTGTCCGCATATCACGCATGCTTTGTGGAATGAGCTCGGCTATGCGAAAGACCTCGGCGGCATCATCGACGCACCTTGGCCACAAGTCGATGCAGCGGCATTGGTGCAAGACGAAATCGAATTGATGGTGCAAGTGAACGGCAAATTGCGCGGTAGTATCAAGGTAGCGAAAGATGCTGACAAAGCGACGATAGAAGCGGCAGCAGTAGCGAATGAAAGTGCCGCACGTTTTATCGAAGGTGCACCGAAGAAGATTATTGTTGTGCCGGGTAAGTTGGTGAATATTGTTGTTTGAGTTTGACTGATTTTTTGCGGGGCGGGTGCAGGATATGCATAGATTTGAGCTCCTAATTATTCCCTCTCCCGCAAGCGGGAGAGGGTTAGGGTGAGGGCGGTTCAGAAACGATAAAGTCGTTGAAAGTCAAAAAGCGGTGGGCGCTCCTGATTTTCGTCCTAGATGATTCTATTCGAAACTGAACCACCCTCATCCCCGACCCTTCTCCCGCTTGCGGGAGAAGGGAGTTTGAAATCCCAGTTGTTAAGTAGAGTGAAAGCCTCATGAGCATAAAGCGTTTTCTAAAAATTGTTAGTTATCTTGTTTTTATCATGGGTCTAAGCGCTTGCGGCTTCGCGTTACGCGGCGCAGTCGCGTTTCCGTTCCAAAGTATTTACGTCGGTTTGCCAGATAGTTCTGCTTTAGGCGGTGAACTCAAACGCAATCTACGTGCGAATGGTAAAACGGAAGTCACTACTCAAGCGACTTCGGCGGATGTGATTTTGGATGTGTTAGGTGAGTCGCGTGATAAGACGATCTTGTCACTGAACAGCCAAGGTCGTGTGCGTGAATTCAATTTGATTTACAACTTGAAATTTCGTTTGCGTGATAAAGCCGGACGTGAAGTATTAGAACCGACCACGATTAGCTTGAAGCGCAATCTCAGTTTTAAAGAGAATGAAGTCCTCGCGAAAGAAGCGGAGGAAGCTTTGTTGTATCGCGACATGCAATCGGAATTGGTACAACAAATTATGCGCCGTCTCGCCGTCGTGAAGATGGATGCACCAGTCAAAGCAGACTAAGAACACTAAGCACACTAAGCAAACTAAGCAAACTAAGCAAACTAAGCAAACTAAGCAAACTAAGCAAACTAAGCAAACTAAGGTCAAAACAGAATATGCAATTACGCTACGATGCTATTGATGCCCATCTCGCCAAAGGTTTGGCGGCGATGTATGTCATCTCCAGCGATGAGCATTTGCTAGTTCAAGAGACCGCTGACAAAATTCGTAAAGTCTCGAAAGCACAAGGTTTTTTAGAGCGTGAAATTCTCACGGTAGAACGCTATTTCAAGTGGGGCGAACTGCTCGCTGCGAACCAATCGCAATCCTTATTTGGCGATAAAAAGCTGATTGATTTGCGTATCCCGACTGGCAAACCAGGCAAAGACGGCGGTGCGGCTTTACAAGAATATGTACGAGATCTCTCGCCCGATAACATCACTTTAATTACCTTGCCTAAACTTGATTGGGCAACGCAAAAAGCAGCTTGGGTGACGATGTTGCAGCAGGTTGCCGTCTATATCGACATCCCTTTAATTGAACGGGTTGCCTTGCCGAATTGGATAGGACAACGATTGGCGGCACAAGGCCAAAGTGCCGATCGTCAAAGCTTGGAGTTTATTGCGGATAGGGTGGAAGGCAATTTGCTCGCAGCGCATCAAGAAATTCAAAAACTCGGTTTGCTACATCCACAAGGTAAATTGAGTTTTGACGTGATCCATGACGCAGTCTTAAACGTCGCCCGTTATGATGTTTTTAAACTCAACGAAGCGATGCTAGTCGGTGATGTGGCACGTTTGGTCAGAATGTTAGATGGACTCAAAGGTGAAGGCGAAGCGCTACCTTTGGTCTTGTGGGCGATGGCAGAAGAGCTACGCACCTTACTCAAATTAAAATCCGGCGTCGCACAAGGACGCCCATTGGGGGCACTCTTAAAAGAGTACCGTATCTGGGGCCCAAGAGAAAAACTCATGGAACCCGCATTACGTCGCGTGAGTTTGGCGACCCTGCAAGCAGCATTACAAGACGCTGCGCAAATCGACAAAATGGTGAAGGGCTTACGTGCGCCAAAATTTGCTGGTGACGCTTGGGATGCTTTGTTGCATCTGGGTTTGCGCGTAGCAAAAGCAAATTAACGCTTCGCCAAATCGCTTATTTGGGCGCATCGCGTTGTTGCTCATGCTCGCAATATCGACATATAAGGTGATTGTGTAGTGCGTGCTGAGCGCCTAGTGCTGCATCCCAGCTAAGAAATTTTGAGATGCGTAGCGCTAACCAATCAATGATACTAATAGAGTTTAGGTTAAACAAAGATGAGTACGGATCTCAATACCTACAATATTCAAGATTACATGCAGACATTGGGTCAGAAGGCTCGCGCCGCTTCACGAGCGATGGCAAAGGCCGACACAGCGACCAAAAATAAAGCCTTGCTGGCAATCGCAACCGCTATCCGTCGTGAAGCACCAGCACTGCGTACAGCGAATGAATTAGACCTCGCTGCAGCGCGAGCATCGGGCATGGATGCCGCGATGTTAGATCGCCTTGCCTTAAGCGATAAAGCGATTGCTACGATGGCAGAAGGTCTAGAACAAATTGCCCGCTTGTCCGATCCCATCGGCGAAATCTCGAATATGAAATATCGCCCATCTGGCATACAGGTTGGACAAATGCGCGTGCCGCTGGGCGTGATCGGTATTATTTATGAAGCGCGACCGAATGTGACGGTGGATGCCGCGGGTTTGTGCATCAAGAGTGGTAATGCAACCATCTTGCGCGGTGGCTCCGAAGCTATTCATTGCAATCGCGCACTGGCGTTACTGGTGAAAGAAGGCTTAGCTGCGGCTGGTTTGCCGGAACAAGCGGTGCAAGTAGTTGCTACCACCGATCGTGCAGCGGTTGGTGCCTTGATTACTATGCCAGAATATGTCGATGTGATCGTCCCGCGTGGTGGCAAAAGTTTGATAGAACGCTTGATGCGCGAAGCGACTGTGCCAATGATCAAGCATCTGGATGGTATTTGCCATGTTTATATCGATGATAAAGCGGATATTCAAAAAGCGATCGATATAGGATTTAATGCAAAATGCCATCGTTATGGTACGTGCAATACAATGGAAACTCTATTGGTGGCCGAAGCAATTGCACCGAAGGTTTTGCCCTTGTTAGCCGAGCGTTATTTGACTGAAAAAGTAGAATTGCGTTGTGATGCACAAGCAGCACAAATCCTACACGCTTATCCTCATCTAGCCCAAGTACAAGAAGCTGATTGGTCCACCGAATATTTAGCGCCGATTTTGGCAATTAAAGTCGTCGCGGACATGGCGGAAGCGATCGCACACATCACACAATATTCGTCCAAACACACAGAATCCATCATCACCGAAGACTATAGTCGCGCGATGGCATTTTTGCGTGAAGTCGATTCAGCTTCTGTGATGGTGAATGCATCGACCAGATTTGCGGATGGATTTGAATATGGGCTCGGCGCGGAAATTGGCATTTCTAATGATAAACTGCACGCGCGCGGACCCGTTGGCTTGGAAGGATTAACTTCTTTGAAATACGTGGTCTTTGGTCATGGTGAAGTTCGCCAATAACAGAAATATAGTCAAAAATAAGGTCATCCATGCTCTACGTCAAAGCATTTCATATAGTATTTATCGCCTCTTGGTTTGCCGGCTTATTTTATTTGCCGCGTATTTTTGTCAATTTGGCGATGGAAAGTCATCAACCTAGCGTTGAACGTTTGCTGCTAATGGCACGTAAGTTATACCGCTTTATGACCATCTTGATGATTCCTGCATTGGTATTGGGCTTTTGGTTATGGCTAGGCTACGGTATTGGCAAAGGGCCAGGTAATGGCTGGATGCATGCGAAGTTAGCGATTGTAGTTTTGTTGATCGGCTATCACCATGCTTGCGGCAGTGTCTTGAAAAAATTTGAACGCGGTCAAAACAAACGCAGCCACAAGTGGTTCCGCTTTTTCAATGAAGTACCAGTATTAATGATGATTGCGGCAGTGATTTTGGTGGTGGTGAAACCGTTTTAGTCGGCTATTTGTAGAAAAGTCGAATGCAGATAACACTCCCTCGCCCGCGAGCGGAAGAGGGCAGGGATGAGGGTAGTTCAGCAGAAACAAAAGTCTCGTAGGGCGGGTGAAACCCGCGCTGCTTAGGTGCTAAATTGGCGTGCGGCGCGGGTTGCACCCGCCCTACAATTTGTGCAGCTTAGTATGTTGAATGGAGTACCAAGTTTGAGAGTCGATTAGTCAATCAGACAACAGATAGACGTTTAACCTGTGGAGTGTCTTGCATGAGCAAAGTTTGTGATTACTATTTCGCACCCCATTCACCTTGGTCTTATTTAGGTCATCAACGCTTTATCGATATTGCAGCCAAGCACAAAGTAAAAATTGCTCTTAAACCTTGCGATTTAAGCCGTGTGTTTGCAGCGTCTGGCGGTTTACCATTGGCCAAACGCGCGCCGCAACGACAAGCTTATCGTCTGCTCGAGTTGCAGCGTTGGAGCGACTTTTTGCAAGTCCCTATGCATGTGCAACCTCAGTTTTTTCCGGTTACGCCCGATCCTGCAGCGCGATTAATCATCGCTGCGCAAATCGCGCATGGTAACGAAGTCGCATTGGCTTTATCAACATTGATCATGCGTGCCATGTGGGCAGAACAAAAAAATATCGCCGATGAAGCAACTCTAATTGGCCTCGCCTGTGATGCAGATTTAGATGGCAAACAATTGGTAAAGTCAGCAGAAACCGCAGCAGTACAAGCTGACTATGAACGCAATACCAATGATGCGATTGCCGCCAATGTTTTTGGCGCCCCTTGGTATGTGTACAAAGGCGACGGCTTTTGGGGACAAGATAGATTAGATTTTCTTGAACGCGCGTTTGCGTCTTAGTTCGAAAAAAGTATTTGCATTTAATTTTTAGTAAGCCCTCTGGTCACGCAGCGTGGTCAGAGTTTTTAAAACCATGACGGAAAAAAGGTCCCCCATGAAAACACGTTATTCTTATTTTTGCCCGTGCCCACGCGGTTTGGAAACGGCTTTAGCCGAAGAGCTCAACGAGATCGCCGATCTCAAATCACCTAAGACGATACACGTCCACACACAAGTGCCAGGTGGTGTACATTTTTCTGGCGAGCTGAATGATGCGTATCGCGTCAACTTGCATTCACGTATCGCTTCCCGCGTCCTGTTGCGGATGGCGCACGGTGGTTACACCAACGAAAACGATATCTACGATTTGACGCTAGAACAGCCGTGGGAAGATTGGTTTGGCTATCACCACACGATACGCGTTGATGTCACTGCGGTGAAGTCGCCACTCAAGAGTTTAGAATTCACCACACTTAAAATTAAGGATGCGATCTGCGATCGTTTCCGCGATCAATTCACGCAACGCCCATCGGTTGATACCAAACAACCGGATATGCGCATCGTCGGTTTCTTAGATGCACACAACTACACCGTTTATCTCGATACTTCAGGTGAAGCCTTATTCAAACGCGGCTGGCGTTTAGAAACAGGCGATGCGCCTTTGCGCGAAAATTTGGCAGCAGGTTTGCTCCGTACTTCAGGCTGGAAACCAGGCGTACCTTTGTTTGACCCTATGTGCGGTTCGGGCACGATTTTGATTGAAGCAGCGCAAATGGTCGCAGGCATTCCACCCGGCATGCGTCGCGAATTCGCCTTTGAAAAATTTGCCGCCTTCAATGAAGAAGAATGGCAAGACATCAAAAAAAGCATACGCGCTAATCCATTACCAACCGAACCAACAATTTTCGGCAGCGATATTTCTGGCGACATGGTCAGCATGACGCGCAATAATTTGAACAAAGCGGGTATCAAATTTGAAGTACCGCTCAAACAAATCGAAGCGCAAGAAATCAAAGCACCAACTGAGCAGCCAGGTATCTTGTTAACCAACCCACCTTACGGCGAACGTATCGGCGTACGCGGTGATCAAAGCTTCGAACCCGACGATTTAGCACGCGAATTTTTCGCCGCGTTCAGTGCTACATTGAAGCAACGCTTTGCTGGTTGGAGCGTGTTCTTGTTCACTGCCGATTTGGGTTTGCCAAAACTTTTACGTCTTAAAGAATCACGTAAAACACCGTTCTTTAATGGTGCTTTGGAATGTCGTCTATTCCGCTTTGATATGGTGGCGGGTTTTAATCGAAGAGAAGCAGCTAAACCTAAAGACGCTGAGTAATTTTTGTGTTTTGTAGGTGCGAATAGCGTAGCAGATTCGCACGTATCGATTCATTGAGATAGCTTACATTTAGATGTGCTTCTCTACACTTTGATCAATATGCGCACCTACGGCGCTAAATAAATTTTTCATGGAATAGCCAAAAAATCACCAATTAAAACATAACGCCAAGCTAACTGGCTTGTCGAAGGCAAGTCAGTGTTGGGCGACAAGTTAAATAGTATTTCGTTCATAGATAGATTCAAAAGGAATATTGAACTCTTTCAACAGTCCGGACCACGTATCTATGACCTTTTTCATAAACTGATGGGATTCTTGAATCTGCTCGCCTTCGATAATGATTGATATTTCGATGCTTTCTCGTGGATCAGCAACATGCAAATCGCCATTCCTGTCTTCATACACATCTGCGACGCTAGAACGAGATATAACCGCTCCTTTTGCAATCCGAGTAGACTCAAAATTAAAATGCTTATTGGAATTCGCGATATCCCGGCATGCAGCCAATTCAGAATATCCATTGCATTTTTCGTGAACATCCAAGTCGGCCGGAAAACTTGGATGTTTTTTGACCCAATCGCGCAAGGCATGTGCTGTAACACAGAAATTAAAAAAGTGATCGCACATTTCCTCTTTGCGAATGTCAGCACCGGCATGGAAAGTTCGATAAAGCTCCCGTTCAAGTTTGTTGAGCAAATCTGCTGGTGTAACGTAGAAGTAACGAAGCGACATTTCTCTTCCTAAACTTAGTTATTTAACGGTTGAACTCAGCCGCCGGCGTAGCCGGTCGGCTGGAGTGAATTGTTAGAGTTGTATGCTCTCATTTGTTGACCATGCATGAAGCGCGTATAGCGCCCCCGTTGCGTGCCTGCCCCAATGGGTTTGAAAACTTTGCCGCCACTCCCAAACTGCCTCTTTAACATGGCCGCGATCGTACAGCCAAAAACCAGCCTTTAAGTCGCGATAGATGTCCGCTAAATCATCGGCAAGATCTCCAATTACTGGTTCTTCTTTCCCGACGTTGGCGGGATTGAAGAATGTCGAATAATAGTTGAAGGGTAGAAAGCCAAACCGATTGTAAGTGACCCTCCATTCTTCATCTGAGATTCTTTCCCCCTCTAAGTCTTCACCAAACCCAAGGTTGGAGGTAGCCAAGATAGCCGAGGACAAATTAGCCAATAACTCAATCGCAGTTTTAACTTCGTTTTCTGTCGATACCGGCTGAGTCTCCGCCCATGCGCAGAACTTGCGCGCCACTTCTGCAAAATTTTTTAGCGGACTTTCCATAGGAGAGTTGTTGAGCTCTAACTTGTATTAAGATGAAAAAACCAAAGTTAACATATTCTTAAAAAACTAGCAATGAAGTTTGAAGTCTCTCGAATCCCGCATCCAGCGTAGTTCTTTTTTGTTATACCTCGTGAAAAAAGGTTTAACAGCAGGAAGCCAATAATCAGCTCGGCACAGCGGTCGCCGACATTATTGATCACATCATTAAAGCATGGCAAAGCATCAAGCGCAGTCAAGCAGGCAGCGCACTTTTGGCGTATCCTTCTACTTTCCGTGCGGCATGCTTATTGAGTATTGCATATTTCGGCCACTTCATGCATTTGGTTGTCGGTATGCCATGTCTCCCGCACTATTTTTTTTTACTGACTCCCATGACTATCACTACTCGCCTTCAACTCAAAGACAGCGCATTAATCCATGACCACGCTTTTATTCAAAACAATTGGATAGATACGCCAGAGCGATTTGCTGTTCATAACCCTGCCACAGGTGCCTTGATTGCCGAGGTCAGTAATCTCGATACCGCCCATGCGCAAGACGCGATACAAACCGCGCAGGACGCTTTGCCTGCTTGGTCTGCTTTGACGGGCAAAGAACGCGCGAACATCTTGCGTAAGTGGTTTGATTTGATCGTGGCGAATGCCGATGATTTGGCAGCCATCATGACCGCGGAGCAGGGTAAGCCTTTGGCGGAAGCGAAGGGCGAAGTTTTATATGGCGCGAGTTTTGTCGAATGGTTTGCGGAGGAAGCAAAACGAGTTTCAGGCGATGTGTTGGCATCAACTTGGGTGGATAAGCGCACGATGGTGTTGAAGCAGCCGATTGGTGTCTGCGCGGCGATTACGCCTTGGAATTTTCCATTGGCGATGATTACGCGTAAGGTGGCGCCGGCATTGGCGGCGGGTTGTACGATCGTGATTAAACCAGCGGAGCAAACGCCTTTGTGTGCATTGGCTTTGGCCGATTTGGCTTTGCGTGCGGGCATGCCTGCGGGGGTATTGAATGTATTAACCGCCGATGCAGAGCAATCGATTGCGATTGGTCGCGTGCTGTGCGGTAGTTCGGTAGTGCGGCATTTATCGTTCACTGGATCGACGCCAGTCGGTCGTATTTTGATGCAGCAATGCGCACCAACTTTGAAAAAGCTGGCTTTGGAGCTTGGGGGGCATGCGCCGTTTATTGTGTTTGAAGATGCCGATGTCGATGCAGCGGTGGAAGGTGCTTTGCAATCGAAGTTCCGCAACGCCGGACAGACTTGTGTCTGCACCAATCGCTTTTATGTACACGAATCTTTATACGAAGAATTCTTAACGAAGTTTGCGCTCGCCAGTAAGAAAGTCGTAGTAGGCGAGGGTACGCAAATCGGCGTAAAGCAAGGCCCTTTGATTGACCAACAGGCTTTGGAAAAAGTACAAGCGCACGTTGCTGATGCGGTGGCGCAAGGTGCTCGCGTCTTGGCGGGCGGCAAGTCGCATGAAAAAGGTGGATTATTTTTTGAACCAACCATCATTGCCGACGTCAATCATCAGATGCTGGTGATGCGTGAAGAGACCTTTGGTCCTTTGGCAGCGGTAACGCGCTTTAGTAGTGAAGAAGAAGTGATCGCTGCTGCTAATGACACGGATTTTGGTTTGGCGGCGTATTTCTATGCGCGCGATATTGGCCGCGTGTGGCGTGTGGCTGAAAAATTGGAGTACGGTATGGTTGGTGTTAATACCGGACTGATCGCGAATGAAGTGACGCCGTTTGGCGGCGTTAAACAATCTGGTTTGGGGCGAGAGGGTTCTAAATACGGGATGGATGAGTATTTGGAGATGAAGTATGTTTGTTTGGGTGGGATTTGAATTTTTTTTGAATTGATCTCCGATTCAATACAAAGCTTAGAGCTGTTCATATTTTATTCTTTGTGATTTCTGCGAAGGTTAAATGGGCTTTAAGCTCCCTACCTTTCAAGGCATCGGTAGCTATACAAGTTCAGATTTGCCTAGAAACCCCTTCTCCCGCAAGCGGGAGAAGGCGGGGATGAGGGTAGTTCAGATTGACGAAATGCATATTTAAATGCCGCGTTCTGTATTTAGAACACATGCAGTCGATATGTTTTCTCGCTTGTTAGCCTCCCTCACCCCAACCCTCTCCCGCTTGCGGGAGAGGGAGTGTTATTAGAACTTTGACTTGTATAGATAACTATGCTTTCAAGGAAGAGGGTGGGGATGGATTGTATTTTCAGAGTCGAGTTTTGGTCGTTTGTAACCCTTCCCCATCCCAGCCTTCCCCTTGAAGGGGAAGGAGCTTTATCAACGATGGAACAATATTGATCTCAGATTGGCAATGATTGGAAATTACTTGTAATTATCCGCAATTTTTAGTCAGTAATTTTATTCAGTATTTTAGTAGTCATTAATTCGCAATTATTCGCAATTCGTTAGAAATCGTTTTGCGCAAAGTAGAAAAGAAGAGAAAGTAGTTTATGCATTCCAAAATTAAATTGAGTAACGCGGGCTTAGCAACTTTACTTGCTGCCTTGTCGATGCTTGGACCATTTTCTATCGATGCGTATTTGCCAGCGTTTTCTTCTATACAAACGAGCTTGCATGCATCTTCGATAGAGGTGCAGCAGACTTTGACGGCGTACATGTTGTCGTTTGCCGCCATGACTTTGTGGCATGGTGCATTGTCTGATTCATTTGGACGACGTAATGTGGTGTTGGTTGCTTTGGTGGTTTTTGCGATCGGCTCGTTTGGTTGTGCTTCGGCACACACCGTGCATTATTTGTGGGTGTTTCGCATCATGCAAGGTGTGGCAGCTGGTGCGGGGATGGTGATTGGTCGGGCGATTGTGCGTGATTTGTATGAAGGCGCGCCTGCAGAGCGTTTGTTATCCTTGGTGACAATGATCTTTTCGATTGCACCAGCGATTGCGCCGATTATTGGTGGCTGGGTGGTATCGCATTCCGATTGGCGTACGATTTTTTTACTGCTGTTTGTGTACACGGTTTTGTTGTTGATCGCTTGTTATAAATATTTGCCGGAATCTTTACCTGTCGAAAAGCGCCAACCGTTTAATGTGAATTTTTTGTGGGAGAGTTATCGCGATGTGTTTAAATCGCCTGGCTTTCATTTTATGGCAGGAACGATAGCGTGTAATTTTGCAGGTATCTTTTTGTTTATTTCTTCCGCGCCTGCCTTTGTTACACAGCACTTGAAATTAGATGCGCAAAGTTTTGGTTGGCAGTTTGTGCCCATGGTTGGTGGAATTTTCTTAGGTTCTCTTGCCGCCAATCGTTTGGCTGGACGTTTAACCATCACACGTCAAGTGAGTATCGGTTTTATGTTTTTGTTGAGCGCGGCTTTCGCGAATGTGGTGTTCCATTTCTTTTCTATGCCGATGTTGCCATGGTCGGTGATCCCTTTGTTTTTTTATGCGTTTGGAATGTCTGTGGTGTTTCCTGGTGCAACTTTAATGGTGCTTGAGTTATTTCCCCATATTCGTGGCATCGTTGCATCTTGCCAATCGGCCTCGGTCACTTTATTAAGTGCGGTTGTTGCGGGTGTGATGGCACCTGCTCTCGATCATTCTGTGTTATCGCTGGCTTTGGGGCAACTTGGTTTTGCCTTGCTAGGTTTGGCGTTGTGGTATGCGGGCCGTGTTTATGCGCGTAGACATAAAGTGATTGGTACGCATTGATATCTATTGATACTTATCGATATTAAGATTCAGTAAACCTGCGTCATCATTCAGATGATCTCATGCCGCGACGTAGATAGTTGGCGCAGCTAGCCTATGAATTACGTCCTATTGATTGCGTTACAAAAGAAGCCGCAAAAAAGCCGCGAATTTATAAGCGGCTTTTTTTATTTCTGCCGAAATTCCAATCTGTTGTCATGTCACATAACCGTCACTGTTGTGTCACATACATGTCATTTTTACTCTCTATACTTGCGCCTGTCGTTGGATCGCTGAACTGGTTCAAGGCTTTAAATTAGACTTGTAATCCGCTTTTTGCAGTGCTGTCTCGGTAGTCTGTAAAAAAACAAATTTTTTAATTTTCTGGAACTTTAGCTATGAAAAAATCAATTCTTGCACTAGCCGCATTGTCAACATTAGGTGCATTTTCTGGTGCCGCAATGGCGCAAACATCAGTCACGGTTTACGGTATCGTTGACGCAGGTGTTGCATACAAAAAAGCAGGTGCAGGTTCATTAACATCTTTGGATAGTGGCTTGAACTCCACATCCCGTTTGGGCTTCAGAGGTACAGAAACATTGAGCGGTGGTTTGAAAGCCAACTTCAATTTGGAAATGGGTTTGAAAGCAGATACTGGTGCAAATGACTCTGCAATTTTTGCACGCGGCGCTTGGGTTGGCTTGTCTAGCGCAGACTTCGGTTCTGTGAACTTGGGTCGTCACAAATCATTGACATACATCTACGGTGCGCAAATCGATCCATTCATGGATGGTTTGTTGGGTAAAACAGATTTGATGTTCAAGATCAACGCAGTTCGTGATAACTCCATCACTTACACATCAAATAGCTTTGGCGGCGGTTTCTCTGTTGCTGGTCAATATGGCTTCGGTGAAAAAGCGGGCGATGCAAAAGCAAACCGCGTAACTAGCGTCGCAGCTGCGTATGCAAATGGTCCTTTGATGGCGAACATCGTTTGGGATCAAGTAAAAGATACAAACGGCAATTTGGCTGTGGGTGGCGAAAAATTGTTGGCTGGTATGTCTTATGATCTCGGTAAAGATTTCTTCGGTGTGAAATTAAACGCGATGTATGAAGAGATCAAAGGCTCAACAAGTTTGACAGTTTTGAAAGAAACTAAAGAACAGTTGTACATGATCGGTGGTTCGATCAAAGAAGGTGCCAATACTTTTATCTTGAGCTACACAGATTCTAAAGTTAAAACCAGCACAAATGCAGACTCAAATCGTATCGCATTGGGTTACACCTATGACTTGTCTAAGCGTACTAACTTGTATGCATCAATGGCTCGTGTAGAAAACGAAAAGTCTGTGAAGACTTTAGCGGATGTGAATGGCGCGACAGCAACTTTGTTTAACTTTGGTATTCGCCATAAGTTCTAATTTGCTCAATCAGTTTGATTGAAAATTCAGAAAAAGCTGCCCGCGATGGCAGCTTTTTTTGTATGGATTTGTATAGAATTTTTACGTAAGTGTAATATGCCTTGTCCCGTATTTTTTTTGGACTACAATGCAGCAGTCCATTGGATAATTTGTATTGGAAAGGTGAGATCATGAAAAAATTATTGTTGGCCGTATTGGCACTAAGCTTGACTTCAACAGCCGTATTCGCAGGTGAAGCGAAAGTGAGCTTTGCGAAGCTTGATAATTTCACAGATATCAAGGCTGGCCATGAACAAAAAGAGCGTTTTCGTGAACGTTTGACAGAGGAATTCACCTCGGTGTTTGCAGGCTTTGCCGCCAAACTACCAGAGGGCTATCGGTTAGAAATAAATGTTACTGACATTGATTTGGCAGGTGACATCCGACCAGGAATGACAATCCATTATGATCAGATTCGTTGGATGAAAGAAATTGATTGGCCACGCATCCAATTCACTTATGCGTTGAAAAATGCGCAACAAGAAGTGGTCGCCAGCGGCAAGGAAGAATTGCGCGATATGGACTACTTGCGTCGAGTTCGTATTCCTTCAGGTAAGACTTCATTCGAGTTTGAAGAAAAAATGTTGCAAGATTGGTTTAAACATCAAGTCGTTTCAGGTGCATTTCCTTCACAAGATGCGAAAACACTTACTGCGACCAAATAGCTTTATTTAAATTAAATAAATTAATTTAAGTAATAACTGTTTTTATGAAGGGTCGATTCAATTTTGAATCGACCTTTTTTATTTCTGTGCAAATTTTTATGCATGTTTGTAAGCATGATTGCAGTGAATCAGTGATCCATTGTTGAGTCTGCTTTGTCGATACAGCTTTATTGAGCAATGATTAGGTTTGCCAAGCGCTCCTTAAGCCACGTAAAATAGCGCCTTCTTGAAGCAAATTAGCTGAACGTATTGCATTAAACGCATAAATTTCACGATGTTGCTTCTATTTTTCTCCACCGAATTGATCCATGTCTACAGAAAATCCCAAAACAGGCGATGCTACTGCGCCAACCGAAGAGCCACGTAAGTCGCTTTTTTATGATCCAACCGAGTACCGTATTCGTAGTTTTGTCACCCGCGCAGGACGACTCTCTGATGCCCAATTAAAAGCGATTGAAATCTTGGGCGCTAAGTATATGATTCCTTATCAAAAGGGCTTACTCGATGTAGATGCGACGTTTGGACGACAAGCGCCAACTATCTTTGAAATTGGCTTTGGTATGGGCGAGACCAGTGCCAAAATTTCGACCCTGATGCCTGAGAAAAATTTTATTGGAGTCGAAGTCCATACGCCAGGTGTTGGTAATTTATTGAAACTGACCGAAGCAGCTGGCTTGCAAAATCAGCGCATTATTCAACACGATGCGTACGAGGTATTAATGCACATGATCGCGCCCGAATCCTTGGCTGGTGTGCATGTGTTTTTTCCTGATCCTTGGCATAAGGCACGTCACAATAAACGTCGTTTGATTCAAGGGCCGATGGTCGCTTTATTGGCCTCGCGGATTCAATCTGGCGGCTATATTCATTGCGCGACCGATTGGGAAGATTATGCTGTGCAAATGTTAGAAGTGCTTAGTGCTGATCCAAGCTTGAAAAATACCGCAGATGGCTATGCGCCACGCCCAGATTATCGACCTGTAACCAAGTTTGAAAATCGTGGTTTGAAGTTAGGTCATGGTGTGTGGGATTTGGTATTCGAGAAGAAGTAAGTTGGATCATCACGCACTTTGTGACGCTTAATTTTTGTCACATTTATTGTACATAAATCTGATTAACAACTGTAATCGATCACTGCGATAGCGATAGATAACAAAACGCAGCCTGTAATAGGGCTGCGTTTTTTTTCATCTATTGCGAGCTCGCGAATTCGTTGGTGATTTTGCTTGTTGGGCTTAATCACTGTCATCTTACTGTCACTTAGCGTCTCTACAATCTGTCTCCTATGACAGAGCAACAAACACGATCCGGCAAAACCATTTTAATCTTGAGCGTTTCAGCGGGAGCGGGACACGCCCGCGCAGCAGAGGCGATTCGCGCATATGCACAGAGTGCTAAGCCAGATTGTCGCGTGATTCATCTTGATGTGATGGATTTTGTGACACTTGGCTTTCGTAAAATCTATACTGATTTTTATGTGCGTTTGGTGAATCGAGCTCCGACCTTGTGGGGCCATTTATATAACTTCACCAACGATGCGCGCACCGATAGTTCAATGGAAAAATTACGGCGTAGCTTAGAACGCTGGAACGCCAAAGCACTACTGCGCGAAATCGCAAACTTAAATCCCGATGCAATTATTTGTACACATTTCTTGCCAGCAGAAATGTTGGCGAGATTAATTGCGCGACATGAATTGGATTGTCCGGTGTGGGTGCAAGTAACGGATTTTGATCTGCACAGAATGTGGGTGCACAAGGGAATGGCGGGTTATTTTGCCGCAAATCAGGAAGTAGCTTTTCGTATGCGCGAGCATGGAATTGCGGCAGAGACGATCCATGTAACCGGGATTCCTATCATGCCAGCATTTGCAGAGAATTTATCGAGAGACGAGTGCGCGCCGGCATTTGGATTGGCACCATCACGCTTTACGATGATCTTGATGGGCGGTGGTGCTGGTCTCGGTGATTTGGCTGAAGTTGCGGCACGTTTGCTTGAACTTCAATTGCCAGCAGAAAATCCCTCTAGTCAGTTTCAATTAATCGTACTTGCCGGGAAAAATCAAAGAGCCTTGCAGGCATTACAAACCCTTGCACTTTCTTACCCACAGCGCCTTTTTCCTATCGGCTTTACCTCGCAGGTTGAACGATTAATGACGTGTGCTGATGTGGTGATTACCAAGCCTGGTGGGCTCACGACCTCAGAGTGTTTGGCAATGGGTTTGCCGATGATTGTGAATGCACCGATTCCCGGTCAAGAAGAACGTAATGCAGATTATGTATTGGAGCAGGGCGTCGCATTAAAAGCAGTTGATTCACTTGCGCTGATCTACCGTATTCAAGAATTAATCGCACAGCCAGATCGATTATCAATGATGGCGCAGCGCGCAAAACTGCTCGGTAAACCAAATGCGGCACAAGCGGTATTTGAGCGCGTGTTTGCTAGTCTGTGTTGAGAAAAACTCTTCATCAATATTCTTGCAATAGGGATGAAACCAATTTAAACAAGATTATTTAAGGACAGTTTATGCGCTTACAGTGGAAGGGCTTGTTGCTCACTTTATGCTGGGTTGGCCTGATGGCGTTTTTCTTCGCCGAGGTGGAAATCCAGATCGAAGGTGGTGCCGGATGGGCAACAAGTTTGCCAACTTGGCGCATTGAACAGCATTGGTTGTTGGATATTTTTTGGGGTGGGCGAGCAATGACCGGCTATCACGCTTGGGTTTTTCCATTCATTGCCATGGTTTTTCATCTACCATTTTTCTTTTTGCAAATATGGTCATGGAAACTACAAGCGCGTGCGCTCGCGTGCATTATGGTGTTTTGGATTGTTGAGGATTTTTTGTGGTTTGTGCTCAACCCCGCATTTGGATTAACACGATTTAATCCTATTGATGTCTTTTGGCATAAGCATTGGTGGTGGGGATTGCCTACCGACTATTGGACTTTTTCTTTGATTGCCATAGTTTTGTTGGTCTACTCATTTAATCAGAAGAAAAATTAAGTCAGATGGACTCGTAGAAATTGCTGCTATATCACCGTACCCACCCATTGTGATTAATTTGTATTTATATAAAAATTGGAGTAAGTTGCCTGCTTAATTTATTTTTGTGAATAGCTTATGCGCGCATCTTCTCTCCGGTTTCCCGCTCGTTCAATTCTTTCAGCGTTTGTTTTAGCGACTTCGCTCTTCGCACCGGTTGTCAGCTCTGCACAAATATCTTCAAATGCTGCTTATGCTGCGCATCAATCTATTCCTTATTCGTCTAAGTTAGTCAAAGCAAAGTTGGATAATGGATTGACTTACTACTTGCAAAAAAATGCCACGCCCGAGAAAAAGGCGGAGTTGCGCTTAGTGATTAAAGCTGGTTCCATTTTGGAAGACGATGATCAGCAAGGCTTAGCGCATTTTACTGAGCACATGGCATTTAATGGCAGCAAACATTTCAAGAAAAATGATTTGGTTTCTTTCTTGGAATCGATAGGAGTGAAGTTTGGTGCTGACTTAAATGCGTATACGAGCTTCGATGAGACGGTGTACATCTTGCCGATTCCAACCGATAAACCGAGCAATTTGGATAAAGCGATTATGGTGTTGGCAGATTGGGCAAATGGATTGAGCTTTGATCATGCTGAAATTGATCGTGAGCGCGGCGTAGTCTTAGAAGAGGCGCGTTTGGGCAAGGGCGCCGATGATAGACTTAAAAAACAAATTATTCCCAAGACTTTATACGGCTCGCGATACGCTGAGCGGATGCCAATTGGAAAAGAAGAGATCCTGAAAAATTTTGATTACGATGCTTTGAAGCGATTTTATCGAGATTGGTATCGTCCGGAATTGATGGCCGTGGTGGTGGTTGGCGATATTGATCTCGCACAAACAAAAAAACTGATAGAGAAGCATTTTGCTGGTTTAAAAAAACCGCAAAAACCGCGTCCACGTGTCGTCGCCGAAGTACCTCTAAAGAATATGGCTGATGCAATCGTAGCGACTGATAAAGAGGCGAATTATTCCGCCATTAGTATCTCGCAAGGACGCTATTTGAAGATCAATGATGGCAAGTTTGGAAGCTATCGCGAGCGTCGTATTCAGCGCTTTTTTAATGCAATGCTCAGTGATCGTTTAAATCAATTGGTGCAATTACCTCAGCCACCTTTTATCGCGGCGAGTAGCGAAGTTAGAGGTTTGGTTGCGCAGTACCAAGAGTTTAATTCGGTCGCGGTGATTGGCAAGGCTGGTGTGCAGGCGGCGATCGATGCATTAATGCAAGAAAACAAGCGCGTTGCGCAATTTGGTTTTAGTGCGGATGAATTTAACCGGGTTAAAGCGAATATTTTGCGCAATATGGAGAATGCTTATAAAGAGCGAGAAAAAAATCAGTCAGACGAATTGGCGGAAGAATTTATCCGCAATTTTTTACTGGGTGAGGCGATCCCAGGTATCGAGGCTGAGTACGTATTTCATCAACAAATCGTCAATCAAATTCAGCTTGAAGATGTCAATCAATTTGCACGCAGCATCTTAATTAATCAGGAACCGAAGCTAATCGTGTATCAAGGTAGCGATAAGCCTGACCATACGATTCCGGATACACAGCAATTGATAGAAATGGTTAAGCTGGCAGAACAAAAACAAGTGACCGCCTACACCGAGAAAAAAGCGGTGACGAGTCTATTCGATACAATGCCAAAAGCGGGTCACATTATTCGTGAAGTGAAAGATCAGAAGTTAGGTACGACGAGTTGGACACTAAGTAATGGTGCTACTTTAGTCATGAAACCAACCAATTTTAAAAAGGATCAAATACTGCTTGGTGCAACGCGAGTTGGTGGTATGTCGATGCTCGCCGATGCCGATTTTTTACAAGCGCGCTATGCGACCGCAGTAGTCGGCGCGATGGGCATGAAAGATTTACCACCTATCGAGTTAGGAAAATTCTTGGCAGGGAAGAGTGTGGGTGTCTCGACCAAATTTGGTGAAGATGCTGAAGGTATTTCTGCTTCATCCAACAATAAAGATCTCGAAGCGATGTTGCAGGTGGTGCATCTTGCGATGACGGCACCACGACGCGATCCTGCTTTATTTCAATCCTTTGTCGGTAAGCAGCAAGATGCTTTACGTAATCAGATGGCTTCACCGTTCATGGTATTTCAAGATCAATTGATACACACGATGTATCCATCGCATCCACGTGCACCAATATTGACTACGCCAGAGCATATTGCGAACCTTGATTTGGATCGTTTGATGGATATTTATCGAGGTCGCTTTTCCAGCGCAAAGGGCTTTACTTTCTTTTTGGTCGGTAGTTTTGATATCGCAAAAATTAAACCTTTGATGTTGACGTATCTGGCTAGCTTGCCTTCACATGATGTTGAAGTCGGCGTCAGAGATCACGGCTTGCGGCCTGTTTCTGGCATCGTCAAAAAGAATGTCTACGTCGGTAAAGAAAACCAAAGTTTGATTAGCTTGCAGTTACATGGCGAGCGCAGTATGAACATCAAGGATCGTATGCGTTTTTCTGCCTTGATGGAAATTCTGCAATTGCGACTCACCGCCAAAATGCGTGAGGAACTTGGTGCTGTGTATAGCCCGCAAGTGTCATATAGAACGGTGTTGAACCCCTATCAAGGATATGTAATTGAGTTGTACTTGCCGAGTGGGCCAGAGCATGTCGAACAGTTATTGAGCAGTAGCTTTGCCTTATTCGACGAGTTGAAGACAAATACCGTGACTAGTGAGGAACTCAATAAGGTGAAGGAAAATTGGCTAAAAAATCGCCAAGAGCAGATTAAAACTAATGATTTTTGGATGACAATATTTACTAACGCCAAAGAAGAAAATGAGAACCCGATGCATGTCTTCACCTTTAATGAAAGGGTGAAGCAATTGCAAGCCAAGGAATTATTAGAGGCCGCCAAAGTTTATTTGAATGCAGAGAATTACATTCAAGTGGTGATGTATCCGGAGCATATGAAGCCAGCAGATGGCGTTGGGAACTTATGATCAGTAGTTTATTCTTAAGCAAGTAGATGAATTCAAAATCAGGATTTAAATCGGATTCACATCGAATAAAAAATGAAAGGAAGAGAGCATGAAAGCAAACTTTGTATCTAAGAAAATCGTGTTAGCGCTAGTATCAACGGTGTTGACTACTTCGGCGATGGCGCAACAACAAGCAAAAAAAGCGAGCTCACCAAAATTGACGATGGCTGATGTGTTAAAGGCCTCGCAAGCGAGTGATTGGCGATCATTAAATCCTGACAATACTTTGTATTTAGAATTAGAAAAAGGTCGTGTCGTCATTGAACTAGCACCAGAGTTCGCGCCAAAAAATGTTGCGAATATCAAAATGCTTGTGAAGGAAGGATATTTTGATGGATTGGCGATCATTCGTTCGCACGATAACTACGTGGCGCAGTGGGGCGATCCCAGTGAGAAGCGAGAATTTAAAAACGCCAGCAAGAAGGTCGATGCAGAGTTCACCGTCAAATATAAGCAAACAGATACATTTACACGCCTTCCAGATGTAGATGGCTACGCACCGCAAGTTGGTCATGTTAATGGCTTTGCTGCTGGTCGTGATCCAAAGTCGCGAACAACTTGGTTGACTCATTGCTATGGCGCGATTGGTGTCGCAAGAGGAAATGACATCGATAGCGGCAATGGTGGTTCCTTGTACGCGGTGACTGGGCATGCTCCACGCAATTTAGATCGAAATATCACGGTGGTTGGACGTGTGATGCATGGTATAGAATTACTCTCCAGTTTGCCACGCGGGACTGGCGCCTTAGGATTTTATGAAAAACCTGAAGAACGAACACCGATTAAGACGGTACGTTTGGCGGCAGATGTACCTGAGGCAGAACGTAGTAAGTTAGAAGTCTTCCGCACCGACACCAGCAGTTTTAAAGCATTGGTGGAAGCACAAAGAAATCGTGCTGGCGATTGGTATAAATTTGCAGCCAATCATATTGAATTGTGTAATGTGCCAGTGCCTGTCAGGCTTGTGAAGTAAGACGTTTGCATTCGTATTGTCGAGATAAATCAATGAGAAAATTTGTTCCCTTGCTCGTTCTAACTGCCGCTTTAAGTGGCTGTATGACCGTCACCGTAAGCTCTAATCAGTTTGTACCTCGTGACGCTCATAAATTAGCTTTATTAAAAACTAGTGCGCCAACATATCAATTGCGTGATTTGGAATTTGTACAAGCAGACGGCTCAGTAAGTCGTGGTGTGTATTTCAGTCAGCCCAAGGCTGAAGCAACTGTGTTTTATCTGCTTGGAAGTGGCGTTCGTTTAGATGCGAGTGGTGCTTTTTTTCTGAAGCCATTCGCCGATATGAATTTGAACGTGATTGCCTTTGATTATCGTAGTTTCGGTCGTAGCGATGCGACCACGGCAAAGCATGGTTTACAAGAAATTGAGACGGATACTTTAGCTCTGTATGACTATGCGCGCGGTTTGGTGCAAGGGCGTTTGATTGTGCATGGACACTCATTCGGCAGTTTTGTTGCTGCCAATTTAGCCGAGCAACGTCTACTAGACGGAGTGGTATTAGAAGGAACCGGAACAGATCCGCAAACCTATGCGCAGAATCTCACCCCTTGGTTTGCCAAACCTTTTGTATCTTATAAGTTAGACGGCGATGTAGCCCAAGTCGATAATCGTCGCAGTCTACAAAACATTCAATTTCCGATCTTGATCATCGCAGGCAAGCGCGACACCACTACACCAGAAGCAACTGCCCGTGTCCTTTTCGATGAACTTAAACAAAGCAAGAAACGTTTCATCAGCGTCGATGCAGGGCACATGGATGCCATGTTATTTCCTGAAACGAAAGCGGCGTATAGGGCGTTTTTGGTAGAAGCGATGAGTGCTAAGTCAGACCGGTGATTGCAATAAGATAGATATCAGAGTTTTCGCATCTTGTGATGGACTTTTTGCTAAAAGAGTCCATCACTTGCTTCTCGATATACCGTAAGATATTTACTGCGCTGGATTGGCAGATGTCGCATGAATTGCATTGATCGCTGCTATCACTTCATCGCTGAGTTTGACTTCGGTGGCGCGAATATTTTCTTCTAATTGCTGTAAATTGGTTGCACCGATGATGGTGCTTGCGACGAACCAACGTGAGTAACACCATGCCAGCGCGAGCTGGGTTGGTGTGTAGCCAAAATCACGTGCTAGCTGGGTGTAGCGTTCGCTAGTCGCGATCACTTCCTGGCGCATGTAGCGTGGGCTCCATGTTGCGGGAAATTGTGTAAGCCGTCCTTTGGCTTGCACATCATCGACATATTTTCCTGTTAAACGTCCAAATGCAAGTGGGCTGTATGCCAATAAGCCCACTTGTTCACGATAGCAAGTTTCGGTTAATCCTTGCTCATAACTGCGATTCATTAAGTGGTAGGGATTTTGGATAGAGACGATGCGCGCTTGTTGTTGGCGTTCAGCATGCTTGATGAATTCGCTCACTCCCCATGGTGTTTCGTTGGAGACACCGATGTGACGAATCTTGCCTTCTTTGATCAAACTATCGAGTACGTCTAATGTGGTTTCGATTGCGACACTTTCTCTTTCTAGATTTGGATCAAATTCTTTTTGACCAAAGATAGGCGCATTTCGGCTTGGCCAATGTAATTGGTAGAGGTCGATGTAATCTGTGTTGAGCCGCTTTAAGCTGGCGTCGATTGCAATGCGAATGTTTTTTTCATCAAGATCGTTGTCACCATTGCGTATCCATGGCATACCGCGAGATGGACCTGCTACTTTGGTAGCTAAAATAATTTTATCGCGTTGACCGGATTGTTTGATCCAGCTGCCTATGTATTGCTCGGTTCTATGCACGGTTTCGGTACGTGGCATGACGGGATACATTTCTGCGGTATCGATGAAGTTGATACCATGTGCCAAAGAAAAATCAAGCTGCTGGTGTGCCTCTGCTTCGGTGTTTTGTTCGCCGAATGTCATGGTGCCTAAGCACACCTCTGACACCATCAAATCACTGCTACCTAGTTTTTTTAGTTTCATATTCAATCCAAATTTTGCAGCCGCATTCAGCTAGATTATTTGTCATTTCGTATCGCGACTGCACACTCACGTACTAATGCTGGACCGCGATAAATCAAGCCCGAGTAGACCTGCACTAGAGACGCGCCAGCATCCATTTTTGCCACCGCATCTTTACCCGAAAAAATACCACCTACACCGATAATGGGTAAGGCATCACCCAGCTCTGATTTTAAGGCGCGGATGACTTTATTGGACAATTCAAATACCGGTTCGCCAGATAAACCGCCGGTCTCTTCGCCGTGTTGCAAACCTTTGACAGCGTCGCGTGTGATGGTTGTGTTGGTGGCGATGACACCATCTATCTTGTGACGTAATAACGAGTCAGCAATGTTTTTGATTTGTTCGCTGTCTATATCCGGTGCAATTTTTAAGGTGATCGGCACATAGCGTTTGTGTTGATCGGCTAAACGTTGTTGTGCGTCTTTGAGTTTGGAAAGCAAGTCGTCAAGTTCTGATGCGCCCTGTAATTGACGTAGATTTTTGGTGTTTGGTGAAGAGATGTTGACGGTGACATAGCTAGCGTATGGATAAACTTTGTTTAAGCATAGTAGGTAATCATCGGCAGCTTTTTCGATCGGCGTATCGGCATTTTTACCGATATTTAAACCGAGCACGCCTTGTTTTTCTTGGTAAAAGCGCGACGCCTGCACATTGGCGACAAAGGCATCAACACCGCCATTATTGAATCCCATGCGATTGATGATCGCGTTCGCTTGCGGCAAACGAAACATCCGTGGCTTGGGATTACCAGCTTGTGCGCGTGGCGTCACCGTTCCGATTTCAATTGAGCCAAAACCTAGGGACGCTAAGCCATCGATATAGCGCCCATCTTTATCTAAGCCGGCTGCCAAGCCAACTGGATTTGGGAAGGTGATTCCCATTACCTTGCGTGGATCAGCTGCTGGCTTAGGGAGCAGTCGCGTCAATCCCATATTGTGTGCACGCTTTAAGCCGGGCAGCGTTAAGTCATGCGCACTTTCGGGGTCCATGAAAAAGAGGAAAGGTCGGGCTAGAGAATAGAGCAATTGATCAGACATAATAAGAGTGTAATAGTAAATAATTTAAATGGAGAGTGGCTTCCAGCTGCCGTCCTGAAGCGCTTGCAAAGGTTTGAAATTGGTTTTGTACGACATTTTGCGGCTCGCTTCTATCCAGTAGCCGAGATAAAGATAAGGAAGCCCGAGAATTTTGGTTTGTGCGATTTGCCATAACACATTAAAGGTGCCGTAAGCGCTTTGCGGTACATCGGGATCATAAAATGTGTAAACCGATGACAGGCCATCATTCAAAATATCAATGATGCTAATCATGCGCAAAACCTGATTGCCGTCACGAAAACTAACTAGTCTCGTATTCACGCGACTTTGTAATAAGAACTGCGCATATTGATCGCGTCCATCTTGATCCATACCGCCACCTGCATGTCGGCGACTTTGATAGCGTTGATAGAGTTCGAAGTGTTCTTCGACAAATTCAAGAGGTAAGACTTCGGTGTATAAATCTGCGTGTCGCTGTAATGCCCGACGCTGACTGCGATTGGGTTTGAATTGACTGACAACGGTACGTACCGGTGTGCAAGCAGAACATTGATCGCAGTAGGGGCGATAAATAAATACACCACTGCGTCTAAAGCCACGGCTCACCAGTTCAGAATAAACCTCACTGCCAATTAAATGGGCAGGCGTAGCGACTTGTGAACGTGCTTGCTGATTCTCTAGATAACTACAAGCGTACGGCGCGGTTGCATAGTAATGCAAGGTAATGTAATCGTTCGTATTCTGGTCATCTGCGCTTTCAACCTTATCAGAGTTGGCGCAGTGATCCACATCGTCACGATCATATTGATTCGCATCGTCGTTGATTGGCGACATCAATTGTATTGGTGGTTTAGTGCGTGATTGCATCGCTATTCATCTTTCTGCTGGCTGAGGATGCGTCGATTGCAGGTAGTGCTTGAAACTGTCTAAAGTGAGTGGAGACCATGCATCAATCGTTTCTTGTGTGATTGCGCGTTTTACGTGACGCATGAACTCTTCTCGACTAATTGCTTTGGCACCGAATGATGCGAGGTGCGATGTCTCTTGTTGGCAGTCTATCATTTCCACATCATGCTTGCGTAATAAAATAACTAGCTGACTTAATGCCATTTTAGAAGCATCGGTTACCTTGGCAAACATGGATTCGCCATAAAACATCTTGCCTATACAAACACCGTAAGCGCCGCCGACTAATTCTCCATCTAGCCAGACTTCAGAGCTATGTGCATAACCTAATTTGTGCAGTGCTGAGTAGCCTTGAATAATTTCTTCTGAAATCCAAGTGCCATCTTGACTTTTGCGCGGTGCCGCGCAGCAGCGCATGACTTGTGTGAATGCGCTATCAAAGCGAAAACTCCAGTTCGCGTCTTTAAGCGATTTGTTGAGGCGCTTCTTTAAGCTGTCCGAAATCTTAAAGTCACGCGTCTTTAATACCATACGCGGATCGGTCGACCACCATAGGATGGGCTGCCCTTCAGAAAACCAAGGAAAAATTCCATTTTGGTAGGCTGTCAATAAGCGTTCAGGCGACAAATCAGCGCCCGCAGCTAATAAGCCTGCCGCACCTTGCTCGGCTGTCAATGCCTCGTCAATGTGAGGGAATGGGCTGTCAATCTCTAACCAAGGAATCATGAGTAAGAAAGTAAAAGTCTGAAGCAATGTGCATTAATCAGGTCGGTGCGATTTGTAGAAATCATGCTCGTGCAACTGGAAATGCCCACCGGAACGAACATTCTTTAAATCTTCAAAAAAGAATTTTAAGGTTTGACTTACCGTTGGGAAGGCGATTTCTTCCCAAGGGATTTCATGTTCTGCAAATAGTGCGACCTCTAGACTTTCTGTGCCAGCTAGATAATTCGTATCAATCAAAGTCGCTCGATAAAATAAATGCACTTGATCGACGTGGGGAACGCTCAATACCGAATACAACTCATGCAGTTGAATATTCGCACCAGCTTCTTCGATAGTTTCGCGTTGTGCTGCTTGGCGACAGGTTTCCTGATTTTCCATAAAGCCTGCGGGCAAAGTCCAATAGCCATAGCGTGGCTCGATCGCACGTTTGCAGAGCAAAACTTTGGTTTCACCTTGTAAATTCCAGATCGGTAAGGTGCCGACTACCATATTCGGATTTTGATAATGAATCGTCTCGCATCTGGTGCAAACAAAGCGTTCGCGCGTGTCCTCTGCTGGAACTTTTAAAATCACGGGAGCAGCACATGCGGAGCAAAATTTCATCAAGCGAATCTTTCAAGATGGTGACAGTAATTGAATCTATGAAAGTGTATCACTGCCAGCTAGTTTCACTAGATCTAGCGTGCTTAAAACGATGTCTTGTCATTATCGTGCAATAAAATAATGCTTACGATTAAGGAAAAACAGAGAAAGAAATTGCGCAAAGCAGCAAAGTCCTGTATAGTTCTACTTATCAGACGCGGGGTGGAGCAGTCTGGCAGCTCGTCGGGCTCATAACCCGAAGGTCGTAGGTTCAAATCCTGCCCCCGCAACCAGAATTACAAGAATAAAGCCACGTTTCATCGTGGCTTTTTCGTTAGGCTGACAATTTTTTTGATTGGTTTGCGTTTAGAGCGTGTTTCTAGACTACAATCTGGCATCTACTAAATTGATCGACTGTTTTGACTGACCTATATTGGTGAACCGGAGTTGGTGATCCATGTGCAGGTGAGCTGCAGACTGATCCGCCAGGCGCACATTTTGAATCATGCTGCGCGATGTCCTATAAGACTAGACTGGTTGGGATAAATATTATCCCGAGTGCTTCACTGAATACTTCTTAAGATCAACACAACCTGTTAGCTAAAGAGTTTGCATGAATACTGCAGATGCCAAGCGTGTACTCGAAACCGCATTGTTATGCGCGCATGAGCCGCTGACCATTAATACAATGAAAAAATTGTTTGTCGAAAGTAGTGATCAAGAAGATTTGGTCGGTGCCGATACGATTAAATTAATGCTGGAAGAAGTGCGTCAAGATTGGTCTGATAAGGGAATTATGTTGGTTTCTTTATCGACTGGGTGGCGCTTTCAAAGTCGTCCAGAGATGCGTGCATATATAGATCGTTTAAATCCTGAGAAGCCGCCCAAATATTCGCGAGCGACTTTGGAGACTTTGGCGATTATTGCTTATCGTCAGCCAGTGACGCGTGGCGATATCGAAGAGATTCGTGGTGTGGCTGTTGCTTCCCAGATGATCAAAACACTGGAAGATCGAGGTTGGATAGAAACAATCGGTCATCGTGAAGTGCCAGGTCGACCAGCTTTATTTGCGACCACCAAGCAATTTTTAAGTGATCTTGGCATGGCTTCATTAGATCAATTGCCACCTTTGCAGCAAATTGGTCAAGAAGAGTCTGAGGAGGCGCCAGCATCTAAGGATGTCTCTCCAGAATTAAATATGTTTGATGGGGTTGAATCCTCGGTTGATGCCTCTGATTCGGCTGGCATCAATATTGAAGTCGCTGAAGTGGTCGAAGGGACTGGCCTGCAGCAGGCTCAGGCAGAGGATGCTTTCGAAGTGCGTATCTCTAGCGATAATGTGTCAGGTATCGCAACCGAAGTTAGCTCGATTGAGATAATTGAAGATGAAATTAATTTAAGTGCGCAAGTTGTGAATGCAGATATCGCTGTTGATGTCGTTAATGACGCAGATGGCGAAACTGATGCTGAAGTAAATGCGCAAGAGAAATTGAGTCAAGTTGCGGCGGAAGATTTTGCGGCAGATACTCTTGAAGATGATGCAGCCAGTGATGTGATCTTGGATGATGTTGCAATGATGGCTGATACGAATTTAGATGAAAAAGTGGAAGCGTATGCTGAAGCTCTAACACCTTTCAAACCAGAATCAGATAATGAACACAAATAATCCAGACGAAACTTTTAACCAGCAAAATTCTAGCGCTGAGACCGATGCGCCACGCCCTCGTGCAAAGCGTGCTGTACGTCCGAAGGTCGCGAAGACCGATGAGTTTGTCACTGAAGCAGTAATTGCAGGAAGTGCTGATGTGCCAGCGGCGAAGACGCAGCGAGCGCCAAGTAAACCTAGATCTAAGCCAAGACTTAAGCAGGATGTTGTTGGTGCTGATGCTGAAGTCCCTGCATCAGATATTGTCGAGCTATCTGCTCCAACATCTAGTGCGCCACGTCAACAGCGTGCTCCGCGTCAAGCTCGCACGCCACGTCAGGTTGAAGTCCAAGAAGTGAATGCGCAATCGCAAAATAATTCACAAGCGACGACATCGAATCAAGTTCATACTGACGAGGGTGGCGAACGTCCACGTCGCACCCAGGCTCAGGGTGATAGAAATCGCACTCGTAATTCAAAATCTCGTGATGATCAGGCGCAAGGTGCGCAGCGTGTTGAGGGGCAATCTCGGCATCGCCAACAACCTAAATCAACGCAGGGTGGGCAAAATCGTGGTGGAGAGCAGCGTAACCAAAATAATCCACGACGCTCGGGGCAGCCAAATACCCGTAGTGTTGCAAATGCGGATGATGTGTTCTCATTTGTAACTTCCGATGCATACGACTCAATGGATGATGTGAAACAAGCACGTCATGATAAAAATAAAAAGCCGCGCCGTGATTTAACTGCCGATGATGACGCGCCGAAATTGCATAAAGTGCTAGCTGAAGCTGGGCTGGGGTCACGTCGAGATATGGAAGAGTTAATTATTGCAGGACGTGTTTCTGTTAATGGTGAGCCAGCACATATTGGGCAGCGTATTTTGCCGCAAGATCAAGTGCGTATTAATGGCAAGTTAATTCAGCGCAAAGTGAGTAAGAAGCCACCGCGTGTGTTGATTTATCATAAGCCAGCGGGTGAAATTGTTAGTACAAGTGACCCAGAGGGGCGTGCCTCGGTTTTTGATAGTTTGCCGCAGATGAAGGTTGGTAAATGGTTGGCTGTTGGTCGTCTTGATTACAATACAGAAGGCTTATTGCTGTTCACGACCTCCGGTGATTTGGCAAATCGTTTAATGCATCCGCGCTATGGTATTGAGCGCGAATATGCTGTGCGTACTCTGGGTGAGTTGGAAGAGGGTATGCGTCAAAAATTGTTGGCAGGCGTTGAGTTAGAAGATGGTATGGCGCAATTCTCCAAGATCTCTGATGGCGGTGGTGAAGGTGTCAATAAATGGTATCGAGTGATTATTGGTGAGGGTCGTAATCGTGAAGTTCGCCGTATGTTTGAGGCGGTTGGTTTGACTGTGTCACGTTTGATTCGTACTCGATATGGTGTGATGACTTTGCCTTCAGGCTTAAAGCGTGGTCGTTGGGATGAATTGGGCGAAGATGCTGTACGTAGCTTGCTAAAAATTAGTGGCTTGGAAAAAACGGTTGGTGAAAAGACTGAGCGCTCAAGCGGCAAGCCAAATGGTAATCGTGTGCAGGGCGGTAAAGTCCCACGTAATGTGAATCCGTTTGATGCGCCAGTTCAGCGAAGTTACGAGCCAACTGTGCGCGCAGGGTTTGCTAATCCGCAAAACGGTCGTCCGGCGCGTGCTACTTATGCTGGTTCGCAAGCTAATGGTTCTGGGCAGAGTGCGAAATCAGGTGGTAAAAATGCCAAGTCACGCAGCCGTCAGCCAGATCCTTTGCAAACAGCGTTGGGCTTTCCAATGCGAGATCAAAACCGCCGCGGTCCAACTGTGCGTGGTAGTGGTCAGGCGATTGGTCAGGCGATTGCAGCTCGTCGCCGTCGTGGTGGTTGATAAATCCTGCTCGGAAGTCGGTAGAAGATGTTGCCTAGGCTGAGTTTTTCACCGACTTCTCATTGCGATTGAGTAATTAATCGTTTATAATCTTGTAGTTAGCAGATTTTTCCTTAAGTTAATTTTTAATTATTTTAAAGATTTATTTGAGGCGCTAAAAAGATGGGCTGGTGCCCATTTTTTTTTGGCGAATCGTTTTTGAGTGCAAATGCAAGTGATTTGATGATTACTTGATTTGCTGCAAGAGTGAAATCTGTGTTTATCGGAGAATTGTCTTGCAATTGTTGGAATTAATTGAAAAGACTGTCAATGGGACAGGCTACGATCTGGTCGATTTTGAGCGAGCAGAGCGTGGTTTGTTTCGTGTGTATATCGATCTTTTGCCTGAAGATGTTGAGGAAAAAGGTCATATTACGGTTGAGGATTGTGCGAAAGTCAGTCATCAATTGTCCCACGTATTGACTGTAGAAGAAGTGAATTATGAGCGCTTGGAAATTTCTTCCCCGGGCTTAGATCGCCCTTTGAAAAAGTTTGCTGATTTCGTTCGTTTTGCTGGTGAAAAAGCCAATGTGAAATTGCGCTTGCCTATGCCAGGCATGGCAAATCGTAAAAGCTTCGAAGGTATATTACACGAGCCAGAAGGGGAAACTCTGAAGCTCGAATTTGAAACAAAAGATGGCGCAGCGATGCTTGAGTTTACGCTCGCTGATTTAGATAAGGCACGTTTAGTGCCGCAAGTGGATTTTAGGAGTCGCAAAGCATGAGTCGCGAAGTTTTATTATTGGTTGATGTGCTGGCGCGTGAAAAAAACGTGGATGAAGATATCGTTTTTGGCGCATTGGAACATGCTTTGGCAACGGCTACCAAAAAACGTTATGACGGCGAAGTTGATATTCGCGTTGAAATCGATCGCAATACTGGTGAGTACCGCACCTTCCGTCGTTGGCATGTAGTGGCTGACGAAGCTGGTTTGCAATTGCCTGATCAAGAAATTTTGCACTTTGAAGCGGTTGAGCAATATGCTGACATCGAAGTGGATGAATACATCGAAGAGCCAGTAGAGTCTGTCGAGCTGGGGCGTCGTTTTGCGCAAGATACCAAACAAATCGTTTTGCAACGTATTCGTGATGCAGAACGTGAACAAATTTTGGCTGAGTTCTTGGAGCGTGGTGATTCCCTCGTCATGGGTACCATTAAACGTATGGAACGTGGCGAAGCTGTGGTGGAATCTGGTCGTATCGAGGCACGTTTGCCACGCGATCAAATGATCCCAAAAGAAAATTTACGCGTTGGTGATCGTGTTCGTGCTTATATTTTGCGTATCGATCGTAATGCGCGCGGCCCACAAGTTATCTTGTCTCGTACGGCGCCAGAGTTCATCATGAAATTATTTGAACTCGAAGTGCCAGAAATCGAACAAGGTTCTTTGGTGATCAAGTCAGCAGCACGTGATCCGGGCGTACGCGCTAAGATCGCGGTTCATACTGATGATAAACGTATTGATCCTATCGGCACTTGCGTAGGTATGCGCGGTTCTCGTGTACAAGCAGTCACTGGTGAACTCGGTGGCGAGCGTGTTGATATCGTCTTGTGGTCTGAAGATCCAGCACAATTCGTCATTGGTGCATTGGCTCCAGCGAACGTTTCTTCGATCATGGTGGATGAAGAAAAGCATGCAATGGATGTTGTGGTTGACGATGAAAATCTGGCGATCGCGATTGGCCGTAGTGGTCAAAACGTACGTTTAGCAGCCGAGTTAACTGGCTGGCAAATTAATATTATGACCGCGGAGCAATCCGCTGATAAAGCAGAACAAGAAACTGCGGGCATCCGTAAATTGTTTATGGAGAAGCTCGATGTTGATCAAGAAGTGGCAGATATTCTAGTAGACGAAGGTTTCTCCAGCTTAGAAGAAATCGCTTATGTACCAATTAGCGAAATGCTGGAAATTGATGCCTTAGATGAAGATACAGTGAATGAACTGCGTAATCGTGCACGTGATGCGCTTGTGACAGAAGCGATTGCTTCTGAAGAAGGTGTTGAAGGTGTAGAAGACGCGTTGATTAATCTGGAAGGTATGAGCCGTGCAACAGCAGGTAAATTGGGCTTGGCTGGTATTAAGACCCTCGCTGCTTTCGGTGGCTTAGCTTACGATGAATTTGGTGCGATTTTGGCTCTGTCTACCGACCGTGCGCGCCAATTAATTGATAATGCATTTGAAGATGTGACTGATGATGAGATGAAACTCATCGACGCTAAATATGATGAACATGCAAAAGCCGTATTGGAAAAAGCATGGAAACTCGTTGAAGCAAAATAATCACGAGTGAATAACCCATATTGAAGCGTAGATTTAACTCAATTGAATGTTAAATCGCAGCACAAAACAAGGAAAGAGGACTGAATGGCGAGTAATAATGTAGCTCAATTTGCCACCGAGCTGAAAATGTCAGCGGATTTACTGCTCACGCAATTGAATGCCGCAGGCGTTACAAAAGCGTCTGCGTCCGATATCTTGTCTAAAGAAGATAAAGACAAGTTGTTGGAACATTTACGTCGTTCACACGGCGTGGCTCCTGATGCCGAAAAGAAAAAAATCACTTTGACTCGTAAAGAAACAACCGAGATCAAGCAAGCTGATGCAACGGGTAAAACACGTACTGTGCAAGTGGAAGTACGCAAGAAACGTACTTTTGTAAAACGTGATGAAAGTTCTCCTGAAGAGAATCTGAAATCAACAACTCCAGCGATCGATCCAGCAGAAATTGCACGTCGTGAAGCAGAGGCGAAAGCCGAAGCTGAATTAGCAGCGCGTCGCGAGGCTGAATTACTCGAGAAACAAGCACAGCTAGCTAAGTTGGAAGCAGAAAAAGAAGCTGAAGCGAAAGCTGCGCGTGAAGCAGAAGCCGCTGCTAAGGCAAAAGCAGAAGCAGAAAAAGCGAAGCAAGCTGAAGAAAAACGTGCAAAAGCAAGTAAAACCGTAGTGGCAGAAGTGTCAGCTGCGGATGAAGAAGCGAAGCGCGTAGCAGCAGAAGACGCGAAGAAAAAAGCCGCGGCTGAAGCAAAAGAAGCTGCAAAAGAAGCCGCCGCACGTGCTGCAAGTGCTGAAAGTGCACGTAAAAAAGTAGCTGACGAAGTTGCGCAAATTAAAGAAATGATGCTGGCCGCGCGCAAACCGAAACCGGTAGAAGCACCAGCCGCCGCACCATCTAAAGTTGCGGAAGGCACTTTGCATAAACCTGCAGATAAAAAAGCGGGCGATAAGAAACCGGCTGGCGATAAGAAAGAAGCTAAGCCTGCAACCGCTGCAGCACCAAGTGCAGATAAGAAATCAATCAAGTCAGCAAACGTTTCTTCTACTTGGCAAGAAGATGCCGCGAAAAAACGTAGCGGTGGTTTGAAAACTCGTGGCGCAGCTCCAGTTGGTCGCGAAGGTTGGAAGAGCGGACCTAAAGGTCGTCGCAACCAACACCATGAAGAACGTGAATCGAACTTCCAAGTGCCAGTTGAGGCAGTGGTAAAAGATGTCTACGTGCC
Source organism: Affinundibacterium baiyunense (assembly GCF_018139645.1). GTDB lineage: Bacteria > Pseudomonadota > Gammaproteobacteria > Burkholderiales > Burkholderiaceae_D > Undibacterium > Undibacterium baiyunense. Next base: position 108,215 of record NZ_JAGSPM010000007.1, read on the forward strand.
AGAAACACTAACAGTTGCAGAGTTGGCACATAAGATGTCTGTAAAAGCGTCTGAAGTGATTAAGCATTTGATGAAACTCGGTCAAATGTGCACGATTAACCAAGTTCTCGATCAAGAAACAGCAATGATTTTGGTTGAGGAAATGGGACATAAAGCATTTGCTGCAAAGATTGATGATCCTGAAGCGATGTTGACGGACGTTGCTGAACATGCTGAATATGAGTCTTCACCACGTGCGCCAGTTGTCACCGTGATGGGTCACGTTGATCACGGTAAAACCTCTTTGCTCGACTACATTCGTCGCGCTAAAGTTGCTTCTGGTGAAGCTGGTGGTATTACGCAGCATATCGGTGCTTACCACGTCGAAACGCCGCGCGGCATGATTACTTTCCTTGATACACCAGGTCACGAAGCGTTTACTGCGATGCGTGCACGCGGTGCAAAAGCAACTGACATTGTTATTCTGGTTGTTGCCGCTGATGATGGCGTGATGCCGCAAACCAAAGAAGCGATTGCTCATGCAAAAGCAGCGGGTGTTCCTTTGGTCGTCGCGATCAATAAGATTGATAAACCAGCAGCGAATGCTGATCGTGTGACGCAAGAATTGGTCGCAGAAAGCGTAGTACCAGAAGAGTACGGTGGCGATTCTCCTTTTGTGCCAGTATCGGCCAAAACAGGTCAAGGTATTGATGATTTGTTGGAACAAGTATTGTTACAAGCGGAAATTTTGGAATTACGTGCTCCAATTGATGCGCCAGCAAAAGGTTTAGTAGTTGAATCTCGTTTGGATAAAGGCCGTGGTACTGTTGCGACGATCTTGGTTCAATCAGGTACTTTGAAACGTGGCGACGTTGTGTTGGCTGGTTCATCTTATGGTCGTGTTCGTGCGATGTTGGATGAAAACGGCAAGAACATCAATGAAGCAGGTCCGTCAATCCCAGTAGAAATTCAAGGTTTGACCGAAGTACCAACCGCTGGTGAAGAAGTGATGGTCATGGTTGATGAACGTAAAGCACGTGAAATCGCCTTGTTCCGTCAAGGTAAATACCGCGATGTTAAATTGGCGAAACAGCAAGCTGCAAAACTCGAGAACATGTTCGAAAACATGGGCGAAGGCGAGCTCAAAAACTTGCCAATTATCGTCAAAACCGATGTTCAAGGTTCACAAGAAGCTTTGGTTCAATCTTTGGTCAAACTGTCCAACAACGAAGTACGTGTACAAGTCGTTCACGCAGCGGTTGGCGGTATCTCTGAATCCGACGTAAACTTGGCAGTCGCTTCGAAAGCAGTCATTATTGGCTTCAACACGCGTGCAGATGCCTCCGCACGTAAGTTAGCTGAATCAAACGGCGTGGATATTCGTTACTACAATATTATTTACGATGCGGTTGATGAAATTAAATCTGCCTTGTCTGGTATGTTGGCGCCTGAGAAGCGTGAAACTATCATCGGTATGGTTGAGATCCGTCAAGTATTCTCAGTCAGCAAAGTCGGTTCAATCGCAGGTTGCTTGGTTACTGAAGGTATGGTTAAGCGTACGTCATCCGTTCGTTTGTTACGCAACAATGTCGTGACATGGACTGGTGAGTTGGATTCCTTGAAGCGATACAAAGATGATGCTAAAGAAGTTCGTGCGGGTATGGAGTGCGGTCTCTCACTCAAAGCCTATAACGATATTCAGGTTGGGGATTTCTTAGAAATCTTCGAAATTCAAGAAATTGCGCGGACGCTGTAATAAGTAAAAAAGAGGAAGCGAGAGCTTCCTCTTTGATTTTTGAAATAAAGAAAATAAACAATATTGAACCGCGGAGGCGCAGAGAACGCAAAGTTAGTTTTTATTCTTTGTGTGATCTGCGCCTTCGCGCTTCATATTGTTGTTTTGAATTAGGTATTGTTTTTATATTATGGCCAAAAATAGTAAATCCATCCCAGCTCGCGGTTTGCGCGTTGCAGATCAAATCCAACGAGATTTATCTAAAATTATCTGGGCAGAACTCAAAGATCCTCGCGTCGGTATGATTACGCTGACGGAAGTTCAATTAACGCCAGATTACGCGCATGCTAAAGTCTATTTCACGACTTTGGCAGATGATCCAACCGCGATTAAAAATACTTTTGAAGGCTTGAATAAAGCTGCCGGATTTTTGCGTAATCAATTGGGATTGAAGTTGCGCATCCACACACTTCCACAATTACACTTCATCCATGACACATCGACCATGCGGGGTATTGCAATGTCGAAACTGATCGATGAGGCAAATGCAACGCATGTGCCGGAAGATAAAAACGACAGTGAAAACTGATCAATCTTAAGAAAGCAGAACCACAACAAGCAAGAAATTTGCATAAATAGAGATCTGTCGTTTGCTTCGAATACGCGACTGTTGTTGGTTTTTGTTCTTCACCGCGATTCCATCGCAAACAGGCGAGATTGTTCTAGTTCGCCATGTTTCTCTCTTTCGTATTTTTATTTTGAATTTATAGTTGGCGACCAGTGTAATGAATCAAGTCATTAAGAAAAAAACACGTTTGAATATCAATGGCGTACTGCTATTGGATAAACCCGTGGGCTGGTCGAGTAACGACGCTTTAATTAAGGCAAAGCGATTACTCAATGCGATTAAAGCAGGTCATACCGGTACCTTAGATCCATTTGCCACCGGTTTATTGCCGCTGTGTTTTGGTGAGGCTACCAAGTTTTCCGCAGACTTATTAGATGCCGATAAGACCTATCGAACTGTGGTACATCTTGGCGTGATAAGCAACACCGGCGATACTGAAGGTGAGCTAGTTCAAACTTGTGAAGTGAATGTATCAGAAGCACAAATTCGAGCTGTCTTGGAGCAATTCAAAGGCGATATCTTGCAAGTGCCACCGATGTATTCGGCGCTCAAGCGCGAAGGTAAGCCACTTTACGAATATGCACGCGAAGGTGTCACCTTGGAGCGTGAGGCGCGTCCAGTTACAATTCATTCACTTGAATTTGTGAAGTATGAAGCGCCATTTCTGACATTGAACGTGTGCTGCAGTAAAGGCACTTACATCCGTGTATTAGGTGAAGATATTGGTAAAGCGCTAGGCTGTGGTGCGCATTTAAATGCATTACGCCGTACTCAGGTTGGTCATCTTCGCTTGGAAAATACAGTGACCTTGGATCAGTTGATCGAGATGAGCGAGGAGCAACGTTATTCTTTGCTAGCGCCAGTGGATGCTTTACTGTCGAGCTTTCCTGAAGTTGTCTTAAGCGAAGAATTATCGCGCCGTTTTTTGCAAGGACAGCGTATCTCATTGGCAAAAGAGGGCGTGACACATCCGTCACAAGTAGGGCGTGTTCGGGTCTACCGTATCGACAATGACAGTTCAGCGCGGCAGTTACTAGGATCGGCACAGCTACAGGAATTTTCCGTGTTAGCACCTGAGCGTTTGATTTCTACCGCGCATTAATTCGATCATCTATCCGCTCTGCAATTTGCTCACTAATTTTTGATTGAGTTAACTGCTGCTGAGCCTCTCAAAAGTGGTAATAGTTAGTTTGAACGATTTGTCGAATTTCAATGGTAAGGTTAAGTTTTCTTCCGTTAACGCAAATGGCGACGGCGATGTATCAACAAATTATTCAATTCTGGTTTGAGGAAGTTAACCCGAAACAGTGGTGGACTGTTGACTCACAATTTGATCAACTGATCGCACAACGATTTTTGCCATTGATGCATCAAGCTGCTGCTGACGAGTTATATGCTTGGCGAAATGTGCCGCACGGGCGCTTAGCAGAAATCATTATTCTTGATCAGTTCTCGCGCAATGTTTATAGAAATACGCCATTAGCTTTTACTCAAGATAGCATGGCTCTTGCACTTGCTCAGGAGGCTGTGTTGCTCGGGGTAGATAAAGCATTGACAGAAATAGAGCGTACTTTTCTTTACTTACCATTTATGCATAGCGAGTCGAAACTGATTCACGTTTGGGCTGAACACCTGTATCGCGATCACGCGCCACCAGGAAATTATCAGTTTGAATTACGGCATAAAGCAATCGTTGATCGTTTCGGTCGCTATCCGCATCGAAACGCTATACTTGGTCGTGCATCTAGTGATGAGGAAATCGCATTTCTAAAGGAAGAGGGATCGAGTTTTTAACCATGAGAAATTTCCTTGATTCGTATCCTTATTTCATTCTGTACTTACTGATTTAGTAGCGAACATCAAATCTAAAAGTAAAAAAAGCGACTGCATTTTATTGCAGTCGCTTTTTTTACAAATGTTTAAGGTCTAAACTTTGACGAAAACTCGGCTTGAGTCAGACCAAAAAGTGCTTACAAATTATCCTGCAAGAATTTCCACTTTGCTTTTTGCATAGACCAGTTTTGCCATGGATCTGCTACGCCATGACCTTGGCCTGGATACAATTGCAAGCTGTAGTCTTTATTCGCTTTGGCTAGTGCATCGATCAGCATGACCGTATTTTGTGGGTGAACATTGTCGTCCATGGTACCGTGCATGATCATGATTTTGCCGCTGAGGTCTTTTGCTGCTTTTAATGCAGAGCCTTTATCGTAGCCTTCAGTATTTTCTTGTGGCAGTCCCATGTAGCGCTCGGTATAAATACTGTCGTACAAACGCCAATCGGTTACTGGCGCACCGACGAAGCCGACTTTCCATGCTTTGCTGTGTGTCATCGCATAAGAGGTGAAGTAACCGCCATAGCTCCAGCCATTGAGGGCGATTCTATCCATGTCGGCAAAGCCTTGTTGGCGTAACCATTCCAAGCCATCTAATTGATCTTGTAGCTCCAATTGACCGAGTTTTTTATGAATAGGCCAAGCACTGGATACGCCTTTATTGCTGGCGCTTTGATTATCCATGACCCATACCACATAGCCTTGTTGTGCTAAGAAGTGATAGTACAAGTTTGCACTCCATTGATCACGCACTTGCGGTGCCATTGGTCCCGCATATAAGTGCTGATAAACTGGATATTTTTTGCTGGCATCAAAATTTGGTGGCAAGAACAGTAAGCTCTCCATCATGAATCCATTGCGGGATTTGATTTGCTGATGCTTCACTGTTGCCAATTGCAAGTCTTTGATTTTTGCTGGAACACCTGCATCGTCAACGAGTTTTACCAGTACCCCTGCGTCAGTGAATAAGGATTGCTTAGGCGTTTGCGCCATGCTGCTCCAGCTATCGACGAAGTGGGTAAAGGTTTTATTCCAACGCACCATGTGCGAACCTTTTTCTTCGGTAAGACGCTTAAAATTGCTGCCATCGAGATTGACGCTGTAGGCATCATTGCCGATTGGATTGCGTTCGTTTGCAGCAAATAAGACACGTGATTTTGCTTCATCGACGCCATGTACTGCACGTACATCCCAATCGCCTTGGGTTAAAGCTTTGACTAATTGGAAGTTTTTGTCGTAGTGATATAAGTGACGATGACCAGTGCGATCCGATTGCCAGATGAAACTACCATCTTTTAAGAAGTGTGGCAGTGGTAGGCGTTCTGTCCAAGCTGGACTCGTTTCTTTAACGACGACTTTGCTATTGAGTTTGGCGTCATAAATACGCAAGTCTAACCAAGTCTGCACGCGGTCTTGCCATGCCGCCATTAACTTACCATCTGGTGTCCAATCGACTTGGACGATTAGCGTTTCTTTGCCAGGATAGGGATCTTGTGTCCAACTGATTTTACCTTTTAAATCAACCACACCAAGTTTGGCGATAGGATTAAAGTCGCCTGCTTTTGGATAGCGAGTACGATCGGTTTTAACTGGTTGCGCATGATCGCCACTCAAAGTGTAGACCGGTACTTTGGTTTCATCAAAACTCAAAAATGCCAATTTTTTTGAGTCAGGAGCCCAGCGGAATGCGCGGAAGTCACCGCGGCCGTAGACTTCTTCTTGATACACCCAATCTAAACGACCATTAAATACGGTTTCGCTACCGCCCGTTGTTAATCTAGTTTCTTTGGCTGTCGCGACATCGGTTGCGTACATGTCATTGCCTTTTAAGTAGGCAACCGTTTTTGCATCCGGTGACAATAAGGCTTCGTCCTCTTTGACATCGGGTGTGTTGGTCAGTGCACGTGCTTTGCTTGCATTCAGGTCTAGCAACCAGATGTCATTCTTGTGCGTAAAAATGTAGCTCTTGGTTTCTGGTTTAATTCTGGCACTCAGTTGATCGGCTAACTTATTGACTTCTTTCTCATCAATTTTAGCTGCTTTTAAAATGCTCAGTACATTGCCGTCGGCAGGTAAGGCGGTTTTTTCCCAAGTGCTTGGGTTAACCACGAATAATTCAGCAACGCCTTTATTTACTTTGGATTCGATCAAACGATTTTGATTATCCCAAGACAAACGAGTAAGTGGTGCAGCATTAAAATTGACGCGTTGTTCAGGGTGATACAACATTTCTAATGTGAGCTTGCCGTCGCCCGCATATGCTGCGCCATTAGCAGCAAAGCTTGCTGCTATGGACAGTGCAATCGCGCTCAAGGGAATAGTGCGTTTCATGGATGATCCTCCAAATGATTTTTCTTGATAGTTGGATAAAACAAAATAATATTTTTAAGGTCAACAAGTCGACGTTTTAAGACTGAATTTAGCTGACTTAGTTCAATTTTTTCATAGAACGAATGACGATGGGAAGCATTTTTTCTTGTAAGGCCGCTTGCTTACTTTCCTGCAGATTTATATACAAAGCGGACAGAAAAGTAGTCAGATTGTGCTTGCGCGCAAGGCTTGCTTGGCTAGTTTTTTTTAAGTCGAGCTTGGTTGCCAACAGACTAGTAAACCATGCATCCCATTCGCTGTTGCTGAGCGTAGAGCGTAGCGCCAAATAAAATACCGGCGTCATCAAGCGTTCTGCTTCGCCGTATTGATAAAAGTGTTGCTCGTTGCGAATTTGCTGTGCGAGTGCGGCGAGCATTGTTTCATGTTGCGCTTTATTGAGTGCTGGATTCAATGAAAGTTGCATCATCCAGTCGGCTGCATGCGCGACACCATGACGCCAGCCACTTTTCTCATCAAAGCCACGAAAATCAGTAATTTGGCTGAGATACAAGGCGGCGATCTCAATCATTTCTTGTCTTTGTGCCTCAGACATAAACGCTTTGCGTCGGTCAACTCGCGCCACTTCGGCAAGAGTCAAGGCCGCAAAAGGTTTAGCGAAACCATCCTCGTCAACGACGCTTTTGTCAACTATGCGCTTGAGCAGCTGTTCGCGAATTTGATGCACCGTTTCAAGCGAGAGAAGTTCGCTGCGCATCCAAAACGACAAAGCTTCAAACGCAATTTCATCACGAAGTTGTGGATGAGGATCGCTGAGGCAAGCGAGTAGTGCTAAGGCAGTTTGTTGGCGTTGAGTCGCTGCGTCGATTTGCCATTTTGCAGCTTTTAGATGTTCTAATGTGCTAAGAGATATGCCATTGGGCGGGCAGGCAGCGAAGCTATTGGCGCTAAGTAAGAAGGCGAGGCAAAGCAGAAATTTTTTGGTGATAATTTGATAGACCATTCGCATTTTTTCTCTCCTCGGTATAAATTGATGCCGCATGTGCTGTTGCCGATATTCAGAGCCGACATTCATAGTCGACATTCGCACCTGATCGATAAATTCACGCCAGACTAAGCGATGAATTTTTCAATAGCTCGCATGGTTCGATCCGTTGCCCCTTGATGTTGTAAGAAGAATGCGTGAGCTTGCGTGCCCATCGCTTGACGTTTGGCACTGTCGTCGAGCAACGCTTGTGCTCTTTGCATCACGTTATCTGCATCGCTCGCACGTTGGGCGCAATCAGCATCGATTGCTTGTTCCGTAATTTCAGAAAAATTAAATGTATGCGGTCCGGTGATGACAGGGCGGCTCATGGCAAAAGCCTCAATCAAATTATGGCCTCCTAGTGGAACCAAGCTACCACCGACAAACGCCAGATCACTAGCCGCGTAATACATATACATTTCTCCCATGCTGTCGCCTAAGAATACTTGGGTGTCAGGTGGAATAGGTAATTCTTCTTGGTTTAAATCTAGCGTAGAGCGGCGCACGAAACGCAATTGCTGCTGACTCAATAGTGAGGCAACTTGTTCAAAGCGTTGTGGGTGGCGGGGTGTAATGATTAACAAAGCGCGTGGCAGTTGCAGACGCATAAATGCATCGACAATCAAAGCTTCTTCGCCTTCACGCGTGCTGGCGCAAATAAAGACTGGTCGTTGTCCAAAATAAGCACGTAATTTCGCACCGCGTTCTGCCATTAATGGTGGTGGCGTGACATCAAATTTCATATTGCCAGTGACACATAACTCACGCACACCCAAAGCACGTAAACGCTCGGCATCGGGGCCCGACTGCGCAGCGACATAATCGATTGCTTGCGCGGCAGGTAAGATTAAGTGAGATAAGCGCAATGCTTTTTTTAGTGATCGATCCGATAAACGAGCATTCACCAGAGTGACAGGGATATTTGCCGCTTTACACTGCGCGATTAAATTCGGCCAGACTTCGGTCTCAATCAATACACAAATTGTCGGCTTAAAGTGACGAAGAAATCGCCGTATCATCCAATTGATATCGTAAGGAATAAAAGCTTGCGTGACACGATCAGCGACGTTAACAAACAAACTTTGGCCGGTGCTGCGACCAATTGGTGTCATGTGGGTCAGCAAAATATGATGTTGCGGATAGGCTTGTAATAGTGCTCGAATAATTGGTTCGGCAGCACGTGTTTCGCCAGCAGAAACCGCGTGAACCCAAATAAATTTTCGTGTATCGATCGCTTGATACCAACCAAGGCGCTCGCTGATATGTTGGCGGTAGCCGGGTTCTTGTTTGCCGCGTAGCCATAAACGCAGAATCACGAAGGGAAGTGCAAGAGACCAGGCAAGGGAGTATAAAAATCGCATTAAGGCAGGAAATGCAGCGCTTTTTATGCGTCTGCTGAATGATTAGTTAAATAGGTGCTGAATATACCTGAAAACTCCAAGTATGTTGGCTGCTAATTTCTGAAAATTGTAGTCTTCTAAGGCTAGGCTTGATAGGTTTATTAAATATCAAATCACTAAATAGTTTGAAAGTTGATAGCGAATAATAAATTGATAGTCGCTTTAGCGGACTTATTCCTTATCTGGTGGCTAGATGCTAATCTTCACAGCTTCGGTCTGTAGCTTGATTCTATTATTCTCACTAACGGCATTATAGAGTCCAAGGATATTAAGTAAGTTGCCATGAAGACGCCAACAAAAATACGTCGAATATGAGTTAATGCGGTTGGATTCGGTGGAAGTGCCGCAAGTATCCTCTTTACGGACGAATCATCCTTATAATTTGTTTAATGCCTAGACTCAGGTCTAGCCCACTTGCTCGGCTCAATGACGTGATTCGCGGCATAAAAATTTGAATTCAGTCATTTTACTTTACCTTTAAATAGTTTAGGTTTAAAGTAATTATTCAGCTATGCATTGTCTCTGCGATCTTCCTAAGAAAAGCATAAAAATAGAGAAATGCGCGAACTACCGTATGGAGACCGACTGATGTCCAAGCACTTCTTTCAATCTGCGCATGTCGACGCCTTCGCCGTTCAGCATCTGCCACCGCCAGATCAGTGGCCAGAACTTATATTCGATTTACCTGAGTTGCAGTATCCAGAACGTTTGAATTGCGCGAATGCTTTTTTAGAAGATATCGTCGCTCAAGGATTTGCCGACAAAGTCGCAATTCGAAGTTCCAGTGCTAGCGCTAGTGTGACGTGGACCTATGCCGAGCTGTGCGTCAAAGTTAATCAAATTGCCCACGTCATCGTAGATGAGATGGGACTAGTACCAGGCAATCGCGTGTTATTGCGTGGTGCAAATAATCCTATGATGGCCGCCTGCATTTTGGCGGTGTGGAAAGTCGGTTGTGTCGCAGTACCGACCATGCCTTTGCTGCGTGCGAAAGAGTTGAGTGTGATTATCGATAAAGCGCAAATTTCTGCTGCTTTGTGTTCGTCTGCTTTGCATGAAGAATTAGACTCAGCGCAGAAATTAAGCCCGGTCTTGCAGCAGATAAAATTTTTTAATTCTGAGGAGGTGGATTCTGTCGATCAATTAATGCAGGTTAAACCAACGAGCTTTACTGCCGTCGATACGCATGCTGAAGACGTTTGTCTGATTAGCTTTACCTCAGGCACAACAGGGATGCCTAAAGGCACCATGCATTTCCATCGCGATGTGTTGGCGATTTGTGATTGCTTTCCTCGTTCGATCTTGCAATCGCAGCCTAGCGATACGTTTATTGGCACACCACCATTAGCATTTACTTTTGGTCTAGGCGGCTTATTGTTGTTCCCTTTACGGATTGGCGCGACAGCGGTGTTATTAGAAAAACTCACGCCAGAAACGCTGCTCAAATCTATCGACGAATATCAAGCGACAGTCTGTTTTACGGCACCTACTTTCTATCGTCAAATGCTACCTATGGTACCGAATTTCTCTTTAAAGTCGCTGCAAAAAACGGTGTCAGCGGGAGAGACTTTGCCAGCCGCCACTCGTGAAGCTTGGCAAGCTGCGACGGGGCTCATCATGATAGACGGTATAGGCGCTACCGAGATGTTGCATATCTTTATTTCCGCAGCAGGTGAGGAGGCGCGCTCGGGTGCGACGGGCAAAGCCGTGCCTGGTTATCGAGCTTGTGTGCTGGATGAACAGGGCAATCCTGCACCGGTTGGCGTCACTGGCCGACTCGCGGTTAAAGGCCCAACTGGTTGCCGCTATCTGGCAGATGACAGACAGAAGAATTACGTATTGAACGGATGGAATTTGACCGGTGACGCCTATGAAATGGATGCCGAAGGCTATTTCCATTACCGCGCGCGTACCGACGACATGATTATCACCGCAGGTTACAACGTTGCAGGTCCCGAAGTCGAAGAAATCATTTTAAAACATCCCGCTGTCGCCGAATGTGCGGTGGTGGGTTTGCCTGATGAAGAGCGCGGACAAATCGTCAAAGCCTTTGTGGTCTTGCGTGACGCCATTAAGGTCAGTGATCCTTTGGCGAGTGAGGCCTTGGTTAGCGAGATTCAGCAATTCGTTAAAGCCAATGTCGCGCCGTATAAATATCCTCGCTGTATAGAATTCAAAGACGCTTTGCCGCGCACGGAGACCGGTAAAGTGCAGCGCTTTAAATTAAAAACGAATACGCCAAAATAATCATGAACATACTTTGCATAGGCGGCGGTCCCGCTGGTTTGTACTTTGCTTTGCTGATGAAGAAGCAAAATCCCGCACATCGTATCGTGGTGGTAGAACGTAATCGTCCTTACGATACTTTTGGTTGGGGCGTGGTGTTTTCGGATCAGACTTTAGGTAATTTGGTGAAAGCAGATGAACCCACTGCCAAGACCATACTGCAAGCTTTTAATCATTGGGATGACATTGACGTGCATTTCAAAGGCCAAGTCGTCACATCGGGCGGACATGGTTTTTGCGGTATTGGTCGCAAACGCTTACTGAATATTCTGCAAGAGCGCTGCGAACAGTTAGGTGTGGAATTGGTCTTTGAAACCGATGTACAAGATGATCAAGCTCTAGCGAAAACCTATGATGCTGATCTGGTGATTGCCAGCGATGGTTTAAATAGTCGAATTCGTACGCGTTATGAATCGACGTATCAGCCCGATATTGATACGCGAAAATGCCGTTTTGTTTGGCTAGGTACCAAAAAATTATTCTCCGCCTTCACCTTTGCATTTGAGGAAACCGAACATGGCTGGTTTCAAGCACACGCCTATCAATACGATGGTGACACCGCGACCTTCATCGTTGAAACACCGGAAGAGGTGTGGTTGAAAGCGGGTCTCGATCAAATGGATCAGGCGCAAGCGATCGCATTTTGCGAAAAGCTATTCGCCAAGTATTTGGATGGCAATGCCTTGATGAGCAATGCCAGCCATTTGCGGGGCTCAGCGAGTTGGATCAAATTTCCGCGCATTATTTGTCAGCGCTGGGTGCATCAGAATCAGATTAACGACAAAAATGTTCCGGTAGTCTTGATGGGTGACGCGGCACATACCGCGCATTTTTCTATCGGCTCGGGAACCAAGCTGGCACTGGAAGACGCGATAGAGCTTGCCAATTGTTTCGCGCAACATGGCGACAAGGGCATGCAAGCGGTGATGGACGCGTATCAAGACCTACGTGCGATTGAAGTGTTGAAGATACAAAGTGCAGCGCGTAATTCGATGGAGTGGTTTGAAAACGTGCAGCGATACACCGCAATGCAAGCACCGCAATTTGCCTATTCGATGTTGACGCGCAGTCAGCGTTTATCACACGAGAATTTGCGTCTGCGCGATGCAAATTATGTGTGTAGTTTTGAGGCTTGGATTGCCGAGCAAGCCTTTGCCAAAGCTGGCATTGACATGCCTAAAACCAAGCAAACGATTCCACCGATGTTCACACCATTTAAAGTGCGCGATGTGGTCTTAAAAAATCGTATCGTGGTGTCACCGATGGCGCAATATTCAGCAGTCGATGGCATCGCTGGCGATTATCATTTAGTGCATCTCGGCAGCCGTGCGATGGGTGGCGCTGGTCTGGTATTCGCCGAAATGACCTGCGTCTCGGCAGAAGGCAGAATTACACCCGCTTGCCCCGGTTTATATACACCAGAACATACGCAAGCATGGAAACGCATCGTTGATTTTGTACACGCCAATAGTGATGCCAAGATCGCTGTGCAACTCGGACATGCAGGTGCCAAAGGTTCTACCAAACGCGCTTGGGATGGTATCGATCAGCCTTTAGATGCTGGTAATTGGCCCTTGATCTCGGCGTCGGAACAACAATATTTGCCTGCGGTGTCGCAAGTCGCCCAAGCTGCGACGATAGCGCAAATGAGGCAAGTGTTGAATGAATTCGTCGCAGCGACCAATGCCGCCAATCAAGCGGGTTTTGATTGGTTGGAATTGCATTGTGCGCACGGTTATTTTCTGTCGAGTTTCATTTCTCCATTATCCAATCAGCGCAGTGATGAATACGGTGGTAGTTTGGAAAATCGTTGCCGATATCCTTTAGAAGTATTCGCAGCTATGCGCGCCGTTTGGCCAGCGCATAAGCCGATGTCCGTGCGTATTTCCGCCCACGATTGGGTGGAGGGCGGCATTACGCCAGATGATGCTGTGGTAATCGCTAAGCTGTTCAAACAGGCGGGTGCTGACATGATCGATTGCTCGTCAGGTCAAGTCAGTAAACAAGAAAAGCCCGTGTATGGCCGTATGTTTCAAACACCGTTCTCAGATCGTATCCGCAATGAAGCGCAGATTGCAACGATTGCGGTGGGTGCGATTTTTGAAGCCGATCACGTGAATAGCATTATCGCCGCAGGGCGTGCCGATCTGTGTGCTATTGCCAGACCGCACTTAGCTGATCCTGCGTGGACTTTGCATGAAGCAGCCAAGCTCGGTTTTACCGACATTAGTTGGCCGCAACAATACATCGCTGGCAAATTGCAATTGGAGCGTAATCTCGAACGCGAGCGCCAAGTGGCAGCGGCAAGTCGTGGCATGAGCCCACAAGAAATTGCAGAAAAATTATTGGAAGGTTGATATGAACTTCTTTCATCCAGCATTGGTTGGAAAACACGCTGTCGTGACTGGCGGTGCGACCGGCATAGGTTACGCGATTGCGCAGGCACTCTTAGCGCAAGGTGTGAAAGTCACGATCACCGGACGTACAGAAGCAAATCTATACACCGCGCAGCAGCAATTAAACGATGCTGGCGTGATCCAAACCGTTGTGATGGATGTCAGTGACAGCGCGTCTGTCAGCGCGGGTTTTGCGCAGGCTGTCGAGCGCTTTGGTACGGTCGATATCTTGATCAATAATGCGGGGCAAGCAAGTTCCGCTGCATTTTTAAAAACCAGCGAAGCGCAATGGCAGCAGATGTTGGCAGTTAATTTGACTGGCACTTTTCTGTGTACACAACAAGTCTTGCCCGCGATGCTGGCGCAATCTTGGGGACGTATCGTGAATGTGGCGAGTACGGCAGGGCTGAAAGCTTATGCGTATGTCGCAGCCTATGCCGCTGCTAAACATGGCGTAATCGGTTTAACCAAATCCCTCGCTTTAGAAGTGGCGCAAAAAGGTGTGACGGTGAACGCGGTGTGCCCGGGCTATACCGAAACAGACATTGTGCGCGATGCGATAGCTAATATCATGGCGAAGACCGGACGCAGCGAAGAACAAGCGCGCGCCGAACTCGCAGCGGCTAATCCACAACAACGCTTGATTCAACCCGAAGAAGTCGCCGATGCTGTGTTATGGCTGTGTTCGCCAGCGAGCGCATCGCAAAATGGTCAATCGATTGCAATCGCTGGTGGTGAGGTGATGTGATGCGTCAGCACGAAATCGCAAACGACACGATCGATCTGGAAACCCGCTTAACCCAAGATCATCATCAATCTTTAAAATTATGGCTGCGGATGTTATCGACCACAGTCATGATAGAAAATGAAATTCGCAATCGCTTGCGTGCCGAATTTGATATCACCTTACCGCGCTTTGATTTGATGGCACAGTTAGAACGTCATCCCGATGGTTTGCGTATGGGCGAGTTGTCCAAACGCATGATGGTCACCGGTGGCAATATTACGGGAATTACTGATCAGTTAGAGCAAGAAGGTTTGGTGATGCGTGTGACGGATAAACAAGACCGACGCGCCTACAGCGTGAAACTCACGCCAGCTGGACGTAAGGCGTTTAAGACCATGGCCAGCGTGCACGAAAGTTGGGTTGCTGAGCTATTTTCTGGATTAGATGCGGAGCAAAAAAGCCAAATGATTGGTTTGCTATCGAGCGTGAAATCAGACTTGAGCGCGAGTTTTAATGCTGGCAAACAGAATGAGCATGAATGAGAGAATAAAATTACTATGAATTACCTAACAGGAAAAACCAGTGACCTACCTGGCAATCATTTATCACTAGCGAATTATCAAGCCACACATTTTGCCTATCAAGTCAAAGATAAAGTCGCAACGATTACGCTGAATCGACCCGAGCGTAAGAATCCTTTGACCTTTGATTCTTATGCCGAGTTACGCGATCTGTTTCGTGCGATGTGCTATGCCGACGATATCAAAGCCATCGTGATGACAGGTGCAGGTGAGAATTTTTGTTCGGGTGGCGATGTGCATGAAATCATAGGCCCACTCACGCAACTCGACATGCCTGGCTTACTCCGCTTCACTCAAATGACGGGCGATTTAGTTAAAGCTATGCGAGCTTGTCCTCAACCGATTATTGCCGCTGTCGATGGGATTTGCGCAGGCGCAGGTGCAATCATTGCGATGGCATCGGATATTCGGATCGCTACTAGTCGCAGTAAAACAGCTTTCTTATTCACACGTGTCGGACTCGCCGGTTGCGATATGGGAGCCTGTGCAATCTTGCCTCGAATTATTGGACAAGGCCGCGCTTCTGATTTGTTATACAGCGGACGCAGCATGTCTGGCGAAGAGGGCGAGCGCTGGGGATTTTTTAATCAATTAGTCGAGTCAGATGAAGTGATTAGCGCGGCGCAAGCCTACGCCAGCAATCTCGCAAATGGCCCTACTTTTGCGCATGCGATGACCAAAAAAACGCTGCATGAAGAATGGGATATGAGTGTCGATCAAGCCATCGATGCAGAAGCCAAGGCGCAAGCGATTTGCATGATGACCAATGATTTTCATAGGGCTTATCATGCGTTTGTTAAAAAAGAGAAGCCAAAGTTTGAGGGTAATTAAAGATAAATCCAATTGCAGGGCGCATTCCGGCGTTGCAAATCCTTGGAATTGAATTTCTCTGCGCAGGTTGATGATGAACTTAAGATGTAGGGTGGGTGCAAGCCGCAACGCCTGAACGTAGAGCGCGACAGACTAATTTATATGCGGCGCGGGTTGCACCCGCCCTACGAAATTGCAATTGATTTTTATATTCGCGTTTTAAACTCCCTCTCTCGCAAGCGGGAGAGGGTTGGGGTGAGGGCGGTTCAGATTTGTAAGTTGAGCGTTTAGAATTAAAAAATGGATTATTGGAATTGAATGCACTTTGCGACTCGCTGAAGCACCCTCATCCCCGGCCCTTCTCCCGCTTGCGGGAGAAGGGAGATGAAAGCTAGAAACAGAATGAACGCGTAAATGATGTGAACTCATTGCTCGCTTAAACAAATAACAGGACACACATGTCAGATACTTCGTACCTAAGTTGGCCCTTCTTCAACGAAGAACACCGCCAATTACAAAGAAAATTAGACAACTGGGCGAGCCAGAATTTGCATCAAAGCCACGGTAAAGATGTCGATCAAGCTTGTCATGATTTAGTCAAACAACTAGGCGATGCCGGCTGGCTCAAACATGCAATCGGTGGCAAAGCCTACGGCGCGAGTCAAGACGTGATCGATACTCGTGCGATTTGCATCTTGCGTGAAACCTTAGCACGCTATTCTGGTTTAGCCGATTTTGCGTTTGCGATGCAGGGACTGGGAACGGGCGCGATTAGCTTATTTGGTAGCGAACAACAAAAAGCCACTTACTTAGAAAAAGTCGGACAAGGCAAATTAATCTCCGCCTTTGCCTTATCCGAACCGAACGCGGGTTCCGATGTCGCCGCCATGCAATGTAGCGCTACTTTGGTACACGATGCGCAAGGTGATTATTACGTATTGGAAGGTGAAAAAACTTGGATCTCTAACGGTGGTATCGCCGATTTTTATGTGGTGTTTGCGCGTACAGGCGAAGCGGCTGGCGCACGCGGTATCTCTGCATTCATCGTTGACGCGAACATCGAAGGATTTGAAATTGCTGAGCGTATTGATGTGATCGCACCGCATCCTTTAGCACGTTTGAAATTCAATCAATGTCGCGTGCCAGTCAATCAGCGCATCGGAGAGAGCGGACAAGGATTTAAAGTCGCGATGGCGACGCTTGATGTATTCCGCACCTCGGTTGCCGCTGCCGCTTTAGGCTTTGCGCGCCGTGCTTTGGACGAAGCGATGGAGCGAGCTACCAGTCGTCCAATGTTTGGACAAACGCTGGCAGATTTTCAATTAACGCAAGTCAAGTTGGCACAGATGGCAACTACGATTGATAGTGCGGCTTTGCTGGTGTATCGCGCTGCTTGGCAACGCGATCACGGACAGCGCGTCACTAAAGAAGCAGCGATGGCAAAAATGGTCGCGACCGAAGGTGCGCAACAAGTGATCGACGCCGCAGTACAAATGTTTGGCGGCATGGGCGTGATGAGCGAAGTACCAGTCGAAAGACTGTATCGCGAAATTCGTGCATTGCGCATTTACGAAGGCGCGACCGAAGTGCAGCAATTGATCATCGCCCGTGAAATGCTGAAAGACTATAAGGATGCCAAGATATGAGCTTAGTTTTTCGCACACCGATCAGCATACGATTTGCGCATTGTGATCCGGCCGGCATCGTGTTTTATCCGCGCTATTTTGAATTGATTAATGGCGTAGTCGAAGATTGGTGTGCGCAAGGCCTGGGCATGAGTTTTCATGAAATGCATATGGTGCAAGGCATAGGATTGCCGACCGTGCATATAGAAACGGACTTCGTTAAAACCAGCGTGATGGGTGATGAATTGATTGCTGAGTTACGCGTCATCAAACTAGGACGCGCATCAGCCACCGTAGAAATCCGTATGCTGGGGCAAGAACAAGATCTAAGACTCACAGCTCGGCTGGTATTGGTGATGGCGCAGGTACAAGAGCGCAAGGCGATTGCCTTACCCATCGCCTTACGTGAACAAATGCAAAACTATCTGGCGACTTAAATGCGCTAGCGCAAAGAATTTATTTTGAAAGGAATGACGATGGACTTTTTACAACCACCTGGCTGGGTTCGACCTCGCGGTTATTCGAATGGCGTTGCGGCTAAAGGTCGAACCATTTGTGTGGGCGGCATGATAGGTTGGGATGGACAGGAGCAATTTCATTGTGACGATATCGCTGGGCAAACGCGCCAAGCATTACAAAATATTGTCGAAGTCTTGGCCGAAGGTGGCGCCAAACCTGAGCATATCGTGCGTATGACGTGGTATGTGATTGATAAAAAAGAATATGTCGCTGCGTATAAAGAAATCGGTGCAGCTTATCGCGAGGTAATAGGAAAGCACTTTCCAGCGATGGCGGCGGTGCAAGTGGCGGGATTAATAGAAGATAGAGCGCGAGTAGAAATTGAAGTCACGGCGATAGTGCCAGACTAAAGCGCAGCCGTATTGTGGTCTGCGCTTTGGTTTTTGTTTCTGCTTATGCGCTGTGTCTATTTATTCCATCGATATTTTTTGCGCAACATCACGGATGACGTCTAGCAGGTAGTCGATGGAATCGGTAGTTTTTCGATGATTAATAATACAGGCTCGCAGCACAAATTCTCCGCGCAAGCGTGTGCCAGTGATGAAAACGCGACCATCTTTTTCTAAAGCTGGAATTAAAGCTTGATTGATATTGACCACCTGTTCGTCGCTGAGTTGCTCACCTGTGTAGCGGAAACAAGCAATCGCCAAATCACTTTGCGACATTAATTCAAAGTCAGGTGCAGATGTGATTCTCTTTTCTAAGTAACGGGTGAGCTCCAAGTCTTTTTTCATCATTGCCTGAATTTGTTTAAATCCATAGGCTTTCAACGACATCCACACTTTAAATGCTTTAGCGCTACGAGAGAGCTGAAAGTAATGTTCGTTAAATTCGAGTCGATCAGTTTTGCTCTCTAATGCCGTGTCTAAATAATCCGCTTGTTTAAAATACGATTCTCTTAACACATCCCAATTTCGTACCAAGGTGCAACCTATTTCAAATGGTTGATACAACCACTTGTGAAAATCGAGTGCAATCGAATCAGCCAATTCCATCCCCGCATACTTTGCTTTTAGCTCCGGTAAAGATGAGACCAACCCGCCATACGCACCATCAACATGAAACCACATATCAAATTGCTTTGCGATATCTGCTAGTGCGGCTAAATCATCAATCGCACCGGTGTTGACGGTGCCTGCGTTACCAACGATACAAAAAGGGGTAAAGCCAGCGGCAAGGTCTGCTTCAATTTGTGCGCGTAATTGTTGTAGATCGATTTTGAATTGCTCGTCAGTTGCAATGCGGCGCAACTGTTTGGTACCTATCCCTAAAAGTGAAATACTTTTGTCGGTGCTGCTGTGAGTCTCGGTGCTGCAATAGACTGTTAATGGCTTCATGCCAAACAAGCCTTGCTGGTTCACATTGAATTTGCGACAAAACACGTTGCGTGCCACCGTCAATCCCGTCAATGTTGCCGCCGAACCACCACTGACCATGACCCCGCCTGCCTCTGGCGTATAGTTGATCATGTCGGCAGTCCATTTAATCACGCGTTTTTCTATTTCTGTCATGGCAGGCCCAAGATGCCATTTGGTCGCGTTTTGATTAATCGTTGATGTTAAAAAGTCGGCGATACTAGAAATCTGATTGCCACCCGCCATCACATAGGCATACATATTCGGCCCTAGATTACCGGTTGCAGTATCGAGCACACGCTGTTTGACGTGATCTAATAGTGCAATCGCATTACAACCTTCGGTCGGCAATGGCTCATCAAACCACGACGCGACTTCTGCTTGTGGATAATCATGAAACCCGTCTTGACGATCGATATTGGCATATTGCTGCATCACCAGATCGGTGGTTTTTTGTAAGATGCCTTGCAGTTCTTGCTGGCTATAGTCGAGACTGTTTTTCATAGTTAGATGCGCTGGAATGTTTGGATACGGTACTTAGTTTAAATTCTCTATATTCGCTATATTAGTGGTCATCGTTTATTTCGATTTCTTTTGACGCGACCAATAAGAGAATTCTTCAGCGTGCACGTCAATATCTAATTCTTGCACGCGTGTCTGCATATGGTTTTGTGCATCATTCACGGCTTGATTATAAATACTTGGTCCAATTTCTTCGAGTATGAAATCGAGTAAGGCGTTCGCTTGTAAATTGCCTAAACGTTCTTCCATGTTGAGGTCAAAATAACGTTGCAATGATTCTGTTGCTTGTTTACGTACTTCAGTTTTGAGTTGTATCGCCATGGTGAAATCAATGAGAGGGTGACTGATGTCTTAGTGTAGCTGAAGAAGACGGTTTTTTCAGTTCTAAACTGAGCAGATCTTTATACATGCTATTGAGATATCTAGATATTGAGAGCCGTTGCTTCTTATTTGTACGTATGATTCTTCAAGTTTTGCTGGTCGGAGGGGGCGATGGATGGTGTCGACTTAAAAGTAAAGCAAGCTTAAGTACCTACAAAGCAAAGCTCAACAATGTGACAAAAAAACGATAAAGAAAAATAAATCTTGAAAATACAATCCCACTGTATTAGTATATTCATACAGTAAATTTTTAGAAAATTTTTCTATGAGCGCAGATCGGGATTTGCCGGCCGATATTTTTCAGATCGTTACAGGTAGTAGCGAGCCCATTTATCGGCAAATGGTGGAGCAGCTTCGTCGCCAAATATTGGGCGGGCAGATACGCGCCGGCGATGCGATGCCGTCCGTGCGTGAAGTTGCCAGTCAATTGGGTGTTAATCCGATGACGGTATCGAAGGCATACAGCTTATTAGAAAGTGATGGTTGGTTAACACGTCGTCGCGGAATGGGCATGGTGGTGGCAGAACCTGCGGAAGAGTTTGATCAAGCAGAGAATCGATTAGAGTTAATTCGACCTAGTTTAGAGCGGGTAGTCTTAGAGTCGCAGCAATTAAAACTGGCACCGAGCGCAGTCATCAAAATGTTGAAAGAACTGATGAGTTCTTAAATCAATGTAAGCATTTAAAAATTTTAAATTCGATATGAGAAATCAGAGAGTGGAAATGCAAAAGCCGTTTCTCGGTTTGCTGCAATGCTTTGCTTGTAAATAAGTATTTTTAAATTTTATTTTTAAGAGTTACTTTAAAAAATTGTTTTTGAATTTTGTAGTTAAACATTGAATGGAGTTCTTATGAATGTAATCCAACAACTGTCAGCTGTATTTTATAAAGTGTTAATGAGCTGCATTTTGATCGTATTGTCTTGCTTCTCTAGCTTAAGTCATGCACAAGTAACGAGCGACAAGCCAGCGCAAGCCAAGGCACCAAGCGCTGAAGCAACTCGCGGATTGCTGTTCGAAATTAAATCTGGTCCGAAGACTGCCTATCTTTTTGGCTCTATTCACATTGCAAAAGCTGATTTCTATCCTATGTCACCTAAGGTTGAAGCAGCATATATGCAAGCGGATACGGTCGCGGTTGAAGCGGATACTTCTGATCCTGCTGCTACCCAAGCGATGATGCCAAAGTTGATGTACACAGCGCCTGATAAGTTAGAGAAGCATTTGAGTGCAGCAACTTGGAATGACTTCAAAGCGGTGTTTGGCCCTGGTGCAGAACAAATGCAAGCCTTAAAACCATTCATGATTAGTTCTGCGATTGCGATGCAGATCGGTATGCAATTGGGTTTTGATCCTATGCAAGGTATCGACATGCACTTCATTAAACGTGCCAAAGCCGATAAAAAAGCATTGGTAGAACTTGAGAGTTTGGGATTTCAAGCGGATATCGTTAGTAATCTAACAGATGAAGAAAGCGACGCTTTAATTGCTTCTTTGATTGATTCGATAAAAAAACGTGAAATGGCGAGCGAGTTGCAAAAGATTGTGGATGCATGGAAGGCTGCGGATACAGAAGCTGTCGCAAAATTATTCGTTGACTCAGCGAATAAAAATCCTGGTTCCAAGCGTTTGATGAAAATGTTGATGGATGATCGCAATGAAGGCATGGTCAACAAAATTAATCAAATGATGAAGGAAGATAAAAAGCTGTTCGTCGTAGTCGGCGCTGGTCATTTAGCAGGTGAAAAAAGTGTGGTCGATCTGCTGAAAAAGCAAGGATTAGAAGTACAGCAAATTCGTTAATCGATAAATAGATATTTTTTTGCGATAGAAATAGTTAGGACGCATCATGCAAGCACCTATTCGTATTAAAGGCTTGAGTAAGCAATTTAAACCTCAGCGTGTTTTGAAAAATTTAGATTGGGAAATTGAAGCAGGTAGCATCGTTGGATTACTCGGTCGAAATGGTGCCGGTAAATCGACTTTGATTGAATGTCTGCTAGGCTTGCGTAATGTGGAACCCGAGAGTGAAGTGTATCTATTTGGTGAAGACGTTCGTCACATGTCGGATGCGACTAAGGCGAAAATTGCCTATGTTCCTCAAAATAGTGATTTGTTTGAATGGCTAACACCGCGACAAATGCTGAATTATTTTAAAGCGTTTTATCCGCGTTGGAACGATGCCAAAGTGGACGCCTTGATGCAGCGTTGGAATTTGCCTTATGACAAAGTGATCAGTCAGTTTTCGGGAGGGCAAAAGCAACGCTTGTCGATTATTCGTGCCTTGGCTTATGAACCTGAATTATTAATTTTAGATGAGCCTGTAGCGAGCCTCGATCCGGCTGGGCGACGCGATTTTCTGCGAGAGATCGTCGATAGTGTGATCGATAAAAATACCACCATCGTATTTTCCACCCACATCTTGTCTGATCTAGAACGTGTCGCAATGACGGTCGCCTTTTTAGCAAACGGGCGCATCGTGCATCAGCAGCAGCTTGATGATTTGATGGAAATCAGTTTGCAAGTGACGGGTAGCACGGACCTAGTGAATCAGTTGTCACCACAAAAAAATCTGCGTTCTTATCGTATTGATGAGACGCATTCGCGGCTATTGGGACAGTGGAGTGCGACGCAATCAGCCGAGTTGTTGGCACGAACGGATTTGCGGGTCGAACGTTTGAGCTTGGAAGACCTTTTTATCGAGATGACCAAATGAAAATTATCCTAAACATTTGGATGCAGCCTTTGTATGCGAGGATGAATGTTGATAGCAAAAAGACCTTGCTGATGGCTTTATTGTTTGTGCCTGCGGTAGCGCAATTGATTGCAGCGATTCTTTATGTTTCTCGCCCAGATAAAGTCGATGCGAATATTTTTCTGTATAGTTTGTTGATTGGTATTGCTGCGAATATCGCTATTCTGTGTTTCATGTGGTTTGTCTCGCTGGTGCAAAATGTAGGCCTACAGTTTTCGCCTGCGAATGCTGGATTGTTACCTAGGCAGGATTTCTATTTGAAGATTGCCTTGGCTTTGCCTGTGATGTTCTTTGCGGCGATTGCCGCGCTACTGTCTTTTCTTTTTGAAAAACAGTTCTCAATGTGGCCAGCTTTCATCACAACGACGGTCTTGATGTTTTTGATTTTAATTGTGCGATCACAATGGCTAGTACTTCCCATGATTTTGTTTTCTCAAGCACCAGTCTATATTAAGCGTGCCGGCTATAAAAATACGGAGGATTTGATCGTACGAGAGTTTGCTTTGTCTGTCACGATAACCCTGTTGATCGCTTCGGTTTTGCTGATTATCGGTGGTGTGCATTGGGTATTCTCGATGCGAAATGATAGCTTGTTTGATCGTCATAAAAAGCTATTAGCTTATCGTGCGAATTTGTTGGGGCAAGGTATGGCTGATAATCGTTTTACCTTAAGTTTCTCCGTCCTATTTTTTTGGTGGATGTCGATTAGCATTCAGCGTGTACGAAAGCAGTTGAATCCCGATATGAGCAAATTGCTTGGCTTTTTGTTTGGACCGAAATTGCACTGGACCACGATTTTTTTTCAAATGATCTCGATGGCGCTGGGTGGTGTATTGGCGGTGTCACTGCTTGAATTTTTTTCAGTGCGTCAGTCAAAAGATTTTTTAATGGGATTTGGGGTTGGCTTTGTTAGCGTATTGATTTTATCTATCCCACTATTTTTCTGTTTGATGTTGTTTTACAGCTTATATCAAACTCGTGGGGAACAGGGATTGCTAAGTCTGACGCCGGGTACGGGGAATGCGAGACAGCGAGATCGGTCTATCGTGGCTTTTTTTCTTCGGCAATTTGCCATCATGTATGGCATTAGTGTGTTTGCCGCATTGATGATTTTGATGTATGTCGATTTGAGCGAGACGAAGCAACTAGCATTGATTTTGTTTGTGACTTGCTTATTTCCCTTGATTCTCAATTTAGCCACGCCGGTTGCGAAAATGAAGAATGCGAATGATCATCCATTATTAAAGAATTTGTTGTTATGTGTCGCCCTGTTCATACTCGGTGTTGTCCTCGTGCTGATCGTGAATTCGGCCTGGATTAGGATATACGCGCCACTCATTTTTATCGGCACGACTTATGTGTTGTGGAAACGGCTGCGCGGTCATTTGCAGACGAGTGTTTTTCCAGTTGGTCGCGCCGTGTAGTTGTGTAGTCGGATAGATTGCTGGGTTTATAAAAACTCAGCAATCAGCTTCACAATTTCTGCTCCATAACTTTCGAGCTTCTTTGCGCCGACGCCGGTGACACCGCGCAAATCTTCCATGGAGCGCGGTTTGGCTTTGGCGATTTCTCTCAATGTACTGTCGTGAAAAATAATAAAGGCAGCAGTGTTGTGGGCTTTCGCAGTTTCCACGCGCCACCAGCGCAATCGTTCGAAGATAGCTTGTTCACTTTCTGATAAATTCGCTTCAGAAAAGTCTTTGGCCGATTGGCGCTTATGTTTGACGGCTTTTTCGGCTTTCTTATACTGACGTAATTGAATCGTAATTTCGCTGCGAAGTACGGCACGCGAATGTTCAGTTAGTTTGAGCGCGCTATAGTTTTCGTAATCAACCGATACCAGACCCAGAGCAATCATTTGGCGTAGTATTGCGCGCCATTCCGCTTCGCTCTTATCCGAACCGATGCCGTAGGTGGATAATTGATCATGCCTCCATTGTTTGACGCGCTCGGTGTCGATGCCGCGCAATACTTCAATCACGTGACCAGCGGCAAAGCGTTGATCAACTCGATAGATAGTAGAAAGAATTTTCTGTGCGGCGACGGTGCCGTCAAAAGAACTTGGTGGCGATAAACAAGTATCGCAATTACCGCAGGCTTGTGAGCTTTGACCAAAGTAGTCAAGGATATGCACGCGTCGGCAATTGAGCGTTTCACATAAACCTAACATCGCATCGAGCTTGACCCCTTGCACGCGTTTAAAGGTTTCGTTTGCCTCTGATTCATCAATCATGCGGCGTTGTTGAACCACATCTTGTAGACCATAGGCCATCCAAGCATTGGCGCTGGCGCCATCGCGTCCTGCGCGCCCAGTTTCTTGATAATAACCTTCAATGCTTTTGGGTAAATCAAGGTGGGCGACGAAGCGCACATCCGGTTTATCGATCCCCATCCCAAACGCGATGGTGGCGGTCATCACGATGCCATCTTCGCGTAAAAATCGAGCTTGATTTCGTGCGCGCTCAGATTGTTCCATGCCTGCATGATAGGGTAGTGCGGTGATGCCATTTTCGTTTAAAAATTCTGCCGTTTCTTCAACTTTTTTACGCGACAAACAATATACGATGCCAGCATCACCAGAGTGTTGTGCATTGATAAAGTCGAGTAGTTGTTTGCGTCCATTGGCTTTTTCGACGATTTGATAGCGTATGTTAGGTCTATCAAATGACGACACAAATTGCATCGCATTTTCTAACTGCAAACGATGGATAATTTCGTCGCGAGTTTGTTGGTCGGCAGTCGCTGTTAAGGCAATTCGTGGTACTTCAGGAAAGCGTTCATGTAGCACCGAGAGTTTGATGTATTCTGGACGGAAATCGTGTCCCCATTGCGAGACGCAATGTGCTTCATCAATCGCAAATAAGGCGATCGGCGTGACGCTAAGTAATTCAAGACAACGCTGTGTCATTAATCGTTCTGGTGCGATATACACAAGATCGATTTCGCCCTCGCGCATCATGCGCTCGATTTTGAGTGCCTCGTCAAAACTCTGGGTCGAGTTCAAAAAAGCTGCGCGCACCCCGACTTCCGCAAGCGCATCGACTTGATCCTGCATCAATGCGATCAACGGTGACACAACAATTCCAACGCCATGGCGAATTAAGGCTGGAATTTGATAGCACAAAGATTTGCCGCCACCGGTTGGCATCAGTACGAGCGCATCACCGCCTTTCACCACATGATCGACAATTTGCCCTTGCTGTGAGCGAAAAGCAGGATAACCAAATACCGTCTGCAATAAATGCAGCGCTTGATCTTGTTCTGGCGTAGATATCAATTGCATTGAGTGGAACTGCCTTATTCCGCCCAATTGATAACGCCAGTGTAAGCGGTAATCAAGATCATGCAGCCGAACGCAATCCGATACCACGCAAACGCGTTGAAGCTGTGTGAACTGACATAGCGCAACAACCAACGCACACAGAAGAATGCGGAAATGAATGCAGCAATCGTACCTAGGCCGAACATCGGAATATCAGCGCTCGATAATTCGTTACGTGCTTTGTATAAAGAGTAGACGGTTGCGCCGAGTAAGGTTGGGATTGCTAGAAAAAATGAAAATTCAGTTGCTGCTTTTCGAGACATACCAAACCACATGCCACCAATAATCGAGGCGCCAGAGCGGCTGGTGCCGGGAATCAAAGCAAAGGCCTGCGCTAAGCCAATTTTAAGTGCATCGACTAGGCGCATATCATCCAGATTATCAATGTGTGGTGCGCGGTGTTGGCTGTTGAGGTGATGACGGCGTTCAGTCCAAAGAATAAAAATGCCACCGAGAATAAAAGCCATCGCAACTGGCACCGGTTTAAATAAATATGCCTTGATGTATTTACTAAACATTAGACCCAAGATTGCTGCAGGCAAGAATGCGACGATGACGTGCAGAGCAAAGCGTTGTGCCTTGATATCACTTCCCAAACCGCTCACAACATTGATAATTCGTTGGCGGTATTCCCAGCACACGGCAAAAATCGCACCAGCTTGAATCACAATTTCAAAGACTTTGACTTTTTCTCCCGTAAAGTCAAGCAAGCTACCAGCAAGGATCAGGTGGCCGGTTGAGGAAATGGGCAAAAATTCCGTCAGTCCTTCGACGATGCCCATAATGATGACTTTAAGTGCGAGAGATAAATCCATGTTTGGTGCTGATTAATTAAAAAACGAAGGGACGAAGCTTATCATGTGGGAGCGTGATTTGAGCTGTAATGAGCTGCAAATTACCGACCTTGATGTCGCTAATGGTGTTTAGCTAACTTACTTTGCAGTCGATGGTGATGTTGTTAGTTCCAACTTGGTCAGCCAAGCAATCGCATATTCACGGTTATCACCGCACATCTCCGCAGAAGCCTGTAACCCAGAACAACATGCTGGGCGCCCAGCTTGTCCGAAAATGGCACAGCGTAAATCAGCTGTGAGTTGTATGCACGGCACGCCAGCTGGCTTGCCATTTGGCATTCCGGGGATAGGACTACTGATGGACGGTGCTGTGCAACAAGCGGCACAGCTAGGGCGGCAATGAAATGCGCTCATATCATTCGACGAAATCAAAACGCTATTTTATCTGATTCATTTTATTGAAAGTATGTGGCAGCGATTGTTAGAGAGCGGGAGTAGAGCTGAGCTTGACCATTTTGCGCTGAAGGCTTACATTACTGACTCTTGAGTAAGTTAAATTTAGAGTGTTTTTTGTCATGATGTCATGTCCATTTAAGCCACGCTGGGAAAGACGAAAAGATGCGCGTCCGCAAGAACTGCTGGATGCGGCTTTGGATCATTTTGTTGCTAGGGGATTCGCAGCGACCCGTTTAGATGATGTTGCAAAATCTGCAGGGGTATCAAAAGGGACCTTGTATTTGTATTTCTGTAGCAAAGAAGAATTGTTCAAGGCGGTTGTGCGTGAATCGATAGTCCCCTTGCTAGGCGAAGCAGAAGGGCTAATTGATCAATTTGATGGAACAAGCGAGGAGCTGTTTCGTATCATCACCAAAACTTGGTGGGACAATATGGGCGCCTCTAAACTTTCTGGTTTGCCGAAGTTGATGACGGCAGAAGCGGGTAATTTCCCAGAACTTGCTAAGTTTTATCAGGAAGAAGTCGTTGATCGCGGAGAAAAACTGGTTACGACCTTGCTCAAGCGCGGTATGGAACGTGGTGAGATTCGTGCGATGGACTTAGAAGTTGCGCCAAAAATTTTAATGTCGCCCATGATTATGATGATGATGTGGAAGCATTCGAACGGTGTGTGCCAAGTGGAGCCAGAAAAGCTGGGCGCATATTTGGATTTTTATATTGATATGGCCTTACGCAGCATTTTGATTGATCAAAATCGCACTTAATTTCTTGTCGAGATAATCACGGAAATATTGATCTATTTTAGGTTTTGAATAAATACGCAAATAATCTGCATAGAAAATGTGAAAACCAGCGCGAAAACGATCATTTACAGACACGCTTTGATAAAATGGCGAATTTGGTTGAATCTTGAGCGAAGCTAATTGATTGTAAGCCAAGCTTTTCGACCTCATCGTCAGTTCAGATGGAGATGCGTAGTTTTGTCACTTCTGAAAACTGACTTTTTAATTTAATGCCACGAGAAATGAACATGAATATCGAACAAGCCCGTTTTAATATGATTGAGCAGCAAATTCGTCCAACCAACGTCAGCGCGCCTGAAGTATTGGAATTATTGGGAATTGTGAAGCGTGAAAATTTCTTCCCTAAAGAACAACAAAGTTTGGCGTTTTTTGATACAGGTTTGCCGTTAGCTGCTGGTGTGACTTCTTTAAGTCCCAAATTAGAAGCAAGAATCGTTCAAGAAGTGGCAGCAAAGAAGACCGATTCTGTGTTGGTGATTGGCGCTGATAGTGGTTATTTGGCAGCCTTGTTGGCGCATCAAGCACGTCATGTGACGGTGATGGAAGCGGTACCTGAAGTCAAGAGTTTAGCTCAAGCTAACATTAGCAAAAACGGCATTACAAATGTTGATGTTCAGTGGGGCGACGCGTTAAAAAACACCAATTTCGCAAATTTTGACGTGATTGTTGTGACTGGCTCACTTGAATCTGTGCCGGAGAATTTGCAGCAACAATTGAATGTCGGTGGACGTTTGTTCGTGATCATTGGTAAGGCACCTGTAATGACCGCAACTTTAGTTGCTCGTGAGTCAGAATTGTTTTTTAATACCAAGGCATTGTTTGAGACTTCGGTGCCAGCGTTGACGCAAGCTATTCCTGCGCCTACTTTCACTTTATAATTTGTTGTAAATTAAATTTTATTTATGGAACATATCTCTGCGTCTGAATTAGCAAATTGGCTGTCTGATTCATCAAAAAAAATGCCATTCCTACTCGATGTTAGGGAACCTTGGGAGTATGAAACTTGTCATATCGCGCAATCGCAATTGATGCCTATGTCGGTTTTGCCCTTAAGGTTAGAAGAGTTAGACCGTGATGCCGAAATTGTTTGTATTTGTCATCACGGCGGACGTAGTATGCAGGTTGCACATTTCCTAGAGAGAAATGGTTTTAATCGAATCATCAATTTGACCGGTGGAGTACATGCGTGGGCATTGCAAGTTGATACTTCTATGCCCACATATTAAGAGTTGTCTTTAGTGGTGCTAAAGACATTCGGTGTAGGTGGTTTATTGTCGTTTTTGCTTAGATTTTGCTTGGAATTTCAGAAGAGTAAATTAAGCGAGCGGCTTTTAATTTTTTTCGGAGCATTTTATGCGTAAATCTATTATCGCTACTTTTATTGCGACCGCGTTTATTTCTTTAAACGCTGGTGCTAGCGATTTGCTACAAATTTACAAGGAAGCTTTAGTCAATGATGCACAGTTCAGTGCAGCTCGTGCTTCAAAATTAGCTGGTCAAGAGCGTTCTGTTCAAGGACGTGCGGGATTGTTACCTCGCGTGAATTTGACCGCAAATGCAAATCGCACACGTAGTGAGTTTGATCCAGACGTTGGATCAACAGTTAAGTCGACAAATAACGGCAATACAATGAGTTTATCATTGACGCAACCCTTGTTTAACTGGGGTTCGTGGGAAACTTATGAACAGTCAAAGTTATCGGTAATCTCAACTGACTTGCAATTCGCAGCTGCACAGCAAGATTTGATGTTGCGAGTGAGTCAGGCCTATTTTGATGTGTTGGCTGCTGAAAATACCCTCAAGACACTGCAAGCGCAAAAAGTGGCAGTTGCCGAGCAATTAGCTTCAGCAAAACGTAATTTCGAGGTAGGAACGCAAACGATTACGGATACTCATGAAGCACAATCGCAATTCGATTTGATCACTGCACAAGAGTTGGCTGGACAAGGTGATTTGGATGTAAAGCGCGCTGCATTACGGCAAATTATCGGTAAAGACGCAGGTGATTTAGCGAAGTTAAAAGATGGCGTGCAATTGACCGCACCTGTTCCAGCACAGTTGAATGATTGGGTCACGACTGCAGAGAAACAAAACTTTGTGGTTGCTACTTCTCAGATTGGTTTAGAGGTAGCACAGCGTGAGATCAAGAAGAATCGTGCAGGTCATTTGCCAACCTTAGATTTGACTGCGACGACAGGGCGCAACTCTGTTAATGCTGGTGCTACAACACCATCTGGTTACGCCAAACCAACTACAATTGGTGTGACATTAAATGTCCCAATTTTTGCAGGGTTTTCCACCGACAGTCGCGTGCGTGAATCCATCGCTTTAGAAGACAAAGCGCGCAATGATTTGGAAACGGCGCGTCGTAATGCCGCCCAAGCTGCACGTCAATCGTACATTGGTGTGGTGAGTGGTTTAGCGCAAATTAAGGCATTTGAAGCAGCAGAAATTTCAAGCCAATCTGCGTTAGATTCCACTAAGCTCGGCTATCAAGTTGGTGTGCGTATCAATATTGATGTTTTGAATGCACAACAAAAACTGTCGAACACGCGTCAAAGTTTAGCAAAAGCGCGTTACGATTCGATCATGAGTGGCTTGCGTTTAAAAGCCGCGGCTGGATCCTTGAAAGAAGCTGATTTGGCTGAAGTAAATGCTTTATTGACGCAATAAATATAGCTATACGAAGTCACAAAAAACCCGCTAAATCTAGCGGGTTTTTTATTGCACTCAGATCCTATTGTGAATCTGAAACTTTTCGTGCTTGAGGGAAAAATTAGCCGCAGGCACCGACATAGCCGCAAGAAATGCAGCGTGAGCAACCATCGATTTTTTGTAAAGCGTAAGCGCCACAATCAGGGCACTTCTTGCCTGTTGCTGTGTAGCTGATAGGTGCGGATTCTACTTCATAGGCTAAGTCATCCATGCTGTAGGCAAGTTGCTTATTCTTGAATTTTTCTGCTAACACGACGATAGGCACTTGATTGCCGCTGGCATCTAGGAAGCCGCGTTTCATCAAAATGCGCTGCAGCGAATAGCCAATTGCCGCGACTTCTGATTCGTGAAAGAGAGGTGCTTGTGAGCCATCGTCTTTGGTGATCATGCCGCAGCGTACTGTTCCTTTATCCCACACAACTTCGCGCATGTCTGCTAGTGCTTTCGCGATCGAACCACCAGATCGTGCTGCCATCGATAATAGACGCATGCTAGCGGAAATCCATTGTTGACCATCGTTTTTTTGTCCAGCAGGCATGAAAAACTCGAATGGTCGTTCGATTGTTGCTGGCTCTCCACCGACGATACCCTGAACATGTATGAAGCTAACGGTGAGATAAACCGTCTTCTTGCCTTCATAAGTCATGTACTGGACTTTAGATGTGACTGATTCTAGGTCGCCAAATGGGCGCCCATCAAATTGTTTGCGTAATAAATCATCGTCGGGAATGACTTTGGTAGCGGGGGCTGTGTTTTCAGTGCTAACCGATAAAACACTTCCAAGCACATTGTTTGGTCGGTAGGTGGCAAGTCCCTTGAGACCAGCGCGCCAAGCATCCATGTAGAGATTTTGGAAATCTTCATAAGGATAATCTGCAGGGACATTAACAGTTTTTGAAATAGCAGAATCTACATAGGGTTGTACCGCTTGTAGCATCAGCATGTGGTCATTGGCAGACATATTGAGTGCAGTGACAAATGCATGCGGTAATTTAGTATCGTCAGAGACGTCATTGCCTAAATGACGATATAAGCGCCACGCATGATCAGCCACTTCGTAAATTTTGCTATCGCCAACTGCCATACGCTTTTTACGATTGTAAACCCATGAAAATGCGGGTTCGATCCCGTTTGACGCATTATCAGCAAATGCCAAAGTAATCGTTCCAGTTGGTGCAATCGAGAGTAAGTGTGAGTTACGCAGGCCATGCTGTGCAATTTGTTGGCGCAAATGATTTGGTAAGCGTTGTGCAAAAGCACCTTGCAGATAGAGTTCGCTATCGAACAGTGAGAATGCGCCTTTTTCTTTGGCAAGTTCAACCGAGGATTGGTAGGCTGTATCGCGCATAACTTCAGAAATGCGTTGGGCAAATGTACGTCCTTCGGCGGAATCATAGCGCAAGCCAAGCATCACTAGAACGCTACCCAAGCCTAAAAAGCCTAAACCGACGCGGCGCTTCGACATCGCTTCATCTTGCTGTTGTTGTAGTGGCCATGCAGTTGCATCGAGCACGTTGTCGAGCATACGCGTTGCCACGCTCACAACAGCTTGGAAGGCCTCAAAATCAAAACTAGCTTGTTCAGTAAATGCCGATTTTGCGAAGCGCGTCAGATTAATCGAACCAAGGCAGCAGCAGCCATAGTCTGGCAATGGTTGTTCACCACATGGGTTGGTGGCTTCAATTGTTTCGCAATAGTACAAATTATTTTCGGCATTAATGCGCGATAAAAACAAAATTCCAGGCTCTGCATGATCGTAGGTTGAGGTCATTACCGCATCCCATAAATCACGCGCTCTAACCGTTTCATAAACCCACAATCCAGAATCATTTTGGTAGGCGCCAGCCTCTTTTTTATCTTTGCTTGGTTCAGCTTTATGCGTCAACGCAAACTCAGAATCGCTGGCAACCGCGCTCATAAACTCATCGGTAACGCCAATCGAAATATTGAAGTTCGTTAAGCCACCTTGATCTTTTGCGTGAATAAATTCGAGGATAT
Source organism: Affinundibacterium baiyunense (assembly GCF_018139645.1). Lineage (GTDB taxonomy): Bacteria > Pseudomonadota > Gammaproteobacteria > Burkholderiales > Burkholderiaceae_D > Undibacterium > Undibacterium baiyunense. The sequence continues at coordinate 141,190 of NZ_JAGSPM010000007.1, forward strand.
CTGGATGATCGCAACGAAGTACGCCCATTTGAGCACCGCGACGTGCGCCCGCTGATTCCACAGTGGAGCATGAGGCGTTAAACACTTGCATAAAGGAAACTGGGCCCGAAGCGCGGGAGCGAGTTCCTTTTACCAAGGCATCTTTTGGTCGTATGGTGGAGAAATCATAACCAACCCCGCCGCCACGTCGCATGGTTTCAGCTGCATCAGATAGTGCTGTGTAGATTCCAGGTTTGCCATCGGTTGTACTAGAAACGGAGTCGCCAACAGGTTGAACAAAGCAATTAATCAAAGTTGCATGTAAATCCATGCCAGCCGCTGAGTTGATTCGACCAGCTGGAACGAAGCCATTTTTTTGCGCCCATAGAAACTTCTCTTCGTAATAGGCCTGATAATCGGGCGCCTCGACAGTGGCAAGTGCCTTAGCAACGCGCGCTTGCACATCGTGGATTGTCGCCTCATCGCCTTTTGCGTATTTTTCAAGAAGTACGTCTAGGGATATTTCTTGTGGGGACATTTCAGTTAATCCTAGGATTTTATCGTTCGCATTCATATGGTTTTTTTCTTGGAGGAGGTAATGCTTTACAGCGGAAAGGAATACCTCATTATAGACCTCTATCGTGGTTTTTCCTTGATTGGACTCAATTTAGGGTTGCTATCTATTTTTGATTTAATTGCATTTATTTTGCGTCGCCGATGAAGGGCATATTTAAGATTTTTGTTTTGCAAAAGCATTCTTGGATAATCAAATTGAGCTTAATGCTGATCTTGCGCGCGTATTTTCTGAACTATTGATCTTGCGTAAGAAATTTGCCCCTACTTGTCTACTGCCTTTGATTTACATAAGAATGATTCTCGTTTATAGTTTTGCTTCAAGAAAATCTTTAAGAGTGCAAGTCTATGAACTCAGTAAATATCAAGTTGGCAACGCATGAGGAAGTTGATACTCCTAACTATGCTTCGTCGATCGTAGCGAAGTATGTCAGTTCTGAAAGGGTGAAGAGTCTGTCAGACATCATGATTGGTGAGAGATGTGTAGTTCGTCAATTGATTACGCCTTCTGATATGCCAGAGTGGCAAACGCAGCTTGAAGATATTGGTTTTATTGCCGGAGAACCAGTCACATTAATGGCACGCGGCGCATTGGGCGGCGACCCAATGGTAATTCGAATTGGTTTATCGACTTTTGCTTTACGCAAGGCAGAGGCGGCCTGTGTTATGGTCGATGTATTGCAAGATAAGGCTGCTGCATGAAACAAGTAAAACCGTCAGTCGTTCATTTTCATGCAAGTGGTCCTTTGGTTGCGTTGGTTGGGAACCCTAACTGCGGTAAGACCGCACTGTTCAATTTACTAACTGATAGTAAGCAAAAGGTGGCGAACTATGCGGGCGTCACCGTCGAGAGAAAAGAAGGGCGATTTAAGACAGCAACTGATAAAACCATACGAGTATTAGATTTGCCAGGTACTTATAGTTTGCATCCGCGCTCGCCAGATGAACGGGTGACACATGATGTTTTATATGGAAATGCTGTTGGTGAAAAGCGTCCGGATTATGTTGTGTGTGTGGTCGATGCGACCAATTTACGACGTAGCCTTCGTTTAGTGATAGCCGTACAGCGACTTGGTATTCCCTGCATGGTCGCGTTGAATATGACCGATATGGCGGAGCAACGCGGTGTTCATGTCGACGAGCAAGCTTTAGCGCGTGAGCTGGGCGTTCCAGTGGTTCGCACTGTCGGGGTTCGGCAGGGCGGTGAAGCTGAACTGAGAGCGATGTTAGAAAATGTGGGCACCTTGAATCAAGTTAGTGTTGGCGCGCATTTGAGTGACGCCGATCCCGCAGTGCAATCGCATACCGATCTTGACCATGAGCGTGTGAGACAGATTTTAGCTAAGCTGGGTTTGGATGACATTATTCCGCACATCGTTAGCGACAAAATTGATCGAGTGGTATTGCATCCGGTTGTTGGGCCATCCCTATTGGCGCTAATTTTGTTTTTGGTGTTCCAGGCAGTGTTTGCATGGGCAAATGTCCCGATGGACATGATCAAAGATGGTACCGAATGGCTTGGCGAGACAGTTACGGGATTGCTGCCCGAAGGATGGCTGCAAAGCTTAATTGTGAATGGAATTATCGCTGGTGCGGGCGGGGTCGTGGTTTTCTTACCGCAGATTTTAATTTTATTCTTCTTCATTTTAATTCTGGAAGAGTCAGGTTATTTGCCTCGTGCAGCATTTTTGCTAGACCGATTGATGGGTGGTGTGGGTTTGTCTGGACGCTCTTTTATTCCGCTGCTATCAAGTTTTGCCTGTGCAATTCCAGGGATTATGGCGGCTCGTACGATTGCTAATCCCCGTGATCGTATGGTAACTATTTTGATTGCGCCATTAATGACTTGTTCTGCGCGTTTGCCGGTGTATGCTTTGCTGATTGGCGCTTTTATTCCACAGCGCGAGGTGTGGGGATTTTTGGAGCTACAAGGTTTGGTCTTATTTGCGTTGTACGCAGCGGGAATTATTGGTGCTCTCGCTGTTGCTTGGGTTCTCAAACGGTTCACCGCCAAAAGTCAGATTCGTACTTTAATGATGGAATTACCTAGTTATCATTTGCCGACCATCAGAAATGTGTTAACCGGTCTCAAACAAAGAGTTGTGATCTTTATGAGTCGAGTTGGCGGGATCATCATGATCATGACCATCGCATTATGGTTCCTCGCAAGCTATCCCGGTGCTCCAGAAGGTGCGACAGGGGCTGCGATTGAATATAGTTTTGCTGGCTATATCGGCAAAGCATTAGCCGTGGTATTTGAACCGATTGGTTTTAACTGGCAAATTAGTATCGCCTTGGTGCCTGGTATGGCTGCCCGTGAAGTTGCTGTCAGCGCCTTGGGAACAGTTTATGCACTTGCCGCGTCGAATAGTGACACCGCTGAAGCTTTAGCGCCCTTGATCGCACAACAATGGAGTTTGGCAACTGCATTGTCATTATTGGCTTGGTACGTATTTGCACCGCAATGCCTTTCAACTTTAGCGACAGTCAAGCGCGAGACAGGTGGTTGGAAAATGCCTGTGATTATGCTGACATATTTATTTGGCTTGGCTTATTTAGCGTCATTTATAACCTACAGAGTGGCGCTTGCTTGCGGATTGGGTTGAGTAAGTTAAACGCTCGTATTTGAGGGTTCATAATTCGAGCGTAGTTTTCGAGGGTGCTCTTACTTCATCCTCGAATTGCATTTTGTGAGTTCTCTTTTTGTTATTAAGGCGTTTGTAAACGCTAAATTTAGACCTTGATTTTTGAGACTAGAAATAAAAATGGCTACCGAGAGGGTAGCCATTTTTATTTATTCTGGTGGAGTCGGCGGGAATCGAACCCGCGTTCATGTCGTCTTAAAACCTTTGATTGACTAGCTTTTAGCTTTCTTGGGTTTGCTTGTGGGCGAAATTTGGGCGAAAAATTCAGAAAGTTTGAGATTGCTGTTTTCGGCTCCGTGATTTTCAACCGGTTCGATTCCTTGCTCAATCCATCGTCCATAGTTGCGGGTAATCATTTCAGTGTCGCGGTGCCCCATCTGCTTTGCAACGTAAAGTGGATTGCTTCCGGTGCTTAATAACGTACTGGCGAACGTGTGCCGTGTCTGGTACGGGTTTCGGTACCGGACTCCGGCGTTTCTCAAAATAATCATCCAGCGTTTTTTCAGCGGATCATCACTAGCCCATGGCAATCCATAGCGCGGATCATGAAACACAAACTTACCTTGCAATTGCGTAAACTCTTTCTGAGCGACTAGGGCATCATGCGCGGCTTGCAGCATGTTTATTTGCCTTGCTCCAGCAAGTGTCTTGGTTTCATCCTTAATTATTCCTTCGACCATTGCACGACGCACTTGTATTTTTGCTCCAATCCAATCGATCGATTTCCAATCCAGCGCGATAAATTCTGATGTTCTCATTCCAGTGGCGAAGGCAAACTGCCACAAATTGCGTTCTTGCCCTGTGCACGCGCCAAGAATTGCAGTGATTTCATCGAAAGAAAACGGGTCAACGATATAAGCACTTTTGCGCTGTTCTCGCGGAATGATCTTGTCTAACTTCACGCGCTCAAGCGGGTTTGAAGGTATCAAGTCATCATTAACTGCTTGCTCTAGTGCGTTGCGCAATGGCGTGATGATGTTGCGAATCGTCTTAATCTTGCAATCAAGCGTTGCGATCCAAGCGCGAATGGCTGGCGGTGTTAGATCGACCAAAAGCGTTTTATCCCACTGTTTTTCCAGGTGCGAGTGATATACCTGCTTATAGCCTCTGGTGGTACTTGGCGAGAGAGTCTTTTCGGCGATTCTCAGTTGCTCTCGCAGTAATTCACCAATAGTCACCCGCGATGGCACGTTTCCAAATTTCGCTGCATTGTTTGAGCCTGGGAAGTAGTCGATATACCGGAAAGTATTTTTCTCGATCGCATTCAGAATCTCGCCACGCAATCGAACAGCATAGTTTATGTTCGCTTTTGTGTGCGCAAGCTTTAACGACTCTCTGCACTCCATGCCGCGATACATAAACTTGATGCGGATTGATTCACTGTTGACTCCCTTGCGCAGCTCGATTCCCTTGTGATCCATGATTTTCTATCCGTTCTTCGACTTTTCGTAGGTTGACCCAGATATGGCCTTCATAAATTTTTGTCTCGACCCCATCTAGCCATTTTCCAACTTTTCGGCGGTTTCGGACAGATTCTTTGGTATCGCCTGATAGTTCAATGTACTTTTCGAGCTTAACCCATGTAAGTGGGTGATTCATGGCTTTATCTCCGGATCTACATATTTTTCAACTAGAGCGTATTCGCCCATGCTTGTCATTCGACATTTGTCAGAATTGATGCGAGTCATATTTTTCTGCAATTCAAGTCTGTCTGAATCTGGCATTTCGTTTAAAGCATGCCAGTTTGCATCATGAAGGCACGATCGGCATTTATCGTGCGTATATCCAAGACAGTAGGTTTTCATTTCTTGATACACTGGTTTTATTTCACTCATGACTAAATCCCTTCCAATAATCTTTCAAGTTGCGAAGCGGCACAGCGTATTGGTCAAAACCTTGTCTGCAATGCTTCCCCGCCCATACTCGGCTGTCATGTTTTAAAAAATCAATCAGGTAGCCTGAGTGCTTTCCGACATACCATCCCTCGCGCTGATTGCGGCTCTTTAGTGTGCGTGTGTTAGTCATGATTGACCTTGCAAAAGTGCTGTATCAACTGATTTTCGGCTGTCCAAGTTAAGCGTCTCACTGCGACCAAAGCATGTAATGCCGTCTGTAAAACCTGCTGAAATTGGCTTTGCATACTCGCGCCGCCAATTCCTGCCGCCTGTCTTAATGTAAGAGAGAACTTCGGCAAATTCATTGTGGTCAATGTTGGTCGGGAAAATGTAGATTTCTTCTGGGTTGTCGCCGCGTTTGACGACTACATATTTCATCTTGCTCACTTGTCGCCTCCCTCTGGTGCTGGCGGTTTGAACTGTTCGGGATTTCCTAATAGTTCGCTTGAAAGTTTTCTGGCATCAACAGCCCACTCTCGCATAAGTCCATGCCCGTGGCTATGAGCAATCTCTAGTCTTGCTATTGCCCTAGTAACTAGCTCTAAAAGTTCGGGTGCTGCACACATCAATTTTGCGTTTGCTTGACACTCGGAATCACTTTTTTGTGTAGCCATTACTCCTTCAAACGTGTTTCCGATTCTTTGCCCAAACTTATCGTAAATTGTGCATTTGTCTTTGCCTCCAACATGCCAAGGTGCTTTTGTGTTATTCATCTTTATCTCCCTCTGGTGCTGGTGGTAGTGCCGACTCTATTTCTTTAGCCCATACTTTATGAATAAATTTACCTTTATATTCGTCGGCTTCTGGAATATACGTTTTCAACTCCTTTGCGATCCGCTTTAGAGCTGATATGTCGGGCAATTGTGACTCTTGCTGTGATGCATAAAGCGGTATTGCGCCTTCTGGCAATGGGTTGTTGTACTTGGTGAAGTAGATTGCATAGGCTAACTCTGTGCCGTCTTTTGTCGGCACGTCATACGCATAAGGCTCTTCTTCCTTCGTGCAGAATTGACATTCCCCAAGATATTCGCCTGTCGGTGAATGAATGTATGTTTGCCCGTCGCATTCTTTGCAGCCTTGCTTGCTCTCTTGCTGTGCCTGTGATTGCATGCCAAACTCAGCAAATATTTCAGCACTTAGAATTGGGTGTGTTTCTTTGCAATCTTCCGCATATCCGCGCATCGCTGCTGGCGCATGTTTATCATGGTCAAGATCAAGAACCCAATATCTGCAACCGTGATGCTTTCCACCTTTTGCGCTACTACCGTCCACACGCTCAACATGGAATTTGCTGAACATACCTTGCTGCTCGGCTGGCTTTGTCAAATCGCGTGGCGGGAATGCTGGCTGCTGTGCCTGTGATTGCATGGCAGCGTAAAGCGGGACAATCTCCAAGTCGCAGCTTTTACGAACAACTTTTTCATCTAATTCAGACATGCGCGTAAATTCCAATGAATCGCGCACAACTTCACCATTCGCTGATGCAATTACTCGGTAGGCTGTTGGCTGCTGTGCCTGTGATGCTAGGGCTGCTTGGTAGCCAGCGTTAAAAACGCGCTCAGTCATATTGCAGCCATCTGGAAACTTTTCATCGTTTGCCATGAATGCTTCAAACGCTTTCTGTATCGCTTCTTTGTTATTCATTGCTGCTCCTTAATTGCTGCGTCAATTTGTTTATCAAGTAAATCTAAACTTGGACAATATGCGCCTAGCTTTACGTTTAATTTTGGCTTTACAACCACACACAAATTCGATTGATTACAATTTTGTGATCTAATCCACTGATACCGCGCTTGATCTTTTCTCGCCTCTGCTAGCTCTGCCTCTAGCTGTGCAATGCGAGACTGCAACTGTTCAACATCTGGCAAGTGCGGGTAAGTCGTGTCGCCCAAGAATAAGTTTTCACTCACGCTTCCACCTCGATCTGATAAATAACCTGCACAACTGCATCAGTGCTTACGCCAAGCATTTTTGAAACTGCTGCGATACGTTCGGCATCGTTCTTATGAAGTCCGTAGATGTCCTCATACGTTTCTTGGATTCTTTGTTTGCTTACGATCATTGTTCTACTCGCTTAAATTCTAAAACCCATACCCATGGATTTGCTTCCCATGACTCTGCGCCGTTGATGGATTCCCAAATATGCTTGAAGTGCTCGACTGGTGTTGCCGCATACTGATAGTTTGGAATCGCACCATGGCCGCCAATTGCTCCCTCTGACATTGCGTCTTCCTCGCTGATGTCCTGCAGGCGCTCAACACGAACACCGGTGATTTCGAGCGTGATCCTGCTTGCCCAGCGTGGCATGTGGATTGATGTCCGAGTCTTTCCTTTAGTATTCCCATGAAAAGCGCCATGGGTAAGAACTTTTCCGTCTGCTTCGTACTTCACTGGCCAGCTAGCGAATGTCGAAGGTGCTTTGCTGTCTAGGCTGTCGTCGGTTCGCCATGTTTCGCGAACCCATAGTTGATCGCCAACTTGACCATAGGGGCATTCTTTGCCTGATTGCTTTAGCAATTGCGCAAGCACTTTCGCGTCGCCTTCCCAATCTATGATCTTGTTTTCTGAAACCGCTTGAGGTTGTGGCGTAATGATCCTACGCGTCTGAGTTTTGCTACCATCAAGCAAAGCGCGCACCATCGGGGCACTGAATAGAATAGGGCGCTGTTTCATGCTGTCACCTTCGCAGTTTCATTAACCAAATCCATCTGATAATCCAGCTCGCCACCAAGCGAATAAACGATGTCGTCCAACATCTTGTTTAGCTCGGCTGTCATCAGCAAAAAGTCAGCATCGAAACGCTCTTGCTCATCTTGGACGTCCTGTTTTGACTCTGCCAAAATATCCAATGGCTTGATACGCTTGATTACTAGGCTATCGGTCAAAATAAACGAGATACGATCATCCCAAGTCATAGCCAGTTTCGTGCATTGCTTGCCTGCTGCGATGTGGCGCTGTACATCGTCAGGATCGATAGAGTGACGAACGTAGCGAACCGTGGCTTTATCTTCGGTATGTGCTCGCAAATCGGCGTCTTGGTCAATCGTGAAACCTTTAGGTGCTTCGTTGCCAGCTAGCCAATCGGTCATTGCGGTTTGAGGTGCAGTCTTGGAGCGCAGCGACTCAATAGGGAACGTATCGATAGACTTGAGCAGGTGCTTAAGAATGTCATCTGCCTTGCTTTGGCTGCTTGTGTCCATCACTAGCCAGCCGTTAACCGGATCGATCCAGATTCCTACCGCGCTTTGAACTGTGAATGCACGCGGCAACAGTTCGTCAATAATGCGTTCCTTCAAATCCTTTTGGGCTTTGCGTCCTGGTCGGAATCCTTGCTGTTCTTCCAATTCATCGACGCGAGCTTTCAAGACTTGGCTAACCACTGATGACGGAAGCAATTTCTTCGCAGTCATGAACTTGAGCAAGAATTGATGATTGACGCAGTGTGCAAGCAAGCCTTTTTCAATCGGTGGCACAAAGCCAGAACTAGAATCATCAGACGATCCGCAGTCGGAAAACTGCATGCGGGTCAAAAATGCGTGCAGGGCTTCTACCGTGATCGCGTAATTCTTTGGCAAGCGGAATACTGTTAGATTTTTGAACCACATGGTTTCTCTCTGAGTTTTGGTTAATGTTGGCTATTAAGCCGCTTTTGCGGATTCAAAGAATGTGGATTCGATCCACCCAGCCGCTGTTCGTGCATCCGTTTTAAAGTGCATTGCTACAGCAAAGATGATTTGATCTCGCGTTGGTTTCATTGATACGACTTCCGCGACAGGGGAATCTTGCTGAACTTGCGCGGTCGATTTCAAAATAGCCTTCTCGGCTTCGAGTTGTGCAGCTTCTTGTGCCTTTGCTTGCTCTTCGACTTTGGCTGCATCTTCGGCTTTTTTCGCTTCGGCTGCTTTGTGCGCATCAATGCGGCTGTTCACTAGCAATTGAAAGTCATCCGCTGGTTTGAATACGATTTGCTGCAGGTCATGGAACAAGAATTTATGTTCTGCTGCGACTGACTCATACCAGGTGATCTGTTCGCGCAATGCGTTGGCTACAGCGTTGGCCGCTGCCTTGCCTTGTGCCACAGTCGTATCAACAGCATCGTTTAGGCTCGCCAATGTGCGTTTGTTTTTAATTGCTGTTGCTAAATCGATAGCAGGCAACACCAGCTTGATCGGCGCGAATGGCTTTTCCAGTGCGTCAACGTATGATTGATATTCCTGCTTGCCGCGATTCAAAATATCCAGTTTGATCGACTCTTTCTTGGATTTGACCAGCTTCTCAAGCATTAGGCGCTTACTACGCAATTGCTCCTGAATGTAATCAACGGTGCGCATCAATTTGTCAATGCTAGACGTTTGAGCGATTGCGGCGGCCTTTGCTAGTTCTAAGTCTTTTTCGGCCTTTTCGCAAAACTTCACTGTTGCGTCAGCATCTGCAAAGTCTTGATCTGTTTCAAGGTCTGTCTTTATGTTGTTAATGAATGCTTCAGCTTGAGCCTTGAACTCTGGCATATTGCTTACAACGACTTCGCCGCGAATCTGTACGGCGAGGGCGGGTAAGCGCATGATTGACTCTGCCTTTGGCGCTTCGACTATTTCTGCGATGACGTGGTTTTCCAAGTCTTCTGCAAACTGGCACCAGCCTTGAATTATTGCATCGCGAATTTCTTGATCTGATTCGTACCAGTGATGTACTTCCTCAACCAGTGTTTCGCCTTCCCACTTTGACGCCATAAAGAGGCACTTTGTGGCATTGGCAATCATCAACTGCTGTTCCATTTGAACGCGTAAATGTGCGCCTAGATCCGCCGCGCATGTGGCTGCACGGATTTCGTCATTGATCGTTTTATGTTCAAAACAAATGGTTTCATCCATAGTCAAACCGTCGAATGAAGCGCTTAACTTACCCTCTGAGCCTGTCACAGGATAAAGATCTTGACCAATGATTTCTTCTGCCAGTGGACGTGCCAAAGCTTCGAAGCGGTGACCGTCATCAAAACGGCGCTGTGTTTCTGCGTCGATCTCTGGCGCAATACCGGATTTCATTTCATTCAGCAATTGAGTGCGCGTTTTGTAAGGTGATAAGCCAAGCATTGCTGGCGCATCAGAGGCATTAAAATGCGTTGCGCGATAGGCTTTCCATTCTGGCGAGCCTTGAACCAAGTTTTGATATTCCATGTTATGCCTCAACTGTCATGTTGATTATTGATTTGAGTTCTGCTTTTTGTTTCTCGGACAGAACAGCTTTTGATGAAACGGTGCTGATGATTTGATCTGCGGTTTTCTTGCCGTCTTTGATCAGCTTTTCCCATGCGCCAATGTTCTTGTCGAAATCAGCATCAGAGTAGGGCGGCAAAACTTTTTCTTGTTCTTGTGATGGCTTTGGAGTGATGTCTATTTCTTTTGGAATTGAGAACTCTTCGAGTTCATCACCGGTATAAACGCCAAGAATTACATCAGGGCAGTACATGCGAGACCAGCGCTTAACCGCTAAATATGAAAGCTGCAGTTTCGGGTCGGTAGCCCAAAGAGGAGAATTTCTAACGCTAGCTTGAACCAAAAGAAGTTCAAGAACGCGAGGCTCATTTTCGCCTTTTAGCGTTGCGGAAATGCGCACGCCCAGCCCAGCTTCGTCAGCCATGCCGTAATCAGGCACGCGGAATTCATACGCTTTTTTGTCTTCTTTGGCTGGAACAGAAATCACCTTTGTCTTGCCGATGATCTTTTCCCATGCTCCGAAGAACTCATAATTGAAACGATCTTTTGTTACGCCGCTGGACTGAATAGCGGCATTTACCAATTGGGCTTCATAGCCTAAGGTTCCATTGACCAGATGTGTTTTTTGAGCGACCGCAAAAGGATTCATTTGCCACTGCATTGCTTGCATGATCACAGCCAAGCAATCGCCTTCATTGCGCTGAAGGTGCTTCGGAACTGTGCAGCTACCACCCGCCATAATTTTAGAAAGGGCGATCATACTAGTCATGCTAGCTTGGTCTAATATCAGGGAGGCTGTATTTGTCACCAGCTTCATATCCTCTGATTTATCGCTTACTTGTACTATTTCGTTCATTTGTAATACTCCTTGTGAATAGTGTTCTTTGCTAACTTGAATGCGTTTTTAAACGTGTGGCCAATGCTCCGGTACCACATAAAATCTTTAATGAAATTGATCATATTTCTGTCACCGTTAAACCGAATGCTTCCTCTGGTAAATCAATGTTTTCACCAGCCGCTTTAGCGCTTGGAGCAATCGCGAAAACCTGCGTTGTGCCAGTCGCTGTTCTGATTTTTATTGAGTAGGTTTTCATGCTCGCTCCTGTTAAATTGATGTGGTGGAAGGACTCGAACCTTCTCGCGTTTCGCTGTGCTAGGCACATTACTAGCGCTGCCATTCACCACATGACTGACGACTGATACCTGCCGTCACAGAGCGATCTAACGGAATCGCATCTCTCAATCATCAGTCATGTGGTTCCTGCACACTTGCGCGGTGCAGGTTACGCAAAACAAATTCCTATTAATCTCTACGTATTCAGTTCGTCGCATTTCAGCGAGGCTTACCCAAGCCCGTAAGCAAGGCGGCGTTTTACATGATTGCCTCCATATCGTTAGCGCATCGGTTTCGGCGTATGCGCAGCGCCATCGAAATTTTTACGGCTCCTAACGCAGAGCAAGCGGGTCATCATCGGCAAGACCATCGAGGCATTTTGGGGCACTGCCAACGCTGCATAAGAACACTGGCTTATGCGCCTGAACTGGTCGGTTTGCTGCTTTGCCGATTCACTGGCTGCTTTCGGTGATTCGATGAAGATAATTATCACATACGTGTTTAACTGAAGTCAAACACATTTGTGTTTATTTTCCAAATATTTTTTTCTTGGCTGAAAATTTGTGCAAAAGAGACGACTTTAAGGGTGACGGGTAAAATTATTTACACGTAATTTGCATGTAAATTACGTGTAAGTGTTGCGGAAATGGGAAAGTGAAGCGGGTTAGGGCGTAAAAAAACCCGCCGTAGCGGGTTTAGTTGGGTGTTTTCAGTAGCTACTTTGGCGCAGTCTGCTTTGGTTGATTAAGTTTTTCCAATAACGCACGGGTAGCTTCATTTTGCTTTTGAATGGCTAGCTGTATTTCGTCACTTTGTTTCTTAATCTGCTCGCTTTGTTGCTTTAACTCAGCTTGACTCTGCGATAAATTTTTCCCAGACTCAAATGCCGCCAGCATTGTTTGTAGCGTCGCAATATTTGCGCCAAACAACCCAATTACTGTAGCTATGGCAGTAACAATTATTGTAGTTTTTAAGGATGAAATATCTTTCTTGCGCTCGCGCTTGTCTTCTTCAAGTCCTAATTCAATTTTGTCAAATGTCTTTTCGATTCTTTCGAAGCGAAAGGTGGCACTTTTTTCTCTTTCTTCTGATCTTGCCATTGCCTCATCAATTTTGCCTATCGCAGACGCAATTCGGCCGTCCATTCTTGCTTCAATGGCTTCAAGTTTTGCATTAAGTTCATCTTTTGACGGTGTATTCATGACGCCATCTTCACCAATTTTCTTTGTGGTGTCAACGCCTAACGTTTTTTTTAGTTTTGGTATGTTCGTATAATAATGGATGGTCTGCTTGGATCCCCCTGTAGAAGTTCTTATTTCTTGTTCTACTTGTTTTGGATGCAAACTATATTTTCTAAGAAGTTCGCTCGCCTCTTTGGTGCCTAATTCACGGCTCATTTTTTGAAATCTCCTTAAGAGTGCTTTCGAAAAAAGATTTCATGCTTTCACTAGATATTTTCCCGATAATTTTGTTTAAAAATTCCGGGTTATGCGCCCAAGCAAGCCTTGGCTCTTCAAAAGGATTCTCGATAATATTTTCGAATTCCTCAACAGAAAGATCCCACCATGAAATATGTCCACATGATTTACAAATGCTCGTGAACGCTAATAATTGAAGCTCATCAAGTGGCACAGTTGCTTGTGTACGAATTGAGTTTCTTGTCTCACGATTTACGTCCAAAAGCCATCTAATAAAATACTGCTCAATCGGCATTGAAAATGCAGACATCTGGAGCGCCGTAACAGGCTCTTTGCACGCAGGGCAGTTTCGTTTCCGTTGCCTAAATGGCTTCGATTCTTCTTTGTTTTCGGTTTCTTTCGTCATATATTCGTATCTCGATTCCAATTTATGTATGCGCAAATTACCTTGTTCGAAGTTGCCTCCTAAACTCCCAAGGCGCAACCGGCTCCCGATCACTCCAAAGTCCAATCTTCTTATCTCGCGCATCTGCCTCAATCGCTGGCAGCATCGAATCCTTGTTGTATTTCGGATAAACCCAAGCCATGCCTCGGCGAACTTGCTCTGTATTGGCTTCAACGTCATTGCAAAACACTACCGCAACAGTGCGCCCATATCGATCGACAGTCTGAGCCTCATAAGTCGCATCAGTTCCCCAGCAAATATCCGATAGTGACTCTTTGGACTTTTGCCCGAATGCTTGCTTCCTCTCTGGTGCGTCGATGTTGGCTAAGCGTATTTTCAGCGGCTTTCCTTCGACAAGCAGCGTCATTGTGTCTCCATCGCTGATTCCTACAACTTTGTGCGCATAAGCAGTGGGAATGCAAAGTGTCAAAAGTATTGAAAATATCAGCTTTTGCATTTGCGAATCACGCTCAATATTAATATTGGCGTAATCCCGTATTGATTTATCGGTCTGCCTAGTGATTGCCGTATGCCGGCTTTCATTGGGTCTAGATGCGCAGCTACTGATCCAATTTGCGAAAGATCAATTGCCGAATTATTTGCATCTGGTTTCGCATCAAGAACACCCATTACGTACCAGTTTCCTTGAATTTTCCCACCATGCTTCAACATCAGATCCCCGCTTGAAATAAGCATAGAGTCGGGCTTTAATGTGTACCAGCATTGAATGTCGTCTTCAGTTTTTATACTGCCTTGTATCAAGTGTGGCACGTGCTTGACCAGCTCCAAGATCATTTTAGAATCTCTTCTTGCGTTGTCAGTAAATGCTTTTCTGTCTTTTGGCGACTTCAGTTCGGCCTCATTCTTAATATTCATTTCTAGAATTGCTGGCCACATCTCTTTGAGCATTGAGAAATCCATCAGCGTGAGACTGCCATTAACCAACACCATCGACCCAAGGTCGGCATTTTTTATCTTCTCTTCTAGGAAGCCATTTTCCCACAGCGAATTCAGAACATCAGATGGGCGTGAATAGCTGGTATCAATCTGGTGCTCGATACCAGATTCGGCGCCACTCTCTCCAGTGTAGTCGCCTTTTAATACGCCAATGCTTGCGCCTCCTTTAAAGACATCTTTATCCGAATGCCTTTGGGTTTTTTTGGAGCTTGAAATTAAGCCATCGTTTGATAGCTGCGCATAAATGTGAGAAAGTCGTAACTGATCAATGTATAAAAAATTAAAGATCGATTCGACGTTTTGTGAGTTTTGTTCCGCGCTTGATGTCATCTTTTACTTTCGCAATGTGAGCACTTGTCTGAGCATGCGATTGTTTCAATGACTTGATGAGGGGATTTACAGCAACAGCAATATCTCTCTCAGCATTTTGCTGTGAGATAACTAGTTTCTTTAGCGAATCAAAGAATGTGCCGTTCATGACTCCATCTTAATCATTGATATTGAAAACCGCAAGTATTGTTATTTGTTAAGCAAAATCGCCCAGGAGTAGGGCGATTCTCAAAGCTAAATATTTTCTTATCGATCGAATTGGCAGTTTTAAGGCTTGACTCCATATTTCTTTATGAAGTTTTCTTCCATCATTTCACAAGCGCCTGCTATAAACCTTGCTTCTTCAGGTGTGTTTGACTTCTTTGCTTGATTTTCCCAGCAAAGACTTATCGCATCTCGATTGTTCGCCTTTTCTTTATCTTCAGGGCTTTGATTTAATCCCGCTATTATTAAAATAAAAATTACAGCGCCAATCATGATAAATACAGTCCTCATCTAACAACCTTTATAAAAATTTTAAAAACGCGCAGATGAGCTTTATGGCAATAACTGTGCCAGAAAGAATTATTTCTTACGATAACGACGATGCTCAACCATGGTTCCAATAATTTTCAACGGAACTATGTCAGAGTGCATAGGAGGGTAGTCGGGATTTAGGGGCAGCAAATCAAATACTGGATTGCCGTTTTCGTCGTATTTACCACGGGGGCGAAACTTTTTGAATGTCGCTTCCTCATGACCATTTTTTGCGACAACAAAATCGCCTGGCATAGGCTCTATCAATGGATCAACAATAATTCGATCACCTTCCTTGAAGTCAGGCAGCATTGATTCGCCACGAATTTCAAGCGCAAAAGCATTTGCACTCAAATCAATAAGGTCTGTTTGTAGGTACTCCGAAGCGTCCCCGATTTGATACGGGTCAACGATCTCAGCCATACCACCAGCCTGTACGTAGCTTATTAATGGAATGCGCCTAACACCCATGGATATGATTAATTGACCTTTAGAGTCAAGGGTTTGCGTATCGGCAGCTTCTGCAATTCCTTTTCCCTCTGCGAGCCATACCGGATTAACGCCTAATGCGGTTGCTATGGCTGTAATGCTTCTAGCGGTTAGACGAATCCCTGCCTCAAGGTTTCCAATTGTTGATTGCGAAACGCCAGATTTCTTGGCCAATTCAGCCTGAGATAAATTTTTTTGCTCCCTAGCCCATGCTAGGCGCGTTGCTAATGTTTTCATAACACGAATGTATTACATAACTAACTCACGTAGGTGTTGACATGAGAAACACGAACGTGTTTAAATGTGGCTATGGATACCCAAAAAATCACATCAGAACTACTCGCCTCCGGCTTGACTCAGCAGGAACTTGCGTCAATGGCTAAGTGCAGCCAATCGCTTATCAGCGCATTACTTCGCGGTGAGCGCGGCACTCGGCTTTCTTTTGAAATTGGCAATCGTTTGATTCGCTTGCATAAGCGTCGATGCGCTAAACGAAAAGACGAGGCCGAAGTAATCGCAGCATAAATAAAAATGTTTTTTCAATTTTTAAACCTTGTCTCTTTATTGAATTTGCAGTGAAAGACCCCTGATTTTTCACAGTATCAACTTAAAACTTTAGCTTGTCACATTTAAAAGAAAGAAAAAACAAATGACTACTCCACAAGACGCTTTTTACCAAACCTGCAAAAAATATCCGGGCGGATTTGAATCTCTCGCCCCACGCATGGGCATGAGCGGCCAAGTTTTGCGCAACAAAGCAAACCCAAACTGCGCACAGAATCACATCAATCTGTCTGATGTTGAGCAGATCATGACCTTGACCGGCGACTTATCCATTCTTCACGCGCTTGCAGAAGAGCAGGGGTGCGCGTTGGTAAAAGTAGATGCCAGCGGCAATGCTTCTGACCTTGCAGTTTTGGAGCTAGTGACAAAGGTATGGATGCATAACGGGAATGTCGGCGCGGAAGTCAGTCGCACATTGGAGGATGGTCGCGTTGAGGCATGTGAGGTTGAAAAGGTCGCGGAGGCTGTTTTCCGCACCACAGAAGCTTTGATGACTATGTTGGGGCGTTTGCGTGGGATGGCTGAAAAATGAGAACCCAAGTGCGCGATACATCAATTGATGCTTATCACGGCATTGGCAATGCTTACAAAGCGACTGTTTGCGATTCGATTTACTCAATCGTAGCTGAATCAAAATCTGCTTTGTCTCTGCGTGAAATCCAATCACGTTATAACGATCTATTCGAGGCGAATATTGACGTGTCAACGGTAAGCGCACGAGTAAATGAATTAATTACAGCGGGGCGGCTCGAGCGCACGGCGCCAATGCGCAAATGCAATTTCAGCGGCAAGACTGTTCATCCTGTTTCTGTTGTACCTGTTCAGTTGAGGCTTGTATGAAAGCCTTGGTCATGCGCAATCGTGCGATTCAAATGTCATCCATTGAGAAAGAGGCTGCAACTAAAGCGCTTCAAGAATGCATTCATGGCGTTGACGAAAAAAATCAGAAATCTTGGATGCGATTCTTACGCAATTTGTTTTCTCTCGAAGATGGGGAGATCGCTGAAATAGGCACACGCATTCCGCGCTCGGGACCTTTTCATCGTTTTCACATGGCGATGGAACAAGCTTTATTTGATGCGCAAGACCGCTTCAATGAATTCGAGCAGTTCCGCAACTGGCTCAAGATCGGCTCTGGTCATGTTGTTTGGGTACCAGGTGCCAAAGGTGGCATCGTTCCTTTGCCGAAATCAATCAGCTACATTGATTTAGAAGAATCTGCGATGCGCGAGTTTCATCAAAACATGCTGGCTTTCTTGCGTGGCGCACATGCAGCGCCTTACCTTTGGAAGCACTTAGGCGAAAAGTCTCACGACATGATGGCTTCGGTGCTTGTCGAGTTTGAAGATCGCTCTGTCGCGCGGAGGGCTGCATGAGATACCTATCAGTATGCAGCGGCATCGAAGCCGCGACGGTAGCTTGGCACTCACTAGGATGGACACCGGTAGCATTTAGTGAAATTGAGAAATTCCCTTCTCAGGTGCTTTCTCATCACTACCCAACAGTGCCTAACCTGGGCGACATGACGAAATTTAAGGAGTGGAATCTTGGAGCAATTGACCTTCTTGTCGGCGGAACCCCATGTCAATCATTCTCAGTTGCAGGACTTAGAAAAGGATTGGATGACCCGCGTGGCAACCTCATGCTTACCTACCTTGCCATTGCTGAACAATTTAAGCCCAAGTGGCTGGTATGGGAAAACGTCCCCGGTGTTCTGTCATCAAACGGAGGAAAAGACTTTGGTTCCTTGCTCGGAGGGTTGGCAGAACTCGGGTATGGGTTCGCCTACCGCATTCTTGACGCTCAATACTTCGGAGTTCCACAGCGCCGCCGCCGTGTGTTCGTTGTCGGATGTCTTGGAGACTGGCGAGCTGCCGCAGCGGTACTTTTTGAGCGCCACAGCTTGCAGGGGAATTCTGCGCCGCAGCGTGAAGCGGGGAAAGGCGTTGCCGGCACAATTAGCAAGTGCTCTTTCGATGGCGGCGCAGGAGGAAGACCAGAAGGCGCTGCCGCAGGGCATTTCCAAGTAGTTGGCACGCTAGGCGCAAGAACAGGCTTATCAATCGGTGCACAAGATGCTGCATGTGGTCACATGATAGCAACTTTCGATCGTCAATCATCAGGTGAATATGGGACTGCAAAAATCGCATCTACGGTAAGCGCGCGCGATTATAAAGGCGCTGCCGATTTAGTTACTTATGAAACTGTGCCAACCCTCACCAGCAACGGCGATGCACATTCTGGCTTCCGTGATGAACATGGCTTGGGGGTTGGCTGGTCAGAAGAATTAACGGCTTCAGTTGATCTAGCAGGAACCTTGCAACGCGGTGGTAATGGTGGTCGCCATGATGGCGTGATGGTTCACTCACAAGTGCGCAGATTAACCCCACGAGAGTGCGAAAGATTACAAGGCTTTCCCGATGACTACACGCTGATTCCAGTTGGCAAAAGGATTGCGGCTGATGGCCCGCGTTACAAAGCACTTGGAAACAGCATGGCTGTGCCGGTCATGCATTGGATCGGCGATCGTATTGCTCAAGTAGAGCAGATTTCTGACGCAAAGGTGGCCGCATGAAACGCTCAAGCACAGTAGCAGAAAAACGCCACATGCAGCGCGTAGCAGAGATGGGCTGCATCGTATGTTCGCACATCTACGATCACAAAGACACGCCAGCACAAGTGCACCACGTTCGCGTAAATCATGGTTGGGGTCGATCAAGTCACTTCATGACGATCCCTTTGTGCGTCGAACATCACACAGGAAAAACAGGCGTTCATTCAATGGGGCGCGATGAATTCGAATCGCTGCACGGGTACAGCGAATTGCGCTTGCTTGAAATCGTACAAGATAAATTAGGGGTTAATTGATGGAATGGTTCCGCATGTATTCAGAGTTCTGCTCTGATCCAAAAGTTCAATCAATGAGTGAAGCCATGCAGCGTCGTTTAGTCATGCTGTTATGCCTTCGTTGCAGTAACACCCTTGTAACGTTACATGATGATGAGATTGCATTTGCATTGCGTATTGATGAAACAGAGTTAGCGCAAACAAAGGAACTATTTCTGCGCAAAGGCTTCATTGATTCAACGTGGGAAATTCAGAATTGGGATAAACGCCAATTCGTCTCAGACTCAAGCGCACCAAGGGTTGCAAAGCACAGAGCGGCAAAAAAAGAGGCTCAAAATCAAGCAGAAAATGAATGTAACGTTACTGTAACGCCCCAGATACAGAACAGAACAGATACAGAACAGATACAGAACAAAGAAGAAATAAAACCTAGCGCCAAGGCGCAAAAGTTTGATTTTACTGCCAAGTTGATTGAGCTTGGTGCTGACGAAAAATCTGTTCGTGATTGGCTAGCTGTTCGCAAATTGAAGCGAGCAGCTAACACAGAAACCGTGATTGAAAACCTTGTTCGTGAGGCCGCAAAGGCGCAAGTATCCGTCGCAGATGCTGTCCTAATTTGCGCTACCCGCAGTTGGCAGGGGTTTGAGGCTGAGTGGCTAAAGCCAAAGGCCCAAGCGTCGCCAGTTCGTGATGGATCAAAACTCGGTGTACATGGGCAAGCCACAGCAAACGCAGCACAAAAATGGTTGGAGAGCAAAAATGCAGGATAACGATCAAGTGAAATTTGTAACGATTTTGACCGGCATTGCCGACTACTACGGCAAAACTTTGGCGCAAGGCGTTATCGAGTTGTACTGGCAGGGATTGCGCCAATACGACATTGAAGCCGTGGAAAAGGCGCTTTGGGAGCATACGCAAAATCCAGACAACGGCCAATTCATGCCGAAAATCGCAGATGTGACGCGAACACTGCAAGGCAGAACTCAAGATCAGGCGTCAATTGCCTGGTCAAAAGTTGATGCCGCAGTTCGAAAGATTGGCACCTATCGCGATGTCGTTTTCGATGACGGAATTATTCATCGCGTTCTGTCAGATATGGGCGGGTGGATCGGTCTTGGCATGAAAACAGAGGACGACTGGCCATTCGTAGCGCGTGAGTTTGAGAATCGGTATCGAGGCTACAAGCTGCGTGGCGAAGTCCCTGAATATCCTCCCTTAATGCTTGGAATTGCGAATGCTCAGAATGCAATGAGCGGCATGCAGGGGCAAGAGCCAGTGCTGATTGGTAAAGCTGAAAAAGCACAACAGGTTCTTCTTGGCGGAACAGATAAACCAATGATTGCGATGACCGATGCATCTGAAAAGCTTCCTGAATTTAAACCAAGGTTGATCGCCGCATGACCGAATGCATCAAATGCCAAAACCTAGACCTAAAAGCAGATGAGCGCATGACTAAGGTCGGATTTAGTCGGTGCAAGAAGCTGTCAGCGTATGAGTTTGTGAGTATCAAGCGCGACATTCATTGCAGCGATTACAAAGAGGATAAGCCTGAAGTGATCGAAAAGCGGATTGCATGGAGGGCTCAACGTGAGGCATGCAAAACGTACTGATGAAAACCATGCAGAAGTAAGAGACGGTTTGAGAGCGCAAGGTTACGAGGTGTACGACTTTAGCGCGGTAGGCGGTGGAGTGGCAGATTTGGCGGTAAAGATCAGCACAACGATGTCGGTATGGCTTGAAGTTAAGCGCGACAAAAAAGAAAAGCTGACCGACAAAGAAGTGATTTTCAAAATGCTGTGGTTTGACTGTTACCGAGTGGTGACAAGTGTCGATGAAGCCGTGGCAGCGATAGAACAAACGAAGATCAAATTTAAGGAGTTGTGATGGCAAAGCGAGGTGAAGTTAAAAAGCCAGAAGACAAGGCAATCGCAACTGCA
Source organism: Affinundibacterium baiyunense (assembly GCF_018139645.1). Lineage (GTDB taxonomy): Bacteria > Pseudomonadota > Gammaproteobacteria > Burkholderiales > Burkholderiaceae_D > Undibacterium > Undibacterium baiyunense. Next base: position 162,112 of record NZ_JAGSPM010000007.1, read on the forward strand.
AAAGCAATGCGAATTTATGGACGCGCACGCGCACGAATAGCCTTCTTCTTTATCGGCGGAAAACTGTTTGGGTGTCAGGCCGATAAGCCAGTATTTGAAAAGCGCGTAAACCAATATTCATCAACCTTAGTCGGCATTTACGACATAAATCGCGACTATCGGGAAATTCTCGATGATTTAGACGCTTATTACGCAACGTTTTTAGATGTGGTTCAGGTGCCGAAGTTCACGGGTTTGACGAATAGCGGCGATTTTAAATCTATTTCTTGAGGTGAATTATGGGCATTGATACTTATTTGACGGTTGCTTTCTGGCTTGGAATTCTTGGGTTATTAATTAGAAGTAGTCAAGTAATTGGAAAACACCCGCGAAAAGTTGAGCATGAGGTTGGCGGCGATGTGTTTGGTTTACTTATCGCAATAGCCTTCTTTGTTTGGGTTTGCTTTCTCAAGTTCGGAGGGTGAGCGCGTGAACAAAGCCGAAAAGAAGCTAGTAAAGCACCTAAAGGAAATGGCAGAGGGAATCGAGCGCGGTGAAATCAAAGTGCATACGGTAAGTGCAACCATTGGTGATCCGATTTCAATTGGCGAAAAAGGCTCGGTAAATATGCAGATTCTGAGCTTTGAGTTTTATCGCAAACCTAAAGGCAAAGCCACATGACCATCTACCCACAAGGACGCTACAAAGACCCGCTAGAGCAGATGATCAAGCGCGAGTCTGTGACCTGTAAAGGCTGTATTTATTCGCGGTCTGAGCAGGTATTCGACAAGGTAATCATGATTTGCAGCAAGGGACGAAAGCACGGTAAGAAGTGCGTTAATTATAAGGAGCGGGAATAAATGAACAAAGAAAACGCAAAAGACTACCTACCACTAGTGCAGGCATTAGCAGAGGGTAAGACGATCCAAAGGATTTACGGGCGCGATTATGAATGGACTGATGTTGGCGAAATCAACTTTGAAATACCTGTTTCTTGGCATCGAATCAAGCCAGAGCAAAAGAAACAATGGTATCGAGTGGCGCTATTTAAAGACGGGTTAACAGATACGGCAGATAATTTGATGCATGAAGTTATTTTTAAGGATCATAAAAATTTCGTTCGCTGGCTAACAGACCGCATTGAATACACTCTGCCAGAAGGTGACGCATGAAAACAATTGACCAGTTAGAGCAAGAAGCCAAGCAAGCGCGAGAAGTAGCTCAGGATGAATTTATTGACAATTTTGTGTTTTCAGAAGAGTCATCAAGAAAGCTTGTTGATAAGCTCATAGAAGCATCGGTCGCAATGGTCACATATCAATTTGCGCTAGGTATGCAGGAAGTATCAGGCGATGGCAGCGGTGAGGCTTTGCCGGAAGCACACCAAGAAGAGCGCGATAGTGATGGGTGGGTTGAATGGAATGGTGGTGATTGTCCGGTTCAGTCATTTGAAAAGGTCGAGGTAATGTTTAAGGGGCAAACCATAGAAAATAAAATAGATTTTGCTGGAAAACTAAGCTGGCAACATCATTCAAACCCATGGCCTGTGTTTAGCAGAAATATCATTGCTTATCGTATTTCAAAGTAGAGGGGCTGAAATGACATCAGAAAAGAAAAGCGTTCAATTGGCTATTTTAGTAGGCGAGCTTAAAGAGAACTTGATTGCGCATATTGAGATCGAGCAACTTCAAGCGCGACTAATTCGTGAGAAGTATTTAGCCTTAGTCAAGAATGGATTTACTGAAACCCAAGCATTGGAGCTATGCAAACGATGAGCCAATCACCAATAGACCGAATCAAAGACGACCTGCGATTTTGGGCGGCGATCACGGAGGAGCGATCTAACCTCGGTTATCCAAAGTCGTACTCAATCAATGAGCGAGTGCAGGCTAACCGAAGCACAGATACTTACGTTGCCGAGGAATTGCCAGAAGAAGTGCAGCGCTTAATGATGCACTTACACAGCTTTGCGCCAGCATTCGTCGCAGTAGTCACGCTGGAATACAAAGATAAGCGCCCACAGAAGACCAAGGCGCAACTGCTAAATCTCACACGTGAGCGCTATTCGCAACGACTAGCTTTCATGCATGAGAATTTGGCTCATTGTATGTATGGATAACACAACACTTTGTGACACAAAATAGATGTTGATGAGCTGTGTCACAAGTTGTACCATGTTTTCGCTAGTGTTGAGTTTTGCGCACTAAAGAAATACAAAGCCTCGGTTCTTAATTGAATCGGGGCTTTTTTACATCTAAGCCAGTAAGGATTGCGGGTTCGCGGTCGCTGGTATAGCCGACTATTAGTTGCGTGTGGCAAGCGCTTAACGGATCAATTAGCCTAGAAAACTCCTTCCACTGTCACGGTGGTTTATAGCTTGCTTCGGCAGGCTTTTTTATTTGTGGTTACGCAACTCAGATACAAGAGCTTTGATTAGCGAATCGATCTAGACAATCGAGTCTGATGTTTGCGTATTACGGTATGGCGCTCACGACACTCAAGACAAGACTTAAAGCTGCTTCACTAGGCCGTGTAAGCGTGCTTGCGACAAAGGCAGGTGCAACCAAACGCGAGACAGGTAGAACGTGGCAGCGTAAGCGCGAGAGCGTATTACTTGGTTCTGATTGCATGTGTGCATTGTGTAAGACGGCAGCAGCTACTGAGGTTGATCACATTGTTCCACTTGAGCAAGGTGGAAGTAATGACGAAATAAATTTACAACCGCTCTGTAAAGAGTGTCATCAGGCAAAGACTAAGCAAGAGATGCGAGCGAGACTCGGGAAGATGTAGCAAGTAATAGGCTCACTTAGGTGGGCTTTTTTTACGTCCCAAATAAACAAAGCCCAGTAACGCGTCAACGCTACTGAGCCTCTAATCAACTGCAATATCTGAGGTATCACAGTGACTGAAAATAATTATACATCACGCTTGTGTAGCGTAGCCAACTGCACATCTGCGATTAAAGGTTTGGGCTACTGTTCAAAGCATTACATGCAGCACAAGCGCGGCGGTGTCAAGGAGCCAGCAAGTGTATGCAAGGTATGCGGCGCAAGTCTGCAAGGTCGCATGAGCAATACTGTTTATTGCAGCAAGCTTTGTGGATTGAGGCAGTTTAAAGGGATAACACTGGCATCCATAAAGACATATCTCGATAACAGGCTGGAAGCTCGGCAAGTTAAGGCGCAGCAACGAGAACAGAAGAAAGTTGCGAGAGAAGAGGCGCAAAGAATAGTGGCCTTGAATAAGCAGCTTAAAGATGCTCATTCAAGGATAAGGGCTAGCAAACCATGTTTAGGTTGTGGTAATCCGGTAGGCACTTCGATTGGAAGACCAAAGGATTATTGCTGCGATAAGTGTAAGCCAATAACAGAAGCGCACAAGGCTTCCAAGCTAAAGCAAAAGATTATTAGAGCATACAAGAAAAGAGTAACAGCAGTTGAAGCAGTATCTCCAATGAAAGTATTTAAGCAGGCTAACTGGAAGTGCCAATGGTGTGGAGTTGATACGCCAAGAGAGAAGCGCGGAACATATGAAGATTGCGCTCCTGAATTGGATCACATCATTCCATTGAGTAGAGGTGGATCGCACACATACGCAAACGTTCAATGCTTGTGTAGGAAGTGCAACGGACTTAAGGGAAACAAAGACACTCCCCCGCCGCACCTTCAGTCTCTGGAAGGTATTGAGACTGAAAACCGACTGTTTCCTCACGCAGAGAATAAATCCCCTTTTTTAATATAGGAAATCAGCAAATGGTAGGCGTTGCAGGAAGGAGCGGAGGTGCGCGCGCAAATTCTGGCGGGGCTAGACCTGGTGCGGGGCGCAAGCCAAAAGCAGTTGTTGAGAAATCAGCAAATAAGCGAGGTGCCAGTGTAGAAACAAAGCTTGAGCCTCAAGCGCATGGCGGCGCATTAAAGCGCGAAAAGTCAGTTCCGGTGGAATTGCCAGAGCGCGACATGCTTACTTTGCTGAAGGATATTGCTCTTGGTAGGGTGGAAGCCTCGGCAGGGCAGATTAGAGCGGCGATTGCTGCGGTTCAGTACACTCATGTTAAGCGTGCTGATGGTGGCAAGAAAGAAGAAGGTCAAGAGGCTGCGAAAAAAGCAGCAGCTGGAAAATTCGCGGCAGCTTCCGCCCCTAGATTGGTAGCTAACGGTGGGCGCAAGGTCTAATGGTTGAATGGTCAACGGCGTGTCCTGATTGGGCTGACCGAATTAGGCGTGGTGATTCAATAATTCCACCGCCAATTTTCGAAGATCAGGCAGAGCAAGCACTTGCCATTTTCAAAGAGCTGAAGATTGTAGATGCACCTGGTAGCCCGACGTTTGGCGATTCATGCGCTGAATGGGTTTTTGATTTGGTGCGCAGCATCTTTGGCGCATACGAGGAAGAAACTGGACGGCGACTCATTGTTGAATGGTTCATTCTGATTCCAAAGAAGAACAGTAAATCAACAATTGCTGCGGGAATAATGCTTACGGCTGTAATCCTGAATTGGAGACAGTCGGCAGAGTTTTCGGTATTAGCCCCAACGGTTGAAGTGGCGAACAATGCGTATGCACCAGCGCGTGACATGGTGCAAAAAGATGATGAATTAGATGTCTTAATGCATGTGCAATCGCATGTTAAGACGATCACGCACCGGGAAAGTGGCGCCACATTAAAAGTATTGGCGGCAGATCAGAACACGGTCGGCGGCAAAAAATCTGTTGGAACCCTTGTTGATGAGTTGCATTTATTTGGCAAAATCAGCAGCGCAGAAAATATGTTTCGCGAGGCATTGGGGGGTAGGGCTTCGCGCCCGGAAGGGTTTGTAATTTGGCTATCCACTCAATCAGATGAGCCGCCTGCAGGAATATTTAAGCAAAAGCTTGATTATGCACGCAAGGTTCGTGACGGTGAAATAGTTGACCCGGGCTTTGTGCCTATCATTTTCGAGCATCCACCTGAAATGGTGAAAAATGGCGATTGTCTGAAGCTCGAAAATCTAGCAATGGTCAATCCCAACATAGGGTTTTCTGTTGATAACAATTTCCTAGAGCGCGAATACAAGATTGCTCATGATGCTGGCGGCGATTCGTTCCGTGGCTTCATGGCGAAGCATGGCAACGTAGAAATAGGAATCAATCTGCGCTCGGATCGCTGGGCTGGCGCAGATTTCTGGCTACAGCAAGAAGACAAAACGATCACGCTGCAATCGCTGATTGACCGGTGTGAAGTAATTTGCCCGGGCATCGATGGCGGCGGTCTTGATGACTTGCTAGGCGTAACAATTGGCGGTAGAGAGAAAGATACTCGGCGCTGGCTCACATGGTCACATGCTTGGGCGCATAAATCTGTTTTAGAGCGCAGGAAATCGGAGGCTTCAAAGTTCGATGATTTCGTGCGTGAAGGCTCTTTCACTATCGTTGAAAACGTTGGCGATGACATTGCCGAAGTCGCTGAAATTATGTCGATGGTGTACGAGTCGGGCAAGTTGGACAAAATCGGCACTGACCCGCACGGGCTAGGTGGCATTCTTGACGCGCTGGCAGAAGCAGGAATACCCGAAGACAAGATTATAGGTATTTCGCAGGGGTGGAAACTTGCGGGGGCCATTAAGACAGCAGAGCGAAAGCTTGCTGAAAAGGTTTTATGGCATGGCGGCACATTGCTAATGGCTTGGTGTGTTGGTAATGCAAAAGTTATCCCGCAAGGTAACGCAGTAAATATTACAAAACAGGTTTCAGGCTCGGCAAAGATCGATCCTTTGATGGCTTTATTCAACTCAATCACATTGTTATCGCTTAACCCCGAGGGGCAGGGCGGTTCATTCTGGGATAACTAAATTGAAATTTCTTGATCGTATATTGGGGCGTAAGTCTGCCCAGCTCAGTTACGACCAGGTCGCGGATTTAATCGGCGGTCATGGTGGAGTGACAATTGCTGGCGTATCGGTCAACGAAAAAACCGCTTTACAAGTATCTACTGTGCTGGCATGCGTGAAAGTTATTGCGGATGGGTGCGCAACTCCACCATTGCACGTTTATCGTGAAATCAAGGACGGTGATCGAGTAACGCGCCAAAAAGCAATGAATATTCCTGAATATCGTCTATTAAATCGACGTGCTAATGAGTGGCAAACGTCCTTTGAATGGCGCCGTTTGATGACTGTTCACGCTGCTTTGACTGGTACTGGTCTATCAATAAAGGTTCGCGGCGATAACGGGCGCGTCCGTGAATTAATTCCTGTTCCGCCAGATCAATGGACGATGCACAAAATATCTCGTTATGAGATCCGCTATCGCTGCTATGACGAATTTGGGTTGATTGGCGAGTTTAAGCCAGAAGACGTTTTCCTTATCCATGGTGTTCAGTGGGATTGGGCGTCAAGTATGGATGCCGTTGCTTTGGCTCGATCTGCAATTGGTCTTGCCATGGCTACAGAGCAAAGCCAAGCAGCGATGCATAAAAATGGCTTGCGTCCGAGTGGTACTTATTCAGTGGAAGGAACATTAAGCGCTGAGCAACACGAACGCTTAACGGCTTGGATTAAGAAGAATTCAGGCGTAAGCAATACAGGCAATCCACTTGTAATGGATCGCGGTGCAAAGTGGCTTAGTACATCAATTAGTGGCGTTGATGCTCAGCACGTAGAGACTCGCAGGCTCCAAATTGAAGAAGTATGCCGTGGCTACGGCGTGTTCCCGATCATGATCGGACACAGCGACAAGACAAGCACATTTGCAAGCTCTGAGGCTTTCTTTGCCGCGCATTTGATCCATTGCCTAGCACCTTGGCATCGTGCATGGACGCAAAGACTCGATGAAACCTTGTTGGATGGTTCGGGGCCATTGTTTGCAGAGTTTGACACTCGCTACATGCGTGCTGGCTCCATGAAAGACCGTGCTCAATGGGCTAGAACGATGGCTGAAATGGGCATTTATACCAGAAATGAAATCCGCGACGAAGAAGGAAAAGACCCATTAACCGGACTCGATGAGCCGCTTACGCCTTTAAATATGACGCAAGGCAAAGGAACAAATGATGCAAACACTGCCAATCAAGACGTTACCGCTTGATCAAAAAAATATGAAGAATCCAGCCAGTAAAATCAATGCGCCACATAAGAAGATGAGTGCGCCCGAGAAAAAAGATGTTTCTGGTGGCCGCGAAACTAGATCGTTTTCTTTGCAAATAAAGTCAACTGGTGAAGATGGCACGATTGAGGGTTACGGCTCCGTGTTTGGCGTTCGCGACAATTACGATGATGTGATCTTGAAAGGTGCGTTCACCCAAAGCCTAAAAGAACATAAGGCAGCAGGAACAATGCCGGCAATGCTTTGGCAGCATGATGCCGATGAGCCCATCGGTGTTTGGACTGATATGGTCGAGGATTCAAACGGCTTGCTCATCAAAGGAAAGCTTGAGCTGAACACTACAAAAGGCAAAGAAGCTCACGCCCTGTTAAAAATCGGCGCACTGAACGGTCTTTCAATCGGCTTTGTTTCAAAGTCTTGGGATTACGCTACCGTTGACGGCGCCGATGTTCGCCGCCTAAAAGAAATTGACTTGTGGGAAGTGTCTATTGTGACCTTTCCCGCGAATCAAAAAGCTCGTGTAACCAATGTCAAATCATCTGATGACATGGCTACACCAAAAGATGCTGAAAGAATCTTGCGTGATGCAGGTTTCAGCAAGTCGGACTCTACGGCATTTGTGTCGCGAGTCATGCGGATGGGAGAAGTGCGGAGAGATTCCGTTGATTCGACCGCCGTGGCAATGAAGGCAGCAAACAAGCTGCTTAATTCCCTCACATCCACTAAAGGAAAATCATGAAAACTATTGATAAGCACTACAGCGCATTCCGCGCAAAATTGGCAATGTTGACCGCAATCGGTATTGCGGCGGCATACGAAAAACGCGAAGACGTTAGCATTAAGAATGTCGCTGATTCACTCGATAAGATCGCCACAGCTTTTGACGAGTACAAGAAGACTAACGACGCTCGCTTAGAAGCGATCAAGTCTGGTAAGTCTACCGCCGATTTTGACGCCAAATTGGCGAAGATAGATGAAGCAATTGATTCTTTGAACGAGCAAAAAAGCCGTTTGGAGAAGATGGAAACCAAGCTTGCACGCCCAGGTGTTTTCCATGAAGAAAAGCAAAGCAACGAAACACGCGAAGCGGTTGAATATCGCCATGCATTCTTGGATTGGATGCGCGCACCTTCTGATCATGAGCGTCAACAAAAGGCGAGTGCAGCAGCAAAAGCGCTTGAGGCTAAATCAAAGGCAGATGGCCGCGAGACTCGTTCTACTCAAACTGTAACATCTACCGGTTCTGCTGGTGGCTTTGCTTTGCCTGAAATCATCGAGCGTCAAATCCAGCGTTTGAGCGTTGATATTTCCCCTATCCGTCAAATCGCAACGGTTCGCACTGTTGGTAGCGTCGACTATAAAGAGCTGTTCGATGTAAATGGCGCTGGCTTTGAATGGGTTGGTGAGACTGACCCTCGCAATCAGACAAATACGCCAGACTTGGCAGAAGTTGCGCCTACATTCGGCACGGCATCTGCTAAACCCCAAGCATCTGAAGAATCCTTGGATGACTTGTTTTTCAATGTCGAAGATTGGCTGATTAACTCTGCCGCTGAAGCAATGGCACAAGGTGAAGGTATTGCATTCGTCTCTGGCAACGGCACTAAAAAGCCTACAGGCTTTTTAGCGGGGCCAACTCCAGTAACAACAGCAGATTCAGCGCGTGCATTTGGTACGCTGCAATACATCGCATCAGGTCAAGCGGCTGCATTGCCAACATCTGCCGATATTTTCTACGATCTGATCTACTCTTTGCGTGCACGCTATCGTGCAAACGCTCAGTTCGTTACATCTAAATTGGTATTGGCCGCCTTGCGCAAATACAAAGACAGCCAAAATCAATATTTGTGGCAACCAGCTCTGACAGCTGGTCAACCAGCTACATTCATGGGTTATGGCATCACAGAGGCAGAAGATATGCCTGCGGTTGGTGCTGGCGCATTCTCCTTGGCTTTCGGTGACTTCAAAGAAGGTTACTTGATTACTGATCGTGTTGGTATGCGTATCACTCGCGATGAAATCACTACACCTGGCTTCGTGAAGTTCTATGTTCGCAAGCGTGTTGGCGGCAAGTTGCGCAATACGCAGGCAATCAAGCTGTTGAAAATCGCAGCTTCCTAATCTAAGCCTGAATTAAGCCAATCAAAAAAAGCCCCAGCAATGGGGCTTTTTCTTAGGAGTAGTAAATATGAAAATCATAATTCTGCAAGACTTTACTTACTGGCACAACGGTTGCAATCGCGTTGACTATGTTGCTGGCGATGAAATTGACACCGAAGATTCAGAAATGGTGAGCGTTGCGGTAGGCGAAGGTTGGGCGAAGGCTGACGATGCGCAGCAGAAGTCAGCCGAGCAAACTCCAGCCGAGCAAACTCCAGCCGAGCAAACTCCAGCCGAGCAAACTCCAGCCGAGCAAACTCCAGCCGAGCAAACTCCAGCTAAGAAAACAAAATCCAGCAAGGAATAAAGATGTCCTTACGTCTTCACACAGCGCCAACATTAAAGCCAGTGACTCTCTCAGCGATACAAGAGCACTTGCGCATTGATGCTGGTGTTGAAGAGTCGTTAATTGATGCCTTAATCGATGCAGCAACAGCAAGCGCAGAACACATCATGGGGCGCGCAATCATGCCGCAAAAGTGGCAATTGATGACCAATTCCTTCGATGATCTGCTGCTGAAAATGCCAACCGTCACGGCTGTTGATTCTGTGAAGTACGTGAACACGTCAGGCACTTTGACAACGCTCGATCCAAGTGTGTATCAAACTGTTTTAGGTAGCGACTACGAAGCCTCGGTGCAACTCGCTTACGGTCAATCGTGGCCTGAAATCCGAGATCAGGCTGAAAGTGTGCAGGTCATATTTTCATGTGGCTATGCTGATGCTGCAAGTGTTCCTGCGCCTATCGTGGCATGGATCAAATTATGTGTCGGCGCATTGTTCGCGAATCGCGAGCTTGAAACTGACCGTCAAACATATTCGCTCGGCATTGCTGATCGAATGCTTGATCGTTACAAGGTCTATGCAATATGAAAGCGGGTTTGCTTAATCGGAAGATCACAATTCAGAGTTTTGGTCCGACTCAAGATTCAATCGGGCAGGAGATACAGGATTGGGCGCCATTTGCGACCACTTGGGCAAATATCAGGTTTCTAAATGGCGTTGAGTCGGTTAAAGCTGATGCAGAGGTAAGTGTATCAAAGGCATCTATTCGCATTCGCTATCGCCAAGACATTACCGAAGCAATGCGCGTTGTTTATAACGGCATCACGTATCAAATTAAAGCAGTATTGCCAGATGAGGTGGGTCGCGATCACGTTGATCTGTCTTGTGAGGTGGTCAAGTGATGAACATCAAAATGGATACGTCTGGCTTTGTAAGTGCCTTGCGCAAGAAAGCTGGCGAGATTCAGGCGGCAACGCGACCAGCGGCGCAAGCTGGCGCACAAGTTATTTATGATCAAGCGCGGCTAAATGTTCCGGTAAGTAGCGGCGCTCATTTTTTTTACGGGACCTCGTATCAGAAGACTGGAAAGAGATATTTCTTTTCGCCCGGTAATCTGCGAAATTCGATTTACCAAGTCTATTCCAAATCCAATAGCGGAGAAAACAAAGCAACGTATCACATCAGTTGGAATCATACGAAAGCACCTTACGGATTCATGGTTGAGTTCGGCACAAGCCGCGCTCCCGCGCATCCATTTCTCGGACCTGCTATCCACGACAAGCAAGACGTGGCAGCAGCCGCAATGAAAACAAAATTTCTAGGTCTTGTGAAATGACTTTCGAAGTTGATTTGTACGCGGTCATCAAGACTGTTACGCCAAAAGTATATCCCGATGTGGCGCCAGAAGGCACGACAGCGCCTTATGCAACATGGCAAGGAATCGGCGGTAAGTCGATTAGGTTTCTAAATAACCAAGCAGGTGACAAGCGCAATACCTTGATGCAAGTCAGCGTGTGGAGCTTAACGCGACTTGAGGCATTAAATTTAATTCGGCAGATTGAAGATGCGCTGTGTGCTGCGAGTCAATTTGTCTGCACACCCGAAGGTGAGCCGCTGTCAATGAAAGAGCCTGATACGGGGCTCTACGGTTCAGTTCAAAGATTTTCGATTTACAGCAACAGATAAGGCGAAAGCCAACCAGTTAAGCCACCTTCGGGTGGCTTTTTTATTGCCCGTTATGGGCGCAACCGACCGCTGAAAGGCGGTTTTTTTTCGTCCAAAGGAACCAAAATGGCTTATTTTTTCCCTGAGGGTAGCTCTCAGCAATTCTCAAATACATTAGCTGCGGCAAAGACAATTACCGCAATCACAAACGCCAATCCAGCTGTAGCAACGTGCACGGCTCACGGCTACTCAACAGGCGATGAAATCTTGCTGACTTCTGGCTGGGAGGACGCAACTGATACCGTTTGGCGTGTCACAAGCATTGATGCGAATAGTTTTTCAATTCAAGGTTTGGACACTACTAATACTGGCTTCTATCCAGTTGGCACCGGTGCTGGTACCGCGCAAAAAATAAGTGGCTGGACAACCATTCCGCAAGTTTTAACAATCAGCGGTTCAGGTGGTGATGCCCGTTTCACTGATGTGAATCCATTGTCCAAGCGTAACGGCATCAAGATCCCAACTGGTTTTAATGCCACGTCAGTGACCTTGAGTCTCGCCCACGATGCAAGTCAAGCGAACTATATCACCATGGTTGGCATTAGCCGCAATTTGTCGAAAGTCGCTTTCAAGCAAGTTATTTCTGGCGGCGCGGTGACGTATGGCTACGGCTATATGAGTGTTTCTGAAATGCCAAAACTCAATAACAACCAGGTGAATACCGTCGATGCCGCATTGACGATTCTCGGTCGTTCCATCTCCTACTAATCGAGCGGAAGCTCTCCTTTGCACTGACCAGATCGCCGTCTTCCTTTCGCGGGGAGCGGTGGTCTGGCACAGGCTTTTTTATCTCGCGAAAGTAAAAAATCATGGCAAAAATTATCCTCGGCAAACGCCCAAAGAACTTCAAAAAAACGATCACTGTAACGATGCTGGAAGGCGGCGAAGGCTCGGTAGAAATGAGCTACAAGTATCGCACTCGCACAGAGTTCGGTACTTTCATTGATGAGTTATTCAACGACGCGGGCGTAAAGCCTGCAAGTCAAGACGATGCAGATGTGAAATTCAGTCTCGCTGAGGCGTTAAAGAAAACTCTCGACGTCAATGCTGACTACATCATGAAAGTGGCTGATGGCTGGAATTTGGATATTGAGTTCAGCCGCGACAGCGTTGCTCAGTTGTGCGATGAATTGCCAGGTGTCGCTTTGCAGATCATCGATTCATATCGTTTGGCGATCACTGAAGGTCGCTTGGGAAACTAAGAAGGGTCGCGGCGGCTTTCTATTCAAGCGAAGAAAAAGCCGCTCCGGCAAATGCATTTCTCGCCGCAATCGCGGCAAAAAACAAACCTGTTGACGTTGAAGTGTGGCCTGAAAATCAGGCCGCATTCTACCTATTCGCCCAACTGCAAACCCAATGGTATGTCGCGGCGGGTGGGCGTACAGGACTAAATCACCTAGTAGTTCTGGCACGAATAGACCGTATGAAGCTCAGTGAAGAAGATGCTGAGCAGATGTTTGAAGACATTTGGACGATGGAACTAGCGGCACTTGAAGAAATGAATAAAGGCGATGACTAATGTCTGACTTAAAAATTCAAGGCGAGGTCTCACTTGACACGACCAATGCAGACGAAGCACTGGTCAAAGTTGAGAAGGGCGCTAGCCGTATGGCCGAAGCTGTCGGCAATGCCGGCAAGAAGGCAGGCACCGGACTAAGCGAAATCGGTAATGGCGGCGATGCAAGTGCAGCGAAGGTTGATAAATCAACGAAAAGCATTGTTGCGTCTATCCAGCGCGCAACGGCACTTATGGAGGCTGGTTCGAAAACCAGCACTAAGTACTACGAGGCTTTAGCGAATCAGCGTGGCGTGTCTGTTGATGCCCTACGTCCTTATCTTGACCAGTTAGAAAAAGTTCAGCAGTCACAAACAAAGGTCGGCATTTCTGCTGCGCAAACATCTGCAGCAATGCGCAGTATCCCTGCGCAATTCACAGACATTATCACTAGCTTACAGGGCGGCCAGGCTCCTTTGACTGTTTTCTTGCAACAAGGCGGTCAGTTAAAAGATATGTTTGGTGGCGCTGGTAATGCTGCTAAGGCTTTGGGTGGGTACGTCGCAGGATTGGTCAATCCTTTTACGATTGCTGCGGCAGCTGCAACGGCTCTTGGCGCAGCTTATTACTACGGCAATGAGCAGTCTAAGGCATTGCAAAAATCTCTTATTGTGAGCGGCAATTATGCTGGTACTACGTCAGCAAAACTTAACGAAGTAGCCGAAAAAGTAGGGCTTATCACTGGTAAGTTTTCAGAATCTCGCGAGGCTGTGACCCTGCTTGCTGAGTCTGGTAAATTTTCATTTGAATCAATTCAAAAGCTATCTCAATCAATAGTTTCCGCATCGTCAGTAACTGGGAAGAGTATTGGTGAAACTATTTCGCAATTTGAAAAATTGAAGGGCGATCCGGCCAAAGCAATTCTTGAGTTGAACCAGCAATATAATTTTTTAACGGCCGATATTTACAAACAAATAAAGGCACTTGAAGAGCGTGGAGAAAAGGAAAGGGCTGGATCTGAAGCTATAAAAGCCTATTCTGAAAGCGTGAATTTAAAGCAGGGAAAGATTGTTGAAAATCTTGGTTATATTGAGAAAGCATGGCGCGGGATTAAATCAGAAACACTAGGCGCAATTGATACATTCCTTAGCTTTGGTCGTGCAGCTGACGATGCTCAAAAACTGGCAGTTGCAAAAAACCAACTACAAAGCATGCGTCAGACTGCTGGCAATGTCTCGAAAGACTCTTTAGCGGCAAAAGAAATCGCAGAGCAAGAGCAGCTTATCAAGACAATTGAGGCTCGCATTAATGCTGAGGCAGCATCCGCAGATGCTGCGGGTGTTGCAAGTCGTCAAAAAAAGGAAGCGATTGATCAACTAGTGGTCTATGACGGCTATCTGAAGAAGAATACGGAAACATTAAAAGATGCAGCATTGGCGGCCGCAAAAAATGATTTCAGTGCTGCTGTAAAAGGCTTGTCAAATACGTCGCAAGAGTACAAAAAAGCATTTGAAATATATCAAACTATTGAGAAAAAGATTGAAGATCAATTCAAAGAAAAGAAGGTTGCGATAAGCAGAGAGGAAAGTGCCTATAAGTTGCTCAGTAAGTCAATTTCCGAGCGCATTGCCCTTTCTGAAATGGAATTGCGGACTGGCATTTCACTCACAGAAGGTCAGAAATTAAAAGTAAAGCTGAATGAGTTAGAGCAAGCATCAAATAGCAAGCTCGCAAAGTCCGAAATTGAAAAGCAAAAAGCTCGTCTGTTATTGCTTGATGCAAATATTCGAGATATTGATTATTCCAAGAAGATTGTGGAGGAACATGCCAATCTAATTAAGTCGATGGATCTTGAGACAGATTCAATTAGAAAGCAAATCGAGTCGCAGAGTGAATACAATGAAAAAGTTGGTTTGACCAAAGAAGCTATTTCAGAACTAGAAATCGCAAAGCTCAATGACATTGCGGCAGGAAAAGAGCAAAACGCACAGATGCTTGAAGCGATCGGTCTAGAGACTGATTTAATTCAACGTCTTCGCGATCAAGCAAAGGAATATAGGGAACTTGCAATAGCCAAGGGCATTGGCGCACAGAAAACGCAAGAGAACGATTTAAAGAAAATCGAAATTGATCAAGCTAAAAAAACACTTATTGAATTAGAGCAGGAATCAAAACGATTCTATGATGACTTGTATAGAGGGCTAAGCGATTCCCTGTACCGCGGGTTTGAAGCTGGCAAAGGCTTCTTCCAGTCGTTCTGGGATGGCATCAAAAACCTGTTTAAGACGACTGTTTTAAAGTTAGCAGTTCAGGGCGTGATGACTGGCGTATTAGGCTTGGGTGCTGTTGGTCAGGCTGGCGCGGCTCAATCGAATCCGTTAGGGCAAGCGTTTGATGCGATCTCAACTGGCAAGTCTATTTGGGAAGGTTTTTCTACAGCTGGCGCTTCATTTACTTCATCCTTATCAAGCGGCATAACTTCACTTGCGAACTTAACCGGCTCAAATGGAGGCTTCTTGTCGTCCATAGCCGGCGGAATGAATGGCGCAGGAGTCGGCAGCGGATTGCAGTCAAGTCTAGGCCTCAGTATCGGTCAAAGTGCGGCATCAGTTACCTCGATGATGCCATATGTTGCGGCGGCTGTTGCTGCGTTCCAAGGTGTAAAAGCCATCAATGGCGATTATCGACTAGGCGGCTTATCGGCTGATGTCGGCGCACTACTTGGCATCGCTCCAAGATTATTCGGTCGCAAAGCGCCTGAGTTGCAACAGTCTGAGTTGTCGGGTACGGTTGGTCCTGATGGCTTCTCTGCAACCACGCGTGACGTGTATATGGCGAAAGGCGGCTTGTTCCGCTCGGATAAATGGTCAGAGACGAAAACACCGTTTGCTGATGCTGCTGGCTTATCTGCGCAATACGAAGCGATCAAGGCAGTTGCTAGCTCCTATGCTGGTTTGCTCGGCTTATCAACTGACGCGCTCGCATCGTTCAGCAAGAGTTTTACTTTCAATCTGTCAAAAACTGGCGATGCAGCTAAGGATGCAGAGGCAAATCAAAAGCTGATAAATGATTTGTTCGTTGGTATTACTAACGACGTTTCAACTTTGTTGGTCCCATCGATTGCAACGTTTGCAAAAAGCGGTGAGACCGCATCGCAAACCCTGCAACGCTTGGCGATAGGATTGACCGATGTTAATTCGGTTATGAAATCGTTTGGGTTTACTCAGTTTGCCAAGAGCTTAGAAGGCTCTAATGCAGCTACCAGACTCGCTGAATTGACGGGCGGCATCGAGAAGTTAGCTAGCGGTGCACAGTACTTCTTTGAAAACTTCCTGACAGAAGCTGAAAAGATTAAGCCGAGTGCTGATCTGGTCACAGACACAATGAAGCGTCTTGGGCAGTCTTCAGTGGATACGATTGATGAATTCAAGATGCTGGTTCAAGGGCTAGATTTGGCGACAGAATCAGGCTCGAAGATGTACGCTGAACTGATCGCAATTGCGCCGCAATTTAAGGCGGTGGCAGATTTTGCGAAACAAAGCGCAGAAGAGGTCAAGAAAGCCGAAGAGGAAAAAACTAAGACTATCCAAAAAGGAAACGCAGAGCGTGCAGCAATATTGGCTGATCGTCGCGCTGCGGATTCTGCACAGGAGGCAATTAAAAAAGCATCTGATGAGGCATTCAAAACGCTTACAGAATCAGTCACCAGCGGCATGCAATCAATGCTGCGTGCTGGAAATGTTGGTGCTGCATTAGCAGCGCAAATGTCAATCACGTCGTTTAATCCTGCGCAGTACACCGACGCGGGCGGTTTTAACGCAGGTGCATTCAATCGTACCTATGCACTCGCGAAAGCCAATGCGGCAAAAGGTTTAATGAGCTCAGTGAGTGCAGATGCGCTCAATGTGCAAGACGTTAGCAAAGTCATGCAAGATCTGATTGCGACTGTGTTTGATGACGCAATCGTCGCAAGTAATAAATCGAACCTGATTGATCAACTCAAGCTGCCTGCCAGTGATCTCATTCGAACTGCAATGAACGGCTTGCTCGATGCGGGTGTGCAGTCGTACATGGTGCAAAACGACATCGGGCGCGGTGCAGGTATCGCATCGGTGCTGGGCGCTCAAATGGACTATCTGTTTGCGTCGTTCGAAGGCATGGGGCGCGATGTTGTTGAGTACACCAAGTTTGTCGATGGCTTGAGCTGGTCACTCGACAAAGGCAAGATCAGTCAAGGTGATTACACGGCCGCGCTCGAAGCGGCAAATAAAATCGTCGGCTCAAATATCGACTTGCTCGGCAACGAAGCAGCGCAGCGCGAACGAATCGCAGCATCACAAAAAGCCTTGAATGATGCCGGGCTGAACTCTGTCTCGTTCTACTTCAACCAGATCAGCAAATCGGTCGAATCACTGAATGAAGCCGCTTCTCTGGCAAACGCGCCACTGGCACAAGTCACGGCAGGCATAGGCCGCTTAACATCATTGTCCGACGTTTTTAGCCAATCCGCAAAAGCAGCGCTCAGCGGCGGTGCAAACTTGGGCAATGGCTCATTGATCAATGCACAGATCGTCGCAGAGGCAGCAGCAAAAGCAGCATCAGTAATCACCACGGCAGACGCAGCGCAGGCAGCCAAGTTGCTAGGCAGCAAAGAGAGTTTTGCAGGTGTGGGTGGTTCGCAGTTGCGCGATGTGTCGTTATTACTGGATGGGCTGAAAGCCTTTGACGCAGTCTCGTTTGAAGCTTCGTTCATGCGGATAAATGATGCATTGAATAAAGGTGCACTCACGCAAGAACAGTATCAAGACATCTTCCAGCAGAGTCTAAACACATTCTCTGGCGTCGATGATGTCACCAAACAGCTCACAGACAGCATGACAAAGCTGCGCGACTCGATGGGCAGTTTTGCTGATCAAATTTTGATCGATAAGAGCAAAACAACACTTGGAGCCGGTGCAACGCTCGAAGAGATCGCGCGCCAATATGACATCGCACGCGTTAGTGCAATGACTGGTGATAGTACCTCAATCAGTCAATACCAGACATTAGCAAATCAATTGTTGGATGTGAATAAGTACAAAAGCCGCGCAGATTACAACTTGGCTTTCGGGTCGGTGTACGCAGATGCGCGGAATTTGGAAAACATCGGTGTGCGTGCTTTATCTCAAAACAGTGGTGAAAGCGTTGTCAACGAGCTTCGCTCAATGAATGCCAATTTAGCGAAGAAGGTTGAGAATTTAGAATCGTCATTGATGGCAGCGCTAGCGCAAATCGCCCAAAACACCAAAGACACAGCGAATAACATTGAAGCGAGCAATATAACGTGAAAATAATTATTCCAACTGGGGTGACATCAAGCATGGTGTCAGCAAGCACAGCGGTAAATGCTGATGCTGATTATGCGCCAGCCACAACATATGTTTTTGGTGCAAAAGTCACGTTTGAAAACTATATCTACAAGTCGCTGCAGAACGGTAACTTGGGGAATCAACCTGATTTGACAACATCGGCGGCTTGGTGGGCATTGCAAGGTCCTGCAAACAAATGGGCAATGTTTGACGATGAAGTTCAAACGCAAACAACCGCAACAAGCACGCTATCGACAACGATTGATGCAAGTTATGTCAATTCGATTTCATGCACCAACATCGCAGGGTCAAGCGTTACGGTTACAGTGAAAAAAGATGCTGTCACTATCTACACGCGCACACTCGATCTCGCGGATTACTCTTTGATTGGCGATTGGTCAGACTATTACTTTTCAGAGCATGAATTTCAGTCTGAGTTCTCCTTGACTGATTTGCCGCCAGTTCCAGGTGTCCAGATCATTGTAACTATTACTAAGCCATCAAATACCGTTGCAATAGGGCATTTGATTATAGGTCGTTTGCTTGATGTTGGTCTTGAGCAGTACGGGCTTAATCGCGAGGGTATTGATCACACTATTGCCACGACAGATAAATTCGGCAAACTCACTCGCGAAAAGCAAGCCTATGCGCGCAAGTATTCAACGCAAGCGATTTTGAATAACGAACGTTTTGACTATGTTTCTAAAAAGCTAGATTCAATCGCCTCGGTGCCGGTTGTCTGCATTGGTGGGAACGGCTTCAAAAGCACGCTTACTGTTTATGGACTGGTCAGCTATTCGATCTCGCTCCAGCACCTCTCAATTTCTTATGTTTCGATCAAAGTTATAGGACTAATCTAATGCCTACCCCTACCGAAATTCCATCACTTAATCCAGTTCCAGATCCAAATTCAGCAACATTTGGTGCGGACTGCTATCCATTTACTCAGCGAATGGCCGCTGCTGGCGAGGCTATGAATTTGTTGGCAGCTGAGTTAAATACGGCGCTTAATTTATCGCTGCTTGGCGTAACCTCATCAAGCACAACATCGCTCACTATCGGCACTGGCTCAAAGACGCTGACAGTCGGCACAGGTTTAGGCTATGCAGTCGGCATGCCGCTAAAAATCCCAAGCGCTGCGAATGTTGCGAACTTTATGAAGGGCGTGGTCACAGCATACAACAGTGGCACAGGTTCACTGACGGTCAATGTCGCAAGTATCGGCGGCTCGGGGACTTTTGCAGATTGGGCGGTGTTTTTTGATATTCCCGATGCTGGCTCTGGATTTGTTCCAATTGGCGGCTTGGTCGCAAATAAAAATCGTGGCAACAGCTTTACAGAAAACGGCACAACGTATTTAAAAACGGGTGTTATTTCGCCAACTGCGACATATCCATTGGCTCCGACGACTACGATCAACGACGGCTCAACCTGGTTGTCAAAAACGGGTGTTGCAATGATCAATTGCAATCTCGCATCCAATGGATCCGGTACTGTTCTTGGGATGCCGCGAGCGAACAACGATGCAAACTATGCAATCTCGACGGACTATGGTGCCACGTGGTCGACAGCAACGTTTCCAGCAGCTATCAGCGGTATTCCAGTCTGGTGTGGGTCATTCTTTTTGATTGTGAATGTCAATGGTGGGGCTGCGTCTACTACATTTTACACATCGACTACGGGCGCGACTGGTAGCTGGACCGCGAGGACTGTTCCGTCCAATGTATTCGTCAATGCGGTATATGGCGCGCAGGGATGCATTATCACAACCAGTACTACGCAAGGGTATTTAACAACCGATGGTATCAATTACACATCAATAACAATGCCAGCTGCCAATTTGTCTGGATGTTTCGGTAATGGATTCTATGTGTTCTTGACACCATCATCATCAACAACAACGTGTTACAAAACAGCGAACGGATCTACGTTTGTCACAAAAACCTTGCCGGTTGCTGTGGCTGGTAATGGTACTTGGGATAGACCGATAACATTTGGTGAAGGGGCGTTTTTGTGGGCGCAGAGTTCCGCTGTCGCAAAATGTTTCACGACCGCAGACTTTGAGACCTTCTCAATAAATGACACAGGAATTCCATTGACCAATACGTATTTAAGAGTGTTTGGCAATGGCACCTTCTTGCTGATCAATCCGTTTGGTTCGTCGACCTGCTACACATCAGACAATCAAGGTGTGACATGGACGCCAAGAACTTTTATTTCATCAGCGAACTTTCCTGCGGTTGCGTTCACTGGTACGTCATTTGTTGCCCTTGAATATAACTCGACAAACGCAACGCAAAGCGTGTCAGGCGGCACTTATACCGACACAGCAAAAGCCATGTTTGCAGACTCACCGGAAAACACTAGACCATTTTATATGAGGGTAGCGTAATGACTGAAATCGTAATTGATACGGGTGCAAAGCCCGTGCAAGACACTTCAAATCTCATCGACATTGGGCCATTTTTTGACCGATTTGGCGCTGCGAAAATGGCAGTTCTGATGAGTACAGACCCAGTTGTTCAGGCGATTTTACGTGATGTGCAAGTTCGCAAGTGGATTGATTTAAGCCGTCAAGATGTGGCGGATTCGCTGACTTACATCACAACAAAGGTTCCTGCGCTTACTCCTGAAATTGTGGCTAATGTTATTCATCTTCCAGTTGAAGAATCGGAAAACATGGCACTCAAAAAACTCTATTTCTCATAACAAGAGGTGAGCAATGTTTAAGATGACTCGTCAAAAATTAAAGTTAGTTCGCGCGAAGCTCGACCCACTTTTTAAAATCTTGTTGCACGGCTTGACTCAAATGTTTATCGCGTTTGATCAATTGCTCAACGTGTGGCTATTCCCGTTTTCGTGGAATACCTGGGCTGATGAGACTTTTTCAAGTCGCTGCGGTCGCCTGCAACATCGCTATCCCTACAAGATTTTTGGATTTATTGTCGATCTCTTGTTCTACTTTCAGAACAACGACCTCGAACACTGTAGGCGTGCGTATGAGAAAGAGAAAACGCGCTACCACTTTCCTCCTGATATGCGTGAACCAAAATGAAAGGGTGGCACATGCAAGATGATTTCGGCAATGAAATACCTACTCTTAGCCAGATGTGGGAGCGCATCACCAACTTTAACGATGAACTATCCACTGTAAAAGAGCAGCTTGCCGAAAATACTGAGGCAACTAAGCGCATAGAGACAAACACGGGCGAGTTGATCGAGATACTTACCAGCTTTAAAGGTGCATTTAAAGTGCTGGCATGGATAGGGAAATTAGCTGTACCACTCGCTGCAATCATTGGATTGTTTACTGCTGCTTATGCCGCGTGGCAGGCAATCAAAACAGGGATCATGCCGAAATGACAGATGCGACGATTAAGCAAAGACTGATTGCAAAGATTGGCGCGGGATCGCTCGCGCTGCTTGTGCCGCTGGTGATGTTCTTTGAAGGGACTGTCACCAAAACTTATAAAGACCCGATTGGCGTCATCACAGCTTGCGTTGGTCATACGGGGCCAGAGTTAAAGATTGGGCAGACTTTCACGCCTGAGCAGTGTCAAGAAATGCTCTATGCCGATTTACTCAAGCATTCGAGCGACATTGATTGTATTAAGCGACCTTTAACAGATGGACAGAAAGCCGCGTTTATTTCATTTGGCTTTAACGTTGGCAAAGAAAAACTGTGTAAATCGACGCTGGCAAAACGTGCCAATGCTGGCGACATGGTCGGCGCTTGTAATGAGTTAATGCGCTGGACGTTGGCAGGCGGTAAAGAATTACCTGGTCTTGTGAAGCGACGTGAAGCAGAAAGAAAATTATGTTTAACATAAAAATCTATATCTACGCGTTAATCGGTATTTCCATTGGTATGTTCGTTTTACTAATGCCAGAGCATTACAGGGAGCAGGGCAGACTAGAAGAGCGTGCGGCTTATAAGCGAGCAGCCGACATGGCAGTCATTAAATCATGGCGAGATTTAACAGCAACAGAACAGCAATTGACTAAAGAGAGGCAGCATCATGCAGACGAAATCGCCAAACATGAAGAGAAGTTTAATCAGTATGTCAGTGATGTGCGCGCTGGCCGCATTGCAGGGCTGCGCATCCCCCGAAGTGATTTATGTACCGCAGGAAGTGAAAAAGCCTCAAGCCCCAGCCGAGTTGTCGAAGAAACGACGGTTAGACTCCCAAGAGCAATTGAGGAAGGTCTTTTCCGATTCGCAAACGATCGAGACCAGATAATTGCGGACTTCGAGTCGTTTAAACAAGAGGTCCGCTTGGCTAAGTGTTTTGCTGATTAATCAGCGGACAGCGACAAGCTAAGCGTTTTGCCAAGCGCGCGCAGTGCGTCATTGATCGAGTCAATCTTCGTTGTGTGCTTCAAGTCAATTAATCGATTAACGACTTGGGGCGATGTGTTTAATCTGCGCGCAAGCTCCGAGGCCGTTACTTTTTGCTCAAGCATTTCATTTAGTAAGTGAATCTTCGCTGCAGCGGATAGCGGCAAAGAGATTAAGCGATCGCCAGCTTTTCTTTTTGATGGCGGCGGCACTTGTCGACCATCTTCAAAGTAAAAATCCATCGAGCAGAGAAGGGCATCTTCCGCCATCTCAATTGCTTCTTTTTCATCATCGCCCTGTGTGATGCATTCAGGAATATCTCTGAATGTGACGACAAAGCCGCCCTCTGGTGCTGGTGTGAAAGTTGCTGGGTATTTCATTGGTATTGCTCCTATTTCGCGTGATGTGCTTCAAGAAGCCCCTTTCGGGGCATCTCTCATTTCAAGTTAAGTTGTTTTAAAATTCCCTCGACTAGCGGCTGTTTCAGTTCTTTGGCTGGGTGTCTTGGGACTTGGCTTCTTTTTCCGTTTAGATACACATTTAAGTGATTCTTACCATGTGTAAATGTCGCCCCTTGCTTCCTCAACCATCGAACAAACTCACTTTGTTTCACATCACCTCCTGTTGTTGTTACGATGATGCTAGTTTAAACAAAAACGTTTAAATAGTCAAGATTTTTTAAGCATTTTTGTGTAAATTTTTGCGAAAAAAAAGCCCTGTTGAAAGGGCTTTACTATGTTTCATTTTGTGCTTATACTGTGTTTTTATACAGTAGTTTTGGTATTATAAAGTTTCGTTGTTGTGTCTTGCATATCACATAAATCTGATTTTCGCACGCAACAAATTTCTCGATTTATTTCTCGCAATAACAACAAAAACTAGTCACACTTGTCTGTCGGAAGCGTGACTTTGAACCCCGCTCTTTTTAAAACCTTAACAGCGAAATCAACGCGATCAAGTGGTTGAATTTCTTCGCAAGCTGACGAGATGTCGGCGGGAACAAATAACGATGACGCGAGCCGATGAATTATTTCAGCGTTCAAGCTTCGGTTATTTTTTTCAGCAATCTTTTTTAATTCGGCGCGCATTCCGTCCGGCATGCGAACCATAAATTTATCTTCATCCTGAAGAATTGATGTTTTTTTATTTTCCATCCGAAGATGGTAGAGATAAACTAAATTTAGTTAAATAGTAGCTAATAGCTACTATGTAATACTGAAATTTGATCGACGGAAAAACAGCGTCTTTGCAAGCGATTTGACCGAACAAGAACGATCGTTATTCTGTTAAATTTTTCGGTCGAATTTCGTTGGCGTGTCAATCATCAGGATTTTGAAAAGTTGTGGGTTACAAGCTCCGAATCACAAAATAATATACACAAACATTAACCAATAAAACAATAAAATGAATCAAGAAAAAATGATGTGGGCTCCAAAAATCGGCATTCAAAAAGACGGGGGCGTACAAGAAATTAGGAAATTTGACGCAGTTGAAGACCGAGCGGCGGCGGTCAGATTCGCCGAAAAAATCTTTGATGAAAATATTAATGCAGCGTGGTTTGGTGTTGAGAGGGTCTTGGTAGATCGATAAAAGCGATTGAAAATTTAAGTAAACATATTCTGTGGTTTACGCGAAAATACTGATTATTTATTCAGTATTTGTTATGAAATGCCACATGCTAAAAATGCGGGAGCGAGGAATAGTCATCCCAAAAGGTCGCCTCTTTGATCGCTATCACCCTGCAAATGTTGGTGTCTTGAGCCTGCGGGAAACCACTTCAAGTCAACTTCACCGAATGTCTCGAACTGCAGAGTTCAAACTTGGAGAGTCATCAAGTTATCTTCTCGACGCTCAGATACTTTGGATCGAGGGCGGCAGATTTGTTTTGACTGGTTTTGAACAAGTAAAAACACATGAAGGTGTTGCAGAATATGCACAGTCTTGGCTGATCATTACTCACGGCGCACCGACAGGGCAAGAGGGAAGGTAATTAACTGTGTATACATACAGTCAATATAAAATAAATTTGGGCGAAATTTGGGCGAAAACGGGGACTGAAAACAACTTCGCCAAACCTTAATACTTTGGCAAAAGCCTAGTATTGATGGGGTTTGGCGAGGTTTATTGCGGTATAAATTGGTGGAGTCGGCGGGAATCGAACCCGCGTCCAGAAGCACTCTACAGACAGTTCTACATACTTAGTGCTGCCATTTAATTTAATTTTAACGACGCGGACGCACACGCTGCGTTAAAACGAGTTACCTATTATTTAGGCCCAAGCTAAGTAACCCAGCTTAGGACGATTCCCTATAAATGACTCTACTGCTGTTGCCAGCCCACCCTAGGGAAGAGGCGGTGTAGAGCTAGCGAGCGATTAAGCTGCTAATGCGTACGAATTATCGTTTGCAGTTATATAGTTCTGATTGTATTTACGAGGTAGTCAGGCCTCGGTATGCCCTGCGCTGCTTTGCAACCCCTGTCGAAACCAGGTCGACCCCAAAGCAATGCTTAGTATACTCTATATAGAGTGTGTGTTTCAATTTTCAAGTCGCGATTCAAAACTTAATTTAGGCGATTTGTGTTTGTTGTATTTTGCCGCGCACTAGTTCTAGCAATTCAAGCGGCGAATCTAAAATCGCGTCCGCTTTCCAATGGGTAGGCTCAGTCGCACCGCAGTAGCCCCAAGCCGCAGCAATACTCGTCATTCCAGCGGCTTGCGCTGCTTGCATATCACGTAAATCGTCGCCAACATACCAGCAATCCGTCGTAGTAATCCCAATCCGTCTTGCAGCTTCCAAGAGTGGTTCTGGATGCGGCTTTGCATGTGCAGTTGTGTCACCCGAGATCACACAAGCTGCTTTTTCTAAACTGATCAGCGGAATTAGTGGCGTGGTAAATCTTGCTGCTTTGTTTGTAATGATGCCCCATGTGACGTCAAGATTTTCTAAGCCGGAAATCAGTTCTCTCACGCCAGAAAATAATTTACTTTGAGCTGCAATCGCAGATTCGTAGTTGGCAAGAAATTCTACACGCATTGCTTCATATTCAGCATGATCTGGGGTTATCTGAAATGCCGCCCCAATTAGTCCACGTGCACCAGCAGAGGCGAATGGTCTTAAGCTAAGGTAGGGTGCTGGCTCTAAGCCACGTCTAATACGCATTAAGTTGACCGCTGCAGCGAGGTCGGGTGCGGTATCTGCTAAGGTGCCGTCGAGGTCAAATAAAACAGCTTTTGGTGTAATCATAGTGGGCGAGTGCAGGCAACTAGATAGTTAACGCTAGTATCTTGATTGAGTGAATAAATTTTGCTGATTGGGTTGTAGCTCATGCCTTTCATGGCATCAACGATCAGTCCGGCGTTGCGAATGTCTTGTGTTAGCTCCGCTGGTGTGATGAACTTTTCATAATCATGTGTACCTTTCGGTAGCATTTGTAAAAGATATTCGGCGCCAATGATCGCAAACAGATAGGCTTTAGGATTACGATTGATCGTTGAGAAAAACACTTTTCCACCGGGTTTGACCAAGCTTGCGCAGGCACGAATTATTGAAGATGGATCGGGCACGTGTTCTAACATTTCCATGCATGTTACAACGTCGTACTGTCCAGCTTCTCGCTCTGCAATTTCTTCAGCCGCAATTTTCTCGTATCGAACTTGGACGCCAGATTCAAGGCTGTGTAGATCGGCAACTTTAAGCGCTTTCTCGGACAAATCGATACCAGTGACCTGCGCATTTTTCTTTGCCATTGATTCGGCTAATATGCCACCGCCGCAACCAATATCGATGACTTTTTTTCCTGCTAAAGGCGCTAAGTTGTTGATCCATTCTAATCGTAAGGGATTGATCTCATGCAAAGGTTTAAATTCTGAGCTGGGATCCCACCAACGATGCGCCAAGTCACTGAATTTTTGAATTTCAGAGGGATCGACATTGCTTGCAGCATGGTTCGAAGTGTTTATTGTCATAGTAGAATTCGCTAATGTTCAAAGTCCGTTGCGTTGCTTATCAAATTGGGTCTGTTTAATAACGCGCTATTTTAGAGTAAATAAGGATGGAAGTTGTTTTAACCAGAGTTTGCTGCAAAAGAAATTCTAGCTTCTTTGATTGCCAATAAAAAAACCCGCCGAAGCGGGTTTTTTTTATGTAAATCAGTCAGACTTATTTATTGATTGTACGTGTACCAACCACTTCGATTTCAACGCGGCGGTTTTTAGCACGACCTTCTTTTGTTTTGTTATCTGCAACTGGTTGTTTTTCGCCTTTGCCTTCAGAGAAAACACGCTTTGCATCAATGCCACGGCTGATGATGTAAGCCTTCACTGCTTCAGAGCGGCGAATAGACAATTTTTGGTTGTATTCGTCTGTGCCAACAGAGTCTGTGTGACCAACAGCAACGATTACTTCCAAGTTCACATCTTTCAACTTGGATGTCATGTCGTCCAGTTTTACTTTAGCTTCTGGCTTCAAAATTGCTTTGTCGAAGTCAAAGAAAGCATCTGCTGCAAAAGTTACTTTTTCAGAAGTCGGCACAGGTGCTGGTGCCGGTGCTGGCGGTGGTGGCGGAGGAGCAACTGGCGCTGGTGGAGGCGGAGGTGCCACTGGTGTTGGAGGTGCCAATGGCAAATCACAACCTGCTACTGCATCTGCAGGTGTGTAGTAGCCAGTGCGCCAGCACAAACCGAATGGATCGCGCACGATAATGCCACGTGCATCCTGAACATACGCGCTATATGGAGTGTTGGCTTTGATATCAGTAATCGTTTGTGCCGATGCAGCAAATGATGCAACAGCCGATGCTGCAATCGCGAGCTTGACTAAAAGTTTCATATATTTTTCCTCGGTTGAGAATAATCGCAGTTGAACTGCGTTAAAAGATGCAAAAATGCAAGATACAAAATCTGTAACAGTAGAATTTTATCACGTGCTCGATGACAACAGTGTGACTGTCATAGCAGAATTATTCTAAATCAATGAATACCTTGTGCGATGCGACAGAAAGAGTTTGCCACAAGTCCACTTTGTTGAACTCAATTCGTCTTCGCTCTAATTAGAGTCTGCGATGTTTATGTCTTTTTTTGGCAACAGGATTTTTGTAGTAGGTGCCGTCGATAGGAATGTGGTTTTGTAATGTCGAGTTTGTGGTGGTGTTGATAGTTTTTTATTGGTGAGTCTTGCATCCGTCGGTGATGCAGTCTTTTCAAGCTATAAAAACCCTAATTTCATATAGTAGCCGTGCTAAAATGAACAGTTGAATACTAAATCCCAAAAAGAGGTTGCGTAAGCAGCGCTTGAGATTTAGTTAGCATATGTAGGTCTTCCGCCAGCCTCGTGCTGGCTTGTTATTTTAACCAAGCTTACTGCTGCATTTTTAAGCAAATATTTAAGCAATTAGACAAGTCTGACCGCCAATGGATCAATTCGCAAAAGAAACACTCCCGATTTCCCTTGAAGAAGAAATGCGCAAGAGCTACCTAGATTACGCCATGAGCGTGATCGTAGGTCGTGCTTTGCCGGATGTGCGTGATGGTTTAAAGCCTGTGCATAGACGCGTGTTGTTCGCGATGCATGAAATGAATAACGTCTACAACCGCCCATTCGTCAAATGTGCGCGTGTGGTCGGTGAAGTCATGGGTAAGTATCACCCGCATGGCGATGCTTCCATTTACGATACCTTAGTGCGTATGGCGCAGGACTTTTCCTTGCGTTACACGCTGGTGGATGGTCAAGGTAACTTCGGTTCTGTCGATGGCGACAATGCGGCAGCGATGCGTTATACCGAATGTCGCTTGGATAAAATCGCGAATGAAATTTTGGCAGACATCGACAAAGAAACCGTCGATTTTGTGCCTAATTACGATGGTAAAGAAAAAGAACCATCCGTTTTGCCAACCCGTATTCCGAATCTGTTGATCAATGGTTCTTCCGGTATTGCGGTTGGTATGGCGACCAATATTCCGCCGCACAATATCACTGAAATCATCAACGGCGCGTTGCATGTATTGCGTAACCCAGAATGCACGATTGATGAATTGATTGAAATCATTCCGGCACCAGATTTCCCGACTGCAGGTTTGATTTACGGCGTATCCGGTGTGCGTGATGGTTATCGTACTGGCCGTGGTCGTGTTGTGATGCGTGCAAAAACGCACTTTGAAGAATTTGGTAAAGAAGGTCGTACTGCGATCATCGTTGATGAGTTGCCGTACCAAGTCAATAAAAAATCCTTGTTGGAGCGTATCGCTGAAAACGTTCGCGATAAAAAGCTCGAGGGTATCTCTGATATCCGCGATGAATCCGATAAGTCGGGTATGCGCGTTGTGATCGAATTGAAGCGCGGTGAAGTTCCTGAAGTCGTCCTGAATAATTTGTACAAACAAACGCAATTGCAAGATACGTTTGGTATGAATATGGTGGCTTTGGTGAATGGTCAACCGAAGTTGTTGAACTTGAAGCAAATGCTGGAATGCTTCTTGTCGCATCGTCGCGAGGTAGTCACACGCCGCACAGTATTTGAATTGCGCAAAGCGCGTGATCGTGGTCATGTATTGGAAGGTTTGGCAGTTGCCTTGGCAAATATCGACGATTTCATCGCAATTATTAAAGCGGCACCAACGCCACCGATCGCGAAACAAGAGTTGATGACACGCGCTTGGGATAGCTCTATGGTGCGTGAAATGTTGACGCGCACAGCAGCTGATAATCCAGGCGGTATCGAAGCATTCCGTCCTGAGAGTTTGCCTAAGCACTATGGTATCCAGCCAGATGGTTTGTATAAATTGTCTGACGATCAAGCGCAAGAGATTTTGCAAATGCGTTTGCAACGCTTGACCGGTTTGGAACAAGATAAAATCGTCAATGAATATAAAGATGTGATGGCAGAGATCGCTGATCTGTTGGATATTTTGTCTAAGCCAGAGCGCGTCACTGTCATCATTACCGATGAAATGACAGCCTGCATGAACGAATACGGCATCGGCAATAAAGATGCACGTCGTTCTGAAATCGTCTTGAATGCAACCGACTTAGAAACCGAAGATTTGATTACCCCTGTTGATATGGTTGTCACCTTATCGCACACTGGTTATATGAAGTCACAACCATTGTCCGAATATCGAGCGCAAAAACGGGGTGGACGTGGTAAGCAAGCAGCCGCGACAAAGGATGACGATTGGATCGAACAACTCTTCGTCGCGAATACCCATGATTACATCTTGTGCTTCTCGAACCGTGGCCGTATGTACTGGTTGAAAGTGTATGAAGTTCCGCAAGGTTCACGTAATTCACGTGGTAAGCCGATTGTGAATATGTTCCCATTGCAAGAGGGCGAAAAGATTACGGTGATCTTGCCATTGTCTGGTGATAATCGTAGCTTCCCTGAAGATCATTATGTCTTCATGTCGACCAGCCTTGGTACCGTAAAGAAAACGCCATTGACTGATTTCAGTAATCCTCGCAAGGCGGGCATTATTGCTGTTGATCTGGATGAAGGTGACTTCTTGATCGGCGCAGCTTTGACCGACGGTAAGCACGACGTGATGCTGTTCTCCGATGCGGGCAAGGCCGTGCGTTTTGATGAGAATGATGTGCGTCCTATGGGGCGTACCGCACGTGGTGTGCGCGGTATGAATCTGGAAGAAGGTCAACAAGTCATCGCCTTGTTGGTCGCAGAAAATGAACAACAATCCGTTTTGACGGCAACTGAAAATGGCTTCGGCAAACGCACGCCAATTACGGAATACACACGTCATGGCCGCGGTACCAAAGGCATGATTGCCATCCAAACTTCAGAGCGTAACGGTAAAGTCGTTGCCGCGACCTTGGTCGAACCAACTGATGAAATCATGTTGATTACCACTGGTGGCGTGTTGATCCGTACCCGTGTCTCTGAAATCCGTGAAATGGGTCGCGCGACACAAGGTGTGACTTTGATTGCGGTGGAAGATGGCACTAAACTTTCTGGTTTGCAGCGTATTGTGGAAACGGATGCTGATCCGGAAGTTGAAGGTGGTGATGCAAGCAGTGACGCAGCTGTCGAAGAATAATCGTAGGGTGGGCGCGGTTTACGTGCCCACGCGTTACGCTTAAATTACTTCGGAAAATATTGAAATAAATCTCCGGCGTTTGCCGGAAGCGTGGGCACAGAAATCGTGCCCACCTTACGTTTAATACTACGGTTTGAAAACCATGACGACGATCTACAATTTCTCAGCCGGCCCAGCCGTCTTACCTAAAGAAGTCTTGCAACAGGCAGCGAATGAAATGTTAGATTGGCATGGCAGCGGCATGTCGGTGATGGAAATGAGTCATCGTGGTCCAGAATTTATGTCTATCTTGGCGCAAGCCCAAGCCGATTTGCGCGACCTATTGAACGTTCCTGCTAACTATAAAATCTTGTTTTTGCAGGGCGGTGGTCTCGGCGAAAACGCGATTATTCCTATGAATTTGGTCGGGCGTAAAACACAGCCTGCAACCATTGATTTTATTCACACCGGATCTTGGAGTGGAAAGTCGATTAAGGAAGCGCAAAAATACGCAAACGTGAATGTTGCGGCGTCGAGCCAAGCGACGGGTTTTGACGTCGTTCCAAACCCAAGCAGTTGGCAATTGAGTGCTGATCCCGCGTACGTGCATGTGTGTACCAACGAGACTATAGATGGCGTCGAATATCATTTTGTCCCGGACGTCGCGGCGCGAACCAATAATGCCCCTTTAGTAGCCGACATGTCCTCGCATATTTTGTCGCGCGAGATTGATTTTGCTAAATATGGTGTGATTTTTGGTGGTGCACAAAAGAACATTGGCCCTGCAGGTTTGACCTTGGTTATTGTGCGTGAAGATTTGTTAGGCTCTGCCTTATCCATTTGCCCGTCTGCCTTTGATTGGAAAAATGTGGCGGACAATGATTCCATGTATAACACGCCACCGACCTATTCCATTTATATCGCTGGCTTAGTGTTCCAATGGTTGAAGCGACAGGGTGGCGTAGCGGCGATGGAGCGTCAAAATATCGCGAAAGCCAATTTGCTGTATGACTTTTTGGATAGTACCGACTTCTATGTGACGAAAGTCGCGAAAGAATTCCGTTCTCGCATGAACGTGCCTTTCTATTTGAAAGACGAGTCCTTAAATGCCGCGTTTTTGACAGCCGCGAAAGAACGTGGTTTGTTGCAGTTGAAAGGACATAAATCAGTCGGCGGCATGCGCGCCTCGATTTATAACGCAATGCCGATCGAAGGCGTGCAGGCTTTAGTGGCGTTTATGCGGGATTTTGCGACGCAGAATACTTTTAAGAGTTAGGATTCATGATGGGCGTTGATGTTGCGTGAATCAATGAACGGCACGAAGAAAAGCAGGAGGTTTTCGATTCTCAACAGGTAATCTCGAAGCTTGCGATGACTACATGGCCAAAGCTGTCGGATTCTTTTTGTTTACGGTTTGTTGATTGCGCAGGGGACACGATTTTTAATCAAGCGCAGATAAGATTATTACTTGAAGAATTGCGGAGCGAGGCGAAAAAACAAGACGATTCGAAATTTCGTGAGCACTTAGAGAAAGTAATCCGATTTGTTGAACGATCAATCGATCAATTACATACTTATATTAAATTTAAGGGCGACTAGTTTGTAGGGCGGGTGAAACCCGCGCCGCCAGAATTTCGAGCTTGTAAGCAGCGCGGGTTGCACCCGCCCTACATTTGAGCTTTTTGTTGGATCGCTTGGATATAAACAAAATTCATCTGCATCATCAGCCCTTTCTTCGCATGGTACCCACCATCACCTAGAAACCGTGGCGCTGATGAATCAAGTCAAAAGCTTGAATAAGATTGATAGTCTTACTTAATATTTTTCATTGAAACTTTGTGCTTCAATGAATTTTGTAGGGCTTACGCAAAATTGTGCTGGCTAGGCGCGGAGCCGAAGACAGTACGCATGTACGGCGAGGTGAACGCAACAACGCCAGCGTCTGTTTTGCGTAAGACCTATCCCAAAACGGTTTTTAGGTTTTTAAATGAACGACAATAAATTACTTCCTCTTAGAGAGAAAATCGATGCGATTGATGCGGCGATTTTAGAGTTGCTGAATCAACGTGCTAAAGTTGCGCAAGAAGTTGGGCATGTGAAGGCAGAGACCAATGCGCCCGTGTTTCGACCCGAGCGTGAGGCACAGGTCTTGCGCAATATGGCTGCAAAAAATACCGGCCCTTTGCTGAATGAAGATATTCAATTAATTTTCCGTGAAGTGATGTCCGCCTGTCGCGCGCTAGAGCGGCGTGTGGTGGTGGCATTCTTGGGTCCCGTTGGTACTTTTAGCGAGCAAGCGGTGTATAAGCAATTCGGTCACGCGATCGAAGCTTTGCCTTGCATTTCTATCGACGAAGTATTCCGTGCGACCGAAGCAGGTACAGCCGATTTTGGCGTGGTGCCGATCGAAAATTCTTCTGAGGGCGCTATTAATCGCACTCTCGATTTGCTATTGCAAACGAGTCTGGCGATTAGTGGCGAAGTCGCGATTCCTGTGCAGCATAGCTTGATGAGTAAGTCCGGTACGATGGAAGGTGTGACGCGTATCTGTGCACACTCGCAAGCACTGGCGCAGTGTCAAGCTTGGCTCAATCAACATTACCCGCACGTTGAGCGACAAGCCGTTGCCTCTAATGCCGAAGCCGCGCGTATGGCGAGTGCCGATTACAGCGTGGCGGCGATTGCGAGTGAAATCGCCGGCCATCAATACAATCTGGGAATTGTCAATGCGCATATTCAAGACGATCCACATAACCGCACGCGCTTTGCGGTGGTGGGGCGTTTGAATACGACGCCTAGCGGCAAGGATCAAACCTCTATCGTGTTAGCAACGCCGAACAAGGCAGGTGCTGTTTACAATTTGTTGGCTCCTCTGTCCAAGCACGGTGTATCAATGACACGCTTCGAATCACGTCCGGCACGCACAGGCAATTGGGAATATTACTTCTACGTTGATGTCGAGGGGCATGCAATGGATGCCAAGGTCAAAGCGGCGATGGAGGAGTTGAATCAGGATGCGGCTTTTTTTAAAATTCTTGGATCGTATCCTTGCACGGTTTGAGGTGAGGATAGGTGCAGGTTGCACCCACACTACACGACGAATGAAATTTTGAATGAATAGGTTCGAATAACATTCCCTCTCCCGCAAGCGGGAGAGGGCTAGGGTGAGGGTGGCTCAGAAATTACGAGTCGAATTCAGGAGTATGTTTATCGTCGCTCTTGATTTCTATGTTCCTAAGTATTGTTCTGGAATCTGAATCACCCTCATCCCCAACCCTTCTCCCGCTTGCGGGAGAAGGGAGCAGTCAAAACGTGTTCTAATAAAATAATTGTTGATAGTGATTTTAAAAATGAAGAATGATGAGACGTCTGTACGTCCACTCTTTAACAAAGTTGTTCTGATCGGCGTTGGTTTAATCGGCGGCTCCTTCGCTTTGTCATTAAAAAAAGCGAACGCAGTAACGCATGTCGTCGGATTAGACCGCCACTTAGCTTCTTTGGAGAGCGCGAAGCAGCTAAATATTATCGACAGCTTTACCGACGATACCGCATCCGCCGTGCTAGATGCAGATTTGATTGTGATCGCGACACCAGTTGCTCAAACTGAAAAGATACTCAGCGCGATTTATCCGTATTTGAGGGCGAACACTTTAGTCACAGATGTTGGCAGCACTAAAGCCGATGTAGTACGTGCTGCACGAAATGCCTTGCATGAAAAAATCGCGCAATTTGTCCCAGCACATCCAATTGCCGGGCGCGAAAAAAATGGGCCTGAAGCAGCTATCGATGATTTGTATGTTGGCAAAAAAGTCGTGATTACACGTCTAGCAGAAAATAGTGATCAAGTAGTTGAATTGCTTGCGCAAGCATGGCGTTTATGTGGCGCGATTATTCATTATTTAAGTCATAAAGAACACGACCAAGTGTTCGCCTCAGTGAGCCATTTGCCGCATCTGTTGGCCTATGCTTTAGTAGATGATATCGCTGCAAAACCGCACGTGGATCGCTTGTTTCAATATGCAGCAAGTGGCTTTCGAGATTTCACACGTATTGCGGGGTCTTCGCCAGAGATGTGGCGCGATATTAGTCTGGCTAATCGTGATGCCATTTTGGAAGAGTTAGATTCTTATAGCGCCAAATTAAAACAATTGCGAGCAAGTTTAGAAGCTAATGATAGCGCTGCTTTAGAAGCAATTTACAGTCGTGCACAAACCGCGCGGCTAAATTGGATTACAGCGATCGAAGCAGCAGAAGCACAGTATAGAGATGGCGGCGATTAAATAGGTATAAGTAGGTATAAGTAGAATTAAATAACTTACGCCGTGCGCATCGAGGTGATTGGTTAAAAAAAAGGTGTGTACAGCCCACACTACGCGAATAGATTTTGTTGTATTTAAAATAGAGAAAAAGCATGAAAGAACACAGCAAACGTTACCCACCATATCTTGACTTACATCCCGTGATGAAAGTGCAGGGCACAGTCCGCTTGCCGGGTTCTAAGAGTATTTCGAATCGGATCTTGTTGTTGGCGGCCTTGTCTAAAGGCACAACACGGATCCATGATTTGCTCGCATCCGACGACACGATGGTGATGTTGAATGCACTGCAAAAACTCGGCGTACATTGGACCCAAGAAGGTGATACGCACAACTATACGGTGATCGGTGCGAATGGCGTTTTTCCGAACCATCAAGCGGATTTATTTATGGGCAATGCGGGTACCGCAATTCGACCGCTAGTGGCTGCACTTGCAGTCCTAGGTGGCGATTACACCGTACATGGGGTGGCTCGCATGCATGAGCGCCCGATTGGTGATTTGGTCGATGCTTTAAATGCCGTGGGTGCGCAGATTGATTACACAGGCAATCCTGGCTATCCACCGTTGCACATCATGCGCGGGCATATCCATGCGCAGAAGATGCAAGTGAAGGGCAATGTTTCTAGCCAATTTTTAACCGCGTTGTTGATGGCTTCACCACTTGCTGCACAGCATAGTGATGTGGTGATTGAAGTGGTGGGCGATTTAATTTCTAAACCCTACATCGAAATTACACTGAATTTGATGGCACGCTTTGGTGTCGAAGTCGTGCGCGATGGTTGGCAGCGTTTCACGATTAAAGCAGGCCAGCATTATGTCTCGCCTGGCCTGGTGTATGTGGAAGGAGATGCTTCTTCAGCATCGTATTTCTTAGCTGCTGGTGCGATCGCGGGTGGGCCGATTCGAGTTGAAGGCGTTGGCAGAAATAGCATACAAGGCGATGTCCGTTTTGCTGAGGCGCTAGAAAAAATGGGCGCCAAAATCACCATGGGGGATAATTGGATTGAGGCGGAAACTCAAGGCTCACTAAATTCCATTGATATGGATTTTAACCATATTCCCGATGCGGCGATGACGATCGCAATCGCTGCTTTGTATGCGAACGGCACCACGACTTTGCGCAATATCGAGAGTTGGCGCGTTAAAGAAACTGATCGGATTGTGGCAATGGCAACAGAATTGCGCAAACTTGGCGCGATTGTTGAGGAAGGTCAAGACTTTATGACGGTCACGCCACCAGTCGAACTTGCGCCAGCGACGATAGATACCTATGATGATCACAGAATGGCGATGTGTTTTTCATTGGCAAGCTTAGATGGTGTTGCGCGCCGAGGTGCAGCGATGCGGATTAATGATCCTAAGTGCGTTGCTAAAACTTTTCCCGACTTCTTTGAAGCTTTTATGAAGATCAAATACGAGGATTTATTTTGAACGGTTCTACCAATATTCCTGTCATTAGTATTGATGGTCCTACCGCTTCCGGTAAAGGTACGGTCGCGCATCGTGTGGCGAAGCAGTTGGGTTTTCATTACCTCGATTCCGGAGCGCTGTATCGTTTGACCGCCTTGTCCGCGATACGTCATGGGATCGATTTATGGGAAGAGCAACAAATTGCTGATTTGGCACGTGTATTGCCATGTCGATTTGAAAAAGGTCATGTATTTCTCGCTGGTGACGATGTGACGGATGCGGTAAGGCAAGAGGTAATTGGCGTTGCTGCCTCGAAAATCGCTGTTTTGCCATTGGTTCGAAGAGCCTTGGTCGAGCTGCAAGTGTCGTTTCGACAAGCACCTGGTTTGGTTGCTGATGGGCGTGATATGGGCACGGTGATCTTCCCAGATGCAATCCAAAAGGTCTTTTTGACAGCAAGTGTGGAAGCGCGTGCAAATCGTCGCTATAAGCAATTGATTGAAAAGGGTTTTCCTGCTAATATGGAAGACTTGGTAAAAGATTTGGCAGAACGTGATGCTCGCGACATGGCTCGCACAGAAGCGCCTCTCAAACCCGCACCAGGCGCGTTTATCTTAGATACGTCTCATATCACTGCGAATGAAGCAGTGCATCAGATACTTAGTCTCTACACAAACGCTGTTCGCGAAGCTCGATAAATCCGATTATGGGGCGCATTGCGTTGTAGGTGTTGCAAATTCGATCCTCGCAGTACTTGAATATTGCTGAACGAATTTGACGCCTAGTATTGCAATCCTAATATCGAATTTCTAGAGCTCGCAAAAAGAAATTCCATGATGAAGTTTCGTCTGCTTGATTCTTGGATTTTTTTATTTGGTTCTCATTTAGGCGCAAAGTCTGAATGAGTTTGTTTAACTCAACCCGGTAAATAGACCTTTTGTCCTATTCCGGCTAACTCGTAAATATTATGTCTACAGTCTACATGTCTCAAGATTTCGCAACTGGTGCAGATAGCTTCGCAGCTTTGTTCGAAGAGTCTTTGTCACGCCAAGATATGCGCTCCGGTGAAGTGATTTCTGCCGAAGTCGTTCGCATCGACCACAACTTCGTGATCGTGAACGCAGGCCTCAAATCTGAAGCCTTTATTCCTGTTGAAGAATTCAAAAACGACCAAGGTGAATTGGAAGTTAACATCGGTGATTTCGTATCCGTAGCGATCGAATCATTGGAAAACGGTTTCGGCGACACAATCTTGTCCCGCGACAAAGCAAAACGTTTGGCATCATGGCTCGCGCTCGAAAAAGCGCTGGAGTCTGGCGAAATGGTTGTTGGTACAGTCAATGGCAAAGTAAAAGGTGGTTTGACAGTTCTCACGAACGGCATCCGCGCTTTCTTGCCAGGTTCTTTGGTTGATACACGCCCAGTTAAGGATACAACTCCTTACGAAGGCAAAACTATGGAATTCAAAGTTATCAAGCTCGACCGTAAGCGTAACAACGTTGTGTTGTCACGTCGTGCAGTTGTTGAAGCTTCTATGGGTGAAGAACGTCAAAAATTGATGGAAAACCTGAAAGAAGGCACAGTGGTTACTGGCTTGGTTAAAAACATCACTGACTACGGTGCGTTCGTTGATTTGGGCGGCATCGATGGCTTGTTGCACATCACTGATTTGGCATGGCGCCGTGTACGTCACCCATCTGAAGTTCTCACAGTGGGTCAAGAAATCACTGCGAAGATCCTCAAGTTTGATCAAGAGAAAAACCGTGTTTCTCTCGGCGTTAAACAATTGGGCGACGATCCTTGGACAGGTTTGGCACGTCGTTACCCAGCAAACACACGTTTGTTCGGTAAAGTGACTAACTTGACAGACTACGGTGCGTTCGTTGAAGTTGAACAAGGTATCGAAGGTTTGGTTCACGTTTCTGAAATGGATTGGACAAACAAAAACGTTGCTCCAAACAAAGTTGTTCAATTGGGCGACGAAGTTGAAGTTATGGTATTGGAAATCGACGAAGAACGTCGTCGTATCAGCTTGGGCATGAAACAGTGCAAAGCAAATCCATGGGATGACTTCTCCTTGAACTTCAAAAAAGGCGACAAAGTTAAAGGCGCGATCAAGTCTATCACTGACTTCGGCGTGTTCATTGGCTTGACAGGCAACATCGACGGTTTGGTGCATTTGTCTGATTTGTCTTGGAACGAAACAGGTGAAGAAGCAGTTCGTCGCTTCAAGAAAGGTGACGAGTTGGAAGCAGTTGTGTTGGCGATCGACGTTGAACGTGAACGCGTTTCTCTCGGCGTAAAACAATTGGAAGGCGACCCATTCAACAACTACTGCGCAATGAATGACAAAGGCGCATTGGTGACTGGTACAGTTAAATCTGTTGAAGCTAAAGGCGCAGTAATTCAATTGGCTGACGAAGTTGAAGGCTACTTGCGTGCATCTGAAATCTCCCGCGATCGCGTCGAAGATGCTGGTACACACTTGAAAGTTGGCGACACAGTTGAAGCATTGGTATTGAATATCGATCGTAAAGCACGTGGTATCCAATTGTCTATCAAGGCAAAAGATACAGCGGATACACAAGAAGCAATGGCAAAAATGTCGACAGACTCTAATGCTGCTTCTGGCACAACAAGCCTCGGTGCTTTGTTGAAAGCTAAGCTCGATAACAAAAACTAAGCAACGACCTAGTCAAAGGCTTCATTTATGACCAAGTCAGAGCTAATTGCTCGTCTGGCCGAGCGGTATCCACAACTGGTAGCAAAAGATGTGGATATCGCCGTCAAAACTATTTTGGATGCGATGTCTGATTCACTGGCTACTGGCCAGCGAATTGAGATTCGTGGCTTTGGTAGTTTCGCTTTGAATAGCCGTCCACCGCGTATCGGTCGTAACCCTAAGTCGGGTGATAAAGTGATGGTGCCTGAAAAACGGGTGCCGCATTTTAAACCTGGTAAAGAATTGCGAGAGCGGGTCGATGCGACTGTCGGTCAGCCCATACTGCGTGACTAAGTTGTTAGCAGTTGTGGAAAAAAGTGAGTAATTTGCACTAAGAAAACAAAACGGCATAAGGGATTTCCCGATATGCCGTTTTTTTTCACGTACAATTTCACATATTCATTTTCGTCTTGTATGTTCTTTGTGATTCGAGATCGGAGAGTTTTTTTGACCGATAGAAAAGGACATCCGTTGACGTTTATTTGTAAATAGGTCACTTAGGTTAACCATGAAAATTATTTCTAAAATTATTTGGCTGTTGGTATTTATCGCTTTTTTAGGGTTTGCATTAAAGAACGATAAAATCGTCACGCTTGAGTATTTCTGGGGCTATCAACAATCGGCACCTTTAGTGATTTTATTGTTGTGCTTTTTTGTCGCTGGAGCGGTGTTTTGTTTGTTAGCGATGACACCCATGGTGTTTCGTCATCGTCGTGATATATCGCGTCATAAAAAGACAATCGCCGAGATCGAAAAAGAGCGACAACAGGAACAAGCTGCGGCAAATCAAGCACCTAATCCTGATGCCGTTTCTAATCCTATTCGTAACTCTTAAAATCAATATTTAACCCCCACTGAGACCCGTCATTATGGAATTTGAAATCTGGTGGTTACTAGGTATTCCGCTCTTCTTTAGCTTGGGTTGGATTGCAGCCCGCATCGATATTCGGCAGCTTATTTCTGAATCGAGTAGCCTACCAAAAGGTTACTTCAAAGGTTTAAATTTTTTGCTCAACGAGCAGCCTGACAAAGCAATTGATGCTTTTATCGAGATACTTAGACTCAATCCAGAAACGGTTGAATTGCATTTCGCACTTGGCAATTTATTCCGGCGTCGTGGTGAGACTGAACGCGCAATTCGCGTACATCAAAACTTATTATCCCGTCCTGACTTGCCAGTTGAACAGCAAACGCAAGCCATGTTTGAACTGGGACAAGATTACTTGAAAGCTGGATTGCTTGATCGTGCCGAAGAGACTTTTAATCAGCTCGTTGCTGGTCAATATGCGATTCCGGCGCGAAAAGCTTTGCTCGAAATTTATCAACGAGAAAAAGAATGGTTGCGCGCGATTGATGCTGCACATGCTTTGCAAGAGTCAGGTGCTGGCGGTCGGCAAAAAGAGATTGCTCAATTTTACTGTGAAATTGCGCAAGATGAGTTGGTGCATACGCACCCAGAAGCAGCGATGGCCATGTTAGAGAAAGCTACCGCAACTGATAGGCATAATGTGCGAGCAGCTATTTTGACAGGTGACATCCATTTGGTTAAAGGTGATATTGAGCAAGCGGTATTGGCGTGGCGTCGAGTGGAGCAGCAAAGCGTGCCACATGTGGCTTTAGTCGCACAACGATTGATGGATGGCTATCGCAAGTTAGAACGCCCGCACGAAGGTCTCAATTTGTTGAAATCCTATCTAGCAGAAGCACCCTCTATCGACTTGCTAGAAGTCGTGTTCAAAGCAACTTTAGAGTTGGAGAGTGTTGCCGAGGCCAATCAATTAGTAAGTAATGAATTACGCCGCACGCCCACTTTATTGGGGCTCGACAAACTACTTGATGCGCGCATGATGACAGCCCCTCCTGAAGTACTTCCAGAGTTATCAATTGTTAAAAATCTGGTTAGTGGATACGCGCAGAAATTCACGCGTTACCAATGCACCCACTGCGGGTTTAAAGCTCGTCAATTTTACTGGCAATGTCCGGGATGCAGTAAGTGGGAAACTTATCCACCGCGTCGTACTGAAGAGCTCAATGTCATGAATTAAATTGACGAATAAAAAGTTAGTCAACGCATCGCGAGTTATGGGGGCGAGCGCGCGGTGATAATGGTTTGAATCTACATTTCGCACCTATGCGCTTCGGCTTCTTTCACAGTTAAATAGATTAATTACGGATTTGTTTTAAAAAATGAAAATAACAATTATTGGTACAGGTTATGTCGGCTTGGTGACGGGAGCATGTTTGGCTGAAGTCGGACATGATGTATTTTGTTTGGATGTCGATCAACGCAAAATCGCTATTTTGAATAGTGGAGGCATTCCTATTCACGAGCCAGGTTTAGATGAGGTGGTGGCGCGTAATGTTGCAGCTGGACGTCTGCGTTTTTCGACGGATGTTGAAGCTAGCGTGGCGCATGGCGATGTGCAGTTCATCGCAGTGGGAACACCGCCAGATGAAGATGGTTCTGCGGATCTGCAATACGTGGTCGCTGCGGCGCGCAATATTGGTAAGTACATGACTGGTTTTAAAGTTGTGGTTGATAAGTCGACGGTGCCTGTAGGCACTGCGGATCGGGTATCTGCAGCGATTGCTGAAGAACTCAAGTTACGTCAGTCTGCCTTGGATTTTGCCGTTACCTCCAATCCTGAGTTTTTGAAAGAAGGTGCTGCGGTAGCGGATTTTATGAAACCGGATCGCCTAGTGATTGGGCATGCTAACGATGCGCAAGGCCTACGTGCACAACAAGTGATGCGCGAAGTGTATGCAAGCTTTGAATCTGTCGGACATAAAATTTATTGGATGGATGTACGTTCTGCAGAGTTTACAAAATATGCCGCGAATGCCATGTTAGCGACGCGCATTTCGTTTATGAATGAATTGGCGAATTTGGCGGACAAAGTTGGTGTCGATATCGACGCGGTCCGTCAAGGAATTGGCTCTGATCCTCGCATCGGGCCAGGATTTTTGATGGCAGGTTGTGGCTACGGCGGCTCTTGTTTTCCGAAAGATGTACAAGCTTTAGTAAAGACTTCGCAAGAATATGACTATGAGCTAAAAATCTTGCGAGCAGTTGAAGAAGTCAATGAAAATCAAAAATATGTGTTAGGAGATAAGATTTTTGCAAAGTATGGCAAGAATCTACAAG
Organism: Affinundibacterium baiyunense; assembly: GCF_018139645.1. Taxonomy (GTDB): domain Bacteria; phylum Pseudomonadota; class Gammaproteobacteria; order Burkholderiales; family Burkholderiaceae_D; genus Undibacterium; species Undibacterium baiyunense. The sequence goes on from NZ_JAGSPM010000007.1 coordinate 204,140, forward strand.
GACTCAAGTTTGCGCTGTGGGGATTAGCATTTAAGCCTGATACCGACGATATGCGTGCAGCATCGTCGCGCGTATTAATTCAAGAATTGTTGCGAGCCGGTGCGCACATCGTTGCGTTTGATCCCGTCGCAAAAGAGGAGGCGCAGCGCGTGTTGGCTTTGGATTTTGCTGATGCACCTGCGTTGTTGAATCAGATTCATTTTGCTAGCGATGCACAATCCGCATTGTCGGACGCAGATGCTCTGGTGATTGTGACTGAATGGAAAATTTTCCGCTCTGCCGAATTAGAAACGATCAAATCAATATTGAAGCATCCTGTTATTTTCGATGGACGTAATTTGTTCGACCCACGTACAGTGAAATCATTGGGTATGGAATACTATCCGATTGGACGTGCTGTATTGAGTCATTAATCTGCTCTCAACTTATTGAAATCAAATGAAGATGACCACACAGAAGCGTATTTTGGTTGCTGGCGATGTGATGTTAGATCGTTATTGGTTCGGTGAAGTAAATCGAATTTCTCCTGAAGCGCCAGTGCCGATTGTGCGAGTAGAGCGTCGTGAAGAGCGCCTAGGCGGTGCGGCAAATGTGGCGCGTAATGCGGTGGCTCTTGGCGTTGAAACCAGCTTGCTAGGCGTGATTGGCGAAGATGAAGCAGGACAGAGTGTTGAAGCGCTTTTGAGTGAAGTTGGAATTCATAGCTATCTTAATCACGACCCCTGTATCTCAACGATTATTAAGTTACGCGTGATTGGAAGACAGCAACAATTAATTCGTATTGATTTTGAAGAAAAGCCCACTGCACAAATTTTGCAGGATAAATTGTCACGATTTAATAGCTTGATTGCAGATCACGACGTAATCGTACTATCTGATTACGCCAAGGGTAGTTTGGTCAATGTGGCGACGATGATTGCGCATGCGAAGCAGTTGGGGAAATATGTTTTGGTTGATCCTAAGGGAAGTGATTATTCGATTTATCGCGGTGCTAGTTTGTTAACGCCAAATAAATCAGAATTGCGCCAAATTATTGGTGAGTGGAAAGACGAGGCTGACTTAACTTTAAAAGCACAATCGCTGCGTAAAGAACTCGATATAGCAGCCTTACTGTTGACCAGATCAGAAGAGGGGATGACCTTATTTACCGATGAGGAAATTCTGCATGTGCCTGCGATGGCGCGTGAGGTGTTTGATGTATCTGGCGCTGGAGATACTGTAATCGCAACAGTTGCCGCGATGTTAGCAGAGGATAAAAGCTTGCACGATGCCGTGCTGATTGCAAATCAAGCTGGTGGTATCGTTGTTGGTAAATTGGGTACAGCAACCGTAACAAGAGAAGAATTATTCCAAAATAAGTAGATTTTTAATAAATTTAATGTATTATGTATTTGCAATAATAAATTTGCATGTGAAGTTTTTTATTGTTGCTCAATTCAGGTCAATTTATTGAATTATTTTGGGAGCTTACGATGTTGAAAAAGATCATTTTTGCAGTTGCAAGTTTGTGTGTAAGTGTTTGTTTTGCGTTTGCTGATGTGGATGTAAATAAAGCAGATCAAGCTGCACTTGACGGTATTAAAGGGATAGGGCCAGCAAAGTCCAAACTTATTTTGGCTGAGAGAGCAAAGGGTGGAAATTTTAAAGATTGGGCAGATTTTGAAAGTCGCGTTAAAGGTATCGGTGAGAAGAGTGCAATGAAATTGTCAGATGCAGGTTTAACTGTGAACGGACAAGCGCGTGCTGTTGCAAAAAAAGACGACACCAGCGATAAAGCGGCCAATCAAGCGAAAGCGAAAACGACCAAATAGCATTGATCTAATTGATGTTTGAAATTAAATAAAAACCTTACTTCATCGAAGTAAGGTTTTTTTCAATCTGTTGTCAGTTTTTGTTCCAATTATCTAGCAATTTTGTTTGCGCCTTAGTTTGTTTTAAATCTAGAGAAACAAGTTGATTTCTGCAGAAAACGTGTACAAGTATTAGAATATGAATTTGTGTTTCCATTACGCCTTATTACTATGAGTTATATAACCATTGAAGACACCATAGGGAATACTCCCTTGGTTCGTTTGCAGCGTTTGCCTAGCCTTGAAGCGACACGTCGAAATAATATTATTTTGGGTAAGTTGGAGGGTAATAACCCTGCAGGTTCGGTTAAGGATCGTCCCGCCTTGTCGATGATTCGACGCGCTGAACAACGAGGGCAAATTAAGCCGGGTGACACTTTAATCGAAGCAACGAGTGGTAATACTGGCATTGCCTTAGCAATGGCTGCGGCGATGCGTGGCTATAAGATGGTGTTGCTGATGCCTGAACATTTGAGTATCGAACGTCGTCAAAGCATGGCCGCTTATGGCGCACAAATTGTGTTAACACCACAAGCTGGTGGAATGGAAACAGCGCGAGATTTGGCCGAGAAGATGCAAAAAGAAGGCAAAGGTGTGATTTTGGATCAGTTTGCAAATCCAGATAATCCGTTAGCGCACTACGAAAGCACGGGGCCGGAGATTTGGCGGGATACCAATGGGCAAGTGACCCATTTTGTTAGTGCGATGGGAACTACTGGCACCATAATGGGAGTTTCTCGATTCTTAAAAGAGCAAAATCAACAAGTACAAATTATTGGTGTGCAACCCGAAGATGGTGCACAAATTCCAGGTATACGAAAATGGCCAGAGGCATATCTGCCGCAGATTTATCAACATGAATTAGTTGATTCTGTTGAATCGGTGAGTCAGGCCAGCGCGGAGGCAATGGCGAGAAGATTGGCAGTGGAAGAAGGTATTTTTTGCGGCATTTCTGCTGCGGGAGCTTGTGAAGTTGCCTTAAGAATTGCAGAAACAGTCGAAAATTCGACGATCGTTTTTATCGTGTGTGATCGGGGAGATCGTTATTTATCAACAGGTGTGTTTCCTGCTTGAGTTGTAGTGTGTTTCCTCTGATTGTTGTTTGATAGCAACGAGAAAATAAAAAATCGAAGTCAGTATTGAGCTGATCTTCGATTTTTTAACTAAACCTAGATTTAAATCTAAATTTTTATTTAAGTTTTAGCCGTTATTTGCAGTGTCTTTAGGCTTGAATTGCTTGTCGCTGATGCGGAATTTTGCGCGGCGATCACCCATCAATGCGCGTAAATCTTTGATGCTGACATCGCTGATTTCATGCATACGGATCAATAAAGATGCGCCAACAGGTAAACGACGATGACGGATTTTACTGATAACTGGTGGCGCAACTTCTAGGGCTCTAGAGAGTGCAGCGTCATTTTTTAGATGCAATTGTTTGATCAAAGTATCCAAAAGATTATTTGGATCGTAGTCGATTTCATCTGATTCTAATTGTGTCAAGTTTGGCATTATTACCTCATTGTTGATGATTATTAAGTGTGCAGGAGGGTGCAGTAATCAATTATTTAAACAGTAATACTATATCTTTGAGACAAATTTATCTACTTAATACGAAAAAATTAAGAAAGAAAATTGTTAAATCTATTGACACTTTCCTGTAAACCATCATAAATGTATCATTAGATAACATTACTTTAGACCAAAAAATTCTTATTTGCAATATTTTTTATTGGTGAATTTGAATTTGGCAACGGATTATTTGGTGCGAGCGAGTGCGATGACGTTGCCAAGATCAATAACCGACATCGCGTAAAAATAACTCCGATTGTATTTGGTGATCGCAAAAAAGTTCTCTGTCGCCAGCCAATATTCAGTTGGGTCATCGCCATTTTGTAGATCGATTAAACCGTACTTTAAATTTCGAGGGGCTTTATCATCAGCGGTGCTGACCAGTAATTTTAGATCATCAATGTAAAAACTCGATTTTAGTCCGCGATTTAAGGCATCTTTCAGACTGAGTGAGGCGGGATCTTGATCGAGTAATGTCGCTGGAAAGGCAAATGGCAAGTCCTTTTGCCAGCCATGTTTGGCTAAATAGTTCGCAACGCTGCCGATGGCATCTGCCTCAGATTCTCTTAGATCGATTTTTCCATCAGTATCAAAATCAACGGCATGTTGTCGCAAACTACTAGGCATAAATTGAGCGAGTCCAATTGCGCCTGCGTAAGAAGACTTAATCGAGAAAACATCAAGTTTGTTATCTCTGGCAAATAACAACAATTGGCTTAGTTCATTTTTGAAAAATTGACTTCTCGTCTCACGATTTGGCGTTTCTGGATAAGAAAAAGCGAGTGTCGTCAATGCATCTAGCGCGCGAAAACTCCCGGTATTTTTGCCAAAAATTGTTTCTACACCGATTAGCCCAACAATAATTCCAGCAGGCACACTAAATTGACGTTCTGCGCGTTGTAATGTCTCTTGATTTCTTTCCCAGAATGTGACACCAGCAGCGATACGACCGTTTTCAACAAAGCGTGCGCGATACGCTTTCCAATTTTTTGGCTTACCTGGTGGTGCTGGCTTGACTAGTTGTACCGCTGACTCCATATAGCGCGCATTGTCGAAAATATGCTGCAACTGATCTAGCGGAAATTGATGCTGCGCTTGCATTTCGGCGATAAAGCTTTGTACCTCTTGCCACTCTAGATAATGCACATCTGCTGCTTTACTTTGGGTATTTTTTTGACTCGATTTAGCGGCTACTTTTTTTGTGTTTGCAGCGAAAGCGTCATGAGATAACAATAAATTTCCTGCAGCGCTGGTACACAAAATCATTGTGGCGCTAACACTAGCATAGAGAATGTGAGAGAGAATTTTCAAAATATAGCGATCTGGTAATGATATAAATGGGTTATGGATGGCAATTAAATGCGCTTGAGTAAGCGTCGCATATCTTGTAACTGCGCGTTCACTTCATCCATATTTTTTTGTTCAACTGAGGCTGATGTTTTACCATATTTTATTGCGATATAGTGACGAATAAATTCGTCTACCAATTGATATTTTTCTGCAGCCATCGTGGCTTGCAGTCGCTCAAGATAGCTTGATGGCCCTTCATAGATTGTTTTTACGAAACCTTGTTTGGCAAGTTTTTCACATAGGCGTAAATACAGGCGATCGATCTGTGCACGGTGTATGCGTTTGGGAAGCAGCGGGATGGCTAGTGAACCGACGATAATTAAACCGATACCAAATATCCACATTAAGCTTGTGCTCCAGTCTAACTGGTTCAATCCAAGTCGATCTAAAAGTTTGGTCTGTTGTGTCTGGTTGTAATTAAGAACCCATTGATTCCAAGAATAGTTAAGCGCGTTCCATTGCATGCGTAGTTCGCGACTCCAAGCATTTTCTTTGATGATGTCACTAACTATCCCTGCTAATCCTGATTTTTCTTGGGTTGCTTCTAAGTTGCGAAGAATTCGGTTCGGGGCGACGGCTGCGGTTGGATCGACTCTTATCCAGCCGCGTTCGCTCAGCCAAACCTCAGCCCAAGCGTGCGCATCCGATTGCCGAATTTCATAGAAGCCGCCTTGCGTATTGAGTGTGCCGCCTTGATAACCGGTGACCACGCGTGCTGGAATGCCCATAGCGCGCATTAATATGACAAAGGCGCTGGAATAGTGTTCACAAAAACCTGCGCGTGTATTGAATAAGAAATCGTCCGCACTATGTCGACCAAGCTGAGGTGGTTCTAAGGTGTAGAAGAAGCGCTCATTTCTAAAAAAATTTAATACCGCGTTGACTTGTGCCAGCGGCTCTGGATTTTGCCGCCTAATTTCTTGTGCAAAACTATGCGTTTGTGGATTGAAATTGTTCGGCAGTCTTAGATTCAATTGTAGTTCTATAGGATTGGGCGACACATTGAGTTGATAATCAGGGAACGATGTCACTTGATAACGGATTCTTTGAGTGACTTTGTCGCGGTGTTGTAGCTCACCGTCTGAGTTGAGGCTGGCGAGCGTGCCTTCGACCAAGGGTGGATTGGCGATGCTGTCGACACCGAACAAGAAATTTGTATTGCTGGGTTCGAGTGTAATTTCTTGTGAAATCGCAGGCCCACGTGTTTCTAGCTGACGTGGTGTAATATTTTTTGAGAAGCGATTTTGTGACCAGCGACGTCCGTCAAATTGTGTGAGCACCAAAGCGCGCCAGTACAAAGCTGATTTTTCTGGCGCTTGCTCAAGAAATTTCACACGAAAAACGAGTTCTTCCGACATTGCAAGTTTGCTGATATTCCCAGGTGTCATTGAATCCGATAAGCCCGAGCGCGCGACATCCGCGTCACTTGGTAAGCCCCACAACGGACCTTGAATTCTGGGAAATAGGAAAAATGCCAGTACCGTTAATGGCATTGCGATAGCAAGCATACTCAACACAATTTTTGTTCTTGCCCATAGCTTGATGGTTTTTTTCTCAAACTGAAAGCTGAGTTGCGCCAATAAAAGAACGATGGTTGATATCGCTACTTGAAATGCAGCCGCAAGACTCTGAGATTCAAAGAAACGGGTGAGTAGTAAAAAAAAACTTAAAAACAAAATCACGAACAAATCGCGCTTGGCGTGCATTTCTAACATTTTGCAAGCTAGCAGCAAAGCAAGCATGGCGACACCAGTTTCTCGCCCAAAAAAACTTCGGAACTGCCAAAAAATGCCTGCCATTAAGGCAGCTGCAATCGGTAGTAATACCCACCTTTCAGGTAGTTGATTGCCGCGTAGAGTTAACCATGCGCGCCACAGCATCAGTGCGATTGCACTACAACTTACCCAGATATATAAGCTATCAACATGATTGAGTATCACTAACAAGCAGGCAAAAACCAATAGCAAAGTATCGCGTTTATCTCGACTAAGTGTTGCAACAGTATTGAAAAGAGAATGCTTAAGCATAGTGTGATTTTTTTTACGAAATTTCAAATAAGGCTAATGCGGTTAAGCAGGCTTGGCTGTGTATTTCCCCCTGAGCTGGCGGCAACTCAAAGCCTTTGAGTTTAAAACCGTAGTCAAGCTGCAGACGTTCCGCTTGCAAAACCCAACTACACATTCTAGACAAGCGATTTTCCACGTCTAGCTGCGGTGAGATTGCGTCGAAATCAATGAAGATTTTTCCACCACTAGCCCCAGCAAATTGTTTGGATATCAAACTGCCGCCAGCTTCTAGATCGACACGCGCGATGTGCTTCCATGAGAGTTGTTTCAGCGGATCACCAGATTGATAGCTTCGCACACCCGAGAAATCTTCATTGCCTGAGTTTGACAGGGCATTCCCTTGTCCCTCGCTGCCGATAGGTAATGGTGGGCTAATCGCTTCAGGTGTTGGGTAAACCAAAATCGAGCTGGCTGGCATCCATGTGCTCCATGCTCGTAGCAAGCCAAGTGGGAACCAAGTTTGTAACTTAATCCTAGGGCATTGCAGGTAACCTCGTTGATTGCTCAAAACCTGAAGGTAAATCGTTTGTTGAGAATTTCCAGCAATGTCGACGGTTTGTGTCACTGCCGCTTTATCCATCAAACCAACATGTAAGGCGTAGCGCTCAAGGTTCTTTGGGTTGTGTATATGGATCGGAAACTCGGCAATGTCGCCAGCGAAGACAGGATTTCCTTGCCCGGCGTTTAAGCGCAAGTAGGCGAGATTTCGGAAAGTGAACAAGGCATTGACCGCAGCTAAGCCGGCCAATAAATAAGTCATGCCCAACCCCAAATTGAGGCTGTAATTGGTTGCGGTTAAAAACAGGATCAGCAATAAACCAATATAAACCAATCCTGCTTTACTTGGTAAGGTAAATACCCGTCTTTGTTTTAAGACGACTTCTCCGACCTCGGCTGTTTTTTCCAGTAAAACAATCTGCTCAAATTTTGTTTTGAATTGTTGGAAAATGCGCATTGTATTGATGTCGAAAAAATGTCGGAAAAATGCCAGAAAAAGAAATCTGTTCGATTAATTTAGCAAGAAAGCAGTTAGGACTTAGCCCACTATTCAAATTAAACGGGAATTTTTTGCATTAATTGCACCAGCAAATCCGCACTAGCATTCGTTTTATTATTGACTGCTTTGATTGGACGCAGGCGATGGGCAATCACTGGAACCAATACTGCTTGAATGTCTTCGGGCAAGACATGATCTCGTCCTTCAATTGCTGCCCATGCTTTCGATGCTTGTAATAATGCGATTGCAGCACGTGGGCTCATTCCTTCGGCAAACAGACCAGCTTCACGCGTGCTTTGTGCGATCTTTTGTAGGTAATCGACTAAAGAGGACGAAGCATGAATATTTCGGATTGCATGTTGTATCACTTGTAATTCTTCAGGCTGCATAATTGCAGGTAAATTTTTCAACAGGCTGCGTCGATCTTCTCCTAATAATAATGCTCGTTCTGCAGCAGCATCGGGGTAACCTAAAGAAACGCACATCAAGAAACGATCAAGCTGTGATTCTGGTAGCGCAAACGTACCAACTTGGTGGGTTGGATTCTGCGTTGCGATAACAAAGAAAGGTTGGGGGAGTTGCCGAGTTTGTCCTTCCGCACTGACTTGTTGCTCTTCCATTGCCTCTAATAAGGCTGATTGGGTTTTTGGTGTAGCGCGATTGATTTCGTCGGCAAGTAAAACTTGTGTGAAGATAGGGCCAGGGTGAAAAACAAATTGGCTTTTTTCTCGTTCAAAAATCGAGACGCCAACCACATCCGTTGGCAGTAGATCAGACGTAAATTGTAAACGATTGAATTGAAGGCCTAAGGAAATCGCCAACGCATGTGCTAAGGTTGTTTTGCCGACACCGGGAACATCTTCGATTAATAAATGTCCACCACCTAATAAACATACTAAGGCTTGTTGAATTTGACGTTCTTTACCGATAATGACTTGGTTCAGTTGTTTTGCTACCTCATGGACTTTTGAAAACATGTGCTTTTCCCATAGAATCGTTGCATCAGATATCGCATATTGCATGAATTGTGCAAGACTAGCACAGAGATGTATTTCTCCAAACCCTAAATCGTGGGGCAAAGTGGATAATGCTGGAATTGCACTCGAATGTAGTTGGCATAAAAAAGTGAACAACTAAAGAGTAGCTAAAGAGCTGCTAAAGAACAAATCGACAGTGTAGACCGAGGAAAAAAATGGCAAGGCCAGAAAAAATTCGTTTAGGTGAAATTTTATTGCAGCAAAAACTGATGACCGAAGATCAGTTGCAGTTCGCCTTAGCTGAACAAAAACGTACAGGGCGCAAGTTAGGTCGTCTATTTGTTGAAAATCGCTTTGTGACAGAAGATCAGATCTCAGAAGCAATGGCGAAGCAATTAAATATCAGCTTCGTCAACTTAAAGCACTACAACATCAAACCAGATGTAGTTAAGAAACTGCCTGAGTTACAAGCGCGACGATTCAGGGCAATCGTTCTTGAACAACGCGATAACGGTTATCTCGTTGCGATGGTAGATCCTACGGACTTATTTGCTTACGATGAAATTAGCCGTATTTTAAAAAGTAATATCTATCTTGCCGTAGTCAATGAAAATGATCTATTGGCAGCGATTGATAATCTATATAGACACACCGAGGCGATTACCGATTTAGCACGTGAACTTGAACAAGAATTGGGCGATGCGAATGTTGATTTCGGTAGCATGGGCGCGACGGCCAGCTCCGAAGATGCGCCAGTGGTAAAGCTGTTGCAATCGGTATTCGATGATGCGACCCAAGTTCGTGCCTCAGATATTCATATTGAACCGCAAGAAAAACGTCTACAAATTCGTTTTCGTATTGACGGATCTTTACATCTGCAAACAGAAGCGGATATGAAAATTGCGGGTGCCTTGGCATTGCGCTTGAAACTCATTTCAGAATTAGATATTTCAGAGAAGCGCTTGCCACAAGACGGCAGATTCATCATCAAAGTGCGGCAGCAGCAGATCGATGTTCGTATTTCAACCATGCCGACGCAATATGGTGAATCGATCGTGATGCGTTTGCTCAATCAAAGTGGCGGTATTTTAAATTTAGACCGCATTGGTATGCCTGCGGATATGCTTGAGCGATTCCGTTCGATTATCCAAAGGCCGAATGGTTTGGTGTTGGTGACAGGGCCAACCGGTAGCGGTAAGACAACCACTTTGTATGGTGCATTAGCGGAGTTAAATCGTGAAGACCGCAAGCTGATTACAGTAGAGGATCCTGTCGAATATCGCTTGCCTGGGATTAATCAAGTTCAGGTCAACGAGAAAATCGATCTAAGCTTTGCCAAAGTATTGCGCGCCTCGTTGCGTCAAGATCCTGATATCTTATTATTAGGTGAGATGCGCGATCAGGAAACCGCACAAATTGGTATGCGTGCGGCGATGACAGGCCATTTGGTGCTATCTACCTTGCATACCAATGATGCGATTAGCACACCAATACGCTTGTTAGATATGGGCGTACCGCGCTATATGATGGGGAGCTCTTTGCAAGCGGTATTGGCGCAACGCTTGGTCAGGGTGATTTGTGAGAGTTGTCGTGTTCCACATCAATTATCCCCGGCAGAACAAGAGTGGATGAGTGTGGATTTGCTCGATGAAGCATTGAGTCAGGCACATTTTCATACTGGTCGTGGTTGTGGGCATTGTAATGGCACAGGATATCGCGGGCGTATGGGGGTTTATGAATTGTTAGAAATGACGAAGGCGGTAGTCGATGCCGCGCATAGCGAAGACAATGCGTATTTTATGGAAGTGGCGAAGCGTCAAATGAACGGTCGAACCTTGCGTAAGAATGCGATCGATTTGGTGCTCAGTGGTGTGACTACGGTTAGTGAAGCGATGCGTATTAGTAATCAAATTGAAGAATAGGCTAAGGCATGCCATTTTTTGCTTATAAAGCGCGAAATTCGCGCGGCGAATTAATTGAAGGCGTCATGGAAAGCGCGGACGCGGATGGTGTAGCGAAACAGCTATTCGGCATGGGCATATCGCCTACGCAAATTGAATTGACAACGAATACCTCTGGTAACAAAGAACTCAATTGGTGGCAGAGTTTTTGGGAGAAGAAAGTTCAAGGTTTAGACGTGCAACTCTTTAGTCGTCAACTGCATACTTTAATACGCGCTGGTGTTCCGATTATGCGTGGATTAGCTGGGTTGCAAGAATCAGCGGTGAGTCGGGCTTTTCGTAGTGTGATTCAGGATTTGCGCGAGTCTTTAGATACCGGCCGCGAGTTGTCCGCGGCAATGCGTAGGCACCCCAAGGTGTTCTCGATGTTTTTTATTAGTATGGTTCGCGTTGGCGAAATGACGGGGCGCTTGGATACTATTTTTTTGCGCTTGTCTGAGCACATGGAATTTGAACGAGAGATGCGCAATCGTGTTAAAACTGCATTGCGTTATCCGATGTTTGTGATGATCGTGATGTTAGTTGCGATCATTATCGTAAATATTTTTGTGATTCCTGCGTTTGCCAAAGTGTTTGCTGGCTTTAATGCTGAGTTGCCTCTGATGACGCGCTTTTTGCTGAACATGTCTGAGTTTTTTGTTGATTACTGGATTTTGCTATTTGGAATCAGTCTCGGTGCAGCAATCCTGTTCAAAAATTTTATTTCTACAGTTGCTGGTCGGTTTTGGTGGGATCGACAAATATTGCAATTCCCGATATTTGGACGCATCGTATTAAAGGCGACGCTAGCACGATTCGCTCGTAGTTTTGCTTTATCAAGCAAGAGCGGCGTTCCTATCGTGCAAGCATTAACCGTAGTTTCTAGTACCGTTGATAATACCTATATCGCAAGTCACGTCGATCAAATGCGAGAAGGTGTAGAGCGCGGCGATAGTATTTTAAGAACGGCTTCGGCAAGTGGCGTATTTACACCAGTCGTGTTGCAAATGATTGCGGTCGGCGAAGAAACCGGTGCCTTAGATGAGTTGATGGACGAAATTGCGCTGATGTATGAAGGTGAAGTTGAGTATGAACTCAAGAATTTATCTGCAAACATAGAACCGATTTTGATTGTTTCTTTGGGCGTGATGGTATTGATATTGGCACTGGGTATCTTCTTACCGATTTGGGATCTTGGTCGTGTCGCACTGCAGAAATAGTGATGCAATAATACTGTGTTCGGTATTTGTCACGTGGCTTTGCGATTTATCGTAGAGGATTTATCAAAAAGTTTGTTATGATATAAGAGCACATGTCAAACAATGAAACTTTATCAAAGTGGTATTGCAGATTTTGTGAATGAGTCGAAATAATAGCAAGAAGTATTTAAATAGTTAGATTGAAATAACTGATTGGAAAAAGCAATGAAAAAGACGCAAACTGGTTTTACTTTAATTGAATTGATCGTCGTGATTACGATTTTGGCATTGCTCTCCGCCTATGCATTGCCAAGATTTGCCTCTTTGCAGACAGAAGCGCGTATCGCCAAGATGAATGGTGCATTGGCCTCACTAAAATCAGGTGCCGCTTTGGCACGTTCGATACAATTGACGCAGCAACTTGCCCCTAATACTTCTGTCGTGATGGAAGGCGCAACAATTCCAATGGCGAACGGATACCCAACAACTGCCTTAACTGGTATTCCAGTTGCAGCAGGTTTATCCACACCTGACTTCGTATTGACGGTAACTTCTGCAACGGTATTTCGCGTGTCAGCGGATGCTAATCATCCTAACTGTGCTGTAACTTACACAGTTCCAGCCGCTGCGGGTTCGCCACCGACTTACAATGCCACAGGATTGACGGCAGCAAACTGCGCTTAATTACTTTGCTATAGATGTTCTAGTCTGTTTTGAGTCTCGATTGAAATTAGCTTAATCCGAATTTCAATTTTCATTTGTAAAAATTTTGTTAACGATTTATACAAGAAGAATTCAGAACAGACTTTCTTCCGCATTCGGTGTCATTTATTTTTCTGCTTAAATTGATTGCCTTCTTATGCGAAATTTTTTGCCCATCATTACAAACACATTTACAAGCACATGCAGAACCAGATTCAATCACGGCTTTACGATGGTCGAGTTGATTTTAGTGCTGGTTGTATTTGGTATTCTCTCCGCGATTGCGCTTCCTCGGTTTTCAGATCGAGTTGATTTTGATGCTCGCGGTTTTTTTGATCAAACCCAAAACATGATTCGTTTCGCGCAAAAGACGGCGATTGCGCAGCGTCGTCCAGTTTGGGTGCAAATCGGTCAAGCAGATGGCGTAATTTGCCTAACGTATGTGCAAGTGAACGCGAATTGTCAGAACGACGCTGGCGCTCCTGTAATGAGCCCTGGCGAGCAGAATTGGTTTCGCAGAACCGCTCCCGCCGATGTAAGTTTTGGTGCAGGTGCTGTATTTTCATTCAACGCCTTGGGCCAACCCAATCCGAATAGTGCGCAAACGGTTAGCTTATTTCAGAATGCAACGCTAGCCGTCGGAACAATTCGTGTAGAAGCTGAGACCGGTTATGTACATTAGAACTCAGCTTACTAATGCAAGGCTAATCAACGCCCGACAAGTTGGCGTCACGCTTGTGGAATTAATCTTGTTCATTTTAATTGTGAGTGTTGCCGTAATTGGGGTGACGCGAATCATGAACTTAACTAGCGTGGCGAGTACCGATCCTTTACGTGAAAAGCAAGCACTGGCGATTGCCGAGTCATTATTGGAAGAGGTGCAGTTACAGGCATTTACCTATTGTGATCCGGATGACGCTAACGCGATGACTGCGAACAATCCAGCTGGCTGTGCGACCAGCGTACAAGGATTGGGGCCAACTGCAGGCGAGACACGATATGGCTCACCGCGATTTGATAATGTTGGCGATTATCATAACTTCGAGATGACACCGGCTGATCCGATTAAAGATATTCAAGGACAAGCCATTGTGGGATTGGGAGGCTATAGTGCAAGCGTGCAAGAAACAGAAGACTTAGGCGGCGATCGTATCCGTATTGATGTTACTGTTAGTGTTGATAATTTAAGCGTCAGTTTGACTGGTTACCGTTATCGTTACGCGCCTAGAGCGACGCCTTGATATGCATTTTTCTATTTCTACTGATCAGCGCGGTTTTACCTTGGTTGAAGCGATCATTGTGATCGTGATTACGGGGATTTTGGCGGTTGTTGCCGCGAGTTTTATTAGCCGACCAATTGAGCAATATCGCGATTTGAGTCGACGTGCAGAACTCACAGAAAGCGCGAATTCCGCAATTCGGCGCATGTCACGCGATTTGCATTTGGCATTACCAAATAGTGTGCGCCAAGCCGATACGACTTGCGTTGAATTTTTGATCACCAAAGATGGTGGTCGTTATCGTGCTGCCGAACCTGGTAATGTCATGCAGTTTGATAGTACTTCTGGTACAAAGTTTGATGTGATTGGTCCATTGAATAGCGCGCCACAAGTAGGTGATTTTATTGTGGTGTACAACTTAGGTATACCCGGTGCCGATGCCTATCAGGCGAGTTATCGCGGAATTGTAGGTGCAGATTCTACAAATGCCACGATCAATTTAAGTACAGCTATCCAAAATCCGATCGAGTCTCCGGCTAAACGATTTTTCGTGTTGCCAGGGGCGAGTCCGGCGGTTAGCTTTGTTTGTCAAGGAGTTGGAAGTGATAACGGTAATGGAACTGGTCGTCTTTATCGTGTGTCAAATTACGCGATTGTGCCGGCATTAGGTACATGCCCTGTGCTCCCTGAAGATACAACTCAACCACTGCTGGCAGAACACTTGTCAAGTTGCAGTTTTAATTATTCCAGTGGCGTCACCGAGCGTAGTGCTGTGCTATCGATTAGCTTGGGATTGTTGCGCTCGGGTGAGTCGGTCAATTTATATCAGGATGTGAACATCAGCAATGTGCCATAAGGTGTTAAATCAGTTGAAAAGCCGACCGTCTGCTAAGTTGCTACCAAAATTAGCAGCTCGCGGTTTTTCTTTGGTATCGGCTATTTTTTTGTTAGTGATTTTGGCTGCATTAGGGATATTTATGCTGTCGATTTATACCTCGCAACGCACGATTTCGAACCAAGATGTTCGAGGTGTGTTGGCTTATCAAGCAGCAAAGGCGGGTATTGAAGCGGCTACCTTTGCGATATTAGCTCCCGAGAATGCCGCAGTTGTGAATAGCATTTTTAACGGCTGTACTGCGGGAATGACCGCACCAACCTTGGATGGTGCATTAAGTGGATTTAATGTGACGATTGATTGTCAGCTTACACCAGTGAATGAGGGCGGGAATAAGATACGTGTGTATCAAATAACTTCTACAGCGCGTTCTGGCAATGCTTCTACGAATGACTTCGTTGAGCGGCAAATTTCTGCAAGTATTAGTACTTGCAGAGTTGGCGTCGATGGTTTGGCGACAGATCCACCGTGTTAATAAAATTATTTTTGATGAATTTGTTTGAATCTGTTTGAATCTGTTTTTTAGTAAAAAGTGAATTTTTTAGGCTTAAAAATGAGTAAGCAAACGCATGATCAATTACTTCAATCCTATGCCAGAATTTACTGGATTTTTTGCCTGTCTTTCTTAGTCACTATCATTGGTTTTTCTACGCATGAAGTGCGTGCGCAAACAACCATAGAATTTAATAGCACAGGTGGAACGAACGCAACGAATGGCCTGCATTTTTACATAGATAGATCGAGCAAGATACAAGTGCGACGTTTGAATAATACTGGTCAAGTTTATAGCCCGACTGCCTTACCGCAAACCAATCCGAATAGCTTAGATAATGGTGTGTTCATTCGTGCCAATAAGTTGTTATATGGACCATCACACACCGTCAGCACCTTTAACCCAAGTGGTGGCATGTATAACACTTACAGTATTTCAGCGGCATTACCTGCCAATCCCGCTATTCCTGGTGTCCAGCAAAGAGCGACAAGTTTATTGGGGATTAATAGTGGTCCTCAGGTTTCGATTTTGTGGAAGTACACCACGCCATTTGATTTTTTAACGGCAGAAGTTACTTTAACGATTCCGGCAACTTATCCAGTTAGTGCATCTAATCCGGTTCGTTATTACCATGTGTTTGACACTTATCTCGGTGGTAGCGATAGTGGTTGTGGTGTGAATGTCGTTGGTACTTATAGAATTGTGGGAACTTACTCTAGTCTGGGTGGTGCTAATCCTTGCCCAACCAGCACCGCATTACCAACGGCCGGAACTATCGTGGAGTCTTTCCGTGAACGGGCACCACCAACGCCGCCACCTGGCGGTAGCACTGTCAGCAATTTTAGTAGTTACTGTGCTGCGGGTTGGAATACATTTTTTGCCAACGGTTCTCCTCATTGTTCCATTCAACAATTAACACGGCCAGATTTATTACCGGGTGCAACGACCGGTGCATTGAGCAACACCATTACAACGACCCTGCAAGATACAGGGATAGGCATAGCCTATGATTTTACCGCGCCCGGTGTGTACACCTTCAGTTATGATTTTGTGATTGGATCGACCGTGGTACCGGATTACGATCATATCGAAATTCGTCATGATGGCAGTGCAACGCAATGTCCAGAACCAGTTCAAGTGCTTGCCTGTACTTCTGCTATCGTTCCGTGCCCAGATTTGAATATTGTGAATACGGGTACGTTAACTGGATCTATTTCTTTTTCTCCTACCGCAACTGGAACGACCTGGACGCCGTCGACTTTTTCTTTGGGATCGGCTGCTAGCATCGCGAATCTCGTTCTTCAAGCCAATGCTGCCTCTGCTGGCACATACACGATGTTCGCTAGTGGTTTGAGTAAATTACCGCTGAATGGTACGCGCTGTGTAGTGAATGGTGTAGCGCAAGCAAGTTGCCAAATAACGATAGCCAATACACCTTGTGTTGCTAAATTCGAGTGTATGGAAACTGGTGAGACTTACCAAAACTCAGTACCTGCAACCAATCGCAATCCGCTCTACACGAAGTTGGTCAATACGGGCTTTCGTTTTGATGTTTTAGCTCTGCAAGCATCTGGCGCGCTTGCCAACACCTATACAGGAAATGTCGTTGTTGAACTCTACGATAAAACGAGTGCGGCATCGTGTTCCGCTATAACGCCAATCGCATCACAAAATTTAACTTTTGCTGCGGCAGACAATGGTAGAAAAACACTCACTGCAGATTTGCTGCTTGCCAGAGCCTACAAACATGTGGGATGTCGAGTGCGTGAAAGCGCAGGCGCTTCACCCGTGACGGCTTGTTCGTCGGATGGATTCTCGGTGCGTCCGACCAGTTTCACGACGATCACTTCCAATGCGAATGCAGATGCAGCGGGGAATAATCCAACAGCAACGCCAATCATCACTGCTGGTGCGAACTTTAGCTTAACCGCAAATACAGGTGTCGTTGGTTACGATGGCACGCCAAAAGTGAATCCTGCTTTAATCGAGTGGTTGAATGTTCCGTCCGTGATCAATGGCGGTAGACCAGCACCTGGCACTGGAAATTTGACTGGAGAATTTACGCTTGCAGCTAATTCATTAAACGGAAATGGTGCTGCAGGTAGTGAATTTAAGTATGACGAGGTTGGCTATTTTAGGTTTAAACCACGCGGCGTCTATGACGACACTTTCGTTAGCAGTTCTGGATCAGCTGACGTGGCGAGTGGTGACTGTACGAATGACACATCGAATAGCCTGGTTGGTGGTAAGTATGGATGTCAGTTCGCCAACCTCGCATCAACGAATTATTTTGGTCGATTTATTCCTCATCACTTTTTAATTAGTGGCGCGGCTGTTGTTGAAGCCTGCACGTCCGCCACAGCATTCACCTATTTTGGACAAGATGGATTCACCACTAATTTCACAATGACTGCGCAAAACAGCACGAATACGACGACGCAAAATTACACCAGCGTTTATGCAAAATTTGTTCCTACAGTCTATGCAAATTACGCATTCACAATCAGCGGTGCTCCTGCTGGTGCAGTGTTAAGCTCTGGCGCGACAGCGCCGACCGGTACATGGCTTAGTGGCACGCTAAATGCGTCAGCAAAGCATCAAATCTCTCGACCAACCGCATTATCAAATGAAACTTTGATCGATGTCTTGGCTAATCCAAGTGATGGCGAGGTTCCCGCAAGTACTGCAGTTTTACTCGGAAAGAGTTTACAACGCTATGGACGTTTGAGATTGCAAAGTGCTTACGGTTCAGAGATGTTGGATTTACCTGTGCCATTTTTTGCTGAATATCGAATCGCTGATCAATGGCGAAGAAATAGTGATGATAGTTGTACGCTTATTGTTGCACCAAGCTCAGGTAACGGTTTGATTTTTTATAGTCCAGAAACGGCAACGAATAAATTAAGTGCAGGAGAAACCATTGCGACAGTGAGTGCGACAGGGAAGTTGGTTGCTGGTCAGAGTCAGTTAAAGTTTTCTAAACCTGGCTTAGGTAATAGTGGTTTCTTGGATATGGATATTCCGGTTAGCAACTGGCTTAAGTTTCCTTGGCGAGGTGGTGCCACCGCAATTAATCCAACCGGCAAAGTCAAATTTGGAGCGTATAAGAAATCAAATCAATTTATTTATGTAAGAGAAGTTCATTGAGCTGAGAGTTCGACTGTAGCGATGCAGCATTCGCTGTCATGCTGGTTTCACACTTGTACTTTACAAGTCAATTAAGCAGTCGAACATCATCAATACGACAACAAAACAAAGCGCAGTGATTGACAACAAGCTCATATTATCTTAACGTCAAGCAATATTGCTGAATTGGGTTTACGCATGGGATTATTCTCAAAAAATAAGAAAAACGCCGAAATCATGGCAATTCGTCTTGGTAAGGATGGGCTTTATTCCGCCTCGGTTCGTTTTCCATTAGGTGGTCTGCCGGTCTTAGAATTTCTATCGTTTTATCCGAAGGCCGAACAAGCCTGGCCAGTATTGCTAGAACGCTTGGCGCGCGAGACACCAGCCAAGCAAAAGCAATGTTTATTGCAATTAAACGCGAATGATTATCAATGGTTTGCGATTGACGCACTCAATGTGCCAGCGGATGAATTAAAAAATGCGCTGGTTTGGCGCCTGAAAGAATTAATCGACTATCCAATAGAATCCGCTAGTTTTGATGTCTTAACGGTTCCTGGTGACATACAAAATGGCGGACGTAATCAATCATTAATTGCCATCGTAATCGCCAATCAGCAGTTGGCACTTCAACAAAACTTGTTTGCCGATGCGAGGTTACCCTTGAGTGTGATCGACGTGCCAGAGATGGCGCAACGAAACCTTTCTGCTCGTCTAGAGGTCGAAGGGCGTGGTTTGGCAATGCTGTCGTTTGATGTGCATGGTGGGTTATTAACCGTGACCTATGGTGGTGAATTATATTTGTCGCGGCGATTGGATATCACCTCAACTGATTTAGGCACGCAAGATGTACGTGAGCGTGATGCGACTTTTGAGCGAATTTCTTTAGAATTACAAAGATCGCTGGATCACTTTGATCGTCAGCATAATTACATTACGACAGCGAAGCTGGTGGTGTCGCCATTAGGTGAGGTCGCAACATTATTACAGCAGTATTTGGCCAGCAACATGTATTTGCCTGTTGAGATTATGGATCTCGCTCAGATCGTCAATTTAGAGAAAATTCCTGAACTGAAATCGGCTGAACGACAAGGGGCATTTTTGTCGATCATTGGTGCTGCTTTACGTCAAGAAGCGAGTGCTACATGAGTCAGCAGATTAATCTTTTTAATCCAAGTTTATTAAAGCGAAAAGATTACTTTTCTGCTTTGAACTTGCTTGTTTTATTGGCGCTCAGCTTATTCATTGTCGTTCTGGGATTTGTTTATACGCGTGCGCAAGTAAATACGGCGAAAATGAATTCTGAGCAGGCCGCGAACAAGCTCACGACTTTGACCAACCAAGTAAATTCCTTGCGTGAAGCGCATGCCGCACGTTTAAAAAATCCGGCGCTTGCGCAAGAGCTAGCGGCAATTGAGTCATCGCTGTTACGTCGCCATCAAATTGCGCAAATTTTACAAAATAGTCAGTTCGGAAATACCGATGGATATTCATCTTATTTAAGTGCATTTGCGCGCCAGATTCCTCAGAATTTGTGGATCACAGGTTTTACTTTGGAAGGTGCTGGTTACGATTTGATTTTGAATGGACGCACTTTGCAAGGTGAATTAGTACCGCTATATGTGACACAGTTAAAGCGAGAGTCAATTATGCAAGGTAAGACATTTTCGACCTTACAAATGGAAAGGCCGATGTTGCCAGTACCTGCAGCCGTTAGTGCCGCTGATCCAAAGAAATTGCCTGAGCCCGCGCCTTATCTTGAATTTCAATTGCATTCGACTGGCATGGCAGAAAAAGCAGACAAAGAGAAAACAGCGGGGGCTAAAACACCATGAAAAGAATATGGTCCAGTCTCTTGGCAAAAATAGATGCGCTGTCGATGCGTGAACGCGCAATATTATTTGCGCTATGTAGTGTTGGGGTGCTCTTACTTGGCTTTACGTTTTTGATCGAGCCACAGTTGAAGTTGCAAAAGACTTTTAAAACACAGCAACAAACGCATCAAACGCAAATCAGAGTCTTGCAGGGAGAACTCACACAATTGTCGAGTTCAATGCAGCAAGATCCTGATGCCGATGTAAAAGCGAGATTGGCAGAGGCAAAGGCACGGCTGGCGCTAATGGACGCTGATTTGTCGAACTTACATAAAAAATTGGTCGCACCAGATAAGATGGACACGCTGTTGCAAAATATCTTGAAGCGAAATAAGCGTTTGCAATTAATTTCTCTGAAGAGTCTTCCGGTGATGAACTTGTTCGAACTCGAAAAACCAACTGAAGGCGCTGCTACTGCACAAACTACAGCGCAAGCATCTGCAAAAGTGACGACGGAAGTGAATCAAGTAACATTGAACAAGCTAACTACGATTAATCCCGATGAGCTCAGTATTTATAAACATGAGGTAGAGTTGGTTTTGGAAGGAAATTATCTCGACATGCTGGCATACACCAAAGATTTAGAATCAATGCCAGAACAGGTGTATTGGAGTCGAGCGAATTTGCAAGTGATTGAATATCCAAAAGCGCGTTTGAGTCTACAGATATTTACATTGAGTTTGGAGAGAAAATGGCTCAATTTGTAAATCCATTATTACTAGTCAGTGTTTTATTATGCGCTGAACATTCTTATGCAGTCACTAGCTCATCGGTCTCGCAAAATTTGCCAGATCCGACCAAACCGCCTGTGAGTATTTTGAACCCAGCAGGCATTGGCGAACAAGAAAGTGGGCCGGTATTGCAATCAATCTTGTTATCGGCCAATCGTAAGATTGCAATCATCGATGGGCAAGCGATTAAATTGAATGGTAAATTTGGTGACCAAACTTTAATTAAGATGACGGAGTCAGAAGTGGTGTTGAGACGAGGAAAGCAATTGCAGACGCTAAGTTTGCATCCAGATCTTCGAAAAAAGCCAAGTCTGGAAAGCACTAAGTTGAAATAATCGATGTCTTGAAATGCGTGAGTAAAAATACGTGTTGATATCAATTGAATCAAGTTAGCGACAATATGAGATTAGTTGGACCAAGGGTTTAAAAATGAAAAAAATTGGGCTATCAGTTTTGCTGTTTAGTATAGTCGCCGGGTGTGCGATGCCGCCGTCACGTCAAGAAACTTACGACTTGATCAAGAGCGAAATGAGTAAGGCGACAGCGTCCAAGGCAAAAGCTGCTGAACCAGAAGCGGTTGCGGCTTCTTTGTTGCCGCCATTAAATGTCGATTTGCCGCCAGTGCGCAAACCATTGGAAGAACGATTTAATCTTAGCTTTAGCAACGCACCTGCGGCACAGTTTTTCATGGGAATTGTCGCTGGCACTCCATACAATATGTTGGTGCATCCCGATGTGACAGGGAATATTTCCGCGAACTTAAAAGATGTCACTTTGTTTGAAGCCTTAGATGCAATTCGTGAGTTATACGGCTACGAGTACAAGGTGGAGGGAAGTCGTATCTACGTCAAACCATTGACTTTGCAGACTCGCGTTTTCCAAATTAATTATCTAGCTTCCGTGCGCAAAGGTAGTTCTGATATCCGCGTCACATCTGGCTCTGTTGCGGATGCGATATTGACTGGAAATCCAAGTGCTAATTCTTCTACTGGACAAGGAAATACGCCAACTAACACGCCGAGCAATGGAGCCAGTCAATCGGTGAACTCCAGCAAAATTAACACGACTTCGAATAATGATTTTTGGTCTGAATTAAAGGCGTCCTTAGACATTCTTGCAGGCAGCGGACAAGACGGCCGACAAGTGGTGATTAACCCGCAATCTGGTGTGGTGGTGGTGAGAGCGATGTCAGATGAGATTCGCAATATCGCTGCCTATTTGAAAGCGACACAATTGTCCGTCGATAGACAGGTCATTCTTGAAGCGAAAATTTTAGAAGTTGAGTTAAACGATCAGTATCAAACCGGGATCAATTGGGCATCGTTTGCGTCGCTCAAATCTTCGCCAAATAGTGCAGCATCGATTGGATTCTTAACGCCGGGTACGACCTTGAGTACGACAAGGTTGACTACCGATGGCACTGGAATTGACACGATTACTGGCCTCAACTTAGGGGCAGCATCGCGTGCTGCGGGTTCTTTATTTGGTCTCGCATTTCAAACGTCTAATTTTTCTGCGCTGCTGTCATTTTTAGAATCGCAAGGTAGTGTGCATGTATTGTCTAGCCCACGTATCGCCACCTTGAATAATCAAAAAGCGGTTTTGAAAGTGGGTAAAGATGAATTCTTCGTAACGAGTCTAAAGACCACACCAGGCGTGGTTAGTACGGGCGGCAATACGGCACCAACCGTTAGCGTTGAAGTACAACCATTTTTCTCCGGAGTCGCGCTTGATGTTACGCCACAAATTGATGACGAAGGCAATATCATTTTGCATGTGCATCCATCGGTAAGCAAAGTAACGACGATAGAAAAGACGGTCAATGCGGGTACGGCTGGGTCGGTAGTTTTGCCATTGGCGTCGAGTGTCGTATCAGAGACGGATAGTATCGTCCGAGGGCAAAATGGACGTATTGTCGCGATCGGTGGTTTGATGCGTCAATCGAATTCAGATGATCGCTCACAAATTCCTGGCGCTGGCGAAGTGCCTTTGCTCGGTGGCTTGTTTAGAAATACAAATCAGATCTCGCAAAAGCGAGAATTGGTCATTTTGATTCGACCAACCATCGTCGAAAACGATGGCGCTTGGGAACAAGACTTGTTAGAAAGTCAGAAGCGCATCGAAGAGATGACGCCGCGTTCACGCTTGGAAAAGAAGGTAAAGTGAATCCCTTAGTTGATTTGTGGCGACGGAAAGAGTTAGCTTGTGCGCCGGTTCTTGTGGAACGATTTTCATGGTAAGAATGAGTACCTATAAGTCGCATTTCGGACTGCATGAGACCCCGTTTGGGATTACACCGGATACCAGTTTTTTCTTTTCATTTGGTAGCCATTTGGAGGCACTAAATACCTTACTGGTGGCGGCGCAAAATGGTGAAGGGTTCATTAAGATAACAGGTGAAGTTGGCACTGGTAAGACTTTATTGTGCCGCCAGTTTTTGAAGGTGCTCGGCGATGATTTTGTTAGTGCCTATATTCCCAATCCTTTTTTAGAGCCGCGCACCTTGTTACTCGTGTTAGCAGACGATCTCGGAATTCCGCAAGAAAAAGATAGCGAGCAACACGAGGTATTAAAAGCGATCAATTTACATTTGGTGAATTTGGCCAAGCAAGGAAAGCGTGTGTTAGTCTGCATCGATGAAGCACAAGCCTTGCCGATAGAGACGCTTGAGGCAATCAGATTACTAAGTAATCTAGAGACCGAGAAACGGAAGCTGTTGCAAATCGTTTTATTCGGTCAACCTGAATTAGATAGGCATTTGGCTAGAAATGACATCCGCCAACTTGCTCAGCGTATTAGTTTTCATTACCGACTACGATCACTGAATTGGGAAGAAACGAGTTTCTACATACAGCATCGACTTCGTGTGGCGGGCTTTAGTCAAATTCGTTTGTTTTCACGATCTGCGATCTTCGTTCTTTGGTTAGCAAGTGCTGGCGTGCCAAGGATGCTGAATATTTTGGCGAATAAAGCGATGATGCTTAGCTACGGTGAAGGGCGTGCTGAAGTCGGAATGCGACAAGTCATCGCTGCGATTCGAGATACCGAGGCCGCACCTGGATGGAAGCGTATGTCATCAACGCTGGCTCTGTTCAGCCTTGCACTTGTGGTTGGCACTACTTTACTCATTGGGTTTAATTGGAAGTTTGGGCTATGAGTCTGATTAATCAAATGCTGCAGGAATTAGAGAAACGCGGCGATGCTGAAGATCAACAGCCTATTGCTCGGTATACCCAATTAGGTAATCACGCGCCTAATTCTGCATCGAATAAGACTTGGTTTTTTGTTTGCTTTGCTTTGGTTGTGGTGTTCGTCCTGGTTTGGTTTCGTGATTCTCTATTTTTGAAATCCAATGTGGTAAGTCAAAAAACATCGGTGCCGGCACCTGTGGTAGCTGCATCGCAAGCGTCCAGTCCATCTGCTTCATCCAACGTGCCAGCGGATACTATGGCAAGGACGGCAGAAGTGGCTTCAGAAATACAAGCTAACGCTGGACAACTTGGCCTTAGCTTAAAGTTGAGTACGCAAGTAAATGCACTACCGACAGCGAGTTCATCCTCTTCCACCTTATCAAATGCCACATCAGAAAATGCAGCATTAGAAATGGGAAAGCGAGATCAGCGTGCTGAAGCCAGTGACATGTCGAATAATGGGTCACGAAATGCTCAGCAACGCGCAAGTGATCCCTTATTATCGAAAGCGCCAGTGGCGAAAACAGACGAGATATCGAGTGCTGAGTCGCAGAAAACTCTAAAAACCAATACACCCAATTTAGCAAACAAATCGCTCACGCAAGTGGGGGGCCAAGCGTCAGCCAACAACAGTCCAAATTCCCAAACAGTGATGATCAAAGAGGTGTCGGCGCAACAGCGCGCAGAGGGAGAATATAGACAGGCGACAGTCTATCAACAGCAAGGTCGTCAAAACGAAGCGCTACAGGCATTGGAGGCAGCGCTAAAGTCAGATCCTTTGCATAGCGCTGCACGGCAACTCAAAATATCACTGTTGTTAGAGGCAAAGCGCCACGAGGATGCGATACGTGAATTGAAGCAAGGCTTGTTGGTGGAGCCAAGTCAATTAAATTTTTCAATGATCTTGGCGCGATTATTAGTCGAGCGCGCGAAACTTAACGATGCGATTGAGGTGTTACAGAAGAATCAGGGACTGGCACAAGATCGACCAGATTACCTCGCTTTTCTTGCAGCACTTCAACAAAAGACTGGGCATCATAAAGAGGCAGTTCAGCTATATCGCCAAACTTTAAAGAAGCATAGCCAGAATGGCGTGTGGTGGATGGGACTCGGTATCTCTTTGCAAGCCGATGGTATGAATCAGGAAGCGATTGAAGCTTTTAAGCAGGCAAAGATGCAAGGTGGAATTAGCGCGGAGTTGCAAGCGTTTATCGAGCAAAAGATAGAGGCCTTGCAAAAATAGTTGTCTCAGAGGATGGTTAAAAACACTTGGTATTTTAACTTCATGTAAATTTGAATCCCGCTGCAATCCACATAAATTGAGCCGAATTTCTGGCAATTCATCCAAAAAGTCAGTGAAATTGAATAAAAATCGCAAACTATTGCCGTCTGCATGCCTGCAAGTCCGTAAAATAGCGCTTTAAGTTATTTTCGCAAAAGAAGAAAAAGTATGTCTATACAATGGTTCCCCGGTCATATGAATGCGGCGCGCAAAAAAGCGGCCGAGACGATGGAGAATACCGATCTGGTGATTGAAGTACTGGATGCGCGTATTCCACAAGCTAGCTGCAATCCTATGGTGGAGCAACTTCGTAGCTTTCGTCAGCGTCCTTGTCTAAAAATTCTCAACAAAAGTGATCTTGCCGATCCTCATGCAACTAAAGCATGGTTAGCGTTTTATAACGCACAAAAAGGCGTTAAAGCGGTGGCAATGAGTTGTAAAAAGCCCGCCGATGTTGCCAAGGTACCGGGTTTTGCATTGGAGATGGCTCCTCACCGCGGTGTGCCGACCAAGCCTTTGCGTATGATGATTATGGGCATTCCGAACGTCGGCAAATCGACCTTAATGAATGCGCTGTTGAAAAAACGCGTTGCCAATGTCGGCGATGAGCCTGCCGTGACCAAAGTGCAGCAACGTTTGTATCTTGGTAAAAATATGATTTTGACTGATACGCCTGGTATGTTGTGGCCGAAGATTCAGCACCCAACTGATGGTTTAATGCTTGCAGCGAGTCATGCGATCGGTGTGAACGCTTTGATCGAAGAAGAGGTTGCTACATTTTTGGCTGAACTTTTATTGCAACGCTATCCGCAATTTTTAGCGACGCGCTATGGCTTCTCAACCGAGGGAATCGATGCGGTTAGTGTGATTGAGGCCGTTGCTAAAAAACGCGCTTATCGCTTGAAAGGCGGCGATTGGGATTTTGAAAAAGCGGCACATACTTTGTTGCTCGATTACCGTAGCGGTGCGCTTGGTCGCGTTAGTTTAGAGACCCCTACAAGTCGTGAACATTTATTGGCGACTTACGTGCCCCCTGTTTTGCTAGGCCAAGGTAAGAGCGTGGATACTGGCATGATGGAAGATGCACTGGAAGATGAGGACGAATAATCTAGTCAGATAAGTTTCTTCATCATTGCATGACACCACATAACTTCCGAAATTAATTGCCTCGTTGTATTGATCTTTAATCGTTCTCTATGGAAGAAAATAGACTAGCTCGTTTCATCGCTAAACTCATTTTTAGTGCAGGTATTTCTTACCTAGCTTGGCATGGTTTCGAGAAATTATCCCCCGGCTACGGTCCGATTGGCTTGCTGTTGGTTAGTATGATTTGGGGACGTTTATTTCCGCGAGAAATTATTAGTGTATTCTCGTTTATCAAGCGATCCGCCTATAGCTCTGCGCTGTTGCCTTGGCATGGAAAGTATTTTAGTTTTGATGGTCGACAAATTCGATTTTATTTAGTTCTTAGAACTGTTTGGATTCCGATAGCAGATGTTGAGCGTATTCTTGAGCCCAAATTGCAGCCGCATGAAATTGTGGCTTTAGGTCTTCAATACGGGAAAATTCCTGAGCAAAATATGCATGGAGTGACTGAGGGTGGCTTATTAGAACTGCTTAAAACGCGCACAGAAGGTGGGCATACCAACTATAAGATGATTCGTTTTAAGCGCTGGCTTTTATCGAGCGCATTTGTGAATGTCAAACGACTACCGGAGTCGGCGACTAAGAGCATCAAATAAATGTACCTGATTGGTAGTCTGGTTGTGTATATGAAATTGGTACATCAAATAAGTGTGTTAAGGAAGCACATCGAAAAAAATGATAAGGATAATTTATGCGTCTATTAATTAAGTTGACGTTTGCCTCATTGGCATTTTCTGCGCAAGCACAAATGCTGCAAGCGCCCATCGTTAAAGAACCCGTATTGCGAGCACATTTGGCATTCTTAGCCGATGATTTATTAGAAGGGCGAGGAACTGGGCAGCGTGGCGGTGATTTAACTGTCGCTTATCTTGAAACGCAAGCAAAATTAATCGGACTACAGCCGCTGTATCCTCAGCTAACATCACCGTATCGACAAGCAGTCAAGTTGATCGGTTCACAAACATTGCCGTCCAGCCGAGTCCAGTTGTCGGTTGCTGGGCAGACGATTTCGCCTGAACTTGGGACTGAAGTATTGGTGAGTGCAACCAATGGAAGCACCCAAGGAATAATTAAAGCCCCAGTGGTATTTGTCGGCTATGGTGTGCGCGCACCAGAGGAGCAGTGGGATGACTATAAAGGGCAAGATCTGCGCGGAAAGTTTCTGATCATGTTGGCGAATGATCCGCAGCCAACAGCTGAACATCCTCAACGTTTCGCTGGGAAAGCCATGACTTATTACGGTCGTTGGACGTATAAGTTTGAAGAAGCCAAACGACAAGGTGCGGCTGGTGTACTGATTCTACATACAACGGAATCTGCCGCGTATGGATGGAATGTGCCGCAGACTAGTTTTAGTCATGAGCGATTTAATTTGGCGGGTGCAGGAAACGCGGTTGAGGGTTGGTGGCGTGAAGAAAGTGCGAAAAGCTTTTTTCAACTTGCTGGTTTTGATTTGGCAAGTTTGAGAGTGGCTGCTGAACGTAGTGATTTTAATCCTGTGCTATTGCCGGCACAAATTCAGATCAATTTGCTGAGCAAAGTGCGGCAAGTTGAGCAATTTAATGTGATGGGAATGGTGCCAGGCACTGATCCAAAATTAAAACATGAGGCGGTAATTTACTCGTCACATTGGGATCACTTGGGAATCGTTGAAGAGGTCGGCAAACCAGCACAGATTTGGAACGGTGCAATTGATAATGCAAGCGGAACCGCGGCTTTGCTAGCGATGGCGCAAGAAGCTGTGAGACGACCAGCTAAACGCACACAGCTTTTTTTGTGGCCAGCAGCGGAAGAGCAGTATCTACTTGGTAGTCTGGCTTATGTACGTGAACCAGCATGGCCTTTGAAGGATACCATCGCAGATTTAAATTTAGATAGTATGAACTTTGTTGGCAAGACCAAGGATATTGGAATTGCAGGCAGTGAACGCAGCACACTTTATGATAGCGCAGTGAAAGTAGCGAAGAAAATGCAATTGGCAATTGCGCCTCCTGTACTCGATTTGGGTGGTGCTTTTTATCGTGCCGATCATTTTAGTTTTGCGCGGGTTGGTATCCCCGCATTTAATGTTGGTTCTGCAGTTTTTTCTGGTGATGGCCATTTTCACTATCAACACGAACCAGAACAATCGGCAAAGAAAATGAAGCACTTTAAAAATGATTATCACACGCCACGTGATCGTTATGATGCTAGTTGGGATTTAGACGGTATGCAACAACAAGCGCAATTTACACTAGAGCTTGGATATGAATTAGCCAATGCGAAGACTAAACCAAAATGGCGTGTCGGAGATCCATTTGCAAAATTGCGCCCTTAGCGCTTCTCCTTGTCGCTAGTGCTTGCGTGGATTCTAAAGCTACCGCCAGACAAAAAAGCTGCACAAGTTGGAGAACTTGTGCAGCTTTTTATTTAAGTATTTGCTTTGGTCGGTAATGAACTATCTAAGCTCTCGAAGCTAGCTTATCCATTGATCACTTTGCGTGTGTACGACTCTAAGTAGTCCATTAAGTTATCAGCACCTTGTGCCGCAGCGGCTTCATTTCCATCTGCGATACCTTGCGCCAATAGCATATGGCAGCGTGCTGCTTCATGCATATCGCCTTCGTGCTGATACGCGTACCAGAAACGGCGACATTTGATGATCAGTGGGATCACCGCGGAAACTGCTGAGGGATTACGGCAGGCTTCATGAATAACTTGATCTAGTGCCATATCGGCAGCCATAAATTCATCTAATTTGCCATGGCTGGCGGCTAACACCATTTGTTCGCCACAGGACAAAATACTTTCGCGCAATTGCGGATTGGCGCGTCTAGCGGCGCTGCCGGCGATGAGTTTTTCGATCACTCTACGTGTCTCGATCAAGGTCACGTGTTCGGCGGCCTCGATGTCTTTTACAATCAAACCTCGTCTTGGCAATTGCACGATCAAACCATTGGATGACATACGCATCAACGCTTCGCGTAAGGGTGTTCTACCAAGTCCTGTAATTTCAATTAGCTCAGATTCTACAATCGGTGCACCTGGCTTGAGTTGCAGGGTCACGATCATATTTTCTATCGCATCATAAGCGATATCAGCGGCACGCATTTTGGCAGGAGTTGAGGCTTTAGTTGATTGCATACAATGATTGTTGTGAAATTTATCATTGGATTATAAGTTATTCGCCCCATTTTCCTCAATTTTCTTTTGAATTTATCCCCTTTTTTCATACAAAAAAAGCGACAAAGGAGTTTTTCGGTGTAACACAAGCGCTAGATAGCGGTGTTTTAAAGTAAATCTTGCTATTAAAGCAGTAAGTTCATGTAAGTTGGGTGAGATAGACAGATTTTGTAACTGAAGACTCTGACGTGAAGAGTAGAAGAAATTACCGCTAGACTCCATTCGCACTAGCAATATGAAGGAAAGTAGATTCACGAAAGCATTTCAGATAAGCGCTTACATCAGGATGATTGGTATGTGTGTATTTGTCTTAATTTGGCGATGTTTGTTGCATTCAAGTTACTCAATTTAACTAATTTGGGATAATATAAATTGAAATTTAAATAATGATTTGTGCGCTTGGTATTTGCGCGTATTTTATGAATATATGCGTCATATGCGGTACTTATATTAAACTTGGTTCTTATTTATGTCACAAAATACTATGCGAACTAAATTGAGTTTGATTGAAAACTCTGGAAAACAACTTTTAGCCAATCATATTGCGGATGTGTTCTTTGTTGAACCCTTGTTTGATGCAATGCCAGATTTGGTTTTTTTTGTTAAAGACACACAAGGTCGTTATGTGGTGGTCAACCAAACCCTGGTGTCGCGTTGCGGCTTTAAAGATAAAGAGCAACTAATCGGGCGTACCGCAGCAGAGGTTTTTCCTGCATCTTTAGCAGAAAGCTACAGTGAACAAGATGAGCTTGTTTTGCAAAAAGGCTATGATGTTAAAGATCAGCTAGAACTTCATTTGTATCCAGATCGTGATCCTGGCTGGTGCCTTAGCAATAAAATCGCGCTGCGCGACAAAAATCATCAAATTATCGGTTTATGCGGTACTTCACGCGATTTGGGTATGCCAGATCAACGACATCCGGTTTATCACCGAATTGCTGCAGCGGTTCGGCACATACATACGCATTTTGGTGAAAACGTACCGATGGTGGAGTTAGAACAAATTACCAATTTATCGGTGGCACAAATTGAGCGTTACTTCCATAAGATTTTTTCATTAACGCCGCGTCAATTCATGATCAAGGTGAAGCTAGATGCTGCGACGGCAATGCTGGTTGATCGTCAGCGCAGCATTACTGATATTGCCGCAACTTGTGGTTATCAAGATCACAGTGCATTTTCTAGAATGTTTAAATCGACGGTTGGTATGACACCTTCTGAATACCGAGAAGTGTTGTTGTCAACAACAAAGTGCGAGTGATGTTGTATTTTGTTAGTTCCCGCATTTGATCTTTCCGCTCGCCATTGAGCACGCATACAATCAATTTAATTTTCTACATGATGGTTTGGGAAACAGGGAATTTATTCCCTGTTTTTATGTCCAAAGACGCTTTGCAATATTTGGTGATCTAGCTAAATTATTGTTTACGTAGAAAAAATCAAAACGGATCATCGCTCGGTTTCTTCGCCTTGATCTGGCAATTTATTTTATTCATGATTGACTACATGATTCACCCAACACTAAGTTCAGTGAATGGGTTTCGTGATTTTGCTTCCAATTGAGGAGACTATATGCAAGTTCGTTGGCGACTAAAGCCTGTTTCTGTTTTTATTTTGAGTGCACTGAGTTTGGCATCAATCGGTGCCAGTGCCCAAATCTCTACCTCGAGAGTGGAAGGGCTGCGTGAAAGTAATCCGCGTTGGCACGCCTTGACGGGGGCGCGACTGGTGGTCGCTCCGGGTAAAGTGATCGAGAATGGCACTTTAGTGTTGCGTGATGGCGTGATTGTTGCAGCTGGACCCAATTTGCCAGTACCGAATGGTGCAAAGGTCTGGAAATTAGAAGGTAGGACGGTTTATCCCGGCTTTATCGATATGGCGAGCACGGTCGGCGTGCCAGCGGGATTGTTACCTGCGCCAGTCGTCTCTGGACCAGCCGCTGCAGCGCGGCCGCCAGCACAAAGAGTTTTAAATAGTCGCGCGTTAGCCAGTGAGAATTTCCGTGTTCGTCCGGAACAAGATGTTGCTAGTCAATTAGAGCTACGCGCTGATGAAATAAAAGCAGTGCGTGAACTTGGTTTTACCACTGTGTTGGCGGCGCCAAGTGCTGGTATTTTCCGCGGACAAAGTGCTTTGCTAAACTTAAATGGGAACGACAACGCAAAATCAGTCGTGCTCAATGCGCGCGTTGCACAGCACATGGCGAATGAGTTGGAATTTGGGCGTGGTGCGGGTTATCCAGGTTCATTGATGGGCGTAATCGCACAGGTTCGACAAACTTTTTATGATGCTCAATGGTATCAACGTGCGACCGAGAGTAAGTTAAAGCAAGAGCGTCCTCAATTGAATGAGTCGCTAGATGCTTTAAAACCTGTACTCGCAGGCCGGCAACCGATTATCTATGCAACCGACAATGAACAAGCGTATCAACGCGTTGCCAAAATTCGTGATGAATTTAAACTGCGCGTTATTTTGCAGGGCAACGGTTATGAATATCGTCGGACTCAGCATTTGAAATCCGGCGGCATGCCTGTCATCGTTCCTTTGTTGTTCCCGAATGCACCGGAAGTCGACAATCCAGATATGTTGCTTGATACCTCGTTAGAGGCGATGCAGCATTGGGAACAAGCACCAGCAAATCTTGCCATGTTGGATAAAGCAGGCGTTGAATTTGCGATTACCTCAGCTGGCTTAAAAGATCCTAAAAAGGATTTTTGGAATCGTCTACGTCAAGCGATTCGCCGTGGCTTAAGTGTCGAGCAGGCATTGGCGGGTTTAACTACGACGCCAGCGAAATTACTCGGTGAGCAAAAGCGACTCGGTAGTTTGACCCCTGGCCATTTAGCGAATTTGGTGGTCAGCAATGGCGATATGTTTAGTGATGATAAAGCGAATATTGAGATCACTTTTGTTGATGGCAAAGCTTTCGTGACCGAACACTACAATCGATTCGAATTGCGTGGCAGTTGGAATGTCAGCAGCAATGGCAAATCACAAGTCTGGAATATCACAGGCAACGCTGCAAAGCCTATGCTAAATATCGATGGCGTGAATGTTGATCTGAGCTTACGTGATAATCAATTATTGGCACGTTATGGCGATACAGCGATTATCGCCGAAGGACGTGGAGATCAATTGACTGGCACGATACAACAAGGGCAGGGCAAAGCGCTTAGTTGGAGTGCGACACGCGTGAAAGCCGTTACCGCCGACACCACGCCAGCAAAAGTAGAGAAAGCCGCCGCTGCATGGAATCAACTGTATCCAGCTGGACCATATGCAATCAATGCACCAGAACGTCCAGGCGCGGTGTTAATTAAAAATGCAACGATTTGGACCAGCGGAAAAGCTGGCAAGTTAGAGCAAAGTGATATGTTGGTCGTCAATGGAAAAATCAGCGCAATTGGTAAAGACTTAAAGGCACCAGCGAATACTGAAATCATTGATGCCAGCGGCAAACACCTCAGCCCAGGTATTATCGATGCGCATTCTCATACTGCAATGATGCAAGGTGTGAATGAGGGGAGTAGTTCGATTACTGCTGAAGTTCGTGTTGGCGATGTGATTGATGCAAGTAGTATTAATATTTATCGCCAGTTAGCAGGTGGTGTTACGACCGCCAATGTGTTGCATGGTTCTGCCAATACTATCGGTGGACAAAATCAAGTGATCAAGATGCGTTGGGGTTCAGATGCAGAAGGCTTGAAATTGGATGGTGCATTCCCTGGAATCAAATTCGCACTGGGTGAAAACGTCAAGCAATCGAATTGGGGTAATGAGGCAACTGGACGCTACCCGCAAACGCGTATGGGCGTTGAACAAATCTTGCGTAGTGGATTCTTGGCGGCACGTGAATACAAAGCTGAGCGCGAAGCGTGGCGTAAATCACCCACCACGATGGTTGAACCACGACGTGATTTGCAAATGGATACCTTGGTCGAACTGCTTGACCGTAAGCGTATGATCCATATCCACTCTTATCGTCAAGATGAGATTTTAATGTTTGCACGTGTAGCAAAAGAGTTTAATTTATTGGTCGGCACTTTCCAACACGTGATGGAAGGTTACAAAGTGGCTGATGAAATCGCTGCGCTCGGTGCTGGTGGCTCTACTTTCTCCGACTGGTGGGGCTACAAAATGGAAGTGAGCGACTCAGTTCCTTTCAACGGTGCTTTGATGCATAAAGCAGGCGTGGTCACGAGTTTCAATTCGGATAGTGATGAATTAGCTCGACACCTCAACACAGAGGCAGCGAAAGCAGTGAAATATGGTGGCTTGTCTGAAACTGAGGCATTGAAATTTGTCACCTTAAATCCAGCAAAACAATTGAAAATTGATGACAGAACCGGTTCTTTAGAAGTTGGTAAAGATGCAGACTTCGTGATCTGGAACACCAGTCCATTGTCTACCTTTAGTCGCGCTGAACAAACATGGATTGAAGGTCGTCGTTATTTTGATTTGGCAAGTGATGCGCGTCTGCGTCAACAGGCGCAAGAAGAACGTCAACGTATTGCATCTAGCGTTATTGCTGCGCGTACGCCCCAAGCGGCAGCTGCCAATCGCGCCAAAGATGCGATTTCAGAGAAAGTTAGCGCACCAAAATCAGCAGCTGAAATGTTAGAAGCGAATCGCGCTTATTTGGAGTTGCAACATTGGATGCACATGCTCAGTAAGCATCGCACAGGATATTGGGTGGGTGCTGAAGAACACGAATGTACAGGAGCAGAATAATGAATCAATTACAAAATCGTTTCTCTGCCAGTTCAACTCTACAATCAAAAAATATGATGAAGAAAACTTCACTCTCACGTCGTTTCACTATTGCATTTGGTGCTAGCGTATTTTTAGCTTTTAGTTCGAGTATTGCTCAAGCATCCGACAATGTTCCTGCAGCAGCGCAGAAAACACCTTTGTTATTTAAAGGTGCAACCTTGCATACCGTCAGTGGTGAATCGATTGCCAATGGCAATATGTTGGTGGATAAAGGGAAAATTGTCGCGTTAGGCTCACAGCTGACGGTCCCAGCTAATGCAAAAGTAATCGACGTGAGTGGCAAGCATATTTACCCCGGCATGATTGCCGCAAATACGGTGATGGGACTAGCCGAAGTACAGTCCGTTCGCGCAACTTTAGACTATGCGGAAGCAGGTGCAATAAATCCAAATGCACGTGCTTTAGTTGCGGTCAATCCTGATTCAGAATTAATTACCACGGCACGAGCAAACGGCGTATTAGCCACTTTATCGGTACCAAACTCACCGGCGGGCTTAATCAATGGCACATCGGCATTGATTCAATTGGATGGCTGGACTTGGGAAGAAATGTCGGTGCAATCTGAAGTTGGTTTGCACATCAGTTTGCCAAATTTGCGCTTTAATCCTGAGTTGTTTCCTGCACCATTTGATTCTCGCTTAGAGGAAATTCGTAAAGCGAGTGCACAGCGTTTAAAAATGTTGGAAGACGCTTTTGATTCTGCAATCGCGTATCGCGAAGCGCGCGCACAAAATGATGGCACCAAGATTGATGTGCGTTGGGAGGCGATGCTGCCAGCCATTGCAGGAAAACGTCTGGTGTTTTTCCACGCGCAAGATGTGAATCAAATTCGTTTTGCCCTTAATTTCGCCAAGCGCTATCAATTGAAAGCGGTGATTGTTGGTGGTGCCGATGCGCCTGAGTTAGCGGATCTACTCAAGCGACAGCAGGTACCGGTTATTGTGACTGGTATCCATAAATTGCCTATGCGTCGTGGCGCGGATTATGACGCTTACTACACCGTTGCTGCGAAGTTAGCCCAAGCTGGCGTGCAATTTTGTATCGCTAGAGCAGGTACCGATGATGATGCGCCAAATGAGCGTAATTTGCCGTATGAGGCAGCAGTAGCTGCTACTTTTGGTTTGGACGTGAAAGAAGCTTTGAAGGCGATTACTTTGTATCCTGCACAGATACTTGGTGTCGCTGACCAATTGGGTTCCTTAGAGGCAGGGAAGTTTGCGAATTTCTTTGTCACCAATGGAGATCCTTTGGAAACGACAACGCAAGTTGAACAAGTCTATATTCAAGGTCGGGCAGTCGATACAAGTACCAAACAATCTCGTTTAACCGAGAAATATCAGCAGAAGTATTTGCAAAAGATACAGCCTTAAGGTCTTTTCAATAAGCTTAATTAATATGAGTTAGATTCGCTTGATCGTTTGCTTAGATTGGCGATCTTTGCGTTTAAAGCCCCTAGCATTTTTATGGTTCCAATAAATGCTAGGGGCTTTTTGTTTTTTGAGACGGAATGCTCGAACTTTGATTTACTTTCGTGGCGTCTAAAGCTTGTCTGTGAGAAACTATTGAAAATTATATTGAATCCGTATTTTTGAATAGTCAGAATAAACTATCCCGATTTATTTTTGGTATTAAATAAATATGCCAAATTTGCTCTCTAATTTAACTAAGATTATCAATGACAATAGCCTGCATCATGCATTCGCCGAATGTCTGAAGTTAATCTCTTTAGATGGCCGATTATTGCAAATTAACACAGCTGGCTTGGCGATCATCGAAGCTGAATTTTTTGAGCAGGTGCAGAGCATTGAAGTGGCGCAGTTAGTCGACGTGGAGTTCCGTGCTGATTTCATCGAGATGCTTGATTGTGTTTGTAAAGGCGAATCAAGAACACTGTCTTTTCGAATTACTGGCTTGAAAGGGTGTTCAAACTGGATGGAAATGCGCGCCAGCCCAGTACGGTCAGAGACGGGCGAAATCGTCGCTGTGTTTGGTATCAGTCGAAACATCACAAAGAAAAAGGCGATAGAACAAGCGCTGTTAGAGAGCGAGCAAGGCTTTCGTACATTGATTGAAACCATTCCTCAGCAAGTCTGGACGGCAGATGCGAATGGCGAGATCACTTATGTCAACCAGCGAACCGTAGATTATTTCAAAGTTTCAGCCGAAAGTATTTTTGGTCAAGGCTGGGAGCATTTGATACATCCCGATGATTTGCCTGAAGCGAGAAGGCGTTGGCATTTAGCGGTGTCGACTTGTAGTCCCTATGAGGTCGAATTCAGATTGTTGCGCCATGATGGCGAATATCGTTGGCATTTGGCATCAGCATTAGCGCTACGTAATCAGCAGGGTTCGGTGTCGCAGTGGTTCGGTACAAACACCGATATCTCACTGAGCAAGCAGCATGCCGCAGCATTACGCGATAGCGAGCGTAATTTAATAGCGGCGCAGGCTCGTGCAAAAATTGGTAGTTGGCAACGAGACATACAAACTAATACAGCGATTTGGTCAGCCGAGATGTATCGCATTTTTGGCTTTGATGCTGACCATGCTCCGCCAACACTCGAACAATTAATTGCGCGCGTGCATTTGGATGATCAAGCATCGTTTATTCGAATGTATCATCAATATCGAGATCAATTTGAAGCGCATCAATTGGATTTTCGTTATTCACCACGTGAAGGTGAAACCTTATGGATAGAGGCAAAAAGCGAACCTTTGTTTGACGCAAATGGGAACCTGATCGCGTTAACCGGCACTGCACAAGACATCAGTGAGCGTAAGCAGATTGAGCAAGATTTAGAAGTATCTCGACAGTTTCTCGCAGAGTGTCAATCAATCGCCCAAATCGGTGGCTGGGAAATCGATTTGATTTCAAGAAAACTGACTTGGTCAGAAGAGACATATCGCATTCATGACACGCATCCAGAAGAATTCACACCGACCTTAGAAACTGGATTGAGCTATTTTTTACCGGAATCCAGAAGCCGACTAGTCAATGCCTTGGCACGCGCAACCGAGTTTGGCGAAGCCTATGATTTAGAGCTTGAAAAGTTCACCCTAAAGGGGCGAAAGATCACGGTCAGAACGACTTGCCATGTCACGATGAACGATGGAAAAGCAGTGCGTTTAACTGGAATTTTTCAGGACATTACCGAGCAAAAAATGTCTCAGCTCGCGCTAAAAAATGCGTATATCGAGTTAGAGCGTTCAAACGGTATGCTTGAGCATATTGCTCACTACGATGCGTTGACGCACTTGCCTAATCGTGTGTTATTAGCAGATCGTATGCAGCAAGCCATGCTACAAGCGCAACGCCGTGGAAACTCTTTGGCAGTCGCTTTTCTTGATTTAGATGGATTTAAAACTGTCAACGATGTGCACGGTCATAGTATGGGAGATGAGCTGCTGATTGCGATTGCAGCTCGTTTGCGCGCCGCCTTACGTGAAGGCGATACCCTAGCGCGCCTTGGTGGTGATGAATTTGTGGCGATATTGACTGATCTCGAAGATGGTAGAGATTGTGAACCGATTTTAAGTCGGCTGCTGAGTGCTGCCGCAGAGCCATTAAATTTGCATCATATTGAATTACAAGTGAGCGCGAGTATCGGCGTCACGATTTATCCGCAAGATGGAGTTGATGCAGAACAGTTGCTGCGGCATGCTGATCAAGCTATGTATTTGTCTAAGCAGACTGGTAAGAACTGTTTTCATTTATTTGACGTTGCCCAAGATGCGGCGATCAAAGTCCAGCGCGATGATTTGACGCAGATGCAGCGAGCCTTAATGCACCAAGAATTTGTTCTGTACTACCAGCCCAAAGTGAATATGCGTACAGGGCAAGTATTCGGTGCAGAAGCCCTAATTCGCTGGCAGCACCCACAAAAAGGGCTACTCGCGCCCGCGAGTTTTTTGCCGGTAGTGGAAAATCATTTATTCAGTGTCGAATTAGGTGAGTGGGTCATTGCAACCGCGTTGGCACAAATTCACGTTTGGCAGAAACAAGGAATCAATGTTGCAGTGAGTGTCAATGTGGGTGCTATCCAATTGCAGCAAGCTGATTTCACGCAAAGATTAGAGAAGCTGCTATCGGCATATCCGCGTTCGGTATATTCGATGTTGGAACTAGAAATTTTAGAGAGTAGTGCACTGGACGATATCGATAAAGTTTCTAAGGTCATTTATCTGTGCCAAGGCTTGGGAATACGATTTGCCTTAGATGATTTCGGAACTGGCTATTCTTCTTTACGCTATTTGAAAAGACTACCTGCCGAAGTGTTAAAAATTGATCAAAGCTTTGTGCGTGATATGTTGGAAGACGAGGGCGACTTGGCCATTATTCACGGTGTAATCGGACTGGCTTCTGCATTTCAGCGTAGCGTGATTGCTGAAGGTGTCGAGAGTATTTCGCACGGTCAGAAATTATTAGCGATAGGCTGCGACTTGGCGCAAGGATATGGTATTGCAAAGCCTATGCCTGCAGACACATTTCCAACTTGGGTTCGTCAATGGCAGTCGCCGTTTTAATGTTCAGGTTTTAATATAAATTGAAGTGCGATTTGATTAGATCATGGAACAATTGGTAGCTAACAGCTAGCAATTAACACCAAAATGTATCCACACGAAATTTGTTGACGTCAAAATCATGCGCGAATTTAAACGGTGAGAGCAATTTTTGTAAGTGGTGTATTTTGATCAAGTAAAGAGTAAAACAAGGAGCCACAGATCGCCGCAATGCGACTTTCTGTGGCTATTTTTTTTGCGACTGCTTTTCCGTGAAGGGGATGAAAGTTTAGCTGATTTATTTGATCGCCCAAGTAAAACTAATCAGACGTGATGTCATGTTTTCAGGCAGATTGTTTGTATTGTTCGCTTGAATTGGATTGCTGCTATGAAAGCGGCAGTTTTTTAAAGCCGCCATCGACGCGCGATCCAATTTTGCGAAGCCGCTAGATTCTTCAATTTTTGCATCGACAACGTTACCACTGTTATCGGTGGTAAAGCGTAATTTGACGATACCTTTCTCTTCTCCACGCAACATACTGCTGTCGTATTCAGGTGCATTGCAGGCACTATTGGTCCATGGGTTATTCGTTTCGTTTGCGCTTGCAGCGATACTTGTGAAGCTCAGGCATAAAGCAAAGAAAGCGCGAGTGAAGATAGTTGAGTTTTTCATAGTAGCTCCATTTAGGTTAAGAAATAGGACGAATTCACATTAACTTTTGGTTAGGCTACGAGGTATTGTGTAATACATTCGTAGATTTTGTAGAGATCCTTGTGAAGTCGATGGAGCAAATATACGTGTGGATTTTGAATTGAAGAAATGACGATTTCGCATGTAGATTATTCGCAAATCGTATAAAGTGCAGCCTCAGTTATAGCCTGCATTTATCTGGTGCAAAAACAAATTGTCTCGTGGTGGCATTCCCAAAATGTGTGCAAATTTGATGGATATTTGCCCAGTGTTTTTTTGATTTGCGATTTTTTGGTGCAAGTTATTTTTTTTGCGTTTGACTAAATAAATTCAAAAGAATTGTATTTTTTTCGGAACATATTGCGCCTTTGTCTGATTTTAAGTTTAGAAAGCAAGGGCGTTTGTTAAGCGCGATGATGATATCGAAGATAATTTGTAGGTGATTTTGAGATTGGACTGAAAAATCAAAACGAAAAATCAGCACAAAAATTAAAACAAGAATTAAAACAAGAATTAAAACAAGAATTAAAACGATAAAAGAGGATGTGAATTGCAAAAGTATAGAAACCCTTGGCGACAACTCGTCGCAGAAATATTGATGATCATCTTGGCAGCGTTACTGGTGGCGATGAAATCCTACAAAGTCGTCAACGATGAAACGCGCTTAAGACTCACAGGTGAATTGAATTTGGCGATGCTTGAGCAAGTGAAAGCGACTCTACAAAAACGTCCAACGCTGATTAATACCTTGCAGTTTGAAGATTCGCCAGGCGCTGGTGCCGCCGCAACCATTATTCTCGATCAACTTGAGACGTTGATTCGTCGATATGAACTACGCACTGAGGCACAAGGATATTGTGCCTCTGCCTGTGCTGCTGCGTTTTTGCTAGGATCTGGACGAACATTGTTGCCCAGCGACGATGGCAAACCAACTTATTTAATGTTGCATGCGGTAAGACATCAAGGAAATGGTGAAGTAAATTATGGCAAGACCGAGGCGATCATAAAAAAAATCTCACGGAATAGTGGTGGCAAATTCCCTATGGCTTTGTTGAATCGTATTTTTGATGATGTACGTGGCAACGGCGATGGCGAGATTTATATCTTTCGTGTGGCACAACGCACGCCGCAAGGTCGACATCATGTCTTTGTCTGTGATGGGCGACCACGTGTCTTAATTAGCGAATGTGAAGCAATTCCCGATGTCACGCCGCAGAGTTTAGGTATCTTTGTTGAATAAAAAAATATCCCGATGCAAATTGGCTTTGCATCGGGATATTTGTTTTATCCAGCGTTTACTTTGTGTTTAATTCATTTCAAGTAGCTTATTTCTTTAAGCACTTTTCCAAGAATTGATCTTGTTCCCACAATAGATGCAAGATGTTTTCTTTTGCCGCGTAACCGTGACTTTCTTTCGGCAAAATCACCATACGAGCTGGCGCACCTAAGCCTTTTAATGCTTGGAAATAACGCTCTGTTTGCAGCGTGAATGTACCTGGATTATTGTCGGCCTCACCATGAACTAACAAGATAGGCGTTTTCATTTTGTCGGCATTCATGAATGGTGACATCTTAGTGTAGACCTCTGGCACTTCCCAATAATTGCGTTGTTCGCGTTGGAAGCCGAATGGTGTCAAGGTACGATTGTAGGCACCGCTACGCGCAATCCCACAAGCGAATAATTTTGAGTAGGTTAATAAATTTGCTGTCATGAAGGCGCCATAGGAGTGACCACCGACGGCCACACGTTTGCGATCGATATAACCGAGTGCATCGACCGCATCGATTGCAGCTTCAGCGTTATCAACTAATTGCGGTACAAAATTATCGTTCGGTTCGGTGTTGCCTTCACCAATGATAGGGAAAGCGGCATCGTCCAAAACTGCATAGCCACGTGTCGCCCAGTAAATAAACGAACCGTAACTAGGTGCAGTAAATGCGTTTGGATTATGTGTGCTTTGACCAGCTGAATCTTTATCTTTAAATTCTGCTGGATATGCCCAAATCAATAGAGGAAGCTTTTCCTTTTTGCTCTTGTCGTAGCCCGCAGGTAAGTACAAAGTGCCAGACAGTTGTACGCCATCTTTACGTGTGTACTTAATGACTTCTTTGGAAACGTCTTTTAAGCCTTCATACGGATTCTTGAACTGAGTAATCGCATTTAACTGATTGTTCTTGATGTTACGGAAGAAGAAATTTGGATACTCATTCTTTGATTGAATCTGCACCAAGACATCGCCTTTGGCGAAATCTTCTATCGATTGAATGTTTTCAATTTTGTCGGTGTAAGTGGATTGATATAGGCGAGTTTTCTCCAAACTATCAATCTGCATCGCGTCGATGAATGGGAATTGCCCTTTTTTACTGTGACCAGCGCCGATCAAGTAAGCTTTATTATCTTCAATTGCGAGCACACGACGATCATATTGATTGCGTTTGGTTTCGAAGCGACCTGGATTCGCGTAGATGTCTTGTGAATTGCGATCAAATACTAAACGCGCTTTTTCTGCAGGATTTGATGGATTGAAGAAATAAGTTTTTTCATTGCGCGTGTCATACCAAGAATCTGTAATGACGGCTAACTTATCATTGCCCCAGATAATGTTAGAAAATCGTTGTGCTGTTTTGATCAGCGATTTTGGTGCTTGATCGAACGGTGCGTCCCAGCTGAAGACTTCGTCGCGATAATCGACTTTTTTTGCCGGATCACCGCCATCCAGTGCAACCACATAGCTCAAGCTTGCAGGCTTATCTGCACGCCAAACCATATTGCGTTTACCTTCACGTGTCGCGCTAAATCCCTTTGGCATGGTTTCAGTCAGCGGAACTTCATTCACTGTTTTGATAGGTTTGCCTGAAAGATCAGTGACAATTGTTTTACTAGGAAAACGATTGACCGGAACAATATAAGAAAACGGTTTTTGAATCGTAGTCAGCATCACTAGCTTGCCGTCGGGAGAAAAGCTTTCGCCCGAATACATATCTGCTTTCTTCCACAGGCTGCTCGTGCCATTGATATTGACTTTGTGTAATTCAGAGCTGGCGATATTTTCGAAATTAATTTCGTCGTTACGATTCTTTAATAAATCTGGATAAGTACGGTTTTGCGAAACGCTACCATCAGCGTTTGAAATAATCGCACCAGTCGGCAAATCCTTGCTTGAATCAAGCAGAGCAGGACGATTTTTTGGTAATACTTTTACTAAAAGATTTTCACTATCTTTGAACCAGATAAAAGGATTGTCTAAGTTCGCATTCAGTTTCGCAGTACTTAAGCGTTTTGCTTGGGCGCTAGCGACATCAATTACCCATAGCTCAACAGCATTGCTTGTGGTGTGGGTGAACGCGATTTTCTTCTCATTTGGTGACCACGTTAAATTCGTAATAAGCGCATCCTTTGGCAAGCCTTTTACTTGCTGCTCCACGCTATCACTGACTTTGCGCAACTTCAGATTGTTAATGTAGTTGACTGAACTAGAAATATTGGTCACAGGATTAATTCGTAATCCACCCAAACGCATTTCCGATTGATTTAATTCATTGAGCGTTTTGAACGTGCTGCGATACGTCAACAACATGACATTTTTCTTCGAGTCCATACTCACCGCAGGCGCGCGCTCAACGTCAGCTAGCGCAAGAATTGATTGTGGTGGTTTTTGGTAAGGCAGATTTTCTTGTGCAATAACAGTTGAACTGATCCCGATACTGGCGATGCTGCTAGCCAGAATCAACATAGTAAGATTTTTTTTCATAGAGTTTTATCCTAGAAATGTGTGGAATTGATCGTATTCGAGAATATTATTTATCTTTATTAACAAGTCTCAGAGCTCAAAATGTAATAATAGTTCCAAAGAACAATTCAGTTTTACGTAGTTATTTACATGTCCATTGACATTTGGATGGTTTTTGTTAGTCATATTTATATGACTAAATTTAAATTGTTATTCGTTAGCTAAAATCGCGAGGTAGAGTTGGATTTGTAGTGTGTGATTGTGAAGCATATCGGCGCTTAGCGTAGGATTACCCATCTAGGAATGTAAATGTATTCTTGAAAAATAAGTTAATAGCTGTGATACGACACGGCTCGTGGTGTCACGCTATATTGGAGATATGTTTATTCTTTCGAGTTTGAAAGTGAAAACGTTCCAAAAGCATTGTCTATTTCAAAGAGTTTGAAAGTTGGGCTCAGATTTAAGAAACTGAATTA
The DNA here is from genome assembly GCF_018139645.1 of Affinundibacterium baiyunense. Lineage (GTDB taxonomy): Bacteria > Pseudomonadota > Gammaproteobacteria > Burkholderiales > Burkholderiaceae_D > Undibacterium > Undibacterium baiyunense. The sequence continues at coordinate 248,081 of NZ_JAGSPM010000007.1, forward strand.
AGAAACTTAATTAAGAAACTGAAAAAAGTGCTTGATCCAGTCGCCACAAAAATTCTCTCGCATTGTCCACGCTAAACACCATCGGTGGTTTGAGTTTTAAGACATTGTCGTAAGGCCCATCGGTCGAAAGTAGAATGCGGTGCGCTTTTAAGAACTCGATGATGGTATTGGCTTCTGCGGTCGCCGGTTCGAGGCTGTGACGATCTTTCACCAACTCGACACCGATAAATAGTCCCATACCGCGAACATCCCCGATTAGGGCATGTTTCTGTTTTAATTCATTTAGCCCTTGTAAAAGAACATCGCCAACTTGCTTGGAGTGGGCTTGTAAGCCTTCTTGTTCAATCACATCCAACACCGCTAAGCCGATCGCGCACGAGACGGGATTTCCTGCAAAGGTGTTGAAGTATTCCATGCCGGTGATGAAGGCTTGAGCGATTTCGGGACGAGTGATGACTGCACCCATCGGATGGCCGTTGCCTATGGGTTTGCCCATGGTCACGATATCTGGCACCACGCTTTGTGCTTCAAACGCCCAAAAGTGATCGCCTGCTCGACCAAAGCCAACTTGGACTTCATCGGCAATGCAGACTGCACCAGCGGCACGTGCATGAGCATATGCTGCTTGAAGATAACCAGCTGGGAGTACGACTTGACCACCGCAACCAAGCACGGACTCACAATAAAAAGCGGCAGGTTTTTCACCACGCGCATGAATTGCTGCAATAGCGCGTTGTAAGTCTTGCGCATAACGCGCACCTGCTTGAGTATCATCTTTACGGAAACGCCCACGATAGTCATCTGGTATTTCTGCCACTTGGATGTGAGCTGGTCGACCGCGCCCACCTTTGCCGTCAAATTTATAAGGGCTCAGTTCTATCATGGTCGGCGAATTGCCGTGATAGGCATGATCGACTACGATAATGTCATTGGCTTGGGTATAGGTTTTGGCGATACGTAAAGCTAGGTCATTTGCTTCGGTACCAGAATTAGTGAGAAATACTACTGATAATTCTGACGGAAAAGTTGCACTAAGCCGTTTCGCGTATTCCACAATATTGTCATGCAGATAGCGCGTGTTGGTATTGAGTTGTGCCATCTGTACTTGACCCGCAGCGACCACCGACGGATGGCAATGCCCGACATGGCAGACATTATTTACCATGTCGAGATAGGCATTTCCATCTTGGTCGTATAAATATGCACCAGCACCGCGCACCATTTTGATTGGTTCTCTATACGACATACTCAAAGTCGGATTCAGATGCTGACGACGCAGTGCGATGATATCTTCAGGGTTGCGATTCGGAATAGGGGCGACAGTTGTAGGCATGATGGGTTATCAGTGAATTTAAAGTACGCTTAAAAATAAGTGTTGTAATTCTTGGTAATTCATGGCATCGAGTTGACGGATCAGACGGCGCACTCCTGTTTGTGAAACTAGAATGTAGTCGTTGTCGGGATTGCGGCGATATGCACGCGTTGCCATCAAAATACTTTGGCACAGACGCGCCATAATTAGTTGATACAAAACACGGATTTCTGCTTCGGTTAAGGGATATTGAGACTGATAACCTCGCAATATCGCTAAGATGCAATTACGTACCTCGGCATCTTCTTCTACATGCTGTAAGGCATAGACGATAGTGATCGCCAGATCAACGATGCGCAGATGTCGACACATATCACCAAAATCGATGATCGCATTGACACGTGGTTGAGTGTTTGTGTTGTTATTCACATCCGCGGCGACGATTACATTAAAGTCGTTAGCATCATTGTGAATCACCGACATCGGTAAAGATTGTTTCCAAGTCGCTTCATGTTCGGCAAAATAATTTGTATGGCGCGTTACTAATTCGCGTAGATCGTGTTCTTCTATGTAAGCAATCTCATCGCGTAGTGCTGGTAAATTGCTGATGCTCCAATCAACATATCTATCCATACTAGGATGTTCAAAATCTTGTAAACCGCGATCTAATTTACCAATTGCCACACCCAAACTGGTTTGTAGAGTTTGCTGATCAAGCTCTTTGCGTTTTGCGACATTTGCATAGATATCACCTTCGACAAAGCTAAGTAGACGCATATGACAAAGTTGTCCGTCTGCTGTGGTGAGTGGCAGAATGTGTAGGCCAGAGTGACTTACCATTACTTGCGGTAATGCCAAATCTGAACAGGTTTTGGCTAGGTGCAGTAAGGCGGCATTTTCAATATCAAGATCGGCATACGACCAATTTGGATTAGCTATTTTAAAAACGTAATTTGCCTGTGGGGTTTGAATCTTAAAATTGCGATCTGCGTAAGAAGGTAGTTCTTTGACGGTGCCTGTAATTTGCCAGTGTTTTTCGACTAAGGCTAATGCTTGTGCTGGGGTGATGGTTTGCATCGTTGGTGAATGGGTTAATGCTGTGGTTACTTAAAATAGCGATAGTCGTGTAAGTTAGAAACTCCCTTCTCCCGTAAGCGGGAGAAGGGCTGGGGATGAGGGGCGTTTTGGTTCGTATAAAGTAATGCAATATGAAAAATTAAAATTTATTGTTATGAGCTATTCAGGCCTTAATGTTTCTGAATCGCCCTCACCCTAACTCTCTCCCGCATGCGGGAGAGGGGATTGCAAACTTCAAGTGCTGTAGGTTTTAAATAAAAATTTCTGCTTACCCCATCATTTGTCGTTCAATTTTCTAAACTACCCCACATTCAAATATCAAAACTAATTCCTTGTGCCAAAGGCAAAGAATGGCTGTAATTGACGGTATTGGTCGAGCGTCGCATATAAGCTTTCCATGCATCCGATCCAGATTCACGTCCACCGCCAGTGTCTTTTTCGCCGCCAAATGCGCCGCCGATTTCTGCACCTGAGGGGCCGATGTTGACATTGGCGATGCCGCAATCGCTGCCTACGTCAGACATAAATAACTCGGCCTCGCGCATGTCGGTAGTGAAGATGCTGGATGATAAACCCTGCGGCACTTCATTGTTCCAGTCGATCGCTTGTTGCAAATCTTGGTAGCGCACAATGTACATAATCGGTGCAAATATTTCATGGTGCATGTGCGCAGTTTGGCTTGGCATTTCTACGATGGCAGGGCGCACGTAATAGCCGCCTTCTGAGCCTATGACGATCACACGATCTCCGCCAAATACAACGCCTTGGTCTGTCTTTGCTGCATTCAAGGCAGTTTGCATCGCTTCAAAGGCGGCTTGATCAACCAACGGTCCAATCAAGGTCGATTTTTCTAGCGGATTGCCAATTGGTAGGCCTGCGTAAATCTTCTTTAAACGTGGCACTAGCGTTTCGTAAATGCTGTCATGCACGAACAAGCGGCGTAAGGTGGTGCAGCGTTGGCCTGCGGTGCCGACCGCCGAGAAGGTAATTGCGCGTACCGCCATTTCTAAATCGGCACTTGGCGCAACGATCATCGCGTTATTTCCACCTAACTCCAAGATCGTGCGTGTCAAGCGTTTGGCGCAGACTTCAGCGACTTGACGTCCCATGCGCGTGCTACCAGTGGCAGAGACCAAAGCGACGCGCTTGTCTTCGACCATTTGTGCGCCGGTGTCGCGCGCGCCAATAATTAATTCTGCTAAACCGTCTGGCGCATCATTGCTAGTCGCATTGAAGCGAGCGACCGCTTTCATAAATAGGGCGTGCGTTGCAAGTGCAGTTAATGGTGTTTTCTCCGATGGTTTCCAAGTCACGCTATTGCCGCAAACAAAGGCGAGAGCGGCATTCCAAGCCCATACCGCAACTGGGAAGTTGAACGCAGAAATCACGCCCACTACGCCGAGGGGATGCCAGACTTCCATCATGCGATGGCCTGGACGTTCCGAAGCAATGGTTAAACCGTATAATTGGCGTGACAGACCAACTGCGAAGTCGCAGATATCGATCATTTCTTGCACTTCACCCAAACCTTCTTGCAGAATTTTTCCTGCTTCCAAAGTAACCAGTTGTCCTAATGCCGCTTTATGTGTGCGGAGTTCTTCACCAAATAAGCGGATCAATTCACCACGACGCGGTGCCGGTACTTTGCGCCACGCTAAGAATGCGTTGTGGGCGCGGTCAATTTTATGTGCAACTTGTGCCGCGTTGTCGGCGCGTAAGCTCGCGAGTGGCAAGCCATTAATCGGTGAAATACTGGCAATATCATTGCCTTCATAGTCAGCAAGCGCAACGCCAAGCTCGGTAAATAAATTTTGAATTGTGGATGTCATAGCGTTCATTGATTATTGATTTTGTAGAATAGTTATAGGATTGAGTTTAAAACCCATTAATAGCCCTTAAATAGCGATTAGATAGTAAATAAGTAGCCACTAAGTAGTCGCTAATTGACCACTAAGTAGTCAGTAGTATCAACATCGTTGTCGCATTACACAATGCAAATGTGTTCGCAGACATTTCTCTACCAGTGTAATCGAGCCTAGGCTTTAAACCAAAGTGTTGTTGATTTCTAGTGTAGCGATTTTAGTGCTTGGCAACAAAGGACATAAAGTTATGACTTGGTGACACAATGGAATTACACTTTTTCTGTTATTTAATCTTGTTTGTAAGGGACGCGACCAGTGGGCACGACACTTGAAGCATGTACACAATGACCATGCTGATCATCAAAAAACATATGCGGCTTGAACGCAGCGAGCACTGCCGATTTGTTGACACCACCCATAAAGAAAGTTTCGTCAATCGCGATATTCCAAGCACGCAAAGTTCGAATCACGCGTTCGTGTGCAGGCGAAGATCTTGCTGTCACTAAGGCAGTGCGTAAAGGTAAAGCGCGTCCATCTGGTGCTTTAAAGTTGTTTTGAATATACGATAGGGCAATTAGTAGGCGAGCGAATGGTCCTTCTGGTAGTGGTTTCTTTGCATTCTCGCGCTCATGTTGTTCAAAGGCTTCGATGCCCTGTGATTGGTAGATTTTTTCCGCTTCATCAGAAAAAATCACAGCATCACCATCGAACGCAATCCGAATTTGTTCAAGATCCACCACATTTTCTGCCAGTTGATACAGCAGCGCTGCTGCCACGCCAGCATTGATCGCCGCTTGTACATCATCTTCGTGCAAAGACAAAAATAGACTGACATTAAACGCTTGCAAATACGAAGATAAAGAAGCGCCACCTGCTAACACGGCACGACTAATATCCAAGCCATAATGTGCGATCGAATTGAAAATGCGCAACGAGGTTTCTGAAGAATTGCGCGACATAATCACCACTTCGACTAGTCGTTTATCCGGTGTCAGTTGATTGAGCTTTAATAATGCTTTCACCAAAGCGAAGCCAGCACCTGGTTTGAGGATTTCGTTTTCGTGCGCTAACTGGTGTTGGCGATAAGCGTCCAAACCTTGATCTTGAAAGATCGCTTCTTCGACTTCCAAATTAAACAAAGCCCGTGAAGAAATTCCGATCACTAATAATTTGTCGAGTGAATAAGGCATGCGTGTATTTGCTTAGGTAGTGGGAAGTATTTTGGTCAGATGAGAAATCAATAAATCGATTTCTTCGACGGTATTGTAGTGTGCAATTGAAACGCGTACGACGCCACCATGCTTTTCTAAATCTAGAGCAGTGATCAGATGGCGAGCATAAAAATCACCAAACCGTATGCCGATATGAAATTGATCGATATACCGAACAATACTCTCCGACGGCGTATCACGAACGACAAAGCTAATCGTCGGAACGCGCGTGTTTTCACCTTCATGAACTTGACGCATACCGATGATGCGCACACTCGATTTGGTGTTTAAAAAATCTAATAATCTTTGCGCTAAATAATTTTCGTGCGCCTCAAACTTATCGAAGGCGAATTGCATCAATTGACGACGATTACCTACACCACCAAATCGTTCGCCCATCGCGACCAAATAGTCAGCGATGCCTTGACAGCCATATGACAATTCAAAATTTACATTGCCTGGTTGTAGTTTGTAAGGCAGATTGTCTGCGGTGATAAAGAAATGGTTGAGATTGGAGAGCTTGAGTAAGAGATCATATTTTCCCCACAAAACGGCATAGTGCGGTCCAAATACTTTGTAAAAGCTAAAAACTACGACATCAGCGCCACTTGCTTGTACATCGACCAAACGATGTGGCGCATAGGCGACCGCATCGACACAGACACGTCCGCCAAGCGCATGCACGCGGCGCGCAACTTCGGCAATTGGATTGATTGTACCTAATACGTTCGATGCAAAAGTCATCGCCAACCATTTCGTATTGGCGCTAAGTAGTTTATCTAAGTCAACTAGATCGAGTTGCAATGTGTCGGTGTTCACTTGCCAGATTTTGATGACCGCACCAGCTTCTTGTAAGCGTTTCCAAGCGCCGATATTTGCTTCGTGATCGGTATTTGTGACGATGATTTCATCGCCAGTTTGGATGCTTGGTTGAATCGCGTGTATCAGTTGAAACATGAGGCCGGTAGTTGAACCGCCCATCACTACTTCGCGATCGTCTGCGGCGTTGATGAATTCAGCAATTGCCTTTCTCGCCTCTAACACTCTTGTGCTGGCAAGGCTTGAGGTTGCGTAACTAGCGCCTAGTTGCACGCTGCTACTTAATAAATAGTCGTGAATTCGATCTGCGACGATTTTTAAAACTTGAGAGCCGCCGGCGTTATCGAGAAAAACGCATTGTTCTGGAATTTGAAGCGCACGAAACTCTGCGCGAACAGCCTTGATTTCGTTCGGGGTAAATGCTTGCATGTGCTTGTCGATGCCAAAGTAGAAACGGGCATAAACATACCATGATTCAGCCAGCGAATGGAATCAGCGGAAATCGTTAGCAAGCATTTGCGATCAATAGCAATTATTCATAATCACGAAGGGAAGGGATAGCCTGATGGTTAACCCGCTTGCCCATCAGCTCTCGCCTTGATATAGATAGGCAACATCAAGCCAACCCAAGTAAGCAAAAGTAGTAACCAGACGCTAGCGGATAAGTTCATCATATAGGGAATCGTCGTCACACTCGCGGCGACCCGCAACAAAGCGGCAAGATGCAAGCAAATGTAAATCGCCCACAATAAATTATTCACTTGCAGCGGACGGCCACCATGCCCAAAGCTCACACGGCTAACAAAGCCAACTAACATAGTGCCCATAAACCCCAATGCCAAGGCATGTACCATTGCTGAACCGATTTGTGCACCGAACGCGCTTGCTGCCTGCAAGGCGAACACAATCGCAAGCCAAGCAAAGGATAAATGCAGCATCGCCAATAAACGATTATGCAAGCTGCGGAATAAACCCCAACGCCACGAAGTATTGGCAAAACTAAAGCTGAGCAAAGTCGCGATCATCGCTTCGATTACGTGAAGGCCTAAAATTCCAGCAATCGCCAAGCCCCAACAAGCAACGATCCAAGAACCTAATAACCAGTATGGACGCCACATGGTGTAAGGCTTGATCACATTGCTACTAAAGAAGGGCAGCATACGATGGCAGACTGTCAAAAAAACCGGTAACAAGAAGGCAAAAAAAGCTAACTGACGCGCTGCGATCCAAGCATCACTTGAACCAGCACTCCACAACAAGGCTGAGAATATCGCCGACACGCCGCCACCCATTGCCAACAATAATGCTTGTGGATGGCGTTTATCTTTTACTTGACTATGGATTACCAGCCGCGCCCAACGTAGAGTGACCGCGCACCAAGCCGCCAACATCAAGGCAAAGCCCGACATCCGCAAAGGTGGCAATTCTAAAGTGGATGCAATTAAGACCAACACTAGGCCACCAAAGTAAGTACCGCCATGTAATAAAAAGTTATGCGGTGGTTCATCTACAGCTAACCACTTTGGCCCAGCAGTGAATGTAAAACCCAAAATGAATAAAGGGAAAACGCCTAAAGGCATCAACAAGGCATGCAAAGGCACAGCTAAGTTTCGACCACTTTGTAGATGTAGCCACCACCATGAAAATAAAATTAATACGGCGATCGCGCCGAGAAAAAAATACAAACGGTGAGGGGCTAGGGCTAGGCGTTTCATGACGGTCTCTTGAGGCTAAGGTGATGCAAATAGAATGACGATCAGCATAATCTCAAATGCTCAGTCGAATTTTGACGGAGAACAAGAGAGATGTTGAAAGTGTAGTCCTCGTGCGGGGGAGTGCTAGAGACTGCGCGCTTGGGCGTGGATAAACTAGATGTTGGTCAAGTTTTGTTGAATTGTGTTTGATTTGCAAGTCGATGCAATTCGATGTAATTCGATCAAGCCTTGGTCGATCACCTTGCTGATATGGGCACGTTCATCCGGATGCGCTTCGGTATGAAAGCGTTTGCGCACGCCCTCTTGATTCAGAATCAAATGCACGGTGGCAGTCACTCCAGCTTGTTGCAAGCAGGCTTTGACGCAAGCAAGTGCGCAGCCGTCTAAAGCCAAAATTGGGCGACCTGAGCGAGCTAGCTTTTGCAAGGATGGAACGCCTCCACCAACGCCGCTAATGCAAGACATTTGCGCACGGCCAGTTCTATCCAAATCGAGTGCGCAATCGTTGGCGAGTTGTGCGACGCTAGAACAGCCGGAACAGGAATAGACCAAAGGTAGTTGCGCTGAGTTGGATGTGTTGCTTGACATGGGCGTGCAATTGAATACTTGTCGCTTAGGTCGCGCTCGCAGTCAATTTCTCTGCAAGCCGATTTAACCATGCCGGGCGTTCACTCGCGTCTATCCAATATTTCACCGCAATCCCCAATTCTGTGTCACCTTCGATTTTTAGGCGGCGGCGGAAGAATAGTGTATCTGCATCTTCCAATGCAGTGGCAAGTTTTAAGAAATCCATGGCACAGGCGCTGAGGCTAACGTCAGTAGTTTGAAATGGTATCGCCTTAAAACGGCCTTGGTCGCAACGGAAGCATAGACGTAAGCCGAGGTCTTCGACCTGAATTTGAAAGGTTCTGCCGTAGAGATTTTCTGGAGCGATCAGCCAACTACGTTGGCGCGCAAGTTCTAGCATCAACATCAAAGGCGCGCCCGCAATAGGCGAGGGCAGACGTTGACCGATTTTTTCGAAGACGGTGGGAAAGCGAAATTCAGTGAGGTTCATCATAAACTCGAAATTAAATTGCTTGAATCGGTATGGTTTGCCATTGCATGCCAGAGCTGCCGTTCCAGTATCCATTGCAGCGTTCTGCTTGTGGCGGTAAAAACTGCGCGTCAATTACAGCTGCTTGTTCGCGCCGGCGCGCGGTGTCGAAGGCGTGAACGATTTGTTCCATGTTTTTGGATTGAACTTGTAGGCGCAAAATATCCACCTGCAAGTTTTTCAACGTAGGAATTTGCAGGCTTAGATCGAGACAATTCGCACTTTGGGTTTGTATGCCGTTTATCGTTAAAAAATCGCTGTGCTCGCGGGTTTGCAAGGCCAAACCATCGGGATAATGTTCACAGCGAAATTCACAATTGTCTTTGCGCAGACGATGATGACGTGCAGTAAAACAGCGTGAAGAATAGGCCAGCGCCATGCGTCCCCAAACTTGTACTTCGGTTTCTAAACCTTCTGGACGTTGCGCCTGTAAAGCCGCAAGATCAGCACCACTAAGTTCTATTGGTGGCGTAAAACGCATTGCACCTAATTCACGTAGCCATTGTAAAGTGCCAGTGTGGTACACATTGAGATGTGGTCCTGCAACAAATTGTCGTCCTTGCATAGCACGTACGGCACTGAAATCATTCGCTTCGATCAATAAATCTTCTGCCGCTGCAGCATCGATTAATTTATGCATGGCACGCCGATCCGCTTCGTTATCGATTAAGGTCAAGGTAGAGAGAACAACCTGTTTCCCCGCATCACGACAAGCTTTCGCCAAACTAATCCAATCCAGCAAACGCATGACATGCCGACGCGAACACACCACTTCGCCTAGATAAATAATATCCACAGGCCAGTGCATCGCCTCCACATAAAACCGCATCGTGGCTTCTTTAGACCAGTAATAAGATAGTGGTGCGAGGGAGAGTTTCATAGGTTGTTTCGATTTATATTTTCAAACAAAAGACGGTGTATGGGGCGAAATAGTATTCTTTTTTAGGGCGGGTTTTACCCGTCCTACGATGTTTTGTGGATCTTAAAAACCGTGCATTTTCTGAATCACCCTCACCCTAACCCTCTCCCGCTTGCGGGAGAGGGGATTTCGAGTTCTCAATGAGCTTACAGCAGTACCAAGAGTAGTTTAGAAATTCAATGTCAGGGATGCAGTACAAGGCGCCAAGCGCAGCAATACGTCGGTATTGCGAGCATTGGCAACGCAGTAATGCGCCCTGAGATTGGATTTATAAACTGGCTCTTACTTCCAGGGACGTTCGAACGCCCCTTGCGTCACCTGCGCCCCCTCAGCATGTTTGGCCAAGGTCGCATTCCAATCCGGTCGTGCGGTATAACGTTCAGGATCACGCTCGGCAGAATCTAAAGCTGCACGCAGGGTGCCGACTACTTGTGACACATAATTCGGACTACGCTGACGACCTTCGACCTTGATTGCTTTCACGCCCATTTTGAGCAACTGTGGTAATAGGCCAATCGCATTTAAACTCGTCGGCTCTTCCAAGGCGTAATCCACTTGACCCTCAACCTCAAAGCGCCCCTTGCACAAAGTCGGATAGCCTGCCGCTTCATTTGGCGCATAACGATCAATCAAGGTACCGCTCAAGCGTGCGGATAAGACCTTATCTTTTTCTTCCCAACTGACTGCGTGACCGGGCGAGCAGACGCCTTTATTATTCGGTGAATCGCCCGTGACATAACTTGACAACAGGCAACGTCCTTCGGCCATCACACACAAGCTGCCAAAGCCAAATACTTCAATTTCCACCTCGGTCTGGCGTATGATTTTTTCGATTTCTGTTAGCGTTAACACGCGTGGCAATACGGCACGGCGTATACCAAATTGTTCGCGCATTAATTCAATCGCATCGACGGTGGTGGATGAACTTTGTACCGATAAATGCAAACGTACGTCGGGATAACGATGGCGTGCATAGGCCATCAAACCGGGGTCGGCCAAAATAATGGCATCGGCGCCAAGTAAAACCGCGGTGTCAATCGCAGCGCGCCATTCTTGCGCTTTTTGTGCTTGCGGATAAGTATTGATCGCGAATAGCACTTGCTTGCCGCGTTGATGTGCGTATTCGACACCAAGTCGGATATCTGCATCGGTAAAATTGAGACCACCAAAATTACGTGCATTGGTGGCATTGCGTAAGCCTAAATAAACGGCATCAGCACCTTTGTCTATGGCGGCTTTGAGAGCAACTAAGCTGCCAGCGGGCGCTACGAGATCGATTGTTTTCATGCGCAAGATGGTAGCGATACGCTGTAAGCCCGTCTTTGTCTTAGGTCAATGAAATGATGGATGCTTGGTGGTTCTGTTGTTCTAAGTGCAGTCTGCTTTATCGATAGTGTAGACAGATCTATAGCTTTGCCTATTTTTTAGGCTATGATGAAGTGCTTACTTGGGACGAATGTGTCGCCATATTTCTCACCGCATAGGCTGCGTCCATTTTGCAGTCATAGTTTGTTCAAAGTTCGTCACATCATGAAGTTTGTCGTTTGCCAACTTGAATGGAGTCAATGATGAAATCTAGCCGTTCTAATATTCGAATTCCGTATCGCATGACCACGCTCAGTTTATTTTTTATTGCTGCTGGTTTGTCGACTTTGTCACAGACGAGTTTGGCGCAGACAAAAAATAAAGCCGCCGCTCCGGTCAAATTCTCTGCTGCTAAAGAAGTCTCCCAAGTTGTGAAGCCGCCAATTGCGTTGGCGTATATCGATGTTGCTACTAGTGCGAGTGATATGCCTGGTGGTAATTTGATGGCTGGTGCTGCGCAGGGAGCGCAATCGGGTGGTGGATTTTTTGGTGCTTTGACTGGCATGGCGAAAGGAGCAATTGGTGGAGCCAGCGATCGAGGCAATGTATTTGGTAATACACATGGACTGGGTTTCGCTGGTGGCAAGTTCATTGATATTTCGGTCTATACCAGTAAAAATCCCGGATTGAGTGAAGCGAAGCAACTTATTCCTAGTGTCATGAGTTTAGGTGAGAGTTTGCAATTAAACGCACCAGTGCCAGAGAAGCCAGTGCACGTGCCGGTCGATGAAAATCCTATCGAACCGACTTACGAAAAACCGAAAGGGAAAATTTCTGTTTATTGGGGCTGCGGTGACACTATCCGTCAAGGTCAGCCACGTAGTTTGGATATCGCGACCGCATCATTAGACGATTACGCAAAATTTTTCGTATTGCGCGGCAAAACCACAAAAGGCGCGCGCTCGCAGCCGGGACATCCAGCTTGGCCGAATAAGGTCGATGACAGAAAAGTGCCCGATACCGCATCGTTGATTGGACAGCATCAGTTTGTCGGTAATGGTATTCCTGAGAGTTTTAAGGTGAATCTAGGTGCACCACAAGATTTGATGCCTGCGATAGAACTAAAGCAAATTAAAAAAGATGGTGCAATTGCTCTGGAATGGAAATCGATTCCGCATGCGCGTGGTTATTTTTTCGCAGTGATGGGTGGCAAATCGGATGGCAACACGGGTGAAGATGCCAGCGGTGAAATGATTGTTTGGACTTCGAGTGAACTTGCCGATTTTGGCTTTGGCTTGTTGGATTATCAATCGAATCAAGATATCGATAAATGGATTAAAGAAAAGGTCATTTTGCCAGCGAATGCGACGCAGTGTGCGGTGCCAAAGGGAATTTTTCCTGATGGTGGTGGCGGAATGTTGCGCATGATCGCTTATGGTTCCGATGCCTATTTCGCCTATCCACCACGTCCAGAAGATCCTAAGATTGCTTGGGAGCCAGATTGGCAAACTAAGGTGCGAGTGAAGTCGACGTTTATTTCGATTTTAGGCGGTATGGGTGACGTGGGCGAGAAGTCACAGCCAAAGAAAGAAGAAAAGAAAAGCAAGGCGACTGATTTGCTAAAGAGTTTATTTGGTAATTAATTAGGAGCGACTTTGAGCTTAATGCCAGTACCAGCATTGGTCTTAAACTCAACGTCAGACTCAAACTCAACGTCAAACTCAGAGCCATGCGCGCTGGATTTTCGATACTCCGTTTAGTCATCGCAACTGTTTATCTTCGGGTTCTATTTTCAGCGTGAGGTATGCTTCAAAAGCATACCTATCTTGAGTGTTCGTCGACGGTTTAGCTGGACGGCTTTTATGTCAGCCTCATGTATTCACTGACATGGTGAAAATAGTCGCGTCCAGCAAACTTTTATTTTTGGGCTCATAATCCACAGTCTCAAATTCTAGCCAAACACCATCGTTTGCAATTGGCATGATTTAGTGTCATTACCGTTTTCATCAACCTAATTTGGAGAGTGATTATGAAATTTCGTTTATCTAGTGTAGCTTTTGCTTTGGCAGCGTTGACTGCTGGCATGACTGTGGTAAGTGCGCCAGCCTTGGCTGATGCGCCGATGGCGAAGTCGGCAGCACCTGGTTATTACCGTGTGATGTTGGGTGATTTCGAAGTTACCGCTCTGTCTGATGGCGTAGTCGCTTTGCCTGTCGATAAATTGCTGACGAATACACAGCCTGAAAAAATCATCAAGGCGCTACAAAAACATCATCTGAGTACGCCAACAGCAACTTCGGTGAATGGGTATTTGATTAATACAGGAAGTAAATTAGTTTTGATTGATACTGGTGCGGCGACCTTGTTTGGGACAACTTTGGGGCGTTTGGCGAATAGCTTAAAAGCTGCTGGTTATATGCCGGAACAAGTCGATGAAGTCTATATCACGCACATGCATGGCGATCACGTTGGTGGTTTGATGAATGGTGATCAATTAGCGTTTCCAAATGCGATCGTCAGAGCTGATCAACACGATGCGGATTTCTGGTTGAGTCAAGCAAATATGGATAAAGCGCCAGCAGACGCGAAGGGCGCTTTCCAAGGAGCGATGGCATCGATAAATCCTTATGTCAAAGCAGGAAAGTTTAAAACCTTTAATGGCGATACGGAGTTGGTTCCCGGCGTAAAAGCAATCGCAGCGCGTGGTCACACACCAGGACATAGTGTTTATGCTGTCGAGAGCAAAGGGCAAAAGCTGATGCTATGGGGTGATTTGATGCACGTTGCGGCGGTGCAGTTTGAAAATCCAACTGTGACAATTTCATTTGATAGCGATAGCAAGGCCGCCATGGCACAGCGACTCAAAGCCTATGCTGACGCGGCGAAACAAGGCTATATGGTCGGGGCGACGCATTTATCATTTCCAGGTCTGGGCTATGTACGCAAAGAAGGAAAAGCTTACGCATGGGTTCCAGTTAACTATGTGCCTGTGAAATAAATCTAACAATTAATTTTTGCGTTAGCAAAGTTCGTATTTCTTAATTGAGTAGCGGCAGATATGATCTATATCTGCCGTTTTTTTATTTGCTGTTTTTTGCTCTCTTTTATTTCTTAATTATGACAAGTGCTTCAACCATACCAAATCAAGATGTTCCATTCATTCGTGAAATCCAAGAACAAGACAATGCTGCAATTGCGCGCGTGATTCGTAGCGTGTTGCTTGAGATGGAGGTACCCAAAGTCGGATCAGCCTATGCTGATCCATCTTTAGACTATATGTACCAACATTATCAGCGAGATAAAGGCAAGTATTATGTTGTCGAGCTAAACGGAGAAGTTGTCGCGGGTGGTGGATTTGGCAGCCTGCTAGGTGCACCAGCGGAGGTTTGCGAATTACAAAAAATGTATTTGCTACCCCAAACGCGTGGTTTAGGATTGGGGCAAAAACTAATCGAGCGATGCATCGAAGACGCCAAGAAAATGGCCTATACCCAATGCTATTTAGAAACCTTGCCCAATATGCTGGCAGCACAAACCTTGTACAAAAAAATGGGATTTGTCTATATTGATCAACCGATGGGAAATACCGGTCACTGCGCTTGCCCGGTATGGATGCTAAAGAAGTTTTAGTCGCTAGTTACGGCAGTCGCAAGCTAAAGCGCGCGCCTTGGTAGTTGGATAAAGTTATCTCGCCAGTGCGTCCTTGATTTGTATGCAGCGCCACAATCTTATGCGCTAGACGAAGTCCTAGACCAGTGCCAGCGGCACTGACTGGAACGTTTTCTATTGCCGTTTCTAGCATGGTAATCGGATAGCCATCACCATCATCCTGCAGACAAATTTCAAGATAATCGTCTTGCACGTTGACGCTGATGATAATTTTTTTCTTCGCGTAGCGTAGCGCATTTTGTAAGGCGTTTGCTAATACCATTTGAATCAGATTGGCATCGTAGAACCACAGTTCTGGCGCATGCGAAAGCTGGGTTTCGATTACGCACCCAGTCGGAACTTGATGTTGACTCGCATAGAGTCGAACGAGATCGGCAATCAACTCTTGTGGATCTTGCGCTTCGATTTGTAAGTGCAAGCTGTGAGTTTCCGAACGATAAAAGCACAGGAGTTGGGTCAGCGTTTGTGAAGAACGGAGGGCGAGTTCACGATTCTTCAAATCGCCACGAGCATCCGCTTCTGCGGCTAATTGCGCGAGATTATTTTTAACATCGTGAATATATAGAGCGGCGATTTCAGAAAAAATATCATGCTTAGTCATTCGCCAATTTCCTGTCGATATTTGCTTTGAATTTTAATTTGAAACGCGTTAATTTCAGCGAGCTTGGGATACTGATCATTTTGCGCGACGACCGCGTCTTGAAATTCCTTGGCGCGAGTAAACTTAGTTAGATCAAATCCATTTGTGAACACATCCATCAAAATCGATAGTGCTGCGTTGGATAAAATCTGTAAATTATTGGGTAAGCGCAGCGCCGCCTCTGTAAGCATCGCTGCAGCTTCAGTATATTGACCTGCACGTGCTTTTTGTACTGCATCATTGTTCAGGTTAATCACTTCTTTGACGGAACTCTCGATCAATTGTTTCGCGACATCTGCGCCGCCATGATCTTTAAAAATAGCACTGATATCGTCTTGCAGTTTGTTTGAGTCGGGATTGTTTTGCACCGCTGCTTTGAGGATGTTAAACGCCAGTTCTTGTTTGTTCTGTGCCAAGCAGGCTTTCGCCAATGCCAAGCTAGTTGCTTCGGTGGGAATGCTACCATCATCGGTTAGTGCAAGCTCTAAGGCTTTTTCTGCCAAATCTTTATTGCCCAATTTGCTCTGTGCAACCGCTTCGTAAGCCGCTAAAAATTTCATTTCTGTGGTTTCTTTGAAATGATCTTTTGCTTCTTTAATCACACTAACTGCACGCTCTAATTCGCCAGTTTCTGTTAGAGCATTGCACAGTTTGGCGTAATCTTTTGTGTCACGTAGTGGTGAATTCTTGGTTTGCTTGACGACTACGCTGAGCGCTTTATCTACTTTCGCAAAATCGCCCGTTGATTCTGCTAGATTCGCGATAGAGCGTTGGCGAGCGAGTGAGTGGGGAGCTATTTTGCAGGCACTGTCGAGTACGCTTAAGGCCTTTTCTGTATCGCCCGATTCGCTATGAATTTTGCCTAGCAAATCATAGGCCGCTAGTAATCGTGGATTCTCGGTTATCAGACCTTCCAATAATTGCCCAGCTTGTTCCCCGTCACCCTTGAACTTGAGTGCGCGCGCTAAACCAAGTTTGGCCCACGGCATTTCACGTATCTTTAATGCGTTTTGATAGAACAGAATTGCTGCATCGATTTGATGCAGCATTAGTAAGGCATTTCCTTTAATTCGCATCGCATCAACGATGTACTTATCTTTGCACGCAATAATTTCGTCACATGCTTTGATGATTTCTGGCCACGCGCCTTTGTCTTGTAATTTATCAATCGCGGCAAGTCTTGTTTTACGTTCCAATAAGCGTTCTAGCCGTAGCTTTAAGGTTTCACCCGTAAATGGTTTAAGCAAGTAATCATCGGGCATACATTCCGCTGCTGTGATGACGCTATTAAAGCCGGTTTCGGCGGTGATCATGATGAATAAAGTGGCGCGGCTAATCGCATTATTAGTGCGCAAATATTCTAAGAACTGCTGACCGTCAGTTGCTTCACCGAGGTAGTAGTCACAAAAAATAATGTCAAAACTCCTTTGTTGAATTTGATTCAGCGCTTCTTTGACATTCGAGGCGAGGCTAACATTGCTTACACCGAGTGATTGCACTTGATTACGCATAGTGGTGCGCATATCGGGCATATCATCGAGTATCAATACCTTTTTATCCGAGAAGGAAACGACTGGAGATTGGTTTGCTGTCGTGGTAAGCATTTGGTCTCATCTCGCCTTTACTATCTGTGTCGATTCGCGAATGCGCGCATCAACTATGATTCAATAGAGCGTCAACAAAAACACATCATCGCTGGTGATATAACGAACTACACTAGCTGGTGCAAATAGAATGATCAGCCAGGCAGTTGTGGTTAAAAGCATTTGCTTGGTTACAAGATATTAGTCACGATCAATTAGCCGAGCTAGGTAGAGTGCATTAAAAAGCAGTTAGAAATAATTGAAAACATTAGCATATAAACTGATTAGGTCAATAGGCAAGAGTTATCTTTGTAGAAACTTGCACAATTTTTTTTGATCAAATCAAGTTAAACGGTGTTTGGCTCAATCTTTTCGCATTTTGTCGTATGAATTGTTCTGCATCTTCTGCAAGTAAGGGTCTGCTAAATAAGTAACCTTGTAGTTCGTCGCAGCCTTGTTTTAGCAAAAAGTCTCTTTGTGCTTCAGTTTCTACGCCTTCGGCAATCGTGATGAAGTCGAGACTATGTGCGAGTTGAATAATCGCGCTGACAATCGCACTGTCATCTGCATCGGTCGCAATATCACGCACAAATGATTGATCAATTTTGAGTTTATAGATATTGAATTTTTTGAGATAGCTAAGTGAAGAATAACCGGTGCCGAAATCATCGATTGACATTCTGATCCCGCGTGAATGCAAGTCATCCATGATACCGATGGCATGCACAGGATCGCCCATCGCAACACCTTCAGTGAGTTCGAGCTCAAGATATTCAGGGGCAAGTTGCGCTTGCTCGAGTATGCTCGATACTAATCCCGGCAAATCTGGATGCTTAAATTGAATCGCAGATAGATTCACCGCCATCACCATCGGCGGTAAACCGTTGTCTAACCACTGTTTGAGTTGTTTGACCGCGGTTCGTATCACCCAAGTGCCAATCGCAATAATTTGCCCGCCATTTTCAGCAAGCGGGATAAACTCGGCAGGTGAGATCATGCCCAGTTCGGGATGTTTCCAGCGAAGTAAGGCTTCAACCCCAATCACACGATGATCTTTGATCGAGAGCTGCGGTTGATATTGCAAATAAAATTCGTTTCTATCTAATGCTTGGTGCATCGCGTTTTCGAGTGCGAGAACACGTGCAGTACGTAATTGCATATCGCGATTAAAGAAGCGGAAATCGTTGCGTCCTTCATGCTTCGCGTTATACATCGCAATATCAGCATGCTGGTACAAAGTTTCAAAGTCGTCGCCATCCCGCGGGAAACTGGCAATCCCGATCGATGCTGTCACAGTTAGGTTATGTTTTTCGAGTTGGTAGGGTTTAGAAACTTTGTTGAGCAAACGTTCGGCAATGCGGCTCAGCTCTTGATCATCGCAATGATTGATGATGACGACAAATTCGTCACCACCCATGCGCGAGATTACATTTTCTTTGAATAAGGTATCTCGCAAACGCTGGCTAATTTCTACCAATAATTCGTCACCGGTACGATGGCCCAAGGTATCGTTAATGTTCTTAAAGTGATCAATATCTAAGAACAGTAAGCCAAGCTGTACCGCATCTTTTTGCGCTTGAATAATTGCAGTTTGAACGGTTTCTTTGAGTAAGTGACGGTTAGGCAGCCCAGTCAAGGAATCAAAATAAATCAGTTGACGTATTCTGCGCTCAGATTGCAGTTGACTCGTTATGTCCACAATAGAAGCCAGAATATAGCGGCTTTCCTCTTTGAAGATCGGCGTTAAGCCAATTTCTACACGGAACTCGTGACCATCTTTATGTAAGGCGAATAGTTCTCGACCTTCCCCCATTTTTCTTTCGTTAGCATGCTTGAGATAGCCTTGAATATGTAGACCATGTTGATCTCGTAATCGACTCGGAATAAGTTCTTCGATTGACTTTCCTAGTAGACTTGAACTGGCATAACCGAACAGCGTGTCAGCCTCGGTATTGGTCAATACGATGAGCCCATTTTCATCGGTCATGATCATTGCATTTGGTGAGGCTTGAAGTGCGCTGCGGAAGCGATCCTCAGCGCGTTTAAATTCGGTTAGGTCGGTATGCGAGCCGACTAAACGTTGCAGACGGCCACGATGATCATATTGTTTTTCGCCACGCGCTAAAATCCAGTGATAGCTACCGTCTTTGTGTCGTAAGCGGAATTCACTTTCATAGATTTTCATATAATCGAACGCTAGAAAATCTTGCACTCTTTGTTGCGCGAGCTTTTTGTCATCTGGATGCAGCAGCGATTCCCATGTGTTGAAATGATTGTCGAGCTCAGCATCGGTGTAACCTAGTTGGGCTTTCCATACGCTGGAGTAGATGGTTTGTCCTGTTTGGATATTCCAGTCCCATAAACCTGTATTCGATGCTCGTACCGCCAATTCCAAATTTTGTTGTGCGACTTCTAGTTTTAAGTAGGGTTGCTCAATCGCTTCAACAACCACTGCGCGATAGATGAAGTAGTAACTAATGACCTTGTAAATATGCCCGAGCACATTGTAGGCACCGGTTAAGGTTGCATACAGCGTAAAAAAGAATTCACTCATCGCCATCGTACAAACCGCTGCAAATAATAGCGAGGCTTTAAACGACTGTGGTTGCCGCATCTTGATCCACAATACGATGGCTGTCGCTATGTTCATCAAGATGAAGACGTATTCGAGTAGTTTCTTCAGTGGTGTTAGACCTTGACTTGGGATAAACCAATGCGGAAACAAATCTTGGCGATAGACGACCAATGCAGCGAACAATGTTGTAACGGTGCAGGTCGCAGAAAACAAGGCGTATTGAAATTTCTTTGATACGCTAGTTTCCCAAGAACAGATACTTACAACCAGCAATGCGAGCGCCGCCACAAAACGCGCAGAGAGCCAAAAGTTTAAGTGTTTATCTGTATCGTTATGACTTAAGAATTCAGGCATGCCGGGATACGACACCATGTGCAAAAAATCCAGAATGCCGACCGCGAAAAACAAACAAGCAAGCAAGACCAAGTTCTGTGTATTACGCGATTGTCGATTGTTCCAACCAACCGCAACTACCATCATCGCCACTGCAATCGAAAGCGTCTCCATTAAAGTATGGAGCGATAAGTAGTAGGGAATGCCTTGATGATTAGGTGCGCTTGGAATTAACCAAGATAAAAACTGGATGAAGGCGAGGAGGGCAAGAAAAAGAACTAATTTGTAGGTTATAACTTCGTGCGATGGATGCAGTCGCCACCAATGATCTTGATGAAAAGACTGAGACGTTTCGAACTTGTTCATTCAATACCAAATCCTATTAGCTGTGCTGTCATATAAATTAGTAACTAATTTATTGTTTAATGATAAATTTCCATGTGGAAATATTTTATCATTGCTTGGGCGTGCGATAATAATTTTTGATGAGTAGAAATTTAACTGATTTTCTCTCGATGAGGATAAAAAATTAATTGCTTGGTTGCTATGGAAACTAGGAGAGCTAAGTCCGTTAAGCGTTTCGACAATAGTTGACTATACAAGGTGAGCGTCGGCTAAGTTGTTTCTTGAGAAAAGAGGTATTAGACCAAAAGAAGTTATCACACCAATGCAAATAAACACATGGAGCACTTAATTTTAAAAAATATTTCTTATATTTATGCAATTAATCTGTGTGGCTATGCGAGCTTGTGTTGTTAAAAGCCAATTTTTTAAATACACTTTGTTGTTATTTAGTTACTTATGACTGGATGCGTAATAAGTGGTGAGTTATGGTCATATTGAATGACGGGCTAGGTTTAAAACCAAACGAGATCAATACATTGATAATGTAAGTAGATTCTAGAGTATTGCTAATTCTCATGAACTACACTCGAGGAGGATGTCATCAAGGAAAGGTCACTCAATAAAGCGCAAAATTTTTTGGTTGCAATTTTGAATTATTAAGTTGGTATTTTTGGAGGATTGTTCCAAGATTGAATTTCTTATTAATTTGTTGAACGACCCCAGCCAACTTTGTCTTAGTTTTGCTTAAATTAAAGATAGTTGTTACATATGTTGCATATTACAATTGTTGTGTGATTTCGCATGTTTTCGATATGCTTATATACAAAATTTAAGAATCAATAACTGTTGTATCAGAAAGGTAATCAACTTCATATTTTTAATGAATTAATAGATATGACTCATTAAGTAATCGGAATATCCCGTGTGGAATTTTTCATAACAACATTTCAACCCCAACTCACATTTGATCTTATGAGTTGCTACAATTAGTTTACGGAAATTCGATTTTGTCACTAGTCGAATTCTGTTTAGTTCTTGATATTTTCGAACATGAATCGAAATTTAATGGAGTTACATGTTCAATGTCTATTCGAATTAGCTAACCACATTCTATATAGAGGTGATTCTTTGTTTGGTTTTGCTATAGAACTGATAAATTTGAATATTCAGTCCGAATGAGTAGAAAAGCTACGTTATATTGCTGTTTTGCGTAGCAACTTACAACCATATATGCAATCACTATCCCCGCTTATTCTTAATTTAGCACCGACCGGTATGATTCCTCAGCGTAGCCAATCACCTTTGGTGCCTTTAAATCCAGACGAAATAATTCTTTGTGTTTTGGAGTGTATTCAATATGGCGTTAGTATGGTTCATTTGCATGCCCGCGATAAATCCGGAGCTGCGAGTGAAGATCCAGCTATATACCGTGACATCATTCAAGGTATTCGTGCTGAAGCACCGCAAATAGTAATTGTTACGACTACCAGCGGACGCAACACACAAGATATCGAGCGAAGATCCAGTACTTTATATTTACATGAGTTGTGTAAAAATTCCCATCCAGATATGGCGAGCTTAACTCTGGGATCTATGAATTTTAGTCGGTCAAGCAGTGTCAATTCACCTAACGATATCATGGAATTGGCACGCATTATGCAGGCAAATGGCATAAAGCCAGAATTAGAAATCTTTGATCTAGGTATGGTCAATTTTGCCAAAATTTTGATAGATAAGGGACTCATCAGTGCCCCGTATTATTTCAATATTATTTTAGGAAACCCAGGAACTGCGCAGCTTCAACTTTCGCATCTCTCTAATATCGTGACAGATTTGCCTCCACAGTCAATCTGGTCGGTTGGGGGTATAGGTCGTTTTCAAACTCGCGCTAATTTGCTCGGAATGACTATGGGGCACGGTATTCGCATTGGTTTGGAAGACAATTTATGGTTCGATGATCAACGCACTCAACTGGCAAGTAACCAGCAGTTAGTGCGAAGAATGCATGACCTCGCCACTACCATGGGAAGAGATATTTCCACGCCCGATACGACTAGAACTCTGCTTGGACTAACACCTGCATGCCACACATTATGACGATGCCAGCTAATCCGCTTAATCATGTGCTAGTTATTTTTGGTGCCAGCAATATTCTCTCCGATCTATTCGATTGTGCTTTTGCAAACGGTTTAGGTATAAAAAAAATCGTTTTACACATGCCAGAACCTGAAGGTGATCGTGATCGGCCTTTGAAAGATCGGATTCAAAGTTGGGCGGCTTTTGGCGTTGTGCCGGAAATTATTTCGATCGACGCATTCCAGCCGGAACCAGGTGAGATGTATTTGCTTGGGCCAACGACTCCAGAGCGGATCAAGATTGTTGAATCATTAGAGAAAAAATTTACCCTAGAGTATACCGTTCTGATTCATCCGCAAGCTTATGTTTCGCCACTAGCCAATCTATCGCCAGGAGTCTTTATTGGTGCTAAAAGCGTTATCGGTCCAGGAGTGAGTTTGCATAATCACGTCTTTATTAACCGTGGCGTGACGATAGGCCATGATACTGAAGTTGGCGCATATTCGCGGATACAGCCAGGTAGCAATATTGGAGGGTTGTCGAAAATTGGTCACAGCGTTACCGTCGGTATGGGAGCAAGCTTATTAGAACGTCTCATGATCGGAGATCGTGCATTTATTGCAGCAGGTGCTGTCGTTACCAGTGATGTTGCGAGTTCTTCTTTGATGGTTGGTGTACCAGCAAAGTTTAAAAAACTGGTGAGTTCGTAAGTTGCATTTTGTTAGCGATTTTGCGCCTAACATTTTATTTTTGAAAGTTAAATCTTACTAGCGCTAACTCGCATGCCCTCTGTAAGCTCGGTGTAGCATGCGTTAAATCTAAAATTTGATTGAAGTGTTGTTCCTGTTGAATGCCTAGAGTTTCGCGATATTGAGAGTCTTGAATTAAACGTTGTAATAGGTCAAAGTATGCTCTTAAATCTGAAACAGCATCACTGCCTAATTTATCGCCCCCATCGGTATCACGCATACTTATTGCTGGTACACCTGCTGCCATTGCCTCAGCCACAGAAAAGCCGCCTCCCATCATAGGCGGATTGACATAAATATCGGTGCAACTCAAATATTTCAATACATCCTCACAAAATGGTAGGCACTGCACTTGCTCTGATACGTCTTGCAACGAGCTAGGTAGTTGCCCACTACCACCGACGATCAACCAACGCAACTTTGGAAAGTATTTTAGAGCATGACACATGCCACGTGCCCAAACACCACTTATTCTGGCTTCCGCTTCACTGACAAAAGTGCTAAGCACGATATGGTCACTAGTCCAATTTGAATTTACGGTACTCATGGCGTTTTGAATCGGTAACGCTTTGAGTGAGGACGGGCGCTCCAAACGATAAGGGTAATAAAAAGCGATACCACTATCGGTAGCCGAACCCCAAGGAGTTAAAGTACTTTCATGTAATTCTTCTTGTGCCGTTAACCACACGTCAGATGGTGTGATTGGTGCAAGAGAATTTACACCTAGGCTCAGCACTGGCCTTTGTTGATACATTAGAGCTGATAAACCACTATATAGACCAACCTGCATCACCAAGTCTGGGTCAAATTGCGCAATGTGGCGCGCTAATCCTTGCCAACGTTTGCAAATGAGATGCTGGGTATTTCCGGTGACTACTTGGTTATCTTCATCTAGGTAATTCTCCCACCCCTGTAGGGTGAATATTGGAGCCTGATGCACTATGCCATTCCCCAAATACTGTTGGCTATTTGGCCCTAACATTTCCTGCGCTGAGTATAAATTTACTTCGTATCCACATTGACGTAAACAACGAGCTTGCTGCAAAGCCATTAATGTTGGTGGATGTTTTAAGTTGCTTAACAAAGGTGCGATCAAGGCAACTTTTCGAATCGTTTTGATATCGCGAATAGGTAGCTTAATTTCTGTCGAAGCCAGTAAGTTTTTTATTGTATTTTGATGTAGGCGACCAGCGATTTCGGGTAAAGCAATCGCAGATAGTCTTGCGTAAAATGAGGTTCGATCAGGAATATCTATCAATACTCTCTGCCAGCTACTCTGCAAGAAAATTATCGCTCGATCTGGATCAAACTCAGGTAAGCCTAACAATGCTTTTGCTGCTTGAATTAAATACTCGGGACGTCCGGTTAATATATCCAAAAAGCCAGCACGCAAAAAACCAGCATAGCCGAACTGAGGTACCTTGGACAAAATGATTTGTTCTATCTGTAAAGATACTTGAGGATTGGCTAATTGGCGCAATAAAAAAACCATTTTGTGCCATCCAAGACTGCTGGAGGGGGTGTGTAGCGTCTGGGCTAGTGCATTTTCTAAAAGATGCAAATTTTCTTGTTGGGTGTCGGTCATGTAATTTAGCTCACATGTGAAGATGGTACGATGGGCTAATAGTGAAATTAGTTACTTGTTGAATATACTGTATGCAGATAAAAAAACCCACGTCTTTACAGGCGTAGGTTTTTTATTTGGCACAATAAAGGAGAATGTTGTCTAGTAACTGTTCCGCTTATTTACTTTCCAATTTGGCTTACTCCATCTTGTTAAGCAACAAAGTCGCCAACGACAATTGATCCAGTTATACCTATTAACTGAACAATAAAATCGGTGGCATCCACCGCGCCAACTGTACCACCGATATTCTGGAAGACGTAAGTGCCTGCTGCGGTACCGCCATTTACCGTGATGAGATATGCTTGAGTATTCGCGGCAAACGCAGCGCCGGCAGCAGTTGCAGCTGTTGTGATCGCCCCTGGTAAAGTTGCAATGTCGGCGAAAGCGATAGTTAGCGTATCTAATGTGGTAGCAGCTACACCAGTTTTAAATTGGTCAGAGCCGACCGCTTTGAAGTTACTAACTGTGTCAATAGCAGCGATGGTAGAGCCTGCCATGATGGTATCGCTGCCCAATGTGCTTGTAGAAAGATTGATAGTATCTGCGCCAGAACCACCCGTAATAGTTATAGCACCACTACCCGTGCCAATAACATTTAATGTTTGTCCACCTGATCCGAGCAAGACATTGTTGAGTGCAGTGGTCGCTGATTTGGTGAGATTCAAAATAGTACCAGCACCATTTGCATTCGTGATAGTCCAGAAAGCATTGGTACCCGCAGTTACATTAATTGTTTCGACACCAGTCACTTTGTTTGACATATCTAGAGCAGCAATGACGGCTCCAACATTAAGCGTGTCTCCTGGACCTGTACCGCCATCAATCCCATTCGGCGCGATGGTCATAATGATGTCGAAACTACCAACGTTGAACGTATCTGAACCAGTGCCACCTATTACTGAGACGATGCCAGCAGTACCTGTAAAATTATTTGAACCATTCGCCAGCGTGTAGTTTTCTACGGTTGAGTTGCCAACAATGTTACCTGCAGTTGCAAATGTGATGTTATTGGTTGACAAAGCATTAATTGATGAAAAGGCAGAATATTGCGCAGCACTCAAAGTAATACTGCCATTCGACGAAACTACGAGACTCTCGAATCCTGTTACAGTTGCACCACTAATGTCTGACGAGTTAACCATGTTAAGGATATCTGAAGTGCCAGCTCCAGCTCCAAAAGTGCCTGTATATGTTTTTCCTTCCAGGGATAGCTGATTATTGCCTGCACCTAAATTGATATTGCCAGCTAACATTGAGTTACCAGAGTTTGCTAAGTACACGCGATCATTGCCAGTGCCACCGTTAATGGTGTTAATCCCTGCAGTCGAAACAACAAAATAGATGTCGGTAGATGTATTGTCTGTAGCGAGGGTTTTGATATTCGTAATGGTATTGCCTCCGCCAATGACAATGCTGCCGCCGCCAGTGAACGTGATCTTATCAGTATCACTGCCGTTCCCATTAATAGTCGTACCAACGAACGCAGCACTTACTCCTGTAAAGTTTTCAGCGATGCTAGTGGTGCCGTTGAAAATGCCACCTGCGGTAAGGTTAACGTTTGTTGATCCCCCTCCATTATTGGAAGGAGTAGTACCAACGGTTCCAGCGATTGCTGCGCCAGTACCAGATACATTGACAGCGTTGGAGGTGGTTATGTTGTTAGTGCCGCCGCCGGTAGCATTGGATGCGGAAGTAACATCATAGAGCAAAGTACCACCACTAACGGAGATATAAGACAAGTCGATGTTATTGATGCCACCAACGTCGTCAACAATAGTTAATTGATGCGGTCCTGTGCCAGAGAATGTTAATACAGGGCCACTTAAGCCAAGTGAAGCACGTGCTGCGATTAATGCATTGTATTGCGATGCAGTAAGGACGACAGCGGAGTTATTGGTGATGTTTTCAATACCAGATAAAGTGGCGCCACTTAAATCGATCGCACCATAGGTAACCAGTGTATCGTTACCGCCGCCAAGGTTGATGGTGTCGTTGACGACGCGTGCTACCGCGCCTGCCGTCGATTGACCATTAATGGAAACGCCGTTTTCTGTTGCTGTGTAAGTACCAGCAACGTAGTTACCTAATAACACCACACGGTCAGAGCCAGCGCCTAGTTGCAAGTTATTAGCACCGCGACCTAAGGTCACATCGAGTGCAGAAGCTGCTGTCAAAGTGGCAGCGTCCAGCGTAACACCCACAGTGGCGGTAGCGAAGTTGGTATTGCCTAAGGCGCGAATCGTTAAGCGTTCTACGTGTGTTGTTGTATTCGCTGCTTGATAGCTGTCTACCATCGCGTTAACGATATTATCGTTGAGCTGAATTTGTGATACTTGGGATACAGCAGTGTCGTTGGTTAATTCGATGGTGCCAATATTGCTAATGCCAGAGAAGTCACCCATCGAGGCATTTGTCGCATTGCGCAACTCTAAAACGTCGTCATTCTTTTGACTGTTATTGGTCGCGTCGTTATCAACTGCGCCACCATTGATGTTGTGTGTACCATTCAAACTTACATCAGATAGGATGATACGGTCAGTAGTGCGGCTAGCACCTTCTTCACCGTTGTAGTTGAAACGACTAACGTTGCTCAATGCACGAGCGTCGATTACAACAGCGCTTTCGTTAGAAACGCCAGCTGTGTCAGCAGTTGCTGCTGAATCATTTGCTGTGTCATTGTCGTTCACGATTGACAATACGCCAGAAGCATTGTTCTTAGAGATCAATGTGTCTGTCAATGTCAATGAGTAAGAGCTACCTGCACCAGCATTTACCAAACGGATTGTTTCGAAGTTAGAAACGTTAGTCCATTCAGATGCGCCCAAAGCGATCACACCAGCAACTGACAAGTTACCATCGATAACCAATGTGTCAGAACCTGTGCCACCGTCAACTGTGTCAGAGATAGTCAAGCCAGCACGGTTGTCGTCCAATGCATCAAAAATCACTGTGTCGTTACCAGAACCAGTCGTGATTTTTTGTGCGCCAACTGCAGACGCTGC
>NZ_JAGSPM010000037.1 GCF_018139645.1 Affinundibacterium baiyunense
CAACCTCCAATATCCGTTTTGCCTCGCCTTTTTTTTTTTTTTTTTTTTTTTTTTTTTTAATTTAATTATTTAAGCAGATCAGTTTTAGAAATATTTTAGTGGAACCATTTCTAGGACAATGGGCATAAAGCTATGGTTAGATCCACAAATTTCAGAGCATTGGCCATAGAATAACCCTGGTCGGTTTGATGTTACTGTTGCTTGATTTAGTCGGCCTGGGATGGCATCAGTTTTAAGTCCTAGGGAGGGGACTGCTCATGAGTGGAGGACGTCTTCAGATGAAATTAATATACGGATTGGAAGTTCTATTGGCAGAACGACTCGGTTATCAACTTCTAGCAGTCGTAGTTCACCTGGTTTTAGGTCATTGGTTGGGATTATGTAGGAGTCAAAGCATAGGTCTTCATAGTCAGTATATTCATAGCTTCAGTATCATTGGTGTCCTATAGTTTTTACTGTTAGAACTGGGTTATTAATCTCGTCTATTATGTATAGAATTCGTAGGGAGGGAAGGGCAATTAGAATAAGAATGACAGCTGGGAGAATTGTTCAAATTGTTTCTACTTCTTGGGCGTCTATTGTGCTTGTGTGTGTTAGTTTTGTTGTTAGTATTAGTGAAATAATATAAAGTACTAGGGAGCT
>NZ_JAGSPM010000008.1 GCF_018139645.1 Affinundibacterium baiyunense
TGATAACGTATCTATCACTGTTAAGTTGATCAACCCGATCGCGATGGAAGAAGGCTTGCGCTTCGCTATCCGTGAAGGTGGTCGTACTGTTGGTGCTGGTGTTGTTGCTAAAATCATCGAGTAATATCGCAGTTCTCAAGTAAAAATGGCGATCCGAATGGATCGCTGTTTTTGCTTACCAAGTTCTTAGTTGTAGGGGTGTAGCTCAATTGGCAGAGCGACGGTCTCCAAAACCGTAGGCTGGGGGTTCGATTCCCTCCGCCCCTGCCACCATCAAGGCCAAAAGGCATCGAAAGCAAATTAAGCATGTCTAACCAAACCGTTCAAACTGTAAGTACATCTAGTGATAAGTACAAAATCGTTTTGGCGATTATTGCTGCGATCGCTGGTGTGGTCGCATTTTATGTTCTTGCGGGTCAGCCGAAATATGTTCGTCTAGGTGCCTTATTTGGTGGTATCGCATTGGCTGTTGTTTTGGTATTTATTTCTGAAACAGGTCGTGAATTGGTGTCCTTTGCGAAGGAGTCAATTCGTGAGGCGAAGAAAGTGGTTTGGCCTACTCGAAAAGAAGCAGGGCAAATGACAGCAGTAGTGTTTGGGTTTGTTTTAATTATGGCGATATTCCTGTTTACTACTGATAAAGTTCTTGAATATTTGATTATGAATGTAATTCTTGGGCTTAAATAATGAGCGAACAAACCTCAGAAAAAAATGTGGAGAATACACCAGAGCTGGACTCTGGTGTTTCTGTCCCTAAAAGCGCAAAAAAATGGTATGCGGTTCACGCCTATTCCGGTATGGAAAAGAGTGTTCAACGTGCATTGATAGAGCGCATTGAGCGCGCTGAAATGCAAGATATGTTTGGACAGATTTTAGTTCCAACCGAAGAAGTTATTGAAGTAAAGAATGGTAAGAAAAGTGTTACTGAGCGTCGTTTGTTTCCAAGCTATGTTTTTGTAGAAATGGAAATGACAGATGATACTTGGCACTTGGTTAAGAATACTAGTAAGGTAACTGGATTTATCGGCGGTAAATCGAATAAGCCCGCTCCTATTCCACGTCACGAAATCGAAAAAGTTCTGCAGCAAGTTCAAGATGGTGTTGAAAAGCCAAGGCCAAAAGTGCTGTATGAGGTTGGTGAAGTTGTTCGAATCAAAGAAGGTCCATTTACTGATTTCAACGGCAATGTTGAAGAAGTTAATTACGGTAAATCGAAAGTGCGCGTTAATGTAACAATTTTTGGTCGCGCAACACCAGTTGACTTGGAATTTGCCCAGGTTGAGAAAGTTTAAGTAGTTCGATGTTGTAAGCGGGGCTAGCGCCGTGTAGAAATACAAAGCTAGTGAAAAAGCGAGGAGCCTGTTGCTCGGTTATCTGAACAAAAGGCGCTACCACTCAATCATAGAAGGAGCCATCATGGCAAAGAAAATTATTGGTTTTATCAAGCTGCAAGTGCCAGCTGGTAAAGCAAATCCATCCCCACCAATCGGTCCAGCATTGGGTCAACGTGGTTTGAATATCATGGAATTCTGCAAAGCGTTTAACGCGCAGACTCAAGGTATGGAACCAGGTATGCCAATTCCAGTTGTGATCACCGCATTTGCTGATAAGTCTTTCACATTCGTGATGAAGACGCCGCCAGCAACATACATGATCAAAAAAGCAGCTGGTATTACTAAAGGTTCTGCTAAACCACATACAGACAAGGTTGGCAAAATCACTCGTGCACAAGCCGAAGAAATCGCAACAGTTAAGCAAAAAGATTTGACTGCAGCTGATATGGAAGCAGCCGTGCGTACAATCGCAGGTTCCGCTCGTTCCATGGGCATCACGGTGGAGGGTCTGTAATGGCTAAGTTATCTAAAAGAGCAAAATTGCTGAAAACAAAAGTAGATCGTTTGAAAGTGTATCCATTTGATAACGCTATTGCGTTGATCAAAGAATGCGCAACTGCAAAATTCAACGAATCTATCGACGTTTCCGTTCAACTCGGTGTTGATCCTAAGAAATCTGACCAAGTTGTTCGTGGCGCGGTTGTATTGCCAGCTGGTACAGGTAAAACAGTTCGCGTAGCGGTATTCGCACAAGGCGCAAAAGCTGAAGAAGCGAAAGCAGCTGGTGCAGATATCGTTGGTATGGAAGATTTGGCAGAGCGCGTTAAAGCTGGCGATATGCCATTTGACGTTGTGATTGCTTCTCCAGACACAATGCGTATCGTTGGTACTTTGGGTCAAGTTTTGGGTCCACGCGGTTTGATGCCGAATCCAAAAGTTGGCACAGTAACGCCTGACGTTGCTACAGCGGTTAAAAATGCTAAAGCTGGTCAAGTTCAATACCGTACAGACAAAGCAGGTATTATCCATACAACAATTGGTCGTAAATCTTTCGCTGATGGCGATTTGAAAGCGAACTTGTTGGCTTTGATCGACGCTTTGAATAAAGCTAAGCCAGCGACAAGTAAAGGTGTTTATCTGCGTAAAGTTTCTATCTCATCCACGATGGGTGCAGGTGTGCGCGTAGATCACGTGAATTTGTCTGCGTAATAAATAGTAAAAATTAAGTCCACTCATCATTGGTGAGTGGCGCATCTTTGGGCTGTTTGTGATTAATTGCTTTGGTAATAAAGCAAACAGAGTGTCAAAGACCGTTGGGCTTTTTAAATATGTTTAAAAAGTTAATTGTTGAGAAGCGATTCTCGATGCCCAGCGCAGATGGTGTACCCGAACAAGTTTTGTAGTGACCACTGCTAACCCAGTGAAGCTCCTAACTTCGGACGCCGTGTTCGAAACGATATGAGGGAAATGCATCATTGTGGTGTATCGACTGAATATCATTAATGGAGGTTGACCGTGAGTCTCAATCTGAATGACAAAAAGGCTGTCGTCGCTGAAGTCTCTGCAAAAGTAGCAACTGCGCAGACTATCGTCGTAGCTGAATACCGTGGCATCCAGGTCGGTCATTTGACGCAATTGCGTGCACAAGCACGTGCTCAAGGCGTATACATGCGCGTGTTGAAAAACACACTCGCACGTCGCGCTGTAGAGGGTACTGCGTTTGCAAGCCTGGCTAACGAAATGACAGGTCCGTTGATCTATGCGATCTCGGATGATGCTGTTGCTGCTGCTAAAGTCGTTAATGACTTCGCAAAAGGCAATGACAAGTTAGTCGTTAAAGCTGGTAACTATGCTGGTAAGTCTTTGGACAAAGCTGGTGTTGTTGCGTTGGCAAGCATCCCAAGCCGCGAAGTACTGTTGGCACAATTGTTAGGCATGATGCAGGCACCTGTATCCGGCTTCGCACGTGGCCTCGCAGCTTTGGCAGCGAAAAAAGAAGCAGAAGCTGCTTAATCGCTTATTAGTGAACAGCTGACGTTTCCGTCAAATACTGAATCGATGTTTTTTAAAAAATTAGGAGTTTCAAATGGCAATTAGTAAAGAAGATATCTTGGAAGCCGTAGGCGCGATGTCCGTAATGGACTTGAACGACTTGGTTAAAGCTTTCGAAGAAAAATTCGGCGTTTCTGCAGCTGCAATGGCGGTTGCTGGTCCAGCAGCTGGCGGCGGTGCTGCAGCAGCTGAAGAGCAAACAGAATTCACAGTAGTTCTGGCTGAAGCTGGAGCAAACAAAGTTAGCGTTATTAAAGCAGTTCGCGAAATCACAGGTTTGGGCTTGAAAGAAGCTAAAGATCTCGTTGATGGCGCACCAAAAGCAGTTAAAGAAGGCGTTTCAAAAGCTGACGCTGAAGCTGCTAAGAAGAAATTGGAAGAAGCTGGCGCGAAAGTTGACGTTAAGTAATTCCGTGTTATACTGGCGGACTTTCGAGTTTGCCTAAGTCAAAGTAAGGAATCTTCTTGCAAGAGAAGGTTCCTCTTTGGCTTCTCTGTCGTTCTCGCGGCAGAATTGTTGGTTCATTGTAGTTTGTTGAAATTTCCTAAGCCGAATCTCTTAAGGTGAGGGCTGAGACTTGAGGTTTCTTGATGGTTTTTCTTGTCGTGTCATTTAACTGGAAAAAAGTTTTGAAATCTGAATTCTCCATCCTTCCTTGCCACTCACGGAGTGTCCATGCACTACTCATTTACTGAGAAGAAGCGCATTCGTAAATCATTTGCGAAACGCGCTAACGTCCACAACGTTCCGTTCCTGCTGGCGACCCAGCTCGAGTCATATTTGGGCTTTTTGCAAGCCGACAAAGCACCGTCTGCGCGCAAAAATGAGGGCTTGCAGTCAGCCTTCACGTCCATTTTCCCGATCGTGTCGCACAATGGGTTCGCTCGTTTAGAATTTCTATCCTACGTTTTAGGCGATCCAGCCTTTGACGTCAAGGAATGTCAATTGCGCGGTTTGACATTTGCATCTCCTTTGCGTGCAAAAGTGCGGTTGGTGATTCTCGATAAAGAATCTCCAACCAAGCCTGTCGTTAAAGAAATGAAAGAACAAGAAGTGTATATGGGTGAATTGCCACTCATGACGACCACTGGTTCTTTCGTGATCAACGGTACTGAGCGTGTTATCGTTTCTCAGTTGCACCGTTCGCCTGGTGTGTTCTTCGAACACGATCGCGGCAAGACACATTCATCTGGTAAGTTGTTGTTCTCGGCTCGTATCATTCCTTACCGTGGTTCATGGTTGGATTTTGAATTCGATCCAAAAGACATTCTGTTCTTCCGTATTGACCGTCGTCGTAAGATGCCAGTCACGATCTTGTTGCGTGCGATCGGCATGACCAACGAACAGATCTTGGCGAACTTCTTTGTATTCGATAACTTCTCATTGCATAGCGATGGCGCAGAAATGGAATTCGTTTCTGAACGTCTGCGCGGTGAAGTTGCACGCTTCGATATCTCCGATAAGTCTGGTAAGTTGATCGTCGCTAAAGACAAGCGTATCAATTCCAAGCATGTGCGTGAAATTGAATCTGCTGGCATCAAGATGATTTCTGTGCCTGAAGACTATTTGCTCGGTCGCGTATTGGCGAAAAATATCGTTGATGCGGATACTGGCGAAGTCGTTGCGAATGCAAATGATGAGTTGACAGAAGAATTGTTGGCGAAATTGCGTGATGCAAAAGTCACTGATATTCAAACTTTGTACACCAATGATCTCGATCAAGGTGCATACATCTCTCAAACTTTGCGTGCAGATGATACCGCTGACCAAATGGCAGCGCGTGTTGCGATCTACCGCATGATGCGTCCTGGTGAACCGCCAACAGAAGATTCTGTTGAGGCATTGTTTAACGGTTTGTTCTACAACGAAGATCGTTACGATTTGTCCGCAGTAGGTCGTATGAAATTCAATCGCCGTATTGGTCGCGATGAATTGACTGGTGCGATGACTTTGTCTGATGACGATATTTTGTCCGTAATTAAGATCTTGGTTGAGTTGCGCAATGGTCGCGGCGAAGTCGATGATATCGATCACTTGGGTAATCGTCGTGTACGTTGTGTTGGTGAATTGGCTGAGAACCAATTCCGTGCCGGTTTGGTACGTGTTGAACGTGCTGTCAAAGAACGCTTGGGTCAAGCCGAAGCAGACAACTTGATGCCGCACGATTTGATCAACTCTAAGCCTATCTCTGCAGCAATCCGCGAGTTCTTCGGTTCTTCACAATTGTCTCAGTTTATGGATCAAACTAACCCATTGTCAGAGATCACGCATAAGCGTCGAATTTCCGCATTGGGACCTGGTGGTTTGACACGTGAACGTGCTGGCTTTGAAGTACGTGACGTTCATCCAACTCACTACGGTCGTGTATGTCCGATTGAAACACCAGAGGGTCCAAACATTGGTTTGATTAACTCTTTGGCTTTGTATGCGCGTTTGAACGAATATGGTTTCTTGGAAACACCATACCGCAAAGTTATCGACGGCAAGATCACGAATCAGATCGATTACTTGTCCGCAATTGAAGAAGGTCGTTACATCATCGCTCAGGCGAATGCAACGATTGATGCGAATGGTAGTTTGTGCGACGAATTGGTTTCATCTCGTCAAGCTGGCGAAACAATTTTGGTTTCACCAGAGCGCGTTCAATACATGGACGTTGCTACCGGTCAGGTGGTTTCTGTTGCAGCATCCCTGATTCCATTCTTGGAACACGATGATGCGAACCGTGCGTTGATGGGTGCCAACATGCAACGTCAAGCAGTTCCTTGCTTGCGTCCAGAAAAGGCATTCGTCGGTACAGGTATCGAACGCACGGTAGCTGTCGACTCCGGTACCACAGTACAAGCATTGCGCGGTGGTAAAGTTGATTATATCGATGCAGGCCGTATCGTTATTCGTGTGAATGACGCGGAAGCGCAAGCGGGCGAAGTCGGTGTTGATATCTACAACTTGATTAAGTACACACGTTCTAACCAAAACACGAACATCAACCAACGTCCTATCGTCAAAGTTGGCGATATCGTAGCGAAGGGTGACGTGTTGGCTGACGGTGCATCAACAGATCTGGGAGAATTGGCGCTCGGTCAAAACATGTTGATCGCGTTTATGCCATGGAACGGCTATAACTTCGAAGATTCGATTTTGATCTCTGAAAAAGTGGTTGCGGATGACCGCTACACTTCCATTCATATCGAAGAATTATCTGCTGTAGCGCGTGATACGAAGTTGGGTGCAGAAGAAATCACGCGTGATATCTCTAACCTTGCTGAAAACCAATTAGCACGTCTGGATGAATCCGGTATCGTCTACATCGGTGCTGAAGTGACTGCAGGCGATACGCTGGTCGGTAAAGTAACGCCAAAAGGTGAAACGCAACTGACACCAGAAGAAAAACTCTTGCGTGCGATTTTCGGTGAAAAAGCTTCCGACGTTAAAGATACATCCCTGCGCGTGCCTTCAGGCATGGTTGGTACGGTTATCGACGTTCAAGTGTTCACACGTGAAGGTATCCAACGCGACAAGCGTGCGCAACAAATTATCGATGATGAATTGAAGCGCTATCGCCTCGATTTGAACGATCAGTTGCGTATTGTGGAAGGCGATGCCTTCGAACGTTTGCAACGTATGTTGGTTGGTAAAGTCGCCAACGGTGGTCCAAATAAATTGGCTAAAGGCGCGACGATTACTAAGGAATACTTAGCAGAAGTTGATAAGTACCATTGGTTCGATATTCGCCCAGCAGATGAAGACGCAGCACGTGCAATCGAAGCGATCAAAGATTCTATCGCTGAAAAACGTCACCAATTCGATTTAGCGTTTGAAGAAAAGCGTACGAAATTGACGCAAGGCGATGAGTTGCCACCAGGCGTACAAAAAATGGTTAAGGTTTACTTAGCCGTTAAACGTCGTTTGCAACCAGGTGACAAGATGGCGGGTCGTCACGGTAACAAGGGTGTGGTTTCACGCATTGTTCCGGTTGAAGATATGCCATACATGGCCGATGGTACACCAGCGGATATCGTGTTGAACCCATTGGGTGTTCCATCACGTATGAACGTGGGGCAGGTTTTGGAAGTTCACTTAGGTTGGGCAGCTAAAGGTCTTGGCTTGCGTATCGGCGAAATGTTGAACGCCAAAGCGAAAGTAGAAGAATTACGTGGTTTCTTGAAACAAATCTATAACGAATCTGGTAAGTCTGAAGATATCGATGGTTTGTCTGATGATGAAATCATGGAATTGACGTCTAACCTGAAAAAAGGTGTGCCGTTCGCAACCCCAGTGTTTGACGGTGCGCATGAGTCTGAAATTCGTCGCATGTTGGATTTGGCTTACCCAGATCCAATCGCGAAACAATTAGGTATGACGCCATCGAAGAATCAAGTGACTTTGTATGACGGTCGCACTGGTGAAGCGTTTGAACGTAATGTGACCGTTGGTTACATGCACGTCTTAAAATTGCATCACTTGGTTGATGACAAGATGCATGCACGTTCGACTGGTCCGTACTCTCTCGTGACACAACAACCATTGGGCGGTAAAGCACAATTCGGTGGTCAGCGTTTCGGTGAGATGGAGGTGTGGGCACTTGAAGCGTACGGTGCGTCTTATGTCTTGCAAGAGATGTTGACTGTGAAGTCCGATGACGTGAATGGTCGTACGAAAGTGTACGAAAATCTCGTTAAAGGTGATCACGTGATCGACGCTGGTATGCCAGAGTCCTTCAACGTTCTTGTTAAAGAGATTCGTTCTTTAGGTATCGATATCGATCTAGAGCGTAGTTGATTGGCACTTGATCTGTCTTTAATCAGATTTTAATTAGTAAATTGGTAGTAAACCTTCGCCCGAATTCATTTCGGGCGTTGGTCATTCAGATGGACTAACATTTTTTGTGTTTTTTGTTCCCGGTATTTTGCGGAACTTGGATCGACCAAGATGTCGAACAGGCTCTCCCGCTAATGCGAACAGGGTTAAACTTAAAGCAGATCAAATGCGTTCCATAAGCACAAGCGATTCAACACTTCACTGGAGTGCAATACATGAAAGCCCTGCTCGATCTATTCAAGCAAGTTCAGCCCAATGAACAATTCGACGCGATCAAAATTGGTCTCGCGTCTCCAGAAAAAATCCGTTCATGGTCCTATGGCGAAGTTAAAAAGCCAGAAACAATCAACTACCGTACGTTCAAGCCAGAGCGTGACGGTTTGTTCTGCGCGAAGATTTTTGGCCCAATTAAAGATTACGAATGCTTGTGCGGTAAATACAAGCGTTTGAAGCATCGCGGTGTGATCTGCGAAAAGTGCGGCGTTGAAGTGACTTTGGCGAAAGTGCGTCGTGAGCGCATGGGCCATATCGAGTTGGCTTCTCCAACAGCACATATCTGGTTCTTGAAATCCTTGCCTTCCCGTTTGGGTATGGTACTCGACATGACTTTGCGCGATATCGAACGCGTATTATATTTTGAAGCATAC
This sequence comes from Affinundibacterium baiyunense, assembly GCF_018139645.1. Classification (GTDB taxonomy): domain Bacteria; phylum Pseudomonadota; class Gammaproteobacteria; order Burkholderiales; family Burkholderiaceae_D; genus Undibacterium; species Undibacterium baiyunense. The sequence goes on from NZ_JAGSPM010000008.1 coordinate 8,856, forward strand.
GTTGTGACTGATCCCGGCATGACTCCGCTGAAAAAATGCCAAATCATGTCTGAAGATGATTACGCAGCAAAATACGAAGAATATGGTGACGAGTTCACCGCATTCATGGGGGCAGAAGGTATCCGTGAATTGTTGCGCTCTATCGATATCGATCGTGATGCGGAAACTTTGCGTACAGAACTCAAAGAATCTAAATCTGAAGCGAAGATCAAGAAATATTCTAAGCGTTTGAAAGTATTGGAAGCCTTCCAACGTTCTGGTATCAAACCAGACTGGATGATCATGGAAGTGTTGCCAGTGTTGCCTCCAGAATTGCGTCCATTGGTACCATTGGATGGTGGTCGTTTTGCGACTTCCGATTTGAACGATTTGTATCGTCGCGTCATTAACCGTAATAACCGTTTGAAGCGCTTGATGGAATTGCGCGCTCCGGAAATCATTACGCGCAATGAAAAGCGTATGTTGCAAGAAGCGGTTGACTCCTTGTTAGACAATGGTCGTCGCGGTAAAGCAATGACTGGTGCAAACAAACGTCCTTTGAAATCTTTGGCAGAAATGATCAAAGGTAAGGGTGGTCGTTTCCGTCAAAACTTGTTGGGTAAACGCGTCGACTACTCTGGTCGTTCCGTTATCGTGGTTGGTCCACAACTGAAATTGCATCAATGCGGTTTGCCGAAGTTGATGGCCTTGGAATTGTTCAAACCATTCATTTTCAATAAATTGGAATTGATGGGCTTGGCAACAACGATCAAAGCAGCGAAGAAACTCGTTGAAATTCAAGAACCAGTCGTTTGGGATATCTTGGAAGAAGTGATCCGCGAACATCCTATCATGTTGAACCGTGCGCCTACTTTGCACCGTTTAGGTATTCAAGCGTTTGAACCAGTTTTGATTGAAGGTAAAGCGATCCAATTGCATCCACTCGTCTGCGCGGCATTCAATGCTGACTTCGACGGTGACCAAATGGCGGTTCACGTTCCTTTGTCTATCGAAGCGCAAATGGAAGCACGCACATTGATGCTCGCTTCTAACAATATTTTGTTCCCATCTAACGGTGAACCTTCTATTGTTCCTTCACAAGATATCGTTTTGGGTCTCTACTATGCAACGCGCGAAGCCATTAATGGTAAAGGCGAGGGCATGATGTTCCCAGACGTTTCTGAAGCAATTCGCGCTTGGGATAACAAAGAAGTGGAATTGGCCACACGTATCACAGTACGTATTACTGAATATCCAAAAGACAAAGCAACTGGTGAATTCGTTAAAACAGTTAAACGTTACGAAACCACGGTTGGTCGTGCGATCTTGTCTGAAATCTTGCCAAAAGGCTTGCCATTCTCAGTCTTGAATCGTCCTTTGAAGAAAAAAGAAATTTCTAAATTGATCGATACTTCCTTCCGTAAGTGCGGCTTGCGTGCGACGGTGGTATTTGCTGATCAATTGATGCAGTCTGGTTTCCGTTTGGCGACTCGTGCTGGTATTTCTATCTGTATCGACGATATGTTGGTACCGCCACAAAAAGTGACTTTGTTGGCGGCTGCTGAGCATGAAGTGAAACAAATCGAACAGCAATATGCATCCGGTTTGGTCACTGCAGGCGAACGTTACAATAAAGTGGTCGACATCTGGGGTAAAACAGGTGACGAAGTCGGCAAGGCGATGATGGAACAGCTCAAAGTTGAACCAGTAACACGTCGTGACGGCACACAAGGTACGCAAGAATCCTTCAACGCGATTTACATGATGGCTGACTCCGGTGCGCGTGGTTCTGCAGCACAGATTCGTCAGTTGGCAGGTATGCGTGGTCTGATGGCAAAACCAGACGGTTCCATTATTGAAACGCCGATTACGGCGAACTTCCGAGAAGGTTTGAACGTTCTCCAGTACTTTATTTCTACGCACGGTGCACGTAAAGGTTTGGCGGATACGGCGTTGAAGACAGCGAACTCTGGTTACTTGACACGTCGTTTGGTTGACGTTACGCAAGACTTGGTGGTCATCGAAGACGATTGCGGCACATCCAACGGTTCTTCAATGAAGGCGATCGTTGAGGGTGGTGAAGTGAACGTACCTTTGCGCGATTTGATCTTGGGTCGTGTTGCTGCGAACGATATCGTCAATCCAGAAACGCAAGAGACACTATACGCTGCTGGCACATTGCTTGACGAATTCATGGTTGAGGAAATCGAAGCCTTGGGCATCGACGAAGTGAAAGTACGTACACCATTGACATGTGACACACGCTACGGCTTGTGCGCAATGTGCTACGGTCGTGATTTGGGTCGTGGTAACTTGGTTAATGCGGGTGAATCTGTCGGTGTTATCGCTGCGCAGTCCATCGGTGAACCAGGTACACAGTTGACGATGCGTACCTTCCACATTGGTGGTGCGGCTTCTCGTGCAGCGATCGCTTCTTCTGTTGAAGCAAAATCCAACGGTACGATTCGTTTCACAGCGACGATGCGTTACGTGACGAACGGCAAAGGCGATCAAATCGTGATTTCCCGTTCTGGCGAAGTCTTGATCACGGATGATCATGGTCGTGAACGTGAACGTCATAAAGTACCTTACGGTGCAACCTTGATCGTAAAAGACGGCATGACGATCAAAGCCGGTACAGATTTGGCGACATGGGATCCATTGACACGTCCGATCATTACTGAATACACCGGTCAAGTGAAGTTTGAAAACGTCGAGGAAGGCGTTACTGTTGCTAAACAGGTTGATGATGTGACTGGTTTGTCCACATTGGTTGTTATCGATGCGAAACGTCGTGGTTCTGCGGGTGGTAAGAGCTTACGTCCACAAGTTAAATTGTTGAACGAAGCTGGTGAAGAAGTGAAAATTTCTGGCACTGAACACGCGGTAACGATTGGTTTCCAAGTTGGTGCTTTGATTACAGTGAAAGACGGTCAACAAGTTCACGTTGGTGAAGTATTGGCGCGTATCCCAACTGAATCACAAAAAACCCGTGATATTACCGGTGGTCTCCCACGTGTTGCTGAGTTGTTCGAAGCTCGTTCACCAAAAGACGCTGGTATGTTGGCAGAAGTGACTGGTACGGTTGCGTTTGGTAAAGAAACCAAAGGTAAGCAACGTCTGGAAATCACCGACATGGATGGTCAGAAACACGAGTTCTTGATCACCAAAGATAAACAAGTTTTGGTGCATGACGGTCAAGTTGTGAACAAAGGTGAGATGATTGTTGACGGCCCAGCTGATCCACAAGACATCTTGCGCTTGTTGGGTATCGAAGCGTTGGCACGATACATCGTTGACGAAGTGCAAGACGTTTATCGCTTACAAGGCGTTAAGATCAATGACAAGCACATTGAAGTAATCGTGCGTCAAATGTTGCGTCGTGTTGTGGTCGTGAATCCAGGTGATACTAACTACATCGTTGGTGAACAAGTTGAACGTTCAGATTTGTTGGGCGAAAACGATCGCGTAACAGCGGCGAATGGTATTCCAGCAACTTATGAAAATATCTTGTTGGGTATTACAAAAGCTTCCTTGTCGACAGATTCTTTCATCTCTGCCGCTTCCTTCCAAGAGACCACACGTGTTCTCACCGAAGCAGCGATCATGGGCAAGAAAGATACACTGCGCGGCTTGAAAGAGAACGTCATTGTTGGTCGTTTGATTCCAGCTGGTACAGGTCTCGCATACCACCGCGCTCGCAAGATGAAAGAATCTTGGGAAGCCGATGAACGTGCAGCCTTGTTAGCCGCTGAAAAAGAAATCTTTACTCCAGCTGCCGCTGAAGTAGTGGCAAGTGATGTAAATAACGACGAAGCTTAATGTAAATTTTGTGAGTCTGATTTAAGAAGACGGCACCGTAGAGTTTCTGCGGTGCCGTTTTTGTTTATCGACTTTTTGTTTGTCGAAGCTCATAGCAGATTTTGTTGAATAGGAAATGAAAAGTGTCAGTGCCTAAGCGTTTAGAATCCAATTTGATCGAGCAAGCTCTATATGAGTTAAATCGCGCAAGCGATTTTCCGCAGATATCGATCGAGGTTGTTGAGGAAACTGGCTCAACCAACGCAGATTTGATGCAGAGAGTAAAGAGCTTGCTTACGCCAACTTTGCTGGTGGCGAGGCATCAAACCGCAGGGCGAGGTCGAGCAGGACGCACATGGCTATCGACACCGGATGGGGTGTTAACTTTTTCACTTGCTTGGGAATTTCCTGCAGGTGCGCAATCAATGATGGGATTGCCCTTGGCAGTAGGGGTTGCGATTGCCGAGCGGTTACTACAGCTTGGTGTCCCTGTGCAGTTAAAGTGGCCCAATGACATTTTGCGAAATGGGAAAAAATTGGCAGGTATTTTGGTCGAATCTCAAGCAGGTCAGACGCAAAGTAGTTGGGCGGTGATTGGGATCGGACTTAATTTATCGGTACCAGCCGAATTGGAACGCGAAATCGGCCAGGAAGTGGCGGACGCTGCATGGTTGGCGCAAATGGATAGAAATCAATTGCTCGCGCAACTGCTGCAAGCATTACAAGTAGCTTTAACTGAATTCTCTTTGCAAGGATTTAGCGCCTTTGTAGAGCGATGGAATCGTCTGCACGCGCATACGCAACAAACGGTGGTGATTATGGAGCAGGGTGAAGTGCTGCATCAAGGCATAGCACTTGGTGTTGATGCTCTCGGTTGTTTGTTGTTGCAGACAGAGCAAGGTGAGCAAAGGATACATTCTGGTGATGTCTCTTTGCGACCTTTGCCGTAAAATGATTCATTTGCAAAATATCGCTGTGATGTAAATTCTAAAATGATAGATAAACCTCCCATGCTATTACTCATTGATGCCGGTAACACGCGCGTGAAGTGGGCATGTATCGCGCAAGATTTTGGTCAAGATGGATTACATTTTCCGCCAGCATGGGAAGCGACAGGCTCGGTTTCGCATCAGGGTTTTGAACAGTTCAGTCAAGCGATTGCACAATTTTCTATTGTTAGTTGTTTGATCTCAAATGTGGCGGGCGAGAGCTTGCAATCTGAGATCGAGCAACGCTTGCAAGTTTTGTTTCCGAGTTTGCCAATTCGACGTTTCCGCTCTCAAGCAATATGCGCAGGAGTACGCAATCATTATCTTGAACCGACTAAGTTAGGTTCAGATCGATTCGCATCAATGATCGCCGCACATACGCAATTTTGCGGTCAAGATTTGATCGTGGCAACGTGCGGTACTGCCACTACGATCGATGCGATCACCGCTAGTGGTGATTTTTTAGGTGGCATGATTTTGCCGGGCTTGCAGTTAATGGCTAGTTCGCTCGCTAAAAATACTGCGCAATTACCACAAATCGCCCAGCACACGGATATGCCAAGCTTATTTGCGACCCAAACCGATCAGGCGATCGCAAGTGGTTGTGTGCATGCGCAAATTGGTGCGATTTTATCTGCGGTAGCACGCTTCACTGAACAGTATCAACGTCAACCACAATTGTTGATTTCAGGTGGCGCTGCGCCTTACCTTCTTCCGCAATTGCGCCATGTGAAGAATTTACACTGGCAGCACGTAGAAAATCTAGTACTGACTGGTTTATGGATTGCCAGCCAAGCTGAGACAACCATTCATTCCTGATCCTCCCGATATTCCTGATAGAGACTTTCGATTATGTTGCGATTTTTTTTCTGGGCACTATTAATCATTAACGCAATTTTGCTATCGTTCAATTTTGGCTTGTTCGATAGTATGTTTGAAAATACACGCGAGCCTTTGCGAATGAAGGCAGAGAAGAATCCTGACAAAATCAAATTATTAAACGCGAATGAAGCACAGGATTTGATTGATGCGCAAACCAAGAAAGCGGAACCAATTTTAGCTTGCCTTGAAGTCTCTGGATTTACTGCTGCAGAGGGTAAAAGTTTTGATGAGAAATTGAAACCCTTAGCTTTGGCTGAGCGTTTAACCCGCACCGAGTTGGCTGAGGTTGCTACAAACATGGTGTACTTGCCTTCCTTGGGCAGTAAAGACGCAGCAGAAAAAAAAGCAGCACAACTTCGTAAGCTCGGTGTGACCGAATTCTATATCGTGCAGGATCAGACTCCTTTGCGTTGGGGCATTTCACTTGGTGTGTTTAAAACACCTGAAGCGGCAAAAACACATCTGGCAAATCTGGCAAAAAAAGGTTTGAAAGAAGCCAAACTAGCACCACGTAGCGTCAGCGCAGCGAAGATCAATTATCGTCTCGAAAATCTGAACGAAGAAGAGAAGCAAGCCATCATTCAGATTAAATCTGCGTTTCCACAAATTCAAAGTCAAGCATGCAAAAGCAGTAGTGAGTAGTCTGAATCTGTATTTTGCCTCGTTTTCACTGTTAACTTATTCTTCAAGATCATGATGTCCGCCGCATTTCATTTCAAACAGGGAACGGTTCCATTATTGGTTTCTATGCCGCACGTCGGCACCGAGATTCCAGAATCTGTATTAGCCCAACTTCATCCAATCGCGCAACAGAAGACCGATACCGATTGGCATTTACCCTTGCTGTACAACATGCTCGATGAACTTGGCGCATCGACTATTCAGGCCAAGTATTCACGTTATGTGATTGATTTAAACCGCCCCTCGGATGATATGAATCTGTATCCGGGACAAGATACGACGGGTCTTTGTCCGGTTGATACTTTCGCTAAAGAGCCGTTATACCGCAATGGTGTCGGCCCCGATGCGGCAGAGGTGCAAGAGCGTATTCAACGATATTGGCAGCCGTATCACCATCAATTGCAAACCGAACTCGCGCGTTTGCGTGAATTGCATGGCGCTGTGATTTTATGGGATGCACATTCTATTGCCTCTCAAGTGCCGAGATTTTTTGCAGGGAAATTACCTGATTTAAATTTTGGTACGGCCGATCAAAAATCATGTGATATCGGCTTGCAGCAAGCCTTGGCGGACTTGATGCAGCAAACAGTTACTCCGTATTCGTATGTATTTAATGGACGTTTTAAAGGTGGTCATATAACGCGCCATTACGGACAACCTGAGCAAGGTATTCATGCGGTGCAATTGGAGATGAGTCAATGCTTGTACATGAATGAGACGATGCCATACGAATATCGTGCTGATTTGGCACAGCAAGTTCAGCCTTTGCTCAGAAAATTATTAGCAGCTTGCCTGACGTGGGCACAGCGGACGACAGGACGGTAAGATCATGGTACAAACTTTATTTGCCAAGCAGGCTTTGTTGCCGTCCGGTTGGACCAGTGATGTACGTTTGCATTGGAACGACGATGGTAATTTATCGCAGATTGAAACTGCAGTAACAGCAGATCCGTACGAGCGCCAGTGTGGCTATGTTTCGCCTGGTATGACGAATCTTCATTCGCACGCGTTTCAAAGAGCGATGGCAGGAATGACGGAAGTGGCTGGTGAAGGACCCGATAGTTTTTGGACTTGGCGTGATCTCATGTATCGCTACGCGCTAGCGATCTCGCCAGAGCAAATGCAGGCGATCGCTGCGCAGTTATATTCAGAATGTTTACGTCATGGATATACCTCGGTGTGCGAGTTCCATTACGTGCATCGCGCACCTAATGGCGAGTTTTATAGCGATATCGCAGAGACTGCGCGTCAAGTAATTGCAGGTGCGCAGCAAACTGGTATAGGCATTACGATGCTGCCTGTTCTATACAGTTATGCCGATTTCAAGCAACTCCCTTTGCGCGAAGATCAACGACGTTTCAATACCAATGTCGAGCAAATTTTGCGCATCATCGAATCGCTAGAAAATCAGCGCAATGCGCAAACTGAGGTTGGCGTTGCACCACATTCTTTGCGTGCCGCCAGTACGGATCAAATTCGCGACGTCGTGGCGGGCTTGGCTGTAGATCGGCCGATTCATATTCATATCGCTGAGCAGATGCGCGAAGTCAATGCCTGCTTAGCCGCGACCGGTAAGCGCCCCGTGGAATTATTGTTTGATACGCAAACCGTTGATGCGCGCTGGTGTTTAGTGCATGCCACGCATTTGAATGCACATGAGGTAGCGAACATGGCTGCCAGTCAATCTGTTGCTGGTATTTGTACTTCAACTGAGGGGAATTTAGGCGATGGATTTTTTGAATTGCCAGACTACATTGCAGCGCAAGGACGTTTTGGTATTGGTACAGACAGTCACGCGTCGCAAAGCGTGGTCGAAGAAATTCGTTGGCTTGAGTATGGCCAACGATTGAAAATGCAAGGACGTAATATCGCAAGCGTTAAAGGTCAAAGACGCGTTGCTGATTTTTTGTGGCAGCAATGTTTGCTTGGTGGTGCGCAAGCTTCTGGGCGTGCAGTAGGTGCGCTAGAAGTGGGTAAACGTGCTGACATGATTATTTTTGATGATCAACATCCGAATTTGCAATGTAGTTCGGTGGACGATGTTTTGAGTAGCGTCGTATTTACGGGCAATGACAATTTGATTCGCGACGTTTTTGTTGGAGGACAATGCGTAGTAGAAAATGGCAAGCATCGAAATCAAGCCGAAATCAACGCAAACTACATCGCCTGCATGAAACAATTGCGACAGCTATAAAAAGATGTTTGGTCCGAAGTGACCTAAAAATGAAATGGAGACATAGTGAAAACGCTTACCTCAACACTAGCAATAGTGGACGCAACTAAGAACGTAAATAAGAACGCAAATAACAATCCAACTAAGAACGTAAATAAGAACGCAAATAACAATCCAACTAAGAATGTAGCAATGCAGTTTATAACTAAACTTGGCATGGCTTTGCTTAGTGCTGGTTTAATTAGCACACCAGTATTTGCAGGAACGATGTCAGAAGGCTCGCTTGTTACTGCGCCAGTGAGTGTGCCTTCTAATGCTTTGAGTAGCGCCACTTCGACCTCCTTAGAGGCGCGTTTGCGCCAGTTAGATAGCTTGCTGGAAGAGCAATGGGAGTATGGTTTAAGAACCAATCCTGAATATGCTTCGATGTTGGGCGATAAGCGTTTTAATGATCAATTGCGTGACTTCTCACAGGCTGCGATTGACGCGAATCTGAAAAAGAGTCGAGAATTTTTACGTCGCTTTCAAGCGATCGACGCTACAGGATTCGATGTTCAGCAAAAGTTAAATAAAGATCTCATGGTGCGTCAATTGCAAGAAGAGTTAGCAGCTGCACGTTTTACACCTTGGCAGATGCCAGTATTGCAGAATTCTGGTTTGCATTTAGATACGCCTGAGCTAGTGTCGATGTTGAGTTTTGCTAGCGTTAAAGATTATGAGGACTACATCGCACGCTTAAATAAGCTGCCAACATTGTTTGAACAAACGATTTTGCAAATGCGTAAAGGCGTAAAAAATAAACTAATGCCGCCACAATTTTTGTTGCCCAAGATCGCGCGTCAGTGTGAGGATATTGTGGCAATGAGTATGGAGACATCACCGTTCGCAAAACCGATCATGCAGTTTCCTGCAACATTTTCTGATGCGGACAAGCAAAGACTTAAAGCGGAAGTGTTAGCAGCAATCCAAAATAAGCTGATTCCTGCGTATAAAAACTTTGCTGACTTTGTGCGTAGCGACTATGCGCCGCATGGACGTCAGCATGTTGGTTTGTGGTCTTTGCCGAATGGTGCGGCGCGTTATCAATTGCAAGTGAAGACGCAAACCACGACGAATAAAACACCTGAGCAAATTCATCAAATTGGTTTGCGTGAAGTTGCTCGTATCGAAGCAGAGATGTTAGCCGTCGCCAAGAAATTAGGATTTGCCGATTTAAAAACCTTCAATGCTGCGATGGAAAAAAATCCTGACTTGCATCCAAAGTCACGTCAGGAAATTCTTGATCTGTACGGCAAATATACCGATCAAATGTATGCAAAAATTCCTGAGCTATTTGGTCGTTTACCAAAAGCCAAGGTCAAGATCATGGCGGTAGAAGAGTTCCGCGAGAAGGAAGCGGCTGGTGCTTCGTATAACCCCGGCGCTGCAGATGGTTCGCGTCCTGGGCATGTCATGGTTAACACCGGTGATTTTGCCAATCGCATGACTTTGTCGATTGAGACCACCGCATTGCATGAAGGTGTGCCTGGACATCATATGCAAATCGCCATCGCACAAGAGCTAGAAGGTCTGCCAGCTTATCGGCAACAAGGCGGCAATAATGCCTATGTTGAAGGTTGGGCTTTGTATTCTGAACGACTTGGACGTGAGCTGGGATTCTTTCAAGATCCGTATAGTTTCTATGGTCATTTGCAAGATGAGATGTTGCGGGCGATTCGTTTAGTGGTCGATACCGGCTTACATTATAAAAAATGGGATAGACAACAGGTAGTCGACTTTTTCCGCAATCATTCGGGTATTGAAGAGGTTGAAATTCAGAGTGAAACAGATCGTTATATCGCTTGGCCTGGTCAGGCTTTGGGTTATAAGATAGGCCAATTAAAAATCCTAGAATTGCGCGATTATGCGAGTAAGACCCTAGGCAGCAAGTTCAGCTTAAAAGAATTTCATGACGAAATTTTGGGTGCTGGTGCTTTACCTTTAGATGTGCTTGAGGCGAGGATTAAAGCTTGGGTTGCAAAAAAATCTTGATAGCCTGATTAGTTGTGATTGCTAGTGATTAGTTGTGATCCGTTGTGAAGAGGAATGATGAAGACTGATCACGAGATGAAGTTAATTGAATTGCATTTCTGTAGTACTAGAAGTGAATAAAATTCGCAGAACGGACGATGAAATTTGTGGTTTTATCGTCCGTTTTTGTTTTTTCTAGGGGAAATAAATTTCTCAATGATGAACGCGCGAGTAGAATCAAACGCCAGTAGTCCTTTTTGCATAACAAGGAGGCGGTATGAGTGGATTTGCAATGCCAGTGTATATGTTGGAATTTACGCCCAAGACCATCGCCTCATTGCTATCGCAGGCAGCGATCGAAGGAACCGTGGTTAATCTCGATGTTTATGCGAGAAACGATCTGGCAATCAAACTCGAAGCTAGCGGCCAGCGGTTGAAAGCCACTCCAGAGTTATTTCGAATTACCACTGTGCGTGATGGTGTGACTAATGAACACGACTGGAACTTCACGATATTGCGTGAGTCTGCAGATCGCAGCCGTAAGAAAAAATAGCTATCCCTTCCAGCTTCTTTGTAATCCAGTATCTGTGTGTATCCAACCACCGCGGCTGCTAGCACGGAAATAAAATCCTACGCCGCCTTGCTTAAAGCTTTGAATGAGCTCGCCCAAGACTTCTTCATGCAGATCACCGATGCGAATATCGGCAGCCCGGCCTTCTAGATGCAAAGATTTTCTTGCTGCAGGAATTCCATCTTCACGCAATCTTTGATTTGACTCCGGAGTTCGATAAGCCGACAACACTTCTAAAGGCTTCGTCATCCCGAAACGCGCGATGAAAGCTTGAGTTGCCCATAAAGTTTCTAATAGTTTGGGATCAATACGCGCAGTTTTCTTGCCATGCACATCGCGCAAAATATGACAGAACTGTTCATAAGCTGAATCGATTACTTCACCATCTTTCCAATATAACAGCTTCAGTCGTTCGCCACTCGCCGGACGAATTAAATCTAAAGTCCGCGGCTTGAGCCAAAATTCAAGGTCGAGTACTTGCGCATCAAATAAATCAGGAGGCGGTGTTAGTTTGCTGGTTTTGTTATCAGCATCTTGTGCTTGGCTGAGCAAAGGTCGGCTACCGATCACAAGTCCAGTAGCGGTTAGCAACAAGGATTTTTTTAAGAACTGGCGACGATTTTGCATGGTGATGGCATCAAAAAATTCAGATGAGAAATTCTAACGGCTTAAGAAGGTTTTGCGTACTTTATAGTTTCATTTCTTTTTACTATTTGTCCCGGTAGATGCAAGGTGGTATTGGCTAGTTACCCTATAATGCATGTTTTGCTGTGCCATCTGCTTTATTTGCTCCTCTATATTTTTGATTGCATTATGTTGACCTCCCATCAAATTGACCAATTTCAGCAACAAGGATTTTTGGTTTTACCGGCCTTCACTTCGTCTGAGTATTGTCAGCAAGTGTTGGACTTTGCGCAGCAACAATTGGATGTGGTTGCATTACCGATTGAGTACGAGGCAGATACTCGTTATCCAGGAGCGCCATTATCACGCGATGCGGAAGGCGGTCAGACAGCAAGACGCTTACTGCAAGCCTATGCACGTTCTACATTGCTGGCGGATTGGGCTACGCAAGCGAATTTGGCGCAAGTATTGACCCAACTGTTAGGCAGTGGCGTCAAAATGTCGCAAGTTCATCACAACTGCATTATGACTAAGCAAGCACGATTTTCTAGTTTGACTGGATGGCATCGTGACAGTCGTTATTGGCATTTTCAAAAACCAGAATTGATCAGTGCTTGGCTGGCATTGCGTGACGAGAAAATTGAGAACGGCTGCTTACTTGTGTTGCCAGGTTCGCACCGTTGGCAAATTGAGCCAGCACAGTTAGATAGCGCGCAATTTCTACGTGCTGATGTGACGGCAAATCAAGCCTTATTGAAACAAGCTATCAGCGTGCCTTTGCAGCAAGGCGATGTCTTACTTTTTTCGAGTAACTTGTTTCATGCGGCCGGTTGTAATCAAACCAGTCAAACCAAATTCTCGATGGTGTTCACTTATCGTGCACAGGATAATTTACCGATACCGAATTCGCGTTCAGCGAGTTTGCCCGAAATCGCCTTGTAAAAGAATGGGGTACTGTACTTAGAAAACAAGGACAGTACCCTCACCAACTACACCGTCCAAACTATTCACGCTTCATATGCATCTCAAGCAAAGAAGCGATAAAAAATCAGCTAGAGCGGAATTAGTCACCGCGTTAAAAGTGATAGCTGACTGCACCAACGATACTTGACGTGCGGGTTTTCTCACTTAGTGGACTAGCCTTTGCGTCTCCTGCGAGACGGTCACTAGTGACGATGAGACTGAGTGAAGTTCGTTGATCGACCATATAAGATACGAATGCAGAGACATAAGTGTTACGTAGTCCCGCTTTTGGCGTATAGATTTTGTGTGAGGAGCGCGCCGCTTGCGCTGAGTTGATACCGAAAAAAGATTGCATGTAATTGTCGTTGGCATAGCTAGCACCGAGGCTGGCACCAGCCCTGAGGTTTTGGTTCCAAGACTCATTAAAACCTGCGCTTAAATCGAATAACAGTCCCTTCCTATCATTGCCTGCGCCGTAGCGTACTGAGCTGCCGAAGAAAGTATTGGTACTTGAATTGAAGGTGAAAAAAGCACCAACTTCTGGTCTTGCATCAATGTCCCCTAAGCCGCGTAAAAGCTTGGCACGCTTTTCTTTACGCCCGATATCTCCAGTTACACGCACACCGTAGTTGAATTGCGGATCAGCAGAAAAATTATAGCCAAGCCCATTGGAGCCGCCTGCAAACCAACCATTGCTCCATTGGTAGTCAACCACAGGCACAATCAGTTTGCGATTTTTCGCGGAGCCTTGATATTCGGGAGTAGAAATCCCAGCAACGCCAAGCATGCCACCACTTTGTCCTGGCGCTGCCGCATTGAGTTGAACAGTATTAAACATTTGCGCCGATGCTTGAGCGCATACAAGGCTGACAGCAAAGCCTGCTGCACTGAGAAGAATTCTTGGAGCTAGATATCGCATGTATTTTCCTGATTTGAGTAAGTGATTCAATTTGGCCAGTTTTACGCCCACTGACCTCATATGGTTAGTTAGGCATAGAACAGGTGGAGTGGATTGTAAAAAACACTTGTGCAAATCGCATTGGCAAAGAGACGAAGCTAACTATTTTTGTCGTCAATTGCTGGAAAAATGACGTGAGTGAGTTTATTGAGAATGATGATACTGATTCAATTGGCCAGCAATTTAAGAACAGCTTGTTCGAATCAAAAGTCGGAGAAGCTGTTCAGATCTCGGCAAAAAAAATGCGCCAACAAGGCGCATTTTCTTAGGTGAAGCAAGTGATAGATGATCGAGCTTTCGGTACCAAATTGCCACTAGTTAAAGCTTCTTGAACTCGGTCAAAATCTCGACACAGGCTTTTCCACTTTTGACTACATATTCTTGATCAAAAGTGATGCTTTGCTGAATTGCTGTGAGTAAGGCTTGACCATGTTGGTCGCCATCAGCAATTTTTTGCATCGCCAAACACAGCGCCGAGGTGTACACCATGTAATTGTTGCGCTGTAAGTTCGCTGCATCGATCAGTATCAGGTTGACGGTGTTTAAGGCTGCAAGATAAGCCATCGATTCGGTTGGCAGCGCTTGCTTGTCTGTGGCGCCCGCTCCCTCTGAGGTCATCGCATTTGGCGAACTCATCTCAACTCCCTGATTTCGCTTTTAGCTGTGCCAATTCAGCAGCAAGAGCGTTGATTTTTGCTTGCATTTCATCTTGCAGGTTCGCACCACTTGGCTCTGAGCTTCCCGTGCCGCCTTTATTGGTTTCAAACAGTTTTGTGATGCCTAAAGTTGTCGCCGCTTGATAGGTCACATTTGCTTGTTGTTGAGCATAGACAGCATTGGCGGCTGCCATCGCCACCGAGTTACCGATGGTTTGATAAAGACTTCCCATTGCCATCGCTGGAGCCTCTGCCAAAACTTTGACATTTGTTTGTGTTACAGCATCAGTGATTTGAGAATTAACGGTATCGCCCATAAGAATTTCCTTTCTTTAGTTGAAATGATCTCTTTACTTTGTACTGCGCATTGATTGTAGTAATGATTATGTGTAAATGCACGAAATAAATACAAAATAAAAATATTGGTGATTTTCCATTGCAAGAAAATGGAACAAGTGGCGTGTTTGGTCGAATATGAGTGAGTGATAGCTTAATTTGTTTGTTTGAAGATTATGTACAATGATGCTACTTTTGCTTATTTGAAATGAAAGCTAACATGATGACATTCGAAATCGCTCCGGTTGGCCTAAGCGCTTATTTCGTTTTAGCGGGAATTGTGCTGTTTGCCGCTTGTGCTCCTTTGTTTTGGTTAAATAAGGATGGAATCGCGGTATCAATGCAGAAGTCACTGATCGCTTTGGTGATAACTGCGCCGATTATTCTCGGAATCGCCTATACGATGCATGACAACGCTTTCGACTTACAGGGTAAGAATGTCTTGGTGCGCGCTGATTATTTTTATCGTTATGAGCGTAGTCTTGATGAACTCGATTTGAGTCGTGCACAGATCGGCAGCTATCAATCGATTCCAGCAGCACAATTACATCTGCGTCGCAATGGTCTTGGTTTGCCGGGTATGCAAGCGGGACATTTTTCAACGCAAGATGGAAAAGCGATCTTTGCTGCTATGACGGATCAAACACAAGTGCTGTATTTGCCAGCAAAATCAGGCGCATCATTGCTGGTGAGTGTGCAGAATCCAAGTGCGGTATTGGATGCATTGAAGCGTGCGCAATCGGAGGTTTAGTTAAAGCGCATGTTTTCGTTGCGAGCTTGTCGACCTAATCTCGCCAACTAAATATCAGCGTTGGTGTCAGGAATAAATGACTATATAAATTCCTGACCAGCTTTGAAGTAAAAACAGAAACAGCACCAGATGAGTCGCATGCTACCGTTGATAACAATGCGCTCATCCTCATGCTGAGATTTCTATGCTCATTTCACTTCTAAATCGACTTCCAAGTTGATCAATTCTTGTATTGTTTGTCGACGACGAATTAAATGCAGTTGGTCTGCATCAACCAGCACTTCAGGAATCAAAGGGCGCGAATTGTAGTTGGATGACATGCTAGCGCCATAAGCTCCAGCATCATGGAAGACAATCAGATCACCCACTTCACAAGTAGGTAAATCTTGATGTGTAACGACACCGCCTTCTTCTTGCGTAAACACATCGCCCGATTCACATAAAGGACCCGCGACCACGCTTGGACGTAAGGGGCCAGAACGTAAATTACCGTCAGCCGTGTGTGCGCTGATGCGATGATAACTGCCGTACATCGATGGACGTACCAAGTCATTGAATCCCGCATCGACGAAGATGAAATAATTCTCGCCCACTTGTTTTTGTGCGCGCAGCTCAGAAATTAAAATGCCTGATTGCGCGACTAAAAATCGACCGGGTTCAATTTCCATACTAATTTTGTGTCCCAGATGGGCTTCGATCTGTTGACGTGCTGTGTTCCAGATTTCAAAGTAGTGTGCGGTATCGACTTCTGGTTCATCGGCTTGGTAGGGAATCGATAAACCACCACCAATCGAAATCGCTTGCAGATCGAGTGGACAAGCCTTGACTTGATGAATCATCGCATCACAAACGCTTTGTAGGTGATCGTAATCGACACCCGAACCAATATGCATGTGCAGACCAACTAATTGCAAACCATATTGTTGGATGAGGGCATAGGCTTGCGGCAGTTCTTCATGCCAGATGCCATGTTTACTCTGCTCGCCACCGGTGTTGGTCTTGCGGCTGTGGCCATGTCCAAATCCAGGATTAATACGTATCCAAACTGGGTGACCTGGTTTCGCTTGCCCGAGTTGTTCTAGCATTTGTGGTGAGCCGCAATTGACTGGAATATTCAATTCGATCACACGCTCGAGTGCTTGGCGATCGAGTAAATCGGCGGTGAATACGATAGGGGCGTGCGCCTGATTGGCGGCAGGATCAAAGCCCGCCACCAGCGCACGTTCCACTTCACCTAGAGAGACCGAGTCAACAAGCACACCTTGCTCACGCATTAGTCGCAGAATATGAATATTGCTGCATGATTTCTGCGCAAATCGGATCACATCGAACTGGCGTAGCTGCGCTATCTGCGCACGTATCGTCGCGGCATCGTATGCCCAGCACGGGGTTTGGTAGTCTTGTGCAATTTGTTGAATTTGTTGGGCGGTGATTGCATTGGCCATGGCAATAATCCTGAATTTTTACATTTGAGAAGCAGTACTTTAGCGCGTACAATGGAGAAACGACATGGGGACTCAATGGGGAAAAGCCGTTTTCACCATGAAATCAACAGAAATTATTGGGTTTGGCTTATGAATCAAAAAATTGATCAATTTGATAAAAAAATCCTGCAACTTTTGCAAGAAGATGCACGTATGTCGCATGCCGAAATTGGGCGGAAAGTCCACTTGAGCCAACCTGCTGTTTCTGAACGTATCAAACGTTTAGAGAGCAATCGGGTGATTCGTGGCTATCGCGCTGAAATAAATCCGAAAGCTTTGGGATATGACATCACCGCCATGATACGCGTCTCAACACAGCAAGGACGCCCTTACGCCGACTACGTTGCAAATTGCCCTGAGATTATCGATTGCTATACCGTTACCGGTGAAGATGGCGCGGTGATGCGCGTGTTGGCGACTGACGTCGATCACTTGCAGCGCATTATCAATGAGTTGAATGCCTTTGGCTCGACTTCAACAGCGATCGTCTTGACGACGCATGTGTCGGGTAAATCGATTGCGGTGCCAAATGTCGATTAAGTTCGAATCTATCGTCGGTACTCATCGCATGCTTCAAGCGTTTTGCAACGCCCTCTATCAACAAATTTATCTAAACGTATTTGAAACGCACTTGTCCGCTGCTGTCCATAAATGAAAGTTTGGACAAGAACGGACACAGTTCAATCAAACTTACTCTGAAACAAAGTCTATATAAATCAAGCGTTTATGCGTAAAAATCTGTGTGGCACGCTTCCTGCTAAAGAGTTAAACATTTGATTAACTCCCGGCAGGAACCACATGATTCGAGATACCTCAGGTCAAGACGCAATACTTGCAGCACCTCCAGTTTGGCGTCGAAAAAAGATTTGGCTACTTGGCTTATTCATAGTCAGCTTTTTGATCATCGGCTTCGCGCTTTTGCGTGCCTATGGTAATAGCTCAAAGTCGATTAACAGCGCCCGTATCAAAGTCGCGCAAGTTACACGCGGTACTTTGGTGCGCGATGTTGCTGTCAATGGCCGCATGGTCGCAGCGATCAGTCCAACTTTATATTCCACAGCCTCAAGCACCGTCACCTTAAAAGTGAAAGCAGGTGACATGGTGAAAAAAGGCGACATCGTCGCCGAACTAGAGTCGCCTGATTTGACCAGCTTACTCAAGCGTGAGCAAGCAATTTACGATCAACTTGAGGCTGAAGTTGCACGCCAAAAAATTCTCGCCCGCAAACAAAAATTGATTGCCCGTCGTGATGCCGATCAAGCCGAGATCGAACGGATCACTGCCGCGCGTACTTATGAACGCTTTGAAAAAGCAGGTCCATCCGGCGTGATTTCTAAGATTGATTATATGCGTGCACAAGACGCCTTAAAGACTGCGGAAATTCGCGCCAAACATGCTGAGGCCGCAACCCAGTTAGAGAACGAAGATGTTGATTTGAATCTCAAAACGAGGATGGCGCAATTGGAGCAACAACGCCTATTACGCGATGACGCCAAGCGCAAAGTTGAAGAATTGAGATTGAAAGCACCGGTGGACGGCATGGTTGGTACCTTATCAGTTGCTAACCGCAGTGTGGTCGCGGCGAATACTGCGCTGATGACCTTGGTCGATTTGTCGCAACTCGAAGTGGAATTGGAAATTCCTGAGACTTATGTCGCTGACTTGGGACTCGGAATGACAGCAGAGATCACCATCAATGGCGTGACGGCAAAAGGAAAATTATCTGCCTTGTCGCCTGAAGTAGTGAAGAACCAAGTGTTGGCGCGAGTACGTTTTGACGGTACCCAACCATCGGGTTTGCGTCAAAGCCAAAGGGTATCTGCACGTTTGCTGATCGAAGAGAAACCAAATGTCTTAATGCTGGCACGTGGTCCATTTGTCGAGAGTGAAGGCGGTCGTTTTGTCTACGTAGTTGAAAACAATGTCGCCTATCGTCGCCCATTCAAACTAGGAGCAACCAGTATCTCAGCAGTTGAAATAATGGATGGATTAAAACTCGGAGACAAGGTGGTTGTTGCTGGTACCGATCAGTTTGAGAACGCAGAAAAAATCTCGCTTAATAATTAGTTGAAACCAAATTCAAAAACAAAGAATCGCAGCAAAGAATTAAATTAAATAATCGAAGTTAAGAACGAATTTAAAAAAGGAAAATGCCATGTTGCACATGAAAAATCTGAGCAAAGTTTATCGCACTCATATGATAGAAACCCATGCCTTACGTGGCTTTGAGATTCACGTCAAGCAAGGCGAATTTGTGACGGTGACTGGGCCTTCGGGATCGGGTAAAACTACCTTCTTAAATATCGCAGGCTTACTAGAGAATTTTACGGGCGGCGAATATTTGTTAGACGGCGTTAATGTCACTGGCATGGATGACAATGCGCGTACCCGCTTGCGTAATGAGAAATTAGGCTTCATTTTCCAAGGCTTTAATTTGATTCCCGATTTAAATTTGTTTGATAACGTCGATGTCCCATTGCGGTATCGCGGTTTGCCAGCAAAAGAGCGTAAAGAACGGATCGAAGATGCTTTAGCACAAGTTGGCTTGGCTTCACGTATGAAACATTATCCTGCCGAGTTATCAGGTGGACAGCAACAGCGTGTCGCGATTGCGCGCGCCTTGGCGGGTTCGCCACGCTTATTACTTGCCGATGAACCGACCGGTAATCTCGATACCCAAATGGCGCGTAGTGTGATGGAACTATTAGAAGAAATTAATGCGCGTGGCACCACGATTTTGATGGTCACGCATGATCCAGAATTAGCACTGCGTTCACAACGTAATGTACATATTATCGATGGACAAGTGTCCGATCTGGTGCGCAAAACACCTAGCCTCGTGGTCGAACATGACAATGTTAAGACCAATTTGCATATCGCATAAAAGGGCAGAGCTATTATGTTGACTTACTATTTTTTTCTCGGTTTGCGTAGTTTGAAACGCAATCCTGCACTGACTGCTTTAATGGTGTTGACGCTCGCAATTGGTGTTGCTGCAAGTGTTTCAACACTCACTATTTTGCATGTGATGTCGGGTGATCCGATTCCACAAAAGAGTGATCGGCTATTTACTGCGATTCTCGATCCGGGCCCAAAGGAAGGTTACACACCAGGTGATGAACCAAATGACCATCAATTTACCTATAAAGACATAAGTAATCTTCTCGAAAGTAAGCAGGGTGTTCGTCGTGCTGCGATGTACGGAATTGAGGCAACGGCAGAGCCAGCGCGTAAAGATCTAGGTGCTATCTCGATGGAAGGCTTAGCGGTAACCGCAGATACATTTGCCATGTTTGAGATTCCTTTTGTTGCAGGACAGGGATGGCAAGCTTCTGAAGATAAAAGTTCTGCTGATGTGGTAGTCCTGAGTAAGAAAATGGCAGAGAAATTTTTTGGCAATTCGAATCCTGTTGGGCAAAAACTTCGTCTGTTGAAAGGTGATTTTACGGTGATAGGGGTTAGCGATGATTGGGCACCCAAGCCAAAATTTTATATATTTAATGGACGTGAAGCTGCGTTTGTAGAAGAGCCTGATTTCATGCTGCCTTTGAGTAACGCGATTCGTCGTGAAACTGCACACTCCGGTAGTATGGGGTGTACTGGCAGGCAAGATCCGGGTTGGGAAGGAAGATTAAATTCTGAATGTACTTGGTTCCATTTTTGGTTTGAACTGAAATCCTCCAGTCAACGCGCTGAATTACAGAACTATTTGGACAGTTACGCAGCGGAGCAGTTCAAGTTAGGGCGCTTCCAACGTCAGGCGAAAAATCGCCTGTTTAACGTACGTGAATTCTTGGTTGAAATGCAGGTGATAGGAGATGATAGTCGCTTGTCGGCCTGGTTGGCATTTGGTTTTCTATTGCTTTGTTTGGTTAATACTGTTGGTTTATTGTTGGCGAAGTTTTCAGTGCGTGCTTCAGAGGTCGGTGTCAGACGCGCATTGGGAGCCTCACGCAAGGAGATATTTACGCAGTTTTTGATTGAGACCGCAGTGGTCGGTTTGGTGGGCGCATTGTTAGGTGTGTTACTTGCAGCAGGAGCTTTGCAACTGATTGCTATGCAATCGAAGGCTTTGGCTGTAGTCGCACACATGGATTGGGCGATGTTAGGTCTGACTTTCTTCATGTCGGTCAGTGCAGCGATAATCGCTGGCTTGTTGCCCACTTGGCGTGCTTGTCAGGTGACACCAGCTATCCAACTTAAATCGCAATAAAAACGAGAGCAATAATCATGAAAACAATTTTTTCTCTACGTCCGATCTTCTCCGCGCTAATGCGCAATAAATTGGGACCTGTGTTAGTCGCGTTACAGGTGGCGTTAAGTCTAGCGATACTTGTGAATGCGATTTACATCGTAAATCTACGGCTTGAAGTTGCAGCGCGTCCCAGCGGCATAGCAGACGAGCAGGAAGTATTTCGCGTGAATATCAGAAATCAGATCTTAGGTGGACATGAAGATCAGGTCGCGCTTCAAAAGCGTGAAGCAGAAACAATACGTGCGGTGCCAGGTGTGGTTTCAGTTGCTCGTGTCAACTCTATTCCTGTTTCACGTTCGGGAAGCAATACGTCATTGGCAGTTGATCGAAAACAAGATGTTCCTACGGCAGTAACAGGGATGTTTGTGTCCCCCGACTCTTTAGTAAAAGCTTGGAAATTACGTTTAATCGAAGGGCAGGATTTTCAGGGGTCGGATTTTGGCGAAATCAACCCTAACGTGAGTCGTGACTTTGTGAAAAAAGTAATCGTCAGTAAAGCCTTGGCGCAAAAACTATTTCCAGGGCAGTCACGTTTTGTAGGAAGGGAGTTTTTCTTTGGTACTGGCAGCAATGCCAATGCAGTAACAATTATTGGTGTAGTTGAAACCCTGCAAACTTCTGGGGCACAAGCAACACAAAATGGTGAGTTTGCCACACTTCTCCCAGCCCGAATCACTGGTCAGATTTGGGATGGCTACTCAGTGCGCGCGGAATCGGGACAGCGTGATCGTGTGATGAAAGAGGTCGAAGAAGCCTTGCGTAAAGCTTCGGCGACTCCGGTTTATGTGAAAGCGTCGAGTATGGAAAAATTTCGCGATGATCGTTATCGTAGTGAAAAAGGTTTGGCGTGGATGTTGCTCGCAGTAAGCTCGTTATTGGTAGTGGTGACTGCCAGCGGCATCGTCGGTATGAGCACCTTATGGGTAGCACAGCGTCGCAAACAGATCGGTATTCGTCGGGCACTAGGTGCGCGTCGTATCGATATACTGACTTATTTTATCGCAGAAAATTGGTTGATTACGACGGGCGGTATTGTGTTTGGTATTGCGTTAGCAATTGGCTTGAATCAGGTATTGGTGGGACAATTCGAATTGCCGAAACTACCGGTATCTTACCTGGTTCTGTCACCGCTAGTATTTTGGATATTGGGTGTAATTGCAGTGTACGCACCTGCTTGGCGAGCCGCAAGTATTTCGCCAGCGACAGCGACTCGTGGGGTATAGTGTTTAATTTAATTTGATGATGCAAAACCCTATATTTCGAATTGATATTGTTGAACTCGTAGGGCGGATGAGACCCGCGTCGATCAAGTACATGGTTGCTTATCACCGCAGATTTCAACCGCTTTACATATTGGATATTTAACTTAAAAGTGCATAAGTGAAATGAACAGCTTTTTTAATCCTCTTTTGATGTGAATCTCATGCCCACCGTTTTGATTATCGACGACAACCCTAGTATCGCTATTGCCTTGGATGTTTTACTGTCTTTGCACGATATTCAAAGCATACAAGTGCAATCGCCAGAACAGGGCCTCGCTGTGTTGCAAAAGCATGCGGTTGATTTGGTGATTCAGGATATGAATTTTACGCAGGACACTACGTCGGGCGAAGAGGGTATTACTTTGTTTAAACAAATTCGTGCCGCACATCCTGATTTGCCAGTCATACTGTTAACTGCATGGACTCATTTAGATGCTGCGGTTGATCTGATTAAGGCGGGCGCAGCGGACTATTTGGCGAAGCCTTGGAGTGATCAAAAGTTGATCGCCACCGTGAAAAACTTGATTGAGCTTGGGCAAAGTAATCGTAGTTTGCAAAATAAAATACAGAAAGAGCGTAAGCATAAACGTGAATTAGAAACGCAGTATGATCTACGTGATTATGTTTGGGCTGATGCTGCGACAGAGAGTGTGTTACGCATCGCTTGCCAAGTGGCGAAATCCGATGTGTCGGTATTGATCACCGGACCCAATGGTGCGGGTAAAGAGCGTATCGCTGAAATTATCCAAGCAAATTCAAAAGTAAAAGATGGCCCCTTTGTTGTCTTGAATTGTGGTGCGATCCCTTCCGAACTGATTGAGGCGGAATTATTCGGTGCGGAAGCAGGGGCTTATACCGGGGCTAGTAAAGCGCGTGAGGGAAAGTTCGAAGCTGCTGATGGCGGCACTTTATTTCTTGATGAAATTGGTAATTTGCCGCTTGCCGGTCAGGTTAAGTTATTGCGTGTGTTAGAGACAGGGCGTTTTGAACGCTTGGGTTCTAATCGAGAACGACAAGTCAAAGTACGCGTATTGAGTGCGACCAATGCGGATTTGTCAGCGATGATACGTGGCGGACAATTTCGCGAAGACTTGTTTTATCGTCTAAACGTCATTCAGCTAAATTTGCCAGCTTTGGCGGATCGCCCAGACGATATTTTGCCAATTGCAAATCAGTTTCTTGAAGCGGGAAAGACTTTGAGTGCCGCTGCACAGTCGAGTTTGCTTGCGCATCCGTGGCCAGGTAATGTACGAGAGTTAAAAAACGTGATGCAAAGAGCGTGTCTGTTAGCGAGTGGTGACGAAATACAGGTACAGGATTTAGGTCTGCCTGCGGCAAATTTTGTGTCACCCGCAAACGATGTGGAACCAGATCGCGAAGCGATAGAAGCAGCTCTGAGTAAAGCAAAAGGTGTAGTGGCACAAGCTGCCGCTGAGTTAGGCTTAAGTCGGCAAGCGCTTTATCGTCGTATGGAACGATTGCAGATTTCTCGCCCCTGATTCCTTGCCGCTAATACTTCTGATTTGTTAGCGCTCAGTATTTCGCTGAAGAATATGTTCATTCTGTAAGCGCGGCTGTTTAGTTGAGTAATTGCAGATGACAGCGCATAATTTGCTTTCTTTTTTTGCCCTCATCAAATGAATTTACCGCCATTCAATAAAACGGTTACGCAAACCAAACCGGCGCCAACCAGCCTTGTGCGTGGCTGGCGCTTTTCTTTGGCCGCACGTTTATCGGTCTTAGTGATTGCGATTGGTGTTGCTAGCACAGGTTTGGTGCTGGGCTTGATCACGATGTTTCCAAACGATATTAGCTTAGTCGTTGGGATTTGTTTGTTGCTACTGATCCCGGTGTCGATAAGCCTGGTACGAGCGCAATTGCGTCCTATGTTAGCTCTATTTCGTGCAATGAGTGGCACCGTGATTAGCTATCAAGATCGTGATTTTTCTTTTGGTCTACATTGGCAGCGGAATGACGAATTAGCTGATTTGGTTGATGCACATAATGAACTTGGCAGCGTGCTGCGTGAGCAACGATTGGATTTGGTGCAGCGAGAATTATTATTAGACAGCATGTTGCAAAATACGCCGGTTGCGATGGTTTTGTTGGGGCAACGAGGACATATCGTTTTCGGAAATATTACGGCGCGACAATTGCTCAATCAAGGCAAGAAATTAGAAGGCAATAGTCTAGAAACGATACTACAACAAGTATCGCCATCCTTGCGTGAGGCGATGGCACAGGGCGGTGATGGATTATTTACGGTCAGCGCGCAGACCGATGCACAAGGCGCGGCCTTGCGTACGGACGCCGAAGAAGATGAAATTTATCATCTATCACGACGTCATTTTATTTTGAACGGCATTGAGCACGAGTTACTTTTAATCCGTCACCTAACTGTGGAGTTGCGTCGGCAAGAAGTGCAAACTTGGAAGAAAGTGATTCGTGTCATCAGCCACGAGTTAAATAACTCTTTAGCGCCGGTGGCATCACTTGCTAATTCCGCGGGGGCTTTGATTGAGCGTGGTCAATATGAACGTTTGCCGCAGATCATGAAGACGATAGAAGAACGCGCCCAACACTTGGAGAATTTTATCCATGGTTATGCACGATTCGCTAAATTGCCAACGCCACGATTAGAAAGTACGTATTGGCCTGAGTTTATACAGCGTTTGCAATCGCAACTGCCGTTTCGGGTGGTCGGTGAGCTACCGCAGATCATTGCGCATTTTGATCACGCGCAGCTTGAACAAGCCCTGCTGAATTTGTTAAAGAATGCGATCGAATCAGGATCGCCTGCTGATGGCGTGACGCTAGAAATTAAGAGCATCGTTGACGGTGTCCGTATCGAAGTTGGTGATCGAGGTGTAGGGATGAGCGATACGGTGATGTCAAATGCCTTAGTGCCTTTTTATTCGACCAAACGTAACGGCACTGGTTTGGGACTCGCGCTAGCCAGAGAAATCATCGAAGCGCATGGCGGGCGCATTAGTCTGAATAATCGTGAAGGCGGCGGTTTGGCGGTTAGTCTGATTTTGCCGCATTGAACACATTTAACGCGCTTGGAACTGAAAGCTTGAGTCCGGTGCGCCAAGCTAATGAATCTACAAATCTACTGCTCAAAATACCCCGAAGCGAATAAGGGGCATGCACGCGCAATTAGAAAATTCGCGTATCCTTGCAGTTTCTTTGATCTCTTGAATAAAAATTATGGGAAACAGACTTTCAAAAATCGCGACACGAACTGGTGATGCGGGTACAACTGGTTTAGGTGACGGCAGCCGTATTGATAAGGATGCATTGCGTGTACATGCGATGGGCGATGTGGATGAATTAAATTCTCACATTGGCGCTCTGATTTGTGAAGACATTCCAGAGACGATGAAGCAAGAATTGTTTTCGATTCAACATGATCTGTTTGATATGGGTGGCGAGCTGTGTATTCCTGGCTACACCATGATTACTGAGACTCAGGTGTTGCGCTTGGATTCCTTGCTTGCTAAATACAATGCTGATTTGCCACCACTAAAGGATTTTATTTTGCCAGGTGGTTCGCGCGCAGCTTCGATGGCGCATGTTTGCCGTACCGTTTGTCGCCGCGCAGAACGTGCGATTGTCAGTGTTGGCAAAGCTGAGCAGATCAATGAAGCACCGCGTCAATATATGAACCGTTTATCGGATTTGTTGTTTGTCCTATCACGCGTGTTAAATCGCTATGCTGGCGGCAGCGATATCTTGTGGGAAAAAGAGCGTCAACGCTAGTTTAATTTTGCTGCCTGTTTTATGATGACCATGTAATTCTGATGCACATCGTAGTAATGCTAAGTGGAGGTCAATCATGCCAAAATGGTTAGAGCAGGCAGCTAAAAATGACTTAGAGATCTTGGAAGATGGTCAGTGCCAATTATGTGGCTCGGACACTTTGCACGGCATTACCGAATGTGTTGCTACCGCCGGAAAAATCACGCACAAGATTAGCCAAGAAAAAGGCATACAACACATGACGATTTTTTTGTGTGTTGATGCGCACGCCTTGCAACACACCTTAATCCACGGTCGTTGGAATAATCACTTTCACCTTACTCGCTTGCATCTGATACTACGTCATCAAGTTCAATGGACTTATGATTTGACCACAGTATTAAATGAAGTCTTAGACGCGTATAAATTGAAGCACGCTGACGAACGCATTGTCGATCCCGACCAAGCACATCGTTCGACAATCACCGTGATTGATGTTGACGCTAGTCATGATGAAGATGAATATGTGCGTTTAGTATGGCAGTGGGCTGAGCAAGTTTATACTTCTTTTGCTGATAGCCATCCAATCGCTCAAAGTCTGGCTGAATTGTTTTTGCAGAAATGTGAAGCGATAAGTAAGGACAGTCAACAAACTGCGGATGAAGAAAGTGAATAAAGTGCGCACAAAGATGATGCGGCGTTCTTTGTCGATTTTATCGTGCTTATCTATCAGGTGTCGCTTATCGAACTAGCGAGTTAGTAACGAGTTAATCCCGTTGAATCGTCGTTCCTGTTTGGATTTGTCGCCGCCTCAAATTCTTAATTTAATTCTCATCCTCATTCTCTTAAGTATTGGTATTCATGCGTTTTTTTAAACCACGTAGTTCCTTTCTTGATCTGCCTGCGGTGAATTTAACTGCGCAGGCGATTCAAATTCTTCATACAGCAGCCGAATTCAAATCTTGTTTGCTACAGCAGATTGCCGAAGCAAAGTCGCATATTTATTTATGCAGTCTGTATTTGCAACATGATGAGGCAGGGCAGCAAATTATCGATGCCTTATATGCTGCTAAACAAGCCAATCCCGCATTGGAGATTGTGGTGTTTGTTGATTGGCATCGTGCACAGCGCGGTTTAATTGGCGAGCAAAAAATCCCGGGAAAAGTTGCTGGTAATGCCGCTTGGTATCAAGCGCAAAGCGCATTGCATGATGCAGCTATTCCGATTTTTGGCGTGCCGATTCAAACCCGTGAGTTGTTTGGTGTATTGCACTTGAAAGGTTACGTCATTGACGATTGCGTGATCTATAGCGGCGCCAGTATCAATAATGTGTATTTGCAGCAGTTTGATAAATATCGGCATGATCGCTATTGGGTGATTCAACAAGCTAGCCTTGCACAAAGTATGCTGGCGTGGATGCGTCGATATTTTCTAGAGACTGGTGCGGTACGTCGTTTAGATCAAGCGAGCTTGCCTGCAACACGTGAGATCGGTTCTGAGATTAGACAATTGCGTGAGCAATTGAAATCGGCAGTTTATGAATTGCCGAGTAAGCTTACAGTCGGTACAGCACAACAACTCACGGTAACTAACTTAGTTGGGCTTGGTAAGAACAATTTTCTGAATCGTCAGATTTGTAATTTACTGGCGGCAGCAAAATCAGAGATTTGTATATGTACTCCCTACTTTAACTTCCCAATCGCTATCACGCGCGAGGTCAATCGTGCGCTTAAACGTGGTGTTAAAGTGCGCATTATTGTTGGTGATAAAACAGCCAGTGATTTCTATATCCCGCCTGAGCAAGCATATAAGGCGATTGGCTGTCTGCCGTATTTGTATGAAATGAATTTGCGTCGATTCGCAAAAAAGCATCAAGCGGATGTAGATGCAAATCGCTTGCAGATACTGTTGTGGAAAGACGGTGAAAATACCTATCACCTAAAAGGCTTATGGATTGATGCGCTATACACTTTGGTGACCGGGAATAATCTCAATCCTCGCGCGTTCCGATTAGATTTGGAAAATGCATTGTTGTTTACCGATCCGCAAGCAGAACTACTGCCACAACGCGAAGCGGAAATAACAAGCATCATGCGACATACGAGTCCGGTACAACATTATCGTGACTTAGAGAAGTTGGCTGATTATCCACCGAAAGTTCGTCAACTATTAGCACGGCTAAGTCGAGTGCGTTTAGATCGATTGGCTTACCGCGTTTTATAGCAGTAAGGGCTTATGAGGTGAATGTTCACAATGGAAGCGGTCTTCATTGCGATGACTTCACTGCGGCTGTAGGGCTAACTATGCGCTACAGCCGAGTTTGCTACACTATTCAATAAACCGAGTTTAGCATTAATTGCGTAAAGTGCGATTGAATAATTCTAAGGTTCTCGACCACGCCAAGCTTGCGGCTGCTTGATCGTAGCGCGGTGTCGTGTCGTTGTTAAAACCATGTTCTACACCTTCATAGACAAAGCCTTGGTACTTGATGCCAGCCGCTTTCAAGGCTTCTTCATGTTTAGGCCAGCCCGCTACCAAACGCGTGTCTTTGCTAGCGTGATGAACCAAGATCTCGGCTTTGATATTTGGTACGGCTTCTAAAGCAGGCGCCCCGCCATAGAAGGGAACCGCCGCCGCCAGTTCAGGAATCTTAGTCGCTAGAAAGTTGGCGATCGCACCACCATAACAAAAACCAACGACACCTACCTTACCATTGCCACCTGCAATGGTTTTTAAGATGCCAGTAGCAGTGATGAAGTCTTCTCGCGTTTTTGCTTGATCGAGTTTCGGGAATAATTCGCGTGCTTTATCTTCGCTACCTGGATAGCCACCGAGCGGGAACAGGGCATCGGGTGCAAAAGCGATAAAATTTTCTAAGGCGAGACGACGTGCGACATCTTCGATATGCGGGTTCAAACCGCGATTTTCATGTACCACCAACACCGTTGGTAAAGGACCTTTCGCATTTGCAGGTTTGACTAAATAGCCACGCAAGGTACCGTAACCGTTCGGTGATGGATATTCAACATAGGTCGCAACCAAACGTGCATCATCGGGACTAATTTGCTGCGCCATTGCGAAGTTAGGGCTTAATGCAAGCAACAATCCTTCGGCTGTCATCGCGCCCGCTGCATACTTACCAGCGGAACTTAAAAAGCCGCGACGACTAATTCCACCATGCACGTATTGATCAAATAGTTTTAAAACTTCTGGGTGAAAATCTTTGGCACTTTGTTGTGGAAATTTTTGTGACATTCTTACTCTCCTAGCCGTTGTTGGGAATTGTTCGGATTGTACGCATGAGTTGTTGAAAGCGATGATTTGCTCACGCACATTACGATACACATAAACGAAAAACTTTGCATGGAAGCGCTTCGTCAATGCATTGGAGCGATTTCTGAGTAAAAGCACGCAATCGGTTTGCCATGGGGGCCTGGAATCTTGACTGTCGTCTTTTAGTGACTAATTGGTACACCACCTGATCGACTCTTTACTTGCCTTTGCATCGTTTCTTGTGGCACATTTGCTTTGTAATTTTTCTTGTTTTAGATGTATGGTTTTTAGGCATTGCTGATGTCCTCGTTAGACCCTGATGATTCCTCCGCTGTTCCTTAGCCGCATTCACTGTCAAATAGAATAGGAGCTTTACCATGAAAAATAACCCAGTCGGTTGGTTCGAGATTTATGTTCAGGACATGCCACGTGCAAAACGCTTTTATGAAGCGGTGTTTCAAACGGAATTGACACTTCTTCCTAATCCTGATCCCGAGGGCTTTTCAGAGATGGAAATGTTGACATTTCCGATGTCGATGGAAGATTACGGCGCATCTGGTGCTTTGGTGAAAATGCCTGATTGCCCATCAGGAGGGAGCACCTTAGTCTATTTTTCGTGCGATGATTGCGCAGTCGAAGCCGAGCGCGCCGCCCAAAATGGAGGGGCGATTTTTAAAGGCAAGATGGCGATCGGTGAGCATGGGTTTATTGCTATGGTGGTGGATACCGAAGGCAATATGATAGGTCTGCATTCTATGCAATGAGGTCGCGAAGCTAAGCGCCTCGTTCGACTGTTTAGCTGATTCGCATGCTGTCTAGCATCGCTAGGTTTGCCAGGTCACGACAGAGATTTTTTGCCCCCGAACTTGAGCGGGGGCAAAATATAGTGAAAGACAAATTAGTCGACAAGTTTAAGTGCCAAGGCAATTTGCTGCCAGTCTATGTATTTGAAGTTTTGCGCTCCATCTGGCAGGTGCTTATGACCATCTTGTACGATCATAATGCCCTTGTTGTATCCCGCACCGAAGCTGGCTGAACTGACTTCCAGCCCATCCGTCTCGGAACTGCCATCGATGCCTTTTGCAAGGTTGAAGCCGATACGAAATTTACCTCGATAAGAAAATGGTGCTTGTGCGTCATAGATCACATAACTATTATCACCTTGGCTGGATACGACAAGATAAGTCTCTTGCTTACCGTGATACAGAGCCAGTCCTTCGACATCAGCATGCAAATGTTGTCCGACTTTGGCAATGAGTTTAAACGCGCTAGCTTGTGCCGCGTCGGCATTGGTCAACCATACACCACGTTTTTCTTCACCGATAAACAGACGCGCAGTTTTGTCGTCCACAACGCAACCTTCGGGTTGTGTTGCAAGCTTCAATTGACGTAGTTGCGTGCCTTGATATTTACCGTTCTTTCTCTCGATGCGCCAGTGTTGGACTACGCCGTCTTTATCATTCACAAAGGCTTCGAGACCACCACGACTAGGTTGATATAAACAAGTGCCATAAATATCCTTCAACCCCGTCGCAATGCGACTAGCTTCTCGCAATGTGCCATTGCCATCGATGTCAAAAAGAACCAAGCTGTAGTCGTCGCGTTGGGTGGCGATGGCGATATCACTGACACCATCTTGCCAATGGATTTGCTGGCGCACATCGACGTTGTTCAGGCGACCGACTTCCAATAGTTGGGTTTGCTTGCCCTGCATATCGTAGACCAGTAATCCTTGCTTTTTATTCGTGCCAAGAATTCGGCTTAGTTGGCTATCTGTTGGATGACTCCAGATTGCCGGATCATCGGCTGCGTCGCCGAGTCGACTCATTTCTTCGGTTTGTACTTGTGGAATCAACACAGGAATCGACTCTTGCGGAGTGTCTTTTTTGCGCGGCAGGCTAGCTACCTGCATCCAAGCATTTTTGCTGTCATCGCGTAGGTAGAAGTTTGTTTTGCTGTCTGTATCCAAGGTGCGCAAAGAGCCTGTTTGTTGCGGCCAAGCTGCATTTGTTTTCTTAGAAAATTGCTTTGTAATTTTCCAATCTTGTTTTGTAGCTGTAGACAAGAAAATGTTCTTTCCAGCTTCATCCAAGACGGCGACTCCACCTGAAAAGGCATGCATCGCATGTGCCCCTTGCTGCAATCGACCAAAAGGCTGGCGCAATTGTACTGCTTGGCGTGCGGCACTGCTCTCGGATTGTGCGGAGTAAGCCCAGACACCAAAATCTTCTTCGTTGACATATAAAGTCTCGGTTTTGTCGTCGACCTCACAGGATTTGGCATTTGCTGGTAGTGCTAGATTACGTACTAAACGCGGCTGATTTCCTTCTAGCACCCACTGCTGTGCATGACCACTTTTTGCGATCAAGAATAAATGCATGAGTTGTTGTTGATCGCGAAACAAGCAGCTGGCATCGAGCGCAGTCGTGGCAGGGGGCAGCTTTGCATGCAATTGGAATTGACCTTCCTGAATGCGAATCGGCAAGGCATTTTGTGTATTGCTATCGATCAGAACGGCAAATGTAGAATCTGTATTTTCACGTACGTCAAACTGTTTGGCGCGCACTTTCATGGTAGTGCGTTCGACACCGGTTGGAGATACTAAGCGTAAGGCTTTCTTGTCTAGGATTAACCAATCACCGTTGCTGAGTGGCCGAAAATCGACAGCGGATTTAACAAATTCTGGTAGCTGTTTTGGCTGTGGGGCTGCGCCTGCACTTGCGTTACTGCTAGCTAGAGCTAGTCCAAGCAAGACACTGGCTTGCGCAGCCCGCAGCCATTGTGTTTGAAGAATATTTAAGTTTTGCATAGATGTACGGTGTTCGAAAAATAGGTTAATGGCCTATCCCCAAAAAATTTGAGAATAGGCTGTTTCTCACTTGCGATTGCAGTTTAAAAATTGATTTTTAAACTTGCCTTGTAAGTGCGTCCATACTGTTCATATTGTGCATTCAAAGCTTTCGTTCCCAAGTACACATAGTAGATTTCATTGTTCAAATTGTTCGCTTCAAATACGAGTTGATAGCGACGATTGATTTGGTAAGACAAGGAAAAATCGAGTTGCTTTTGTGTGTCAACCATACGATCTTGATCGGCTGCCAAGATGTCTGATCCTACTTCCAATAGGTACGGTGATTTATAGTTGAGCGCCAAGCGTGTGCTGATCGCGCCATCTTCGTAACCCAACATCAGATTGCCAACGCGGTCCGATTGGCCTGGTAATTGTATGCTGCGGGTTTTATAGCTATTGCTGGCTTTGTCGAAACGGCCAATGCTGGCGTCAGACTTACTCAAGCTCAGGTTAGCAGAGAAAATCAAATGATTGAACGGTGCCGGTAACATGCGTAAAGATTGGCTATAGCCGAGTTCCAAGCCATGTACTTTGGCTTTGTCACCGTTGGTATAACTAATCGCCGTGGTGTAGCCCGTCCACGGTGCCGTGCCCGCCAGATTGGTGGTGTAAGTGAAGTTCTTGATATCTTTATGGAACAGATACGCCGATACACTGCCATCGTCTTGCAAGCGACGTTCGATGCCAAAGTCGAGGTTGCTTGCTTTCATAGCATTGAGCAGAGGATTGCCAATTTGTGCTTCGGTACTACTGATTAAATTAACGCCTGGTGCCAATTGGCTAAAATTGGCACGAACCACGGCATTTGTCCACGCAGCACGCAAGCTGGTTTTAGCATCGACATCGTAGCGCCCTTGCAGCGTTGGTAACCAATTGTTGTAGGAGCGCGAACTTTGATTTTGCGTGACGACACCAGCGACAATCTTATTCCCCGAAGCATCGAATTGTGTGCGTTCTAATCGTGTTCCGACCAACAAGCTAAAGTTCTCAGAATGAAAACCGTTTTGAATATAGGCTGCATCGATGTTTTCATCCATAGAAAAATCATTGATCGCCGATTCTACAGTCGAACGGGCGGCGGCGCGATTCGCACCCGCGACGCGAGCACGTAATGCCACAGGATCTAATCCTAAACCGATACGTCCGAGTGGGTAAGCTAATTCTTTTCCAACAAAAGACGACATCGAAGTTGCACCTGCACCCCAGTAATTCGCTGCGCTTGCACTACTACTGTAGGCAAATTGCTCCGTATCATTTTTCTTATTGCGCTGACTAGTTTTGAGTCCGAATTTCAATTTCGCATCCCAATCTCCAAGATCGAAAGTTTTGCCGAGATCAACTCGTGCATGATGTTCTTTGTCATCAGAAAAACGCGTTTGAAAAGTCAGTGCATTCAAAGCGAATTTGCTAGGGTCGTATGCGCTGGTAGGTGTATTGAGTTTAGGTAAATTCGTTTGTGTAAAGCTGATGTCATTGAAATTGGATGTGCCGCGGAAGCGTGCATCGTTGAGCGCATCTGGCGTGTCATCAGAAGCGGTGCTTTGCGCAATATTCGCTTCAAGTTTCCAACCTTGTATGCGTTGTTCAGTGCCCAATAAGAATGATGTGATTTCTTGTGTGTATTTGCGTTGACGCAGACGACGTTCTAATCGCGCGGTGGCAGGCACACCTTCCGTTAAAGCGCCACCGCTGATATTGCTCACGGTCAGGCGATCACGTATTTCGTCGTCACTAAATTTGCTAATAAAACTGCGCATAAAATAGCTGCTCTCAGTATTTGGTCGCCAATCTAAATTGAGTGCAAATGCTCGACGTTCACGCACTGGCAAATAGTCACGCAATTCGAGACCAGACAAACGACCATTGCTCCATGCGCCGCCAGTCTCCAAATTGTCGGAGCCGAATTCGCGCTTCTCCATGCTCAAACCAGCGGCAATGCCGAACTTGCCATCGAGCAGACGATCAGCAAATAAGAGCCCGACGGTGGGACTAGTTTTTTTGATGTTTTCGTCATAGCTGACACCCGCATTCAATGACATCACTCGCTGTGGTAAGTCGAAGCCGGTGAGTGCTTTCACTTCTACGGTCGCTCCCAGCGAATTGCCATCCATATCTGGGCGCAAAGTTTTGATCACTTCTAAAGTACGGATGATGCCTGAAGGCAGCACGTCGAGCGCAACCGCGCGGCGGCTCGCTTCTGGTGAGGGCACCAGCGCACCATTGATTGTGATGGCATTCAGATCAGGTCCTAAGCCACGTACGGTGATGTAGCGTCCTTCGCCTTGATCGCGTTGCACTGAGACGCCTGGTAAACGCGCTAATGCTTCTGCTGCATTCTTGTCTGGTAGTGCACCGATGTCATCGCTGCTAATGACGCTGACGATGTTGTCGGCTTTTTCTTGTATCTCTAAAGCTTTACGCATACTGGCACGTTGACCAGTGATGGTCACACTTTGCGGTTCGAGGGCAATACTGCCACCCATAGTCGTTTGTGTCTGTGCTTGCGCTTGCATCATGCATAAGACGCCAAAGGTGATGGCGCTGAGCTTGCATAAATTAGCTGTGTTAGAAGTGGCCTTCACCTTATGAAGTTGCGTGTTGCGAGCTTGGTGCGTTGTGTGTGTCATGATGTATCGGGCTGGGTTGACGATGGAAAAGCCCGCAGTCTAGAAGTCAAATATGTCAGTCGCGTTACAGAGATTTTTTGTTGCTATCAGAGCGGCTCGTTTTGCCATCTTTATTGAGCAATTGATGCAGATGATGAGCTTAAATGACCGCACGGCACGATACATGTGCATCTTGCACATTGCACGCGAACTCACTTTTCTAGGGATTAAGCGGTTCTACTAGACACGGCATCCCCTTACCTCATTATCTATCTGGCGATTGAAAACAATCCGTGTAATTCCAGCGGTGCACACACGATTCTTAATTTTCTGTGAGCTGTTTGCACCTGTGTTGTTTTTCATGCTGCGCATTTCCAGTTTTTGGGAAATAGCGGTACTTGTCATTTTCTTGTCATGTAAGCCGTATAGTCTCGCGCGCACCGTCCAGTCTGGATCTATTAATAGCGCGAGCCATCATGCTTTCACTTCATAAAACACCACTTTCAATTTTTGCGTTTGCTCTCTTACTTAGCTTGGCTGCGTTTAGCACGATCGGCCTAGCAAAGCCATTTGAGTCAATTCAATGGCTGGATGTGATTGCCGAGGGTGGAACGGCGGTGATGGCAGGTTTGTGGTTAGTGATGACGCTTAGCAGCAGACCGCGTGGCAAAGTCACATATCTGCTCGCAGCTGGTATGGGCTTGATCATGCTTGGTGCGTGGGTTGATTGTATGGATGAGTTTTATCGCGTCGGCAAAGAACAATTGTGGGATCATTGGCTAGAAGCCGGATTTACTTTGGGTGGTATGTTGGTCTTAACGGCTGGTTTGTACTTTTGGCGTCATGAACAGTTTTCGCTCAATCAGCATTTGAAAAAGCGCGAACGCTTGTTTCGTGATCATTTGGCTTTTGATCGTGTGACACAATTAGTCGATGCGACTTATCTTCGTCGCTTAATTACGATGGAGCAGGGACGCCATTCTGATGTCTCGAATTGTGTTGCGCTGTTGGATATCAATTCCTTCCATCTCCTAAATCGTGATTGCGGCGTAGAAGAGGGCGACCGGGCATTGCAAGCAGTGGCGCATATGTTGTTACTGAATTTGTCGAATCAAGATGTGCTATGTCGCTATGCGGGCGATCGATTTGCTATTTATATGCCATCTACCACGCTAGATTTTGCACAGAAAAAGGTCAATCATTTATGTGCGATGGTAGCGCAGATGCACTTTTACACGCAGACCCGTCAAGTGCCAATCACTTTGCGTGCTGTTTGTAGTGAGGCGGTCGTGCAACTTGACG
The DNA here is from genome assembly GCF_018139645.1 of Affinundibacterium baiyunense. Lineage (GTDB taxonomy): Bacteria > Pseudomonadota > Gammaproteobacteria > Burkholderiales > Burkholderiaceae_D > Undibacterium > Undibacterium baiyunense. The sequence continues at coordinate 45,004 of NZ_JAGSPM010000008.1, forward strand.
ATTTGTTAGTGCGACTTGATCCGCTCGATTCGCTCGCACAGCACAGCGAAGAAACAGAAGCGCTTGCAGGTATGCCGCGAACAGCGGTGTTTAGCTGAAACGCCCCTTATCTGATGGCTTATTTTTCTAGTAGTGATCCCTGTTTGTTAGCCCAGCATCATGCCATGCTGGCGTGGCAGAGTGCTCAGCGTTTAGAAGTGGACTTAGTCGGAGCGCGCAAGGCATGTAAGCTAGATGGGGAAGACTTCACATGGCCAGAGCGCAAAATCAGTCCCGAGCAATATTTAAAGTTGCTGCAGTATCTAGCTCGGCAGTCGCATAGCAAAGACACGAGTTTTATACTCGGCCAACACATGCTGCCGGGTCATTATGGGAGTGCCAGTCAAGCGCTGCTATATGCGCAGACTCTACGTCAGGCTTTGCGAATTCTGGTGCAGTTTCGAACTAGCTTGTGCCCGCTTTTGACGCCGCGATTGAAAGAAGAAAATGGGCAAGTGATCTTGTACTGGATGGATCATTGGGGCGCACCAGAGATGCTGCCTTTTTTGGTAGAAATGCATATGACTGCCGTAACTGCAATGTGCCGCTGGCTCAGTGAACAACGCCTGCCTTGGCGTTATTGTTTTAATCGCAGCCGCGCCCAACACATAGAACAACATCAAGTCCATCTAGGTCGCGATTTACGTTTCAATTGTTATCTTGATGCGATGATGATTCCTGCTGAATATTTGGATGTGCCGTGGCCACGAGCAAATGCTGTCAGCGCCGATGTCGCGATTAAGCAAGCGACTACCGCAGCATTAAATCAGCCACCAGCGCAAAGCATCATTCCGCAATTGTATGACTACCTAGCCCTCAATCTACGCTGCGCGCCGAGCTTAGAAAAAGCGGCGCAACATTTTGACTGTAGCATCGCCACCTTCAAACGGCACCTTGCCAGACACGGTACTCACTTTCAAGCAGAGCTAGATCAGGTTCGCACGCACATGGCGCTCTACCTTTTCCATTTTCAAGAAATGGATAACGAAGGGGTCGCTGCCTATCTTGGGTTTCACGATGCGACGAATTTCCGCCGCTCGTTCAAGCGCTGGACTGGGCAGACTCCTAGTTTGTTGCGTTTGGCTTTGGAGTAATCTTTAGACTTTCACTTACGATCAAAAAACACATAAGCAAACTTGAAATCATTCGTTCTCAACACGCATTTGAATCTTTAATCTCCATATATCGATTAATTCAATTTCTGTATGGGGATGACGAAGATGAAATTTTTTAAATTACTTGTCTGTGTTTCTGCATTGAGCGCATTAGCCGCGGCTCCAATTGCCTACGCTGCTGACCTTACGTTACTCAATGTCTCTTACGGCCCAACTCGCGAGTTATACCAAGACGTGAACGCCGGATTTGCGAAGTATTGGCAAAGCAAAACGGGCGATGAACTCACGATTAAGCAATCGCACGGTGGTTCGGGTAAGCAGGCACGTGCTGTGATTGATGGCTTGGATGCTGATGTGTTGACTTTGGCCTTGGCCTATGACATTGATGCCGTTGCCGAAAAAGGTTTGGTGGATAAAGCGTGGCAGAAGCGACTTGCGCACAATGCCTCGCCTTATACCTCGACGATCGTTTTTTTGGTGCGCAAAGGAAATCCAAAAGCAATTAAAGATTGGAATGATTTGGTCAAACCTGGGGTGGCAGTCATCACGCCGAATCCGAAAACGTCTGGCGGCGCACGCTGGAATTATTTGGCCGCATGGGGCTATGCTTTAAAAAAAAAGCAGGCAGCAATGTAACGGCCAAAGATTTTGTGCAAAAGCTCTACAAAAATGTGCCAGTGTTGGATTCTGGCGCACGCGGTTCTACCGTAACGTTTTCTGAGCGCGGCATTGGCGATGTATTGATCACTTGGGAAAACGAAGCCTATCTCGCATTGAAAGAATTTGGCGCCGATAAGTTGCAGATCGTCACGCCGAGTTTAAGTATTTTGGCCGAGCCACCGGTAACGGTAGTTGATAAAACCGTAGATAAACGCGGAACTAGAAAAGTGGCGGAAGCGTATCTGAATTATCTCTACACAGACGAAGCGCAAGATTTGATCGGCAAACATTTTTATCGTCCAACTTCTGAACGCGCAGCGAAGAAGTACGCAGGACAATTTGCGAAAGTGAATTTATTCAAGATTGATCAAGTATTTGGTGGTTGGAGTAAAGCGCAAAAAGAACATTTTTCTGATGGAGGTGTATTCGATCAAATTTATCAAGCAAAGTAAGGGTAGTGGTTTGATTCAACTGCCAGCGACTAATAATCGTCTAGCGCATCGATGTGTCGTTGCGGAAGTTGCTGATCATGTTTTTCTTCATTGTGATCCCCAAGTCATGGTGATACGGAATCGGCAATCAGATGCTTATTGAACGTAGTTGAAATGTTTTAGTCTCCATCAAAACTCTCCCCCCTCGGTTTTGATGACACAACTAAGTTAGTCTGATCTTGGTGTTGCGCGACATAGCGATATTTTCTGGAGATGTTTTCTCTTGCGAATGTTTGTATGTCGCGCTTTTTTTGTTTTTTATGCGGACGAAATGCCGATAGACACAAGTCATCTAAGCAAGTGCAAATTACTTCGTTGGTTTTTCTTAAGGCCTGTTTTAAGCTGGTTCGATACGATTATTGGAAAGGAATAAGAATGGCATATGCGGGCTTGAGTCATTATTTAAATAGTTTAGCAACACAAAGTGCTAGTCAATTATTTCCAAGAAAAGATGGCCGTATTTCGGCACGGTTTTTTAATGCACGTTTAAGCAGTGTATTTCAGCCTATACGGTCTGGCGAAGATTTAGGTTTGCTTGCCTACGAGGCCTTTGTCCGTACCTTTTCGGTCAATGATCAAGGGCTCAGTATCTGGAAATTATTAGAGCATGCGAGTTCCGATGATGAGTCAGTCGAGTTAGATCGTTTGTGTCGCTTACTGCATGCCATTAACTTTTTCCGTCAGGCGACTGCCGACAATTTGGAATTATATTTGAGTGTACATAATCGCCTATTAACGGCGGTTGCTGGTAATCATGGTGCTGCCTTTCAGCGCGTACTCGCCAAGTTAGATATCCCACAGCAAAGAATTGTTTTGCAATTGCCAGCGATTGTTCCTAGTCAACGTTGGGCGATTACCCATGTTGCTGATAATTATCGTCGCAACGGATTCCGACTCGCACTTCATGCACAAAATATCGAGCAAGCTTTTGACTTACTCGAACGGGTACAGCCGGATGTATTGAAGCTCACTTTTGAACAAAGTTTGGCGGATGAGAATGCTTGGCTGTTTGAAGATTTACTCAGACAAGCGGCGCGACAATCTTGTTTAATTATTTTGCGTAAAGTCGATCAATTGACCGCGTTTGAGAAGTTGCGCGAATTTGCCGATTATCGACTCGCTTTTGCAATGCAAGGTAACGCGATTGATATTGCGCGTTCTCATCTGATCAATCCTGAGGGAGCGCCATCCCAGCGACGTCAACAAACGGTCTCGAATACATCGCCTCGGCAAGCTTGTTGTTGAGCGATAAGGTCCTTGAGCCTTAGACATTAAGTCAGCTTATGCAGAAATCGACTATAGAAATATGAAAAAAATCGTTTTCCATATAACTTGATCATGCAATCATTTGTCATCTAAAGCTTATCCAGTAATAAAGGCTGTGCATGACATTTCTATCAAACAAGCGGGCAAAGTCGCGACGGGTGATTCCCGGTTTTCATTTATCGCTAGGATTTACCTTGTTTTATCTGGGCCTGATCGTCCTTATTCCTTTGTCTGCGGTCTTCATTAAAACCTTTAGCATGACTTGGGATGCGTTTTGGCAAACGGTCACTTCCGAGCGCGTGCTGGCTTCGTATCGCTTGACCTTTGGTGCATCCTTGCTCGCGGCCTTTATTAATGTGATTTTTGGCGGCATTTTGGCGTGGGTGCTGGTGCGCTATCAATTCCCGGGAAAGCGTTTGATCGACGCTTTCGTGGACTTACCTTTTGCGTTGCCAACTGCGATTGCTGGCATCACTTTAGCGACCCTGTATGCACCGAATGGATGGCTAGGAAAGTTGTTAGCACCGTTTGATGTCAAAGTCGCTTATACCCCTTTGGGCGTCTTGATTGCATTGATTTTTATTGGCTTGCCTTTTGTAGTGCGTACGGTGCAACCGGTGTTAGAAGAAGCTGAAAAAGAATTAGAAGAGGCCGCAATTAGTTTGGGCGCTAGCCATTGGCAAACATTTGTGCGCGTGATTTTCCCCACGATTTTGCCAGCAGTGTTAACCGGTTTCGCTTTGGCGTTTGCGCGTGCTACGGGTGAATACGGCTCAGTGATTTTCATCGCGGGCAATATGCCGATGATTTCTGAAATCACACCACTGTTTATGATCACTAAACTTGAACAATACGACTATGCAGGTGCAACCGCGATTGCGGTGGTGATGTTGATTATTTCCTTCATTTTGTTATTGGCGATTAACGCGCTGCAAGCATGGACGCGGCGTCGTCAAACAGCGGGGAGAGCGTAATGACTTCACAAACATTGACTGCGCACATATTGACTGCGAAACGCGCGGAACCTCCATTGCAGTTGCAAGCGACAGTAGAACCGTTTTGGGTAAGAGCTTTACTGATAGCACTCGGATTGGCCTTTGTTGCCTTGTTTTTGTTCATTCCTCTGGTGGCAGTGTTCACCGAAGCTTTGCGTAAAGGCTGGGATGTTTATCTAGCGTCTATCCAAGAACCAGACGCAGTGTCCGCGATTAAATTAACCTTAATTGCTGCGGCCATTGCGGTTCCTTTGAACTTGGTTTTCGGTGTGTCTGCCGCATGGGCGATTGCCAAGTTTGAATTCCGTGGCAAGAATGTTTTGTTGACCTTAATCGATTTACCGTTTTCTGTTTCACCCGTGATTTCGGGCTTGATTTATGTCTTATTGTTTGGCGCGCAAGGTTGGTTTGGCGAGTGGCTGCGTGAACACGATATCAAAATTTTGTTTGCGGTGCCGGGCATTGTGTTGGCGACGATTTTTGTGACTTTTCCTTTTGTCGCGCGTGAATTGATTCCTTTGATGCAGGCACAAGGTAGCGAGGAAGAAGAGGCTGCCTTGGTATTAGGTGCATCGGGTTGGAAGACTTTTTGGCATGTGACTTTGCCGAATATTAAATGGGGTTTGTTGTATGGCGTGATTCTGTGTAATGCGCGTGCGATGGGGGAGTTTGGCGCGGTATCGGTGGTATCTGGTCACATCCGCGGCGAGACCAATACTTTGCCTTTGCAAGTGGAGATTTTGTATAACGAATATAACTTTGTTGCGGCATTTGCGGTGGCTTCATTGTTGACCTTGTTAGCACTAGTGACATTGGCCTTGAAGACGATTGTGGAATGGAAGACGGACGAATCGCGTCAGCGTATTCCGCAGGAGTAGACCAAAATATCTATCTCAGGAACGCAGGTGCAAAGCTCCCTCTCCCGCAAGCGGGAGAGGGTTGGGGTGCGGGTGGTTCAGATAAGCGAAATCTTTGTTGAAAATCCTTGGCTAACTTGAGTATTGGCAAATGAATCATGAATAGTCTTACTCAACGCCCCTCATCCCCAACCCTTCTCCCGCTTGCGGGAGAAGGGAGTACGAACCTAAATATTTGAAAGATCGGAAATAAACATGAGCATCGCTGTTAATCAATTGCAAAAACGCTTCGGCAATTTTACTGCCTTAGATAATGTGTCTTTGGATTTTCCGAATGGCGAATTAACGGCATTGTTAGGACCATCGGGCTGTGGCAAGACGACCTTGTTGCGGATTATTGCTGGCTTGGAATATGCTGATAGCGGTCAGGTTTTGCTGGATGGCGAGGATGCTTCGAATCAGCATGTGCGTGAACGTCAGGTTGGCTTTGTATTCCAGCACTATGCTCTGTTTAAACACATGACGATTTTTGAAAATATTGCGTTTTGCTTGCGTGTAAAACCGCGCCACCTGCGTCCATCTGAAACGCAAATCAAAGAGAAAGTCACCAAATTATTAGAGCTGGTTCAACTTGATTGGCTGGCTGATCGTTATCGTATTAACTGCGATGGATTCTGACGTGATTCAACAATACGTCGCACTTGGATTAGGTGTGGGTTTGGTCGCGTCGATGGCGATTGAATCTGGGGCCGATAATCAACGTGCCCAAGGTCTGCGAACAATATCGGCATCGCATCTATTCCAATCGAATGTCACACGCTTGGCGGTACGACGTGGAGCTTATCTGCGTGCCTACACTTACGATTTCATTCAAAAATTTGCGCCGAGTTTAAGTCGAGAAGATATTCGTGCTGCTTTAGTCGAACAAGATGTGTAGAGCAAGATGTATAGAGCAATAAAAAATAGCAGCATAAAAATCATTGCATAAAAAAACCGCGCTCTTTTCTTAAGATGCGCGGTTTTTTTTGTGATGAATCGGATTATTAATGCGTCAATTAAAGCATTAAAAGAAACGATGGCGAATCGACGCTTCTATGCCTTCAGCGTTCAATCCGCATTGTGCTAACAGCAGCGCAGGGTCACCATGATCGACAAATTTATCTGGCAAACCTAAGATCAACATGGGTTTTACTATCCCTGCTTGTGCTAAAGCTTCTGCCACTGCCGAACCAGCGCCGCCCATCGTGCAGCCTTCTTCGACGGTGACAATAGCGTCATGGCTGGCCGCCATTTCTTTGATCATCTCCGTATCAATCGGCTTGATAAAACGCATATTGACCAAGCTTGCATCGAGTGCTTCCGCAGCGAGTAAAGACGGATGCACCATAGAACCAAAAGCGAGAATCGCAACTTTATTGCCTTGACGTTTCAATTCAGCTTTGCCGATTGGTAGCGAACTCAATTCTTTGTCGATAGCAGCACCAATACCCGCACCGCGTGGGTAGCGGATTGCCGCTGGGCCCGGATAGTGATAACCGGTCGTCAGCATTTGTCGACATTCATTCTCGTCACTTGCCGCCATCACCACCATATTCGGAATGCAGCGCAAGTAGGCGAGATCATAATTGCCTGCATGGGTCGCACCATCGGCACCGACTAGACCAGCGCGATCTAGGGCAAAGGTCACATCCAAATTTTGTAAAGCGACATCATGAATCAATTGATCATAAGCGCGTTGTAAGAAGGTCGAATAAATCGCCACCACAGGTTTTAAGCCTTCGGTCGCTAAGCCACCAGCAAAGGTGACGGAATGCTGTTCTGCAATACCAACGTCGTAATAACGTTGTGGGAAGCGTTGTTCAAATTCCACCATGCCTGAGCCTTCGCGCATCGCGGGAGTGATGCCGATCAATTTGTCATCGGTCGCTGCCATATCGCATAACCAATCACCGAAAACTTGTGTATAGGTTTTCTTGGCAGGTGCCGTAGCAGGTTTGATTCCTTCTGCTGGATTAAATTTACCTGGCCCGTGATACAAAATTGGATCGGCTTCCGCCAGTTTATAGCCTTGACCTTTTTTAGTGACCACGTGCAAAAATTGTGGACCTTTGAGGTTTTTAATATTTTGCAAAGTTGGAATTAAGGATTCCAAATCATGTCCATCAATCGGGCCAATATAGTTAAAGCCAAATTCTTCAAACATCGTTGCGGGGACGATCATGCCTTTGGCATGTTCTTCAAAACGGCGTGCTAGTTCCAACATCGGCGGCGGTAAGACCGACTTACCAACATTGCGCGCGGCGGCATAAAATTTACCAGACATCAAGCGTGCCAGATAACGATTTAACGCGCCAACAGGTGGTGAAATCGACATGTCGTTATCGTTCAATACGACCAGCATATTGATATCGTCGTACACGCCCGCATTATTCAATGCTTCGAATGCCATACCGGCTGTCATTGAGCCATCTCCAATAATCGCCACCGCATGACGCGATTCATTTTTGGTGCGTGCTGCCAAGGCCATACCAAGCGCTGCAGAAATCGAGGTGGAAGAATGCGCAGTACCAAAGGTATCGTATTCACTTTCGATCCGACGCGGAAAACCTGAGATACCATCAAGCTGACGCAGACTATGCATCTGATCACGACGCCCGGTCAGAATTTTGTGCGGATAGGTTTGATGACCGACGTCCCATACCAAGCGATCTTCGGGAGTATTAAATACGTAGTGTAAAGCGATCGTCAGTTCCACTGTGCCGAGATTAGACGATAAATGTCCACCGGTTTTTGACACAGAATCAATCACGTATTGGCGCAATTCATCTGCCAATGAAGTTAATTGATTGCGGTTAAGCTGGCGTAAATCTGCTGGCGAATTAATCGTATGAAGTAGGGACATTATTATGCTTTCCGCTGAACGATGAGATCTGCTAAATCATGCAGATATTGGGCGGACTCTCCGAAAATTGATAAGGCATGATGGGCATCGCTGCATAGCTTTTGCGCCAATTGGCGCGACGCTTCTAAACCTAATAAAGATACATAAGTAGGCTTATTATCGGCAGCGTCTTTGCCCGCTGTTTTACCTAAGGTTGCAGAATCGGCAGTCGCATCCAAGACATCATCAACCACTTGAAATGCTAAGCCTATCGCACGCGCATAGTCATCTAGCGCGCTTGTTTCTGCTTCGCTTAAATGTTTGCCGCTCATTGCACCCAATAAAACCGATGCGCGTAGTAATGCACCCGTTTTGAGTCTGTGCATTTGTTCTAACTCGGTGATATTGAGGGCGATTCCAACACTGTCTAAGTCAATCGCTTGACCGCCGCACATACCTAATGAACCTGAAGCGTGTGCTAATAATTGCAACATTGGCAGTTTGCGATCCGCTTCTGCTTGGGCTTCACTCAATACTAAAAACGCTTGGGCTTGCAAGGCATCGCCAACCAATAATGCCGTTGCTTCATCATATTTCTTATGAACGGTTGGTTTGCCACGACGAAGTGCATCATCATCCATGCAAGGCATGTCATCATGTACTAGTGAGTAAGCATGAATCATTTCGACGGCACAGGCAGCACGAGATAAGAGCTCATTTGGCGCTGAAAATAAATTACCCGCAGCGAAGACTAATAGAGGACGTACGCGTTTACCACCGTCGAGCACTGCATAAGCCATCGCTTCATGCAGCTTTTGTGGCAGTTGTGTAGGCGCTGGTAAGTATTGCGTAAGTGCGATTTCAACTGCGGCTTGGGTGGAGGTCATCCAAGTTTGGAATGGTCCGCTCATGCAATGCTCTCTTGATTATTTTGATTGTTGGCATTCGTGTCGCCAGTGTCAGTGCTAAACGGCTTGAGCATGCCAGCATCAAGAATTTTCACTTGTTGTTCTACTTTTTCTAATTGTGAGGCACAGTATTTAATTAATTCAGAACCGCGTTGGTATGCCGTTACAGAAGCTTCTAATGGTAGTTGGCCAGTCTCCATTTGCGACACCAATTCACTAAGCTCAGCCATCGCACTTTCGAACGATGCAGGTGTGACATTTGTTGGTAATTTCTTTGACATAGAATAGTTTGCAAGGTAGATTGCAGGAGTGGCAAGCACGAGAAGGCTGGCGTTCCTCGAAAACCTCGTATTTTAGAGCAAAGGGAGTTTAAGTGTGGAGATATCCAAGCTTATCAGAAGCTTAATTCTTGATTTACTTTAGTAGTGCTTGTTCTAATTGAATTTATTTTGAATCAAGAATTTCATGCATAACCATAAAATAAAAACAATAAAATCAAAGAAAAACTGATCTAACATAAAAAAATGCTTAAAAAATGAGCGGAATTGCGTTTCGAACATTTCCATGTGGAAATTAATTGAATATAGTCCTTCAAATGATGCGACTAATTTACATATTGTTTCTGAAGCTGACGTTCAGTTGTTGATTTTGTGGTCATGCTGTTTTTAGTGAAGTAGCTTTTAAGGTGTGTGTTGTAAAAAAACTTTTATGTCGATGAATCCGGTACATCAAAAGCAGGCAGATAAAAGTCCTCATGCGGTAGCGCCAATTCCTTTAGAAAAATTGGACACCTGGCAGGCTTTGCTGCAGCACGCCTATCAATTAATCACGCCACAGATCGATGCTTTTTCTGCGCGCTTATCACATGCCTTGTTTGTGAAATCAGAAGAGTCGAGTGATGCCAAAGAAGCCAATTTGTATTTTCATGGCGCGCAACTATTAAAAAATAGCACCTACACCTACTATTATTTGTGCTCGGGTGCGATCGAGAAAATTTTAAAGAACGAAGTTGCTGCTTTACGAAGCAATGATAAGAAAAAGCCAGTCACTATTTCTGATGAAGGAATGACGTTGGTTTCTTATGAGGAGATGGATTTAAAGCTGAGCATCAGCCGCGCCAGCCGTTCACTCGAATTGACCCATGCAGAAAGTTTGGCTGCATTAAATATGCGCCTTGCGAGTTTATTAGGTTTAGAGACCTTGAACTTGAGCCAGAATCCATTCCGACCTGAAGTGTTTTTACAGGCCTTAAATACGGCGTGGTGCGAATTTAATCCAGAAAAAGCAGCGCATGATTTTGCATTGCCTTTATTAAGCGATCTGATTTTTGATTTGACGCCGCTGTATCACGGTTTGAATGAATTATTGGTCGTGCGTGGGGTGCTGCCAGATCTGCAAGAAACTTATCGTTTAAAGCGCAAACAGGCGAGCGCCGAAGCTGCCAGATTAGGCGAAGCGGTTAAGAACGAAGTTACAAAGAAATTAGAGCAGTATTTTTCAGCTCAGTCAGGAATGCCGCCTGGCGCTGAAGCGCAAGTGCCACAACAGCAAGGCATGTCGACAGGCGCAGGTGCTGTTCCTTACAATATTGGTGCCGCCAGCTTTCAACCAGCTAATTCCGAGTTGTTTCAGTATCTTGCAGGCGTACAAAAAAATATGGCGATTCACCAGCTTGTATCTGGTGCGCAGCAAGCCGTGCGTTTGTCCCATCTGCGACAAGAAATGCCAGCGATGTTTCATAGCGGTGTTGAAAAACATACCTTTGACTTGATGTCGCATGTGTTTGATGGTGTCTTAAGCAATCAAGAAATCGCCGATCCGATTAAAGACTTAATTAGTGCATTGCAAGTGCCAGTGCTCAAAGCCGCGTTGATCGATAAAGATTTCTTTTTTCAAGACTCTCATCCTGCGCGCCGCTTAATTGATTTACTTTCTAAGTATAGCTCTGCGCTTGATCCAGCGAAAGGACAAGCTGATCCTCTATTTCAGGAAATGCAGCGCAATGTAGCGCGGGTGCAAAATGAGTTTGATCAACAGCTCAGTTTGTTCGACGAGGTTGTCACTGATCTTGAATCTTTCATTCAGAAAGAAGAAGCCGCCACCATCGAAGCTTTGCAAGCGCCAATTAATCGAGCATTGCAAAGAGAGAAGTTTGTTCAAGCTAGTATCTCTGCGAACAACGATGTCTCGATGCGCATTGGGACTGGTGAGGTGATGGCGTTTGTCGAAACTTTCTTAGAGAATCGATGGAAAAAAGTTCTGACCTTGGCGTATAGCGTGCAAGATCAAAAACCGCATGCAGTCGAAGATGCCATCAAAACGATGGATGATTTGATTTGGAGTATCAAGCCGAAATTCACTTTGGCGCAACGCCAAGACATGATTAATCGTTTGCCGGGAATTTTGGCGCGACTAAATAAATGGCTGAGTCTGATCAAGTGGGAAGATGCAGATCGCGTTCAATTTTTTGCTGACTTAGCCGAATGTCACGCTTCAATCGTTAGAGCGCCACTTGAGTTGTCGCCAGAGCGACAAATGGAAATCGCTGTTGAGGCAGCCAAGATTGCCACTGAGCGTCGTCTAGAACAAAGAGCAAAGGCAGAAGCAGAAGCGAAAGCCAAGGCCGCAGCAGAAGAGGCAGAGAAAGCCCGACTTGTTGCCCTTGCGATGGAAAAAGCCAAGGCCGACGCGAAACTCGCTGCTGAAGAAAAAGCCAAACAGCTTGCAGCAGAAGCTCAGGCCGCTGATGCGCAAGCGCAACCAGTTGATTTTTATCTGCCCGAACTCAATGACGTCATCATTCGCGAGGAAGATTTAGTCGCCAAGGTAGAACAAGCAATTGAAGATGCGGTAGCAACCGTCGCCAATTTAGAGCGCGGCGTTTGGGTGCAATTCCGCATGCTAGATGACAGCCTACAAAAAGTTCGACTCGCTTGGGTTAGCCCTATGCGCAGTCTGTTTATTTTTACATCTAGTCAAAAAGAGAAATCATTCTCTGTGGCGATTAATGAATTAGAGAAAAATTTCCGTGAAGGGCGCGCTAAAGTGGTCTCAGTGGATCACGTAGTCGATCAAGCATTGTTGAGTGCGTTGAACAAAACAACTTCTCAAGCTGCTCATGAGCAGGTGAGTGCCTAAGTCAAATAGGACACTTGTGCGCAACTGAGTAGCGTTGAAAAGTTTGTTTTCTCTTTGATTCGTTAAATTACCAAGAATCGAAATCACTTAGTTATAGAATTACCGCGTCATATTCTGGCAATAAAAAAGATCGCTTGCTGTGTAAGCGATCTTTTTTATTTGAGTGATCTTTTTTATTGTCTGGCTCTCCAAAACATCGTTGAACAAAAATTGATCTGCATTGGATTTTCCTGAAGTTCTTCACACACTACATTGCCAAGCTTCTCGATGTATTTGTAGTAGCAGCTTAGTTTTTTTACGCCCATTCCCTCCATCCGAAAATATTCGTAAAACCTATTTCTGTAGCTTTCTGTTTTTATCTCGCAGCTATTCATGCTCGATCATTGCGCTATTTTTCTAAGAATTAGCTTGTCGTTGGTTGGTAATTTAAGTTGCAATCGTTTTGATGGAAAATGTCTAAAAGCATAACTATGCGTATCACGCATAGATAAATGCAAACAAAGCATTGGAGACGGGTAAGTGTCTTGCCTTAAGATGCGCTGCCTTTGATCGGCTTGGTTTGTGTAAGCGAACACCATTCGGTCAAAACAATTATTCATTCTTTCAAGATCTAATCTACTGAAAAGCGAGACTTACCATGTCTAGTAATCACCAAATCCCGTCCTACCTTACCCCACACGCGACGGGTCCATGGAATGTGTATCTGGAACAAATTGATCGTGTTACTCCTTACCTCGGCAGTTTGTCGCGTTGGGTCGAAACATTGAAACGTCCTAAGCGTATTTTGGTGGTTGACGTACCTATCGAACGTGATGACGGCACGATTGCGCACTTCGAAGGTTATCGTGTACAACACAATACTTCTCGCGGCCCGGGTAAAGGTGGCGTGCGTTTTCACCAAGATGTGACTTTGTCAGAAGTGATGGCTTTGTCTGCTTGGATGACAATTAAGAACTCAGCAGTCAACGTTCCTTACGGTGGTGCAAAAGGCGGTATCCGTGTTGATCCAAAAACTTTGTCACGCGGTGAATTGATGCGTATGACGCGTCGTTATACATCTGAGATCGGTATCATCATTGGCCCAGATAAAGATATTCCAGCACCAGACGTCAACACCAACGAACAAACGATGGCATGGATGATGGATACTTACTCCATGAACGAAGGCCGTACTGCGACTGGTGTAGTGACTGGTAAACCAATTTCTTTAGGTGGTAGTTTGGGCCGTCGCGAAGCGACAGGTCGAGGTGTGTTCGTGGTTGGTTGCGAAGCTGCTGCGAAAAAAGGCGTGACGATTGCTGGTGCAAAAATTGCGGTGCAAGGTTTCGGTAACGTCGGTGGTATCGCAGCACGTTTGTTCGCAGAAGCAGGTTCAAAGGTCGTTGCGGTTCAAGATCATGGCGGTACGATTTTCCACTCAAATGGTTTGGATGTGCCGAAGTTACTCGATCACGTTGCCGCGAACGGCAGTGTGGCTGGCTTCCCAGGTGCCGAGGCTGTTTTGCCAAACGAAGAATTTTGGAAAGTGCAATGCGATATCTTGATTCCAGCCGCTTTGGAACAACAAATCACAGAAGCAAATGCGAACCATATTACCGCTAAGATTATTCTCGAAGGCGCGAATGGTCCAACCACGCCAGAAGCGGACGACATCTTGCGTGATCGTGGTGTTTTAGTAGTACCTGACGTTATTGCGAATGCTGGCGGTGTAACCGTTTCTTACTTCGAATGGGTACAAGATTTCTCTAGCTATTTCTGGACTGAAGACGAAATCAACAATCGCTTAACCCGCATCATGAAAGAAGCGTTCCACTCTGTGTGGCATGTAACGGAAGATAAGAACGTTTCCTTACGTACTGCTGCGTTTATTATTGCTTGTACTCGCGTGTTGCAAGCGCGTGAAGTGCGTGGCTTGTACCCATAATTTTCTAAATAGAAAAGCCCCTCGCCCGCAAGCGGGAGAGGGGTTGGGGTGAGGGCGTTTGAAGTAGGTTGGAGATCGATATACAGTCGAAGTGCAGAGTAATTTTCAGTTGAAATAAACTCATATGCAGAGTACCGAACCACCCTCATCCCCGGCCCTTCTCCCGCTTGCGGGAGAAGGGAGACAAGTCTGAAACCTTTGATTTATAGGGCGGACGAAATCCGCGCCGCCAGACCACTTAACGTCGACGCTGTCCAAGTTTCCCCTGAGGCGTCACGAAAAAATTCTGCAAAGTGTAAAATACCACGGCAAATATTTCCGCCTAAAAGGAAGACCGTGTTTAAGTGTTTATGCATTAGCTTCACTCTGCTGTTCGCTACACAAGTTCATGCCGCCGATACTTTGGCGCGTATCAAAGAACGTAAAACTATCGTCATCGCGCATCGCGAAGCGAGTATTCCTATCTCTTATTTATCCGAAGACAGCAAGCCCATAGGCTATGCGATGGATATCTGCAGCAAAGTAGCCGAGCGCATTAAACGTGACTTGAAAATGCCGCAATTAGCGATCAGCTATTTACTCGTGAATCCATCAAATCGTCTATCTGCAATACAAGAAGGACGTGCTGATTTTGAATGTGGTACAACGGCAAATACGGCTGAACGCCGCAAGCAAGTGGCGTTTTCGATTCCCTACTTTTTTTCAGCAACACGTCTACTGACGCCCGCCAATTCGCCTATCAAAAATTGGACAGACTTAGCACAGAAGCGTGTGGTCGTGGTGCGCGGTAGTCTTGCATCGAGTTTATTGCGCCAGCAACCACAATTAAAATTAAGCGAGTTAACAATCATTGAAGCCAGCACTTCGCGCGCTGCATTTGAAATGTTGCAAGAAGCACAGGCTGATGCAATGGTCAGCGAAGAAGTCGTGTTAGCCGGATTGCGCGCCAGCGCAGAGGATGTCTCGCAGTGGAAAATTCTTGGCAATAGTATTGGCATCGAAGCGCAGACCATTATGTTAGCCAAAGACGATCCCGCCTTAAAAGCATTGATCGATAAAGAAATCGCCAGAATGATCAATGAAGGCGAACTTAGCAAACTGTATGAAAAATGGTTTATGCAAGCCTTGCCAACGACAGGAATAAACTACGCTCTACCGATGAGTTTTCTATTAAGAGATAGTCTGCGCTTTCCGTCGGATAAGGTGCTGAATTAAAATAGGCGAAATTGCCTAGTTTCAAGAGTTCATATTTCCAATTTGCGCCTACTGTAATGATGATCGAATTAAAATCAAGAATGAAGGAAGCTGTCTGTGAAAAAAACTTTTTCAGTTAAGTTGGTTTTTCTTTGCTTGGTTTTCGTTGGATTTTTATATGCATTATTTTTTTATAGCGTTCACCAACTTCAAAAATCTGGTAACGAAAGGGTTATTGCGAAACAAAGTGATATTTCCATCGCTAAATTACTGAGAAATCTTCCGTTTTCTAGTTTTCTAGTAAACGAATCTGAATTGGATTTAGTATTGGCTTATCACACCCTTCATCAAGACGTTTCTGACTATAAGAGCTTGATGTCGAACGGTACAGAAGCCCTGCAGATGTATCGTGAGGTTGAGGAGCGCAGACAAGAAAATAATTTAAAGTATGCGAATTACGCCTTGTTGGAAATTTGTAATACCTTGTTTCGAATGCCCTGGAATGATCAATTGAAAGAACTTGCTCAAGCCTATGCCACAAAATTGAATGCTAGTTTATTGGAGCACACAATCAATCCTGATGATCAAGCTTCTGCGCACGAAAACTTGGCTATTTTCTTTTTTCGAATGAACTCGCCGGATCAAGCGAAACTCCATGCTTCAATCGCTGATTCTATCGATGAAAAACAATTCGAGCCAGCAATTGCGAATGGTTTTAATTTCTTACGCTCTATTAGGACGGCATTGGCACGATGCATTGCTGGTAAAAGCGCGGATATTGAGTTGAGTACAAAACAGAATACAGAGAACTCCCTTGCACTGACGACGGATTTTTTTCGCAATCAGCATTATCACTTTTGGGACGTGGCATTGCTTCAAACTGCGATGTTTTCATCAAAAGAAAATTCTTGCAAGAGCGTGATCGAAAATTACCAATACCTACTTTAGACAAGGTTAGCTGCTAGTTATATTTTTTTAATGCAAGAAAGGTTTTAAATAACTATTGATTTTTTTAATTGTTATTTATGGTGCGCCTAAACAGAAGTCCAATGGTATTTGGTAAGACGGTAAAATAAGGTTTTTTAATATAACGACTTCACATATAGCGCTTATGAACGACAGTAAACTTTCTGAACTCACCATCACCCGCCCAGACGACTGGCACCTACATTTACGTGACGGAGATGCATTAAAAACCGTCTTGCCACATACCGCAGCGCAATTTGCTCGTGCAATTGTGATGCCAAACTTGAAGCCGCCAGTCACCACCACCGAGTTAGCTGCTGCTTACCGTCAGCGTATTTTGGCAGTTTTGCCGGAAGGAATGTCGTTTACGCCTTTGATGACTTTGTATTTGACCGATAACACGCCACCAGATGAAATTCGCCGTGCCAAAGATAGCGGATTTGTCCATGCCGTCAAACTCTATCCAGCCGGTGCAACGACCAATTCAGATGCGGGTGTGACCGATTTGCGTAAGTGCTATAAAACTTTAGAAGTCATGCAAGAAGTTGGCATGCCGTTCTTGGTGCACGGCGAAGTCACTAGCCCAGAGATTGATTTGTTTGATCGTGAGGCTGTGTTTATTGATACCGTGATGAAGCCTTTGCGTGCCGATATGCCAGAGCTTAAAGTGGTGTTTGAACACATCACCACCAGCGACGCTGCCGCCTATGTTGCGGAGGCCAGCGGTCCAATCGCAGCGACGATTACTGCCCATCATTTGCTGTATAACCGCAATGAGATTTTCAAAGGCGGTATTCGCCCGCACTACTACTGCTTGCCAGTGTTAAAGCGCGAAACCCATCGTCAAGCCTTGGTCAAAGCGGCGACCTCCGGTAATCCTCGTTTCTTCCTTGGTACGGATTCGGCACCGCATGCAAAAGGTGTGAAAGAGCACGCGTGTGGTTGTGCTGGTTGTTATACCGCATTGCATGCGATGGAGTTGTATGCGCAAGCCTTTGATCAAGTCGGGGCTTTGGATAAATTGGAAGGCTTTGCGAGTTTCTTTGGCCCTGACTTCTACCAGTTACCACGTAACGCTGGCAGCCTCACATTAAAGCGCGAAAGCTGGATGCTACCAAATGAATTGAGTTATCTCGACGGTAGCTTAGTGCCATTAAATGGTGGCGAGACTATCAACTGGAAAGTCTCTGCGTAATTGTCGATGACAAAGTTTTACTCCGTCATTGATTGGTCACGACCTTGGTTAGCCTCGATTCTTCCTGCAGCAGAAACTATTTTGGCGCAGGAAGATTGGCGCGTCGCTTTAAATCAAGCAGCGCGGGCGGCGGGTTTAATCAATCATCGTGATCTGCCTTTGCAGTTTATTCCACAAGAAGAATTGCCAGAAGGTGTTGCCTACGAAAGTCACATCAGTGCGGCGGGTAAAGTGCCGACGCGAGAAAACTTGCATGATTTTTTTAATGCATTGGTGTGGCTAAGCTTCCCCCGTATTAAACGTCAACTCAATGCACTACAAGCTGCGCAAATTGAGACGCTGGGCATTGGCAAATCACGCGGTCCAGCGCGTGATGCGGCAACGATTTTTGATGAAAATGCAGCACTCTTGGTGCTAGAGAATTCTGAGCGCGGACATCGACTGTTAAGTTGTTTGCGTGAACATCAATGGCGACAGGCATTTATCGAACATCGCGATGATTTTGTTAGCGTGGCGCAAGTCTGGAGTTTTGGACATGCCTTGATGGAGAAGTTAGTGCAGCCCTACAAAGGCATTACAGCGCATGCATGGGTGGTTTGGGTAGATCCTGATTTCTTCGCACAAAGCTACGCGCAACAAGCTCGGCAACTGGATGCACAGGTGAGTGAGCAATTGCAGTCATATGCCTTGACGACAGCCGATTACGCTCCTTTGCCAGTGCTAGGCGTGCCCGATTGGTGGGCTGGGCAAGATGAGGTTTTCTACGCGGATGAAAAAGTGTTTCGCGCTAAGCGTGTGCAGGCATCCAGTTAATAGCTTCGTCCAAAGTAGTCTTACGAATTGTTTTAGCAAAGCAAAAAAAAGCGAACCGGAGATTTACTCCAAGTTCGCTTTAAACTTGCCTTACTAAAACTAAAACTAAAACTAAAACTCAATAAATCAATGCATCAAATACATTCAGCGTAGAGCTTGCACACTAACTGTATGCAAGCTGGAATGGCCGTATTTTATAAATTAAGCAGGATGCGCTTGCAACAATTGGAATAACTGATCTTTCAGTTGAATGCGTACTTTTTTCAATGTTTCTAAAGCCGCATCGCCTAAGTGATCGACACCATTTTCTGCGCGATTGATCGCCTTGTCGGTATCTGTGTATTCGTCAAACAGCTTTGCAAAATGTGCATTGGCTAATTTGAGTGTATGAATCGTGTCCTTGAATTCTGGAAATTCGAGTGCCAATGGATGATGTTCAACTTGCATGGGAAACGCTCCTTTAATAAGTAACTACCAAGTGATGATAGAGCGAATCCCAAAACAAGAACTGATGTAGATCAAGTCCAACCTATTTTTTGCCGTGGTGCAACCAAGGTAGCATCAATTCGGTAGTTTCTGCGGCGATATCAACCGGTGATTCTGACTGATGCGCCACCGCGGCACAGATTGCTTCGATCAGACAAAGCACGATGCCTTCGGAATTAAACTGTGGTTTGGTTGGCGTGTACAAGGTCAAATCAGAAATGTTTGCGATTGGGGATCCAGGCCGATCAGTGAGCGCCAGAATGGGCACGCCACGTCGCTTCGCTTGACCAGCTAGTGTGACCACATCGCTCGAATAACGCGGAAACGAAATCGCAATCACCAAGTCACGTTCGGTAAATTTATACAGTGCACGAGCAACTTGTGCTGGCCCGCCTGTGCCAATATTGGCTTGCACATTATTGCAATAGTTTGTCAGCGCATGACACATGATGCCCCCCAAATAGGCACTCGCTCCGTAGCCAACGATGTAGATATTTTCTGCATCTAAAATCATCTTAACCGCGCGATCATATAAATCAGGGCGATATTCTCTGCGGGTTGCTTCCAAATTGCTGATGTCATCAGATAAGGATCGGTTAATTACTTCAGTGCTGCTAGACGCGATACTGATTTCCGAACGCAAGCCTTCGATCGGCGCCAACATGGTCTCAAATCCGGAGACCAGTTCAGCACGAAATTGTGGATAGCCATCAAATCCCAATGCGCGGGCAAAGCGATTAGCGGTTGCGTTAGAAATGCCTACCGCATCGGCCAGTTCATCAATCGACATCGTGGCAGCTCTAAATGAGTTTGCAACGACATAGTCGGCGGTGATTTTGTGTGATTTGGATAAAGAACTATAGATTTGACCTATACGTTCATTGATTGACCCCCCCTGGGTCTTGCTCTTTTTTGGGCTCATTATCGTTTTCTTGGTATTGCTTATTTTTACCAGTCTGATGCAAGCTAGCTGGCCCCCTATTTTTTTTAGTTCTGTGATTTTTACAAAATAGACTTCGAGATGTTGTAACTCCTCTAGTCCTGACACTGAGCTGCTCAGCCAGCATCGTTTTGTAAAAAGATAATTATTATCTATTTGACTATTTCAACTTTGGAAAATACCACAGGTCGCTGGTGCTATCAATCACCGAGCTAGGGTCTTACACTAACTTCGTTTAACTTTCTTAATCTGCGTCGAAATTTCTGAGTGCTTGCAGCTTTTTAGATATATTGAAGTGGGATTGGGCTGATATTAAACTTGCAGCAGGGGTAAGCTTGCTTCGCTAAAACAAATTTAGCCCGTTGAATTTTTTTTGGGGGAGTGTCGTGGTTGGGTAGGGGGAACACATAAGACGAGACCTATGTAATTGAACTTCATTACAGCGATCTCTAAATTAGCGCGAGAAGCAGGGCGTACACAAAACAAACGCAATTCTTGTGGTATTCGTGGTTGCAAACAAATTGCACTGGTTAATCGCTTAAGCAGTGCAATTGTTTTGAAGCTGGGGATTCAAGGTCGATCGTCATGTGTGTGTTCGCGCTGACAATCCAATCAATATCACTCTTCGCGTACCCAGGTTTGGGTACGACCAAACATCGGCATACCGATATAGCCACGAACTTCCAATTTTTTGTTGCTGTCGATGAGTTTTAATTTGCTGCTGTATAGCTTGCCATTGGCTGGGTCCAAAATTTTGCCTCCACCAAATTCATCACCATCTTTTTTAATATTAAACAGTATGGTTAAACCGATTAAAGGTTGGTCTTTATTGCTGCCTTCGCATTTGTCACACTTTGGATTTGGATCTTGATCGGCTTCGCGGAATAGTTTTTCGATTTTTCCTTGGAACTCACCGCCAGACTCACTAATGCGCACTAGCGATTTGACTTTGCCAGTTTTGTCATCGATGGTTTTCCATAAGCCGGCTGGGGAATTTTGGGCTATTGCAAATTGTGCTGCAAGCAAACTCAGTATGGCGATACTTGATTTGATCAAGCCAGATTGTTTCATGTTGTCTCCGATTTTTATAAAGTGGGAAAAAACTGCTCTTGGATTGTACGTGCAGTTTTTGTGACAGTGCGTGAATTTACTAGAGTGAGAACTTTAAAAGACCTAATTACAACAAGTAGGAGCTGTAAGTTCTTTATCGATGCATGCTTTTGATATGTATCTTGAAGCTGGTGTGAAGGTGAATTCGCCCGAACTGAGGAGTATCAGACGAGTACAAAATTATTTGGAAATCAGGATAACCCGCCCTCTGCTGCAAGCGGGAGAGGGCTGGGGTTAGGGTATTCAAAAAAGTAAATCGCCTGTTTGCTGCGCTAATCACTAGACCTAGAAGCTTTGCGTGATTAGTGTCACGCAATACATACCTGAGTTATCGCACTTGAACCATCGGACTCTTTAGAAATCATTCGAAGCCGCTGCTAATAGTTTTGCTTATTGTGTTTCAAGTTGCGCATTCAATTGCATTTCCAATTTATCAAACGAACCAGTCCAACCCATCGTCATACCACCACGTTCTTTCATAAATGCTTGCAATTCTTCCGCTGTCACTGCACCGTAGGGTTCCCAGGTCACGGTTACACGCGTTTGATTTGCGGCTTCTTCGGTGAATTCGACCGTGCTTAACATTGTCTCTGGCCATGTGGGTGCCATAGGGTGACGAGAGATATTTTCATCTGCATCGCAAAACTGCTGGGTGTAAACCAAACGATTTGGTTTATTCATTTCCAAGTAGGTAGCGCGTCCATACATCGTGACATTATTTTCCTGAGATCCATTCGTCATTTTGTAAAACGAACTAGCACCGACACGAATATCAGCGCGTATAAACGACATCGTAAATCCAGTAGGAGGAAGCCATTGTGCGAAGTGCTCTGGCTGGGTCCACATCTGATACATCAATTCAACTGGTGCGGCAAAGCTGCGATTGATGATGAAGCGTTCTTTGTGCTCGATCTGCTCTGCCAGATATTCGGCAAAACGATCCCACGTTGCCTCGCCACCAGCTTGCTTGATAAATTGACGTGTTTGAATCGCAGCTTCGGCACTGGCTAATGCCATCGTCATTTCCATCTGCGTTTTTTTACCAATGGTGGTGAATAATACCGTCACACGAAACAGTGGTGGGCTAATCTCGGTCGCGCCGTGGTCATAGACGAGCTTTTTATGCTTTTCAATTTCGTGATAAGTCGCGATGTTGGGATAATCGGTACCGTCCGGGCCATGCATGGTGTAACGCCAAGTGCCGCCCACGCGCAAATCTTTGCTATGCGTAGTCAAACTAAATCCACGTGGTCCCCACCACTGCGCCGCTTGCGCAGGATCAACCCATGCGTCCCATACCATCTCTACCGGTGCGTCATAGACACGCACGAGATAAATCTCATTTGCTTTTGGCTGCGTTAGCTGTGTTGGTGGCTTTGGATTTGCGGACATTTTTTTTACCTTTCTTTTCAGCGGTGACGGTTTGTAGATAGAGATCAAGGCGATCAAAACTTTGTTCCCAAAAAATACGATATTGCTCTACCCAATCTGCTGCCACTTTTAAGGCTTCGCCATTGAGTTTGCAAGGCCGACTCTGCGCCTCGCGTGTTTTAGTAATTAGCCCAGCGTTCTCTAACACTTTTAAGTGCTTGGTAACGGCTGGCAAACTCATCTCATTCAAAAATGGTTGAGCTAATTCCGACACTGTCGCATCACCGCGAGAAAGCTGCGCCAAGATTGCGCGTCGCGTTGGGTCTGCTAGAGCAGAAAAAGTCTGGCTAAGTAGATCTGTCATAATGAACTGATTGGTTAATTAACCGAATGGTTTAATAATAGTAAAGCTTAAAGCGAGCGTCAAGTAGTATTTTCGTAGAGTTAAAGCTAGCGGTATTAAGTTAATCTGATGTGTTTAATTTCTCGCGACTATCCTTTATGATCGTTCTTAAGTTTTCTGTGCGCGAAATAAACGTAGTGCATATCCATGTTAATCGTCTGAACTGTTGAGGAGTAGACCATGAGTAATTCAATTCGCACCTGTCTGTGGTTTCGCGATGGACGCGGCCAGGAAGCAGCTCAGTATTATTGTTCGCTACTTCCGAATAGCAAAGTGGAGAGTAGCTATCTTGGAGATAATGGATTCGGCGAATTTGCCGTAATCGATTTCACACTCGGCGGTGTACCCTACCAAATTTTGGATGCCGGACCCATGTTCACCTTGAGCGAGGCAGTATCGATTGCTGTCGCGACAGAAGATCAAGCCGAAACAGATCGACTCTGGGCCGCCTTCACCTGTAACGGTGGTACTGAAACCGCCTGCGGCTGGCTGAAAGATCGCTATGGTGTATCGTGGCAAATCTATCCTAAACGTCTGCTTGAACTAACCATGCACGCAGATAAAGCAATTTCAAGCAAAGCGATGGCGGCGATGATGAAGCAAAAGAAAATTGATATTGCGGAGATTGAGGCAGCGGTAGTTGCTTAGTTTTAGCATTAATTTCAATTTGGTTTTCAACTTAATTCCAATTTAAATTTATGCAGATTTTTGTCTAAATAGTGTGGGGAAACGCAGTCGGGCCAACTAGACTTTGATGATTGAAATGTAAATCGCAGTGACTTCCCTTCACTACCTAACTTTGTAGATGAGGCGGTCGATGAGGCGTAGATTTTGTTCAGCGATAGCGGCCATTCGTCGCAACGCCTCCTTTAACTGGTGTAAGCGAGCACATTTTTACATCGTCCATAATTTGTTCAATATTGATCCAAATCAAACTGGGGCCAAACTACGGCATTTGCTTCCCAAAAAGCGACAAATTGTGTTTGTCTGCATAAATGTCAATGGCGCAAAATTGCGGAAGGCTACAATCTTGTCTGGCAAAACAAACGGTCCTATCAATGCAAATCCCTGAAGAAAGCAATTCGGCATCAATGCCGCATCATCAGTCAGTGGCAGAGAGTGATAATGCCCAGCTCATGCGCATACTCGCACGTATTGGATGGGCGACACTGATTCTTTTGACCTTGATTTTGTTTGGCACGATAGGTTTCTATCTCTTTAGTGACCGAAGTAGTTGGGAGAACGCAATCTATATGACTTTGATCACGATCTCGACTGTAGGCTATGGTGAGGGAGTGCCGCTCACTTCGTTTGGTGCCAAAGTGTTTGCGGGGTTAATGAGTATTTCTGGCTTGGGCGTGCTGACATTTTTATTTACTAGCTTGACTGTATTTTTTCTTGAAAAAGATTTGGATTATTCTCTGCGGAGAAGGCGAATGGAAAAACGTATTAGAAAATTGCGGCAACATTTTATTGTTTGCGGCTTTGGGCGAGTCGGACGTAATGTGGCACATGAGTTGCAAAAGACCGGACGCCAGTTTGTGGCAATTGACCCTGAGCAAAATAACTTCGACGAATATCTAGATAAATTTCCTGACCTGCTGTATCTGGCTGGCGATGCTTCTGACGACGATCTTCTTATCGACGCAGACATTGTCGATGCACGCGGTTTGTTTGCCGTCACGGGTGATGATTCACGCAATCTGATGATCATCATTACTGCCAAGCAGTTAAATCCAAGATTACGTATCGTGGCGCGCGCGCATGAATTGCGTAACGTAGAAAAAATGCGTAAGGCTGGTGCCGATGAAGTGATTAGCCCAGACTTCACTGGTGGAATGCGCATGGCGTCGGCAATGGTTCGACCACATGTGGTCAGTTTTTTAGATGAGATGTTGAAGTCTGAGAAAAATCTGCGGGTTGAAGAAGTCGTGACACCATCAGATTTTCCTGCCACTGCGATGGGCAAACTACGGCTACGTAGCCCAGACTATATTTTGATCGCAGTGCGTGCTAGGAACGACTGGACCTTTAATCCCGATGATCAATATCTACTGCGCGCAGGTGACGTCATTGTAGCGATGACCAGCGCAGAAGGACGCGCTGAGATTGAACGGCATTTATTGGATATGATTTAAGTAGGCCAACAACTTGATCGTGAGTGCCAGAAAAATGTAGGGCGGGTGCAACCCGCGCGCTTCAAAAGTCGATCAACTAAAGGCAACATTGAGGCGACGCGGGTTGCACCCGCCTTTCAAAAATTCGTGAAGTAAATTCGAAGCAACTGAGCAGTAGCACGAACACTTCATCAGTTTCAGTCACATCCGCGCTAGGATTTTGCTACACCAAGTTTCTGCGATCTACCAAGTAAAATCATCTGGAATCTTGTAGTCAGCATACGGATCATCGGCATCAAGCTCATCCGATGTTTTCTTGACGCGTATCACCAAAGATTCGTCGCGCTCAGCGATTTTGTCAGCGACAACGCGTGGCACTAATTCTACTTTTCCATCGATACACACAATCACGAGTCGTCCTGCGGTCAGATGCCCTTGCACTTCAGCCGATACATAGATTTTGTCGATCTTATTGCCATGTGTGTAGTAATAAGTGATGTCGCCATTACCTTTGCTTTGGCGATTGGCTTGCACCATCTGCACAATCTGCGCAAACACCGCTTTTTGCGCCGCAGCCGCATCGCGTTGTGCATTCAATTCACGCGCACGTTCAGCATTTTTGCGCTGTACTTCCAGCGCAGCCAAACGCGCTTCATCGACGCTCTCGGTGCCAGTGCGACGCTCGACTTTCTTTTGTTTAGTTTTGTCTTGGTGCAGCTTCTTGGCCTTGTTCTTATCGATGAGTCCTACTTTTAAAAATTGATCTTGCAATGAGGCCATAATAGATTTCCGTGAAATGTGTACTAGCGATCTTAGGCAAGATTGCCGATCGGCTAAAGGGCGCTAGGATAGCAAAGTTTTTGGTTCTATAGCGTTTCGCGAGGGTGGGGGCAATCGATAACAATCGTGTGCTTATCTAGGCTTAATTTGAATTTTGAGATTGTGGGTGATAGGCACGTGATGAGGGCTTGTTCGAATTTACATATGTTTTACTTGCTTAAATAATTTGCATGGACTAACATGGACTAATACTGAAATTTTAAGATGAAATCCATGCAAGTCATTAACATTCACGATGCAAAAACACAGTTTTCAAAGTTGGTCGAAGCGGCTTCTCAAGGTGACGAAATTGTGATAGCGCGCGCTGGGAAACCTACTGCGAGGTTGGTTCCAATTTCCACTCAAAAACTAGTTCGTCGGCCCGGTGCACTGAAGGACAAATTGCAAATTGCGGATGACTTCGACGCACCCCTGCCAAATGAAATTCAATCGGCATTTGAGGGCGATTAATGAAGTTACTCATCGATACCCGTGTTTATCTTTGGTGGTTACAAGACAGCCCCAAACTTACCGAAAAAGCACGTCAACAAATTCAAGATGCGACCGAGGTTTACGTCAGTAGCGCGAGTATTTGGGAAGCCACGATCAAGATGTCGATTGGTAAGCTCAGTGTGGACATCGATCAGCTCGTGGCAGAAATCAGCAAGAGTGGTTTTCAAGAATTACTCATCACAGCAGCCCACGCTGCCACGGTCGCGCGCCTGCCGGATATACACAAGGATCCCTTTGATCGTATTTTGATCGCACAGGCGATGAGTGAACCACTTCGATTTTTGACCGCGGATGCAATCTTGAGTGGGTATTCTGAATTGGTGGAAATTGTTTAGTGTGAAAGGTTGGTGCAATTAGCGCGGTGTAATCGCGCTTACGGGCTACAATATCAAAGCTACAACGTACGACCTGCATCTTTTAACTGAGATTGAAATGGGTCGTTCGGACTCATAAGGGAAAACAATGGATCTTCCAAAATTCAATGACACTTTTTTGCCAATTCTCGATATTCTCGATGACGGGCAAATAATTACAGGTAGAAAACTTATTGAACTTGTAGAGCAAAAATATTATTCGGAATTACCTGCTGAGTTATTGAACCAAACTACGAAGAGCGGTGAGCGCTTAATCGAGAATCGAATCGCTTGGGGAAAATCTTATTTGAAAAAGGGTGGAATGGTTCATTACCCTGAACGAGGGCATGTTCAGATTACTGAAAAGGGGAAGTCCGCCAATAGAGAATCCATTACCTTGGAGAAGATGAATGCCGATGCGATCGACTTCTATAGGCCAGAAAATTCTCAGATCGAGAAACCTGTTTCAACCTTAAGCCCTCAAGATCTAATCGATACTGGAATTGAGCAGATTGAGCGAAACGTCAAGAACGAGCTTCTTGAAAAACTCAAAAAATACGATCCGTATGCTTTCGAAAAAGTTGTTCTGATTCTGCTTAATAAAATGGGCTATGGTGAATATGTTGAAACGTCAAAGTCTCGTGATGGTGGAATTGATGGTGTAATGAATGAAGATAAGCTAGGGCTAGAAAAAATCTATATTCAAGCAAAACGTTTTACGGAAAACAAAGTCCAAGAAACCGACATTAGAAACTTCATTGGCGCGATGAGCGGTGATACGACTAAGGGAATTTTCGTGACAACGACGGACTTCGCTGAAAGCGCCAAGAAAAAGGCAAAAGAAGCTCACCATAAGATCATTCTTATTGATGGTGTTCGACTAGTCGACTTGATGTACAAATACGGGGTTGGTGTTCAAACGAAAAATTCATATGAAGTTAAGGCCGTTGACACGGACTTCTTTGAGGCAGAAGACGTGTAGCATAGAGAGCTCAATCGCGCAGGGCGGGTGCAATCTGCGGGATAAATTGCTTGGACAACGATACATAGTGGCTAGGTGGTGCGAGGTTTACTCGCCCTTCATGGCTAATATGGTACTTTTTTTAAGTTTACAATATAGAAGTAGATAGATATGCGCAAAGAAGCTATGGTTCTTGGACTTAGTTCCCTCAATATATTAGCCTTTTGCGTGGTTGGCGTGCCATCGTGGTGGATTTGGCTTTCCAAATTCAGCGGCAGTCCTCACCGAGATCCAGAAACAGCAGTATTTATTGTTCTGCATCTGCCACTACTCTTCTATCTCTTGCGGAAAAATAGGTTTCAGGCTGCATTTTGGAATATTGCATGTGCACCAATTGTTTCAGTGTTTAATTTTCTTCTTTGTTTAGTGGTGACACTATTTGTCAGAGAGTCCTCAATCGCAGTTGTGATAGTGGCCTTAATTTGGTTATTTCCGTTTGTACATATTACCTTTATCGATGAGAAAAATGTGAACCTTAGCTAAGGGCGGGCGCGGTTATTTTGTTCATCCTTACATATTTCCTCCCCCAGGGATGCAAAAAGCGCCTCGAATGTGATCACATCGAAGCGCTTTTGCATTTACAACTCAATCAAAACTAATCACCCCAACTTAGCAAACTGCTCCTTCATCTTACTCAAAGTGGCAGAGAAGCCCGCGACGCGTTCTTTCTCTTGCTCGACCACAGCAGCCGGCGCACGTGCCACAAAACTTTCGTTGCTGAGTTTAGCTTGCGCTTTGTTGATTTCGGCTTCGAGTTTTGCCATCTCTTTCGACAGGCGTTCGCGTTCTGCGGCGACGTCGATTTCTACTTTTAACATCAGCTTGGTTTCGCCAACGATGGAAACCGGTGCTGGTGAATCGGGCAGGGTGTCGATGATCTGCACTTCAGACAATTTCGCTAAGGCCGCCATGTATGGCGCATAGCTTTCCATGCGTGCTTTGTCCGCAGCGTTGGCTGGTTGCAGCAGCAATGGTACGCGCACTGCTGGTGATAATTGCATTTCACCGCGCAAGTTACGGCAAGCATCAGTCGCGGCTTTGAGGCCTGTCATCCAACTTTCGGCGGCTTCGTCGATGGCTTCTGCATTTACCAATGGGTAGGCTTGCATCATGATGGAATCGCCTTCGGCTTTCAGCGTTTTGCCTGCTAATGGCGCGACTGTTTGCCACAAGGCTTCGGTCACGAATGGGATCACTGGGTGCGCCATGCGCAAAGTCACTTCCAATACGCGCAACAATGTGCGACGTGTTGCGCGTTGCTGTGCTTCTGTGCCTTGTTGTACTTGCACTTTGGCGACTTCCAAATACCAATCGCAGTATTCGTCCCATACAAACTTGTAGATGCTGGAAGCGATATTGTCGAAGCGGTAGTCTGCAAAACCTTTTTCCAATTCTGCTTCAGTGCGTTGCAGTGTGGAGATGATCCATTTATCGGCTTGTGAGTAATCGAGATCATTGTCACTCGCTGTGCCGGTGAAGCCGCAATCTTTGCCTTCGGTATTCATCAAGACGAAGCGTGTTGCGTTCCACAATTTATTGCAGAAATTACGATAGCCTTCGCAACGGCCTAAGTCGAAGTTGATGTTGCGGCCTAAGGATGCATAGCTCGCCATCGTGAAGCGTAATGCGTCTGTGCCGTAAGCTGGAATGCCGTCGGCGAATTCTTTGCGCGTGGCTTTGTCGATGCTGGCTGCTTGTTTTGGGTTCATCAAACCGACAGTACGTTTGGCTGCCAAATCGTCGACGCTGATGCCGTCGATGAGATCAATAGGATCGAGCGTATTGCCCTTAGACTTGGACATTTTTTGGCCGCTGGAATCACGTACCAAACCATGCACGTAGACGGTGTGGAACGGCACCTTGCCCGTGAAGTGCGCCGTCATCATGACCATGCGCGCCACCCAGAAGAAGATGATGTCGAAGCCAGTAACCAAAACAGAAGATGGCAAGAATAGTTTGCTATCGACGGTCAATTCTGGCCAACCCATGGTCGAGAATGGGACGAGTGCAGAAGAGAACCAGGTATCGAGTACGTCGTTATCGCGGTTCAATGCGCCCGTGTAACCAGCAGCTGCGGCTTTTTCTTTGGCTTCGGCTTCATTGCGTGCCACGAAGACTTCGCCGTTTTCGCCATACCATGCTGGGATTTGATGGCCCCACCACAATTGGCGCGAGATACACCAGTCTTGAATATTGTTGAGCCATTGGTTGTACGTGGTGTTCCAGTTTTCTGGGACGAATTTCACTTCACCATTCGCGACTTTTTCGAGTGCGACTTCAGCAATCGATTTGCCTGGGAAGTGTGTACCCTCTGGTGCAGGTTTGCTCATCGCCATGAACCATTGGTCCGTCAACATCGGTTCGATCACGACGTTCGTACGGTCACCACGTGGCACCATCAGTTTGTGCGGTTTGACGGATTCGAGTAAGCCTTGGGCGTCGAGATCTGCCACCATTTGCTTACGTGCGACGAAGCGGTCCATACCTTGGTAAGCGGCTGGGCCGTTTTCATTGATCTTGGCATCTAAAGTTAAGATGCTGATCAAAGCTAAGTTATGGCGTTGACCTACTGCGTAATCGTTGAAGTCATGGGCTGGAGTGATCTTGACACAGCCAGTACCGAATTCTTTATCGACATAGCTATCGGCGATGACTGGGATCTCGCGATCAGTCAAAGGCAATTTCAACATCTTGCCAACGAAAGCGGTGTAGCGCTCGTCAGTTGGATCAACTGCGACGGCAACGTCACCGAGCAAAGTTTCTGGACGTGTAGTCGCTACAGTTAAATGACCGCTGCCATCGGCGAATGGATAACGGATGTGCCACATCGAGCCATCTTCTTCTTCCGACACCACTTCTAAATCGGAGACGGCGGTACCCAATACTGGGTCCCAGTTCACCAAACGCTTGCCGCGATAAATCAAACCTTGTTCGACTAAGCGTACGAACACTTCGGTCACGACTTTGGAACGTTCTGCATCCATCGTAAAGTATTCACGATTCCAATCAGCAGAAGCACCCATGCGGCGCATTTGGCCGGTGATTGTGGAGCCGGATTTTTCTTTCCACTCCCAGACTTTTTCTAAGAACTTTTCACGGCCCAAATCATGGCGCGAAATTTTTTGTGCATCGAGTTGGCGTTCCACCACGATTTGTGTCGCGATACCGGCGTGATCGGTGCCTGGCACCCATGCCGTGTTGTGGCCGCGCATACGGTAGTAGCGAGTTAATCCATCCATAATCGTTTGGTTGAACGCATGGCCCATGTGCAAAGTGCCTGTGACGTTTGGCGGTGGTAGTTGAATGCTAAATGAAGGTTTGGATTCATCCGTCGTCGCGGTGAAGTATCCGCGTTTTTCCCACTCGGTGCGCCAGAAGGATTCAATGTTGGCTGGCTCAAAAGATTTGGCTAATTCCATGATGTATATGCAAACTCTCAGTTAGTGCGAACCTCAATTGCGGTTAAGACCTTGGGGTTCGGATATTTGATTGGCGAAACCCTTGATTATAAACCTAGATTTCTAAGTTGCTTACGATGTTAGGGACGAAGTTTTGATTGGTATTTATGTATAACCATTAATTTTCTTTATCTTCCTCATTGATTAGAAATGGTTTAAATCATTTTGTGTGGCTTAGACGTGTATTAATTTGTATTGGCGCGCGAGGGCGAAGAGCAAGAAAATAAATTGATGCTAGTTTTTAGTATGAGGAGTAGATGATTGAGAAGGATTGGGAGAAATACTTGGGTTGGAACATGCTAGCCAAATGACATTAAATTTATTTTTAGTAAATTTCCAGCCAAGCTAGGTGTATCAAACAGCGCGATTCACGACATAATTTATTCAGTAGCTTGTTAAATAATGAAAAATCGTGCAAACCTACTAAAACTGTGGCTTATAAGAGAGTCTGGCAAAAAAAAGCATAGATGCTTTTAGGAAAGTGCTAGCATTAGCACATCTAAAAATTTATAAAAACAAACAGCTAAACTGCTCTTATCTTTTTGATCAAAACATCGCTTTTGGGATCAAAGCTAAGGGAAAAAGGTAATAAGCCCATGAGACACTTTTTCCATAAATCCGCGTTCAATGGTATTCGAAAGTTACGTGTTTTTCATGGTGTAAAACATTATCTTTTGTGGCAAATTTCGGTGCTGGTTCTGTTGATGTGTATCGCTTTTCCAGGAAAAGCCGATGACAAAGCCATCATGCAAGAGCTGGATACGATTCAAACTTTATCTGACCGCAATAATGAAGAAGGCTTGCGTCAACTTCTAGAATTTAAAAAAAATCTGCCTGCAGACACTTCACCGGCAGTGCGCCTCGAAATTTTATCGGTGCTGAGTAGTTTGTACTTTGACGCTGGAAATACCAAGCTGGGTAGACAAACACTCACTGAGTTAGAAAACTTAGCAAAGCAAGTACAACTCAAGGACGCATTATTGACTTTAGAGATTTACGACGCCTATAACATCTTCGAAAAGTCGGGGTTTGCAACTGCCGTCGCGCATCTAGAAAAGATGGCTGACAAAGTTGCGAATAGCAACAACACCAATGCGCAATTCCGCTATCGCGCAACACTTGCTGCTTTTTATAGTAGTAATTTCCGTTTCGATCAGGCGCTCAAGCAGTACCTCGATATGCTGAAATTGAGTGATCAGCTACCGCGCCGCCAAATGCAAGCAAAGATGGCGACTTGGGGTTTGATTTCTGGTTTGTATTTGCAAATGAAAGATCCAGAAAAGGCGCTCACGGCGACCACCGAAGCGTTAGCGGTCTCATCATCAAGTATTGCGCCTAAAGCTTTTGTGGAGATCTCGATTTCGCGCGGTGTTGCGCTAAGTAGTTTGAAGCGCAATGACGAAGCCTTAAAAGAGTATGAAAGCGCGTTGAAGGTTGCCAAGGAAGAAAAGTTGCCTTACATGGTCGCGCTTGCCTTGTTTAATATCGCTGATCAGTATTTGATTAAGAAGGATTACAAACGTGCTGAAGCCTATGCGCGCGAGGCGATGGCAAAATCTGAAGCGATGGAAGATAGCTGGGGTGTTGCTGGCGCAAAGGTGAATTTGGGTCTAGCACTGGGTTATCAAGGTAAAGTAAAGCAGGGTGGAGATTTAGTAAAAGAAAGTATCGCCCACTTTGATAAGAATCATGCGAAGTCAGATGTAGAGACTATCATTGGCGAACTTTCACACATGTATGAAGCAGCTGGTTGGTATAAAGAGGCTCTAGAACAAGTGCGTCAGCAGCAAAAATTAAGTGATGAGATTTTTCAATCTGATCGTGCGAAAGCGGTAGCTGCCTTACAAGAAGAGTTTGATAGCGAACAAAGAAAGCGCCAGATAGAAATTCTGGCGAAAGATAATGCACTCAAAGATGCCGATATTAAGAATCACCGCTTAAAGCAAATGGTTGCTCTCCTTGCGTCTTTGGTGGGTATTTTTGGTGGCTGTTTTATCTACATGCTGTATCGTCGCAGCAAGAAGCTCAATGCGCAATTGCAGGAAGTGAATACGCAGTTAGAGTTCCATGCAGTGCGTGATGCGCTCACTGGTTTACACAATCGTCGTTCATTCATTAATTTGATGGTTAATCGCACAGGTCGCGTTGAGAATGAACGTCGCGAGGGTGCCTATCGCAATCCTGATTGTATGGTGCTGATGGATATCGATCACTTTAAAAATATCAACGACACTTGGGGTCATGCGATTGGCGACGTTGTGTTGAAAGAAGTCGCGACACGTTTGAAGAATGTGGTGCGTGATGAAGATATGGTGATGCGTTGGGGGGGAGAAGAGTTCTTAATTTATTCGCCTAAATCTAATCCTGAACAAATCACTAGCTTGGTCGAACGTGTGCTAAAAACGATTGGTGACAAGCCGTTCACTCATGGTGCGGTAACGATACCGGTGACGGTGACAGCAGGATTTATTTCGGTGCCATTCTCAGATGTACCAGAAGAATTTTGCGATTGGGAACGTGCCCTGCAAATTGCTGATATGGCTTTGTACCTAGGAAAAACACATGGACGAAATCGTGCGTATGGATTGGCAAGATTATTGGTGCCGCATGAAGATGCTCTACCGACCTTAACCCATGATTTGGCTGCAGCAATTAGAGACAATATGGTGGAGATTATCGAAGTCATTGGGCCACCGCAAGATTTGGCACCGATCACAGTGAGCGGATATCACGCTGCTAATCACGCCTAAGGAAGTGCTTGTGAAATAGTTTCAATCGCAGATATAATGCACCGGCAATAAAAATATTGCTAATGATTTTTAAACGCTAGGGGTCCTGACGAGTTTGTATTTGTCGGGTGAGAAATACCCTTGAACCTGATCTGGATAATGCCAGCGAAGGGAAGCAGCCAAAGCCGTGATGCCACCCAAATTGAGGTGTGCCATCGTCTAATTTGGAAACTCCTTTGCTGGCTCCGCGCCATCAATAAAGCAAAGGAGCCAAATGAACGCTAACCCACAATTCTTGTCCGCCACCGCCAAGGTTGACGAAGCCGCTATTCAAGCTTTACCGAATTCCCGCAAAATCTACGTGACAGGTAGTCGTCCTGATATCCGCGTTCCTATGCGTGAGATTTTACAAGCGGATACGCCAGCAATGTTTGGGGCTGAAAAAAATCCACCGATTTATGTCTACGATACATCAGGCCCGTACACCGATCCTGATGTGAAAATCGATATTCGTTCTGGTTTGGCTTCCGTGCGCGGCGCGTGGATAGCTGAACGCAATGACACAGAAGAATTAACTGGCCCAAGTTCTGCATACGGCATAGAACGTTTGCATGATCCTAAGTTGCATGAATTGCGTTTTAACCTGCAACGCAAACCACGTCGTGCGATAGCAAGTAAAAACGTCACACAAATGCATTACGCGCGACAAGGTATCGTTACACCAGAGATGGAGTTTGTCGCGATACGCGAAAATATGCGCCGTCAAGAGTATCTGGAGAATCTGAAAAATTCTGGTCCTATGGGGGAAAAGCTGGCAGCGATGATGGGACGTCAGCATCCAGGTCAATCATTTGGCGCAGCGATTCCAGCGCAAATTACCCCTGAATTTGTACGTGACGAAATCGCGCGTGGTCGTGCAATTATCCCTGCGAACATTAACCATCCCGAAGTCGAACCGATGATTATTGGGCGCAATTTTCTCGTCAAAATCAATGCGAACATCGGCAACTCTGCCGTGACTTCTTCCATCGGTGAAGAAGTCGAAAAAATGACGTGGGCGATCCGTTGGGGTGGCGACAATGTCATGGATCTCTCAACCGGCAAACACATACACGAAACACGTGAATGGATTATTCGCAATTCACCGGTGCCGATTGGTACCGTACCTATCTATCAGGCATTGGAAAAGGTGAATGGTAAAGCCGAAGACTTAACTTGGGAAATTTTCCGCGACACTTTGATCGAACAAGCCGAGCAGGGCGTTGATTATTTTACGATACACGCGGGTGTGCGTTTGCAGTACGTTCCACTGACCGCAAAACGTATGACAGGCATCGTCTCGCGTGGTGGCTCGATTATGGCGAAGTGGTGCCTCGCTCACCATAAAGAGAGTTTCTTGTATGAGCATTTCGAAGAGATTTGCGAGATCATGAAAGCTTATGATGTGTCATTCTCATTAGGTGATGGCTTGCGCCCAGGTTCGATTTACGACGCGAATGATGAAGCTCAACTCGGCGAATTAAAAACGCTAGGCGAACTCACACAAATCGCATGGAAGCACGACGTGCAAGTGATGATAGAAGGTCCAGGTCATGTGCCTATGCATTTGATCAAAGAAAATATGGATCTGCAATTAGATCAATGTCATGAAGCGCCGTTCTATACCTTGGGACCACTGACCACAGATATCGCGCCTGGTTACGATCACATCACTTCTGGCATCGGTGCCGCGCAAATCGGCTGGTACGGTACCGCAATGCTTTGCTATGTCACGCCGAAAGAACATCTGGGTTTGCCGAATAAAGTCGATGTGAAAGACGGCATCATTACTTACAAAATTGCCGCCCATGCCGCTGATTTGGCGAAGGGACATCCGGGCGCACAAATTCGCGATAACGCTTTGTCGAAAGCACGTTTTGAATTCCGTTGGGAAGATCAATTTAATCTCGGTCTAGACCCTGATAAAGCACGCGAATTTCATGATGAAACTTTGCCTAAAGATTCCGCCAAAGTCGCGCACTTTTGCTCTATGTGTGGCCCACACTTCTGCTCGATGAAGATAACGCAAGAAGTGCGTGACTACGCCGTGACGCAAGGTATCAGCGAAATAGAAGCGCTTAAAAAAGGTATGGAAGTCAAAGCGATTGAGTTCGTCAAATCTGGCGCTGAAATTTATAAGAAATCTTAGGTGCAACAATGGAAATTGCAATGGAAATTCAGCTTAATGGCGAGCCACGTGTTTTGCATTCAGAAACGGATTTGCACAGCTTGATTAATGAACTGCAATTGGGTAATCAAGCAATTGCTGTTGCGGTTAATCGGCAAGTTATAGGTCGTGCGCTGTGGCAGCAGCATATCTTGCAAACAGGTGATCAGGTAGATGTGGTACGGGCGATTGGTGGCGGGTAAGTTGAGAGGTTCGATAAATTCAATTGTGGGGTGCTTTGCGTTGTTGCAAATGCTCGCAATACCGACGTATTGCTGTGCTTTGCGCCTAGCACATCATCCCCAAAATAGAATTTCTCGTACCTTCCAAATGCCAACAGAATTCTTTAAGTGAGCATTGTCCTTCTAATAGTGATCATGACGCTTTGCGTTTTGGGAATAATTCGGTGAGTGCAGAATTTTGTTATAGGGAATTATTGACATATTGAATTGAGGAAGATGGATTTCACGCAAATCAAAGTAGAAAAAACAAATCGGGACAAAATATGACAACAGAAACAAAATCAAACACGCTAACCATAGCAGGCAAAAGCTACAGCTCACGCCTCTTAGTCGGTAGCGGCAAATATAAAGACTTAGAGCAAACCAAACTCGCCACCGAAGCTAGCGGTGCGGAGATCATCACAGTGGCGATTCGCCGTGTGAACATCGGTCAAGATCCAAATGCGCCGAGTTTGCTCGATGTGGTACCTATGTCGAAGTACACCATTCTGCCAAACACAGCAGGATGCTATAACGCGAAAGACGCGATTTATACTTTGCAGCTTGGTCGCGAATTATTGGGTGGACACAAGTTGTGTAAGCTCGAAGTGTTGGGCGACGAAAAAACCTTATTCCCGAATATGCCAGAAACATTAGAAGCGGCCAAAGTGTTGGTGAAAGATGGCTTTGATGTGATGGTGTATTGCAGTGATGATCCTATCCAAGCGCGTATGTTGGAAGATATTGGCTGTGTCGCCGTGATGCCACTCGCTTCCTTGATCGGTTCTGGTATGGGTATCTTGAATCCTTGGAATTTGTCTTTGATCATTGAGCAAGCTCAGGTTCCTATCATTGTTGATGCCGGTGTTGGTACTGCCTCTGATGCAGCAATTGCGATGGAACTTGGTTGCGATGGTGTGTTGATGAATACCGCAATTGCTGGAGCACGTGATCCCATTCGTATGGCACGTGCGATGGGCTTAGCGGTAGAAGCTGGACGTGAGGCTTACTTAGCTGGGCGAATTGCGCGTAAGTTTGCGGCATCGCCATCGTCACCGATGGCTGGGCGTGTGGTTTGATTATCCGATTTAATTTTACTTATGCATGTTTGGTGCCGAAGGTAATCATACTTAGATGGAAAGAGGCTCGATGACAGCGGTACGACGATTGGATCAGCGTCCATCTGTGTTGGTATTTGCAGGGCATGACCCCAGCGGAGGTGCGGGAATTCAGGCCGATATTGAAGCGATTTCCGCACAGGGGGCGCATGCCTTAACGATTATTACTGCGCTTACTGTGCAGGACAATAATCGGGTAAGTGCCGTGTATCCTGTAGATGCAAAGATTTTACGCGCACAGTTTGCGCAATTGCTCGCGCATATTCCAATTGCCGCCGTAAAAATTGGTATCGTTGGATCGCAAGAAAATGCAAATGCGATTGCGCAATGTGTTGAGACTTTGCAAGAATTCCAAGCGCTTATTCCTGTGGTTGTTGATCCTGTGCTGGGTAGCGGTGGTGGTCATGCGTTGGTAGTTGATGATGCGGTGGTGGCGGTGCAAGCGGTATTGAGACGCGCAACCTTAATTACACCGAATTTGCCTGAGTTAAGACGTTTAGTTTCTGCAGAGAGAACAGATGAATTAAAGGCGATTGGTTTGTGCACAGAATTTAATTGCGATGTGCTACTCAAGGGTGGGCATGCGCAAGGTGACGACGTTGTAAATAGTTGGTATCAGCATGCTCAACTAATACAATCGCCGCTGCAGAATCAACATCCGCATCCACATCAGCATCCACAGTATTTTCATGCACGATCTTGGCGTTGGCCTCGATTGGAAGGCGAGTTCCATGGAACTGGTTGTACTTTGGCAGCGTCGATTGCTGCTCAACTGGCTTTAGGGAAAACACTGGAGGAAAGTTTGAGTGCAGCACAGGCCTATGTACAAAGAAGTTTGCAGCAGGCATATTCCATCGCGGCTGGACAAGCGATTCCGGCTAGAGTTTTGCAAAAAGGATAGAGAATGAATGTAAGGAGAGATTTTCACCCAGATCAACAACCACTGCGGCGAGGTTTATATTTGGTAACGCCAAATTGGGACGATACCGATCGATTGTTGGCAGTAACCGAGCGTGCATTGGCGGCAGGGGTAAGCTTGCTGCAATACCGACATAAAACGGCCAGTGTTGAATTGCGCTATGCGCAGGCTAGTGCATTGCAAAGTTTGTGCAGACAGTATGCAGTTCCATTTATTGTGAATGACTTTGTGCATCTAAGTCAGCAATTAGATGCCGACGGTGTGCATGTTGGTGGAAATGATGTGTCAGTAGCGCAGGCGCGTGCCATATTGGGGCCAGATAAAATCGTTGGTGCTTCTTGTTATGGTGATCTTGGTGCCGCACATTTATCGCAATTGCAGGGTGCGAGTTATGTGGCTTTTGGTGGTTTTTATCCGTCTGCGGTAAAGCAATATCCTGTCACCACTTGCCCTAGTATCGTGCAATCTGCGCGAGCGCAATTGACTTTGCCGCATGTTGTGATTGGTGGCATGACGGTTGAGTTAGCACGGCCTTTGATTAAGCGAGGCGCGCATATGGTGGCAGCGATAAGCAGTGTGTATTTGGCAGAACAACCAGATCAAGTCGTACGTGATTTTGTTGCCCTGTTTCAATAAAATTTTTCTGTGAATTTTGGGTTTGTTTTTTTGATGAAGTTCGGAGTTGTGTAAATTTTTCAAATTTTCTCAAATCGCGGTGAATTCAATAATTCCGGTGAAAAATCCCACAGATTTTTGTTCGATTTTCTACCTTCTGTCGGGAACCTTTACTGCGCACCCCACTTCTCGTTGTATGCTTATCGTATGAGCGGACCACTGAAAATTAAAAAAGTATAAGCAGGTTAAGCAATGAATCAATCTACATCGATGGCGACTGCATCACCGACTAGTCGCCGATTTGTTTTGGAAATGCGTGGATTTACTAATGCTGAAAAAAGCATGTTGACATCCACTTTCCGTCTTACCAGCCGTCGTGAGATGTCTTATGTCGAGGCCAGTGAGGGCGATGGTCGTGCTGATATTTATTTGATCAACGCAGATAATCCTGAGGCATTAGCCGATTTAGCGCGTCGCGATATTGGCGTGCCAAATGCTCATTCGCCAGCGGTGGTAATTGGCAGAACGCCAGTCGAGACACCTTGGCCATTTGTGAGTAAGCCTATCCATTGGATGCGCTTGTTTGAGAATCTTGATCAAGAGATGCAAAGAGCATTGCAACAGCGTAGTGCACGCGTTGTTGCTAATGAGCATTGGGATGGCGCGACATTACGACGTTCAAGCGATCAAAAAACACCTGTGGCTGCCGTCGTGGTGGAGGCGCCAGCACGCGAAACAGTGCTGGTTGTTGACGATAGTGCGACGGTGCGGGCATTTATGCGCATCAAGTTGTCACCGTTTCAATTTGATGTCGATTTTGCAGAAACAGGCGAACAAGCGGTAGAGAAGGCCGCTGCAAAGGCCGACATCAAGCCGTACAACTGTATATTTCTCGATATTATGATGCCAGGGATTGATGGCTATGAAGTATGCAAACGTATAAAAGCCAATGCGAAGACAAAATCCTCTGCAGTCGTGATGCTAACCAGTAAATCTTCAATCATTGATAAATTGCGTGCCAATTGGTCTGGCTGCGATGCCTTTCTTAGTAAGCCCGTGGCGGAAGATGATTTGCTAGCAACGATTGCCAAATTTTTACCGAGTGCGCGCGATTCGGTTAAAGATTAATGCCGTTTCAGCTCAGATGAATTATTTGTGATGCGTTTATTGAGTACGACGCTGATGCTCGTGTAGTTGAACTGGCAGATGCCACTCCTGATAAAGGCCTTTTTTCTTTTTATTTAGGTGTTGTCTACCTACTAAGCTTCTAACTTTCCGCACTAGTGTGTGCTAAAGTTAGCTAACTGACTATTCTCAAGCAAAACAAGACCTTAGCAAGGGTTTCGGGTATAATCTCGCGTTCTGTCCAAAATTTCCTCATCAAGTGCTTTTTATTAGGCACTTGATGTTCCTTGTTTGAATTTTTGACGTTGATAAAAATCACGCAAAAATAGGTTTTTGTGGATTCTTTCTCTCTTAGGTTGGTGCAAATTAATTTGGGGGGTGGGGATGTCCGATCTGGCTTCTTTGTCTACATTAGCGCGTTCTGACGCGCAACTTCCGGTGCATGTGTATTTTGATCAAGGCTTATTAGAGCGCGAGATCAAACAATTATTTCAATCTGGCCCACGTTACGTTGGTCATGAATTGATGGTTCCCAATGTCGGTGATTATGCGACCCTCGCTTCAGAGAATGAGGGGCGTATGCTGGTGCGCGGCAAAGACGGTATTGAATTACTGTCGAATGTTTGCCGTCATCGTCAAGCTTTAATGTTTGGCGGTCCAGGCACGACAGGACGAGGCAATACGAATCACATCGTTTGTCCTTTGCATCGTTGGACTTACGATCTCAAAGGTGAGCTGATTGGTGCGCCGCATTTCAAAGATACACCTTGTCTGAATCTTTCTCGTACGCCTTTGCAAAGTTGGAATGGTTTGCTGTTCGAACAAAATGGCTACAACGTGATGGAAAAGATGGCGCAATTGTCGGTCACTAAGGATTTAGATTTCACTGATTACATGCTAGATCATGTCGAAGTGCATGAATGTGATTACAACTGGAAAACTTTTATTGAAGTTTATCTCGAGGATTATCACGTTGAACCCTTCCATCCGGGATTGGGTAGTTTTGTCACTTGTGATGATTTGAAATGGGAGTTTGGTGAAGATTACAGTGTGCAAACCGTCGGCGTACATAAAGGCTTATTAAAATCTGGTTCGCCAAAATACCAAGCTTGGCAAGAGCAAGTTTTAAAATTCCGTCGTGGCGAACCTCCAAAATACGGCGCGATTTGGCTGACTTTGTATCCGAATATTATGGTCGAATGGTATCCCCATGTTTTGGTGGTATCAACGCTATGGCCGACCGCGACAGGTAAAACCAAGAACGTAGTTGAGTTTTATTATCCTGAAGAAATCGTCTTATTCGAGCGTGAATTCATCGAGGCAGAACGTGCCGCGTATATGGAAACCTGTATCGAAGACGATGAAATCGGCATGCGCATGGATGCTGGACGCAAGATTTTGCTCGATCGTGGACAAAATGAAGTCGGTCCATATCAATCACCGATGGAAGATGGTATGCAGCATTTCCATGAATGGTATCGAAGTAAGATGCAGTTCTAAATGTAGATAGATTATGGGGAAGCAATGCTTCCCCATAGTTTTTTTGTCTCCAGTTTAATAAAACGAATAGTCAATTCAGTTAAAGAGGATGTATGCAAGCACTGTGGATGTTGGTCGCGACCTTTTTGTTTTCATTGATGGGTGTCTGCGTCAAACTGGCCTCTGAAACCTACAACACAGCAGAGATCGTCACCTATCGCGGTGCAATTGGTGTGATTGGAATCTATTTGATCATGCGCTGGCAAAATGGAACCCTGCGTAGCTCGATGATTCAAGGCCATGTTTGGCGCGGCATTTTTGGTGTTACTTCACTTTGGTTGTGGTTTTATTCAATTTCTAAGCTGCCATTATCCTTATCCGTCACGCTCAGTTATATGTCGTCGATTTGGGTTGCTGTGATTTTGTTTGCGACTTCATGGTGGAAAAATCGTGGCAAAGATGTGGTGCATTTGCCTCCTCAATTAGTTTGGTCGATTTTGTTAGGTTTTGTTGGCGTTGTGATGTTGCTGCGCCCGACAATACGTGCAGATCAATTATTCGATAGTTTGATCGCCCTTTGTTCGGGCTTTATCGCTGCACTCGCTTATATTCAAGTCCGACAAATGGGTGTTGCGGGCGAGCCTGAATACCGCGTGGTTTTTTATTTTTCATTGGTTTGTACCGCGATGGGTCTGCTCGGGCAATTCTGGCACTTCAATACTTTTACAGAATCGCAATTAGCTGCTCATGTGAATCATCATTTGTTCGAGCCAAAAGGCATTGCATTGTTGCTTGGTGTAGGGATATTCGCGATGGTCGCGCAATTAGCGATGACCCGTTCATATCGACTTGGCAATCCTTTGGTTGCCGCAAATCTGCAATATGTGGGTATCGTCTTCACAAGTGCCTTAGACGTAATGATTTGGAACTTGAATTTGAGTTGGATCAGTTGGTTAGGAATTGCAGTAATTTTAGCAAGCGGTATGATAGCGTCTTCATTTAATAGTGGTGCTAGTGCAAAGACTGAAGCGCCTGATGCTACCAACAAAACTACCTAAGGACAATCTATGTTGACGACTTTAATTAGTGCCGAACAACTTGCCGCGCAATTACGTAATGAAGTAAGTCAAAAGAATCTAGTAATTGTCGATTGCCGCCATGATTTGATGGATGCACAAGCGGGTAAAAATGCTTACGATGCAGGCCATATTCCGCGTGCTATTTTTGCCAATCTGGATACGGATTTGTCCGGTAGTAAATATGATGCAGATGGTGTATTTGCTGGCCGCCATCCTTTGCCTAAAGTTGATGACCTACTACAAACATTGCGCCATTTTGGTATCAATAACGATACCCAAGTGGTCGCTTATGACGCGCATGGTGGCATGTTCGCTGCACGCCTCTGGTGGTTGCTACGTTCGATTGGTCATGCATCGGTTGCGGTTTTGGATGGCGGTATCGGTGCATGGACTGCTAATGGCAATCCGCTGCAAACCGAGGCGGCACAAAATTCCGTAGGGAATATTGCATTGCGACCTACATTAACCAAGCAAGTGAATGTACACGATGTTTTGAATAATCTATCGGCGAGTTCCGAACTACAACATCAAGTGATTGATGCTCGTGCAGCAGATCGCTTTCGTGGAGAAAACGAAACTATCGACCCAGTTGGCGGACATATTCCAGGTGCGAAGAATCGCTTCTTTAAGGATAATTTACAGGCAGATGGTCGATTTAAATCAGCCCAGCAATTGCGTCAAGAATGGTTGGACTTGATCACTGAGCCGAGCAAATCAATTATGCAATGTGGTTCCGGCGTGACTGCTTGCCATAATCTACTGGCGCTGGAAGTTGCAGGATTGTCTGGTGCGGCTTTGTATCCGGGCTCTTGGAGTGAGTGGTGCGCTGATGCAAAACGTCCGGTTGCAAGCGGATCGCAATAAACTATTAATGCAGATGCTGGGTCATTAATAGAACCAGCGCTACACCAGCGGTGACTAAGATAATTTGCGGTATGGTTTCTTTTAAACTTGCACGGCGCTGCATCTGCGGCATTAAGTCACTTACCGCGATGTAAATGAATCCTGATGACGCTAGCACCAACACATAAGGAATCAGTGAATTGGCTTGATCAAGTGTGTAATAGCCAATCACACCACCCAGTACCGACATCAGGCTGCAAATAAGATTGTAAAAATAAGCGCGGGCACGACTAAATCCGGCATTAAGTAAAACGATAAAATCGCCGACTTCTTGCGGGATCTCATGCGCAATAATCGCCAATGCCGTCACAATTCCCAAGCTAGGGTCAG
This sequence comes from Affinundibacterium baiyunense, assembly GCF_018139645.1. Lineage (GTDB taxonomy): Bacteria > Pseudomonadota > Gammaproteobacteria > Burkholderiales > Burkholderiaceae_D > Undibacterium > Undibacterium baiyunense. The sequence goes on from NZ_JAGSPM010000008.1 coordinate 88,761, forward strand.
CTAGAAATGCAGCGGCGATTAAAATCCCATCGGTGAAATTATGCAAGCCGTCGCCAATCAAAATCATCCAACCTGATTTGCCAGCCTCATGCGCATCATGTCCATGTTCGTGATGATGTCCATCGCCTTCGTGGTGATGGGAGTGTCGTAACACTGCAAATTTTTCTAACAAGAAAAACGCCAGTAAGCCACCTAATAAGCAAGCAAATAACGAGCGTGGATCGGTTCCCGCTTCGAAGGCGCGTGGCAGAGCGTGCAGGAAAGACGTTGACAGCATTATCCCTACCGACAAGCTGACCATACGCTCGACTAACTTGGAAAGTAGCGTGAACGAGAAAATGGCAGCAAAGCTGATACTCAACACGCCAGCAATCGTGGTCGTGAAAATAATGGAAGTCAGGGTGGAATGAATTTTGAGCCTCGGTGCGGAATGGGGTGCAACTATGTTGCAATTAGACCACAAATTGAAGAATTCTGCAATTCGTTTGCCGCAGGACGATCTGGTAAATCGTCCTGGTTGTTAGTTGTCGCGACAAGATTTTAATTTTTGATTAATTTTCTTAATTTCTTCTTGACGCTTTTCATCTTCCATAAAAATCGGTTCGCCTTGTGCATTTTCTCGGACGATAATCGGTAGTCCGTTCTCCAACGTGATTAGACGCTTCTTATCTTGATAGCATTTCTCATCATCGGCGCGTCGCTTATCGCGCTCGCGCGCTTCTTGTTCTTCTTTTTGTTTTTGTCGCTCTTTAAATTCAATTTCTTTGGCCCACAAACTCTGTGTCGGTTTTTTCGTGCTTGGTTGAGCGCCTAAGCCATTTGCCACTGGAGTGATCTCAACTTCTTTTACCAGCGTGCTGCCAGCAGGGCAGCGACTCGCCATAATTTTGCGACCTTGTGCATCTTTGCACTCATAAATTTGCGCTTGCGCACTTGGTGCTAGTCCACATAATCCAATAATTATTAAGAAATCTTTTCTGAAGTGAAATGACATAAGGTATTCTCTCGTCGAATGGAATGACAATTTTATGTGCGTCAAATGTGAATGGATTCTTGCCGGTATTGACCAATCGTCACAGTCAGCAATGTGTTCATGGATATAAACCAAACAGGAATAATATGTCGAGACACGTCCACGCACTACTATATTGTAATTTTTGTTGATTGTAGAAAGTATTTAACATCGAGTGAATTGGGGAAAGTGAATGATGAATGACGGTGAGAAATACCAGCAAGTCATGTGCGATTTTATTGAAAGTTTGGGTATCGCGATTATCCCCAAGCGATTGGATCACCCGACTTTTCTCCCTGGTCTAGATTTAGGCCCGAATTGTATTTATCTTGATGCAGAGAAAATGCAGTATCCCGGTGATTTATTACATGAGGCCGGACATCTAGCCGTGACTACTGCTGCGCAACGTGCGGCAGTGGGTAGCGATGCGCTCGAATTACCTTGGCCAACCGATGGTGAAGAAATTGCTGCAGTGCTGTGGTCGTATGCCGCAGCCGTGCATTTAGGCGTACCACTAGAAGTGGTATTTCATGATAGTGGTTATAAAAACGATTCGGCGTGGTTGATCGACAACTTCAGTCGCGGGCAATACATTGGATTACCGCTGCTGCAATGGATGGGTTTATGTTTCGATGAGCAGCAAGCTGCTATGCACAAGACTCGTGCTTTTCCTACTATGCAAAAATGGTTGCGAGATTAAAAGTTGATGGCGATTATGTCGTCATGGAATACAAAGTAGGGCTAGTAAAAATAAGCTTTCGTTTTTTTACTAGCCATTGATTTGTTCGTCTATTCTACCAGTAACTGCAGAATGTCTTCGCGAATTTCGGCTGGCGTAGTTTGTGGTGCGTAGCGCTTAAATACACTGCCATCCTTGCGTAGCAAAAATTTGGTGAAATTCCACTTGATCATTTCTGTGCCTAAAACGCCGGGTGCGTGGCTTTTCAGATATTGAAACAGCGGATGCGCGGTTTCCCCATTGACATCGACTTTCTCAAACATCGGAAAGCTGACGCCATAATTGCGTTCACAGAATTGACTAATTTGCGTTGCATCCCCTGGCTCTTGTTGACCAAATTGATTGCAAGGGAAACCTAAAACGACGAAACCTTGGGGTGCAAATTCTTGATACAGCGTTTCTAAGCCTTGATATTGTGGCGTGTAACCGCAATTGCTTGCGGTATTGACGATCAAAGCGACTTTGCCAGCGTATTCGCTGAGGTCGACGTGAACGCCATTGAGTCGCTTGGCATCAAATGCTAGCGCGCTCATACAATGCCTAAATGCTGTGTGCCTGCGGACAAATCGCGATTACTTGCATCTTTGCCGCGTAGCTTAATTGCCAAACGAAGTTCGTTGACAGAATCAGCATTGCGCAAAGCATCTTCGTAGGTAATTAAGTCAGCTTCATGTAAATCAAATAGCGATTTATCGAAAGTAATCATGCCCAACTCTTCTGATTTCTTCATGATTTCTTTGATTTCGTGAACATCGCCTTTGAAAATTAAATCAGAAATCAAAGGCGAATTCAGCATGATCTCAATCGCTGCAATACGTCCCTTGCGTCCTCGTAAGGGAACCAAGCGCTGAGAAATCACAGCTTTCAAGTTCAAGGACAAATCCATCAACAATTGCGCGCGACGCTCTTCTGGGAAAAAGTTAATCATACGATCAAGCGCTTGGTTGGCACTGTTGGCGTGTAGTGTCGCCAAACATAAGTGGCCGGTCTCGGCAAATGCAATCGCCAAATCCATGGTTTCGCGTGAACGAATCTCACCAATTTGAATCACATCGGGCGCTTGACGCAGCGTATTTTTCAGCGCCACTTCCCAGTCATCGGTGTCGATTCCAACTTCACGTTGCGTAATAATGCAATTGCCATGTGGATGGACATATTCAATTGGATCTTCAATCGTGATGATGTGGCCGTAGCTATTCGCATTTCTATGTCCAACCATCGCCGCTAATGTAGTGGATTTACCTGAGCCTGTCGCACCAACCATAATCACCAGACCACGTTTGGTCATCGCGATTTCTTTTAATTGATTGGGCAGTCCTAATTCTTCAAAAGTAGGAATGGCAGAAGTAATCGTCCGCAACACCATACCAACGCGCCCTTGTTGCAAGAAGGCAGAGACACGGAAGCGACCAAGTCCAGGTGGATTGATCGCAAAGTTACACTCTTTGGTCGATTCAAATTCTGAAGCCTGTCTATCGTTCATAATCGCGCGCGCTAAATCAACCGTATGCGCGGTCGTCAACACTTGATTTGAGACCGGTGTTACTTTGCCGTCGATCTTAAACGCAGGTGGAAAATCGGCGGTGATAAAAAGATCTGAACCATTTTTGCTCAACATCAGTTTGAGCAAATCATTCATAAACTTGGTGGCCTGATCGCGTTCCATGAAACTTCCTTCTACTAAATTTTATGAGTTCTCAACAAGTGGTGGGCAATTCGCAGATTAGCCTGGGAAGTTATCTGGGATCTTCGCAGCGGCTCTCGCGGTAGCCGCTGAAATCACGTTGCGGCGTAGAAGATCCGATAAATTCTGATCTAAAGTCTGCATACCGACGTTGCTACCGGTTTGAATTGCCGAGTACATTTGTGCGACTTTCGCTTCGCGAATCAAGTTACGAATCGCTGGAGTACCCACCATAATTTCATGTGCGGCAACACGACCAGAACCATCCTTCGTTTTTAATAAAGTTTGGGAGATAACCGCTTGCAAGGATTCGGACAACATGGAGCGAACCATTTCTTTTTCTTCGGCAGGGAAGACGTCGATAATACGGTCGATTGTTTTTGCTGCTGAAGATGTATGTAAAGTACCGAACACTAAGTGACCCGTTTCTGCTGCGGTCAGAGCCAACCGTATGGTTTCTAAGTCACGCAACTCACCCACCAAGATCACGTCAGGATCTTCACGCAGTGCGGAACGTAAAGCGTTTGAGAATGAATGGGTGTGCGGGCCGACTTCACGTTGATTGATTAAGCATTTTTTCGAGTCGTGGACAAATTCAATCGGATCTTCCACGGTCAGGATGTGGCCATATTCACTTTCGTTGACATGATTCACCATGCCTGCCAGTGTGGTTGATTTACCAGAACCAGTTGGTCCCGTCACCAACACCAAACCACGTGCTTTCAATGCAAATTCGGCAAAGCATTTTGGCGCATTGAGTTGTTCTAGTGTCAGAATCTTGGATGGAATCGTACGCATAACCGCCGCTGCACCGCGTTCTTGATTAAATGCATTGACACGGAATCGGGCGAGGCCAGGAATCGCAAACGAAAAGTCGCATTCGAGGTTTTCTTCAAAGTGCTTACGCTGACCGTCATTCATGATGTCATAAATAAGCGCGTGTACATCTTTGTGTTCTAGTGGTGGTAAATTGATGCGTCGTACGTCACCGTGTACGCGGATCATAGGTGGCAAACCAGAAGACAAGTGTAGATCGGATGCGTTATTCTTAACCGAGAATGCGAGAAGTTCTGAGATATCCATTTATAATCCGATACGAAATAATTGAAGTGGGTTGATCATGCTGAGTGAAATTGTCGAAATCGCTGCGCGACTTATGCAATTTTATGCAATTCACTTACCTGAGTGACTCATTTGATTTTAGTCTGATTGTTTAATGCAGTGCTACGTCCTTGATTATGTCCTTAATCTCCCAAAACTTGCAAGTCGTGCATGAGGCAATTGCACTAAGTGCGGCGCGCTATGGCAGGAATCCAACTGAAATTGCTTTATTAGCAGTATCTAAAACCTTTGGCGCAGAGCATGTTGTGCAAGCATGGCAAGCTGGTCAGCGCATGTTTGGTGAAAATTATGTGCAAGAAGGCGTTGATAAAATTGCTGAAGTTCGCCGCTTGTTAGCCGACGATTGTGCCGCAGATCAGTTGGTTTGGCATTTTATTGGCCCGATACAAAGTAATAAAACACGCCCGATCGCGGAGAATTTTTCTTGGGTACATTCGATTGATCGCGAAAAAATTGCGACGCGTTTATCAGAACAACGTCCGGCCAGTCTTGGCAAACTACAAGTTTGTTTGCAGGTTAATATTAGTGGCGAAGCTAGTAAGAGTGGCGTTAGCCCGGATCAATTATTAGCATTGGCAAAGCATGTTGTGCAATTGCCTAACTTAAACATGCGCGGGCTAATGTGTGTGCCGGAGGCGAACGAGGATGAAGCAGCTCAGCGCCAAGCGTTTCGTTCTCTAGCCGATCTGCGACAACAATTACAAACCCAAGGGATTATGCTGGATACATTATCGATGGGCATGAGTGCGGATATGCAAGCAGCGATTGCGGAAGGCAGTACGATGGTAAGAATTGGTAGTGCTATTTTTGGAAAGAGAAATTATGCAGTCTAATTTGCGTATCGCTTTTATCGGTGGCGGTAACATGGCAGGTGCTTTAATCAGTAGTTTAGTGAATAAGCTGGCCGCACCAACACAAATCCATGTGATCGATTTAAATCCTGATAGTTTACAGAATCTAGTTACCCGATATGGTGTCAGTACCAGTCTTGGCACCGAGCAAGCGGATTCAAATTTGCGTAGCGCAGATTTGATCGTGCTTGCGGTGAAACCTCAGCAATTGCATACAGTTGCAGCAAGTTTGTCACCGTATATCCAATCACAAATCGTGCTCTCGGTAGCCGCAGGAATACGAGCGGCGGATTTATCACGTTGGTTAGGTGGCTACCAAAAGATCGTGCGCGCCATGCCGAATACGCCAGCAATGATAGGCTTGGGGATGAGTGGCTTGTATGCAATGGATGCAGTGAGCATGGCTGAGCGTAATGTGGCACAAAATATTATGCAAGCTGTTGGTGACACTTTATGGGTTGAGCAAGAAACGATGATCGATGCCGTGACCGCAGTTTCTGGTAGTGGTCCGGCTTATGTTTTTTATTTTATGGAGGCGATGCAAGAAGCGGCGCAGCAGTTAGGTTTTGATGCAGCACAGGCACGTCAATTAGCATTAGCGACTTTTCAAGGCGCGGCGCAGTTGGCACAGCAATCCGATGAATCAGTAAGCATCTTGCGTGAACGGGTGACTTCTAAAGGCGGTACAACTTATGCTGCTTTATGTAGTATGGATGCGAGCGCAGTGAAGCCAGCAATACATCAAGCAGTGATGGCGGCGGCGCAACGTGGCAAGGAATTGGGAGATGAATTTGGACAAAATTAATTGTTCGCCTAAACTGTTGGTGCAAAGGCTTCTTCAAAGTGTTCATCAAAGCATTGAGAAAAATATTGATTGCTCATGAAAACGCCAAAGCGCCTACAAGCTCTCGTCGATGAAGGCATGATGGATGAAGTGTTGAGTCAATTAATGAGTGGCAAAGAAGCGACGGTGTATGTCGTGCGTTGTGGCGATCAAATACGTTGCGCGAAAATGTATAAAGAAGCTGGTCAACGCAGCTTCAAGCAAGCCGCAGCATATCAAGAAGGGCGCACCGTAAAAAATAGTCGGCAGGCGCGCGCAATGCAAAAAGGTTCGAAGTATGGCCGCAAGATGCAAGAAGAAGTTTGGCAAAATGCTGAAGTCGATGCGCTTTACAAATTAGCGGATGCCGGTGTGCGAGTTCCCAAACCGCATATTTGTTTTGAAGGCGTGCTGCTGATGGATTTAGTCAGCACCGAGGATGGTCAAGTCGCACCACGTTTGAACGACGTTAATCTGAGTCATGCGCAAGCCTTGGTTTATCACGAAGAGTTGATTCAACAAGTGGTGTTGATGTTATGTGCTGGGATTGTCCATGGTGACTTGTCTGAATTTAATATTCTGTTGAACGAACAAGGTCCTGTGATTATCGATTTGCCACAAGCGGTGAATGCCGCTGGCAATATGGGCGCGGCTGCGATGTTGTACCGCGATGTTGATAATCTAAAAAATTACTTCAGTCAGTTCGCACCAGAACTCGCACTGACTCAATATGGCAAAGAGATTTGGCAGCTATATGTAGCAGGCTTATTGCGACCAGATACCGTGTTGACGGGTATAGTTGCGGAAGCTAAGCGCCCGGTTGATGTGCATGCGGTAATCGAAGAAATCGAACTCGCTCGTCTAGAAGCGGAAGCTGAACTGCAAAGACGTTTGATACAAACGAACTAAATAGTGAACTCAAAAGCAAACTGAAAAACAAACTCAAAAGCGAATTCAAAAGCGCAGGACTATTTGAATTGAAGTAGTTTATTGCGATGATGATTGGCTTGTATTGAGGTTTTTGGTATCGGAGCTATTTGTACGGGACGCTGCACTACGTGCGCGCCAACTGCGAATCAAAGGCAATAAGACTGGTGCTAATGTTTGCCACCAGCGCCAAGAGGATAAACCTGTTTTCAATAAAAAGAACGCGCGCTTTGGTTTGACGATGGTGATTCCAGCGGCGAATATGGCGAGTAAGATGGGTGACGCGCGCAATGCTTTCGCGGTGCGTAGTCCAATTTCAATATAGCGTAAATGATCTTGAATTTGCGCGCCATGCCACCGTAATTCCAATCTTTGTAATCGACATTGTGCGAGCAAGATTTGTTTGCGTGCCTGTAACAATTGCGCGCGGTTGTGCTTGATTGATTTGGTCGACATATTCGAAGATGGCGTGATTGTCGACATGCTAGAAGCCTTCATTGTCGGCATCACTGTCACGATTGCCACGATTTTTAGGTGCCGACGAATCGCTACTATCGTCAGGAGTTTTGCTTTGTTGACGTAATACAGCGATATCGTTTTGTAACTCGCCCAAACTAGCAGCCAGCAAGCGCGGTTTATTTTTGATTGCAGTTTTCAGATAAAAGAAGATACCAACACTGGCAAGTGCAAAAATTGTGATTAAGGCACTTAAGGCGAGTTCTCGATGATTATCCCAAAAAATAATTAAGATCAGCAATATCAGTAGCAGTACCGTGACGATGCCACAAAAGAGGCCGACTAAAGAGAGAATGAAATAATTGGCATAGCGCCCGAACTCTTCTTCGATTTCTAATGAAGCGAGTTCAAGACGCGTATGCAAGCTTTCGATCAGGCTCGCACCAAAGCGTGCAATTGAATCGGTGAGCGCCATTCGATTTACTTACTTCTGGCGATGAGCAAACCAATCAGCAATCCAACGCCTGCCGCAATACCGGCGGTTTTCCATGGATTGTCATGAACATAATCATCTGCCGCATGCGCCGCATCTTTGGTTTTCTTGACGACCACATCTTCGATACGGTCAATTTCTTTGCGTGCGTTTTTCAAACTGCTTTGTAACTTATCTTTTGCATTTTGAAATCCATCACCCGCTTGCTGCTCGGAGTTTTTAATTAATTCCTCTGCGTCTTTCAAGATTTGTGTCAATTCACGCATTAGATCGGCTTTGTGTTGATCAACAGAATTCATGGCATTTCCTTGTAAGATGAGTTATTACAACCGCATATGACCTAAGCTAAGTCTAGGTCGAAACTGGTACTTTGCTTTGCGTTAGCGCAAACTCCGCAATGAATGATTAAGGTTTTTGCATTGTAGAACGGAATATTGGAAAGTGTTGTTTTATTAAATTAGATAATCCAAACAGACCCCAGCAAATAAAGCTGCGCCTAGCCAGTTATTATGACGAAATGCCGCGAAGCACGATGCTCGCTCGCGTGATTTGATTAAGCTGTAGTGGTAAATCGCAATCAGCGCTGCAACCACGACACCCGCCATAAATGGCCAGCCTAGCTGCCATTGCCAGCCGCACCAAGTGACGATCGCTAATGCGAAAAAATAGCACAGCATAATGGCAGTAACATCCCATTTGCCAAAAGTAATCGCAGAAGTTTTAATGCCGATCTTTAAATCATCATCTCTATCCACCATCGCATATTCAGTATCGTAAGCGATAGCCCAAAACACATTCGCCAGCAGTAGCCACCATGCTTGCACCGGAACCGCATCGTTCACTGCGGCAAATGCCATTGGAATACCAAAACCAAAAGCAATGCCTAAGTAGGCTTGTGGGATTGCAAAAAAACGTTTGAAATATGGGTAGGAAGCCGCTACCAATAAGGCGATTACCGATAATTGTTTGGTGAGTGTATTGAGCGGCAGAATCAATAAGAAAGAGATCAATGCCAGTACCCCGGCTACCATCAATGCTTCCCATGATTTGATTTTGCCGCTGGTTAAAGGACGCTCTGCGGTTCGTTTCACAAATTTATCAAAATCACGGTCAGCATAATCATTGATAGCGCAGCCAGCCGAGCGCATTGAGGCGGTGCCAACACAAAAAATAAGTAAGTGTTGCCATGATGGTTGACCATTCGAGGCAATCCATAGCGCGATTAAGGTTGGCCACAGCAATAGCAAAATACCGATAGGCTTGTCCAAGCGAATCAATTTGAAATAGAGTGATAATCGAACGAGCAGCGGATTCATGGAGAATGGATGAGCGTGTTGAAACGCTGGCATTATAAAGTGAATCAAGGTGAAGTGAATCTGATCGGGCGCGAATATGCTAATTCAATCAGTGGACGATTGCATCGCTAGCGGGATTGGTAAAGTCAATCCGCACGAGCAAGCATGTTTTAAATGTGGAAAGTGCGTGAATTATTGTGCGGTCGCTGCTTCGTCTAACATCGTAACGCCAGGTAATTCGCAATTCAACACAGCTTGTCGGATCGCATCAATCGCGGCATGACGAGTAAAGCTTTTGCGCCACGCAATCACAACACGTCGGTCTGGCGCGCGGTTACTAAATGGCACGTAGCGTAGCATGCTGTCAGTAGCATGCAGATCGGGGACGGAAGCCATCGGTAATACGGTGATACCTATACCTGAAGCGACCATATGTCGTATCGTTTCTAATGAAGAACCTTCAAACGTGCGTGCGATGCCATCACTCGCGGTCGAAAAGCGCGCCATTTCTGGGCAAACTTCTAACACTTGATCACGGAAGCAGTGACCACTACCCAATAGCAACATAGTCTCCGTTTTCAATTCTTCGGCAGAAACCGAACTGCGGTTCGCCCAAGGATGGTCTTTTGGCATGGCAACCACAAAAGGCTCATCATATAAAGCTTGCACCATTAAACCTTGGTCCGGCAATGGTAATGCCATGATGGCAGCATCCAATTCACCTTGGCGTAATAATTCAATCAGTTTGACGGTAAAGTTTTCTTGCAAAATCAGAGGCATTTGCGGCACTTTATCGATCATGGTTTTTACTAAACCTGGCAATAAGTAAGGGCCGATGGTGTAAATGATGCCAAGACGGAAAGGTCCATTCAAAGGATCCTTGTTTTGTTTTGCAATTTCTTTAATGACGGCTGTTTGTTCGAGTACACGTTCTGCTTGTGCCACGATTTGTGCACCTAATGGTGTTGTCGATACTTCTGTTCCACCACGCTCGAAAATCGTCACGCCCAATTCGTCTTCAAGTTTCTTGATCGCCACCGACAATGTTGGCTGCGCGACAAAACAAGCCTCTGCCGCATGTCCAAAATGCTTCTGGCGGGCTACTGCAACGATGTATTTTAATTCCGTGAGCGTCATAACTTGAGTGTGGCACAGACTGCGGCTTTAGTCTGTAGGTACTTTTGCATTTTTTGAGAAAAAATAATAATCCTTGCCAGCTTTCTTATTTCCATCAATGATTATCGTGACTTGCTACCTACAAGCCAACTAACTTGCTGTATTAATCAAGAAAAATGAGCAGGCGAGTTTGCTAGTATTTTACATGAGAGAACGGAATATGACTTTACATGCCCTTAAAGCGCCAAGCATAGGTTTGACTCACACGTAGTTGTTCGCGATGATTTTTTAATTCGACAAAAATATTCCCCATTTCGTCACGACGGGCGCGTGCAATCGCGCGTGGATTAACCATGATGCTACGGTGGATTTGCCAAAATTGATCAGGTGATAAGCCTTTTTGCAATTCTTTGATTGAGGTACGAATATGGCCTTCATCATCCGCACTAACGACGCGGGTGTAGCGCAGATCCGATTCAAAGAACAAGATATCTTCAATCGAAAATAACTTGATGGTGCTGCCGGAATTGGCGCTGATCCAACGTATTTTTTCAGCTTCTTGTGGTTCACGCAGACGCTGATCTAATGCCGCCATCACTTGAATTAAATCTTGTGGTGTCGTGCCAGCACTCAACTGCTCTTTGATGCGCGAGATCGTATGTTGTAGTCGCTCTTCGGTAATTGGTTTGAGTAGATAATCAATCGCGCCCAATTTGAAAGCTTCAATCGCGTGATTGTCAAAAGCAGTAGTAAATACCACGCGACATTTGCCATCGCTCGCGCGGGCGACATCCATTCCGCTCAATTCCGGCATGCGGATATCTAAGAACGCGATATTCGGTTGAAATTTAGTGATCGCATCGAGCGCATCACCACCATCCTCGCACGTGGCAAGGATCTCCAATTCTGGCCAAATCAGTTGCAACATACGCTGCAGATCTGAGCGCTGTAAATCTTCATCATCGGCAATAATTGCGGTTGGCATGCTTATTCCTCTAGTGTGACTTTAGTGGATTTTTAAAATTCTTTGGACTTGCTTCGAGCTTCGTATGAAGCTTATTTAGTTCGCATCATTTAGGCCAAATCATTTAGCTCTGATGTTTGCTCATCGTAGCGACTGAGTGGTAATCGAATACGAGCTGCGATTCCGCCTTCTTCACGCATACTTAGTTCTAGGCTGGCATCGCCTGCGTATAAGTATTTTAAACGTTCGCGAATATTATTTAATCCTATTCCAGAGCCCGACACGCTGTGACCAAAACCAACTCCGTTATCTTCTACACTTAGGCATAGTTGTTCGTGTTCGACGCTATCGCTGTTTGGCACATGCGTTGTGATTTTGCTGGCTTTTACGCTGATGTGTACCGCTCCTTTTTTGGGCTCGATACCATGTTTTACGGCGTTTTCTACTAGGCTGATCAGCATTAAAGGAGGAACCGCACAGTTTAATAATTCTGGTGGACATTCCACACTAAAACTAAGGCGCGGAATCCGTGTGTGAATAACGCCGAGATAGGCTTTGACCGAATTAAACTGGTTCTCTACCGTGGTTGCCATTAAATTGCCATCATTACGCATCTGCGGAATCGTCGAACGTAAGTAATCAACCAAATGATCAATGATGACTACGCCACGTGCAGGATCACTCAGCATTGCCGCGCGCACGCCCGATAGAGTATTAAATAAAAAATGCGGTTCGACTTGACTAGCGAGAACCGATAAACGCATTTGTGCTTGATTGCGTTCATTCTTGTATTGATCTAGCTTTTCTTGGACGCTGGCATTTTCTAATTCTTGCCTTTGCTTAAGGTAGGCACGAAAATCCAACGCGCCACCCCACCAACCAAGTAGAAAAATCCAAAGAATATAGTTGGCAATATTGATCTTGTGCTCTTCTTCATCGGTGATGACTAAGCCTACGCGAACCTCATTGCTTTGATTTAGTTGATTAATTTTTTCTTTGGTTTCAGCGCTAGTTTTTTTGATGTTTTTGTCGATAAAGTTGTCGGAAGATTTGATTATGACGAACGATAAGGCAATGCCTAGTAGTAATGCTCCGGCAATACCGAGCATTTCACTTTTCTTTTGCCACTGCCTTTTCTTCACTTGTGTAGCTAACCAACGACCCGCTAATAAATTTAATGCGACACCAAAAAACAGCACCACAAACATGGTGTAAGGCTTGATGACGTTCTGTGGACTTGAATTGTCGTTGGCGATGACTATTGAGATAGTCAGAAAGATCAGCGCTAATACCCCCAACGGCGCAGTAAAACTGAGCGCTCGATAGCGGAACCAAGTTTGACTGAAAACTGGGTAATACTGTGCTTTTACCGACCAGCTGCCAAGCTTATCGATGAGTTTTCCTGGTAGTGGCTGATCTGGTGTAATAGAGTGTTTTTCTAGATTCGACATAAGAGTAAGCAGCGTATTTTTCTGCGCCTTGCGAAGTAGTTGGCTAGTTTGCAGTATTCCAAATTTTTGTTTGATGCGAAATGTTTGCGATAGATCTGATAAAACAAGGCATCAGTTTACTGTTTCTCGTCATGAGTGGGGTGAATCACTTGATGTGCAATTTCGTTCATGACCAAATTAGGGCTTTGGTGACACGAAATCATGGCTTGATCACATTCGAACTGATCTATTCTATTGTCATGTATATTCTGCGAGGTCGATATTTGTCGAATAGTTTGTAGCAGTCTTTATCGAATTGTCTGCACTAGATTCCTGATACTTAGTGCCCTCTATTTAGCGTCTTATCTCTAGGAGCGTAATCCATGCTGTCTATCAAAAATTTAAATAAAACCTACGCCAATGGCGTGCATGCAACCAACAATGTCAATCTAGAAATTCCTAACGGCTTGTTTGGCTTACTTGGGCCGAATGGCGCAGGTAAGTCGTCCTTAATGCGTACCATTGCGACTTTGCAAGAGCCTGATAGTGGCACGATTCATTTCAATGGTTTGGATGTATTGCAGAACAAAGAAGAACTACGCCGCCAACTTGGATACTTACCGCAAGACTTTGGGGTTTATCCAAAAGTCTCAGCAGAAGATTTGCTCAACCACTTTGCAGTCTTAAAAGGTATCACCAATAAAGCAGATCGTAAGCAATCGGTAGAAGGCTTATTGCGTCAAACCAACTTATGGGAGGCGCGTAAGCGTGCTTTGGGAACATATTCAGGTGGGATGCGTCAGCGTTTCGGTATCGCACAAGCGCTATTGGGTTCGCCGAAGTTGGTGATTGTAGATGAACCAACAGCCGGTCTCGATCCCGATGAACGTAATCGATTTTTGAATTTACTAGCTGAAATTGGCGAGCAGGTCGTGGTGATTTTATCGACCCATATCGTCGAAGATGTGACCGACCTGTGTCCGCGTATGGCAATGATCGCTAAAGGCCAAGTACTCGTTCAAGGTGAGCCGCAAGCGGCTATCGACATGCTGCAGAACAAAGTCTGGCGTTGCAGCGTTAGCAAAGAGGCTTTGCCAAACTATCAAGAAAAATTTACTGTACTTACCACCCGTTTAGTCGCTGGCAAGCCACAAATTAATGTGTACTCAGAAACCCAACCAGATGATGGTTTCCGTTTAGTTGAAGCGAATTTGGAAGACGTGTATTTCCTGCAGCTTCGCAAGTCGCAAAATAGCGCTGCCGCGCTGACTGTATAAGGAGCGCGCTATGTGGTTAGAATTTTTTAAATTTGATTTGCGTTTTCAACTCAGGCAACCATTGCTGTGGGTGATTGCATTGATTTTTGGCGCACTTGCTTTTGGAGCTGCTAGTAGTGATGCGATTACGGTCGGTGGAGCAGTGGGTAATGTAAATCGTAATGCGCCAACCGTGATTGCACAGTTTCTTGGTGTATTTAGTGTGTTGTCGATGTTCGTTGTGACGATCTTTATCGCTGGTGCTGTATTGCGTGACGCCGAGATTGGTATCTCCGATATGCTATTCGCGACGCCTATGCGCAAACATGACTATTTGATCGGGCGTTTTTTAGCTGGTTTGGTCGCTTGTTTATTGATTTTTCTGTTTGTTGTTTTGGGATTATTGGTTGGACCTTACATGCCTTGGGTGGATGTCGCACGCGTTGGTGGATTTTCAGTGCAGCCATTTATATGGGGATTACTGATCTTTGTAGTCCCTAATCTTTTATTTATCGGTGCTTTATTGATGCTGTTGGCAGCGACTACGCGTTCGATGATGATGGTCTATGTTGGTGTGATCGGCTTCTTTGTATTGTGGGTGGTTGCTGGCTCTTTTACCCGCGACATCAACAACGAGTGGATTCCTGTCTTGCTTGATCCATTCGGCCTTCGTGCCTTTGGTCGCATGACACGTTATTTTTCTACTGCCGAGTCCAACACGATTCTGCCCACATTGAATGGTTATTTGATGGTCAATCGCCTGTTATGGTCAATCATTGGTTTCGGCTTGCTTGCAATGACTTTAGTTTTATTTAAACCGCAGCGTGCCGGCACCGGACGTCGTTGGTTTGGCAAAGTAAAAACTGCGAAGCCGAATCAGGTGATCGCACAGCAACTGGTGAAAGTGAATTTGCCGAAAGCAACGCAACACAAAGGTAGCGTGACTGCTTGGACACAATTTTGGGCGATTTTACGGTTTGACATGAAAGCTGTCTTTAAGAGTGTGCCATTCCTGGTGATGCTGTTATTTGGATTGGTGAATTTTTTCGGTAGCGCAAGTCAATCTAACGTGATGTTCGGTACCACCGTTTATCCAGTGACAACGAATATGTTGAACATCATGGCTGGCAGCTTTAATTTTATGCTGATCATCATCGTTACTTTTTATGCTGGTGAGCTGATCTTTAGAGAGCGTCAAGTCAAGATTGCCGATGTCGTTGATGCGATGCCTGTGCCAAATTGGGTGCCTATGTTGGCCAAGGCTACGGCTTTAAGTGCGGTGATTTTAAGTTTTTTGAGCGCGGGCGCATTGGCTGGTATGTTGATGCAAGTGATTAAAGGTGGTGCACCGATCGAACTCGTGTTGTATGTGAAAGGCGTTTTAATTGGTGCGAGTGGCTTTATTTTGCTGGGCTTGTTGGCGTTGGCATTACAGGTGCTAACCAACAATAAGTTTATCGGCTATTTAGTCATGATACTGGTGTTGATTTCTCAAATTGTGTTTGGCTCTTTAGATCTAGATCACAATTTATATAATTTTGCTGGCGCCTCCGCGACACCTTATTCTGATATGAATGGTTATGGTCATTTCCTTACAGGATGGTCTTGGTTCACTCTGTATTGGAGTTTGTTCACGCTGGCTTTGCTGATCGTTGCACAAGCGTTTTGGGTGCGTGGTTTATCACAGGAGTGGCGGATTCGAGTGCGCTTGGCAATCGCGAAACTCAATAGTAAAGCCGGTTTGGCGTTGGCGATGAGTTTAGCCGCGTTCGCCATCACTGGCGGCTGGATTTTCTATAACACCAATGTGCTAAATCAGTACCAAACAAAGTCTGCAGCTTTGGATGAAAACGCAGAGTACGAGAAAAAGTACAAACAATACAAAGGCTTCCCGCATCCCAAATTAACTGATGTGAAAGCCAATGTGGATATTTATCCTGAGCAGCGCAAGCTTGTTATTAATGGGCATTATGTCTTACAGAATAAATCTAGCTTGCCGCAAGATACTTTGCATATTCAGTTGAATACACGCGTTAAAACTGTTTGGAAAAATTTACCCGAGCATCAACTTGTTTTGGATGATAAAAAATTAGGATTCAGTATCATTAAACTCAAACAAGCGCTGGCTGCTGGTGATCGTTTAGCTTTGGATTTTGTCATCACTGTTGAGAATCCTGGCTTTACGAATAGCGGTGCTGCCAATACCGTCAATTTAAACGGGACTTTCTTCAATAATCGTGAATTCTTTCCACAATTTGGTTACGCATCTGACATAGAAATGCGTGACCGCAATGAACGAAGAAAACGCGGCTTAGGCGAACCAGAACGCATGCCGAAGTTAGAAGATGAATCAGCGCGCGCTTATCACGCACTGGGTAGCGAGGCAGATTGGATTAATTTCGAAACCGTCATTTCCACGTCTTCCGATCAAATTGCAATGGCGCCAGGGTATCTGCAAAAAACTTGGGAAGATCAAGGTCGTCGTTACTTCCAATATAAAATGGATAGACCGATGATGCCATTTTTTGCCTTTTTATCTGCACGATGGGAAGTCAAAAAAGGTGATTGGAAAGGGATGCCAATTGAAATTTATTACGACAAAAAGCATGCCTACAATGTGGATCGTATGATTGAAAGTACGAAGAAATCGTTGGATTATTTCACGGCTAATTTCACTCCTTTTCAACATCAACAAGTACGTATTTTGGAATTTCCACGTTACGCAAGTTTTGCGCAATCCTTTGCCAATACTATTCCCTATTCAGAAGCAATTGGCTTTATCGCCGATTTGCGCGATAAGGATGATATTGATTATGTGTTTTACGTGACGGCACATGAAATGGCGCATCAATGGTGGGGACATCAGGTGATAGGCGCGAACATGCAAGGCTCGACGGTCTTGATGGAATCACTGTCACAATACTTTGCGCTAATGGTAATGGAAAAAGAATACGGGCGCGACAAAATGCGTCGTTTCTTGAAGTATGAACTGGACAATTATTTGCGTGGACGTGGTGGTGAATTGATTGAAGAACAGCCGCTGGCAAGGGTTGAGAATCAGCAGTACATTCATTACAACAAAGGTAGTTTGATTTTCTACCGTTTGCGTGATGAGATCGGTGAAGAAGCATTGAATCGTGCCTTGAAACGCTTTTTACAAGATAAAGCTTATCAACAAGCACCCTATACCACGACCAAGGAGCTATTGGCCTATATCCGCGAAGAAGCGCCACAAGATAAGCACGCTTTGATCACCGATATGTTCGAAAAAATTGTGTTTTACGATAATCGTGTGACCGAGGCGAAAGCGGTCAAGCGTGCTGATGGTCAATGGGATGTAACGATGAAATTACATCTGGCAAAAATCGAGGTCGATGGCAAAGGTAAAGAAACAGCTCGTGCTTATGACGAAGCGGTTGAGATCGCGATATTCTCTCGAGCTGCTGGCGCGAAAGAAAAAGATGAAAAAGTTCTCTTTATCGAAAAACGTGTCGTACCAGCCAATGCGTCCAATTTGACGATCACCGTGAGGGATAAACCGTTTGAAGTCGGCGTTGATCCGTATAACAAACTGATCGACAGAGTGTCTAAAGACAATCGCAAGGAAGTCAGTTTTGAGTGATAAGTAAAGCTAAAAACTAAGCTAAAAATAAGCCGCTAATTGATGTTGATTAGCGGCTTTTCTTATTCAACTTTTACTCAGCTAAGCTTTTATACATTACTAGCGCATCGACATAACCACGCTGTGGGTGCAAAAATGCGCGGGGTAGGCGGCCGACAATTGCAAAGCCTAGTTTTGTCCAGAGATCTACTGCCACCTGATTGCTAGCGATAACAAAATTAAATTGCATCGCCAGATAACCTAGCTGTCGTGCGATTTCTTGTGAATGTTCACACATGCGTTTTGCCAAGCCGCGCCCACGCGCTTTTGGGCTCACCATGTAGCCACAATTGCAGACATGTTGGCCGCCGCCAGTTTGATTGGTCTTGATGTAGTAAGTCGCTAGAATTTCGCCATCTTCTTCCGCGACAAAGGTGAGTCTTGGCGCCTGCATCCACAATTGATAAGCTTGTTGCTGATCGGTATCTGGTGGATAAGTATAGGTGTCGCCAGCAGCGACGATACTGTGGAAAATCGGCCAGATTTGTCCAAAGTCAGCATCCGTGGCAAGGCGTATTTGAAGCATAGCGTAGAGGCGTGATTGTGCGTGCTGTGTTACTTAAAATCAGTGTGCGCAAGTATCGAAGCGCACACTGAAATTTTGTTTAAATTTGTCGCTTAATGAAGAAAAGCTTAAGCGCGTGAATCTAAAACCTCATTCCATTTTGCGACTAATTCAGCTTGTTGTTCTAGCAAAGCAGAAGCATCACCTTCGATCGTCAATTTTTCGATGACGTCACCACGTACGATACTGTTAACCACTTTTTGATCTTCTGCGCTGACGACTACACCAAACACGGTGTGCTTGCCGTTCAAATGTGGTGTTGGGCCATGGGTGATGAAGAATTGGCTACCATTGGTGCCAGGGCCAGCATTCGCCATTGACAAAATACCTGCTTTGTCATGACGTAATTCGCTGCTGCATTCATCTTTAAAACGATAGCCAGGGCCACCCATGCCTGTACCATCAGGGCATCCGCCTTGAATCATAAAGTCGTTGATCACACGGTGAAAATTCAAACCGTCGTAATAGCCACGTTGTGCCAGATTGACGAAGCTAGCGCAAGTGATCGGTGTCTGATCTGCAAACAGATTTAAATTGATGGTGCCTTTGCTAGTTTGCATGATGGCTTTGAGTTGCGTCATAGTGTCCTCTTGTCAGTAAAATTAAATAAGCATTTGCTTGGATGGATGAAGCTTGAGCATCATTTTCAAGCAGACAGGGCAGTATTTTACCAGTACATACAAGGTAATTTCTGCCAGCTGTATGGAGATTGGAGTTTTGCTAATGCGCATCAATAGCAATACTTATTCATTTTTTACATAGCATTTCATCTTGGTCAGTCTGCATACCAGTTTGCAGCTTCTTTGTTACAATCAAATTTGCATCAGATTTGCGGATAGTATTTTGATACGGTGCAGTGTCGCAAATCTCCGGCTAACCAAGCCAAATCGGTGATTCAAGGATCTCACAAAGACAGCTTAGCTGATTGTTTCGCTCAAGCAGATTCCCGCGCAGGTATATGCACCAATCTACTTGCTTCATTTTAAGAATTACCTCCTTAGTTCGACGAATTTGCATTCATTGGCGTAATTCCTAAATCGGTTCTTAAATGTGGTTTTGAAAATCTTTTTTACTTCTTTTGGCGAAGTTAGCTATGCACTCATTTGAATTGAATCACCATGCGCGAATTTCTTTGGCCGCAGAAATTCACTCGCGTCCTTTTCTACAATTAACTGCGCCAGAATTATTGACGCATTTGGCAGTTTATCCCGACCCACAAGTACAGCAAGAATTATCACCGCAAGCGCTACAGCATAATTTGCTGGCCGCCTTGTGCGCACATTTTGGCGTGAGTCCACCTACGCCAGAATCAAAATACTTTTACGTCGATTTTGGTCCTTGTCGTTTGAAATGGGAATGCCATACCGAATTTGCGACCTATACCTTTGCGCAGTATGCAGATCCTGATTTGAGTTTGGAGCAAGCCTTTGCGCAAATGCCGATCGCGCGGATTCCTGCAGCATGGTTGCATCGTTTACAAGGCAAATTGTTGGTTGCGGCACATTTAGTGTTGGATAATCGATCTCAAGCAGCGAGTGAGTTTGCGCATGAGATTCAGCACTTGTTTAAAGGTCATGCCTTAGCGGGTAGCAGGGTCATGCAAGGTGGTGAGTTTTGGTCCGATTTTGTGGTGCATGCTGATGGTTTTAGTCGTTTTGTGATTCGTGATGTCGATATGCGTGCGCAGCAAGCGGGACGATTAGCGCAACGCATATTTGAAATCGAAACTTACCGCATGATGGCATTGCTGGGTTTGCCAATTGCCCAAGCGACGACACCACAGCTCAATGCAATTGAGAGTGAGTTGGTTGATTTGGCGACAGCCATGGTGGCATCGGATGACGCCTTAAACGAACGTCATTTGGATCGCGATACCGACGCTGAACGCTTGTTGTTAGAAAAAATCACGCATTTAGCTGCCCGCATAGAAAAATTATCGCTAGAAAATAATTATCGGTTTTCCGCCTCAAAAGCTTATTTTGGTTTGGTGCATGCGCGCATAGAAGAATTACGCGAGCAACGCGTAGAAGGGCTACCCATGGTGGCGGAGTTTATGGATAGACGCTTAACGCCCGCCATGAACACCTGCGATGCGGTCGCTAATCGGCAAGAAGCTTTAGCCAGGCGCATTGCTAACTCAAATGATTTATTACGTACCCGTGTCGGCATCGTGCAAGAAATGCAAAATAGAAAAATTTTGCAATCTTTGAATGCCCGCGCAGCTCAGCAATTGCATTTGCAACAAGCAGTTGAAGGCTTATCGGTCGCCGCGATTTCTTACTATGTGATTGGCTTGTTTGCGTATGTCGCCAAGGCGGCAAAAGAGTTTACTTGGATTGCGCATACCGAAACGGCAGTAGGTGTCGCTGTACCATTGGTCATCGCCAGTGTGTGGATGGGATTACGCCATATGCATCGACGTTTGCGAGCGCATGAAAAAGATTGATTGGCAAAGGAATAGCTAGTCGCTGCGGGATTTATGGCATATTCCTTCAATAGCACAGAGTATTTACAACACCGACTGATGCTTAGGCTTTGACGCAACGCAAACCTTGCTAGCGATGGCTTTACTGTGGATAAGCAACGGTCTAGAATCAATCGAACTATTCTCTTATTTTGAACAGGAGCGACCACTTGTTAGCCGCCTATATCACGCATACAGATTGTCAAAAACATGAGATGGGTAGCCATCACCCTGAATGCCCAGAACGATTAGGCGCAGTCAATGATCAGCTCTTAATAAAGGGTTTGTTGGACTATATGGAGCAGCTTGATGCGCCGCTAGCCACACAAGAACAGTTAGCCAAAGCGCACAGTTCAGGTTATCTACAGGAGTTTGCCGAGATCGCGCAACAAGTGCCAGAAAATACGCACGTACAAATCGATCCTGATACCAGTATTAATGAGTTTTCTTATCAAGCTGCATTACGTGCTGCTGGCGCGGCAGTATTAGCGTCGAATTTAGTCGCTTCTGGTCAAGCACCCGTTGCCTTTTGCAATATTCGTCCACCGGGTCATCATGCGGAACGCAGCAATGCTGGGGGATTCTGTTTTTTTAATAATGTCGCAGTCGGTATTCGGCATGCTTTGTCTCACCACGGTATTGATCGAATCGCACTGATTGATTTTGACGTCCATCACGGTAATGGTAGTGAAGATATTTTATTTGATGATCCGCGTGTGTTGATGTGTTCGATCTTCGAGAAAAACCTCTATCCATTTTGTGGCGACGTACCAATGGGATCGAATATGATCAACGTTGGTTTGCCGACCCGTTCTGGTGGTGAAGCATTTCGTCAGGCAGTCAATGAAGTTTGGATTCCCGCTTTAGAGCAATTTCAGCCTGAAATGATTTTTATATCGGCAGGATTTGACGGGCATCGCGAAGACGATATGGGTAATTTAGCGCTGGTTGAAGCAGATTATGAGTGGGTCACTAAACAAATCGTACAGATTGCGCAAAGTTACTCACACGGTCGCATCGTTTCGTGTTTGGAAGGTGGCTATGATTTATCTTCGCTTGGACGTAGTGCCGCAGCACATGTACGCGTTTTGATTGGCGCAGATTAATACTGTGACCGACTTATCGGATTCTGCGCTAAGGCGTCATGCAAAGACTTGTAGTGAATGTCTCCGATGATAGATTGAAATTGAACCCAATGAATTTTCTAAGATTGAGAATGCGATGAATAAGCACTATCTGACTTCTTTGTTTTCACCACGCTCCGTGGTGGTGTTTGCTGGTGATTTAAATGCGCCAGAATTGCAGACTCCGGTGACACGGGTGTTCTTGCAACATTTGGACAAAGAATTTCAAGGCTCGGTCACCTACCTAGATAGTCGTGTCAAAGGAACGCTAGGCGATTTGGCTAGTTCGCGAGCGGATCTCGCTATTCTTGCACTTCCCAATAATGAGTTGGCATCGGCTTTAGAAGTGGTTGGCAGAATTCAGTGTCGTGCTGCTTTGATTCTGTCGATCGGTGTGGACGCGGTACAGGCAAAAAACTTACATAAAATCGCGAAGCAACACGGTATTTCTTTGTTGGGACCAAACAGTTTGGGATTCCAACGACCAAAAGCACGACTAAATGCCAGTGCGCTCGGCAAATTAGCGCAACCTGGATCGCTGGCTGTGGTATCGCAATCTGGCGCACTGACTAGCTCTATCTTGGATTGGGCGGGTAAGAATGGTGTTGGTTTTTCTGCGGTGGTGTCGTTGGGTGTGAATACGGCGGTTGACTTGGCGCAGGTCTTAGACTTTTTAGCCGATGACGCAGCGACGCAGACCATCGTGGTCTACATCGAAGGCATAAAGAACGCGCGACGTTTTATGAGCTCATTGCGTGCCGCAGCCAATTCTAAACCTGTGATTGTTTTAAAGTCTGGACGCAAACCAGATGGCTCAAAAGCTGCCTTGACGCACTCCGGCAATATCGTCGGTAGCGATGCAATTTTTGACGCGGCGCTGCAACGAGCAGGTGCGGTGCGTGTGCATTCTATGGTGCAGTTATTCGCTGCCGCCAAATGTTTATCAGCACGTTATTTGCCAGTTGGTCGACGCTTGGCAATTATTTCGAATGGCGGTGGGCCTGCTGTGTTGGCGGCGGATTTTGTCAACGAAGTTAGTTTAGAAATGGCGAAATTGCCGCCAGATGTGGTGAAAGATTTAACCAAAAAAATCTCACCCTTCGCTGCATTGGATGAGTTGATTGATTTGTCCCAAGACGCCAATGCAGAACATTATCGCGCGGCAGTAACTGCTTGCGCGCACTGTAACGATGTCGATGGCATCTTGGTGATCTTGTCACCGATTGCAGGTGTCGATACGGGCGCAATCGCCCAAGTTCTCGCTGATTTGCAAGCAACCGTCGGCAAGCCTCTCATCAGTTGTTGGATGGGCGATGAGAAAGTGACTGCCGCACGTACGATTTTATTTAAGGCGGGGATTCCTAGTTTTAGAACGCCAGAAGCAGCGGTTGATGCATTTAATCATGTTTCCTTATTTCATCGTAATCAGCAATTATTACGTCAAGTACCGCCGCCACTCTCACAGTTAGCCAAGCCAGATTTAGAAGGTGCACGTATCTTGATCGAAAGTGTCTTGGCCGAGCGTCGAAAGGTCTTGACCGAAATGGAATCGAAAGCCTTGTTATCGGCTTTTCATATTCCTGTTACCAAAACCATGCTAGCGCGTAGTTCAACCGAGGCAATGCTAGTTGCAAATCAATTGGGTTATCCGGTTGCTTTGAAAATTGATTCTGCCGATATTTCGCATAAATCGGATGTGCAAGGCGTCTTGCTGAATGTCGGCAACGCCACTGGCGTCCGTGATGGTTGGCAAGATATGTTGCATCGCGTTGGACAGATACGTCCTGATGCAAAAATTAATGGTGTGACAGTACAAAACATGTCGGGCAAGCCAGAGGGGCGCGAACTATTTATTGGTGTCTCAACGGATGAATTATTTGGTCCCGTGATTTCATTTGGCGCTGGTGGCGTCATGATTGAATTGATTGCTGATCGTGCAATCGAACTGCCACCACTGAATCAATTCTTAGCGCATCGCCTAATTGATCGAGTTCGATGCGCTGAGATGTTGGCGAATTGGCGCGGTATGCCTGCCGTGAATCGTGAAGCGCTAGAACAGATTTTGCTACGCGTGTCTGAAATGGTGTGCGCTTTGCCGCAATTACGCGAAATGGATATTAATCCTTTGATCGTTGATCAGCATGGTGCATTGGCAGTTGATGCGAGGATTGTGGTCGATCATTCACCAGCCGAACCGGGGAACTACGAACATCTCGCAATCTCGCCTTATCCTTCCGATAAAGAGACAGAATGGCCGTTGCGCGACGGTCGTATGTATGTCGTGCGCCCCTTGCATCCACATGACGCCGAGATGTTGCAAGACTTGGTACGTCGTTTGTCGCCAGAGAGTCGTTATTTCCGCTTTGTCTCGTCCATGCGAGAACTATCTGATCGTATGTTAGCCAAGTTCACCTTGATTGATTACGATAGAGAAATGGCCTTAGTGGCGATTTATAACGAGCGCCAACCACAGGCTGACGGCAGTTTTATTGAAGTCGAACGTATTATCGGGGTGTCGCGCTATGTCACGAATCCAGATAAAAGTACTTGTGAGTTTTCTTTATTGATCGCAGATGATTTCGCCGGACAAGGTTTGGGAACGCGTTTGATGCAATCGATTATCGAGGTCGCTCGCAGCCGCGGTTTGGCTTACATCGAAGGTTTAGTGTTATCGAATAATACGAACATGCTTAAGTTAATGCGCAGCTTGGAGTTCGATGTAAAGTCATATCCTGAAGATCCTGATTTCCGTCTTTGCGTGAAAGCCTTGTAGCGAAAGACGGATTTATTTTTTGTTTTTCTGCGCGTAGTAATTCGCGATATATTCAGGCCGTATCATGCTTTGGAAATAATTCGGAATCCACGGGCGCGCAGAGAGCATAAAACTCATTCTGTGTTTTTCTTCAAACGGTAAATTGGCATCCAAGTGATGTTGGTCCGAAATATCGCGCGCCAGTTGCCGCATGCGCGTGAGTAACATCGCGCTTGATTGTTTCGATAACATGACTGTGATGAACTGCATCATGTCGTGCTTACCATCAAAACTAGCATCGAGATAATCTGCAAACGATTCTCGACGATGGAATTTTTGAATCGGACCATTGGGTATCCAGCGGAAAATCCGTGACAACAAAAGTTTGATCCTATTATTCGGCATCAATTCAATGATACCTAGGTGATCTAGACGTACTAAATAGGCGATCACTTCGGTTTCGCTCATCGCATAAATATCGACAATCTGTTGTAGCGTCAAATAATTCATAGCCGATACGGCGACGATGAATTTCTTCGGATCGCTGATTAATTCTTCTTCTTGCTCGTAGCTGAGTTCATCAATCAGCGATTCTTCATAACTGCGCGAGGTCAATTCATGCAAGCTGATTTGCGCCGCATCCAATATTTGGTCGAGACGATGCAAGCTCAGATTCTTGGACGCAAACATACGCTTAACGCTGGATTCCGACACACCGATTTTTTGTGCCAAATCAAAATAAGTAATACGACGCGATTTGAGTTCACGTTTAAGAACATCAATTAAGGTAGAGGCTTTTGTCATAACTTTAATTTGTGGCTGTAAAAGTATCGAAAAATGATACAGCAAGCTACGATTTATGCAACTTTTGGATTAACAGTTGTCGAATTTCGCTACTCACCTTGATAATGCGTGGCGTTTTTTCTTAGTAGATTGTGTGGTTAAGTTGACGATAGTTGGGCGCTCTACCAAGTAAATATGCAATAAAAATCAAAATAAAACGAACGACAAGAATCAATCAAACGCGAGGATGACAAGCATGGCTTTAGAAACGGTAACTTTAGGCGGTGGTCGTTTTTGGGATTTGGAAGCGGTATTTCAACAATTACGCGGTGTTAAAACCGTGCAGTGTGGTTATGCTGGCGGCCATCTAGCGTTTCCCAGTTATGAAGCAGTTTGTAGTGGTGATACCGGTCATGCGGAGGTCGTTCGGGTGCAGTTTGATAACGACGTGCTCGCATTTGAGGAAGTGCTCGAAGTATTTTTTAAAGTTCATGATGCGTACACACCAGCTAATGTTGGTGGACAAATTGCCTCTCCATTACGTTCAGTGATTTATGTACATTCATCGCAGCAAAGAACAAGTGCGCGTGAGTTCGTAAGGCAAATTGGGCGGATGGTAAATGCCAAACTGATGACAGAGATTGCACCTTGTCCTGAGTTTTATCCCGCAGAATTAGAACATCAAAATTTTTATCGGAATCATAAAGAAGACACATATTGCGTCGAATTTATTTTGCCGAAAATTATGCGTTCGCGTGAGATCTTTAAGAAGAAGTTAGCAGCGTGATGGCGTGCTTTTGGAATTTTGTGAAGCGTTGCTTAGAGCGAGCTTAGGGACAACTTAAACACAACTAAAAACAAAGGCTAGGATGCATTGACGAATCCTAGCCTTTTTGTTTTAAGGTTGCAGGCGACTGATACTCCAAGTGTCGTCAGCTTGGCGAGTATAGGCAATTCTGTCGTGTAAGCGTGAACTACGACCTTGCCAGAATTCGATAAAGTCAGGAACGAGGCGATAGCCACCCCAATGCTCAGGACGTGGTGGATGGTCACCATATTTGGCAACAACTTCTGCCAATTGATCTTCTAATTGCTGACGATTGGCGATCACTTGGCTTTGCTTAGAAGCGCATGCGCTTTGTCGGCTGCCTAATGGTCGGCTATGGAAATACGCATCATTGTCTTCTTCTGAGATCTTATGAATCTTACCTTCGATGCGCACCTGACGCTCGAGCGCCGTCCAAAAAAACAATAAAGCTGCATGACGGTTTTGTGATAGCTCTTGTCCTTTACGGCTATCGTAATTGGTGAACCAAGAAAAACCACGTGAGTCAAATTCTTTAATTAAGACGATGCGTGATGAAGGTTTGCCTTCGGCATTCACGGTTGATAGGCTCATCGCGTTTGCTTCCGCAACTTCTGCCTTAAGCGCTTGGTCGAACCAATGTGCAAATTGTTTAAATGGATCGTGAGCGACATCACTCTCAGCCAAACTGGCGAGTTGATAATCTTTTCTGAGGCTAGCAATTGACATACTTTTTCCTTGAAATGAAAACTTCGTCTAGAGCGAACTGAAGTTTTTTAAATAAATCTTCTTATTTGATCTTAGCTTTAAACACGTTGTAAACACTAGTAAAAACCAAGTCAGTTTTTAAGTGCAATTAAACCAGTTATGGACGCTGTTCGATGCTATCAGATACTATTAATACCACGTCGCGCCTGCATTGCCTGACCAAGTTTGTGCATTTGACCAGGATTAAATAAGCGCATTGCCATTGGTGCGATTTGCGTTTCTTCGATTTGCATGTGTTCTTGATAAATTGCTTGAAACTCCGCTACATCTTTTGCATCCAAACTCGAATTACTTCCATCTGCAATACTGCTTAGTTGCGTTTCTAAGCGTCGCCATTGGTCTGCCATTTGCTGATGCTGTTGCAGAATTTTTGGCAGTATCGCGCTGAGTAATTCAGCATCACTTCCTTGTGCTATTTGCGTTAATTCTGGCAATAAATCAATTTCTTCATCATCGTGATGTAACGGAGCCGCATTTTGAAAATACTTCAATACGGCCAGTACTGCTTTTTGTGCTTCTGCATCTGCTCCATATTTTGCCAAGTGCGGTAATAATTTTTCTAAAATACTGAGTTGCTTACGAATTCGATCATGGCAATGCTTTAGAACTGCCAAAGGCTGATCGAAGCCAGGGGCGCTTGCAAATAGAATATCCATGATGAATTTAAATTAAGTAAAGTTAAAACAAACAACTAGGCAGAAAAATTATCCAACATTCTAGCGAATTGCGCTCAATTCTGGCTGATCACGCTTGCGTAAGATCAAGTCGCCCATGCTTAATTAAGCCGAAGCTTGTAAAATAGCGCCAATTTTAGCTGTAATCGCAACCGCAGCCTTCATCTCCCAATAAAGAAATATTTCCCATGCAGCAAGCTGTCTCCACTTTTGATGATATTGATTATGAACGCCGATTTGCTGGTGTTGCTCGCCTGTATGGCACAGAAGGTCTTGCTCGATTTCAACAAGCGCATATTTGCGTGGTTGGCGTTGGTGGGGTTGGATCGTGGGTGGTCGAAGCATTGGCGCGTAGCGCAATCGGTCAAATCACGATGATCGATTTGGATAATGTCGCCGAATCGAATGTAAATCGACAGATTCAAGCAACAAGCTTAACTTTGGGCAAGGCGAAAGTGACTGCGTTGGCAGAACGTATTGCTATCATTAATCCGTATTGCAAAGTGCATGAAGTAGAGGAGTTTGTCGAGCCTGATAACTTATCGCAAATGATAGGACAACACGGCTTTGATTATGTGATCGATGCGATTGATAGCGTCAAAGCAAAGACCGCATTAATCGCTTATTGTCGCGAACAAAAAATACCTTTGATCACGATAGGTGCAGCAGGTGGGCAGACCGATCCTTGTAAAATCGAAATTCGTGATTTATCTAGAACAGAGCAAGAACCATTGCTTGCTTTAGTGCGTAAGCGCTTACGTCAGAATTTCGGTTTTCCACGCGGTAGCAAAAGTAAGTTTGGAATCGACGCTGTGTTCTCGATGGAGGCATTGCGTATGCCCGAGACAGCAGAGACGGCAGACGCATGTGCAGTTGATGCGAGCCAAGGAATTTCTGGCTTAAATTGCGCCGGTTTCGGCTCTTCAATCGTCGTCACCGCCTCTTTTGGATTAGCAGCCGCTGCCCATGTGTTGCGTAAGTTGGCTTTTGCAACTGAGACAGATTAGCCTCGTCGAGATCGCCATCAAGACTGTGACTAGATGGCGTTAAGCGCGATTAGGTTCTCCGCGCAATGCCCAAACCACGCCCGCCATACACAAGACCATGCCCGACCATTCTATCCATCCTGGGTGGTAATTTTCTAATTGAATCGATAGCAAAACTGAGATGATCGGCGTAATGACGCCAATGAAGACAGTCTTTTGTGCGCCAATGCGATGGATCAGTGTGAAGTAACATGCGAATGCAATCACCGAGCCAAATAGGGATAAATAAATCAAAGATAACCAATAGTTGATGCTAGATGGCAGTGTCCATTGTTCGCCACTGATCATCGCAAACAAACTAATCCAAGCGGTACCCCAAGCCATCGCCCATGCCATCGTTAACAAAACGTTTTGACTATGTTGACGGACTTTGACGACCACAACATTGCCAAACGTACTCGCAAGCGTTGCGGTCAACGCCAAGCCTAAGCCGAGCAAAAAGTGGGTGTCGTGACCAGAGTGCGTTTCTTCCCAATTATTTTTTAGGGCAGGAAAGAACAGTAAGATCACCCCAGTTATCGAGACAAATGCCGCGCCCCAGATGCGCCAACTGAGCGGCTTTTTGAAAAATATTCTCTCGGTGATAGGAGACCAGATCACCATTAAGGCAAATAAGACCGCGACCAAGGCAGAAACTAAATATTGTTCTGAGGTGTAGGTACAGACGTAACTTAAAGAAAAAGTGAAGAAACCTTGCAGCGCCAGCCAACCCTGTAGTTTCCAAGGTAAACGCAGCGATTCCTTTTTTAATAAGCACCACAAAAAAAGACAGAGTGAGGCTAACCCAAATCGATATGCGACCGAAACTGCGGGTGCGACTTCGCCCAGTTGTTGTGTAATGGCCCAAAAGGTCGAACCCCAAATTAATGAGGCGATAATAAATAGTAGAGAAGATGGCATAGCCCGCTAGTGTAACTTTTTTTGCGCGAGCTTGCCGGTATTTGCTAGCCTTGTGCAGACCTTGTACTTACTTTGCCGCTTGTCTAAATCGCTCAATACGTTTTTCGGTCATTGGATGGCTAGATAGGTAATCATTGATTTGCTCTTCTAACCAACTGGATTGGCGTTTCTTTTTTGTTAATTTGTCGGTGGATGTATCCTGATCCAATGACTCAAATAAATCTGCCAAATGGGCTGGTGAAATACCGCGAGATTGCAATAAGCGAATCGCGTATTCATCAGCTTCGGCTTCTTTTTCTTGCGAATATCTTGCATTTAATAAGCCGCCAGCTGCAACACTTAGGATATTACTGAAATCACCTATGGTAGCACCAAGCAAAACGGTCATCAGCGATGTTTCGGTAATATTGTGCATGCTGTGCCTTAGTTCAATGTGGGCGATCTCATGGGCTAGTACGCCTGCCAATTGCATTTCGCCAGCGCGTGTTAGAGGCAAATTCAGTGGCGAATTCCGTTGCGATGTTGCTTGCGAATCCTGCTTGGGCATATGTTGTATCATCGCATCCGTCAGATAAATGCTGCCATTCGGCAGTGCCAAAGCATTCGCGCCTATCTTTTCACTTTTACGCAATTCCAAACGTAGCGGAATTCGGGTTGCATTTGGTTTAATCGCTTCAAATATCTTGGTGATTTGCGCTGCTTGCTCAGCCTTGATATCTGATTCTGTGAAATAGTCAGCATCTAACATGCTTTCAACTTCAGTCCCTAAAAAATCATCGGCTTGCTGTGGAATCATGGGCACAATTTGCTTAGCTAAAATTGGTCCGCCATAACGATAGCTACCGTAGAACAGAGCTAATACGACTGCGATAGCAAATAGCGCGATGCCCCAATTGCGTTGCCAATGTTCAACGAGACTGGCTTGGTAAGCAATTTGCTTCAATGCAGCTTGCTGATCTACGGCTGCGTGTATTTCACAGTGCGATCCATCGTCAAATTGTAAGATCAGCGCGGCATTGAGATATGGTTCTGCTACGTGTGTGGTCTTCTTAGAAAAAAATTTATTGAATTGTGATGTGGTGATCTTGATCTGATCTGCATCGATGCTGATGTTGGCGGGCTGGATAATGCTACTTTGTGCATTAAAATAATTTGCATTCATTTAGGTGCCTCGCTTTTACCAAGAAAGATCAAAGCCAAAGAATTCTGCTGAACTCTCCGCAGTTGCATTTTCATTGTTTGTACTCGATCTTGTGGTCTCGAACGCATCTGCATTGGCAATCACCAGCATATGTTCTAATCGGAAGCGATAGCTACGAACTACCGCAAATGGACGATATAAACCGAGTGTGCAAATGGTGAGTAGTGCATTCACCGTTTGTAGGCGGGTGTAGCCCCACACTGGCAAATTGGATTGGAATTGAATGTCATCTAACTGCGTATGATTCCATGAAGCGTTCCAGATTTTGGTTTGCAAGAAAGGTCCGAGTACTGAGTACACAAGCAAGCCGATCAAGGCAGAGCTAATGATGCCGATAAGAGCGGTACTAAATCCCACATCAGTTTCAGTTCCGCTGCTCAAGAAAATAGATACGCCAAGCGCGAATATGATTCCACCAATGATCGCCACTAGGGTGGCATTGAAAAAAGTAACGAAATACGGCCAGACAAAGGCATGGGTGGAAATATCTGCCTTAGATTTTTTTTGTCCAAATCCAAAATTATTATGCTGGTAGTACTTCATGCGCGCGTGTAGCCACGGCCAAGACAAATACAGCAAACCTGGTAGCGCGACGAACCAACTCAGAGGAAATAGCACCGCGATCAAGGCGGGCAATACAAAGATGATCGCGATCGGTAGATAGATGGCATAGGCTGTGCTGAGTGCGCCATGGAAATCGAATCGTAGGCCACGATAGCTGGTGTTCCGTAAGCGAAAGCGTAATGCGCTGCGCATCATCCATGGCAGGCCAAAAAATAATAGCGACGCGAAAACCAGCGCAAATCCTTTGGATAAGCCAAAGACATAATGGTATAGAAATAGCAGAATGGCGGCGATGATACGACCGCGCAAAATCGTTGTTGGGTCACCGTGAAAATTAAAGCAGGCACCTGCCAATTGGGTATTGCGATCAAAGTATTGCAGTCGCCTGACTTTTGCCCAAGCTGAGTAAATACCCAAGCTGAGTAAGCTCAAACAAAGATTCACTATCCATATTTTGAAATACTCTTTACCACTGCCAGTAAAAACGGCTTGATAGTTGAGCGGCGGTGGTGGGTATAAATCTGCGTAGTTGGGTAATTGTTCCGCTGAACCTTGGTCCACTATCGCGGCTTGCGTGGTTTGCGCAGACTGGCTGAAATCATCTATGCTAGAAACAACTTGGTTGGATGGCATGGACTGACCATTTGTTGAACTGACCGTATCAAGCGCATGTTCTGGCATTGCGACTCCTAGAAAAAAGCGATAGTGAGTCAAGGATCATAACATGCGAGATTGTCAATTAAATAAATTTCTCGCGATAATGCTTAAGTTGCGGTGCAAGCTGCTAATTGGCTTAGTTACCTGAATTAACTACCTAAATTAGTTACCTAAACTTGGATTGGAATACTGATTCGTCTAATGAATAACTTATTTATTAATTCATCGACAATCTCGCTAGCGAATTGCATGACAAGTGGCCTCACCTTTATCCAGAATCTGCTTACTTTCTGCTGCGATAAATTCCCAAGAATATGCATTGCTTGCCAGCGCAAGTTTTAGCACGCCATGACGATCGTTCTGTCTCACTTCACTACCATCTTTCACCAAAAAGATCGGTGACAACTTTGCACCGCCAGTACCAACTACAAAGCTTCGAATACCGTTGCTAGCATCAGGCACGCCATTTTTATCTAGCGGCGCGAATCGCTCATAATGATGATCATGACTCGTTAGTACGAGATCGGCTTTTGCATCTGCTAACAGCTTCCACGCATCTTGCATGACTTTATTATTGCCGTGGCCGCCAGATGAATAGACTGGATGATGCCAAAACGCGAGTATGCATGATGCTTGATTTTCACGCAGCGTTGATTGCAGCCAAGTCAATTGAGTTTGCATGGCCTGGTGCTTGATATTGCTGTTTAGCGAGATGATCAACCAGTTTCCCAAAGTCTTTTTGTAGTAACCGCGTCGATTACTGCCAGCTAGCTCATCAAAGTAATTGTAATAGCCAGAGGCGAGGGGAATTCCATAATCATGATTTCCCGGTGATGGCAAAGTACGTTGTTTAAACTGGCCCCAAGTTTGATCGTAGCAATCGTTAAATTCTTCGGCTTTTCCTACCGGATAGGTATTGTCCCCTAGTGTGATGACATAGGCATTTTTGTCTTGTTGTATGCCTGCTCTGATCAATGCAGCAGTTTGTGCTGCGTCTGTTTGTGAAGCAGCTTGCTTGCGACAATCAGCGATATCGCCAGCTGCGTAAATGGTGATGGGATTCGGTTTTTTCGGAATATTCTTTTTTGTTTGTGCATCGACAGTTGGGTGAAAAATCAATGCGGATAAAATGAATAGCGCGTTCCGATGGAGACTACTTGCACGAATTGATAAATTTGAAAATTGGAATTGAACAAAGTTAAGCATCGGCATTCAGGACAAGGGATAAAACAATATTTTACCCGCATATCCTGAGTCCTAGCGTAAATGCGATGCGTGAATCGCTTTGATAATTGCTTAGGCGCGAGCCACATTCGGATCGCAACAGCCGCAGCAAGGGCTACCTGATTTTTCGCTTGGTACAACTTGTTGTACAGCGTTTTGCACAGGGGCGTTGTTGTTGCTTAATTTAGCAGGTGATTTGGCAGCGGAAGATGATTGCACTGCTGATTCAGTTGTCGCTTGATTATTGATTTGGCTGGCGCTGGTTAAACTAGTGAAGCTGCTATTTGTTGTGGATTGTGACGTGTTCATACTCTACTTCCTAAAAGACGATGGGAATAGGTAGTGTAATTCTGCCTTGACGGATTACTGTGCAGGCTCGTATGCAAGTTCACGATTTCTTGATTCTCGATAAGTGGAGTTGAATCGCGCGTAGATTTGCCGTCGATTTACGTGGGATAGGCGGAAATGAAAGATTGAATAAGGATGAAGCGAGGATAAGAGTAAAAAAGGCAAAAAAGACAAAAAGGGCAAAATTCAATAAAGAATTTTGCCCTTTTGTTGTCTGGCAACGCTAATTTGCGTCACATAGCGATCTTACTATTTACTGATTTTTGCTTGATCACCCGCATTGATCACCGAGATGTTTTCCGGCTTGATTAATTGACGTAACGCTTGATTGACTTGCGCCACAGTCAAGGCAGCGACTTTTGCTTCAAAGTCTTGGTCAAACTTCATGGTGCGATTAATCGCCAGATAGTTTGACAACTGCGCTGCTAAGCTTGCATCTTGTGTGCGACCTACTTCTTCCGCTTGCTTCCAGCCTTTTTTCGCTTCGATCAATTCGGCTTCTGTGAAACCTTCAGTGACTGCTTTTTGCACTTCTTCACGCAAAGCCGCTTCGACCTTCGCGGTGTTTTGTGGCGCGCTCAATGCATACGCAGCCCACATGCCACTTGGATCTTGACTTGGCACGTTTAAGAAGGAACCAACACCATACGACAAACCTTCTTTTTGACGAATACGATCAGCCAAACGACTACGCAAAGCACCGCCACCCAGCATATGGTTTGCCATCAACAATGCTGGATGAACTTCAGCATCGTCTTTGATCGCCACAGGATGAATCGCGAGTAAGAAACTGCTGGCCTTATCTGGTGTATTGAGTACCAGCTTTTCACCTGCGACGGCTTTGATTTGACGTGCGATCCTTGTATAAGTTTGTTTGGCTTTCCAATCACCAAATAAGCTTGCCAACTGGGCTTTTAAGCTAGTCGGATCAAAATCACCAACCGCTGAAAAACTAGCACTATCCGCACCAAAATATTGTTGGTGGAAGGCTTTCACATCTTCTAATTTGACAGTTTTTGCGGCAAGCACTTGCTCAGGTAAAGTATTTACGTGCAATACATGACCAGCTGGCGTCGCATCGGTGAGGCGTGCCATTGCATTACTTGCTTGTGCTTGTGGTTCTGGAATAGATTGCTCAATACGCCCAACAATGGCTAATTTGAGTTCTTCAAATTCGCTACTAGGGAAGGATGGTTTTTTCAAAACCTCTGCCAACAAATCAATCGCTGCCGCTAACTTATCGCGTGTGGTTGTGATATTGGCGGTAATGCCTTCTGCATTGCCGCCTATCGTCACCTGTGCATTTAATTTATCGAAGCTATCTTTGATTTCTTGACGAGATAAACGATCTGTTCCTTTGTTCAATAGGCTCGCTGTGAATTGTCCAATTTCAGCTTTGCCTTGTAAGCTTGCTTCACTACCCATACGCAAACGTAAGCTTACACTGACAGTCGCACCTTTGGTTTTCTTCGGTAGCAAAGCGAGTTTCATTCCATTGGATAGATTGGAACGTTGTGTACGTTTTTCGATATTTGCAGGACTAGGATCAAATGCCTCACCTTGCTCAACTACCGCTTGACCTTTGTAATCCTTCACGAGCTTGAGGATGTCCGGTGTCGATGGTACTTCGGTACGATCTGCGGTATCGGTTGGGATAAATCGACCGAGTGTACGATTGGTCGCTTTTAAATATTTTTCTGCAGCGGCTTGTACGTCTTTCACCGTCATTTTTTCGATCTGATCACGTTCAATAAAGAACAAACGCCAATCGCCTGCGGCCATTGATTCAGTTAACGCAATCGTCAATTGTGCTGTGTCATTTAAGGCGAGTTGAATTTGTTTACGAGCAGCTTGCTTCGCGCGATCTAATTCTTCTTGTGTAATCGGTGCGGTTTTTAAATTTTCGAGAACCTTTAACAAGGCTTCTTGTGCGGCATCCAAATTATTTTCTTTTGGCACGATGGCACCAAATATGCCATAGCTGGGTTCTAGATTGCTGACTGTGTTGTAGTTCACCGCGGTGGCAAGCTTGGTTTCAACCAAGGCTTTATGCAAACGTCCGCTTGGAGCACTAGTCAAAATATTTGCCAGCAAGCCTAGTGCAGCGGAATCGATATGCGCAGACGGTGCCATATGGTAACCAGCGCCAACAAACTGCGTACCACCGGTGCGACGCACTGTTACAGAACGCTCACCATCTTGCGTTGGTTCTGTGGTGTAGGTTGGGTCGATGACGCGATTTGGTTTTGGAATGCGACCAAATAGCTCGTTCACTTGCTTGAGAATTTTTGCATCGTCGAATTTACCGGCGATCATCAGAATCGCATTGTCTGGCTGGTAGTATTTTTTGTAGAACGCACGTAAGCGCGGGATGTTTACTTGCTCAATATCGGAACGCGCGCCTATCGTTGATTTGCCGTAGTTGTGCCAATCGTAAGCGACCGCTTGGATACGCTCAGTAGTGACACCAATCGGATCGCTTTCACCAATTTCAAATTCATTGCGAACGACCGTCATTTCACCTTTTTGCGTTTTTGGGTTCCACAAATCGTTTTGATCAATGGCAGCGTTGATCATGCGATCGGCTTCCATCGCCAACATTTGTTTTAAATTGTCTTCGTTGGCAGGGAAGGTCGCATAGTAGTTGGTACGATCGTACCAAGTGGTGCCGTTGAATTCTGCGCCAGTCGCGTTCAATACTTCCACTGGGGATTTGGTGCCTTTCTTAATGCCGAAATTAGCACTTGGTTTGAACAATAAATGTTCCAATAAATGCGCCATGCCGGTCTCGCCGTAATTTTCATGACGCGACCCGACCATGTAGACTAAATTGGTTGTCAGCGTAGGCTTACTCGCGTCTGGAAACAAGACCACGCGCATTCCGTTCGCCAATTTATATTCTGTGATGCCTTCAACGGTAGTGACTTTGACTGGCGCTGCTAATTGTTTTGTTGATTGCTTAGAATTACTTGTGCTGATTGCTGTTGTTGTTTCGATTGGTGTTGTTGCTAGTGTCAAGCCTGGTGTCAAAATGCCAGCACTGAGCATGAGTAAAGTAATTAATTTCACCTGGAAATCCTTAAAAATACAACGAGGTGAGCAACATAGTTGATTTGCTAATTATTTGCAATTAGCTACAAGCAATTCTGCTAATTTTTTGTGAATTACTTAAGTGAAATAAGGAATTAATTATTTAATTGATTAAGTAATTAATTAAGAATGCTGTTTGAATTATTGGAGAGCGAGAGATTTGCTAAGGTTTTTAAATTGTGAGTTATTACCGAAAGAATGGCGGTATGCAATGACTTACTTATTCATCGTCAAACAGTGAAGCTTGAATTGCAGATGGGTTTGTCGTTGGACGTTTTGTTTTCGCGCGGGTTCTATCCAGGTTCGCCGCCTTTGCCCACATCTGTTCAGCGGGGAAAAGTTGTAGAAATTGGCGCGCTAAATCTGGATGAGGACATGCAAGCCACCCATCGTAATCTTGCTCATGCAAAATCACCAAGGAGCGTTTTTCATCTTCGGGCTTTTGAAATTGTCGCATCACAGGATGCAGATCGGCATTGATGGTGATTTGCGTGAAGGAAAAACTCTGTTGACCATCTTCTTCATTCCATCCTTGGTAAAGGCCAGCGACTGCAAAATCGCTATGATCTTTGACACCAATTTGCCAACGTTCTGCCTTACCTGTCTCATAGTTGGGTTCGAAGAAGTTTTGCAATGGAATAAGACAACGTTGCCCCATACGCCAAGCTTGCGCAAAACTGCGTAACTGATCGATTGTTTCGGCACGTGCATTCATGGTGCTAAAGCGCTTAACTCCAGCGGGAATTTTGCTCTTCGGGATCATGCCGTAACTACCCAACTGCGCACGCCGGCGTTTTAAGTGATCGTGTGTGATGAATGGAGCAGCGTAGTCTTGCCAAATCTCGGGTCGCCAGTCTTCTCCGGTTTGATCAATCGCAGCAAATTTCTCGACTAGCTGATCGCGCCGAGTTGGTGTGTAGTTGACGCACATGACAGTATTTTTGTGAAATGACTTTTTCGATTCGGTGCTAATTTAGCCTGCATATGTTGGCAGTTTTTGCAGATTTAAATTGAAAGCTGAAGTTCGGTAATTATATGCGTGAGTGGAATATCATAAACTTCGGGCGTGAATTCGGTTTGAGCCAGTTGGTAAGCGATACCCACCGACTTTGCTTGCCGTAGTTGCGCCAAACTACGGTCATAAAATCCACCACCGTAACCTAGCCTAAAATTTTGCGAGCTAAAGCCGACACAAGGGATCAGTAGCATGTCGGGGGCAATACCATGCTCACGATTGCGAGGAATTGGGATGCCAAAACTATCGGTATCCATAGAATCGCCTGGACACCATTCAACAAATTTAAGTGCTTGCGCCTTGCCGACAACGATGGGCAGCGCTAATTTGACACCAAGCTGCTGTAATTCTTGGTAACACTGTAGTAAGTCGGGTTCAGCTTGGATAGGCCAATATACCGCTAGGTGTTGCGGCATGTTTTGTTGAATCAAAGCGATGACTTGATCGGCGATGCTGCGATCCCATTGCTGGCGCAGGGCGAGTGGGCTTTCTTTACGAATTTGCAGTAAATCGCGGCGTAATTGCGCTCGGTTTGGCATTTGTTCTTTTACGCTATGGTGTGGCTGTGTCATACTGTTAACAGGTTTAAGAAGGATATGCTTGAAATGTTAGAACAACAACTACATGGTCGCTTTACACGTTGCTTCACACGTCGCTTTATGCGTCGTTTGGTAAGCGGCATCTTTAGCAGCAGCTTTGCTATGTTAGCAGCTTTGCCTGTCTTTGCAGAAAATGCTCCCCGCGCAATGTCGCTTGAGGCCGCGATGAGCGCACCAGTAACAGGCGTCATCAACGATGATGATCGCTTTATGGCCTTACGTGATGCAGCGATACACGATGATGCTAAGGCTGCGCAAATGCATGCTTCACAATTGACGCAGTATCCGATTCCTTCGTATGTGGATTATTACGTCTTACGCACCCGCATTCGTTCGGCATCGGCGGCAGAGATGCAAAGCTTTTTTAAGAAATATGAAGGTAGTGCAATCGCTGATCGCTTGCGTAATGATTGGCTATTGGTGCTTGGTTATCGCGGTGATTGGACGAATTTTGATCAGCAATTACCCTTGTATGTGGTGAATGATGATCATCAAGTTAAGTGCTACGCTTTGTTATCCAAAGCGCTCAAGCAGCAACGTGTGGCAATTGAAGCGCGCAGTTTGATCACCTCGCCCAAACAATATGGAGACGGCTGCTATCAATTGATTGGTACGCTGTATGAACAAGGTCAATTTACTGATGCTGACTTGTGGGCGCAAATGCGTATCGCTGCAGAGTCTTCGGCAATGCCATTGGCAAAACGTTTAGGAAAGATGTTGAATATTCCTGAAAAGCGTTTAGTCGAGGCGATGGATAAACCGAACAATTTGCTAAAAAAAGCGCCAGCCAATGATCGATTGAGTCGTGAATTATTTTTGATGGCCTTAGGGCGCGCTGCGAAACAAGATCCGGACAAGTCGGTCGCTGCGTTGCAAAAGTTTGGTGATAAGTTGAATGCGAATGACAAAGCGCAAGCTTGGGCAAATATCGCATTACCAGCGTCACAAAAATTGCAGGCCGAGGCACTTACCTATTGGAAACGCGCTGATGCTGCGCATTTAAGTATAGAAGCGTATCAGTGGCGCGCCCGTATGGCCTTGCGCGAGGGCGATTGGAAAATGGTAAAGACTGCGATTGCGTCAATGCCGATTGCGTTAAAGAACCAGCCAGCTTGGATTTATTGGCATGGTCGTGCACTTCAACAAGAAGGGAAAAAAGAAGAAGCGCAAAATGTCTTTGCGAGCATCTCAGATCAAATGCATTTTTATGGACAGCTGGCCTTAGAAGAACGTGGGCAAAAGATCGGTGTTCCTGCATTAGTTAAGCCAGTTAGCCCAGAAGAATTAGCGCCGATTGCACAAAACCCTAATCTACAACGTGCCTTGAAATTTTATGCGATGAATTTACGCTTTGAAGGTACGCGTGAATGGAATTGGGCTTTGCGCAGCATGAGCGAGCGCGAACTGATTGTGGCAGCAGAGTTTGCACGTCAAAACGCTTTGTTGGATCGTATGGTCAATACTTCAGACAAGACGAAATCGGATATTGATATTCATCAGCGCTTTCCAACGCCATTTAATGACAGTATGTATAAAGCCACGCAAGCGGTCGGTGTTGATATGGCTTGGGTGTATGGCTTAATCCGACAAGAATCTCGCTTTGCTACTGCAGCGAAATCGCATGTTGGTGCTTCTGGCTTGATGCAAGTGATGCCGAAAACAGCGAAGTGGGTCGCTAAAAAAATCGGATTGTCCGATTACGTGCCGCATCAAGTAAATGATGTCGAAACGAATCTCGCCTTGGGTACCAATTATTTGAATATGGTACTGACTGATTTGGGCGGTTCGCAAGCTTTGGCTTCTGCTGCTTACAATGCAGGGCCAGGTAGGCCGCGTGCGTGGCGCTCAACACTGACGCGTGCAGTCGAGGGCGCGATTTTTGCAGAGACCATTCCATTTTCCGAGACACGTGATTACGTCAAAAATGTATTGTCGAACGCCACTTATTACGCGGCGATTTTTGAGAAAAAACCGCAATCATTAAAAGCCCGTTTAGGCACCGTCATACCTAAAGGGATGAGTGCCGATGAGCCTGAATATCAATAGCTGAGTAGGAGTCTGTCATGCAAACCAATGAAGAAAACTTAGATCTGCAAACGACCCTCGCGCCATTGCAGCACGCCATGCGTAAGAGTAATTATCGTCTAGTGATAGGCAATAAAAATTATTCCTCGTGGTCGATGCGCCCTTGGTTGGTGATGAAAACTTTTGGTATTCCATTTGAAGAGATCAAGGTGCTATTAGATAGGCCGGATACCACACAAAAAATCTCGGAATATTCTTTGTCTGGTCGCGTGCCTGTTTTGTTAGGTGATGACTTGGTGATCTGGGATTCTTTAGCGATTTGCGAATACTTGGCAGAACGTTTTCCAACCTATCACTTATGGCCAGAAAATGTCGCTGCGCGTGCCACTGCACGTAGCGTTTGCGCTGAAATGCATTCTGGATTTAGTCAATTGCGAGATGCGATGCCGATGAATATTCGAGCCAGTTTTCCGGGTAAAGGTCGCACCGCTGGTTCGCAAGCCGATATAGGTCGTATTAGCGAAATTTGGGAAGATTGTCTGTCCACTTATGGTGCGCATCGTTTCCTGTTTGGTGATTTCTCTATCGCCGATGCATTCTTCGCGCCGGTTGTGATGCGCTTTAAAACTTACGGAGTTTCCTTGGCACCGGCCTTGCAAGCGTATTGTGAACGAGTTGAAGCACATCCTGCGGTGACGCAGTGGGTGCTTGGCGCATTAGATGAGCATGACGATATGCCTAAGTATGATTTTCCTTAATCTGAATGTGGCGGCATATTGAAATCCGCTCAGTGATATCTACTATGTTGAAATCTTATGTAGTCGGTGGTGCGGTACGTGATGCCTTGCTGGGTTTGCCCGTGCAAGATCGTGATCATGTGGTGATTGGCGCGACTCCGGAACAAATGTTGGCGCAAGGCTTTGTGCCGGTTGGAAAAGATTTTCCTGTATTTTTGCATCCCAAGACACACGAGGAATATGCGCTCGCCCGTACTGAGCGCAAGACTGGCGCTGGCTACAAAGGTTTTGTATTTCATACTGATCCTAGTGTCACTTTAGAACAAGATTTAATCCGTCGTGATTTGACCATCAATGCGATTGCGCGAGATGAACATGGCGGCTTGATAGATCCTTTTAATGGACAACGCGATTTGCAAGATGGTGTGTTTCGCCATGTTTCCCCCGCGTTTGAAGAAGATCCTGTACGCATTCTTCGCGTCGCGCGTTTTGCTGCACGTTTCTCGGTAGCTCCGCATGCTTTTGTGGTGGCGCCCGAGACAATGGCGCTGATGAAATCGATGGTGACAGCGGGTGAAGTCGATGCCTTAGTTCCAGAACGTGTGTGGCAAGAAATATCGCGCGGCTTGATGGAGCAAAAACCATCTCGCATGTTCGACGTATTGCGAGAATGTGGTGCTTTAGCGAGATTGCTTCCTGAATTAGATGCACTATGGGGCGTGCCGCAACCAGCAAAATTCCATCCTGAAATTGATACGGGCGTGCATATCATGTTGGTGATTGATTATGCGGCACAACAGGGCATGTCTTTGCCGATACGCTTTGCCGCTTTATTGCATGATCTCGGTAAAGGAACTACCGATCCTGCGATATGGCCACGTCATCATGGGCACGAGGAGCGTGGCATTGCTTTAGTGAAGAAGGTCTGTGAGCGCTTGAAAGTACCCAGTGATTGTCGAGATTTGGCGATCATGACCGCGCGAGATCATGGTAATGTTGGACGGAGTCAAGAAATGCGTCCTGCGACTTTGCAAGACATGCTAGAGCGAAATGATGCATTTCGTAAGCCACAGCGCTTTTTGGATATGTTGAAGGCGGCCGAGTGCGATTGTTTTGGTCGCGCTGGTTTAGAGAATATTCAATTTCCGCAAGTGGCATTCTTAAGTGCGGTCTTAAATGCGGCTTTGGCAGTGAATGCCGGTGAAGTTGCACAACAATTTTTAGGTCAACCGCAGAAGATCGCAGAAGCAATACGTATCGCGCGTATTGACGCCATTCGATCATTGATCTCTGCATCGGCATAGACGTCAGCATCTGCGTTTAATTCATGCTGATATAACTAGCCATGTAATCATCTCGTCATAACTCGTCATTAAAATTCGAACACAAAATAAGAGTGCTGTTCTGTATTTGCTCACAGCACCGATTCTTGCTAGTTCAATTCCAGATGATAGAGAAAATGATGTTACACAAGTCCCTCAAGTTCGTTTTTGCCTCGATGTTTTTTTGCGGTGCTGCTGCAAGTGCTGATTATCGTCCAGCACCTGCTGCCAGCATTACGCCACCGCCCTTGCTCACCGCTGGCATGTTTCGATTAGAGTCAGAGCGTAGTTATAAACTGAGCTTGCAAATGGCTTTGGGCATCTTGAGTGGGCATACCGAAGTACAACGCTCACGTTCGCTAGAAAATATTGCACGTTTGCGTAAAGACTTATCACGTCAAGTGCGTTCAGAAAAAAGTGGTAAAGCTTTTAATCGCGTCAATCTTGCATTGAATGATCAAGTCGAATCATTACCTCGCTTGAATGCCAAGACTGCTGCCGCGATGTATGACGTGAACGAAGATATTTTGATTAAAATGAATTTCTTGTCCTTCGCACTTGAGACAGAAACCAAT
Source organism: Affinundibacterium baiyunense (assembly GCF_018139645.1). Taxonomy (GTDB): domain Bacteria; phylum Pseudomonadota; class Gammaproteobacteria; order Burkholderiales; family Burkholderiaceae_D; genus Undibacterium; species Undibacterium baiyunense. The sequence continues at coordinate 131,828 of NZ_JAGSPM010000008.1, forward strand.
GATGCTAGTTCTCGTGTGACCGGCTTGGCTTTGCGTCAGGCTTCTTTGGCACAACGGATGGCAAAAATCGTGTTGCTTCGTTCCATGGATAAAAATATGCAGGCAAAGCAAGGCTTGCAAGTCGATTTGGCGCAATCACGTATCGAATTTGTCAATGGTATGCATCTACTAGCGGAAGAGGCGCAATCCGATAAAGCCCTGCGAGATCGTCTCAGTTTAGCGCAGCAACAATGGCTGTTCTATGAGAAAGCATTGAGTTCTCCTCAGTTCAAAGCGGAAGACTTACGCAATATTTCTTCTACCAGTGATCGCATTGCGCAAATGATGGTGGAAATTGTACGACTCGGCTATGGTTTGCCGCCAGATCCTAGCATCATCGCGCAGCAGTAATCGATAGACGACATTAGTTCAACTTAGTCCAGCACAGCAATACCCGACCCAATTTAGCTTTAGCGAAAAAAGCTTGATACCAACCAAGACACCTCAGGATAAATTATGAAATTAACTCCTCAGAAAAAATTACATGCATCGATTGCCTTATTTATTTTCGGTGCCTTATTGTCGACGCAAGCGACTAAAGCACAGGCGCAATCGATGATTAAGATCGATGGTTCTAGCACAGTATTTCCGATTACCGAAGCGGTGTCAGAAAAATTTCGTGAAAAAAATAGTGCGGTGAAATTCACGATTGGTATCGCCGGCACTGGTGGTGGCTTTAAAAAATTCTGCAAGGGTGAGACCGATATTTCGAATGCATCGCGCCCGATTCTGAAAAAAGAAATGGCCGAGTGCAGCAAGAATGGTGTGCATTACATGGAGTTGCCTGTTGCATTTGATGCGGTGACTGTGGTGATTCATCCTAAGAATAAGTTTCTTAGCAAAATCACTGTAGAAGAGCTCAAAAAGATTTGGGAGCCGGCAGCACAAGGTGTGATCACGACTTGGAATCAAGTTAATCCAGCATGGCCTAAAACACCGATTAAATTGTATGGTCCGGGCGCTGATTCGGGTACGTTTGATTACTTTACCGAGGCGATCAATGGCAAGGCAAAATTAAGTCGGACTGACTTCACTACCTCAGAAGATGATAACGTGATTGTGCAGGCAGTATCGCGCGATGTGAATGCGATGGGCTATCTTGGATTTGCTTATTATTCTGAAAACAGTAAGCAATTGAAGGCAGCAGCAATTGTTGCGAAAGACGCTAAGTCTGCAGTCTTGCCATCAGTGAAGACGGTGATGGATGCTAACTATCAACCATTAGCACGCCCGTTGTTTATTTACGTGAACGCAAAAGCGGATCAACGTCCGGAGGTGAATGCCTTTGTTGATTATTATCTCAACAATGCAGATGCGATCGCCAAACAAGTGAAATACGTTCCTTTGTCGATGAAAGACTATCGTCATACGATGGTGAATTACAAAGTGAAGAAGACAGGAACCGCATTTGGTGGCGAGGCAGAGGTTGGCGTTACGATTGAAGAGTTGCTAAAACGCGAACCGAAAAATTAGTCACTGAGTTTTGAACTAAGATTTGCACAAGCTCAGCACAATTGTCTGCACGAAGTCGTGCGTTTAAATGAAGCTTGAATCAAACTCGACAGTGTAAGAAAGCCAGTAGCCTTACTGGCTTTCTTATTTGTGAATTGGGCGATTTAACTCATGCCGACTGGCAGTGCGGTGGTATCTTTAATCTGCTGCAAAGCAAAACTCGATTTCACATCCAGCACCGCAGGATGTTTTAACAAAGTCTCCATCATAAAGCGCGAAAAATGGTTCATGTCTTCGACGCGCACCCGCAATAAATAATCCATCTCTCCGGTCATTGCATAGCAAGCGACGACTTCTGGCCATTGCTCGACCGAAGCGGCAAAATCGATCCGCGGTGAGCGAGAGTTGCCTTTGGCGGGTGTGTCGGTATGTTTCTCTAACCTGACATTAATATAAGCCAATAAGCCGAGCCCAATTTTTTCTGCTTCTATTAGCGCAACGTACTTGCGTATTACCCCTGCATCTTCTAGTCTTTTGATACGGCGTAGGCAAGGCGATGGAGATAGATTGACGCGTTCTGCGACTTCCTGATTCGTCAATCTACCGTCTGCTTGTAAAATCGCTAAAATTTTACGATCAATTTTATCCAGTTCAATTTGAGGCATGTTCTGCTCTATGTTTGATTTTTGTAGCAATATTATTGCTCAAATAGTCGTTGATGTGCAGTATTTTGGAATTTTATGGCGTATTAGAGGCTTTATACTTGCGGATTGATTTGGCGCAAGGAATCTTTGTTTTGATAGCGATAGATAAATAATCTGACATTGCTTGCATCATAAAAAATGTTTTTTAACCGGAGATAACAATGACCTTCCAAACTTGGGAAAACCCGATGGGGACAGATGGTTTCGAATTTATCGAATACGCTGCGCCAGAACCAAAAGAACTTGAAAAATTATTTATTGAAATGGGTTTCACTGCGATTGCTAAGCATCGCACCAAGAACGTTACTTTGTATCGCCAAGGTGACGTTAACTTTATTATTAACGCCGAACCAAATTCGTTTGCACAACGCTTTGCACGCAAGCATGGACCATCCGTGTGCGCATTCGCGATTCGTGTGAAAGATGCCAACTTTGCTTACAAACGTGCGTTGGAATTAGGCGCATGGGGCTTTGATAATCAAACTGGCCCAATGGAATTGAATATTCCAGCAATCAAGGGGATTGGCGATTCATTGATTTATTTCGTTGATCGTTGGCAAGGTAAAGATGGCGCTGAAAAAGGTGCGATCGGTAACATCAGTATTTATGACGCTGACTTCGTAGCGATCCCGGGTGTTGATCCAAATCCAGTTGGTCATGGTTTGACTTACATTGATCACCTTACGCACAACGTACACCGTGGACGTATGGCTGAATGGTCTGACTTCTACGAAACTTTGTTTAATTTCCGTGAAATCCGTTACTTTGACATCGCTGGTAAATTGACTGGCTTGAAATCAAAAGCGATGACTTCTCCATGCGGCAAGATTCGCATTCCAATCAACGAATCTTCGGATGATAAATCTCAAATCTCTGAATACTTGGACCTGTATCACGGTGAAGGTGTGCAGCATATCGCGATGGGTACCGATAATGTGTACCAAACTGTCGCCGATATGAAAGCTGCTGGCGTGTCTTTCCAAGATACGATTGATACTTACTATGATTTGGTCGATCGTCGTTTGCCTGGTCATGGCGAAGACGTGGAAGCCTTGCGCAAATTGCGTGTATTGATTGATGGTAAGAGCACAGAAACGACGCGTGAATTGTTGTTGCAGATTTTCACAACGACAGTCATCGGTCCTATTTTCTTCGAAATCATTCAACGCAAAGGCGATCAAGGTTTTGGTGAAGGTAATTTCCGTGCCTTGTTTGAATCGATTGAATTGGATCAGATTCGTCGTGGTGTCTTGAAAGACGATACAGCCACTACAGCGTAATTCGTCACAAGCAAATTACGACACGAACAAAAAAGAGCTAACAACAAAAAAAGCTAACAATATGTTAGCTTTTTTTTGGAGACAAATTGATGGATACCTCAGTTTCAAATGAAGATTTCTTGGCGACGGTAGCCGAAAAATCGAATGGTGCTGCCTTACGTGGTGATTACGCGCATATGGACGCACACTATGTGGTGCAGCAGGATTGGGCTGCCTATACCGAGGCCGAGCATGATCTCTGGCGCAAACTGTACCAACGTCAAATGGCACTCTTGCCGGGACGTGCATGCGATGAATTTATCGAAGCATTGGCAAAGATGGATATCAGTGCGGGGATTCCGGTGTTCGAAAAAACCTCTAAAGAATTATTCGCTGCAACGGGTTGGACAATTGTTGCGGTACCAGGCTTGATTCCCGAACTGACATTTTTTGATCATCTGGCGAATCGTCGGTTTCCGGTGACTGTTTGGTTACGTAAGCCCGAAGAATTTAATTACATAGTTGAACCCGATGTGTTCCATGATTTCTTCGGTCATGTGCCACTTTTATTTAATCCTGTATTTGCCGACTATATGCAGCGCTACGGTCAGGGTGGTTTAAAAGCGATGCGGCTCGGTGGCTTGGATGAACTCGCGCGCTTATATTGGTACACGGTGGAGTTTGGTTTGATCAATACACCGGCCGGCATACGTATTTATGGCGCGGGCATTTTGTCGTCTGGTGGCGAAGTCGAGTATTGCTTGACGCGTGGTACGAAGTCGCGTCACATTCGTTTGGATATCGAACGCTGCTTGCGTACCTTGTACAAAATTGACTCGTATCAAGAGACGTACTTTGTGATCGACAGTTACCAACAGTTATTTGATGGCACTGCACCTGACTTCACCCCGATTTATCAAAAGTTAAAGTCGATGGATGTGCTGCCAGCAAATACCTTGTTGGCCGACGAAATCGAATTACTTCCCGCGCTTTAAATCACTGCGGTGCGTGACGGCTAAGGTGGTCACGCACTTTCTTTATCTAGTTAGTTTGACATTGCGTTGGTACTAACATGTACTGACTTCTGCTAACTACGTCTCAGGCTTTCAAGTTGTAGGTAATCCCTAAGCTAGTCCTTAATTTTGCCATCGGTAGTTCGAATGGCGAATGGTTTGCGTTGCACTGGCGATTTACTATTTCTGATCATTTTCGGGAGTGTAAATATGCAACGTAGAGATTTTATAAAAATCGGGTGCGTGCTAAGTGCCAGTTTGGGGCTCAGTTCAGTTGGTTTTGCACAAGTACAAAATCTGAATGATGCGATCAACAAGGCAGGGCGACAGCGCATGTTATCGCAACGTTTGGCGAAAGCCTATTTGCAGATTGGTATGGGGGTTGATCTCGACCAATCTCGAAAAATCTTGGACGCTTCTGCTGCGCTGTTTGATCGTCAATTGATCGAATTAAAAAATTTTAAGACGACAGCCGAGATCAAAGATGGGATTTTGAAATCGGATAAGACTTGGCTGGTGTACAAAGATTTACTACTAGGCAAAGCCGCCAATCCTAGCGATGCAAAGCAAGTGCTCCAGATGAGTGATTCACTACTCACGATGGCCGATCAAGTGACGCAACAATTGGAAAAGCAGGCGAATTCCGCTGCTGGCAAATTAGTGAATATCGCTGGGCGTCAGCGCATGCTCTCGCAACGCATGGCAAAGATGTATCAAGCCATACAGTGGGAAGTCGTGGAAGCGTCGAGTATGCAATCTTTGGAAACAATACGAAAAGAATTTAATAGCAATATGCAGCTATTAGAATCCAATGCAGACACCACCAAATCTATCCAGAATGAATTGAAGTTGGCGCGTCAGCAATGGGCGTATTTTGATCACGCCATTCGGCAGCCTGCTGATCCACGTATGCGCCAGCAATATGCAACCACAGTGGCGACAACCAGCGAGCGCATTTTGCAGCAAATGGATATTGTTACAGGCTTGTACCAAGCGCTCAGTTAAGATCACCTAGGATCACTTAGGCTCAACTAAGTTCGCCTAAGCTCAATTGAGTGCGCGTTGCTAGATGTGGCAATGAGTGACGGTGTTCATCGTTAATCGCGTGTGTTATCTATGCAATACGTAATGTCAGCGCCAATCGATTGATTGGCGTTTTTTTTGATGAGGTTTACTGATGTGTATCTTGAAATTGCTGGGTATTTTTGTAGACGCTTGCTTCACCTTGTGGTCGTGTTTTGAAGCGGCGGTGGGTCCAGAAATATTCGGCTGGCATCTTCAAGATTTCTGATTCGATATAGGCGTTCATAAAACGGGTAGAGCTAACGATATCGGTATGCGGGTAGTCTTCCCAAGCTTGATCAAACTTCACATTCCAACCATCGTAGCCCGGACGTATGCTGGCGATCACCGGAATCACTTTGGCATGAGTTGCCGCGGCAATTCGTGGCAATGCGGTGAGTGTCGCAGCGGGGACACCAAAGAAGGGCACAAATTCTGCATCTTTGGCACCAAAATCCATGTCGGGTAACATGAAGAATGGCAGATTTTCCTTCATCGCGCGAATGATAGGTTTGACACCTTCTGCACGTGAAAATAATTTTACTGGACGAAAACGTGAGCGACCTTTGCGCAACGCCTTATCGAAAGTTTTGTTTCTTTGCGTGGTGTAGATCGAGCAGAGTGAAGATTCCAACATTACTGCAACACCCGCAACATCGAGACTCACAAAATGTGGGCACATGAAAATTGTTGGTGAGCTCGTCATTTCCGCCACCGGCATGGCATAGTCGACATGAATTAATTTACGTAGACGGCGTTCGGAAGACCACCAGAGAATACCTCGTTCCAATACGCTACGCACATAGACTTGAAAATGGCGTCGCGTGATTTTCTTTCTTTCTGACTCTGGCATTTGCGGAAAACATAAGCGCAGATTCGTTAAACAGATATGGCGACGGCGACTCAAAATGAGATATAAAAGACTACCTAAGCCTTCGCCAATACGCGCCAAGATCGGCAGCGGCAACCAGTGCAGCAGCCACATAATTAGTACGGCAAATCTCATGCGTTTTCCTGTGATTGGGTTTCTTCTGGACCAGTGACACCATCTGGTTTTTTATAGCGGTGATAACTCCAGAAATACTGACTTGGCACCTTGGCGATGAGTTTTTCCATTGCTTGATTAATCGCGCGGGCTTGTTGTGCGGCGTCGCCGTCGAGTGACTCAGTAAAGGGAACAAAGCGTTGCACGAAGCCACGACCGAAAGGCAGGCGCTCGGCATAGGTCAAGATAATTGGCGCACCTGTCATCGCCGCTAATTTGGCAGATAAAGTCATGGTGTAAGCTGGTTTCCCAAAAAAATCAGCCCACACGCCTTCACCCTCTTGCGGTACTTGGTCGGGTAATAAGCCGATCGCTTCGCCTTTTTTTAAGGCTTTAGCCAAAGCACGAACGCCGGATAAATTAGCGGGTGCTAATAACATGCCACTGGATGCGCGTGCGTCTTCAAGTAGCGGCTTCAAAGCGTCTTTTTTTGGCTGTCTGTATAGCACAGTCATTTTGGTGCGTAAGGCGATAGATTTTCCAGACAGTTCAAAACAACCTAAATGCGGTGTCAAAAAAATCACGCCTTTTTTGGCATCAATCGCAGCCTGCGCGATTTCCCAATTTTCTAATCGAACCTTGGCGGCCAATCGTTCTGGTTTGCCTAACCAAATCAGCGGCAATTCCATAATATTTTTGCCAGCTTCGCGCAATGCGACACCGACTTGCCCTTCGCAAGAGGCGAGTGCCATATTGCTACGCATGCGTTTGCGATAAGTTGGCGATAGGGCGTACACCACATAGCCAAGAATGACACCGACAAAGTGCAGGACAGGAAGTGGGAAAACCGATAAAAAACGGAACAGACGAATTAACATGAGTCTGGAAATGATGGTGAATTACTAAGAGTGATGGATTTTTTCATATTGATACACCTCAAAAATCTAAGGCAATTCGACATGAATCCTGTAAGAGGCGTAAAATAGCACATATTGGCACCTGAATGAAATGATGCAGAGCGATCTGTCAGCATATCTTGAAGTAAATCAGGCGCCCCCGCCGAGTTAAATAGACAACTTGCGAAGCGGGTAATAAATTTCGCTAAAGCGTCGCAGGAACTCTTTCTTACTGCGACTTTACGTCACATTTTATAGGAGCCTGCGATGGCAAATGATTTTCTCTTCACCTCAGAATCAGTTTCTGAAGGTCACCCAGACAAAGTTGCGGATCAAATTTCTGATGCAATTTTAGATGCAATCTTCGAGCAAGACCCACGTTCCCGCGTAGCTGCTGAAACCCTTGTGAATACTGGCTTAGTGGTATTAGCTGGCGAGATCACGACGAATGCACATGTCGATTATATTCAAGTTGCACGCGATACCATCAAGCGTATTGGTTACGATAATACCGAATATGGTATTGATTACAAAGGCTGTGCGGTTTTGGTGGCTTACGATAAGCAATCGAATGATATCGCGCAAGGTGTTGATCATGCATCCGATGACCATTTGAATACAGGCGCGGGCGATCAAGGTTTGATGTTTGGTTATGCTTGTGACGAAACGCCAGAACTCATGCCCGCACCGATCTACTACGCGCATCGTTTGGTAGAGCGCCAAGCGCAATTGCGTAAAGATGGTCGCTTGCCGTTCTTGCGTCCTGATGCAAAAGGTCAAGTGACGATGCGTTATGTTGATGGCAAACCGCACAGTATCGATACAGTCGTTTTGTCGACACAACATAGCCCAGATCAAAGCGATGGTAATAAGATGAAGCCATCGTTTATCGAAGCAGTTGTTGAGGAAATTATTCGTCCAGTATTGCCAGCAGAGTGGTTGAAAGATACGAAGTTCTTGATCAATCCTACCGGTCGCTTCGTGATCGGTGGTCCACAAGGTGATTGTGGTTTAACTGGTCGTAAAATCATCGTTGATACTTACGGCGGTGCTTGCCCTCACGGTGGCGGCGCTTTCTCTGGTAAAGATCCTACAAAAGTCGATCGTTCTGCCGCCTATGCGGCACGCTATGTGGCGAAAAATATTGTCGCAGCTGGTTTGGCAAAGCAGTGTCAGATTCAAGTGGCGTATGCGATTGGCGTGGCACGTCCTATGAATGTGACGGTGTACACTGAAGGTACGGGCGTAATTCCAGATGAGCAAATCGCTGCTTTAGTGAACGAGTATTTTGATTTGCGTCCACGTGGCATTATTCAAATGCTTGATTTATTGCGTCCAATTTATCAAAAGACTGCAGCATACGGTCACTTCGGACGTGAAGAACCTGAATTCACTTGGGAACGTACTGACAAAGCGCAAATCTTACGCGCTGCCGCTGGTTTGTAATTTATTGATTCATTGGATTTATTCTTCATGCTCAAGCGCCAAGTTGTTTTGTCGGACGTGAAGAAATATCAGAACAGAGCGATGCGACTATTGAGCGCATCGCTCTTTTTATTTGGCGTTAGTATGCATCTCGATGCGCGCGCTAATGTGCGAGCAGAACCTGTCTCTGCACCGGTCAAATTGCAACAGTGGTGTAAGCAAGTGACACCGCGTTTGCCCAAGGTGTCCTTGAATGAATGTTTGCAGAGCAAGCTTGCTCCTAGCGATGGTCGCTCATTCAAAGCGATACCATTAATGACCAGAGATTTCTCCGCAGATCCACGCACAAAAAAAGTGCGTAGAGTGTTATTGATTGGCGGTATCCATGGTGACGAAAAGACTGCGACCGCGGTAGTGTTCAAGTGGTTAGCAGCGATGAGCAAATCGAGTACACAAGAATTTCAATGGAAGGTCGCGCCGCTGGTGAATCCTGATGGTTTACTTGCGCCAAAGTCCACGCGTGTCAATGCGCGAGGTGTGGATTTAAATCGCAACTTTCCAACCCCAAATTGGGAAAAAGAAGCTTCGCAGTATTGGGCAAAAAAGACGAAAAGTGATCCACGTCGTTTCCCTGGCAAGAAACCTATTTCCGAGCCTGAAAGTAAGTGGATTTTTGATACGATCAAATCCTTTCAGCCAGATGTCATCATTTCTGTGCATGCACCCTTTGGTGTGCTTGATTTAGACGGGCCAGCACAACCACCGACGCGCTTTGGGCGCCTGCATTTTAATCGTGTGGGAGTGTATCCGGGTTCGTTGGGAAATTACAGTGGAATGCATCAAGAGATTCCAGTCCTCACAATCGAATTACCTCATGCTTTAACAATGCCGAGCCCGAATGAAATTAATCGCATTTGGCAAGATATGCAGGCTTGGATACGTCAACATATCGTGGTACGTAAAAGTGAAGCACCTTAGCGGCGTATCCTGAGGTCTTTTTTGTAGCTGAAATAAGCGGATATCCCCTCATCGCGCATCGTATTTTTCTGCACTTTTTTGATACTTCGCTGTCTAATCCGATTACGTTTATACTTCACTATTCTTTTTTCTTAAGATTGATGCTTTTTAATACGAGCCGCGACGCTTTGCATGCTGTTTGAGAACAAGCGTATCTTTTGACAAACAAGAATATTTTTTCAATCGACAATTGATCAACAATTTCAACGATAAAAATCATGAAAACAAAAGTCAAATTACTCGTGTTGGCAGCGACCGTGTTTAGTATTCACAATGCGATGGCGCAGGTTGAGGACAAACATCAATGGTTAGAGGACGTCGGCGGTGAGAAGGCGCTCGATTGGGTCAAAGCTCGCAATCAAGAAACCAGAAATAAGCTCGACAACGATGCGGGTTTTTTAAAGTTACGTAGTGATCTGCAAGTGATCCTTGATTCTAAAGATCGCATTCCAGGCATACAAAAAATCGGCAATGCGGTTTATAACTTTTGGACAGATGCGGAGCATCCGCGCGGTGTTTGGCGTAAAACAAGTTTAGTCGAATATCGTAAGCCATCGCCAAAGTGGGAAGTGGTAATGGATTTGGACGCGATTGCCAAAGCGGAAAATGAGAATTGGGTCTTTAAAGGTAGCCAATGTCGTGAGCCGGAGTACGATCGTTGCATTATTAATTTATCACGCGGTGGTGCAGATGCGGTGACCATTCGTGAGTTTGATTTAAAGACGAAGCAGTTCGTAAAAGATGGTTTTAGTTTGCCAGAATCCAAGATGAATGTTGCATGGCGTGATAAAAATACCTTGTTTGTTGGTACTGATTTTGGTGCTGGATCAATGACAGATTCGGGTTATCCGCGTATCGTCAAAGAGTGGACACGTGGCACACCTATCAGTACCGCTAAAACAATTTTTGAAGGCAAGAAAGAAGATATTAGTGTGTCGGCTAGTCGAGTCAGCCATCGCGGGATTACGCACGAAATTGTGAACCGCGCGGTTACTTTTTATACTTCTGAAGTGTTCTTAATGCGCGGTAGTAAGTTGTTGAAGTTGGATATTCCTGCGCAGACAGGTTATGAATTTTTCGGTACGCAATTCATCGTTACACCAAATGAAACTTGGACTACCGGTGGCAAAACTTATCCGCAAGGTAGCGTTTTGGCGATAGATTTCGAAGCCTTCTTGAAAGGGGATCGTAATTTTACTGTTCTGTTTCAACCGACAGATAACGCATCCTTTACGGGTGTTACAGCAACCAAGAATTATTTGTTAATGCAATTGCTGCAAGACGTTAAGAGTAGTTTGGTTGAACTGCAATTTAAACAAGGAAAGTGGATTGCTCGTAACGTGACTCTGCCTACGATGGGTGCAGTCGGCGTCAGCCCTCTGGATTCGGAAAAATCGGACGAGTATCTACTTAGTTACTCTGATTATTTGACACCGAGTGTGTTGCATCTAGCTAAGGCGGGTACAGATCAACGCCAATTATTGAAGTCCGCACCTAGTTTTTTTGATGCTAGTCCGTATCAAGCCGTACAAAAGTTTGCGACATCAAAAGACGGTACTAAAGTGCCTTATTTTATGGTGCACAAAAAAGATATCAAACTTGATGGTACTAGCCCGACTTTGTTATATGCGTACGGTGGTTTCCAAGTTTCTTTAACACCTTCTTACTCCGGCGGTATTGGCAAAGCTTGGTTAGAAAAAAGTGGCGTATATGTGGTGGCAAATATTCGTGGCGGTGGGGAGTACGGTCCACGTTGGCATCAAGCCGCGTTAAAACAAAACCGTCAACGCGCGTATGAGGATTTTGCTGCAGTAGCAGAGGATTTGATTCGTAGCAAAATCACTAGTGCAAAACATTTAGGTGCAATGGGCGGAAGTAATGGTGGCTTATTGGCTGGGGTGGCGCTGACGCAGCGTCCTGAGTTGTTTAACGCAGTGGTTAGTCAAGTTCCTTTATTGGATATGCAGCGCTATAACAAGTTATTGGCCGGTGCTTCATGGATGGGGGAATATGGTAATCCTGATGTGCCAGCTGAATGGGAATACATTCAACAATACTCGCCGTATCACAATGTGAAGGCGGAATTGAAGTATCCAAACGTCTTGTTCATTACATCAACCCGTGATGATCGTGTTCATCCAGGCCATGCACGTAAGATGGCCGCCAAAATGTTAGATCAAGGTCATTCCAATGTTTGGTATTACGAAAACATTGAAGGTGGACATGGCGGTGCTGCAAATAATGCGCAGCGTGCAGACATGAGTGCGATCACGTATTCGTTTTTGTGGAATATGTTGAAGTAAAAAGCATTAGACGCAGTGGCGCAGGGGACGCAGAAAATCTTCCTAGAATTTTTCTCTGCGTTCTCTGCGCCTTTGCGTCTCTGCGTCTATGAGAAAAGTGATCTCAATTTGAAAGTCCTAGCATGACCCTGTACCAACTCCTCGCCCAATTTATTCGTCAACATTGGCGCTCTTACTTTGCCGCTGCGGTCATGCTGTTTTTGGTGGCGGCATTGACTGTATTAATTCCCCGTAAGATTGGTCAGATTATTGACTCTATGGTGGCGCACAATTTGGCTGGTGAAGCTTTACTGTGGGAATTGGCAACTGTGTTGCTGATGGGTGTCGCGATTTACTTTTTGCGCGTTGGGTGGCGCTTGCAGTTGTTTGCTGCATCGTATCGTTTAGGGGCGCAATTGCGCTTACGTTTGTATCAGCGTTTAAGCATGCAAGGCCCGGCTTTTTTTCAACAACAACGTACCGGCGATTTGATGGCTTTGGGTACTAATGATGCGGATGCAATTGAGTTGGCTGCGGGTGAAGCGGCATTGGCAGGATTTGATGGTGCGATGACTTTTGTGCTGGTGATCGGCATGATGACCTTGGGTGTCGATTGGCGCTTGGCGATAGCGGCACTATTGCCTTTTCCATTCATGGCTTGGGCGTTTAAAAAGATCACTCACCATGTACATGATGCATCAAAAGAATCATTAGAACGTTTTAGTAAGCTCAACGATCACGTCCAAGAAACTATTTCTGGTGTACGCACTTTGCGGGTATTAGGATTAGAGCAGCGCAACGCCGAGCAATTTGCTGAGATGGCAGAGCATGCCGCTGCCGCAAGCTTGAGTGCGCAAAGGTGGGAGGCCGCTTACGAACCAGCGGTTGGTGTTGCTCTAACTGCGGCGGGTGCTTTGACTCTCGGTGTAGGTGCTTATTTGGTTTGGCAAAACGAAATGAGCATCGGCAATCTGACCGCATTTAGTATGTATTTAGGTCAATTGATTTGGCCGATGTTTGCTGCTGGTTGGGTCTTGTCTTTATTAGAACGCGGTAAAGCGGCATGGGGACGTTTACGTCCAGTTTTGGAAGCGGATTTGGTGATTCAAGATTTAGGCACGATACAAAGCCAAGTGGGTGGTACCATTCATTTTGATAAAGTGAGCTTCTCGTATCCCGGTCAAGCCAATTTAGCGCTAAATCAATTGAGCTTTGATCTGCATGCCGGACAAACCTTAGGCATTGTGGGCGCAACTGGCGCTGGCAAATCTAGTGTGCTCCGACTACTGCTAAGGCAATTTGAGACCAAACAAGGTCAAGTACGGTGGGGCGAACATCGTATTTCGGCTTATCCATTGGAACGCCTACGCAATGCGATCAATTGGGTAGCGCAAGAGCCTTTTTTATTTTCTGCATCAATCGCTAGCAATATCGCTTTATCGAACCCGCAAGCAAGTCGTGAGCAGATTATGCATGCAGCAGAATTAGCAGCGATTCATGAAGACATCTTACGTTTTCCTGAAGCTTACGATACCCCAGTTGGTGAGCGTGGTGTGACTTTATCTGGCGGACAAAAACAGCGCGTGGCGATTGCGCGTGCTTTACTAACGGATAGTCCATTATTGTTATTAGATGACGCACTATCAGCGGTTGATACCGATACCGAAACACGCATACTTAGACATCTAGCCGAATTGCGTTTAGCGCGACCGGAACGGAGTGCGATTATCGTTAGTCATCGTTTAAGTGCGGTAGCAGAAGCCGATCATATTTTAGTATTGCGCGAAGGCGTATTGATAGAACAAGGTACCCATTCGCAGCTATTGGCACTCGATGGCTGGTATGCGAGTCAGTGGAAGTATCAACAATTAGAGGCAGATTTAAATGCAGCCTGAAGTTCACGCAAATGCAGAGAGTCAGTCGAAAGAACAGCATAGTCAAATCGATAAGCCGTCTGAGAAAAAACTGGCTGTGCAACTATTAGTTCAAGCAGCCAAACCTGAGAAAACCCATGTCATTTTAGGTGTGCTATTTTTGTTTCTAGCATCAGCACTTGAAGCTATAGGGCCGATTTTAGGTAAGGCATTTATCGACCATTATTTACTACCTAGGAACAATGATATCTGGATGATGACAGGTATCTTGCTGGCGTTTGTTATTACCGGTTGGTGGGCGACTTGGCTGCGTTATTTGCAATTGACGCGCCTAGCTGGCGTCGCGATGCGCTCGGTGCGTCGCTTGCGTGAGCAGGTGTATGCACATGTCTTGCGATTGCCGATGGCTTTTTTTGATAAAGCGATCACTGGGCAACTGGTGAGTCGTGTCACGAATGATACCGAGGCAGTCAAGAACTTGTACGTACAGGTGTTGTTTGTGATGCTTGATAGTTCTATCGTCGTGCTCGGTGCTTTGATTGCGATGGCATGGTTGGATTGGCGTTTGATGTTGATCGTTTTAATGTTAGTGCCAGCTGTAGTCGTGATCGTATGGTTTTATCAGCGTTGGAGTGCGCCAGCGGTAACGCGTGCGCGGCAAATGCGCAGTGAGATCAATGCGCAAGTAGCTGAAAGTATTAATGGCATGAGTGCGCTGCAAGCTTGCAATGCGGAGCGCGGATTTGGTGAACGCTTTGAAGCCACCAATCAAAAACATTATGCAGCGCGTGTCGATGAATTACGCGCTAATGCGTGGTTACTGCGTCCAGCATTAGATTTATTGAATTCTCTATTGCTGGTAATTGTGATTTTTGTGTTTGGTCAACGTAGTTTTTCTGGATTAGAAATCGGCATCTTATACGCGTTTGTGAGTTACATCGCACGTGTCGTCGATCCCTTGATACAAATTACTTTACAGTTTGGACAAATTCAACAAGCGGTAGTGTCCGCCGCACGCGTTAATACCTTGTTACAAGAATCGACTGCCGCCAGCAAACAAAATGATGCCGAGATTAGTCACGGTGCACTGCATTTGTCGAAGGTGCGATTTGGTTACGATCCCGCGCAAGTGATCTTGCATGAAATTGACTTAGATATTCCTGCAGGAAGTTTCTATGGCGTCGTTGGCCATACTGGTAGTGGTAAATCGACGCTGCTTAGTTTGCTATTGCGCTTTTATACCGCGCAGAGTGGCAAGATCCTGATCGATCATCTCGATTTACAAGAGTTGAGTGATGAGCGTTTTCGTGCCAGTGTTGGACTAGTGCCGCAAGAGCCGTTTTTGTTAGCAGCGAATGCACGTGAAAATATTGCGATGGGACGTGATATTAGTGAAGCCGATATTATCGCCGCCGCGAAAGCCGCACGCGCACATGATTTTATTTTGCAGTTGGAACATGCTTACTTGACGCCATTAGGCGAGGGCGGTGCGAAGCTATCAACAGGACAAAAACAGCTGATCGCGATTGCGCGGGCATTAGCCGGTCGACCCAAGATTTTGTTTTTAGATGAAGCAACTTCGCACATTGATAGTGAGACCGAACAGATTGTGCAGTTGGCTTTGAATGAGTTACGAGGAAAAGTGACCATCGTGGCAATTGCACATCGTCTATCAACCATACGCGATGCCGATAACATCATCGTTTTAAATCACGGTCGTATCGCCGAGCAAGGACAACATACTGAGTTAATGGCGATTGAAAATGGCTTGTATCAGAAATTATATCTGCTGCAAACTTTAGAGGACTAGGTGGCGGAACTGGGGCAAAGAGAAGTAGTTGTGCTTCCTGAATAAAATCAACGCGGACAAATAACAGGCCTCGCCTCGGCTTGGTTTAAGTAAGTTCTACCGGGATCTGGCGCTTTGAAACAGGTATTTCCTAGCTTCGTAATTTGCGTGCCATCTGCAGCCTGAAAAGTTTCTAATTGCAAGCCGCGCGGTTTGCCTGCTTTTTCTATCTTGTGTGCGAGCTCTTCCCACTTATCTTTGTAGGGATAGTTTTGCTTTTGCCAGTATTCGCGTGCGATTTGATTTGCTGGCTTAGCTGCCTCTATCTTTTGTTGTTCAAATCGAAGATCTCGTTCTAAAGATTGACTGATGGCCTTGACGTCGCGATTGAGTGTGGGTTGCGGTGGAGGCTCTACTTCTAGCTCGTCAGTTGCTTTGCTTGTTTGATTGGCTTGTGGCGGGATGGCAGTTAAGGATGGTTTGATCGCTACTTGACGCTTGGTGTTGGCAATATTTTCTTGTTTGGTCTTAAGTTCTAATCGAGTGCTTGGACTTTTGATAAAAACAATCGACATCTTTTGTTTGAGTTGATCCAAATTACTAGATTGCTTGCTTGAAAAGCTTGGCCAATCTGATGCGTTGATAATGCTATATAGGCATGCCAGATGGCTCATCAATACGATCAATATACGCAGTAATCTTGATCTAAATTGCGTGTCAAAAACCATAGCAAGACGCCAATATGAAAACGGGAATTCGCAAGTCTAGTGGAGATCGATGCATCGCGAAATCGTCGATTTGGATGATCTAAGCCTTGCTCTAGATGGTACCGAATTGCAGTACCAAATAAAGAAAACGCTTGCAGCGTAAGATAGTCGGTTTACACTGTGCGTTTTCATTTTACGCCAAGCTTCTTGGCCGCTTTCTATGAAATGGTTACTCGCCTTAGCCGCTGCCAGCGTAGTATTTATACTTGGTTTGCTCGCCTATATATTTCTGATCTTAGCGCCCGGTTTACCGGAATTAACCGCAGTAACCGATTACAAGCCGAAGATTCCGTTGCGCATTTATACAGCCGACAATAATTTGATTGGCGAATTTGGTGAAGAACACCGAGACTTTGTCGCAATCAAAGATATTCCTGAGAAAATGAAAAAAGCTGTGCTATCGATTGAAGATGCGCGTTTTTATGAACATAGTGGGGTCGATTATATTGGTGTAGCACGAGCAGTAGTGGCGAATGCTACTGGTGGTGTGAGGCAAGGTGCGTCAACTATTACGATGCAGGTCGCACGTAATTTCTTTTTGACTCCTGAACAATCTCTCTCTCGTAAATTACGTGAAGCAATGTTGGCGCGACGTATTGAGCAAGCTTTGTCAAAAGATCAGATCTTAGAGCTGTACATGAACCAGATTTATCTTGGTCAACGTACTCATGGTTTTTCTAGCGCAGCACGCACTTACTTTAATAAATCGCTCAAAGAATTGACGATTGCAGAAACCGCGATGTTAGCGGGTATTCCGCAAAATCCAGCACGGCATAATCCGGCGGTTAATTTTGAACGTGCTAAAAAGCGCCAGCTGCTAGTTTTAAAAAGTATGTTGAAGCACGCGGCTATTACGCAAGCGCAATATGACCAAGCCAGCAAAGAAACGTTGCGTGTGACCAAAGCCGCTCGATTTGAATCTCATGCGGCGCATGTGGCAGAAATGGTCAGACAACAAATTTATGCGCAATTTAAAGATGAGACTTACACGCTTGGCATTAAAGTTATTACGACGATAGATAGTGATGAGCAAGATGCTGCTTATGAATCTTTACGTCGTAATGTGTTAACTTACGATCAGCGTCATGGCTATCGTGGGCCTGAAGCCTTCATTGAATTACCGACTGAGGAAAATTTGCGAGATGAAGCGATTGATGAATTTTTGCAAAAATTTCCATCGAGTGAAGGGTTGATTTCTGCGGTCGTCACAGCGGTTACGCCTAAGTTGATTAAAGCAGATCTCGCCACAGGTGAATCGGTCGAGATTAGTGGTGAGGGCTTACGTTTGGCGGCTAGCGCACTGCAAGCAAAAGCAAATCGGGATTTAAAGATTCGTGTCGGCGCTTTGATTCGTGTCATGCAAGACCGCAAAGGAAAATGGTCCGTCACGCAAACACCAGAAGTTGAAGCTGCGTATGTGTCATTAAACGCGAATAACGGTGCTTATCGCGCGTTGGTCGGTGGCTTTGACTTTAAACGCAAACAATTCAATCGGGTTACGAGTGGCTGGCGTCAACCAGGTTCGGTGATTAAACCCTTTGTGTATTCAGCTGCATTAGAAAAAGGCTTCTCGCCAGAAACACTTATTAATGACGTACCTTTGTCAGAAACCAGCGATGAATTATTAACTTGGGATCCACGAAATGATGATGGTCAGTACGATGGCCCGATAGAAATGCAACAAGGTTTAGCACGTTCAAAGAATGTGGTGTCAGTCAGAATTCTACGCGCGATCGGTGCGGCGTATGCGAAAGAATTTCTCGGGAAATTCGGCTTCGATCCGAATAAACATCCATTAAATTTAACCATGGCTTTGGGAACTGGTAGCGTGACACCTTTGCAAATGGCGAGTGCGTACGCAGTGTTTGCCAACGGTGGCTACCAAGTAAAACCTTGGTTGATTCAAAAAGTCGTCGATGCAAAAGGCACGATCTTGTTTGAAGCGAAAGTAGATAATTTCCCAAGTGAAGATGCACGTGTATTGGATAGTCGAAACGCTTTTGTGGTTGATAGTATGTTGCGTGAGGTCGTGCGTTCAGGCACAGGTGCAGCCGCCTCGCAGAAGTTAGGGCGGCGTGATTTAGCTGGCAAGACTGGAACGACCAGCGATGCAATTGATGGTTGGTTTGCTGGTTATTCAGGCGACATTGTTGCCGTGTCGTGGATGGGTTTCGATGAACCTAAGTCCTTGGGCGGCAAAGAGTTTGGTTCTACCGTTGCTTTACCAATTTGGATAGATGCGATGCGACATGCCCTGAAAGGTCGACCGGAATTTATTCGCCAAGCACCTGAGAATCTCATTTTCTCAAATGGAAAATGGATGTACGTCGAGTATGAAAATGGAGCAGGTGTGAAAACGCTAGATGTCGAAGAGCCATTAGGGACGATCTCATCAGAACAATGAGAAGGTGTGACGAGGCACAAACGACAGTGCTAAGAAATTTTCAACAAAAATGTCCAAAATCAAATCAGGCAAAAAAAGAGCCCGCAAATCAATGCGGGCTAAATCCACACCCTTGGAGGAGTAGTCAGATGAGCCTTCATCATATACAGTCAATATGACGGGCTGATGACGTGGATTATTTTTTTCAATCAATCAATTAATTAAGCAATCAAGCAAGCAATCAACAGTATTGCAAATTTGCGCCATGCGATAATTTGATTCTCGCCAATCATGGCTGCTCTTGCTCTGTACTGGTAACTGGTGCTGTGGTCGTTGGCTTTTCGACTGCTTCATCGTCTGGTTTCACATCATCGAGGTAGCGTTCCACCAAATCAAAAAAGCGGCCATACAGCTTGGCATCAGAAATTGTTTCACTCGCCACTTTGACCATAGAGTCATTGCTGGCACCAAATGGTAGTGAGATCGAACCTATTCCACCGACACCAAGACTTGCACTATTAATGTTCTTCTTTAATGAATAACGATCACGCACAGCATTTGCAAAAATAGTGGTGCTGTTACTGCCCTTGCTGTTGGGGGCGCACACTACATTGAATTCAATTTCTACATGCGTCTCGTCGTCTGACTGAAATTTGCGACGACCTTTGACATTGTTGTCATTTGCACCGTTGATGATATAGCCTTGACTAAGCAAGGCTCGTCTTGACGCTTCGCAAGCCTGTTTCTCGCTACCTGGCACGGCATGGGTGAACATATCAGCGGTGCCAAATTCATCTTTGTGTAATACCGTTTTCTTAGGTGTGCTGCAGCCAACAAGGCTCAACAAGCATAGTACAGAACTAAGGATGACGAGATTTTTTTGATCAAACATAGAATAAGAAACGCGTAATGATTTTTGCTTCAACACTCATGCGGTGGGCTGAAATTGCCTTGGGCATAAATCGCAGTGGACTTAAATAATACGTATCAATTTTAGCACTAGGATTCTGCCTTGTTACGCGAATTATTTAAGTCAGCCTGCCGATACAATTGGTCGTTTGTATTGCGACTTATTGATACGATCTGCTTATGCCGATTGACGACTACGCAAGCGAATCGCCGCTTCCCGTATCATATTCTCGGTGCTCGCCCAATCGACGCAGGCATCTGTGACCGAGCAACCATAGATCAATTGTGATAAATCTTCGGGTATTTTTTGATTTCCCGCAACGATGTTTGATTCGATCATCACCCCGACTAAAGCTTGATTACCATTCACGACTTGATTGATCACATCGGCCATCACCAAGGGTTGCAATTCTGGCTTTTTATAGCTATTGGCGTGCGAGCAATCGACAATGATATTCGCTGCTAACTTGGCTTTCTTTAAGGCTTGCTCGGCCATAGCGACAGATACGGTGTCGTAATTAGGGCGACCATCGCCACCACGCAAAACGACATGTCCATATTGATTGCCACGGGTGCGCACTACGGCAACTTTGCCTTGTCCATTTAAACCTAAAAATGCATGTGGATGCGAGGCAGAAAGAATCGCATTGATCGCGATACTAATGTCGCCATCGGTACCGTTTTTAAAACCAACCGGAGTCGAAAGACCAGACGACATTTCTCTATGGGTTTGTGACTCGGTTGTCCGTGCGCCAATCGCAGTCCAACTAATTAAATCGCCCAAATATTGTGGAGAAATTGGATCGAGTGCTTCAGTGGCGGTTGGTAAGCCAAGTTCGCAAATATCTAATAAAAATTGACGCGCTTTTTCCATACCGAGATCGACTTTGAATGAATCATCCATCAAAGGATCGTTGATATAACCTTTCCAACCCGTGGTTGTTCTTGGTTTCTCAAAATACACGCGCATCACTAACAGCATCGTGTCTTTTACTTCTTCTTGTAAGGCTTTTAGTCGACGCGCATAGTCGAGGCCAGCGATAGGGTCATGAATCGAACAAGGCCCTACGACTACGATGAATCGTGGATCTTTGCGATCCAAAATATTTTTTAAGGCTTCGCGACCGGCATCGATAATTGCCGCTGCGTGTTCAGATAGAGGTAATTTGGCATGTAGTTCCTCTGGCGTCGGCATCGGTGCGAACGAGGTGACATTTATATTTTCTAAATCTTGGCTATTCATAATTGCGCTATCAAAGTAAGGTTAAAAGTTGGTATCTATTATAGGGTAGCGAAGGATTTTGGTTTGTGCTGAAAACAGCGATTTAGAAGCAGAAATCGCCTGAAATGTCTGAAGATGTTGGATAAAGTTGATCGACTCACATGAATTATCAGCATAGACCGGAATTAAGCCGTTTTCTCGCGCTTATTCTGTGGATGATGTGCTCTTGATATTTCTTACACTAAGCACTCTTAGTTTGTTAGATCAATCTTGAGGTGATTTATGATGTCGTCCACCGCACAGCAACATGGCAGATACAGCGAACCAAAACGTTTGCATGGCGTGCCAGGCAATGTGTATATTCTGCGCAATTCTGGTTTGAAAGAAGGTTTGCTACAAATTGGCTTGAGTCGTCGTTCTGGTTGGGCAAAGGCATTGGAATTAAATCGCGACAAAGCTAATATTATTCCGGGTAGCTTTGAATGTGTATTTGAAATTCGTGCGCAAGACGGCGGTGGCGCGCTTGAAGCAATCATGCTGGCCTTGCAAAATAAGCGTTGTGGTCGACGTGAACAGGATTTTTTCGAGATCGAATTACATCGAGCCGAAGCGATTATTACGCAATGCGTAAGAGAAGCTGATCTTAAGTTTCAGAACCGCTATCGCCACGAGTCTGCACTGCGCGAGTATTTAGAGAAAGAACAAGCGCAAAATGCACCTGAAGAAACGATCGAACCCATCGTCCAAGAGGGCATATTTAAGAAAGCATTTTCTTGGATGTCTAAGGCGATTAACTAATCTACTGACTTTAGTTATTGAGCTTAGTTGCGCTACCTAGGTATTCAGCAAAGTGACGTGATTTCGCATCAAGCAAGATCTTCTTCTACGCATCAAATTGGCTAAGTTATGAAGTATCTCCACGTCACTTTGCGTCAATAGCTACTGAGAATTTGGGTTGATGAAAATATTATTCTCCGTCGGTAAACCCATACTAGGTTTGCCAGCGACATAGGGCACAATGGTTTTGAGAGCAAGATGTAATTTCTTAGTCACCGCCCATTTCGTGAAACCATTGTAGCTGTCACCGCACATTCTGACCGCACTATTGCTCCAACTCTGTTTGCCAATCCAATCGATGACCGTATTAGCATTTCTGCCATCATATACGTAAGGAGTGATAAACTTCTTGCTAGCATTGGTACCTCTGATTGAGAAATGAGAAGAAAAAATAATTGCAGAGAGATAGTGAAGCGCAGAGCGAACAAATTGTCTGTCTAACTAGCGAATACCACCAATGTCGATCTGCGCATCAGACGCTTTATTTCGTACCGCTTTGTGTTTCCTTCAGCAGCCTGTCTAAGGCGCGTTGGATGTCGGCTTTCTTGCCTGGATGTTTTTCTTTCGCCAGTAGATGCTCCAACGCTTTGCGATGTGCGACCCCTAAAGCGTCATTGGCATTGCTTAGAATGTCAGGTTTTACACCCACTCCTTCCCAGTTGGTTTTCGTAATCGGATTGATCGAGCGACCAAACGGAATGCTCGCCATAAAATGTGGATGTAGCCGCTGTCCGTCTACCGGATGCGCACCGCCACCGGTGACTTCTCCAACTGTGATGCTGCGCTTTAGACTTTGTAAGGTATAGCTTAAATCTTCAGCTGCTGAAAAAGTGCGTTGACTAGTCAAGATATAGACTTCCTTATTTTTGTCATAGCGTGGTCCGGCGGTGTATGGCGTGCTCCAAATTTGCGTTGTTTTGTTTTCCGCACGGTTATAGATGTCGTTTAGATGTACCTCTGGATCTGTGAAGTGACTAGCAATGAGTGCGACTGTTTGTGGCGAACCTCCGCCGTTTTTTCGTAGATCAATAATCAATGCATCACTTGCATTTAATAAGGTCATCGCTGCACTAATTGCGTGTCCGACGATTTCGGTTGGACCAAAACCACGTAGATCGAAATAGCCAACATTGCCACCTAGTCGTTCAACTCGCTCAACGCCGTAATTCACCGCTTGCATAAACTGACGCTCCTCGGCGTCCAAGCGTTTTTTTTCTTCCGGGCTGGGTTCCCCATTCGCATCAACAGGTGGGATTTCATTCGCCTCGAAAAAGACATTCAAATGTTTATCCTTGGTTTGTTGCTGTAAATGTGTCGTCAGCGTTTTAGCGAATTCGCGCGCACTAGTGAATTTATCGTACTCTCCATTTTTTTGTCGTTGCTCTAACATCGTATTGACTTGATCCGCAACATCAGGAAATACATACTTTTTAGACATACTTTGCTTTAATTCTTGGAGCACGATTTCTTTATCTTTTGCCGAGATATTGAGATCTTTTTTGTCTTGCGGCGCTTGCGCCATTGCCTGGCCGACGAGTAAGCAGAAACTGCCAACGATGGTCAGCAGATATTGATTAGAGAATTGAAAAGTGAACATGGGCTTCCTTGAAAAGCGAATTGTTTTTATGTCTCTGCGAACTCTAGGTGCGAATCGGCAAAGACCTGTAGGTAGCGGCGAGTGAATGTTGAATCGTCGCTAAATGAGCGTTGAGGCACACTGCAATTTATTGACGAGCCTGGACACGATGGATGTCGAGAAGCATCTTGCCGTCGCGTTTAACACATTTGCCGCTGAACGTGATGGAATCACTTTGCTTGGCTTCAATCTTCGCGCCTTCAGCTTTATCTTTGCAGATGTAATGCAGTTCTTCTGGAATCTCTAATGCTGGTGGCAATGGTGCAGATGGCAGTGCTGGTGGCGAAGGTGGTGTTGGTGGCTCTAGGGTTGCGGGCACCGTGGGTGGCGCAGGAGGTGCTGGTGGCGGTGGAGGAGGGAGTAGTTTCAAGCATCGATTCTTGCCAGTAGTAGACTCGCATTGAATACTGATGACGGTGTTGGCAAGGCTTGTTTTCTTGACTTCTGTTTGCTTGATTTTTGATTCTGCAATACTTAAACCTGTTGCGCCTAATGCGGCGAATATAATGACAGCGGCTAAGATTCTCATGATTTCTCCTAGATTTGTATCCAACATTTTCATTTTGAAAGATGGTCGTGTTTTACTTGACCATTGCCGTCATCATGAATCGCAATTGTGGAGAAATAATGGTGAATCGTGGAGTTGTTGAATAAAATCCCGATCAAGGTCGCGGGTTAATTTATTTTGCTGTGATTGAATCCGTCAAAGCGATAGCCTAATCCATAGATTGCGTGAATTGGATTATCGTCTGCGCGTATCTGTGCGATTTTCTTGCGAATGTTTTTGATATGGCTATCGATCGCGCGATCAGTTACATCTAAGCTATCTTGCGCGACAAAATTCAGTAGTTGTGCGCGCGAGAAGACTTGCCCCGGATGTTGGATGAAGTGTTCGAGTAACAGAAATTCGCTGCGCGTTAGTTCTAACAATTGCTGATCTAAATAAATCTGATAAGCGGCATGATCTATACGAACTAGATCTGATTGCTCACTTTCTCTATTGATCGCTTGGTCGCTGTAGCGATTGTTCGGTACGGTGTTTGATACGCGCCGTAAAATAACTTTAATGCGTGCCATCAATTCTCTAGGACTAAATGGTTTGCAAAGATAGTCATCTGCACCAATTTCTAATCCAAGCAATCTATCGATTTCTTCTACCTTTGCAGTGACCATGATGATAGGAACTTGCGAGAAAGTTCTGACAGCACGACACAAACTAATACCGTCCAGGCCCGGCAACATGAGGTCAAGTACGATCAGATCAGGTCGTTTTTGCCGGACTTGCGCTAGCGCGACTTGTCCATCGCCAATGATCGTGCTTTGATAGCCTGATGCATGCGCGTAATCAGCAATTAAGGATGCTAAATCGGGTTCGTCTTCGACAATAAGAATTTCTGTTGGCGTATTGAGCATAGCGAATTGACTGGCAGAGTAAGTGATTAGTAGATGCAGAATTATTAGGTAATAAGGTATTCGGTGCTAACTTAGACACTTGCTGGGTAAAGAGAAAACCGGATTTGCACGTGCAAGCCACCAAGTTCGGAATGAGAAAAATCGATGCTTGCATGGTGGGCTTCCAAAATACGGCAGCATAAGGCGAGACCTAAACCAGACCCACCATGTTCACGATTGCGCGAACTATCTGGTCGATAAAAACGCTCACCTAATCGCGCCATCGCAAGTGACGGAACTTCTGGTGCGCTGTCTTCAATGTGGAGATATAAAAACTGTTGATCACTATTCCCGCGGATTCGAATGCATCCGCCCGCGTTGGTATAGCGTATTGAATTTTCCAGCAAATTATGCATAACTTGGCGCAAACGTTCTCTATCTCCGTGAATGGAATGTGCTTGTGGTTTGGCTTCTATCATAAAGCGTAAATGCGCGTGATGAATTCGATCTTGAAAGTTGCTACTTTCTTCTTCAATCAAGGCCCATAGATCCATTTTTTGCATTTGATATTGCAGCGTGCCGATGTCGGCGCTCGCCAATGTATAAAGTTCATCAACTAACTTGTTTAAGGATAAAACCTGACGCAACATCAATGCGATATTTTCAGTGTTGGCGGGACGAATGCCATCTTGTAGCGCTTCTAATTGCGCACGTAACACGGCAATTGGCGTTCTTAACTCATGCGAGGTATCGGCTACCCATTGCCGTCGGCTTTGTTCTGCTTGTGCTAACTTTTCTGCCAATTGATTAAAACTATTTGCCAGTTCACCTAATTCATCGCTACGGCGCACTGCGACACGGGTGTCGAACTTACCTTGTTCCAGCGCGCGTGCGCTTGCGGCAAGTTGATGTATGGGGCGCCGAAAATGTAACGCCAACAGCAATGCCGCTAAACCACTCAAACTGATGCTAATGACGACGATCGTGATGATCATGTCGGCTTGTTGCTGCAGGAAGTCTCGTGCCATATCATCGCTTGGCACTCGCGATTTTTGCACTGATAAATACCCGATCACTTCGCCTTGATGATAGAGCGGTCGCATCCCCTTTTGGCTTTGATCAAAATTTCTATCTAAAGGGCGACCGGCCAAGTAATTTTCTGCTTCGTCGAGCAAGCTAATGCGGCTGTTTAAACTTTGAAGTTGTTCCTCTGATGCAGACACGTCGACGATATCGGTTTTGGTGGATGCTTGATTTGTTGGCGCTTTAATCGGCGTGACAGGCGGAGGAGGTGGTAGGGGCGGTGGTGGTGGCAATGGAGGCAGCACTGGCGCTTGCGCTGCTACTGGAGCTGCTGGGTTTGCTGGAGAAACAGGTGAGACTGGCGCAGCGGGCTTGGCAGGGGGCGCAATATTGTTGCGTGTGTTCGGTTTAAGCTCGTTTCTAACTTTGCTCGTGCTGTCGTTTCGTGTTGATATGGTGGATGTGACCGTCGACTTTTGCTTTATTGCATCGACAGATTCTTTCCGTGATGGTGCCGAATTTTTAATTTGATACAAGCGAATTAGTTCTTGATTGATCCACGCCTTTTTTTGTTGAGGATCGTTCGGTAGAAATGACCAGCTTTCGTTGGTGGCATATTGATTTTGAATCGAATCACCAATTTCTTGCAGGCGATCGAGTTCAATTTTGAGCGCATAGTCAGCAAAACCACTACTGACTTTTTCGCGCATCATTAGTAAAGCGACGATAACGACCGTGGTGAGCGATAGGAGAACCGCAAAAAATAAGCGCCAACCAATAGAGAGTTTCACGTCCGGATTCTGAATAGAAAAGAAGGTAGTGTAGAACTTAGCTGTGTTTGCGCCAAGCGCTTTCTATGTGCTATTTTGTTTTTATGCCGAACTGAAAAAATTTTCTCTGATTCGTTTTTTCTCCATCATTTATCCATGATCTTGTGACGAAGCTGGAAATAGATTCGTGAAAATTGCGTTGCAGCAATATCTAGGTTGCTCATGCCTTTATAATCAGATCCTTTCGGATTGTTGATACGAGTTAAACCGTGCGCAAGTCGCGTTGAAAAAATAAGCTATAAAATTTTTCGGAGACATACATGGATCATCACGCTGGCCTACCGTTTTTGAGAGAGACGCTGCTCTTTCTAACGCTCGCTGGCATTCTCATTCCCTTGTTACAACGCTTCAAAATTAATCAGGTTTTGGGCTTTCTGACGATAGGTGTAGTGCTCGGCCCTTTTGGTGTCGCGCAGTTTGCTCAACAAATGCCTTGGTTGAGCGTCATCGCTTTTTCTGGTGACGCTGAAGTGCAATCTTTGGCTGAGTTAGGCGTAATGTTTTTGATGTTCTTGATCGGACTTGAATTGTCCGCTGAGCGCTTGTGGAGTTTACGTCGTTGGGTATTTTTGGGTGGTAGTGCGCAGCTTTTATTGACGGCGGTGATGATTGGTAGTCTTGCGTATTGGTTTGGTAATCGTCTTGAAATTGCTTTGCTATTGGGTTTGGTATTTTCACTTTCTTCGACGGCGATTGTGATGCAATTACTCACGCAACAGCGAGCGATGGCTAGCCCAATGGGGCAAGCGAGTTTTTCTATGTTGATGCTGCAGGATTTTGCAGTCGTGCCTTTACTGATTTTGGTGGATTTATTAGGTAAACAGACCACCGACAATTTGAGTATCGTCGTTGGTATGACTTTATTGAAGTCATTGGCGGCAGTGTTGTTTATTTTCTTGGTTGGGCGACGCGTCGTTGCACCGGTGTTTCGTTACTTCGCGCAGCAGCGACAGCCGGAAGTATTCATGGCACTCACTTTATTGGTGACTTTAGGCATTGCAGGCGCGACCGCCGCGGTGGGATTGTCCCTAGCTTTGGGCGCGTTCTTGGCAGGCTTATTGCTCGCAGAAACAGAATACCGACATGAGGTTGAAGTTACCATAGAACCTTTTAAAGGCTTGCTGATGGGCTTGTTCTTTATGTCGGTTGGTATGGGAATTAATCTTGCTGCATTTGCGCAAAATTATGTGTGGATTTTGGCCTCCGTACTTGGTTTGGTTCTGATCAAGGCGAGCGTCGTTGCGCTAATTATGCGTAAGGGTGGATTAAGCTGGGGCAAGTCGATTGAAGGTGGATTTTTATTAAGTCAGGGCGGTGAATTTGCTTTTGTGATTATTGGCGTGGCAGCGACGACGAGCATTTTGTCGCGAGACATTGCGCAGTTTATGTTGTTGGTGGTCAGTATTAGTTTACTGATGACGCCCTTCTTTGCGAGGGCGGGTCATGTTCTTGGGCAGTTTGTGGAACAAAAATTTTGCTCGCAGCAATCGCAGGAACAAGCGAGTTTGCCTGAAGAGTTGAGTAGCCATGTGGTAATTGCCGGTTTTGGACGGGTTGGCCAATTGCTCGCCGATATTTTGCAGAAGCAAGGTGTGGCTTATGTCGCAGTAGAACATGATGCCCATGTAGTTGCTAACTTGCGCAAGCAGGGGCGCAAGGTATTTTACGGTAATGCAGCACGGCCAGAATTATTACGCAAAATGCATATGCAGCATGCGGCTGCATTATTGGTCACGATGGATCAACCCGCTGCGGCGATGCATGCAGTATTAGCGGCGCGTAGTGAGTATCCCAAGTTGCCGATTTATGTGCGTTCTCGTGATGAAATTCATGCATTGGAACTACGCACGGCAGGCGCTACTGCGGTGGTACCAGAAACCTTAGAGGCTGGTTTACAACTTTCCTTTTTTGCCCTGAATGCCTTATCTATTCCAGAAGGTGAGATTAATCATATTCTGGATCAAGAACGTGAATTGCGAGTTTCCAATCAAGCTAAGCTCTAGACTAGTCGTATGCTTAGATCGCTAGTCCCGATTTATCGACCGGCAATAGGACGAAAGCGATAATGTTCTTGTGAAAATAAATCGATACCGCATTGAAGGTTTTCTATCCAGTCTAAAAATGCGGGAATCGCTTCTCCAGTAAGGTAGCGACCATGTTGCGGAACTAGCATCGCAACATCCATTTGTCTGACCATGTTGACCCAAAAGCGGCACACTTTATTCGACACCATATACCGCTTATGAAAGCCGCTCATGGTGTGCAACTGTTCGTAGAATTCTGCTTTGGTTGTGATCGGCATTGCGATAGTTTTTGCCTCGACTAGCGAGGCGCCCATATCACCAGAAAATAAGATTTTTGAAGTGCTGTCATAAAACTGGAAATTACCTTCAGCGTGCAAGAAGTGCGCTGGAACGGCATACAGTGTCGAGCCTAACATGGGGACAGGCATCCCTTCATCGGGAATGCCGATAATTCGACCATCCGCGCGATTTAAGTTACAAAAGTGGGGGACAAAGCGTGCCCACAGTTGTGATACATAGAGATGGCATTCTGTACTGTAGAGCCATTTATCTAAGGCACCGATAATGTCGGGGTCTTGGTGTGAGGCGAATAAAAATTCGAGATTCTTCTTCGGCAAATACTTTTGCATTGCCAAGGTAAGCGCGTTGTAGGTGATATTGCCAGACGGGTCGATTAAGGCACCTTGCCCATGCGAGACGATCAGAAATTGGTTTGCCTGTACCGCATCTTCGGCCGAGCCTGTGACCAGATCATTGAACATGATGCAACTATGTTTGCCATTATTAAATAGTTCAATTGCCACGAGGACTCCTATTATCGATTTCTAAAAACTTATTTTAGATCAAGCAATAAAGGAAAATTTGATATGGATTAAGTTTGTGCTGCGAATGCACAGAAAAGCTGATTAAAAACAGACAGTTAGTGACCTTATGACAAAGATTAATTGGGTAGGAAGTGGGATAAGACTGTAGTGCAAGTACGCGCTAGCGTACTTGCACTGGTCGGTGATCATCTTAAGGCTTCGAGCTTGATATTTTAATAGGCTAAGGCGCGCCCATCAGGATTGCGTGGGTCGGCAAAAGCTTCCAAACCATCCGCAGTGATTTTAATCGTCTGAGTGCGTCCCATCGAACGTCCGATCGAAAACTTGTGGCCTTTCTGTTTCAAAATTTCCAGGGTGTCCGCATTAAAGCCTCGTTCCATCCGAATTACGTCAGGTTCCCATTGGTGGTGCAGGCGTGGCGCAATGCTGGCTTCGGCTGGATTTAATTGATGATCGATGACATTTAGAATAATCTGCAAGGTGGTAGTGATGATGCGACTACCACCAGGGCTACCCGTCACCAAGAAAGGCTTGCCATCTTTCAACACCATGGTCGGTGTCATCGAGCTTAATGGGCGTTTTTTTGAGGCGACTGAATTTGCCTCACCACCAACTAAACCAAAGGCGTTCGGTACGCCTGCTTTGACTGAGAAATCATCCATTTCGTTGTTGAGAGTGATCCCTGTGCCAGTGGCGACGATACCGCTACCAAACAATAAATTGAGTGTGTAGGTGGTGGCGACAACATTGCCGTATTTGTCAGCAACTGAGTAATGCGTAGTTTGGTCGCTTTCATATGGCAATGGTTTGCCTGGTTTGATTTGTGTTGATGGTGTGGCGCGATCTGGGTTGATATGTTGGACTAATTCATCCGCATATTTTTTTGAAGTCAGACCGCTCATAGGTACTTTGACAAAATCCGGATCACCTAAGTACTCAGCGCGATCTGCATAAGCTAATTTCATTACTTCCGTTAAGGTGTGGATATTCTGCGCGCTATTTAAGCCTTGTTTGCCAATCGGGAAGTGTTCAAGCATATTCAACATTTGTATCACGTGTACGCCACCAGAACTCGGAGGCGGCATTGAAACCACCTGATAACCACGGTAATTCCCAGTAACGGGTAGGCGTTCTACTGCCTGATAATTTTTCATATCTTCGGCACTAATCATGCCACCGTGCTTCTTCATTTCAGCAACAATCTTTTGCGCAATGCTGCCTTCATAAAATGCTTTTGGCCCTTGCTGTGCGATCAAACGCAGTGAATTTGATAAATCTTTTTGTACTAATTTTTCGCCGGCACGGAGAGGGCGATCACCTTTAAAAAAGATCGCGCGGCTAGATTCCCATTTGCCTAACTGATTGCGACTTGCTTCTAATAATTGTGCTAGATGCGGTGTCACTTCAAAGCCTTGCTCTGCGAGTTTGATTGACGGTGCGATTAAGTCTTTTAAGGACATTGTGCCGTATTTGCGCAATGCAAGATCAAGCCCAGCAACAGTTCCGGGAACGCCGACTGCGAGGTGGGAAGAAGTCGAGTTACCCGGAATAATTTTGCCACTCGCATCGAGGAACATATCGCGATGGGCTAAGGCGGGTGCTAATTCACGAAAATCTAAGGCGATATTTTTCCCACTTTTGGCATCGTGTATCAGCATAAAACCGCCGCCACCGATATTTCCTGCATGCGGCAGCACTACTGCCAGCGCAAAGCCTACTGCAACGGCAGCATCCACCGCATTGCCACCACGTTTTAAGACATCTAAACCGACTTGGCTCGCTAATCCTTGTTCACTAGAGACGATGCCATTTTTTGCGCGCACTGGGCTGAGAATGTCGTAGCTAGTGTCATATTGAATTTGTGCACCAGTGCTTTGTACGCTGGTACTTTGCGCATAGCTTGTTTGGATGATGCCGACTTGTGAGACGGTGAATAAGCTGGTAATGACAGCGATCGAAGCGAGGCGAAACTTTTTGATTGAAGACACAAGGAAATTCCTTTAGCGTGGACTGCGGTCACAATCTAATTTCAATTGTGAGCGATGATTTGATGAAAGCTTGATTGTCGCTAAGTCGGGCAGATATGTCGAGAATTGCTTACTGAAATTGTCGCACGTGGATAAAAAAGACGATGTTAATAAGCGATTTTTAGAAATCACTTATTTAAAAATAATTCGAAAAATTAAACTAGGGTCGGAAAAAACTTGCTGCATAAAAAAAGCCACCTGCGAGGGTGGCTTTTCAATTTAAAAGAAAAAACTTTTAAATTATTTTGCTTCAGCGTCTGCAGAAGTTGCGCCAGCTGGTTTAACAGCGATAGCAACAGTTGCATCGTCACCGTGCACTACAGCAGAAACGCCTTTTGGCAATTTCAATGCAGATACGTGTACAGATTGACCTGCTTCCAATTTGGACAAGTCAACTTCGATGAATTCTGGCAAATCTGCTGGCAAGCATTCTACGTCCAATTCAACCGCAACGTGACTGATCACAGCAGAAGACAATTTAACAGCAGGAGAAACTTCTGCGTTAATGAAATGCAGAGGTACTTTTACATGGATCTTTTTGTTTGGATCAACACGTTGGAAGTCAGCGTGCAATACCAATTGTTTAAACGCGTGCATTTGGAAATCGCGCAACAATACTTTTTCTACTTTACCATCTACATCCATGTCGAGAATGGAAGAGTGGAATACTTCTTTTTTCAATGCATGGAACAAAGCATTGTGATCCAAAGAGATATTCACTGCTGGCTCTGTACCACCGTAGATGATGCCAGGTGTTTGACCAGCATTACGCAGGCGGCGGCTCGCTCCGGTGCCCTGTTCTTTACGTGCAAATGCGACTACTTTCATTTTAATACTCCAAAATAAGCAATGTCTTTTCAATTAACATTGCGTTGACTTTCCCGCGACCAGGAAAGTGAAAAAGCTGCTAAGTACCGAAATACTTAACAGCCGAAAAATCGATCTTTATTCAGAGAACAAAGAAATAACTGATTCGCCTTTCGTGATGCGGCGGAAAGTCTCCGCTAACAAACTATCACAAGATAACTGACGAATTTTTGTACAAGCTTGTGCGGCTGCTGACAATGGGATAGTGTCAGTGACCACTAATTCATCCAACGGCGAATTGTTGATGCGATCAATTGCAGGGCCAGATAAAACTGGATGCGTACAATACGCCAATACTTTTTTCGCGCCGCGTTCTTTCAATACTTCGGCTGCTTTGGTTAAAGTGCCTGCCGTGTCAACCATGTCATCCATAATGACGCAGTTACGACCTTCAACTTCACCGATGATATTCATCACTTCAGAGACATTCGCCTTTGGACGACGTTTATCGATAATCGCCAAATCGCAACCTAAACGTTTTGCCAATGCACGCGCACGAACAACGCCACCAACGTCAGGAGAAACGACTAATAAGTCATCGTAATTCTTGGCAACCAAATCACCTAACAAGATCGGTGATGCATAAATATTATCGACTGGAATATCAAAGAAACCTTGGATTTGATCTGCGTGTAAATCCATAATCAATACGCGACCAACACCTGCCTCTTCCAACATATTCGCTACTACTTTGGCAGAAATCGCAACACGCGCAGAGCGAGGACGGCGATCTTGACGTGCATAACCAAAGTAAGGAATTGCTGCAGTGATACGACCAGCTGAGGCGCGCTTCAAAGCGTCTACCATCAACATGATTTCCATCAAATTATCATTCGTTGGCGCACATGTTGATTGCAACACAAAAACATCTTTACCGCGGACGTTTTCGTTGATTTCGACCATCACTTCGCCATCAGAAAACTTGGAAACGTCTGCTTTACCAAGGCGAATACCGAGTTGCTTTGCAACACCCGCAGCTAAAGCAGGATTGGCATTACCAGTAAAGACCATCATGTTGTCGAGAGCGTGTGCCATGAGATCACCTAAGGGAATTAAAAAGCCATGCAAGACAGAAAATGCATCATCACGCTTAGAATTCTTGTTGTAATGATTACTGAAAAAACTGCCGTTAAAAACCGAAAAGCCGCCGCATCATTTTGTATGCGGCGGCTTGGGAATTAAATGGCAGGGGAAAAAGGATTCGAACCTTTGCATGCCGGAATCAAAATCCGGTGCCTTAACCAGCTTGGCGATTCCCCTACACAACCGTTTATCAATTGCTTAGTTCATTTTGATATTCAGCGAAGCCGCTATTTTATCTTGAAATCTGCAATCAACCAAATTTTTTATTATGCGTGCTATCAATTTATTTTTGAATTGATAGGATGATGTTGTAATGCTTTAGCAATCCACGATGTCCATTGATTCGGTACTTGTTGCAATACTTTTTTTGCTGCGTCTTCACTTGGAAACGCGCAAAAAACACAAGAACCAGAACCAGTCATCTTGGCATCACCCTGATTTATTTCAAATTGTTTTAGCCAGTTTATGACTGCTGCAATTTCTGGGTGTAAAGCACAAGCAACAGCTTGCATATCGTTTTTCCATTCAACATTCGCTGCACTGGAAAAGTCCGCTATTCTGACGGGCTTCGTGTTTCTTGTCAACTCTTTGGATGAAAAAATTGTCGGTGTTGGTACGTGCACACCCGGCTCTATCACTACGAACCACTGTTCGGGCGTTGATACTGCTTGGATTTGTTCACCGATACCTTCAACAAAGGCATTTTCACCAAAAATGAAGAACGGAACGTCTGCGCCCAGTTGCAAGCCCAGTTCCATCAAAGATTCTTTGCTCAGATTGCATTGCCATAACTTATTTAGTGCAAGTAAAGTGGTGGCAGCATCAGACGAACCACCGCCTACACCGCCACCCATAGGCAGGCATTTATGTAAGTAGATATCTGCACCTTGTTGAATATTGCAGTGTTGTTGTAATAGTTTGGCTGCGCGAACCACCAGATCATTTTCTTCCGGTACACCGTGAACCTGATTTAATCGATGGATTTGACGATCTGCTCGGACGTAAAAATCAAGGCTGTCACAGCGATCAATTAACTGAAAGACGCTTTGTAAAAGATGATAGCCATCGGCACGACGACCGACTATGTGTAAGAACAGGTTTAATTTAGCTGGTGCTGGACACGCGAGTAGTTGAGACAAATTGGTCGTCATGATCTTATTGTGCCGACGGTTCTATGATGATCTTAATTTTCACTTCACCCAGTTCTTCCGTGTATCGTTGTAAATCGATGCGCTTGGGACGGATAGTGCCAGCATCTTCTTGCCAACTGATAAATTGTAACTGCCATCCTTGGCTCTGCACCTGAAAGTAATCTTGCACGGGCACAGCAGCAAATTTTCCATTTGCTTGAATATCAAAGCCTTGTAGCCAGCCTTTTAATCCCGTTACGGGTATCGTCCAACCCAAATTTTCAGCTAACAACTGCTCAATATCTGGCGCGCTGCGTGGTTCTTGTTTGGCTTGTGTTAGCACGGCACCTTGTGCATTTTGTTGTACGGTAGCGATGGTTTGACCCAAAGGTGAACTCAGGGTGATAGTGAGTTCCTGCGGCGCTTGTTGCCACTCAAAGCTGGTACTAATTGTTTCTGTTTGTTCGCGTTGCTGGTATTGAATCGAAATACGTCCAGTCAATTGCACTTGTTCTTGCATAGTTCTCGGCTGGCTATGCTGTGCGTTAGAAAACTTTGGTGATGTACTGCAAGCACTTAGTAAGCTACCAAATAAGCTAGCGTAGCACGCGATTAGAAAAAATCTCGTGTAAGTTGAATATGTGGCGAGGGCAGATAACGGTGACTCGTTTTTTAACATGGAAAATAATCGTAATCTAAAAAATGCGAAATAAAACTGAGAAACAAACTGCGAGATAAAACTGAGAAACAAAGTTGCAAAGGAAACGCGAGTTTATGCTGCATTAACAATTTCAGCATCAAGGCATTTTAGTCGCAATGAAAAGTATGAAGTAAAGTTCAGCAATATTCGCCTTAAGGTAAATTTAATTCGAGTCTCTCCAGCGTACTCTTTAGTAGTGCATTGCTGGGATCTTTTTTACGTGCTGCTGTAAATAGTTGTAGCGCTTCCTCTTTCTTACTTTGTACCCATAAAATCTCTGCTAGGTGCACCGACACATCGGCATCTTGCCGCATGCCCAAAGATAAGCGAATGTACTTTTCCGCATCAGTAAATTGTTTTAAACGATATTTGACCCAACCCAAGCTATCTAAAATGTAAGGATCATTCGGGCTTAATTGATTGGCAGCTTCGATTAAAGCTAAGGCTTCGTCTAATTGTACATTCCTATCGGCATAGGAATAGCCAAGCGCGTTATAGGCGAGGGCATTATTTGGCGCAATTTGAATTAACTGCTTCAGCGCCATCTCCATTTCTGGGTAATGCTTCATTGATTCCGCCAGCATTGCAAAGTCGTATAGTAATTCGGCACTGCGCGGGAATTCGCTGAGTGCCATTTGTAATAAGACAAAAGCCTCGGTACTTTGTCCTGCATCACGCATGATTTGCGCTTCTGTTTGAAGTAATAAAACTTGTTCCTTATCTTGTCTTGCAGTGATCGTTTGTAAAAATTGACGTGCTTGCAGAAATTTCTGCTCACTTGCCATCAGTAAGGCGCGACGCATTTGAATGGTGAACCATGCTGGGTTTTTGCCATCATCGGATTCAATTTTACTTAACCAAGTATCGGCGCTTTGTTTGTCATTGCGTTGTAATGCAATTTGTGCCAGTCCAATGTATGCCGTGCTATTGTCTTCGTTCTTTCCAAACGCACCTAAGAGTTGTTTGAAATAAGATTCAGCGGTATCAAGTTGTCCCGTTTCCATTTCGATGGTGGCCAAGGTGTGTAGCGTTTGAGCCTTACTTAATGTCGTTTTATTGGGATCTTCTAAAAAGCTCAAGAACTCAGCCTTCGCTAAGGCGAACTGTTTGCTATCCATCAGCATAGTGGCGTAGGCTAGGCGTACTTCTTTGGCGTTGGGATAACGTTTGAGAAAATCGGCAACTAACTCGAATGCATCTGCTTTATCAGAAGCATTTGCTAGGGTTAGTATCGCCAGTTCTGAACTAGGTTCTAAGGCTAAGGCTGCTTTAGCTTCTTGTTGTGCGCGCTCGATATTGTCAGCGCGATAGGCTGCGCGTGAGATTGCAACATGTCGGTCAATGCTATTCGGTTCCGATGCGAGTATTTTTTCTAAGCTAACTAAGGCAGCTTGTTTGTTGTTAGTGCGATTTAAACTGCGTTGCGCTTGATGGATTAGATTGGTTTTTTCTTCTGCGTTACTTTTCTTCAGAAGCTCGCCAAAAAAATTCTCCATCGCCAAATAATCATTTTTGATCTCTAACAAGCTTAGATAGTATTGATCGGCTTCTTGTGAGTTTGGTGCCAGCTCGCGCCACAGGCGTATTGCCGCCATTGATTCATTGATTTGACGTGCGGACATCGCGATTTCGGCAGCGCGTTTTGCTAATCGCGGATCGCTGGTTTGTTGGGCTAATCCCATGATGGTGACGAACGGACCTTGCCATTCGCCACGTTGCAATGCGATATCAGATGCTGTCAATTTGAACAAAACATCTTTTGATAGTCCGG
Organism: Affinundibacterium baiyunense; assembly: GCF_018139645.1. Taxonomy (GTDB): domain Bacteria; phylum Pseudomonadota; class Gammaproteobacteria; order Burkholderiales; family Burkholderiaceae_D; genus Undibacterium; species Undibacterium baiyunense. The sequence goes on from NZ_JAGSPM010000008.1 coordinate 169,050, forward strand.
ATTCCGATGGTTTCTGTTCGGCTTGCTTTGACTTTTTCGGAGATATAGCTGGCGTGTTATTTTTATTTTTCGTGCTGACAGGCTTTGAATAAGGAATTTTTTCTTTACTACTATGCGCTTCGTTGGATTGTGCGTTGGCAATTTGATTTACAGTCAGGATCACACAAAATGAAGAGAGCAAGTGATGAATGCAAGAGTTGGTTATTTTCATTCGAGTCTGGATAAATGAGAGAATTGCTGAAGCTAGGTACAATAGCCCGTTGAGTGAAGCTTGATGCAAATGATTTTACGCTGAAATGTAACGCGATTTGTGTCAACTTGTATATGCCCTGTAACGCTAAGTTTGCCGATGAGAGAGTTTTATGCCGGAATTACCAGAGGTTGAAGTCACGCGATTAGGCGTAAATCCCCATGTCGAAGGAAAGACGGTAACAGAATTAATATTGCGACGCGATGGTTTGCGTTGGCCATTTCCTGCCAATTTGCGAGAATTGATTTTGCATCAAACCATCTTATCAACTGGCCGGCGCGGAAAATATCTCCTTTTACATTTCCATCACGGTAGTCTGCTCATCCATCTTGGGATGTCAGGTAATCTGCGCATTATGCCTTCCACAACGCCGCCGCAAAAACACGATCATGTCGATATTTTGCTAGGCGAGCAAATGATGCGTTTAACCGATCCGCGTCGTTTTGGTGCGGTGCTTTGGCATGACCATGCAGATGGCGCGTTAGAAGAACATCTTTTGTTGCGTCATCTCGGAGTTGAACCTTTAAGCGACCAATTTAGTCCCGAATTGCTCTTTAAACAGACACGGCAGCGCAATGCAGCCATTAAACAAGTCTTGTTGGCGGGTGATGTGGTGGTTGGTGTTGGTAATATTTATGCATCAGAAAGCTTGTTTCGAGCGCGCATTCATCCTAAAACCGCAGCGAATCGCATTAGCTTAAAGCGTTATCAAGCTTTGGCGATTGCGATTCGAGAAATTCTGGCGCAAGCGATTAGTCGCGGTGGTAGCAGCTTAAAAGATTTTGTTGGTGCAGACGGAAAAACCGGGTATTTTCAACAGTCTTATTTTGTTTATGATCGTGCGGGTGAGCCTTGTCGTGTTTGTCAAGGGACAATTAGACACATTACACAAGGTCAACGTAGCAGCTTTTATTGTGTAAATTGTCAAAAATGAGCCAGAATGTCGTATTGTTGAGTTTCTTAAAGAAAACAAAGTCGCAACTCGACCTGCGGTAAAAGAATAAATTTGAGGATGCTATGAGTAATTTGGTTCAGAATTTTGAAGAATACAGTGGCTGGCGCACAGGCGTTGCCCAAGCGATTGAGCAATATCGTGCTTGGATCGCTGATTCTGATTTTGCTGACAATATTCTTGACCAGCGGATTTTGCGTTTAAAAGAACGCCTAGTCGATGATAAATTAACCATTGCTTTCGTCGCCGAATTTTCTCGTGGTAAATCAGAGCTAATTAATGCGATTTTCTTTGCCGAATATGGTCAACGCATTTTGCCGTCTTCAGCCGGTCGTACCACCATGTGTCCGACAGAATTGCTATATGACGAGAGTATGCCGCCTTGTATTCGTTTATTGCCGATCGAAACTCGTAGCGAAACTTTAAGTACGACAGAATACAAAGGTCATCAACACGTGTGGACTGTGTTGCCGCTCGATACCAAATCGGGTGATGGCATGTTAGAAGCATTTAAACAAGTTAGTCTAACTAAAAAAGTCAGTAAAGAAGTCGCCAAATCATATGGTTTGTATGACGAAAATGATCCCGATGCTGCTTTAGAAGTGGATGAAAATGGTTTAGTCGAGATTTCGCAGTGGCGTCATGCGATTGTGAATTTCCCACATCCTTTGTTGAAGCAAGGTTTGATCATTGTCGATACGCCAGGTTTAAACGCCATTGGTACTGAGCCTGAATTGACCTTGAACTTGATTCCGAATGCGCACGCCGTTTTGTTTATTTTGGCAGCAGATACTGGCGTGACCAAGAGCGATATTGAAGTGTGGCGCGATCATATCGGTAGCGGTGCAGGTCGTATGGTGGTCTTGAATAAAATCGATAGTATGTGGGACGAATTACGCACCCCAGAAGAAATCGAAGCGCAGATTCAACATCAGATTGCATCTGTCTCCCATACCTTGAGCTTGGAAGAGAAACAAGTATTTCCTATCTCGGCACAAAAAGGCTTGGTCGCAAAAATCAATAAAGATGCGCCACTATTAGCAAAGAGTCGATTGCCAAAACTGGAATATGCGCTATCAAAAGAATTGATTCCGTCTAAAAAGAATATCATTCGCGCCCAATTGGCGAGCGATATACAAGAAATTACGGATGGCCAATACGCGGTAATTAATGCACGTGGTCGTGGTGTTAGTGAACAATTGCACGAACTCAAAAGTTTGCGTGGCAAGAATCAAAATGTGATTGAACACATGATGAAACGCGTGACTTTAGAGAAACAAGAATTCGATGCTAGTTTGATGAAGATGCAAGGAACGCGCGCCGTCTTCACACGACTATCGACCGAAGTGTACACAAGCTTGGGTATGGAAATTCTGAAAGAAGAAATTAAAACCGCCAGAGAGGATATGGAATCGAGTAAGTTTTCTTTGGGTTTAAAAGAGGCGATTAAAAATTTCTTCACGCAGATTAAGTTAAATCTGGAGGCATCGAATCGCAAGACCGATGAAATTTCAGAGATGATGGCGATTATGTATCGTAAGTTTTCAACAGAGCATGGTTTGGCGCTCACTGCACCTATGCCATTCTCATTGGACAAATATGTGCAAGAAATTAATGCGATTGAGTCCGTGTTTCAACGGCAATTTAGCACCATTACCTTAATGACGACTTCGCAAAAAGTATTGATGCAAAAGTTTTTTGATTCTATCTCTGCACGCGTGAAACAAAGTTTTTCACAAGCCAATCGTGATGTTGAAGCTTGGCAAAAAGTGGTGATGGCACCGATCGAGGCGCAAATTCGTGAGCATAAAAATCAACTAAAAAACCGTATGCAATCGATACAACGTATTCATGTTGCGACCGATAGTTTGGAAGAAAAAATTACCAGTTTTGAAGCGATGATGAGCGAAGTCGAAACACAGAAAAAAACGCTAGAGACTTTGCGCAGTAATATTCAAAAAGCCTTGTCGTCAGAATTAAGCGCGGTGTAATCGAAAGTATTTGAGACATCAATCGCTAGAAGTAAGATCGTCACACTTGCATGCCTTATTAAATGATAGCAATCTAAAACGCTGATAATGTTTTTATCAGCGTTTTTCTATTGAGGAGAACAAAAATGAAAAGTCATCAAACTGTTGAACATTGCCGTACTATGATTCGGCAAAGTATCTGCTTGCTGCTTAGCAGCTTGTTTTTCTCAAGCGCAGTTTTCGCGCAAGATGCATGGAAAAAAGTGGATTCTGGGGTCACGGTAGAACTACGGGGTTTGTCCGTGGTGAATCGCCATGTCGCTTGGGCTAGTGGTGCGAAAGGCACTGTGATTCGTACCGTTGATGGCGAAAATTGGCAAAACGTCTCGATCAGTTTGTCATTGCCCGAAACAAGTCAGTTAGATTTTCGTGATATTCAAGGCATCGATAAATTCACCGCAATCGCGATGAGCGCAGGTCCGGGCAAAGCGTCGACGATTTATAAAACGACTGACGGTGGTGCCCATTGGGAACAGATGATAGTGAACGGCGAAGCCACAGGGTTTTGGGACGCGATAGATTTTTGGGATGCCAATCATGGCGTCATTTTTGGTGACCCGATTGCAGGTCAGTTCCAAGTATTAATTACAAATGATGGTGGCAAGACTTGGAAGAATGCGGCGAAAGATTTGACGCAATTAGCAGCTTTACCAAATGAAGGTGCGTTCGCTGCGAGTGGTACTTGTGTGTCGATTGCCGGTAAAAATGATGTTTGGTTTGCGACTGGTGGAGCGGAAAAAACGCGTGTATTCCACTCTGCTGATCGTGGTCAGACATGGACCTTCGCGGAGACCGCAGTAGCCGCAGGTGCGCCACCGAAAGGCTTATTTTCGGTAGCATTTAATCAGCATGGATTGGGATTTGCGGTTGGTGGTGATTACCAAAAAGCCAAAGGCGAAGGTTTGAACGCGGTGATTAGTCGCGATAAAGCAAAAACTTGGAACGCTGCTCCCGCATTACCATCGGGCTTCTTGTCGGTTGTAGTTGCCGTGCCAGCACAGGCGAAAACCTTCGTGGTTGGTGGCCTCGCTGGATCGGGTGTCACGCGTAATGCGGGGCTGTCATGGGAAGTCTTGAGTGATACTCCTTTGAATGCAATTGGATTTGCTGACCCCTTGCATGGTTGGGCAGTTGGCCCCAAAGGTTTGGTGATGAAATACGCGGGGAAACGCTTAGTTGACGAGTAATTTTGCTGGCTAAGTTTAGACGCTCTAGCGCATTGGCGCTCGATGCTGAATTCGATTCGTACGGTTTGTCAGGCGAGTTAGCGTTCGCGCTGACGTTTTGATCGCTCACGTTCGGATCAACTATTTTCCATGCTTTATCTTTATCTCCATGAATAAACCAGTCAACGCAGGGCAATCAAATAAGCATCCGCAATCGAAACAAGTGCGACTTAAGCCGAATGAAGATTCACTTTATGCTGATCCTGAATTTTCTGCGGAACTAATTGCTTGGCAAAAGCAGCATGGTCGTCATCGATTGCCTTGGCAAAATACCGGTGATGCGTATCGGGTATGGTTATCTGAAATCATGCTGCAACAAACGCAAGTGACGGCGGTGATTCCTTACTATTTACGGTTTTTAGAAAAATTTCCAAGCGTACAGGATTTAGCTGCTGCACCTGTGGAAGAAGTGATGGCCTTGTGGGCTGGACTGGGTTACTACACCCGCGCTCGGAATTTGCATCAATGCGCCAAGCAAGTTGTCGCCCAATATCAAGGTGTCTTTCCAAGCGATCCGTCTCTGTTGAATGCCTTGCCAGGGATTGGGCGATCGACCGCCGCTGCGGTCGCTGCATTTTCTTATGGCACCATCGCGGCAATTCTGGATGGCAATGTGAAGCGCGTATTTGCGCGTGTATTTGGGATTGATGCCTATCCCGGCATTAAGTCCGTGGAAGATGATTTATGGTTGCGCGCGGAAGCTTTGTTACCGCAAACTGAGATTGCTGCATATACCCAAGGCTTGATGGATTTGGGCGCGACACTATGCACGCGAAGTAAACCCGATTGTGCGCGCTGCCCATTTCAACATCGTTGCGTCGCGTTTGCCGAAGGTCGAACTGCCGAGTTACCAGTGCGCAAGCCTAAGAGCAAGCAAAAAGAAAAGCAGACCACTATGTTGTTGCTAGAACATGATGGTGCGGTTTTGCTAGAACAGCGTTCGATGACTGGAATTTGGGGCGGCTTACTGTCTTTGCCTGAGCTTGATGGGATGACAGAGCTAGAGGTGATGCCTGGTGATAAGTCTGATTCAAGCAGAATTTTTGAACAGATTTCAGCGACCGATCAAACTCGTGCGACAGACATTGTGAATCGTTTCGGTGATATTCAATCAGCGAATAGGCTGGCACCATTTACACATACTTTTACGCATTTCAAATTGCATATTCATGTAATTCATTTCATAATTTCGCGCAAGTTTGAATTTGTTGGTGAGGATAATTTACGTTGGACGGATCTTGAGCAAGTTGAGCAACTTGCGCTACCTGCACCAATAAAAATGCTCTTGCAAACTTTGAGTTCTCGATTGATTTAGGTCATTCGATCATGATGAAATTTCATCCGCGTTGATTCGTGTTTCGTCGCGGCGCATCGGTTTTTCATCACATCGCGGTTTACATCGTTTCTGATGCGAGCCACACTCACTTCATCATCAGTTTTCACAGTCAGTTGTTGTTGCCATGATGTCGCCGATTTTGTGTCGGTGGAGATTGTGGGTGTACATAAATCTAATGAAAGGAGTTCATTTTGATTCGTCCTACTCTCGTTCGTCTGCTTGGAATTGCGGCTTTTAGTATGCCGGCAATTGCTCTTGCGGATACCAAACCCTGTCGTATCGCCAGCTTTCCACAAGAGGTGAAGTGTGGTCAGATTCAAAGAGCGCTCGATCCTGCCAAACCAGATGGCAAAAAAATTGATGTGCATTACGTGATTCTTCCATCGAAAGATAGAAATAAATTACCTGATGCGGTTTTCTTATTGGCTGGTGGCCCTGGGCAAAGTGCGGTAGAAGCTGCCGGATTTGGTGATTCGATTTTAGGCAAACTGAATCGTCGTCGCGATCTGGTTTTTGTCGATCAACGCGGTACCGGAAAAAGTGCTTCATTAAAATGTGATGAACTCGAGATCAATGACAAGATTCTCGATAATGAAGGTGCTTATAAGGCGACTGCCGACTGTATGCAGAGTTTGCAGAAATTACCGCACGGTGATTTGAAATTCTATAGCACCAGCATTGTTGTTCAAGATTTAGAGGCAATACGGATCGCGCAAAACTATAGCGCAGTGAATTTGGTCGGTGTTTCGTATGGAACGCGGGTTGGCTTGGAATATTTACGTCAATATCCACAATCAGTGCGTCGCTTGGTGATTGATGGTGTTGTTCCGCCTGACCTAAGCTTGCTTGGAACAAATGCACAAGCAGCGTTAGAAGGCGTATTTGCTGATTGTGCAAAAAATACTCGTTGTAACACTGCGTATCCTGATTTGGCAGGTACTTGGAAACGCCTGTTAGATAGCACCCCACGTCAATTTACCTATACCAATTCACGCCTGTTAACGAGTGTGACTACCAAGATCGCTCGTGAAGACATGATCGGCATGATCTTGAAGGCTTTGTATTCGCCAGCAATGACTTCTGTGTTGCCGTATGCGATCACGCAAGCAGATAAAGGTAAGTTAGATGCCTTGTTGACGATGACGGGAAGTTTTAATCAACCTGGCCCAGGTGGTTTGACCTTAGGTATGCATTACTCAGTGTGGTGTGGTGAAGCTTATACCAATCCGCGTCCAGCCAACGCGATTACTGATCAGTTCACAGCGCGAAGTGCTGAGATGTACGACAGAATTTGCGCGACTTGGCCGCGTGCTGATATTCCTAAAGAGTTTTATACCGTGCCTACAGCGAAATCTCCGGTCTTATTGCTCAGTGGTGGGATTGATCCTGTAACGCCGATTCGTAATGGTGATCAAGTTGCCAAAGCCTTGGGTACAAAAGCGCGTCATATTACGATCGAAAATGTTGGTCATGGTGTGTTAGGTCAGGGCTGTGTGCGTGATTTAGTCAATAAATTCCTCGCCGCGAAGACTGATGATGAGGCATTGGCCTTAGATGTGAGTTGCGTACGTCAAATTCCACGTCCTTTGGTATGGCTACCACCGATCAAGAATACGGATGTGACTGCGACAGCAAACTCGAAGAAAGCAGGAGAATAAGATGATTATTGTTGAAGACCTACATAAAGAATTTGTCAAACTAGGCAAGCCGAAATTTGGTATCGGAATGCGCAAGGCTGAAAAAGTAAAAGCGGTGAATGGCGTCAGTTTTACGGCGCAAGACGGTGCGATTTTGGGTTTGCTTGGTGCCAATGGCGCTGGTAAAACAACCAGTTTGCGTATGGTCGCATCGATGCTGAAGATGGATAGTGGTTCGATCAAAATTGATGGCGTGGAAGTGAAAGAAGGTCAAACTACTACTCAAGCGCACTTGGGCATTTTGTCCGATGCGCGTGGATTGTATCCACGTTTGACCTCGCGTGAAAATATTCAATACTACGGAAAACTACATGGCATGGATAAAGCCAAGATTGAACAACGTATCGATCAATTAGCGCACTGGTTAGAAATCCAAAAATTATTGGATCGTCGCACCGAGGGGTTTAGTCAAGGTGAGCGTATGAAAATTGCCTTAGCACGTGCCTTAATTCACGATCCCAAAAATATTATTTTGGATGAGCCGACTAATGGTTTAGACGTGGTGGCAACCCGCGCATTGCGTGAGTTTTTACGATGGTTGCGTAGCCCTGAAGGTGGCGGCAAGTGCATCGTTTTTTCCACACACATTATGCAAGAAGTGGAACGCCTTTGCGATACCGTAGTCATTGTTGCGCAGGGTCGTACTGTCGCCAAAGGTAGTGTTGCTGAGCTAATGCAACAAGCACAAGAGTCTGACTTTGAAGACGCGTTTGTGAAGCTGGCATTTTTGGATAAGAGCAGCATGTTAGATCACCGTCATCACTCAACATTGAATCAAGGGAGTGTCGCATGAGAGAAGTATTGGCAATTTATTGGAAAGAAATTTCAGATGCGATGCGCGATCGTCGTACCTTATTGATGGTCTTAGCTAGTTCGCTGCTGTTGGTTCCGGTTTTGTTGTTTGTGTTTTCGACCGTGATGTCGCAGGTCGAATCACAAGCGGTGGATCGCAGCGTGATGGCGGTTAACATTAAAGACGCGCCTAGTTTGGAAAACTATATTCTGCGTCAGGGTTACGAGATAAAAACTGCGCCAGCAGATTATGAAGAAAAATCACGCAGCAAAGAATTGATTAAACCTGTCCTGTTAGTACCTGAAAATTTTGAACAAGATTTGCAGTCTGCTAAGCGAGTCGAATTAGAAATTGCTTACGACACCTCGAATCGTCAGGCTGAAATGGGATTGGGGCCATTGCGTCAATTATTGAATGGCTATGCACGTGAAAGATCGAGTTTAGAATTGATGATGCGCGGTGTTTCACCAGATTTGTTGCAGTCGATTTCTGTGAAAGAGCGCCATATCAGCCGCCCTGATGAACGTCGCGTTACGATTACCGCTGCCTTACCGATGGTTTTAATTATGGCGATTGTAATGGGCGGTATGTTTGCTGCAATTGACAGCACTGCTGGTGAACGCGAACGCGGTTCTTTAGAACCATTGATGATGAACCCGGTTTCGGGTTTCCAGTTAGCGATAGGGAAAACGGCGGCGGTTGCTACGGTGAGTGTACTGATTGTGATTTTGACCGTGAGTAGCTTTTTCCCCGCTCAATTACTGATTGCGAATGAGGCTTTACGTGCAGAATTTCAGTTCGGAATTAAAGATGCGCTTGCTTTCATGATTGTCTTGATTCCTTTGGCTGCCGCTCTGTCTTCTTTACAAGTTGCCTTGTCATTGACTTGTAAGTCATTCAAAGAAGCGAACGTACGTAATCAATTATTGAGCTTAGCCGTGTCGTTTATGCCGATGTTCTTTATCGTTAATCCCGGGAAAGAGCCGGCGTGGCTGGGATGGGTTCCTGTCATGGCGCAAACGCAAATGATGAATCAAGTGCTTAAAGGTGAGTTGGTTGCACTCAATGCGATTGGACTTGCGCTACTGGTTTGCTCTGTGATCGTTGCTGGAAGCTTACTGTTTGTTTCTCGTAAGATGCGTGAAGTTGTCATGGAATAATCCCATAAACAAATTTAAGCTTGAAAATCGCCCCACGTTGGGGCGATTTTTTTATTTGAAAGCTTTATTGGCGTGCCTGTGTCAACAATTCTTGCACCAAAGCCCACAGAATAATTTACAGCAGCAAAAGTTTGCATTGTCTATTTTATTTGTAATTTTAATTACAGTAGTAGTTGTTAATACCTTTGGTGATATTTAACAAAGCTTTCTTTGCCTAGCTGGAATCCTTTTCTGCGATGAATAGTATGCCCACGTTTTCTCTTCCGGTGACGACTGGGTGAGAGGGCGTGTCATTTCAAACTCACTACATCATCGCATCGAGGATCAAAGATATGCAACACAACTTAAAGCTCCCTTTTCTCTATTTACTCATTTTTTTGTTGACCGCATGTGGCGGAGAGCAGTGGGAGAAGAAAAGAACATCAAACTCCGCAAACTCGGCAATGGATAGCGCTAAATTGGCGCAAATTGATCAATATGTTCAGGCGCAGATGCGCAGACAAAGTATCCCCGGCTTATCGTTAGCGGTAAATCTGGATGGTAAGTCCGTATTGCAGAAAGCGTACGGGACGAGGGATGTTGGGACCAAGGCATTGGTTACACCCCACACGATTTTTCAAATCGGCTCGGTAACAAAACAGTTTACCGCCGCTTCGATCATGTTATTGGTGCAAGACGGGCGACTTAACTTGGATCAGTCGATAAAAATATTTTTCCCAGAGTTACCGACAGAATGGGCGGGGATCACAGTTCGGCATTTATTGCAGCACACAGCCGGACTATATCGGGGTGAAGAACATCTTGAGGTATTTGACGCAGAAAAAAATTATAGTGCGAATGAGTTGGTTCTTGCGATCAGTAAAATTCCTTTAAGAGCTGCGCCTGGAGTTTCTTTTGAATACAGTAACATTGGTTATATGGTGCTGGGAGCGTTGATAGAGAAGCTTAGTGGGAAACCGTATTTTGTCTTTTTACGTGAGCGCATTTTTACACCATTAAAAATGGATAGTGCTGCTGCAATTTTGAGTTCATCAGCTAACGCCGATATTGCGACGGGCTACACCATGAATGAAGGTTCGTTGATACCTATCGATTATTCACCTACTTTGCGCTTCTGGTTGAGTTTGATTTCTGGTACGGGTGGTCTGCAAATGAGTGCTCCAGATCTAGCTAAATGGGATCTTGCGTTAAATAGTGAGCAAATTTTAAGTAAAGCCAGTTTGACGCAAATGTGGACACCCGCAAAATTGCAAGACGGTAGCAGTGTTCCTTATGGATTTGCGTGGCTATTAGGCGAAATCAATAATCAGGCTTTTGTCTCGCACAATGGCAGTATTTTTGGCTTTACTAGTCATTTTGAAAGACATGCAGCGCAGCGTTTATCTGTGATCGTGTTAGTGAATGGTGAAGTTCAGTCTTTGGATAAATTGACGGCAAAGATCGCCGCGATTATTGATCCAAGTTTGGACTGGGTTCCTGCCAATGATTCAAATACGCAAAGAGGCGTGTTAGTGCGCCAATTGATGGATGAATTGGTACTTGGTAAATTGCTGGTTGATCATCGCTTCACCGCAGAAATGCAGGCGATCTTGGATCAGGAGACGGTAAGCACATTCAATGAACGCTTTAAAACGTTTGGAAAAGTTGAGCGATTTTTTTATGTAAAACAAACCAAGATAGGTGAGATGGATCTGGCGATTTATCTGGCTGAATCTGCATTCGATCGCGTGATGCTGGTTGCACAAGTAGATGCGAATGGAAAAATTAGTTTTCTGGGTATTAACTAAGGCGCCATTGGAATCTACCTGAAGCAACTTGACGCTACTCACTCAAAAATCGGCGCTACTGTAACGCGTGCTTGTAGTAGGAACTAAATCTGTTGGACGCAATGCTTAAGTTCTGCGTGAGTGAGTTGTTTCGAGTGAGGACTTCATACTGAACAAGTGGACGCGCAATTGCATGTGACTGCATGTGGTCGCCATATGATTGCGCGTTCCAACAAAACTCAAAGTGACTTAATGATTTTGCCGATGGCGAATCAACACACGTTCTTGTTGCTGAAAATGTTTGGCTAGTTTTTCGACCATATAAACGGAACGATGTTGTCCGCCAGTACAACCGATACCAATCGTTAGGTAGCTACGATTATCTCGCTTGAATGATGGTAGCCATTTGTCGATAAAATTTTTAATATCATCAAATAGTTCGAGTGCCATCGCTTGTGCCTCGAGAAAATCCACAACGGCTTGATCTCGTCCAGTTAAAGGGCGTAGGGCATGGTCGTAGTGTGGGTTAGGTAGGATGCGCACGTCAAACACAAAATCGACATCAAGCGGTACACCGACTTTAAATGCAAATGACTCAAACATTAAAATCAACGAAGCATGTTCAACTGCAATTTCATCTTTAATCCAATTGCGCAAATGGTTTGCACTCAGATTGGAGGTATCTATGACGTGCCCAAGAAATTGCAATGGAGCGAGCAATTCGCGTTCTGCTTGTATGCATTCGGTGAGACTTAGTGTGCAATCGGAAATGCGCTCTGCTTGTAGATGATGCGATAGCGGATGACTGCGTCGTGTTTCTGAAAAGCGTGCGATTAATGTTTCTGAGCTCGCGGTTAGAAATAAGACTTTTACTTCGTGTCCCAATGCACGTAATTGATCAATGGTGGGAGCAACACTTTGTAGTTGATGCGCGCTGCGTGAATCGATAGCCAAAGCTGCGTTCTTGACGCCCTCGAGTTCTAGTGTTTTGACTAGCTCAAGCAATAAACTGGGTGGCAAATTATCGACGCAATAGTAACCTGCATCTTCGATTACATTAAGGGCGACCGATTTACCTGAGCCTGAAATACCTGATATGAGTAGAATCCGCATGATGTCTTATCCCAGCGTTTCATCCATTGCACAGCGCTGTCTTTCCATGAATTCTTCTAAGGTATTGATGCCGCGTAGTTGTAAGATAGTATTGCGTACCGCTGCTTCCAATAGCACCGCAATATTGCGACCCGCTGCCACTGGAATCACTACCTTTTTGATTTGCAAACCTAATACGTCTTCCGATTGAGAATCGATGGGTAGACGTTCGTAGTTTTCTTCCAAAGTACTACGGCGCACCAAATGCACAATTAACTTCAAACGCATTTTGCGGCGCACAGAGGTTTCGCCAAAGATGGCTTTGATATCGAGTAGACCAAGACCACGGACTTCTAATAAATTTTGCAAAATCGGTGGGCATCGACCTTCGATCATATTTGGCGCGATACGCGAAAATTCGACCGCATCGTCAGCCACCAAGCCATGACTACGTGAAATCAATTCCAAACCAAGCTCACTTTTTCCTAAGCCAGATTCACCAGTAATTAAAACCCCAACCCCAAGTACATCCATAAAGACACCATGCATCGTGACTTGTGGCGCTAGTTTTTTGGACAGGTAAACGCGCAAGTAATCAATGACTTGCGCTGCTGGTAATGGAGTAGAAAAAAGAGGGATGTTATTGTCATCGCAAACGCTCAAGAAGCTTTGCGGCGATTCTAGACCTTGCGCAACGATTAATGCGGGCGGATTGCCTGCGACTAATTCACGGATCAGATTGGCACGTGAACCCGGTGACAAACGATGGAAATAATCAAGTTCTTGATGCCCTAGGACTTGTATGCGTCCAGGGTGAATTAAGTTAAGATGGCCAACTTGATCGGATGAGGCGGTTGCATCATCGGTAATCTGTTTATCGCCACCAGAAAATCCAGCGAACCAACCAAGCTGCAAGGTGTCGCGATTATCATCAAAAATCTTCTGTATGGTTAATTCTGTGGTCAGCGGCATGAAGGTAGTTCCGATCTTGGTAAGCTAGGAGACAGAAATCTCGCGATCACTGCATTCGATAAGGTCTATCTTAGCGCATTACTGTACAGAATTTAAGTACATGTCTAATCGGTACTACTTACATCTGTATGACCGCAATTAAATAACGGAGGGTTCCCAGCTGGTGAGGTGTTTGTGTACCAGATTGGCATCTGTTTCGATTTGCAGATTGCTACGAAACTCGTCATCAGAAAGCATTTCGGCGATTTCAGACAAAATCTCTAAATGCTGTTGCGTGACATTATCTGGCATTAATAAAAAAATCAGCAGACTAACGGCTTGACCATCTGGCGACTCAAAAGGGATAGCTTCTTGCAAGCGTACGAAGGCTGCAATTGGATTCTTCAATCCTTTAATACGTCCATGTGGAACCGCGACGCCATGTCCAAGGCCGGTTGAACCAAGACGTTCGCGGGCAAATAGATTTTCAGATACGGTGGAGCGGGCAATGCCGCAATTGTTTTCAAACAAAAGTCCTGCTTGTTCGAATGCCCGCTTTTTACTCGATACATCTAAATCTAATAAAACATTTTCTTTGGGCAGAATTTTTGCAATATTGGTCATATGGCGGAAAGGCCTGTGCTCGTTGACTAAATTTCTTACAACAGGGGCTTTTGATACTGAAGTGATGTGCTAGTTCCCTGTTGCGGTCGATCTCAGAGCGCGATTATAGGCTTCTTTTGGCAGCGATGCGAATTTCCGTGTCGCATTGTGTTTATTTCAAAAGATATGCAATTAGTGTAAGGCTTGGCTGATTGCGTGTTGTTTGAGTAATTGTGAGAAATACTCAACTGAAATCGGTTTGCTAAAATAAAATCCCTGAATTTCATCGCATCCAGCGTCTTTCAAGAAATCCATTTGTTCAAGGTTCTCGACACCTTCCGCGGTTACGCTCATGCCAAGTGCGCTAGACATCGCAATAATCGCCTTGGTCAGCACAACGGAATCTTGGTTCTCAGGAATCTCGCGAATAAATGAGCGATCAATCTTCAAATTATCAATCGGGAATCGTTGCAGATACGATAGCGAGGAGAAACCCGTACCAAAATCATCGAGAGAGATACTAATTCCAAGCGTTTTAATCGCGTCAAAAACGGAGCTTAAGTGTTCCGCTTCTACCATCAAAAGACCTTCGGTAATTTCTAACTGTAAGGCATGCGCTGGCAATCCAGATTCCAATAAAACTTCTAAGATAAATTGCGGTAGCTTAGGGTCTTGAAATTGTTTCGGTGAAATATTGACACTGATTTTGAAATCAATATCAAATTCTTGACGCCATCGCTGAGCTTGTTCACAGGCTTTGGCCAAGACCCAGCGACCCATTGGTACGATTAAGCCAATTTCTTCGGCGAATGGAATAAATTCATTTGGCGCAATGATTCCCATTTCTGGCATTTGCCAACGAATCAAGGCTTCCGCGCCAACTATACTACCGTCAATTAAGCTCAGTTTTGGTTGGTAGTAGAGTAAAAACTCATCATCGACCAAGGCACGCCGTAGATTGCGCTCTAAAGTGTAGCGATGCTGTGCGCGAATCATTAGGTCGGATGTAAAGAATTGATAGTTATTTCGTCCCAGTTCTTTTGCTAAATACATCGCAGAATCTGCGCAACGTAATAAGGTTGGGCCATCAGTGCCATCATGTGGAAACACACTAATACCTATCGATGTGCCCAAATGGTATTGATGCTGATCGATCACAAACGGTTCGCGCATTTTGGTCAGAATACGGTCGGCGAGTTCTTTTAAGTGTTGCGCGGTTTCAAATTCTTCGACCACGATCACAAATTCATCTCCGCCCAAACGTGCCAACATATCGGTAGCGCGAATACAAGAGCTCAAGCGTTTTGCTACGTCGCATAGCAAACCATCGCCTGCTGCATGGCCAGCTGTATCGTTCACATTTTTAAAGTGATCGAGATCTAAAAAAATCACTGCCACTTTTTGATCATAAGCTTGCGCCAAGGCACTCGCTAATCGATGTTGTAATTGATGTCGATTGGCGAGGCCCGTTAATGCATCATGTGTTGCAATGTATTGCAATTGACGCTCGGTTTCTCTCACTTCGGTGGTGTCGGTGAATGAAATCAATACAGCTTCGGTTTTACTATGACGCGAGTGTTGAATTGGCTGCACATTGACTAACAACCAGACAGTTGAATTGTCGTGCAATTGCATACCGATCGATAAATTCGAAATTGCCTCACCAGTTCTTAATACGATAGAAGCTGGATCATCACCAATTTGGATTTCACTACTGTCTTCACGGAAAATGCGTTTGAAGTAACGATGACGGCGACCAGTCGCTTCGATATCTTGAATTTTCAAAATACGTTTTGCGCTAGGGTTGCAGGTGAGAATTTTTCCACCCGGTGCAATCACCATAATACCTTCGGTCAAATTATTCACGACGGAGCGATAGCGATCTTCACTAGTCGCTAAGCTATGCTCCATATTTTTCTTGTCAATCGCCAACGCAATCACATGCATTGCATCCATGATCAGCGTTTGTTCATCATCACTAGGATGACGTTGATCACGGTGATATAAATCGACGGTACCTAACAAGGTATTAAATGCGGTTTTGATTGGTACCGACCAACAAGAGTGCATGCCGTAGCGCAAAGGTGTCTGACGGTGTGATTGCCACACATCGCTGTGGGCAATATCCTCAACGACGATGATTTTTTGAGTTTTCAGGGCAACACCGCAGGACCAACTTCCTAGACCAATTTCTAAATGATCCATTTCATTTAGAAATTCTGCTTCCATACTTGGTGCTGCTGCTATCCGTAATTTTTGTGCATCTTGATCGTAAAGCATGATCGCGCAGACCGAGCCATTGTCGAGCAAACGCTCCATCCGATCACACACATCTTGCAATATCTGCGTTAGTGGATTGTCGAGTGCGATCATTTCTAGAATTTCTTTTTCATGATGTAAAGCTTCATGACTAAGACTATTTTTAGGAATGCCGCTATGACTTAACTGCGTTTGAAATGACTTGGCAAAGGCTTGGGTTTGCATGTCGCGCATGCATAAAACATAGGCGGTATTACGCAGTACGGGGAAACTATGCAGTCTGAGCTCAATATTGACCAACTCGCCTTGTCGATTGCGCAGCTGGCAAAACTCGGCAATCGCATTGGGTATTAAACTGCTACCCGCTTGTAAGTGGGTTTTGATTTGATTTGGATGACTAAATTCGAGGAAGGCATTCCATCGTAGCCCACTAATTTCATGCAGATCTTTTGCGCGTAATAAGCTGATCCCCATGTGATTTGCATGAACGATGGTTCCATCAACTAAAACAATGACAGCATCTTGTGCGTGCTGTTCGATGAGCATTTGCCAATTTACAGAATACATAAGGCTAATAAAATTTATACATCAATCCAGCAGTTAGAAGGCAAAAGATCTCAGATAGACTAATTAAAAAAACAAGTAAATGTACTCTATGCAAAGGCACGGGGCAAGCTTGAATTTGTATCTCTATCCAACCGAAATGCACTTGCGGTTTATTTTTGTTAGTGTAGACCCGTGTTTTAATAAAACATTGTTTTATCTCAGTGTTTTTCTGTAATGAAATTAGTAGTCTTCCTCATTGACGCGCATTGCGGTGATTGGAAGGCATTTTCCCAGTCGTAAAATTGCTGCGCCAAGGATTGATGTCTAAACCGCCACGGCGTGTATAGCGCGCATACACCGATAATTTTTGTGGCTTGCAATACTGCATGATGTCGCAAAAAATACGTTCGACACATTGCTCATGAAACTCGTTGTGATTTCGAAAGCTAATCAAATAGCGCAAAAGCGCTTCTTGATCTATCGGCGCACCAATGTACTGAATTTGCACGCTGGCCCAGTCCGGTTGTCCAGTCACTAAGCAGTTGGATTTTAATAAGTGTGAAACCAAAGTTTCTTCAATTGCTGGCTGGTTATGATCCGCATGTAAAATCGTAGGCACAGGCGAGTATTGATCAACTTCGATGTCTAATCTGTCTAATAATTGTCCTTCGAATTCTTGAAAAACTGCTTTGCCGAATTGCTCTTGTGGCGTGAGTGTGATTTGAACTGGCGCGCCAAAACCATTCGACAAATCGGTTTGTAGCAAACTAATCAGTGCATCAGTGCCAGCTAACTTGGTTTGATTAAATGCGTTTAAATAAAGTTTGAATGATTTTGACTCGATGATATTCGGTGAATCCGCTGGCGCAAACACGCTCAAAATCGCAACTTGTGGCTTGCCTCGTAAATTCAACCAAGATACTTCATAAGCGTTCCAAAAATCCATACCGAAAAAAGGCAAATTAACTGCTTTACCATCAACAATCTTGAGTCCAATTTCTGCACGCTTTTCTGCTCTAGGAATTGGGAAAAGCAAGCTAGGATCGTACTCAGTTTGATACGCAGATGTTTTGCCTAATTGTGATTGTTCGGGCGTATTGCTAGAAGTGCTCATAATGTATTTTGCTTTGTTGAAAAATAAAGCTGGATAAGGCTGATCGTGATCGGCCTTGTCCAGCTCGTGTAGCTTAACCTAAGAAAAGTTTATAAACCGGATTATTACTTTCGTCCCAATAGCGATAGCCAAGACCATTTAAAAATTCTTTAAATGCCTTCATCTCTTTTTTCGGTACCTGTAATCCGACCAAGGTGCGACCATAGTCGGCACCGTGGTTACGGTAATGGAATAAACTGATATTCCAATTTGGCGCCATACTATTTAAAAAGCGCATTAATGCACCGGGGCGCTCTGGGAACTCAAAGCGATATAGCAATTCATTCTCTGCCAATTCGCTCTTACCGCCGACTAAATGACGGATGTGCAGTTTGGCTAATTCGTCGTCAGTCAAATCCAAAGTGGGGAAACCATGTTTGACAAAATTCTTTGCAATCTTGCTGGATTCTTCTCGGTTAGCGACTTGAACACCGACAAAAATATGCGCTTCTTTTTTATCGCTAATCCGATAGTTAAATTCAGTCACATTACGTGGGCCTACCAATTCGCAGAAGCGTTTAAAACTGCCTTGGATTTCTGGGATGGTCACCGCAAATACTGCCTCACGCGCTTCACCAACTTCGGCACGTTCTGCGACAAAGCGCAGACGATCAAAGTTCATATTGGCGCCGCAAGCGATGGTCACCATGGTTTCATTTTTTAGCGGCTTCTTGTTCGCTTTTGCGCGTTCGATATAAGCTTTGCAGCCAGCGACCGCGAGCGCACCAGCGGGTTCTAAAATGGAACGCGTATCTTGGAACACATCTTTGATTGCCGCACAGACTGCATCGGTATCGACTAAGATGACTTCATCAACATATTGCTTGGCTAAGCGAAAGGTTTCTTCCCCGACCAATTTGACAGCGGTACCATCGGAGAATAAACCAACATCGGATAAGGTCACGCGCTTGCCTGCTTTCAAGCTGCGATACATGCCATCGGAATCGACTGTTTGTACACCGATAATTTTGATATCAGGGCGCACCGCTTTGACATAGGCAGAGACGCCTGCAATCAAACCACCACCACCAATAGCGACAAAGATCGCATGAATCGGCCCCGCATGCTGACGCAAAATTTCCATGCCGACCGTGCCTTGCCCCGCGATCACATCAGGATCATCGAATGGATGAACGAAAGTGAGTTTGCGTTTTTTTTCTAAGGTTAACGCATGGTCGTAGGCATCACTATATGATTCACCATGTAAGACGATCTCGACCGCATCTCCACCATGGGCACGAACAGCATCAATTTTGACGGGTGGAGTGGTAGTTGGCATTACGATCACGGCCTTACATCCTACCCGTTTAGCACTCAATGCCACGCCTTGTGCATGATTGCCAGCTGATGCACAAATCACGCCGTGCTTAAGTTGGCTTGGCGTTAAGTGGGCAATTTTGTTATAGGCGCCACGTAGTTTGAAACTAAACACGCTCTGCATGTCTTCACGTTTAAAGTGAATTTGATTGTCCATGCGCTTGGAAAGCGTTGGAGCCAGTTCTAGTGGAGTTTCAAATGCCACGTCATAGACGCGTGCGGTCAGGATTTTTTTCAGATAATCGGTAGCCATGGATGCAATCTTTTCAAAATACAAAAGTTAAATGCGGACATCATGCAAGTCCCATGGTGTGTGGGATGGCGTCATTCTGAACGGATGGATTCAGAATCGACCTCGATACCGGCGCGGTGGCGCTGGTTTTGTTTCGTATTTCATGTTGCAGGCACGGGTAATGCCTAGTGAATACAATGAAATAAGTGCAAAATATTTAAGTCCTGTCTCAAGCATTATAATGTATCCCTTCCTGACCTTTACGAAAAAGCCATGATAGAAGCGGCTATTGCTTGGTTGTTTAGTGTTTTCGCTATTTCTGAAATTGGTTTGACAGCGGTGTTTGTCATTAGCTTTGTTTCGGCAACTTTATTGCCTATGGGATCTGAGCCAGCAGTATTCGCCATGATCAAGGCCAATCCCGAATCGTTTTGGCTGACCATTCTGATTGCGACGACAGGCAACACTTTGGGCGGGATGCTCAATTATTTCATCGGCTATGAAGCCAAGCAGACTTTCGCCAAAGAGCGTGAAAGTCGCTGGTTCGGCTGGTTGGAACGCTACGGTGCAAAGACGATGCTATTAGCGTGGCTGCCGGTGATAGGCGACCCGATTTGCGCCTTGGGTGGCTGGCTCAAGCTACCAGCCCTGCCTTGCATGATGTATATGGCAATCGGTAAATTGTTGCGTTATCTCACCATGACGTATTTGCTTCTCAGGGTTCCAGATGGATTTTGGCATGGGGTTTCTGCTTGGTTTCGCTGAGGTGCTTGAGCTGAGGCGTTTTAGCTTACAGCGCGATTGTTATGTCGTGTAGGAATTCGGTGAGCTACAAATGGAAATCGCGTCGCATGAAGTTGCGGATTGCCAGTGTTAAAGCATTTGAAGTTGCATGTAGATTTTGCCTGTCGTTGAAAATATGCGACTTAAATTCAAAGTTAGGTTCTGAGCACTCAGCTAATTAAGCAAATGCATTGTTTAGTATTCGACTTTTGACGTAGGATGCTGAGAGTGTATTTCTTAACTTGGCAAATGGCTTTGTTGGTCAATTTTAAATTGGAGTCCTAACGATGTATTCCCGTCTTTTTTCTCTGTCTACTTTGTTGTACGTATTAACTGCGCCGGTTTGTCCAAACAGTGTTGCTGCTCCCGCAGTCCCCGCAGCCGTCGGCAAACAAGGCTTTCATGCGGTACGCTTGCCAGCTAGCTTTTTTGCGGAAAATCGCGCTCGTTTGCTGAGCGAACTGAAAAAAATGGGGCCCGGCACAATCGCTGTGATCAAGTCGATGCCAGAACAGCATCGCAATGGCGATAGTACGCACATGTATCGACAAGACTCCGATTTCTACTATTTAACAGGTGTCGAAGAAGCCGAATCGGTGGCGGTATTGGATGCGGATAGTAATCAAGCCTACACCTTGTATGTACGCAAACGCGACCAACGTCGCGAAGCCTATGATGGCGCGCGACTCGGCGTCGAAGGTGCATTAAAACTTGGTGCTGACAAAGCAGAAGCCTTTCCCGCGGCGGAAGACAGTTTAAAAAAACTTGTGAACAAAGCGCAGCGGGTTGTGCTGGTATCCAATTTTGATGAAGACTTCCGTAGAAAGATACTCGATTGGATTTACCCTCTTGGCAGCGACAATAATCATTCTTCTCATAAGCGTATTTTGGTTGATGGTCGTCATCTCGTTGCGGAAATGCGCCTGATCAAACAGGCTGCAGAAATCGATATGCTACAACGCGCAGTTGACGTCACCATTGCCGGGCATTTGGCCGCAATGAAAGCGTCTCTCACTGCGACGAATGAGGGTGAAGTAGCAGGCGGATTTCAAGGCACCGTACGCAGCTTGGGCGCTCGATTTACTGGCTACGATACGATTGCTGGCGCGGGGCGAAATAGCTGTGTTCTACATTATTTGACCAACGATCACGATATCGAAACAGGGTCATTGATGCTGTTAGATGCCGGTGCGGAAGTCGGTTATTACACCGCTGATGTCACGCGTACATGGCCGGTGTCGGGGCAGTTTTCTAAGGAACAAAAAGCCATCTACGAATTAGTGTTGAAAGCGCAAAATGCGGCAATCGATTTAGTCAAACCTGGTCGCGTTCATCATGAAGGCTTCGACGCCGCGATGCGCATCTTGAGCGACGGCCTAGTCGATCTTGGCTTACTCAAAGGCGATAAAGACAGCGTCTTCAAAAGCGGTGCCTATAGCCGTTTCACTATGCACGGCATTAGCCATTGGATCGGTCTCGACGTGCATGATACCGGCGACTATCAGATGGAAGCCGGCAAACGTGGAGGTCAGCGTGTTTTGGTACCCGGAATGGCCTTGACGGTCGAGCCTGGCATTTATATTCCCAAAGATGCCAATGATGTAGACGCTAAATGGCGCGGCATCGGTGTGCGGATCGAAGACGTGATTCTGGTAACACCGGAAGGCAATCGCAACATGAGTAGCAAGTTGCCACGCACGGTGAAAGATGTGGAAGCGTTGTTGAAGAAGTTAAATTGAAATTGGTAGGTTAGGCTATCGCATCCTGCCAATAGGATGCGATAGCTTAAAAAGCATACTTCGGTGTGTAAAAAATGAATTTGATACGCTACCTTCAGGGCCCTGAACTTGCTTGATAAATCTGTGTTGCGAAAACCCCATTTGCTGGAGCTGATGCAGATAACTAAGAATCATCGGTAAGGTTCGCTGTGATAATCCAACGTTCAATATCTGGCAAATGCAACACATTTCATACTAAACATTCAATGTTTTTGAAGAAATACGGAATTTCCTCAGGCTTTTTCACAATATATCAAAAGATACCCGCAAAAAAGTAAAGGCTGATCCAGCATGGTGCAGCGCAATAGGCTAGAATGAGTTTTTAATATCCGTCTAACCATTTGCAGATGAATGCTCCAGCCCACCATTTAGGACTACCACCGCATCACGACAACGATGCCCAAGCTAGCGCAGCGCCTGTGCGTTTGCGCGAAATTCCTTATAACTACACTTCATTTTCAGACCGTGAAATCGTGATTCGCTTGCTAGGCGAAGATGCATGGAGTTTGCTCGATAGTTTGCGCGGCAAACGGCAGACGGGGCGATCTGCGCGTATGTTGTACGAAGTGCTGGGTGATATTTGGGTGGTGCGCCGCAATCCTTATTTGCAAGACGATATGCTGGAAAATCCCAAGCGTCGACAGGCTTTGATCGACGCTTTGAATCATCGTTTGCACGAAGTAGAAAAACGTCGTGTCGCCACCGACTCCATTAATGCCGAAGATGCGGATCGCAGTAATTCGGTGGAAATTTTGGTGAACGCAGCGCGCAAGGCGGTGGCCGATTTTTCTAAAGAATTTCGTGATACCTACGATCTGCGAAAAAAGGCGAGTAAGTTATTAGCCAAACATACGGCCAAAGACAATATCAAATTTGACGGTTTGAGCCGCGTTTCGCACGTGACGGATGCGACCGACTGGCGGGTGGAATATCCATTTGTCGTGTTAACGCCAGATACCGAAGATGAAATGGCGGGCTTAGTTAAATCCTGTATCACGCTAGGTTTGACGATCATTCCACGCGGCGGTGGCACGGGCTACACCGGTGGCGCGATTCCTTTGACGCCGATGTCAGCAGTGATTAACACCGAAAAACTTGAACAACTCGGCGCTGTAGAAATGCTGCGCTTGCCGGGCGCGGATCGTGATTACGCTGTCATTTATTCTGGTGCTGGTGTGGTTACCAAGCGCGTGTCAGATGCGGCAGACAAAGCGGGCTTTGTGTTCGCGGTTGATCCGACCTCGGCTGAAGCGTCCTGCATAGGCGGCAATGTTGCCATGAATGCCGGTGGCAAGAAGGCAGTGTTGTGGGGCACTGCGCTCGACAATTTGGCGTCATGGCGCATGGTCGATCCGAATGGCGATTGGTTGGAAGTCACGCGCCTTGAGCACAATTTCGGCAAGATCCATGATGTGGAAGTGGCGAAGTTCCAATTGGAATGGACCCATCCAGGCGAAAAGACACCATTCAAAACAGAGCTGTTGAATATTCCCGGACGCACTTTCCGTAAAGAAGGTTTGGGCAAGGACGTGACCGATAAATTCCTCGCGGGTTTGCCGGGGGTACAAAAAGAAGGCTGCGATGGTTTAATTACCTCTGCACGTTGGATTTTGCATCGCATGCCAAAATTTGCCCGCACGGTTTGTTTGGAATTTTTCGGACAAGCACGCGATGCCATTCCTAGCATCGTTGAGATTAAAGATTACCTCGATGGCGAAACCAAAAAAGGCGGTGCGATACTCGCGGGCTTGGAACATCTCGATGAACGCTATTTGAAGGCGGTTGGCTACACCACCAAATCCAAACGCGGCGTGATTCCTAAGATGGCATTGTTCGGTGATATCGTCGGTGATGATGAAAACGCCGTCGCGCAAGCTGCTTCCGAAGTCATCCGCATGGCGAACGCCCGCGTCGGTGAAGGCTTTGTCGCAGTGAGCCCGGAAGCGCGTAAAAAATTCTGGTTAGATCGCGCCAAAACCGCAGCGATTTCTAAGCATACCAATGCGTTCAAGATCAACGAAGACGTGGTGATTCCGCTCGATCGCATGGGCGAATATACCGACGGCATCGAACGCATCAATATCGAACTCTCGATACAAAATAAACTCGCCTGTATCGCCGAATTAAAAGAGTTTGTTCTGCGCGGCAATCTCCCTTTGGGTAAAAGCGAAGATGCCGATGGTGACGATATTCCTGCAGCAGAATTGCTCGAAGATCGCGTCTCACAAGCGGATCAATTGCTGAGTGATATTGCAGCGCGTTGGACCTACTTGTTGACGCAACTCGATCAACCCTTGCGCGACGCGCGTGTGGAGTTGAATAAATTAGGTTTAGACAAACTCGATTTCGTATTTGAACAACGCTTGCAAAAGCAGCCAGATGCGCGTTTGTTTGATGTGGTACAAGACCGCACGGTAAGGATCTCTTGGAAGACTGAAGTGCGCGCGCCTTTGCGTCAAATATTTAACGGCGCTGCGTTCAAATTGATCTTGGATGAATGCACGACGATTCATAAAAAAGTCTTGCGTAGCCGAGTCTTTGTCGCCTTGCACATGCATGCGGGTGACGGCAACGTGCACACTAATTTACCGGTTAATTCCGATGATTACGACATGCTGCAAGTGGCGCATCATGCGGTTGCGCGCATCATGGTATTGGCACGTTCTTTGAACGGTGTTATTTCAGGCGAACACGGTATTGGCATTACAAAGTTAGAGTTTTTGACGGAAGACGAGATCAAAGATTTCCGTGCGTACAAATTGCGCATCGATCCAGAAGGTCGCTTCAATAAAGGCAAATTGTTGAATCTGCCTGATTTTGCTGCCGATTTGCGTAATGCTTACACACCTTCGTTTGGCTTGATGGGACACGAGTCTTTAATCATGCAACAAAGCGATATTGGCGCGATAGCGAATAGCGTGAAAGATTGTTTGCGTTGCGGTAAATGCAAGCCGGTTTGTTCAACGCATGTGCCGCGCGCGAATCTTTTGTATTCACCACGTAATAAGATTTTAGCGACGTCTTTGTTGGTTGAAGCTTTCCTGTATGAAGAGCAAACACGTCGTGGTATTTCGATTAAACATTGGGATGAATTTTCTGACGTGGCGGATCACTGCACGGTTTGCCACAAGTGCGTGAATCCTTGCCCTGTCGATATTGATTTCGGCGATGTGTCGATGAACATGCGTAATCTCCTGCGCAAAATGGGACAAAAGAAATTCAATCCCGGCACTGCGGCATCAATGTTCTTCTTGAATGCGACCGATCCAGCAACCATCAATGCGACGCGTCAACTGATGATAGGCTGGGGTTATAAAGCCCAACGCTTTGGCCACGAGTTCTTTAAAAAGTTCGCCAAGTCACAAACCAAAACGCCACCGGCGACGGTCGGTAAGGCGCCGATTAAAGAACAAGTGATTCACTTCATCAACAAAAAAATGCCGGGCAATTTGCCGAAAAAGACGGCACGTGCTTTGCTTGATATTGAAGACGATAAAATCGTACCAATTATCCGTAACCCACAAACCACCACGGCAGACACGGAAGCAGTGTTTTATTTCCCTGGCTGTGGTTCGGAGCGTTTGTTCTCGCAAGTGGGTTTAGCGACGCAAGCGATGTTGTGGAATGTTGGTGTACAAACCGTGTTACCGCCGGGCTATCTGTGCTGTGGTTATCCGCAACGTGGTTCTGGGCAGTTTGATAAAGCTGAAAAAATGATGACGGATAATCGCGTGCTGTTCCATCGCATGGCGAATACGCTAAATTATCTCGATATTAAAACGGTCGTCGTTTCTTGCGGCACTTGCTACGATCAACTCGCGACCTATGAATTCGATAAGATTTTCCCCGGTTGTCGCATCGTCGATATCCACGAATTCTTGATGGAGAAAAACGTCAAACTAGAAGGTGTCACGGGCACGCGTTATATGTATCACGAGCCTTGCCACAATCCTATGAAATTGCAAGAGTCAGGCAAAACCATCAATAGCCTGATTACGACGGTCGATAATGTGAAGATCGAAAAGAACGAACGCTGCTGCGGTGAGTCTGGCACTTTCGCGGTAAGTCGTCCTGATATCTCGACGCAAGTACGCTTCCGTAAAGAAGAAGAGATGACAAAAGGCGCAGATAAATTGCGTAACGATGGTTTCAAGGGCGATGTGAAAATTTTGACTTCTTGCCCATCGTGCTTACAAGGCCTATCACGCTACAACGACGATAGCGGCACCCAAGCTGATTACATCGTAGTTGAAATGGCGCGCCATATTCTTGGTGAAGAATGGATGCCAGAGTATGTTGCCAAAGCGAACAACGGCGGTATTGAACGCGTCCTGGTATAAGGTGAGATCCATGCAATGTGAATTATGTGAAGTAGATGGCGGCGAGCTGATCGTGAAGACCGAAAAATTTCGCGTCGTCTTAATCGACGACGCGAACTACCCCGGATTTTGTCGGGTGATCTGGAATGCGCATGTGAAAGAAATGACAGACTTAGCTATCCCTGATCGCTCCGTCATGATGCAAGCGGTGTGCAAAGTTGAACAGGCGATTCGTGATGTGATGCAGCCGCATAAAATCAATTTGGCTAGCTTAGGCAATATGGTGCCGCATCTGCACTGGCATGTGATTCCACGCTATCTTGATGATGCGCATTTTCCGAATCCTGTGTGGGCGGCGACGGATAGAACTTCCGCCGAAGTAGAGGCCAAACGAGCTTTGCTACCCGCATTGCGTGATGTTATACGACGCGAATTTGCGACTTAATTAATATTGGAAAAATATTAGGTGTCGCTCCTGCGAAGGCAGGAGCCCAGTGGCGTAGCTTGATTAACTCAAGACACTGGATTCCCGCTAAAAGCATGCGGGAATGACAGTAATCGCGCCTGCAGTCGACTAAAACAATTCCCTATCGAATAAAAAACATGAACCAACTGCCTCCACCCATCTCCCACAAAGTCCAACCCACCGCACTTAACGCCAGAACGGTCTCACGTTTGCTAGAAATCGAATTCGATGACGGCAAGCGTTTTGAATTGCCATTTGAATTGATGCGAGTGTATTCGCCATCTGCTGAAGTACGTGGCCATGGTGAAGGACAAGAGGTTTTACAAATCGGTAAGCGCTTGGTCAGTATCACCGGCATAGAGCCAGTCGGCAATTACGCGATTAAGCCAATTTTTACTGATGATCACAGTACGGGTATCTTTACCTGGGAATACCTGTATTGGCTAGGCACACATCAATCAGTATTGTGGCAAGACTATTTGGCACGCCTACAAGCTGCTGGTTTTGCGGGTGAAACAGGGCGTGACGCGCTTCCCGCACCTAAAACTGGACCGAAATGCGGTTCATAGGTAATTTTTCGAAATTTCTACCGCAGAAATATTGACCTAAGTCCGAGTCGGATTCCCGATTCGGCTCTATAATCCCGCCTGTCGATTTCTAGTAACGCCGTTTCAGTCTCGTCGACAAGTCTGAAGCAAGGCGTAGAAATCCTAATCTTTCATTCTCTGCAGAGTACCAAGATGAGCGAGCAAGTAAATAAAACGGATGGGACGACTACCCATTTCGGTTACACCACGGTGGCTGAAGAAGAAAAAGTCCATAAAGTAGCGGAAGTTTTTCATTCGGTCGCTGCCAAATATGATGTGATGAATGACTTGATGTCCGCCGGTTTGCACCGTATTTGGAAAATTTTTACGATTGCCCAAGCAGGCGTACGTCCTGGATTTAGAGTTTTGGACATCGCTGGTGGAACTGGCGACTTGGCCAAAGAATTTGTTAAGCAAGCCGGTAAAACGGGCGAAGTTTGGCATACCGATATCAATGAGTCGATGTTGCGCGTTGGTCGTGATCGTCTCTTGAATAAAGGTTTGATTACCCCAACTTTGTTGTGCGATGCGGAGAAGTTACCGTTTCCAGATAATTATTTTGATCGCGTCAGTGTCGCCTTTGGTTTGCGCAATATGACGCATAAAGATCAGGCTTTGGCTGAAATGCGTCGCGTATTAAAACCGGGTGGAAAATTGCTGGTGCTGGAGTTTTCTAAAGTGCCGGAAGTTCTGCAAAAGCCGTATGACTTGTATTCGTTTAAAGTTTTACCTTGGTTAGGACAAAAAATTGCGAATGATGCAGATAGTTATCGTTATTTAGCAGAATCGATACGCATGCATCCTGATCAAGAAACACTTAAAGGCATGATGCAAGATGCTGGTTTGGAACGCGTGCAATATTTTAATTTGACCGCGGGTGTGGCGGCGTTACACACAGGGATTAAGCTATGAGCAGTCAATTCTAAGGAGTTGGATGTTTAGATTAGAGAATTTGAAGTAATAAGATTGCTTGAGCTTAGCTCAGCTCATTGCAGTTCATATGAAGGCAGTTTGTATTTTGTTTGCAGTATAAAAGGAGATTTGCATGAAACATATTTTATTGAGTATCGCATTGCTATTCGGTACGACAACCATGATCGTTGCCGACGCTGAAGCACAGCGTATGGGTAAAAAAGGTTCATTTGGTCGTCAATCAAATAACGTGACACAAAAAGCGCCAGCAGCAAATACTGCCAATCCTGCACAAGCAGCAAAACCTGGTGCCCCAAATGCAGCAACTCCAGCTGTTCCACCTAAGCCATCAATGCCTTGGAAAGGTATTATTGGCGGTTTGATTGGTGGCGCGTTGTTGGCTGGTTTGTTCTCGTCTTTAGGCATGGGCGGCGCATTGGCAAGTGCTTTAGGTTCTATTTTGACTTTTGCGGCGATCGGCTTTTTGGTTTTCATGGCGTACCGCTTCTTCACGCGTAAAAAAGCAGGGAATACAGCTGCTTCTGCGCCTAGTATGTTTAATCAACAACCTGCATATGCTGGTGTGCCGAACAATAATGCTTTGCCAGAAATTGGTTCACGTATTGATCCAGTGCAGCAACACGCACCAGCGACCGCATATACATCGACTACACCAGCTGGTACAGCAAATTTGAACACTACAGGTTCTGCACCAGCGGCAAATCAAGGCAACTGGACAATTCCAGCTGATTTTGATGTGACAGGCTTTTTGCGTCATGCAAAATCTAACTATATTCGTTTGCAAGCGGCATGGGATCGTGGCGATATTAACGACATTCGTGAATTTACTTCACCAGAAATGTTTGCAGAAATGAAGTTAGAGTTACAAGACCGTGGCAACGCAAAAAATGAAACCGATGTGGTGACATTGGATGCTGAGTTGTTAGGTATTGAGACACAAGCTTATGATTATGTTGCTAGCGTCAAGTTCTCTGGCATGATCAAAGAAGGTGGTGCGACGAATCCAGAAGCGTTTGCTGAAGTTTGGAATTTGGCAAAACCGATTAATGGCCAATCTGGTTGGTTGTTGGCGGGTATTCAGCAGTTGAATTAATTTTATTGTTGATTTTATCGATTATCGGTACTGCCTTGCCTTCGGA
Source organism: Affinundibacterium baiyunense (assembly GCF_018139645.1). Classification (GTDB taxonomy): domain Bacteria; phylum Pseudomonadota; class Gammaproteobacteria; order Burkholderiales; family Burkholderiaceae_D; genus Undibacterium; species Undibacterium baiyunense. The sequence goes on from NZ_JAGSPM010000008.1 coordinate 198,418, forward strand.
CAAACTTGTATCGGATTACAGCTTCTCAAATGCGCTAGATTGAAGGTCTTTTGAGGGTTTGCTGTTAAACTAAGAGCCGCGCATGATGTCATGCGCGGTTTTTTATTTGATGCTTATGATTGCCACTCCTTTTATTCTGTTTGTTAATCACTTGTTGGCGCAAGAGCCCTGGGCTGCGGCACGCTTACAAAAGCACGCCGGCAAGACAGCCTGTATTGACGTTGAACTTTTTCAGCTGCGCGTAACAATTGGCGTTGATGGCTTATTGCAATCGGCTGAAGCCGCTAGTTCGTCATCGGTAGATCAAGTAGTGTTACGAATCAAACCCGCTGATTTGGCTTTGATCGCGCAGAATCGTGAGCGTGCTGTGTCATACGTAAAAATCGAGGGCGATGCCGATTTTGCCAATACCTTGTCCCAATTAAGCCAAGATCTGCGCTGGGAAGTGGAAGATGATTTGAGTAAATTATTCGGCGACGTCGCTGCGGTACGGTTGGTGGCAGCAGGTAAAGGCGTCGTTGAAAGTGCGAAACGCACCCATCAACATTTGCAAGAAAATTTTGCAGAATATTTTTTAGAAGAAAATCCCATGTTGGTTAGACCGCAAGCAGTGCGTGCGTTTGGCGAGCAAGTGAACAAAACGCGTGATGATGTAGAGCGTATGATGAAGCGCTTAGAAAGATTAGAAAAAATGAAGGTAACCAAGCAATGATTTTAAATTCTTTACGCTTGTTTAAAATTATTCGCATCGTATTGAAATACGGTATCGACGAAATTGCGATGTCGGGGTTACGTATTCCACGTACGGCAAAACTGATTAAGACATTGCTTTTCTGGCGCGATTTGTCGGCACCTCGTGGCGAACGTTTGCGTAAATCCTTAGAGGAACTTGGTCCAATTTTTGTGAAGTTTGGTCAGGTGCTGTCAACGCGGCGTGACTTAATGCCACCTGATATCGCGAATGAATTGGCCTTGTTACAAGATCGCGTTCCATCCTTTGATCCAGATTTGGCAGTGGCGCAAATTACTAAATCTTTGGGCGCACATCCTGATCAATTATTTGCCAGTTTTGAACGTGTGCCAGTGGCTTCCGCTTCGATCGCGCAAGTGCATTTTGCGACGCTCAAAGATGGTCGCGAAGCCGCGGTCAAAGTCTTGCGTCCAGGGATGAAGGACACGATAGATCGCGACGTCGCTTTGATGAAAATTGCCGCCGGTTGGTTAGAGTTTTTGTGGGCAGATGGAAAGCGCTTGAAAGCCAAAGAGGTAGTTGGTGAATTCGATAAATATCTTCACGATGAATTGGATTTGATGCGTGAAGCAGCGAATGGTAGTCAGTTGCGTCGTAATTTTGCTGATTCTGATTTGTTGATCGTACCTGAAATGTATTGGGATTATTGCTCACCATCGGTGATTGTGATGGAGCGAATGAAAGGTATTCCGATTTCGCAAACCGATAAGCTGTTGGAAGCAGGTGTAGATTTAGCGAAATTGTCACGTGATGGTGTGACGATATTTTTCACACAAATTTTCCGCGATGGTTTTTTTCACGCTGACATGCATCCGGGGAATATCTTGGTATCTGTCGAGTCTGCTACTTTAGGACGTTATATTGCGCTTGATTTTGGTATTGTTGGTACGCTCAATGATTATGATAAAGATTATCTCTCACAGAACTTTTTAGCATTCTTCCGACGTGATTACAAACGTGTCGCGGAAGCGCATATTGAGTCTGGCTGGGCACCTAAAGAAACGCGTGTTGACGAACTGGAAGCCGCGGTGCGTGCTTGTTGTGAGCCTATCTTTGATCGACCGCTCAAAGATATCTCGTTTGGTCAGGTCTTATTGCGTTTGTTCCAAACTTCTCGTCGTTTCAATGTCGAGGTTCAACCTCAGTTAGTTCTGCTACAAAAGACTTTATTGAATATTGAGGGTTTAGGCCGTCAACTCGATCCCGATCTTGATCTTTGGAAAACCGCAAAGCCATATCTTGAACGCTGGATGAGTGAGCAAGTTGGTTGGCGTGGATTAGTAGATAAACTGCGCGCTGAAGCACCACGTTACAGTCATATCTTTCCACAGCTGCCACGTCTTGCACACCAAGCTTTAACTCGTGCAGCAGAGGGTGGGAATAACGACGCATTGTTGGCGAGTTTGATCGCCGAACAACGTGCGACGAACTCATTGTTGCGTGCGATTATTTATATTGGTGTGGGCATATTGGTCGGTGTGGTTTTAGCGTTTTCTTATATTAATTTCTTTATGATTCCGGTGGTATGACGGCGCAATTTTCTAGTCGAGATCCGAATCATCCAACCTTTTGGGATGAGCGTTTTGCGCAAGGATTTACACCATGGAATTTTGCAGCAGTACCTCAGGCATTACGTGATTTTGTCGGTGCCTTTCAGCGAACGGAGAGTTCAACGCCAAACTGTTTGATCCCCGGTTGTGGACATGCCAATGAGTTAGGTTTTTTGTGTGAGTCCGGTTGGCAAGTTACGGCGATAGATTTTTCTGCTGCCGCAGTGCAAGCTGCGAAATCGCAAGTAGAACCGTGGTCTGCGCAGGTGCAACAAGCTGATTTTTTTGAATTTACACCGGCAGGACCTTTGGATTTGATTTATGAGCGTGCGTTTTTCTGTGCTTTGCCGCCAGCGATACGTGAAGCGGTAGTGCGGCGCTGGGCAGAATTGTTACCGTCGGGCGCAAAATTGATAGGCTACTTTTTGTTAGATGAGACGGAGAGCATTAGTAAAAAAGGACCACCGTTTCTTACCTCGGTTAAAGAGTTTGCTGGTTTAATGTCGCCTTATTTTGAGTGCATAGAGAATGTCAAAGTTAGTGACTCTTTGGCTGTTTTCGAGGGCAAAGAGCATTGGCAGGTTTGGCGACGAATTTGATTTCGTGTTGATAGTAAAATAAAAAAGCGGATAAATTTATCCGCTTTCTTCTTTAAGATAGCGCCAAGTTTAATTGGCGCTTATCAGAACATACGAATCGGAATATGCTTACCAGACTCGAATACGCTTGTCCGGTGCCACATACATCTTATCGCCTTCTTTCACATCAAATGCTTGATAGAACTCAGGCATATTGGTCAAAGGGCCATTTGCACGGAACATACCTGGCGCATGCGAATCGGTCGCCAGCAAACGAATGGTTTCTTTGTCGCGCGCTTTGCCACGCCACACTTGCGCCCAACCCATAAAGACACGTTGATTACCAGTGTAACCGTCAATCACAGGCGGCTTCTTACCCTTTAACGACAATTGATATGCTTTATAAGCGATAGACAAGCCCGCGTTATCGCCAATATTTTCACCCAAAGTCAATTTACCATTTACCTTATGACCTTCTATAGGGCTGTAGTTACCGTACTGTGCAACCAAGGCATCGGTTACTTTTCCAAAGTTGGCTTTGTCTTCGGCAGTCCACCAATCGCGTAAGTTACCATCGCCATCGGATTGGCTACCAGAGTCGTCGAAACCGTGGCCAATTTCATGACCGATGACTGCACCAATACCACCATAGTTAACCGCGTCATCCGCCTCAGGGTTGAAGAATGGTGGCATCAAGATCGCTGCAGGGAAGACGATTTCATTTTGACGTGAGTTGTAATAGGCATTCACCGTTTGTGGACTCATACCCCATTCGCTACGATCAACTGGTTTGCCGAGCTTGTCGACTTGACGTTGATACGCAAATGCACGACCAGCTTTGATATTGCCGATTAAATCGCCTTTAACTATCGTCAATTTACTGTAATCGCGCCATTTATCTGGGTAACCAATTTTTGGCGTGAATTTAGATAATTTTGTCAGCGCCTCTTTCTTAGTTGCTTCGCCCATCCACGGTAAGGTCTCGATACTTTGCTTATAGGCGATCAGCAAATTGTTGACGAGCACTTGCATACGCGCTTTGTTTTCAGCAGGGAAGTGTTTTGCAACATAGAGTTGACCCAAGGCCTCGGACAGGCTTTCTTCTACGCGGCTAACACCACGCTTCCAGCGTGGTTGGTTTTGCGGGATGCCGCGCAATGTGCCGTTTGAGAAAGCAAAATCTTGATCAACAAAGCGCCTACTCAAGTAAGGAGCGTAGGCATTGAGTACACGCCAGTTAAAGTAAGCTTGCCAGGTTTCCACTGGAGTATCTTGAATCAGTTTGCTTAAGCCTGTTAAATAGCTTGGTTGGCGCACGATCACAGAATCTGTTTTGCCACCTGTACCCATATTGGCAAAATATTGGTTCCAATCGAATCCTGATAACAAGTCGCCGAGTTTGGCGATCTCTACTTTGTTATAGGTTTTTACTGGATTACGATTTTCTACATTGCTCCATTGGATTTTTGCGATTTCTGTTTCAAATGCCAAAATGGCCGCGGCAGCTTGTTGCGCATTGTTGATGCCCGCCATCGTCAGCATTTTTTCGACGTGCGCAACATAAGCATCTCTTATCGATTTAAATTTAGCATCGTCTTGTTTAAGGTAGTAATCACGATCCGGCAGACTTAAACCGCCTTGATTGACTGTCACAGTGTACTTTGAAGAATCTTTCGCATCTTGCGTAACACCCGATCCAATCGGGGTCCCAACGCTAATTCTCGCTAAGTATGCAAGCATCGGTGCTAGATCTGCTTTATCTTTGAATTGTTGAATACGCGCAAAGTCAGCTTGCAATGGTTTGATATCTAGCGTTTCTAAGTGCGCTTCATCCATGAAGCTATTGTAAAGATCAGCAATTTTTTGTTCATTGCTACCAGGCTTTAATTCAGTTTGTGTCGCCAAATTTTGAATGATGGTAGCCGATTGTTTTGCAGACATTTCTGCTAATTGGTCAAAGGCACCGTAACGGCCGCGATCTGCTGGAATTTCTACCGTGTCCAACCATTTTCCTGACATAAAGCGGAAAAAGTCGTCTTGTGGACGTACGCTTTTATCTATCCATTGTAGGTCGATACCAGATTGTAATTTTTTCGCAGATGCTTTGTTTTTGCTTGCTTGATTTTGTACTTTTTTTGTTTCTGTTGGCATGGCTTGGGAGCCAGTTTGTGCATATACCGAAGATGCAAATAAGCTTGAAATAATGGCGACTAAGATACGATTTCGCATGGGTTCCTCTTTCTTTGTTTTAGTAAGTGTCGAAGTCATCGCTATTCATCAAGGAATGAACGATGCTCTTGAAATGTGACGCAATTCAGACCGAATGGCTCGCTCATAGTTCCCATTTTCTTATGCTATTTGGGTGATATATCGCTGTCTGAACCATGGTCTTGATGATTGCAATGATAGACGCCAAAAATGCAAAAGCCCCAGAATAAATCTGGGGCTTTTGCGTGTTGCTACTTCAGTTTTTTGATTCGTTAGATTAGAACTTCAAGTTGCCAACTACGTAGAATTGACGACCCAATGGATCTGTGTAACGACCATCGTAACCTAATTGGTTACCACCACCTTCAATACGTTGAGAGAATGGAGGATCTTGGTTAAGCAAGTTTTTGATACCGCCAGTGATCGTCAAGTTTTTGCTGAAGATAACTTTTGATTGCAGATCTAATGTGTAGTAAGCCTTCACATTACGTGTCACGCCTGTGTAGTCTCCCGGCGTACCGTCAGCATTCAAGAAGCGAACTGCGCCGTCATCAGCAGTAATGACTGAATCTTTGTAGCCTGAGCGATAGCCAATCGTTGCGGTATGTGTGTAACGATCTGATGGTTTCCAGTTTGCTGCCAAACGTGAAATCACACGGAAAGTAACATCATTGTACTTGTTGAACTTGCCAACACCTTTTTCGATTGGATCACCTTTTACACCAGAATCCAAATCCGCTTTCAACATGTAAGTACCTGTCCAGTTGAAGGACAATTTACCGTAGCCAGCAGGGATCGCTGCGCGATATGTGTGATCCCAATCAATACCTTGGAATTGTGCTTTAGCCAAGTTGAATGGTGTCAAGGTTGCTGCAATAACGTCTTGCTTTTGAATTGGATCAGCATATGCAGAGAACAATGCTGCATATTTTACTGGGTTCAAGAACACTTCGCTTTGTGACAATGTCTTGATCTGATCTTTCAACTGAACATTCCAGAAGTCGAAGCCCATAGACAAGCTTTGTACTGGTTCAACACGGAAGCCCAAAGTCCATTGAGTTGATTTCTCTGGTTTCAATGCAGTTGAACCTGTGCTTGAGTTACCACCTGTTAACAAGTTGTACTCTGCTGTACCTGTGCACAGTGGCAACAATGGGCCAGATGTAATTGGGCATGGGAAGAAGTTAGATGAACCACCGTTTGCAATCGGTTGAGTGATATTCAACATTGTCGGTGCTTTGAAGCCAGTACCATAAGATGCACGTAACAAAACGGAATCTGTTGGACGGAACGCAGCAGCTAATTTATAAGTTGCGGAACTTTGTTTTGTACCTTGAGTTGCTGGTGACAACAAATTGCCTTGATCATCAAAGTTCTTTGCGTTTTTGACTGCATCATAGCTGTCGTAACGTGCTGCAGCTGTCAAATCAAAGTTTTTCGCAACAGGCAAGAACATTTCTGCGAACGCACCCCAGCTGTTACGTGAGCTGTCAACTGGTAAAGCACCAGTGCCGCCACCAACGTTAACGTCTGTCCAATTTGGTTGTTGCTTGTTAGGACCTTGTGCAATTGCACTTGGATTAGAAACAAAAGTTTGTTTCATGAAGTCTGTACCCAAGCCTAAACTTGCACCGCCACCTGCTAATGTAAATAAGTCTGTTTTGGATGCGCGCAAATTAACTACGTTAATTTGTGAAGTTGAAACATCTAAAACTTGTTTTAACACTGCAGGAGCTAATGCTGCTTTTGATGCTGCTGTTGGTGCAGTAAATGGATTCCATGCCCCAGATTTAATTAAGGCATCCAGCTTTTCACCACTTGTGTAGCCAGCATATGCAGAGTCAATTGCTTTGTTTTCGGAGAATACGTAAGAAGCTGTGTAATCCCAGTTCTTAAATGTGCCTTCGAAACCGGTTGCTAAATGTTTGGATTCTGTTTTCCAGTCATCAGTACGACGACCTGCATCAACCAAACGCAAAGTCATTGATGCGCGTGTCACTTTAGTTGGATCACCACCTTGTTTGATCAAAGCTGGTGCAACAGTGTTTTTCCACAGTGCGCTGTTCAGATCAATACCCAATGGTTGTGCTGGAGGTGCGTAAGCAGCGCGACTAGTGAACTTAGTCATCATACCTTCAGCGAAGAATTTCAAATTGTCATTGATATTGACATTGACGTTCGCCAAAAAGTTATCGCGTTTTAACTCTGGCAATAACTGTACAGTTGCACCGTAGTTAAACAAGCAGCGTGTACCAACTTTAAAAGTATTTTCTGCTGGGCATGTGCCATTCGTCGCCAAATACGGGTTGAAGTTGGCAACGGTACCGCCAGTTAAGTTCACATTACCTGGGATGGAGTTACTACTCAACATGTACATTGTGTAGTCTTTGCCATTGTGTTTAAACGGTGTCACACCACCTTTTGCGGAGAATGCGCGATCAGATGCATTCAATTCGGCTTGTTCGTCATGGCTATATGCTAACAAGATATTGTAGCCATCAGTATTCAAGTCACCCCATCCTTTGGATAAGGCGAAGTTCGTTGTTTTACCTTTGGAGGATTCTTGCGGTGTGCTGTAAGTGAATTCGATGTTGTAATCTTTTTGGTTTTTCTTCAAAACGAAGTTAACCACACCAGCAATCGCATCTGAACCGTACAACGCAGACGCACCGTCAGTTAGAATCTCAACGCGCTCAACTGCTGACAACGGAATATTTGCCAAGTTGACTGTAGAACCTGTAGTAAATGGCGCAACGCGGCGACCATTTAATAAAACCAAAGTATAGCCATCGCCAATACCGTGGATAGATGCTGTTTGTGTTCCACCACCACCACCGTTAATAGATGTAGAGGAAGTAACGAAACCTTGCATGGAAGGTAAAGACGCGATCAAATCTGCAGCAGTATTTGCACCAGATTGTTCGATTTGTGCTTTAGACAAAGTTTGAATTGGCAATGCGCCTTCAACAGCAATACGCTTAATTGAAGAACCAGTAATTTCGATACGCTGTGGTGTCGCATCTTGTGCGAATGCTGGTTGTGCAAGCATACCAGCTCCCATTGCGACGCCACCAATAAACATCAGGCGTACAGAACGGGATAAGATCTTTTCTACCATGTTAACTTCCTCCAGTTAATGAACAACAAAACGAGTTTTTGAAACTTTTCTTGGGTGTAGGACTTGTTTGAAATGCATCTCGTGCTGAATGTTGAATTAAAAAGCAAGGTTTTCGTTGTGCATTTGATAAAATCCCATTAGTTTTTATTTTTATCAAATCACTACGTACACAACTCGAACTATTTCTATTTAATTAACATGAGAAAAACATTCATTTGCGATGAGACCATTCCACACGCTTGAGTGTCAAGCTGGCAAATTCATCAATATTTTTAGATCTGGATTGTTTAGATGCAGTCCAATTCCATACCAATCGTGATGGAAGTAGGAAATTTTATTTTTATTAAATTAACATCTTGATCGCATTACGTTGTTTAATTTTCTGGTGGATTTATCGCTTTTTAGGCGGATTTTCGTGTTTTCAGACTTGTATAGACGTGTTCCGAGCATCTAAATTGCTTTGTGCCAACTCAATTTCTTGCATGAAATCGAATGTGAATCGCAACTCTATCTACCAAATATTCTTAAATATATTTACCCAGAAAATCTTATTGAAACATCTGTGCAGTGCGGCATTTTTGCAACATTGAAGCATGCTTAAATATATTAATCGAGCCCAGCCTGGCTTTTGCGGCAACTGTCTATTGCCAATAATTAATCGCAAAAATTCGATTAATGTGTACTGATTCACATTGAATTGATGATTTTTTGGATGGAAGGAGTGAGAGGATATTGCTAGCAATGATAAAGCTAGTAACAATGACTAAAGATAGAACGAAGCTAGATTATTAACTAAGCTTCGTTCTATCTTTATTTAGTCTTTGGGGTTTCTTAGCTAAATGAGAAGAAATGCGGCTTTATAGTTCGGTTCGTATCGAGAACAGCTCTGGAAACAACACGACATCAAGCATTTTGCGCAAATAGCTGACACCAGCGGTACCGCCTGTGCCAGTTTTAAATCCAATGATACGTTCCACCGTCGTGACATGGCGGAAGCGCCAAATGCGGAAGGAGGTTTCCATATCCACCAGTTTTTCCGCTAGTTCATAAAATGCCCAGTGCTGCTCGGGCGCTTGATAGACTTGTTGCCAAGCTAGTTTAACCGAATCATTGGCAACCACAGTCTTGGTCCAGTCTAGCTGCAAGCGCGCGGGATCGATTTGAAAACCGTTACGTGCCATGTACATAATGGTTTCATCATAAATCGACGGTGAATTTAAGGCCGCTTCTAAGCTAGCATGTGCTTCTGGTGCTTTTTCATGCACTTGCAGCAAGGTCGCATTTTTATTTCCCAGCAAATATTCTAGTTCGCGGTATTGATGTGATTGAAAACCCGATGAATTGCCAAGGTAGGGGCGAATCGCAGTGTATTCGCTTGGTGTCATGGTTGCCAGCACGTCCCATGCATGAACTAGCTGATCCATGATACGCGCTACGCGTGACAGCATTTTGAATGCAGGCGGCAGCTCACCTAGACGGATTTGTTGTCGTACAGCGTGCAATTCATGCAGCATCAATTTGATCCATAACTCACTCGTTTGATGCTGGATGATGAAAAGCATTTCATTGTGGTTTGGTGATAAGGGATGTTGCGCTGATAGGATTTGATTGAGGCCGAGATAATCTCCATAGCTCATATCTTTGCTGAAATCGAGTTTGGCACCATGCCAAGACATCGGACATTTGTTCTCATTTTGTGTGTGATCTGTCGTCATAAATATCTCTTGATTGTTTGGATGATTGCTTGGTGATTCACTTAATTAAGGCACTAAAATGAGTCACTAGATTAAGTCACCGCATTACGTTGTATGTTGGTGTTATAACTGCGTGAGTCGAGAATGTCGCGCAGAATTTCGACTGCGATCCAAACGTCTGTATAACTGGTGTAAAGCGGAGTAAAGCCAAAGCGCATAATGCCTGGCTCACGATAATCGCCAACAACACCGCGTTCAATTAGCGCTTGAATCACCGCGTAAGCATGTTGATGTGTAAAACTGACATGGCTGCCGCGTTGTGCATGTTCACGCGGCGTTACCAATTCGAGTTGATGTTGCGCACAGCGTGTTTCTACTAATTGAATAAATAAATCGGTTAATGCCAAGGATTTTTGGCGCACGCTTGCCATCGATGTCTTGGCGAACACTTGCAAACCAGATTCGATCATTGCGAGGGACACGATAGGCTGTGTGCCACAAAGTGCGCGGCGTATGTCTGGCGTGACGGTAAATGATGGGAGCATCGCAAATGGTGCAGCATGTCCCCACCAACCCGTTAGCGGATGATGAAAATCAGCTTGATGTCGTTTCGGTACCCAAATAAAAGCCGGCGCACCTGGACCTCCATTTAAATATTTGTAACAACAGCCCACCGCGAAATCAGCGTTTGCTTGTTGTAGATTGACCTCAACTGCGCCTGCCGAATGGGCGAGATCCCACAAACATAGTGCGCCATGTGCGTGTGCCATCGCCGTGACTGCCGCCATATCATGTAAGGCGCCACTACGATAATTCACATGCGTAAGCATGACTAAGGCGGTATCTTGGTTGATGGCCTTGCTCAATTCTTCAGCTGAGTCGATTAAATGCAGGCGATAGCCACGATCTAACCATTGCGTTAATCCCTCTGCCATATAGATATCGGTCGGAAAATTGCTGCGCTCTGTGACGATAACTTTGCGTGTGTTGGCATCCGCTTTCTTGGACTGTATGTTCAAAACTGCGGCGATCGCTTTAAATAGATTAATTGAGGTCGAGTCGGTTATCACCACTTCATCTGCATCCGCACCGATGAGCGGTGCAAGCAAGTTGCCCAAGCGCGAAGGCAGATCAAACCAGCCCGCCTTGTTCCAACTCTTGATCAGGTCGTTGCCCCATTCTTCTTGAATTACTTGCTGTGCTCGTTGAAAGGCGACTTTCGGTTGTGCACCGAGCGAATTACCATCAAGGTAGATCATGCCCGCGGGAAGATTAAATTCCTCACGTAATGCAGCCAGTGGATCGTTTTGGTCAAGCGTTTTGCAATATAGTTGGTCAATGCTAGTCATAGGGTTTTATATGAATAATGAATGGGCTAAGGCAACGATAGGAAATACAGTAGAGCTTAGTCGATATGTTTGAAATGTCTATTTGCTTGTGTATTTTCAGAAGTAGTTGATCGAATTAGACGGCATATTTTATGTCGAAATTCTTGATGCGTTCTTGCAAAATTCTTCGGGTTTTATCGATAAATTAGAATAATATGTTGCTTTATGCTTGATAAGTGACGTAAAAATTCAATGAATCTCGATCCTACCGATTTAAAGATCCTGCAGCTATTGCAAGCAGATGGGCGTATTAGCAACCAAGATTTAGCGGAGCGGGTATTCCTCTCGCCTTCGTCATGTTTGCGCCGTGTGCGCGCACTCGAAGAGAGTGGTGTGATCAGTCACTATCGCGCGGTGCTCGATACCAATGTATTGGGTTTGGAAGTGGATGCATTTGTACAGGTCACAATGCGACGTGATGTTGAACAATGGCATGAGAACTTTTCAAAAGCGCTGCTAAGCTGGCCAGAGGTTGTCGGTTCTTACATCATCACCGGCGATGCGAACTATCTATTGCGTGTACGTGCTCGCAATTTAAAACACTATTCCGCTTTCGTTCTTGAGCGCTTATACAAAACCACTGGCGTGCTCGATATCCGATCAAATATTGTGTTGCAAACCTTAAAAGAGAGTACCGAACTCGCGGGTGAATTATTGCGAGAATAAATTGGTCAGTGATTAAACAAATCTAAATGAGATCGATAATTTATCTCGATGTTCTTGATAATCAGAATTGGTTACACTGCGACTGGTGAATCGGCTTCTCTATAGTTGCGGTTGAAGCAGGGTTAAATTGATTCATTTGATGTATTCGATTCATTTATTGCTGTGATTGTTTTGGTTGTTTAGGTTTTTATATGCACATATCAGACTACTTTAAAGAACTTCCATTGATTGCGATTTTACGTGGTATTCATCCGCATGAAAGCGTAGAAATTGGCCGCGTACTTGTGCAGTCGGGATTTCGTTGTATCGAAGTGCCGATGAATTCACCTAATGCGATTGACAGTATTTCTTTGTTGGTGCAAGACTTACCTTCCAATTGTTTAATTGGCGCAGGCACTGTCATGAATGAAGAACAGCTAGATCAATTACACCAAGTTGGTGGGCGCTTGGTTGTGATGCCGCACGCTGATATCAAACTTATCAAAGCTGCGAAACAACGCGGCATGATTTGTACTCCTGGTGTTGCAACGCTCACGGAAGCCTTTGCAGCATTGGAGCATGGGGCTGACGCACTAAAATTATTTCCTGCAGAAAGTGTTCCTCCATCGGTTTTAAAAGCATGGCGCTCAGTGTTGCCAAAGTCTTGCTTATGTTTGCCTGTTGGTGGCGTGCGGCCTGAAGGGATGTCAACTTATGTTCAGGCAGGCGCAAATGGATTTGGCCTTGGTTCCAATTTATATCAAGCTGATGATGCCGCCGCACAAGTGAAAGAACGCGCTGATGCATATATCAATGCGTGGAAATCATTGTATACATAAATTGATGATTGAAACTTTGCTGCGATTTATTCTCTGAAAAATCGATTGCTGCTGGTGTCGATTTTCTTCGACATTCATACGCTTTAACGCACGCTCTTTTTTGATTAATTTCTTTTCGCAAATGCGCATTGTAATGATGACGTCGTCATGAATCGTGTGCGCAAATTCACGCGCTTCGTATTTTGAATTGCTTCGGATTCTCTCGAAGATCGCTCGCCATTTTTCGCGATTATTTTCATAAAATTTTACTTGATGTGCGCTTAATTATTTGTCGCTGTTGGCTTTTTCTATTCCCATTTATTCTTTGACTTGTCGGCATTTTATCCATGCTTGCCGCCGTATATGCACCGAGGTGCTATCTGCAATCGGATGATGCATTTGAATCATTGATGATGAGATGACTTAACCAAAAATAGGAGATACCAATGAGATTGACTAAGATTGCCGCAGCAATGCTCGCGATAGGATTTGCTTCTAGTAGCTTTGCCGCGGAAGATGAAGATAAGAAGCAAGAAAAAGTACAGAAGGTAGAAGTGACAGGGTCGAGCATCAAACGCGTGAATGCGGAGACTGCGTCGCCCGTGCAAATTATCGATGCCAAAGAAATTGAGAGCATGGGCGCACGTACCTTAATGCAAGTGCTCGATAACTTGCCAGCAGCACGTCCAGCGCAGCAAGATTTTCGCTCGATGTTTACTGGCTCTGATGGTGCCTCACAAGCGAACTTACGGGGCTTGGGCGCGCAGGGAACTTTGATTTTATTGAACGGTCGTCGCTTGTCTTTCTATGGCGCACCAGAGGGATTTCAAACGCAATTCGTCAATATCGATGCGATTCCAGCAGCTGCGATTGAAAGAATGGAAGTGTTAACCGACGGTGCTTCTGCGGTGTATGGATCGGATGCTGTTGCTGGCGTCATCAACATCATTACAAAGAAGTCGTATAGTGGTTTGCAAGCGAGTGCGACGATTGATAGTTCGCGTGATGTTAAATCCTATGGTGAGCGTCAAGCCAGTGCATTATTTGGATATGGTGATTTGGCGAAAGATAATTACAACGTCTATGCGTCGGTGAATTTGTATAAACGTGATCGTATCGCTTTAGAAGATACGTATCTGAAACGCCCAGCACAGTTCTACAAAAACAATCCAACTTACATTAGCAATTTCCGGATTACCGAAGGTAGCCAACCGGGAGTATTAAACACAGGAACCTTATTTGTATTCGATAAAAACGCGAATAACAAACGCTATCAACAGGCAGCTCCTGGTTGCTCGACTTTCATTACTGAAGGATCAGGCACGCGTTGTGTATGGAATACTTTGCCGTATGCATTAGACACTGGACCGACCTCAGATCGTGCCACTATTTTTGTCAGCGGACGCATGAATCTCTCCCCAGATTGGGAAGGATTTGCTGAAGTGGCTTATACAGATATTGATATGCGTGGTGAAAATGGCCCGCGTTCATTTAGTAGTGGTGGTGGCACAGCGAACTGGTATTCACGCAATACAGGTACCACATTGAATACTTTCACATATCCCTACCTAGGACCGAACAATGTCTACCTAAAAAATATGAGTCAAGAACTCAAAGATAAAATGGGAGGCGCTGCAGGTTTGACGTATTTAATGCAAGATGCGAAAGGGCATTTCGGCCAACAAAATACCGATAAAACGTATCGTGCAATGGCGGGTGTACGCGGCTCTATTGGTCAGTGGGATTTTGAATCTGCTTTAGCGGTCGCAGGCAGTCACTCAACTTTGTATCAAACGATTAATGTCAACAAAGATGGATTTGAAAAAGCTTTTGGTCCTTTCACTGTTGATCCTGTAACCAAACGTACGTATATCGCGGACAATCCAGCGTATCAGTTTGGCGTGATTAGTGACAAGAATGCTGAATTATTACGTCAAGCCTATCCAACTTTTGATATTCAATCTTGGACAAAACTAATTACATGGGATGCGAAATTAGAAGGCAGCTTATTTAAGATGTCTGGTGGAGATGCACGAGCAGCCATTGGTGTGAATCTGATGCGCGAAGAGTTTGAAACGCCAGGTAATCAAGATGCTGCAAACGGTAAAATCACTCAACAAGGCGGCTCATGGTTTGATGGTTCACGTACGATTTCTGCAGTGTTTGGTGAAGCAATTTTTCCACTTGCAAAAAATCTTGAAGTGAACACTGCTGCACGTATTGATAAGTATCCAAACTTCTCCGCAAATATCGCACCGAAGATTGGAGTTACTTATCGTCCAGTCAGCGATCTCTTGGTACGTAGCACGTACTCGCAAGGATTCCGTGCACCGAATTTGGCAGAGTCTGGCGTTGGTGGCGTATATGCACAGCGTGGCGGCATGCGCGACAAAGTGCGCTGTGACGAAACAAATGCGATCGCTAATTTGTTGATTAAATCAGTGACACCGACAGATCAAGAACTAGGCAAGTCATTGCTGAACTCAAATTGCAGTATCAATATCGGCGGATTGACGCCTCCAAATCCGAACTTACAGCCAGAAAAAGCCAAGATTAGTACGCTCGGGTTGGTCTATCAAGCCAGCAAGCAATTCGATATCTCACTTGACTACTGGTTTGTTTATCGTCGCAATGAAATCGTGCGTCAAGACTTTACCGAAGTATATGATCAAGCGGTTGAAAAATATGGTCCTGCCTTGATCGGTGCACCAAATGCAGTGCGCGCACCGATCACTGATTTTGATAAGGCAAATATGGCGGCCGTAGCGAGTATGTGTGCTAATCCGGCAAACGCGAGTGCTTGCGCCGGTGGCGTGCCGAAGTATTCGGTTGGGATTTTGGCGGGGCTGACGAACAAGTACATGAATCGTGGGCGCACTATGATTGATGGCTTCGATGTGGATGCCCATGCTCGCTTTGATCTTGGAATTTACGGCAAGCTGAATTTGGGTTCATCCGCAACGATTATGAATCGTAATGCTTACAACGGCGATGATGGATATGGTTTTTCACAAAACTATATTGGCTACTATGGCAATCCAAAATTGCGTGCAAATTTGAACTTAAGTTGGCAGTATGGTGATTTTACAAGTAGCTTATTTGTGAATTACACCGGAGGTACCAAGTGGGCTTATGACAAGAATGATGCTTTGAATAATAATCCTCAAACTTGTAAAGCAGCTGGCGTTGCGGTAGAGCCTACGCATTGTGGCGGCGCGCCTGCATTCAAGACCGTGAATCTGAGTTTGGGTTGGACGCCGATTAAGGACTTGCGTTTGGGGATGAACATCAAGAATGTACTCAATACCAAACCATTCTATGATCCTTATGGTTGGGAAGGATACAACCACGCTCTAAATTTATTTGGTCGCGTCGTGAGTGTCTCTGCTAGTTATAAATTTAAATAAGTCATTGTTGGATTTCAGTGCTATCGTTTAATATCGAAATCCAATTGAAAAAACCGCTACGCATCACAATGCGTAGCGGTTTTTTTATTAACTTACTTCTTATCGTTCAAAAGGGGGTAATTCCAACTTGCATTAGGTATTGCAATTATTTCTTAGGCACCCAACCAAGGTAAATTTGCTGAACACCACCCACCTAGCGTTTTGCGATGACCGTGTGTATCTTTATCGCCTTCAAATCCTTGCAGGATGTCGAAGCATGCGGTGTATCCATGTTCGCTTGCCAACTGAGCACCATGACGTGATCGCACGCCAGAACGGCATAGAAACAGAATCACGCTATTAGTGTCAGGAACGGCGTCTTGTAATTGCTTCATGAAGTCTGGATTAGGTGCGCCGCCAGGGTACAAACTCCACTGGACGGCTTTGTGTTGTGACTCTGGGATGTGCACGCGACCAACCCAATCTCTTTCAGCATTGGTGCGTACATCAACCAAAACTACGCTTTGATCTTGTTGTATCAAACTAAATGCTTCTTCCGGTGTTACCGCGCCGGCGTAAGCCAAGTTTTGTTCTTGGCCGCGTTGTCTTGCTTTTTGAATTAGGTCGTTCATCAGAAATGTTCCTTGTTGAGACTGAATTTGGCTGAATATGATTGCGTAAGACTAAGTAAGCTTGGATAAAGTGGAGAAATTGGTGTCTTGTTTTTCTCTATCTCGATTCTTTAGATTGCTGATGAGGCGATGCTAATTTTCGATTATGGATAGCAGTACATTATCCTTATGTAAAAGAACAAATCAAGTCGAATAGATGTCGTCTGTTGACCCCAAATTCAAGCCGCACTATATCAGGGCGAAAAAAATGCACTAAAGAGGTGCAAATTAAATTGCTTGCACTGTTTTAGTGCAAACGGTTTTCGTGCTAAAGTGGTGCAACAAAAGTGAATTTAAATTTCCTTTGTAAAACAAAGACTTAATTCAAGCAGTTTAATTGTCGAGTTTGGCTTGTACATGGCACGCTTTCTGCTAATATCCTCGGCATGTTCTTCAATCTCTGTGCATGGTGATGGTGCAAAAAGTACTTCCACTCAGCGTACTGAGAATACAGAAATCACATAATAGTGCGTTTCTTAGCGTGTTTTGATTTGGTATTTTAGTTTGATATAGCAGTTCCTAATCTTATTTTTGAGCGATAGAAGGAGTTTCAAATGGCAATGACCCCAGCAGACGTGTTGAAAATGGCGAAAGATAACGAAGTGAAATTCGTTGATTTCCGTTTTGCAGATACACGTGGTAAAGAGCAGCACGTAACTGTGCCTATTTCTCACTTCGATATCGATAAATTCGAGTCTGGTCATGCATTTGACGGTTCATCTATCGCAGGTTGGAAAGGCATCGAAGCGTCTGATATGTTGTTGATGCCAGATCCAAATACAGCAAATATCGATCCATTCATGGAAGAAACCACATTGTTCATGCAATGTGACGTGATCGAGCCAGCGGATGGCAAGGGTTACGACCGCGATCCACGTTCTATCGCAAAACGCGCAGAAGCTTATTTGAAATCCTCCGGCATCGGTGATACAGCGTACTTCGGCCCAGAACCAGAATTCTTCATTTTCGATAGCGTACGTTGGAAAGTCGATATGTCTGGTTGTTTCGTGAAGATTGATTCTGATGAAGCATCTTGGACAACAGGCAAAGAAATGGAAGGCGGCAATCCTGGGCACCGTCCTACAGTTAAAGGCGGTTACTTCCCAGTTCCACCAGTTGATAGCTTCCAAGATATGCGTTCTGAAATGTGCCTGATCTTGGAATCTTTGGGAATTCCAGTGGAAGTTCATCACCATGAAGTTGCTGGTGCGGGCCAAAACGAAATCGGTACGAAATTCTCTACCTTGGTAGAACGTGCTGACTGGACACAAAACTTGAAATACGTCGTATGGAATGTAGCGCACACTTACGGCAAGACAGCGACATTCATGCCTAAGCCTATCGTTGGTGACAACGGTTCTGGTATGCACGTGCATCAATCGATCTGGAAAGATGGCAAAAACTTGTTCGCAGGAGACGGTTACGCTGGTTTGTCTGATTTCGCTTTGTACTACATCGGCGGTATCATCAAGCATGCTAAAGCATTGAATGCGATTACCAATCCAGGTACAAACTCCTACAAGCGTTTAGTGCCAGGTTATGAAGCGCCAGTTAAATTGGCTTACTCTGCGAAAAATCGTTCAGCTTCTATCCGTATCCCATACGTGGCAAATCCAAAAGCACGTCGTGTTGAAGCGCGTTTCCCAGACCCACTGGCGAATCCATACTTGTGCTTCTCCGCATTGATGATGGCTGGTTTAGATGGTGTACAAAACAAGATTCACCCAGGTGAAGCAGCATCAAAAGATTTGTACCATTTGCCACCAGAAGAAGACGCATTGATCCCAACAGTATGTGCCTCTTTAGAAGAAGCTTTGGACGCATTGAACAAAGATCGCGAATTCTTGACACGTGGCGGCGTATTCAGTGACAGCATGATCGACGCTTACATCGAATTGAAGATGCAAGAAGTTCAGCGTATGCGTATGACGACGCACCCAGTTGAATTCGATATGTACTATTCACTGTAATAAAGTCGTAAAAAAGCGGGGCATGCCCCGCTTTTTTATTCGATCTACGATGGGTAATTGTGCAAAATCAAGGCTTGGCATACACTTAGCTCTTATTGACTATTTTACTTACCCAATATGAAGCAATATCTGATTGGTCTTGGTTTGTGTTTTTTGTACGCTGGTCCGACATTAGCGCAGTCTGATGTCTATTTGTGTGTGGATGCAAATGGAAAGAAAGAGTATAAAAATACAGGTATTACGAAAGGCTGTAAGTTAGTTGATTTGCCTCATGTAAATACTGTTCCAGCACCAGCAAAAAAGGCAACGACTACTTCTACTGCGAAGCCAGTTGCAACGCCGGGTAATTTTCCAAAGGTAGATGATAGTACCCAAAAAGCGCGAGACTCAGATCGTAAGCAAATTTTGATGGATGAGCTCAAAGTTGAAGAGCAAAAATTGGCAGCAATTAAGAAAGAATATAACGGTGGTGAGGTTGAGCGTCGTGCTGATGAGCGTCAGCCATCAAAATATGTAGAGCGGGTGAATAATTTGAAGAATGATTTAGCGCGTACAGAGAAAAACATCGAAGCGTTAAAACGTGAAATTAGCAACCTAAAGTAAGATCTGCGTTGCAGATATCTCAGAAAAGGTCGCAATCGCGGCCTTTTTTAATTTAATTTTGAGTCTCTGAAATATTCATGAATAAATTTGCGGGATTAGAGCTATTGGCGTCAGCGGTGTTGGTTATGGATCCCCATGGCTGCATTGTTTATGCCAATCCAGCAGCTGAAAATTTACTAGAGCGTCCTTTTAAGTTACTTCACAAACTACAACTTAAAGATTTATTTTTGAATGGCGATGAACTGTTAAGTGGTTTTGAGCAAGCGATTGCTCAGCAGTTTGCGGATCGTCGTCAAGATATGATCTTGGAGAGAACTGGGCGAGACCCGCTGCATGTGCATAGTATCGTCACCGCACTCGATCATGCGGAAACTCCCGTCTTAATTGAGCTGCGAGAGAATGTGCAGCAACTCAAGCTGGACCGAGAAGAGCGGATGCAGGATCAGAATAAAGAGAACAAAGAGTTGATCCGAAATCTGGCGCATGAGATTAAAAATCCGCTAGGCGGCATCCGCGGCGCGGCGCAGTTGTTGGAGTTAGAGTTACCAGAGCGAGATGCCAAGGAATTACGCGAGTATACGCAAGTCATTATCAAAGAGGCGGATCGGCTTCAGGTGTTGGTAGACCGTTTGTTGGCTCCAAATCGTTTGCCGCAAGTGATCGCGGACGTTAATATTCACGAGGTTTGTGAGCGTGTTCGTAGTTTGATTATGGCTGAATTTCCGAAAGGCTTGGTGATTAAACGCGATTACGATTTATCGATTCCTGAGTTTCGCGGTGATCAGCAGCAGCTGATTCAAGCCGTGTTAAATATCGCACATAATGCCGCACAAGCGCTGCGCGTGCGCATGGCGGATGGCGATGCAGAGATCATTTTTAAGACACGCGTGGTGCGCCAAATTACCCTTGCGAAAATACGCTACAGGCTGGCATTAGATTTGCATATCATCGATAACGGACCGGGCATTCCACCGAATATTCGGGATCGGATTTTCTATCCGCTGGTTTCTGGGCGAGATGGTGGTAGTGGATTGGGACTAACATTGGCACAAGCTTTTATTACGCAGCATGCTGGTGTCATTGATTGCGAAAGTCGTCCTGGATGTACGGATTTTCGAATCTTGATTCCATTGCCGTGAACCATAATCGCGCATGAATCACTTCGCTGTGTGCGCTCAAACGGTGCGTGCGGCAAGAAAACTTAATTTAAGAGATGCTGATCAATGAAGAAAAACATTTGGATTGTAGATGACGATGATTCTATTCGCTGGGTGCTAGAAAAAGCGTTGGCAAGAGAAGGCTTTGTTACGCGTAGTTTTATGAATCCCGATGATGTATTGACCGCGCTCGACGAAGAATCCCCACAAGTCTTGGTTTCAGATATTCGCATGAACGGCGCATCAGGATTGGACTTGTTGCAAACGATCAAGCAGCGCTTGCCAAGTTTGCCGGTCATTATTATGACGGCGTTTTCTGATCTCGATTCTGCGGTTGCTGCCTTTAAAGGTGGTGCCTTTGAATACTTGGCAAAGCCGTTTGATTTGTCTAAAGCCGTGGAATTAATTCGGCGTGCGCTAGAAGAAAGTGCACGTGAAGCGACAATTGAATTAGTCGCTGATGTTGAAACAGAGATCCTAGGACATGCCGCAGCGATGCAAGAAGTATTTCGTGCAATTGGTCGTTTGTCGCAATCGAGTGTAACCGTGTTGATTACGGGTGAGTCTGGCAGCGGTAAAGAGCTGGTGGCGCGCGCATTACATAAACATAGTCCACGCGTGAATCAGCCTTTTATCGCACTAAACACGGCGGCAATTCCTAAAGATTTGCTTGAGTCAGAGTTGTTTGGACATGAACGAGGTGCCTTCACTGGTGCGCAATCCGCTCGCCGCGGTCGATTCGAGCAAGCGGAAGGTGGCACCTTGTTTTTAGATGAAATCGGTGACATGCCGTTTGATCTGCAGACGCGTCTGCTGCGCGTACTCTCTGATGGACATTTTTACCGTGTGGGTGGACATCAACCATTAAAAGCGAATGTACGATTGATCGCGGCGACTCACCAACATTTAGAAGAACGCGTGAAAGAGGGTGTGTTTCGAGAAGACTTGTTCCATCGACTCAATGTAATTCGCTTGCGTGTTCCTAGCTTGCGCGAACGGCGTGAGGATATTCCTTTATTAGCTAAGCATTTCTTGATTCAAAGTGCAAAGCAATTGGGCGTTGATGCAAAACGATTGTCTGATTCCGCATTGACGTATATCTCTGGCTTAGAATTTCCGGGTAATGTTAGGCAGTTAGAAAATTTATGTAATTGGATTACTGTGATGGCGCCAGGGCAGGTGGTCGAGGTCGTTGACTTGCCGAGTGAATTATTGCCGATAACCACGAGTAATGCGGCCGTTGAAGTCGGTGTGCGATTACCTAATCACGCAGCGATCTCGATGCAAACTGAGAATTTCTGGCTTAGCTCTTTGGAGCATGAGGCAGAACGTTTGCTGCAACAAGGTGGGCAAGAGATTATGTCAAAGTTGAGTCGTGATTTTGAGAGTGTTGTTATTAAAGCTGCCTTGAGACATACACATGGACGTAAAAATGAGGCAGCGATTCGTTTAGGAATCGGACGAAATACGATTAGCAGAAAAATTCAGGAACTGTGCATAGATGGCGTGAGAGATGAATAAGCTGTCGTTTTTTCTCATAGCTTCTATGATAAATATTCTCCTTATCCACTTATCGGAGTATTATTTCTTTGCGTAAATTGATGTTGAATCACAAACATAATAGACATCGATAATAAAAAAATTTACGTCAGAAATGAACTGGCATGAATCTGTTTGATTGATGCTGGCTTCGAATGGTCTTTGATGCTGTAAAAATTGGGAGATATCTATGAATTTCGACGCGCTATTTCAGCAACAAACAGCTTTACCAACGATTCCCAAAGTTGTCCAAGAAGTGATTGATAGCTTTAATGACGACAATGTGTCAATCGATGATATTTCTCGTAAGTTAGCCGCAGATCAAGTGTTGAGTGCAAAGATACTGCGTTTGGCAAATTCTTCTTATTACCATTCATCTCGTAGTGTTGGAACTGTGGATGATGCCGTACTAATGCTGGGGTTTATGACAGTTCGTACCTTGGTTATTAGTAGTGGTTTGACAGGTGGATTCAAAGCGATGCCTGGCGTGGATCTGAAGCAGTTTTGGCGTTACAGCATGCACACGGCGGTCATCGCTAAATGTCTGGCAAAGAAAATTAACGGCAATTCAGACTTTGCCTTTACTGTCGGTTTGATGCATGCGATTGGTCAGCTAGTGATGCATGCTGCAATGCCTGAACAAGCTATGCAAATCGATAAAATTGCTGGTTTATTGGATGCGCGTCGTCTAGACGTAGAGCGCACATCCTTCGGCTATGATTTTTCTGATGTTGGTGCAGAATTGGCTAAGCGCTGGCGTTTTCCTGATAATTTTTCTGCGGTAATCAAAGGATTCCCTCAACCATTGGTCGCGCAAGGTTTTGAACCGATGGCAGGTGTCGTGCATGTAGCGGTATGGCGATCACGTGTAGAAGAAAATAAGTATTCCAAAGAAGAAATGGAGGCAACTATTCCGCACGAGGTACTTGCTAAGCTAGGTATTTCAGTAGACTATATATTGAATGAAATGCCACCAATCTCGGAATTGGCAGCAGGCCTTGAGGAATTAGTGAGTTAATTTGATGCGTTTATGCGCTCATACGTTTAAATAGTTTTATAAAACCGGGTTCTCAGTCGACCCGGTTTTTTCTATGCATATTTACGCATGCTTGCGATTAATGCTCAGAGCGACTGCTTCGGCTACTTTAATACCGTCAATCGCGGCCGATAAAATGCCACCCGCATAGCCAGCTCCTTCGCCTGCTGGATAAAAGCCTTCGGTGTTGATGCTTTGCAGGTCATCATCTTTGCGTTTGATTCTAATTGGCGATGAAGTGCGAGTTTCCACTCCCGTCAATACCGCATCTTTCAGTGCAAAACCTTTAATTTGCCTATCAAACTCAGGAATGGCCTCGCGAATCGCATCAATCGCGAATGCTGGTAATACATCGGCGAGGTTGCACAGGCTGATGCCTGGTTTGTACGAGGGAATGACTTCCCCTAATTCTGAGGACGGGCGATTTGCTAAGAAGTCGCCGATTAGTTGGCCCGGTGCATTGTAGTTTCTGCCACCGACTTCAAATGCTTTGCTTTCTAATTGACGTTGAAAATCGATGCCAGCAAGTGGATGCCCTGGATAGTCGATTTCAGGTGAAATTCCAACCACAATGGCACTGTTCGCATTTCGTTCGTTGCGTGAATATTGGCTCATGCCATTGGTCACTACGCGACCAGTTTCGGATGTCGCTGCAACTACTGTTCCCCCTGGACACATGCAAAAGCTATAGACCGACCGATTGTTTTTGGCATGGTGGACTAACTTGTAATCTGCGGCGCCAAGAATTTTATTGCCTGCATTCGGGCCGAAACGTGCTTTATCAATAATCGACTGAGGATGTTCAATGCGGAAGCCCACCGAAAAAGGTTTTGCTTCAACATAAATGCCTTTGTCGTAAATTAGCTGAAATGTATCGCGCGCGCTATGACCGACTGCAACCACAACATGATCTGCTTCAAGCTTTTCATGATCATTAATAGTCAGGCCTACAATTTGACCATCTTGAATGTCAAAGTCGGTTACCTTCTGCTCGAAACGGATCTCGCCACCTAGTTCAATAATGTTGCTACGCATTTCTTCAATCATCTTTACCAGCCGGAAAGTTCCTATATGCGGCTTGCTGACATACATAATTTCTTCAGGTGCGCCAGATTTAACGAACTCCGTTAATACTTTGCGACCATAGTGTTTGGGATCTTTAATTTGGCTATACAGTTTTCCGTCAGAGAATGTGCCAGCTCCACCCTCGCCAAATTGAACGTTGGATTCAGGCTGTAATTCACGCTTTCTCCATAGGCCCCAAGTATCTTTGGTTCGCTCTCTGACAGCTTTACCACGTTCAAGCACAATAGGCTTGTATCCCATTTGTGCCAATATAAGTGCAGCGAACAAGCCGCAAGGGCCGAAGCCTATGACTACCGGACGCTTAAATGGTTTCGTGCTAGCGTGAGTTACAAATTTGTAGCTGGTATCTGGAGTTCTAGTGACTTTCGCTTGGCCTTGTGTATTTCTTATTTTATGCAGTAAGTTTTCATCATTCGAAGTGGTCACGTCTACGGTGTAAATTAACACGATCGCGGTTTTCTTGCGGGCATCGTAGCTACGTTTGAATACTTCAAAGCTGATTAAATCTGCGGCTTCAATATTTAAGCGTTTCAATACCGCTTGTTTTAAATCGCTCTCGGCGTGGTCTAGCGGGAGTTGTATGTCGGTCAGACGTAACATAATTATTAATGCACTCAATAAATCAAAGGCGTATTTTAACTGTTACTTATTCAATGCCCCAAACAATCTAATTTTCCCTTGCGCAACTCGCTGAAACTTTGCTATAGTTCGCCTCCCGCAGAAATGCGGGTGTGAAATAAGAGTGATGCAAGTAGTAAGACGTTGATTTTCCTGGTGTTTAAATCGATTAGTAAGAAACGATTTAAGCGAAATAAAAAAACAGGGGGTTGACGAGAAGTTAGAAGTGCTGCATAATCTCGTTTCTCTGCTGCTGACGAACACAACGCTTCGAAGCAAAAGCAGAAAAGAATTGAAGATCTTTAACAATTAACAGTCAATAAATGTGGGCACTTGATAGTGATAGCGACTAGCTGCTTAGGTAGCTAGGAAACTTAAAATATATCAAATGTTCACAAGAAATAACAAAGCAAGACGGTTTTCAGAGATGAAAATCGAACTGTCAGTATTTTGAGTGAGCGACGCCATCTACGGATGGAAGCAGAAATGCTAAAAACAGAGATTGAACTGAAGAGTTTGATCCTGGCTCAGATTGAACGCTGGCGGCATGCCTTACACATGCAAGTCGAACGGCAGCACGGACTTCGGTCTGGTGGCGA
>NZ_JAGSPM010000038.1 GCF_018139645.1 Affinundibacterium baiyunense
GGTCGCGGAAGACGGGGATGACGGCGGCGGGGAGCGGCACGCCGATGGCCTTGCGCCGGAGGTACTGCACCACGAGCTCCTCGTCCGTGGGGCGGAACCGGAACCCCGGCGGGAGCTGCCGGAGCGCCTCCACGCCGCCGCCGCCGTGCCTCACCAGCACCGGGGCTCTCTCCGCCGACATGTCCCCAAAGAAATTCCTTTTATCACCGACTACTGCTACTGTGCTGCTGCTGCTGCTACACAGCTAGTCCACAGCTAACAAGCTAGCTAGCTAGCACGCACCTGCGCGTGCACAAGCTAGCTCTAGCTGCCGCTACGCACCACAGCTTAGCTCTAGCTGCTATGCTATAAGCTACCTACCTCCTGCCAGTTTGGCACAGGGGCAAGCAACTGTAGCAGCAGAGCTCAGCTTGTTCGGTCACTTGGCGCGCGCAGGACGCGTGCAGTTGCTCGGAGCGTCCATGGCGAGCCGAGAGATTGAACAGAGAGACAGGGAGGGAGAGAGAGCGGTTGGGGGAGGTCTGCCGTCTGCGTGCGTGTGTGTTCCTGA
>NZ_JAGSPM010000009.1 GCF_018139645.1 Affinundibacterium baiyunense
GCCGAATTTTGCAGACAATACTGTCGCAATCGCTGCTGTCAATGTCGTTTTACCGTGATCCACGTGACCAATTGTACCGACGTTAACGTGCGGCTTGGTGCGTTCGAACTTACCTTTTGCCATTTTAGACTCCTAACGATTGTGAGAGATCTTCTTAAGCTATCAGACACACGCCTGACAATAACAATGCGAAGACGATGATTTAAAACTACTCTGGTGCCCTTGACGTGGATTGAACACGTGGCCTCTCCCTTACCAAGGGAGTGCTCTACCACTGAGCTACAAGGGCAGCACTTGCACAAACCACATGCACCTACAAAACTTTAAACTTGGAGCGGGTGAAGGGAATCGAACCCTCGTCTTAAGCTTGGAAGGCTTCGGCTCTACCATTGAGCTACACCCGCGTACGAAACTGATCCGACAATAACCTCAGCCGCTAAATTCTGCCTGGTGGAGGGGGCTGGATTCGAACCAGCGTACTCAGAGAGAACAGATTTACAGTCTGTCGCCTTTAACCACTCGGCCACCCCTCCCAGGGAACCCCGAATTATGGAGATGTTCGATTTAACTGTCAATAGATTTTTAAATCTCTCTAGCACTTTTTAGATAAAAATTTCCAGCGAAAATCAGGGAAATTCTCTTTTACACTTACGATTCAATCACTTAGCTAATTCCTCGCGTGTGCCAACTGGTAAGAAACTAAACCCTCAAATTTATTCATTTCTTCCGACAAGGCACTAATTGAGGTGGCTTGCTTTCGATTTAAAGCGACTGCAACAAAGCGCCACTCAGTTCGACCATCTTTTGACGAGATGATGATCGTCCCTCCAGCCACTTCGTAGCCGCGCGCCATCGCTAATTGGCGTATCGCAGTCTCACTCGCAACAAAACCTTCCTTAAATTGCATCACGATGGAGATTGCCTGACGTGCTGGCAGCCATGCTTCCAATTTAAAAACCCAAATCATGCAGGCGGCCGACAAAAAAGCTAACAAAATCGCCGCAGCGTAAAAGCCAACTCCAACTAAGATACCAATCGCAGAGGAAGCCCAAAGCGAAGCAGCTGTAGTCAAGCCACTAATGCTAAAACCCTCTTTCATGATCACACCAGCACCTAGAAAACCGAT
The DNA here is from genome assembly GCF_018139645.1 of Affinundibacterium baiyunense. Lineage (GTDB taxonomy): Bacteria > Pseudomonadota > Gammaproteobacteria > Burkholderiales > Burkholderiaceae_D > Undibacterium > Undibacterium baiyunense. Next base: position 1,127 of record NZ_JAGSPM010000009.1, read on the forward strand.
GCCTGTAACAACGCCTTGTATGGTTCGCGATGGATCTAAAGCTACCGGTGACAAGGCTCTGCCACCAAACCAGAAATCTGGGTATCCCGCAATCACGACCAGCGCGGCAGACGCCATACAAACCAAGCCGTAGGTACGCATTCCAGCCGCCCTACCATGATAGGATCGTTCGTAACCGACAACAAATCCCAGCAACAAAGCGCCAGTCAAGTTGAGAAAGATAATCGTATTCGCACCTAACTCGGCATGCGACCAGAAGTTAGCGGTGTAAGAAGCTAGTGTTGTCATTCAAAATATTGAAAATAATTTATATTGAATTTCAGTGTAGCAAGCGAGTCAGATACTGTCTAATACTCGCCCACATTTGTTTCTTGAATATAAATTTTTCCGCGTTTCCACAACAATGAACTAATTTAGTTTTAAGCGATCAGACCTTGCATGCGCACTTCGGTATATTCTTAGTATATCTAAACATCTCTTCATCTATTCGAACTTCTTGCCTCACCTCAACTTCGGAGAAATTATGCATCAGCACAGAAATTCTATTGCCTCTCAAATCTCGCAGAGCTCAACGCCGACGAATAAGCGTACAGACATTAGCATTGCCATCAGCCTGATTTTTTGCCTAGGAATGTGGAATACCTGCGGCATTTCAAACGTACAAGCTGCGGAACAAACGATTAAGGTCAGTGGCGTCGCCAATCAATCTGAGCAAGCCAAGGCAGAACTCAATTTTAAAACGCTATATCAGAAAGAAACTGTGTACAGAAATAAGGAATTTCCTGGTCGTCGTGCAGCGGATGATGAAGATGAGATCACGCAAGCCGATTATAGCGACGAGGCAGAACAGCGCCGCCTAAAAATGTGGCGTAATTTATCGGAAGATCTAAAGAAAATTAATCCTGCACTGCTTTCGAGTGAGTCGCGCATCAACTACAAAATATTTGCCGACCAACTCACTAATCGCATCAATTCAACGACACTCAACGCGCATCTACTGACCTTCAATTCGGATAGCCAGTTTTGGGCTAGCACCGCAGGCGCAGCGGAATCAACGCGCTGCGTTAGTGTAAAAAGTTGTGAGCGGTTTATTAAACAAATGGCGAGCATTCCACATACTTTCTCACAAAAAATTGCTTTGATGAAGCTTGGAATGGAACGAGGAATGACGATGCCTCAAGTAGTGTTAACTGGACGTGATGCTAGCATTCAAAAACACTTAACGACCAGCGTTGATAACAGCGTATTTTTTAAAGCATTTACCCAGCTTCCTGCATCGATATCAGCCGCACAACAAACGGAATTACAGAAGAAGGCAAGAAGCGTTATCGCTGACAAGGTAATTCCTGCGTATCAAAATTTATATGAATTCATACGCAACGAATACATGCCGAAAGCAAGAAAATCAATTGCGGCCTATGATCTTCCAAATGGCAAAGCTTTCTATCAAGCACAGATTTTTGAATACACCACTTTAGAAAATACACCCGAAGAAATCCATAACGTTGGGCTTGCAGAAGTTGCGCGCATACGCAGCGATATGGAAAAAATTATCGCTGAATTGAAGTTCAATGGCGACTTCAAAGCCTTCCTGCACTTTCTACGCACTGATCCGCAATTCTATGCAAAGACGCCCCATGAATTATTAGCGGAGGCGTCATATTGGGCAAAAAAGGCAGATGGAATGTTGATCCGCTATTTTGGGCAATTACCACGTAAGCCTTATGGAATTCAAGCAGTTCCAGCCGACATCGCACCAACTTATACCGCAGGTCGTTATGCAGGTAGCGGTGATCCGAAACGTCCGTCAAATTACTGGGTCAATACCTCATTACTCAATCAGCGTCCAATGTGGGCATTGCCTGCCTTAACTTTGCATGAAGCAGTACCAGGGCACCACTTACAAATCGCCTTAGCGGGTGAGCAAGCAGAACAACCAGAATTTAGACGCAATGCCTATATTTCCGCATTCGGTGAGGGCTGGGCACTGTATGCTGAGCATCTGGGCGTCGAGATGGGATTCTATGAAACACCCTACCATCACTTCGGTCGTTTAGTTTACGAAATGTGGCGTGCTTCGCGTCTGGTGGTCGATACTGGCATGCATGCAAAGGGTTGGACGCGTGATCAAGCACTACAATTCATGCGTGACAATACAGCACTTTCAGAACATGAAATCACTACAGAAATTGATCGCTACATTTCATGGCCAGGACAAGCATTAGCCTACAAATTAGGCGAAATTAAAATTCGCGAAGTACGGCAAAAAATAAACACCATACTCGGCGAAAAGTTTGATATCAAAGCGTTTCACGATAAGCTATTGAGCCTAGGCTCGGTGCCTTTATCCATCTTAGAAAGTGAAATGCTGGCTTGGGCAAACAAGCTAAAACAAGACAAGAAGTAAAATGCATAAAACAAAAAACCTCGAAATAGATTCGAGGTTTTTTATTGATGCGCTTGCAAACACATTCATTTGCAAGCGCAAGTTCCCACATCAATTTCCTGCCGCTGGCTTCCCATCTGCATTCTTTTTATCATCCGCTTTCGCTTCAGCTTTTACATCTGCTGGTCGAACTAAAGCAGCGCGCTCCTTCAAATGATCTTCCATTTTTAGCCACGCAACGCCTTTATTTAACCACTCTGGTGCAGGCTTATCTTTCAGGTGGAAATCAAAAAACTCTTTCATGCGTTGCATATAGTCTTTTTGATTTGGCTTCTTCACTAAGCCATGGTTTTCACCTGGATACTCCAACATCACAACATCTTTACCGGCACGACGCAAGGTATTGAAATACTCGACGCCTTGCGTGTAATCGACCGCGCCGTCGACATCATTTTGCAACATCAATAAAGGTGTCTTGACGTTTTTCGCAAAGAACACTGGACTATTTCGCACATAAGCATCCCAGTGATCATTGTAATTACCGAGGAAGCGACCTTGGCTACTTTCAAAAATCGCTTGATTGGTACTTCCAGAATTTTTGTAAACCAAACTGTACATACTAATCATATTGGTCAATGCAGCGCCAGCAGACGCAGCCTTAAATACATCGGTTTGCGTGATCAAAAATGCAGTTTGATATCCACCCCAACTATGTCCTTGTAAACCAACACGCTTAAAATCGACCACCCCAGTCGCAATTGCCGCTTGCAAAGCCGGCAGCACACTTTCTTTCGCACTCACACCTGGATCGTTTAAACGATATGTAATATCAGGATTAAAAACCGCATAGCCGTGGCTGGTGTAATACGCGCGATTAAAACCACCACCGCCAACCATTGGGGGCGTATAGCTGTTTAAACCCTGACTTAATTTTTCATAGATATAGACCACCGTTGGATAGGATTTTCCTGCTTGATAATTGGCAGGTAAAAACAAAGCGCCTTGGAGTTTTTTGCCATCAGTACCAATGTAATCGACTAAGATCGAACCACTGCCCATGGTGTAATTTTTCTCTTGCTCTTGCAAATCGGTGAGCTTACGCATATTTGAAAGTTGCGCATCGCTCACGTACAGATCTGGCGGCGTAATCGCAGTCTCTTTCGACAACAAGAAAGTGTCACTTTTCTCTGCCTTAATTAAACGACGATAAGCAGCATCAGCATACGCCAAACGTTTCACATTACCGTTTGGATCTAGACGCAAAAAGCCTGCTTTCTTAGTCCATTCGCCATAGGCATTAAAGTACTGAGGCTTACTTAAATCAATCCCTTTTTCATTGGGATCGAGCACCAAACGTCGCTGATAACGCACTTGATCGCGCTTGCCATCTTGCGTCACTTGGGTCGCCTTACCACCGTCTACTGGCATTTTCCAAATGTCCCAACCATCGCTTAACAGAACAAAACGACTGTCGGAACTCCAGCCAAATGGCGTGACTGGTGGTTTCACCAAATTATGGTCGTCCTCGACATTGATAAAAGTTGTGTTTAAACCAGCGGTCAAATTATGACGTTTGCCTGTAGCCATTTCTATGCTGAAGAAATTTCCATCTTCATAGTGCAAATAATGACGGCCATCATGCGCTAGACCAAACGTCCAACTCGCTTGTTTATTCAGTAATCGGCGCTCTCCTGTTTTCAAACTAAGCGCGTACACATCACTGAAACGTCGACCATCCATACTAGCTTGACGCTGATACTCACTGTCATCCTGTGCCAGCGCCCAATCGCCAAACTGAGGCATCGCTACCGAAGTCAATTTTTCATCACCGAGTCGAATAAATTTGGCTTCTGCTATACGATAAATCGCCGCTGAAGATCGCTTCTTATCAAAATCTTGCTGCACCTTTTGTTGCGTTGGTAAGCGTTTATCTTGGTGATGCCAAAGAACCAAATTCACTTTTTCATCTGAATCTGCTTCTTTTTTCTCATCCTTCGGTTTCTTTTTCGCTTCTTTAATTCCAAACGAAATCCAAGCGAAATCTCTGCTCCAACGTGGTTGTGCGTCACCAGATATTGTCATGTCCTGCGGAAAATCTTTCAGTTTGAGAGGATCAACTATAGTCTTCACAAAACTGTTGTTGGTATCAATCCGAAAACCAATCGCGTTCCATAACTTGTCAACATAGGCTTTATCTTCTATGCCCTTGAGCACGGTAAAACCAGTTCCCTTATCGTTCCACAGCAGTTTTTCATAAACTGCATCACCATCATCCAACACCTGACTAGCACCACTATCCAAGTTGTGGACTACCACGCCATTACCCGCTTTGTCATTCGCGTCAACGATGTAAGCCAAATAGCGCCCTTGGAAATCAAACTCAAATTCAGCAACATTGCCAAGGTTCAGCAAAGCTCCAGTCTTCAGGTTTTTTAACAGCAAGTCTGAACCTTTGGCGCGCGTTGGTGCAGGAGCTCCTGGGACTGTAGGCATCGCTGGTGCAGGTGTCGCGCCATCTGCCATCGCCTTATGCATTGCAATCCAACCACCACGCTCATTTGCAAATGCAAATTTACGCACTTTTTCAACAACGCTAGATTTACCCGTTTTCAAATCAACGAGTGTGACTTTCGCTTGCACAGGCTTCTTGGCTTTCTTCGCGGCATCTTGTTCTTTCTTACTCATGTGCGATGTAAATGCCGCCCACAAACCATCTTCAGAAAATTCAATACTTCCTGCACCCTGCCCTGCAGGAAAACTATATTCCTCTTTGCCCAACAAGGATTTGACAACGACAGTGGCATCGCCCTCCGCTTCGCTCAAACGCCACGCAGCCCACTGTCCGTTTGCCGATAGCACAGCAGCACTAATTCCTTTGAAAGCAGCCATATCGGCGATCTCGATAGGGCGTGGTGTCGCAGCCACGGGGGCTTTAGCAGCCGATTTAGCTTCGACTTTCTGAGCCGCATTTGCGGGAGCTGTAGCGGGAATATTTTTATCTACGGTAGCTGCAGATTGAGCTAAAACTTCGGCACTCGCCAAAAGAAAACCTAAGGTGACAGCGGGATAAACTGGGCGCATTACACACTCCAAAGAAAAAAAGGGGGGGAAAGATCAGGAATCAATATTGACCGCGGTATCTTAACTTAGTTCCAGTGAATCGAGGTGTGTGCGGTATGAATAATTGAGGACAATTTCGGTCTGAGTCGCGGACACGCAAATAGTAAGTTCAAATGCGTAGATATTGAGGAAAGGAGTTTCCGCACTGCAAATGCTAAGCGCCAGAATGACGCCGCAAACCGAGCTTAACAACGTCGGATGGATAAACATTCACATACGATTTCCAAACCACATCCGTTGCGGCGAGCTTGTCCATCTGCGCTTTTAAATAGATTTGATCATTCGGCGGCAAAGCAGATTTTGAAATGTAAATTCCGCTATCAGTCCAAGGTAATTCGTCTAACTTGTCGTAACGCACCTTACCTTCCAAATCGTGCAGTATTTTTTCGGTACGAACGAAGCCAGAAAACAAAGTCGGCGTCATAATCGTCACGTAATTACCATTTTTTTGCATGCTACGCGCTACTGACACAGCATCAGGCTCAATGATTAATCGCTTACGCTTCGCCATCTCTTTCAAAATTTCTTGATATCCAACTCCATAGTCAAATCCACGTACCGCAACCAAGCGGAGCTGTTCTCGCGATAGTAAATCGGACAAACTTAGAATTGGCGATCCCGCAGACTGCATCGAAATCACAGTCGCTCGAATTTGAATCAAAGGAACAAAGTAGCCTACTTTGTCGCGCTTATCTGTTTTTACGGTGGTAATTAACAGATCGGCTTTACCGCTTTCAAATAAAAATTCTTGGCGATTTTTTGGCACTTGATAATAAGCAAATCGACAGTTGGACTTCGCCTCTAGCAAACTGAGAAAATCAGGCGTAATCCCGGTGTAGCGATTACCTTTTACAATCACACTCAAACCAGTGACGGAGACGGGAACTTGAACCGTTCGAGAACATTCAGCAAAAACGGGATATGTGATTGCCAACGCAATCAACAGAATCAAAACGCGAAAGTAAAGACGAATGTCGTGCATAACAATAGCAAACTTCGAAATGTACAAACGAACTAGCAATTTTCTTCCATTTCAATAAAAGGAAATGAGCATCAAATAAGCGTCAGCACCTAAATAGCCAATACCCTGCTTCTTCTAATCTTTTAATCGATCAGAAATACCTACATAGTTCAATCATTGTGCATGGAAACCATGCGCATTCCTATCATCTATCAACAATGAACCTCAAAAAATTGTTAAGTCTCAGGCGATGTAGGACTTTCACGACACTTTTACCAAATTAAAAACTGAATAAGACAATACAATTTTTAGCAGATTCCATTACTATAGAAGTAGGCTACAGCTCCACAATGTCTAACCACCCAACCCACAGGAGTGCATTATGCGATCAAATATTCGCTTACTAAGCTGCGTACTGAGTCGCGTACGAAATTGTATCTTGAGCATCACGACAATTTTTTCCATCTCAATAGGCGCAGTAGCACAAGCACAGAGCCCCAGCCTTGTGAACAATCCCAAATACGATGCGGCAACGGCAGAACGTCTAGGTGCAGATCAACGTGGCATGCGCAATTACGTGCTAGTCGTTTTGAAAACTGGCCCCAATAAAATAGCCGCAGGTAAAGAAAGAGATGAAATGTTCGCAGGACACTTTGCCAATATGAAACGACTCGCCGCAGAAGGAAAGTTAGCAGTTGCTGGCCCCTTCGATGGTGCCGACGGATGGCGAGGTTTATTTATTTTCGCAGTGAAGGATATAGAAGAAGCCAAACAATTAACCGCCACAGATCCGGTGATTATTAAGGGAGAAATGATTGCTGAGTACCATAAATGGTATGGCTCTGCCGCGATGATGGAGGTCGGCCGTATTCATGAAACCTTGAGTAAATGAGGCTTACCAAAACTAAGGCCTGCACAAAGTAAAGAACAAATATGTTTCAAAACATCGTGGCATTCAAAATGCGATTCGTAGCAAATTGAATGCCACTATTTTTTAATCTGTATTTAGTATTTAGACCCGCTTACCGTCGGCGCCGATCACTAACTCTCCATCTTCCTTACGAAACTCACCGCGCTGAGCAGAAGGAAGAATTTCTAATACCAATTCAGATGGACGACACAACTTCGTTCCCAAAGGGGTAACGACAATCGGTCGATTAATTAAAATAGGATTCGCAAGCATCACGTCGACGAGCGCGTCTTCACTCCATTTGTCATCTGCCAGACCCAGCTCTTGATACACACTTTCTTTTTCTCGCATCAACTGGCGGGCTGAAAACGACATTGCCGCTAAGATTTGTTGAAGCTCTTGTTTACTCGGAACTTGCTTTAAATACTCAATCACAACAGGTTCATCACCGCTATTACGGATGAGAGCGAGCGTATTACGAGAAGTACCGCATCGAGGATTGTGATAAATCGTGATCGTCATATATTTTCTTTATTCCTTGAAGATTTTTTAAACTTGATATTGAAGCTGTATCTTGAAACTTTCAATTTCAACTTCTAGCTGCTAGCTCAGCTTGTTCGAATGAATTTTCGCCAGCACTTATCTGCTAAAGCAGTATTATAAAGCGAGCTAAGAACTGACCACTGCGAACAAATGCAAAAGGGCGATATTGAATCGCCCTTTTGTTACAAGCAAAAAAGAAACTACTTAGTTAATCTTTCTAATTCTTCACGTCTGCTGCTTTAACTGGAACAAATTGTCCCATCACATCACGCTTACCTTTTTCCAAATATGGCACTGGTTTATCCATCCATTCTGGGCGCGGTTTATTCAGCAAATAATGATCGAAGAATTCACTCATGTGAACAGTGAAATGCTTAATGTTGTCGCGGTCACGCAAACCATGTTTTTCACCGTTGTAGTTAAACCAGTAGGCTTCCTTATTCAGGCGACGCATCGCAGTAAAAAACTCAATTGCTTGGTACCAAGGTACAGCGTCATCATCATCGTTATGCACTGTCAAAAATGGTGTCTGTACTTTATCGATCGCAAAAATCGGTGAGTTTTCTACGTACTTCGCGGTACTATCCCAAGGCGTTCCACCAATACGGCTTTGTTGCTTTTCATATTGAAAAGCACGGCTAATTCCGGCACCCCAACGAATACCGCCATAGCCACTCACCATATTCGCCATCGAGGCGCCAGCTTCAGCTGCGCGGAAAATATTCGTACGCGTAATCATGTAGCTGATTTGGTAAGCGCCCCAACTATGTCCTTGAATACCGACACGTTTTGGATCAACATAACCCTTAGCAATCACTTGCTGCACCGCAGGTACTACGGTATCTAGTGCACTCTTACCTGGGTAACCAGTTTTGTAAACAATATCCGGACGCAACACAACATATCCGTTGCTAACATAACGTGTGACGTTGATATTTTGCGCTGGCGCTGGTGAGACGAAACGATGCATATTGTCTGTCATCTTTTCGTAGATATACACCATCATCGGATACTTTTTCTTCGGATCAAAGTCCTCAGGCTTAGCGAGCAAAGCTTTGAGTTTTTTCCCATCAGCGCTGGTGTAATCAATCATCTCTTGCGTACCCCAGTTATATTGGGCTTGCTGAGGATTCGCATGGCTAATTTTCTGCGGTTTAGCAAAACTCAAATCCGCACTCCACAAATCAGGAAATTCGGTAAACGTTTGCTGTGTAAATAAAATCGTGTCGCTATCCTTTGCTTTCATTAAACCAGAATACAACTTGTCTCCATGAATCAAACGCTTGGGTTCAAGCGGCTGATTCGCGGTAGGCTGAATGGTGTAGTAACCAGTCGATTGATTCACATCATGCGTCGCCGATAAAATCCACGGTTTGTCCGCAGGTAAAGCTTTTGTTTGCGGACTTTGACGTACATCACTCAAATGTACATAACGCAGTTCTAATTGATTTTTTCGACCGAAACCAGCAGTCAAGTTACGTGCCGCTTTAGATTGCAAATTCACTTCCCATAAATCGAATTGATCATAGAGTACTACGCTGGCATCATCGTTGGTCCAACCTGCTACACCAAACGCATTTTTTGGTTCTGGCGTGTCACGTTGCTGATCTTCAAAACGTGTCTTGATATGCCCTGTTAAATTTGTTTTCTTGCCGTCAGTCGTTGCATGAGACCACCACACATTTTTATCGGCATCGAAGTAGACAACATATTTACCAGCTGGGGAAAACTGTGGCATAAAGCGCGATTTTTCTACCAGCATTTTCGCTTGCCCATTTTGCAGATCAACCGCATAAGCGTCGTAATACAAACTGTCCCATGACATCAAATGACGATAAGGCAGCGTGCTAATTCCCATCGCAAATTGGGCATTGTCATTCAACATAATCTGGGGAATCAGCTTATTTGCCAATTGCACAAACTTACCTTCAGCTAAATGTACGACCGCACGATAAGAGCGTTGCTTGTCGCGCTCAGCATTAGCTTTTTGCATAGACTGTAACTCGGGGTCTTTCCAATGCCAAAGATCAACCTTCACTGGCTCGGCGGCATTCTTTGGTGGCGTAACAGGCAATTCCGCTGTACTCAAAAACAAACGTTGACCATCTTTACTAAAACTAAGATCGGCATACTCACTTGGCGCCCAACCTTTAGTCATCCCATTCGATTCTGCGTTGACGAGCAACTTCGCTTGCGGCGCATCAGCGCGCCAATAAAACAGAGAATACACTTGCGTATCCTTTGCTTTCTTAGCCAACTCATCACGATTACTTAACACTGCAAATTGTTGACCAGCATCGTCAAATCGTAAGTATTTGTAGCTACCGGCGCCAGTAAGTATTGGCTTAGCTAGCTTGGTATCAGCGGACCACAGGTAGACACCTTCTGCTTGAGAAACGGCTTTCACTTTATCTTGTGCAGCGTTATTGTCAGACTTTGCCGCTTCTGCAGATTGATCTTTAGCCACTTCCTTGATTGGCTCTTTTGCAGCGTCCTTAGCGACATCTTTCAATGAAACCGAATAGGCCAACAAAGTGCCCGCTTTATTCCAAGTTATATCAGCGACATCTGAGATAGAAGTTTTCTGCTTTTGTGCTAAATCCCAAATGATTAATTCTGTACCCGGTTCTTTCTTTTTCGCTACTGCTCCAGCCGTAGCCATCATTGCTTGCTGATCATACTGCTCTTGTGAATTCTCGCTTGTGTCTTGCATCACATTAGCATCGTCATCACTTAAGCTATCTGCTTTTACAGCCTCTTCTTTTTTCAGTTCTTTCTTCAGCTCTTTCACAGGCTCTAACAAAACTGCCAACAAGCTTGTTCCTTCTTCTGGAAAGCTGAAGCGTTTTACACGTTCAACGTATTCAATTACGCCGGTTGATAAGTCCATCACACCAAGGCTCGCTTTCGGTGCGTCTTCTGGTTTTACTTTCGCTTTCTTTGCTTTTTCAAGGTCAGCACGCGTTGGCAACACCGAGAACGCAACGAATTTGCCGTCGTAACTAAATACCGGATTGTTGCCACGTGGTGCTCGCCACTCTTTAGCGTCACGTACGTTTTTGATGACGATTTCGCCATCGGATTCTTGCCCAACTAATGCATACGCTGCCCACTGTCCATCACGACTCAACACCGCGTTTTGAATACTGCGCCAATTAGCGTAAACATCATGCGTAATGAGTTTTTTTCCTGCCTGCGTCTGATTCGCAGCATTTGCTTCCGCATTTGCTGTAGTGGACTGCGCAATCGCTGTTTGTGGCACGCTGATCGCTTGCAAACCCAGAACCAAAACGAGGGCACTAACTGGGCGCACGAACGTATTAAAGATAGCATTCGATTGTTTTATTAGATTTTTTAGTTGCATCTTCTTTCCTTTATGTTGGCTTAATTATCGAACCAATGATTCATTATTTGCTGCTTGTTTTTTCTCAATACTTACTACTTATTTCTTTGATTATTTAAGGGAAGATGTGATCAACGATTGAGCGAGAGCTGAACGAATCAAGAACTTCCCCTGCGAATTACAGAGCTTGTATTTGCAGAGTTTTAACTACTTTCCCTTCCCCTTTTTCACCCATACCTACACCACTATTTTTACTTTCTTTTTTTAGAGCAACTAGACGATCTCCAACTGTTCCGTAAAGCCATTCTTCTTCATTTTTCATTTCAAAACTAATCACGACATAAGCGCGACCAGATACCGTCTGCGTTAATCGGCTAGCCAAAGGCGTACCATCGGCAGCAATCCAAACGTCAATCTGACCATCAAATTTTTTCATGTACTTACGCTCACGTTCGTTCAGCTTATCGATCGACATTTCAAAATTTAACAAGCGGGCAGGTTTGCCATTAAAGCTATCCGCTTTTTCACTCTTAAAATTCGCTTTTTCTAAGCTTCGACTTAAACTACTTGCGGCCGAAATCATAGGTCGCAATGCTGAAGAGTTGACCTCGCTCAAAGCTGATAATGTCGGTGTTTTCGCTTTTTTATCTTTTTCTCGTTGGCGTTCTTCGGACTCTAGTTTTAACAACATATCCTTGCTATATAAGACTTGTAGTCCGCGCGAACTTTCTTCAATGCTGACACTCGCCAAACCCTGGGTTTCTTCTTGATCTTTACCTTCGCCTTGTCGATTCCAGGTTTTCGCTTCGACTAAGGCTTTCACCGGCGTCTGCCCTTGCAATCGCACTAAAGCTGCTTTCAAATCCGATAAACCATCTGCGTTAGCATGGGTGCTCACACAAATTACGGCAACAAAAATACATGATAAAAATTTATAAAAACTAGACATGAATACGTCCTGTAAGGATGTTGCTAGGAGGGTATGACTAAGAAAAGACCAATGAGTTCAGTCGCGTCAAACCAAACTCTTCGGTATTAGGGTTTTAATGAAATTTGTGCAGTAGCAAGCAAGTAGACCAACAAGGCCGACTGCGCATCATCCGCCGCATATTTTAGTTGCTTATCCGTCAATCGCTCGGCCGCCCAATTCGAAGTCGATACGCGTTTTGATTTTTGCAAAACCTGTCCAAAGTATTTTTCAACAGCGCGCTTTGCACCCATTTGCTTTTTACGGCTATCACTTAAGCTACGGGATAAATCGAGCACATTCGCAATACGAATTCCAAGCTTGCGCGATAACATTTGATTATCATCGGATAAACCAAATCCGACTTTTTTAATCTGATCGGATTCAAATACTTCTCGCAATAATTCACGACTAAAGCTGATCTGCTCTGACGATACCAGAGGGAAAAGAAAGGCAAGCTCTTCAGTCGCTAGTTGAATCAGATGCGGTCCATCAGATTCTTTTCCGGCGGTGAATACTGGCTTTGATTCAGTGTCATAGCCTAAGCATAAATGCGAGAGTAAGTTGGTGCGTGCTAAATCTAATTGTGTTTGATTTTGCACCAAAATAATTTGGTTTAAGGCTATGCCTGGATAATCTGGCAGAGTGGGAACTGGTTCCGTCGGAGGAGAAACGAATTGATTCATTAATACATTTTTATTTAATTAAGGAAGAATAAAATTAACTCGATTCACTTTAAAAATTAACAACAAAATAAAGCAATCGAATCGTAGCGACTTATGATGCCATAAAGATTCATGTGACAACTACTTTTTGCTATTGACTGCCAAATCACAACAATGCGGGCTAGGAATCGTGTTCCATACAAAATTCTTACCCATATTGGCTGTGTTCGCACAAATAGGTTTGCCGAAAAAATCTTAAGCATATAAGAACAAAAAGGCGACCAGTGGTCGCCTTTTTGTTTTACTTCGGTTGAATACGTTTGAATAATCTTTATGGTTGCGCACCCTTACGATTCACGCTGCCAGAACCACCGATCGATTTACTGACTTGCGGATCACCGTAATAGTTCACGGTACCAGAGCCACCAATACGCACATTTAAATTGTCACTGACCCAAGTCTGTACTGAGCCAGAACCGCCAATACTAATTCTGACATCTTTGGCAGCTAGCTTAGCCATATTCAATTCACCTGAGCCACCGATAGTTCCTGCGATTTGTGGCACAACACCACGAGCGCTGAAGTTACCACTGCCGCCGATACTGACTTTTAAGGTCTCTGCCTTTAACTCATTCACATCCATCTCGCCAGAACCACCAATCCGCAGTTTTAAATCGGTGCCGATGATTTTATCGCTCTTCACACTACCAGAACTCTCTAAGGCAAAATCATCTAAATTCTTAAAATGCACGACGATCGACAGGTTGCGTGTTTTTGGGTATTGATTCTTCTCTTTTGAGCGTATCTTTAAGGTATTGCCTTCGACTACGACTTCTAGCATAGCTTGAATATTGTCATCGGTTTCAATCGATACCGCCTCATGATTGCCCTGTTTGAGTTCAACCTTGCCAGGTACAGAAATCTGTATCGCACGAAAATCCTGCACATTCCGCTCTTGCTTAACGACTTTACCGGAACCCTCAACCGATTTTCCCCACCAGTTACCCCAGCTAGCAGAGGCTGGGGTTGCGGCAAATGCGGTGGCAATGAATGCTGTTGCCAATAAGCGGCGACGCATTGTGAAAGTTTTTAGTGTCGACATGATTTACCTCTTTTGCTTCTATGTGGTTAAAACTGAACTCGGTTTTACACTTAATTTTGGTGCTCGCTTCTGTAAGTCAGATCACTTCTATCGGTGCATTTCAAAAAAGCTTAGGCTGCTTTTTTGCGTGAACTACGAGAAATCAGTACAAATAAGCCATACAAAATTAAGAACGGGATCATCAGTGGAAGCAAAGCAATCGCGAATGAACCGAGTACGGCACCCAAGACCACAACCAAGACTAAGGCCACCATCGCCAGCACCAAACCGGTAATACTTAAGGCGAAGAACAAAGCGCCAAAACCAACCACGCAGGCAATTAAGAATCCAGTAAAGCCACCAATATCGCCGATCTCTTCGCCATCAATAACGATATGTGATGTGTCAATCGACAGATAGGTCAAGAACAGCAAACCCACAATAATGGCGATAGCGATAAGAATGTTGCGGTGATTCGTTTTCATTTTTATTCCCCTTATGTATTTAAGCAAAAACTGCTTCGTTCTCTCAATCGGTCATCAATGAATAACTACCTGTGGCTAACTCGTAATTGCTGATCCGATGACTGCATTGTAGGGATCGCCGCACTGCGCTGCTAGTGAATTGCGACAGAATGCAAAAACCGAGGAACAAAGTGTCATTTGACTCGAATTCATCTCGCAAATACGTTCATTTCAAGCGACGGAGTGCAGCCATGTGCTTGAAATAGACTAATAAAGCATCTAAATCCGATTCGGATATCGACTGATGATCAAATCCTGGCATCAGTGCTTGTTTCCAGCTACGCACAGCTGCTGGGTTGCGAATCAACTTACGCAAATACGCTTCGTGAAAATACTCGGTAGGACTAAATGGCTGGTTTAAATCAGGACCGATCGCGGCATCTCCTCCGCCATTCATACTATGGCAGACCGCACAATTTTTAACATAAATTTGCATACCCTGCATAGCTTGCTGATAATTTTTCAACAATTTTGGTGAAGGAATTATTTGCGGAAATCTTTGCTGCAAAGGCAGTTCCACACGAATCTTTACCACTTGATAAGGCCATTGCTCATTACTAATCTTGCCTGCTTCTGGATTCAGCCAGACCAAATAAAACGGCCCTGCGCTCGCAGTTTTTGCTGGATTATTTGGGTCGATCGCTGGCCATGGCTGTTGATCTGTCTCAATCGCCAGATATGGCTGTCCTTTGCCAACTAAATCGGCAGCTGCGATATTGGCAACAAATCCGTCGGAAGCAACAAACTGCACTGAAGTATTTGCAGCCGCTTTTGTCATCAACGTCGGCATCAACTTCGCGAAAGGAACCGCGCGGTAAGTCATGCTGCGCTTATAAGCAGAATCTTTGTCGATTTGAATGGGAAGCGATTCCGCCAATAAAGCGCTACGACTCCATTGTTTTACTGAGGCACCATCACTTACTTCTAATTGAGGTTCTTGGCCCCAAGTAGAAAAACTAATGGCAGCCAATAACACGAGGTAAGCGAACCGCAAAGTATAAGAAACAGCGTAAGCGCGCATAACAAACTCCAAGACAAGGGTAAAACTGAGGGAATAAATAATTCACAAAATAGCAAAAGTATAGGCGAACACAGAAAATTTTCTGCATCCTCAACCTAGATGCGATCTGGATCCACTAAAAGCATGCTTTTAGAGCGAAAAGCTCAGTGATAGCTGACGAATAAGAGCGAAAAAAGGTTAAAATCAAAGGTTTATAAATTCCTTGCTCATGTCATTCAGCTTGCTTCTCGAGACACATGATATAGAGCAACAATCCAGCACAAAGGCAGAAGAGCTATGCTCACATTTCAACAAATTATTTTGACCTTACAAGATTATTGGGACAAACAAGGCTGCGCACTGTTGCAACCGATCGATATGGAAGTAGGCGCGGGTACGTCACATACCGGAACCTTCTTACGTGCGATTGGCCCTGAGCCTTGGCGCGCTGCCTACGTGCAACCGTCACGCCGTCCAAAAGATGGCCGCTATGGTGAAAACCCAAATCGCCTTCAACATTACTATCAATATCAGGTAGTGTTAAAACCAGCACCAGAAAATATTTTGGACTTGTATTTGGGTTCTTTGAAAGCCTTAGGTCTCGATCTACAACAAAATGATATTCGTTTCGTCGAGGATGACTGGGAAAACCCAACCTTGGGCGCATGGGGCTTGGGCTGGGAAGTGTGGTTGAATGGGATGGAAGTGACGCAATTCACTTACTTCCAGCAAGTGGGCGGTTTAGATTGCAAACCGATTCTCGGTGAAATCACCTACGGTATCGAACGTTTGGCGATGTATTTGCAAGGCGTAGAAAATGTCTATGACTTGGTTTGGACGGAGCGCGAAGAGAACGGCAAAACCGTACGCTTATCTTACGGTGACGTTTTCCACCAAAACGAAGTCGAGCAATCGACTTTCAATTTTGAATATTCGAATACCGACTTCTTGTTTTCTCTGTTCAGCAACTACGAAGCAGAAGCAAAACGTCTGCTCGACATCACAGAAAAATCCTTGGCTTTGCCTGCATACGAAATGATTTTGAAGGCAGCGCATACCTTCAACTTGTTGGACGCACGCGGCGCAATCTCAGTCACCGAACGTGCTGCTTATATTGGCCGTATTCGTAACTTATCACGTGCTGTTGCGGCAGCATATTTGTCTGCACGCTATCAATTGGGCTTCCCTATGTGCGCAGAAGACGACCAACATAAACGTGAGGTTGTAGCCGCGATCGAAGCACAACTCGCGAAAGCTACAGCACAAGCAGCAGCGACAGCAGCTTAAGCACTTCGCTCAGCCACAGACAAGTACAGAATTGAGATTGAACATGAACCAAACACTTTTAGTTGAATTGTTTACCGAAGAATTGCCACCAAAAGCCCTTGCCAAATTAGGCGAAGCATTTGCTGCAGGCATCGTCAATGGTTTGAAATCGCGTGATTTCTTAGAAACGGACTCTATCGTTACTAGCTTTGCTTCACCTCGCCGTTTGGCTGTAAGTATCAGCAAAGTACGCGACACTTCTCCAGATAAACAAATGCGTGAAAAAGTATTGCCTGTGTCCGTGGCAATCGATGCGAATGGCAATGCCACAGCACCCTTAACAAAAAAACTCGCCGCCTTGGGTTTCTCGAATTTGCAAGTATCCGACTTAGAACGCGCCGTCGACGGTAAAGCAGAAAGCTTCTTCTACAGTTACACCGCACCTGGTAGCGCATTGGCAGGCAGCTTGCAATTGGCACTCGAGGAATCCATCAGCAAGTTGCCGATTCCTAAAGTCATGAGCTATCAACGTCCTGATGGCGCGACCGTGCATTTCGTGCGCCCAGTGCATAGCATTATCGCCTTGCATGGCAAAGACATCGTCCCACTCAGCGCGCTTGGTTTAACGGCTGGACGTGTCACCCAAGGTCACCGTTTCTTGTCCGCCGGCCAAGTGAATATCGCTGATGCGGAAGACTACAACCGTGCCTTGAAAGAAGAAGGTAAAGTGACTGCCAACGTCACTGAACGCAAAGAACAAATTCGCCAAGCTTTGCTGGCTAAAGCCAATGGCGATCAGGTCTTGATGCCAGAATCCTTGCTCGACGAAGTTGCAGCTTTAGTTGAATGGCCTGTCGTGTATGAATGCCATTTCGAAGAAGAGTTCTTGGCCGTGCCGCAAGAATGCTTGATTTTGACCATGCAAACCAACCAGAAATATTTCGCAGTGACGGATGCTGCTGGCAAATTGCGTTCACGTTTCTTGATCGTTTCTAACTTAGCGACCGACACACCAGAACACATCATTCAAGGTAATGAACGTGTTGTACGTCCACGCTTATCTGATGCGAAATTCTTCTTCGAACAAGATAAGAAAAAATCTTTAGCCGACCGTTTGCCGCAATTAGCCAATGTCGTATATCACAATAAACTCGGTAGCCAAGCAGAACGTACGCAACGGGTTCAGTCTCTGGCTGGCACGATTGCGAAATTAATCGGTGCCGATGTTGCCCTCGCAGAACGCGGTGCCTTATTGGCAAAGGCTGATTTGTTGACCGACATGGTCGGTGAATTCCCTGAGTTGCAAGGCATTATGGGCACTTACTATGCCAAGCATGATGGCGAACACGATGAAGTCGCCGCGGCCGCTTCCGAACATTATCAACCCCGTTTCGCAGGTGACGCTTTGCCTGCAACGCCCACGGGTACCGCAGTCGCACTTGCCGACAAGCTTGAAACTTTAGTCGGTATTTGGGGCATCGGTTTGCAACCAACGGGCGACAAAGATCCATTCGCCTTGCGTCGACACGCACTCGGCATCTTGCGTATGTTGGTTGAAAAACGTTTGGCGATTTCTCTGCAATCCTTGATCGCTGCTGCCGCCACATTATTTGCTGGCAATGCGAACTTCAAAGACCCAAGCGCTGATGTACTGACGTTCTTATATGACCGCTTGCGTGGTCAATTACGTGAACGTGGCTTCTCACAAAGTGAAGTCGAAGCTGTGGTTGCGCAAAACCCAGATAGCTTAGCCAACATTGTGGAACGCTTGCAAGCCGTACAAAGCTTCGCGGCATTGCCAGAATCTGCTTCATTAGCGGCAGCGAACAAACGTATCACCAACATCTTGAAAAAAGCCGACGGTACGCCAGGCGAGATTAACGCCAGCCTCTTGCAAGAAGCTGCGGAACAAGCATTGTACAAAGCGATGGTCGATGTCAAACCTAGCGTTGATGCCGCGTATGCTGCAGGCGACTTCACAAGTGCTCTGAAAACTTTGGCGGCATTGCGTGAAGGTGTCGATGCATTCTTTAATGATGTGATGGTCAATGCGGAAGATTTGGCATTGCGTAATAACCGTTTGGCTTTATTGGCTTCTTTGCATGGCATGTTGAACCAAGTCGCGGATATTTCTAAGTTGGCGGCGTAAGTAGACGGCGCGGGTTGCACCCGCCCTACAACTGATTGAAGGTAAATCATGGCAAATACTGATCACAAAGCTAAAGTGATGATGAGAACGATTTTTGTCGTACTCACGATCTCGGCAGCGGTCAGTTTAACCATTGAAGGTTTTAGCATAATCAGTCTTCTTTTGACTGCATTTAGTCTGCTGGCCCTTCTACTCGCCGTAACAACTCCACAGCAACTTCAAGATTTTATCGATACATTGTCGGATTAAGAAATAATGACACCTACCACCAAACTCATCATCCTCGACCGCGATGGCGTCATCAATCATGATTCCGACGCGTTCATTAAGTCACCAGATGAATGGCGAGTTATTCCTGGCTCAGCGCAAGCGATTGCGCGTTTGAATCAAGCTGGCTATACCGTGGTGGTAGCGACCAACCAATCGGGTGTAGCACGTAAGCTATTTCCGATGACCACGCTGAATGCGATTCATCAAAAAATGCATGCGACTGTCGAGCAAGTAGGTGGCTTAATCGATGCAGTGTTTTTTTGCCCGCACAGCGCGGATGATAATTGTGACTGCCGCAAACCCAAGCCTGGCATGCTGCAAGAGATCGCAAGCCGCTACAATGTCTCACTCAAAGGTGTGCATTGTGTCGGCGATTCTTTACGTGATTTGCAATCTGGTTTTGTGATGGGCTGCATTCCGAATTTAGTTCTGACCGGCAAAGGTCAAGGAACGATGAACAAAGGTGGTTTACCACCAGGAACACAAATCCATTCCGACCTCGCGGCGATGGTAGAAGCACTGCTACATGCAGAAGCAGCAGCCGACTAATTTTTAATCTTATTTCTTTCGCTTCAGGATTATTCATGTATTCAGCATTGTGTTTTATCCGCTCTTTGCTTTTCACGATTGTGATGGTCATCGCCACCGTGATTTGGGCACCTATTTGTTTTTTGTTCGCGCCGCTTCCTTACAATC
This sequence comes from Affinundibacterium baiyunense, assembly GCF_018139645.1. GTDB lineage: Bacteria > Pseudomonadota > Gammaproteobacteria > Burkholderiales > Burkholderiaceae_D > Undibacterium > Undibacterium baiyunense. The sequence continues at coordinate 21,008 of NZ_JAGSPM010000009.1, forward strand.
AACGCTACTGGGCAACTGCACGCTGGAATGTTTTCATCATCTGGGCAGCAAAAGTAATTTGTGGGATTCGTTATCAAACGCGCGGATATGAGAATTTTCCAGACGGCCCCGTGATTGTTTTATCTAAACATCAATCTGCCTGGGAAACCATTTTCTTACTGATGTCTACCCCGCGCCCCTTGGTATTCGTATTTAAAAAATCGATACTCTACATCCCCTTTTTTGGTTGGGGGATCGCCCTTCTAAAAATGATCCCGATTGATCGTAGCAAAGGTAAAGATGCCTTCGCACAAGTTGTAACGATAGGACGCAAACGTTTGACCGACGGCCAATGGGTCATCATGTTCCCAGAAGGTACTCGTATCCCGGTTGGACAAAAAGGTAACTACAAAGGTGGCGGCACGCGACTTGCGATTGAAACCAATACACCTGTGATTCCGATTGCTTTAAATTCTGGCGAATGCTGGCCTAAGAACTCTTTCATCAAACGTCCTGGCTTGATCACCGTCTCAGTAGGAAAACCGATCGCACCAGGCGATATGAATGCGTCCGAACTAATGGCCAAAGTCGAAGAATGGATAGAAGCGGAAATGCGCGTCATCTCTCCGCAAGCCTACAAGTAAGCCTACAAGTTAGCCCACAAATAAGCCGCTCAATCAAAGCCGTGCTAAACTCGTTAGCGTCAGCTGCTCGCTTGATTTTATAAAGTTTATCCAAGCAAGCGCTGCGCTACAGATTAGATTGAGAGAAGTCATGTCCGCTGGGAATTCTAAAAATACTGCAGGTTCAGCACAAGCAAGCTTGATCCAAGGATTGCAACGTGCATTGCAATTAGATTTTTTCAACGATTTATTTGGCGGAAATGAGCAAGCAATAACACCTCGCCGTCCACCAAACACAATCGACCCCGCCAATGGCGTGCGTAAACGCCAAATTCTGATTCAAGATCAAATTCTCGACTATGAATTGCGTCGATCAAAGCGCCGCAGCATCGGCTTTTTGATTGGCGATGAAGGCCTACGTATCACTGCACCTCGTTGGGTAACTGTTGCCGACATCGAACAAGCGATACGCGAAAAGCAGCAATGGATCATTGCCAAGCTCAGTGAAAAACGAGAACAGAATCACAGGCGTAAAGAAGCCACAATGCGTTGGGAAGATGGTGCACGTTTACCCTATCTTGGCAAACATCTGACGCTGCGTATTCGCTTTCAAAGCCGAGCATCAATTCACCACGAAGCTGAGCAAGACATTCTAACTATTTCCATTCCGCCCGATAGTCACGAACAACAAATAAAAGATCGTGTCAAAGCTTGGTTGCAACAAGAAGCAAAACACTTATTCAATCAACGCATGCCTTTGTTTGCACAACGACTGGGTGTAAGTTATCACTCCATGAGCTTGTCATCAGCGGGGACTCGGTGGGGCTCTTGTACATCTCAAGGAAAAATTCGGCTGAACTGGCGACTTATACACTTTTCAATCGATATTATTGATTACGTGATCGCGCATGAACTTTCGCATTTGCGTGAAATGAATCACAGCACAAAATTTTGGGCGACTGTGGAATCAATCTACCCCGAATATGAACACGCAAAACGCAAACTGCGTCAACATGCTAGTGCTGAATTGCCCACTTTTTAAATATCACTTGCATGCGCAAACAGACTCGTTCCATTTCTAATTTGAGCTCACAAGGTTTGAACTCACAAATTTGGGCGGGAGAAGTAGGTATTGAGATAGGCTTCGCGTTTTTTATTGGGCAATCTGGAGAGAATCGATCACACGCACATTGGGCACATCAATGCATCGTGCGACTAGATCAGCCTTTTACGATTATCAGCGGTGAAACACAGTTCCAAGCAAATGCAATCTTTGTACCCGCTGGCGTCGAACATCGTTTGATCGCAACTCGTCATCTCTCTCTATTTTTTGATCCTACCAGCACGCTGGCCAATGCTTTATGCGAGCATCTACAAGATGCACGATCCATACAAGCCCTACCACCAAGAATTGCCGACTTTTTTCAAACGCTGCTTCACTCAGAAAGTTCCAAGCAAAACTTGTATCAAGATTGCTTAGAATTTTTTAAGTATCATCGCGTGATCAAGAAACGCGATCCACGACTTCCACTTATTTTGCAAACGATTCGACAAGAGGTAGGCACAAGCTATAGCAAACGTAAGACATTTGCACAGCAAATAGCGTTGTCAGATTCGCGCTTCTCGCACTGGTTTAGAGAACAAACAGATATGCCCTTACGAAGTTATCGTAAGTGGTTACGCCTTATCGTCGCACTTGAAATGATATTAGATGGTAGTAGCGCAATTGATGCGGCGCATGCAGCAGGTTTTTCTGATCAGGCACATTTTTCTCGCAGCTTTCTAGCGATGTTTGGTGTCTCGCCCCAAAGTTTATTGCCACGTCTACAGCGTCGAACTTAAACTCAGCAGTTTCGTTCAAGACACCACGCTTTGAGATCGCCATACTAAGGCATCGATCATTCAAACATGAGGTGAAACTAAATGGAACAATTTCTACGTTCAACAAATTTGCTAGATTTCAATCACGACAAGATCAAACAACTGATTTCCAGCAAGGCTTGGCCAAGTTTGCCGCACACTGAACGTATCGCAAGCATTTACGATTTCGTTCAAAACCAAATCATATTTGGCTACAACGAAGCAGATGACTTACCCGCATCGCGGGTCCTGGCTGACGGTATTGGGCAATGCAATACCAAAACAACTTTACTGATGGCACTCCTACGCAGTTGTGAAATTCCATGTCGCTTTCATGGATTCACTATCGACAAAGCATTACAAAAAGGCGTGATCAGCGGGCTTGCTTATGCACTTGCACCACGTAGCATCATTCATAGCTGGGTTGAAGTCTGGTATCAAAATCGCTGGATCAATCTAGAAGGTTTTATTTTAGATAAACCCTATTTAAGCAGTGTGCAGAAACAGTTCATGGAAATTAAAGGTGCTTTTTGTGGTTTTGGCATCGCGACTAAATCACTAGTGCAACCTAATATCGAATGGCTCGGTACCGATACCTACATACAGAAAGAGGGGATCAATCATGACTATGGCGTTTTCGATGCGCCGGACGATTTCTATCTGAAACATGGAAGCAATTTATCCGGTATCAAACGTTTCCTGTTCTTACACTGGATCAGGAAAACTTTGAATCATCGCGTTCAAAATATTCGTCAAGGAAATTGGTCTTCAATCAAATTACCGCACAAGTGAACCTACAAATGAGCGCACAAAAGCGCATTGCCAAACTCAGCGCTACAATATCGTTTTCAATAAAACGACAAACTGATTATGCGATTACTTCACACTATGCTGCGCGTTGGCAATTTGCAGCGCTCGATTGATTTCTACACCGAAGTATTGGGAATGAAATTACTCCGTACTTCCGACAATCCTGAATATCAATACACACTCGCCTTCTTAGGTTTTGGCAGCAATCCTGACCACGCCGAATTAGAACTGACCTACAACTATGGCGTTGAGTCTTATGAAATGGGAACAGCCTATGGCCATATCGCTATCTCTGTTCCTGATGCGGCAGCTGCTTGTGCCGCTGTCAAAGCGCGAGGTGGTAACGTAACGCGTGAGGCAGGACCCGTCAAAGGTGGTAAAACCGTGATCGCATTTGTACAAGACCCTGATGGCTATAAAGTAGAATTGATAGAACGTGAATTTGATACGCCAGTGACCTTGTAATATCAGTGCAGCCCGCGCCACGTAATTCTTAAGTGACTTGTGGACAGGGCGGGTTGCACCCGTCCTACAAATACCAAAATTAAAGAATACTGCCAGTCACGCTTCAATTATTCCCATAGCGGCGGAAATAAGAAATCAAACCGCGCGTAGAATCATCTAGCTGCGCATCGTAAGCTTGGTCACCATTTAAAGCTGGCAATAAACTATTCGCTAATTGCTTACCCAATTCCACACCCCATTGATCGAAGGAATTCAAGCCCCACACTACGCCTTGTACAAACACTTTGTGTTCATACAGCGCAAGTAACATACCGAGTTGGAATGGATCTAAACTCGTCATCAATATCGTGGTGGATGGTTGATTCCCAGCGAACACTTTATGCGGCAATAATTTGGCGATCTCGGCTTCTTGCAAGCCAGCTGCGGCTAACTCTATGCGCGCTTGTTGTTCGGTTTTACCAAATGCCAATGCCGAACTTTGTGCCAAACAATTCGCCAACAAAGGTGCTTGATGACCGGGCAAAGGATAGTCGCTACTCGCTGCTACTACAAAATCGCAAGGGATCAACCAACCGCCTTGATGCAATAATTGGAAGAAAGCGTGTTGACCATTGACGCCAATCTCACCCCACACGATAGGGTTAGCACGACAATTTAAGGGCTCGCCATCTCGCCCTACTGTTTTACCATTGGACTCCATTTCCAACTGCTGCAAGAAACCAGGCAAGTGACGCATCGATTCGTTATAAGGCAAAACAGCCGTGGTCTCTGCCCCTAAGAAGTTGGTGTTCCAAATCGACATCAAGGCCAACAGCACCGGCAGATTTTTATCTAATGGCGCGCTACGAAAATGGCTATCCATGGCTTCGGCGCCTTCGAGCAAACGCTCAAATCCACGCATACCAATCGCCAAAGCTACCGACAACCCTACCGCCGACCACAAGGAATAGCGCCCGCCGACCCAATCCCAAATCTGCAAAATATTCGCCTCGGGAATGCCAAATTCTTGCGCCTTGCTTGGGTTCGAAGTGACCGCAATAAAGTGCTTGGCAATCGCCCATTCTTCCATCGCCGCAGCCATCAACCATGTACGTGCGGTGTGCGCATTAATGCTGGTTTCTTGCGTCGTAAAAGTTTTGGATGCGACGATGAACAAGGTTGTGTGTGGATCGAGCTTTTCTAAAAGTGGTGCCAAATGCGCGCTATCTAAATTAGATACGTAATAGAAGTTCAATCCAGGATGCTGTAAGGCAGACAAAGCGCGCGTGGCGAGCTTAGGGCCAAGATCCGAACCACCAATCCCGATGTTGACAACATTCTGGATTGCACCACCTTTAAATCCGCGCCATAGACCACTGCGCACACGCTCGACAATATCGCGCATTTGTTTGCGCACCGCGTGAACTTCCGGCATTACGTCATGTTCTGCACTGGGGAAAGGCGTAAAGTCGGTATGACGTAAAGCGGTATGCAGGACGGCGCGATTTTCGCTGAAATTGATTTTTTCACCAGCGAACATGCGATCACGCCAGCTTTCAACTTCAGAATGCCGCGCTAATTGAATCAAATCATTGAGTGCTGCTGCGTCAATTCTTTGTTTCGAATAATCGACCAATAAGCCATCTAACTCCAAAGAAAAATGTTGAAACCGCTGCGGATCATCCGCAAACAAATCGCGTAAATGCTGAGTCTGCAAACGCGCTTTATGTCCCAACAAAGCTTGCCATTCTGGAGTGTTGATGAGATTCATAGCTTTAGTTCGTATTTGTATTAATGGACTTAAGGATCAACTTCTGATCAACTTCAGATCAATTTCAATGCTATGGATTCAGGTCTAACAAATTCGCCAACGCCACATAGTGTTCTAGGGGAATTGTTTCGGCACGTAATTGGGGATCAATGCCAACATCCATTAATTGCTGCTCGGTGAACAATCCCGCTACACAATTACGGATAGTTTTACGACGTTGTGAAAACGCTTTAGTGACCACTTGTTCCAATAGCGGCAATTTGCATGGCAATTTTTCTTTTTTCGGAATCATGCGCACAATCGCCGAATCGACGCGCGGTGGCGGATCGAACGCAGTAGGCGGAACAATAAATAGCAATTCCATGTGATAACGCCATTGCAGCATCACTGACAAACGCCCATATTCTTTGCCGCCAGGCTCAGCCACCATGCGCTCAACCACTTCTTTTTGCAGCATGAAATGTTGGTCTTCTACTTGCTCTGCGTATTCGGCAAGATGAAATAATAAGGGACTAGAAATATTGTAAGGCAGATTGCCAACGATGCGCAGTTTCTTACCTTGATTCACTGGGATCGTTGCGAAATCAAATTGCAGCGCATCACCTTCGTGGATAATCAACTTACTTTGATCAAAACTTTTCTTCAAACGCGCGACCAAATCACGATCAAGCTCAACCACATGTAATTGATCCAAGCCTTCTAGCAGCAAACGTGTCATTGCTGCTAATCCAGGTCCGATTTCAACCATGCTCTCGCCCGGTTTAGGATTAATCACCTGAATGATGTCACTCAAGACTTGCTGGTCTGTGAGGAAATTTTGACCAAACCGTTTTCGCGCTATGTGTTTCATATTATTTGTATTTTTGCGTTATGGCGTAGCGAATCATTTCGCACGCGGTGATAACTTAATGATGGCGAGTTGCCGAGTTTGTGGCAGCATGTTGGCGTGCCACCATTTCTGCGGCAATCCGAATCGCCACTTTCATACTTCCCGCATCTGCTAAGCCTGTACCTAATTTTGCCAAATCCAAAGCAGTACCGTGATCGACTGAAGTTCGTATCAATGGCAAGCCTAGAGTGATGTTCACGCCCAAACCAAAACTCGCATGCTTTAATACCGACAAACCTTGATCGTGATACATCGCCAACACACAATCAGCGTCTTTCAAATATTTTTGTTGGAATAAAGTGTCTGCTGGAAAAGCACCATGCACATCCATACCCAAGCCACGCGCATGCAAAATTACAGGATTAATGACATCAATTTCTTCCTGCCCAAGGTAGCCATTTTCCCCTGCATGCGGATTTAAACCCGCCACATAAATCTTTGGTTTGGCGATACCAAATTTGACTTGCAAATCATTATGGATAATCTGCAAGCTAGTCAGCAAATGATCAAATTGAATTGCGTCTGGAACTGCTCGTAATGGCAAATGTGTCGTTGCTAAGGCGACCCGCAATGCTTGCGGTAAATGCGCCGAAGCTTCACATGCTAGCATCATCACCACTTGTGGTGTCTTCGTTTGTTGCGCTAAATATTCGGTATGTCCGGTAAAGGCGACACCTGCATCGTTGATCGTACTTTTTTGCAGCGGGGCGGTGACCATCGCATCACACCAGCCTTGTTGTATGCACTCAATCGCTAAATCTAGGGTAGCTAATACCGCGCGGCCATTACGTGGATCGAGTTGCCCTGCCACCACATGCGCAGCAAGCGGACAGTCGATCACGGTGATTTGATCTTTACCACAACCAGGCAAGCCATTATTTCTTAGCGCTTGTTGCGAGATTCCCATGAGTCGAATGTTTCTATCCAAATCATGGGCGAGCATGGCTAAATAAGCGGCGTCGCCAAGCAGTACAGGACGCACTTGTGTTCGCAATTCCCAAGCCGCCAGCAAAGAAATCTCTGGACCAATGCCGGCTGGCTCACCAACAGTAATTGCAATGACAGGTAAAGACGATCCCATTATGTGTGGTGCTTAGTGATTATTTCTGTTCGTTACGGAATTCAACATAAGCCCGGTCGCGCAATTGGCGCAGCCAGTCTTGCAAGGCTTCTTCAGATTTGCGCGCGCGCACAGATTGGCGCGCAGCGACACGCTTACGCTCTTTAGAGTCATCACTAACTTTACGTTCTACCACTTGCAAAATGTGGAAGCCCATTTGCGTTTCGATAGGATCACTGACTTCATTGATCGCCAATTTATTCATGGCAGCTTCAAACTCAGGGAAAGTATCGCCAGGATTGACCCAGCCCAGATCGCCACCTTTAGAAGCTGAAGTATCAACCGAATTTGCTTTAGCTAATTCTTCAAATGTTGCTGTTTTATTGACGATTTTTTGTTTGAGTTCTGCCAAAGTGCTCTTCACTTGCGCCGCAGTTAATAACTGCGTAGGACGCATCAAAATATGGCGCACGTTTGTTTCTTGCACGGTATTGCTAGCCGCCACCGGCGCTGCATCACGTTTGCCTAACAACTTGAAAATGTGGAAGCCATTTGGACTACGCACGATTTCAGAAAAACCACCGACAAAACTAATTTTATTGACCGCTTCGACAAAGATCGTTGGGATTTTATCTTGATCACGCCAACCGACTTCGCCACCTTTGAGTGCTTCACTAGAATCAGAGTAAGTTGCCGCCAATTTCGCAAAATCATCACCGATACGCAATTTTTTGTACGCTTCTTGCGCACGTGCATTACGTTGAGCGATCACTTCTGGTGTTGCATTCTCTGGAATACGCACCATGATGTGACCTAGATTGATTTCTTGATTTTTACTTGGCGCCGCTTCTTGTGCAGCGATAAAGTTATCAACTTCTAATTCAGACACTTGCAATTTGCTTTCGACTTCACGTTCACGTACACGCTGCATCATGATGTCGTCACGAATCTCTTCACGGAACGCAGAGAAAGAAGTACCGTCACGTTCAATTTGATTGCGCAGTTCTTGCAAAGTCGTTTTATTTTGCTCTGCCATTCTTTGCAAGGCACGGTCGAGCATAATGTCATCAACACGCATACCTTGTTCTTTGGCCAATTGAACTTGCAAACGATCAATGATCATGCGTTCCAAAATTTGTTTTTCGAGATCAGCACGCGCTGGCAATGGCGTTCCCTGTGCTTTCAAACTACGCTCGATGGAATTGATACGCTCTTGTACTTCCATGTTGGTAATCACTTCATCATTTACCACCACGGCGATACCGTTAATAATTTGCGCCTTAGAAACCTTTTTGACTGGCGCTTTAGTCGCACTAGCTAACGGGTCTTCAATTGGTGCGACTGGTGAAGCCGATTGTGCTTTACTTGCTGGTGCGGCTTGCGACCACGCATTCGCGGAAATAGAGAGTCCAAATAAAGCGGTCAGGCATACGGATAAACAGATTGCTGCAGGGCGTTTCAATTGATTCATGTGCAAATTGTGTCGCATAGTGATCCAAATTCATAATAAAAATGAGGTGCTAGCTAATCTACCTCGACTTTTATCGCCATTTTCTGGCGAAAGCTGCAATATACACGCTAATTCGTAGCCTGATAACCGGAAATATTCTTTTTCAAAGTTTCGACTGGATTCGAGCCAAATCCTATGCGGGCTAGGCCATTTAACTCTAGCTGAATCGAAAAACCCGAGTTGTTCGATAAATTGGTGGTCGCAAAACGATGCGCCACAAAGCGTAAAGCCCAGCAATCTGCGCGATACTCAAATCCTGCTAAACCTTCCACCATTTTACTATTTTGCAAAGAATAGTTACTCTTACCGACGACATACCAGCGCTGTGCGACTGGCCATTGTCCTGATAACTCTAACTGTTTCAACACTTCGCGCTGGAATTGGTATTGCAAGTTCAATATTTTCTTCGGTGCAGGCTGCCAACGCACTGCATAATTCGATCGAACGGATTGTCGATCACTTTGACTCACTTGCAAAGCAGCTTCAACGTTTAAAGTATCAGAAACTTGCCCAGTTCCAGCTAATAGCAAGTCCGAGCGGCTAGGGCTTGAAATACCATCCAAACTAACTTTTTGCGTATTGAAATAAAAACGCTGACCAAGCGCAAATTTAAACCGTTCGACCCCATTGTCTTCAATAAAACGAGAAACCACCGCCGCCGTCACTTGATTCGAATCGCCAATACGGTCGTGTCCTGTAAAGCGATTTTCACTAAAAATCTGTGCGAAATTAAAATCTGCTAAGGCAGTATCAAAGAGAGGATAATTTTTTTGGTCGCGGAACGGGGTGTTTACATAAAACAAACGCGGTTCTAGCGTTTGCGTCATTTTATTCCCCAGCAACTTGGCACTTCGCTCAAAGATCAAGCCACTGTCCACCGAAAAACTCGGCACGGTTCTCTGTAATCGGTCCGGCTGCCCCGCCATAGGATTATCAATCTGGTAGCTAGTGGCATGGAACGACACTTTCGGCACTACAAAATACGCCGGCTGAATAAATGGCAAAGACAGTTGTGGATTGATCACTGCGCGCTGACCACGCGTCAATGTTGGATGCCAGAAGCGCGTCATCGATGCATCCACTGACCAATCCAATCCAAGCACATCACTCTGCCCAGCGCGGAAACTCAATTGCGGCAAACGTTCATAAGGCAAGGTAATCGGTGCCGTCACGTCTTGTAACACTTGATAGCTAGTAGAACGCAACGACGCATTCCAAATGGAGCCGTAGTAATCTAATCCGATATCGCGCACCAATAAACGCTGGGCAGTCTTAGTCGTGGAGTTAGAAAAATCGGCTGGATAATCATTATCCGATGCCTTATTCATATTCCAAGAAAAGACCAAAGCCGGCGTCAAATTCTGTTTATGTACAGAAGCGCCCGCATAACGTGTGGTCTCGGTTAATTTGTCGCGTACCACTTCAACCGCGGTTTCGCCTGCATAGGTTTCACCGAGGTAACGTCCTTCCATGCCTAACTGCAAACCACGTCGAGCGATCAATTTAGGATGTAAAGTGAAATCCCTATTCGGTGCGATATTGAAGTAGTAAGGCATACCAAATTCGACGCCACCTTTATTTGAATGCCCAATGGTTGGCGGTAATAGGCCCGAATGACGTGCGCCAGACAGTGGGAAACTAAAATTCAACCAAGATGGTGTGCCCATAATTGGGACACCTTTAAAATACAGGACAGATTTACCCGCGATACCGGTATCCAATCCGGTATCCAAGCTCATGGTATCTGCTCGCAAGTACCAATCGGGATCTAAACCTTCGCACGTGCTGTAAGTACCATTGGTGATTTTGGCCTTTTCTTCACTCTCAAATTCAATTTTATCAGCGCGCCCTTGTCCATTATTCTTCGCGAAAAAATAGCTAGGATTTTGCACATAACCAGCACCAGTTTCTAATATGAAGCGCATCAAATCGCCGCTGTAACAGTCACCATTGCGCTGCAATTTGACCTTACCTGTTGCATCTAATTGGTCTTCAACTTGCAGGTATGTCGCTTTATCGGCACTGAAATTTAAGTTGCCGCGTGTGACTTCAACTTGATGATCCAAATGAATCACGCGATCTGGTTGACCACTGACATGCTCCGCCTTAATGACGGTTGTGTTGATTGGCTGAGAAGATGATTTTTTTAACTCGAGCTTCGGCTCTACTTTTAACGCCAATTTGTCTACGGTCTTGTCACTTGCAACTTGCTGTGACGCAGCTTCTTGTGCCTGAGCTGAAGAAAATGCAGACAACAAGCAAACTGCGATAACTGTCTTCGCAAATGCTGGGCTTGCAGGAAACATAGCTGTGGATTGCGATGGATGCGATAATAACGCTTTTGTAGAATGATTTTTCCGAGACATGGAATAATTATTGAATGACATTAAGTTAAATGTTTCTCTAGCGCTAAGGATTGCTTCACACATTGCTTACGTAAAATGACAGACATGTTGATGTGCTGATGCAAGCAATAGCATACGAAGAAAAATGCAAGAAAATTGATTGCAAAATCCTAAGCCAATAAAAGCGCTCTATTATAGGCGCAAACGCTAGGCTAAATTGCTTCCCTGCATAGAGTTACATTATTTGGGGGTCTTATTTAGGCCTTATTTGGGTGTTATTTGGATCTTATTTGGAATCTCATTTGATATCTAAGCAGTTGAAACCAAGTCCGTCTTTTGCGGAATGCTCGTTTCGCGACATTGATCCAAATAACTGAGTCAAATAATTTATCTTAAAATTCTATTTAATTAATTACCACGGCAAACGCCATTCTTAACGATTACTTTTGTTACACGAGCCAATCATGTCCGCTATTTCGCCTAATTCTTCAGCCAGTCAATCCGCGCAAGACGCACAACGTCTGCAAGATTTACATCTTTGGCTAAGCAAATTAACAAATCCAAAATTAGATTTAAGCAGTATCCGACCTGCGTCCGAGGATGCCAGCTTCCGCCGTTATTTCCGTATCGATGGCGAAGCCGAAGGCACCAAGTATAGCTTCATCGTTATGGACGCACCGCAACCGCAAGAGGATGTCAAACCTTTCATCCAAATCGCGCAATTGTTTAAACAGATCAACTTAACAGTGCCAGAAGTGTTGGCGCAAGATACCGAGCAAGGCTTTTTGCTACTCACTGATCTGGGTACAACTATGTACTCGCATGTGCTCAATAGCGATACGGCGCATAAACTGTACATGGACGCGATCGATTCTCTGATTTTATTGCAAACCCAAAGTCAGCCAGATGTGTTGCCCGAATACGATAGAGAATTTCTCAAGCGCGAATTGATGATTTTCCCTGAGTGGTATATCAACAAACACTTAGGCATCACACTCACAGACGAACAAAATGCAAGTTTGCATAAAGTATTCGATGCTCTGCTCGCGAATATTATGGCGCAGCCACAGGTCTTTGTGCATCGCGATTACCACTCGCGCAACCTGATGTTGATGGGCAAAGGCAATCCCGGCATCTTGGATTTTCAAGGTGCTTTGTACGGTCCACTGACTTATGATTTGGTGTCATTATTGCGCGACGCTTATGTGCAATGGGATGAGGAAATGGTCTTGGATTGGGCAATTCGCTACTGGGAAAAAGCCAAAAAAGCGGGCTTGCCAGTCGCTCCTGATATCGATACCTTCTATCGTGATTTTGAATTCATGGGCTTGCAGCGTCATTTAAAAATTCTCGGCATCTTCGCCCGCCTCGCCCATCGCGATGGCAAACAACATTATCTCGACGACATGCCAACCGTGATGGATTACGTGCGTAAAACTTCTCATCGCTACAAAGAATTGATTCCGCTATTGCGTTTATTGGACGTGTTAGAAGAAACCGCACCGCAATTTGGCTACACTTTTTAAGAGGATCGCAGCATGAAAGCAATGATCCTTGCCGCTGGCCGTGGCGAACGCATGCGTCCACTAACAGATACTTGTCCGAAACCACTATTAAAAGTACGCGGTCGTCCGCTGATCGTCTGGCATATTTTGAACTTAGTAAAAGCTGGGATCACTGAGATCGTCATCAATCACGCGCATTTAGGACAAATGATCGTTGATGCGATTGGTGATGGCAGCAAATTTGGCGCGACTATTTCTTACTCGGCGGAAGAAACTGCATTAGAAACTGCTGGTGGCATCGCCAAAGCCTTGCCCTTACTCACCGACGGCGAAGAACCTTTCATCGTGGTTTCTGGTGACATCTACATTCCGTACTTTAACTTTGCAGAATGCTTAAACACTTTAGAAGCAGAAGATATGTGGGGTAATCCGCATCCATTAGATAAGCGCGATGTCGCTTGGTTGTATATGGTGAAGAATCCTTCGTTCCATCCCAAGGGCGACTTTTCATTAAGTTTGATGGGATTATCCAATGAAGACAATGCTGGTGCAGAGCGCGTCACGTTTGGCAATATCGGCGTCTATCGTCCCGAAATGTTTGCTAGCATCCAAGCTGGCGAACACGCTAAACTTGCGCCTATCCTGCGCAAATATGCTGATCAAGGTCAACTCGGTGGCGAGCTATATCGTGGAGAATGGCATAACCTCGGCACGCCTGAGCAACTAGTAGCATTAAACGCACCACCGATTAACTTTGCTTCAAAAGATAAACCGCATTAATTTTGATTCGCATGTCCAATACAAGCCATAACAACCAACACAGCAAAATAGCGATTTGTGGCGCTGGTCCAGTTGGTCAAGCCTTAGCTTTAATGTTGCATCAACAAGGTATGGCAGCTGCGGACATCGTTTTATTCGATGCGAAGAGTAGTGAACAAGCCAACCAAGATGCACGCAGTATCGCGCTCTCTTATGGTAGCGATCAACTTCTCAGCAAGTTACATGCGCGTCCGCAGAGAACGACAGCAATTACGGAAATCCACGTTTCACGCCGCCGTCATTTCGGTCGAAGTTTTTTGACGGCAACCGATTATCAATTACCAGCGCTTGGTTATGTGGTGCGTTATGGCGATATCGTCAGTCCTTTAGAGCAAGCATTATCTGTCGCTGGAATCACCACACATCGCCCGGTTCAAGTCGTCAACATCGAAGATGGTGATCAGTTTGCCAGTGTTCATTTACAAGATGGTAGTGTGCATACGGCTGAATTTGTGATTCAAGCTGAAGGCGGCACCTTCGCGGATCAAGAGCAAAGGCAGCAACATCATGACTATCAACAAACCGCATTGATTGCGCATGTCATCGCAGATCGACCAATTGCGCATCGCGCCTTCGAACGCTTTACCGATCAAGGGCCGATTGCACTGTTACCGCAAGAAGACGGCTATTCTTTAGTCTGGTGCATACGACCAGAAACTGTGACCACCATATTAGCTTTAAACGATGCCGCGTTCTTACAAGCACTTCAGCAAGCCTTTGGTGAACGCTTAGGGCAATTTACTGCGGTGAGCAAACGGGTATCGTATCCTCTTGGTCTTAACGCCCAAGCCCAAGCCGGTCTGCGTAGCGTACGCATAGGCAATGCCGCACAAACCTTGCACCCTGTGGCGGGACAAGGCCTCAACTTAGGATTGCGAGACGCTCATTGTTTAGCGCAGTGTCTTACTCGTGATTTCTCGTCACAAGCACTACAGACATTTTTACATCAACGCAAAGCAGACCGACAAACCACAATCAAACTCACCGATACCATGGCAAAAATGTTTGCGAGTAGTGCGGATGGTAGTTTGATGCAGGGTTTATTTGGCTTAGGTTTAAGTGCGGTCGATTTGCTGCCTGTCGCAAAAAAAACGCTGGCTGAACAAATGATGTTTGGTTGGCGCTGAATTTAAAAAATACCTTTATCCGCGATTGGATGAAGGGAAACTCGTCATTCCCGCGAAGGCGGGAATCCAGTGGCGTCAAAGCCTAAAGGCACTGAATCCCTGCCTACGCAGGGATGACACAGAAATGCTTTAAATTTATTTTAGCTTAGCTGAACAGCATCAACTACAAAGACGGTCGTTTTTTAGCACCGGCCAATTTCTGATTCTTTGCCAAACTAATCGCCAACATGGGCGCATCGTCGGCTTGCAATTTCAGATCCACGGTCAACAACTCATCGCGTCTAAAAGCATGTATCTGCACCGTCTCACCAATCCGATAAGCAGCCAGCAAATTGGCTAAACCATTGCCTGCATCGGCAGCAGTAACACGCAAGCCATTAAGTGCCACCAACACATCACCAGCAGAGAGTCCAGCACGATGTGCGGCACCATTCTCGTAGACATGCGCCAACTTACAATCGGCACCACTCTTACTTAAACGTACATTCAGAGAGGCTTTCTTGCTCGCAGATTGCTCGATAACGTCGACCGCAAAATCCGCATACAACTTTGCCAAAGGGACGTCCTCAACACCTTTGATGTATTTATCGATAAAACGCTGAATCTTCACTCCAGTTGCTTGCTCAACTAAGCTCTCAAACTCCGTCTCGCCTAATCCTTGTTGCTTACCAGATTGCGCTTTCTCGTAGAAATCTTTACCGTATTTTTTCCATAGCGCTCGCATTACATCATCGAGTGATTTCTTGCCAGCAGTTTCGTGGCGTATAGTCAAATCCAAACCTAGTGCAACTAAAGAACCTTTGGCGTAGTAACTTACAATCGCGTTTGGTGAGTTTTCATCTTGACGATAATATTTGGTCCACGCATCAAAACTAGAATCGGCAACGCTTTGCTTTTTACGTCCAGAACCACGTTGCACTGTATTGACGGTTTTTGCGATCAAATTTAAATACGTTGCTTCGTCAATTAAGCCGCTACGGCGCAAAAACAAATCGTCGTAATAACTCGTGAAACCTTCAAATAGCCAAAGCAAACTCGTGTAATTTTCTTGGCTCAAATCGTATTTTGCAAATACCGCTGGTTTGATGCGTTTGACATTCCAGGTATGGAAATACTCGTGACTGCACAAAGCTAGAAAGCCGCGATAGCCCTCACTTAAGCTCGTATCATTCTTGGTCGGCAAATCAGCGCGATTACAAATCAATGCCGTTGACGCGCGGTGCTCCAAGCCACCATATCCCTCACCTACCGCCATCGTCATAAACACATACCGCTGCATCGGTGCTTGCTTGGTTCGCGGCTCGAAGAAAGCGATCTCGGTTTCACAAATTTTCTGCAAGTCTTTCGCAATGCGAGCCAAATCGATATTAGGAACTTTGCCCGTCACGACGAAATCATGTGGCACCCCATGCGCTTTAAAACTGACCAAAGCAAAATCACCCATTTCAACTGGATGATCAATTAAGTCATCATAATCGCGGGCAATATAGCTTCCAAAGCCATAACGCTTGGCCTTTAGTTCTGGCAAAGAAGTCGCGACACGCCAAGTCTTGCTTGCGCTATCGACAGGTTTTTGAATATCTACAACATGCGCCAGTTGCTCTTGTCCATGCACTTGTATGAACACGCTGGTGCCATTAAAGAAACCATGCGACTGATCCAAATGCGCCGCACGCACAGATAAATCCCACGCATAGACTTCGTAACTGATCTGTAAGCTTGCATTCGCATCGCAAGGCGCAGCTTGCCAACTAGTCTTATTCAATTTTTTCAATGCGATTTTTTTGCCATTGGCGTGCGCTTGAATCCGAATAATATTGCGTGCGAATTCGCGCACCATGTAACTACCTGGTATCCAAACTGGCAGTGACACCACTTGTCCGTTTGGATCAGGATTCGAAATCGTTAACGTCACATGAAATAGATGCGCAGCTAAATCATGCGAGGTAATGCTGTAATGCACAGCGCTTTGTTGCTTAGTCATATTGCGCTCCTTGATTACAAACGTATATTCGCGGCGAGAAAAGTGAACACTTGCGTTGTGACTACCACAGCCGTTAAGCGGAATCGCAACTCCACAAACCAAGCAGGCATCGCAAAGCGTTGATACATGCGTTTATCGTAGTGATAGGAATAAATGAACGCGCCCATCTGAATCAAGAATCCAATCACCGTAATTTGCGACAATGCAAACCAAGCGATAATCACTGGCAACACACCAGAAAGCAAATCACGCTTGGCTTCTTGCGCACTACGCTCTTTACCGATCAAAGCCAGACCCCAGTGCAAGCCACCTAAAAATCCCAAAATCGCAATACCGTAAACTAACTGGGCTTCGACGAAGAATTGCATCCATTCAGGATGAACAATCCAACATAACAAAGTGAGTAAAACGAAAGGAACGAGGCCAACTAAACCAAGGCGGGTAGCGAACTGTTTATCAAGAGTTTCCATATCAAGCAATTTGGATCGTGCAGTGCGATCATTGAAATAAAGGCGCTATTTTAGGCGAAATATGCACGGACTGCGATCAATGATAGAGAACCAAAGACAAGTTCTAAAGATAAACTGATAAATCTTCTGGGCGATCAATATCTTGCAGAATGCCAACATCGTTAACCTCGATCTCGGTGACATACTCAGTTTGCAATAATTGGCGAGCACCACGATCACCGCGCAAATTCATCAAATGCGGTAGATATTTTCTTGAAAATCCAACCGGATTACCGCGCTGCCCACGACAAACTGGCACCACTAGATCTGCACCCAGTGCAAGTGCATCACGAATCGCGATCAAGGTCTGAATTGCCACAAATGGCATATCGGCCAAGGCAATTACAAAGGCATTAGCATCAGCAGGAAGATGTTCGACACCAGTACGAAGCGAATGTGCCATGCCTAAGGCGGCATCATGACAAATATAGGTTGGAAAGTTAATGGCATGCAGAGATGCCTGAATTTGTGACGCCAAGTTTGAAGTAGCTGGATCAGCTAACACTGCCCAACTTTGCGGCAACGCTTGTTGCAAATGCTGCGCACTCGCACTCACAACATTGACACCAGAGGGCAGCACTTGCAATAACTTGTGCTGCGCTCCGCTTGGATCAAAACGTTTCCCTTGCCCTGCCGATAATAAAATGCCACAACAGAGAAAACGCTGATCCTTCATGGTTTATTTCGCCGCGAGCGAAGGCGTTTTTAAACTAGCGAACTTTTCTTCCAATGCCTTCACATCAACCATGCCCGGCAAACGCGAGCCGTCGGTAAAAATCACCGTTGGCGTGCCAGTGACACGATACCTTTTACCAAGCGCTAGCACTTGATCATGCGGCGTTTTGCAACTGGCGGCAGCGGTCGGTGCTACTTTGCCATTCATCATCCATTCATCCCAAGCTTTACTACGATCCGCAGAACACCAGATGTCGCGTGATTTGGTTACAGAATCGTCGGACAAAATATTGTACATAAAAGTGTAGATCGTAATATTGTCGACACCTTGCAAAGTCTTTCTAAACTTTTTGCAGTAGCCGCAATTAGGATCTTCAAAAATCGCAATCACACGTTTGCCATCACCTTTCACATACTTGACTGCGGCATCCAGAGGTAACTCAGAAAAATTCACGCGATTCAACTCATCGGTACGTTGCTTGGTGAAATTAGTCGTCCCTTTAGCGTCGATAATGCTACCAACAAAAATGTATTTTGCTTTGTCATCGGTGTAGACAATTTCATTTCCCATCCGTACTTCATATAAACCACCATAAGGCGTCTTGGTCACGGAATCAATTTTGACACCACTACTGATATTCGACGAAATCACCTTCTTAATATTGGCTTCAATTTGCGCCGGCGTCTGTGCCCAAACGCTGCTGCCGACCATCGTGATAGCGGCAACTGCAAAGCTGATTAGTTTCTTTTTCATATTGGTCTTTCTTAAAATATCTTTCTTAAAATAGCATGCTCGTTTTCAATTCTGATCGTCGCTTTATTGTACCTTGCAGTACGATGCTGCATTGAGCCGATCACACGAAATCCGCAGCTAGAGCGGCGCACGTCCCCCGTTCAACTTTATTTTTACTTCCCCATCGCATGGGAAATCAGTTTTCGTTTTAGGACTGGTAATTGATTCAGTAAGTTCATTCCTAAGTTACGCATCAGACGAACGGCAGGAAATTCACTACCAAAGAGATGTGCCAAACCATCTGTTGTGAATTGCATCAGCGCCACTTCCTCGCGACGGGCTCGACGATATCGCGCCAAAATTCGCGCATCACCACAATCACGATGCGCTTCGCGTTCACGCAAAATACGCAGTAGTGCTTGTACATCGCCAAACCCCAGATTCATACCATGTCCAGCTAAAGGATGTACCGCATGCGCCGCATCGCCAATTAAGGCAATACGTTGTGCGACCATGCTATGTGGACGAATCAAACGTAGTGGAAAAGCCTTCACTACTTCGGGTTGTAACGGAGTTAAGTTACCCAACTCTGGTGCTGCATACACCGCCAAGCGATCCGCCAATGCAGACAATGGCTCACGCATTAAGTCTGCCGCCAATAAATCAGGAGCCGACCACACCAATGACACTTGCTTGCCGGGCAAAGGTAGTAAAGCAATAATTCCCTGCCCTTCCACAAACCATTGACGCGCGACACCGTGGTGCGGCTTTTCACAAGCAAAGTTTGTTACCACGCCTTGCTGCCCATAAGAACGATAATCCAAACCAATATCAGCTTGCCCACGAACCCAAGATTGCGCGCCATCCGCACCAATAATCAATTGCGATTCAATCACACGTGCATCGGTCAAACGGATACTTGCCGAGTCACTGCCAACATGCAACGCCTCTGCTCGCCCGTCCACGAATTGAATATTCGGCGCAAAACGTAAGGCGCTATCTAAGGCTTGATTCAGATTTTTATCTTCAACTATCCATGCCAGTTCATTAATATAAGCACCGTAAGCATCAAAGTCGAGCTTGCCACTACCAGACTCAGCCGCATCATGCACTTGCATCGCACTCACTGGTGCCAACCGAGACGCATCAAGCGCACCCCATACCTTCAAAGAATCCAATAAATCGTGTGCCACATGGTTCAAGGCAAACACACGCACGTCCCAATCAGGTGTCGTCTCTACCAACTTATTGGTCGCGCCGCTACGCAATAAAACCACCGACAAACCAGCCTGCGCCAATCCCAAAGCAGCCGCTTTACCAACCGCACCATCACCAACGATACATATTTCCGAACGAATCAATTGCTGGTTCATACCTCACCTTTACGGACAAGAAGACACCCAAAACCGCATTATACGTGAGCCAAAATAATCCATACGCCAGCCGCAATCCCATCTGAGAAGAATCAAATTTCAAGGATAAAACAGAAATTATTTGCTTTTTCCGGAATAGGTGTCTATAATTCTTGGTCTTGGCCTGGTAGCTCAGTCGGTAGAGCAGAGGATTGAAAATCCTTGTGTCGGTGGTTCGATTCCGCCCCGGGCCACCAAGAATAATGCGGCTCACAGCGATGTGGGCCGTTTTGTTTTGTTCGGCAATTTCTTGCTTGCTCCACAATTCCACCTGTTTGGCATCTTTCCACGTCACGACTATTTGGTTGGATTTACCTGATCTCCGCGTCTGTTCTTGATGTAATGTATTGACGCACACTCAAATTTGACCAGCCGGGGATGCGCGTCAGCACTGATTGATAAGAATGGCCGCCTGTTTTTGTAGTCCCTCAATTATCGACTCGGCAAGAGATAATGGAAAGTTTGCGGGCAATCTTCCATACACAGACTCAACAACTTTTGGGACCTGCGCAAGTACCTCTTCGATAATCTCTTCAGCGGTGATTGCACCTAGTCCCACCTGTTTTGCCACACTAGACCAATGTCGACGCTGGATAGGTTGAAGATGATAGTAGTTAGCGCTTCCTCGGACTGCCATAGCGAGTTTAGCGTCCTGTGGCGAAATCATATTAGGTCCTGTACCAATAACTGGGTGTGCAGATAACACGTCATAGATTGGCGTTGCCTGATATCGAGCATTCGGCTGTAAGAAAATACTGAATTTTTTTGCGTGCCCATCGATTGCCGCGAGCAACCAAAAGATGACTTGGGTTTTAAAGAAATTTTGTCTGTCTTTTACCGCGCTTTCGGAGCCCAACAACAGCCGCATAATCGCTTCAATTCCTGGTCCGCCATCTCTCTGATATTTATTGAGCGGTGAACATCCCAAGGCTTGACACATGTCTTCTTGCGGCAGACGAACAATCCAACTTCTGTCATCGGAATACTTCCGATCGAATCTTTCTACAGAAAGCACTTTTTGTTCTTCAAACTGCAGAATTTCTGTCTTAGCAATCGGCAGATTAAACCCTTCAAGAATGATAGAACACAGCCATTCATTTTCTATCGATGTACTCATATCCGCGCGCATACTTCCAACCAATCCGAGCGGCAATTTCAATATATGTGTGGTTGGAGTACTTCCAATTGGTAGGTACCAACCTCCCTGATGGTATAGGAGAGCATTTTTTTCCTGCGCACCAGCGATGGAAATTCGGAAATCTTGATTATCATCGTGGTGTCCAAACGCATTTGGGTTAGTAGTATCACGCAATAATTTGGCGATCGCCTGTTCGTCTAATGGACGTTTGCGGATAGAAAACAAGTCTTCGGGCTGCACATCTACAGGGAGTATTTGGGCGGCGCCCACGCAGTCTCTACCGATTGCCTCAAGTAGTTGAAACGGAGATGTGCCGCCTGTATTGTGGCGCATGGCAAGCCGACGTCGAATGATATCGCTGCCTGGTAATAAATTATCGAAATAGTTTATGACTACCTGACCGGAATAGGCATCATTACTTGCCGTAAATGGCATCGACAATGACAATGGACGTCCGCCCTCGTCCTCTAACCACTCATTAAAGTAAGTGAAAGTAGAAGAATTTGCCTTGTTTCTCCATTGACCAACGGGAGTGCCGTTGAACCAAACATTAAGCGTATTTTGCTTTGATCTACGTGCCATGCATCACCATTTCGTCGTGTCTGAACGCTTACTTAGTTTTGCAGGTGAGACCAAGGTTCGTTTTTTGTTTACGCTAGTTTCTTCTTTGCTCGATAAAGTATTTGACTGCTTTTCTCTGGAGACTAGTTTTTTAGTACCTTGTTCTGCTTTGAAGTTCTGAGTTTTTTTAACTTTATTCGGAGTGACCAGATTTTTCGATGAAATGCTAGCGATCTCTGCCGCTGTTGATTGGACATCTGTCTGGCTCGTAAAATTAATATCGATATTCAATAGCCTAAGTATTGTGTAAAGTCGTTCAACGCTTGTGCTGGATAAGTTTGATTCAATTTGTGCATATGCTTGCTGAGACACCCCTAGTCGCTCAGCCATCGCCGCTTGCGTCAAGCCGGATTTTCGCCTAAAGCCTTGAACAAGTGGTTTTAGTTGATTGAGTGTTTGGATTCGATATTCCATGCGCTCCTACTCCTGACAATTTAAATCGCCTACAAGTTTAGCATTGTATTTCAACAATACAACATAAAAATTGTATTTACAAATTACAATTTATACATTGTAACGAGGAGTTGAAACATAAACATTGTTAAACGAAATTATCTTCGCCAAAAAGCGGAACTTATAAAGTGCATATTTCGGAGAAAAAATAAATCTAACTCATTGTTTTAAATGATTTAATCGAGGATTAAAAAATCCCTATCTCACCAACTTGATTCCCCCCGGGCCACCAAAATAATGCGGCTCACAGAAATGTGAGCCGTTTTCATTTATCTAGGATTTTTCCACTCTTCACTAGCTTTTATCGTCGATCTACTCCAAAACTTCCTATTGCTCCTAGATTGAGAATCAATTAGTTTCTTTCAGTGCAACAATTCAACAATTCCAAAACATTCGGAGATTCGGCAATATGTAAAGTACCCATCGAAAATCAAGTTAAGTTGCTTCATTGAGAATTGAATGCATTAATCCAACAAATCCCCACCACCATCACGCAAATCTGCGAACTTCTTCGCCATGGTCGGATTCCCTTTGGTCAGACGTTTAATCGTCACATCCTGCGCCTTATCGTTCGCCAAACGCAAATTGCGATCAGTGCCTAACAAAGCGTCTTTGGTCTTTTGCAGATGATCAATGGACTTGTCGATTTCCTCGATGGCTTTTTGAAACTTGGCGGAAGCCAGCTCATAATTTCTACCGAACGCAGCCTTAAAGTTATCGAGTTCGCTCTCAAAATTGGTGATATCGATATTCTGCGATTTCACGAGCGCTAGCTCGTTCTTGTACTGCATAGAATTCATCGCCGCATTGCGCAACAGCGTGATCATGGGGATAAAGAACTGCGGGCGCACCACATACATTTTGGGATAGCGATGAAAGACATCGACGATGCCCGAATTGTAGAGTTCGTTTTCTGGTTCTAGCATCGACACCAAGATCGCGTATTCGCATTGCTTTTCTTGACGATCTTTGTCGAGCTCTTTCAAGAAATCTTCATTCTTTTTCTTGGTCGCGGTCTCTTCGTTTTCGTTTTTCATCTCGAACATGATCGAGACAATCTCGGTACCCGATTCATCAAAATCGCGGAAGATGAAATCGCCCTTACTGCCACTGCGCGCGTCATTGTCTTTCTCGAAATGGGCACGCGGAAAGGCCAAGGAGCGGATTTTATTGAACTCGATCTCACAATGCTGTTCCAAAGTTTCGCCCACCATCTTGGTCGACAACTTGGCCTTCATATCCTTCAAACGCTCAATCGCTTCATCGCGATCTTTCAACTGCGTTTCGTATTTTTCCTTAAGAGCACTCTCGGCCAAACTACGTTCCAGCTGCGAACGCTCTAAACCATTTTTCAATTCATCACGCTGTTTCTCAACCGTGGTGATCGCCTCTTTAATCGCCAATTGCTCGCTGATAGCCTTGGCATCCAACTGCGCTTTCAAACTCTGAATCTGCGCTTCTTTTTCCGCCGCAACTCTCTGCATCTCGGTTTGCAATTTCGCCTCCAACAAAGCCGACGCTGCTTCGCGATCACGCTTGGCTTGTGCCAACTCATTCGCCAAGGCATCGCGCTCTTTTTGCACCTGACTCAAAGCCTCAGCCACCGCCAACTGCTTCTCAACACCCACCGCATCGAGCTTAGATTTCAGCGCCACAATCTCAGCATCCTTACTCGCCGCCACGCGCTGCACCTCACTCGCACTCTTCGCCTCCGCCAACTGCACAGCCGTCTGCTTCTCTTGCGCAGCCAAGCTCAAACGTTCATGCAAAGCCTGCTCAAACTCCGCATCATGCACCTGCCGCACGATATCGGCATAACCAGTTTCATCGATCTTGAAAGCTTTACTGCAATGGGGGCAATGATTTCGTTCATACGTCTTACCTAAAAATGGGGTGGCTGCACTATACATAAAGCGTGCGACATTCGCTCTCGTAATCGTGGCGTGATGGTCACAATCAGTGAGAACAAATTTAGTGCTTGTTCTCAATTTCTACTAACCCAGCTAGCAGCCGTATTTTTTCGTGAAGTTCTGGCAGTCGCGCTTGACTGGCAGCATCACCGGGCAAATGCCCAGGTAAGGCTTGGACAAATGCTGGCGTTTGCAATAAGGCTCGTAAGCGATCACGAAAGTATTCTCTCAGTTCTATTTTTGTTTGCGCGCATTCGGTGATAATCGTTTCGCGCCCATCAATAATGGCGAGTAAATCACCGAGGTCGTGGCTGAATAAGTAGTCATCATTCCCACGCCCCGAAAAAGCTTCTAATTTGGTCGCCAGGAATAATGGCGCTGTGATACAACGTATCGCACATCCTGATGGCAAAACGATCCTTTGCGCCATCTCCAATGCGTAGCCATACCAGCGATTAGAGAAGCCTAAAATTTCTTCTAGTGTCGGCATCAGATCAACGGTGATGCTTTGGATTTTCCAACGACAAATCGGTGCCTCAGCTTGCAAGTCTTGTATGAAACCACGTTCACGCAAACGCTTTTCAAGCTGATAGTAATCGCTATGCGCGATGACTTGCACGATCATATCCACGTCTTCAGTTGGACGAATCGCTGGCTGAGCAGGATCTGTGATCAGCAAACCCGCCACCGCACCACCAACAAAGACCACTTCATCTAGCAGCATGTCACCCAAGTGCTTGGCGACTAATTCGATCATCGCGATATTAGGATCATGTGGACTCATGCTTTGAGTCTTTCGTCTAGCATGCCAATTGCTAAAGCACGTTCCCTTGGGCTTCCACCACGTATGGCATCGAATAAAACGAGAAGTTCGTATAAGGCTGCGTTGCGCATCGCGGCTTGTGGCACGCTTGGGTACAGCGGATAAAAAGCAAAGCCACGCGCACTGCCTCCTTTATACGGCCACACAGGCAAGACACCACTTCCGGCAACGATCTTATCCGCTAAGGGTGCTGCCGCGTAACTGGTGGGCATCCCTCGCGATTCACTGCCGCGTGTCGCTGGGAATGCATAACGCGCGCCATGCTGTACAAACAAACGCAAAGCTTCTTTAATCACGATTGCTTTGCCAGCTTCGTCCTTAAATAATAACTGCGCCGCCTCTGCACGTTTAACACCGGCGTGAATTTCCGATGCTGTCAAACATAGTTCGTCAGCTAAACTTGCATAAGTTGGTGCGGGCCCATTCTCCAAAGAGAGACGCAACAAGACGACCAAATCTTGGGGGCGCAAAATAATTTGAGGATTTGTTTTAACAGCAGTCATTGTCTTAAATGCAAACATCCATTCTCTATTCACGAATAGAATATGTTCTTTATTTTTCCATTATTTGTCAATGATTTATTAAGGATATTCGTTATTCGCGAATAGCGAATGTGTTGTTTTTTTAATGTCAGAGACTGTATTTAAAGATGCGCGCAGCTCAATGCCAAAACGCTGACACATAGAACTCACATTGTTCAAATTTTCCTAAAAACTGCTATAGCCAGGCTCACTTGCACACATAAACACTCAACTACTCCACCCATGACTCAACACCTCAGCCTGCTTCAAGCACAGTTCAATCGCTTCATCGGCTTTGTCTGGTGGGTACTTCCATTTTCTGAGGGCGCGGCGTACTAAGTTGCGTAGTTTGGCGCGGACGCTGTCGCGTACTTGCCAATCGACCGTGGTGGAGGCGCGTAGTTGTTCGGTGACGTATTTGGCTAGGTCGCGTAAGTTGTTGTCGCCTAGTTCGCGGACTGCGGCTTCGTTTTGAATCAGGGCGCGGTAGAAGGCGATTTCATCGGCATTCAAGCCAAGCCTAGCCGCTTGCTCTGCGTCTGCTGCCATGTCTTTCGCCATCTGGATCATCTCTTCGATCACCTGTGCGGTTTCGATGGCGCGGTTATGGTACTTGCGTAGGGTTTCTAAGATGCGATCTGAGTATTTTTTCTCCGATACCACGTCAGTTTTCATACGTGCTTTGACTTCATCGCGCAATAACTTTTCCAAGAGTTCGACGGCAAGGTTCTTTTGCGGTAAGTTGGCCACGTCATCTAAGAATTCGGGCGAAAGCAAACCGATGTTCGGTTTGTCTAAGCCGACCAATTTAAAAATATCATCCACGCCTTCCGCAATGATGGCGTTGTCGATGATTTGTTTCATCGCGCTATTGCGTTCTTCATCGGTGCGGCGTTTGTCGATGGTGGTGAATTTAGTGATGGCGTGCTTTACCGCGCTTAAGAAAGCGACTTCTTTTTTGACCGGGCCGACTTCGTCCAAGGTACTGCACAAGGTGTAGGCTTTACTCAAGGCGGCCATGACGTCTAGGAAGCGTTTCTTACCATCCAGTTCACCATTCGCCCCCTTGATGCTAAACAAATAATTCATCGCACCGGGCAATAGTTGTAAAGCCTTGGTTTCAAATTGGCTGTAGTCAAAACCATGAAACATGGCGTGTATGATCTCCAGCTTCTCTAAAAAGATGGCATAGGCTTCGTGCGTGTCGAGCGTTGGTTTGCCTTTGCCTTGCGAATTGGTGTACGTGTGCAAAGCTTTTTTCAGTTCGCTCGCAATGCCGATATAGTCCACCACCAAGCCGCCTGGTTTATCTTTGAAAACGCGGTTCACTCGTGCAATCGCTTGCATCAAGTTATGCCCCTTCATCGGCTTATCGATGTACATGGTGTGGCAATTCGGCGCATCAAAACCCGTGAGCCACATGTCACGCACAATTACCAAACGCAATGGATCATTCACATCTTTGAAGCGTTTCTCAAACAGTTTTTTCGTTTCTTTGTTGTAGATGTGTGCTTGCAGCTTTGTTTTATCAGAAGCCGAACCCGTCATCACAATTTTGATCGCGCCTTTATTCGGATCGGCATCGTGCCACTCCGGTCGCAATGCGGTGATGGCGTTGTACATATCCACGCAAATCTCGCGACTCATGCACACCAGCATGCCCTTGCCCGGCATACTCGCAGTTCTACTTTCAAAGTGGGCGACAAGGTCTGCCGCCACTTGTTGAATACGCGGGTCACTACCGACCAACTTCTCTAACGCAGCCCATTGCGATTTAGTGCTTTCGCGGGTAGCAACGTCTTCTTCATCTTCGATAATTTCTTCAATCTCTTCATTCAGGTCTTCAATGCCCGCTTGATCAATATTCAATTTAGCGAGACGCGATTCGTAGTAGATCGGCACCGTGGCGCCATCATCGACCGCATCTTGAATATCGTAGATCGACACATAATCACCAAACACCGCTTTGGTATCTTTGTCTGCTGAATCAATTGGTGTGCCCGTAAAGCCAATGAAAGACGCTTCTGGCAATGCATCTCGCATATGCTTGGAATAGCCAAAGCTATATTGCCCCGTCTTGGTGTTGAATTTGGCTTTGTCGCCATATTGGCTACGGTGCGCTTCGTCACTCACCACCACAATATTATGGCGTGTCGATAACACCGGATGCATCGTCTCTTCGCCTAGCAAAGCAAACTTCTGCACCGTGGTAAAGATAATGCCGCCCGATTGGCGTGATGAGAGCAGTTCACGCAAGCTATCGCGGTCTTCTGCTTGCACTGGCGTTTGCTTCAATGATTCTTGCGCCAAGCTGAAGGTGTTATACAACTGCCCGTCCAAATCATTGCGATCGGTGACGACCACAATGGTGGGGTTATTCATTTCAGGTTGCGCTAACAGCTTGGCCGCATAACACAACATCGAGATCGATTTACCTGAGCCTTGCGTATGCCACACCACACCCGCCTTGCCTGATCCCGGCACGACTTCATTCGCATAGTTGGCACGTGGTTGCATGACGCTGCGCCCATCGGCACGCTGAGCCGCAATCACGGTGGCGCGAACCGCTTCGCGCACGGCATGGAACTGATGGTAGCCCGCAATTTTCTTAATCGTGGTATCACCATCTTGCTCATACAAAATGAAGAAGCGAATGTAATCAAGGTAGAGCTCGGGCTTGAAGAAACCTTTGACCAAGGTCTCAAGCTGATATTCAAATTTGGGTTTGTCGTTTTCATTCGCGACAGTGCGCCAAGGTAAAAAGCGCTCTTTGTTTGACGTCAGCGAACCAACGCGCGCGACAATACCATCACTGACGACCACGGCTTCATTAAAAACAAATAACTCAGGAATTTCGTCTTTATAGGTTTGAATCTGTTGGAAAGCCTGCCAAATATCTGCATTCTGATCGGCAGGATTTTTCAGCTCCAAAATCGCCAAAGGCAAGCCATTAATGAAGACCAAGACATCAGGGCGACGATCAATTTTCTTACCCACCAAACTGTACTGATTCACGACCAAAAACTGATTATTGCTAGGCACAGCAAAATCAATCAAACGCACATAATCGATTTTGGCATCAGCACCGCTATCACCATCCTGCGTCTTAAACTCAACCTTCACACCCTCTAACACCAACTGATGAATCGCTTTATTGCTCTTGATCAGTGTTAAAGACTCGGGCTTAGCCAAAGACAAAGCCACCTGCTCCAGTGTCGCCAAGGGAATGTGCGGATTGATGCGTTGTAAAGCAGTGATCAAACGCTGCGTCAAAATAATCTGACGATAATCGACACGCTCTGGTTGCGAACCTTCGGGCGCGATATCATAGCCACAGACGTAGTCGTAACCGATCTCTTGAAACCATGAAAGGCAGAGTTGTTCTAGTTGGTCTTCGGTGATCATCCTATCCTTTTCACTTTCTCACTATTACGTTCAAGACATCGTTGTTTTGCAACACCGTAGGGCGCAATGTATTGCGCCATTGTTTCAACCACGCACCGTGGCATTTTTTTCGATTCCATGAGTTTCACCATCGAACACACCATATTCGATCATCCCATGCGGCGCAATGCATTGCGCCCTACAATCTTATTCTCCCGCCCAATCTGCCGCATACACACCTTGTTCCACCAAACCATGAAAAGTGGAGTGCGGCCAATCGGCTACTTTGCTCACTAAACCATGTTTGACGGGATTGATGTGCACATAGTTCATGTGCATCGCATAATCATCTTCGTCGCGTATCAAATGTTCCCAAAAGCGGCGTTGCCAAATACCACGCTCCCCCCGTTTCACACGCGTCGCGGAAAGGGTTTCCCCCTTGGGAAGTGACTTCGAAAAAATTGCCTTAATGCGCCGCCAACGCATGGCAAAATCAACATCACCTTGCGGTAATTCGATGATGCAATGCAAATGATCAGGTAGCACCACCCAAGCGTGTATTACGAACGGATGAGTCACTTTTACCTCGCGCACCGCGATACGCAGTAAATCAATATGCCGCACCAATAAATCATTTCCCTTACGTTCCAATAAGTTCACCGTAAAAAAATAGGTGCCTCCCGGATACCACAAACGTCGATAATTTGGCACAGCGCATCTCCCATCCGTAACAAGTATTACGAAACCCCACCCTCCAAAAAACAAACCACGAAGCGTCGCGGCGTAAGGCGCAATGCATTGCACCATCGGTTCAACCACTCCGCCAAAAACAAACCAAGAAGCGTAGGGCGCAATGTATTGCGCCATTGTTTCAACCGCACATCACAGCATTTTTACGATCCCATGAGTTTCACCATCCATCACACCATATTCAACCACCCCATGCGGCGCAATTCATTGCGCCCTACGTCCCTAACAAATGAGAGGCGGAAGCATTGCTTACGAAAGCGCTATTGAAATTTTGAAGAATAAAAGAAGCCTCATTCATCGTTCACTCCGAAAATTGTGCCACCTGACAATAGCCTAGGCAGTAACGAATCACGCATTGAAACTAGGGTTAAATTTTCTAAAAGCAAAGATGTGATTGTTTCGTAGAACTTCGATGTATCTTTCGTATACGCCTGAATCAAGTCTTTACTGGGTACTAGGACTCGAATTAATCGAAAATTAGTCTTACTAATCTCTGCAAAAGTAGTGCCACTGGAACGCTGCTTGATCTCATCCATGACCGACTCTGCCCATTGGACAACATATTCAGGACTAAGAATTTTCTCGCACTTCATTGCGATGTAACCCTGGTTGATGGCAACGGGAATTTTCGCAATCGCCAAGTAGCCGACAGGTGCGCGTGATGACATCAGCACAGTATTTTGAGGTAAGAGTCCCGAGCTAATTTTCGCTAAGCCAGCATCGGTAATTTTCCTATCGGTTTCCAAAAGTATTTTGTCGGTCAGATTGGATAAATCCTTTGGCGTAGTCCAATGATGTTGCCCGCCATCCCAAAACTCCACATTCGCTGTACTAGGCGTTCCTCCACCTACAACGTCAACCTCTTTGCCAATTTCACTAACCTCCCACCCTTCCGGAATCTCCCCCAACTCCGAATCAACTAGTGCGTCTGGGAATAGGGCTGCGGTGGCTTTTAGTTGGGCTAGGGTTTCTGGTGGGCTTTGGTTTAGTTGGTCTGAGGTTTTGCCGCTGATGGCGCACATGGCGGCTTGTTCTATGGCTGCTTGATCACCACCCGCTTCTTTCGCTGCAATCTTGGCGCGTGTGGGTTCGAAATCGACAAACCAACTCTTGAACATGGCTTGCGCGATTTGTTCTAGGGTTTGGTTGATTTGACGGTTGAGTTCGATTTTGTTGTGGCAATCAACCAAAATCTTCGCAATCTCTTTCTGCTTCTCCATGGGAGGTAAGACAATCGTCAATCGTTCGAGCATTTCGTTGTTAAGGCTCGCTCTTGTGGTCATATTTGTTAGGCTTAAGACTTGACGTCGGAACGAAGCATTCTTGAAGTAGAAAGATGAATACTCTGGATTGATTTTAACCTTACCGTTTGGTCGCAAGCGTTTAGTGAAACCATTGAACGTTGCATTAGGATAGTCCTTTAAAGCCACACACGTGATGCCCAATTCATCGAAGGTCTCACTTGTTCTGGTAATAAAAACATCACCACGCTTGATAGAACACTTCTTTCTCTCTGCTTCAGTGGTATTAGCTAAGTTAACCAACTCATCAGGCACAAAATAACTATTAAAAATTTCTTTAAAAGTTAAGAACGGGTAGCCAAAACCAAACGCTTCTCGACTCTTTGAGAGACCATTGGTTACATCAAACACATCAAGCAAAGCGTACTCTTTCCAATCAGAACTCATAACCCAACCCCGCCAAGTTCTTCTTGATCTCGCCTTCTAAGCGCGCACTTTCTTCAAACTGCGTTTTCAACTGCGCGGTCAAGCGCGTCATTTTTTCTGCGAAGGCTTCGCCATCTTCTTCGACTTCTTCTGCTCCCACATAGCGGCCGGGTGTCAACACGTAGTCCTGCTTTTGCATGTCTTCTAAACGAGCGCTGGCGCAGAATCCTTTTTGATCTTGGTAATCAATTCCGGTTTGCCAAGCATGATAAACATCGCAAATTTTCTTCAAGTCTTCTGCGGTGAAATCGCGCAGGACGCGGTCTTTCATGTAACCCAAATTGCGTGCATCGATGAACAAGACTTGTTGCTTGCGGTCGCGCAAAGCACGGCCACTGGCGGCAGTGCGTGCGCCTTTGTTTTTGGTGAGGAACCAAATACAGGCGGGGATTTGGGTGTTGGTGAACAGTTGCCCCGGTAGCGCCACCATACATTCGATCAAATCGTTGTCGATCAAGGCTTTGCGGATCTCGCCTTCGCCGCTGGTGTTGGAACTCATGGAGCCATTCGCCAACAGCAAACCCATGCTACCGTTGGGTGCTAAGTGATACAGCATGTGCTGCAACCATGCGAAGTTGGCATTGCCAGACGGTGGCTTGCCGTAGACCCAGCGGGGGTCGTTGTCGTCGACACCGGTATCCCATTCCTTCATATTGAATGGTGGATTGGCCATCACAAAATCGGCGCGCAGATCGGGATGTTGGTCGTTGGTGTAGGTGTTGGCAGGCTCTTTGCCGAAGTTAAATTCGATGCCACGGATCGCCATGTTCATGGCGGCGAGTTGCCATGTGGTGTGGTTGTACTCTTGCCCGTAAATCGAAATCTCACCGATACGACCTTGGTGCTCGCGTATGAATTGTTCCGACTGTACAAAGAAACCACCCGACCCCATAGCAGGGTCGTACACGCGGCCTTTGTAGGGTTCCAACATTTGCACGATCAAACTCACGATGGCTTTGGGCGTGTAGAACTGCCCGCCTTTTTTACCTTCGGCCAAAGCGAATTGACCGAGGAAGTATTCGTAGACGTGGCCGAGAATATCTTTGCTCGACAAAGAATCGTGCGTGAACGGGATGGTGGAAATCAGGTCGATCAATTCACCAAGCTTGGCTTGGTCGATCTGCAATTGCGTATAGCGTTTGTTCAACACGCCTTTGAGTTTGGTGTTGTCTAACTCAATCGCTTCCAGCGCATTGTCGATCAAATGCCCGACGGAACTCACCTTTACTTTTTGCGCCTTGCCGTTGACGAGCACTTCAAGCTCTGCACCACCAATGACGACTTTATTGTGATCGCGCAAGAATTGCCAACGTGCGACGGGCGGCACCCAGAAGGTATTAGTCTCCAAGTAGAAGTCGCGCACTTCTAATTCATTCGCAATTTCAGCCTGATACTCGGCTTCGTCCATGCCGTCTGGGTCGAGATAGTTTTCATGCTGAGGATCAGCGATTTGTTTGGCGAGCTCTTCTCGACGCAAATCAAAGGCGTCGGACACATATTTCAAAAAGATCAGACCAAGCATGACGTGCTTGTACTGCGCCGCATCGAGTGCGGGCAAAAGCTTATTGGCGCTGGTCCAGAGTTTCTTTTCTAGGCTGTTGAGGAATTCTTGTTCGTTCTGATCGACCATGATGCTTTCTATGTGTTTTGTATGCTCGTTTTAAAAAGAGCATTATTTTTTGCAGCATTGCGATGTTTTCATCGATGCTTTTTAACGAGACTAAGGATCATATTCTAAATCTTGATAGATGCCTCGCCAATATTGCATTATTTTGATTCTTATCTACAGCTCCTCAGCTCATAGTTACCAACCGATGTATCAAGCTATATGAATGACTTCAGCGTGATACAGTAGCTTTCTTGATTTTTGCTTAGATTTCAAACAAACTAGATTAGTTCGCCTTGAACTTAATGCATCCACAACAATCAGCAACGATTACATGTCAATTACACGTAAGAAGACACCATCAAATACTTATGTGAATTCAATGGAAAAGTGTAACCAATAACGTCGCAAGAGCAAGTCAATGCCGTGTGAACTCTATTCAACTTTCCCTTTTTTTTGATGCAAGTTTTTAGGCTAGCGCAACTATGCACAAAGAATGCCAGCCACATGTCAGGTGCACCACAATCATTTTTGAGCAGGCCGATAGTCTCATCAACAATAGCGAATCGCAGACAAAAATTAGACTTGAATCAATGTTCCTAAAAAATTTAATCGAGGATTGACCCTACTTAATAAAGAAATTGACTAGGTAGCTTTTTATTCTTTTGGATTGCACTATTTAGTCTGTAATTCAACGCTCTGATTTCAAGTAGTAGCAAGTAAAAAAAATAGCACGAAAATGACTTCGTGCTATTTCATAGAAAAATACCAAATCGATTCACAATCAATCGCTAACCATCGTCTTCGCTTTAGTATTTAGCCAGTAACATGGAGCATGATTGCTGATGTTTCATTAGCGGTGATACTCACCATTTCGTTCAGGTTGATAGGTAATTTCTTGTATCGATACTTGTTGCACGCCGCCATCTGGTGTTGGCCATTGGATCTGGTCGCCTTGCGATAAGCCGAGTAAGGCACTGCCGATTGGGGCCAGAATTGAAATTTTCTTGCCGCTGGCGTCGAGATCTTTTGGATACACCAAAGTTAATTCGAATTCTTCTGGTGAAGATGCAACTTTAAATCTGACTGTGGAGTTCATCGTCACCACATTAGCTGGAATCTCGGTCGGTTCAACGACATCGGCACGCAGCAACTCTGCTTCTAATTCGTCTTTGATTGCTGCATTGTGTGGAAGACCATACAGCAATTGTTCTATGCGCTCCGCATCTAATGTGGAAACAATAATCTTAGGTCTACTCAGCGTTTGCGGGGTCATACTTTTCTCCTTTGCTACATTCAAATTTGATTTGGCTTAGTCTAACATCGACCGCATAAACAATCTAAGGTTGGACAATCTAAGGTTGGACAATCTAAGGTTGGACAATCTAAGATTGCACAATCTAACGTGGCACGATCTAACGTTGAGAACGTACTGTTTTTGATTTGCTCGCTAACGCACTCATTTGCGTCAAATAGTCCCATAATTTAGCGACGACTGGTTTGCCGGGCTTTTGTTCTGATGGACGCTCACGATACAAGCGGATTTCCATACGTACTTCCCATGCATCTGCGCCACCATCAGCGCGTGCTAATTGCTTTTGCTTGAGCTCACGCGTTACCGCAGATTCTGGAAGAAACGCAACGCCACGTCCTTCAAGGGCCATCATTTTGAGACCTTCTGCCATGTCAGTCTCGTAGCATTTATCGAGATGCAGTGCTTGCTTGGTTTGCGTCAGAATCAAATCCACCATGCGTCCAAGATAAGCATTATTTGCGTAGGCTAAAAACGGTAAGGGTTCTTCGATGGTGCCAGGCAAAATGAAATCTGGCTGACCTGCTTTATCACAGCGCGCGTACGCACGTAAAGTTTCAGTTCCCATGCTGATCATATCGTATTGGGCTGGATCTAACAGCAAGGGCTGCTGTGGATGGTGATAGCAAAGCATAAGATCACAACCACCTTCTACCAAACTCATCACCGCATCATGCACGTTCAAAGCTAACAATCGGCTATTGATCTCGCCAAAGTTGCTATGCAATTCACTCAGCCATTTCGGTACAAAGGTTAAGGACAAAGTATGCGGCACTGCAAAGTCGACGGTAGTCTGAATCGAAGTGCGCTTGCCGCGCAATAAGGCGCGTGCATTATTGATTTGCCCCAGCATCGCAATCGCTTGTTCAAAGAAAATTTCACCCGCGTTTGTTAAACGCGTTGGGTAAGAAGTTCGATCAATCAAATCAGCGCCTAACCAAGCTTCTAAGGATTGTATGCGTCGCGAAAACGCTGGCTGCGTTACGTGCCGCAATTCTGCAGAACGACTGAAACTATTGGTTTCCGCCAAGGAGACGAAATCTTCTAGCCATTTGGTTTCCATAGATTATTTTGAGATAAATAATATTAAAAGTTAGACTCAAACATTAGTGTCAACTACGCATTAGAACTACGACACAGCGACAGAATTCAATCGCATGAAATCAAGACTCAGCCTCATTTACATTGCTAGCCGTATCATAACTATGCTGTTGTCGCTCCCACATTTGCGCATACGCACCTGCGAGTGCCATCAATTCTGGATGCGTACCACGTTCGATAATGCGCCCTTTATCCATCACTAAAATTTGCTGTGCATCGACAATCGTCGATAGGCGATGGGCGATGACTAAGCTGGTGCGGCTCTTGGCAATTTGCTTTAATTGCGCTTGTATCATTTGTTCCGATTTTGAATCAAGTGCCGAAGTCGCTTCGTCAAAAATCATGACCACCGGATTTTTGAGTAAAGTACGCGCAATCGCGACACGTTGTTTTTCACCGCCAGACAATTTCAAGCCACGCTCACCGACCATGGTTTCGTAGCCATCTGGCAGGCTCTCAATAAAATCATGAATATACGCAGCCTTAGCTACTGCAATCACTTCTTCTTTCGTTGCGCCGGGTTTACCGTAAGCAATGTTGTAGCCAATGGTGTCATTGAATAAGACAGTATCTTGCGGCACGATGCCAATCGCTTGGCGCAAAGAATGCTGCGTCACATCCATAATGTTTTGGCCACCAATATGAATGCTGCCAGATTGGATATCGTAGAAGCGGAACAGCAAACGCGACAGCGTTGACTTGCCTGAGCCGCTGTGCCCGACCACAGCCGTCGTGGTTCCTGCCGCAATCGTGAAATCAAGATCAAACAAAATTTGACGTTTTTCTTCGTAACTAAAATTCACGCGTTTGAACTCTACTTCTGGCGAAGCATTGCCAGCCAATTGCAATACTGGTGCTGCTGGCTTATCGGCGATTTCTTTGTTTTGATCGAGCAAGCTAAATAGCTTTTCCATATCCGCCAAGCTTTGTTTGATCTCTCGATATAAGACTCCCAAAAAGTTTAAGGGGATATACAACTGAATCATAAAAGCATTAACCAGTACTAAGTCACCAAGCGTCATCGTTTGGTCAATCACACCTTGCGCGGCACGCCATAAAATTAAAGTGACTGCGGTGGCGATAATCAAAGATTGGCCCGCATTTAACATCGACAAAGTTGTTTGCGATTTGACTGCGGCTTTTTCGTAACTCTGCAAACCTTGATCGTAGCGCTGTGCTTCGTATTCTTCGTTGCCAAAATATTTCACGGTCTCATAATTGAGTAGTGAATCAATTGCTTTGGTACTGGCTTTTGAATCGAGATCATTCATGGTACGACGAAAATTCGTACGCCACTCGGTGACCGCAATCGTGAACACGATGTAAATAATCAAGGCAGCGATAGTAATAATCGCAAACCATTTATCGTATTGCAGAAATAAGTAAGTCAATACCAAACCTATCTCTAATAGGGTTGGCACGATACTAAATAAGGCAAATGACACCAAAGAAGAAATCGCCCGCGTGCCACGTTCGATGTCACGCGTCATTCCGCCAGTTTGTCGATTCAAATGAAAACGTAAAGACAAGGCATGCAAATGCCTAAACACCTTCAAGGCGATGGTGCGCACTGCTCTTTGTGTTACCTTGGCAAATACGAATTCACGTAATTCTGTAAATAAGGTGGTAGATAAACGCAACACGCCATAAGCGATTAGCACGCTCACTGGCAATACCATTAAGCTCACTGGGCTACTAGGATTTGCCGTTAAGCGATCAACCAATTCCTTTAGAACCAAGGGCACGCCGACATTGGCTAACTTAGCACCAACCAAAAAACTCAGCGCTAATAACACACGCCATTTGTATGCCCATAAATAAGGCAATAAGGTCTTTACAGTGGACCAGTCACCGCGAACGGCATTAGGACTAACAGGAGAAGAAGGACGAGAGTCGCGACGCATGGCTTACCATCAAAAAAGGATTTACTATATTATTCAACTTTATTGCGCCACAGCATGATAAATGCGATAAATGATTTGGCAATTAATACAAATTATTAGCACTAATAATTAATGCTAGTAACTAATGCTAATAACTAACGCAAATGATTAGTGCAAGCAATCAATGCAAGCCATTTATTTACTAGCGATGCCTAGCAATAGAAATAAAAATAGATACGAAGACGTGTTGACTTGATGTTGGGGCAATGCGTACGAGAATCAAGTCTACAAAGTATATTCATGCGATTGTATCGCGTTCAATCGATCTTAGAGAGAAAGCCATGTCAGAAAGCTCAAAAACTTCATTACCCAATTGCATGCCGACCTTACGCGTCATGCCAATGCCGTCGGATGCCAATATTCATGGCGACGTGTTCGGCGGATGGATTATGGCGCAGGTCGATATTGCTGGTGCTGTGCCGGCTGCACGGCGCGCGAATGGGCGGGTAGCGACGATTGCGGTGAATTCTTTTCTATTTAAACAACCTGTGTTTGTCGGTGACTTATTGTCTTTCTACGCAGAAGTCATCAAGGTCGGCAATACCTCGATCACCGTATCGGTTGAAGTATATGCAGAACGTAATCGACTACAAGCGGACACCGTCAAAGTCACCGAAGCCACATTAACATATGTAGCGACTGACGAACATCGCAAACCACGCGCCATTCCGCCATTAGACTTACTGTAAGTCGCTTGGTTTTATTATCCGTCAAAGCCGTCGTGATTCAATCTCGACTGCTTTGATTGAATCATCTCTGCCGCTGCTTCACCTTCATTCATAGCTCCGCACAATGCGCACATCGATTGTGCTGTTCATTCCTCCGATTTGTCGGTGTATCGCAAACTAAACGCGCCTCACACCAATCAACGCTACGATCCAAACTTTTCTCGCTATCGTCGAGAATCGACGCTCGCTTTGAGCATTACCCATCTTCATTGCCGTCACGATCGAATAGCCAAACAAAGGAGTTAACTATGAATCGATTTAGCCTCATTGCAGGCATCATCTTGTGCGTCTCTAGCTTATATAGCAAGGCCGCTGATACGATTTCAAACCACGCTGCCAAACAGCAAGGCGAGCAAGCACAATCCCAACAAGCCGTGACCGCGACGATTACTATCAAGCGTTTAAGCAAGGATGATTGGGAATTCGATTATCAGTTCTCACAAGAGATCGATGCCTTAGATTTTGGTCCACCAGTTGTTCAGTTCCGACAAGATGCATGGAAGCCAAGCAACCCAGCGATGAAAATTGCCAACAAGGCTGGCAACGAAGTATTACAACATGAGCAAGGTCGCTTTCAACGCGCCACGATTGCGGTCAAGTCGTATCACCCATTCTCACATAATCAATATGTGCCGATGATTCACTTTTCTGATGGCGGAGTCGCACTGTTTTTAGGACATCTAACTGGCCAAGTTAGCGTAGCTGGTGTGAATCGTCCGCTCAAGACCCAATTTATAGCGCATGGATTGCCTGGTGAAAAAATCGTCTTGCCGCAAAAGGCGCAAGAAGGTGTTAGCCTATTTGCGTATTTTGGCCCACAAGAACCTATTATTGCCTCGCACGGTATTTTGGTGCTGGACCCACTTACACCGACATGGATGCGCGAAGTATTGGCAACTACAACCGAACGGGTAACCGCGTCTTACGCTAAATCATTTGAACGCATACCAAGCGAACCAGCAATGATTTTCTTTGCGATCCGTGACTTGCATTTAAAAGGCTATTCCATCAGCGGTGGAGCCTTACCAGGTCAACTGGCTTACCGCTTAGCAGGCAACGAAAGCATTATCGACAAACCCGAAAGCCGCAATCGCTTCACTTACATGATCGCGCATGAGCTAGCGCATATCTGGCAATCGATTCCCAATCGCGCTTGGGCTTCATTCCCCGAATCATGGATCAATGAAGGTGGTGCTGATGCGATTACCACAGAGACCCTACTCATAACTGGGTTATGGTCGAAACAAGCAGTAGACCAATTTGAAGACAAACTGATCAAAGAATGTGACGACACCAAAGATCCTGTACGAATCGCGTACGCCTGTGGATTTAAACGCTTCAAGAGCTACAACACTGATGTTTTACAACTATGGAAAAAGCTCATGGATGAGAGTGATCGTAGTTCGACCGCATATAACGAAAGCATGATCCAAACAGTATTGCGCAAATAAATCACGCCACACTTTCCTACTAAATGTGTCAACAAGGCGGAGATGGTGCAACAAGCAAAGCGGTTCAAATTGTACGGGTGCGCTCAAGTACTGCATTCATTCCTCTAACCAGCATAGACAGAAACACAGACTAATGGCATTATCAGCTTACTCGATTGTTGCTATCACTAGTCTGTTTCTATTTTCATGCAACATAATCGACACTAAAATTTTCAATACACCACCGCAGTAGCTTCAGGCATACCAAGTTCAGCAGCACAATTGATTGTTTAGGTTCGTTAGATCTTTAGTTTTCTGGCTAATATCTCTAATCCAATGCTAAAACTGTTTCAATTTAATTTGCGCTTAATTGCACTCTGTAGCTCGCTACTGAGCGGTTCTTGTATGGCACAAAACTTAGCGCTGTATTGCGAAGAAGATCGTCCTTTGCAGTTTTATGGCACCGATGGCAAGCTAACTGGCTTTACTATCGAAATCGTGCAAGAAATCCAAAAACGTGTTGGCAATAAAGACCGAATTCAAGTGGTTCCTTGGGCACGTGGCTTAGATAAGATTAATAACAATCCCAATACACTCTTGTTTAGTATGGCACGCACCCCTGAGCGTGAAGACGCTTATCAATGGATAGGTCCGATAATGTCGAATATCTATGGACTGTACGCCAAATCGGACTCTAACTTACGCATTAACAGTATTGAAGAAGCCAAACAACTTAGCTTAATTGGTGTCTATCGAAATGATATTCGCGATCAAACTTTAACTCGGCTGGGGTTCACCAACCTTGATCGCGCAAGCTCGAATATCTCTAGCTTTAAGAAATTAATGATGGGACGCATTCCCGCCTATACCGATTCTAAACTCGGCGTTGAAAGTCTGGCGATTGCCTCTGGCTATCAAGCAAGTGACGTCAAGCTGATTTTTGAATTATTCAAAAGTGAGTTATACATTGCCGTCTCAAAAAACACCGATAAACACATAGTCGAGCAATGGAATCAAGCGCTAGAACAAATGAGGCAAGATAAAACGTTTATGAAAATCGAACAAAAATATCGACGACAAATCTCGCCGACATTACCCGCAACACCTTCGCTCAAATCAAAACAATAAACTACTCTTGCAATCGTCTGCACCTCAATCTTTCAGACATAAAAAAAGCTCGGTGTTTTAACCGAGCTTTTCATTTTGCAGCGAATTCCAACTAGCTTCTAACTAATTTGCAGCAGACGAATTGCTAACTTATCGTTAAATAAGCATGCAGAAATATTAGGAACTTGGTTTCTCGTCCCGCAATGCACGACGCAAGATTTTGCCTACATTGGTTTTTGGCAGCTCAGTGCGGAATTCAATGTACTTCGGTTTTTTGTAACCGGTGAACTCTTCCTTACAGAACGCCATCAATGCTTCTTTTGTTAATGCCGGATCTTTCTTGACAACGTACAGTTTGACTGCCTCACCCGAAGTCTCATCTGGCACACCAACGCATGCACATTCCAAAACACCAGGGTGACCTGCAATTACGCCTTCGATTTCTGTTGGATAAACATTAAAGCCAGAAACCAAAATCATGTCTTTCTTGCGATCGACAATTCTGGTGAATCCGCGCTCGTCCATGATGCCAATATCACCGGACTTAAAGAAGCCATCAGGTGTGAAGGCATTTGCGGTTTCGTCGGGACGATTCCAGTATCCCATCATCACTTGTGGACCACGAATCGCGATTTCGCCGCTTTCACCTAGCGGCACTGGCTTACCATCATCATCCAAAATCGCAATTTCTGTCGACGAAATTGGCAAGCCTATACTACCCGTGAACTCTTTGGAG
Organism: Affinundibacterium baiyunense; assembly: GCF_018139645.1. Classification (GTDB taxonomy): domain Bacteria; phylum Pseudomonadota; class Gammaproteobacteria; order Burkholderiales; family Burkholderiaceae_D; genus Undibacterium; species Undibacterium baiyunense. Next base: position 62,353 of record NZ_JAGSPM010000009.1, read on the forward strand.
TCAGCGTAGTTAGCAGTCGCAACTGGCGATGTTTCAGAGAGGCCATAACCTTCTGCAATCGCACAACCCGTCACTGCCTTCCAACGTTCTGCGACCGCTTTTTGTACCGCCATACCACCACCGGTACAGCACAAGTAGCCAGAGAAATCGGTGTTTGCAAATTCTGGATTATTCAACAAGGCGTTGTACAAGGTATTCACCGCAGGGAAAATATTGATCTTGTACTTCTTCAATTCTTTCACAAAGCCGGGGATATCGCGCGGATTTGGAATCAAAAGATTCAAACCACCGATACGCGTACCAACCATATTACATACCGTCAAAGCGAAGATGTGATACAGCGGTAAAGCACAAACAAATACTAACTGTGGCGTCTCTTTGTGCGCGTCCATACTTGGTTTGAGCCAAGCATGATTTTGCAATACGTTAGCAACCACGTTGCGATGACTTAATACCGCACCTTTCGAAACGCCGGTTGTACCACCTGTGTATTGCAAGAAAGCGACGTCTTCAAGCTTGATCTCCACTGGTTGAAACTTCATGGACGCGCCTTGAGCGACGACATCATTGAAACGGAATGAACCTGGTAAAGAAAAAGCTGGTACCAATTTTTTGACATGGCGCACAACGAAATTCACGATCGTGCCTTTTAAGCCACCCAACAAATCACCCATCGCGCACACCACGACATGCTTCACATCGGTATTGGCGATTGAATGTTCTAAGGTCGTCGCGAAATTCTCTAGTACGAAAATCGCCTCTGCGCCAGAATCTTTTAATTGATGCTCAAGTTCACGGTGCGTGTACAAAGGATTGACGTTGACCACAACATAGCCAGCACGCAAAATCGCTGCCAAAACAACAGGATATTGCAAGACATTCGGCATCATCACAGCAACGCGAGCACCGCGTTGTAGGCCGCGACTTTGCAACCATGCGCCAACTTTTTTCGACATCACATCTACTTCGCGATAAGTTAAAAACTTATCCATGCAGACATACGCATTGCGATCAGCAAATGTTTTGAAAGCCTCTTCCAATAAATGAACTAGGGATTTGTATTGGGTAACATCGATCTCCGCTGGAACGTTTGGCGGGTAATGTTTGAGCCAAAATTTATCTGTATTTATTGTCGTCATTTGTTGTCTCCAATCTTTTTTATATGGTCGTTAAATTATTGATGAACACTCTAACCCCGGCCATCTCTTTGCATACACCTACATCGAATCGCGGTGAATTCACTAGCGATCTCAACGATGTTATTCAAGTCAAACAAGATGCAAGCAGGCTATTTTCTGCTTGCGATTTCTATCAAAACATTGAAAACATCAAGCCCCCACACGATACACCAAGCCTTGCGCCATGACTATTGCTGGTGCAAATTAGCCGCGCAAAAACAGCTGAAACTGAATAAGCTCTCTAGGATTTTTTGCGACGCAACATAAATTTACAAAACCAATTTACCGATTTCGTGACCAAATAAAATCAACTTACAGCTTTTCTACTTGCACCAATAAATCATAAAAAGTTGGCCCACCACCCATGTCGGTTAATCGCTGACTAGTCACTTCATTTGCGTTTTTCTGATCCGACGCGAGTTTCTTCCACCAGATCGACAATGCAACAACCAAGCCGGGCTTGGCCTTCTCGGTAACTCTTGCTTTCGCCACAAAGCTACCGCGGTCGTTGAAGATTCTGACCATATTGCCCGCTGCAATTTGGCGTGCTGCGGCATCCTCAGGATGTAAATCGATATGTGGCTCGCCCTCGGTATCACGCAAGCTCTTCACATTCACAAAAGTCGAATTCAAGAAATTACGTGCAGGTGGAGAGATCATAGCTAAGGGATATTTCGCCGCCAATTGTGGATTACTAATCACCGATTCATAAGGTGGAATATAAGCTGGCAAGGGATCTAAACCTGCATCCAACATTTGCTGACTATAAAATTCACACTTGCCGGATGGCGTCGTAAACCCGCCTTGCGCGAATGGAATTTCAGGCATGTTTAATTTTGACCAGCCTGTTTGCTTTAACTGTTCCCAATTAGTGTGTTGGGTGCGCGCATGTTGATAGTTAAACGCCAGCGCACCTAATTCATCATCGCTCTCAGTAAAACACGCTTCCGTGAAGCCCAAGGCCTTTGCTAATAAGCGGAAGATTTCGGTATTCGGCTTCGCTTCACCGATTGGCGCAATAGCTGGATTACTCGCCATCATATAGCGATGACCATAAGCAGAATGCGCATCCAGATGCTCTAACTGAGTAGTCGCTGGTAGCAAAATATCCGCATAATCAGCGGTATCAGTCTGAAAGTGTTCCAATACTACGGTGAACAAATCGTCACGCGCAAAACCTTGCGCAACCACAGCAGATTCGGGCGCAATCGCTACTGGATTAGAGTTATAAACAATCACCGCCTCTACCTTAGGACCAAATTCATCTGAGCCCGGATGCAGCAAAGTATTGCCGACATCACTCATATTTAGGGTACGGCTAGGATGATTTGCTGGGAAGAGATCTGGACGCGCTAAGGCATCTGAATTCTTGACGAAACCACCTGATGAAGATAGTAAGACGCCGCCAGCGGCATGACGCCAAGCACCAACCAAGGCAGGCAAACAAGAAATATTCCGCACCGCCATACCGCCACCATGGGTACGTTGCACACCATAATTCATACGAATCAGACTAGGCTCGCCACGCTTAGCGCCTTCGCCATAATCACGCGCGAGGCCAATCACCTCCTCGGTACTGATCCCGCAGATTTCCGCTACTTTTTCTGGAGTCCAATCGGCGACGCGTTGTTGTAATTGCTCAAATCCCAATGTGTATTGCGCGATGTAATCATGATCGAGCAAATCTTCTTTGATTAACACATGCATCATGCCCAAAGCGAGTGCCGAATCCGTCCCAGCACGCACCGCAATATGCTGATGGCACTTTTCAGCACTTAAGGAACGATACGGATCAATCGCAATAATTTTGGCACCATTACGCTTGGCTTCTTGTACCCGAGTCCAAAAGTGTAAATTCGATGCAATTGGATTGCCGCCCCAAATAATGATCAGACGCGCATTTTGCGTTTGTTCAACATCCGTGCCTATCCGATCACCCAGGGTATATTTATAGCCAACGCCACCAGCCGAGGCGCAAATTGTTCTATCCAAAAATGACGCGCCGAGTTTATGCAAAACACGCGCAGCCATACTCTCGCCTTGTACCAATCCCATCGTGCCGGCGTAACTGTAAGGCATAATCGCTAGTGGATTACGTGCCGCAATTTCTTTTAAACGATAGGCTATGGTTTCAATCGCCTCATCCCAGCTAATCCGCTCAAACTTCCCTTCGCCTTTTTTGCCAACACGCTTTTGTGGATATAACAAACGATCTGGGTGGTAAGTGCGCTCAGTGTAGCGCGCCACTTTGGTACATAAAACCCCAGCCGTCGTCGGATGATCGGGATCACCTTTAACCTCAGTGGCAACACCATCTTGCACCGTCACTAACAAAGCACAGGTATCAGGGCAATCATGAGGGCAAACAGCTCGAACGACATTACTAGACATGGTACTTCCTTTGTTTCTGCAATCATTTAGAGGATTTGGCGACCGAATGGACGAATGAAGTAGCGTTCATCAACCATCATCAGCATTCATTTCGCGTTGATAACGTGATGATAGACTGCTTCAACAAACTCTGCCAGCAAGCAAAATAGGAACTTTTACCAATTCACACAGTCCATCACTGCAAGCATGCCAAAGCTGCAAAAGAAAGCCCGGATAACTTTGCGTAAAGCAGACGAAATCTAGTATGCTTACGCCCGCTTGATCTGAACCCTTCTTATGCACTGCAGTGGAAGTATTTTTAGATTATTGATTACCACCGAAGCGAATGGAACACACCATGAATCGTACAAATGCCATCTTAGTCACCATCATTCTTGCCTGCCTCGGTTTGCTTGGCTTTGCAATGTACTTACAACTGGTGTTAGATATGTTGCCTTGTCCACTGTGCGTGATGCAACGTTATGCATTTGCTCTGATTGCTTTGGCTTGTTTGCTAACTTTGATCGTGCCCAAGCTCAAACGCGCTGCGATGTCAGCGAGTTTATTGTTTAGTCTAATTGGCGGAGGTCTTGCTGGTTACCAACTCTGGGTTATTGCACAACCGATGGGTTCCTGCGGTGTTGATCCTCTTTCAGGGCCATTAAATAGCTTCTTTATTGCAAAACTATTTCCAACGATGTTCCAAGCCAATGGTTTGTGCGAAACACCTTATGATCCAATTTTGGGCTTATCGATTCCAGCTTGGGCTTGTGTTTGGTTTGTCGTGTTCGCAATTGGGTCTATCTATTTGCTCGTGAACAAACCAAAAGAACAAAGCATTTTTGCGAACAAGCTGTAATGAATACTTGGTTTTCAGTTGACGATAATCTCGCCGCTTGTCAACAAAAGTCTCCCTTAGATGCATTAGAAACCCGCATGTTGTTATCTCATGTGGGTCAATTGAGCAGAGTACAGTTAATCACTCAACATGAGCGGTATTTAAGCGCCACACAAATCGCCGAATTAAATCAATTAGTCCAAAAACGATTGGAAGGCCACCCTTTAGCGTATTTGCTTGGTGAGCGTGAGTTTTATGGGCTGAACTTCAAGGTGAGTCCTGCGGTATTAATTCCGCGTCCTGATACTGAATTATTGGTCGAACTCGCCCTGCAATTGACACCGCAAAATGCCAGTCTATTAGATATGGGAACAGGTTCTGGTGCAATTGCGATTAGCATCGCTGCGCAACGAAATGATCTCGATATGCACGCCTGCGATATCAGCGTGGCGGCGCTCGATATCGCCAAATTCAATGCCAACAAACTACTGCCGCATCGCTCATCCATCACATTCTACGAAAGCGATTGGTATCAACAAATTCCACCAAGACGATTTGATACGATCGTCAGCAATCCACCCTATATCGTCAAAGACGATAGTCATTTGAGCCAAGGTGATTTGCGCTTTGAACCTATCGATGCCCTAACCGACCACGCGGATGGTTTGAGTGCCTATCGCAAGATCATCGATGATGCGCCCAATTATTTGACAGCGAATGGCTACTTATTGATGGAACATGGTTACCATCAATCGCAAGATGTGCAGGCACTTTTGCAAGCGCGTGGGTTTAGCGCGGTGCAAAGCTGGCAAGACCTTGCCGGCATTTGGCGCGTAACGGGTGGGCAATGGAAATAAGCCACGACAAATCAAGATTACAACTTGATGTGATTCATCGATTCTTATCAACCCAAAGCACTTGGGCAATCGGTATTCCTCGCGAAGTCGTTGAGCGCTCGATCGCCAATTCATTGTGTTTTGGTGGTTATGAGAATCATCAACAAATCGCATTCGCGCGCGTGGTCAGCGATTACGCTACTTTTGCTTATTTGATGGATGTCTTTGTGTTACCTGAACATCAAGGACGCCGTCACAGCTTGCAATTACTCAAAGCAGTTTTCGGGCATCCGCAACTACAAGGCTTGCGACGTTTTATGTTGACGAGCAGCAATGCACGTGGCTTGTACCAAGGATTTGGCTTTCGCCAATTGGCCAATCCCGACATCATGATGGAAATCAACGTGCCAGATATCTATGCAAAACACATGACAAAAATATAAATTTCATGTCGTTTCTGTACAAAATATCCATTTAGGCGCTTGAATCACCCCCATTCTCACCCAATAACGTCCAATCACAGTCAATTTCGTCCTTGTCAAGACTGGCGCAATCGCACAGATTGCGTATGATCACGGGCTTCATTTAACTTTACTTCAATTCTAAACACCCTATGTTGCCTTCTATAGAACAACGTCTCGCCGTAGAACTTGCCGCTAAACCGAATCAAATTGCCGCTGCCGTCGCCTTGTTGGACGAAGGCGCTACCGTGCCGTTTATCTCTCGCTATCGTAAAGAAGTCACTGGTGGACTCGATGACACACAGCTACGTTTATTAGAAGAACGTCTGCGCTATCTGCGTGAATTAGAAGATAGACGTGCTGCGATTATTGCCTCTATCGAAGAGCAAAACAAAATGACGCCAGAATTGCTGACCGCGATCAGCTTGGCAGAAGACAAAACACGCTTAGAAGATTTGTATCTGCCTTACAAACAAAAACGTCGCACCAAAGCGCAAATTGCGGTCGAAGCAGGTCTCCAACCACTAGCAGACGCTTTATTAGCTGATCCAACTTTGGTTCCAGAAACCGTTGCGGAAGCCTATTTGAAGCCAGCATTCAGCACCGCTGCGGGCGACAACCCTGGCGTCGCAGATGTGAAAGCAGCACTGGATGGCGCTCGCCAAATTTTGATGGAGCGCTTCTCTGAAGACGCGACTTTATTGCAATCGATTCGCGAATATTTGCTTGATCACGGCATCGTTGAGACCGCCGTCGTCGCTGGCAAAGAAGAAGCTGGTGCAAAGTTTAGCGATTATTTCGCTTACTCAGAAACATTGGGAACAATTCCTTCGCATCGTGCTTTAGCGATTTTCCGTGGACGTCGTGAAGAGTTCTTAACAGTCAACTTGCGTCTCGATACTGAAGAAGAAAAACCAAAATGGGATGCGCCGCTCAATCCATGCGAAAGCCGTATCGCCGCGCATTTTGGTGTCAGCAACAAAAACCGTGCAGCAGACAAATGGCTTTGTGACACCGTGCGTTGGGCATGGCGCGTCAAAGTATTTATGCACATGGAAACTGAATTGATGACCAATTTGCGCGAGCAAGCCGAAGTTGAAGCGATCAATGTTTTTGCGCGCAATCTGAAAGCCTTGTTACTAGCAGCACCTGCTGGACCACGTGCAACCATGGGTCTTGATCCCGGCTTACGTACTGGTGTCAAAGTAGCGATTGTCGATGCGACCGGTAAAGTAGTGGAACACGCAACGATTTATCCACATCAACCACGTAATGACTGGGACGGTTCCTTACATGTATTGGCGCAGTTGGCGGCGAAGCATAATGTATCGCTGATCTCTATCGGTAACGGCACCGCATCACGCGAGACCGATAAATTGGCGCAGGATTTAATCAAATTGAAGCCGGAATTAAAACTGACCAAGATCGTGGTCTCTGAGGCTGGTGCGTCAGTCTATTCGGCTTCCGAATTCGCCTCCAAAGAGTTACCTGATTTAGACGTCACGATTCGCGGTGCCGTATCGATTGCACGTCGCTTGCAAGATCCTTTGGCAGAGCTAGTCAAGATCGATCCGAAATCGATTGGTGTAGGCCAGTACCAGCATGATGTTGGGCAATCTCAATTAGCGCGCTCGCTCGATGCAGTAGTAGAAGACTGCGTGAATGCGGTCGGTGTCGACGTCAATACAGCTTCTGCTCCCTTGTTAGCACGCGTGTCTGGTTTATCCAGTAGCGTAGCGCAAAGCATCGTCAATTATCGTGATGCTAAAGGCATGTTTAAATCACGTTCCGATTTGCGTTCGGTACCACGTTTAGGCGACAAAACCTTTGAACAAGCTGCGGGTTTCTTACGCATTATGAATGGTGACAATCCACTTGATGCGTCGGCGGTTCATCCTGAATCCTATCCTTTGGTTGAGAAAATTCTTGCCGATATTAAGAAGGATGTGAAAACCATTATTGGTGATAGCAGTGTCTTAAAAAGCATTAGTCCGTCTAAATATGCCGATGAAAAGTTCGGTATTCCAACCATCACCGATATTTTGAAAGAATTGGAAAAACCTGGTCGCGATCCACGACCAGAATTTACCACGGCGACATTCAAAGATGGTGTAGAAGAGATCAAGGACTTGCGTCCCGATATGATTTTAGAAGGTGTGATCACCAACGTCGCTGCCTTCGGTGCTTTTGTTGATATCGGCGTGCATCAAGATGGTTTGGTGCATATTTCTGCACTGTCTAACACCTTCGTCAAAGATCCGCACACAGTAGTGAAAGCAGGTCAAGTGGTCAAAGTTAAAGTCTTAGAAGTCGATGAAAAACGCAAACGCATTGCCTTGACGATGCGCCTAACAGATTCTGCACCACAAGCGGGTAGCAAGCCAGAGCAACGTGCAGATCGGGATGATGCAAAACGTCTCAATCAACATCGTAATCAATCACAACACGTCCAATCAGCGTCGCCGATGAATAGCGCTATGGCTTCTGCTTTTGCAAAACTAAAGCGCTAAGAAAAAGCTGCACTCCAAGAAATAAAGCAGCGCAAATCACATAGCTAATTGCTTTGTGGTTTGGGCTGCTGTTCTTACTGATATGCGAATCAAAATGGGTGTCAATCTTCGATTGGATTGAAACATCTATTCAAACATACACTCATGTACGCGAATAGAAATTCCCGTGAAAACAATGTGGCAGCCAATACGGCAAATGCGCTAATGCAACTGGCCCTGCCGATAGGTTTTGCGCATCAAACACACTGGCAAAACTAGTCTGTCTATCCACATCAAAACCAACACCAACTAACCATGCCTCACCTTCATTTCGTGAGCCGCGTTTTGGCACGACGACGTGTTCTTCTAAACGGTAACGCTCACCAAAATCGAAGACATCTTTCTTGCCACTGTCGACATCTAAGCGCATCAGACCATTAAAGGCATTGTTCTCGCGTTTGTTCACTGCGTGCGGATAGTACAAAAACTGATTTCTTTGCCCAACGACACGCGGATCGACTCGCGGAAACTCGGCATTTTCAGGCCGTTCCGTCAACCTAATTTTGTTGGTATTTAAATCGATGCGGAGAAATGCCGGATTCGATGGCTCTGAAGCGACATCCTCACCACGCATGATTTTTGGCATCCATGTATTAAAATTAGTTAGATCATTGCTCTTCACAAAATCGAGATGAATGATATTGTTTTCTTCCCATGCATTACCAAAGTGAAACAACATCAATGCCGGAATTTCGAGAATGCGACTCTTGGTGAAGTCGGCTTTTTCTACGATTAATACCTTGGTGGATTCTTCTGCTTTCCATTCCATAGAATCGACCATGCTACGTCCTGCTCGCAGCAAATCCATGTTTAAGGCGATTGGCGAAAGTAAAAAAATTAAATGCTTTTGCGAGATTGCAAAATCATGCGCCATCGCAGTTCGCGGACACTTCATGACGTGATGTTTAATTAATTTTCCTTGTGCAGAAATTTGATACATCACCAACCTATCCATCATGGTGCCAAAGTTCCACATGGTTCCATCGGCTTCGACTTTGGGATGCGCTGAAAATGGCATGCCTGCTAGTTCAGGCGCCCAAGAGACGATGCCATGCGTTTGCAAACTGCTGGCATCCATCGCATGCGCTGATCCACCTTCCCACAGCGCCAATAAACGTCCATCTAATTGAATCACATTGGTGTTCGCCGTATTCATCGTATCTGACGAGCGCATCGGGATTTTAGCTTCGATTGGTGTACCAAAAGCCGGAACCAAGAACTCACCTGCCTGTTGTTCTGCGAGGAATTTTTTTGTCCGCACAAAGCGTGCTTGATGCGACACGCCTTGCTCTCCAAAACGCCAGGCGTGCACCATGCCATCGCCATCGAACCAATGGTGATAGCGTTGATTACCACGTTCAAACAAACCGGGGCCATTGCGATAAAAATCGCCGCGTAAATCGCTAGGAATTTTGCCTTCTATCCAAGCACTTTCACAACTAACATCTTGACCTTGATAACCACGCAAACAAGTTAGTCTCGGGTTAGCGTGAAATAAGGGCTTGGCCTTACCTATGTCACTGGTCTGCTGCAAACCAGTTTGAGCAGCCCAAGTAGGTAACGCGATACCAGAAGCAGCAACTGCGCCTAAGGATTGAAAGAAGTTCCGACGATTCATGATCAAACTCCGAATGATTAACGAATTAATTGACGCGGATACTGATTACTGTCTTCGCTTGATCAAGCGTAATTTTGGCGGCATCGTAGGATGGTGGGCCAAAATTACTCGGCGCATTATTACTGAATCCATACGGTTCAATTGGCATACCAACTGGATTACTGTCGAGGCGACCGTTTCCATTTAAATCATGAAAAACCGATACCGCATATTCACCCTCAGGCAAATTATCAAATTGCACACTCATCACTTTTTGCGTGACTTCGGTCTTCTTATTCAATGTTGCTTGTTTTAACCATTGTCCTTTTTGATTAAACACCGCAACCAATAAATTGCCCTTCATTTCGGTCAAGCCCTGCACTTCTACGCTTAATTCACCAGCCCGTGCTGCACCACTAGTTAGACTCAAGCCCAATGCCACTGCGCCAAATAAAGTTACTATTGATTTCATACGACCTCCTAATTGATTAAGTAGGTTTGCATGGTAGTTGGGTGAAATCTAGCTAGGGAAAATTTGCGACTAGGCCAAGCATTCACGGCGCGAGTGGTTGATATAGGGCGCGAATTTCATGAACCACGAGAAGAGACTGTGAATTTGCACTTGCTTATCACTTGTTGCTAACGTCGATACGCCAAATTTTATTGAAATGATATTAAATATTAAATTGACTAGCGCCTAGTCACTTGCCCTAGTTCTTCTGCCGCCAAAATGTTTATTCAGTTTCCTTTATAATGCACACCATCGATTTTTATCATTGAAGGAAACATCATGAGCGACGTACAAGCTTGGATTAAAGAAACCGTTACTAGCAACCCAGTCGTGCTATTTATGAAAGGCACAGCCCAATTTCCACAATGTGGCTTTTCTGGTCGTGCAATTCAATTATTGAAAGCTAGTGGTGCTGAAAATTTAGTGACAATTAACGTGCTGGAAGACCCAGTAGTTCGTCAAGGTATCAAAGACTATGCGAACTGGCCGACCATTCCTCAGTTGTACATCAACGGTGAATTCATTGGCGGTTCAGACATCATGAATGAAATGTTTGAAAGTGGTGAATTGCAAGCTTTGATCAAAGGCTAATTCCACCATGTCAAATCCAGTCGCACCGAAACGCATCATTATTGCCATCACCGGAGCGACTGGCGCTATTTATGGCGTGCGCTTATTGCAGCATTTACGCGATATTCCCAATCTACAAAGTCACCTACTGATCTCTGACGCAGGTGTCCTTAACATCCATCAAGAACTCGACCTGAAACGCAAAGATATTGAAGCGATGGCAGATGTTGTGCATTCTGTGCGCGATGTAGGAGCCACGATTGCCAGTGGTTCGTTTCAATCTGACGGCATGATCATCGCTCCCTGCTCAATGAAAACCTTGGCTGCTGTTGCGCACGGTTTTGCCGACAATTTGATTACCCGTGCGGCGGATGTAGTCTTAAAAGAACGCCGTCGGCTAGTCTTAATGGTCAGAGAAACCCCGTTTAATTTGGCGCATTTGCGCAATATGACCGCAGTTACCGAAATGGGGGGAATTGTGTTCCCACCACTGCCGAATTTTTATCATCGTCCTGCCAGTATCGAGGATATGGTCGATCATAGTTTAGCTAGAGTACTAGACTTATTTCAAATCGAACATCAGCTGGCACCGCGTTGGGCTGGTTTAAAAGAATCAGATTAAGAATCCGATAAGGAATCCAATTAACTGCGCGCCTACCGAGCTGCTAGCTTGGTGCAAGTTAGCGTCATTCAATTTGCGATTAGATCTTTAACACACCCAAAAGAATATTTGTCTCAGATCCCGCAATTCCAGGAATAGCACGGATTTTTCCTAAAATAAGATTGAGGGCTTCTAAAGAATCTGCACGAATTTCTGCAATCACATCCCACTTACCATTAGTTGTAAACAAGCTCTGCACTTGTGGCATCGCGCGCAAGGCGAGGTGAACGGCACTAGCACTATTGCCTTCAATAGCGATATTCATCATTGCCCGAATCTGATGATGTAAAGCATCTGGTTTTACACGCACGCTGTAACCAAGAATCACACCATTTTTTTCTAGCTTATCGATACGCTTTTGTATCGTGGTACGCGAAAGCCGTAGTTTTTTTGCCAAGCTGAGTACCGGTATGCGCGCATCTTCACGTAACAAACTTAATAAGTGCTGATCTATATCATCCATAAAAAATCGTCATCTCAATTCTAGGCATCATCCATCAATAGTTGTGAAGCCTAAGGTATGAAGACGAGAAGAACAATCCCTCTGATTACAAAACGCACCGCATTGGTTGCACTTTGTTACACCTTCAAACCAAAACCGACAATTTGCCAACTAGTCGTTGGCAGCCAAGCAAACGACAATCATGCCCTTGTCACCAAGATGACTCTAACACTTGAAAGATAAAGAACATGCTGGCACAAACACCCGCCTCCATCCTCATGATCAGACCACACCAGTTTTATTCCAACCATGAAACCATGCGCGACAATGTCTTTCAACGACGCGACACAGATAATTCAATAGCAAAAAACACGATCGCAAATCGAGCATATCAAGAACATTGCCTCGCTGTACAACAATTACGCAATGCTGGTGTAAGCGTACATGTCTTTGAGGACCACGGACAAAATGACACGCCAGATTCTGTGTTCCCCAATAATTGGTTTTCCACACATCACGATGGCAAGCTAGTGATCTACCCTATGCGTTGCCAAAACCGACGACGTGAAGTGCGACAAGATATGATCGATTTCCTCCTGCAACATTACCAGCTGAATGACACAATTGACCTACGTTATTTTCAAGACAAAGAGCAATATTTAGAAGGAACTGGCTCTATCGTATTCGATCATACGCAGCGCATCGCGTATGCTTCTTTGGGGCCACGTACATGTCTCGCACCGTTGAATCAACTATGCGAGCAAATCGGTTATCAAGCACATTGCTTTCATTCATACTCCAAGAACAGTATCTCGATTTATCACACCAATGTGGTACTAAGTGTGGCAACAAATTTCGCATTACTCGGTACAGACAATATACCTGATCAAACAGAACGTACTGAACTCATCCAGCAACTCGAATCCTCAGGCAAAACCGTGATTCATCTCAGCGACGATCAAATTCATAAATTCGCAGCGAATGCATTAGAGTTACAAGCGCGAGACGGTAAAGTATTCGCCTTGTCCACTACCGCCTTTCAATCCCTAAACACCAATCAGCGACAGCAAATAGAAAAATACGCGAATTTATTGCCATTAGAAGTGCCCACCATAGAACTTGCAGGTGGATCAGTACGTTGCATGATGGCTGGGAATCATTTACCTGTGAAATAAATCACCAAAAGATCAAAGCAAACAAATGAGGCTACCCATAAATTCGCTCGTGATTTGATCGACGTTATCGAGCCTCTTCAAGGTAAACTTGCCCGTTGCCCAAGCAATGAAGCACGTGTGGTCGGCGACTGTAATTGATCTAGCCACCATTGCAAAGCGCGTCCTTGCTGAGAAGCTTTTGTTTGACGCCAAACGTAGTAGCTTTGCACTTGCTGTTGCGCGCGTTCGACTTTCTTTTCTACCAAGCGCCCACTGTCGATATATGGCTGTGCTACACAGGTCGGTAAAAAACCAACGCCCAAGCCACGTACTTGCGCATCGAGTTTGGATGGCAAATCCGCGACAGTGAACACGTCTTGCCCGTGCAGCAAGCCGATAGATACACTACTACCAAGTTGCACGCTATCGGCAATTGCGACTGCGCGATAGGAGCGTATCAATTGATCCGACAAAGCTTGCTGCACATTCGCCAATGGATGATGCGGTGCGACCGCAAAAGCGAAATAAACGGTTCCTAATTTTTCTCTTTGCAGACCCGTAGTTCCACTGCCATCCATCACCGCGCCAAGCGCCAAATCAGCTTGTCCCGAAGTCAAGGCTTCTAAGGTTCCCGATAAAGTTTCGCCGCGAAGCTTTAGGCGAGTGGGTGGATTTAGTTGATAAAAGCTCTCACATAATTCCATCACTGTACTGCGATCGATAATGCTATCAACCGCAATCGTCAATTGTGGCTCCCATCCTGTGGCGACGCGCTTAACGCGATTCGCAATCGCATCAACTTCCACTAATAAATTCTGACCTTCTCGCAATAGTTCCGCACCCGCCTGCGTCAACTTCGCTTGGCGTGAAGAACGATCAAACAATAAAACATCTAAGGCGTCTTCAATCTGTCTGACGCGATAAGTCAAAGCGCTGGGTACCATATCTAAGTTTCGTGCCGCCGCCGCAAAACTTCCAGCGTCTGCAATCATTTGCAACATCGACAGTGAAGCTGGTGTTAATACATCGCGCGCAGAAGTCATTCTTACCTCTCATTTTTGAATTGATTTGTACGTGTCATTGTTTTAGTGATCATGTCATTCAACGCGCTCCATCATGATAAGCTCTAATGTCTTATTTTGGTCAGTATAGTTAGCTACAAAATCAGACATAACACGGGCAAATCTTACATCATCCGTTTGGCTGGACTCGATCATCTTTATTTACTACTGATACAAGCACTAGCCTATACTTATCGCAATCTGTGTTGCCAATCTTGGTGCACCAAGATGGCACAGTCATTTCTCTTCACAAAATTTTTCCGTATCGTATGTTCGAATTAAAAACCATCGCCCTCTTTTTTCTAACTGCTATCGCCGAGATTCTCGGTTGCTATCTGCCTTATCTTTGGCTGAAAGAAAATAAGAGTATGTGGCTATTAGTACCAGCAGCGCTATGTTTGTCGCTATTTGCTTGGTTACTGTCACTGCACCCAGCGGCGGCTGGTCGTGTATATGCCGCTTATGGTGGCGTGTATATCGCGGTGGCGCTGTTGTGGCTCTATGTGGTTGATGGCATCAAACCAAGTGTTTGGGATCTTGTCGGTGCTGGTGTTGCTTTACTCGGTATGGCAATCATTATGTTTGCCCCAAAAAATTCTTAAGCGTCTTCACTATTGAGCGAAGACGCTCGCCAACGCTTTCGCCTGATCCGAATTATGCAAATCAATCACCTGCTTTACAGATTCAATAATTCGGATCATGCAAGACGCAGCTCCTTATCAAGCGCGGCGCGCATCCAAACTCCATCCACCTGCACCCCACGCCGCCAAGCTCATCAAGCCACCAGCAACGGCAATATTTTTGAAGAACAAAAGTTGCGTCACATACACTTGATCAGCCGGTACCGCCCAATACGCATGAAAAATAAACGATGCGACCAATGTGAAAAAAGCTAAAGCGAGCGCGGCAAAACGTGTACCTAAGCCGATGATCAAAGCGATGCCTCCAGCAACTTCCAGCGCAATCGCCGCGAGCGCTGCCAGCGTTGCCATTGGTAAGCCGACGGACTCGATGTATCCAACAGTGCCAGCAAACCCGGTAATTTTTGCAATCCCAGCTGGCAGAAAGAGCGCAGCGAGTAATAAACGAGCGACGAAAGTGAATGGATTTTGTAATTGAGTAAACATGGTTTTTCCTTAAAAATGAATTCGAGAATGAGGTATTTGCATCTGGCTTATATGCGCAAATTAAACTGAAAAACTAAGCCGCCAAATCAAATACCAAAACTTCAGCGTCAATGCCTTGGCTGAGATGCAAATGCTGTTCGTGCTCAATGCGTAGCGCGTCACCGCTATGTAATCGCTGTCCATTGACAGTCAGTTCGCCAAGAATCAAATGTACATAAGCTTTACGTGCAGGATTCAAATCAAGCTCTGCTTGTTCTGCACCATCAAACAATCCAGCATACAAAGCTGCATCAGCGTGCATTGCCACTGCATCTTCAGCGCCCGTTGGCGATGCAACCAGGCACAAGGCGCCACGTTTTTTCATTGCAGGAATCGTTTTTTGTTCATAACTAGGTTCCACATTCAATTGATTTGGACGTATCCAAATTTGTAGAAAATGCGTTTGCTGCCCTTCAGCATGGTTAAATTCACTATGTCTAACACCCGTACCCGCACTCATACGTTGTACATCTCCGGGTGGAATCGCTTTGACGTTGCCCATGCTATCTTTGTGCGCAAGTTCACCTGACAAAACATAGCTGATGATTTCCATATCACGATGTCCGTGAGTGCCGAAGCCGGTACCAGCAGCGATACGATCTTCATTAATCACCAACAAATTACCCCAGCCGACATGTTCAGGATCGTAATAATTTGCAAAAGAAAAGCTATGAAAGCTCTTTAGCCAACCGTTATCCGCGTAGCCACGATCTTGGGATTTTCTTAATGTCAACATGGTCTTCTCCTTATTGAATAGAACGCAGCAATATCGTTTGTGTACTGCGTTTGACTTGATGTCATAAGTGAGATTATGCGGCAGCGTGAATTGTTTTAGATTGAATGAATTTCACCTCATCATTCAAATTTTTTCGAATAATGAGGTATCACTAACCAAAAGCTAATTACGTAGGGACAACATGAAACAAATACTGGAAACAAGTATTTATCAGAGACGAATCAAGCTTCAATCATGGAACCATAATGTAAACGCGACATATGCTATGCATGTTCCGGTTTCGTCATCGCTTCTTCAAATTCATCAATTGGTTGAGGGCGTCCAAAGAAGTAGCCTTGATATAAATCACAGCCGAATTCTGCTAACAATTGTTTTTGTTCGGCAGTTTCGACCCCTTCAGCAATCACGCTCAAACCTAATCCTTTGCCAAGCGCAATCACCGTTTTCACGATTGATGCATCGCTAGCATTGTCGGTCACTTCACGCACAAAGGATTGATCGATTTTCAGTTGATTGAGTGGCATACGACGCAAATAATTCAGAGACGAAAATCCTGTACCAAAATCGTCGAGGGAGAAGCGCAGACCGATGTCTTTCAGACGCCTCATTTTTTCGACAACTGCATCGACATCCGACGCCAGAGCACTCTCGGTTAATTCCAATTTCAACTTATACGGGCGTATTCCGGTCTCAATCAACAAAGTTTCTACTTGTTTCACGTAATCTACTTCATTGAATTCTTGTGAACTCACATTCACCGCAATGGTTAAATTTTGCCGGACTGGATCAGTCTCCCATTTTTGCAATTGCAGACAGGCTGTTCGTAATACCCATAGACCAACCGGAATGATCATTCCAGTCTCCTCAGCCAGAGGAATAAATAGTGCTGGAGAAATCAAGCCGCGTTGCGGATGTATCCAACGAACCAAAGCTTCTGCCCCAACTAGTTCGCCTTGCTGATTCACTTGGGCTTGATAATAGACACAGAGTTGAGATGGAATTGCAGCAAAAAAGTCTTCTTTAAACTGTTCCCGCTCATACAGTCGCTCCAACAAGCATGATTCAAACTTAACCCATTGATGCTTGCCACGACGCTTTGCCTCCGCTACTGCCAATTCAGTAAATTTCAAGGCATCATCTGGCGTCATCTCAGCATCACCGATCATCGTCGTACCGAGTGATGCCGGACAAAGATACTCTCCGCTCTCAATTACAAAAGCAGTACTGAATTTCTTCATGACGCGCTGCACGATTTGACTTACCTTCATTTCTGCTTGCTGCAAACTACAGTCGGGATGCTGAGTCATAACAATAAACTCATCACCACCTAACCTCGATATCACGGTGAATTTATCTTCGAGATGTAGAAGCCGTTTAGCGACAGCGATCAATAATTGATCGCCTATATCATGGCCACGGGTACTGTTGATGACGCCAAAATTGTCTAGGTTAATCAAAATCAATGAATAGTAAGTAGACGAATTTTTGGTAGCCTCTTTGGTATTATCAATCGCCGCTTGTAAGCCAATTAAAAACTCAGCGCGATTACATAATCCGGTTAACCGATCATAGTGTGCTAGTTGATCCATCGCAGCATCTAGTACGCTCGTTTCATCTTGGATGACCTTGCCTTGCGATGGTCGAAGCACATTGCTGCGGCTCGCCGCATAATCACGCGCAATATCCGCTAATCGAATTAATGGCTTCGCGATGCGACCAGACACGACCCATGCCACGCACGCAAATATAACCGCCATAAACGCACTAGTAGCGAACAGTATTTGACGACTTTGCTCGACCAATGCCAGTGCGGTTCGCTTATGTTCTCGCACCACCACAGTCCACGCAAGTCCATTTTTGGGGCTACTTGTTACAACTTCTTGCGTCGATATCAAATAGTTCTCATCACTAACAACTTGTTTCAATTGCCTTACTGACGCTGCAGAATCGACATTGAGCTTTAATAACCAGTCACCCTCACGATTAGCTATTAAGACTTCCAAAGAAGACTTCGTCTTACGGCGCTTTACTAAAGTGTTCGTGACCACATCATGAACCCAATTCCAGAACAGATGGGCTGATAAAACCGCTTTTACTTCTTTTTTTTCTCCGAAAATTGGTATTGCGACGTCGACGAATCGAACTGGTTCATCTGCGACAGCTCGCTTGAAATGACTCGCTAATAATTTAGCATCATGTGGGTCACTAAGGAACTCACTTCGCTTCCCCTCTTTGAACCAAGTGCGCTCTGACACATCGGCACCGAGTAACAAACCATCTGAGCCAGAAGTAATACGACCATTCGCATCCGCAATCCCTATCCATGCATAAATTGGCTGACGTGACTTCAATCCGTTAATGACATTAGAAGCGGAAGTTGGCCGAATAATTTGCGTCGCACCAAGAAGATCAGCCAACAAAGCAATCTCTCTTTGTCGATCTTGCAAATCTTTTACTAAGGTGTGTGCAATCTCATCTGCCGTGGCATTGAGAGAATCTTGCGCCGCATTCTGCAAACCTGACTCAAAGCGCATTTCCATGAATAGAGTTAATGCAATCCCAAACACTAACCACAGCAGTCCCATCACAATCGATATGCGGGCACGCATACTTCTAGAAGGAGATAACTTCGCTAGTAACTGATTCATCATCGATTGCTTCCGGAATGTAATCAGCATAATGGCCGAATGCTATCGCCAGTACGCTTGCTTCAATATGGGAAAATCTTGATTCACATCACTATATTTTTATAGTGTGTCCGCACTTAAGTCCAGCACTGATTACAAAATGTGACAATTCTTCGAATCGACCAGACAGATTACTTCTACCAAGAACACATGAAAAAATAAAATTAAGCAAATATCGTGCCAAATAGATGCCAATCTCTCCAAAACGGTGCTCGATGCAATTCGTATCAAGAGTATTGATGCACATGATTGCCAAGTTAATAGATTAGCGCATCACAGTTCTACTAGAATGACTTGTGCACGGCACAATCGTGATCACTTAAACCATCGAACAAACAACAGCAAAAAAAAGTCCCCGATGAAGCATCTTCATCAGGGACTGTTCCAAGTCAATTTCAATAGTGATGCACGAACTTTATTACGGTGCATCCAAACCAAAATTATGCCAAATCAAAGCGATCTGCATTCATCACTTTATTCCACGCAGCGATGAAATCACTTACAAATTTTTGATTTGCATCACTACTTGCATATACTTCTGCCAACGCACGTAGTTGTGAATTTGAACCGAAGATCAAATCTACGACCGTACCTGTCCATTTCAATTCGCCACTTTGACGATCGCGACCTTCCAACACGCCAGCAAGGCTGCTGGACTTTTGCCACTTGGTGTTCATATCCAATAAATTCACAAAGAAATCATTACTCAATGTCTCTGGGCGTTTGGTGAATACACCGTGTTGTGTCTTACCTGTGTTGGCATTCAATGCACGCATACCACCGATCAACACCGTCATTTCTGGTGCGCTCAAATTCAACAATTGCGCTTTGTCGATCAAGAGTTCTGCTGCGTGGGATTCTAATCCTGCACGAACATAATTACGGAAGCCATCTGCCGCTGGCTCCAATACAGCAAAAGAGTCAACGTCGGTTTGATCTTGCGACGCATCCATACGACCTGGTGTAAATGGCACTTGCACCGCATGTCCCGCCTTGTGAGCAGCAGCTTCAATACCTGCAGCACCAGCTAATACGATCAAATCAGCTAAAGAAATTTTCTTGCCGCCAGTTTGTGCAGCATTAAATTCCTGCTGGATCGTTTCTAGTGTTGCCAAGACTTTGCTTAGTTCCTGTGGTTGATTAGCTTCCCAATCGCGCTGTGGCGACAAACGAATACGTGCACCATTAGCACCACCGCGTTTATCACTGCCACGGAAGGTCGATGCTGATGACCATGCCGTATTCACCAATTGCGCAATGCTCAAACCTGAAGCCAGCACTTTCGATTTCAAGTTAGCGATGTCTTGTGCATCCACCAAGGCGTGATTCACAGCAGGAATCGGATCTTGCCAAATCAAAGTTTCGCTCGGCACCAAGGAACCCAAGTAACGTGCCGCTGGCCCCATGTCACGATGGGTTAACTTAAACCAAGCACGTGCGAATGCATCAGCAAATTCGGCTGGGTTTTGATGGAAGCGACGTGCAATTTTTTCGTAAGCTGGATCAAAACGCAAAGACAAATCAGCGGTCGTCATCATTGGTGGATGTGACTTGCTTGGGTCATGTGCGTCTGGGATCAAATGCTCAGGTTTGCAATTTTTAGCAACCCATTGCTTCGCACCTGCTGGGCTCTTAGTTAATTCCCATTCATAGCCGAACAACATATCGAAATAACCGTTATCCCAAGTCGTCGGATTAGGTTTCCATGCACCTTCAATACCGCTGGTCGTCGTATGCACACCTTTACCTGAACCAAATTGATTGATCCAACCCAAGCCCTGTTCTTCAATTCCTGCAGCTTCTGGTTCTGGTCCAACTAAAGAAGGATCGCCAGCGCCATGCGCTTTACCGAAGGTATGACCACCCGCCACCAAGGCCACGGTTTCTTCGTCATTCATCGCCATCCGTGCAAAAGTCTCGCGTACATC
Source organism: Affinundibacterium baiyunense (assembly GCF_018139645.1). Classification (GTDB taxonomy): domain Bacteria; phylum Pseudomonadota; class Gammaproteobacteria; order Burkholderiales; family Burkholderiaceae_D; genus Undibacterium; species Undibacterium baiyunense. The sequence goes on from NZ_JAGSPM010000009.1 coordinate 83,098, forward strand.
GCGACCTGATGCGACTGGATCAGGATTGCCATCTGGACCTTCTGGATTCACATAAATCAAACCCATTTGTACAGCAGCTAGAGGATTTTCTAATTCGCGTTTGCCTGAATAGCGACTGTTTTCTTTGTCACTTGTCGCTAACCATTGTGTTTCAGAACCCCAGTAAATATCTTCCTCTGGTTGCCAAATATCTTCGCGACCACCAGCAAAACCAAAAGTCTTAAAGCCCATCGATTCGAGCGCCACATTACCAGCCAAGATAAACAAATCCGCCCACGAAATCTTGCGACCATATTTTTGTTTGATTGGCCATAGCAAACGACGTGCTTTATCAAGATTACCATTATCTGGCCAACTATTGAGTGGCGCGAAACGTTGATTACCTGTGCCCGCACCACCGCGACCATCAGACACGCGATAAGTACCTGCAGCATGCCAAGCCATACGGATCATCAAACCACCGTAGTGACCCCAATCCGCAGGCCACCAATCTTGAGAATCGGTCATCAAGGCATGTAAGTCTTTGACCAAGGCATCCAGATCGAGGGTCTTAAATTCTTCTGCGTAATTGAATTGCTCTCCCATTGGATCGGATTTGGGAGAATGTTGATGCAAGATATTGAGTTTTAATTGGTTAGGCCACCAAGTTGCATTCGTTGGTGCGCCAGCGGCAACAGCGTTTTTCGGTGAGCCGTGGTGGAAAGGGCATTTTGCTTCGTTTGACATAGTTATCTCCTTGGTTTAGTTCAAAACGACTACGGAATTGATTCTAGAGATCAAACTTTGATAGATCAACTCAATTAAATTTATACAATCGATAAATTTTAACTAAAACAATCCAATAAAGGTAATTGAATGTAATTTACGTCAACATAATTGGGATATAAGTCGCTAGGCTGAAATGCGTACGTGCTGAGTCATTGTAGTGCATTACAAGAAAAGTGATCGATGCAAATGATCAGCAAAAGCTTTAGATTAAGGATGCATTAAATTCAGCAATTGTTCACGCAACCAACTATTCGCGGGGTCATTATCTGCGCTGCTATGCCAATACAAATGGGCATCGATAGGTTGAGTCGCTAAAGGAAATGGGTCAATCCGATTCATAAACTGTGCATTGGCGATACTTGCATATTGCTCAGGCATGGTCAGCAATAAATCAGTTTCACTAACAACACGACAAGCGGCAAAGTAATGCTGGCAACGCAAACTGATTTGTCTACGCAAACCCTCACGATTCAATTCAAAATCTTCTAGTCCTACACCTTGACGCCGCGAAGACACCAAGACATGCGCTTGCTGCAAGTAGGTGTCGAGAGCAAGTACTTGATTTTTTTTCTTCGGCATCTGCGGATGTCCTTTGCGCGACAACACAATTAAACGATCACGCGAGACACGTTGCTGCCGAATCTGATTACTGAGTGGGATCGGTACTTCTAACACCATATCAAGATCACCGCTACTTAAGGCTGTTTCAATCTCGCGTCGATCCACTCGCACGCTTGCAATGGTAATTCCCGGCGCTTGTTCACTAATTTTCTGTACCAGTGGCGGCAAAATGGTCGCTTCGAATACATCGCGCAAACCCAAGTGAAATCGTCGTTGCGTTTGTGATGGATGAAAACTTTGATCAGTTTGCAAGCTGGCTTCAAACAATTGCAAACCCTGTCTCACCTGCGTAATGATCCCACGGGTAAATGGGGTGGGAACCATCGCTGCGCCTTGTCGCACGAATAGAGGGTCATCAAACATGGTGCGTAAACGCGCCAAGGCATGACTGAGCGCAGGCTGACTTAAATTCAAAACCTGGCTTGCACGCGTGATGCTGCCTTGACTATAGATTGCGTCAAGTACTACAAAGAGATTGAGATCGGTACGAGATAAATGCATGAAATGAATTATGGCATATTCAAATCATTCATTTGAATAATTCATACCGAGGTCGTATGCTGCTACAACATAACTTATATCTGTGATGCAGCTCTACACCTGACATGTGAAAGCCCACCATGAACTTCGCCCACTCCGATAACGCCACTAGTTTGATTGCACGTATGCAGTCCTTCATGCAAGAGCATGTGATCCCTGCCGAACAAACCTACGCAGCGCAATTGCGTGGTGGTGCCGATTGGACGCAGTGGCAACAACCACCAGTGATGGAAGAATTAAAAGCCAAAGCGCGTGCTGCTGGCTTATGGAACTTATTCTTACCGGAAGACGGCGCACGTCTATCCAATGTCGATTACGCCCCCCTAGCGGAAATTACTGGACGTTCCATGATCGCGCCCGAAGTCTTCAACTGCAATGCGCCCGACACTGGCAACATGGAAGTGCTGGTCAAATACGGCAGTGAAGAACAAAAGCAGCGCTGGCTCAAGCCTTTAATGGCAGGTGAAATCCGCTCCGCTTTTTGCATGACAGAACCAGAAGTCGCATCCAGTGACGCCACCAATATGCAAGCAAGCGCGATCTTGGAAGGAGACGAAGTCGTGTTAAACGGTCGCAAATGGTGGAGTTCAGGCATCGGGCATCCGAACTGCAAAGTGCTAATCTTTATGGGACTGAGCGACACCAGCGCAGACAAACATCAACAGCATTCCATGATCTTGGTGCCACTCGATACCCCTGGCGTCAAAATCGAGCGCATGCTACCTGTATTCCATACTCTAGACGAACCGTATGGACATGGCGAAGTTAGCTTTACCAATGTGCGCCTCCCTCTTTCATCGATCATTGGTGGTTTAGGTCGAGGCTTCGAAATCGCTCAAGGGCGCTTAGGACCAGGACGCATTCATCACTGCATGCGAGCAATAGGCGCAGCAGAATTCGCATTGGAATTATTGTGTAAACGCGCAATACAACGCGTCGCCTTTGGCAAACCTTTAGCCAAACTCGGTGGCAATGCCGACATCATCGCCAATGCACGGATGGCGATAGAACAAGCCAGATTATTGACTCTGAAAGCGGCTTGGATGATGGATACTGTTGGTGTCAAAGGCGCGATGAGCGAGATTTCCCAAATCAAAGTGATTGCACCAAATGTCGCCACCCAAGTCATTGATGCCGCGATGCAAATGCATGGTGGCGCCGGTTTATCTGACGACTTTCCACTCACGGCTTTGTATGCCTATGCCCGTGTGTTGCGTATTGCCGATGGCCCAGATGAAGTACATCGCGGCTTGATCGCCAAACTCGAATTGAAACGACAAGCTAAACGCCTCGGCATTTCTAACTAAACAAAAATGGCTATGAGCATGAATCATTTACTAGATACGGCAAGCGCAGTGCGTCCTGGCGAAGAACTTGATCGCCAAAAAGTTGACGCATTTATTCACCAGCATTTACCCGACTTAACAGGCGAGCCTGTCATCGAACAATTCGCTGGTGGCGCATCGAATCTAACTTACCTATTACGTTACCCAGAACGCGATCTCATCTTGCGTCGTCCACCATTCGGGCACCGCGCCAAGTCAGCGCATGATATGCTGCGCGAAGCCAATATCATGAGCGCACTCAAGCCTGTGTATCGCTATGTGCCCAGCGTGATTGCCACTTGCAGCGATCCCGCTATCATGGATTGTGACTTCTACGTGATGGAGCGCCTGCACGGGATTATTCCGCGACAAAATCTCCCCAAAGAATTAGTGCTTTCAGTCGACGACACGCGCCGTTTGTGTCTGAACGTGATCGACAAAATGATAGAGCTACATCAGATCGATTATCAACAAGCGGGTTTAACCTCAATCGCCAAAGGTGCGGGCTATGTGGCACGCCAAGTCGCAGGTTGGAGCGAACGCTATCGTCAAGCAAAAACCGAGGATGTCGGCGATTTTGAAAACGTCATGCAGTGGCTGCACGACAAAATGCCCGCGCAAGATCTCGCCACCTGCCTCATCCATAACGACTTCCGTTTTGATAATGTCGTTTTGAATCCAGCAAACCCGACCGAAGTGATAGGCGTACTCGATTGGGAAATGGCGACACTCGGCGATCCGTTGATGGATCTAGGTAACACTCTGGCGTATTGGGTGCAAGCCGACGATGACGCGGTATTTCAATCGGTACGGCGCCAACCGACGCATTTAGCGGGGATGTTAACGCGCCAAGAAGTAATCGCTTATTACGGCGAGAAAACCGGCTACCGTGTCGATAACTTTGATTTTTACGCGATCTTTGGTTTATTCCGATTAGCAGTGATTGTGCAACAAATCTACTATCGTTACTTTCACGGCCAAACAACAAATCCTAGCTTCGCCGACTTTGGCAAATTCAGTAATTATCTTGAAAAACGTTGCCTACGTCTAATCAAGGCATCCAGCTTGTAAAGCAAACTATGCGACACATTTATTTAATCCGACACGGTCAAGCCAGCTTTGATGCCGACGATTATGATCAGCTCTCCACACTAGGAGAGGAGCAAGCGCGACTATTAGGTGCTTGGCTTAAACACAGCGGCCAATCCGCCGATAAAATCATCATTGGCGGCAATCGTCGTCATCGACAAACGGCACAACATTGTCTGCAGCAATTTAGAAGCTCACCACAACAACTAGCGGAGCAAGATTGGTTACTTGATCCTGGCTTTAACGAATTTGATCACGAAGAAGTGGTGCTCAGGCACTGTTCCGAATTTAGCGACTTCGCGTCACTCAAACAATTCTTAAACAAACAAGCCCACCCTCAACGCGCTTTTCAACAAGTATTCACAGAGGCAGTCAAACGTTGGATCAGTGGCGATTACGCGGACTACAGCGAAAGTTGGAAAGAGTTTCAACAACGTTGTCGCGCTGCCTTAGTGCGCATAAGTGAGGCAGCTGAGAATGAAACTAACTCAAATCAAGCGAGCCAGCAAACCTACTGGGTATTTACTTCCGGCGGCACGATTTCGACCTTGATTCAATCTGTCTTAGGGATTCCTGATCAACAGATTTTCGATCTTAACGCGAGCTTAATTAATTCAGGTGTCAGCAAGCTGACCGTGGGTAGAAATCGCACCCGCTTGAATTATTTAAACAACCCCGCTCACTTAGAAATCTATCAACGTCCAGAATTAATTAGCTATCGCTGATAAACATTTATAGAACAAACAAAACACGATATTCGTTTATAACGCAATCAAAGATTGGAGTAACAAATGCAAGACCTCAAAGCAAAAGTGGCCGTTATCACTGGCGCAGCAGAAGGCATAGGCAAAGCAATCGCTGTAGCTGCAGCGGCGGAAGGTATGCGACTGATACTCGCCGATATTCATCAAGAACTACTCGATAAGACCGTCACAGAATTACGCCAGAGTGGTGCTGAAGTGATCGGCGTGGTGACCGACGTATCCAAAGAAAACGAGATACAAAATTTGGCAGATCAGGCCTACGCACAATTTGGTCAAGTGCATTTACTCGTCAATAATGCAGGTGTCGCTTTTGCTAAATCGGCTTGGGAAACGACTGCCAAAGATTGGGAGTGGATCATGGGAATTAACCTCTACGGCATCACCCATGCAATTCGTATTTTTGTGCCACGTATGTTAGCCGGCAACGAAGTCGCACACATCGTCAACACCGCATCAGTAGCTGGCTTAATCGCCGAACCCGCGCTCGCTGCATACAACGTGAGTAAGTTTGGGGTGGTCGCACTGAGCGAAAGTTTGCAGCACGATCTCAACTTACGCCAAGCAAAAATTGGCGTATCCGTGCTGTGCCCGAGTTGGGTAAAAACCCGCATCACCGATGCCGAACGCAATCGCAAAACAGAAGATCGTATTCAAGTCGAACAGCTAGAAAAAGTCAGTGTAAAAACTGGCGCCGCCATTAACAAGGCAGTAGAAGCAGGGATCGCACCGCAGCAAGTGGCGCGTGATGTCATCAATGCGGTAAAGAACAATACCTTTTATATTTTGACGCATCCCGAAACCAAAGCGGCAGTGGCTATTCGTAGCGACGATATCCTACAAGGTCGCGCGCCAACCTTGCTTCCAATCTGAGCCTCATCGCCAAACTGATACCAATCCAGATTTACCGAATCAAGCACGGATAGTACAAAAGCGGCTATCCGTGTCGCTGACTCTCACGCCACATTTGCAGTTTATGTGCACTGCAAAATCACGAGACAATGTTTGACAATTGCTCTTTCCAAAATATCCTACAATAGTGTATAGACAGGCTCGTATGTCGAAATACCAGCAGCGCTATTTTTTAATTATCTGAAGTGTTTTTTAAATTAGAACTATTTGCAACACCCTGTTCTTTGAACCATTTTGCCACACTTTTTGACCCGAAATATCGAGTCAATTTGATCAAAATAAAAAGACTTAATAATTTACCTTGAAATATCAACCTCTGGTGAATACATTAACATTATCGAAGTGCTAAATCAAAAAAGATCTTGAACTAGTGCTGAGAGTTCATTGAAGTGAAAGGGCAAAGCCCTGAAGCAAAAGGTGATTGCCCTAAAGTGCAAGTGCAATAGTGGCTGTATTGATTTACAAGATTAAACCGAATCAGAAGTTAAAGTTTTTTCACATAAACCACTTAATTAGGATTCATCATATCTATGGCTAATATCCTCGACATCCCAAGTTCCGAAGAGTTTCAATACGATCCAAATAATTTGCTTGATACATTGATTAAAACTTTGGGCATAAAAAATGATGCTGCGCTTTCACGTGCTTTAGAAGTAGCTCCACCAGTGATTAGCAAAATCCGTCACAAAATTTTGCCAGTCGGCCCATCGTTATTAATTCGTATGCATGAAGAATCTGGTTTGAGTATCCGAGAAATTCGTAATCTGATGGGCGACCGCAGAGAAAAATTCCGTATGCCGGATCAACTGTAATCACAGATTCGTTTCAAAGCTTTAGTAATACCATCAGGGCAGATGCAGCGATGCATCTGCCCTGAATTTTTGCACGTAAAAAATGAATGAAGATACGCACCAGCATCGCAGCAAAAATCATCTATTTTTATTCGTGCTGTAATTTCGTATGCGACCTACCAAGTTTGCAGCTTATTTTTTGGTCGAGACGTGTTCTTGCAATTTTCGATACAAAGTTTGGCGGCTAATCCCTAAGTTTCGCGCTGCCGCAGAAACATTCCCCTGACTTTCTTGTAAAGCTTGCTGTATCAGTTGCCAAGTGTTCTGCTGCAAATTCGGTACAAGATTTTTTTGACTTTGCGACATCATTACGGACTCAGGCGTAGTTCCAACCGTAGAATTAGTTCGCTGATGTAGATCCTCTATTTGTGCAGCCGATCGACGTAAATCCTCAACCAAATCCTGCGACAAATGTTCCCACCCAATCTCGATTTCCCCCTCATCTAACAATGCAGCCGCTGCACGCAAAACATGACTGAGTTGTCGGAGATTACCTGGCCAAGCATAGAGCTGCATCGCCGACAGTATTTCGGCATCGATATACACTTGTGAATGCGGAGAAAATTCGCGTAACAAATTGCGACACAGCGCAGCAAAGTCAGTACGTTGTCGCAAAGGCGGCAAATCTAAAGTTAGTCCATTAATTCGGTAAAACAAATCTTCACGGAATCGCCCTTCCGTGACACTTTCTTTCAAATCACGATGGGTTGCGCAAATCAAATTGAAGTCAACTGGAATCGCACTACTACTTCCTAAAGGCGTGACTTTGCGCTCTTGCAAAACACGCAGCAATCTGGTTTGCAGCATTAAGGGCATATCGCCGATCTCATCCAGAAATAAAGTGCCACCGTGTGCTTCACGAAGTCGACCAAGTGCGCCATGACGCGATGCGCCCGTGAATGCGCCTGCGACATAGCCGAATAATTCCGATTCAATCAAATGCTCAGGTATCGCTGCACAATTGACAGCAACGAATGCTTTTTCTCGCCTTTGTGAACTATGATGAACTGCTTGCGCGAAAACTTCTTTACCAACGCCAGATTCGCCATGTAGAAGCAAGGGAATCCCTTTATCAATTAACTTGCGCGCCTTGTCCGCTGCCGTTTGCCACTGACGATCTAACTCACTACTGGGGATCACTGCCTCCTGCACTACATGAGAGTGAGTAGTAATCGTATTCAGCGATTTGCTGTGTGGATGAATTTGCGCAAATAAGCGCCTACCATCACGACAAATCAAAGCTTCGGGATGGCTAGTTGAACGACGTTGACGTGACATGAAGGCATGCAAGTCTTGATCAAATAATTGACGCCAATCGATACGCGCCAAATCGCTGTAGCCTAGGTTCAGCAACGCTAATGCACGACGATTGGCACCAAGCAAATAGCCATCTTCTGAAAAAACCAAGATCGCTTGAGCGACGCTGCCAATACCTTCGGCACGAGTATGTAGTTGTAACAAAATAGGATGCTGGCAACTTCCCAACACCATACTATTTTCTATCATTTGTGCAGCAGTCGATACCAAACCCAAGGTGTGCGGATGACGACTACGTTGATCTCCAGAGATATCGAGTATGCCGAGCAGATGACCTTGTGCGGATAAGATAGGCGCTGCCGCACATGTCAGAAATTCATTCGGTTCGAGATAGTGTTCGGCACCATTGATTTCAATTTCCGCCGCTTCGGCTAGCGCGGTTCCTATCGCATTTGTGCCGCGCTGATTTTCTGCCCAGTTCGCCCCACATTTCAAGGCAACGCGCTCTGCCTTACTTAAAAAATCTAAGTCACCCAGTGTGTGCATGAGCACGCCTTGTGCATCGGCTAGAATCACCATGCTATGACTATGCTTCACTTGATCAAATAGATACTCAATCACGGGCTCGGAATGACTAATTAATTCATGATTAAAATCACGCGCATATTGCAGATTTGCCGAACTCAAATTGTCTGCGCAATCAGCTCGACCAACGGGCGACAATCCAGCCGACAAACTGCGTTGCCATGATTGCGCCAAGCGCAAATCGATGCCGGACGCAGGCGTGATTCCACGCTCAACAAATTGCAGACGCGCCTGCTTTAAATGTAAAGCAGGAAGTATGGCTTGGTGGCGCATGAACTTGTCTCCTATATTGGGTCGAGAACAGTCGCAATGATTCGCAACGATACTCAGTAACGCGAAATGATCTCACGTACAGCAATATCCTCAATGCCAAAATGCAAATCGTACTCATGCCCGCATTACAGTGATTTCTATCGCTTTGTTTTTTCTCAGTCTAACTTAGTTTAACAGTTGCGTGCTGCTTCGATTCTATCTAGGCACAGACTTATGATTACGATCAGTTCTAGGTTTCATTTCACTGTCTCAAAATGTTACACCTGTCACTTTTTTGCATCGCCTTCTGTGACACCACTGTCACTTTTTTTGACAATCATTGAGGACAAAATTCGCAGCAAGAATGTCAAGATACGTTCTAAAAAGTTCATCATCACAATTTACCTACGCAATCTCATAGGAGGTTGCAGCGCAACAATGCAATTATCGATACGCAACTCTCAAACATGGCATGCCATTTGCAATTACTCAAAGCAGTAACGCCCACAATGCAAGCTTGTATCAGCATCATCGCGTTGCCGTTGTTCGACAAAAGCTCGACAAAATCCCAACAAAAAAGTGTCAATCACAAATAACAGAAGGAGACCACCTTGATCTATTCAGCACCAGGTGCAGCAGGCGCCAAAATTCAATACAAAGCACGTTATGACAATTTCATCGGAGGCAAATGGACTGCGCCAGTAAAAGGACAATACTTTGACGTGATTACACCGATTAGCGGTAAGGTCTATACGCAAGCGGCGCGTTCAGGTGCAGAAGACATCGAATTGGCGCTTGATGCCGCGCATGCAGCGGCAGACGCGTGGGGCAAAACTTCACCAACTGAGCGCGCGAATATACTCAACAAAATCGCCGATCGCATCGAAGCGAACCTCGAATTATTGGCGTATGCCGAAACCGTCGATAATGGTAAGGCGATACGCGAAACACTCAATGCTGATATCCCACTCACCGTCGATCACTTCCGCTATTTCGCTGGTTGTATTCGTGCGCAAGAAGGTGCATTGTCTGAACTCGATGAAACCACCGTCGCATATCACTATCACGAGCCACTCGGCGTAGTCGGTCAAATCATCCCTTGGAATTTCCCTATCTTAATGGCGGCGTGGAAATTAGCACCGGCCTTAGGCGCGGGTAATTGCGTGGTCTTAAAGCCAGCAGAATCGACCCCGATCTCACTCTTGATCTTGACAGAATTGATCGCCGATTTATTGCCTGCTGGCGTGCTCAATATCGTCAATGGCTATGGCCGGGAAGCTGGTATGCCATTAGCAAATAGCAAGCGCATCGCGAAGATTGCGTTCACAGGCTCGACCTCAACTGGTCGTGTGATTGCACAAGCAGCGGCGAATAATCTGATTCCAGCAACATTAGAACTCGGCGGCAAATCACCTAATATCTTTTTTGCTGACATCATGGATGCAGATGATGCCTTTCTCGACAAGGCAATTGAGGGCTTAGTCCTATTTGCCTTTAATCAAGGCGAAGTATGTACCTGCCCATCACGTGCGTTGATTCAAGAAAGTATCTACGATAAGTTTATGGAACGCGTATTACAACGCGTTGCGGCAATTAAGCATGCCAATCCCTTAGACACCGACACCATGATGGGCGCGCAAGCATCGAAAGAACAATTGACCAAAATTTTGTCGTATCTTGAACTAGGCAAGGAAGAAGGTGCCGAAGTGTTAGCGGGTGGCGCGCAGGCCCATCTAGATGGAGATTTAGCTGGCGGCTATTATGTCCAACCGACCTTGTTCAAGGGACATAACAAAATGCGCATCTTCCAAGAAGAAATTTTTGGTCCTGTGCTCGCCATCACCACTTTTAAAGATGAAGCAGAAGCATTAGCAATCGCCAATGACACGCTGTATGGTCTGGGTGCTGGCGTGTGGAGCCGCAACGGCAATGTCGCATATCGTATGGGACGTGCGATCAAAGCTGGCCGCGTTTGGACCAATTGCTATCATGCGTATCCAGCCCATGCTGCGTTCGGTGGTTACAAAGAGTCTGGCATAGGTCGTGAAAACCATAAGATGATGCTCAATCACTATCAGCAAACCAAGAACCTCTTGGTTAGCTACAGTGAAAATAAATTAGGTTTCTTCTGACATCAATCTAGGTAACAGTAGCGCATTGCATATCTAAGCAGTGCGTTGCTTTCTTACGAGGAAATCTCTGCCCAAGGTAGCGACGTGTCGCGTCGTGATTGTGCAGAGAATTCGTTAACTGGCTTTGTCTTTGGCTTCCCTCATTGAGTAATTTGATGAATTATTTAGTGAGTTATTTTGCGCGAGGAATCATGGTAGAACGTGTTATCGCCACCGCGGCAGCGTTAGAATTAATCGCTCAACTAAAAGCGGAATATGGTGAAATCATGTTTCATCAATCTGGCGGCTGCTGTGATAACAGTGCAGCGAATTGTTATCTACCCAGCGATCTAACGATAGGCCCCTATGATGTCAAATTAGGCGAGTTAGATGGCGTACCGTTTTATATCGGTAAGCTGCAGTATGACTATTGGAAACACACGCAATTAATTTTAGATGTCATCGATGGGCATGGCGGCACCTTTTCTCTCGAAGGTGCAAGCGGCAAAGCCTTTCACACACGCTCACGTCTTTTTACTGACGATGAATGGCAACAAATCGAAGCCCAAGTGCTCGCCGATTTGGCCTAGTCGAACTTGCTCAGCAAGCGAAATACATGCAAGAAAAATTTGAGACGTGCAATCAGTTAGTCGGTAAGTAAACAGGACTCATCACCAAAGGCAGATGCAAACCCAGATCAGGATGTGCGGCGGCAAGCCAAGGCATGTGTACGTTTTCTAGAAAGGTATCAGCAGCATCAACCGTTAATGGCTTCGCAAATAGATAACCCTGCAAGAGATCACAACCCAAATGTCGCAACTGCGCTAACTGCTCTTTGGTTTCCACACCTTCAGCAACAATTTCTAAATCCAGTTTCTTCGCTAAACCGATCGCGGTCGCACAAATCTCTAATCCCTTGCCGCCTTTGTCCATATCCCACACAAAGCTGCGATCTAGTTTTAAGGAATTGACTGGCAACACTCGCAAATAACCCAGCGATGAATAGCCAGTGCCAAAGTCATCAATCGACAAACGTACACCCAACTTTTGCAAGGCACCCAAACGTTCAATTGCGCGCTCAGGATCTTGCATCAAGACCGATTCAGTGATTTCAAGTTCTAAATCCTTACCTTCCAGATGGTAAGTTTGTAATGCCTCACTCACCGTTTGTTCTAGCTCCGAGACCAGCAATTGTTGCGCAGACAAATTCACAGCGACGCGTAAATCGTTAAACCCCATCGCATGCCAACGTGCTAATTGTGCGCATGCCGCATTAATCACCCACGCGCCTATTGGCGCAATAATGCCCATAGTTTCAGCTAGCTGGATAAATCGATCTGGCATCACCAAACCATACTGAGGGTGCTGCCACCGTATCAATGCCTCTAAGCAAATCGTATTGCCATTGCTAGCGGAAACTTGGGGTTGATAGCATAAGAAAAATTCTTGCTTCGTCAATGCTTCTTTCAATGCACTTTCAAAGGCGATACGCTCTTGCATCTTATCTTTGAGAGAGGGCTGGTAAAAACGTAATTTGCCTATCCCCGCACTTTTTGCATCATGCAGGGCTAACTCTGCCGCCGACAATAAATCCTCATCGGCACTGATATTATCGGGAAACACGGCGGCACCAACACTCGACGTGATACTTAATAAACTATCGCAAACATAAAACGGTGAAGCTAAAGCTCCCGCCAATTTCTCGTAGACTAAAGTAACGCAACGCTCAGTCTTTAAGCCAGAAGCAGCAACGATAAATCGACCACTTCCCAAACGCGCCACGATATCGGTTTCGCGCACATGCGCTTGCAGTCGCTGCGCAACTTCGATCAACAATTGATCACCCGCTTGATAACCTCTGGTGCCATTCACGATGCCTAGTTGATCCACATCGAAAATAAATATGCCTAGCTTGGTTTGATTCTGACTATTCAATTCCAATAGCTGACGCAAGCCAAGCAAAGCACCCGCACGATTGGGCAAACCCGTCAGCAAATCACTGTTCATGACATGCTCAAAGCGCTGATTGTCGATCTTACGATGCTCGATTTCATGTTGAAGCTCGTTATAGATACGCAACTCCTCAATCCGTCGACTCGACACATCCTTTCCTACCAAAGCCGAAAACGAAACAGAAAGCAGCAAGAAGCCAAATCCACCCAAATAAGGCAGTTTGATCACCCCCGAATCAGACAGCCCAGCCAACAAACCAGCGATCAACATCAGCGCTAGCGCGACCCAAAATAATCGACTGGTTCGCTTCTCACCCAAGCGCGTAATTTTGATCGAGAAGATCATGGTGTAAATCAATAAACCCAAAGACATCAGACGCATGGCGCGAAAAACTAAGGATGGCTCACCAGAGAAAATCCACAGTTTTTCACCCCACGCGTAGGTGGTTAAACCATCTTTTGACACCGTATCAAAGCGATAGCCATACTCACTAAAATAGTTATACACCATCACCGCAGCTGCAAAAGCGGCAACGAAATAGGCGGACCGAAACGCACTGGCTTTATCTTCTAGCGAAGCAACCAAAAACCATATCAATGGGATTAACAATATCGAGAAAAGATTAACCCACTTATGCGCGACCATCGCAGCTTGAAAATTACTCGCCGTAAATTGCACGCCGCAAGCAAATTGGAAAAGAGAGAAGAACAAACACAGAGCAGAAAACACCCAGCAAGTTCTTGCATAGGGACTGCCACGTGCCATGATGGCTGCCTGAAAAGCACCTAATGCAAACACGCCAACCGAAATAAAATACAGTGTCGCAACTGGCGTATTCATTTCTGCTTTCTTGATTAAATATGGAAAAATCAAACAAACACGCCATCTGTAAAATTTGCCTCTCTTGTGAAGAAGCAAGCAGCATGGGTGAATTTAATATATTTAATTATACTGCGATGATTTCCGCATGGCAATCATTGGTATGACCAATTTGAATATATGTGTTGAAATAAAGTAGCAGCAACTTTCTTCATTACGCTGACTTAGTTGCTTTGATTGAACAACTTACTAATGTTTGAAGCAAATCGAATAATTTGCTTCAAACATTAATCTCCAACTTTGGAAAGCAATAGATTTCCTAGACGGAATCCATCATTTCGGTTTTGCAGATGCGGCGAGTTTCGCTGCTGCAGCTTCAAATTGCATGAAGCGCTGATCGAGTTGACGTAATTGCTGCGTCTTTTCGCTTGGGTTTAAGAATGAATAATGAATGCTGTTATATACCGTCTGCTTTAAGACCGCATACGAAGGTTGATAGCGACTCGTGAACAAAAAATATTCATGACTGAGATTATTACGCGATACCGCCGCATCATCACTACTGATGACAATAGGTACTTGGTGACGTAAATACAGCGTGACTGGATGTGCCTGCGCTTGCAATCCTAAAATAAACGCATTGCTACTTAAATTAATTTCTACCGCCACTTTTCTGCGCTTCAACTCAGCCAACAATTGATCGGCTTGACGTTCATGCATGATACCGACACCGTGACCGATGCGTTCTGCGCCTGCAATTTGTACAGCGCCACTGATATGATGTTGCAAGTGCTCTGGCGCCACCAAACCAAGTTTCAATTCACCAGCATGCATTGCCAATCGAACTTGTGGAAAGCGTTGTTTCAAAAAGGCGAACATCTGCATGTGTAAGGTGTAATCACGCAACGCCACAACGCCATGTTCCGGCCCAACAATATTCACGCCGACAATCAAGGGATTGAGATGACTCGCAGCAAAGGCTGCATACAAACCTGAGAAAACTTTTGATGGTGCACTATTACGCGACACATAGGTTTGAAAACGCAAAGTAAATTCTGCATCATCAATGCCCGCTGCATCGGCATTCAATTCTTTTACAAAATCACGAATCTTTGTTTGCGCCATCGTATCGTTAGCTAAAAAATCAGCGTATTGACTAAACGCCTGTTGCATCTCACTTTGACTTGATAGCGAATGCAAACTATCGATCTTGCTGGCTAATTCGGGATGATCTGTGACCGGCGCACTCTTCAACATCGTTTCTAGATATTGTTGATTTTCGGCTTTTGCTTGTTGCTTCAAAATCTGCAAACCTTGATTGGTTGAATATTTTGAAATTCCAGAAAAATAGCCAAAGGTATTAAAAAAATGTTGATCTGGTGCTGGTTGTGCATGCACCTGATGCTCATAATCTTGAACCGACCACGCAGAGATTAACTCGCGATAGAAATTGACATCTTTACGTATCGCGTCAGCACTTAAACAAATTTTACTTGCCGCGGCAATTTGCGCAGGACGCGATTCAACTTTAAATTTTTCTAGCTTATTCGCTGCATCACTTTCACGATACACACAAAAACCGTGTTGACCTACCCAATCAAGATACGTCTCGGCATAAATCGAGCCAGAATAATGATGATGAATATCGCCACCTTTCGGCAACATGGTCATCAACATGCTCAATTCTGCTAGTCGAGGTTGCGCGCTATTGGTCGATTGAATCAGTTGCGTATAGTACTGATTAGTCGCATTCCGATTTTGCTTGAGCTTGTTTGGAATATCTTTGCTTTCAAACGAGATCGCACTGCAGGCGATAGAACTCAAACAAACGGCAAGGATGATTTTTTTCATGACAATCTTTCAGATGTACTTTTAGGTGTACTTTTAATTGTAGCGCTAACCATTAAGCTAAATTTTTGTTCCAAGCCTATCAAACCTAAGGCCAGATACTTTGCAATAATGCGGCGAGTCGATGGCCAGCAATCGTCAGTTGCTTGCGTGTTACCGCCGTACTATCTTGGATATAAGCCGCTGGCAATTTTGCATACCACGACGCATATTCAACTCCACGTCGATTCGTCATTTTCACTTTATCGACAATGGCAATATCGGCATACGCGGATTTCGCTAAGTACAATCCTTCTGTCGCCCACTGCTCTGGCCAGCTCGTTGGCTCTCCTGTGTTTAAAGGCACATTCACTTTTGATGCCAGCAATTTGTCTGTGAACTCGACAACGCTCTTCGCACCTAAATCACGCATTACATTTTCTACTACCGTTACATCCCAATACAAATGCAAAGCTTTGCCAACACGAGCGGGGTTAGTATTCGCGGTTTCAGATTTGAAATTTTTCAAATCACGTGCAGTCCAAGTTGCTTGATCTTCGATCAATAAATTATTCCCGCCTTGTACATCAAAGATACGCACACCATCGACTTCAGCTTGCTTAGTTGGCGTAACGAATTGATTCTCTTGATTGAGATAAACCGCTCCCACGTGCAGAGGTTGATGAATATCGCCAACCAAATGTGCAATCATCAACAAGGCTTGGCGTGGCGTGAAGCGATGTGGATTGGTTTTCTCGTTATCATTTCCTTGTAAAACAGCAATCGCTTGTTTTAAAATTTGAACAATATCGTGATCAGTTGTGCCAACACCACCAGCGACATAGGATTTGTTTTCAACTGGGGTATTTGTATAGTGATAAGCAGCATGCGCAGGATTTTGAATCGTGAAGGCTTGCATTTCTGGCGTCTGCGGACCACAAAAACTTCCTTTAGCACAATCAGCCCAAATCGAGATCGATTGCAAACTCTCACCCGGCTGCAACAATGCTTTAACGCGCGCGCCAGCATTAGTCCCAGCCAATAAACGATCGGCTATAGCACCGATAGTTTTGTGCCCTTCATCGCCAGAAGCAAACACATTCACGGACAATAGGGCCGCACTCAGTAGCACCCACAATTTCAGCTTCTTCATGATTAAAAACCTTTTCAACTCAATGACAACAAAACGATGATTTCTACAATCACCATCAATCAGTTTTGTCGCTGCACACGACCAACTGGTTTCTCGCTACCAACAGGGGTTCCCGCTTTTTCCTTCTGTTTTATGTAGGCCATAAACACATCAATATCCTTGATACCCGTATCGATCACGTTTTTACCTTGTAAGAACATCGGAACCCGATCACCACCACCTGCGATAAAATTATTCGCAACGATGCGATATTCACGTTGATCGTCAAGCGGCACACCGTTTAACTTGACGCTTTCTGGAATCACACGTTCACCCACTTTGCGTTTAGCATCCCAAGTGTAAGTGAAACCATCTGACACTTGCAGCACGTTTCTGCCATCTTGCGATTCTTCATCCAGCCACACTTGTTGCTCCAGCAAACGGCGAATTTGCGCGCCACTCAAACTCATCAGCACCAAGGTATTACCAAACGGGAAAACCGTCGCATTTTGTCCGTAAGTACTGATATTGCCGGCCAAAGTTTCGAGATTACTGCGTATCCCTTTATTGTTCATGAAAGCGATCTGTGCCCCCATATCTTTTACCGCTGCAAGCTGAGCGTCCGCGACGATATTGCCTAATGCAGATTCTCCAGCAGCGTTCAACTTACGCGTAATCACTGGCACCGCTAATTTCGCCACGGGTTCCGCAATGATTGCTTTGCTTCCTTCACGCGCTTTATGCAGTAAGTTTGACAATTCTTCTGGTGCTGGAACTGAGCTTGGTTCCATCACTAAATTTTTTGCTTGAATATCCACCACTTGATGAGTTGCACCATCTAACTTAATCGCAATGCGTGTCAGTAAGTGTCCATACATTTGCGCTTGCGTTACCGTGCGGCCTTCAACATTGCAAACAAATCCGGTATGACTATGCCCACTGACAATCAGTTTGATCGCGGGATCAAGCCGCTTAACAATATCAACAATCGGCCCTTTAATTTGTGAACAAGAAAATTGATCAAAAACGTCTGGTGAACTAACGCCCTCATGAATCAATACCACAAATACTTTCACGCCCATTTCTTTCAGCACAGGGATCGTACGATTGATTCCTTCCGCTTCATCAATAAAGCTTAAATCTTTTACTTTATCACCTGCCACCATGAATGGCGTATCGCGCAAGACCGCGCCGATAAAAGCAATTTTGACGCCCTTCACCTCTTCTACATGATAGGCAGGGAAGAACGGTTTTTGAGTTTGCTTGCTCAAGACATTGGAAGCAATATACGAGAACTGCGTACCAGGAAATCGTCCATCAAATTGACAGGCACGCTCAGGACGCGGCGACTCACAACCACCGTGAATTTGTCGCTGCAATTCTTGCAAACCATGATCGAATTCGTGATTACCTAAAGCACTGACACGCAAGCCCATACGCCCCAAAGCATGTAAAGTTGGTTCGTCAGCAAACAAAGAGGAGATTGCTGGACTCGCGCCAATCAAATCACCACCACCAACAAAAATCAAATCTTTATCTTCCTTGCGCCATGCCTCCAAATTGGTGCCCAAGGTCTCGATACCGCCACCAACGACGGTCTTCGCAATTTGTTCTCCACGTGGCGTATAACTAAACTTTTCTTTCTCAAGATGTCCGTGCAAATCGTTGATCGCGACTAAATTAAGCACCACCGATTCCGTCTTTGGCGTTGCACATGCAAGCAGCATCAAAGACAAACTAACACTAATGGTGGTGCGGGTCAGACGACCCAAAGATGGGAGAGAAAAGTTCATAGGATTTGCGCCAACATCACGCTAAAAAAAGTCGATATTTAGAATAAATCTCTGCACAACCGTCACGCGGTCGAAGCTTACATTTGCGTATAACTTATGCAGAGCTTTCTACAAGTGAAAAGGTCTGCAACCACAGGGTTGCAGACCATCGATATGACTAAATCAGACCATTGCAAAAACCAGTCACAATGGCCCGATGTTGATCAACTGAGCAAGGCTTAGAAATCGCCTGACAAAGTCACAGATGCAAAGCGTGGTGAACCCATGTAGTAGAACACTGTTCTCGCGCCAGCAGTACCGTAAGCTTTTGCATTAGTAACGTTAAAGCTTGATGGATTACGATACTTTTCGTTAGTCAAGTTGCTGATATTCAAACGCAAAGTTGGCTTCTTCACCCAGCTTGTATTTGGGAATTGGTAACCAAAATCCAAACCTAACAATGTGTAACTTGGAACCAATTCATCATTGGTCATCGTTGCCCATTGTTCGCCAGTGTATTTCACTTTCAAACGTGCGTAGAAAGCACCTGTTTCATACATTGCGCTCAAGCCCGCTTTCCATTCTGGCGTCAAAGTCATTTGCTTACCTTTGGTCGGCAAAGTCGCTGTACGGCTGATCAGGATGTCGTCTTTGATTTCGCTCTTCGCATAACCAATCGAACCGTAGAATGAGAAACCATTAACTGGTGTGTTACCCAATTCAACTTCGAAACCATGTGTCTTCACTTTACCAACGCTAGTCAAGCTGCTCATGTTCGCGACTGGATCATAGGCAGTTGCTTGGCGATCTTTAAAATCAACAGAGTAAGCTGTTGCTTGCGCTGTCAATTTATCGCTTTGCAAACGATAACCAACGTCGATATTGGTTGAAGTTTCTGCTTGTACATCAACTGGCAATGTTGGCTTACCGTTCACCAAAACTACGTTATTGGTTGTGGAGTAAACAAAGTTTGGTGGCGCCTTCATGTTACGTGCCAAACTGAAGAACAACTGGTTGTTGTTATCGATCTGGTAGCGAGCACCCAACTGCGGCAAGATTTCGCGATACGTTTTTTCGATGTTGTAATCAGTACCAGAGTTAGTACCTTCGTTTGCCTTGTTCGTGAAGTCACGCTTCATGGTTGGTGCACGAACACCGACGTTGACTGTCAACTTGTCGTTCATCAGACTCATGGTGTCTTGCAAGAAGATTTGGTTTGATGTACTGATCGTTTTCCAGTCACGTGATTGGAAAGGTGTACCATCTGGACGCAATACACGGCCTTCTTTCAACCAAATGTCGTTCGCGTTACCATTCGCATCAACCAATACCATAGGGCCAAATTGCTCGTGCGTTGCACGTTCGAACCAGAAGCCCGCCAAAATTTGATGATCGCCGATAGTGTGTGTAACAGAAGCAGTTACACCTGGACGATAAGTGCGAGTCACACTACTATTCGCCACGATGACGCGATCCAAAGTATCGCCGTCGCCATTCAAATCCACGCCCGCTGTGTTCTTGCCAGTTGCTTTGTTCAAGAAAGCGTTTTCTGCTTGCAACTTCTGTTGATTACCGCCAGTGCCGTAGCCATACCAGAAATATGGAATGACTTTGATATCGGTGTTATCACCAACACGCATTTTGCCAGTAACAGAAGCAATCGCATTTTCAAATGGATTCTTCGTCAATTGGTAATAAGCGTCACCAAATGCAGAGTTCGTATCGCTACCTGCTTTACCTGGCGTTGGAGCTGCATGGCCAACGAAAGTTTGCGCGAAGTCATAGTAGTAACCATACTTGTCTAAATCAGCTAAGCTGAAAGAACTGATATTTTGGTTAATCGCGCGGTTGTACAATACAGTACCGCTGATAGAGTTGAATCTGTCGAAATCGGTTCTGAAACCCATATCGACGTGGTCACGGTTTGCACCGCCTTTACCTTTCCACTTATCAGATTGTGCATGCGATGCAGAGATGAAGAAACGTGTGCGACCGCCTTCGAGCAAACCTGTGTCATAACGTACATAGGTTTTGGACAAATTCAATTGACCCAAAGTTTGCGCAACACGGATACGCTTAGTTTTAGATGGATCGCAAGTTGTGATACCGAAGTTACCACCAGTTGCACCGATTTGTGGAGAGTCAACGTCAGTTGAACCTTGTGTCACAAATTGTGTACATGTATTTTCTTGATCCACGTATTCTTGTGGATACACCGCAAAACTACCTGAGTCATTCACTGGCACACCGTTAATCGTTGCACCGATCTGATCGCTATTGAAACCGCGCAAAGTCAAACCACCACCAAACAAACCAGTTGCATCGTGATTGTAACTATTCACCGCTGGCATCAATTCCAACGCTTCATACGCATTACCAGTTGGACGTTGCTTCGCCAATTCTTCAGCAGTAATCGTGCTACGTGCTTTTGGTGTGCTTTCTTGCACCATCAAACCCATACCGACTTTTTTGCCAGTGATCGTCACTTGTGAAGAGCTGATCGGTTCATTGCTTTCCGTCTTCTCTTGTGTTTGTGATTGTGCGTAAGCAGTTGACATACCAAGGCATGTCAATTGGCATGCGATGACTAGCATCTTCACGCGCGAAGGTACTGCAGTTGATGATTTATTGAGTTGCTTCATTCATAGCTCCTTGCTTTTCGTTTGTTTAAAACCTGTAATCTGTTTGATTTAATTGATGTCTTGAATCGATCTAGTTTGTGTCCAGCGTTTTTCAAGCGACATCAACACGTGCAAAAAAATCTATTGCGCAGCTTAACAACACACATTGCGAGACCATTGCACGCAACTTTTTTTACGCAAAGTACTGCATTTGAACTCAGATTTACTTCCGCTCGATGACAGTCGCATTTTTATTCTAGAGTAAGTACTCAAATACAGCATGAATACAACATGTGTGTGGTTTTCTGTGCATGAAATTTAAACTTTGGAATGCAATTCTTGCAAACGCTCAGTCAAATAAGAACCTGCCGTGTGGCGCTCTGATAAGACCACATCTGGACGCGGATGCAAAAACAACGGTAAAGAAACACGTGACTTTTTCGCTTCTTCTCCAGTTGGATTTAATACGCGGTGGATCGTCGATGGATAATATCCAGCGGAGGCTTCTTGCAACATATCGCCGATATTCACAATCAACATCCCAAAATCACATGGCACATCATGCCACTCACCATCTTTACCTACCACTTGTAAACCAGCGGTTGTCGCTGCTGGCAGAATCGTCAGTAAATTAATATCGCCATGCGCTGCTGCGCGTACCGCACCCGGCTCTTCATCGCCACGCAATGGTGGATAGTGCAGAACCCGCAGCAGCGTTTGTTCGCTGCCTTGTATCATCTGCGATAAAGGCATCGAGTATTTCTCTTGCACCTCAGTTGGCGTGTATTGCTCTACCCATTGCAACAAGGTCGCCGCTAATGCTGCACCCTGTTCGTAATATTGACGAGCGGCAGCCGATACCTCACTTGGATAACGTCCCCAAGGATAGATGTGGTAGAACTCTTTCAAATCGCGCTTGGTATTTCCCTTCGCCGTTTCTGACACCGCAGGTGAAAAATAGCCATCGTATTTTTGCGGATCATAAGCGTAAGCATGTTTCGCTTCACTTTGAAAAAAACCATACCACTCTTCATAAACTGTATTGAGCAGTTGTTGTGATAGTGGATGATTGGTCAGCACGCCAAATCCAGTATTGTGCAAACTTTCTGCAAAATCTTTGGCGGCGGTCGGACTAGTAAAATCGACAGGTGTAATTATCATGCTTCAATTCCTCACATTCTCTCAACACAGATGACGCTCATTCCGCCAACGGTGCACGTAACCAATTGCTTTCCAAAGTTTGTTCAATCAATTGCAAACACGCTGGCGCATTCACCTTCAAGCAAACTCGCGCCTCTGGCTGCTCGCTACCCCAACCAGACTGTGCATACACCAAGCCACCGCCATGTCTATCCATCATAGTTTGACCGTTACCCATACCGTCTAATTGCACGCGTACACGCCCATCCATGGTTTCAAATAACTCTGGCGCAACCAAATACACAAACGCCAGAATGTCATGGCAAAAGCAAGCATGGCCAAGATCTGGGCGTGCTTGCTGATAAAAATCACTGTAGAAATTAACCGCATGCGACAAGGTCGTCATCGCAATGTGTTGTTGATGGTGCTGTGCTAAACCAGCAAAGTAACTCGCCGACATCACTACACGATGCGTCACATCCAAGCCAACCATCGCAAGTTTCCAACCAGCAGTGAATACTAAGTCCGCTGCATGTGGATCATTCCACACATTCGCTTCAGCGACTGGCGACACATTACCCGGTTCAATCACGGTACCCGCCATCAACACTACTTGCTTAATCAGACTTGGCAATTGCGGTTCTAGCTTTAAAGCCAAAGCCAAATTGACTAAAGGGCCAACCGCCACCAAGGTAATCTCGCCCGGATACTGACGCGCCATGTTCACAATAAATTCTGCCGCCGATACGGATTCAGCTTTGGCGGAATGTTGTAGACGTGAAGTCAAATTACCCAAACCATCATCGCCATGAATAAAGCCTGGTGGTTTTCCAGCTGCCTTCATCAAGGGCAAAGCACCACCCTCAGCAACTGGAATTTCGCGTCCTGCCAAGCGGGTTAAATACAAAGCATTCGCGGTCGCCTGCGCAACGGTGACATTACCAAACGTGCAGGTAATACCAACTACATCGATTTCAGAATGCGCTAACGCAAAATACAAAGCCATCGCGTCATCCACGCCTGGGTCTGTATCAAAAATAACTTTATGAACCATATCTATCTCTATTCAAACGTCGAACTCGCAAAGCTTGAGCCGAACTCGTGCACAAACCATTGTGCAAATTTTTTTAACGCGACTTCACAAATGGCACACCCAAGGCTTTTGGCCCCACCGATTTCGCCATCACACCAGCCAATACAACAACCGTCACAACGAATGGCAGCATCTGTATTAAAGAGCCAGGAATTTGCCCAACAACAGGGAAAGCCACACCTTCCATCTGGATTTGCAAAGCAGCAAAGAAGCCAAACATCAAACAACCTAATGCAGTTTGCAATGGTCGCCAATTACCGAACACCATTGCCGTCAATGCCAAGAAACCGTTACCTGCAGACATATCGCGCAAGAAAAATCCACTTTGTACAATCGCTAAGTAAGCACCAGAAAACGAGCACAAGACGCCACCACACAACAAGGCCAAATAACGTGTTTGCGCCACATTGATCCCAGCGGCATCTGCTGCATGAGGGTTCTCACCAACCGCACGTAGACGCAAGCCAAAACGGCTGTGATTGATCAACCAATGTATGCAAGGAATTAGTGCAAACGCTAGATACACCAAGATCGTATGCCCGCCTAAAAATTTACCGAGCAACCAATTTAAAGCGGGAATGTTTGACCACCAATCAGCAAACGGAAAGTGCAGCACGGGTAATCTCGCCTCACCTAAATCCGGACTACGACCACCCAATTGGAAAAAGTATTGCGCCAAAACGAAAGTCAAACCAGACATCGCAATATTGATCGCGATACCGAAAACCAATTGATTACCCTTTTGATTTATCGACACATAACCTTGCAATAAAACGATCACACACGACACCAACATACCAGCGGCAATCCCGATATACGGATTTTGTGTGGCAAAGGTACAAGCCGCCGCAGCGAATGCTGCGGTCAACATTTTTCCTTCTAACGCCAAGTCTATGATGCCACTGCGTTCAGCGAAAACACCTGCGAAAGCGGCAAACAGCAACACTGGCGCGTTGCGAATCGTCGCGACTAGAATTGTAGAGAATTGAAAATCATCAAACATTTTTTCCCCACTTCATTTTGAGCACGCGTGATAAGAAGGGTGCATACATGTTTTCCATCGCACCACAAAATAGAATAATTAAGCCTTGAATAAACACAAAGGTCTCAGAAGGAATATTCGATTTTTCTAAAGACAGATCAAAGCCACCTTGTATCAAAATCCCGAATAACAGCGCCGCCAAAAAGATACCAATAGGATGTTGGCGCCCCATCAATGCCACCGCAATACCAATAAACCCTGCACCCGCGGTAAAGTTCAAACTCAAATAATGCATAGAACCCGCCACGCTATTGACAGCGGCCACGCCAGCCAATGCACCCGATGCCAGCATCGCGACGATAATCACTGTCGACATCGAAATACCTGCATACAAAGCGGCATGCGGGCTCTTACCTGCTGCGCGCAATGCATAGCCCCAGCGCGTACGCCACACCAGCAAGCCGTAGGCAATCAAACAAATAATCGCGATTGGAAAAGTTAAGTTCAAGGGGGTTTCGCCCAACACGGGCAACCATGTGTCAATCCGAGGAACCCAAGCTGCTTCAGCAAATACTCTACTTGCTGGATTTTGCTCACCAGTCGGGATCATGTAAGTAATGATGATGAAATTCATCAAGGACGCAGCGATAAAGTTAAACATAATCGTCGTCACGACCACATGACTACCGCGTTTAGCTTGCAAATAACCAGGGATAAATGCCCATGTCGCGCCGAACAAGGCAGCCGCCGTAATTCCCATAGGAATCAACAACCAGGGGGATAAACTCGCGTCAAATTGCAGCATGGCGAGGGTCAAACCCAGTCCACCTAAATACATTTGACCATCGCTACCAATATTAAATAAACCTGCTTGCATGGCGATCGATACCGACAAGCCAGTAAAGATAAAAGTGGTTGCATAAAATAAGGTATAACCAAATCCCTCAGCATTACCAAGCGCGCTGTTAACCAAAATACCCAATGCTTCTAATGGACTTTCACCTAGCAAATAAATCACGCCTGCCGCCACCACCATCGCGGATAGCAAGTTCAGCATAGGCAGAGCGACATTGGTCGCCCAACGAGGTAAATCAGAATTCATTTGTGTAAGCCACCCATCAATAAACCAATTCGTGTCGTGTCGTAATCAGCGATATTTAATTCGCCCGTGATACAGCCACCCGACATCACTAAAATGCGATCAGCCAAAGCCCGAATTTCTTCTAATTCTGCAGAAACCAACAAGATCGCTACGCCAGCATCACGCAAGGCTAATAACTCGGTATGGATTCTTTGAATGGTGCCGATATCAACGCCGCGCGTTGGTTGGCCGACCAGCATCAATTTAGGACGGGCTGCGATTTCGCGTGCTAAAACAATTTTTTGTTGATTGCCACCGGATAATTGCGACAGGCGCAAATGCGAATCGAGCGGACGCACTTCAAATTGCGCCAGTAATGCATCGCTAGCTGCTACGCATTGTTTTTTATCCAAATAAATTTGATCGCTTTGCTGGCCTAACAAAATATTTTCCCAAACAGGAAAATCCTTGATGACACCATCGCGCAAACGATCCTCTGGCACATGCGAGACGCCTAACTTACGCAGCGTCGCTGCCAAAGTAGGATCTTTCTTATTGAAGCTAAGCGTTAAATCTTGAATATGCACATTGCCGCTAATTTTGTCGCCTTTTAAATTGCGCATTCCCGCCAAAATTTCGAGTAATTCCGACTGTCCATTACCGGAGACTCCGGCAATCGCGACGATCTCACCCGCTTGCACAGAAAAATTTAAGCCGCGTAATAAATGCACACCTTGTTCATTTTGTAGGCTGAGATCATCAACCCGCAGCACGGTCGCTCCGGCTGATAAAGTTTGACGTGGCAACTCGGTCGCCACTTTACGTCCGACCATTTTGTGCGCCAAATCCTCTTGATTTGATTGCACAGTCTCTAGCGTTGCGACGACACCACCAGCGCGCATTACCGTCACCGCGTCGGTGATCGCTAAAATCTCAGCGAGCTTGTGCGTGATTAAGATCACGGTTTTTCCCTGCTGTTTAAACAAACGCAAAATCGCAAACAAGGCATCGGTCTCTTGCGGCGTTAACACTGCTGTTGGTTCATCCAGAATCAAAATACTGGCGTTGCGATACAGCTGTTTTAAAATTTCTACGCGCTGTTGTTCGCCAACAGATAAGGAATCGATACGCGCATCGAGTTTGATTTCCAACCCGTAGTCTTCGCACAGTTGCACCAAGTCAGCCGCGATTTTTTTACGCTGTTGACGCAGACGGAAACCGCCTTCCATACCAAGCATAATGTTGTCTAACACTGTCATGTCTTCAACCAACATGAAGTGTTGATACACCATGCCAATGCCAAGCTGAATCGCAGTGTGGCTATTACGTATGTTTTGCACTTCGCCATTGATGAGTATCTCGCCAGCATCAGCGTGATAGTATCCATACAAGATACTCATCAAGGTCGATTTACCAGCACCATTTTCACCAATAATGCCGTGTATCGTGCCTTGCGCGATGGAGAAATTCACGGCATCGTTCGCAAGAACTTTCCCGAAGCGCTTTGAAATTTGGCGAAATTCTACTGCTGTGGACATATTGTTCAATTGGGTATTAGCTCAGTTTGAGCTCAGTGTTAGCTTAGATTGCGCTTAGTTTGGACCTAACCAATGCCTTACGAAAGTACCAAGGCAAAGTTACAGTGAAATTTTTAGAACAATCTTTTTAGATAAAGCAAAGCCGCAGCATCATCCAATGCTACGGCTTTGATCAAACTTATAAGGGGCAACGGCTTGCTTCGCGATAATCAACTACTTTGACTTTACCACTCAAAATATCTTGCTTCGCTGCGTTGACGCGCTTTTCAATTTCTGGGGTGATTAAACTACGATTGTCTTTGTCGAGCGCCCAATCCACGCCACCTTCTTTCAGACCTAAATTTGCCACACCGGCTTTCCATGTGCCATTTTTCATCTGCATAAAATTCTCATACACAGCATTGTCAACACGTTTGACCATTGAAGTCAACATCACACCTGGATAAAGATAATTTTGATTGGAGTCAACGCCAATCGCCATCTTGCCTTTTTCTTTTGCTGCCTGTAATGCCCCCATGCCGCTACCACCAGCTGCTGCAAAAATCACATCCACGCCACGCTCCATTTGCGCACGCGCCAATTCGCTACCTTTGGCTGGATCATTCCAAGCAGTCGCAGTTGTACCGACCACGTTTTGCGCAACGTCAACTTTCGGATCAACCGATTTTGCACCTTGCGTATAACCACAAGCAAATGCGCGAATCAGTGGGATATCGATACCACCAATAAAGCCAAGTTTTTTTGATTTTGATGCCATCGCGGCGGCAACGCCAACCAAATAAGAACCTTCCTGTTCTTTAAACAAGATAGAACTGACATTAGCACCAGTAGCTGCACCATCCACAATCACAAACTTCGTTTTTGGAAATTCTTTTGCGACAGTTTGCACTTGCTGTGCATGCGTGAAACCAATCGCCGCAATTAAATCAATACCTTTGCGAGCCAAATTGCGCAACACTTGCTCACCCTGCGCATTACTCATCACTTGCACATCTATGTAAGAGATCTTGGTATCTTTTTTGAAGCGTTCCGCACCCTCATAAGCAGACTGATTAAATGAACGGTCAAACTTACCACCCGCGTCATAAACCAAAGCATATTTAGGCTGGTTCGCTGCAGCCAATGCGGACACGGAAAGCAATGCACTGAATAGAAGTGATGAACGCAATTTCATTTTTTAATAACTCCTGAATAGCTTGGTAAGCTTCATTTGCAAGGGGCTTTGAATTCAGCGCCTCGCCAATTTATTAGCATAAAATTTATGGCACTCACAGACTCTGTAACTGCCGCTCTACCGCGCCTCGATGTGGGATCGAGGTCTGCGCACCCAATTGGGTCACCGCTAATGCCGCCGCACTTTGTGCAAACATACAAGCAGCACGTAAATCCATTCCTTCTGCGATCGCTACTGCGAAGCTACCGACAAAGGTATCTCCAGCAGCCGTCGTATCGACGACCTTGACTTGAAACGCTGGCAGAGAATAGGCTTGATCTGCATCAGCCACCCAAATCCCCATCGCACCAAGTGTCACGATCACGACACTCGCGCCAAGTTGCTGCAACACTGTCGCTGCCGCTTGCGCACTCGGCAAATCGGTCACGCTGACATCACTTAGCAAACTCGCCTCGGTTTCATTCACCACCAAATAATCGACTTGCCTTAATACCTGCGCATCTAACTTCTGTGCTGGTGCTGGATTCAATACCACTTTCACTGGCTCTTGTCCGGTCTCTTGCGCTGCGACTGAAACCTGCTTCGCAGATTGAATCGCATGCAACACCGTCGAGAGCGGTGTTTCCAGCTGGCATAATAACAGTTTAGCTTGTGTAATAGTGCTGCGCGCAGCATCTATGTCAGACTCAACTAAAGAGGCATTTGCACCAGTTGCCAAGACAATACTATTCTGTCCCGCATCGTCCAACAAAATTCCCGCAACACCCGTCGCACAATCTGGCACTACGCGCACACGCGCTGTATCAATTGCATCAGCTTGCAAGGCTTGCAGGCAACTGTGTCCATTCGCATCATCGCCAACACACGCAATCATACTCACCGCAGCGCCCATTCTGGCTGCCGCCACCGCTTGATTCGCTCCTTTACCACCGTGCACTAAATGAAAACGATGCCCCATCAAAGTCTCGCCCGGCAGCGGCATCCGTGGCGTCTGAAAAACCAAATCCATATTGATGCTACCAACAACAGCGATGTGCGGTTTCATACCAAGTGCCTCATTTCAATTTCCATCAAACTTGCGACAAGTACCAAGATGACATCGCTCTCAACAAATCATGCATTCCGAACGACTTACAGCTTCAATTGACCAAGAATAAATTAGAGGGGTTTACCAATTTTTGATTGCAAAAACACACTCAACATTGCTAAGCCTTTATCAAAACCATGATTATTTGGAATCACGATATCGGCATTACTACGGTGTGGCAGGATATATTTTTCAAAGGCGGGTTGATGATGATTACTTAAACGATACAAAACATCGTCTTGATCATAGCCACGCTCGACCGCGTCACGTTGCACACGACGATAGCGACGATGATGTTCTTCTGCATCGATAAAAACTTTTAAATCAATGATGTCGTACAAAGCCGGATTATGCAGCGCATAAATACCTTCTAGCAGCACGATTGGTGCGGCTGGAATATGAAAAATCTTTGGCACAACATCCGCATTATTAAAGGTATATTCTTTGATCTCTAAACTATGACCATCACGCAAACGCAATACGTCTTGATAGAATTTATCGAGATCTAAAGAAGACGGTATATCAAAATTCTCAATTCGATTTTCGTCTTTGGATTGCTGATCGATGGACTTGTAGTAATTATCTTGCGACAACAGCGCCACACTTCCTTCAGGCATCGCCGCCAGCAAGGAATTAATAAATGTAGTTTTGCCACTACCGCTACCGCCGGTAATGCCGACAAGATATGGTTTCATTGATCTAATACCTAACTTCAAATAAAAAAATCAACTAAGCGCAATACGAGTGCAATAAACTTAGTTGATTATGATTGACTGTGACCGGCTAAGTCAGGCGCGAGATGTTTTACAAACCGTGCCAAGCATTCATTGTGTGTCAAAAGTTTGCTACCAAACATGACGAGCTTGCGTTCTACATTGAAGCTTGTTTAAAAAGCCACTTCAAACCAAATATTTACAATGACCGGATTTTATGAAGACGGAAGTATAGCGGTTTTCTATGATGATTCACATCATGCCTAAATTGCTTATCAACTTAAACACTTGACAAAATCCTAGACAATTACACACAAATTTTGATTACTTTTGTGGCGCTCATCAAGGCGACTAAGTAATTCATTAACAATTAGCATGTACAAACATTAACATCTGCATATTCACATCAGTAAGTCGATCAACATAGAAGTCACCGACTCCAACGCAAGAACTTGGTTCATCCAAATAATCCAGGTAAAGCAACACAACATGACGCATTTTCTACGCTTGCGACTTTAGGTTGAAGCGAATAGAATCAATTGCCACAAAGTAAGCTTTTTAACATTGGTTCCTCTCTAATTTCGGGCTTCGCCCTTTCAATGAAAAGCTCGATATGCAAATTCACCGCTTTTTTTTATTCGACAGCCAAACGCTGCCTATACTCTCCGGTGATTATGATCGCCCCTTAGTCGCCCTATCGCTTTTTGTCGCGGTGTTAGCGGGCATCATGGCGTTCCAACTAGCAGGCATGGCACGTACGGAAAAGCGCCCGTTCAATCGCCAAATTTATCTGCTATCGGGCGCCTTCGTGTTGGGATCTGGTGTGTGGTCTATGCACTTCATTGGCATGCTGGCATTTAGCGTATGTAGCACGGCTCGTTACGACAGAATTATTACGGTGCTTTCGATGCTGCCAAGCTTTTTAGCGTCCTGGGTCGCACTACTACTCATCGCCAAAGAACGTGTCACACGTTGGCAACTTGTAGTCAGCGGCATTTTAGTTGGCGCTGGAATTGGCGTAATGCACTACAGCGGCATGGCAGCTGTGCATAAATCATTAACACTGCGCTTCGATCCTGTGATTTTTGGTGTCTCTATTATCGTCGCCGTCACGCTATCGATTCTGGCTTTGTGGTTGCGTTTTAAATTAATCGCCAATCAAAAACTCAAAGCAAATCCAATCAACATCATTAGCGGCATTGTGCTGGGGATTGCGATTACCGGGATGCATTACACTGGCATGAAAGCCACGCATTTCTTAAATAATCCGGCATCTAATTTTGCACCAGTCGAAAATTTTGATCTGGCATTATCGATTGCTGGAATCACGACACTGGCGATTCTCATTACAGTGGCTGGCAATATTTTGCTACGTTACCGCACCATCTATCAACGCATGGTCCATACAGAAGCGCGCACGCGCACCATCGTTGAGACTGCTATCGATGGTATCGTCACCTTTGATCATCAATGCACCATTCGCGCATTTAATAGCGCCGCAGAAAGCATATTTGCTTGGCGTGCGAATGAGATCATAGGTCAACATATTCAAGTGATCTTACCTGCTCCCACAGGTCACAATGAAGCCAATTATTTACGCGGCTATTTGACCGACATCAGCACAAAAGCTTTGGGCTCTGGACGTGAAGTGATCGGCCTTAGAAAAAATGGCGAACGCTTCCCAATGCGGCTTGCGCTTGGTGAAGCAGCATTGCAGAACGAGACTTTGTTCGTCGGTTTTATCACTGATATTAGTGAACGCAAACGAATGGAAGAAGCACTACGCAATAGCGAACTGCAATACCGTTCATTAATTGCCAATTTACCTGGTATCGCTTTTCGCTGTCGCTTAGATCAAGATTGGAGCATGCTCTTCATAAGCGATGCTGTGGAACGTCTAACTGGCTGGAAGCCAGAAGATTTTACCTCGGGCAAAAAAACATTCTCGCAAATTCTGCATCCAGAAGATTGCGAGTGGACCGCCCACATTGTTAGTGAAAAACTGCATAGTGGCATGCCCTATATGTTGGAATATCGCATCATTGATCGTGACGGCAAAGAACATTGGGTCTCAGAAAGTGCCAGTGGCGTGCGCGGCCAAAACGGCGAGATCGAATGGATTGATGGCGTCATCATCGACATCTCCGATAACAAGCGGCGCAATGCCGAATTTGAAGGCGTAGTCAATGCAATCAGCCGCTCGCTAGGCGTAGTTGAGTTTGACCTGCAAGGCCACATCCTAAACGCCAATCAAAACTTCTTATCGATTACTGGCTATGCGCTGGAAGAACTAGTAGGACGACACCATTCCATCTTGTGTGCACCAAGTGAAGTCAAATCAGCAAGCTATCAACAGCTATGGGAAACCTTACGCAAAGGCTTGAACACAGCTGGCGATTTTCGTCGCTTTGGAAAACAAGGGCAAGAGATCTGGATACACGGTAGCTACAATCCAATTTTTGATCCAGAAAATCGCCCTTACAAAATCATCAAATTTGCCAGCGATCTATCCGAGCGTCACGCAATGGAACAAGATTTGCGCGAAGCCAAAGCTAGAGCCGAACACGCGGCGGCTGCCAAAAATACCTTCTTGGCAAATATGAGCCACGAGATCCGCACACCGATGAATGCGATTCTTGGCTTTACTGATGTGCTGCTCAGCGAGCCAGTCAACGATACACAGCGACGCCACTTAACTACGGTGCGCAACTCGGCGCGTTCCTTACTCACGCTGTTAAACGACATACTTGATACCGCCAAGTTAGAACACGGTGCCGTCGAATTAGAGATTCGCGATTTTTCTCTGCGCGAAGTGTGTATGCAAGTGATGTCGACGCTACGCATCAATGCGCAAGCTAAAGCTTTGCCACTCGTACTCGATTATCCAGAGACAGTGCCTGAATTTTTCCAAGGCGATGCCTTGCGATTACAACAAATTTTGTTGAATCTGATTGGCAATGCCATCAAGTTCACAGATCAAGGTGAAGTCACGCTGCATGTTGAACAACAAGATGCATGCATCCACCTCATCGTACAAGATACAGGCATAGGCATTGCGCCAGATCGCCTGAATCATATCTTCGATCCATTTGCGCAAGCAGATGCGTCCATGAGCCGACGCTTTGGCGGTACTGGTTTAGGTACCACAATTTCGCGTCAATTAATCGAACTGATGGGCGGTCGTATCTGGGTAGAAAGTGAGCTCCATGTCGGCAGTCAATTTCATGTTGAATTGCCTTTGCCGATTGGCAAAGCGATCAGTGCGATTGATGAACAAAGGATCATCGAACTACCGCCACTGCGCATACTTGCAGTCGATGACGTTACGCAAAATCTTGAATTGATCGAAGTCATCCTAGGCAAACTTGGCCACAGCATCACCACTGCGCGCAATGGTGCCGAAGCGGTTGAGATTTTTTCTAACACTTCATTTGACATCGTCTTAATGGATGTGCAAATGCCCGTATTAAACGGGCTAGAAGCGACGCAACAAATTCGCCTGTTTGAAGCGCAGCATCAGCGTCAAGCTACACCGGTGATTGCGTTATCTGCGAGTGTCTTGGAAGCCGACATAAAAGCAGCTAAAGCAGCGGGCATGGATGGTTTTGCCCACAAGCCCATCGATATGCAAAGACTCAGTCAAGAAATTGCGCGCTTACTGAATATCGATATTCCCGCGATAGACCTCACATCCACAGCCAATTTATCGATACAACAATTAAGTGGCTCGGTAATCGATTGGAGCCGTGGACAAAGCCTGTGGGGCAGCGAGCAACGGCATCGCGAAGCCATCCGTCAATTCTTAAGCAGCTTCCGCGATGTTGTGCCGCGCTTACGCAGTATGCAGACGCAGGACGACAATTTCGCTAGTTTGGTACACAAACTAAAAGGCGCTGCGGCCAATCTGGCGCTATCGCGCACCACCAATCTTTGCAGCACAATTGAAGCCGATCTAGCCGCGCAAAATAGCGATCAAATCAAATTTGCACTCGATCAGCTCGCGGATGAAATCATGAACGTCGCTGATGCATTGGGTGAATTTGATACAGCCAACAACAAGCAAGACACGACCAAGCAGCCCATTAATCCATCGCAATTGCTACCGTTATTGCAAAAGCTAGACGACGCCTTAGCGCATGGTGAATTAGCAGAAAACGTATTGAGCGAGCTGGCAAAACTGCTGCCAAAACATGACTTTGATGTGCTCGATCAAATCGTCAACTCCTTTGACTTTGAAGCTGCGCGAGACATGGTTAGCAAGCTAGAGCATCATTATCAATCTGAACAAAATTCATCAGAAAATTCGGCAAAAAAATCAGCACACAATTCTAAAGAACCTTCACAAGGAAATGCGTCATGAAACAACAAGACGAAAGACCAAAAATTTTAATCGTTGATGACGCTGCAACCAACTTACAAATCTTGCGCCAAGTGCTGCATGAAGACTATCGTTTACTGTTCGCACTCGATGGTGAAAAGGCACTCAAACTCGCGCAAGAAGAAGCGCCAAATTTGATTTTGCTCGATGTGATGATGCCGGGCTTAACGGGTTTAGAAACTTGCAAACGCCTCAAAGCCAATCCCGCCACCAAGGCGATTCCCGTGATCTTTGTCACCGCATTGAGTGAAGTCAGCGATGAATCCGCTGGTTTTGAAGTTGGTGCAGTGGATTACATTACCAAACCGATTAGCCCGCCCGTCGTACGCGCACGGGTCAAAACCCATCTGTCTTTAGTTGGTGCAGACGAGTTACAAAAAACCCGTTTGCAAATCATCCAATGCTTAGGCCGCGCTGCAGAGTATCGCGACAACGAAACAGGTTTACACGTGATACGCATGAGCCACTATTCACGCCTGCTCGCGCTGGCAGCGGGCTTTAGCGAAAGCCAAGCCGACTTACTATTCCATGCCGCACCAATGCACGACATCGGCAAAATCGGCACGCCTGATCACGTCTTGCTCAAACCCGGCAAACTAGATCAAGACGAATGGGCAATGATGCAAAGACACGTTTTGATGGGTGCAGAGATCTTGGGCGAACACGATTCACCCTTACTCCAAATGGCACGCACGATAGCGCTCTATCACCACGAAAAATTTGATGGCAGCGGCTACCCTCATCGCATCGCTGGCGAAGCCATTCCTATTGAAGCGCGCATCGTCGCCATCGCCGATGTATTCGACGCATTGACCTCGGTTCGCCCCTACAAAAAAGAATGGGAAGTACAACAAGCAGTCGATCTCTTACTTAGCGAAAAAGGCAAACACTTTGATCCTGAACTGGTCGATTTGTTTATCGCGCAATTGCCAGCAGTGGTCGAGATTAAAGAAAAATATGCGGAAGAGACAGCGGCCTGAACTGTAGAAAAACCAAAGACTAAATAACTCGCTGCGCTTCGTAATAATGGTTCTCACCTTCATCAACGTAGTGACCAATCATTGCGAATCCATGCCCTTGCAAACAAGCGACATAAGCGTCTTGCCCCAACGAATGCGACTCAAGACCGGTGCTCGCATCTCGCCACTGACAAGCCTGTAGCGGTGCAGTGAACAACAAACGACCACCGAGTTTCAAATGCGTCGCAAGACGCTGAATCAAAGCCAATTGATCCGCTTCATCCAGCAAAAATAGCAAACCTATCGCCAACACCGCATCAAACTGCTTAGAAAAAAACGTACTGTCTTGCACCCGCGCGCAAGCGACAGGAATGGACGGAAACCGCTCGTAAAAATGCGCGAGCAAAGTAGGCGAACTATCCACTGCCCAAACCCGCAAACCCGCCTCCTGCAAAATGCGCGTCACCGGAAAACCCGCACCACAAGCCAGCTCCAACACTTCCGCATTAGGGCTTAAGTTAGCACACCAAGCTTGCAACACCGCCGTACCAATTATTGAGTGATCACGCGCACCTAGAAATTCTAGTGCGTGAGTTTCATAGGCGGTGGCTGAGTCTGTGGACATATTAGGTAAAAAGCGATTCAGAGAAAATTCAAAGATTTCTCAATTTGAGAATATCGATGTGCACAGATTTTGTTCACAAGGTATTCCATCATGATCGCCATCCATTTTTGGATCAGGACAATTCTTGAGAAAATATTTTGCTTCTTCACACGAAGTCATTTGCGAACAGTGCTGACGACCATCGCATTGATAAAGCTTAGCGTTTGCTGACGCGGAAGCAGACTGAACAAGTTCCGTGGTTTCAGATTTAACCGCATGTACTTCACCGTCAAATGCGGCGCGTCGAGAGAACTGATCATATGCAAAAACTCCGATCACGGCGAAAAAAGCCAAGCCTAATATCCGACTCAATATGGACTTACTCGATGTCGGCACTTTTGTATGAATCGCTGGGCGATGACTAACAAATTCGGCGGGTGATCGGTCTAGGCATTGCAGATTTTTAGCTTCTTTTTTACCATCTTCATCGACTTGAAATTCAAAGCTAAGTTTCTCACCAATAGAAGGTCGCTTACCATCCTTTGGAAATGCAGAAATATGAACAAAAATATCTTGATCACCGTGCTTTGGCTTAATGAAACCAAAACCACGATCATCATTCCACTTAGACAACGTGCCTTCAAAGCGCATAAACATTCCACCGTATTCTCGAAAGTCAAAGCGCACAAGCTAGCATAGGGTCTAACAATCAGCAACTCAATCAGCAATTCATCAACAACTAAAGCGCAGACATTCCAATATGCGCGCACAATTTGAAATCGATTCGAAATCTAGGCAGATGGACGGCTACGTCCCAACGCACGCTTAATCAACATCAAGCACAAACTAGTCAACACCGCCGCACCAAATACTGTAATTGACATCGGTAGAGCCATCACCAACAACCACAAATGTTCAGCAGGAATCCAAGCAGCATAAATACCAATCAAAAATCCTATCACGCCCAAAAGCAACAGCACCAACACGATCAAGCTTGACATCTTTGGCTTAAAAAATAAGCCTAGAAGGATTCCTGTTAGATTGGTGATGATCCAGATGTAATCGGTGTTTTCCATGGGTTTATAAAGTTAGTTTGAGGAATCGTTGATAGTAAGACTAAACATTCAACCTCAACGTCGAAATGACGGCTGGCCGCCCATAAATTAAAAAAGAACACAGTCGCATCGCGGCCAGTCCGACCGATTGTCATGTTATATGGCTAATCACCATCGCCGCCTCCATCGAAATCACCATCGTTGTGATCGACGCGTCTCCCGCCTGTTCTCCACCCAGTGTGATTATTAATATCTGTTGGCATTGGATTTCCACAGTTTTCGCCAGAACTGCCTGCTTCTTTTGCCATTCTCTCCTCACGCTTCAATATCCGTTCAGTATAAAAAAGGGTAAATCCGACAAAAAGGAGTACAAATGCAATCAAAGTTAAGGTTCTACTAAACATCCAAGCAGTTGGAATGATAATCGTCCCTAGGACGATCAATACAAGTCCTAAAATTTCGCGGAAATTTAGTTTCATTTAGGGAGCCATATATCGCAGAGTTGAAAGGCCAAAGACCGGAACGTTTTCGAACGTTTTGTTATGCATTTTTAGGTGGCTTTAATTTTAGATGTATGCAGCTAACACCTGTGTCGATAGCTTTCTGAAGGTCTGCAAATATTAGATCCGCCTCGGCTTCATACATTTTTACGACCTCATTTGCCGCTGCTTGATATGCAGGAAAATAGAAGACAAAGCCTTTTAGAAAGGTAAACCAGTGATCCATATTGAAGGAGTGTCTTATTCTTTTGGCTCTACTTCCGAGCCGTTGACTTCTAAGTGATTTGAGTTGGTCTTTGCTAACCGTAAGAAAAAGCTTATTTGGTTCACATATAGATAAATTTACAGCGAAGCATCTTCCAAATTTATTAAATTGAAACTCGATAAGTTGTTGTTGAGCTCCAAACTCACGCCGGAAACAGGGCAACTTTCCAGAAAACCCTTTGCCCCTCAAGTAAGGCACTACTTGTGCCGTCAACTCGCTTCTCATCAGGTCATTTGTTTTCTTGCGCTGAACGTTAAAAAAGGTATTCATCTAAATGCATAACGTTGTAGGTAAAGGGCGGCCCGCTTGCGGGACGTCCAGTGGAGGCCAAGGGCCGGAACGGCTTTGACCGTAATGTTAGACACCGGCATGGCGACTACCCTCATGGTTTTAGCAGAGCAAGTAGATGAGACTTGGCTTGTTTGAAGCTATTGAACTCAACCAAATCGGCCATTTGGCCTTTTTCTGAATGGAAGACAAGCCACTTGCCATTCTCTTCAACCAGACACGTGCGTTCGTTTTGGGTGTGACCAATTGAGAAATAATTTTTGGGCACACCAAGGGCTTCTAGCTCTAGAGCGAGCGCCTTGAAATCTTCGCGAGTAACTGGCTTAGAGAAGAACATGCGATGGTTTTAAAGTTGGTGTCTAACTATTTAACTGAAGGGCATCGCGGTTTTTGCGATGTCCCTTTCTAGTGGAACGTTCTCTGGAATAGAGAGCGGCGAGCAACGGCAAAGCAATTTTATCCACGAACTCTCCAAAATTTTGCCCGTTCAAATGCTTTATACCTGAAGCGTTGATCGCCTGTCCGAATCAACGACTTGTCGTTATTCGCGCTGGTGTTCATCGCTTCACTAAATAGCATTTTTTTCGAGCTGTATAAACATACAGTTATTGTGTACTATATTTGGTTCACCAAACTTGCACACTAGCTCTCTATTTCCAGGGAACTTGTTTTAAAGTGAAAAAACCGAAGTTAACACATCCTTAAAATTTGATCAACAAAGTTTCGAGTCGCTCAAAGTCCTTATCCAGCTTTGCATAGATTGATAATGTCTACTCACTTCGCGGTATAACAGAATCGACAAAAGAGGCACGCTCATTTTGTGCAATTGATCGAATCCATCGCAACTGAATCGATAATAAGTTGCTTGCACAACAGTACACTTGAAATATATACTTCACATACGGTTCATATTCATACCATATCAAGGAAATTTCATGGGCATCGTCAATATCGATGAAGAGTTACACGATCAAATGCGTAAGGCGAGTGCGGTGTCTTGTCGTTCGATTAATGCGCAGGCGGCGTATTGGATTAAGGTGGGGATGCTGTGTGAGATGCATCCTACTTTGAGTTTTCATCAAATCATGGCGGAGGAAATGCGCGCGGCGGGAGTGGAGACGCAGGCTTTGCGGGTGGTGAGCGCATGAGTAGCACCATCATTAAACAGCCTGAAGAAATCGCTTTGATGGCGGAGGCGGGTAAATTATTGGCGCAGGTGTTTACGCATTTGGATCAACTTAATCTGATCGGCATGTCGACCATGCAGGTCAACGATATCGTCGATCATTACATCACGCAGGATTTGCAAGCGCGCCCAGCGAGTAAGGGGCAGTATGGTTATTCCTATGCCTTGAATTCTTCGCGCAATCATGTGGTTTGCCACGGTGTGCCCTCGCCTACCGAGATTTTGCAAAATGGCGATATCGTGAATTTTGACATCACCTTGGAGAAGCATGGTTTTATTGCCGATTCTAGTAAGACCTACTTAGTCGGTGAGGTCGCGCCAGCAGCCAAGCGTTTGGTGCAGGTGACCTACGAAGCACTATGGAAAGGCATTCAGGCGGTGCGACCTGGTGCGCGTTTGGGCGATATTGGTTTTGCGATTGAAAGCCATGTGCGCAAACATGGTTATACCGTGGTGCGTGAATATTGCGGGCACGGCATTGGACGCGAAATGCATGAAGCACCGGAGGTTTTACATTGGGGTAAACCACGCACTGGATTAACACTACGCGAAGGCATGGTGTTTACGATAGAACCGATGATTAACCAAGGTAAGGCCGAGGTCGATACAGAGGATGATGGTTGGTCGGTGGTGACGGTCGATGGCAAATGGTCGGCTCAGTTTGAACATACGGTAGCGGTGACTAAAGATGGCGTGCGTGTTTTGACTTTGCGACCGGATGAAAAGCTTGGTGGTTGAGTGAGCGTCACTCGTCGGATTTGTAATAACACTCCCTCTCCCGCGAGCGGGAGAGGGTTGGGGTGAGGGAGGTTGATAAGCGAGAAAACATGTTACCTGCATGTGCTTTCAATATCGAACGTGGCATCGAAATGCATTTCGTCAATCTGAACTGCCCTCATCCCTGCCTTCTCCCGCTAGCGGGAGAAGGAGTTTTTAATCGAACCTGAACTTGTGTAGACTCCTAACGCTTGCGCGAGAGGGGGAACATTACTCCCCCCACTTTTCGCCACAGATCAAGGACGAAACACCTATATCCAAATTCAATTGGAAAATTGTGGCTTTTTCTATCACAATGATGGAATACGAAGGAGGATGCAAAGACATTCTCCCAATTCCCCAACCAAGATGCGGATAGCCCATGTTAAGCGACCATCAACAAGAGACGGTTCAAAACGCGATTCTCGAACACAAGACTGAACAGTTTCATCAAAGCGGCTTGCTGCCGATACTTCATGCGATTCAAGATCGCCTCGGTTTTATTCCTGCCGACGCAACGCCCATCATCGCCAGAGCGCTGAATTTATCGCGCGCCGAAGTGCATGGTGTGATCACGTTTTATCACCACTTTAGGCAAGAGCAACCGGCACAAACTATCGTTCAAGTTTGTCGTGCCGAGGCTTGTCAATCCATGGATGCAGAGGCTTTGTGGAAGCATGCTTGCCAACGTGCTAGTAACGATGATGGCAATAGCGCGATTACTTTAGAGCCTGTGTACTGCTTAGGACTCTGTTCAACCGCACCAGCCATAAGTGTGAATGAACGTCCGTATGCACGCGTGAATGCGGCGCGTTTTGATCAACTGCTTAAACGTCATCAGGATACGCAAACTAGCAGCGCGTCATCAGCAGAACCAGCAAAGGAGAATACGAAATGAGTATTCGTATTTATGTGCCTGCCGACAGCGCAGCCATCGCTTTGGGTGCGGATGAAGTCGCTGAGACAATACTCGCGCAAGCGCAACAGCGCGGTATCGAGATCGACTTAATTCGCAATGGCTCACGCGGCATGTTTTGGTTGGAACCTTTGGTCGAGATTAAAACAGATGGCGGACGAGTCGCCTATGGTCCGGTTCAAGTGGAGGATGTGAACGCTCTATTCGACGCTGACTTTTTACATTGCGGCGCGCATGCTTTAAGTCTTGGTTTAACCGAAGCGATTCCCTATTTACAGAAACAAGAGCGCGTGTGTTTCGCGCGCATGGGTGTGATTGATCCGCTGTCACTTAGCGATTACGAAGCGCATCAAGGTTTTGCAGGCTTACGCCGCTGCTTAAGCATGTCACCCACTGAAATCGTACAAGAAGTGCTGGATTCTGGATTGCGTGGTCGTGGTGGTGCTGCTTTTCCAACCGGGATTAAGTGGAAAACCGTGGCAGCAGCGCAAGCTCCTCAAAAATACATTGTCTGTAATGCTGATGAAGGTGACTCTGGTACTTATTCCGACCGCATGACGATGGAAGGCGATCCCTACATGCTGATTGAAGGCATGACCATTGCCGCTATCGCGACAGGCGCGACGCAAGGCTATATCTACATTCGTTCTGAATATCCGCGTGCGATTGAAGTCATGCAGGCTGCCATCGCAAATGCGACTGCAGCTGGTTATTTAGGCGATCGCATCGCTGGCTCATCGCATAGCTTTCACTTGCAAGTACGTAAGGCAGCGGGATCGTATGTGTGCGGTGAAGAGACTGCTATGTTAGAGAGTATCGAAGGCAAACGCGGTGTGGTGCGTGCCAAGCCACCTATCCCTGCAATGCAAGGTTTATTTGGTGCGCCGACAGTGATCAATAATGTCATCAGCTTTGCCTCGGTACCGCGCATACTTGAACGTGGTGCCGCTTACTACAAAAACTTGGGCTTAGGTCGTTCGACTGGCACATTGCCGATTCAACTCGCGGGCAATATTCGCTACGGTGGTTTAATCGAAAAAGCTTTCGGCGTGACTCT
Source organism: Affinundibacterium baiyunense (assembly GCF_018139645.1). Taxonomy (GTDB): domain Bacteria; phylum Pseudomonadota; class Gammaproteobacteria; order Burkholderiales; family Burkholderiaceae_D; genus Undibacterium; species Undibacterium baiyunense. The sequence continues at coordinate 125,066 of NZ_JAGSPM010000009.1, forward strand.
ACGTGAATTGCTGTTTGATTTTGGTGGTGGTAGCGCCAGTGGTCGCCCCATCAAAGCGGTGCAAGTTGGTGGCCCACTTGGTAGCTATGTGCCAGAACAATATTGGGATCTGCCCTTCGATTACGAAGCCTATGCTGCGGTCGGCGCAACGCTGGGACATGGTGGCATCGTAGTGCATGACGACACCGCCGATTTGTCCAAACTAGCGCGTTATGCGATGGAATTTTGCGCGATTGAATCTTGCGGCAAATGCACACCTTGCCGCATCGGTTCCACGCGTGGAGTCGAAGTGATTGAACGTTTGGTGCAAGCTGATACCGATTCTGCACTCAAACCTGCGCAAGAAAAACTCTTACGCGATTTGTGCCACACCATGCAATACGGCTCGCTGTGCGCACTCGGTAGTATGACACCCAATCCGGTGATTTCTGCACTCAATTATTATCCGCAAGACTTTGGTCTAGCAGCGGCAAATCCGGCTTCGGATCTATCCAAGGCCTAGGAGAACAAGATGCTTTCTCATTTAAAAGATACTGATTTCGGCACACCTCGTCGCGAATCTGAACAAACAGTCAGCCTAGAAATCGACGGCGAAATCGTCACCGTTCCAGCAGGCACTTCCTTGATGCGCGCGGCGGTGGAGGCTGGTGTACAAGTTCCTAAACTGTGCGCCACCGATAGCTTAGAACCATTTGGCTCTTGCCGCTTATGTTTAGTCGAGATTGAAGGGCGAAAAGGTTTTCCTGCCTCATGCACCACACCTGCGGAAGCGGGTATGAAAGTCAAAACCCAAAGCCCGCAATTGCAAGAATTACGCAAAGGCGTGATGGAGTTATATATCTCTGATCATCCTTTAGATTGCCTAACCTGCTCTGCCAATGGCAATTGCGAATTACAAGATATGGCTGGCGTCACGGGATTGCGCGAAGTGCGCTACGGTGTTGGTGCGGGCGATGGTAAAACAAGCGGTGGCAAGCATCATCTCGATAGCAAAAAAGATGAATCGAATCCCTACTTCACTTACGATCCATCCAAGTGCATCGTTTGTAATCGTTGTGTACGCGCTTGCGAAGAAACCCAAGGCACGTTTGCTTTAACCATTAGCGGCCGTGGATTTGAAGCACGCGTTTCACCTGGCCAAGATCAGCCATTCATGGAATCAGAATGTGTGAGTTGTGGCGCTTGTGTCGAAGCCTGTCCTACCGCGACTTTGCAAGAAAAAACCGTGATCATGTTGGGTCAAGCCGAGCACAGCAAGATCACCACTTGCGCGTATTGCGGCGTGGGTTGTGGTTTTAAAGCAGAAATGAAAGGCAACCAAGTGGTACGCATGGTGCCGTGGAAAGATGGCAAAGCGAATGAAGGCCATTCTTGCATCAAAGGACGTTTTGCTTGGGGCTATGCAACGCACAAAGATCGCGTCACCAAACCCATGATACGCAAGAGTATTCATGACGCATGGCGCGAAGTGAGTTGGGATGAGGCGATCAATTATGCTGCCTCCGAGTTTAAACGCATACAAGCCAAGTACGGCAAAGACGCCATCGGTGGCATCACCTCATCCCGCTGCACCAATGAAGAAACGTATCTAGTACAAAAATTAGTGCGCGCGGCTTTTGGTAATAATAATGTCGATACCTGCGCGCGCGTTTGCCATTCGCCAACTGGCTATGGACTTGGTCAAACTTTTGGTACATCTGCGGGAACACAAACCTTTAAATCGGTCGAACATGCTGACGTGGTTATGGTGATCGGTGCCAATCCAAGCGATGCGCATCCGGTATTTGCTTCGCGTATGAAAAAACGTCTACGCCAAGGTGCAAAATTGATCGTGATTGATCCGCGCCAAATTGACTTGGTCGATGGACCGCATGTCAAAGCGGATTATCACTTACAACTCAAACCCGGCACCAATGTCGCCATCATCAGTGCGCTGGCGCATGTGATCGTGACTGAAGGATTAGTCGCGCAAGACTATGTACAACAACGTTGCGACGACAAATCGTGGCGTGAGTGGAGCGCATTTGTTGCGCGTGCTGATAATTCACCTGAAGCGATGGAGTCTGTCACAGGCGTTCCTGCTGCACACATCCGTGCTGCTGCGCGCTTGTACGCAACTGGCGGCAATGCAGCGATTTACTATGGCTTAGGCGTGACCGAACACGCACAGGGTTCAACCATGGTGATGGGTATCGCCAATCTGGCGATGGCAACGGGCAACGTCGGTCGTGAAGGTGTGGGCGTCAATCCTTTGCGTGGTCAAAACAATGTACAAGGTGCTTGTGACATGGGTTCTTTCCCGCATGAATTGCCAGGCTATCGGCATATTTCTGATAGCACGGTGCGTTCGCAATTCGAAGCCGCATGGGGTGTCACACTCAATCCCGAGCCAGGCTTACGCATCCCGAATATGCTCGACGCTGCGCATGCTGGCGAATTCAAAGGCATGTATTGTGAAGGCGAAGATATCGTTCAATCTGATCCCAATACCCAGCACGTCACCGCTGCATTGATGGCGATGGAATGTCTGGTAGTACAAGATATTTTCTTGAATGAGACCGCAAAATACGCGCACGTGTTTTTGCCCGGTTCTTCTTTCCTCGAAAAAGACGGTACCTTTACCAATGCAGAACGCCGTATCTCACGTGTACGCAAAGTGATGCCGCCCAAGGCCGGTTATGCCGATTGGGAAGTGACGATGAAACTGGCGAATGCGCTGGGATATCCTATGCAGTATCAACACCCCAGCGAGATCATGGCAGAAATCGCCGCACTGACGCCGAGCTTCCGTGGCGTGAGTTACGAAAAGATTGATCAACATGGCAGCGTGCAATGGCCATGCAATGAAACCACCGCAGAAACCGGCACCGCGATTATGCATGTCGATCAATTCGTGCGCGGCAAAGGACGTTTTATCATCACGCAATATGTCGCTACCGATGAAAAAGTCACGCGCAAATTCCCACTCCTGTTAACCACCGGACGCATTCTGTCGCAATACAATGTCGGTGCGCAAACCCGTCGTACAGAAAACAGCCAATGGCATCACGAAGACCGTTTGCACATTCATCCGCATGATGCGGAAGAACGCGGCATACAACACGATGCGTGGGTCAAAATCAAAAGTCGCGCCGGTGATACGGTATTGCGTGCCTTTGTAACGCAAACCATGCAACCGGGCGTGGTGTACACCACTTTCCATTTCCCTGAATCCGGGGCGAATGTGATCACCACCGACAATTCGGACTGGGCGACTAACTGTCCTGAGTACAAAGTGACCGCGGTGCAAGTCATGCCAGCCAAACCGAGCATGGAACAATCTGCATGGCAGCAAGCGCAACAGGCGTTTGATACGGAACAATTGGCGCTAGCACAGGTTGCTTGGCCTGAAGAAACGCAATCATCAAGGACGCAATCGACAACATGAACTTGATGAATGCAAGCATGCCGATAAGCGATTTGGATGTACAGACCCAAGATACGCGTGCGCAGCCAGTGATGCGTTTGCGCGATGGTCAACTGCAACAAGCGCAAGACCAAATCGCGCAAGAAGTTGCGGTCGCTTTTGTGTTTAATGGCATTGCCTTTGCAGTGATGATGGCGAGCCCAAGTGATTTGCACGATTTCGCCTACGGTTTCGCTTATTCCGAGGGCATCATCGACCACGCTGCGCAAATCTATGATTGCGAAGCAAAGCAAGAAGCGCAAGGCTACACACTGGACATCACGATTGCCAGCGCTTGCTTCGCTCGACTTAAAGACAAGAAGCGTCAACTGGCAGGTCGTACTGGTTGCGGTTTATGCGGAGTTGAAAGTCTAGAGCAAGCGATACGCCAACCTGCAGCGATTCAATCCGAAATACGTTTTTCTGCACCAGCGATTTCAAGCGCATGCACGGCGATGCGCACGCAACAATATTTATTAGACGCAACTGGCAGCAGTCACGCCGCTGCGTGGTGCCATGCAGATGGAACAATTGCCGTCATCCGCGAAGATATCGGTAGACACAATGCGCTCGACAAAGTCATCGGTGCTTGTCTGCGCAAAGGTATAGACATGCCGCTAGGCTTTGTCTGCGTTACTAGCCGTGCCAGCTACGAGATGGTACAAAAAACTGCGAATGCCGGGATTCCTTTACTCGCTGCGATTTCCGGTGTGACCAGTTTAGCCATCGATATCGCACAACAAGCCGCTTTATGTTTGCTCGGCTTCACCAGAGGCCAAGACTTTAGCGTCTATTGCCAACCACAACGTTTACATTTCACGACAACATGAACACACTCGACAAACTCGTCAAAATGGCGAATCAAATCGGCACTTTTTTTGAAAGCTTCCCGGATCGTGAAGAAGCCTTAGACGGCATCGCCAATCATTTGAAGAAATTTTGGACACCACATATGCGCGATACACTCATAGCTGGCATTGAGTCGCAGTCAGTCGAAACACTGAATCCTATAGTCGCAGACGCCATCATCAAACATCGTACAAGTATGTTCGCTAGGACGATGAGCAATCAGAGTACTTGAACACTTTCTACTCGAATCAACTCGCAAGCCCCCGCACCGGTATCTTCACGCGTCAACGACGATTGCCAACGCCAACCATCGGGCGCACTCACGGCGACCAATTTTCCGCGTAAGTGAATGATTTGTCCGGGGCGCAATGCCTTTAAGGTTTTCTCGATTTGCGCACTAGCTGGAATCATGTGCATGTTGGCGCTGTGACTAGCGATCTCGGCGGGTGGACGTGGTGGCTGATCTTCCCAGCGATAATAATAGAAGCGATTGCTTTGCGAAATTGTCAGTGAAGACAAAACTTCAGAATCAGACATCGATCCCCAACCCAAAGCCAAATCGACAGGCGACAAATCCGCCTCACGCCCAATCGAATATAACTCCTTTGCCAAGATACGCGCTTCAATATCAAAATCCGCTAAAGCCTTAATCGTGTAATCGCCCTTCTGCCAACTATCGCCACGATCAAGCATGGTCTGCACTGGTTCACGTTGCACCAAAACACCGCTTGCATGCGAAATCGGCTTTTGCGCGCGCTGTTGATACTGATGCCAACCACCAAATACGATCACTGCTGCGAGCAGCCAACGCCATGAGAACATGTTTTATCCTTTGTTTGAGTTACGTCGCGACCATCATAGCAAAGCTGTACTGAATTTTAAGGTGCAATTTTGGGTTATGGTGTGTAAGTGTTACCTCAAGCGATTCGCGACTGCTATTTTTCTGCATTTCTCTGTCGAGTTTCCTGAATCAATTGCCTAACTTCATGCCAGTGAATCTGGGTATAGCTACGTAAAATCCAAGGTTTTCTTTTGCCAAATCGATGTTTAGAAAGAACTCGCATGACCACCCAATCGATTGGAAAGCCAGCCCACTCTGGTGCGGGCAAATCGAACATATTGAATCTAAGGGCCGGCAAGACTTCATTAAATAATATCCTCTCCAACTCCTCGATACTGTATTTAGAATCAGCGCATCTTTGAGCAATAAAGCTGTAGGAAAGCGTGACGTCGGTATCCATATACAAATCCTGCATACAATCCCAAATTGGGGTTCTGTCTTCTACGTCTTGTTCGGGAGGATTCATGTTCATCGAATTTCTAACATAGGCACAACTTGGGATGCATATATGTGAAAAAGGCAGTGAAGAAAATTGCGACGAGTCTAGACATTTTTTATTGGGCTATATATGCAATATCTTCGAGACACACATGATATTCCTGGTCGCTGGTGGTAACAATTAGTGTCGCTAATAACTCGCCTGTATCTTGGCTGAGTGGCATAAAACATTCCACCAACCCGAAAAGATTAGAACTATTTTCTTGCTTAAAATAGCGAACAAGGATCCGCGCTTCACTAGCTTGGCAGATGGTCGCAGAACGCTGTTCTCCGACAAGACAAAAATCGATGTCAGCAGTGATCGCTTCTACAATCGGCCTATCGTAAGCCAATGCATAGGCAAAACGTTCTGCGATCGAATGGTAGTCGCAGTCTTTAATCATTCCCACTAATTCCGAGCCAATATCGGTTAGTGGTGCTTGATAAGTTTGATTGAAGTTGATTTTCATACGAGGCTGAACGTTTGTACTGTTTACATATGAGCTCAAACCGCTGCACACCAGTGTTTCCCTCAAGAGATGTTCACGCCAGGTACCCCCTCTACGAGGCACCTGACTTCGTTGACGCTGACCCCTGCCCTCTTAGCAAGATTCTCCGCATTGAGCACCACGGCCACGCACCCCTCGTCTTGATCTGCGCAAACCCGCATTGAAGTACCCATTGTTCCGGGCCAACTGACAGAAGCAATATAGCTGACAGCCTGCTGAGGATGCTGCACCGCAAAGCAAGGCCAGGATGGCAACTTCACTTCACTGACATCGCAGTTAATAAGCCGACATTGATGCAGGTTTGCTCTACTCAGATCGAGACTCTTGATTGGATAGAAACTCGGGCTTTCCCAATGGCCGAAGTCAACACCGATGTAACTCCCAAAAATGCGCACGTCATTGAGAGATATGCGTTCAAAGTGGAAATTGATCAGACCATGCGTAGAAACGATGCTACCTCCTTGAACCACGACCCCCGCGAGTACTAATGCATCTGCGGCGCAGTTCAGCGTTAGGTTGCAGTTCCTGAGCTCAAGCTTGGGACCCAGAATATTTACGACATCGTCACTGAGAATGATGTCACGTTCGCCGATGATCGTTTCCTTGAGCTTCATGCGCTATCCATTTCTGCAGCCTAACTTGTTTTAAAGTGAAAGAACCGACGTTAACATATTATTGAATTTTCATCAATAAAGATCCAAATATCTCAAAACTCTTGCTTGGATTTAATGTTGTTCCTTTTAGATAGGAACTTTCAAAGTTCGCCGTTTTCACGAGGACGACAGAAACATATTTAAACTATTTTGAGCAGCTGAAGTTTGTCGCGAAAGTGATTTGAGCCATGAGTTTCCTCCGCCTTCAAGGAATCGGTATCTACAAAAATTCAGATTCGGTTACAAACTCCTTCTCCCGCAAGCGGGAGAAGGCAGGGATGAGGGCAGTTCAGATTGACGAAATTCATTTAAATGCCGCGTTCGGCATTGAAAACGCACGCAGACAATTTGTTTTCTTGCTTATCAAACTCCCTCACCCCAACCCTCTCCCGCTTGCGGGAGAGGGAGCGTTAGCCGATCACCGACTTGTGTCGGTTCCTCTGCATTGAAGGGGATGGGTTTCTTGATTGAAGCCTTCCCCTTGAAGGGGAAGGGGCAAAACCGCGTAATCCAAAATGTCATAAAATTTCATCACTTACTACGACTAGCTTTTGTTGTCGCTGCTTTCAACCACTTCACTATTTCAAGCGCCAAGGTTTAAGCGGAATCACAATCTTACTATCCGAAAACCATTTAATTTCTAAAGGCTCTTTACCATCCGCACTGGTTTCATCGCTGACGTCTTTTCCTGTTCCCATATTCACCTGGGCGTTACTGTTCTTGTTCACGTCCAGCACGATCACAAGTCGGCTGCCGGGTGGCAGTAATTTTGCTGTCATTCGCGCATTCACAATTGGTACTTGTGTTTTCTTTCCGGGTGTCAGTAGCTTGCGCATCGACATGTCATGCGCATAGCTGGCGCGGCTGATATAGTAGTTGAGAAAAGTCACTTCACCTTCAGGCGATATGGCGTAGAAGTTGTAGCCTATGTCGACATCACGTTTATTGATGGCGATGGAAAAATGGCCGGTGATGCTTCCAGCAAGTTGCATTGTTTCCGTGAACGGTTCTGTGACAAACACAAGGCCGTTACTTTTCGGTAGTTGCTTGTGAATCAAAGGCCACATACCCGCGTCGTTATTTGTGGTGCTGCGGTCAGCCAAATCTACGGTTTGCGCTACAGAATTCAGCATACTTGGTTTGCTTGATGTCAGTCGATAATGCCCATCCTGATCTTGTGTCGTACCAAGATAAAAAGTCTGCGCCTCTTGGTTTAACTTTTGCAATGATGAATGATGCTGCCAAGTGTTGCTGCCCATCAGTTGATAATTGACTTTGTCTTTTAATAGTGCAGGACGAGGTTTATTGAAAAGCACATAGTCAAACCATTGGAAGGTCAGTTCTTCTGTGTCTTTTTCTAAAGCGACTGGATCGAGTTGATAATTGCTATGGTGCGAATATGGCACACCTTGCGCGGTGCCGTGACTATACGGGCCGATCAGCAAAGTGTGATTCGCTTTTGGATTGTATTGGTAATGCTGCTTCAAAAAATCGATGGCTGAAATTTGCCCTCCATCGAAATAACCAGTGATCGATAACACAGGGATATTGATCTTCTTGTAGTCATTTTTATAGGGCAGCATTTGTTGGTAATAGCTGTCATAGTCTGGATGCTTAAGCCATTTTTGAAACCATGGATTCGGCGTGCCTTCAACTTTGTCGATATCTCGGAAAGCACGGCCACTTTTATACAAGTTTTCAAACACATCGTCCCAGTACTTTCTATCTGCATAGACAGAATGGTCCATGGTCTTGTTGTTTGTCACATGAAACGCCCATTGATAATTGGGGGTGATAAAAATATTGTTTTCGATAGGAAGCCCAGTTATCGGATTGGCAGCGGCATAAGGTACGATGGTTTTTAATGCCGGATGCATGTATTTGGCCGCGGCCCACTGGGTGAAACCTAAATAGCTACCACCATACATCGCCACTCGACCATCGCTCCATGATTGTTGGGTAATCCAGTCTATAACTTGCGTTGCGTCTTCACCGTCTTTTTCCCAAGGAATGATTTCATTTGGACTGAGACGCTTGCCGCGTGTGTTGGCAATTACGCCAATATAGCCGTGCGCTGCGGCATGGATTGCCGTTTTAATATGCCAAGCTTCATCGGCATAAATTGAAAACTGAAATGCTGCAGGACGCTTGATAGCATCTTGTTTCGGTCTGACGACCACCGCAGATAAACTCACGCCTGATTTGGTCTTGATAAGCACATTTGGCTCAATCACATAGCGTTTGTCATTTTCTACGCTGAGAACTTGATTTCCCGTTCCGAGAATACGCTCGTAGACTTTATAAAGCTGGTAGTTGGTCACGAGCCGAACAATATCGCTCTTCTTCAACATATCGCTAGACTGTAGCCGTTTAAACAAGCTCAGCATAAAATCCTGCCCCATTTCAAGTGACCAACCTAAGCAATAGCTCACCTTGTATAAATCTTCATTTGAAAAGGCACCGAGTTTGGTCGTGATCAAAGTCATGAGTGCTTGCGAATCATACTGATCGGGCTTAGATGATGCTTGTCTGAGCCAAGCATCACTTGAATAGTGAAAGTAGCCTAAGGGATTTTTTTGTTTAGCGATGAGCGCATGCGTCTGCTGAAAATCGCCTAAGAAGGAAGCGATGGCGATTTTGTCATCATCTCTGCTCGCATCATCGGGGGTCAGCATAGCGCGCTTGACCAGATCATCTAATTCTTGTCGGAAAAGATTAGATTGCAGAAGTTCATAAGCATCCGATCGCTGCTCCATTCTCGCGGCAGCCAGACTAACAGGCTTAAGATAGGATTCATTTGACCATGCATCGACACCGATCAGTGCTTGCAAAATTAGCATGATGAATACCATGATCGCGGATGACTTAATTTGTTTCATAGCTTGACTCCATGTTGAATGAAGTGAACGAGCATAAAAAAACACCTCAAAAATGTCGTGACGACCACATGACTTTTCATGACTTTTGATGACTTAGACAAATTTTCACTAATTCCTCGTAGGAAGCAGGCGCACAAAACACGCTGAACGTGATATTTTTCTAACTGATAACCTCTCTTCTCTAAGAAAATTCATGCGCTGGCAAATCGAACAATTCCTTTTTTGCGATCAACAACAAACCCTGAGCAGCAAGGAGCAAGTGCAGCAGCTTGAACCGATGGCAGTCGAATTGCTCAGTTATTTTTGCCAACACCCAGATAGTATTGTTAGCCGCGACGAACTCATCAATTCGGTTTGGCTTGGCCGAGTTGTGACAGATAGCGCCGTGAATAAGGTGGTCACCAAGTTGCGTAGATATTTCGATGACGATGCAAAAAGTCCACGTTTCATTGCCACTTTTCCAAAGAAAGGTTATAAGTTCATCGCACAAGTTCGTGCCATCGAATCCCACAAGCCTCTCACAGATATCGAAGAACTTGTCCAGCCAGAAGCGGATCAAGTAGATACCGCGAGCATGGATACAAACGCGCATTCAAAGCAATCCGCTGAAGTAGAAAGTTCACAAAAGTCATCCCGCAAATTTGTTTGGGCAGCCGCTGCGATGTTCATGATTGCGAGCTTTATTGGTCTCGCCCAATTTATCTCATTCAAAAAAACGCCAGCGCTCACCACCACTGGCAAATCGGTCGCACTCACGCGTGACGCAGGTGCTGATGTATTTCCTAACTTATCTGCTGACGGCAAGCTCTTAAGTTATGTTGAAGTGCGTGATCGTAAAATGATCCTCAAGGTAAAAAGACTGTCTGATGAAAGCGTCTTCGTATTCAATCATGGCGAAGCAAAAACTACCTCGGTTGGTCCCGCCGATTGGAGCGATGACGGCAAACAGATCGTCTATTTGGTCACAACACCCGAATCCTGCCAATACTTCATCCGCACGATTCAAGAGTCATCGTTTTCTGAACCGCAATTGGTTCACAACTGCCCAGTTGGCAGCTATGGAAAAATAGAATTCACTCACGATGTGAACAAACTGATTTACGCAGAATCAGAGGGACACAATGCGCCGTATTCCTTGTTTGAACTCGATAGAAAGACGGGAAAAAAGCGCCGACTTTCGCAACCAGAATTAGTCATCGGTGGCAATAGCCAGTTTGACCTTCATCCAACACAAAATAAGCTATTGATCTCCTCGCCCGACAAGCAACAATGGGAAGGTTTTTATGAACTCAATTTAGACACCGATCAACTCAAACTACTATTCAAGCTCGATGCCTATATTTGCTGCGGCATTTGGAGTCAGCAAGGTGATCGCGTGATCTTGATGGGCGAACATCCAGCAAATCAATTACTCAGTTACGATTTAGGCGGCAAGAATGCCTACCCGATTTATTCTGGAAGTTTGAATTTGAGAGCGCCGACACGCCATAGCAACGGCAAAGACTACCTCTTTCCTGCTGGCGAATCGAATCAAAACATTCTCCAATTTCGCTTTGACACACAGAACTCAGAAGAACTGGTAACAAACTCAGTCGATGACAGACTCGCGACTTTTTCCGACAAAAATCAAACGCTAGCGTTCATTAGTTTAGCCACTGGTGGTGAGGAAATTTGGCTACGGCAGGCGGTCTCCAACACTGCGCCCAATACCACAAACAATACCGCGAAAAAACTCAGTCAATTCAACGACGGCAGGCATTACATCGATCTGCAATGGCGACCAGACGGCAAGCAATTGTTGGCACTCAGCCTGAATGAAATTCACCTGATCGACACCATCTCAGGACAGTGGACTAAAGCGAAATTACCGCAAAGAGAAATGCGCGCAGTCTCATACAAAGACAATCAAACCATCGCCTTTAGCATCAACGTCAATGGCAAATGGCAGATCAATTACTACCACCTAGACAGTGAGACCACTTCGCTAGAAAAAGACGAATGGCAGTACGCAAAATTTTCTGAACGCGAAGAAGACACACTGTGGATCAATCAAGCAGGAGATCTCTACGCCGGAAAGATACCAAGAAAAGTGACCGAACTCGATGCACACAAAATGGACTGGCTATCCGGCAGAATCTTCAACATCCAAAAGCACGGCGAAGCATGGTACTGGCAACGCCGCGCCGGACATCGTTTAGAACTCTTGCAAAAGATCGCTGATCAATCACCCAAACCGATATTGATTACCGACAGCTATCATTTCAATGTGAGTAAATCGGGCGTACATTATCACCAATCACCACCGCAGAATGTTGATATTTATCGGACGGTGATGGTGCAGTAGAAGGGTTGTTTTTCAATATAATTTGAAAGCAAATGATCAGAAACGACATGGACATTGGCATTAGAACCTAGCTGCTTCACACCCGCTTCGCCATGCTGTTGTGCGAAATGATTGAGGACATGTAAACAAGGCGTCTCAATGAAGGAGTTCATGAACTCCAAAATTTCATGATTCTTCTTTCCCCCTTCAACTCGCCCCACATAGACTCTGAGCCTTTACACGCTAGCTTATACAGTTCGCGAGCTAAGTTCTCTACCTCTGGTCTAAGGCATAAAGGGTGCAATGCAGCACTGGGGACATGAGGCTTTTTATTTTGCTTCTTATTCCGCGTAAAAGGCGACCTTTAAGGCAAGTAGTAGATCGTCTACTCTACTAAAAAAGCAAACTTGGCAAGGTTGGGGATATGAGATTTTCAGCCTCTGAATATTCGATCTAAGTTTTAATGCCTCTTCGATTGCGATTTGCTTGTGCGAACCACGACCTAAAAATTCGGCCAATACAAATGATCGGTACAAATGATTAATTCAGCGCAGCTTTTTCACCTAAACGGATTAATCACTTTGACACCAGTGGCGGCAAAATCATTACTGTTCCGGGTAACAACATCCAAGCCATGGATTAGCGCAATCGATGCAATTTGTTTGTCTATTGGATGTTGATTTTGTGATGCCATCAGCTTCCCCCACACCTGCGCGCAGTCGTCGTCAAAAACCAAAATCCGATCGGCATATTCCTGAACAATCGTACTTAGCCAACGCTCTAAAACCTTCGCTTGTTCTGCATCGCCTCGGATTGAAATTTTCTCTATACCAGCGCGAATTTCGCCTATCGTTTGAACGGACAAATAGACCGACTCAGGATCTACGTTTTTCCAAAACTCCCTGACACCGATATTCGCTTTTGCGCCTTTACGGCGTTCACTGATGACGTTTGTATCGACTAAGAACAAGTGCTCTCCCTAAGCCGAGCGGCAGTCAAAGTCCGAATCCAAACCTACATTTGGCATGCTAGTCAGTACATCAACCAGAGAGCGCCGAGTTGGGCGCTGCAAGGCGGCTCTTAAAATTTCACGATGTTCCGCTTCAGCGCTTCGTCCATTTGCCGCGCCACGCTGTTTTAACGCTAAAGCGATATCATCATCAACATTTCTTACTAATAGTTTCGTTGTCATCACACCCTCACTTGTGTGCTTGCAATGCTAGCAGTTTAATCCGGCGACGATAGCATTGCAAGCACATACAAAGCAAGACTATTCAACAGTCACACTCTTAGCTAAATTCCTAGGCTTATCAACATCAGTCCCCCTCGCCAAGGCCGTGTGATACGCAAGCAACTGCAAAGGCACCGTATGCAAAATCGGAGACAGCATGCCGTAGTGTTCTGGTAGACGAATCACGTGTACACCCTCGCTTGGCGTGATGCGGGAATCGGCGTCGGCGAAGACGTAGAGTTCGCCGCCACGTGCTCTAACTTCTTGCATATTCGATTTCAGCTTTTCGATTAGCGTGTCATTTGGTGCGACCGTTACTACTGGCATCTCTTTGGTGACAAGTGCTAGTGGGCCGTGTTTGAGTTCGCCGGCTGGGTAGGCTTCTGCGTGAATGTAAGAAATCTCTTTGAGTTTTAGTGCGCCTTCGAGTGCGATCGGGTAATGCAAACCGCGGCCTAAAAACAGTGCGTTTTCTTTGCGGGCGAATTCGTCTGCCCAGGCGATGATTTGTGGTTCTAGCGCGAGCACGGCGGTGATGGCCACTGGTAAATGACGCAGGTCTTTGATGTGATCTTGTTCTTGCACTTCACTTAAACGATCTTTACTTTGTGCTAGCGTGAGCGCCAATAAAAATAAAGCGGCGAGTTGTGTTGTGAATGCTTTGGTGGAAGCGACGCCGACTTCGACACCCGCGCGGGTGATATAGGCGAGTTCGCATTCGCGCACCATAGCGCTGGTCGATACATTACAAATAGTTAGACTGTGCGGCATGCCGAGTTCGCGTGCGTGTTTGAGGGCGGCGAGTGTGTCGGCCGTTTCGCCACTTTGTGAAATCGTGACAATTAAACTCTTAGGATTCGGTACGCTGTCGCGGTAACGGTATTCGCTGGCGATCTCCACATTGACCGGAATTTTAGCGATGGATTCTATCCAGTATTTTGCGGTCATGCCTGCGTAGTAACTGGTGCCGCAAGCGAGGATTAAAACATTGTCGATCTCTTTGAATACGCGATAAGCTTTATCACCAAATAACTCAGGCATGATATTGGTGATGCCTTCTAAAGTATCGCCTAATGCGCGTGCTTGTTCGAAGATTTCTTTTTGCATGTAGTGGCGATAAGGGCCTAATTCTGCTGCGCCAGTATGGGCGTGCACGGTGCGCACTTCGCGCTCGACTTGCTTGCCATTCACATCGACAACCCATACACGTTGCAATTGCAGATCGACGACATCGCCTTCTTCTAAATAAATAATCTGATCGGTGGTGCCTGCTAAGGCCATTGCATCCGATGCTAAGAAATTCTCACCTTTGCCAATACCGACGATCAGTGGTGAACCTTGACGCGCACCGACCACGCGATGTGGCTCATCGCGGCAGAACACGGCAATGGCATACGCGCCGGTTAAACGCTTCACTGCTTGTTGTACTGCATCGAATAAATCGCCGCTGTATAAATGATCGACTAAATGGGCGATGACTTCGGTGTCGGTTTGGCTTTCAAATACATAACCTGCTTGCACCAGTTCAGCACGCAGCTCTTCGTGGTTTTCAATAATACCGTTGTGAACCAAGGCGATGCGCGCATTGTCGCCATTGCGAGAAAAATGCGGGTGCGCATTAGCAGAAGATGGTGCGCCGTGGGTTGCCCAACGTGTGTGCGCAATGCCAGTAAAACCTGCGAGGCCAGTTTGCTCTACCTGTGTTTGCAATTCCGCCACGCGCGAAGTACTGCGTGAGCGTTGCAATTTGCCATCGACATGCAAGGCGACACCGCAAGAATCATAGCCGCGGTATTCGAGGCGCTTGAGGCCTTCTAACAAGATAGGAGTGATATTACGTTGTGCTACTGCGCCGACGATGCCACACATAGAAACCTCTGCTGAAAGATTAAGTCAACACTGACTGAATACTCAGCATCCTAAACCAGACAGATTGAAATTTTCTTTCAATATTTATCAATAAATGTTTAAATCACGCGTCAATAATCATGAATGACTTTAAAATTCAAAATTAGTTAATTTGTGAAATTAAAAGTCACATCATTCACACTAAATAATTCATTCTAATCATTACCAAGAGAAATTATTGCCTTTTATTATGACCACCCTAGACGAACTCGATAAACGCATACTGCAAGTTTTACAGCTAGATGCCTCACTAAGTAATCAAGAATTAGCAGAGCGTGTGCACGCATCTCCACCAACCTGTCTGCGCCGCGTGAATCGTTTGAGAAAAGAAGGTGTGATTGCCAAGCAAGTCGCGATTCTGGCACCAGAAAAACTAGGCTTAGGCATAACTGCAATTGTCGAGATCACGCTAGATCATCAAGCCAGCGAACATCAAATCGCTTTCGAGAACATGATGGCGACAGAAAGCGCTGTACAACAATGTTATCGAGTCTCACCGGGACCCGATTTTGTGGTGATTATTCAGGTAGCGGATATGGCGGCCTATCATGCCCTTGCGCATCGACTATTCGCCAGCCAATCGAACATACGCAACGTGCGCAGTTTTTTTTCAATCAATCGCAGCAAGTTCGAAACACAAATGACGATCGCCTAAATTTGAGCATTAGTTTGCTGGCAGGCACGCACGGCATTTACTGCTTATTTGTATTTTCTGCTTAGCCCATAAGCAAAACCCACGAGCGAATTGACTAGCATTTACGCCGCTGCGCTTTTCGCTGCACATAAAATTAGCACAAATCATTTATACAATTAAAACAATTCTTTCGCATTCGTCGATCAATCTGGCTAGTAACAACAGCGATCAAAACCCAATTGGTATTATCAATCCAAGTCGAGCATGCGCTGAATCGGCGCCATCAACTTATTTAATCAAACCTATGCTTGTTGCACTCAAGCTACTCTTTTATAGCGCAATCTTCTTCACAAAATCGAGATATGCGCTAGATCAATGTCACTGCATTTTTCGACTGATTTAGCTTAAACATCCCAAGCTTCGCGAGCGAAACAACCTCAATAAATTTCAATAAAAGCAATAAAAAGAGTTTTTTATACATTTAAAAAATTAATTTTTCTGTTTGACGCATAAAAAATAGTTGCAATATGGCGACAATTTATTCTTCCCCGTCAAGAAAATTACTAAATATTTCTTGACGATGACAAGATATACAAAATATGAATGGGTGACATTTCTAATCAAAATTATATTTATATTTATCGCCTTGCTATGATTCTGCTTGTCGCAACAATGCAAACAAACTGAATGCAAAGAAGCGATAAATTTAATCACTTACAAAGGAAATAATCATGTTGAACGTATTCGTAGAAATCCAACTGGTAGCAACAATGGTCGTAATCGTAGCTGCATTCTCTACTTACTTGATCGACAATTCATCTAACTAATCATCGTTGCGAACAGTGAATTGTCACTGGAATGACTTAGTTGAATGCGGTAGATTAGTTTTAAAAAATGGTAGTAGAAAAGTAGTCAGATAAATTTGTTGGTTGTAATGTAAATCAAGCAGTATCAGTTTTATCACCGGCTGAGTAGAAACCCAGGTTGGATCGCTGGTGAGTAGTAAAAAAATAGACGCCTTTTTCAAACATGCAAACATGCATCTTCCCCATTATTCCGGGGTATTTGAAAGGCGTCTGTCTAGGGGGAAATTCTTCCCCCTGTTTTGTTTCTAGCGCGGCAGTTTTGATGACTGCCATTCAGTTTAAATCCCACACATACAAAGCGATGCAAAGATGAAACTTGCAGGAATGCTGCTTTTCAATTCCAGATTCTTCTTTGCATTGATCATTAGTAGCTCTTGCGTGTTCCTTTGTATTTGTTAGGCTACTTTTTTATTTTGACTGGGCGCTGCCAAGCATCAATCGTTACTTGCTTGGCACGTGACACCGTGAGTTTTCCTTCTGGTGCATCTTTCGATAAAGTTGTACCTGCGCCCAAAGTCGCGCCCTTACCAACTCGAACAGGTGCAATTAATTGGCTATCACTGCCGATGAAAGCGTCGTCTTCAATGATCGTGCGGAATTTATTCACACCATCATAATTACAAGTAATCGTACCTGCGCCGATATTCACTCGACTGCCAACGGTAGCATCACCGATATAGGCTAGATGATTGGCTTTGCTGTGTGCAGCGATTTGGCTATTTTTTACTTCGACAAAATTACCGATATGCACATCTTCTGACAATTCTGCGCCGGGTCGCAAACGGGCATAGGGCCCAATCTGGCCTTTCGCACCAACTGTCGCGCTTTCAATATGACAGAAGGCTTTGATCTCGGCATTTTCACCAATCTTCGCATTCTTAATCACGCAATTTGCTGCGATCTTTACGCCATCCGCTAACTCAACATGGCCCTCGAACACACAACCCACATCGATCGTCACATCGCGACCGCAGACTAAACTTCCGCGCACGTCAATTCGGGCTGGGTCGAGCAAAGTCACGCCTTGCTCCAACAATTGTTGCGCAATATTCTTTTGATGCAAACGTTCTAGTTCCGCCAACTGCAATTTACTGTTGACGCCCATGGTTTCCCAGATCGCGGCTGGCTGTGCAGAGGTGACTTCGACACCATCTGCTACCGCACTGGCGACGATATCGGTTAAGTAATACTCACCTTGTGCATTGTGATTCGACAGTTTTGCCAACCACTGCTTGAGCGCTACCGTGGGTGCAATCATGATACCGGTATTGATTTCCGTCACCGCGCGCTCTTCCGCATTGGCGTCTTTTTGCTCAACGATACGACGAATCTTTCCATCTTCACGAATGATGCGACCAAGTCCAGTCGGATCGCTCATTTGCGCAGTCAAAATCGCGAGCTTATCGATGCCCGCGGCCTGCACTAAAGCTTGCAAACTACTGGCACGCGTGAGTGGTACGTCACCGTACAGAATCAAAGTGGGAACGGCATCATCCAAATGGGGAATCGCCTGCGCGACTGCGTGCCCCGTTCCTAATTGTGGCTCTTGTTTTGCAAAGCAAATATCGTCTGCCGCGACAAGCGTTGGCACTTGTTCACCACCATGTCCATAGATCACACAAATCTTAGCGGCTTGATCGACACTCAACTGCCTTGCAGTATCAATCACATGTTGCAACATCGGCTTACCCGCGATTGGGTGCAGCACTTTGGGGAGAGTAGATTGCATGCGTTTGCCCATGCCAGCAGCCAGAATAACGACATTCATATTATTTTGATCAACAAGAATCGAGAAGCTAGCAGTCTATCATGCGGCTCAAGCTTGGAGCATAGGTATGTCGGTGTCATAATCGTGGCTTGATCGGTTTTTACTCGCTCCACTATGACGCCAGAACTACGCAAAGAAGCCTCGGAATTACAATTGCACAAACGTGGTATCCGCATCAATGTACAACTGCATGTGATCGAAGCGGATGAAGAAGTCACATTGCGTAGCGAATCTGCGCTAGAACAGCGCTTAATTGGCCTTTGGGCGGTCAGCCAAGCCGCGATTCACGGTCAATTTTCTCAACTGCGTGACTATCTCGAATCCAATAATTTGCTACACACATTATCAAAAGAAGAATCTGTTTTTTTACATGATTATGCGTGCAATCCTGAGCTGAAGGATCTGCGCCTACAACAGTTTCGTGATCGATTACATGCTTTCCACTTTCTTGCTTGGTGCGCAGGTTTGTTAGAAAAAGTTGATTTAGGCCACAAGCCAATTGCGAGCGATAAGATTCTCAGTTTTTTTCCAGCAATTACAGAAGTCACAGCAAGCACATCGCTCGATACAGCAGCAACTCAGATCAGCGACTTGCAGTTCAAATTACCAATCAAACGCAGACGCAAAGATGTGATCATGGATTGGGCAGATCTGTTGTATCGTCTGCATTGGGCTGTGCGCCATGCGCAACTCAACCACAAACCTAGTCCAGGCAATATCGATGCGATCATGGTTAAAGAATGGCATCAAGCGGTAAATTGGATGTGCAACTATGACGACGAGAATGATTGGGATAAAGTCAGCACCGAGACAACCGCTTAATTCATTGCAAACAACAATTGGCGATTACGAGTAGCAATTTTGGATAGCAAGTGCGAACTTGGGAACCAATAACAGAGTTCACTAGTCTATCCAGCTTCGTTAATGATGGCAGAATTTGCCTATTTAACCGATTGCGCTGATGCATAAGATCGCATCAGCCGTTTGTTAGCAATACAAATTAAAATGGATCATTGAGCAAGATCGATAATCCGCCCTACTTAACCAGCCAACCGCAATGTAACGATAAGGAAAATTATGAGACTCAAGAAACGCCATCAATTGCCGATTGCTCTGATCATTAGCGCTTTATGCGCTGGCGCTGTTTTTACTTCAAGCAGCTATGCGACGCCTCCTGCAGCCAAAGTATCAGCGGAACAAGCCTTGATAGAAAAAGCAAAAGGGATTCATAAGCGCGTCCTTACCTTAGACACTCATGCCGACATCGATATCAACAACTTTGCTTTTTCTCGCAATTACTCACAAGATTTAGAAAACCAAGTGACGCTGCCTAAGATGATCAGTGGCGGCTTGGACGCGGCATTTTTCATCGTGTACACCGGCCAATCTACCGAAGCGGATGCGTTTGAACCTGCCGGCTACAAGCGCGCCTATGACAGCGCAATTAATATGTTTGAAGGCATCCATCGTATGACCACGGTGTTAGCGCCAAATCAAATTGAGTTTGCGCGTAGCGTTGCGGATGTCAAACGTATTTATGCCAAAGGTAAAAAAGTTGCCTTGATCGGCGTTGAAAATGCTTATCCGCTGGGCGATGAAAAGTTTGCCGTCAAACGTGTTAAACAATTCTATGATCGTGGCGCTCGCTACATGTCGTTAGCACATCAAGGTCACAGCCAGCTATCCGATTCCAACACCGGCGAAGCGATCGGCTGGAAGTGGAACGGCTTATCACCACTGGGCAAAGAAGTTATCGCCGAGATGAACAAGTGGGGCATCATGGTCGATGTATCACATCCATCCAAAGAATCGATGATGCAAACTTTGGCAATCACCAAAGCGCCGATTATCGCATCGCACTCTTCTGTGCGTGCCTTGTGCGATGTCAGCCGCAATATGGATGATGAACAGTTGCTCGCACTTAAAGCGAATAATGGTGTGATCCAAATCGTTGGCTTTAGTAGTTACTTGAAGACAGATTCAGCCGAACGTCGTGCTGCATTAAAGCAAGTACTGAGTGAATTTAATGTACCAGGCAATGTCTCGGTGGTTGGCATTCGTCGCGGCCCAGTCGGCGGCATCAGTGAAGAACAGCGCGAAGCCTTGTTGAAACGCTTGAGCGAAGTCGATGCGAAGTTCCCACCACCGACACGCGCAAACGTACAAGATTTAGTGAATCACATCGACTACGCTGTGAAGAAAATCGGTCTCGACCACGTCGGTATTTCCTCTGACTTCGACGGTGGTGGCGGTATCGATGGCTGGAATCATGCTGGAGAAACCTTTAACGTCACACTAGAATTAGTGCGTCGTGGTTACACCGAAGAACAAATTGGTAAACTTTGGAGCGGCAATCTCTTGCGCGTGATGGCAGATGTAGAAAAAGTTGCGAAAGACTTACAAGCGAAAAAATAAGTTCTTTTGCATTTAATTGAGAAGCGCGAGCATTTGATGCCTCGCGCTTTTTTTATAGTCAATTCTATCTCGACCAACTTATCGCAATTACATACACTGACTATTGAATTGATCGTCAATTAAATTAATTCGCAACTCAGCACAGATTTTATAGTTGCCTGTGTTAAACTTTCTTTCAACAGGTGCGCGCTTCATTATCTTGAATCGCGTTAAACGGGAAAGTGGTCACGATAGAAACATCATCGCTAAGCCACTGCTGCCTCCGCAACGGTAAGCAAGTATGGTTACATCATCCACGCCACTGGTTTGAATAACTGGGAAGGCGATATAACAAAACTTGCAAGCCCGGATACCGGCCTGTCGATCTCAATTGAAGCACTGCGGACGGCCGTGTTTGAATCAGCGAAGGCTATTCAAAACTGTTTTCTATATTGCTTCTGTTAGATCTGCTCACGTACGGATGGTGCGTGACGGATGTACTAGCTCGAATGTCGCCAATTTTCCAACAAGCTATTTCCACTTGCGGTTGCTATGTATTTGTAGTGATTGGTATTTCTGTGTTTGCCATTTCTGCATTTAGCAATACGGATAACGATGCAGCTAGCAATAATCGTGGATTGTGAGAATGGGTCTTCGGTCTGCAAACAAATTTTCAACAAAATGGAAGCAACAACTATAGAAAAGAATTTTCAGATATTTAAAGCACACAAGGTTTCTTCACCACACCTTATCTGTCTAATACAATCATGGCACTGGATGACTATTGTCATTTGCGGGCGCAAAAATGTGCCTTGATTGCAAGATAGATAAGGTGTCTTTTTATTTGAACCTAGCTTATCTTGATCACTTATTTAATTCATTTCCCATCAGCTTCAAGCCCCTCCTCAACTGCACGCAAAGTCCAAAAATCACGCGCTAATTTTTCATGCAGCAGATATTCATAAGGCACGCTGAAGTAGCCATGCTGTCCCCATTTAGCCCCCCAAGAATTCATCAGCAGAAATCGCTCTGTCTTATCGTTATAGGCAACCGCAAGCACCGCGTGGCCGCCGATTTTCTCTTCTTCTTTTTTTGGCAAGGACAGCACGCCCCGTGCTTGCACCGCCGCACTTGTGAAGGCGCTATACACGGTCATCCCCAGCACAAATGGAAAACCTTCTGCCAAACATTTTTTCATTTCAAGCAAATCTTGCTGCAATCGTTGGTATGCAATGCTTTGAAAATTCAAAGCTTGTTGATACGCAGCAGCCGGTGGCGAATCAGCAAAGCGATGCGCTCGATACGGCCAACTTTGCTCACGACACAAGCCATGCTTGGCGATACTCTTCATGGCATCACGAATCTGCGCTCCGCGATTTTCGTGCTGCGTACCCGCCAATGCGCGTGCGTTGTAATGAAGAAAAAGCCGAGAAGGATGATATTTAGGTACTGCTTGGCCAGCTAATCGCGCCTGCCGATTTAAGTTATAGCGAAAGGCATGACAAACCGCGTTTGCAGTGCAGCTACCAATACGCTCACCTTGATCAAACACGGGCGGACAATCAGGTCGCAAATCAATCTGCTTAGGCAAATCGCGAACACTGGCACGAAACGGATGATCGCGCGCATCAAGCGCATCTGCCTGCCACAAGAATAATGTTTTCGCCATGCTTACTCGTTTTCTTGTTTTCTCATTTCTTTAAGCGCACTACTATCCACTCAATCAAACTAAAGCACACTAAATCACACCACAAGCTTTACCATCTCATCCATAAAAATATTTCTTGTAAATGAGAATGATTCGCATTTATAATAAAATCCTCGTTTAACTTTAGGTCTGCAATTTTATGAATCCCCAAGAACTCAGCCAGCCCAGTCCAGCCTTGCTAAAACCCGTTTCTAATACTGTTCCACCTTTACGCCTAGCTAGCCAAGACATTTTGCAAGGCCATCAAGAAATCGAGATCGAACATCAAGGCATGGTATATCGATTGCGCTGTACTGCAATGGGAAAACTCATTTTGACCAAATAGCCAGAACACGCAATCAGAAAGAATGTAGTAGAAAATCCTTACACAGCAATAGCAAACACCGTACTTACGCACTACGTTAGCAAGTTCTTGCGTGTGAAAACATCAGGTCATCGTTACTGCGGCCTATTATGTTGTAACTAGAGCATAAAACCTCTGTCCTTCGTCTTGAATTTTTAAGCACCAGCCAGTCATCGCCAGCCAGTGCCACTTATGTGGAGACATCATGCATTGCATAGCAAGCATAGTCGGTGTGCTGTTGGATGAACAATCCTCACTCGTCAGCATTAAGCCAGTTTTAAATGCATTTGCTAGACCCGCAAGCTGTGCGTGGCTAAGCGCGTGCGCAACGCATTTCGACACAAAGCAGCCACGTAGATTAATCCAACTTCATACGCGCTGTCTGATTCACTTATTCAACCTGAACAAGCTAGCTATCCACCGTACTACTGGATACGAACACGCACATCCATTTGCCATTCACCATCTGTGAGATCCGCCATGAAAAATAATGCCTGCAAACACTTGAGTATCGCGAACAGCAAAATTGGAGAAATTATGATTTGTCCAGAATGCGGTGTAGTTCACCTCAGCTTGCAATCGGTTTCTTTGCGGTTAGATCTCAACGCTTTTGCCGAATTATCAAAAATGGTAGCACAGGCGCAAACCACGATAGAACAAGCACAGCGATTTACGCATGAACAAAAAAATCACGAAACACCACATATCTTTCATTAAATACGATTCATATTAGGAGTTTGATCATGTGCGAAAAACACACGCCATCCGCCACGCATCACGCTGCAGATTCAAGCAAATCCAATATGCAAGGATCGCGGCGCAAACGCTTGTGGGATTTGTCACGCGATACACATTGTCCGGTCGTAGGCGTGTGCATTCCACTTGCAGTCTTGCGTCGTCTGATGAATAAAGCCTTGGGTGGTAATACGCAAGCCGATGACTACGAAATCCATGTCGGCGCTGTTGCTGAATGCAGTCATCGCAATCGAATTTCTGAAGTATTACAAGAAGATTTGGATCAACGTTACGCATTGACGATTAAACGTTACCGCGCTGCCAAAACACAAGAAGCTCTAGTGCGCTTATGGGTCGATGCAATTTATCAAGGCGATGTAGCAGGAGCGTTCTGGGCAGGCTTAACTCATCCTTTGTGCGATGCGCATATCGAAGAAGGCATGTGTCGTGACATGCACATGCTACAGCATCAAGCAGGTGCCACGGTTCGCGCTGATATCGTGCGCTTCAATTCTTTGCTTGAAGAAAATGCGATTCTCAGTCGTGAAATGGCGAGGCAACAAGAACGACATACGCGGCACATACAAGAGAAAGCGAAAGAGATTGAGCAACTGCAACAAACCATCGTCCATTTACGCGCAGAAAATATTGGTAAAGAGAGCGCGATCGCTTATCTCAATAGTGATTTGCAAGCGCTCAAAAATTCCATACCAGAACTCAATGACAAACAACGTCTACGACAAAAAATAAACGAGATGAGTGCTCGTCATCAAGAACTAGAACAGCAGATACGAGAGCTAAAACAACGTCAACATTTCAATGACCAAAGGCGCATGCAAAATGAGTACGAGCATGAAAACCTGATCGTTAATCAATCGCAGTCCAAGGATATCAAATCGCGTCGGACTATTCCAATCACCGTGCATTTACAGCAAAAAAATGTCTTATGCGTTGGAGGGCGTAGTGGCAATGTCGCCAGCTATCGAGATTTAATCGAACGTGTGGGCGGACATTTTGCTCACCACGATGGCGGCATGGAAGATAGCCAAAGTCTACTCGATAGCAGCTTAGCCGCAGCTGATTTGGTGATCTGTCAAACTGGTTGCATTAGCCACAATGCATATTGGCGCGTCAAAGAATTTTGCAAGCGTACGGGCAAGCGCTGCGTGTTTGTCGAGAACCCTAGCGTTTCTTCGCTAGCGCGTGGTCTAGAACAAGCGACCGAAGAGTTGAGCATCGCATCAGATCGATCGCAAACAACGCCATCGTCCTAGCGCAATTAGTAATCAACAATTCAACAATTCAACAATTCAACAATTCAACAATTCAACAATTCAACGATTCAACACGCCACCCAATATGATTTTTTGAGCTTAAAGGATTAGAAATGAGTTTACTCGCAACCAGCATTTTTCTCCTCTGCGCCATCATCGCAAATGGTTTGAGCTATCTTTGTCATCCACGTCAAACATTACTGCATCGCCCCCTACCTGCTATCCCTTGGCTACTGTGTGGCGGATTTATTCACCTGAACGGCTTCTTTACCGCCCATACTTATTTAGGGCTGCTAAAAGCGAGTGTGATGTATGCACTGGTAAGCGCGATGTGTTTGTGTGTGATATTTCTACTCGCATCGATTTCCAAAAGACGTCTACTGGCGTCAAAGCTTGGATGAGAGATTCAATGTAGATTAAAAAACGGCGCAGGCCTCCGCCAGCTTACGACTATGTACTCGAACCATCAGTTTGTGAACTGTGCAATCGGCTGATTGCGTAGAATACTCCAGCCTGAAGAAAAATGACCCGCAGGTCCTGTGTTCGCGTCTCGCACCGAATAAGTCCATAGAATCTCAGTAAAACTTAGCATAAATTTTTCAGTCGGCATATCACCAGAATGGGATTCAAGCTGTATCTCGCTTATAATGGCATCACGTAATTGAAATTGCATCAGCAGTTCAAACTTTTCATTCGATTTACGGAAGATAAAAATCTTACTTGGCTTATCTCGCCCCACTCCTATAGGTTGAGCCCGCAGACAATATTCATACAATTTCACCGAGGTTTGATCAACGTACTTCACTGCAGTAAATTCAGTGACCATCGGACGACCCGAAGTACGCGCAGCATTGTTGAAATCGGATACCAGCTGCTGTTTCATTCCTTGATGCAATGAGACTAGCTCAATACATTGCCCATTGCGACTACCTGTAGTTGAGTTCACTTTCGACACCACATTACTATCATCGACAGTCCATGGGCCACCATCAATCAAGTCCTTACCGTAAGTAGTGCTATTGAAGCCACCGAACAATTCTTGCTCACCCGGTTGCAGTAAAATTAAATCCATTGAATTCTCCTAATACTGTTCATATTGCTGGCACTTATGTTTTGCACGAATGGTTTGTACGTATGGTTTGTACTGTATCTGTAATCATGGTTGACTCAGAATCGGTAATGCGGGGGACCTTAGTATGAATACGCTGAGCTAAGAAATAGCAAAGCGAAAAACAAAAGTCGGGCTAAGCAGCCCGACTTGTTGCAACGCGATTAGTTCGCCGCAAATACCTCAATTGCGCCAGGGCGACGCAACATTTTATTGACTTCGTCCAAGTGCAATTCTTCTGCCACGATCATTTCACGCGCATATTCTTCTAGTAACACTGAATTGCCTTCGACAATTTTTAACAAGGCGTAGTAAGCAGATAATGCCGTCGTTTCTAGATCGAGGCTCTCACGCAAAATATCACCAATATCATGCTGTTCAGTTTCTAATAAAGCGCCAATCTTTAGTGAGGGATGCCCACCAAGTAAGGTGACCAGTTCACCCGCTTTGTGTGCATGCGCCAAACTTTCATCAGCATTCCCTTTCAACCATGAGACGATAGGAATTCGATTGTAGCCGTACACCATTAATGAATAATGCGTATAGCGCACTACGCCAGCCAGCTCTAATTCCATGATGTGATTGAGTGCATCGATTGCTGCTTGTTTTTTCATCGCATCCATGTTGTTTCTCCTTTTCTAAAACCTCGTCATTCATCACGATATCTGCGGATAAACCGCGACTCAACAACTATACACAACTAATGACAAATATGATCAACTATCCTCGACATCCAAGCCAAATAAGTTAGATTAGACAAACAAAAAGCGCATCACCAGAATGATGATGCGCTTTCTTATCACTTTACGAACGCTTGCCGAAAGTCTAATTAGGCTGACTTTGCTTGCGACTCATGCTATGGCGATTAGAACAAAACATTCGCACTTAGATTGAATGTGCGCGGAGCACCTACGGTATAGCGTGCGCCACTGTTGTTCAAGGTATTCACATAAGCTTTATCAGTTAAGTTTGCTACGTTAAATTGCAGAGACAAATTACGATTCACCTGATACGAAGCAACTGCGTCAGCAACCCAATTCGACGCAATATTCGGCATATTTTGTACCGCCAAATTCGCACTTGGATCAATCACACGTTTTTGTTCAGAGGTATAACGTAAGCCACCACCAATCGTAAAGTTTGGTGTCACTTTATAGCTACTCCACAAAGTCGCTGTTAAATCTGGCGACCAACGCGTTGCGGCACCGGCGGCATTATTGCCGGTTGAGCCTTGTAACACTTTGGTCTTCATCGTCGCGGCACCAGCCGTAACTTGCCAATCTGGATTGATTTGTCCAACTACGCCAATTTCAAAACCTTCGACGCGGCGCTTACCAAATTGCGCGAAGGCATTGGTGACACTGTCGACTTGCACGATTTCGTTAGTGCTGTCCGTACGATAAAACGCTGCCGTCAATGATAAAGATTTATCGAGTAAGTCCCATTTAGTACCTAGTTCGAGATTGGTAGTTTTTTGTGGCTCAGCCTGTGGGCCATTAATGTTATTTGCGGCACTGCTCAATGAGAAATTAGCACTACCTGGAGGTGTTAAGGATGTCGCATACACGCCGTACAAACGACCATTTTTCGCGACCTTGTAAACTGAGCCGAGTTTCCAGCTTAAGAGATCATCGCTCTTCGTTACTTTTGCAGGGATCAAAGTACCAACTGGCAATGTCGGATTCGCTGCGGCTGTCGACAAACTTACCGTACGCGATTCTGTGTTGTAACGCTCATAGCGCAAACCTGTATTGAGTTGCCATTCATCGTTTAAGTCAATCGCATCAAACAAATAGAGAGCTACGGTCTTGGTTTGGCCTTCTGCGGTGGCGCCATTTTTAATTGGCATAGGCAAACTTACATTGGCATCTGGTTTATACAGATTCGCTCCAGGAATCACCGTTCCAGTTGGAACCGCCATGGTGTTGGTGTTTTGTTTTTCCATTAAAAGCTCAACACCTGCGGACAAACTATGCTTCAATCCAGCGGTATCAAAACTACTGTTGATACTGGTTTGATTGGCGATGATTTCATTGCTTTGATCTAAACCTTGACGTGAGCGCGCCACCGTCCATGTGTCTTGTGCCCCTGTCGCGGTGATACCATTGATGCCTGTCACTACGCGTTTCATTGACGATTGACCGTAGCGCGTAATATTGCGCAATACCGTCGTGTCATTTAAATCGAATTCAAACTTAGCTGTTGCCATATCCGCTTCTACTTTTTCGAAGTCGTTGACACTACCGTAGAAATTCTCGCTATCGACTTTTGGCGCATTCAGCAAAAGCGTATTTGCATTGTAGAAGCCCTTGAGGCCAACGGTGGGGATACCACCATCAGGCACATTGTTTTGACGAATATGTTGTGAATAAAAATACGCACGCGATTTTTGCCCGAGCCCAACCGCGATTGATGGTGCGATGCCGTAACCATTGCTCTCAACTTGATCACGTCCTGCAACGCCGCCATCTTGTTTGAACACATTTAAGCGCAAGGCGGTCGTGTCACCAAGCTTACGATTAATGTCAGCTGTCACGCGTTTGTTATTGCCGTTATTGATGCTTGCCGTGCCACTCGTGACATCATCTAACATCGCCGCTTTAGAGGCTAAATTGATATAACCAGAAGCAGCACCACGACCCACGTCTGCGCCAGCAGGACCTTTAACAACTTCAACTTGCTCAACATTAAACGTGTCACGCGTGATCGCACCTAGATCACGTACACCATCCACGAATACAGAAGATTGCGTTGCGAAGCCGCGCATTTGAAATGTATCACCCGCTGCGGTATTGCCGTTTTCACCTAGTTGCATCGTGATGCCCGGCGTATTACGCAGTGCATCCATTAAGTTGTAAGCACCTTGTTCTTGCAGGAGTTCTTTCTTAATTACGGAAACCATCTGCGGCGTTTCTAACAATGGCTTCACCAATTTACTAGAACTCGATACATCTGCTTTAAAAGGAATATCCTGCGTGCCTTGCACTTTAATTTCTGGCAATGCATTTTCCTTTTTACTTTGCTCTTGCGAACTTTTTTGCGGCTCGGCTTGAGTTTGCGCTTGTACTGATAAAGGTGCTGCCAATACCGCAATAGCGATCAAAGTATGTTTGAACGGAACGGTACTGCTTGGATGTTGACGACTACGAATATATGCCACAAGAATTCTCCGGTTAGGAATGTTAATAACAAAAAGGAAATTAGAAAAATAAGTGCCAACCTTAAATACAGAGATATCTGCACTTAAGCACTGTTGACGTCTATTTCGATCTAAATAATGGGAGAAGGCTGGCTAATGAATACCGCTTGGAGTCGACGGTTTCGGTGGCTGGCTAAAACAATAAAGTGAATGATAATCGTTCTCATTTTGATTTGCAACAAGTAAATGAGAATGATTCCTATTTACTTGGGTGAAGAGTTTGTTTAGAATGCCTAGCAATGCCAGACATTTTGTATGCACGAGCTTATTGAGCAACTACTGATGAGCAATTACTGAAGCGCACTTGCCGAAACAAATTTATTGAAACAAGCCAGTTTTAGAAAATCAGTTGAAGCACGGTTTAAGCCGAACTTCAACAATTTCGGCAAACCTACCAACAGCAATTAAAAGTAATAGGCGCAGCAAAAGTACAGGCAACAAATCACACAAACTCTATGGATCTATCATCATGATGTTGCACATTCCAGGCGTACTCACTTTAGAAGAAGTGAACTACTTGCGCCAACGCTTACAAGAAACGAATTGGGTCGATGGCAAACAAACCGTCGGTGCGCAAGGTGCATTGGTCAAGCAAAATCGCCAATTACCAGAACACGCGGAAGTGTCGCTAGAGTTGGGACAAATGGTGTTAGCCGCATTGAAGAGAAACCCAACATTTTACTCAGCCGCCCTACCGCTCCGTGTCGTGCCACCTTTATTTAACGCCTACGCTGGTGGCGAACATTACGGCTTACATGTCGATGGCTCAATTCGTCAGGTACCAAATGCCGATTACACTTTACGTACCGATGTGTCTTCCACTTTGTTTTTGTGCGATCCAGATGAATATGAAGGCGGCGAGTTAGAAGTGATCGACACTTACGGCGCGCATGAAGTCAAATTACCTGCCGGCGATTTGATTTTGTATCCATCCACCAGTTTGCATCAAGTGAAGCCGGTCACGCGCGGGGTAAGAGTTTGTTCCTTCTTCTGGACACAAAGCATGATCCGTGACGATGCGCGTCGCAACATGTTGTTTGAGATGGATCAATATATACAAAGTTTGCGTAGCCAAATTGGTGATAGTGCAGAAGTCTTAGGGCTCACTGCGCAGTATCATAATTTGATTCGTATGTGGGCTGAAACTTAATGCGGTGATCGAGCAGAATTTATCGGCATTTGCTGGCATTTTTTGACACCACCCCAACCTCGTAACAATGCGATACAAATCAGTCATATATTTTTCTCCAATTGAGAATGATTCTCAATTAAAATAATGAACTTTGGCGAGTCATTTGCTTAGTCACTCGCTTGTATCAGCTAAAACATCAGGTAGATAAAATTTTCAACAAAGCATCAATTGGCGAAGTCGTATAGCCATCACCGTACAAAAATGTAGTGACGTGATAGCAACTAAGCCAATATCAACTTTGTTGAAGTTCAATGAAATTAGTAACTAGACGATTTTTTTTAAATTTATAACGTGTCGACTCCTCAACAACAACGCGCTTTTTGGCTGCGTCATTTACATAACTGGCATTGGATTAGCTCAGCGATTTGTTTAATCGCGATGATGCTATTTGCGGTCACTGGTTTCACCTTGAATCATGCTGGCGATATTGAGGCTAGTCCTAAAACTAGCCAAAAGACGGGACAAGTCCCCCCCTCGTTATTGCAACAATTAAACGCTGAAGTGACGCAGCGCAGCCAAAAAAATGCAGACACGCAATTGCCAACCAGTGTCGTGCAATGGTTAGAGACGCAACATCATATTGACGCTGCAAGCAAAAGTGCAGAATGGTCACCGGAAGAAATTTATGTTGCCTTACCGCGTCCTGGTGGCGACGCTTGGTTGAGAATTAATTTAGAAGATGGCGCACTAGAATATGAAAAAACCGAACGTGGTGTGATCGCTTATTTAAACGATTTACACAAAGGCCGTAATACTGGCAAAGCATGGTCTTGGTTTATCGATATATTCGCTTTCGCTTGTTTGATTTTTTGTATCACCGGATTATTTTTATTGAAGATGCACGCGAGTAATCGCCGTCTCACTTGGCCTTT
Source organism: Affinundibacterium baiyunense (assembly GCF_018139645.1). Classification (GTDB taxonomy): domain Bacteria; phylum Pseudomonadota; class Gammaproteobacteria; order Burkholderiales; family Burkholderiaceae_D; genus Undibacterium; species Undibacterium baiyunense. Next base: position 156,274 of record NZ_JAGSPM010000009.1, read on the forward strand.
AGTTGCCGCGGGTTTGGTGATCCCAATGATACTCAGCATTATGTTTATACATTGAGTGCGATTGCTACAAGAAATCGCTTGTACTTGAACACCTAACTATTTATATCGGTATTTGACTTTGTAATTTGGTTCACAATTTAATTAGTAGCTTAGTTAATTAGTTAGTTAGTTAATAAATTCGTTTGTAATCGCCAGCCGATGATTCATCATCAAGCCAGCCGAATGTTTGAATAGCTTGCATGTTTTTTCAGATGAAACCCTCTTGTTTTTATCGACGAAAAGACATCACAGCACATGGAAAAAAACGCAATCAGTATGCATTTGATTGCCAGTCATCCAGCATGATTTAAAAAAATTTAAATAATCAGTCTTACTTTTATCGAGGTAAATTTATGCAAAAAATACTTCCCTTCGCAATCGGCACTTTATTGGGTAGTTCTGCGATGGCGGCGGAATTGGTCGTCAAAGTTGAAGTTCCTAAACTCAATGTCGCGGAATACCACCGTCCTTATGTGGCGATCTGGGTTGAACGTCCAGACCAAAGCTTTGCCGCAAATTTATCCGTGTGGTACGACCTCAAAAAACGCGATAACGAAGGCGCGAAGTGGTTAAAGGATATGCGTCAATGGTGGCGTCGTAGCGGTCGTGATGTATCAATGCCGATGGATGGCGTCAGTAGCGCCACGCGTATCGTTGGCGAACATACACTCAGTTTCGCCAGCGACAAAACAGCTTTGGCAAAATTACCAGCAGGTGATTACAACTTATTAGTAGAAGCAGCACGCGAAGGTGGTGGTCGTGAAGTAGTCAAAGTTCCATTCACTTGGGGCGGCAAAGACAATAAATTAGCATCCGCTCAAGGTAGTCACGAACTAGGCAAGATTTCGGTACAAGTTAAACCATAATCGTCTTCATCTCTGAACTCATTTTATTCAAGGAATTTTCCATGAAACTCTTCTCTAACAAAACTCGCCAAAGTCTGTGCTTGGCATTAGCTACTTGCATGCCCTTATTGGCACCTTTAGATGCGCTCGCACATCGCCAATTTATCGTACCCACCTCAACCGTGGTTAACGGCAAAGCACCATGGGTTAGCTTTGATGCAGCGGCAGCGACCGATGTATTTTTCTTTGATCACGTGGCGATGAATCTCAATAATTTGGTCATCACCGCAGCCGATGGTTCCAACATCAAAGCGGAGAATCAAAGTAGCGGCAAATTGCGCAGCAATTTTGACATTCGCGCTGAAATGCAAGGCACTTACAAAATCAGTGTCGTCAATGACGGTATCAATGCGAGCTACAAAGAAAACGGCGCACCAAAACGTTGGCGCGGAACAGCCGAAGCCTTCGCCAAAGAAGTGCCTGCAAACGCACAAGATTTACAAGTGAGCCATAATCAAGGCCGTGTCGAAACCTTCGTCACCAATGGCAAGCCAAGTGATGTCGCCTTAAAACCAAGCGGCAAAGGTTTAGAATTAAATCCCATCACGCATCCGAATGATTTGGTCAATAGCGATCAAGCACAATTTCAATTCCTAATCGATGGCAAACCTGCTGCAGGCGTCAAAGTCACTGTGATTGCAGGTGGCATTCGCTATCGTCAAAAACTGGATGAACAATTATTGACCGCAGATAGCGAAGGCAAAGTCAGCATCAAGTGGCAAGGTGCAGGTTTGTATTGGATGCAAGCGACTTTCAGCGACAATAAATCGACTATCCCTGGCGTGAAAGAACGTCGCGCTAGTTATGTCGCGACCTTAGAAGTGATGCCAGACTAATTTCAAACTCTCCCAAGAGCAGCGTGTCAGTGCTTCTCCCCCAAAGAAACTGACACGCCCTTCCACTCGTCTTTGTTCTGAACTCTGCACGCTCATTGCTCCACAGCCCGTCCACATGCAAGCACTCCATTCATCACAAACTAGGCAGCGTCAGGTGTTAATTCCTGTCACGATGCAGCAACCCAATTTGCCGAACGAGCGCGCGCGTCTATACGTTTTACATGGCTTTACCATGGGCACGACATGGCAAGTGCAATGCTATGTCGATTCCTCCATCGGTGCTGAGGACTTACAAAGCGGCATACAAACACAACTCGACCAAGTGGTCGCGCAGATGAGTCCTTGGGAACAGGATTCCGATCTTAGTCGTTTCAATCGCGCGCCAGCAAATACTTGGCATGTGATTCCCGAGGCATTTTTTAAAGTCTTACAGCACAGCTTGTTTGTCGCGGAACAAACACAAGGTGCATACGATCCCTGTATTGGCCATCTCGCCAACTTGTGGGGTTTTGGGCCGCTAGGGAAAACCACGAATGTACCAGCCAAAGAAAAAATCGAACAAGTAATACAAACTTCGAATTGGCAACAACTCAAACTCAATCCAGGCAATCACAGCGTCTTGCAAACTGGTGGCGTAGAAATCGACCTATGCTCAACAGCAAAGGGATTTGGAGTTGACCAAGTAGCGCGCTATTTAGAAACAAAAGGAATTCGCAGTTATCTGGTTGAAGTCGGTGGTGAACTACGTGGTTGGGGCTGCAAATCAGACGGTCAACCATGGTGGGTGCAATTAGAACAAGCTGATGCATCCTTCGATTTGGATTGCGACTATATCGCCGCCTTACACGGCTTGGCGATTGCTACCTCTGGCGATTATCGCCGTTTCTTTATGCATGAGGGGCAACGCTATTCGCACACCATCGATCCGCGTACTGGTTACCCCGTCCAACATGGCGTTGCGGCGGTGACGGTATTACATCCAGAATGTATGATCGCTGATGCCTTAGCGACGGCGATTACTGTGTTGGGAGTCGAACTTGGTATGGCGTATGCGACGCAATTACACGTTGCCGCCCGCATATTGGTACGTGACGGTGATCATTTGCGTGAATATTTAAGTCCAAGCTACTTAGCCATGATGGCGGATGACTAGCCCGACATACAAAAATGTCGCAAGATTAATTTTAAAATTCTTACTGAGTTATTTAGAACCACGAACATGTCGTCTCCACAAAAATCCGTATTGATCAACAATAACAGCGAGAAGATACTCGGCATTGGATTAATCATTGCACTCTGCTGTTGCGTGCTATGTTTATTCGTCTCCTTGGAACAATATCTCAGCACACAGCAGCACCGCATCACGACCAGCCTCAGCATCGTCTTCAGCTATGTACTGTTTTATTTCTGGATAGATGAGCGTCACCAGCGAGCACACCAACGCAAGCACACTCATGAGCTTACGCAGATGCAGCCGGAGTTATTAAAGCCCACAGATATCCTGATTGTGTACGCCAGCCAGACTGGCTATGCAGAACAGCTTGCGCAACAGACCCAAGCTAGCTTACAACAAGGCGGTATGCAAACCCATTTGCTGGATATCGCCCAATTAGATCTCGCCACTTTACAGAAGGCGCAACAAGTTTTATTCATTGCCAGCACGACTGGCGAAGGTGATGCGCCCGACAGCGCTGCTAAATTCACACGCACCATCATGACGCAATCGCTCTCGCTCACCCAGTGTCGTTACGCGGTACTTGCGCTCGGTGATCGTCATTACCAAGCCTTTTGTGCATTTGGTCGCCAACTCGATCAATGGCTACATCAGCAAGGCGCAAAAACTTTATTCGACACGGTTGAAGTCGATAATGGCGATGATGGCGCACTGCGACATTGGCAACATCATCTCGGCGTGTTAAGCGGTCATACGGATCTTGCGGATTGGCACCCTGCTGAATATGAAACTTGGACACTTAGCGAACGTCACTTATTGAACCATGGCAGTCAAGGAAATCCAGTTTTCCAAATACGCTTAACGCCACCCGCATCCAGTCATTGGCAAGCGGGTGACATCGCTGAAATCTTGCCGCATAGACCAGGTATAGCAACGGTATTACCACACCGTGAATATTCGATCGCCTCCATTCCTGAAGATGGTGCGGTTGAATTGATTGTGAGACAAATGCAGCAAGCGGACGGCAGCTTAGGTTGGGGTTCCGGTTGGCTATGTCATTACGCGGAGCTGGGAGACAAAATACAGCTTCGATTACGTAGCAATCGAAGTTTTCATCCTCCTCGTCAAAGTTACCCACTCATTTTAATTGGCAATGGCACTGGCATCGCTGGCTTACGCGCCCATCTAAAACATCGCGCGCAACAAGGACAACATCAAAATTGGTTATTCTTCGGTGAGCGTCAACGCGCCCACGATTATTTCTGTAAAGCAGATATAGAGCAATGGCAAACCAGTGGCGTATTAAGCAAACTCGATTTAGCATTTTCACGCGATCAAACACAACGCATTTACGTACAAGATAAATTGCGCGAACAAGCAACAGAATTAAGCCAATGGATCAATGCTGGAGCCGCCATTTATGTGTGCGGAAGTTTAGAAGGAATGGCGGGCGCTGTTGATGCAGTATTGCGCGAGATCGCCGGTGATGCAGTGATAGAAAAAATGCGTGAAGATGGATTGTATCGACGCGATGTTTATTGAATTTCTAGTTAGTAGTAAGTTTCCAGAGCACTGGACGCTTGGTGGACAACAAGAATATTCTAAAATTCGACAATGCTGGTGAATACGAGATCGGATATGTGCGGGATCAAGCTTCAGAATAAGCAATACCGCCAGCATTACTGATCTCCAAACGCTCTTCCAATAATTTTCGATCGCCTTGTCGAAACTCGACAAATTCTAATCCGATGCGGAATAGTTTTTGCGACAGAATCGTGTAATTCATGCGGCATGTAATTTCTAAGATCTTTTCCCTTGCACCTGCATTTAATGGCGGCAATGCCAATAACAAAATCACCTTGCCATCATGAAAAACATTGTGGTCGCAATGTATGCTCAAGCCGCCTAATGAGATTTCATTTACACGACCGTGAAATGTCTTTTTACCGGTGCCGCCTTCATACACAATCGCAATCCGCCACTTCACCAAATAGCGTTTATGCAGGCGACTTTCGATACGCGATAACTTAGTATTGACGGTCTGTGGTTTGAATTGCACAGAAGAATTCTCTTTTGGCAGCACGGCTTCTTGCCGAAGCTGCGCAACCAGGGGGTGTTCTTCTTTGGCTTGATCACTGATAATTTTTGTCATGGTACTGTTTGATACAAGTCCAGTTAAAAACAAGTCTGTGCAATTTCAGATACGTGCTTGCACACAGTTCTGAGACAACACAAGTTTTCTTGGGGTTCAGTCTATCACGATGTTTCCATAGTGCATGAATTTTATGATTTAAATTACTATGCTTTTTTAATTGATTAGTCGCAAAATGGCTCGTAGCAAACCAATACTCATTTCAGCATTGAATTGAAACCAACGACAAGCCACAAAACCCGCTAGCAAATACCTACGATAAAACTACTGTAAGTGAGCTTTTTTTGCTACGATGCTGCGCTTGCCCAAGTGCTGGGTCGACTGAACTATTGACTGAATTTCTAACTTATTATGATGCGCGAAAAACTTTTCCTGAGTACGGTATTTCTCATTCTGTCACTAATGTCAGGACTTGCATGCGTTCCGCTATTTGGCGCCCTAATCGCAAATCAGCAACTAGCTAGCCAACTGGGCAGTGCGGTCATCATATTGCTCCCTGTCGTTAGCCTAAGTTTATTGTGGCAAGCGAAACCTGCTTCCAACTATGATTTGCGACGCTTAAGTTTCTTGTTCTGGGCCATATTTATCATGTTAGTCGGCATGAGCAATGTCATTTTATTGAAAGATCACAGCAACTCGAACAGCACCATACTCATGTTAGGTTTCGTTTGTGTCGCAATTAGCTTCCATGCGCGTTACAAAGGTAATAAACAAAAAGCAAAACAAACAACATCATAGTTACTCAGGCAAGTGCGCGCTGGACTTGCCTAAGAAATGTGAATCAAAAATGACGAAAAACCAATTTTCGTTGGCTTTACATTTGTCGTCGAAAGAGACAAATTTGATAAACATTCTTAATTTTTCTATTTCTTGCCCTCAGTAAAGAATTTTTTGGGCTATCATTTTCATTAGCATTCGTCATTTTTGTGAATGCATGATCTCCAATACACCCATGCGTTGTTACCGGAGCAGTTCAATGGAAATGAAGACCTTAGTCATTGACGATTCACAGATAAATGTGACTCTGCTTTGCCGCTTGCTTGAAAAAATCGAGCACTGTTCTTCGATGGGATTTTTAGCACCAGAAACTGCCTTAGAATGGTGCAAAGATCAGGTTCCCGATTTAGTCTTGGTCGACTACATGATGCCTGATATGAATGGTATAGAATTTATTCGTCACTTTCGTAACATCAAACACTGTGCCGATATCCCCGTCTTAATGATCACCGCAAACGATGAAGTAGCCTTGCGCTACGAAGCCTTGGAAGCTGGTGCAAATGATTTCCTAATCAAGCCTGTTGATAAAATCGAATTCCTCGCCCGCACCAAAAATATGCTGGCACTAAGACGTAATCAACGTTTCTTAGAAGACCGTGCAACTTGGTTAGCAACCGAAGTACAGAAAGCGACTTTAGAAATTCGCGCACGCGAACAAGAGACGATACTACGTTTATGTAAAGCCGCTGATTCACGTGACCCCGAGACTGGCGCTCATATCGTGCGCATGGCAAATTATTCCTGCCTGATTGCGAAACGACTTCAATTGCCAGAATCAGTGCAGGAAATGATTTTAGAAGCTGCTCCTATGCACGATATTGGCAAAGTTGGCATTCCCGATCACATTCTTCTCAAGCCTGGAAAACTGACCGACGAAGAGTTTGCCATCATGAAAAATCATGCGCGCCTCGGTCATCAAATTTTGGCAGGTAGCGTCTCAGAAACTTTGCAAATGGGCGCAGAAATCGCGCTCTCTCATCACGAAAAATTTAATGGCAGTGGCTATCCACAAGGATTAAGCGGCAGTGATATTCCCTTATCAGCGCGCATAGTCGCGGTGGCCGATGTGTTTGATGCCTTAACCTCTGAACGTCCGTACAAGCGCGCTTGGGAAATTGAGCGTGCCGTCGATTTTCTGAAAGAAGGTAGCGGTTTGCATTTTGACCCGCAGTGTGTAGAAGCTTTCCTTGCAGACTTCTCCGAAGTGTTAGCAATTAAAGATCGTTATCAAGAAGATGAAGACGATATCAAAGTATTTGGCTCTTATTAATTTAGGGCGATCAATCTTTACTAGGCAAATCAGCAGCGCGACACCTCACCCATACTCGAACAGTAGGAGATGATAAATGGAAATCAAGCAAGTAGTCTTGAAAGATTTAGAAGCTGACTTAGCGCAATTAGATAAGCTAGAGAGTATCGATCCGCAATTGATTCTTGTGTTTGGTTATACTGGTCATTTTGCCTCGCCTTTACTGAATCAAGCACTGACTAGCTACTTTCCCAATGCGCACCGTGTTGGCTGTAGCACCGCAGGAGAAATTACCTCAACTGCGGTCCTATCACAAACGACTGTTGTAACCGCAGTTCATTTTGACTCAACTACATTAAAAGTAGCAACTGCGCGCATCGCTGGCATGGACAATTCGTTCGATGCAGGTAAAAACCTCGCGGCGCAATTACGAAGTGATGAACTACGTGCATTACTGGTTCTCGGGCAAGGCGTGAATATTAACGGCAGCGCGATGATCGAAGGTATCGTCAGTGAGTTAGGCGACTCCCTGCCGATCACAGGAGGTTTAGCCGCCGATGATGGCGCATTTGTAAAAACCTACACCTTATCCAATAATGGAGTATCGACATCCGAGATCGTCGGAATTGGATTTTCTGGTGAAAATTTACTGTTCTCAAATGGCAGCTATGGTGGCTGGAAAGCATTTGGTCCGACTCGCAAAGTCACTCGCAGCACAGGAAATATTCTGTATGAACTCGATGGTGAACCAGCACTCAACGTGTACAAGCGCTATCTAGGCGATTACGCAAAAGACCTACCTAGTTCTGGCCTACTATTTCCATTCGAAATGCTCAGCGACGCACGTGAGTCACTGGGACAGATTCGCACCATTTTGGGCGTAGATGAATCGAATGGAAGCTTGGTACTCGCCGGCGCGATTAATCCCGAAGGATTTCTACGACTCATGCATGCACACACCAATGACTTGGTCGATGGTGCAGAAACGGCGGCGGACGCCACCCTAGAAAAAATTCAAGCACATACTGACCCAGCCTTAGGATTATTAGTGAGTTGCGTTGGGCGTAAGCTCGTTATGGGTGGACGCGTCGATGAAGAGGTCGAAGCGGTGCAAGATATCTTGGGTGAGAACACCGTGCTATGCGGATTTTATTCAAATGGTGAAATCTGCCCCAGTTATCAATTAGCCGCCTGTAGCCTGCACAATCAAACGATGACAATCACTTATTTGACAGAGCGTGTTTAATGCCGAGCAAGCTCTCTTTACGCCAATACAAAAGACTACTTGGCATCCAGAATGAAACACAACTTGCTGCTATTCTGAACGAATTTGAGCAAGTAAGCAGTGCCACTGGATTAAGTCAAGAAGCGATTACGGCCTTAAAAGGGATGCGCCAGTATTTTGCGCAAGTCGATGAAGCTTACCAACAAGCTGATCGTGATTTGGCATTAGGAAAACGTAGCTTGGAGCTCAGTTCAGACGAACTGATGACAGCCAATCAAAACCTGCGCCAGGAATCAGAACTGCGTCAACAAGTGATGCAAACCTTACGTCAGACCACCAATGAAGTGCTGGCGCAACTGGGTAAGCATTTAGCCGATGAAGACAGTTTAGAAAATTTAAGTACCTTACTCGCGGGTCTAGTCGGAGAAATATTACAAACCCGAAGCGAACTACAAACCGCACTGGCCGCTATAGAAAACCAACAATTCGCCCTCGATCAACATGCGATTGTCAGCATCACCGATGCAAAAGGTGATCTGATTTATGCCAATGATAAGTTCTGTCAAATTAGCCATTATTCGCGCGAAGAGCTATTAGGTCAGAATCACCGCATCGTCAATTCACAACTACATAGCAAAGCCTTTTTTGCAGATATGTGGCAAACCATCAGCCAAGGAAAAGTATGGCATGGTGATATTCGCAATCGTGCGAAAAATGGTGGTTACTATTGGACTAGCGCAACCATCGTGCCATTCTTAGATGCGGATAAAGTACCGTATCAATTCATTTCGATCAGAACCGATATCACGCAAGAACGATTGTTAACTGACCAAATCGAATCAAGCAAACGTTTATTACAAAATGTGATGAATACGCTCGGCGAGGGGGTCTATACACTCGATGCGAATGGCAATTGCAATTTCGTGAATCCAGAAGCAGAAAAAATTCTTGGCTGGTCGCTTGCAGAATTACAAGGTAAGAATCTACACAATATTATTCATTCTCAACACATCAGTGGCAATCCGATTGAGCACCAAGACTGTCCGATTAGTCGGGCTGTCACGCGAGGCCAGGTCTATCGATCAGATCAAGAATATTTTCAACATCGATCTGGCATGCTGTTTCCAATTTCTATTGTCGCGTCTCCCATTTTGGAAGAAGGAAAAATTGTTGGCTCAGTAGCAGCATTTCAAGATATTACCGCGCGTCGTAACGCAGAAGCAGCACTACGCGAGAGCGAACACAAACAGCGTATGATTTTGGACAATGCCGCCGACGCGGTATTTGTTGCCGATAAAAGTGAACGCTGGATTTACGTCAATGATTTAGCATTAACGATGCTCAAGTTCAGGCGCGATGAATTAATCGGCTCGGATATTTACAATTTGTTGCCGGATTATTTCCGTGAAGCGGCACGACAAACGTTTATACAAAATCTGACAGCGCAACGTTTGATGCGGCAAGAAATTAAACTCCTAAAAAAAGATGGAAGCGAAGTTCCAGTTGAAATGAATGTCGCTCTGCTGCCTGACGGCAGCATCTACGGATCATGTCGCGACATCACCAGCAGAAAAGAATTTGAAGCCGCTTTGATTAAAGCCAAGGTCGGTGCGGAAGACGCCAGCAAAGCGAAAAGCGAATTCCTCGCCACCATGAGCCACGAAATTCGCACACCGATGAATGGCATCATTGGGATGACCGAACTTGCGCTCGATACTGATTTGAATCCACAACAGCGCGAATATCTTGAACTGGTCAAAGTTTCTTCGCACTCCTTACTTGAGATCATTAACGATATCTTAGATTTTTCAAAAATCGAATCCGGCAAAATCGTATTGGAGCACATAGAATTTCCGATCCGCGAACTGATCGCCACCATGTTAAAAGCATCGGCGGTACGTGCTGAGCAAAAAAACATTGAACTCGTCTATCAAATCGACCCAGAACTACCTGAAATTTTGATTGGTGATCCAGGCAAGCTGCGCCAAGTACTCAGTAATTTACTCGTCAATGCGATTAAATTTAGTCATCATGGCAGCATTACGATAGACGTCAACTTAGTCGAATTGCATGACAAGCACGCGCGTTTGCATTTCTCAGTAACTGATCAAGGTATTGGCATTGCGCAAGATAAACTTGAACATATTTTTCAACCGTTTAGTCAAGCTGATGCATCCACGACACGTAAATATGGCGGTACTGGATTAGGTTTATCAATCTCATCTAAATTAGTCAGCGCAATGAATGGCAAGCTTGAAGTCCAGAGTACCAAGGGACAAGGTAGCTGCTTCTATTTCTCTGCTGATTTTGCTTATAGTTTAGCGAATAGTAGCCCATTGCAAACCATGCATTTACAAGGCTTGAACGCACTCGTGGTTGATGATAATCCTATCAATCAAAAATACATCGGCGACACTTTACGTAACTGGCAAATGAACGTTGAAGTAGCGAGCAGCGCCGCAGATGCAATCAAGTTAATGCAACAACACACGCAAACCCAGCGTCAATTCAATTTGATTCTATTAGATGCTTGTATGCCAGAAATGGATGGCTTTGAATTAGCCAGACAGATTCAATCAAAACACTTGCTAGGTAACGCAAAAATGTTAATGCTGTCATCCGCAGCACTAACTGACGATGCTGCACAATGCAAAGCTGCTGGAATCGATGGCTACGTGCGTAAACCTATTAGCCAACAAGAATTACAAATCGCGATTGATGCCATCTTTCAAGGTGTGGCGACTGGCGCGATTCATTACATTAATCTTATCGCTGAAGATGCGCATACACAAGAATATCCGCTGCGTATTTTGGTGGCGGAGGATAATCCTATCAATCAAAAACTCGCCTGCAATTTATTACACAAGTGGGGTCACGTCACCGATGTGGCTGAGAATGGCATCGTCGCGCTAGAGAAATATCAAGAAAATTCGTATGATGCGATTTTGATGGATATGCAAATGCCAGAAATGGGAGGCATCGAGGCAACGCAACTCATCCGTAGCTTGGAGAAAAACGATCAACACATCCCTATCATCGCAATGACCGCCAATGCCATGCCTGGTGATCGCGAACGCTGCATCGACGCGGGAATGGATTACTATCTTTCTAAGCCGATTAAATCCGATAGTTTAAAAGATTTGCTGAATCTGGTCGCTGCAAGTCGCTCCTTGAGCAATGCGAATCTAGAACATGCTTCAGTGGCTCAGAATAAAGCCACAGGTTCCACCCAAGACTTATTCAATCATCAGTTCGACTTCGAGCTTGCACTAGTTGACGCAGACGAAGAAATTTTGCAAATCATCACGCCGATGTTCATCGAAGGTTGCGATAAGCAAGTCGATGAAATACGTGTGGCGATCACGTCCGGCGACACCGAACTGCTGCACAGAAGTGCGCACACATTTAAAGGCTTAGTTGGCAATTTCAATGCAAAGCCAATTGAACAACTTGCGAAAGCAATCGAACTGAAAGCGAAAGCGCAAGACTTATCCGAAATCGAAAGCTTGTTCGCAGAGATGCTGACATTTATCGCTCCACTAAAAACTGCTTTGAAAAAATACCTAGAGAAAAATAGGAGTTCGGATTGACCAAGCGAGCAAGCAAGCGAATTTATCGGAATCGTCTTTGTTCGACCACATCCAACTAAAACTCTTGGGTAGAGGCACGGAAAAATTGGGATGGTGTCTCGCCAAAAGTTTTTTTAAACATGGCAGAAAAGGCCGATTGACTTGCATATCCAAGGTCTGCAGCCACCACCGATAGTGGCTTGCCGCTGACGATCAAAGGGGCCGCACGTGCCAAGCGCATTTGCTGGCGCCATAAACCAAAACTCATTTGCATCTCGTTCTGAAAAAGACGCGCCAAAGTTCTTTCGGAAGCACCAACCTGTTTTGATAATTCAGCCAAGCTGAGATTCGATGCAGGATTAGCGATCAGCAATTCACACAAACTACGCAAACGAGAATCGCGCGGCATTGGTACATTCAAGGGCAGTGGCGCTGCGTTCGCTAATTCGTCTAATAAACAAGCTGCCAGATGGCTTTCACGCAGCTGCTTTTGCGCACCATCATTCGCATCCTGACTTAACTCAATCGCCGTCAAAGTACGTACCAATTCCCGCATCAAACCAGAGACTTCTAACACCACACAATCATCACCACGGATCGGTGCCACCGAACAATCAACATAGATCGCTCTTAGCTGGGCACGTTCAAGTGTGCGTACTTCATGTTGAATAAATGGGGGAATCCAAATCGCTCGCAGTGGCGGCACAAACCATGTTTGATGATTGGCATTCACTTGTACCGCGCCATCCAGCGCATAAGTTACCTGACCCCAGGCATGCTGATGCGCGCGCAATAATTCGTCAGCGTCCAAATTGCGCGCAACCACGCGTACTGGGCGCGACGGGGTGGGCGATAAGCTCACGGGAGGTGAACCGGTGTGTGTCAATGGAGATTGAGACATAAACAAGCTTTCAAAACGAAAGGGACGTATGGAATCACATGTCAAAACTTAGTTTGGCAATTATTCGATAAATTATGACTGTTTATCTTAAAACAGACGACCACTTTTTCCTTACACTGTAGGAACATTGGTAGTGCTTTATCTGCCATTTGCTACCAGATTAATAAGGTTCGATAGAGAGTTGCCGTTATGACTAGCATTACTTCCACCCACGATCACCCGCTTCCTACACCGAATAGCTTTAAACAAGATGCACTCGTCATCAGTTTGGTCGGGTTGGCGCATGGCATTTCCCATTTCTTTCACATGATTTTGGCGCCCTTGTTTCCGTGGTTAAAAGAAGCTTTTGCACTATCGTATGCGGAACTAGGATTATTAATGAGTGCCTTCTTTGTTGTTTCTGGCATAGGACAAGCCTTGGCAGGTTTCGTGGTCGACAAAATAGGTGCTCGCGCTGTCTTATTTTTTGGTATCGCTTGCTTGGCACTGTCTGCTCTGGCGCTCGCACTAGCACCGAATTACTTGGTATTGATGCTGGGATCGATGCTCGCGGGCTTGGGCAATAGCGTATTTCATCCCGCCGACTACACCATCCTGAATAAACGTGTAACAACCCAACGCTTGAGTCATGCTTTTTCGGTACACGGAATTAGTGGCAATCTTGGCTGGGCAGCGGCACCGGTGTTTTTGGTAACAATCGCCAATCTAAGCAATTGGCGAATTGCCTTGTTTGCGGCATCGATACTACCTATCATTGTGTTAGCAATTTTATTCGTCTATCGCGATGTTCTGTTCACCGGCAACCGTCAAGAAACTAAACAATCTAAACCACAAGTTAAGCCGCAAACCCAAATCGCACAAGAAGACCAAAGCCTATTTCACTTCTTAAGCTTGCCAGCAGTTTGGATGTGCTTCTTATTCTTCTTTATGATTTCTATGGGGATTGGCGGCATACAGAGTTTTTCTCCTACTGCTTTGCGAGAAATTTATGGCATGTCTTTGGCATGGGCGACCGCCGGCTACACCGCTTACATGCTGACATCCGCGGTCGGCATGATTTGGGGTGGTTTTATTGCTGCGAAAACCACCGATCACGATAAAACAATTACCGTCGCCTTCTCTTTCTCTGCTTTTATCGCATTGTTACTCGCAAGTGGTTGGGTATCGGCCGGTATGGCCGTGATATTGATGGGCGCGGTTGGGCTGGGCGCTGGGATCGCAGGACCATCACGTGATTTACTGATTCGCGCCGCTTCTCCCAAAAATGCTACGGGACGCGTATATGGCGTGGTGTATTCCGGACTCGACATCGGTTTGGCGTTTTCTCCCGCCTTGTTTGGTGCGATTATGGATGCACATCATCCACAATGGGTATTCGCTTGTATCGCCTTATTTCAAGCTTTAGCGATCTTTACCGCGGTTGGTGTTGGTAGCAAAACCCGTCTTAGTAAAAAACAAATCGCCTAAAGAAAAGCAAACATAGATTTAAGAATACACACTTCGAAATGACTATCCTGCGCCTCAACAACAAGCTTGTTGCTGTCTAACAATAGTTCTGATGCGTTCTACCTGAAATGTATTCTATAAAGCTGCTCACGCGTGGTAGGATTTTGCCAGCATGATATGGGCAGCACGGCAGCAAAGCCGCACCCGCTCTCGTGGGCGCTTGTTTGCCATATCAACATCAGATCACGAAAACAAAGTGTATCGCCTCGCTTGACACCACGCCAACCTCGATTGGTCAGTGTGAGTTAGGCGTTTTGTTTTGGTCGCCATCATAACGAGAACATCAGGAGAACAGTATGTCAGGCTTTTTCAGCCAAATTCATCAAATCAGTGTGAGTAAACGATTGGGGGCACTGGTTATCGGTGCGATTCTCGGTATTTTTGCGCTCAGTTTGCTTGTGTTACAAAATGAGAAAAAAACGCTCTTCTCTATGCATCAAAGCAATGTCAAAAATGCAGTGGAGCTAGCAAACACCCTAGTTGAGCATTATCAAAAGCAAGTGACCGAAGGCAAAATGAACGAGGCAGATGCCAAGCAAGCTGCTTTAAATGCGGTCAAAAATATGCGTTTTGGTGATAACGGCTATCTTTGGATCAACGATACACATCCAAGAATGATCATGCATCCGATTTTGCCGAATCTGATCGGGCAAGATCTGTCAGACAAAAAAGATAGCAAAGGAAAAGTGCTATATGTCGAAATGCGTGACATCGCTAAAAGCAAAGGCGAAGGCTATCTCGGCTTTATGTGGCCCAAGCCAAATGGCACCACACCAGTAGAAAAATTAGCTTACTTCAAACTCAATGCGCAATGGTCATGGATTATCAGTACCGGTGTGTATATTGATGACATTGATTCAGCGCTGTATAAGAGTGCGATCCAAATGTTGATTACCGTGGGCGTACTGTCATTCTTATTGTTTTCACTTGGCTTCTTCATTTCACGTGGTTTGGTCAAACAACTTGGTTGCGAACCGCAGTATGCGGTGGATATTACCAGTGCAATTGCTGCTGGTGATTTAACTGTCCATATCGATTTGGATACCAATAATCAGACCAGCTTGTTGTATTCCATTTTCACCATGCGTAACAGCCTGCGTGACATTATTCGAGAAGTACGTAAAGGTACCGATTCGATTGCCACATCGTCGACCGAAATCGCCAGTGGCAATATGGATTTATCCGCGCGCACAGAAAGTCAATCAAGTTCATTGGAAGAAACTGCCGCTTCAATGATGGCATTAACCGACGCAGTAAAACTCAATTCTTCCCATGCACGTAACGCAAATCAAATGGCTGCGGCAGCATCCAGTGTAGCGGTCAAAGGCGGTACGGTTGTGAATGAAGTAATTAGCACCATGGGCGTGATTAATACCTCGTCTCAAAAGATTGTTGACATCATTTCCGTCATTGATGGCATCGCTTTCCAAACCAATATTCTGGCTTTGAATGCAGCGGTTGAAGCGGCACGTGCTGGCGAACAAGGACGCGGATTTGCAGTGGTCGCCTCCGAAGTACGCAGCTTAGCGCAACGCTCAGCTAGTGCCGCCAAAGAAATTAAGATCTTAATTGGCGACTCGGTTGATAGCGTGAAGTTGGGCACACAGTTGGTCGATCAAGCCGGTGAAACGATGAAAGAAATCGTCGAGAGTGTTGATCACGTAACCCAAATTATGGAAGAGATCACAAAAGCCTCAGACGAACAAGCGAGCGGCATTGAGCAGGTGAATGCGGCGATTCGTGAGATGGATGATGCCACCCAACAAAATGCCGCACTGGTAGAAGAAGCTGCTGCCGCTGCAGCCGCAATGCAAGAACAAGCCGCTGCCTTAACCCAAGTCGTGCATATGTTCAAAATGCGTGGTGACCCTGTGGTGACAGCCCAAGGCAACAAAGTAAAACGCGCACCACAATTACATTAGTACGCTAGCGTTTCTATCGTCAGCATCTACATCATGGCTTGATTCGATAAAGATTCAAGCCATTTTTTTATGCACAACAATTACACGCGTATCCACAAAACGAGAAACACCTTAGAAATATCACTAGCCCTCGTTTGATCACTTGCCTACAATGGCTGTGATCACTATTTGTCATCCATCCGGGAAAGGAATTGCATGAAAAATCCACTGCACTCACAGCGCTTATCAAACTTACTGCCCACTTTCACAGCCCTGTTCAGCGCATGCCTACTTTTGAATCCAGCGAATTGTTTGGCAAACGATGATTGGCGCGTGCTCGATCCTGCGAATACTTTATTAATTGAATCTAGCCAAGGCCGCATCATTATAGAAATGCGACCAGAAATGGCTCCGAAAGCGGTTGAGCGCATCAAATTACTTACTCGTGAAAAAATCTATGATGGTTTGCAATTCCATCGTGTGATTCCCAAATTTGTCGCACAAACTGGTAATCCCAATAATAAAGACGGTGGTGGAACCGCTTACCCTAACTTACCGCCAGAAATGATGTTCCGACTTGGCTACGGTGCAATCGAGAATATCGCCAGCCAAAGTAGCGATTCCGCTTCCGGCTTTTTAGGAAGTGTTCCGTTTCAATCATTGGCTCTCAGTGAAGCCAACAAAAACAATCAAATGCCGCTACGCTCCTGGGGCGCTCACTGCATGGGCAGTGCAGGCATGGGACGTAATGAGGCGCGAGATTCCGCTAACAGTGAACTCTATTTCATGCTGGATGCAACACGTCGCTTAGATCGAGATTACACCGTGTTTGGTCGTGTAGTGGTGGGGAACGACGTGCTACTCAAACTCGCGCATGGCGAACCTCCGGCACGACCAGACATCATGAAATCGGTACGCCTACTCGCAGATATCCCGGCTACAGAACGCCCTAAAGTCAGTATTGCTAGTGTGGCAGTGATGAAGCGGATTATCGAAAAGACGCGCCAAGAACGCGGCGCTGATTTTAGTATTTGCGATGTCAATATCCCTGCCAAAGTCGAATAGGAGCACAAATGAAATTTGCCATGCGAACTAGCGAGATCGTGCGCAACTATGCCAACATCCTTTACCTGATGGCTGGTATCACAGCGGGTTGCTTGCTAGGTTTCGTATTCGGCAATCGCGTTGAAAGCTTTAAATTTGTCGGTGATATTTTTCTCAATCTCTTATTCACGGCGATCATTCCCTTAGTGTTTTTTACGATCGCCTCGTCGATTGCGAATCTACAACGTGGTACACGATTAGGACAGCTATTTGGTATCGTCGCAGTCGTATTTCTCACTACCGTAATTCTATCGGCTGCTGTCATGATGTTAGTCATGTTGGCTTTTCCGATTGCGCAAGATGCCACTTTACGCAATATGGCGATGCAGGCGGCACTCGATAATCCTATCGCAGCTAGCACCAATACATCGGCCACCAATTTGGCACAGATACTGACTGTCAACGACTTTTCTGAATTGATGGCGCGTAAGAATATGCTGGCCTTGATTTTATTCTCGCTACTCGTTGGTTTTGCTACTTTACGCGCCGGTGAAAAAGGCAAAGCATTTGTCGATTTTCTCAATGCGGGCAATGAAGTCATGAAGCAATTATTGAGCTTAATAATGAAGATTGCACCGCTAGGTTTAGGTGCATATTTTGCCTATCAAGTTGGGGTGTTTGGACCACAACTCATCGGCGTTTATGTCCAACCTTTGGCCTTGTACTACCTTAGCTGCACCGCCTATTTTGCTATCTTTTTTAGCCTGTACGCCTACTTCGCTGCGGGCAAACTGGGAGTCAATATTTTTTGGAAAAATAATCTTACGCCAGCCCTCACCGCTATCGGTACTTGCAGCAGTATTGCGGCCATACCGGCAAACTTGCTTGCGGCAGAAAAAATGCAGGTGCCAGCTCACATACGTAACATCGTGATCCCACTCGGCGCACCTTTGCACAAAGATGGCTCTAGCATGTCGTCCATCATCAAATTAGCCGTCTTATTTGCGATGTTCGGCAAAGATTTCTCTGCACCAGAAATGCTGTTTGCCATCTTTGGCATTACGGTATTAGTGTCAATTGTCGCTGGCGGCATTCCTAACGGTGGCTATATTGGTGAAGTATTTGCGATCACCGCATTTGGATTCCCGATGGAACAAGCACTGCCAGTCGCAATGGTAATCGGTACACTGGTTGATCCGATTGCTACCTTGCTCAATGCAAATGGCGATTTGATCGCATCGATGATGGTGACTCGAATAGCAGAAGGCAAACATTGGCTTAGTTCTCGTTTATCTTCGCAAAAATAAAAAAGCTGTAGCACCTGATGCAAGATCACATACAGGTAGCTACAGCTTTTCAAACTACTTCTGAAAATTAGATTGGATGAATAAGCAGATGGATTAAGCAAATTAATTAAGCTCAACAATCACTCATAGCGTAATGCGTCAATCGGATCTAATTTCGCCGCCTTACTCGCTGGCATCACGCCAAAGACAATGCCGACACCTGCTGAAAATACGAAGGACAACAACACTGCCCACCACGGAACGACCGCATCGGGGAAGCCTGGAATCAATTTCGAAATGCCAAAGCCAAGCGCATAACCAAGCGCTAGCCCAATCAAGCCACCTAGTACCGATAAGGTCACCGCTTCAATCAAAAATTGCATCATGATGTCGCGACTACGTGCACCGATCGCTTTACAAATACCAATTTCACGGGTGCGTTCGGTAACAGAAACCAGCATGATATTCATGATGCCGATACCGCCTACCAATAAAGCGATACCAACAATCCCGCCCATCACCAAGGTCACCGTGGTCGTGATGTTATCCAAGCTTTTCGATAATTGATCTGATGAGGCAATCTCAAAATCATCAGGTGCATCGGCATCTAAACGATGTGCCTTGCGCATCACGGTTTTGATGCGTGGCTTAACGTCTTCTAACTGCGAAATATCTTTTAATGACACGGTCAGCTGCATGTTACGCATGCTTTGATTGTTCCCAATCAAACTACGTCCGGTGCGAAATGGAATGATCACATAATCGTCTTGCGACATACCAAATAACTCACCACGCTTTTCCATCACGCCGATGATTTTGAACCATTCATTGTTGAAACCAATGTACTGTCCAATTGGATTATCAGGCAAGTGCAAGGACTCAATCAATTTAGGACCAATCACCGCAACCCGACGCGCACCAGACTCGTCAGACGCACTTAAGAAGCGTCCCATGCTGGCAAACCGCTGTTGTACATCTTGATAGGTTGGCGTGGTTGCAATGACACGCGCTGGCGTATCTGTACTACCAAACCGTACTGTTGGCACCGACAACACAAACAAGGGGCTGACATCGGCAATCTCATCAATATGCGTACGCAGATGTTCGATATCTTCGAACCGCAAGGCATTAAATTTACCCTGCATCGCGTCCTTCATCGTGTTGTGCGCGGTGATCGTTAAAGAGTTGCCACCCAAACCTTCAAATTGCTTGGTGACGCTCTTCGACAAGCCTTGGATCAAAGAGATTACCGTGATCACAGAAGCAACACCGATGATGATCCCCAAGGAAGTGAGGAAACTGCGCATACGATGTGCGCGTATCGAGTTAAGCGCAGAGCGTACACTTTCAAGTAATAAAAACATCGCTATTCTCCCAACTCTGCATGTCGTTGCTGCTCGTCATCAACAACTTGAGTATGTGGATCTTGATGGACATTGCGCACATCACTCAAAACACGACCATCATGCAAACGCACGACCCGATGACATTGCTCCGCAATCTCTGGTTCGTGTGTCACCATCACCACCGTTTGCCCTGCGCGATGCACTTCTTTGATCAGGGCTAAAATTTCTAGGCTGGTGCTGGAATCAAGATTACCGGTAGGCTCATCGGCTAATAGTATCGATGGCTTACCGACCAAAGCACGAGCAATCGCGACACGTTGCCGTTGTCCACCTGATAGCTCATTCGGTTTATGGTGCATGCGTGAACTTAAGCCAACGTGATCTAATGCCTCCATCGCCATCCGATTACGTTCTTTATAGCCTACGCCACGATAGATCAAAGGCTGCGCAACGTTATCCAAAGCAGTGGCTCGCGGCAGCAGATGGAAGCTTTGAAAAATAAAGCCAATTTCTGCATTACGTACCAAGGCAAGTTCATCGCTATCCATAGTGGCAACGTCACGTCCATTGAGTTGATATGTGCCAGCACTTGGGCGATCCAAGCATCCAACAATATTCATCAAAGTGGATTTGCCCGAGCCCGATGCACCAATAAACGCAACTAATTCATTACGCGCAATATGAAGATCAACACCACGCAAAGCTTGCACAGTTTGATCACCCATCTGGTAATTTTTTTGTATACCCGATAATGTAATCACGGCTTGGTCCCACTTCCATTGGCTGAGGCTGCTGATGCGGATGCTGAAGCGGAGGCCGATGCCGCCTTAGGATCAGTCGACTTCAATTCCTGTACTTGATCACCATCACGCAATGAGCGTAATACTCTAGCAGGGCCAGTCACGACGACATCGCCTTCTGCCAAGCCAGAAATAATTTCCTGATTATTGTCATCTGCAATGCCGATTCTGACTTCTTTCTTGCGCGCTACGCCATCTTTAACTGTGAAAACAACGCCCAAACTCTTACTCGCTTCTTTGCTGTCTTTGCCGTCTTTATTCTCTAACTTCATGCTGTCACCAGTGAGAATCGCTTGAATTGGCAATACTGGTCGCAAGCTGCCACCACCAGTAATAATCTCCACGCGGCATGTCATCCCTGTGCGTATTCCCGTCTTTGTTTCAGACAAACGCAATTTCACAACATAGGTTTTGCCTTGCGATGCGCCAGCCAAATTCACGCGAGGCGCCATTGACACCTCTTCTACGGTGCCAATTACCGGTTGATCATCAAATGCAGCGGGATACACTTTTGATTGCTGACCGACTTGCACCTTGGCGACGTCAGCTTCATCTACATTGACCTCAGCCATAATGCTGCCGATGTCAGCAATCGTCATCAAAGAGGAACCCGCCATGCCTGTAGCACTTGCCACCGCAGTCTCGCCAATTTTGATTTGCACAGCAGTGACCGTACCGCTGATTGGTGCTTTGACCTCAGTTTTATCTAAACGCTTTAAGGCTTGATCTAAAGAAGCGCTGGCTTGCTGCATGCTTTCACGCGCTGCGTGTAAGTCGACCTTAGCAACATTCAATTGATGAACTGCGTCTTCATATTTGCTCGCATCGATAAACTTGGCCTCGGCCAAACGACGACTACGCTCGACGTTCACTTGTTGGCGATCGACATTTAACTGCGCGCGCTCAATATTGACTTGCGCACTGCGAACAATCGCACGTTGTTGCGTGACTTCGGCACGAATCAGGGTTGGATCGAGTCTTAGCAACACTTGGCCTTGTTCGATTTTGTCACCTTCTTTCACCAGCACTTCAGACACTTTGCCAATCACTTCACTCGACAATTGCACTTGCTGACGAAAGACAAAATTGCCAGAGGCAAGTATCGAAGGCTGAATTTCTTTTTTACTGACCTTCGCCATCTCCACTTCTAACTTGGGCTTGCTGCTCGAAAATTTGATCACAACTGGGACAATAATGATCGCAGCAACGACAGCGATTCCTATGAGCTTACTTTTTTTCATTTCAATACCGATCATTTAGAAAACATCAAGACAGTAACCCAAATTCCATAAATCACCGCGTAAGGCAAGCCCGCTGCGATGACGCAACTAGTGACACTGCGATCAGTCCAAACGCGCAAACCAACAAAGGACAAAAAGGCAGTCCAAAACGTCGTCAAACTCAAATTATTCATCAAGCTTGCCCATGCATGGTCAACTGGCAAATTCGTTATCAGAAAATTCAAGGACAACATATTTAAGCTTTCCATCGCAAGCTGTCCTTTGCCCGAGACTATTTGCAATGCCATCAAAGGTACACCAATCAAAGTCGGCACACTCACCCAAACTGAAAATCCAAACCACTTACCATAAGAAATACTACTGCCCATTATTTTTGACGCTAACAAGAAATACAGCGCATATAAAGCAAATACGATTGGTGTTCCGATCAGGACACCACCCAAGGTGCTGTACATCATACTGTCTTTGGTCATCATTTTCGCCATCGCTTGTTTTTGCTCGGCATTTAAATTCTGATTCGCGCTCATGGTGTGTTCAAGCAACCAAGAGAAATCGACCGTCGCAAAATACCAGTAAAACAAAGCCAATGTCGAACCGATGATCAATGCCAACGGTAGCCAAGGCTGAGAATGTTCTTTTAAAGAGGTAAAGGCAGATTTAGGTTCGATGAAGATTTTGGTCAACACAGACATTGCATTTGCAGACATGAGATTTCCCTTTTTTATGAAAGATGATTTCACTTAGATCGAGTACAGCACCGAAATCGATCAGCAAAAGTGAGTCATCTAAATTCGAGTTATTTGAAAAAAATAGATAACTGGAAGCAGTATCATATTCCTTACTTATCTAAAATACATATTTTTCTCTCAAACTACGTTCGTTTTAGGATTTCTGCAAAATTACGCTAGCTAGGCGCGTCACCAACGACAGTAAAAATGTGCGACAAGATGACCGCAATGACGCTAGGGTCTGTTCCGCGTAGATCCTAATTTTGTCGTAAACCACACACGTAGATTAATTGATAAAGACAGTGTAAATAGCATTGCGCAAGAATGGTCGATGCTGCGACAAACGACGAATTATTGATGACGAATACCCTGCATTTGTGACGAATCTCGGCTCCACATCTATCGCCAAAACACAAAATGACTGCTTGAATGCGTAGCGAAGGCTAACGATGATCAAAAAAAATGCGCCCGTAGGCGCATTATCAGACTATGTTTGTTTTCTTCAGTCGGCTAATCGCCATAGGGCGCTAGCCGATCAAACTAATCTTGATCCAGATTTAACTGCATCATGGTGCTGATTGTATTGGTTGGTGTCGCACAAGGTTCTTCATCGAAAGCGATATCGCCATTTGGCATTGCCTCACCCGTCAAAGCCAAATCGCGGAAATTGAACAAATCTTTATCCATTAAATGCGATGGAACAACGGTCGATAAGGCAGAGAAAATATTATCAACACGCCCCGGATGTTGTTTGTCCCAGTCGCGCATTAATTGCTTCACATGCTTACGCTGTAGATTCTCTTGCGAACCACATAAGTTGCACGGGATGATAGGGAATTGTTTTACCGCCGCATATCGTTCTGTATCACTTTCTTTGACATAAGCAAGCGGGCGAATCACGATGTGTTTGCCATCATCGGATTGCAACTTCGCAGGCATACCTTTTAATTTTCCACCGAAGAACATGTTCAGAAAAAAGGTCTCCATAATGTCATCGCGATGGTGGCCGAGTGCAATCTTGGTCGCCCCCAATTCATCTGCTACACGATACAAAATGCCGCGACGCAAGCGTGAACACAAAGAACAGGTGGTTTTCCCTTCTGGCACCAAACGCTTGACGATACTATAGGTATCTTGGTTTTCGATGTGATACGGAATGCCCAATTTATCCAAATACGCAGGCAATACATCTTCGGGAAAACCTGGTTGCTTTTGATCGAGATTGACGGCGACGATATCGAAATGAATCGGCGCGCGTTCGCGTAAGGTCATCAAAATATCAAGTAGCGCGTAACTGTCTTTGCCGCCAGAAAGACAAACCATCACCTTGTCGCCGTCTTCGATCATATTGAAATCGCCGATCGCCTGCCCAACTAAACGGCACAAGCGTTTATGTAATTTATTGTTCTCGTAAGCGATTTTCTCTGGTGAGCGCGTCGCTGCCGTTTGCGCCGGATTGCTTGGTGTAGGCATAGAAATGACTTGCATAATTCGACTCACACTTCCGATTTAATTTGAAACACTTCAACCCCAACGCCTTCGCAATCTGGATAGACATCTGGTTTCATCGTTGACACGCGCACCGCACGTACACGCGGGTGCGCCAACATAATTTTTGCAACATCATCACACAAGGTTTCTTGCAAATGCACATGACCTTGCGCCACACGCGCTGCAATCGTGCCACGCATAAAATCATAGTCAACCACCTCATCGAGCTGATCATCTTTTGGCGTAGACAATGCCAAGGGAATATACAGATCAACATTGATCATGACTCTTTGCTCCCCCTTCTTTTCAAATTCATGCACACCGATATTGATAGATACCTCGTAATTGCGCAAAAACAAACGACGACAATCCGCGAGTTGTGGGTGGTGGAGTATGGATAACATAAAGAATCGCTTTAAAAAACTTACAAATTAAAAATAACAAAAAATAAGCACTAGATCATCATTTAGCAATCGCTAGGAAAGCAATCGATGACATCTAAGAATCTGAATTCGCTTTCGCTAAAAACATCACATCACGCTGAGTAGGAATCAAATGCTGTCCGCCATCCACGACGATGGTAGTACCAGTGATTGCCTTGGCACTTGCGACATAACAGACTGCTTCAGCGATATCTTCTGGCGTACTAGAACGCCCCAATGGCGTCACTTTATGCGCAGCCTGAAAATCGGTTTCGCTTTGCTCTCCCGATAGCATCGACAATCCAGGCGCTACCCCAACTACTCTCAGCTTAGGTGCTAAAGCCTGTGCCAGACTGGTGGTCGCAGTATGCAGTGCTGCTTTCGACAATGTATAAGATAAATAATCAGGATTTAAATTAAACAATTTCTGATCAAGAATATTTATGACAGAGGCGATACCAGCTGGAACATCAGCTGGCAAAAACGCATGTAAATCTTGCGCCAACATAATTGGTGCCATCAGATTCGCATGCATGTGTTTATCCAAACAAGCTTGCGAAAAATCAGCCGCACTGTCGGCCTCAAACAAAGAAGCATTATTCACTACACAATCAAGGCGCCCCAATTGATTCACAACTTGCGGTATGATTTTCTTGACCTGCTCAACATTACCTAAATCTGCCCGCACTGCAATCGCACGTCGTCCGAGTTGCCTTATTTCTGCCACTACCTGTGCCGCTTCGTCAGCTGAATGATGAAAGTGAACCGCAATATCCCAACCTCGTTGCGCCATACGCAAGGCAATATGACGACCGATACGCTTGGCGGCCCCCGTCACCAATGCGACTTGCCCAGATGTTACTTGTTGCGTAAGCATATTCATTCAATTTCTCGGGTCTGCACTGATATGCAATGACAAGACGCAGGCGCGCTGGCACCATATCAGTTTTTTTAATCTTGTTTGATATAACAATAAGCGAAAATGTTTTCACTTATTGACCGGAACTACCTCGCTTTTAATACAATGCTGGTATGCAGAAACTACATCCAACTCCTCGCCCTCAATTAAGCTTACCTGTTCCGTCAGACGATGCACTGCGGGTATCGCGACAACTTGAAACGCTTATACATACAGAAATCAGCAGCAACGACGGCATCATTCCCTTCTCTCGCTACATGGAGTTGGCTCTGTATACGCCACGCTTAGGTTATTACAGCGGCGGCTCTGCCAAACTTGGTGCGGATGGTGATTTTACGACCGCGCCCGAAATGAGCGCATTGTTTGGTGCTAGCTTAGCGCAACTGGCACAACAACTTTTCTCACAAACAAGTCCTGAAATCATGGAGTTCGGTGCCGGCTCCGGCAAACTGGCATTTGATATTTTGACCGAATGTCAGCAATCTCAAATTCCGCTAAAGCGCTATTTTATCGTGGAATTGTCCGGCGAACTCAGAGCTAGACAAGAAGAACGCTTGAAAGATTTCCCACAAGTAGTCTGGCTAACAAGTATGCCGACCACTTTTTCAGGTGTGGTGCTGGGAAATGAGGTTCTCGATGCGATGCCGGTTGAACTAGTTTGTAAATCAGAGCAAGGTTGGAAACGGTTGGGTGTTAGCACAGAATCAAGCACAACTAGTTCAACCCCGACGTTGAAGTTAGTTGAAATGCATGAAAACGATGCACAAATCACAGCGATGATTGCACAGATTCCCAATGCAGAAGAACTAGCAATTGGCTACATAAGCGAAGTTCATCCAATTGAAATTGGCTTCATGCGTAGTGTGGCGGCAATGTTATTAGCCGGGAAAGCCGCATCAGGTCGCGGTGGTGTGGCGATTTGGCTCGATTATGGCTTTCCTGCGCACGAATATTACTTACCGCAGCGCGACCAAGGCACCTTAATGTGCCATTACCGACACCATGCGCACAGCGATCCTTTCTATCTGCCTGGCTTGCAAGATATCACCGCGCATGTGGATTTCACTGCAATCGCAAGCGCTGGTGTGAATGCCGGTTTAGATCTGTTGGCTTATACCAGCCAAGCAGGCTTTTTGCTCAGTTGTGGCATCACACAGATATTGAGCAGAATTCCAGTCGAGGACTCTCAACGCTACCTACCCGCTAGTAATGCCGTCCAAAAACTACTATCTCCCGCTGAAATGGGTGAGTTATTTAAGGTATTAATACTAGGTTGTGCAGTAGAACTACCCGATCCTTTGCTGCAGCACGACCGTAGTCATCGACTGTAGATTAGCTATGGCCGAGTAAATTTGGTCATGTAGGACTCTTTAAACATCTAAGAATATGAGCACAACTTTCCGTTTTATTGCTAACCCTTTAGGGCCCTCTGACGTAATTTCTTGGTTCAAAGAATTGCCACTTCCCCCAACGATGGTACAGACAGAACGGGGGTGGAATTTGCATTTCCACGAATTTGGTTCCCTAGTTTATTCAATTGATAGCACGATAAATCCCCAAAAGTCGCCTGTTGTAATCATTTTTCTACCTCGTGTTGTGCGAGGGGTTCTTTGGACTGTTGGAGAAGTTCATTTTCTCTCGACTCCTTTGAAGCAGCAATTCCCTAAACTGCATAGAATTAGTACGGCATTTTCAAAGTGGCTTAGCGCAATGCCTTGTGTATACTCGAATAATTGTAAAGAAAATGAGTTTGCATACTACTTGGAAGGTTCTGTGCAAAATCAAGATACCCCTGTTTTCGCATTCGAATCTGGATATTCTGCTTTGCAATCGGGTCGCTATTTTGTTGCTGATAGCGATAATGAATATAGGTTGGACACTATTTGCAAAACGTTGGCGCTTAGAGGCGTGCCGTGCGCCGATGTTTAATTTGTCGTTCGTTTCGGACGGATTCGCCGCCATACAACAAACGGTATTTATCTTATTTAAAACAAAGGACAAAGCATGATCCGTTGGGTGTTAGTGATTTTTATTGGCTTGGTTTTATTTGCCAATTTACTCCCGTGGCTGCAAAAGCTAGGTATAGGAAGATTACCTGGCGATCTACGCTTCAAGCTATTCGGTAAGATTTTTACTATACCTTTTGCCTCGACCGTCTTGCTTTCTCTGTTTGTGCTCTTGATTGCAAAATTTCTCAAATGAAAGATAGCGTCGCATTCTAGCGACGTTGTGCGAATAGCCTTGAAAAAAATTGCTATACAGCTACATTATTCAGAACGAATCGGTTAAAGTTTTAGCACAAGCGAGTCGTCATCTACTTAGTACAAATTCGACTGCTCGTTTTATCCGATGTTTTGCCAAAACAATTAAAACAGGCAACTCCCACATCATCAAAGGTTCTCATGAGTAATTTAGGGGAAATTCGCGCACTGCTAATTGAGCCGCATTCCGGTATGCGTGTCAGTTTGCATAATATGCTGAACTTATGTGGCATCAGCAAAATTGATCACGCTATTTCAGCCGGCACCGCGATACGCGCGATTCAATCAAAGGTATTCGACTTAATTCTGTGTGAATACGACCTAGGTGTAGGCCAAGATGGACAGCAATTACTCGAAGATGTTCGTCATCACAAACTAACACCTTTATCGACAATTTTCATCATGGTCACTGCTGAGCGTGCTTACGCAAAAGTTGTCAGTGCCGCCGAATTAGCTCCTTCCGATTATTTGCTCAAACCCTTCACCGCCGACGCATTACTTGAGCGCGTGCTTAAAGCTATTGAAAAGCGCAAAGCCTTCATGGAAGTGTTTAATTTAATGGAGCAAGGTTTTGTACGTGAAGCATTAGAAGCCTGTTTAGAGGGTGAACAGACTTCACCGCGCTATTTAGTTGACTTCATGCGCTTGCGCGCCGAGCTACATGTCATCTTGGGCGAAGCAAACGAAGCAGAAGAGCTTTACGTCAAATTATATGAAATGAAAACTGTCGCATGGGCCAAGCTGGGCCTCGCGAAAACCCTCTACATGCAAGGACGGTATCAAGAGGCTGAAGATATTCTCAGTAGTCTGGTGCTAGAAAATAATAAGTACATGGATGCCTATGATTGGCTATCAAAAACACATGAAGCCATCGGTGCTTTACCGGAAGCCAAGTCAGTGCTCGATACCGCCGTAACAGTCTCTCCCCATGCAGTGCGCAGACTTCGTAAATTGGGTTCACTCGCACTAGAAACAGGTGACATCGAAACGGCTGAAACCGTATTGAAAAAGGTCGTCAGTAAAGCAAAGTATTCTGAGTTTCGTGATCCCGAAGACCATGTAAAACTAGTCGACGCCTTAGTCAAAAAAGGTGATCACAATCAAGCAAAGTCGGTGATTCGTGACCTAGAAAAAAGCATGTCTGGAATAAAAAAGACCGAGGCATGCCGTGCAATTTCTGCAGCTTTGGTACACGCCTCCACTGGTGATACGGCAAAACTAACAGAAGAGCTCGATGCGGCAGTTCAAGCCAATCGTGATGAGATAGGCCTATCGAACGATCTCAAGCTGGGACTCGCCAAAAGCTGCTTAGAAAACAATAACGAAGGCGCTGCCTCCGAAGTTATCATGGAAGTCATGCGTAACGCCCCCAACCAACAAATGGTGACGAGGGCATTGGGCGTATTCGAAAGTGCGGGCAAAGGCCATATTGGGCAGGAGCTCGTGAAGAAGAGCCAACAAGAGGTAAAAGACTTGGTAGCGCTCGGTGTTCAGAAAGCGAAAGAAGGTGACTTCCGTGGCTCTGTAGAATTGATGTCTAGCGCGGCCAGAAAATCACCAGATAATCCGCAAGTAGTGTTGAATGCTGCGTTGGCTGCGCTCAAATGCCTTGAAAATTTAGGTTGGGATCCTGCCACCGGTAATCTGGCAAAACAATTGATCGAATCCGCTGCGCGCTTAGACCCGATGAATAACCGTTTGAAAGCTATACGCTCACTGTATGGCGAATTGCAAAAACGCTTTGGAATTGACGCTGTTCGAGCAAGATAACCTAAAAAATCTGTGACTATGTCGACTAGCCTCCATGTTCGTGAACGTCTACTCGACAAAATTCGTAGCGACAAAAATTTGCCTACGCTTGGGGTAACGATCAGCAAAGTCATTCAAATTACTTCATCCGGGGAGGATTCGGTTTCGGAACTAGCCCACTTCATTCTTTCCGATGTTGCGCTAACACAAAAAATACTGCACGTATCCAACACGATTGCCTATCGTACTGCCGGTGGCGTATCGGTCACCACTATTTCCCGAGCGATTTTCTTATTGGGCTTCGACACCATTAAAGCCAATGCGATGGCAACCTTGCTGGTTGATGGTTTCAAAGATTACAAACAAGCCCAATCAGTACGCAAAGAACTCGTTCAAGCGCTTTGCGCTAGCGTAACTGCACGAGAAATCGCAAGAAGAAATCGCCATCCAAAAAGTGAAGAGGCCGCCGTTGCGGCATTGTTTAAAAACATGGGACGCATTCTGGTTGCTGCTTTTGATCATCCTCTGTATGAAAAAATTCAAAGTATAGGATTTGACGACCCTGGTCAAATCAATGAAGCCTGCATTCAGTTGCTGGGTTGTAGCTTTGAGCGTTTTGGCCAAAGCGTGCTGCACGATTGGAAAATACCCGAGAGCATCATCTTTGCATTACAACCGCTGCACGGAGAAGTAAAGAAAACCGCGCAAGACACGGAGTGGATAAAACAAGTCGCCAGCTTCAGTGAAGAGCTAGCGAGTACGCTAGTACAGAATGATGAAAGTCAAATACCGATAGAACAACGCTGTTCACAAATCGTTAAACGCTATGGTCGAGCGCTCGACATCAACAGTAATCAGCTCGAAGAAATTTTCAACAATGTCGATAAAGAGGCACGCCAATTAGCGATTACTTTAGAAGTTCCACTCGCCAATTTAACTACCGAATCAACATCTACTATTTCTCAAGAGAGTGATTTCTGTAGCGAATTCATGCTACCTGCTTTCGACACCCAACAAATGCAAACCGTCAGCCGGCATCCAAGTGGAAAGCCATGTAACGCCAGAGATTTATTATTGGCTGGGGTGCAAGATGTAACGCAGATGTTAGCGTCGAAACAAATCAAGCTCAATGACTTGGTGCTTCTGGTACTAGAAACGCTTTATGGTGCAATGGGATTTCGATTCGCAACTGTTTGCTTACGCGATTTGCAGTTAGGGAAATATACCGCCAGAATTTCTGTCGGGGAAAAATATATAGAACGTCAGGGAGCCTTCCAGTTTTCAGTCGACAATGAAGACTCCATCTTTCATGTCGCCATGCACAACAACGTCGACCTAATGATTGCTGAGACGTTAAATCCTAAGATTCAAGCAATGCTCCCAAACTGGTACAAAAGTTTATTGCCCGATACGCGCAGCTTTATTATTTTGCCGCTCATTATCGATAATAAACCACTAGGTTTATTTTATGCAGATCGCAGCTTACCTGCCATTGAAGGTGTGCCACCTGATGAAACCGCACTCATTAAGACTTTAAAAAGTCAGTTAATGAGTGCGATCATGAGACGATGATTGTCTATTGCAATGGGATTCCCTGCTTTTGTGCTAAAGCATCAAGGTCTTGCCAAATGGTGAGTTGATTTAATAATCGACCTGCCGGATCGATCATGCTGTTGAGGTTAAAGAAACGCTCCAACGAATTCGCATCAAAGACCATGCTCTGGGAAAAATTAATGATCCCATATTGCTTTTTAAATGCCATTAACAAATCCGCTGGCGCATCTTTATGCCACACTTGCATCATGCCGCCGACCATCAGCGAGGTGTCAATCGTTTGCTCTAGTACACGTGGACTTCTCGTCCCCTCTAAATCACGATAATCAAGCAAGCGTGGAAAGTAAAACTTTTTTATCCAGTTCGCAGGAATACCTTCAGCTCGATTCAACACTACGCTGCGCCAGTGCGTCCAACATTTCTCTGTTTTATCACTTGGCTCAAAATGCGTATCCGCCAATACTTTACAATCTTCGTCCAAAACAATTTCTAACACGATAGGCAAACCAATCTGCACTGACAAATCTTCCAAACCATGAATATTTGGTTTGCTGCTGCGTTTAGTTTGCAACAGTTGAACAAATTGATCCATCGTTTCTTTATGTTCCGTATATAGCTGGGCAGTAGTCTGACAGAACAGCGCTGCAGCAGCAAAATACGCCATTAACTCACCAACGTAAATTCCCTGCTGCTGGGTAAAGTCCGGTAAATTTTGTTGGCTTTCCAAGCCGATACGCGGCAGTACTGCAGGTACGCCATTATTCAAGAATGAATAAAGGTTATTCGACAGTGTTCCTAGCTTCACTACTGTCCCTTTTGGCAAAACATAAGTACTCATACATTCTTTCTTCAATTCAATTTAATACAGCCGACAACAAATTACCTACGCATAAAGGCAATCGATAAAAAATGCGTAAAATTTAATCGTGATCATGTTCAATTACTGACTACATGCCACCCAGATTGAGCAAGACAAATATCCCCAAGACAGCGAACACTGTGGCGGCTAACCAGCGCACAATATGGAAAGGGAAATTAGGTGATGCAACTTTCCCCAAAAAGACGGCTGGCACATCCGCAATCAGCATTCCTAAAGTTGTGCCCGCGATTACTAAACTTAACTCAGTGTACTTAGCAGCCAAAGCAACCGTGGCTAACTGAGTTTTATCACCAATTTCTGCAAAAAAGAAACTAATAAAAGTAAGCATAAAAACCCCAAAGCGCCCCTCCCTCAATCCTTCGTCTTCAATATCGTCAGGCTTCAAAGTCCAAATGGCGATTGCAATAAACGAAAGTCCTAAAGCCCAACGAAGAATATCTGCCGAGATGTGACTAACAACCCACTGACCAACCAAACCAGCAAGCGTGTGATTCGCCAAAGTTGCGATCAGAATCCCTAAAATAATCGGAATCGGTTTCCGATATCGCGCCGCCAACAAAAGTGCCAGTAACTGTGTTTTGTCACCAATTTCACCAATACTAACCGCCAGTGTTGAAACAAGAAAAGCTTCCATATGGTAAAAAAAGAATTCAGTTGAGGAGTAAAAGTTCGAAAAAATACGCACGTGATCTGTGATGGCCTAACGAGTTCATCTTTATCTCATGATGACTAGGCTAGATGTAGAAGTTCTACTTGGCATTATACCTTGCTCAAGCCACCGTACTTTGCTTGCCTTACTTTGATTGAAGTCGAAATTTCGAATGAAATGAAGAAGTCGAAAAATTAAAGAACTTACTCAAAATAATGAACTTGTCGAAAAAAGAGAAGACAGAAGCCGAGTAGGTAAAAAAGAGTACAAAAGAGAATTGATATAGCAAGAAAAGAGGGAAGACCGAAGGAATGCTGCAGAGTAGGAGTAAAAGCAAAGAGTAAGAAGTTAAAAAGCAAAAGCCCCTGATTCGTTGGAATCAGGGGCATTCTGGGATAAGAGCCTGACGATGACCTACTTTCACACTGGTTGCAGCACTATCATCGGCGCAAAGTCGTTTCACGGTCCTGTTCGGGA